>CAVYJH010000018.1:0-61782 GCA_963768735.1 uncultured delta proteobacterium | reverse complement strand
CCGCCCGTAAGCGATGAACAGGATGAAGAACGCGGTGACAAAGAGACGGAAGAGGGAGAGCAGGTTAGGCAGGTTCATTCTCTCCACTGTAATAATTCTTAAAGGTAGTATACGCCGCTTCGAATGCCGTTTCAATCTCGCCCGTGGGACCGTTCCGCTGTTTTCCGATAATAATCTCCGCCTTGCCTTTCCGTTCGGAATTCCTGTTATAGACCTCGTCCCGATAGATAAAGAGGATGACATCGGCGTCCTGCTCTATGGCGCCCGATTCTCTTAAATCAGCCAGACGGGGCCTCTTGTCTTCCCTCTGCTCCACCATCCTGTTCAACTGGGATATGGCAACGACCGGGATATTCAGCTCCTTGGCCAGGGCCTTGAGGAACCTCGATATCTCCGATATCTCTTGTTCCCTGCGGTCCGGACCGCTCATCCTGCCGCGCATGAGCTGGAGGTAATCGATGATAAGGAGGCCGAGGCCGTGCTCTTTCTTTAACCTCCTCGCCCTCGCCCGCAGCTCAAGGATGCTCAGGGCAGGGGTGTCGTCGATATACAGGGGGGCCGTATAGAGCCTTCCCGCCGCAGCCCCAAGTCGGTGCCATTCCGTGTCTTTCACCATACCGGAGCGGAGCTTGGAAAACTCGATCTCCGCCTCCGAGCTGAGGAGCCTCATCACGAGCTGCTCTTTCGACATCTCAAGGGAAAAGATGCCCACCGTGGTACCGCCGTCGAAGAGCGCCACGTGCTGGGCGATATTCAGACACAGGGAGGTCTTCCCCATGCTCGGCCTCCCCGCAACGATTATGAGGTCGGAGCGCTGCAGGCCGCTTGTCATCTTATCAAGATCGGTGAAGCCCGTCGGCACGCCGGTAATGGCCTCTTTCTTTTCACAGAGCCTCTCGATCACCTTGACGTTCTCCATCACCAGGTCTTTTATGGCGTAGAACGCAGGCTTGTATTTCTTCTCCGAGATCTCGAAGATCATCTTCTCGGCTTCGTCGATAAAGGTGTCTACGTTTGTGTCGACCTCGTAGCCCTTTTCCACGATCTCCGTTGCAATATGCATCAGATTGCGAAGCAGCGCCTTTTCCTTCACCATCTTCGCATACTGGGCAATATTTGCGGACGTGGGCATGGCGTCGACGAGTCGACTGAGGTTGGCCACACCTCCTATCTTCTCTATCAAACCCTTGTCGCGGGCCGAGCTGCTCACCGTCACAAGGTCGATAGGCTCATTTCTCTCATAGAGGTCCAGGACTATCTTGAAAATGACCCGGTGGTCCTCCCTGTAGAAATCCTCGACGTCGATGACATCGACTATCTTGTTCAATGCCTCCGGGTCGATGAGAACCCCGCCGAGCACCGACTGTTCCGCATCGAGATTCTGGGGCGGCACCCGCCCCTTTCTCTCTACAGGGATTTTCGCGACCCTTGTTGCCATTTACTCTTCTTCTATTTCGAGCCGTACCTGGGCAACAATTCCCTTTTCGAGGCGCGCTTCGACAGTATAAGCGCCGGTCATCTTGAGAGGCTCGTCGAGCCGCAGGGTCCTGCGGTCGAGATCGAGATCGAGCGCTTTTTTCACGGCCTCCACCACATCCTTCGCCGTCACCGAGCCGAAAAGCTTCCCATCGACCCCCGCCTTCTTCTTAATGACGACGGGCGGCGCCTCCTCAAGCCGGCGTTTCACAGACCCCGCGGTCTCAAGGTCCTTATCCCTCTTCACCACGATGACCTTGGCCTGTTCCTGCACCTTCTTAATATTGCCCCGCGTCGCCGGAATGGCGAAGCCCCTCGGCACAAGGAAGTTTCTTCCGAATCCATCCCTCACGTCATGCGCTTCGCCCCTCTTGCCGACTCCTTCCACGTCGTCGAGCAGTATGACTTTCATCATCGCCTCCTCCTATCGCGTAGCCGTTGTGAAGGGCAAAAGGGCGATATGTCGGGCCTTCTTGATCTCTTCCCGCAGCTTTCTCTGGTGGTTGGCGCACGTCCCCGTCATCCTGCGAGGCATGATTTTCCCCCGTTCCGTCACGAAATGCTTCAGGAGCTTGGGGTCCTTATAATCTATCCTGATGGTCGCATCCTGGCAGAACCGGCAGACCCTCTTCCTCATGTAGACGCGCTTTTTTCCTGAATCCTGCATTCTCGGCATTTACTCCTCCATCCATAAGATTTTACCGGCCTTCACTCACCATATATCGCGGGGACTAAAGCGTGGTCGAGGAAGGCCTGTCCACTACGCCTCACCCTCCAGCTCATCGAAGACAACCTGGTCCGGCGGCTTCTCCAGCCCCTTATCTTTCTCGTCCACCACCACAAAAAGATGCCTGAGAATGAGGTCCATCGTCCGGTAAAACTTGTCCAGCGTTGCCACGGTCGACTCATCCATGCTCAAGAGCATGAAGAAGTAGTGGCCCCTGTCTTTCTTCTTGATCGGGTAGGCCAGTTTGCGCACGCCCCAGTCATCCGTCTTGAGCAACTCTGCGCCGAGCTTCTCTATGTTTGCCTGCACCCTGCGGAACAAGTCTTCCTCGTCCTCTTTCGTACAGTCGGGAGCCACTATTAAGATGTTCTCATACCTTCTCACGCCTGTTCTCCTTTCACGTAATCTACTACTGCGCTCTTCGAAACCTTTACCCGCACCTTTTCGGCTATTTCCATGGTAATTGCCTCGTCCGTAATACCCGTTATTTTACCATACAACCCCCCCGAAGTGATAACTGTATCTCCCCTCTTCAGGTTTTCCATGAACGTTTTGTGCTGTTTGGCTCTTTTTTGCTGCGGTCTGATAAGAAGAAAATAGAAGACCGCAAACAAAAGGATGAGCGGAAGAAATGTATAAAGACTGCCCGCCTGGCCACCGCCTCCTCCCGGACTACCCATCGCGTAGGCTAAATCCATCTTATGCCTCACCTCCCTCCAGTTCCGACATGAAATCCTTGTAAAACTCCTCGAACCTCCCCTCACCTATCGCAACTCTCATGCGTCCCAACAGCGCGGTATAGAAGAAGAGGTTGTGCACCGTATTGAGATAATAGCTCGTAAGCTCCCTCGCCATAAAGAGGTGCCTGAGATAGGCCCTCGAGAAGTGCGTGCACGTGTAGCACCCGCACGATTCGTCGATGGGTAAATGGTCCCGGCTGTACTTTGCGTGTTTGATGTTGATCCTTCCCGTCCTTGTGAAGAGGTTCCCGTTTCTGGCATGGCGTGTGGGGATGACGCAGTCGAACATGTCGATGCCTTTTTTGACCCCTTCCACGATGTCTTCAGGAAAACCGAGACCCATGAGATACCTCGGCTTCTCCCACGGCAAATCATCGATCACCGTGTCCACCATCTCCCACATGACGTCCTTCGGCTCACCCACGCTGAAGCCGCCCAGCGCGTAGCCGTCGAAGCCCAGCTCCACGAGGGAAGCCGCGGAACGGCGCCTCAAGTCGGCGTACATGCCGCCCTGGACGATGCCGAAGAGAAGTGATGAGCCCGTTTTTGCTTCCTTGCACCTCCGCGCCCATTTTGTCGTACGCTCGACAGAGGCGCCGGTGTATTCATGGGAAGACGGGTAGGCCACGCATTCATCGAGGCACATGCAGACGTCCGCACCGATGCGCTCCTGCACCTCCACAACCCTCTCAGGACCGAGAAAATGTTTCGAGCCGTCGATGTGCGATTGAAAGGTCACACCCTCCTCCTCTACCTTGCGCAGCACTCCAAGACTGAATATCTGGTAGCCGCCGCTGTCCGTCAATACGGCCCCGTCCCACCCGGCAAACTTCTGGATGCCGCCCATATCCCTGACAAGTGCGTCCCCGGGTCTCAAATAAAGATGGTAGGCGTTGGCCAGCACCATCCGCACGCCCATTTCCTTAAGATCCCTCTGGAGGATGCCCTTCACCGCGCCTTGCGTTCCTACGGGCATGAATACGGGCGTCTCTACGGGACCGTGCTCCGTGTGAAGGACCGCGAGCCGCGCCTGGCCGTCTGCGTGCGCAATAGTGAGAGCGCTCATGAAATAAACATCGCATCCCCGTAACTGTAGAACCTGTATCCCAGCCCGATAGCCTCCCGGTAGGCTGCCTCTATGCGCTCTTTGCCGGCGAACGCGCAGACAAGGAGAAGCGGCGTCGATCGGGGGAGGTGAAAATTGGTGATGAGGGCGTCGACCACCTGGAATCTATAGCCGGGATAGATGAAAAGGTCCGTGTAACCGGCAAGGGCCGCCCCATTCTGCCCCGCCCGGACGGTCTCCAGGGTCCTCACCGCGCTCGTGCCCACGGCGATGACCCTGCCGCCCTCTTCCTTCGTCTTTCTCACCGCTTCAAGAGAGCCCGGCGACAGAGAGTAGCGCTCCCGGTGCATCTCGTGTCCTTCCACGTGGCTGCTTTTGATGAGGAAAAAGGTCCCTATGCCGATATTAAGCGTGATCCTCACAATGCCGACACCCATATCACGGATGCGGCGAAGCAGGTCTTCATCGAAGTGGAGGCCCGCGGTCGGGGCCGCGATAGACCCTTCCTCCCGCGCATACACGGTCTGATATCGCTCGTCGTCATCGGGGTCCCTGCCGTGTTTCGCCCGCTTGATATAGTGGGGAAGGGGCATTCTGCCGTGGCTGGCTATGAAGGCCGAGGCGTCGAGCCCATCAGGAAACTCGACCGTCCAGGCTGGAGGCACAGGCCGGAGCATGAGGGGCGTCCCGTCCACGGACACCTGCGCCTCGGCCGACCCTTTTTTGAGACCGGTCGCGAGGCAGGACCATCGTCTCCCGTCGATCTTTTCCGTCAGCAGGATATCGACGCGACCGCCCGTCTCCTTTACCCCTGCGAGCCGCGCAGGGATCACCTTCGTATCGTTCACCACAATCAGGTCGTTTTCCCGCAAGTAGCCGGTTATGTCCTTGAAACGGCTGTGCTCCACGCGCCCGTCCGGCCGGTTGAGGACAAGGAGACGGGACGAAGCCCGCTCCTCCTGCGGATGCTGCGCGATCAGCCCCCCCGGCAATGAATAGTCAAACTCTTCGGTCCTCATAGCGATAAAATCGGCCAACCCTCCAAAGTGTTGACTTGGCACGTCGAATCCATTATTATTTTTCTAGAGGCGGGCATAACTCAGTTGGTAGAGTGCAAGCTTCCCAAGCTTGATGTCGCGGGTTCGAGCCCCGTTGCCCGCTCTATTTTGTCTTTAGTGTTTTTCTCCACGTTCAAGCTGTCTCACCCGCAGCTCAAGGAGTGCGCACTTCTGCGCCAGCTCCTTGTTCATCTCCTTTATCTTCGATATGGCAATCGAGTAGTGCATAAGAATCGCGATCACGAAAGCAAACACAATCATGAGCACGGCCGTAATGTAGTAGAGTCCCGTTATCTCGCTTAAGACACTTATCGAACCTGGCCAAAGGCTGAGGATGGCGACGGTCGAGGACGTGCAAAGCCAGAGAATGGCATATTCCTCTCTCAGGTGCCTCTTTCGAATGAATTCGAAGGTTGCCACAAAAAAGATGATGCCGATGATGCCGATAAAGAGGCGGATATGCAGCATCTGCACGCTGTCCCCCTAGAATTCCCTGAACAAATCGATCAGCATCGCCAGGAGCACCTTGATCATGTAATAGGCCGCATGCATCGGCGTAATGGACGATATTCCGTGCTCCCTGTAGTTCATCTCGACGGCGACCTCGGCCACTTTGAAGCCCTTTATATAGGCGAGGAGCAACGATTCCGGCTCCGGGTAATCCTGGGGATAACAACCCGCGAAAAACTCCATGGCCGGCATCGAAAGCGCGCGGAACCCGCTCGTCGTGTCCCTGAAGCTCACCCCCATGGCAATTTTCAGGAAGATGGCTATGACCCTGATCCCCAGAGCCCTCATGAAGGGCACTCTATAAGTGCCGCCGAGGAAGCGCGAGCCCACCACCACATCCAGCCCTTTATCGAACAAAGGCTCGATGAGTTTCGGGATTTCGTGAGGCGGGTGCTGCCCGTCTCCATCTACCTGCACACAGGCGTCAAACCCGCATGCCACCGCGTATTTCAAACCTGTCTGGACGGCGCCTCCGATGCCCAGATTGACGGGCAGCTCAAGTACCGTTGCCCCTGCAGCTTCCGCATTTCTGGTGGTATCATCCCGCGAGCGATCGTTGATTACGATCACCTCGTACCCGTCACCGAGCCCCTTCACCCCCTGTACGACGCTTCCGATTGTTTTTTCCTCATTGTAGGCCGGTATGAGTACAGCGATGCGTCTGTCCATTACTGCAAAACTGGGGGACTAGGATTCGAACCTAGATAGCAAGATCCAGAATCTTGAGTCCTGCCGTTAGACGATCCCCCATTGGTTCTCAAGATCTTATGCCTGCTTATAGCTCTTCTCCTGCTTTTTCCGATCGGCCCGATTCGCCTCTTTCTTCTTGACGGCCTTTTCTTTGGCCTCTTTTTTTTGTTCTTTCTGCTTCTCCTGCTCCTGCTCCGACCGGTCCTTCTTCTGGGTCAGCTCGATAAGCGCCATGGGCGCCGCATCACCCTTTCTGGGCCCGAGCTTGAGGACCCTCGTATAGCCGCCGTTGATCGCGGTGTACCTGGAGCCGATGTCCGAAAAAAGCTTCTTCACCGCTTCCTTATCTCTGAGGTATGCAAAGGCAAGGCGCACCGCATGGGCGCTATTGCTCTTCGCGAGGCTGATGAGCCTATCCGCCACACGCCGCAGCTCCAACGCTTTGGGGTTGGTCGTCTTGATGCTCTCATGGTGAAAAAGGGAGGCGGCCAGATTACGAAAAAGCGCCTTCCTGTGGCTTGACGTCCTGTTCAGTTTCCTGCCTGTTTTCAAATGCCTCATGATACACCCTCTATGCTTGGTCTTTCCTTCTTTGGGCCATCCTGTCGAGATCCTCCCTGGGCGGGAAGTTATCCAGTTTAATGCCGAGCTTGAGGCCCATGCATGCAAGTATCTCTTTTATCTCGTTGAGCGACTTTCTTCCAAAATTCTTGGTCATCAGTATCTCTTGCTCGGTCTTCTGGACAAGCTCGCCTATGTACTTTATATCGGCATTCTTCAGACAATTGGCGCTCCTCACCGAGAGCTCCAGCTCGTCGACGTTCCGGTAAAGATTGTCGTTAAACTCCTGCCTTTCGCCCTCTTTCAACTCGCCCGCTTCCAGATCCACCGGTTCTTCGAAGTTTATAAAAATGCGCATCTGTTCCCTGATAATCTTCGCCGCATAGGAGAGCGCGTCGAGGGCGCTGATGCTGCCGTCCGTCAATATCTCCATGGTCAGCTTGTCATAGTCGGTCCTGAAGCCCACCCGCGCCGGGGTCACATTGTAGCTCACCCTTTTTACCGGAGAAAATATGGCATCTATGGGCGTTGTCCCTATAGGTTCCTCCTCTTCCCGGTTTCTTTCGGCGGGCACATAGCCTCTGCCCACTCTTGCCTTCATCTCCATGTAGAGTCTCGCCTCATCACTCAAGGTCGCGATGTGGTGCTCGGGATTGATGACCTCCACGCCGCCTTCCTGGGTGATGTCTCCCGCCTTTACCACGCCTTCACCACGCGCATCTATCTTCAGGATTCGCGGCCGGTCGTCGTCGATCCTGAGCACCACCTTTTTCAGATTGAGAATGATCTCGGTTACATCCTCCTTAACGCCCCTGACCGTTGAAAATTCGTGATCGACACCGTCGATCTTGACAGAAGTGATGGCCGCGCCCATGATCGAAGAGAGGAGCACCCTCCTGAGTGAATTACCTACGGTAATGCCGTAGCCGCGTTCAAAAGGCTCCGCGGAAAACCGGACGTAATAGACGGAACACGTCTCCCTTTCTATATCGATCTTGGTGGGTTTGATAAGTTCCTGCCAATTTTTTTCGAACATATACATGGCTCCTCCTTCAGGGGGAAAGAAACTAACGGGAGTAATACTCTACGATGAGCTGCTCCTTTATCGGAATCGAGATGTCCTCCCTTGTCGGCAAAAGCTTGACCTTGCCCATCATCGCTTCCTTCTCCAGCTCCAGCCAGGAGGGAAGCCCCCTGCGCACCACGGATTCCAGGGCATTCTTCACAGAAGGAAGATCCTTGTGCCGGATCGCGATTTCATCCCCTTCTTTCACGAGGTATGACGGGATGTCCACTGTCTTGCCGTTCACCGCGACATGGGTATGAGAGACGAGCTGCCGGGCCTCTTTCCTCGAGACGGCAAGCCCAAGGCGGTATACCATGTTGTCGAGTCGTCTTTCCAGAAATATAAGCAGGTTGGTGCCGGTGACGCCTTTCGCCTTCTCGGCCATGGCGAAAGACCGCTTGAACTGGTTTTCGCTGAGGCCGTACATTCTCTTCACCTTCTGTTTCTCGCGGAGGCGAATGCCGTACTCCGTCACCTTTCTCCTTGTCTCCATGTGGACGCCCGGCGGATAGTTCCTTTTCTCCACCCCACACTTCTCGGTGTAGCACTTCTCCCCTTTCTCAAAGAGCTTCATGCCTTCTCTTCGACATATCTTGCAGACAGGTCCTGTGTGTCTCGACAATTTCTCCTCCTAGACTCTTCTTCTTTTTGGCGGCCTGCACCCGTTATGGGGTATAGGAGTCACATCTTTTATGAGATGGATCTTCAAGCCGGCGCTCTGGATTGCGCGCAGTGCGGCTTCCCGACCAGCCCCAGGACCCTTTATAAAGACGTCTACCGTCCTCATGCCCTGCTCAATGGCCTTCTTTGCCGCATTTTCGGCTGCAAGCTGTGCGGCGAAGGGCGTGCTTTTCCTGGACCCCTTAAAACCGGCTATGCCTCCGCTCGACCACGAGATTACATTCCCCTGGGGGTCTGCTATGGTAATGATCGTATTGTTGAAGCTCGACTGTATATGCACTTCTCCGATAGGAATATTCCTCTTTACCTTCTTCTTGCCGGTCTTTCGCACCTTTGCCATTTCGCCCCCTTACTTCTTTCTCTTCATCGACGTCTTGCGCGGTCCCTTTCTCGTCCTAGAGTTTGTCCTCGTTCTCTGACCGCGCACCGGCAAACCCCTCCGGTGCCTCAGACCCCGATAGCAGCCTATATCCATAAGTCGCTTTATATTTATGTTGTTCTCTTTACGCAGGTCGCCTTCTATCTTGTGGTCCTGCTCGATGATATCCCTGATCTTCGCAACCTCTTCCTCGCTGAGCGTATTTGTCCGCTTGTTCGGATCGATGCCGGCTTGCGAGAGTATCCGGTTCGATAACGACCTGCCGATCCCGTAGAGGTAGGTAAGGGCAACCTCTATCCGCTTCTCTCTCGGGATATCAACACCAGCAATTCGTGCCACTATGACCTCCTTAACCCTGTCTCTGTTTATGCTTAGGGTTTTCGCATATAACCCTTATTATCCCTTTTCTCTTGATGATCTTGCACTTATCACACCTTTTCTGCACTGAAGGCCGCACCTTCATCGAAACACCTCCTGCAATTATTGGGGTTCAGCACCCCCTCCATCGGCAAAGCCGTTGGAGGGGATCGTTCCCCTCATTTTTACACGCCCTACTTTGCCCTGTAGATTATCCTTCCTCTCGTCAAGTCGTAAGGCGAGAGGCTCGACGATGACCTTGTCGCCGGGCAAAATCTTTATATAGTTCATGCGCATCTTCCCGGACACGTGGGCAAGCACCCTGTGTCCATTCGGCAACTCCACCCTGAACATAGCGTTCGGCAACGGCTCCACTACCGTCCCCTCAACCTCTATCCCTTCACCCTTAGGCATATAACCTCATAGTACGCTCAGAATCTCCGTCCCTTTGTCTGTAAGGGCGACAGTGTGCTCGAAATGAGCAGAAAGCTTTCCGTCCCTGGTCGCCGCCGTCCACCCATTTTCCCTTATTACGACGTCGCTTCCACCCTCGTTTATCATCGGCTCTATGGCAAGCACCATACCCTTCTTCAGCCGGACGCCGGTGCCCCTTACGCCAAAGTTCGGTATCTGCGGCTCCTCGTGCAGGTGCCTGCCGACCCCGTGACCCACAAACTCCCTCACCACGGAGAATCCCTGCCCTTCTACGAAAGACTGAATAGCAAAGGACACATCATGAAGCCTTGCTCCCTCCCGGACCTCGCTTATGCCCTTGTAGAGAGACTCCTTCGTGACGTTGACCAGTCTCAGCGCGCTTTCCGATATCTTCCCCACCGGATACGTCAGCGCGGCATCGCCATAATACCCTTTGTAGATCGCCCCGAAATCGAGACTGACTATGTCTCCTTCCTTCAAGGACCGGTCATCGGAAGGCATGCCATGGACGATTTCATCATTCACCGACACGCAGAGGCAGTACGGATAGCCGTTGTATCCCTTGAAGGCGGCCTCAATATCGTCCCGCTTCCCTATCATCTCCTCGCAGATCGCCTCGAGGTCCGAGGTCTTGACGCCTTCCCTCACATGGCGTCCCAACTCCAGCAGCACTTCCATGGCAAACTTGCCGGCAGTCCTTATCCTGCCTATCTCTTCCGCATTTTTCAGCAGTATCATCCGTCAATGCCCGGTATCCCTCCGGCCGCAACCCCATACATCCTATCTTCTCCCCTTCATTTTTGCCGTCTTTTTCACGAGACCATCGTAATGACGCATAATAAGATGAGACTCGACCTGCTGAATCGTATCAAGGCCGACGCCTACGACGATAAGCAGGGCGGTCCCGCCAAAATAGAAAGGTGCGTTGAATTTCTGGACGAGTATGGTCGGCAGCACGCAGACAAAAGATATATAGATAGCGCCGGTCAGGGTGACTCTGGAAAGTATTCTTTCGATATAGTCGGACGTCTTCTTGCCGGGACGGATCCCGGGTATGTAGCCGCCGTATTTTTTCATATTGTCGGCAACGTTGTCGGGGTTGAACACAATTGCCGTGTAGAAAAAACAGAAAAATATGATAAAACCGACGTAGAGCAACTCGTGAAGGATGCTTCCGGGGGTGAGAAGCTCGCTAAACCGCTTCATGTAGGGGTGTTGGATAAAATTGGCGATAGTCGCAGGGAACATGATGATGGATGATGCAAATATGGGCGGGATCACACCGGCCTGGTTGACCTTCAGCGGCAGGTGCGTCGACTGGCCCCCGTACATCTTCCTTCCCACCACGCGCTTTGCATACTGGACCGGAATCCGCCTCTGGGCCGTCTCCATATAGATGATGAAGGCTACCACGAGAAACATCATGAGAATGAGCAGGACCACGACGAACCAGTTCATCTCACCCGTGTTTACGAGGCTGGCCGTGCTTACCAGTGCATTAGGCATCCTCGCCACAATACCCGCGAATATGATAAGGGAGATGCCGTTCCCGATGCCTTTTTCCGTGATCTGCTCACCGAGCCACATGAGAAACGAGGTGCCGGCGCAGAGCGTCAGCATGGTCATCAGTCTGAAGGCCCAGCCGGAGTTATAGACAACAAGCTCGCCGCCTGCCCCGCGCATCTGCTCAAGCCCGACGGCAATGCCGAAACCCTGGATAAGACTTATGACAACGGTCCCATACCTCGTGTACTGGGTGATCTTCCTCCTGCCCGCCTCTCCTTCCTTGGAAAGCTTTTCGAGGGTCGGCACGACCACCGTAAGGAGCTGGAGTATGATCGACGCGCTGATGTACGGCATGATGCCGAGGGCAAAGACGGACAGCTTCTCCAGGCCCCCGCCCGCGAACATATCGAAGAAACCGAGGAGTGTCCCCCTCGCGCGCTCGAAGATACTTGCCAGAACAGTCCCGTCGATACCCGGCGTGGGGATATGCACCCCTATGCGGTATACGGCGAGGAGCGCAAGGGTCATGATGATCCTGCGCTTCAGTTCCGGGATTCTCCCGATGTTTTGGAAACCGCTCATTGTTGAGCCACCTCTACCTCACCGCCTTGAGCCTTTATCTTCTCGATGGCAGCTTGCGACGCCTTATCGACCCGCACTTTAAGGGCAAAGTCGATTTCCCCATTCCCAAGGAGCTTCACGCCGTCCTTTGCCTTGCCCACTAGACCGCTATCCATAAAATCCGTAAGCCCGACTTCTGCCTTGCCCTGAAACACCTGCAGGTCGCCTACCTTTATGATAGCGTACTCCTTTCTGAAGGGGTTCTTAAAGCCCCGCTTCGGTATTCTCCGGGTGAGAGGCATTTGGCCGCCTTCGAAGCTCGCTCCCTTGGGGGCCCCTGCACGCGCCTTTTGCCCTTTGTTCCCCATGGTTGCCGTCTTGCCATGACCGGAACCCGGACCCCTTCCGATCCGCTTCCGCGCCTTCTTTGAGCCAGCATGACCCGTCAAATCCTCCAGCTTCATCTATCTCACATCCTCCAGCACCTTTACCAAGTGCATCACTTTTTTGACCATGCCCCGGATCTCCGGCGAGTTTTTCACCACCCGCTCCTCGTTGAGCCTCTTAAACCCGAGGCTCTTTACCGTGTCCCTCTGGTCGTCCGTGCATGCGATGGTGCTCTTCACCCACTTCACCTTAAGATGCGCCACGTTCTGCCTCCTCCTGCTTCGGCTTCCCTGCCTGCCTCGTGCCCGTCTCCCGGGCCTTCAGCGTGGAGAGTCCCTGAAGGGCGGCTTTGACTACGTTGTGCGGATTCCGCGACCCGTAGCACTTGGTGTAGATATTCCGGATGCCGGCTACCTCGACTACGGCCCGCACCGCGCCTCCGGCGATAACACCCGTACCTTCGAACGCAGGTTTTATGAACACCTGGCTCGACCCGTATACACCGGTAATCTCGTAGGGAACCGTGCCCCGGTTAATGGGCACCTCTATGATATCCTTCTTGGCCCTTTCCACGGCCTTTCTAATGGCGTCGGGGACCTCGTTGGCCTTTCCCAGGCCGAAGCCCACGTGACCGTTGCCGTCTCCCACCACAACGATTGCGCTGAAGCTGAACCTTCTCCCGCCTTTCACAACCTTTGCTACACGGTTTATATGCACAACCCTGTCAACCAGCTCAAGTTCCCCCGGGTCAATCCGCCTTTTTTCAATCAAGCCAAAACCTCCTCAAAAGATTAATCCACCCTCCCGGGCGCCCTCTGCTAGTGCTTTAACCCTGCCGTGATACTTAAATCCGTTCCGATCGAAGAGGATTTCCTTTACGCCCAGGGCCAGCGCCTTTTTTGCCATTGCCTCGCCCACCTTCTTCGCGCTTCCCACGTTGCCGCCGTAAGTCATCGTCGCCTTCACCTCGCCCGTCAGAGTCGACACGCCCGTGATCACCTTGCCCGCGGCGTCATCGACGAGCTGGGCGTACATATGCTTCAGACCCTTGTATACACACAGCCTGGGCCGCTCCGCAGTCCCCGCAATCTTCTTTCTTATCCTCTTCTTCCTCTTCAGCCTCGCTGCTATCTTGTCTCTTCTCTCCATTACGGTTGCCCCTTATTTGCCGGTCTTACCCGCTTTCTTTCTCAGCACTTCACCGGCATACTTGACGCCCTTCCCTTTGTAGGGATCGGGTTTCCGCAGATCCCTTATCTTAGCCGCGGTCTGGCCTACGAGTTCTTTGTCTATGCCCTTGATGGTGACCAGGGTCTGCTTTTCTACCTCCGCCGATATACCGGCAGGAAGCGGAAAGTTGATAGGGTGGGAATAGCCCAGGAAGAGAGCCAGGTCGCCGCCTTTCAGCTCCGAGCGGTAGCCTATGCCCACAATCTCGAGCTTCTTCTCGAAACCCTTATCGACGCCTTCGACCATATTGGCGACCAGGGTCCTCATAAGCCCATGGTAACTTCTCGACCGCTTATCATCGCTCATGCGCCTCACGGTGATCGTCCCGTCGGCCACATCCATCTCAAGGCCTTCAAGGAACGGCCTCTGAAGGCTGCCCTTCTGTCCCTTCACCGACACCAACCCGTCCTTCAGCTCCACCTGCACGCCCGCGGGCAGGACAATGGGTTTTTTTCCTATCCTCGACATCTCACACCTCACCAGATCCGAAAGAGGAGTTCTCCCCCCAACCGGTTTCCAATCGCCTGTTTATCGGTCATAAGACCTTTGGAGGTCGATACCACCGCAGTGCCGAACTTGCCCTTGCCCCGCCCGATCTCTTCGGCTTTCATGTAGACCCGCCTGCCGGGTTTACTGACCCTTCTCAAGCCTGATATGAAGCTTCTTGAGTGCTCGTCATAGCCGATATAAGCCTTGATGAATTTCATCCTTGAATCATCGACAAATACCTTGTAATTCCTGAGATACCCTTCCTCTTTCAGAAGCTTGGCGATCGAAAACTTTGCCGTGGAATACGGTATGTCGACCCATTCATGGCGCACCATGACGGCGTTTCTAATCCGTGTCAGCATGTCGGAAATGGGATCTGTCGTTACCATTGCTCCTCCTACCAGCTCGATTTAATCACTCCGGGCAACTCCCCTCTCAGGGCGAGCGACCTGAAGCAGATCCTGCACATTTCGAACTTGCCGATAAACCCGCGGGGCCTCCCGCAGATAAGACACCTGTTTCTCGCTCTCACCCCGAACTTCGGGGTCCGTTTTGATTTTTCAATCATGCCCTTTCTCGCCATCGTTCCTCCTTAGCTCCTGAAAGGCATTGGCTATTATTGGGGTTCAGCACCCCCTCGGTCAGCAAAGCTGACCGAGCCTCCCCGCTCATAAACGCCTAACTCCTGAAAGGCATACCCATGAGCTTCAGCAGCTCAAAGGCCTCTTCATCTGTCTGCGCAGTCGTCGTAATCGTGATATTCATTCCCCTTGCCCGATCGACCTTATCGTAGTCTATCTCGGGGAAGATGATCTGTTCCTTCAAGCCGAGCGTATAATTTCCTCTTCCGTCGAAGGACTTCGGAGAAATCCCCTTAAAATCCCTCACCCTCGGGAGAACGATGGTCACAAGCTTTTGATAAAACTCATACATCCGCTCCCGCCTCAGCGTCACCATGCACCCGATGGGCATGCCCTTCCGGAGCTTAAAGGAGGCGATCGACTTGCTTGCCTTCGTAATGACGGGCTTCTGACCCGCGATCAGGGTAATGTCGCCGGATGCCGCATCGAGGGCCTTGATATTCTGGATAGCTTCTCCGAGACCGACGTTTACGACAATCTTCGTCAGCTTCGGCACCTGCATCACGTTCTTGTACTTAAACTTCCTGATGAGTGCCGGAGCTATATCCTTTTCGTACTGCTCCATATATGCCGTTTTCACTACCCCTCCTACTTGTCCAGGACCTCACTGCATTTTCTGCAATATCTCGCCTTCTTACCGTCTTCGAGCACTTTCGTCCCCACTCTCACGGCTTTTGCACATTTATCGCAATAGATCATGACGTTCGATACGTGGATCGCACCTTCCCGCTCCATGATGCCGCCCTTGGTCTTCTGGCTGGGCCGCACGTGGCGCTTGATCATGTTCACCTTTTCCACGATGATCCGGTCGGTCTTGCGGTTAATCCGAAGCACCTTCCCGGTCTTCCCCTTGCTCTTACCCGTCATGACCATGACAGTATCGTTTCTCTTCACGTGATATTCTTTTTCCATGATACCTCACACTACTTCGGGCGCAAGGGAGACGATCTTCATAAAGCGCTTCGCCCGAAGCTCCCTAGCCACAGGCCCGAAGATCCTGGTCCCTACCGGCTCGTTATACTGGTTTATTATGACGGCTGAATTGTCGTCGAAGCGCACGTACGAGCCGTCAATTCTTCTGATTTCCTTTCTGGTACGGACGATGACGGCCTTAACGACCTCTCCTTTCTTTACCTTGCTGTTCGGGAGGACCTCCTTCACGGAGCAGACGATAATGTCGCCCACGGTGCCGTATCTCTTCCTGGAGCCCCCCAGGATCCTTATGCAGCCAAGCTTTTTGGCTCCGGAGTTGTCTGCGACCTCAAGCTTCGTCCTTACCTGTATCATTGTTAAACCACCTCGCTCGCCTCAGGCACCGCCTCTTCCTTCACGATGATCTCTTTGACCACCCATCTCTTGTCCTTGCTGAGCGGCCTCGACTCCACGATCAGCACCTTATCGCCGATCTTCGCCTTGTTCTCCTCGTCATGCGCCTTGCACGTCGTCTTTGTCCTCAAGTATTTGTGGTACGTCGGGTGCTTCAGGGTCCGCTCGACTTCAACGACAACGGTCTTGTCCATCTTGTCCTTCACCACGACGCCTATGAGCTTCTTCCTCTTCACGTCCCTTTTTCGTTCCATCGCTACACCTGCCTACCGGATGCCTTCTCGTGCAGCACCATGGTGATGCGCGCAAGATCCTTTTTTACAACCTTCATGCGCGAGGTGTTCTCGAGCTGCCCGGTCGAGTGTCGAAATCTCAGGTTAAAGACCTCTTCCTTGAGGTCCTTCTGCCTCTTGGCTATTTCCTCTGGGGTCAGTTCCCTCAATTCTTTGGCTTTCATTCCACCTGACTCCTCATCACAAGCCTCGTCTGCACCGGAAGCTTCTGTGCCGCAATGCGCAGCGCCTCGCGCGCCTTATCCTCAGGCACACCCTTAATCTCGTAGAGCACCTTTCCCGGCTTTACAACCGCGATCCAGCCCTCAACGGGTCCCTTGCCCTTGCCCATCCTTGTTTCTGCCGGCTTTTTCGTAATCGGTTTATCCGGAAACACCCGTATCCACAGCTTCCCGGTCCTTTTCACGTACCGGGAGAGGGTCACCCTGGCGGCCTCTATCTGGCGGGCCGTAACCCACCCGCATTCAACAGCCTGCAATCCGTAATCCCCGAAGCTGACCTCGGCGCCCCTTCCGGAGACGCCCGTCATCCTGCCCTTTTGCTGCTTTCTGTATTTGACCCTTTTCGGTGCAAGCATTACCTTGCCTCCTGATACACTTCACCCTTGAACAACCACACCTTCACACCGATCACACCATATTTCGTCCGCGCAACCGCAGTCCCGTAATCTATGTCCGCCCGAATCGTCTGAAGAGGGACCCTGCCCTCCCTGTACCATTCGGTCCTTGCCATCTCCGCTCCTGCTAGCCTCCCTGCGCACATGATCTTGATGCCCTTCGCACCGAACTTCATGGCCTGGGACACGTTCCTTTTCATGGCCCTCCTGAAGGAGACCCTCCGCTCCAGTTGAAGCGCCACGTTCTCCGACACGAGTTGCGCGTCGACCTCGGGCCGCTTCACCTCGGTGATATTGAGCAGGATTTCCTTATCGGTCAGCTTCTGGAGGTCTCTCTTCAGGCCTTCCACCTCGACGCCCTTTCTCCCTATGACGATACCCGGTCGCGACGTCCAGATGTTGATCTTTGCCCTCTTGTCCTTATTCGCCGCCCTTTCTATCTCCATCTTCGATATGCCTGCCTGATAGAGCCTCTCCTTCAGGAATTTTTTCATACGGATGTCTTCGTGGAGAAAAAGGGCGTAATTCTTGAAGGCGAACCACTTTGAATCCCACGTCCGGATTGTTCCAAGCCTGAAGCCGATAGGATGTGTCTTTTGACCCATTTAATCCCTGCCTTTATGATTCATCTAATATTAACGTGATATGGCTCATCCTCTTCCGAAGAGGCGTCGCCCGGCCCATTGCCCTCTGGAGAAACCTCTTCATCGTAGGGCCCTCGTTCACAACGACGTTCTTTACATAGAGCGTGTCCACATCGACATATTTCTTCTGTCGCGCGTTCCCAATGGCGCTATCGAGCAGCTTTTTGAGGATAACCGCGCCCTTTTTCGGGGTGAACTGCAATATGCCCAGTGCATCGTTCACATTCTTCTTTTTTATAAGATCACCCACGATCCGAACCTTGGTACACGATATCCTGATCATTTGCGCCTTCGCCACGATTTCCATTTCCCGCTCCTTGTGCAGCACAATTACTGGGGTTCAGCACCCCCTCGCCGGGCAAAGCCCGTCGAGCCTCCCCGCTCAAGCTCGCTTTCGCTCGTTACTGAGGTTCAGCACCCCCTCCAGCGGAACCACCTTCTTAGCCGGTTCCGGTCCTGCTGTCTACGCCGAACGCCCCTCACCGGTGCGCGATTCCACACCTTCGTTGGCGGGGGTGTATTAATCTTTCCTCTTCACTACCTTCGCCTTCCTATCACCGGAATGGCTATGGAAAGTCCTCGTGGGCGCAAATTCACCCAGCTTGTGGCCCACCATCTCCTCGCTCACAAAAACGGGTATAAACTTCTTTCCGTTATGGACCGCGAGCGTCACCCCTATGAATTCCGGCGTAATGGTGGAGCGCCTCGACCAGGTCTTGATGACCTTCGACTCCCTCGATTCCTTCGCATGATCCACCTTCGCCATGAGACTGTCATCGACGAAGGGCCCTTTCTTTAAAGACCTAGGCACGGAAAACCTCCTAACCTCTCTTCTTGACGATAAACTTATCGGTTCGCTTGTTCTTCCTCGTCTTCAAACCCTTGGACAGGCTGTCCCCACGGAGAGCAGGGATGCCTGCCTCCCTTTGAGCGCCCTTCTCCACCACCCATCGGATGGTCGACCGGGTTCATCGCGACCCCGCGCACGGTCGGTCTGACGCCGCGCCACCTGGACCGGCCCGCTTTGCCCCAGTCCACGTTCTCGTGGTCGATGTTCCCTACCTGGCCTATTGTGGCCGTGCAGGAGAGATTAATAAGCTTCACTTCCCCCGAAGGGAGCCTCAAGTGTCCATAACCGCCCTCTTTCGCGACAACCTGGGCATAATTCCCGGCGCTCCTGGCCATCTGCCCGCCCTTGCCCGGCTTCATTTCCACATTATGGACAGACGTGCCCAGGGGAATCATCTTCAGGGGCAGGGTATTCCCTTCCTTTATCTCCGTATCGCCCTTCCTGCTCGAAACCACCGTATCTCCTACCCGGAGGCCCGCCGGGGCGAGAATATATCTCTTCTCCCCATCCACGTAATGAATGAGCGCAATATTCGCTGATCTGTTGGGGTCGTACTCGATGCCCGCCACTTTGCCGGTCACTTCCAGCTTGTCCCTCCGGAAATCGATGACCCGGTACTTCCTCTTGTGGCCCCCGCCGATATGTCTCGTGGTAATCCTGCCCACATTGTTCCTGCCCCCTGACCTTCTGGCGGGTTTGATAAGGGATTTTTCCGGCGTGTCTTTTGTCACTTCGTCAAAAGTCGCCACACTCATGAACCTTCTGCCGGCCGAGGTCGGCTTATATTCTCTTACTCCCATCACGCACCTTCAAAGAAAGAAATTTTGTCCTTCGGATTCACCTTGACGATGGCCTTCCGCCAGTCGGGACGTTTCCCCGAGTGCTTTCCGAGACGCCTCTTCTTGCCCTCGATGTTCATGACCCTGACCGACACCACCTTTACCTTGAAGAGCTGCTCCACCGCTTTCGCTATCTCGATCTTGTTCGCCGTCCTCGCAACTTCAAACACGTACTGGTTCCCCCCGTCTTTCAGGAGGGAGCTCTTTTCCGTTACTATCGGCCTCACTACCACGTCATACTGGTTCATGATGACAATGCCTCTTCTATTCGTGTAAGCGCCTCGACGGTCACGACGAAATGCTCGTGCCTCATCACGTCGTACACATTGAGACCTTCGACCCTCAACACTTTCGTATAGGGTATGTTGCGCGCCGATTTCTCCAGTACTTCATTCTTCCCGCTCACCACGAGCAGGGGCTTCGACAGACTGAGCGTTTTCATGACGCCGGCGAAGACCTTCGTGCTGATCGCGTCCAGGTCCAGCTTATCAAGAACCCTCACAGTCGCATCCAGATAACGCTGGCTCAGGGCCGAGCGGAGTGCCGCCTTCCGCACCTTCTTCGGTACGGACATGTGGTACTCCTTTGGCTTCGGTCCGAATACGGTTCCGCCGCCGACCCACACCGGGGAGGTAGAGCTTCCGGATCGCGCCCGGCCTGTCCCTTTCTGCCGCCACGGTTTCTTTCCCCCGCCCCGTACCTCGCCGCGTGTTTTCGTTTTCGATGTGCCGCGACGCCTGTTCGCAAGCTGCATCACCACCACGTCGTGCATCAGGTAGGGCTTTATATCGGTTGCCCAAATGGCGTCGTTCAATTCGACTTCGCCCACCTTCTCACCCTGAATATTTACGACATCCGCTTTCGCCATAAAACACTCCTACGACTTGATCTCCACATCGACGCCTGCCGACAGCTCAAGCTTCATCAGGGCATCCACCGTCTGTTGCGTGGGCTCGACAATATCTATCAGTCTCTTGTGCGTCCTCACCTCAAACTGCTCCCGCGATTTCTTGTCTATATGCGGCGAACGCAAAACGCAGAACTTCTGGATATTTGTGGGCAAAGGAACCGGTCCTACGACCTGAGCCCCGGTCTTTTTCGCTGCGTCAACGATCTCCTTCACCGACTGATCGAGTAATCGATGATCAAATGCTTTCAGGCATATCCGGATTCTCTGCCTCATCTCATATCCTCTTTCTACTCTATGATCTCCGTGACAACCCCTGCGCCTACGGTCTTCCCGCCTTCCCTGATGGCGAAGCGAAGCTCCTTCTCAAGGGCGATGGGGGTCACGAGATCTACGATAATGGTGACGTTATCACCGGGCATAACCATCTCCACACCTTCGGGAAGCTTCACCACGCCGGTCACGTCGGTGGTGCGCAGGTAGAACTGAGGCCGGTATCCCGTGAAGAAAGGGGTATGGCGGCCTCCCTCTTCCTTGTTGAGCACGTAGGTCTCGGCCTTGAACTTCGTATGGGGGGTGATCGATCCGGGCTTCGCAAGCACCTGGCCCCTCTCCACCTCGTCTTTCTTGGTGCCCCGGAGGAGCACGCCGATGTTGTCGCCGGCCTGGCCCTGGTCGAGGATCTTCCTGAACATCTCGACGGAGGTGGCCACGGTCTTCTGGGTGGGTCTGAAACCGATGATCTCCACCTCTCCCCCTGGCTTGATCACGCCGCGTTCCACCCTGCCCGTCACCACGGTGCCGCGACCGGAGATGGAAAAGACGTCCTCGATGGGCATGAGGAAGGGCTTGTCCGTATCGCGGACAGGCTCCGGGATGTAGGAGTCGCAGGCGTCGAGCAATTCGAAGATGCTCTTGCAGTGGGGGCAGTCGATCTTCCCGTCGCCGCATTCGAGGGCCTTTAAGGCAGAGCCCTTGATAATGGGTATCTTGTCTCCGGGGAACTCATAGGCCGTGAGGAGCTCCCTCGAGCTCCAGCTCCACGAGCTCGATAAGCTCGGGGTCGTCCACCATGTCCACCTTGTTGAGATAGACCACGATGCAGGGGACGCCCACCTGGCGGGCAAGCAGGATATGCTCGCGGGTCTGGGGCATGGGGCCGTCGTTCGCGCCCACCACCAGGATCGCCCCATCCATCTGGGCGGCGCCGGTGATCATGTTCTTGATGTAGTCGGCGTGGCCCGGACAGTCGACATGCGCGTAGTGGCGCTTGTCCGTCTCGTACTCCACGTGGGCCGTCGCAATCGTGATGCCCCTTTCCTTTTCCTCGGGGGCCTTATCTATCTGATCGAAGGGTATCCACTGCGCCTTTCCCGTATTCGCAAGGCATCTCGTGATTGCGCTCGTCAGGGTGGTCTTCCCGTGGTCGATATGGCCTATGGTGCCGATATTGACGTGGGGTTTCGTCCGTTCAAACTTTTTCTTAGCCATAGAGAGCCTCCGTATCTGTTTTTTCTCTATTCTTCTTCATAAGGTCTTCGACGATAGACGCAGGGGTCGGCGCGTAGTGAAAGAACTCCATGTTATAATTGCCCCTGCCCTGGGTAATGGAGCGAAGGCGGGTGGTATAGCCGAACATCTCTCCGAGAGGGAGGTAGGCTTGCACGGCCTTCACCTCGTTTCTGTCCTCGATCTCGGCAATCCGCCCCCTGCGGCTGCTGATGTCCCCTACCACGGCGCCCAGATACTCGGCGGGCAGGGTCAGGTCCACCTTCATCACCGGTTCAAGGATAATCGGGTTGGCCTTCCTCACCGCCTCCTTCACCCCGATCGAGGCGGCCAGCTTGAATGCAAGCTCCGAGGAATCGACCTCGTGGTAAGAGCCGTCAACAAGGTCCACTCTTATGTTTATCAGGGGATGCCCGAGCAGGACGCCCTTATCGAACGCCTCTTTCACCCCTTTTTCAATGGCTCCCATATACTCCCTGGGGATGACGCCGCCCACGGTCTTGTTCTCGAACTCGAATTCCTTGCCCTCAATCGGCTCGATTTCGAGCACCACGTGACCGTACTGCCCCTTGCCGCCCGACTGTTTGATATATTTTCCCACGGCCGTGGCTTTACGGGTGATCGTTTCCCGGTAGGCTACCCTGGGGGCGGAGAAAGACATGATCAGGTTGTGCTCCCGTTTGGCCCTCTCCATCACGATGTCCAGGTGCAGCTCTCCCATGCCCGAAAGCACGACCTCTCCTGTCTCCTCATTCATTTTGACTTTCAGGGAGGGATCTTCCAGGGTGTACTGATTAAAGACAAACCACATCTTTTTCAGATCATCCTTTTTCTTGGGTGTTACTGCGATGGAGACAACAGGTATGGGAACTTCGATCGTTTCAAAAAGGATCGGATGGTCGGGGTCGGCCAAGGTATTGCCCGTCGAGGTCTGCTTCAAGCCGGAGACGGCGCAAATATCGCCGGCCTCCACCATCTTGATCTCCTCCCGCTTGTTGGCGTGAAGTCTCAGGATCCTCCCGATTCTTTCCGTCTTTCCTTTTGTGCTATTGGAGACCGTCTGGCCCTGTTTCACCCGGCCGGAATAGACCCTCAGATAGCTCAGCCGGCCGACAAAGGGGTCGTTCATGATCTTGAATACGAGACCGCTGAACGGCTCCTCCTCAGAACCCCGTATGGAGCCCTCTTCACCTTCTTCGTTCCAGTAAATATGGGGCGATACGTCTATGGGAGACGGCAGGTAATCGACTATTGCGTCGAGAAGCGGCTGAACGCCCCTATTCTTGAAAGCCGTGCCGCACAAAACCGGCAGGATGCTCCCCTCCAGCGTGCCTTTTCTGATTACCCGCTGCACGTCTGCAACACTGATTTCCTTGCCGTGGAGAAAACAGTCCATCAGGTCGTCATCGATCTCCGAGAGCTTCTCCAGCATCTCTTCCCGTCCCTGTCGGAAGCGGTCGGCGAGCTCGGGAGGCACATCACCGGATATATATTCGACGCCCATACGGTCGACCTCGTACATCATGGTCTTTGCCGATATAAGGTCGACGACGCCCAGGAACTCATCCCCGGCCTTAACCGGGATCTGGAGCACCACGGGGTTTGCCTTTAAGATGTCGGCCATCATCCTGACGCACTTATCCAGATCGGCGCCGGGCCTGTCCATCTTGTTCACGAAAGCGATGCGCGGGACCCCGTAGCGGTCGGCCTGCCTCCACACGGTTTCGGACTGGGGCTCGACCCCTTCGACGCAGGAAAACAAGGCCACTGCCCCGTCGAGGACCCGGAGCGACCTTCCCACTTCCACGGTAAAATCTATGTGACCGGGCGTATCGATAATGTTGATGCGGTGACCTCTCCAGAAACAGGTCGTCGCGGCCGAGGTGATGGTGATACCCCGCTCCTTTTCCTCTTCCATCCAGTCCATCGTGGACGTACCTTCATCCACTTCGCCGATCCTGTTGTTCACGCCTGTATAGAACAGAATTCTCTCTGTAGTCGTTGTCTTACCGGCATCGATATGAGCCATGATGCCGACGTTTCTAATGACTTCCTGCATTTACCACCTGTAATGAGCGAAGGCCTTATTGGCCTCTGCCATCTTGTGCGTATCTTCACGCTTCTTTATGGCGCCGCCCCTGTTGTTGTATGCGTCGATAAGCTCCCCGGCCAGCTTCTCTATCATGCTCTTTTCAGAGCGGGCCCGAGCATAGCGTAAAATCCATCGTATGGCAAGGGACATCTTGCGGTCGAGTCTCACCTCGACCGGCACCTGATACGTGGCCCCGCCGACCCTCCTCGCCTTCACCTCAAGCTCCGGTTTCACGTTATCCATCGCCTTGCGGAAGGCCCTCAAAGGATCTTCCTTCAGTCTCTTTTCCATCAGATCCAGGGCCCGGTAGACGAGTCTCCTGGCAAGGCTCTTTTTCCCGTCCCACATGACGGAGTTAACGAACCTCTGGACAAGCACATCGTTATATTTGGGGTCAGGCAATCTCTCCCTTTTCGATACCCTTCCTTTGCGTGGCACTACTTGCCTCCTTTAAAGCTTTCCGCCGCTATTGCTTCGGCCTTTTGGAACCGTACTTGGACCTGCTCTTTTTTCTATTCTGCACACCGCTCGCGTCGAGCGAACCGCGTATGATGTGATAGCGGACGCCCGGCAAGTCCTTGACCCTTCCCCCCCTTATCAGCACCACCGAGTGCTCCTGGAGGTTGTGGCCGATGCCGGGTATGTAAGTCGTTACTTCCATGCCGTTGGTCAGACGCACACGGGCCACCTTCCGGAGAGCGGAGTTCGGTTTCTTGGGGGTCGTGGTATAGACCCTCACACATACGCCCCTCTTTTGAGGGCAACTGGTAAGCGCAGGCGAGGCACTCTTCCTCTTTGCTACTTCCCTCCCCAGCCTTACCAACTGATTAATAGTAGGCATCAATACCTCCAAAAAAATAGTCCCTTGTCAAGGGATAAAAAGAATAAGCCAGCACATCAGCTTTTGGCGAAAAAGCTTCGGGATATTATCACTTTCTCCCCTTCATTGTCAAGAGGATTTTGCTCTCTTGCCCTGCCGAAGTGATCCCTAGCAACAAAAATGTCGCTCCTCACAGGGCTCGGTACGGCCCACGCAAGGAGACCGGCGGTCGGCTAAAACTCTCGCCCAACAACGGCTTGAGTTATTATACTACAGGTTTACGGCAAAGGGTAGTCTTTGTGAGTCGTTCCCCTATTTTTTTGCGACGTTCTTCTTCCGGCTTCTGAATTTTTTGTAACAGGAGGCGGCAAAAAGGTTCCCCCGGAACCGAAGCCGCCTCTTCACCCTTATGAAAGAAACGCATCACTTGAGAAGATTGAGGGCTTTGGCGATCTCCGCCTCTCCGGCGAATACCGCCTTTTTTTCATTAGTGATGATGACGCAGGTGGGCGTCGACTTTATCCTGTCTTCGTTGATAAGCGCACTAAGAGACGCAAAGGTCGGCCGTGGATCACACTCTTTGAATCTCACCTCATGCGCCCTGAGATAATTCTCGAGCCTTTCTCTTTCCCCTATCTTGTCCCCGGCCGCCCCGAAAAGAACCGTCCTCGACCGGAGGACCTGGTCGAACCTCTTTTCCTGGTTGAATATATAGAGAAAATACCTGGCATAAAGTGGGGTAAGCGCATGGATAGGCGTGTCGACGAAAATAAGTGTGATGACGTCCCTGTGCACCAGGTCATTGAGCAGCGGCTCGATTTTCGGCTCCATACGACTGCAAGGGGCGCAGAAGTAGTCCGTATAGAGCCTCACCTGCACTTTTCCCTTTCCGAAGGTCGGTAGAAGCACTTCATCCGCGTAAACCGGAGTAGCTGTCCCTTTGAAAAAAAGGAGACACAAAAAAAACCCGAGGGCCACGCCAATACCCATCAGGGGAAGCTTCGAGCGCCTGGAATTGAAGAGAAAGAGAAAAACGAGGATGGCTCCGAAGGCCAGGCAGTACGGACAGTACGTCGCGTTTCTGACCTGAAAGGCCACCAGGTTTATCTCCATGCCAACGCCTAAGGAGAGCATGGCGACATGGAGGAGATCCTGCTTCAAAAGGACGAGAACCAGCAGGAGGACCAGATAGGCGAGGCCGAGATACTTGAGGTCTATCCCGAAAAATCCTCCCTGCAAAAAAGTGCAGGTCGAGCCGCAAAAATTATAAAAGACGACAACCGCGAGACCCGCCAGCGGCAACGCGATGTTGACTACCTTTCTTGCGTCGATCACCCTACCCCGCCACTATCAAATAATGCGCTCTTTTATATAATGTAATTTCCGGGCCAAGTCAAGTTCGCTTTACTCCAGGGGCGGGATTGGGTTAACCTTTAGCAAAAGGAAAGGCGCGCACCCTATGGACCATGGAGACATAGAGAAGATATTTTTCCCCGAAAGCGTGGTGATCTGCGGCGTTTCAGACAGCCCCGCCAATCTTGGAAAAGAGATCATAAAGAACCTGAACCGCTTCGCGTATCCCGGCCGGGTTTACGGGCAGGGACGCATCAGTATGGAGGTCGAGGGCAGAAGGGTCTATGCGGATCTGAAAGATATCCCGGAGGTACCGGAGCTCGCCGTGATTCTCGTCCCTGCCGGGGGTGTTGTCGACCTCCTCGACGCGTGCGGGAGAATCGGCATTCGCCGCGTGGTGATAGAGACGGGCGGCTTTTCCGAGTTCGGGGCGGAGCGAATGGGCATGGAAGACGAGATCAGGCGGGTGGCCCGTGAAAAGGATATGACCTGCATGGGTCCCAACTGCGTCGGCGTCGTCAACATGGAAAACGGCTTGTATCTGCCGTTTTTCGCCTTCAGCCCGGCCGAGATAGTGAGGGGCGCCAACTCTTTCATTTCCCAGAGCGGCGGGCTCATCCATGAGATGACCCGGCGGTGCCTGGCGGAGAACGTGGGCTTAAGCAAGCTCGCAAGCATCGGGAACAAGCTGTTGGTGGACGGGAACGATATCCTCGATTTTCTCATAAGAGACCCGGAAACCGTGGTGATCGGGATTTACCTCGAAGATGCAAAGAATGGAAGGCGTCTCGTCAATCTGGCATCAGGGACCAAAAAACCTGTGATCCTGTTCAAGGGCAATACGAGCCCTATGAGCATGGAGGTTGCCTCGTTCCACACGGCGGCCCTGCTCGGCGACGAAGGGGTGCTTCAGGCGGCCTTAGATCAGGCGGGGATCCACCGGGTCGCGGGCCTGCAGGAGATGGTCGATTGCTTCAAGATCTTCAGCCTTCCCCCCATGAAAGGTCCGAACCTCGTCGCCATGTCGCGCTCGGGCGGTCAGGCCGTCACGCTTGCAGACGAGGCGTACCGGCACGGGTTCACTCTGCCGCCGCCGCCGCCCGGCTTAGTCGTCCGTATTCAGGAAGAGACGAAAGCAGGGGTTATCAGGAGCACGAACCCCCTCGACCTGGGCACCGTGTTCAATGACCTTTTTTTCCTGGAAGTGGCCGAGATGGCGCTGAAAGAACCTGCCGTCGACGGGCTCGTCTTCTTCTATGACTACCCCTACGACAAACCGGGGACCTTCGATATGATCGCCGGTGCGGAGCGTCTCTCCCATGCCTACGAAAAACCTGTGGTCCTCTGCATGGTGCCCGACAAGACCGATTGGTTCACCCTGAAGTACTTTTCGTCCTTCCCGTGGTTTTCCGAGCCCGATCGTGCCCTCAACGCCCTTCGGCATTCCCTGACCCATTACAGGAAGAAAGCCGGGGAAGGCCGGGCCGCACCGGTCGGTCCGATCGATGCAGTACGCGCCGGTGACGCTCCCCGCTCGTCCCGGATTTCCCGGGCGGCCGAAGCGCTCAGCCTCGTGCAGGCACACGGCGTGCCGGTCGTGCGGCATGAGATGGTGACAAACCGGGCGGAGGGGATCGATGCGGCCCACAGGATAGGATACCCTGTTGCCCTGAAATCGGCCGAACCCTTCATCCTTCACAAGACCGAGGCAGGCGCCGTCCGGTTGCACATCGAAAATGATGAGGATCTGGGCAGAGCCTTCGACGCCGTGGAAGCCGAGGTCTATCTGCTCCAGGCGATGGCCGGCGACGGCGTGGAGACCATCATCGGCGCCAAGAGGGACCCTGAGTTCGGTCCGGTCATCATGTTCGGTCTCGGCGGGATTTTCGTCGAGGTCCTGAAGGATGTGACGGTGCGGGTCGCGCCCATAGAGGAGGCGGACGCGCGCCATATGATCGGGGAGATAAAAGGCGCCCCCCTGCTTGCGGGTGCGCGTGGGGCCAAGCCCGCGGACCTGGAGGCCCTCGTCAAGGCCCTCGTCGGCGTCTCGAAGCTGCTTATCGACCATCCGGAAATCCTGAGTCTCGATATCAACCCGTTCCGGGTTTTTGCGCAAGGAGAAGGCGGCATGGCCCTTGACGTGAAGATCGAGTGTTCTGCACCGTGAAAAGAAGACGGATCCCTCTCTACCTCTTTACCCTTGTGCTGCTCTCCCTGCTCTTTATGGGAGTGGGCTTCTATATCTTCCTCGTCACCGAGATCCCTTCCGTAAAGGCCCTGAAAGACCTTACGAATAAGCCGGTGAGCAGGATCTACGGGATAAACGATCAGGTTGTCTACGTGGTGGTACCCGATAATAAAATTTCCGTGCCCTACAATAAGATACCCAGACACGTGCGGGAGGCTTTCCTGGCGGCCGAGGACGCGGACTTTTTCACCCACGCCGGCGTGGAGTTCAAGAGCATCATCAGGGCCATTATCATGAACGTAATCCACGGAAGGGTTGTCCAGGGGGGCAGCACGATCACGCAGCAGGTGATCAAGGCGTTAATACTGGGGCCGGAGAAGAGCATGATGAGGAAGGTGCGGGAGGCCATACTCGCCTACAGGCTGGAGACATACCTGACGAAACAGGAGATCCTGAATGTGTATCTCAATAATATCTACATGGGACAGGGCGTGTATGGGGTAGAGGCAGCGTCCCAGGTCTATTTCGGGAGGCACGTGTGGGAGATCAGCAGAGCGGAAGCAGCGCTTTTGGCGGGCATCGTGCAGGCCCCCGCACGGTACACGCCAAAACGCCACCCGGGGCTCGCCAGGATGCGGCAGCTCTACGTGATAGACCAGTTGTGGAAAAAAGGCTTTGTCGATGAAAAGAAGAAAGATGCCATGCTCAGGGAAAAGACGAAGCTCACCGCAGATGACGGCATATTCGCCGATACCTATTTCAAGAGCGCCGTGTGCAAGTATGTGGAAGACAAGTACGGCCGGGGCATTTTCGCCAGAAGGGCCCTGAAGATCTATGCGACTGTCGATCCGGAGCTGCAGCGCGCCGCGGAGAGTGCGGTGAGAAGAGGGCTCGCGGCCTACGATGAAAGACAGGGTGACTACAGCGTCTCTTATCACCTCGACAGAAGAAAGTGGGAGGGCTTTACGAAGTCGGCCGAGAGGGACCTCACCCTCACCCCTTTAGGCCCCGGGCTGGCTTACAGCCTGCTCGTCTCCGAGAGGGTCGCCGGGGGATACGCGGTCCTCGTGGGCATGCACAAGGGCTTCATGAAAATGTCCGATTTCCCCTTCAAGCCGGGCGACGTGGTGAAGGGACTGTACGAGGGGACGGACAAGAGGAAGACGCCCCTCTTTTCTCCTGTCAGAAGCTCCGACATCGAGGGCGCCCTCGCCTGCATGGACGTGAACACAGGGTACCTCTATGCGGTGGTCGGGGGGAGGGAGTTCGAGAGAAGTCCCTACAACCGGGCCTTATCGGCAAAGGTGCAGCCCGGCTCCGCCTTCAAGCCCTTCATTTACCTGGCCGCGCTCGAAAAAGGCTATGATGTCGATTCGATCCTCACGGACGAGCCGAAGACGTACGTGGGGAGCGGTGGAAAGACCTGGGTGCCGAAGAACTACGACGGCACGTACAGCGGCCCGATTACCCTGGCCGACGCCATCGCCTATTCGAAGAACGCGGCAACGGTGCACCTCCTCGAAGAGGTGGGCGTCGGCTCGGTCAAGAAGGTGCTCCGGGACCTCGGCATCAACGAGGAGGTGGAGGGCGACCTGTCGATTGCCCTCGGCACGTCCAACCTTACCCTGCTCGATCTCGTCAAGGGTTTCTCGGCCTTCGCAAACGGGGGGATGCGGCTGAAACCGATCATGGTAAGGCGGATCGAGGACAGCCAGGGAGATGTGCTGGAAGAACAGGGGCCGGAGAAGACGAGCGTCATCGACGGTCTCATCGCGTTCAAGATGAACACCCTGTTGAAGGGGGTGACCACCTACGGCACCGCAAAGGCAGCGAGCAGGCTCGGATATCCCGTAGCAGGAAAAACAGGCACCACCAACAGTTTCTATGACGCCCTTTTCGTGGGGTATTCGCCTCATCTATGCACGGGCGTCTGGGTGGGGTTCGACCAGCGCACGTCGCTCGGCAAGGCGGAGAGCGGGGGCAAGCTGGCTCTGCCCATATGGATGAAGTTCATGGCGACGGCCCTGAGCAGGTTCCCCCCCGATGATTTTGCGCCGCCTGTCCCACCCGCGCCCCCGCCCCCGTCTGAAACGCCACCCGCGCCCGGAGTGCCGAAGGAGTCGGCGCCCTCCGACCTCTAGAGCATCTTGGGAAATTAATCACATGAAATACTAATGATTTCTGGAGGTTCTTGAGAAAATAATCACATGACACACTTTTGCATGCATTTTTTTCTTGACGTAGGGAAAGAAGATGGGTAAGAATAGGCTTCTTACAACCTGACGCATTGAGGGAATAAAGACATGATCGAATATGTCGGTGTCCTCATTATGATTGCGTTTGCGGCCGTCATAGCCGCAGGTATCGTCGGCGCGTCCTACATCCTCGGCAACCGGACGCGGGCGAAAGTGAAGCTCTCCCCCTACGAGTGCGGCATGGTCAGCAGAGGGCCGGCACGTACGAGGATGACGATCCGCTACTACATCGTGGCCATGCTCTTCCTCGTTTTTGATCTGGAAATACTCTTCCTTTATCCCTGGGCGGTCACGACGAAGCGTCTCGGCCTGTTCGGTTTCGGTGAGATGCTCGTCTTCATGGCGATCCTCTTCATCGGCTACGTGTACGTATGGAAGAAAGGGGCCCTGGAATGGGAATAGAGAAGAACGTCCTTGTCACCAGCGTCGATGACGTAGTCAATTGGGCAAGAAAGAACTCGCTGTGGCCGGTGACGTTCGGTCTCGCCTGCTGCGCCCTGGAGATGATCATCGCCACGTCCGCCACCCACGACATGGCGCGGTTCGGGGCCGAGGTCTTCAGACCCTCCCCGCGTCAGGCCGACCTGATGATAGTGGCAGGGACGGTGACGCGAAAGATGGCGCCCGTGGTGAGGAGGATCTACGAGCAGATGCCCGAGCCGAAGTGGGTGATCGCCTACGGCGCGTGCGCCACGAGCGGTGGCATATTCAAGACCTACAGCGTGGTGCAGGGCGTGGACCGGATCGTGCCGGTGGACGTTTATATTCCGGGGTGTCCTCCCCGGCCGGAGAGCCTCATCGCCGGCCTGATAAAGCTCCAGGAAAAGATCGGGAAAGAAAGCATGCTGGACGAGGGCAGAAGACTCGTCACCGTGCCGGGAAGCAAGGTATGAGCACATCTGATCCGACAATCGAGAGGCTCACCGGGCGGTTTGGCGCCTCACTCTCCTACGAGCAGGCCGGCGGCAAACCCGCGGTCATCGCCGGCAAAAACGCCCTGCGGGATGTCCTCCTTTTCCTGAAAACAGACGAAGCGTTGCTTTACACGATGATGACGGACCTTTTCGCCGTCGACCGCAACGCGAGCGATCCCAGGTTTGAAGTGGTCTACCTCCTCAACTCGCTGCACCTGAAGGAGCGCCTTGTCGTCAAGGTGCGGGTAGCGGACGGCGAGCCCGTCCCCACGGTGAGCGACCTGTGGCGGGCCGCGGATTGGCTTGAGCGGGAGGCGTACGACATGCTCGGGGTGCGCTTCAGTAACCATCCCGACCTGCGCCGGATCCTCTGCGTGGAAGATTTTGACGGCTACCCCTTGCGCAAGGATTTCCCTACCGAAGGCTATGGGTTCGAAGAACCCTTTGTGGTCAGGCTCGAACAAGAGGATGAGACTCCGGGGAAGGCTGATCGATAATGGCGGAAGAAAAGAAATATATGACCATCAACATGGGTCCGCAACACCCCGCCACGCATGGGGTGCTGAGGGTCCTGCTGGAGCTCGACGGCGAGATCATCGTCAAGGCAACGCCCTTCATAGGGTATCTCCACCGGGGCGTGGAAAAACTCGCCGAGGCCAGGACATACCACCAGGCGCTCACCTTTACGGACAGGCTCGATTACACGAACGGCCTTTCGAACAACCTGGCCTACTGCCTTGCGGCCGAACGGTTGTGCGGCATCGAAGTGCCGAAGCGCGGCCGGTATCTGCGCGTGATCCTCGCGGAGCTGCAGCGCATCGCGGCCCACCTTATATGGATAGGCACGCATGCCCTCGACGTGGGCGCCATGACCCTCCTTTTCTATGCGTTCCGAGAGCGCGAAACCATCCTGAACATCGTCGAGCAGGTGACGGGCGCGCGGCTCACCCCGAGCTTCATCAGGATAGGCGGCCTCGCCGGCGAGATGCCGCCCGAATTTGTCGGGATGGTCAAAGCCTTTGTCGAAGAGTTTCCCCGGAGGGTGGACGAGTACGAGACACTCCTCACGGATAATATCATCTGGCGCAAACGGACGAAGAACGTGGCGCGCCTGTCCCAGGAGGACGCCATAAGCTTCGGCGTCACGGGGCCGGTGCTCAGGGCTTCCGGCGTCTATTACGACGTGCGCAAGGCTTATCCCTATTCTTCGTACGAAGATTTCGAGTTCGAGGTCCCCATGGGTGAGAACGGCGACGTGTTCGACCGGTACGACGTGAGGGTCAGAGAGATGCGCCAGTCGAACCGGATCATCGCATCGGCCATAAACCGGCTGCCCGATGGACCCATCAACGCGGACGCCCCTGCCTTTGTCCCGCCGGAGAAGGACGACGTGGAGCACGACATGGCCGCCCTGATACGCCATTTCAAGCTGATGGAAGAGGGGTTCCGCCCGCCCGTCGGCGAGGCGTACGGCGCCGTGGAGTCGCCCAAGGGCGAGCTCGGTTTTTATCTCATGAGTGACGGGACGAACAAGCCTTATCGGTTCCGTATACGTCCGCCTTCATTCCTCAACCTCGCGGCCGTGCCGAAGATGATCGAGGGGCAGATGGTGGCGGATGTGATTGCGGCTATCGGGAGCGTCGATATCGTGCTCGGCGAGATAGACAGGTAGTAGCGAGGCCATGCGGTGCCGGCGTATCGGCACGGTGGCGGTCTAAAAAGGCTTTTGTGAGGGGGAAGGCTCCGCCGGCTGTGCCGGTGGAGGGGGCGCTGAGCCCCAGTAATAGCAAGGTAACAACGAGGAGAGTCATGGCAGGCATCCTATTTTCCGCATGGCAGGGAGAAGTGGTGGACAACAGGGGTAAATCGGAAAACGATTACGCCGTCCCCTCGATGCTCGCCATGCCGGAGGAGTTCGCCCACGAGACGATAAAGGCTTTCATGGGCTGGGACGGTCTGGTGCTCCGTGACCCTTCCGTCGACGTGGTCGACATGTGCCTGCGGTACATAGAGGCGGTCCAGAATGAGTCGTGCGGCAGGTGCATCCCTTGCCGTGTGGGCACCCGCATCATCCTCGACGTAATGACCCGGATAGCCGAAGGTCGGGGCAGCAAGGCGGACCTGGAGAAGATCGGCCATCTGGCCGCGTATGTCAGGGACGGGTCGAAGTGCCAGATAGGGCAGACCGGCCTCAACCCGCTCCTTTCCTGCCTCACCCATTTCAGGGCGGCCTTCGAACGGGCCGTGGAGGAAGGGGTGAAGGGCGGAAGCGGCCGCTACCGCGTCTCCGTCACCGCCCCGTGTATGAGCGTCTGTCCCTCGAAGCTGAAAATACCACGATATATAGAGGAGATCGCTGAAGAGATGCCGTCCGCTTCGCTCGCTACGATCAGGGAAGATACCTGCATGGCAGGCACCCTCGGCCGGGTCTGCGTGAGGCCCTGCGAGTCGAATTGCAGGCGAGCGAACATAGACGAGCCGATCTCCATCAAATACCTGAAGCGGTTCGCCGCGGACTACGAGATGGACAAGCAGATAGGGAGGCCGGTGCCCGAAAAGCGCGAGCCGCTCAAGAAAGTCGCCGTCCTGGGCGCGGGCCCCGCGGGGTTGTCTGTGGCCTACTACCTTGCCCAGATGGGCTACGGCGTCACTATATTCGAGCGGCTTCCCGAGCCGGGCGGCATGGCGGCCGTGGGCATCCCCGACTACCGTCTTCCCAGACCCATACTCGGCGGAGAGGCCGGTATCGTGAGCGATCTGGGGGTGGAGATCAGATACGACACCGTGGTCGGCAAAGACGTGGCCCTCTCGACGCTTACTGAGGAATTCGACGCCGTCTTCATCGGCGTGGGCGCCCACAATAGCTCGCCCATGGGCGTCGAAGGCGAGGAGAAGGGGTATGGCGGCTTCATTACGGGCGTCAAATACCTGCTCGATGTCAATATGGGAAAAGACCCCTATCCCGAAGGGAAGAAGGTGGTCGTTGTCGGGGGCGGAAACGTCGCCATGGACTGCGTGCGCTCCTCCTTCCGGATCGGGAAGCCCGACGTCAACCTCGTTTACAGAAGGACAAAGAAAGAGATGCCGGCGGACCCTGTCGAAATCCACGACGCCGAGGAAGAGGGCGTGAACTTCCACTACCTCTGCAACCCGACGCGCATCATCGAGAAAGGCGGCAAGGTGGTTGCCGTCGAATGCATAAGGATGGAGCTGGGCGAGCCTGACAAGAGCGGCAGGAGAAGGCCGGTGCCCATGCCCGGTTCGGAGTTCGTGATCGAGACGGACATCCTCATCCCCGCCATAGGCCAGGCAGTCGACCTGTCGTTTCTGGACGAGGGCCTGGGGGTGCAGACGACCAAGTGGCACACCGTGCTGGTGGACCAGGAGACCTTCGAGACCTCCCGTCCCGGCGTATTTGCCGCCGGTGACTGCGAGACCGGGCCGGACGTGCTGGTGCGCGCGTGCGGGAACGGGAAAAGGGCGGCGCACCGGATCGACCAGTACCTGCGGGGCGAGAAGCCGGCGGCCTCCGAAAAGGAGCGCTTCGAGGACTTCTTCGCCAAGGTGAAGGTGTACAGAAAGGACGAGGATATAGGTATCGCGGGCGGAGAGCCGAGGCTGCACCTCCGCATGCTCGATCCCGAAAAGCGGAAATGGACCTTCGACGAAGTAGAGGAGGGGTTCCGGTCGGACGAGGCGATCAAGGAAGCCATGCGGTGCCTGCGCTGCTGGCGCATAGGCATGGTAGCGGTTTAGCGAAGCTTTTGTGAGCGGGGAGGCTCCGCGAGCTTTGCTCGTGGAGGGGGCGCTGAGCCCCGGTAATAGCGCTGGCGCATAGGCATGGTAGCGGTTTAGAAAGGCTTACTTACTATGATACACTTGACCATAGACGGAAAGGCGATCGAGACGGCAGAGGGGAGCACGATCCTCCAGGCAGCCAGGGAGCACGGGATCTATATCCCCACCCTCTGCTACCATGCAAACCTCCTCTCCATCGGTTCCTGCCGCATCTGTCTCGTCGAGGTCGAGGGGTACGCAAACCCCATGGCCTCATGCGCCACCGCCGCGCAGGAAGGCATGTCCGTCGCCACCCGGTCTGCTAAGCTCACCTCGATGAGACGGGACTATCTGAAGCTGATCCTCGCCTATCACCCCCTCGACTGTCCCATCTGCGATGCGGGCGGTGAATGCGACCTCCAGGACCTGGTCTTCGAGCATGCCATCGAGAAGGCCGAGTATACGGTCGCGAGACAGGAACGGATCGACGCCTACGCGACACCCCTGATCAAGTACTTCGAGAACCGCTGTGTCCTCTGCCTGCGCTGCATCCGCGCGTGCAGGGAGATATCAGGCCGGGGCGTGCTCGACCTCGTGGGGACGGGCATAGACGCGCGGATGGCGCCCACGAACCCAAAGAACTGCATCTCCTGCGGCGAGTGCCTCTCCGTCTGTCCTGTGGGGGCCCTCACCGAAAACCTGAGCCCCCTGAAGGCACGGCTGTGGCAGGTGGAGCGCCATCTCACCACGTGCCCCCACTGCGGCTTCGGCTGCACCTTCGCCCTCGACGTGACGGCCGACGGGTACGTGACGGACGTGGTCCAGGACGTCACGCACATGCCGAACCACGGCTCCCTCTGCGTCATGGGCAGGTTCGGATACGACTTCGTCAACCATGAGGCGCGCATTCGAAGCGCCACAGATAACAAAGGGGGCACGCTCAGCTTAGCGGAGGCCGCGACCGCCGCGGCCGAGCGCATGACCGCCCTCGACAAGGAAGGAAAGACCCTGGGGTTTGTCGTCTCTCCCAGGGCCACAAACGAAGAGATCTTCATGCTGAAGGAGATCGCCGGCCATTTCAGGAACGTCCTGTTCGCCACCTCCGGTTTCTACCACACGGGCAGGGTCCTGGAGGCGTATCAGCGTATGGGCCTCTCCTACCCCTATGACTACGACCGCCTTCCCGATGCCGACCTGATCATCGTGGCGGGGGCCAACCTGCTCTCGAACAACCATCTGCTGGGCGACAAGGTGCGGGAAGCCTATAAGCTGCGGGGCAGCCGGATCATGGTGGTCGACCCGAGCCCGAACGCGCTTTCGGCCATTGCGGATGCCCACCTGAAATGCGTGCCGGGGAGCGACGGCGCCCTCTTCGACGCCTTGAGCGCATCTCTCGCATCCGGCACCGGGCTTCCGGCCCCGGACGTTACTGCCCTGTGCGAGACCTGCGGCATCAGCCCCGACGAGTTCGGGCGCGCATGTGCGCTTATCAACCGAGCAGCCGACATCGCGGTCATCTTCGGCTCCGGGATATCCGCGTCCGATAAGAGCCTGGCCGGCCTGCTCAACTTCTGCACGGCCTCGGGCGCAGATAAGAAAGGACTCATCATGCCCGTGGCAAGGGAGGCCAACGCAGTCGGCGCCGCTTCCATCCTCGGCTCCGTTGCTGCACCCCATGAGCTTATGGCACAGCCGGAGGTGAAAGGTATCTTCTTCTATGAGGAGAACCCTCTCCACTATATGAGCGATGAGACGGTGGCAGGAAACCTCCAGGGGAAGGAGTTCGTCCTTGTTGCCGATGCCCTTCCCTCCACTATCATGAGCCGCGCCGACCTGGTCGTGCCCACGGGCGTCTTCACCGAGAAAGAGGGCACATTTTTTGCGGGCGACGGCGCCGTGAGAAGGCTCTCGAAGTCGGTACGCTGCGGGCAAGCCGGGTACGCGGGCTTTGCCTTCCTCTCCGGGCTGCTCTCCAGTCTCGGCGGCACGTCCTACGCTTCCCCTCACGACGTGACCGCCCGTATGCGGTCAACGGGATTGATCCGGCCCGTCAACGGCCGGGAAGAGCCGGGCGCGGATGCCATTGCGCCGGCGCCGGCGGCCCCGCCGCGCAGCGGGAACGTTCTGCCCTCCCCAGGCGGCTACACGCTGATGGTGAGGGATGTCTTCAGCAACCATCACCTGGCCGGCAGCGAGGTCTATTCGAAAGGGGTGTCCACCGTTTACCGCCACCCGGGCTATCCGGTCTCCGAAGATAAGCTCTTTCTGTCGGCGGCCGACGCCGCGGCCATGGGTCTTGCGGAAGGCGACATCGTCAGGATCACCTCGAAAAGCGGGTCGCTCCACAAGCCGCTCTCCATAAAAGAGGGCTTGAGGCCCGGCGTGCTCGAATATATCGTGTTCAGGGACCGGCAGGAGGTGCTAGGCTTAATACCGACCCCGGTGAAATGGATCGAGGTAAAGGTGGAGAAAGGGTGAGATGATGGAGGCGATATACTATTCCATAGAAGCCCTGGTGAAGACCGTCGTTGTCGGCTCGGTCCTCATGGGCTACGTTGCCTACCTGACCCTGGCGGAGAGAAAGGTACTGGGCCGGCTCCAGGTCCGGTTCGGGCCGAACAGGGTCGGTCCTTTCGGGCTCCTCCAGCCTATAGCCGACGGCATAAAATCATTCGCGAAGGAAGATATCATACCGACCAACGCGGACAAGCCCCTCTTTGTCCTCGCGCCCATGATCGTCATGTTTACCGCCCTCTCCATGTTCGCGGTCATCCCCTTTGGCGGCACGGTCCACCTTTTCGGGCGCGCAATTAAGCTGGTCATCGCGGATATCGACATGGGTCTGCTCTACCTGTTTGCCTTTGCCACCCTGGGAGAGTACGGCATCGTCCTGGGCGGCTGGTCTTCGGGCAACAAATACGGTGTCCTCGGAAGCCTGCGGGCCGCGGCCCAGATGATCAGCTACGAGGTCTCCCTCGGACTTATCCTCATGGGCACGCTCATACTCGCTGGCTCCCTGCGGCTGACGGACATAGTCGAGGCGCAGCGCCACATGTGGTTCATAGTCTACCAGCCCTTGGCCTTCCTCCTCTACCTCGTCGCGGGCCTCGCGGAGATCAACAGGACGCCTTTCGACATGCCGGAAGCCGAGAGCGAGCTGGCATGCGGCTTCAATATCGAGTACAGCAGTATGAAATTTGCCCTTTTCTTCTTCGCGGAATATACGCATATGGCGGTTCTTGCCGGTATCGTCACCACGCTCTTCCTGGGCGGCTGGCTCGGACCCTTTCCTTCGGTCCCCGGCCTCGGCCCTTTGTGGTTCTTTATCAAGGTGTGCGCCGTGGTATTCTTCTTCATCTGGGAGAGGGGCACCTTTCCACGGCTCCGGTACGACCAGATCATGCAGTTCGGCTGGAAGGTGCTCTTCCCGCTCGCCCTGGCGAATACGGTCGTCACAGCCTTCCTCAATGCCATGGGATGGTTGAAAGTATGATTATAATCCCTTTGCTCAAAGGTCTTCGCCTGACGCTGTCGCGCTTCTTTTCGCGGCCCATCACCGTACAGTACCCGGAAGAGAAGCGGCCCCCCGCGCCCAGGTGGAGGGGCGTACACTACTTCCGGGCAGACGAGGCCGGCAACACCACCTGCGTTGCCTGCGGCCTCTGCGTCGCCGTCTGCCCTTCCCGATGCATCTCGCTGGAGATAGGCGAGCGGGAGGACGGGAAGAGATACCCGAGGCGCTATGAGATAGACGAGCTGAGGTGCATCTTCTGCGGGTATTGCCAGGAGGCGTGCCCGGTCAACGCGATCAAGCTGGGAAGCGGCTATGAATACGTGAAGTACGACAGGTCCGATTTCATCCTGACCACGGAAAAGCTGCTCGCCATGTACGAGGGGAAGGAATGAGCGACATCGGTTTCATCAATCCCTTATTCCAGTGGGCCGTGTTCCTCGTTGCCGCGGTCGTCTCGCTCTTCGGCGCCATCATGATGGCGACGCGGCGCAACCCGATACACAGCGCCCTCTGGCTGATCGTCACCTTTTTCTCCCTGGCGGTGATCTACCTGACCCTGAATGCCCAGTTCATCGCCGTGGCCCAGGTCATTGTCTACGCAGGCGCCATCATGATGCTTATCGTCTTCGTCATCATGCTGATCCACGTGGAAACCGACTTTGTCCGGAAGAGGAAGCTCTCGGGGCCGAAGGTCATCGGCGCGTTCATTACGGTGATCCTCTTTCTGGAGGTTGCCTCCGCCGTCCTCTCCCTGGGCGGCAGGACGGCTAAGGCGGCAACAGGGGCGCCCTTGACGGGCAGCGTGGCCGAGGTGGGGAACTCCCTTTACGGCAAATACCTCTTCCCCTTCGAGATCGCCTCCATCCTGCTGTTGATCGGCATCGTGGGGGCCGTGGTGCTCAGCCGCCGGGGAAAGGACTAGGAGAGCCTATGCTGCACGCTATACCAACGAGTTTCTATTTCGCGCTCAGCGGTGCGCTTTTCACCATAGGGGCCATCGGCGTCATTACCAGACGGAACGCGATCATCGTTTTCATGTGTATCGAGCTTATGCTGAACGGGGTCAACCTGACGTTCATCTCGGCGGGAAACATGCTCAATTCGATAGACGGCATGATCTTCGTCTTCTTCATCATGACGGTGGCGGCCGCTGAGGCCGCGATCGGACTCGCCATATTCGTGCTCCTCTTCAGGCAAAAGGGGAGCATCAACGTGGACGGGTTCAATGTGCTCAAGGGTTAGGTGATGGCTGATTATATCTGGCTTATACCGGTATTTCCCGCAATCGGCTTCCTGGTCAACGGCTTTCTAGGGCGCAAGCTCCCGAGGGCCCTCGTCTCGTGGATCGCCTGCCTTGCCCTCTTTGCGTCTTTCGTGGTCTCGGCCCTTGTCTTCGTCGAGTTCCTGAAGCTCCCCCCGGAGGCGAGGCTTTTCGAGAAGAGCGTCTACACCTGGATCGCCTCCGGTGAGTTCGCCGCCAACGTCGGTTTCAGGATCGATTCGCTCTCCATCATCATGTGCCTCATCGTCTCGGGCGTCGGCTTCCTCATCCACGTCTACTCCGCCGGCTACATGCACGACGATGAAGGCTTCCCCCGGTATTTCACGTACCTGAACCTCTTCGTCTTCATGATGCTCACCCTCGTGACCGCGGGCAATCTGCTCCTCATGTTCGTCGGCTGGGAAGGCGTGGGCCTGTGCTCCTACCTGCTCATCGGCTTCTGGTACAAGAAGGACAGCGCGGCCAACGCGGGGAAGAAGGCGTTCATCGTCAACAGGATAGGCGACTTCGGCTTTCTCCTCGGCATCTTCTTCCTCCTCACGAGCCTGGGCAGCCACGGCGTCTGGACCCTCGACTTCGGCGAGCTGCAAAAGCATGCCCATCTCCTCACAGGGGCCGCGGCAACGCTGATCACCCTCCTCTTCTTCGTGGGCGCCACCGGGAAATCCGCGCAGCTCCCCCTCTATGTCTGGCTCCCCGACGCCATGGAAGGCCCCACGCCCGTCAGTTCCTTGATCCACGCGGCCACCATGGTCACCGCAGGGGTCTACATGATCGCGAGGCTCAACTTCCTCTACGTCATGGCCCCTACCACCATGTTCGTGGTCACCCTCGTCGGCGTGCTCACCGCCCTCTTCGCGGCGACCATCGGCTGCGCCCAGTATGACATCAAGAGGGTGCTGGCCTATTCCACGGTAAGCCAGTTGGGCTACATGTTCGTCGGCGTGGGCTCGGGCGCTTTTGCGGCCGGCATCTTCCACCTCATGACCCATGCCTTCTTCAAGGGGCTCCTCTTCCTTGCCGCGGGCAGCGTGATGCACGCCATGAGCGGCGAGCTCGACATGCGGAAGATGGGGGGCTTGAGGAAGCGCACGCCCGTCACCTACTGGACCTTTCTGGCAGGGTGCATCGCCATAGCCGGCGTGCCCGGCTTCTCCGGGTTTTTCAGCAAGGACGAGATCATGTGGAAGGTCTTCGCCAACTACGGCGGCAGCCTCGTATTTTGGGGCATCGGGGCCCTCACCGCGGGCCTCACCGCGTTCTACATGTTCAGGATGTTCTTCACCACCTTCCACGGCGAATGCCGCGCGCCTGCCGAGGTGCAGCACCATATCCACGAGTCCCCGGCGGTCATGACCATACCGCTCGTCATCCTGGCCGTGCTCTCCGTGGTGGGCGGCTGGGTCGGCGTGCCCCACATACTGGGAGGGGCGAACAGGTTCGAGCAGTGGCTTGAGCCGGTCTTCGGCCCCGGAAAAGAGGCGGCCGCGCCCACCCTCAACCTCGTGACCCGCGCCTTCGCCGAAGGCGGGCAGACCCAGACGGCATCACCGGAAGGCATGCTCATGGCCGCTGCCATAGTCATCGCCTTCGCGGGCATCTTCGTCGCCTACTACCTCTACCTGCGGCGGCCGGAAATCCCGGTCAACTTCGTGCGGTCCTTTCCGGGGGTCTTCAGGACGGTGAACCAAAAGTACTACGTGGACGAACTCTACCAGGCGGTTTTTGTGCGGGGGCTCTTTACGGCCGGCCGCATCGCGAAAGTGGCCGTTGACGAGACCATCATCGACGGCACGGTAAACGGGCTTGCCTGGCTCCTTCGCGGCATCGGCAGTCTCATCAGGCTCATCCAGACGGGATACGTGCAGGGCTATGCCTTCGCCATGATCATAGGCGCGATCGCCGTGCTCGGCTATCTTATTATGAAGGTTATCTTGTAGGTGCTATGAACAGCTTCAGCTTTCCGATCTTAAGCACGTTGATCTACCTTCCCCTCCTCGGCGCGGTGCTGCTCCTCTTCGTCGACAGACGACACGAGCTGTTCATCAAGGTCTTCACCCTCGTCTTCTCGCTGGCCGAGTTCGCCGTCTCCCTGCCCCTCTTCTTCCGTTTCAACGAGCAGACCACGGGTATGCAGTTCGTGGAAAAGGCGGCATGGTTCCCCGAATGGGGCATGAGCTATTTCCTGGGTATAGACGGCATCAGCCTGCTCCTCGTGCTCCTCACCACGTTCCTGACGGTCCTTTGCGTGCTCATCTCCTGGAAGGCCATAGAGACCAGGGTGAAGGAATACTACATCACCTTCCTCTTTCTCGAGACGGCCATGATCGGGACCCTGTGCGCCCTCGACCTGATCCTCTTCTATATATTCTGGGAGCTGATGCTCATCCCCATGTACCTCCTCATCGGTATCTGGGGCGGCCCGAGGCGGATATACGCGGCCATCAAGTTCTTCCTCTTCACCATGGTCGGGAGCGTCCTGATGCTGCTCGCCATCTTCGCCCTCTACTTCCATTACGCGCGGACGACCGGCGTCGCCACCTTCAACGTACTCGACCTCTATAACGCAACGATCCCTGTCGGCCTCCAGTACTGGCTCTTTGCCGCCTTCGCCCTCTCTTTCGCCATCAAGGTGCCCATGTTCCCCGTCCATACGTGGCTGCCCGACGCGCATACCGAGGCGCCCACCGCGGGCAGCGTCATCCTCGCTGGCGTGCTCCTGAAGATGGGTACCTACGGCTTCCTGCGCTTTGCGATACCGCTTTTTCCGAAGGCCGCCTTCGACGCGATCCCGCTGATCTCGATCCTCGCCATCATCGGCATCATCTACGGCGCGGTCGTCAGCATGATGCAGCCCGACCTGAAGCGCCTCATCGCCTTCTCCAGCGTGAGCCACCTGGGCTACGTGATGCTCGGCATGTTCGCCTTCAATATGCAGGGCATGCAGGGGAGCATCTACCAGATGCTCAACCACGGCGTCAGCACGGGCGGGCTCTTCCTCCTGGTCGGCATGGTCTACGAGAGACGCCATACGAGGATGATAGCCGATTTCGGCGGCTTGTCCGCCTCAATGCCCATCTTTGCCATCTTTTTCATGATCGTCACCCTCTCCTCCATCGCCCTGCCCGGCACAAATGGTTTTGTCGGCGAGTTCCTCATACTCCTCGGCGCCTTCAGGTCCGTCCACCTCTACGGCATCCTCGCGACAATCGGGGTAGTGCTGGGCGCGGTCTACATGCTCTGGATGTTCCAGCGGGTCATGTTCGGCGAGATCACGCACGAGGAGAACAGGAAGGTGAAAGACCTGGGCGGAAGAGAGATACTGATCCTCTGCTGCGTGGTCTTTTTCATCGTCCTCATGGGCGTCTATCCGAGGATGTTCTTCAAGAAGATGGATACATCCGTCGCCGGGTTCCTGAACTTCGTGAAAGCGAGAAATGCCTATTACCAGACCATGGAAGGGGCTGCCGCCCGCGGGCCCGGCCAATGCGGGGTATCGGGCACCGCTGCCTCGGCCGGTCCGGCTAATCTCACCCGGCCGTCACTAGGGGTCGAATGATGAACATTGCGCTCTCCGCTTCCGATTTTATATGGATCCTGCCTGAGATTACCGTCACCGTCTTCGGGCTCCTCATACTCCTCCTGGACGCCTTCGGGAAAAAGAAGACGCCCGGCTTTCTGGGGGGCGTGCTCACCCTCATAGGGAGCGCCGTCGCCTTCTTTTTCCAGATGCACCTCTGGGGCGTGCGCACAAGCCTCTTTAGCGGCCTCTACCTGATCGACGGCTTCGGCACCTTCTTCAAAGGCATATTCCTCCTGATCCTCTTTATGGTCGGCGTGATCTCCATCCGCTATACGAGGCGCGAGGAGATAGTTGCGGGCGAGTACTATACGCTCCTCCATTTTGCCGCCCTCGGCATGATGGTGATGGTCTCCTCGACGAGCTTCGTCACCATCTTCATCGGCCTGGAGGTGATGTCCCTCTCCATATACATACTCTGCGGGCTCCTGAAAGGGCAGGTCCGCGCCCTTGAATCGTCCTTTAAATATTTCCTGCTCGGCTCTTTTGCCACCGCCTTTCTACTCTACGGCATAGCCCTCGTCTTCGCCTCCACCGGGGCCGTCGACATCAGGATGGTGCGCATCGTGGCCTCGGCGAGGAGCCTTGGCGCCGATCCGCTATTCCTCACGGGCATGGCCCTCCTCATCGTGGGCTTCGGCTTCAAGACCGCATCGGTCCCCTTCCACATGTGGACGCCCGACGTCTACGAAGGCGCGCCGACGCCGGTCACGGTCTTCATGGCGACGGGCGTGAAGGCAGCCGCCTTCGCCGCCTTCCTCCGGGTTTTCTACACCGCCTTCTATCCGTTCATCGGCAGTTGGTCGAGCGTCTTATGGCTCATCGCCGTGCTCACCATGTGTGCGGGGAACATCACCGCCCTGGTGCAGGACAACATGAAGCGCCTCCTTGCCTATTCGAGCATCGCCCACGCGGGCTATATCCTGGTCGCCTTCATCACCGGCGACAGGATCCTCTCCTCCAGCATCCTCTATTATCTGCTCGCCTACACCTTCATGAACCTGGGGGCCTTCACGGTAGTGATCCTCCTCGGGAGGAAAGGCGAGGCCCACGAGGACATAGACAGCTACGCCGGCCTCGCCGCCCGCCACCCCTTTGTGGCGCTCTGCATGACCATCTTCCTCTTGTCCCTCACGGGCATCCCGCCGCTCGCGGGCTTTACGGGCAAGTTCTACATCTTCAGCGACGCCATAAAAGGCCAGTACTACTGGCTAGCCGTAATAGGCGTCCTAAACAGCGCCGTCGCCGCCTACTACTACCTGCGCGTGCTCATGTACATGTACTTCAAGGAGCCGGTAAAGGAGCTGGGCGGGATAGACATGTCGCCGGGTTACGTGCTGGTGATGCTGGTGAGCGTGGGCATGCTGTTCTATCTGGGGATGTTTCCGAGGGATGTACTTCTCCTAGCGCAAAAGTCGGTGGCGATATTCCAATAGTGGGGAGTGGGGGCGGCCGGACGACGGCATGGGGGGAATACTCCCTCTGCGGCGCTCTGCTCGCCTTGTGCCCTCCGACGTACGGCAGTACGCCTCCGGTCAACAAGGCTCACAGCGCATCCACATATGAAGCATTTCCCCCATGCCGTCGTCCACCCGAGCCGCCACAATGTACATTCTTTTGTTATGAATTGTCGCGGCAGTGAAAAAGCTACCTGACTCTTCCCAGGGTTCAAAATATCGGGAGTTGCCTTTTCCATCCTTGTTCCTCATGAAAATAGCAGAGACCACCCGAGGGTAGCGGGCAAGGACAATTCATGGTCGCATTGAGGCGATCTGTGTCGCCGGCAATCCTTGATTGCCGCCTTTGGATGCTCTATACTCTCCCTGTGGAGCCTACGCACAAGAGAGGTAACGCTGTTATTTCCCCCGACATGGGGAAATGTAACGCTACGGCAGGAGCCGTGACCGTTCCATAGCCGACAGGAAGAGGCATGGTATAATTAAGTAGAATGATCCTTCGGGGGTAGAAGAATGAGAAAAATCGAAGACCTTTTTGACGAAGCGATCTCGTTGCCGGTTGAAGAAAGGACGCTCCTTGTGGACAAACTGCTCCAAAGCCTGAATCCCGCCCTGAGCGACATTGACAAGTTGTGGGCCGAGGAAGCGGAAAGGAGGCTTAAGGAGATCACGGAAGGCTCAGTGAAAACCATACCGGGAGACGAAGTATTCAGCAAAATACGCGAGAGATTTTCTTGACATACTCCTTTCACCCGGCTGCCCAGGCAGAGTTAAACCAGGCTGTAGATTATTACGACGAGTGCCAGAAAGGTCTCGGGCTGGAATTCCTCAAGGAAATGTATCATACGGTTCAGAACATCCTCGCATTTCCCGATGCGTGGCCACCGCTTTCAGCAAATACGCGAAGATGCCTCTCAAAGAGGTTTCCTTACGGAATTGTGTACAAAGTAGCCAGAGAGGAAATATTTGTAATCGCAGTCATGAACCTGAGCAGAGAGCCTGATTACTGGAAAAGCAGAGCGAAGAAGGCATAACCGGGCGTCGGACCATGGTCGAGGGCAATCCCTCATTGCCGCCTTCGGATGGTGCGTATTTGGGGACAATGACGAAACGTAAGTTTTTGCTTTGCGTTCACAATGAGGGGTATGAAGCATCCCTGGAGATAGGGAAGTTGTACGAAAAGCTTCCCGACAAGGAGGCTGAGCGCCACGATCAAGTCAGAATTATTGACGAGTCCGGAGAAGACTATCTATCCGTCAACTTTCTTTGCCCCTGTCAGGCTTTCACTATTTGCCAGGAGCAAGCTCCTTGAAAAACAAGCCTAAGAGTAAAGCCAGCCAATCTTTGGGGCCACCGAGAAAAGCCGAAAAGCTCGTCTGGTTGAAGCTCGGAGTCTCTTCTGTTTTTGGGCGGTGAGGAGCCTCGGCTATGCCGCAACGACCGCCGCCTCCTTCCTCCGCATCACGCAGCCGGGGGTAGGCTACGCGGCCGAGCGAGGCGAAGCCGTTGCGCGGAAAAAAGGCTTTGTGCTTGCCGAGGCATAGTTTGGTTATTTATTTGCTTATGGTCGTCCCCCTTTCTCCCCTGCTCATCGCTCAGCCTTTTGTGAATTTGCTCGCCCATCGCGCCCTCCTCAGTTTTTTTAGGAGGCATTCCAACACGGAGTGCGGTTTTGAAACTTAAATCGTCTAAAAGCAGTGCGGTTTTGATTCCTAACTGGCAATGTCTCTTACATTTCCCGCAGTATCATGGTATTTAATATAGAAGAGTGAGTCCATTGCAGGCTATAATTGAGGCGAGGCTATTATTTCACCGCAAAGAACGCTATGACTGACCAAGGTTTTGATCTGAAAGGTGACGTAGCAAAAGCCGTGTCTCACTATTGGCGCACTCGCGAGGCGCAGGCGAAGAAACAGGCAGAGTCTGGGCGGCCCGATTACGGAGCTAAGAAGCGCGGTAACCGGTGGAGCACAGATGGCTGGCTTCATAACCCTGTTCACCGACCTAATCCACAGGGCTGGCATAAACGAGGGACACATCTTCTATAACAAGTCTATGGAGTTGCCGGGATTCTTTCGTCCCACGAAAGAATGGGACCTCTTAGTTGTGAGGGACGGGCAGTTGATCCTGGCCCTTGAGGCGAAGTCACAAGTAGGCCCGTCATTCGGGAACAACTTCAACAACCGGACGGAGGAGGCCATGGGAAGTGCGCTTGATCTCTGGACAGCGTACCGTGAGGGAGCCTTCAACAAAACGGTAAAGCCCTGGCTGGGGTATATGTTTCTCCTCGAAGACTGCCCGGCCTCTCATACGCCGGTAAGGGTCAAGGAACCACATTTTAAGGTCTTTCCCGAGTTCCTAAATGCGTCTTACGCGAGGCGCTATGAGCTCTTCTGTCACAAGCTCGTCAGGGAGAGACATTATGACGCCGCAGCCTTCATTATGTCCGACAGAGATACTGGGCTAGATGGAGCATACATTGAACCCGGCGATGATCTGACGTTTGATATATTTGCCCGTTCGCTTGCTGCACAAGTATCTGCCTACAAGGGTTAGTAAGCCATGAGCGAATTGCTTAAACCAGAAGAGATGGCCACCATGCACCGCCTGATCCAAGCCGACTCCCGCCAAATGCCCTTTATCAAAGACGAATCAGTTCATCTTGTGGTGACCTCTCCACCCTACTGGACGCTGAAGAAATACAATGACAATGAAAGCCAACTGGGTCATGTGGCGGATTACGAGGCTTTTCTCAACGAACTGTCGAAAGTGTGGAAAGAGGTGTGCAGGGTTCTGGCCCCCGGCGGACGGCTGGTGTGCGTTGTCGGTGATGTCTGTCTGTCCCGCAGGAGGCACGGTCGACACGTGGTGGTCCCTTTGCATTCCGACATAGCGGTAATCTGCAGAAAAATTGGTTTTGACAATCTGAACCCTATTATCTGGCACAAAATCAGCAATGCGAATTATGAGGTACCTAACGGCACCAAATTTCTAGGCAAGCCCTATGAGCCAAATGCGATAATTAAAAACGACATCGAATTCATTCTCATGGAGCGTAAGCCCGGAGGTTATCGCCAGCCAACGATCAAACAGCGCCAGCTCAGTATGATCTCTAAGGAGGAATATAGCGAGTGGTTCCGTCAGTTCTGGAGCATGACCGGCGCCTCAACGAAAGTTCACCCGGCTCCCTTCCCTCTGGAACTGGCTTATCGCCTCGTCAGGATGTTCTCGTTTTGGGGCGATACGGTCCTGGACCCGTTTTGCGGAACCGGTACTACAATGGCTGCAGCTATGAAATGTGGCCGGAACAGTATTGGCATTGAGCTTGATCCGGAATATTGTCAACTTGCCGCCAAACGCCTCCGGCATGAAACCGGGTTTATGTATTCCACGATTAACCTGGAATTTCTCAAATCCACTCACGGCCTTGACGGCGCTGCCTTACTCCACGAGGTCCAAGGAGAGTATTCTATCGGCAAGCACAAGCCGCGGAAAGCTCCTGCGTCAGAACCTAAACACAGCGCCGGGCAAGATAACAGTAAAGCAATGCAGCGCAGGAAACAACGTCCCTAAGACTGGGCTAAGACTGGATACAGAAGGAAAGGAGAAACGCCTATGTCTGATACCGAGAAGTCCAAAGCGTCTGCGGAAGATGACGGTCTGACACAGACTGCCTCCGCGCCACTTGTTTTTATCAGCCACGACAGCCGGGATGCGGAACTGGCTGAGGCGTTCGGCAAACTGCTCAAAAGCGTCAGTTCAGGCATGATTAAGAGTTTCCGATCCTCGGACAAGAAAGGAAATGAAGGGATCGATTTTGGCGATGAGTGGTACAAACGGCTGATGTCAAAGCTCCAATCCACGTCCGACGTCGTCTGTCTCTTTACTGAGCGCAGCTTGGATAGACCATGGATACTATTTGAGGCGGGTGTTGCAAAGGGCAAATTGAATACACCCGTCGTAGGTATAGCATTAGGCGTGTCCCTAGGCCGCATCAGTACCGGGCCATTCTATCAGTTCCAGAACATGGACGACAGCGAGAATGACTTAACGAAGTTGATGCATCAGCTTTCTCGCCGTATCCCCGGTTTGGAGATTGACGTCGACGTGGTGAAGGCCCAAGTGGCCGCGTTCAAAACCTCAGAAAGTGAGATTCTGAAAAGACTTAATGCACCTGCCCCCAAGAACGCGAAGGCCGAGATAGATGACAGCCCCATCGCAAAATTGATAGAAGAAATGAAATCCTTACCAACCCGAGTTACAGAGCGGTTGATGGAAGGGGGTCAGCCTTTTCGCCAACGCCGGTTTCGTAGATTCCATCCTGTGATGTTGGAAGATATGCTTCACGCGGTCGGAGAACCTGGCGATCCTGTAGTTATCCTTATGGCGGCTAGCATGATTCGTGACGAGGTACCGTGGCTCTACGAGTTGGCAATGGAGGTGTACAGGGCCGCCAAATCCGAAAACCCAGCGGCAATTAAGCGGGAAGCGGTGCGACTGCAGCGTTTCTCGGAGTTTGTGATGCATGGTCCGTTCATGGAAGAGCTCGGTTACAACGGCGAAGATATTTACATGTTCTGCAAAGAATTCCCCAGAATGCTTGAACATATGCTCCACCGAACTATCGAGAATAAGAAACCGTTGCTTAGACGCCGTGCGCAACTGTCACAGCCCGATGAACCGTGAAATACACCGAACGAGGCACCGGAACTAATCGGCGGGCAAGAAAGGCTCGTCTCGACCTCCTCGTGGAACCTAGCAACTGGCTGACTTGACAAAAGGCATGCCACGTCGGGCGCATAGAGGATTGCGCAGGAGAGAAAGAATAAGTCATGTTACGTCCCCGAGGGAACCCGAAATGACGTCTGCGTATAGTGAGGAATAAGTTCCGTGACCGGAGACTCAGTCTTCTCAAAAATTGTAATAAGTAACGTTAACCGCGAAAGATGGACGCTATCCAAACATGCATGCAGGAGTAATAGAGGAAGGAGAAAATTCCCCGAAAGAGAAGCCACTCCAGATAGAAAAAATGTTAGACCCGTCTTTTTTCACGACACAGACAGAATTATTCATTCACTCGCCTATTCCCGTTATATTGATAAAACTCAGGTTTTTTATCTGTTTGAAAACGATCATGTGACACATCGTGTTTTGCATGTTCAATTTGTATCTAAAATAGCGAGGACAATTGGACGGTTTTTGCGCTTGAACGAAGATTTAATTGAGGCCATAGCACTTGGTCATGATTTGGGTCACGTGCCTTACGGGCATGACGGAGAGAAGGTGCTAAAAGAAATCTGCAATTCAGAAAGCATCGGAACTTTCTGCCATAATGCGCAAAGTGTCAGATTTCTAACGGAGCTTGAGAAGAACGGTGAAGGCCTCAACCTATCTCTTCAGGTACTGGATGGGATACTGTGCCATAACGGGGAGTTGCTTTCGAGCGAATACAGGCCCAATTATGGTAAAACCTGGGAGCAATTCGAAGAGGAATACAAAAAGTGTTTATTAATAGACGATTACGATAGACATATAGTTCCTACGACACTCGAAGGGTGCGTTGTGAGAGTGGCTGACGTCATAGCTTATGTTGGCAGGGACATCGAGGATGCCATTATGGTTAACTTGATCAGAAGAGAAGAGGTGCCGGGAGGCCAGGGGGACGTTCTTCACCGGCTTCACTTGATGAACCGCCGACCCCGACCTAAAGTAGCCAGGTAGAGGAAAGGGAGCAGGGAGGCCATATTCACATTTGGGGCCATGCAGAAGGCCACGGCCCCTCACACTCCCATCACGAACTTCTCTATGTCCTCAACCTTCTCGATCAGTTCGTCGGGGCTCTTCCTTCCCTGAATATCCCTCTTCAGCTCCTCCAGGCGGTACTCGATGTCGAGTTTAGGGAGGACAAGGGGGACGACCATAAGCAAATAAATAACAACAGGCTGTGGGAACGTTGGTTCTGGCGTGCATTAATCGGGATTGAGGGGAGGAGGGGAACCTAGTAGGAGCGTCACGTAGTTGACTGACGTGACAAACGCCCGGAAGCGCCACGTCACGGTAGTCAACTATGTCCCCTCAGCCCGCATGATTGGAAGATATCGGTAACGGACAGAGGTTTCATCGACCGTGACAACCGCGCCTTTTGCCAGCTCCGGCTCCAAGGTCAACACCGTGTCGATGATGCGGCTTGTGACGTAAGCTGGTTTTGCCTCCTCAAGGCGCACGTTGACGAGACTTGGCTTCCCATATCCTTTGACCGCCAGGAGCATGGAGAAATCAAGGTCCTGAGTGATGATAACCATGTCATGCCGGCTGGCATGCTCCAGCACATCGAGATCCTTCGCCGATTTGTCCATGACCTCGGAAACCCGCATAATGTCCCAGCCCCGCTCTTTTAACTGCAAGACCGTGAGGGGCGATATGTTCATGTCTGCAAGGAAGGCGAGCTTAGGCACCCGCTGTCCCTTTTATCGGAAGGGATTGTGCCTTTTCTGAAGAAAGCCATGCAGCATACCGCAGCGCCTGGCTGATATCTTCCTTTTCTAGCTCCGGATATGCGTCGAGAATCTCCTCTGCGGACATGCCGGCCGCAATCTGCTTGAGGATTATGGAGACTGTTATTCTCATGCCCCGGATTGTCGGCTGGCCAAGACATATCTCGGGGTCAATGGTAATACGGTCCAGTTGCGCCATAATATCTTCCTCCTTCGACCACCTCTCTCATTATACAAGAACCTCAAACATCCTGCAAGCATGCGGGGGGCCATGGGGTCACCCATCAGAGGGCACCCTGTCAAGGGGGGCAGAGGTGGACGTAAGTGAAATAGTGACATTTTAAGGTTCCGATTGCCTTAGGGAGTAAAGGCTGTGGGGGGGCAAGGGGGACCATAACCAAATAAATAACTACACTTCATTAAGGCAGTAGCCCTTTTCGCATATGGCCGATGGGGACGTCGGTTCCTGGCGTGCGTTACTGATCTTCGCCCCCCTTCTCTCCTCGTTATGGTCCGGCTCACCGACGAGGTGTTCAGCGCGACCTACGGTGCTATTTCGGCGGTGGAAGCATTCATCTCTCAAACACACCTTTCCTGCAAGGCTCTTGCGTGTGAAGCTGAATGAACGTCAGGGACCATCGTCCCTAGGCCACGCACTCATTTGCTCCGCGGAGAGTGCCTTTACCCGGGCCCGAAAGTGTTTTTCAGCGAGGCGTATTCCAAGACACGGGGAGAGACGGTTGATCCACCAAAACGTCTTCCACCACGAAGGCTCAATGATCACAGCCTTGTTCTTGGCAACGGCGTCGAGGGCTTTTTCCGCAAAGAGTTCCGGAGGCATGGGTTTGAGGCTTTCCCACATACGGCTCATGGTTTCAGGAGATATATTGACAAGCATGCGGCCGAACTTCCCCCCGCCTTCCAATATGGGCGTACGAATGACGCCGGGGCAGAGAACACTGACCCGTATGCCGAAAAGTGCCGCTTCGGCCCGAAGGGACTCAGAAAGTCCCACGATGGCGTGTTTCGTCATCGCGTAGGCTACCGCTCCGGGGGAGGGCATGAGGCCCGCCATCGAGGTTGTATTGACTATGTGTCCGAACCCTTGCTCCGCCATAATCTTGTACACCGCCTGAATTCCGTTGACCACCCCCATCAGGTTGACCTTCACGATATAGTTCCAGTCCTCGATTCCGAAATGATTGACATTGCCTCCGATGCCGACGCCTGCGTTATTGAAGATGTAGTCGAGGCGGCCCGTCCGCTCGACTGTTTCACGTACGAGCCGTTCCAATGCATGATAACTCGTCACGTCTGTTTCCACTGCCGTCGTCTTGCCGCCGGAGAGACGAAGCTTTAAGGCGATCTCTTCCGACAAGTCGCCCTGAAGGTCGGCTATGATCACCTCGCAGCCGCGCTTGACCAGCTCCTCGCTTACCGCTCGCCCGATGCCCGATGCCCCGCCGGTAATAATGGCCACGGCATTCCTGTAAGTACGAATTGTCTTTCCTGGATCCACAGCACACCCCCCTTTACGGATTCTCGCAGCCGGGGCACATAAGGGACCGCTCTTAAGCAACGCAGCAGTTCATCGGCTGTTCTTTCCCCCCGCGGTACGACACGGGCGGTGGTAACGTTCGTTCCTGGCGAAGGGGCACGGGGTCACCCTTGACTGAGGACAGGGGAGCCACGGAGAAGGCCACGGCCCGTCACACTCCCATCACGAACTTCTCTATGTCCTCAACCTTCTCGATCAGTTCGTCCGGGCTCTTCCTTCCCTGAATATCCCTCTTCAGCTCCTCCAGACGGTACTCAATGTCGAGTTTTGTCTTTTCTTCGAGATACGCCCGCCTGAAATCATCGGACTTCATCTGCTCTTTAAAATACTTCTCCGCAATGCTCACTACTTCGCCTCCAAATGCCCGCCGTATTGCTCCGGCGTGATTTTGATCTCCTTCAATATCTCTCTGATCAGAGGGCGTACGGCCGGTAGGGACGTCGTTTCATTCTGTACGTTCTCATTCACCGGAGCGGCGTGCGATACTCTTGCGACCGCGGTTACCCTATCCTTCATTATCAGAGATACGCCACAAGATTGCAACAACTATGACAGCCCTTTCCGTTCGAAAGATGGCATTCATGAAAGTCACGGGGGCGCCCATTAGAGGGCACCCTGTCAATGCATAATTCCGGAATTATGCATTGACAAACATATGAGTTGTCGGCAGTGGGTCAGTTTGAATTCCCCCCCCCTTGCCATGCTTAAGCGGTCATGCTACATTAAGGTATGGCTAAAAAAAAGAGACCGGCCGACATAATGCTCCGCGCTCGACAGATAGTAGAGGAAGCGATAGGGGAACCACTGACGGAGAACCCCACACAAGAATCTACCACGCCGCAACTCACAAAAGAAAAGAACGCCGCCGCCGTGGTCCTTGGAAGACTCGGAGGACTGAAGGGCGGGAAGGCAAGAGCCGTCACGCTGTCTCGTGAGAAAAGGAAAGAGATAGCGAAAAGGGGGGCGAAGGGGACGTTCTTAAGAAAGTAAATATAATTCGCAAGTCACCGTAATAATTACCAAACAGCACCCACGCGAGCGGTAGGAACGCCGGTTGCCAGGCCCGCGCACAGACCCGTACGTGCGGCTCTTCCGCAGACGGTTCTTACTTCAGGTAGTGACGCTGAAGCGCGCGAGGAGTGGCAAGGGGAACGACCATAAGCAAATAAATGACTACGCTTCATAAAGTCTGTATGCTATCTAGTCGCAGACCCCGCCGCATGTATCATCGGAATGAACGGAACTATGTCCCCGTCACCACCCTACGCGCTTGGCTCCGCACTCACTTCGTCACGGTGAGAAGGTTATTCACATCCCTGCACCCCTCGACCTGCGACGCGATTACGGCGGCCCAGCTTTGCTCGCTTTCGGTGTGTACCGATCCGGTCAGCGTGACTCTCCCTCCGTGGCTCTCCACACCGATGGGCAGGCCCGCCGTTGTCTTGTCTCTCGCGAGGCTCTCTTTGACCTCGGAAACGATCGTCGCGTCGTATGCCGCCTTCTGGGCAGGCGTCTGGCCGGCCGTCTGGCACGCGGCGAGACCGACCATCGCAGTCATGATGAGTACAAGTGTGGTCGCATATATCCTGGACATGGTTGCCTCCTTAATGTTGTAATGCAAAGGCGAGGAGCGCGGGTTTCCTCAAAAGGCGAAGGTGCTCCACCCTTCCGCTCATTCCAAGTGCTATACCATTATATATAGTCATCACTCCCTCCGCTGTCATACCGGGGGACGGCGGTCGCGGTAGGTGGGCAGAGGGTTCCCGGCGTGCACTGATGCTTTACGCCCCCCTTCTCTCCTCGTTATGGTCCGGCTCACCGACGAGGTGTTCGGCGCGATCTACGGTGTCATTTCGGCGGTGGAAGCGACCGGTTCTCGAACATACCTTCCCTGTAAGGTCTTTCCCCTGACGATTATTACAGAAAGCCTGCGGTCAGGGAAGAGAGGATACTTTTGATATCTTCCCGTCCCTTCGTCAGAATGTCGAATACCACTTCTTTGTTCACGGCGATGTAATCGTGACCGATGATATTCCTGAAACCGATCATTCTTCTAAGGACCTCGGATTCTTCCTTAGACAGGATGCCCTTCGCCAGGAGGATCTCCACCGCGTCATAGGCGCTATCGGGAAAGCCGAGTTTTTCGTCGACAACGATGTGCTGAATTATATCGATGAGATGATTGACGATCTGAAAGAGGTTGTATTCGCTTATGTCCTGCGCGTTCCGATCGGCGAGAAATTCCCGCCTGGTTTTCTTCGCGTGAACGCCGATACGATCCAGGCGCCTTTCAATGGCCTCGATCCGTGAGGCAATAACGTTTTTATCGACTCGACATGGCTTTTGCGACAAGCTGGCTGCGCGCTTCCTTTACGGGCACAATGTCTACGTCGCGTCCGAGGAGGCGCGAGAGGGCCGCAGTGAGGGAAAGTCTCTGATCGAAGCCGACATCGCCCCCAACAAGAATGTCGATGTCACTGCCCGGAAGCAGGTTTCCGGTCGCAGAGCCGAACAAAAAGGCGTAGTCTATCGATTCGACCGGCCTCAGCACCTGCTCTATCGCATCGGCGATATCCTGAATAGGCTTCATGTACTAATTATATCATGGTCCCGTCCGTCCGGTCGAGACTTGAAACGCTGAAACCCGGGGGAATTTTAGTAGGGCCATGGGGTCAAAGGCCGACAAGACCGGGATCGTAGTCAGGCGAAGCCCATCCAAAGAAACACGGGCAGAGGCTTGAAGCCTCTGCCCGCAAGGGTATTGAGAATAACCTTCCCTGTTACCCGAAGAACCTCCTCCTGAACCCCAGAAGGCCGAAGAGGCCGGGACCAAAAAGCAGGATGCTGCCCGGAAGAGGCACTTCCGAGTACCGGTCGACCAACTGGGTGATGGAAGCGGCGTTTCCGTTTATACCGTCTCCCTGCACATTGATATCCTTCGTCACAAAGATAGAGGCTCTGAGGAGCAAAGGTCGCTACGGCATAGGGTACTAGCATGGCGCCCGTTGCATAGACCTTAAGCTGGGCCAATAGCACGCTCTCGGTGCTGTCCGTATAGATGTTCTCTGTGACGGTCGCTGAGGCCGTAGGGCCGGTCACACTGACGTTAGCGGCGAGGGAGGCGTCATTAATGAGAGGATAGCCCCGAACCACCGATACCGTGTACGTGAGCAGGAGGTCCTGGAAGCCCTGTGCCTGGACGGCCAGCGGCAAGGCCAACTGATATCCCGGGTCGTTCGCGGGGAGTGCAAACGGGGTAAAGCCGACGTCGCCGGTCATGAAAGAAGCCGACCACGTATGGTTGTAGCTGATGTCCGCGGTCCAGCCGGAGAACACCTTGTCGCCGATGGGGACGGTGCCGGCCGCTATGACGTCGGCCAGGGTACTAATAGTCGCACCCGCGCTCCCGACCATGGCAAAAGACACCAGGAAAATGCTTAACAACAGGCCTAAAGCGAATTTTTTCTTCATAATCCCTCCAAATCAAATAATCTTCAAACAACCTTGCGCAAAAACAACTCTCCTTTTGTATCTCCGTATGCCAATCCTTTCGAGCCCTCCGGGGCACCCCTGTTCCATCTCCTGTTTCTTAAAGCTGCGGGTGCGCCTTGAGCAAGGCCCATGCTTCCCTTTCTCTTACATGTGTCTCCCTTTGTCATCTCACCTCCTTACATAAAGATAGCGACGCGCACGACCCGGCGGTCGTTTACACCGCCGCGCCCCCTGACCGATGGAACACATCTGTCAGGATCGATCATCTTTGCCAACCCTGCCGTCTTCCGGGGAAGACTGAAGCGAAACTACCTTAAGACCAGTTTGGCGCTCGGTCTCACCCTCACGGACGGTTCGGCTTTTCACTATTATGTTTGCTATGTAATACGGACACGGACACATGTCAAGGCGATAATGCAACATTTTGAAAAAATGGCTTTCTCGCACTTCCGATGACTGCAATGGAGAAAGTCGCAAAGAGATGAGGCATGCCCTATACTGAGAGAGAAGTGAATTCAAGGGGGATATGGACATGGTGAGGAGTGTGCTTGTACCCGTGGCGGACGGCAGCGAAGAGCTTGAGACCGTTGCAATCATCGACGTGTTGCGACGGGCGGGTGCGAATGTCATCGTCGCTGCGGTGAAGGATCCGGTCGTTACCGGATCGAAAGGGGTGAAACTCGTGGCGGATCGCCTTCTGTCCGACTGCGCCCACGAGCAGTTCGATGTGATAGCCTTGCCGGGCGGCATGCCCGGGGCCGAGCGCCTGCGCGACTCGGCAGTTCTTGTAGCCCTGCTGAAGCGCCAGGCGGACGAGGGACGGCTCTACGCCGCTCTGTGCGCCTCGCCCGCAGTGGTCCTCCACCCCCACGGCCTGCTTCGGGGGAAACGCTTTACCTGCCATCCCCATTTTGCTCAAGACGTGGACGGGCAGGTTTCAGGCGAGCCCGTCGTCGTCGACGGCAACCTCGTCACCGGACGGGGCGCGGGCGCGGCGGTCGATTTTGCGCTCACCCTCGTCGAACTCCTCTACGGGGGCGAGAAGGCCGAGGAGGTACGTCGGGGGATGGCGATGTGATCTCGGAGGCGGAAGTGCCCGGTTCTCGAACGCACCTTTTCTGCAAGGTCTTTCCTTGTCACGCTCAATGAACGTCAGGAGCCGACGTCCCTAGCCCATTCAAACATGACCGCGTTGAATTACCTTGAACGGCAAAGCTAATACGTGATAAATTGCGGCAGGCAGTGTGGTAATTGTCGGTAGTAAGTGCGAGTAATCATTCACTCGAAACCCGGACTTTATCTTTGTGCGATTGAGGAGGAGACAATGGAACGGATGCGGACGGTGCTTGTCCTGGCTACCATGGATACGAAGGCCGACCAGGTCGTCTACCTGCAGACGTGCCTCAGGGAGGCAGGTGCGGACGCCTTGCTCATGGATGTGGGCATCATGGGCAAGAGTCCTCTTCCCGTTGCGGTGAGCCAGGACGAGGTCGCCCGGCTGGCCGGCTATGCCCTGGCCGATGTGCGGGGCATCGGGCATGAGGGCAAGGCGGCGGATATCATGATCGACGGAGCGACGCGGCGAGCGCAGGAGTTGTACCGGGAGGGGGCGATCGATGCGGTTATCGGCCTCGGGGGCTCTGTGGGCACGAGCATAGCCACGGCCGTGATGCGCTCGCTCCCGATAGGATTTCCGAAAGTCATGATCTCAACCCTCGCGTCTCACGATGTACGGCCCTTTGTCGGCACAAAGGACATCCTCATGGTTCCTACCATATGCGATCTCTCCGGGATCAATCGCATCACGAAAAAGATTTTGAAGAACGGGGCCCTGGCAGCGGCGGGCATGGCGGGCCAGGGGCCGCAGGAAACCGGCAGTCTGAAGCCTCTCGCCTTTATAGCGACGCTGGGCACTACCGATCCCTCTGCCTTCAGGGTGAGAGAGGCGCTGGAGGCGAAGGGGATGGAGGTAATCATTTTTCATACCACTGGTACGGGCGGCACGGCTATGGAAGAGATGGTCCGGCTGGGCGAGGCCGAAATAGTGGTTGAGATATCCCTTCAAGAGCTTGTGTGCAACCTCTTCGGAGGTGAGTACGACGCCGGGCCGGATCGCCCATCGGCGGCGCTTCAAAGAGGCATCCCCACCCTTTTGGTACCGGGATGCACAGACCTCATGGTCGGAGGTACTTTATCGACGACTCAAAAGCATTTTCCCAACAGACAGTACCATGCCCACAACAATGCCATAGCAACTATCCGTATGGACCACAGGGAGACAGAGATCATTGCGCGCACCCTGGCAAAACGCTGCAACGAGGCCAGGGGCCCGAGGGCGATAGCCGTGCCCCTCGGCGGCCTGTCCGGGTTCGACCGCCCCGGAGGTCCTTTCTATGACTCTGAAGCCCCAAGGATTATGGCCGAGACGTTCAAAAAGGAGTCTGGACGCACACACAGCCCTTCATGTGTCACCTCATCACATCAATGACCCGGAATTCGGGGACCTCCTGGTCGGCATCGTCCAGGCCTGGGTGCAGTGAGCGGGAGGGAACGGAGGTCGTCAAAAAGGGTAAGGATTTTACCGTCATGCTTGCTGCCTACGCTTGACCTTATTCTAACTTTACTTTATTATAGGTCTGACCTACGTAATATTCTCAAGAGAGAACCGGGAGGCCATGGAGAGACTTTTCCGAAGGACAGTCATCGATGAGATCAATAAGTATCTCTCCACTGACGAGATTGTGGTGCTCCACGGAGCGCGTCAGGTCGGCAAAACTTCCATCCTCCATATTCTTCAGGATGAGTTGAGGTCCCGGAGGGAGGCGACCTATTACATCGATCTGGAAGACTCCCGATACGTAAGGATTCTCGATGAAGGCGTCGACGCCTTTCTGAGACACCTCAGAGAAGAGGGGATCGCACCCCTTGCTCCGGAATCAAAGCTCTTTGTCTTCATCGATGAAATTCAATATCTTGCTGACCCTTCATCTTTCCTGAAGCTCATGGCGGACCACCAGAGGGCCATAAAGCTGGTCGTGTCCGGGTCGTCGAGTTTTGCCATGAAATCGAAGTTCAAGGATTCCCTTGCAGGCAGAACGGTGGATTTTGAGATATTCCCCCTCTCGTTCCTGGAATTCCTTCTTTTCAATGAGTACCCCTTCCGGGAGGGCGAGGTATACACGCAGAAGAAGACGGACGAGCTTCGTGCCCTGTTCCGGGAGTTCGTGCTCTACGGCGGCTATCCGAGGATCGTCCTTGCCGGGGGAGTGGAGAGGAAAGAGAAATACTTGCAGCAGATTATTGACACCTACGTGAAGAAGGACATCAGAGACCTGGCGAACGTCAAGGACATAGACAAGTTCAACAAGCTTCTCGAGGTCCTCGCCGCGCAGAGCGCACAGATGCTCAACCTGACCGAGATATCGAACACGACCAGGATAACCATACCCACGGTGGAGAAATATCTCTTCGCTCTGGAGAACACCTATATTCTCAAACTGGTGAGGCCCTTCAGCAGGAATATCCGATCCGAACTCTTCAAGTCGCCGAAGATATTCTTCTACGATTCCGGCCTGATGCAGATGCTTTGGCTCAAAGGCCTGCAACGGGAAGTCCTGGGACAGGTTTTCGAGACGGGACTCTTTGCAGAACTTGTAAAGAAGTATGGTAGGGAAGCCGTCTTCTACTGGAGAACCAAGGACAGGAAAGAGATCGATTTCATCCTGCGGGTGAGAGATACCCTGACGCCCATAGAGGCCAAACTGGCCTTCGAGCAGTTCAATCCGGGAGCCATACGTTATTTCAACAGCCACTACGCCATCGAGCATTACAAGGTGATTGCCCTCAAAGGCACACCGAAGGGACCGTTTCAGATGCACCCCTGGGATCTGTAGTAACAGCCGTCATGAACCGGATCGTTCGAATGCCCTCGGGAACCGGCGAAGTCCCCTTGCCCGAGCCGGGTCGGTGCCGCTATCCTTGAAATATCATACTTGTGGATTGAGTTTTCAAGCATGAGTGCGTAGACTGCCAGCGCTGCCAAGAATAGAAGCACTGCTTGTCTGCCCATACGCTATAGGCTATAATATTACAAAACTGCTATCGATGAAGATTACGTATGGAGGCAGTGAAGATTTCCCCAAAGTTCCAGGTTGTGATTCCGAAGAAACTTCGAGAAGCCTTGAAGCTATCTCCGGGGCAAAAGGTTCAAATGGTTATCTACGGCGACAGAATCGAGATGATCCCTCAGAGAAAGATCTCGGAAATGAAAGGGTTTCTCAAAGGAATCGATACCACGGTAGAAAGAGACCCCGACAGATTACGAACATAATCAAAGGGCAGGGCCGCTTCCGGCCCCGCCCTATACCGACTCTCGATAAGCCCTATTTCTTGAACTTCCTTCTGATGCCTACAATCCCCCCAGGCCAGAACCGAAGAGCTACAAAGCGGTTGGAATGGGTCCATGGGCGCCAACATCACCAGAATGCACGGCCAGCGCGTATGTGTTGTCAGTCTTACTAATGTACCCTTGGGCGCGGCCGCCTTATCACACCCATGCCGACAAGACCAGAAGCCATGAAAAGTAGGGACGGAGGCAGGGGTGTTGGCAATGCTTGGGTCCACTGTCCAGGTACGTTCGTTCCCGCGCCATATACCGGCATATATCCCTGATCGTACACTGAATCAGCGGCCGAATAATAAGGTACAAGGCTGCTCAAAGGTGGATTATAAAGATAAATATCCTCAATCGGATACTGTCCCACTGGGTTGCTCTCAACCCCAAAGTCCCACAAAGCTATAGTCCCGTTTCGAATAACGAACGGTGGATCGGGCCAGTTATCAGCCATCGTGCCAGTTTGATTAGTGAGAGTGAATTCGTTGCAGGAAAAGGACCAATGGGCAACATCACTCAGTTGGGGATAGTACGGGTCTGACATATCCGATTTGAACGTTATCGAGCCTGTCACTCTGTCGTTCGTCGGCGTTGCGTCTGGGAATTGAAAAGGATTACTGGTATAGAGAAAATTACCGGTATAGATATAAGTTACGTCCGCAAAAGCGGCAGATGAAAATAAGCAAAACGATAGTACGAATAATAGAGTAAAGGTTCCCGACCGCATGTGCCTATACACTCGTATCGTTTTCATACTGTCTCTCCCAAGATCATAAGAATTTGCGGCGGCTTGGCTGTCTACTGGAGAAGATTCAAAGGGAGACTGTCAGAGACCCTATGGCTTTCCGTCCCACCCTCGCGGATGGTTTGGCTTTTTCTGATTTGCTTTTTCATGTTATACCGCACATCACTAGGGTGTCAAGAAGAAATGTCCTGTTCTGAGAAGATGATTTCCACTTGCTGTCGCCCGGCATTCCTCCCTCGTCCGAGAAGCGCGTGGGTGACGAGTAGGTTAGCGAAGCGAGTAAGGTTGTTTTCCGATCGGGGAAGTGCCCTTTGGATGATCATC
>CAVYJH010000017.1:0-37541 GCA_963768735.1 uncultured delta proteobacterium | reverse complement strand
AGGGGAAGAGAGACCGCAGCCTCCAAACAATGCGTGAAGGAGAGTGATGCATGAAGCAGGATATTTCTGCGGCACTCACGGCTTTTTACGGAAAAATCCTCGAGCCTGAGTTCCGGTCTATAAAAGAAAAACTGGCTGAGCACGACGACAAGTTCGCGAGTCTTCTAGACCATGTTGATGCTCTTTATGAACGTTTCGAGAAAGGCTTGACGAGGAGTATCGTCTAATAGTTCATGCTATGGAGCGGATAGAGAAGGCAATTGGGGTAGGTGCGTACACACCCAGAATTTGCAAAAAGAAATCGCGTCTATGAAGACAAAGCTTGCAGACCTGCAAAAACGGCTGGAACAGTCGAAAAGCAAGCAATCCGGGCATAGCCTGTTGGTAGCGTGGGTAATGTTACTTGTTCTACCTCATCCGTGATCCTTGATAACCCTGTGTGACGGGCCTTTGTCAAGTTGGTGATTCCTGAGAAGTAACTCCCGACAAAAAACTATTGTATTTAATTACATACAATGTTAGAATATCTCATGTATAAGAAAACACCACCCCAACAAAAGCTGCTCGGCATAGAGACGCAGGTGTCCCCCTCTTTGCGGAACCGTCTGGAATCTTCATGGGCCCACCTGTTTAGATGCGAGGTATTTCCAATCCTGTTCAGGAACGAAGATCGCTATGCGATGCTGTACGGCAAGACGGGCCGTCCCAATTTCAGCGTTGCCCGTCTCTTGGGCCTGTGTCTCCTGCAGGAGTGGAACGACTTGAGCGACCAGGAGGCCCTGGACGAATTCAGCTTCGACATCCGCTGGCGCTATGCGTTGGATGTCGGCGATGAAGAAGATTATCTGTCCCGCCGCTCTCTCGTTGAGTTCCGCAGGCGGTTGGCTGCCAAAGACCCCGAGATGAAGCTGGTTCGCGGTATATTCGACAACGTCAGAGATTCAGCGATAAGCAAACTTGGCCTCTCGTCCTCCAACCAGCGGCTTGATTCTACCCACATCATCTCGAATATACGGGTTCGCGGCAGAGTGGCCCTGTTCTCAAACACCCTTGCCCACTTTCTCAAGAGTCTGGACGAGGGCCAATTGTCCAGGGTCCCGGAAGCAGTTCAGAAATGGCATTCAAGTGAATCGGAAGGCTGGTTCGGATTGGGTCCATCCGAGCAAAACATGAAGCTGCAAGAACTGGCTCAGTATCTCTATGAGCTTATTGTTATTTTCGAGAAGGATAATGAACTTACAGGCAATGAGCCGTACCAACTGCTGAAGCGCCTTTTCTCCGAACAATGCGAATTCACCTCAGACCAAGAATCATGCAAGGTTCAGGTGAAGAAAAAGAGCGAAGGAGCCGCCCTTCAATCCCCTTACGACCCGGATGCATCCTGCGGGCATAAAGGGCCGGGCTACAGCCTCCATGTCGCCGAGACATGCAATAATTCCAAAACAGAAATCATCACCGACTATGAGGTGAACGGCGCCGCCCGGTCCGACATCGGCAAGGCCCTTCCGGTCATCGAACGTTTAGATGCTGCCGGGTGCAAGCCAGAGACGCTCTTTGCCGACGGCGGTTATCCTTCCGTCCCTTCAGCGCCGAAGGTCATAGAGCAAGGCATCGAATTCGTGACGCCCGTCAACCGCAGCAGGCTCTCCGACGATATCGTGGGCAGAGACCTTTTCTCCTTCGACTCGGAAGGCTTGGCGACCCGATGTCCCATGGGCCATAGTCCCATAGACCATCGCATACTGAGCGGGAACAACAGCACCCGCCGGTCTCTCCACGCGATCTTTGACGGAAACCTCTGTCGATCATGCACGATGCTCGATCAATGCCCGGTGCGAGCTCCCAACCATCGTCTGAAAGGCTGCCAGCCAGGCGACACGGTCGGGAACTTTCGTCTGGAGATCACTCCCGAGCTTCGCCTGCGGGATCAGATGTATGCCATCCAGCAAACGCGTGAGTGGAAGGACCGATATAAGATCCGCGCCGGGATCGAAGCAACAAACTCCGAACTGAAGCGATCCCATGGAATCGGCAGGCTTCGCGTGCGTCGGATTGCAAAAGTATGCTTTGCCGTGGCATGCAAGCTGATAGCCTGCAACATAAAGAGGTGGGCCAAGGCCCGTTGGGCCTTGAAAAAGACCCTGCACGGCTGCATATCGTCTATTTGCATTCGCGTGAAGGTATTCTTGGCCGAAACAGTCACTGCATCCTTGTTTAACGAGTTCATCTTCACGATGGCGGTAACACAACGATGGTGGCGGTTTATCCTTTCAGAAAGGGCACTTTCTTCTCAGGAATCAAATTTAAGGTATTGCTGGACCCGGAAGCAAAGAAATGGGAGATCAAAAGGATAAAAGGGGACTGCTACCGGTAAGGGGCGCGTCGCCTGCTGTCACTGCGGCTTCAAACCGCCGTCCTGCCCCCACCTTGCCTTTCACCCGCTGCCCGCTCCCGACGCCCCCTTGCACACAATGCTTTTTGGTGATATAACAACAAGCGCAGCCTGCCGTTTAACCTTCAAGGGAAGCGCAGTGAAAACCTGCCGCTGTCCCGCAACTGTGATGGGGTATGAAAGGCTGGCGCAAGGGCGGAACAAGCTTCCGCTCAAAGCCACTGTCCATGAGAGTGGATGGGAAGGCGCGCCGGTGCCCTAAGCCAGGAAACCTTGGGTTAAACACGTTGGGCCTATCCTTACGAGGCATAAGGAGGTCTCCCATGAAGGTATTTCTGTTCCTGGCCGTTTTCGCAGTCCCCTTTTTCCCCTTACCGCTTTTCCGGAAACCGCCCCTTTCACTCTCGACGAGATAGTCGTCACCGCGTCCCGCACCGACTCCCCCCTGAGGGAGGCGCCGGCCAACGTCACGATCTCACGGCGGACCAGATCAAGGAGTTGGGCGCCCAGACCCTTGTCGACGCCTTTCAACGGGAGCCGGGCGTCTTCCCCCAGAACTACCTGGGCAACGCCAAGACGGCGAATATCGATATCCGGGGCTACGGCGAGGCGGCCCCCCAGAACGTCCTCTTCCTCGTGAACGGCAGGCGCGTCAACTCCATCGACCTCTCCGGCGCCGACCTCGCCCAGATACCGGTCGATGCGATCGAGCGGATCGAGATATACCGCGGCCCGGCGAGCGTCCTCTTCGGCGACAACGCGGCAGCGGGCGCGGTCAACATCATTCTCAAGGCCGGGGAAGGCCCGCCGAAGGCCTCGGCCGCAACAACCGTGGGGAGCTACAACTTCTTGAAGCCCGAGGTCACGGTCTCCGGCAGCCAGGACAAGTTCTCGTACATGGCCTTCGCCTCTGACCTCGATACGGACGGCTACAGCCACAACAACGCGCTCCACGCTAAGGACGCCCTGGGCAATTTCAGCTTCGACGTGAACGACAATCTCAAGCTGAAGCTGAGCACGGGCCATCACCGCGACGACTACGGCATGCCGGGATATCTGTTCTGGTCCGCCTTGCGGTCCGGCGCGGTGGGTCCGAGGGATTCCATCAATCCCAATGACACGGCTTCGACAGAGGACAACTTCTTCGATCTCGTCCCGGAGCTGAACTCACGGACGATGTCGTCCTGTCCCTCGGCGGCTCCTACCGGGACCGCCACGCGGCCTCTTACTACGACTTCGGGTCCGGCAACTATTCCGAGCTGAAGAGCCAGCTCCAGACTTACGGGTTCACCCCGAAGGTGGTCGTCTCGACGCCCATCGGCGGCATGAAGAGCGTTTTCGTCGCCGGGTCGGATTATTACAAGTATGCCACGACCGTAGGCTCTTCGGGCAGCTACTTCGGCCCCTCCCTCTCCAACAGCAACATCGACAAGAGGGACTTCGCCTACTACGCGGACGAGAAGCTCTATCCGTTCAAGGACCTGGCCCTGGAAGCGGGCTACAGAAGACAAAAGACTACTTACGACGTAAACTACAAAGACTTGGTGAACCCCGTCCTCAACCAGACCGGCACCTCCAGTTACGAAAAGGACGCCTATCGCTTTTCAGCCAATTACACCGTGCTGGAAAAAACCAATGTCTTCGCTTCGTATGCGAAGGCTTCCGCTTCCCTGTGACCGATGAATTCGTCGTGCCCGGCTATGTCGTTGATCCCGGCTTCTATATCCCCACCCAGATCAACACGGCCTTAAAGCCGCAGACAACGGAAGAGTTCGACGCGGGCCTCCGCTGGAGACCCTTGGCGCAGGTTCGCCGGCACCATCACCTATTTCAACAGCAAGAACAGGGACGAGATCTTCTACAACCCCCTGACCTACGCGAACGAGAACTACGACAAGACAAAACGGCAGGGGGTCGAGACGTCGGTCTTCGTCGGCCTGACCGAGAATTATCGCTCAACCTGGCCTATTCCTATACGGAGGCCCTTTTCGACGGCGGGCAGTTCGACGGAAACCGCATACCCCTCGTGCCCGGGAACAAGGCCTCCGCCAAGCTTTCGTATGCGATCGGCGACTGGAATTTCAGCCTGGCCTCCGTCTACACGGGCGAACGTACGCCATAAGCGACCAGGCGAACGTCGGCGAGCAGCTGCCCGGCTACACGACGTTCGACGGCTCCGTCGGCTACCGGTACAAGAAACTGACGGCCCTGTTCACCGTGAAGAACCTGACGGACAAGAGGTACGCGAGATGGGTGTCTACAGCTCCTTCGCCAACGACATCGCCCTCTATCCTTCGCCGGGCCGGCAGTTCTTCCTGCGACTGCAGTACGAGTTGGGGGGTGATGCGATCTTCAGGGCAAGGCATGATCGAACGTGCGATAAGGGGGCGCGGCCGGCGCTGTTCGCCGTCCCTTGCCCTTGTCTTTGCTCCTCGCGGTCCCCTCCGGCGCAGGGTCCGGCGGACGCCTCGGCGAAGGACGCACGTCGCCGTAAGGCTTGTCTCCCTCGGGCCGACTATCACGGAGAAGCTCTATCTCCTTGGGCGCGGAGGACCGGCTGGTCGGGGTAACGACTTATTGCGACGAGACCGCCCGGCAGCAGCGAGCAAGGAGAAGGTCGGGAGCGTGACCCAGGTCAACATAGAGAAGATCTTCGACCTTACGGCCCGATCTCGTGTTCGCCACGTCGCTTACGGAGGCAAGGGCCGTGAGAGGCTCAGGCGTCTCGGTGTCGCGGTCGCCGTCTTCGACGAGCCGCCTCCTTCGCCGAGATGAACCGCCAATTCCTTGAGCTGGGCAGGATGGTGGGAAAGGAGGAGCGGGCGCGGAGATCGTCCGGGCGCCGAGCAGAAAGTGGCCCGCATCAAGAAGGGTAAGCGGGCCTGGCAAAGCCGAAGGTCTTGATCCAGATAGGCACGAACCCTCTCTTCACGGCCCCCGGACACTCCTTCTTCAACGACATGATCGGGTTCGCGGGGGGCGACGAATATCGCGGCCGGCGCAAAATCGGCTTTTACAGCAGGGAAGAGGCAATCAGCAGCGACCCGGACGTGATTCTCATCGTCGCCATGGGAATCGCCGCCGGAGAGCGAGAAGGCGGCCTGGCAGAAGTTCCCGCGCGATCAGCGCGGTGAGGAACAACAGGATATTCATCCTCGACCCCTACAAGACGTGCAGCCCCACCCCGGAGACCTTCGTCGAGACCCTTGCGCCGTTGCAGCGGCGCGTCCATCCCGGTCTGGAGGTGAGAGAATGAACAGAAACCCCTTGCGCTGGGCCCTCGCCGTAGGCGCTTCTCATCGGGTCACTGCTCGTGCGCCGTGCCTCTTCTCGCTCTCCGTCGGGCCGGCGGGCATCTCCCTGCTCAGGGCAGCCCGGCTCTGGCGGGGAGGCGGGGCGGCAGCGTACCTCAGCATCATTCTCGACATACGTCTTCCCCGCGTGCTGTTGGGCCTCGCGGTGGGAGGCGGCCTGAGCCTCTCCGGCGTCGATCCTCCAGGGCCTCTTCCGCAACCCCCTGGTCGAGCCGTACACCCTCGGCGTTTCCGGCGGCGCGGCCCTCGGCGTCGCCGTCAGCACATCTTCGGCCTGACCCGCCTCTCCGGACCGTACGCGCTTCCCCTCGCGGGCTTCGCCGGCGCCTTGGCCGCGATCCTCTTTCTCCATGCCTCAGCCCGAGCAGGGGCGCGCTGAGCACGCAGGGCCTCCTCCTCGTCGGGGGTCATGATCAATTTCATATGCTCGTCCTCGTCGGTCCTCCTCATCATGTCCCTCTCCCGCCTCGAAGACCTCCACGGCATCCTTTTCTGGATCATCGGCTCCCTCGGCGAGACGGACTGGCTTCTCGTCGAGCTGGCCCTGGCGGCGGCCGTGGCCGGACTCTCTCGTCTCCTATTTCTTCTGCTTCGACCTGAACGCCCTGAGCCTTGGGGAGGAAGAAGCGCTCCACATGGGCATAAACATCGAGAGGACGAAAAGGATACTCTTTATCCTCACGTCGCTTCTCACGGGACTCTGCGTCTCCCTGGCCGGCGTCATCGGCTTCGTCGGCCTCGTGGTCCCCCACTTCCTCCGCCTTATCGCGGGCCCGACCATCGCATCCTCCTCGTCTCCTCCTTTCTCGCGGGGGCCGTTTTTCTTATCCTGTCCGATACGGATCGCCAGGACCGTCGCCCTTCCCCTCGAGCTGCCCGTCGGCGTCGTCACGGGCATCGTGGGCGGCGTGCTCTTTATCTACGCCCTGACCAGAAAGAGCCGGGCAGGAGGCGCGTGATGCTCGACCTTCGCCGCGTGAGCTGCGGCTACGGCGGCAGACTGGTCCTCAGGGACGTCAGCGCCGCGATCGACGCAGGGAGAATTGTCGGCGTCATAGGACCAACGGCTCAGGCAAGACAACCTTCATAAGGGCGGCCACGAAGGTGATAAAGCCCGCTGCCGGCCAGGTCCTCTTCGAAGGAAGGGACATGCCGTCGATGAGCTACAGGGAGATGGCCGACCCGGGTGGCCGTTGTCCGAGGTCCGGCGACCCGACCTGGCCATGCCGACGGAGGACCTGGTGCTCCTCGGCCGTATTCCCCACAGGACGGCACCGGCTCCTGGACAGCGCGCGGACCGGGAGGCTGCGAGGGAGGCCATGGAGATGACGGGCATACCGCGCCTCGGCGACCGGCCCTTGCCGCCCTGAGCAGCGGCGAGCGCCAGCTCGCCTTCATCGCCAGGGCGCTCGCCCAGCAGCCGCGGCTGCTCTTCCTGGACGAGCCGACGAGCCATCTCGACATCACCCACCAGATCGCCCTCCTGGACCTGATGGCCAAGCTCAACAGGGAAAAAGGACTGACCGTAGTAATGATACTCCACGACCTGAACCTGGCGAGCCACTACTGCCACAGGCTGCTGCTCCTGGACAAAGGGCGCCTCCACGCGGAAGGGCCGCCCGACGACGTGCTCACGCCGGAGACTATACGGCAGGTTTACGGCGCCTCCGTCGCCGTCCTCAACGGCCCCTCTTCCCGCAGCCGGTAATATATCCGGTGACCGGGGGCGGGGAGTGAAAGGCCGGGAGTTTCCAGCCGGACTATTTAACGCACTAAACCTTGACAAACCGATCTATCCACAGTAGTATTAAAGGTATCGTAGGAGGTACAACCAATGCCAAGAACTCCGAAGATCATCCCCATTTCCGATTTGCGGCAAAATGCCAGCGACGTCGTCAAGGGCGTTTCATCGTCGGGAGAGCCTGTCTTCATTACTCAGAGGGGCCGGGCGGCTGCGGTTATGGTCAGTATGAAGACCTACGAAGAGTCGCAGCGGGAGGTCGATATACTCCGGCTTTTGGCCCGTGGCGAGAAAGAAATAGAGACGGGTGTGGGATATGAGCTGGAAGAAGTGCTGAAAGACGCAGACCGCTTCTTTGAGGCCCAGAAAACTTGAAATCCTCTTCACGCCCAACGGCCGCCGGCAGTTCCTCGAAGCAATTGCATATATTTATCGGGATAACCCTTCGGCCGCCCTGGCTTTCCGTAACAAGGCGGAAAGGATTCTCTCCCGCTTGCAGGACTTTCCCGAATCGGGCCGGTTCATTCCTGATTCCCCGACCTGCCCTTCCGCGAGGTGATAGTCAGCCCCTACCGCTTTTTCTACAGGATCAAAGGCCGCACCGTCTGGATCGTCGCCGTTTGGCACGGCGCCCGGCGGCCTGAAGAACCGGAAAGCAAGGTTCGTAATACATAGCGGGGGACGGTTGAGGCTTCTCTTTGGCTGGACTATCGTCCGGGAGATATCACGCTTTGCGTTACGCTTTTCTTGTTGCGGCCGGAGGAAATTTCGATGGATTTTTCCGTGATTGAGGGGCCTTCCGCGCAGAGAAAAAGATCTTTTTAGTCCGTCGAGCCAACAAGGTCCCGAAAACAGGGAACACGGCCGCAAACAGATTGCCCGCCCGCATAGGCATCGTAGGTCCGCGCACGGGGCCTTGTGGGGCGGCAAAACTGTCGTATACTATGGCTCCTATGTGTCTCGCAGTCCCCGCATTCATCACCCGAAGATCGACGGCGCCATGGCCGACGCCGAGCTTGCCGGCAACATGACCACGGTCAACATCCTCTTCACCCCCGGCGTCAAGGTCGGGGACTACGTCGTCATGCACGCGGGCTACGCCATAAGCGTCATGGACAGCGCCGAGGCGGAAGAAACCTTCCGGCTGCTCGAAGAGATAGCAGGCTTCGATGCAGACGGGTAAGGCCTTCCGCGACCCCGCGGTCGTCGAAAAGCTGAAAGAACGCATATGGGCCGCGTCGAAGAACCCATCAAGATCATGGAGTTCTGCGGCACCCATACGCACGCCATCCACCGCTTCGGCATCAGGCAGATCCTGCCCCCGACGGTCGAGTTGTTCTCCGGCCCCGGCTGCCCTGTCTGCGTCACCGATAACGGCGACATAGACCACGCCATCGCGCTTCCAAGCTGCCCCGGCGTGATCGTCGCCACTTTCGGCGACCTCCTCAAGGTGCCGGGCACGAGGGAAGCCTGCTCACGGCCAAGGCGGAAGGGGCCCAGGTCGCCATGGTCTACTCGCCCCTCGACGCCCTTACCCTCGCCGCCGACAACCCCGGCATGCCGCGTCGTCTTCCTGGGCATCGGCTTCGAGACAACGGCGCCGGCGGTGGCCGCCTCCATCGTCGAGGCCGCGAAAAGGCCTCCCAACTATTCCGTCCTCTCGATGCACAAGCTGACGCCCCCCGCCATGCGGGCGATCCTCGACGCGCGGGAGATCGCCCTCGACGCCATCCTCTGCCCCGGCCACGTCAGCACGGTGACGGGGTGAACGCCTGGCGGTTCCTGCCGGAAGTCTACCGTATACCGGCCGTGGTCGCGGGCTTCGAGCCTGTGGATATCCTGCTGGCCTTGGACCGATCGTGCGCCAGTGCGAGGCGGGCGCGCCCCGCGTGGCTAACGCCTATCCCGCGCAGCGTAACCGGCGGCGGAACAGGCCCGCCCTGGAGATGATGGACAAGGTCTTCGAGCCTGCCCCCGCGCGTGGAGGGGCCTGGGCACGATCCCGGCGAGCGGCCTCGCGGTCCGCGCCGAATACGCGGCGCCACGACGCCCGACGCCTTTTCGACGTGGAGGTCCCGGAGAGCGCGCACGCCCGACGGCTGCAGTTGCGGGGAGATCATAAGGGGCGTCATGAGGCCCGACGAATGCCCGCTTTTCAGGACGGCCTGCACGCCTGCCCACCCCGTAGGGCCGTGCATGGTCTCTTCCGAAGGGAGCCTGCTCCGCCTATTACCTTTATGGATGAGAAATGGACGATAAGCTGATACTGCTCGGTCACGGCAGCGGCGGAGGCTCTGACCACGAGCTTATCGAAGACCTCTTTGTCCGCCACTTCGGCAACCCCCTGCTCCTTCCCGCTGGAAGACGCCTCCGCTCTTCGACCTGCCCCCCGGAAAGACGGCCTTTACCACGGACAGCTACGTGGTCAAGCCCATATTTTTCCCCGGCGGCGACATCGGCCGCCTGGCCGTCTGCGGCACGGTGAACGACCTCTCCATGCGGGGGGCCAGGCCGCTCTACTTGAGCGCGGGCTTCATCATCGAGGAAGGCTTCGCCCGGGCGGACCTGGAGCGGATCGTCGTCTCCATGAGCGAGGCGGCCCGCGAGGCGGGCGTCTCCATCGTCTGCGGCGATACGAAGGTCGTCGAGAGGCGCGCGGCCGACGGCCTTTTCATCAATACGGCGGGGGTCGGCGTCATACCGGCCGGCGTCAACGTCTCCGTGCAGAACGCCAGGCCCGGAGACGCGGTCATCGTGAGCGGCACGCTAGGCGACCACGGCGTCACCGTCCTCTCCCAGCGGCAGGGCCTCCATTTCAAAAGCCCCGTCAAGAGCGACGCCGCCCCCTTAACGGCCTGGCGCAGGCCATGCTGGAGGCCGCACCCGGGGCGGTGCACGCCATGAGGGACCCCACGAGGGGCGGCATCGCGACGACCCTCAAAGAGATCGCCTCCACCTCCTCCGTGGGGATAGAGATAGAAGAAGAGCGCATACCCGTATCGGAGGCGGTGGGCGCGCCTGCGAGATGCTCGGCCTCGATTACCTATACCTCGCCAACGAGGGGAAGCTCGTCGCCGTCGTGGCCGAGACCGGGCCGGGCCGTCCTCGATGCGATGAGCGCGCACCCCTACGGGCGTGACGCGGCCTTATCGGCCGCGTGACGGCCGACCGCCCGGGATGGTGACGATGAGGAACCCCTTCGGGGTCAAGCGCATCCTGGAGATGCTCGCAGGCGACCAGTTCCCCAGGATCTGCTGACGGGGCGCTTTATAAAAAAAGGGCGAGGCAGATGCCTCGCCCTTTTCGCTCTACGCGCCGATAGTCTTCACGTCCCCATCTCCCAGGACGAGAGGTACTTCTTCTGCTCCCTCGTCAGCTTATCTATGGTCACGCCCCTCGTCGCCAGCTTCAGCAGCGCCACCTGCTTGTCTATCTCCGCAGGCACGCCGTATACCTTCTTTTCCAGGCTCCTTGCCCTTCTTCCACACGTACTCGGCGACGAGGGACTGGTTCGCGAAGCTCATGTCCATCACTTCCGACGGGTGGCCCTCGGCGGCGGCGAGGTTGATGAGCCTCCCTTCGCCGAGCAGATATATCCTCTTGCCGTCCATTGAGCGTATATTCCTCGAGGAAGGGCCGCAGCCGCCTCTTCCCGGTCTTCATCGCCTCCAGGGCGCTCGATATCGACCTCCACGTTGAAATGGCCGGAATTGCAGACGATGGCCCCGTCCTTCATGCGCTCGAAGTGCTCCTTCCGGAGCACGTGGATGTCGCCCGTGACGGTGACGAAGATGTCGCCCGTCTTGGCCGCCTGCGCCATCTCCATCACCTCGAAGCCGTCCATGAGCGCCTCGAGCGCCCGCAGGGGATCCACCTCGGTGACGATGACGTGGGCGCCGAGCCCCTTGGCCCTCATGGCCACGCCCTTGCCGCACCAGCCGTATCCGGCGACCACGAAGCGCGACCCGGCGATGAGGATGTTCGTGGCCCGCATTATGCCGTCCATGGTGCTCTGGCCCGTGCCGTAGCGGTTGTCGAACATGTGCTTGGTGGAGGCGTCGTTCACGGCGATGACGGGGAACCTGAGCACCCCTTCCTTCTCCATGCTCTTCAGCCGGATCACCCCCGTGGTCGTCTCCTCCGAGCTTCCTATCACGCCTTCTATGAATGCTTCTTCTTCGCGCCGCGCTCAAGGCTTCGTCACCCATTCCTTTACCCTCGGATGGAGGGCGTCGTACCGCTCGAAGGCGATCATGTGGAGCGCGCCCGACGAGGTCGGCCCCGTCGTCCATGGTGAGGTTGGGCACAAAGGCGAGGGCCTTCATGATGTGCTTGTAATACTGGTCCTCGTCCTCGCCCTTGATGGCGAAGACGGGCACGCCCGTGTGCTTCACGATGCTCGCCGCCACGTCGTCCTGGGTGCTCAAGGGGTTGGAGGCGCATACGCAGCACCTCGGCCCCGCCGGCCTTCAGGGTGGCCGCCAGGTTGGCCGTCTCCGTGGTCACGTGGAGGCAGCACGAGATGCGCACCCCCTTGAGGGGCTTCTCCTTCTGCGAACCTCTCCCTTATCATCCGGAGCACCGGCATCCGCCGCTCGGCCCATTCCATCTTGTCCCGCCCGGCGTCGGCGGCTTTGATATCCTTCACGTCGTATTCCATTTTCCTCCATTGACATGCAGTTCCGGGGTACGCCTGCACGTGCACCCGAATGCCGCTGCAGGCGGCGTTAGTCCAGCCTTGTCATATCCGGCCCGTTTCCTGATCTCATCCACCATGTCGAGCTTCTCCCAGGTAAAATCCGGGTCGTTCCTGCCGAAATGGCCGCAGCAGGCGGTCTTCCTGTATATGGGCCTCAAGAGGTCGAGCCTCTCGATGATCTTTCTCGGCCTCAGGTCGAAAAGCTCCATGATGATCTCCGCGATCCTGTCGGGGCTTGATCTTCGCGGTCCCCTGGGTGTCGACGTTGACCGAGACGGGCTGCGCCACCCCGATGGTGTAGGCGAGCTGCACCTCCAGCCTGTCCGCAAGCCCCGCGGCCACGATGTTCTTCGCGATGTAGCGGGCCATGTAGGAGGCGCTCCTGTCCACCTTCGAGGGGTCCTTCCCGGAGAAGGCGCCGCCGCCGTGGCTGCCCACGCCGCCGTAGGTATCGACGATGATCTTGCGGCCCGTCATGCCGCAGTCCCCCTTGGGCCCGCCGACGACGAACCTGCCCGTGGAGTTGACGTATATCTTCGTCTTCTTGTCCATCAGCTCGGCGGGGATCACCTTGTTGATGACCTCGGCGATGACCCCTTCCCGCACCGTCGGCCTGACGTGACGTCGGGGTTATGCTGCGCCGCGATGACGACCGCGTCGACCCTCACGGGCATCCTGTCCACGTATTCGATAGTCACCTGGCTCTTGCCGTCGGGCCGCAGGAAAGGCGAGCGATCCGTCCTTCCTCGCCTCGGCCAGTCTCTGGACGAGCCTGTGGGCGAACATGATGGTCATGGGCATATATTCCGGGGTCTCGTTGCAGGCGAAGCCGAACATCAGTCCCTGGTCCCCCGCGCCCTGCTCGTGGCCCGTCCGTCTCGTCGACGCCCATGGCGATGTCGGGCGACTGCTCGTCTATGGCGGTGATGACCGCGCAGGTCTCCCAGTCGAACCCCATGGAGGAGTTGTTGTAGCCGATGCTCTTGATCGTCTCCCTCACGATGTCGGGGACATGGACGTAGCAGCTCGTCGTGATCTCGCCGCCGACAAGGGCAAGCCCCGTCGTGACGAGCGTCTCGCAGGCCACCCTCGCCTTCTTGTCCTCGGCGATGATTGCGTCGAGCACCGCATCGGAGATCTGGTCCGCAACCTTGTCCGGGTGCCCCTCGGCAACCGATTCCGACGTAAAAAGAAACCTGGACATACTCATACGAACTACCTCCTCGTAGAATTATATGCCTCACGCGAAATCCTCCGGAAACATGGCTCGCCATCTCCTTTCTCAGAAGAGCTCTCGCTCTCCTTCGCCGACTCCTTGGAAAATATCTCTTTCACCAGGTCCTTGCAGTAGCTGTGCCCCAGCCCCCTGATGATCTTCTTGACCCTCGGGATCGACGTAGGCGTTCATGGAAAGCTCGTCCAGGTCAAGGCCGAGCAGTATGGGCACGTAGAGCGGCTCACCCGCCATTTCTCCGCACAGGCATACCTCTATCTTCCTCGCGTGGGCGTCATCCACCGTCCTCTTTATCATCCGCAGCACCGCGGGATGGAGCGGCTCGTAGAGATAGGAGACGTACTCGTTGATCCTGTCTATGGCGAGGGTATACTGGATCAGATCGTTGGTGCCGATGCTGAAGAAATCGACCTCCCTGGCGAGGATGTCCGTGATCATGGTGGTGGAGGGCACCTCGATCATGATGCCGATCTTGATCTCCTCGTTGAAGGGCGATTTTTTCCGCCTGCAGCTCATCCATGCATTCGGCGAGCACGGCCTTTGCCTTTTTCACCTCGTCCATGCCCGACACCATGGGGAAGATATCCGCAGGGGGCCGTAAGCGCTTGCCCGGAGCATGCCCCGGAGCTGCGCCTTGAACAGATCCATCTCCTTGATGCAGAGCCGGATGGCCCGAAGGCCCATGGCGGGGTTGATCTCCTTCGGCATCTCTATCTTGGAGGCGAACTTGTCGCCCGCCGATGTCGAGGGTGCGGATCGTCGTGTACTTGCACCGCCCTGTTCTCGGCGAGCTTCCGGTAAATGTGGTAGTGGTCCATCTCGGTGGGGAGCGTCTTGCGGGAGAGGTAGATGTACTCCGTCCTGTAGAGGCCGATCGCCCTCGGCCCCGTACCGCTCCACGATATCCATCTCGGCCAGAAGCTCGATATTGGCGCCCACCCTTATCCTGAAGCCGTCCTTCGTCTCGGATTTCAGCTTCGCGATCCGCAGGAACTCCTTTCTCTGCGCGTTGAGACGGGCCTGCTTCGCCAGGTACTCCTTCTGCACCTCGGCCGTGGGGTTGATGATCACCACGCCCTCGTCCCCGTCCATGATGATGGTGTCGTTGTTCTTCACCATGGCCGTCACCGTGCCGAGGCCGACCACCGCGGGTATTTCCAAGGCCCTCGCCACGATCGACGTGTGGGAGGTGCGGCCGCCCACGTCGGTGACGAACCCCGATACCTTGTTGAGGTCGAGCTGGATGGTGTCGGCCGGCGAGAGGTCGTGGGCGACGATGATCACCTTGCCCCTGATGCCCTTCGCGTCCACGCCCGACTCCTTCCCCTTCACCATTATCCTGATGAGCCTCTGGTAAATATGGTTGAGGTCCTGCCCCCGCTCCCGCAGGTACGGGTCCTCGACCTTTTCGAAGCTCGGAGAGGTACCTTGCGACACTACCATGTCGAGGGCCCATTCCGCATTGATGTGCTGCTTCCTGATGATATCGATCACGTCGTCGGTGAAATAGGTGTCCTGGAGCATGAGCAGATGGGCGTCGATGATGAAGGCGTGCTTGCGCACCTCGTCGTCGGGTATGGACTCCTTGATCTTGTTCAGGTCTTCCATGGCGCTCTTTACCGCGGCCCTGAACTTCCCTATCTCCCTTTCGACCTGCTCTTCCTTCACCGGGTGCTTCGATACATGGACCTTACCCCGTTCGAGCAGATATACCTTGCCTATGGCGATGCCCGACGACACCGGCGTCCCACGCAGCTCCATGCCCAATGGCTTATCGTGATTCATGTCCTCACCGAAACCGTCGTCTATCAGCCTTCCGAGATCGGCGAACGCCGTCCCGCGCGTCAGGGCCGTCCACGTCGATGCGTCAGCTTCGTGCCGAGCGGGCAGGCAAGCATCAAAAGACCCATGATGCTTTTCCCGTTCACCCTCTGTCCGTCCTTTTCCACCCACACCTCGGACCGTGTATCCCGATGCCTTCTTCACGAACTGGGCGGCCGCCCGCGCGTGAAGTCCGAGCCTGTTCCTGATCGTAAAAAGTCCCTTCCATGTCCTCTACTCCTCCGCCTTCTTCACGTTGAGCACCTCGGTGGCGAGATAGATATTCTTCTTGCCGTAACTGGCGATAAAGCCCGCCAGTTCCGAGAGGCTCCTTCCCTGACGGTAGGTGACCAGCTTTATCAGCATGGGCAGGTTCGTTCCGGTCACCACCTCCACCTTTCCCTTCCTGGAGGAAGGAAAGGCTGATGTTCGAAGGGGTGCCGCCGAACATGTCGGTCAGGATGATCGCCCCCTCACCGGCATCCACCCTCTTCAGGGCATCGGTGAGCTTCTTCTTTATCTTGTCGACGTCTTCATCGGGGAAGATATCGACGTACTCGAACTGCTCCTGCTTTCCGACTATCAGCTCGGTAGCGGCGACCATCTCGCGGGCAAGGTTGAAGTGAGCCACCACAACGATTCCTATCATCGCTCCTCCTTGTCGATGTCCCTGTGCGACACGGTCACATTGTAGTCCATCATGCGCAGGTGCCCTTCCAGCTCGTTCACGATGGCGGGAGACCTGTGTCTTCCCCCGGTGCACCCGATGCAGATGGTGAGGTAGCTCTTTCCTTCCTGCTCGAAAAGGGGGATGAGGTTCACGAAAAAATCGAGCAGCATGGGAAAAAACTTGTCATAGATCTCGTTTGACTTCACGTAGTCGGCCACGTCGCGCCGAAGGCCGGTCTTCGTCCTTCAGCCCGTCCACGAAAAACGGGTTCGGCAGGAAGCGGACATCCTGGACGATGTCGGCCTCCAGGGGTATGCCGTAGGCATAGCCGAAAGAGACGAGGTGGATCTTCATCCTCTTCTGGCCCTCGCCGTAAGTGCTTGATCACGAAATTGCGGAGGCCGTTCGTGGTGAAAAGGGAGGTATCGATCACCTTGTCCGATATGTCCTTTATCCAGCTCATCTGCTCCCGCTCGTGTCTGCAGGGCCTCCCTGATATTGGACACATCGTAAAAGGGATGGCTCCTCCTCGTCTCCTTGAAACGCCTGAAGAGCATCTCGTCGGAGCTTTCGAGGAATACGAGCTCTACCCCGTAGTTTTCCTTGATCCTCTTCAGCGTACTCCTTCCCTTCCTCGAAGAACTCCCTCTCCCGTATATCGACGACGAAGGCCGATTTCGCGAGCCTCGACTCCCCCCCCGTGGCAGAGTTCGAGAAACTTGCGCAGAAGCACCAGGGGGAAGTTGTCGACGCAGAAATAGCCCGCATCTTCAAGGGCCTTGAGAAAAGTGGTCTTCCCCGACCCCGAGATGCCGCTCAGGATAAGGTTCCTCATTCTTCAGCCTCTTTTTGGATCGACCTGAGCACCTTCTCTTCCAGGTCCCTGGCCGTGTCTACCCCCTCCTTCTTGAGCACGTGATTCCTGCAGGCGAGCTCTATGATCGGCGGAGACGTTCCTGCCGGGGCTTATGGGGATGCGCATGAGAGGCAGATCGATGCCGAGGAGACGATACTTGTCCTCCCGGAGCCCCACCCTGTCATAATCTATTTTGTTGTCCCAGTCGAGAAGCTCCACCACCAGCTCCATCCTCTTGCTCGGCCGCACGGCCGAGACACCGAAAAGCTGGCGGATATCGACAATGCCGATACCCCGTATCTCGAGGAGGTTCCTGATCATCTCCGGGGCCTCGCCCATCAGTTCGAGGGCCCTATCTTCTTCACCTTCATGATGTCGTCGCTCACGAGCCGGTAGCCCCGCATGACGAGGTCGAGGGCATTCTCGCTCTTGCCTATGCCGCTTCTCCCGATGATGAGGACGCCTACGCCCATGATCTCCATGAGGACCCCGTGGACCATGCCGGACGGGGCGAGCGTCTCCTCCAGGAAGCGTGTCACCCGCTCGATGAAGACGGAGGTGACGAGCCTGCGTCCGCAAAAGCGCGATATGCCGTCTCTTCCGTCTCCCTCAGCAGGGATTCCGGAACCTTGAGGTTTCTCGTGACGATGAAGCAGGCCACGTCCTGGCCGCACAGCTCCTTGACGATCCTCTCGCCTTCCTCGGGCTTGAGGCCCCGGAGATAGGAAATCTCGGTGTAGCCGAGGATCTGCACCCGGTGGGGGTGAAGGTAGACCATGTAACCGGCTATCACGAGACCGAGCTTTTGGATTCTCGGATTATAGATTTTCTTCGAAACGCCCTCGAGGCCCGAGACGATCTCGAGCTCCAGGCCGTACTCTTGTCATTCGCGATCTCCTGAACGGTTATACCTTTCATCCACCGAATTTCTTGTCCTCTTCGACGATATTCGCTGTAGATGTCCTTATCGTCGCCCTCTTCGATAAGCCGCTTCCGGAACGATGGGTCCCTCAGTATGCGCGAGATCCGGGATAACATCTGGATGTGCAATCCCGCCAATTCCTCGGGCGCCAGCAGCAGAAAAAAGATGTGGACGGGCTTCCTGTCCACCGCGTCGAAGTCTATCCCGCTCGCGACCTCCCGAAGGCGCACAGTATGCGGTCCAGGCCCTTCATCTTGCCGTGGGGTATGGCCACCCCGTCCCCTATGCCCGTGCTGCCGAGTTTTTCACGTTCGAGAATGACATTGACCGCCTCGTCCGTGTCCTGAATGAGGCCCGCCTTCGCCAAGGAGGATGCCAGTTCTGTAAGAACCTCTTCTTTCGTCACGCCTTTCAGGCTCGGCGATGACGCAGGATTCTTTCAGAACGTCCTTCATGTTCATAGCCCTTCCCCGTCGTTTCGATCAGTCCGAAATTGCCGTCTTTCCGTTTGTACATCACGCATACGTTGCCCCTCTCGATGCTCCCGGAAAATGATGAATCCGTCGCCCGAGGCGGTGAGCTGCATCCTGCGCCTCCTCGGGGTCCATCGGCTTGGCGTCGATCGTCCTCAGCATGATGACCTGGCCGCTCCTTCTCCTCGACGCCCTGCTCGCGCATATTTCGGCTTGCCTTCGCGGTACTGCTTCACCTTGTCCCGATACCGGCTACAGCCGGGTCTCCAGCTTGTCGAGGATCTTGTCCACCGCCGCATGCATGTCGCCCATCACCTCGTGGGCGTTGATCACCACGCCGTTAAGGGTAAACATTACGTCTACCCGCTGCCGGTACTTCCGCTCCAGGGAAAGGACCACATGGAGGTCGATCGGACTTTCCACGTACTTCTGCAGCCGCGACAGCTTCTCCTCCACGTACTTCTTCAGGCTGTCGTCAGGTTCGATGTGCCTGAAGCTGATCGTTATATCCATGGTACCCCCAAACTGTAAAGTTAAGAGCCGGTCTCGCACCGACCAGGGCCGAAAACGTATCAGATGATAAAATTATTGTCAACGCATTTCGCGCCGGAAGCCTTGCCGGAATCGGCGCTCATTATCAGTCTAATCTCCGCCGCTCGCGCGAAGACTGGATATGCAGGACCTCCCGGTATTTCGCGACGGTCCTCCGCGCTATCCGTGACGCCGAACCGCTCCTTGAGCAGGGCGACGATCTCCTCGTCCTTCAGCGGGCTGCGTCCTGTCCTCCTTCGCGACGATCTCGGAGATGCAGTCCATTACCGCGTTCGCCGACTGGGCATCGCCGCCGTTCTCGCTGCCCACACCCGTGGTGAAGAAAAACTTCATCTCGAAGACGCCGCAGGGGGTGCCCATGTACTTGTTGCTCGTTATCCGGCTCACCGTCGATTCGTGAACGCCCACGTAATTGGCCACGTCCTTCAATATGAGGGGCTTCAGGCAGCGGATGCCCTTCTCGAAAAACTCTTTCTGGAAATCGACGATGCTCTTCGCCACCAGGTAGAGGGTCCTCTGCCTCTGCTGCAGGCTCTTCATGAACCATTCCGCCTGCTTGATCTTCTTCTTGATATACTCCTTGGTGTCCCCGTTCACCTTGTCGCTGACGAAAAGCTCCGACGTAATATCTGTTCATTTTCAGGTCGGGAACGCCCTCGTCGTTCAGAAAGACCTCGAAGCCGTCCTCCCCCTTCACCACGTGCACGTCGGGCACGACGTAGATGGGCTGGTCGCTCTCATAGTTCCGGCCCGGCTTCGGGTCGAAGCTCTTGATCTTCTCGAAGACCGCCTTGATCTCCTCGACCGAATAGGCCGTCTTCTTCGCAATCTCCTTGAGGTCCATCCTCTTGAACAGGTCAAAATGATTGTTGACCATGTCCTCGAAGATCTCGTCCTTCTCGCCGCTCTCCGCGTACTGGATGAGCAGGCATTCCCGCAGGTCTCGCGCGCCCACTCCCGGCGGGTCGAGCTTCTGGACCTTCTTCAGCACCGTTTCCAGGAATTCTACGGGGATGGCCGACATCGCCGATATCTCTTCCAGCGTGGACGGAGAGGTAGCCGTTGTCGTCGATGTTCTCGATTATCCACTCGGCGAAAACCCGCTCTTCCTGCGCGAAATCGGAGAGGCCCACCTGCCAGCGCAGGTAGTCGCGCAGGCCGCTCGCCTTCTTCACGATGTTCTCGTAATCGGGATACTCCTTCTCCTCCCTGGGCATAAAATCCTCGGACGGGGAGTACCTCTCCAGCCACTCGAGCATCTCTTCCTTTTTCTGGCCGCTCTTCTCTTTCTCCTCCGGCTCCTCCTCCTGCGACCTTCGAGCACGGGGTTTTCCTTGATCTCCTGCTCGATGGCCTCGATGAGCTCCAGCTGGGAGAGCTGAAGCAGTTTTATGGCCTGCTGGAGCTGCGGCGTCAGCACGAGCTGCTGGGCGAGCTTCTGTGTCTGCTTAAGTTCCAGCATTGATGTAAAACTCCTCGCCCAGATAGACCTCGCGGGCAAGCCTGCTCTTGGCGATCTCGAACGGGTCGCCCTCGATCAGTATCTTGCCGTCGCTTAATGATATAGGCCCTGTCGCAGATGGGCAGGGAATCCCGCACGTTATGGTCGGAGATGAGGATGCCTATGCCCCTCTTCTTCAATCCCAGGACGATCTTCTTCAGGTCGGAGATGGATATGGGGTCGATGCCGGAGAAGGGCTCGTCGAGGAGCATGAATTTGGGGGCGATCATCATGGCCCGCGCTATCTCCAGCCTCCTCCGCTCGCCGCCGGACAGCAGGTCGGCGCTGTTGTCCGCCAGGTGCGCCAGCCTGAACGCCTCGAGCACCTCCTGTATCTTGTGCTCCATCACGACCTTATCGTCCTCGTGAAATTCCATGATGGACCTCAGGTTGTCCCTGACGCTCATCTTCTTGAAAACGGAAGGCTCCTGGGGCAGGTAGGTGATCCCCTTGCGGGCGCGCAGGAACATGGGAAGGTCGGTGAGGTCGTCATTGTCGAGGCTGATCTCCCCCCCATCGGGCCTTATGAAGCCGATAATCATGTAGAAGCTGGTCGTCTTGCCCGCGCCGTTCGGGCCGAAAAGGCCCACCATCTCCCCCGTGTCGACGTAGACGGCCACGTCGTCGACCACCTTCCTGGAATCGTACGACTTCGAAAGGTGCTGCGCCTTGAGCACCGACGACGGGCTTGCCTGTACCAGTCTCCTTCCGTCCCTTCATCGAGGCCGCTGCTCTATTCTCATCTTCGGCTTCTCCACCGAAAACTTATCGGTCGCAAGGTTGTACACTATCGTCTCCCCCTCCATCTCCACCTTGTCCCTGGTGATCCTCGGCTGTTCCGTGAGCACGACCCTATCTTCCTTAAAATAATATACTGCCCGCTCACTTTTCGCAATAGTCCCTTTCGACACGATCCTGACGCCGCCCACGGCGTCGATCTTTTCCATGGCGTCCTGGTTGCTCAGCACCTGCACCTTGTCGCAGTACATGTCCATCTTCTCCCCCTTGACCACCACGCTGCCCTCGAAGATGTACGTGTTGTCCTTGAGGAGGTAGACGAACCTGTCGGCGGTGAACGGTCGTACGTTTCCGCCTTCTCCTCCTCGTATCGGTTCGCCGCTCACGTCCTTCTCGACGGTGATCACCTGCTCCTTCGTGTCCGCGCTGAGCCCGATGCCCTTCATGGTGAACTTCTTGCCCTGCAGGTCGACGGGCGCCTCGTGCAGGCCAGGGACTTCTTGAAATCGAAGTCCATGGAGGGGCTTTTTATCACGTACTCGCCCTTGTAATAAACCTCCACGGCCTGGACGCTCCCGACCTCCTTGGCCGTGTCCATCTGCCCCTTCGCGCCCGTGAAGGTGACGATGGTGTCGGGCTTCGGCTTGTAAGCGCCCTCGATGCCCTCCATCTCCACCATGGTCGTGTCGATGTACTTTCTCATGAGCTTGGCCCGTATCTCCCAGTCGACAACGCCCTTTCTTCTCCCCGGAGTACTTTACGTCCTTGAAGATGATGACCTTCTTGCCCTCATCCCTCTTCGACGTGGCCCGGTCGGGCTTCCGGAAGAAGTAGCCCGAAAGGACACAATGCCGACGATGAACGCGAGGTATATAGACGATCGAGGTTCTTCGGTTCATTTATTGGGGCTCGCGTCGCCCCCTCGATCGGCAAAGCCGGTAGCCTCCCCTCTATAAGGAAAGTGCGGGAAAACCTGCTCGGGACGGCCCACTTGCGTGCTATCCTGGCCTCCCCCTCACATCAAATATCGGACAATGCGGCGCGATGGCTTACCGGAGGCTTAACGGCGCCTCCTCCCATACGATCTTTGCCTTCAGCAGGTCATGGATGTGGAGCACGCCGATGGGGTGCTTCCGGTCGTCCCCTCTCGAAGACGAACAGGGAGGTGATGGAGAACTCCTCCATCTTCTTCAAGGCATAGGCCGCCAGGGCGTCCCTCTCTATGCCCTTTGGGTTCCCCGCCATCACGTCCTCGGCCCGTTTTTGAGAGCATATCCTCGTATTTTTCGAGGGCCCTCCGCAGGTCGCCGTCGGTGATGACGCCCACCAGCTCCTCCTTTCTGTTGAACACCCCCGTCACTCCGAGCCTCTTCGACGTGACCTCCATGATCGCCTGCCTCATGGGCATGTCCTCGTAAACCCGGGGAAGGGCCTCCCCTGTGTGCATCAGGTCCTCGACCCTGAGGAGCAGGCTCCTGCCGATGGCTCCCGCCCGGATGGAGCAGGGCCAGATCGTCCCGCGTGAAATTCCTCTCCTTCATCAGGGCCACGGCCAGGGCGTCACCCACGGCAAGCGCGGTGGTCGTGCTCGACGTGGGCACCAGGTTATAGGGGCAGGCCTCCTCGACCTTGACGTCGAGTACGATGTCGCCGTAACCCGCGATGGTGGACGACCTGTTTCCCGTCATCACCACCGTGCGCATGCCCATCCTCTTTATCCAGGGAAGGATCTTTATCACCTCGTCCGTTTCCCCGCTGTTGGAGATGATGAAAAAGATATCCTCCTTCCGCACTATGCCCAGGTCCCCGTGGAGCGAATCCGCGGGATGGAGGTAGATGGACGGTATGCCGACGCTGGAAAAGGTCGAGGCGATCTTCTTGGCCACGAGGCCCGACTTGCCTATGCCGGAGAAAACGACCCTGCCCTTGCGCCGCGTCGATGGCGTCGCACCGCGCGGTCGAAATCGTCGTTGAGCCTCTCCATCACCTGGAGGATCGCACTCGCCTCCTTCTTCCAGCACGTCCTTTGCCTATGTGCGACGTGACTGCTCACACAGGGCTCTCCTCGCTATCCTTTTGAGCACCTCGAGCATATGCCGGGACGTCGTCGAGGCGGACCGAGTTCTCGCCGTCGCACAGGGCCCTGGCCGGCGTCTTCGTGGACCTCCATGAATATGCCGTCCGACCCCGACGGCCACGGCCGCCCTGCGCCAGGGGGAAGATGAACTCCCTCTCGCCCGAGGAGGATTGCCCGCCCGCCGCCCGGCAGCTGCACGCTGTGGGTGGCGTCGAAGATGACGGGGTAGCCGAACCCGCGCATGATCGGGAGGCCCCGGAAATCGTTGACCAGGTTGTGATAGCCGAAGCTCGTCCCCCGCTCGGTGACGAGTATCTCCCTGTTGCCCGTCGACTCCACTTTCCTGATCGCATGGACTACATCCTGGGGCGAGAGGAACTGCCCCTTCTTGATGTTGACCGCCTTGCCCGTTTTGCCGCATGCGACGAGCAGGTCGGTCTGCCTGGAGAGGAGGGCCGGCACCTGCACCACATCGACCACCCCGGCCGCGATGGCGCCTCCTCGGCGAATGGACGTCCGTGAGGACGGCCACGCCGAGGAGTCCTTCACCTCCGCCAGGATCGAGAGGCCCTCGTCGATGCCCAGACCCCTGAAACCCTTCAGGGACATCCTGTTCGCCTTGTCGTAGGAAGCCTTGAAGATGAAAGGAATCCCGAGGGCGGCCCGTGATGGCGGCGAGCTCTCTCGCGCGATGGCGAGGACCATATCCCTGCCCTCGATCACGCAGGGTCCCCCGATGAAGGTGAAGGGCCTCCCCCCACCGCTGCGCTCCCCACCCTTACTTCTTTTGGCATTCGGCCTTTTCCTGCCTTCGCTTGAGGGCGGCCCTTATGAACTCCCGGAAAAGCGGCGCGGGCTTGAAGGGCTTCGACTTGAATTCCGGGTGGAACTGGCACCCCAGGAACCACGGATGGTCATGCAGCTCGACGATCTCCACCAGCGTCTCCGTCCGGCGAGATACCCGTGACCTCCATACCGCACTGTCTCGAGCTGCTCCCTGTAGCGCATATTGAACTCGTAACGATGGCGGTGCCTCTCGTATATCAGTTCCTGGTTGTAGGCCGTGTAGCGCGTTGCTCCCCGGCTTCAGTTTGCACGGGTAAGCGCCGAGCCGCATGGTGCCGCCCTTGTCGGACGCCTCGTCTCTCGTCTGGAGCCTTTCGTCCCGGTCCACCCATTCCTCCATGAGGTAGATGACCGGGCAGTCCGTCTCCTCGTGGAACTCCGTGCTGTGGGCGGTCCTGAGCCTGCCGATATTCCGGGCGACCTCTATCACCGCGATCTGCATGCCGAGACAGATGCCGAAATAGGGGATCTTGTTCTCCCTGGCATAGGTGACGGCATTGATCTTCCCCTCGATGCCCCTCGACCCGAAGCCGCCGGGCACCAGGATGCCGTCCACGTCGCTCAGGTGCCTCACCACGTCCTTTTCCAGGTCCTCCGAATCGACATAGCGGATATTGACCTTGCAGTTGTTCGCGATGCCCCCGTGGGTCAACGCCTCGTTGAGGCTCTTGTAGGAATCGGTAAGCTTCACGTATTTCCCGACCATGGCGATCTCGACCTGCTTTTTCGGGGCCGCGATGATATCGACGATCTTCTGCCACTCGCTCGAGGTCGGGCTTCTTGGCCCAGATATTGAGTATCTCGGTGATCTTGTCGTCCAGGCCCTCCCGGTTGAACATGAGCGGCACGGCATAGATGGTCTCCACGTCCTTCGCCGTGATGACCGCGTCCTTCTCGACGTTGCAGAAGAGGGCTATCTTGTCCTTGAGCGCCGCGGGCAGGAATTCCTCGGTCCTGCAGAGCAGGATGTCGGGCTGGATGCCGATCTCCCGCAGCTCCTTGACGCTGTGCTGCGTCGGCTTCGTCTTCATCTCCCCGGCCGTCTTGATGAAGGGCACGAGGGTGAGGTGGATGAAGAGGGTGTTCTCCTTGCCCAGGTCGTTCCTGAGCTGGCGGATCGCCTCCAGGAAGGGCAGGCTCTCGATGTCGCCCACGGTGCCGCCTATCTCCACGATCACGATGTCGATCGTCTCGTCCACGTCGAGGATCATCGACTTTATCTCGTCGGTGATATGGGGTATCACCTGGACCGTGCCGCCCAGGTACTCGCCCCTGCGCTCCTTCGATATGACCGAGTCGTAGACCTGCCCCGTGGTGAAGTTGCGACTTCTTCGATATCGCGGCGTTGGTGAAGCGCTCGTAGTGGCCGAGGTCGAGGTCGGTCTCCGCGCCGTCCTCCGTGACGAAGACCTCCCCGTGCTGGAAGGGGTTCATGGTGCCGGGGTCCACGTTGATATAGGGGTCGAGCTTTTTCAGGGTGACCGAGAGGCCCCTCGATTCGAGAAGGGCGCCTATAGAGGCGGAAGCAAGTCCCTTGCCCAGTGAAGAGACGACGCCCCCTGTGACGAAGATAAATTTTTGTCTCATGTCTCCGACCCTTTCAGGAAGAATGCCACCATCTGCTCGCCTGAAAAGACCTTGCCGCCGTTGCTCTTCGTCGTAGATGCCGCCCGGCCCTGTTGCGCCCCTTCTCGATAAACGGCGAAGGGCACAGGACAGGCGTGATGCGTCCTCATCGCGAGGGGCGTGGCGTGGTCCGTCGACGACCAGCAGGCGGACGTCCTCTCCCACCCGCCTCAAGGAGATCAGCCCACAACCTGCTCATCTATGCGCTCTATGGCCTTTATCTTCTCCGGGAGGCTCCCCTCGTGGGACGCCTCGTCGGGCGCCTCCACGTGGACGTAGACGATGTCGTGATCGTCGAGGAGCTCCAGGGCCTTCGCGCCTTCGCGCCGTAATCCGTGTCCAGGTAGCCCGTTGCCCCCTCCACGCGGGGCGTGTCGAAGCCCGCCAGCGCCCCGATGCCCTTTATGAGGTCCACGGCGGCCACGACCGCCCCCCTCGTCCCGTATCTCTCGTAGAAAGGCGGGAAAGAGGGCTTCCTGCCCTGCCCCCAGAGCCAGATGCTGTTCGCCGGCGCGAGGCCCCGGGCGATGCGCTCCCTGTTGACCAGGTGGTCCTTCAGGAATATCTGGGAATCGCTCATGAGCCTGATGATCGTCTTCGACCCCTTCACCCGAAGGCATATGGTCGATCGACCTCTTTGTCCGAGTATGTCGTGGGGCGGGGTGGTCTCCATGTCCGCCTAGCCCATCCTTCCAGATCATCAGGTGGCGGTAGCCGACGCCGGGGAAGAACCGTGAAGTCCTCGTTCCCGATTGCCGCGTCCAGGTCCTGTATCAGGACCTTCCCGCCTCCTCCGTCGTGATGTGGCCCGCGCTGTAGTCGCCCATGAGCACCTTCGGCAGCCGCACGTCGAGGTAGACGAGGTTGCACCGGAACGCGACGTCGCGTCGTCCAGTGGCGATGCCCATGCCGTATGCCTCTATAGGGGCGCGCCCGGTGTAGTACTTAGCGGGGTCGTAGCCGAAGAGCGACATACAGGCCACGTCGCTGCCCGGCGGGAAGCCGGCGGGCACTGTCTCACCTGTCCGCAGAAGCCCTCGGCTGCGCACGCTGTCCATGTTCGGCTTCTTCGCCGCCATGCAGGGGCGTCCTCCCGCCCAGCTCCTCCAGGGCGAAATCGGCCATGCCGTCGCCGATAACGACGATATATTTCGCGGCCCGCCCGCTCATATGCGCCCCGGCTCGATGCGCACGTGGACGCTTTCGCCGCTGATGAAGGGAAGGCCGTCGATCTCCGCCTTTGCCTTGAGCAGGTCGCCTTCGGCCGCCTCGTGGGTAAGCATGACTATGGGCACGTATTCGTTCTCTTTCCGGCCTTTCTGCGTCACCGCCGCTATGCTTATGCGGTGGTCGGCCAGTATCCCGGACATCTTCGGGAAAGGACGCCCGGCCTGTCCTCCGCCTTGAACCTCATGTAGAAGGAGGCGACCGATTCCCTGCTCTTCTTGACCCTCCTGCCTTCCTCGGAGAGGCACATGGCCGGCCTGCCGCACCGTGCGCTCTTCCTGACCGCCATGTCCACGATGTCGCTCACTACCGCGCTGGCCGTCGGGTCCCCGCCGGCGCCCTTCCCGTAGTAAAGGTTGGGGCCTACCCGGTCGCCCACGATGTAGACCGCGTTGTAGACGTCGTTGACGCTGCTCATGAGGTGCGCCGCAGGCAGCATGGCGGGCTCGACCCTCGCCTCTATCACCCCGTCCTCTTCCCTCGCCACGGCCAGGAGCTTTATCCTGTAGCCCAGCTCCTTCGGCGAAGGCGATGTCGATGGGCTCTATCCGGGAGATGCCGCCCATCCCTATGTCCGCCATCGAAAGGGGGTATCCGAAGGCGAGGCGCGCCAGTATGCAGAGCTTGTGGGCCGCGTCGATGCCCTCCACGTCGAAGGTGGGGTCCGCCTCGGCGAAGCCTGCGGCCTGCGCCTCGGCAAGGGCCTCCGCAAAAGGCAGCCCTTCGGCGCTCATCCGGCGTGAGGATATAGTTGCTCGTCCCGTTAAGGATACCGAGGATGTAGCCGATCCTGTTCCCGACGAGGCCGTCCCGTATCGCCCTTATCACGGGTATGCCGCCGCAGACGGACGCCTCGAAGCCTATCTCGCAGCCGCTCTCCGCGGCAGAGCGGAATATCTCGTTGCCCTTTCTCGGCAAGAAGGGCCTTGTTCGCCGTGACGACCCACTTGCCCCTGCCGAAGGCGCGACGTGATGAGGCGGCCGGCCGTTTCCGTGCCGCCTATCAGCTCCGCGACGATGTCTATCGAGGGGTCGTCGATCAGCTCCTCGGCGGTCCTGAAGAACCGGGGACTTCCGTCGGCCTCGCTTCGCTTTGCACTGGTCGATCTCCGCCGCCCCCGCCACGACTATGTCCAGGCCCGTCTTTTGAGCGATGAGGGCACGGTGTTCCTTAAGGAGGCGATATGTGCCCCGGCCAACCGTGCCGAGACCTATGATGCCGACGCGGATCATCGTTTCTTTGCCGCCAGCGCTCCCCTGATGCCCTTAACCGCCTGCTTGATCCTGTGCTCGTTCTCTATGAGGGCGAACCTTATGTAACCTTCGCCGTACTCGCCGAAGCCTATGCCGGGCGAGGTCGCCACCTTGGCCTCCCTGAGGAGCATCTTCGAGAACTCGACAGAGCCCATCGACTCGAACTGGGGGGGATCTTCGCCCAGACGAACATGGTCGCCTTCGGAGGGGGCACGTGCCACCCGCACCGGCTTGAGGCCCTGGCAGAGGGCGTCCCGTCTTTTCCGGTATTCCTCGGTTAATTTCCGTGCACGCAGGTGCTGCTCCCCGTTGAGGGCTATGATCGAGGCGATCTGTATGGGCTGGAAGATGCCGTAGTCGAAATAGCTCTTCAGCCTGGTCAGGGCCGCGATCATCTGCCGGTTGCCCACCGCGAAGCCCACCCTCCAGCCGGGCATGGAGTAGCTCTTCGAGAGGGTGAAGAACTCGACGCCCACGTCTTTTGCCCCTTTCACCTGGAGAAAGCTCGGGGCCGTGTAGCCGTCGAAGACGAGGTCCGCGTAAGCGAGGTCGTGGATCGACCATCAGCTTGTGCTCCTTGGCGAAGGCGACGATCCGCTTGAAGAAATCGAGGGTCACCACCTCGGTCGTGGGGTTGTTCGGAAAGCTCAGGATCAGCATCTTCGGCTGGGGCCAGGTCGTCTTGACCGCTATCGACAGCCTCTCGATGAACCCGTCGAGGGGCAGGAGGGGTATCGTCCGCAGGTCGCCGCCCGCGATGACGACCGAGTACGTATGTATGGGGTAGGTGGGGTCCGGCACGAAGACGACGTCCCCCGTATTGACCGTGGCCAGCACGAGGTGGCCGATCCCCTCCTTCGAGCCCATCGTCACGATGGCCTCCGTCTCCGGGTCGATGGCGACCTTGTACCTCCGGCGATACCAGTCGGCGATCGCCTTGCGCAGCTTCGGTATGCCGCGCGTCATCGAGTAGCGGTGGTTCTGGGGTTGCAGGCGGCCTCGACCAATTTCGCCACTATGTGCTTCGGCGTGGGCATGTCGGGGTTACCCATGCCGAGGTCGATGATGTCCTCCCCCTTGCGCCTCGCCTCGATGAGGAGATCCCTTACGATGTTGAATGTATAAGGGGGGAGCCGGGATATGCGGTTGAACTCTTCCATTCGGATGAAAGTTAACATACCTAGCCCCCGTAATCAACAGATAGCTGTAACTACCTGGGGACCGGGGGATTTTTACGCCCTGTGTTGGGGTGGTCCCCCCACATGCGCGCAGCGCCGGCAAGAGATCGCTTTAGCGCGCAGCGTCGGCGAAAAGATCCCGACCCCATTAGACAGAGGGGCTGCATACATCCAGGCCAACAATTCCCTTGACAATCTCTTTCGCCAACGGATATCTTGAAGGGGTAAGCCAAACTTATGGGGGTAAGTTATGGGGAAAGCTGTAACGAGTTTTATCTACGTCTTAAGCAGGTGCATGCAAGTCGTTGCAGGGATCGCGCTGGTGTTCATGATGAGCCTGACCACGTGCGACGTGATCCTGCGAATTTTTTCGAGACCGATTATCGGCACGTATGAGATGGTGGCCTTCACCGGTGGGGTGGTGATAGGCTTCTCGCTGCCCATCACGTCCTTCGTCAGGGGGCAGATCTTCGTCGATTCTTTTACCCGAAGTTCCCTAAATTCTGGCAGAACGTCTTCAACGTGACGACCCGCCTGATGGTGCTCGTCCTTTTCCTGTTCATCGGCTGGAACCTCATGGTGCTGGCATCCGACATGGTCAAATCCGGCGAGGTCTCCCTGACCCTGCAAATCTGCCTTTCTACCCGATTGCATACGGATAGGCATCGCCTGCTTCGTCCAATGCCTGGTCGTTGTGGGCGACCTGATAAAGATAGCGGGAGGCCAATATGAATGAGATAACGGTAGGACTCATCGACCTGGCGCTCCTCCTGATCCTTTTCCTGACGGGCATCGAGCTGGGCTTTGCTATGGCCATCATGGGCTTCGTGGGCTTCGCTACCTCGTCTCCGTCCCGGCAGCGTTCAACCTCCTCGCCAAGGACACCTTCGACACCTTTGCGAGCTACGGCTTCACGGTGATTCCCCTTTTCGTCTTCATGGGGCAGATCGCCTTCAACGCGGCATAGCAAAGAAGCTCTTCGATTCCGCCCACAAGTTCATGGGCCATATACCCGGCGGGCTGGCGATAGCGACCGTGGCCGGGGCGACCGTCTTCAAGGCCATCTGCGGCTCTCTCCGGCTACGGCCGCCACCTTCGCCTGCGTGGCAGTCCCGGAGATGGACCGCTTCGGTTACGCCAGGAAGCTCTCCACGGGCATCGTCGCCACCGTCGGCACCCTCGGCATCCTCATCCCGCCGAGCGTCACGCTGATCGTCTTCGGCGTCATAACGGAGCAGTCCATCGGCAGGCTCTTTCATGGCGGGCCTCATCCCGGGCCTTATGATCGCCCTCTTCTTCGTCTTCATCATCGTCGGCTGGGCAAGATCGAACCCGGCCCTAGCGCCGAAGGGCGAAGTTCCCCTGGAGCGAGCGCGTCAGTCCATGCCCGCCGTCATATGGCCGATCGTCATCTTCCTCGTCGTGATCGGGGGCCTTTTGAAGGGCTTCTTCACGCCCACGGAGGCCGGCAGCGTCGGCACCTCCGCAGTGCTCTTCCTCTGCCTCGCTCAGAGGTCCCTGCTCTGGGAGAACTTCATCAAGGCCGTCGATGAGTCGCTCCGCACGGCATGCATGGTCATCATGCTTATCGCCGGCTCCGCGTCCTCGGCCACTTCATCGCAGTTACGAACATACCCTCGCTCGCCGCAGACTGGATCGCCGGCCTGCCGCTCCACCGTTACATCGTGATGGTTATCATCGCTGTCTTCTACCTCTGGGCGGCTCCTTCATCGACGACCTCGCCTTCATGATCCTTGCGACGCCGATCTTTTACCCGGCCTCTCAAGCTCGGGTTCGACCCCATGTGGTTCGGCATCATGATCGCGATCACCGTCATGGTGGGCGTCGTGATACCCGCCCGTGGCGATCAACGTCTTCGTCGTGAAGAACATCACGAAAACGCCCTTCAGCGTCATTTACGGCGGTGTCTATCCGTTCCTGCTGTCCCTGGCGTTCATGGGCGTGCTGCTCTTCATATTCCCGCAGATAGCGACATGGCTGCCGAACCTGCTGTACCAGAAGTAGAGTACGTATAGAACAAACGCCGGAAATAACCGGCCCCGGAAGGCAGACCATCGGGTCCTCTTCCGGGGCCGGTCGTTTATGAAAGCCTTTGTTTCACGGAAATATAGAACGTCCCGGCCCTTCTGCGGCAAGGCGTGAAGGCGGCCACCCCTTCAAAAAATTCGCCCCCGGCCGGCCCCGGACTCTTGACTAACAGGCGCGATAGCGGTTAAAATGGGGGCTGTGCCGAGGTAGCTCAGTCGGTAGAGCAGCGGACTGAAAATCCGCGTGTCATTGGTTCGATTCCGATCCTCGGCACTTGTAATTTTTCCAGGACTTTTCAATCATTTACGGCATCCACCACCCTTACTCTGACCCCTCGCAGTTGACATTGTCACCTACATTTGTAACCTTTTGCGTTTGTTCTATTGTCTGCCTGGCTTGCTTCGTGTTTATCAGGACACTTTTTCAGGCAGGCTTCCTTCAGGTCCTCTTCATTGACTATGTTGTAGCGGTCGAAGACGGCTCGAGTCTTTGTGGCCACTGATCTTCATCGCCATCTTCTCGGGCACACCCGCACGGACCATGTTACGGACCGGCAGTTCTTCTCAGGTCGTGGAACAGCTTTTCCCCGGTATGCCCGCTCTGGCCGCAGGCGCTGCTCCCAGGCGCTTCTGAAATACCCTCATCCTCTTTCCTTTATTGAAAAAAGACAAAATCGCAGCGGGGTATTTGTTATCTCCCTTAACTTCTTCTGCTCCATAAGTACGTCATAGAAGGCCCGCCCGTCAGGAACAGGGTCCGAGCCTCGTCGTTCTTCGTCGTCCCCGCATCCAGGGTTACCTTCTTCTCGAAGACATTCACCTGGTCCCACCTAAGCGACAGTATCTCTTTTCTGCGCATGCCTGTGAAGTAGCCCATCCCGATAGGACTGGTCTCAGGTAAGCCCGGCAGCTGCTCCTTCAGCTTCAGGTAGTCTTCCACCTCAAAGTAGCCGGTCCTTACGTTGTTTTCTGGTAGCTTTTGGATATACGGAACGTGGGCAACCTTCGGCGGCGGCAGCAGTTCTTTCCTAGTGGTAACATCCTCTTGAGCGCCGATAGCTCGCGGTTGATTGTGGCGTTCTCTGCCCCTTTTTCCTGACGGACCTCTATATACTGGTTCACATGGGTTGTGGTGATGTCGGCTGCCCTCATGCCTTCAAAAAATTTCTGCAAGTGCTTGGTGCTCAGCTCGAGGCGGTTCCTGGACTTCCTATGGCTAATCTTGTAATCCCGGATGAGGTCGTCCTTCAATTCGTCCCAGCGGGTACGGCCGACCTGCAAGCCGGGGAACCGCCCCTCGGCTATTTGCCCCTCCCGAATTTCAGCAGACGTTTTGCATCGGTTTCTTTGTCCGACCTGGAGGATTCCTGGTAGGGTTTACCACCCCGATAGTACTTAATCCAAAAGACCCTTCCCCTCTTGTAGATGTGCCCCATCTTCAGCCTCCTTTAAGGGCTAAACATCGTCTAAGTGCTCATACTTACAAGGGTTTCCCGTTATCATGCCTTGATGATGCCTGAGCTTTTGGGTGATGTCAATGAGTATTTTCCCCTGTGATTTCAATAAAGTTGCCGCGTTTTATTAGCCTCGATAAACCGTCGCATGTCTTTCTGATCCAGGAAAATTCGCTTCCCGTCCTTAAGGTAGGGTAGCTTGCCGTCCCACAGCATATGCCGGACCGCCCACACGGTCCGGCCCAGGTAGACGGCGGCCTCTTCCACGGAGTAAAGGCGCTTCTTAAGCTTCTTTTCTGCCTTCATAGTACCCTTCCCTTGAGGATTAGCTATCCTATGTATGTTAGTTTGGCCTTCTCTTGCCTTGCTTTATGAGTACCTGTAACCGGATTGTAACCGCTGATCGATGGCATTTTTTCCTATTACTCGGATAAATTTTGGGTGTTCTTCCTATTGGGTGGTAGGGTTTCTATAGTAGAAGGAAGTTCTAGAGTAAAAATCTAGAACAAGTCAATGATATTTCCCTTATTTATCAAGGAATTTGATATTGCAGCGCACACGTTAAAAGCGTTTGAGACGCAATGCGACTAAAGTTGACATTGCGGTTTTTGCCTTATATATCAAGGAAATCTTGGTAGATTCTTATTAATCTTCACTGTCGTGGATGATAGTTATGAGTAAAGACCCGTTATTTTCCTTATTTTTCAGGGAAATTTGATATCGTAAGGCCAGAAACAGGAAAAACGCCTTTCGGCGTTTTTTGGGAAAGCTTCGCCTGTACCAACTAAAGGTACCAAGGCAAGGTGAAAGCCTTCAGCTACTTTAATCCGAAGCTACGTAAGTAGTGATCATGCCCTCATGCCGTTGTCCAGCATAATTTGGCTCAATAATTACAATGAGTTACCCCGGATGATCCCGCCCGCTTCTTCACCGCCCAAAGAGTCCCTTGAGTGGTCCCATGATGTCCGCCCCCTTTTTTATGCCATCGATTATACCCGTAGGCTGCGAGCCGCCCGCTTGAGATGAAGTGGAAGCGGGATCGGCAGCGAGAGACGCTTGCCCCTGGAGCAGACTTGAGCCGGTTTTCCTTCGCAACCAGGAGGTCCCGGCCTGTAAGGAAAAGAGAGAATCTGGTTGAGGGCTGGTCTTCAGGAATGTTCCGCTACGCATAAAGGCGCCTTTTTGACAATAATCAGGGCAGTACCCATCCATCCCTACCTGCACCCGGTCGTTACCAAAACTCATTACCAGACGGCAGTCATCCCCCTCTTGAAAGGCCGCGGCTGTATCCTGAAGAATCGCGGTCTTGTTCTCAAACAGACAGTCGCGTCCATTGATGAGTAAATAGAGGCTGAATCTGAAATCCTTCAGGTAGAAATGCGTGTACTCGTCGAACGCCAGCGCGAAATGTCCCAGCGGGTCGGCGGCATATCGCGCCTGCTTGAGCGAGCGCAGCATCAGGTAGGAAACGATGCGCTCCTCGGGCTTGCCGGCAATTTTTTCCGCCAGGCGCTGGTAATGCTCCGGGCGAATGGCGATGTCGAGCGCGCCGGGAAGCGCGACGGTCATGGCTCGTTCACGGCCGCCGCCCGAGCGGCCGTGCCGCGCATGCGTTCGGGCAGTGCCGTGGCGCACGACCAGGCGCCGCTCGGCAAGATTTTCCACGCCCAGCGAATAGCCGAACGTGTGCGCCACCTCTTCGAACTCCAGAATCTTCTTTGGATCTGGTTTTTCATGAACGCGGTGCAGCGAACCGATCCCGCGGCGTTCGAGGTAGCGCGCGACCGCTTGGTTGGCCGTCAGCATGAACTCCTCGATCAGCCGGTGCGCGATGTTGCGCTCGCTGCGGACGATGCTGGTCATTTGCCCGGCGGCGTCGAATTCGATCACCGGCTCGGGCAGGTCGAAATCAATGGAACCGAGGCGCGCGCGGCGCGCCGTGAGAATCACCGCCAGGTCGCGCATCGCGCGGAACTCTTCGGCGAGGTGCGCGTATTGCGCGGTCGCGGCCGCGTCATGCTGGAGCACGGCGTTTACGGCCGTATAGGTCATGCGCTCGGCCGAGCGGATCACGCCGCGCGCGAATTCCGATGCCACGATTTCGCCGCTCTCGTCGAGCTCCATCACGGCGCTCATCACCAGGCGGTCTTCGCGCGGGTTGAGCGAGCAGATGCCGTTCGACAGCTCCTCGGGCAGCATCGGCACGGCGCGATTCGGAAAATAGACCGAAGTGCCGCGAAGCCGCGCCTCGCGGTCGAGCGCCGAACCCCGGCGAACGTAATGCGAGACGTCGGCAATGTGCACCTGCAGCTGCCAGTGGCCGTTTTCGAGGCGTTTGACGTACACCGCGTCGTCGAAATCCCGCGCCGTTTCCCCGTCAATCGTGACGATCGGCAGATCGCGGAAATCACGCCGCCCCACGCGTTCCGCGTCGCCCACCGGATGGGCTACGGCGGCTGTGCTTCCGCGAGCACTTCCGCCGGAAACTCGTGCGGCAGATGATGTTTACGAATCAGGATTTCGACGTCCACGCCGAAATCGCCGGGCCGCCCAAGAATTTCGATCACGCGGCCCGCCGGCGCCACGCCGCCGCGCGGAAACCGCGTCAGTTCCACGTTGACGACCGCGCCGTCGAGTTCCGGCAGGCGGACCCCGCGTTTGGGAGGATGCGGGCCCGATCTTCGCTTGCAGTTCCGGCGTCAACTCGTCACCGGGCGGGATGATAATTTCCTGCAACAGCCGCGCCTCGTATGGAGCGACGGTGTTGCCGCGCGAGCCGTATCGGAAAAGCCCCACGACTGTGGCGTGCGCGCGGCCGAGCACGCGGAGAATTCGTCCTTCGGCGCGGCCTGCGCCGTCGGCGAAACGGCTGCGGCGCTCAATGCTCGCCAGGACGTGATCCCCATGCATGGCGTCGCCCAGGGAATCGCGGCCGATGAAAAGATCGCCGTCCAGATCCTTTCGTGGCGCATCGGGCACGACGAACCCGTAACCGTCGCGATGCGCCACGAGGCGCCCGGTAAGTTGATTCACCTCGGGCCGCGGCGCCGCAGTGGATTCCCTCCTTGGCTGTGAGGCGTGCCGGTGCGGCGTCCCCTTCTGCTGCGGCGCAACATTCTCCGCACTGCTGCTCTCGCACCCTGTTTTTCCTTTGGCAGAGCGACCCTTCCGTTCGGGATATTCGTGAATTTCTCCCGCGTTTCTTCATTTTTCGCGCGAGCTTGACCAGCGCGCGGCGGCCGGAATGACGCAGGCCAAGCGCCGCGGCGATTTCACGGAGGCTTTGCGGCCTGCGGGAACGGGACAGATGCGCCAGAACGTCGGCTTCGGTGACGGGCGCTCGAGGTTCATCGGTGGCGGGGCATGTGCATGCCCATTGTATGCGCTCAACGGCCAAAACGCGAAGCGTATGGCGACAAAAGCACCTACTGATGTCGATAAACAATAGTGCCAAACAAATATTTATGCTCTTCGATTACAGGCTGTCACCCAAATCGGCGCGGAACTTGGCCGCGAGCTTCGTCTGCCAGTCCGAAACCGGCTCCAGCCTGCCCATGAAGAATCGCAACACGGGCGGTTCTTCGATGAATTTCAGTCCGCCCACCAAAGCCCGGTTTTCATAAAGCCAGGTGATACGGTCGATGGCGTATTTCACTTGTGACAGTGTAAAAACGCGCCTCGGCAGGGCCAGCCGCAGGAGTTCCATTTCCGCCAGACGCTCGCTGCCGTCGGGATTTCTCTGTTCCGACAGCGTACCGCGTTCCATGCCGCGCACGGCGCCGGCGATGTACATGGCTGCGCCCAGCGCACCGGCGGGGTACTCGACCTGGGGCACCTGGGGGATGAACTCCCGGGCGTTCAGATGGCAGCCCAGACCGCCGGCAGGCGTGATGACGGGAATGCCCTTCCGGTCGAGCTCGTTGACCATATACTCGATGAACTGCGGCCCTTGATTGATGACCTCTTCGTCCATGGTCTCTTCCAGGCCGACCGCCATCGCCTCCATTTCCCGGACGGACATGCCGCCGTAGGTCAGGAAGCCCTCGAACAGCGGCACGAGGTCGCGCAGGGTTCTGTAAGCCTTCTCGTTGTTGGTAATAATGCCGCCCCCGCGGGCCGCACCCAATTTGCGCGCGGAAAAGTAGATGATGTCGCACAGATCGGCGATCTCGCGCGTGATCTCGCGGATCGTCTTGTGCTTGCAACTCTCCTCGCGGGTTTTGATGAAGTACAGATTATCCTGCAGCAGGCTCGCGTCCAGAACGAGCATGACCCCGTACTGGTCGCAGACCTTGCGGACCTCTTTCATGTTGGCAAGCGAAAAGGGCTGCCCGCCCACCAGGTTCGTTCCCGCCTCAAGACGCACGAACGGAATCTTTTCCGGCCCGTTCTTCTCGATCACCGCCCGCAGCTTGGCGATATCGCTGTTGCCTTTGAACGGATAGGTGCTTGTGGTTTTAAGGCCCTCGTCGATGAGGACCTCATCCACCGAACCTCCGTACAAGGTGATCAGCGCCTTCGTGGTCGTAAAATGAAAATTCGTGGGAACGACGCTGCCCTGCGTAACATAGGTCTTCGCCAGGATGTGTTCGCAGGCCCTTCCCTGATGCGCCGGGAGGAAATACTTCGTCCCGAAAATCTCGGTGAGTTTATTCGCCAGCCGGGTGAACGTCGCTGACCCGGCATAGGCATCGTCCGCGGTAATCATCGAGGCCAGTTGATTATCGCTCATGGCGTTGACGCCGCTGTCGGTCAGCATATCCAGATATACGTCACGGTTCTGCAGCAGGAACGTATTGTTCCCGGCCTCCGCAATGGCCTTCAGACGATCTTCAATGGGGATCAATCTGAGTTTCTGGACAATGCGGACCTTGTGCATCTCGAGCGGAATTCCAACTCCGGTAAACATCTTTACGCT
>CAVYJH010000016.1:0-65376 GCA_963768735.1 uncultured delta proteobacterium | reverse complement strand
TCAAGCTCGGCGGCGAGCGCATCGCCCCGGCACATTCTAAGAGGAGGCAGCCGGCATGAACACTCATAAAGTACAGCAGCACGTGGTCGAGGGCAAGGAGATCTTCGTGGGCCTTGAGGATTCGAAAAGGACCTGGAAGCTCGCAGTGAGGTGTGAGAGGATGGTTATCCACACTGTATCGATGGAGGCGAAGTGCAAGGGGCTTCTCAAGTACCTGGAGACGAAGTTCCCGGGCTGCCTCATCCATCTCATCTATGAGGCAGGCTTCAAGGGCTTCAACCTCTACGACAGACTCATTGAGGCGGGGATCGACTGCGTCGTTATTCCTCCCCACATGGTGACCCAGCCGAAGGTTTCGAAAGTGAAGACCGACAGGAGAGACGCGAACCGCCTCGCCATCATCCTCGAGAACGAGGACTTCAAGGACGCCTGCTGCGTTCCCGACAAGGAGAGGAGGGAGGACAGGCAGATAAGCCGCACTCTCATCGGAATACAGAAGGATCTCATCCGCGTGAAGAACAGGATCCACAAGTTCATCGACTTCCACGGAATAGAGGTATCACTCCGTGGATATTGGGGCAGGGACGAGCTGCGGATTCTCAAGGAGCTTCCCCTGAAAGGTCCGTTGAAGATAAGCTTCGACGTCCTCCTTACTCAGCCTCGAGGAGCTCACCTGCCACCAGGCAACCTTGAGGAATGGATTAAGGGCCCTCTGCCAGAAGCCGCGTTACAAGAAGGCCTTTGATATCGCGAGAAGCCTTCCCGGCATAGGCTGGTTCACCGCGATCAGGCTTATCCTCGAGCTCGGCGAGGACCTCTCCCGCTTCACGACGGGTGAGAAGGTCGCGAGCTTCGTCGGTCTCACCTGCAGCGAGTACTCTTCCGGAGAATCGGAATGCAAGGGGAGGATTACCGGCATGGGCTCCGGGTTCATACGGGGTGTGCTTATCGAGAACTCTTGGGTGGCCGTGAAGAGAGATCCCGTGCTTCTCGCGAAGTTCTCGAGGATATGGAGGTCTAGTGGCAGCAAGAAAAAGGCGATCGTCGCAGTCGCGAGGACGCTCATCGTGAGGCTCAGGGCCTGCGTGGTGTCGGGCACACCCTACGTGATGGGAACGGTAAGATAAGGAGGTCTTTCAGATAAGGGGAATTTCATGAGGATGCGGAACAACGGTATATGACGCGGTATTACTTGTGCTTTAAGGCACGCCGAAAAAGTATGTCAATGCCGGTTCCCCCTTCCCGCAGCTAGCGACTTGTGGCTCGACCACGAATAGAAGATTGTGAAGGGTCCCCATCTGGAGGAAAGAATTGTAAATCCTTGAGGAGTTTGGCAGCCGAAAACACCCCACACGAATCCGTTTGACTTCACACATAGAAGTAATACCCGCAAAGGAGGCGGACAAGAGTGAAAAGACTCAACACAGCAGCCATTTCTGTATTATTCGTGCTATTTTTTGCGAACGCAGGGATATCCGCAACATACTACGTTTCGCCGTCCGGCAGCGACAGCAATGCCGGTTCAAGTTCCGCGCCGTTTGCAACCATAGGTAAGGCGGCAAGTGTGGTCAACCCGGGCGACACGGTTATCGCTGCGCCGGGCACCTACTATGAAAATGACCATGGGCAAGGGCAGGTAGGTCTCTATGTCCGGAGAGGAGGAAACTCAGCCAGTCCCGTCCTGTTTCAGTCTGCCAGCCCCGGCATGGCGATCATTGACGGCAACAACGCGGTCCAGATAGGGGTGTACGTCTCTGCCCCTTATGTGCAGATCCAAGGCTTTCGGGTGAGGAACTTCACCCTTGAAGGGATAGACGTGTACGGGAGTTACGCGACGATTACGGGCAACATCGTCAATAATAACGGGGCGAGCACCACAATCAGCCCTACCTACGGCCATGATGGGATTTTTACTGGTAGCAGCGTTACAAACTGCATGATCAACGGCAATATCGTCTATGGCAACGGCAGGCTCTCGCTCGCTCCATCAGCCCAAGGCGGCCAGCTCGACCAGGGCATCTACCTGTGCAGCCCAAACTCCACTGTGCAGAACAACCTGATATACGGAAATCAGGCATGGGGAATACAGATTGCCGGATATGTGAGCCTGGACAGTATCCTCGTGCAAAACAATACGATAGTCGCCGAACAGAATTGTGGAGGCATCGTTCTCTGGCAGGCCGGCGCCCAGGGCTGCGTCATCCAAAACAACACGGTGATCAACACTGCCGGCTACGGATTGAACTTCTACGAGGATGGTGGGGGACATATCGTTCAGAACAACATGTTTTACGGAAATGCTTTGGGCGGCATAAATCCGTCGATGAGCGGGCAATACACGGGTTCCAACAACCTGGTTGCACCCTAGAGGAACGTTTCGGCAACGGGAACATAAACGCTGACGAGTTCATCGCTTGCGCTGGGAATGACGCGAGCAGGATGGGAGCGGCGATTAATGATCTCCTGGCTCATTTTCTGGTGGGTACTCGTGCTGAGGGTTTGGAGCCTACGTGAGAATTGAAGGGCCGTCCTTGATGAGGCACCCGCCTTCCCCCTGCTCCTGTACCTTTCGGTCCCGGACTTTGCCGCCTTTCTCCCTTCAGGAGAAGGTCCGTAAAGCAAGCGTTGTTCGCCAAACATCGAAGGCAGGGCCGGCGAATGGCCCTGCCTTTTTCGTTACTCCTGCCTTCACGGTACGGTTTCAAGTGCGGCATCAAAAGAAACAACCTAAGCGCAGCCATTAAGGAAGTTCGACTCTCTCCGCTCCTCTCCAGCACACTTCCCATATTACCCTACGAGGCCCCGAACCACTACATCAGGAGGTGTTTATGACATTACGAGAGGCAATAGGGTTATTGCGGCGCCAGGATCTCATCAGGACGCAGATGTACCTGGGCAGGATAAGCGAGGCCGAAGCTTTGCGCTGGATGGAGATGTTTCATGGGAAGTAACGAAAATTCATACTGGGGCCTCAGTGGCTTGGTGGCCACACAGCATTCGGTAAAAGCCCGCAACCATCGAAAGGCATCAGTAGTAGGTAAAACTAGTAAGGTTGTTTTCCGATCGGGGAATACCCTTTGGATGATTATCGATTCTTTATGCAGAGCGTCGAATCGCGGTTGGCCCCCGGGGATGCCCGTAAGCAAGCCAACTTTGCGCCCGCTAAAATTCCGGCATCGATCATGGCTGCACTCGATGCCGGATCGGGTGGACGACGACATGGTCGGAATCGATGAGATGTGGATGCACTGCGAGGATCGTCGAGCAGAGCCGTACTGTACGTACGGCGTAGCCTCACGACCGCAGCAGGGCGCCGAAGATCGCGATTTCGACCATGCCGGCGGCCGGCCCCGAACTATAGTAACGCCCCCGCCCTGCCCCCTTATCAATTGCTGGCACAGCCGCACACCCGTCATCGCGTCCGTCGCCCATTGATCGGCTGCCACGTAGCGGCAGACGCGCTCGTCCACGCAGCCGCCGATGATAAAGGAGGGGGCAACGCCTTCCCGGCCTGCTTCCCTGCGGAGCAGGTCAATGGTGGCCCGCATGTTCTCGAAAGCGGAATCAATGAGACACGAGAGCCCCACGATGGCCGGCCTCATATCCAGGGCTTTTGCGAGGAACTCCCGGCCGGGCACGTCGACGCCGAGATCGAACACGGTGAAGCCGTAGCACCTGAGAAGCACCTTGATGATGTCCTTGCCGATGTAATGGATATCGCCTTCCACCGTTCCCAGGAGTATGCGCCCCGATTCGCTGCCGGTGACAAGGGTCTTCAGGCCGGGGAGGACCATGTCGCCCACCTCATGCATGATGGCGCTCGCCATGATCAGGCCGGAAATGTAGTAGACGCCTTGCTCGTATCGCTCACCCACGAGCCGCACGCCCTTTTGGCACTCCTGCACGATATGGAGGAGGTCGTCGCCCTCGTCGATGCGGCGGCGGACTTCGGCCAACACGCCGTCTTCCTGCAAGTCCGCGAGGAGACTGCTCAGCTCGCTGTCCGACTGATGCTGTTTCACTGCCTGCCTCCCGGTTTTCGGCTTCTTTGCCTCGCCTTGTCGCTTAAGCCCACGGTGGCGTGGAAGCGCATGAGATCCCCGCGGCAGACGAAAAACCCCCAACTGATGGGATGATTGTCAAAATCGTAGAACAGATGCTCCAGGCGAAAGCACGGCAGTCCGGGAGGCGCCATGAGGAGGGCCGCCTCTTCATCTCCCAGGACCGTGGCATCGATCGCCAGATCGCCCCGCTTCAGGCTCGTTTCCCCAGTCCCCGCGAACAGGCCGTGAAGGGCCGTCACCTCCATCTCCGCCTCGACCACAGGACGTGTAGGGTCGTAGACCAGGTACTCACGGTGGTAAAGGATCGGCTCCTTTTCCTTGGTGATGAGCCGGCGGATGAGGATCGTGCGGTCGCCGGCGGAGATATTGAGCTTTAGCGCGATGTCGGGACCGGCCTTTACGATGCTCACCTCCAGGAGCTTCACTTTATTCCGGGCATTCCTGTCGAAAAGGCTCCGCAGCTCGTCGAGGCCGAACATGACCGTGCTCAGCTTCACGGGCTTTACGAAAGTGCCGCGGCCCTGGGTAGTGCTCACCAGACCCTGTTGCAGGAGAATATTGACTGCCCTCCTGACGGTCATGGGGCTCACCTGATAGCGCCCGCACAGCTGCGACTCCGAAGGCAGCCGCTCTCCAGGTCTGAAGAGCCCCGACGCGATCTGGCCGTGCAGGATGTTCACGAGCTGCATATATACGGGCTCGAAAGACGAACGGTCTATGGAGGAGGTCTGATCGGTATGTTTCGTAAGTGGGCGCACGTGTCTGAATTATATTATCCGTAAGTCCATGATTAGTCAATGGGCATTTATATCGCACAGGGCCCCATCTAGCTCGAAATTCCAGGAATAATAACCAGTGGCGCAGTTATATATATAAGTAGCATATTTGTCTTGACACGGGCCGTCTTTTTTCCTATAAACTAGACGGCCCTTCTATAAATCCATAAAGGACGAAACAAGGCCGTTCCGGATATCTGCCCTAAGGAGGTGTAAGATGAGAAAAGTGGTCGCATCCTTCGGCCTCGCAGCGGTCTTTTTCTTTGCGGCCGTCTTCTCTTGTTCCGCCGCCGAGGTGATCAAGCTGAAGGCCGCCAATTATCTTCCCACCACCCACAAAATGTCGCTCCTCACCGAGAGGTTCTGCCGGGAGATCAAGAAGAGGACAAACGGCCGGGTGGAGATCTACTACTATCCCGGCGGCACGCTCCTGTCGCCGGTGAAGATGTTCAACGGGATTACCACGGGCGTCGCGGACATCGGCGTGTCCCATATCCAGTACACCCGGGGCCGCTTCCCGGTGACGGAGGTCTTCGACCTGCCTCTCGGCTTCCCCAGCGGATGGGTCGCAACCCACGTGAGCAGCGACTTCTACGACAAGTTCAGGCCGGCCGAGTGGGACGGCGTGCACCTGCTCTACATAAACACCTCGGGACCCCTTATCCTCCAGACGATCAGCAAACCGGTAAGGACCCTCGCCGACCTGAAGGGCCTCAAGATCAGGGGTGCGGGACGGATGACCGAGACCCTGAGGTCCCTGGGCGCAGTCCCCATGCCCCTGGAGATGCCGGACGTCTATGAGGCGTTGAGGCGGGCCGTCATTGACGGCATCATGGTCGACCTCTCCACGCTGAAGTACTGGAAGTTCGCCGAGCTGGTGAACTACGTCACGCCTACATGGCAGCTCGGCACAGGCATTACCTTCTACTGCGTGATGAACAAGAACAAATGGAACGCCCTGCCCGCCGATATCCAGAAGATCTTTACCGAGACGGCGGCAGAGGCCAGGGAGTGGCAGGCATCCCTGTGGAATGAAATGGATATCGAGGGGAGGGAGGTCTTTAAGGCAAAGGGCGGGCAGATCGTAGCCCTGTCCGACGCGGAGGCAACGAGGTGGATAAAGGCTATCGAGCCCGTGATAACGGCCTACAAGAAGGAGATGGTCTCCCAGGGGTTCAAGGCATCCGATGTGGACACATGGATCGATTTCATCAAGGAGCGCATCGCGTACTGGAAGGCAGAGGAGTTACAGAGAAAGGTCCCCGCGCCCTTTTGAATGGTGAGTTATGAAGAATTAGGTCCGATCGGTCGGATCAGCGCAGAGAATGGATCGGTGGTTGACATGAGCAAGACGCCTGAAGAGTTGTACCTGGAGCGGGAAAAGAGGGTACTCGACGCCATAGCCCTGAAGAAGCCCGACAGGGTGCCGGTCATGGCCATATTCAGCTTCTTCCCCGCCAAGTACTCGGGGGTGACGGTCCGGGAGATCATGTACGACCCGGAAAAACAGTGGAAGGCTTACTGGCGGACTATGACCGAGTTCGAGCCCGACATGGACCAGAACCCCTTTGCCCTCCGTTACCTGGGCCCCCTTTTGGAGACCCTCGACTTTCGGCAGCTCAGGTGGCCCGGACATGGCATCTCGGACAACTTCACCTACCAGTTCGTCGAGGGCGAGTACATGATGGCCGATGAGTACGACGCATTCCTCTTCGACCCCACGGACTTCATGATTAGAACCTACTGGCCCCGCGTGTTCGGCAGCCTTGCGGGACTTGCAAAGATCTCGCCTCCCCGCCACATCGTCACCTATGCCATGGGGATGCCCTTCGGCTTTGCGCCCTTCGCTGCACCGGAGGCGGCCTCCGGCCTCGACGCGCTCAAAAAGGCCGGAGAGCGGTCGATGGAGATCGCGCGGTACGCGGCATCATATACGCTAAAAGCAAAAGAAGCCGGGTTCCCCATACAGTACGGCGGCTTTACGCAGGCTCCTTTCGATACCCTGGGCGATTATTTCCGGGGCACGAAGGGTCTCATGCTTGACATGTACCGAAGGCCGAAAGAAGTGATAAAGGCATGTGAAAAGCTCCTTCCCATCATGGTGGACATGGCCCTCGGCGCGGCGAAGGTCACCGGCAACCCGAGGATATTTATCCCCATCCACAAGGGTCTCGACGGGTTTATGTCGATGGAGCAGTTCCACAAGTTTTTCTGGCCGACCCTGAGAGACCTGATGGTCGCCCTCATACATGAGGGCCTCGTCCCGTGCCCGCTGTGGGAAGGCAACTGCACCTCGCGTCTGTCCACCATCAGGGAGATACCGGCGGGCCGGGCCTGGTACGCCTTCGAGGCGACGGACATCTTCCGGGCAAAGGAGATACTGGGCGACACGGTCTGCATCAAGGGCAACGTGCCTCTTTCGATGATGGTGACGGGAACGCCGGAGGATGTGAAGGCGTACTGCAAGAAGCTCATCGATATCGTCGGAAGAGACGGGGGATATATAGTGGACGCGGCGGCGAGTCTCGATAATGCGAAGGCGGAGAACGTGAGGGCCATGTTTGAATTCACGAAGGAGTACGGGGTCTATTAGGGCGGCCATGGCTCCGATTTACCCATTCCATGCTACGGGGGCCAACGCATCAACAGGACAGTGGGCCCGGTCTGACCCACGAATGACCTGGCTGCCCTGTGTGTTGCCGTGATTGTCATGATACTGCACAGTCACATAAAGTCTCATAAAATGGAGAAAGGAGCGGTGTGAGGAATATGAAAACCACTGTGCGAAGTCCGGGGGGAAAGGAAGTCGTTATCGGGGACGGCCTGCCCACGGTCCTTGTCGGAGAGCGGATCAACCCCTTCGGGAAGGGTCCGGTCAAGGAGGGCATGGTAACGGGCAATATGGAACCCATCCGCAGGGAGGCGGCCGGCCAGGTGGCATCAGGCGCCGATATCCTGATCGTAAGCGTCTCTGCGTTCGGCATCGACGAGGTCAGGGTCCTGCCCCAGGTGATGCAGGCCGTCATGGAGGTGGTCGACGTACCCCTCTGCATCGAGAGCAGGAACCCGGAGGCCCTCGAAAAGGCGCTGCAGCTCGGCTGCGGGAAACCGATTGTCAGCTCCGTCACAGGGGAGAGCCGGGTGCTCGAAGCCCTGCTGCCCCTCGTCAAGGCGCATGGCACGGCGCTCGTGGCGCTGGCTTCCGATGCCTCAGGCATCCCCAAACAGCCGACAGGCAGGATCGACGTGATCAGGCACATCCTGGCGCAGACGGACGCCCAGGGGATCCCCCGAGAGGCGCTGATCGTCGACTGCGTGGCCGAAGCGAGCGCGGTGAACGACAAGGCCGCCGCAGTGACCCTCCAGACCATGGAGCAGGTGCGGGCAGAGTGGGGGCTCAACCTCGTGCTGGGGGCGAGCAATGTCTCCTTCGGGCTCCCCGACAGGACGACCGTCAACGCGGCCTTCCTCGCCCTCGCGATAAAGGCCGGCCTGAGTGCGGCAATTGTCAACCCGGCGGTCATGCTGCCCTACGCCATGGCGTCCGACTTGCTCGTGGGGCGCGATCCCAGGGCGAGGCGGTTTACGACATACTACAGAAAACGAAAGGCGGCGGGGCAAGGCGGTCAGCCGCCCGCAGCACCCTAGCGATTGCTTTTTAGAGTCTCTGATCGGTCCGATCCGTCCGATCCGTCCGATCAGAGACTCTAAAGACCCCTACCATGACACAACATGCTATCGCGGCCGTCGAGGCCGCCTTGGACTTCACCGGCAACCCCACCCCGCCCGGGGGTGAGCTCTTCCTGGATAAAGACTTTCTCGACACGTTCTTCGGCGGCGAAGGCGATTACTTCCTTCAAGTTGCGGCCGCCGCCCGCTCGCTGGGACTCTCGCTGGTCGGTGTCGACCTCAATGGGTGCATCTGTTCGACGGACGCGCCATCAGGCGGGCTCGAAGACTATTTCGTCGTAGGCTGCCTCAACGGACCCGTCTCCCGTGTGATAGAGCGCGAAGGGTTCTTCAAGGCCATGGTCGGCGTGCACCGGGACCGGGGCCTGTTCATGGATGCGGCCGGCCGGTTCGCGGCGGAGGTGGAGAGAGCAGCGCGGTTTGCCCGTGACAGAGATTTCCGGGCCCTGGCGGTCACCGACGACATCGCCGGGAAGGGGGGTCTCTTTTTCTCGCCCGACTATTTCGCGGATCACCTGTGGCCCATTTACAGGCATGCCGCACTGATAGCCAAAAACATGGGCCTGCGGGTCTTTTTCCATTCCGACGGCGACATAAGGAAGGTGATTGACCTTTTGATAAAAGCAGGGTATGACTGTATCCATCCTGTGGACGCACAGGCAGGAGTGGAACTCCACGACCTTAGTACGGAGTTCGGCCGGCGGGTCGCTTTCATGGGCCACATCGACATTGTGGGCTGGGGAGAAGAAAGGATCCGCGCGGAGATAGAGTGTGCGGGAGAGGCATTCCGGGGAGGCGGGCTCATACTCGGTTCCAGTTGCGGCATATCCATGGCGACCGCGGGCGGGCCGATCGCTGCGCTCTATCCCGCTTGGCGTGACAAGGAAAGATTATGACACGAAAGACCTCACGCATCATCTTTGCCCCTTCCTCGAAGGAGGTGGCGGGGGCGGAGGGGACAACAATCTTAGAGGCGGCCAGGGAGGCGGGCGTCTACATAGACGCCCCGTGCAGCGGCAAGGGTCTCTGCGGCGGGTGCAGGGTGCGCGTCATGGAAGGCGAGCCGGAAGCGCCTACGGCTGCGGAATCCGGCCTGATGAGACCCGGCGACAGGGGACTCGGGTACAGGCTGGCCTGTATGGCCCGCATCAGGGGTGACATGACCGTCCTCGTGGCGCAGGATGGCCTCGAAAGCCAGGGGGAAAAGCTCTTTGCCGGGCGGTCGGAGAAGATCGACCCCGTTGTCAGGGGATATAACATCGACCTCGCGGAAGGGGACGGCGACGAGGCGCGTATCGAGCGGACGGCACGGCTCATGGCACGGCAGCACGACCTCCACGACCTCTTCGCCGACGTGACGGTCCTTGAGGAACTCGGAAGGACGGGGGCAGACCTCGAAGGGCAGGTGACCGGCCTCGTCCGGATGGGACGTGAGATCATCGGGGTCCTGCCGGGTGCGGACGCGCCCTATCTCGGCCTGGCCCTCGATATCGGCACCACGACAATAGCTGCCTACGTGGGTGACTTGAGGGACGGCCGGCTCGTCGCGACGGGCTCCGTCACCAACCCCCAGGTGCTTTTCGGGCCCGACATCATGTCGCGCATCTCTTACTCGTCACGCCATCCCGACGGCAGCCGCAGGATGCAGGCGGCCCTGATCGCCTCTATCGACGCGCTGGTGCACCGTATGGCAGAGGGGAGCGGCTTCGACGCGCGAGAGATAGTGGATGCAACAGTTGTCGGCAATACGGTGATGCACCACATCTTTCTCGGCATACCGCCCGACCGCCTCGGCCTGTGGCCGTTCACGCCCACCCTGCGGCAGTCTTTCGACGTGAGGGCGCGGGACCTCGGGATCGGCATCGGCCGCGCCTCCTACCTGCATGTCCTCCCCGTGGAAGCGGGCTTTGTGGGGGCCGACAATGTGGGCGTTCTCCTCTCGGAGGCGCCCCATACGCGTGAAGAGATATCCCTGATCATGGACCTCGGTACAAATGGGGAGATCGTCCTCGGAAACAGGGAGCGTCTCCTCTCCTGCTCCTGCGCCACCGGTCCGGCCCTGGAAGGGGCCCAGATCTCCAGCGGGATGAGGGCGATAGAGGGTGCCATAGAGAAGGTGCGGATAGACGCAGCCACCTTCGACGTCGATTACAGCGTGGTCGGAAAAGAGGGCTGGGCGCGCGATGTCGGGGCGGGCCTTCAACCCGCCGGCCTCTGCGGCTCCGCCATCATCGATGCCGTCGCCCATCTCTACACCACGGGACTGATAGGGGAGGACGGCGCCTTTTCCAAGGATGCAGCCACCGCGAGGCTGAGAAAGGGGGAGTCCGGCATGATGGAGTTTGTCGTGGCCTGGGCGAAGGAGACGCGAACAGGGCGCGACATCGTCCTGACCCAGAAGGACATCAGACAGGTCCAGCTCGCGAAGGCGGCCCTCTACGCGGGATGCAAGGTCCTGATGGACCGCCTCAAGGTGACCTCCGTCCACCGGATGGCTATTGCCGGGGCCTTCGGCATGCATATAGACAAGGTGAGCGCCCTCGCCATGGGTCTTTTTCCCCCGGCCGACCCCGACCGCATCATTATGGTGGGCAATGCGGCAGGCCACGGTGCCTACCTGGCCCTTATGGACAAGGAAAAGCGCAAAGAGGCGGACAGGATCGCCTCTTTCGTGACCCACATCGAGCTGGCCCGTGAGGCGACGTTCCAGAGGGAGTTCATGAACGGCCTCTCCATGCCTTTTAAAAAAGGCTGATAAAATGATCGGACCGATCCGTCTGATCCGACCGATCATTTTAGAACCCATCCTCTCATAGCCTGTGCCCTGTCCTCTATGCTATACTACGCGAGAGGGCCCATGAGAACGGATATCACCACCCGCCTGAAGAGGATCATCCTTATCATCATCGCCATTATCTTCGTCGGGACCGTGGGATACAAGCTGGTCGGGGTAGAGAAGACCTCCTGGCTCGACGCCCTGTACATGACGACCATCACGATTACCACGGTCGGCTACCAGGACGTCATCGGGGCAGGCAGCACCACGGCGGGAAAGGTGTTTACCATCGTCTACGTCTTTCTCAGCGTGGGCACGATCTTTTACCTGTTCACGGCCCTGGCGTCGTACATGGTCGAGGGAGAGGTACGCAAGGTCTTCCGGAGGAGAAGCATGGAGAAGCGCATAGAAAAGATGAAGGGCCATTATATCGTCTGCGGCATAGGCATGGTGGGCCTCTACATCGTCCACGAGCTAAACGAAACCAGGAGGGCGCAGATAGCGGTCGATTCCGACGCCGGCCAGCTCGACCTCTTAAAGAGCCGCAACATCGACGTGCCCATGCTCCTTGGAGACGCCACCGAGAACGAGCTGCTCGAAAAGGCAAAGGTGAGGGAGGCGAAAGGCCTTTTCGCCACGACGAACTCGGACAACGACAACATCGTCATCGCCCTGACGGCCAAGCAGTTGAACCCCTCCCTGCGGGTGGTGTGCAGGTGCAACGACACGAAGAATACCGAAAAGATAAAGCGGGCCGGTGCCGATAAGGTCGTGGCCCTCAACTATATCGGGGGCTTGAGGATGGCCGCCGAGATGATAAGGCCCCATGCGACCGATTTCCTGGAGTCGATGCTCCGCGACAAGGAGCAGGCCATGCGGGTGGAAGAGGTGACCGTGCCCGCCGGGTCCCGGTACGTGGGGCGAAAGGTCGAGCAACTGGAGCTTGCCGCCATGGGGAACATCCTGCTCCTCGCGGTGAGAACCGGCCACGGCGAATGGACATACAACCCGCCCAGCCACCTGGTCCTGGAGCAGGGCATGCACCTCATCGTGCTCGCCACGCCGGAGGAGAGGCGGCTCCTCCAGCATGAGGTAAAATCAGGCCCCGACGCACAGGGGCCGGCCTTGACGCGGGGCGAAGCAGAATGATAAAGAGGGAGTGTGAAAAGAGAGTGTTGCGTGTTGAGTTTTGCGTTTTGAGTGAAAAGGACAGGGAAAGAATAGTAAGTTTTTGCGCGAAAGGGAGAAGGGGATGAAGATAGCGGTGTCGGGAAAAGGGGGCGTGGGAAAGACGACGCTCGCAGGGGTGATGGCCCGCGTGCTCGCCGCCCGCGGCCACAAGGTGCTCGCCATCGACGCCGACCCTGACGCGAACCTCGCAAGCGCCGTCGGCATCCCCCAGGAGGAGCTGAAAAACATCAAGCCCCTGGCCAAGATGAGGGAGCTGATAGAAGAGCGGACGGGCGCGACCAAGGGCGGCTACGGCGCCTATTTCACGCTGAACCCCAAGGTCGAGGACCTTCCCGACCGGTTTTCCCTGAACCGGGGCGGCGTGAAGCTGATGGTCCTCGGCACCATACCCCAGGGCGGAGGGGGCTGTTTCTGTCCCGAAAACGTTGTCTTGAAGAGCCTGCTCGCCCACGTGTTCATCGAGAGGGAAGAGTATCTCATCGTCGATATGGAGGCGGGCCTGGAGCACCTCGGACGCGGGACAACGGCATACATGGACGCCCTGATCGTCGTGGTGGAGCCTGGCCGCCGCAGCTTCCAGACGGCGCGCCAGGTGAAAGAGCTGGCCGGCGACCTCGGGATAAAGCGGGTCTACGTGGTGGCGAACAAGGTAACGAATGAAGCCGACGTCGCCATGGTCAGGGAGCACCTGCCAGAATTCCCGCTCCTCGGCATTATGACCTATAACGAGAAGGTCATTGAGGCGGACAAGCTGGGCGTTTCCCCCTATGATATCGACCCGACGATTACGACGGAAGTAGAGGGGATCATCGCAGCCCTCGAGAAAGAAGCATAAATGAGGCGGGTTTTCTCGTATCTGAACCTGGTCGGCTCCACCCTGCTCCTCTCCGGCGTCGCCTTCGCAGTCGCGCCCTTCGACAGATGCGGCGCGCGGGTGCACGGGATCGCAGTTATATGGGCGCGGACAGTGCTCCGGGCGGCAGGCATCTCCGTTTCCGTTGAAGGTGCAGAGCACGTCGCGGCGCCCCCCTATCTTTTCATGTCGAACCACCAGAGCGCCCTCGACATTTCCGTGCTCCTCTCCTACCTGCCGGTCCCCTTCAAGTTCGTCGCAAAACGGGAGCTTTTCCGCATACCCGTCTTCGGCCGTGCCATAAAGAAGGCGGGCTACATCGATATCGACAGGGACAACCCGCGGGAGGCCCTGAAGGCCATCGAAGACGCAGTGGCGAAGATTAGGGGCGGGACCTCCGTGCTCATCTTCCCCGAGGGAACGAGGAGCCCGGACGGAAACCTCCTCCCCTTCATGAAAGGCGCTTTTTCCCTTGCCGTGCGCGCGGGCGTGCCCGTCGTACCCCTTGCCATAATAGGGACGAACCCCCTGCAGCCGCCCGGATGCGCCGTGGCGACGCAGACAGGGCGCGTGACCGTCCGGGTGGGAACACCTATACCGATGGCGGGAAAAGGTTTATCCTATAAGTCGGGGCTCATGGAAGAAGTCCGTACCGCAATCGAGGGGCTGATGCAATGTCGGACGCGCTAAGGAAAGAGATTATCGGCATCGCCCTGCTCGGCCTCTTTCTTTTCATTCTCGTAAGCCTGCTCTCGTACCACCCCTTCGACCCGTCGCCCAACGCCCTCGCCGCGTCCGGCACGGTGAAGAATTTCTGCGGAAAGGCCGGTTCTTACTCCGCGGACTTCCTCGTCCAGCACTTCGGCTACATGAGCTACGCGCTGTGCGGCTTCATCCTCTTTTTCTCCGTGCTCTCCCTGCGGAAAAAAGACGTCGACCACCTGCTCCTGCTCGCCGCCGGTTTCGTCCTGCTCTTCTTCTCCGTATCGGCGCTGCTTCAGATACTGGTGGGGCGGATACCGATGAAGGGCGTCACCATTGAAGTCTCCGGCCTTGTGGGGTTTCTGGTTGCCGGCGGTCTTGTTAACGTGTTCGCCTCCTTCGGGAGCCTCCTACTCTCCGTCGTGCTCTTTCTCATATCCCTTTTCCTGATCGCCCAGGCGCCCCTCTTCTCGATCGCCGGCGCCATTGCGGGCTCGCGCCTCGCAAAAAGGCGGGCCGCGCAAGTCTCTAAACCCGCTAAGATTGTGGAGCCGAAAGGCGAAGAGAAGGAAATGGAGCATGAAAAAGAACGGAAAGAAAAGAAGGTAGTGCAGGAATCCTTCGATTTCCTGAAAGAGATCGGCCCCTACAAGCTGCCGCCCGTCTCTTTGCTCGACCCTGTTGAAAAGAGAGAGGTCAAGGTCGATAAAGAGAGCGCCCAGGCAAACGCGCGGATACTCGAAAAAAAGCTTAAGGATTACGGGATAGACGGGAAGGTCGTCGAGGTCAGGCCGGGGCCCGTGATCACCATGTACGAGTTCGAGCCGGGATCGGGCGTCAAAGTGAGCCGCATCGCAAACCTGTCGGACGACCTGGCCATGGCGCTCTCCGCCGTCTCTATCAGGATCATCGCCCCCATCCCCGGCAAGGCGGTGGTGGGCATCGAGATACCGAACAAGGTCCGCCAGACCGTCTATCTCCGTGAGATCATCGAATCGAGCGCCTTCGCCGAGTCGAAGACCCTGCTCACCCTTTCCCTGGGGAAGACCATAGCAGGGGAGCCCTTCGTGGCCGACCTGGCCAAGATGCCGCACCTGCTGGTCGCCGGCTCCACGGGCTCGGGAAAGAGCGTCTCCCTCAACACGATGATATGCAGCATCCTCTTCAAGGCGATCCCCATGAACGTCCGCTTCATGATGATCGATCTGAAGATGCTGGAGCTCTCCTTCTACGACGGTATACCCCATCTGCTGCTGCCCGTGATGACCAACGCCAAGAGCGCCAAGACCGCCCTGCGGTGGCTCATCGACGAGATGGAGCGGCGGTACCAGGTAATGGCCGAGAGGGGCGTGAGGAACATCGAAAAATACAACCAGAAGATGGCGAAGGAAGAGGGCGAAGGCATCCCCTATATCGTGGTGGTGATCGACGAGCTGGCAGACCTGATGATGGTCTCATCGAAGGAGGTGGAGGAGTATATCGCGAGGCTGGCCCAGATGGCGCGCGCCTCCGGCATACACCTGATCCTCGCCACACAGCGGCCCTCCGTCGACGTGCTCACGGGTATCATCAAAGCCAATTTCCCTGCCCGCGTCTCCTTCCAGGTCACCTCCAAAGTCGATTCCCGCACCATACTAGACATGAACGGCGCCGAGAGCCTCCTTGGCTCGGGAGATATGCTCCTCATGAGCCCGGGCCTCGGCAGGATCCAGCGCATACACGGACCGTTTGTATCGGAAGGGGAGATTAAGAGGATTGTCGAATTCCTGAAAAACCAGGGTCTCCCCGAGTACAACGAGGAGATACTGGAAGAGCCGCAAGAAGAGGAAAGCGGCGAGGAAATGAACGACGAAAAGTACGAAGAGGCCGTCAGGTTCGTCTCCGAAAAGGGCGAGGCCTCCATCAGCATGATACAGCGGCGGTTCAGGATAGGGTACAATCGCTCCGCGAGGATGGTGGAGAGGATGGAGAGGGAGGGCCTGGTCGGTCCGTCGACGGGCATCAAGCCGAGGGAAGTGCTGAAAAGAAGGGAGTAGGGATGGGCACGTTGGGAAGAACCCGATGCATTGGCACGATGATGACGCTCGCGCTCCTCGTGCTCGTGGGCACTGCGGGCGCGGCGCGGGCGGAGACGCTCGATGCCCTTAAAAAGACTTACGCGGAGATCGCCACTGTAGAGGCCCGCTTCCACCAAAGCATCCTCATAAAGGCGCTGAAACGGGAGAGGGAGATGGAGGGCGACTTCTTCTATAAACGGTCGAAGGGCTTCCTCTGGAGATACACGGTGCCGAAGGAAAAGGTCTTTCTCTATGACGGCACCGCGTTGTGGCAGGCGGAGGAAAGCGCGTCTTTCGTCACGAGGCAGCGGGTCGACAAGGCGCATTTGGAAGGGAGTTTCCTCGATCTCGTCGACGACGTGACGCGGCTCGACGCGCTCTTCTCGCTCGTCCGGTCGACCGCGCAGGGGGAGATGGAGGTCCTGGAGCTTGCGCCAAAGAAGGAGGGCATGTTGAAATCAGCCCGCATCTGGGTGGACAGCCGGCATCTTATCACTCGCGTCGAGATCACCGAGATCACGGGCAACGTGAACGTGATCGACTTCTCGAAGGTAGTGGTGAACAAGCCCGTGTCGGACAGCCTCTTTGTCTTCAAGCCGGGAAAAAAGGAAGTGCGGGAATCAGGCGGGCAGAAAGAATAGATCGGTCCGATCCGACTGATCCGCCTGATCGGTCCGATCGTTTAACTGCTTTTCAAGGAAAACACCATGGCTCTCCACAAAGACCGGGCACTCATTCTCTCCTCCAGGGTATTCGGCGAATCGGACAAGATCCTCCGCTTCCTGACGCTCCGCTCGGGAAAGCTCACCGGCATCGCCAAGGGGGGCAAGAAGAGCCAGAAGAGGTTCATGAACACCTTGGAGCTCTTCAACCATATCGACATCGAATATTTCGAAAAGCCGGGGAAAGGCATGGTGCGCATCGACAACGCGGACATCAGGGAGGGCAACAGCGGCATCGAGTCGAGTTTCAGGCGTATGTGCATCGCGAGCTTTTTTGCCGAGTTCGTCGACAGACTGACCAGGGAGAAGGAGCCCCACGCCGAACTCTTCGGGGTGCTCGAAGAGGCGCTGGGCAGGCTCAAATATGTTGAATTTACGTATTTCGATATACTATATTATCAACTGGGGATGCTTCACCACCTGGGCTATATGCCCAATTTCACCACCTGCGTGCAATGCGGAAGGGACTTAAGCGCAGATGCGCCGACCTCTTTTTCCCACGAGAGGGGGGGCGTCGTCTGCGGCTCCTGCGCCCCGTCGGTCCCCCAGCGGAGATACCCGGAGGGCCTCATTTCCCTGCTCGCCGACCCCGCCGCCCTGAAGGGAACCGATGCCGCCGCCTACGGGCAGCACGCAAGAGAGCTCATGGAGGCTTTCATGCATTTTCACCTGAATGTGGAGTTCAAGTCGTACAGACTGCTGAAAAGCGCCATAGGATAGGTCATGTACTTCCAGGACCTGATCATGGAGCTGCAAAAATTCTGGGCCGGCCGGGGGTGCGTGATACGGCAGCCCTATGACATGGAGGTGGGGGCGGGCACCTTCCACCCGGCCACGTTCCTTAAGGTCCTCGGCCCGGAGGCCTGGAATACCGCCTACGTGCAGCCTTCGAGGAGGCCCACCGACGGCCGGTACGGCGAAAACCCCAACAGGCTTCAGCACTACTACCAGTTCCAGGTGATCATGAAGCCCTCGCCCCTCGATATCCAGGACATATACCTGGCGAGCCTCGTGAGTCTTGGCATCGACCCCGCGTACCATGACATACGGTTCGTGGAAGACGACTGGGAATCGCCCACCCTGGGCGCATGGGGGCTCGGCTGGGAAGTGTGGCTCGACGGTATGGAGATCACCCAGTTCACTTACTTCCAGCAAGTGGGAGGGATCGACCTTTCCCCCATCAGCGTCGAGATCACCTATGGCATCGAGCGGATAGCCATGTATCTGCAGGACGTGGACAACGTGTACCACATCAAATGGAACGACTCGGTCCTCTATGGGGATATCTACCTGGAGCCGGAGCGTGAATACTCGGTGTACAACTTCGAGGAGGCCGACTCCGCGATGCTGCGCCGGCTTTTCGACAGCTTTGAGGCGGAAGGGGAAAAGCTGCTCAAGGGAAGGGGGCTCGTCTATCCCGCCTACGATTTCTGCCTGAAGTGCTCCCACGCCTTTAACATCCTCGACGCAAGGGGGGCCCTGAGCGTGACGGAGCGGACCAACTATATAGCCCGGGTGAGGAACCTCGCCAAGTTATCGGCGGAGCTGTATGTCTCAAAGCTGGAAGAAGCCGGTCTGCCGCTCCCCAAGGAAGGCGCCCTATGAAACCATTCCTACTCGAGATAGGCTGCGAGGAGCTGCCCAGCCGCTTCATCAGGCCCGCAAAAGACGGCCTGGCGAAGGCGATCAAAGAGGGCCTTGCCTTTCTGCGCATCGGCTGCGGGCAGGCCCGCGTCTTTGGCACGCCCAGGCGCCTGGCCGTGCTCATCGACGACATGGAGGAAAAACAGCAGGAGAGCGTGACAATAAAGTTCGGTCCCCCTGCCGACCGCGCCTTCGCCGGCGACGGCACACCGCTGCCCCCGGCCCTGGGGTTCGCCAGGTCTCAGGGCGTCGACGTCTCCGCGTTGAAAATCAAGCGGAAAGAGGCGGCCGACCTGATCTGCGTGGAGAAGGTCGAAAAAGGCGCACCCACCGTGGAAGTACTCGCCCGTTTTCTTCCGGAAGCTTTTCCCCGCATACCTTTCCAGAAAAAGATGCGCTGGGGGCGGTCCACCTTCGAATTCGGCAGGCCCGTCCACTGGATAGTCGCGCTGCTGGGCGACGAGGTCATCCGTTTCGACGCCGCGGGGGTATCGAGCGGCGACGCATCTATCGGCCACCGCTTCTTATCGCGCGGCCCTGTTGCCATCACGGACATCTCCCGCTATCTGGAGGAGATGAGGGCGCGCTATGTGATCGTGGACGACGCGGAGCGCATGCAGGTGATGCAGGCGGCGATACACGCCATCGAGGCCAAGACCAACGCGCGAGCCGTGGCCGATGCGGACCTCCTGGAGGAGATCTGCTACATCACGGAATATCCCCACGGCCTCACCGGCGCATATGACGCGCCCTATCTGGAGCTGCCCCGCGCCGTGCTCGTCAACGTCATGAAAGGACACCAGCGCTACATCCCGCTGGAGAAGGATGACGGGCGCCTCGTCGCCGGCTTCATCTTCTTTGCCAATACCCTTCCCGTCGATCCCGCCCAGGTGATAAGGGGGAACGAAAAGGTGCTCAGGGCCCGGCTTGCCGACGCCCGGTTCTTTTTCGACGAGGACAGGCAGACAAGGCTCGACACGCTCTACGCGAAGCTCGAAGCCGTTATGTTCCACAAGCGGCTGGGGAGCCTGAAAGACAAGATGGTCCGGGTGGCTGCCCTGGCCGGGTGGCTCGCGCCTGCCCTCGGGGTAACCGATGCGGCAAAAGTCGAGAGGGCGGCAATGCTGATCAAGGCCGACCTCCTCACGCACATGGTGGGGGAGTTCCCGGAGCTCCAGGGGACAATGGGCAGGATCTACGCCGAGTATCAGGGTGAGGACGGGGAAGTCTCCCGGTCCATCGAAGAGCACTACTACCCGTCCGGCACCGACGGAAGGCTGCCGGGGACCCCGCTGGGCGCCCTCATGGCCCTCGGCGACAAGATGGACTCACTCATCTCCTTCTTTTCCGTCGGCATCACCCCCACGGGGAACCTCGATCCCTTCGCAATGAGGCGCCAGGCCCTCGGCTGCATCAAGATCGCGATCGACAGGGCCTGTCACATAGACCTGGGCCGACTCATCGAGAAGGGTTATGATACGCTCGGCAGCCTCGCGGGGAAAGTCCCCCTTGAGACGCTTAAAGAGACGCTCTCCGAGTTCATCGCCACCAGGTTCAAATTCCTCATGGCCGAAGAAGGGCACAACCAGGAGTTCGTGGGCGCCGTCCTGCCCTGGGTGATCATCGATATTTATGACGGGTATATGAGGCTCCGCGCCCTAGAGACACAAAGCTCCATCGCGGACTTCCGCCGCCTCATGATCGGATTCAAGCGGGTCTACAATATCACAAAGACGTTGAGAGACGTGCTCCCCCCGACCCTGCCCTCTTCACGGAAGCGGAGGAGCGGGCGCTCTACGACCTCTTCGAGGCAAAGAAAGGTGAATTCCTCACGTGTGTACAGGAGAGGCGCTACCCAGAGGCAATCGGTGTGCTGGTAGGATTCAAGGAGACCGTAGACGGCTATTTCGACAAGGTCTTCGTCATGGTAGAGGACGAGGCCGTAAGGAACAACCGTCTGAGCCTGCTCACAAGGATCAAGGATATGTTCTTGCAGTATGGTGACTTCTCCAAAATCCGTGTGGAAGAGCTCGGCCTAGACTTTGCACGTCCAACCGTTCAAGGAGGAAACATGGTCAAATATGTCTATTTCTTTGGAGGAGAGAAAGCCGAGGCAGGGGAGCAGTTAAGAAACCTCGTGGGAGGGAAAGGCGCAGGTCTTGCCGAGATGGTCAACATCGGCATCCCCGTGCCCCCCGGTTTCACCATCACCACCGAGGTCTGCACCTACTTTTATCAGCATCAGATGCAGCTCCCCGAAGGGCTGACGGAAGAAGTCCTGGCAAGCCTGAAGCGGGTGGAAGAGCTGATGGGCATGCGGTTCGGCGACCCCAAGAACCCGCTCCTGCTGTCGATCAGATCGGGTGCGAGGGCAAGTATGCCCGGCATGATGGATACGGTCCTCAACCTCGGCCTCAACGCGCAGACAGTCAAAGGGCTCGCCGAGCTGACGGGGAACGAATGGTTCGCCTGGGACTGCTTTCGTCGCTTCGTCGCCATGTACGGAGACGTGGTGCTCGGGCTCAAGCCGGAGAGCAAGGAAGAGGAAGACCCCTTTGAAGTGCTCATCGATGCGAAGAAAAAGGCCAGGGGCATCAAACTCGACATAGACTTTACCGTCGATGACCTGAAAGAGCTTGTGGCATCCTTCACGTCGCTCATCAAGGCAAAACTGGGCGTCGAGTTCCCCGAAGACCCCCTGGAGCAGTTATGGGGCTCCGTGGGGGCCGTCTTCCAATCCTGGAATAACGCGAGGGCCGAGGCGTACAGGAGACTGAACAACATACCCGCCTCCTGGGGGACGGCGGTCAATGTCCAGAGCATGGTTTTCGGGAACATCGGGCAGGATTCCGGCACGGGTGTCGCTTTCACGAGAAACCCCTCCACCGGGGAAAATGTCTTCTACGGCGAATACCTCCTGAATGCCCAGGGTGAGGACGTGGTGGCCGGGACAAGGACGCCTCTGCCCATCAACAAGGCGCAGAAGACCGACCCTTCCACCCCTTCCCTCGAAGAAGAGATGCCGCAGGTCTATCAGCAGCTCCTTGAGATCCGCTCCATCCTGGAGCGCCGTTTCAAAGACATGCAGGACGTCGAGTTCACGATCCAGCGCGGGAAGCTCTGGATGCTCCAGACGAGGACGGGCAAGCGGACCTCCTTTGCCGAATTCAAGGCCGCCGTCGACATGGTAAGGGAAGGGCTGATCGACAAGGAAGAGGCGCTGATGCGCGTAAGCCCCGACGGGCTCAACCAGATCCTCCGGCCCATCTTCGATCCGAAAGAGATCGGTAAGGCCCTTAAGGAAGGGAGGCTGGTGGCGAAGGCCCTGAACGCGGGCCCGGGCGCGGCAACGGGCAAGGTGGTCTACAACGCGGAAGACGCGGAAAGCTGGGCGGCCCGGGGAGAAAAGGTGATCCTCGTGAGGATCGAGACATCGCCCGAGGACATCCGGGGCATGAACGCGGCCCAGGGCATCCTCACGTCCCGGGGCGGCATGACGAGCCACGCGGCCCTTGTGGCACGGCAGATGGGGAAGGTCTGCGTCGCCGGCTGCGGCGAGCTTGACATCAGCTACAGGACCAAAACGATCAAGATAAAGGGCGTGACCATCAAGGAAGGCGACTATATCTCGATAAACGGGAGCACAGGCGAGGTCTTTGCAGGAGAGGTGAAGACCATACCGTCGGAAGTGTTGCGCGTACTCGTCGACAAGACCCTTCGGCCTGAAGAGTCCCCGATCTACCAGGATTTCGAATCCCTCATGAAGTGGGCCGACGGGGCGCGTCGTCTCGGGGTGAGGACGAACGCAGACCAGCCCGACCAGGCCCAGGTCGCCATTGCCTTCGGCGCGGAGGGCATCGGCCTCTGCCGGACGGAGCACATGTTCTTCGAGGGTGAGCGTATCGACGCGGTGCGCGAGATGATCGTCGCCGAGGACCTGGAAGGCCGCAAAAAGGCCCTTGCCAAGGTCCTTCCCATGCAAAAAGGCGACTTCTCCGGGCTTTTCAAGGTGATGAACGGCCTGCCGGTGACCATCAGGACCCTCGACCCGCCCCTCCATGAATTCCTGCCCCACGGGGAGAAGGAACTACGCGACCTGGCCGCCAAGATGGGCATCACCTACGAGCGGCTTGAGACGACGGTGGCGGGCCTCAAAGAAGCGAACCCCATGCTGGGTCTGCGCGGCTGCAGGCTGGGCATCCTCTATCCCGAGATCACCGAGATGCAGGCACGCGCCCTTTTCGAGGCTGCCTGCGAGGTAAAGAAGTCCGGCGTGGAGGTGAAACCGGAGATCATGATACCGCTGGTGGGCGACGTGAATGAGCTGCGGCTCCAGAAAGACGTGGTGGACCGGGTCGCCGCCGAGGTATTCGCGGCCACGGGCATGAGCATCGACTACAAGGTGGGCACCATGATCGAGATACCGAGGGCAGCCCTCACGGCAGACGAGATCGCGACGGTGGCGGAGTTTTTCTCCTTTGGCACGAACGACCTCACCCAGACGACCTTCGGCATGAGCAGGGACGACGCCGGGAAGATCCTGCGCCTCTATGTGGAGCGGGACGTGCTCGACTACGATCCCTTCCAGCGGCTCGACGAGCACGGCGTGGGGAAGCTCATGAAAACAGGGGTCGAGCTGGGCAGAAAGGCCAGGCCCACGCTGAAAACGGGCATCTGCGGCGAGCACGGCGGCGAGCCGCACTCGGTCAAGTTCTGTCACAAGCTGGGTCTCAACTACGTGAGCTGCTCGCCCTACCGGGTCACAGTAGCGCGTCTGGCCGCGGCCCAGGCAGCGATAGAGGAAAAGAGGGGGAAGAAAGAAGCCGATTGACGCTACGCATATACGAGCGAAGCGAGGTTGAGCGGGGACGACCCGCAAGCGGGTACCCCGATGAGCTTTGCTCATGGAGGGGGCGCTGAACCCCAATAATTGAAGACGAGCGAAGCGAGCTTGAGCGGGGAGGCTCCATCCGGCTTTGCCGGTGGAGGGGGTGCTGAGCCCCAATAACTGCATGAAAGTGCTACTGCATATCTGCTGCGCCCCCTGCACCATCTACCCTCTGAAGGTGCTGCGGGGCGAAGGACACGAGGTGACGGGCTTTTTCTACAACCCGAACATCCACCCTTACACCGAATTTCAGAGAAGGCGGGAGGCCCTCACGGCATATGGCGGTTTGAGCCTCCTGCCTTTGATTATCGACGAGGCCTACGACCTGGAGACGTTCCTCAAAGCAGCGCTGGAAGCGGGAAAAGACCGTTGCAGCGCCTGCTATCACCTACGCCTCGACTCTGCCTTCCGCAGGGCCGTCGAGGAAAAGGCCGATGCCGTGACAACCACCCTGCTCTACAGCATCTACCAGCGGCACGAGGCTATCGCCTCGGTTGCGAAGGACCTTTCCGGCCGCTACAAGGTGCCCTTCCTCTACAAAGACTTTCGCGAGGGATGGAAGGAAGGCCAAGCGGCCTCGCGCACCCTCGGCATCTACCGCCAGAACTACTGCGGCTGCATATTCAGCGAGTATGAGCGCTTTGCGGCCAGGCCGGAAAAAAAGGCTAAGAGGACGTGATGGCCGGCTTTGGCAAAACCCTCATCCTTCTCGGTATCGTGATCATCCTGGTCGGCCTGGGCTTGCTCTTCGCCCACAAGATACCCTACATCGGCCGCCTGCCCGGCGATATCTACGTGAAGAAGGAGAACTTCACCTTCTATTTCCCCCTGGGCACGTGCATACTGATCAGCGTGGTGATGAGTCTGATATTCTGGCTCTTCCGAAAGTAAGGCGGCCGGGGGCATGCGACAGAATGAAAGAGCGACCCGGGAAGAAATAAGTGCCCCCGCCTTCCTTGGGGCTCACGTTCATCCCAGGCCCCCTGACCGGGCAGGACCCCGGTCTAACGGATATGTATGGGAAAGACTAAGTCGATGCCCGGCGGAGGGAGCGGCGGGGCGTATACCACCGGCGGAGGAGCCATATAGCCGGGCGGGTAGTAGTACCCTCCTGGTCCGTAGTATCCTCCCGCCCCGTAGTATCCGCGGGGTCCGTAGTATCCGCGGCCGTGGTAGGCGCGCCCATGGTACCCTCTGCCGTCCCTTGCGAGAAGGGGCGTTACGGACATCCCCACGACGATGACGGCGAGCATGAGAGTTGTTGCGATCCTTGCAATCGCCCTCATGCTCCCGGCCCATTTCTTCGAGCTTTTCATGGCATCCTCCTCACCCTTCGGGTCATTCGGTCTTATCTCTTCTTTGATCTCTTCTTGTTATCGTGTTTCGTGAAAAGGCTGTCTGCCATCCTTTTCTGTTCATCCGACATGCCGGCATAGAGGGTCTCGAAGACCGGAATAAACTTGTTCAGCCCTGCGGCATGGGCCTCGGTGATTCGGGCATAGGACTTGAGATCGTCCACGGCGTTCAAGGTATTTCCCCTCTCTTGCCTGGCCTTTGCAAGGGGCTCCATGGTTGCCGAGTTCTCCCGCATCACTTCGGCGAGCTTCTTCCACTGGTCTTCCTGGGCTGCCGTAATCTTCAGCTTGGAATGAAGGTCATTGATCCGCGCCTCGACAGGGTCGGTCCCGGACACCTTCGGCTGAGGCGCGGCGGCACCGGTCTGTGCCTTCAAAACCACGGGACTTCCAAGAATGACGGTCATGAAGAAAAACGTAGCCGCAGCAAAAACCGTGGTGGGGCGAGCGAATCGACACATGCGACGTTTCATGATCTGCCTCCATACTATTTTTTTGTAGTGGCGCCTCCCCGCGTTCACGAAAAGGCATTAAACGTTGCGTCAATCAAGTCTAATTCTCGGGGGTCCATATTTCAAGTGGCCTGAAAAACTCGGTTTAGCCGCTTGACGCTGATTACACTATGTGTTAGCATGTAAGCATCTATGCCATCATGGAGGCACCTTATGGTCAGAACCCAGATCCAATTGACGGAGGACCAGGCCGGGAAAGTGAAGAAGATAGCGGCTCACAGGGGTGTGTCGATGGCGGAAGTCATTCGGGATGCAATCGATGGAGTAATCCGTTCTGAGGCGCGGACTGTTCCGGAGGATAGGCGCACGCGGGCTCTCGACATCGTTGGAAAGTTCCGATCGGGAAAAAGCGATGTATCGAAGAGACATGATGCCTATCTGGCTGAGGCCCTTAAGTAAATGGCCGTCTTTGTCGACACTTCCGCCTTTTACGCCCTGCTCGATGCAGATGACGGGAACCACTCGCGATCAGCCGAAATCTGGCGGCAGATCATGGCATCTGATGAGCAGGATGTGGTGGCAACCAACTATATTCTCGTAGAAACCTTCGCCCTGCTTCAGAGCAGGCTGGGCCTTCAGGCAGTAAGGGAATTTCAGGAAGACCTGGTGCCTGTTCTCTCGGTGGAATTCGTCACCCCGGAAATCCATCGTTTAGGGATTGCAGCATTGCTTGCTGCATCGAGAAGGGGCCTGAGCCTGGTCGATTGTGTCAGTTTCGAAGTGATGCGTGACCTGGGAATCAAATCGGCCTTTACCTTTGACGGCCATTTTCAAGAGTACGGATTTTCTCCGATTTCATGAAATCCAGGCGCGAGGAACGGCTTAAATAGTCTCCATCTTTCTATCGATCACGCGTCTGAAGGCTTCGACAACAAGTGGATCGAACTGTTTCCCGGATTTTGCAACAAGTTCTTCGAAGGCCTGCCATGGCAGCATGCCTTTGCGGTACGGGCGGTCCGTGGTCATGGCGTCAAATGAGTCGGCCACTGCGATGATGCGGGCCCCCAGCGGGACTTCCTTTCCCCGGCCGTTGCCTGCGTCAGGGTTGGTGAAATACCTGTGATGAGCCATGACGATGGGCACAACTTCCTTAAGAACCGATCCCACGGTCGACAGAAGGCGCGCCCCCTTCTCCGTGTGTTTGTCCATCGCTTCTTTCTCCGCGGAAGTCAACTGGGCAGCCTTGCGAAGGATCTCGCCGCTGATCTCGACCTTGCCGATATCATGAAGCAGCCCTGCGACACGAATGGTCTCCACGTTGGGTCTCGGCAACTCCATGGCGATGGCGATCTCCATGGCGAGCCCCGCCACGCGCTCCGAGTGTCCTTTGGTATAAGGGTCGGTGGATTCGAGATACTTCGATAGTATTTCCACGATCCCTATGTAGGCGTTTCTCAAATCACGCAATCTTCGCTCGTTCGCTTCATAGAGTGTGCCTACGGTAATACTGGTCAATATCAGGAATCCCCCCCATGATGAAAGGGCCGCAAAGTGGTCGAGGGACGAACGGTATGCGAGAAAGCGGGTCGGGAAAACCAACGCACAGACAAGGACCAGCAGAATGGATAGTATGGCCACGAGGAGACCCGTGCGGCGGCCGAGAAAGTAGGCGGCCACGAGCACGGGAAGATAGTAGAAATTAAGGACAACAGACATATCCTGGATGAAATAGGCTCCCAGGAACGTGGCGGCAAGGACTGCGGCGGCAAGGGCTTTCTCGAAATTCAGCGCGATGAACTGCTTCAGCTGCTCCACGAGAGGCCCGTTTTCTATGGCCCTCACATCCGATGTGCTGTCATATGCTATCGCTCTCATGAAAGGTATTATCGGACGTCGTGAAAGAACCTTAACCACCGCCGAACCAAAAAAATACGGTCATAAAAGGCAGGAGGCTCGCGGACCCTTTACCGGCCTTGTGCCGTATGGATGGTGATCCGGTGGGAGAGCAGGTCGATCTGACGTATCCTTCCCTCGACCACCTTCTCTTCACCGAAAAGGTTGACCAGCTTCAGCGTCGCGCCTTCGGGGGTGATATTCACCACATCCTGCAGCACGAGCTCCTCCTTGCCCTCACGAACAAGATAGACTGCGGTTTGACACATGGGATTGCCTCCATCGCTTGTCACGCGCCTTAATTAGACCACGATAAGAGACAAGACTCAAGGGTGTCAAGAGAAAAACCTGGAAAAAACGTTCAGCATACACTATAATGCGTAGGCTTATGAAAAAGCGCACATTCATTACCGTCTTCGGCTTTGCGGTGAGCATTGTCCTCCTCTATTTCTCTCTGCGGGGCATCGAGTTCAGACAGATCTGGACAACCCTCAGGCAGACAAACCCGTTCCTCGCCTTCCTGCCCCTGGTCTTCATTGCCACGGCGATCTCCCTGTCTTCATTCAGGTGGTCGAAGGTCGCGGGGTCTGATGTGCGTTTTAGGGAGACCTTTGCAGCCTTGCTCATCGGCATGTTCGTCAACAACGTGCTGCCGTTGCGGCTGGGGGAGGCCGCCCGGGGCTATGTGCTCTCCCGCAAAAAGAAACTTTCCTTCACCTATGCGTTGTCCACCGTCCTTTTGGACCGGTTCTTCGACCTGACCGGGCTTTTGTTAATGGTCCTTCTCTTTTTCCCCAAGGCCAGCCTCCCGCAGAGGGTGTCTCAGGGGATCTACCTGATCATCGGCATGGTTGCATTCTTCGTCCTCCTGATGATGCTGATGAGCCGCCAGAGCTTCGCGAACCGGCTCGCCGCAAGGTTTACCGGCGTGGAGAGCGCTTTCCCGGCAAAACTGGGCAAGAGAATAATCGAGGTACAGAAAAACCTCAACCGCATCGGGTCGCCCCTCACTATCATCTTTTTCGTGGTCATCTCCTTCTGCATCTGGCTTTCCATGAGCGTGGCCCTGTGGGTCGTCACCCTTGCCCTGGGCGTCCCCGTGGCCTTCGCCTACATACCCTTTGTGTGCGCGCTTTTGAATGTCGGCATCACCATCCCCTCTTCTCCGGGCTACGTGGGACTCTACCAATTCCTGCTGGTCTACCTGCTTTCCATCTTCGGCGTGCCGAAATACGAGGGTTTTACCATATCGATACTCTATCATGCGTCCTGGTACATACCTTACACGATCGTCGGATTTCTCCTGATGCTCCGGGAACACCTGCGGATAAGGGACATCCAGAAACTGGACGCAAAAGAAGAACACGTGGGCTGAGCTTTTGGATGTGTGGCCGTAACGTTCCCGCATCACTGCCAAAATTGACTATCGCGCCATTCAGGTGATAGATTATTAAATGAAGAGGGTACGAGTCTTTCGCAGAAAGTTCTATTTCTACCTGCTCAAAGAGCTTGCCCTGCTCTTCTTCCTCTCCCTCGCCGTATTCACTTTCATCCTTGTCATGAGCCGCCTCGGAAAGATGGCGGACCTCGTGATCAACAAGGGCGTCGATTTCAAAGACATCGTGTTGCTGATCGCCTATTCCTGCCCCCCCTTCCTCACGTTCACGCTCCCCATGGCCTTCCTCCTGTCCACCGTGGTGGTGCTGGGGAGGCTTTCGGGCGAGAACGAGATACTCGCCTTAAAGGCAAGCGGCGTCAATCTGATGTATCTTTTCGTGCCCATTTCCATGCTCGGGGTGGCCGTCTTCTTCGCAGGGTTTCTTAACAACAGCCTCCTCCTCAGCAAGAGCAGCGAGGCCTTCCGCACTACCCTCGCGGATATCGCGAAGAAAGGCATCTCTATCGAGGACAAAGAGGGGATATTCAACGATACGATCCCAGGGGTAGTTATCTATATCGATAAGGTGGACACCCGCAACAGGGAGTTCTCCGGCATCGTCATCTCCGACGACAGAGACGAGGCGGCCCGCCAGACCGTGACGGCCCAGACCGGGGCCGTCAACGTCGATACCAACACGCTCGACCTCTCGTTCAAGCTGAAGAACGGCAGCCTCCAGAGATGGGAAAAACAGGTCGACGCATACAGGAGCCTCTCCTTCAAGGACTACACGTTCTCACTCAACCTCGCGAGCGTCCTTCCAAACAGGGAGTTCAGAAAAAAACCCTACGAGATGGATATCACTGAGCTGCGGAAGGCCTTCTCGGCCTCGAAAGGTGAAAACAGGTATGAGTTTTCCCTTGAGATATACAAGAAATTTAGCGTCCCCTTCTCTGTCTTCGCCTTCGCGCTGCTCACGCTCCCCCTGGGCATAAAGAGGAAGACGGAAGGCAAGTTCTCGGGGGTTGTCTATAGCCTGCTCATCTTCATCTGCTATTATATCTTGTCCGCGATCATGGAAAACATCGGAAAAGCGTATGAAATGTCACCGTTTCTTGTCTGCTTTGCCCCGAACATCATGTTCTCTCTCGCCGGCTTTTACCTTGTGACCCAGTTGAACTACGAGGACAGGGGAAGGGTGCTAGACAAACTCAAACGCCTATGGGAGCCGCATGCGCAGACTGAATAAGTACCTCATCGGCACTACGATAAGGCTGCTGCTCATCTGCGAGCTTGCAGGGATCATTATCTTTACGATGATCGACTTTTTTGACCACCTGGATATCTTTACCCAGACATTCTCGAAGTTCGGCCTGGGCATGGGGTATGTCGCACTCAACATCCCCAATAACTTTAACCTGCTCCTCCCCCTGGCCTTCCTGATCTCCATACTGGTGCTCATCGTCATGATGATAAGGGGGAATGAAGTAATCATCCTCAGGACGGCGGGGATCTCCACGTTTTCGTTGATGAAGCCGCTGCTTGCCTTTTCGCTGGCCCTCATGGTCCTCTCCTTTGGCCTTTCGGAGTGGGTCATACCCTACACCTCAACCTCTGCAGAGTATCTGCTCAGGGTCAGGATCAAGGAAGACCCGACCTACGTGGTCTTTAAGAACGACAAGATATGGTTCAAGCGGGGGAACCGGATATGCAACATAGACTTCTACAACATCAAGACGGACGAGATCAGGGGACTTACCGTGCTCGATCTGTCGGACACATACTCCGTCCGGAAACGATATGACGCGAAGACGGGCGTCTGGAAGGGAGATGAGAAAAAGGGCCAGTGGATATTCACCGATGTGGTGGAAAGGACTTTCAAAGATGATGGGATAGAATCGAGGAAGGAGTACAAGACAATGGCGGGCCTTGTCGTGGAGCCCCCTTCCCTGTTCAAGATCGTGGACAAAAACCCCGAAGAGATGAGTTATAGGGAGCTTGAGAGGTACATGACCAAGCTCAAGCGAAACGGGCATGACGTGAGGAGATACATGGTAGACCTGGACAACAAGGTCGCCTTCCCCTTTATCAACATCATTATGGTGCTCGCGGGCTTCTCGGTGGGCCTGCGGTATTCCAAGACGAAGAACGTGTCAAAGGGGATCTTTTCGGGCATTTGCGTCGGGTTCTCTTACTGGGGGTTTGATTCGATCGCGCTCTCCCTCGGCTACAAGGAAGCCTTTCCGCCCCTCTTCGCCGCCTGGCTCTCCAACATGCTCTTCTTCTCCCTCGGCATTATAGGCATAATAACGGTGAAGACCTGAAATAGACCATTGGAAGGGGTCCCTGAAAGGAGTCGTACTGAAAGGATGAAGGCGTATCTCGATATTGAAACGGATAGACAGGGGAATGTGTGCGTGATCGGTATTTTCTGCGAGCCGGGCGGCTTTGTCCAGTTTTACGGTGACGACGTGACTACCCACAACCTGGAGCAGGTGCTCGGCCGGGCGAAGACGATCGTCACCTTTAACGGCGACCTTTTCGACCTGCCCACGCTGGACAAGTATTTCAATCTCGACCTGAAAGGGGCCTGTTTGTCCCTTGACCTCTTTAAGGTGAAGAAAAACCTGGGCCTGCGCGGCGGTCTGAAAGAGCTGGAGAAGATGTACGGCATAAAGAGGAAGACCGCGGGGATAGACGGCTATAAAGCCATACAACTGTGGGAAAAATATGTGAAAAAGGGACAGATGGGGGCGTTGAAGCTGCTCCTCGAATACAATAAGGAAGACGTGATAAACCTTATCCCCCTTGAGCAGATCTTTACCCGGCGACTGGAGGAAATGAAGGAGCTGGAGAAACTGAAGGAAATGAAGGAGCTGGAGGATTTGGGCAATGACGGAGCAGTGTGAGGTCAGGTCGGGCAGCTACCGGATCGCGGGCATCCTCACCGTGCCGGAGAGCAGCGGGACATTCCCCTGCGTGATCCTTTCGCACGGCCTGATAAGCTCAAAAGACAGCTCCAAGTATGTCGCCCTCTCTGAGGCATTCCGGGCCGCGGGCGTGGCGAGCTGCAGGTTCGATTACCAGGGCTGCGGGGAAAGCGAGGGCAGCATCGAGGAGACGACGCTGACCGCGAGGGTCGCGGACCTGGATGCCGTAGCCGAGTGGGTCTTCGGCCACCCGTCTCTTGATGCGGGGAAAGTCGGCCTCCTGGGGAGCAGCTTCGGGGGCGCCACCTCCCTTGTCAAGGCTGCCCGCGACAGGCGCATCCGCGCCGTGTCCCTGTGGGCCACGCCCTATCTGCTGGAAAAGAAAGATGACGGCTCGCTGGACGACATAAACTTTAGGGACGCCCTCTACGAGGATTTTGCCCGGTACGATCTTTTGGCCGAGGCAAATAAGGTCTCCTGCGCCCTCGTCATCCACGGCGAGGCCGACGAGGTCGTCCCCTGCCGCGAGGGGAAAGCGATCTATGAGCAGGCAAAAGAGCCGAAACGATTGGAACTGATCGAGGGGGCGGACCACATATTCTCCGTGCCGAGCCACAGGGAGAGGGCGATAGCGGCGTCGGTCGAATGGTTCAGGCGGTTTCTCCTTCTTTAGTGTCGGCCGGCCAACGGCATGGAGGAAATACTCCCTCTGCGGCGCCCTGCTCGCCGCGTGACCTCCGACGTTTGCGACCCAGCAAAGCAATATAGAGCTGGGTGCCCCGCCCATGTACGCCTCCGGTCTACGCAGATCACAGGACATCCAAACCTCACGATTCCGATCATGCCGATAGGTCATTATACCGCTGCAATACCTGATTAGCTACAGCCACGACCCTTGTCGCTGGATGACTATTGAGGCACAGAGGATTGCAGACATACTTTGGGCCGGGCAGCAAGAAAGGGATTATTTCCAACTGCCTGGTTGGCAACTCTTTGGTTGGTATTGAGGCCCTGGTTGCCGCCCGCCACCCCGGCCATCCATCATGCAGAACTATGTGTCATCTTCTTTTTCCGACACAAGCACAGTTTCCAAGGCGGCGATCAGCGGAGGAAGATCGTCCGTGACGGAGTTCCACACCAGATCGAGATCAATATCAAAGTACACGTGAATAAGCCTGTTTCTTGTTGCGATAATATCCGTCCAGGGTATTTCGGGATGCGCCTCCCGACCCTCTCTCGTGACTTTCGATGCTGCCTCACCAAGAATCTCGATTGACTTTATTATAGAGAGAGCGAGCATGCGGTTGCCGTCCAGATCGGCCCGATTTCTATTCTTCGTGAATTCCGTGGCTTCGCGGGTGGCATCCAACATATGGCGGATGCGGACGAGGTCATCCTTCCGCATACTGGACCTCGGCGTTTTCCAACACCTCTTGCCTGAAATAGCGGCTCAGATCTTGCGGCGTCCGGAGGTCGACCTTCCGTCCCATCAAATCGGAGAGCTCGTTTTCCATGTGAGCCATCTTGAAAAGACCGATTTTTTCCCCCGGCCGGAATTCGACGAGAACGTCGATGTCGCTCGTCGGTGTGAAGTCATCACGAAGGACCGATCCGAAGAAGGAGAGCTTCCGGATATGATACTTCTTGCAAAACTGACTGATCTGTTCCCTTGGTATCCCTATTCTGGCTTCCCGAGCCACTTTAAACCACCACCTTCGATCTTTCTAGTGCTGTAAACATGCGACCGTCTGCTATTCGAATTTTACCACTTCTCTGAGCTTGTGGCATACAGGTTTATTCCATTCTGACACCCTGTTGGCATAACGTCAATAAGATTTCGTAAGAGATGCCATGGCGCGTTAACCATTTCCGCGTGGACTCTCTGAACCACATCATGCTGTTTTGCGATTCGTCCTGTAATTTTATCAGGGACAGGCCTTTTTTCGGTCTGTGGGAAAAAGACAATAATAACAAATCGAGAGGGGCCGCACGATCAGGGGAGTATCGGTACGGGCACAAAAAAGCGTTGACTTGTGTAACCCTATGAGTTACACTGTTGATGGTGATCAAATCATGCAAGCACAGGGGATTGCAGAGATTCTTTGAGACGGGCAGCAAGAAAGGGATTATTCCCGACCATGCCGGAAAGCTTGCCCGCATGCTTGATAGGCTTGATGCATCCGTCACGCCAGGGGACATGAGTTTGCCCGGATACCGGCTGCATCAACTCGCCGGAGAGGACGCAGGCGTCTGGTCCGTGTGGGTGAACGGTAATTGGCGTGTCACCTTTCGATTTGAAGAAGAGAATGCGATCCTGGTCGATTACCGGGACTATCACTAGGAGGCGGATATGCGTGCGAGAAGACCGACCCATCCGGGAGAAGTTCTTCTGGAAGACGTGATAAAACCTTTGGGAATTACCATTACCAAAGCCGCAAAAGACCTGGGGGTCTCCCGCAAGACCCTGTCCGAGATCGTTAACGGCAGGTGCGCCCTAAGCCCTGAAATAGCCGTACGCATCGGAAAGGCAACGAACACATCTCCCGAGAGCTGGCTTGCCATGCAGAGCACACTGGACCTGTGGAAAGCAATGCAAAAAGAGCCGAAAGACGTGATCAAGTTTCAGGAGTCGGTTGCGGCGCATCGGTAGGGCGCCGTGCAGCCTCCTCTGCACATATAATTCGGTCCACTCTAAATAGTGTCCATCCGGAAACCCTAACTGCTTGAAATATATCTCAAATCGCCAATAATTGGCTGTCGTTTTCCTGCCCGGCATGGTAGAATTTGTGTGCAATGGGTTGCTATCATTAGAAAAATACGCTCACGAGGACTCCAGAATGCGCAGGAAATTCAACCCCCAGACGAATCTCTTCTCCCCCATGGCAAAAAGCTCTATCGTGAAAGAGCTTGAACAGATGTCCAACGTCCTCGATGCCACTCCGACGGTGATGGACCTTGTCTTCCGGGACCTGGTCAAGACGCATCGGATCGACACCGGCAGGGAAGGACTGACGGCGGAGCAGGTGCTGCGTTGCGCTATTCTCAAGCAGTACAGGGAACTCACCTATGAGGAACTGGCCTTCCACCTGGAAGACTCGGATGCTTTTCGAAGCTTCTCCCGACTTAACATGGGTCAGTATCCCTCGAAGTCCATCCTCCAGGAAAACATCAAGGCAATCCGGGAGGAGACATGGGAGGCGATCCATCGCGATATTTTGGGCTATGCCATGAAGGAAGAGGTAGAGAAAGGCAGAACGGTAAGGGTTGACTCAACCGCCGTAGAGACGGACATTCATCACCCCACGGATTCGACCCTTCTGGCCGACGGCGTCCGCGTCATCACCAGATGGCTCTCCGAGGGCAGGGAACTCACACCCCAACCGGCATATGAGTTCAGCGACCACCAAAGAGTGGTGAAGAAGAGGGTTATGACGATCCTCAACGCACGGAAGGATACCGTACGCGAGAAAGCCTACCGGGACCTCCTCCATTATGCCGGGCTGGTAAAGGGGTATGCCGTTGCGGCAATCCCTGAGCTTGCCTCCTACGCGGGTCATAACCTCGAAGACACCTTTCTGGGCCATGAGCTCGCCCGGAGACTGATCCGCGCCGTCGGCATTCTCGGCAAAGTCATCGACCAGACCGAGAGGCGCGTGTTCAAGGGTGAAAAGGTCCTCGCCTCGGAAAAGATCGTCTCCTTCTTCGAGGACCACACGGACATCATCGTCAAGGGAAGGAGGGACACGGAATATGGGCACAAGGTCTTCCTGTCCGGCGGCGCCTCGACCATGATCCTCGGCTGTCTCATTGTGCGGGGCAATCCCGCCGACAGCGATCAGTACCGGTCATTGCTCTCGCAGCACAAGGAATGGTTCGGCAGGATGCCCCGCCAGGTCACGGCTGACGGCGGCTTTGCCTCAAAGGACAACCTTGCCTTCGCGAAAGACAAGGGGGTGAAGGATGCCGTCTTTGCCAAGAGACGGAGTCTCTCTATCCTGGATATGGCCAAGAGCAACTGGGTATACAAGAAGCTCAGGAACTTTCGTGCCGGCATTGAGTCGGACATCTCCGCCCTCAAACGCGCCTTCGGCCTCGACCGCTGCACCTGGTCTGGATGGGAGGGGTTCAAACGATATGTCTGGAGCAGCATTGTCTCCTACAACCTTCTGGCACTTGCGCGGATCAGGCTGGCTTCGGCCTGATTACGCATCGATGAGCCGGGCAACACCGTCCGCCAGAGGACAGCTGCGTCCTGAGTTGGGTAAGAACGGCGTTTTGGCGAGAGTTCCAAGTACAACTTGGCACCACTTTGTGCGTGATCGTAATCTCATCCGAAGAAGACTTGGCGCGGACAATTGGAATATGGGGTTTCCGGATGGACACTAACTAGCGCTATCTGAGTATTTCACGGACTCAATAAGGAGTGGTGAAATATTATTGGAGAAGAAATATGGGTTTGGTACGACAAGGAAGGTCACTTTTTCCTTGACATATTGTAATGCCCGGTATAACATAAAAGACGAAAACAATCTGAAAAAGCCAAACCGCCCGTGAGGGCGGGACGGAAAGCGCACGGGTCTTTGAACCGCCTCTCCGCGATCTTCTCCCGAAGACGGCCGAGCTGCCAGATAGGGAAAATACTATCCAGGGAGGTGGTGAGAGAACTCCGAAAAAGAGAGCTTTTCATTATCGGTGTGTGCCGGTGCGGCCAGGGAAGGTGTAGAAACAAAAGGAAGACAGGGCGGCGGGTAGTATGAACTCATGCGCGAGACCAAGAAAGGAGATATATCGAATGAAAAAACTGGTGTTGTTTTTCTTGATGGGCTCAATATTGTTATTGGCGGGCAATTCTTTTGCGTTGACAATCAATTTCGCTACCGGTCAGGACAGTAGCGGCAACATTCAGACAAGCGGTAATTCCCTGGACGCTAATTGGACCGCGTCGAATGGGGGCCCGAGTGTCCCGACCTATGTCACCACGAGCAGCAATCCGGACTGGTATGGCAATTGGGCTGACATAGTGAGCTCAAAATCCAGTTGGATCGCACCGTTTCCAAACAATGCGTTTGGTAATGGGGACTATTTTTATACCTATACATTCAATCTCTCAGGATATAACCTGGCAACGGCGGTGTTCACCGGTATGCAGTTTACTCAGGATGATTCTGGAATTGTAAGGTTGAACGGAAACGCTCTCGCGTCCGAATCTACCGGGGGAGGCGCCTACTCCTTTACTCCATTTTCGGTCCCCGCCGGTTATCTTGTGAGCGGCGTCAATACACTCACAGTTACCCAAAATGGGACTGATGACTATTTGGAGGCAATGCGGTTCGAAGGTACGCTGAGCGTGAACTCGGTCCCCGTCCCCGCGACGCTTCTTCTTTTCGCTCCGGGTTTGGCCGGTCTTGCGGCGATACGGAGAAGGTTCAAGAACTAGGCGTTGCTTACCCGACATCGCGGGCAGGGCCGGCAGATGGCCCTGCCCTTATTCTCTACGTAGCCTATCGATTACCACGAGAAAACATATGCCCCTCGAGAACAAGCCTCATGCCGCACCTCCTTGTTCGTTGCCTGCCGCCGCGTCGCCGTGCGAGCTATCTCACCTCGTCCTTCAGGGCGAAATAGCGGTCTCCGTACCAGGCAACGGGTTTTTGCGCGCTGTCGACCGCGAAGTCCGTGGCTTCGGCTATGTAGACGGTGTACTTTCCCACGGGGTAGGACGTGAGCACCTTGCAAGCGATGTTGGCAAAGGAGCCCTTGATGAAAGGGGCTTTTCCGGGTCCCCGGTCTTCGGTCTGAATGGCAAGCTTCTGGTACTTGTCGATCTCCTGGCCGTGGAGAGCGCCGACCTGTCTGGCCAGGCCCGCCTGGCCCTCCGACGCGACATTGATCACGAACTCACCCGCCGCTTCGATGAGACTGTGAGAGAAGATGTGCTTGGCCACGCTCACGATGAAGAAGGGCTGGTCTTCGGCCACAAACATGCACCCGCAGGTCATCACATCCCTTCTTTCTTTTCTGGCAACGCTCAGCAGGGCCACGGAACAGGGGATCAGCCGCGTTACGTCCGACAGATTCACACTCATCGCCCGTCCTCCTTTGGAGAGATTACCGCCTCGCGCGGACTTGTGCTTCCATCCGACGAAATGTAAGTCCTGCGGGATCGCTTGTCAACAGCGGGGCAGAGACGCACGGAAGCTCGTTCTATCCATCATTCTATCCATTGTTGACAAGCCCATCCCTTTGTCCGTATGCTGTACGCGACGCCGGCGGTCCGTAGACGCCAAAGCCTGTCCGTTATTCGCCCCATGGGTATCAAGCTTATCATCTTCGACCTTGACGGCACCCTTGCCGACACCGCGGCCGATATGGCCGATGCCCTCAATGAGGTGCTTCCCTCGAACATCTCCCCTGTCTCCCTTGAGGAGGCGCGAAACGTTATGGGTGGAGGCGACGATGCGCTCGGAAGGAGGCTCAGCTATGAGGGGTTGGGCCTCGACAGGCGGGACTTCGCCAAAAGGTTCGCGGAGGCCTATGCCGCGCACCTATCCGTTCACACAAGGCTCTACCCCGGCGTGAGGGGAACGCTCAGGAAGCTGTCCGCGTGTTCGAAGGTGGTGCTTTCCAACAGAAGGACCGCTCTCGTCATGCCGGTTCTAGAGCGATTCAAGCTCCTCCCCTATTTTTTGGATGTAATCGGGAGCGATTCGGGGTTGGGGACGAAGCCGAGCCCGGGCCCGGTCCTCCACACGCTCGGCCGGCTCGCTGCAAAGCCGGATGAGACGATTGTCGTCGGCGATTGTGCCAATGACATCGATGCGGGGCGGGCAGCCGGTGCACGGACCGTCGCCGTTACGTATGGATACGGGGTCGACCGCAATTTCATGGAGCGCGCCGATTTCGTCATCGACAGGTTTTCCCGGCTCCTTCAGGTGATCGCGCAGATCGATTTTCCACCCGGCCAAACTCTGACCGCACACAAAGACGCATAGAAAGAACGCAGGTGCAAAACTTTGTTTGCCGGGAAATGGTATAATAGGACCGATGATCAGGATGAACAGAAGGACGACCGTCGTGTACATGGCCTCGGCGTTTATTATAGGCATCGTCCTGCTCGCCGGCTATTTCTTCGCCAACAAGCCGAAGAGCGTCACATCGAGCCGCAGCAATGCGGGGGAAAAGGTCATTATCTTCAGAGACGTAAAGTATTCCGGGGAAAAGAAAGGCGTAGTCGACTGGGAGATACGCGCCAAGCTCATGAGGAAGTACATAGACACGACCAGGGTGGAAATGGAGGGCATTCGGGGTGAATACAAGCCTAAGGCCGGCACCGTCGTCACCTTTACGGGGTCGAAGGGAGAAATGGATACGGCCAAGGAGGTCGGGAGCGTCCGGCAGGTGGAGGTATTCTACAAAGGCGAATACGTGATAAAGAGCGCCTTGATGGAGTTCGATTTCAATAAGTCACTTGCGTATACGGAGTCGCCGGTCGAGCTTTCGGGGAAGAAATTTACCATGGTGGGCAAAGGGCTCAACGCGGACACGGCAGCGCAGGTGATCACCGTGAAGAAGGATGTGAGCGGCACCATACAAGAGGAAGGCAAGGGGAAGTACAAATTCGCCGCCGACAAATTCGTCTATCTGCTCAAGGACGGCACCTACGTGTTTGAGGGCAACGTCGTGGTCAGGGGAGAGCGGATGGACATGTTCTGCGACAGAGTGCGGGTGCTGAGCAACCAGGACGAGATGGAGAAGATCGACGCGGAGAGCCGGGTCCGGATCGTCACAAAAGGGACTATTGCCAAAAGTCAGCGGGCAGTATATTATCTTAAGGAGGACCGGGTAGTCCTGACTGATGGGCCGGAGATCGTTAAGGACAATCTGGCGATGAAGGGAGAGATCATCACGTATAATCTGACAACCGACAAGTTTTCGGTGGACAAGCCGAAGATGATAATAGAGCAGCGGCCGAAGGCGAAAAGGACGCAAGGATGACGCCGCTCCCGCAGCCGTTGTCGCAGCTTAAGGCGAACGGCCTGTCGAAATCATATGACTCCCGAAAGGTAGTGGACGACGTGGCCGTGTACGTGGATACGGGTGAGGTTGTGGGTCTCTTCGGCCCCAACGGCGCGGGTAAGACGACCAGCTTCTACATGATTATCGGCTTCATACGGCCCGATGCGGGAGAGATCATGCTCGACGGCGACGACCTGACCGACCTCCCCATGTTCTTGCGCGCCCGCAAGGGGATTACCTATCTGCCGCAGGAACCTTCCATTTTCAAGAAAATGAGCGTGAAGGACAACCTCAAGTCCATCCTGGAGTTTCACGAGTACGACAAGGTCGTGATAGAACACAAGATCCAGGAGGTCCTGGAGGCGTTCAAGCTGGCTCACCTTTCCGACAACAGCGCCGACCTCCTTTCCGGAGGCGAGCGCAGGAGGCTGGAGATAGCGAGGGCCATGATGATCGCACCAAAATTCATGCTCCTTGACGAGCCTTTTTCGGGCATCGACCCCATATCCATCTCCGATTTAAAAAAAATCGTCCTGGGCTTGAAGAAAAGGGGGATAGGGATCCTCATCTCCGATCACAACGTGCGCGATTCCCTGCCTATCTGCGACAGGGCATATATCATAAACAACGGTAAGATCCTGATCGAGGGCGATCCCTTTGAGATCGCAAAGAACAGGGTCGCGCGCGAGGTCTATCTAGGCGAGGAGTTTTACATCAATGCTGGAACTTAAACAGACGCAGAGGCTTGCGCAACAGCTCGTACTGACGCCTCAACTGCAGCAGGCCATAAAGCTGCTCCAGCTCTCGCAACTGGAGCTTGTGGAGGCCATAGAAGAGGAGATAAAAGAGAACCCCGTGCTCGAAGTGCGAGAGGAGGAGCCGCAAGAGAGGGAGGAGCCGAAAAAGGAAGAGATGCTCGAATGGCTGGAGAGGTACTCCCCGTCCGAGGATTTCATGCCCCGCGAAGAGAAGGAATATCCCGATTACGAGAACATCGTGAAGAAGGTGAGCGGCCTGCGCGACTACCTGCGCCGGCAGGTGGGCCTTTCCGAGTTTTCCGGGGAGGAGAGGATCTATGCCGAATGGATCATCGAGAATATCGATGATAACGGGTATCTCGCATCGACGATAGAGGAGATCGCGGAGATGTCCTCTATCCCGGCCCAATCCCTGGAGGCGACCCTGAAGAAAGTGCAGATGCTCGACCCGGCAGGTGTGGGGGCCAGGGACCTGAAGGAATGCCTGCTCATCCAATACAAGGAGAGGGGAGAAAAGGACGAGGTCTTCGAAGATGTGCTCCTGAACCACTTCGACTTGTTCAAGAAGATGGATCTCAAGGAGATCGCCAAGAGGACCGGTTATACTCTGGAGCAGATCAAGGCGGTCTTCGAGAAGATGCAGGCGCTTGACCCGAAGCCGGGAAGGAATTACGAGAGCGACCAGCCCATCTACGTGGTGCCCGACGTATACGTGGTGAAGGGGGAGGACGGACTCGAGGTCCTTCTCAACGACGAGAACGTCCCGGACCTGAAGATGAACAGGTATTACGTCGAGCTTTTTGTCAGCGAGAAGCTGAACGGGGACACCAAGGAGTATATCAGGAAGAAGATCAAGCAGGCCGAGTGGTTTATGAAAAGCCTTCAGCAGAGGCAGAAGACCCTGTACCTCGTGGCAAAAAGCATTGTCGATTTCCAGGGAGAATTCTTTGAAAAGGGGGTCCGCTGTCTGAAGCCCCTCATATTGAAAGACGTGGCCAACTACGTGGGCGTGCATGAATCGACCGTAAGCCGGATAACCACCAATAAATATATGGGCACCCCTAGCGGTGTCTTTGAGATGAAGTTTTTTTTCACGACGGGTGTAGGGAGCGAGAACGGCGACGCCCAGTCTGCAAACGCGGTAAAGGACTACATTTCGGAGATCGTCGAAAAGGAGAACAGGCTCAGCCCGTTGAAAGACGAGGAGATCGTGGTTCTGCTCAGCGAGCGGTTCAACGTCAGGATAGCTCGGAGGACCGTTGCTAAATACAGAGAAATCCTGCATATCCAGTCTTCGCGTGAGCGGCGCAGATTGGAATAGAACGTTTTTAATAATAATAGGTCCTCTAGGACTTATAAGACCTATTATTTCGGGAATTGGATTGACAAGGTTTTTATCATCTGTTAGTTTTTCTTGCCCTGGCCTGAAGGATAGGCCTTAATCTAAATATGCGGGGGTATCATGGATATCACCATCAGTTTCAGGCGCATCACCCCTGATGACGGCCTGAAAAGGTACGTGGAGGAGAAGCTTTCGCGGCTTAAGAAGTATGTGGAGAGCCCGCTCGACGTCCACGTGGTCCTCTCCCTGGAGCGGAAATACCGTCAGCGGGTCGATGTGATGTTCACGCTGAACGGTGTCGTGATCAACGCTCATGAGGTGCAGAGCGACATGCGCGCCGCAGTGGACGCAATCGTCGATAAGCTGGAGAACAGGCTTTCGCGGTATCGCGACAAAGTGAAGCAATACCGCGAAGGGAAGCCGAAATACACACCTGTCGGCATCGAGGAGCAGACCTCCCGGATCATCATGCTGCGGAAGATCGACGCCAAGCCGATGGACCCTGAAGAAGCGCGCATGCAACTTAACGCCTCGGGCGATGGGTTTATCATCTTCCGTGATATAGAGAGGGGAAATGTCTGCGTCATGTACAAGCGGAAGGACGGTAATTTCGGCCTGGTAGAAACCACGGGACGGGCACTATGAACATGCAGGACGCTTTGAAAGAATCTTGCGTCATCGCCGATTTGGCAGGCGGGACAAAGAAGGAGGTTCTTACGGAACTTGTATCCAGCCTGAAGAGCGCGGGCCTGGTACGGGACGTGGGTCAGGCGGTGGGCGTCATCCTCGACCGGGAAAAGCTGGGGAGCACGGGCATCGGCGATGGGGTGGCGATACCCCACGGGAAGATGAAAGGGTTGAACCACATATTGTGCGTCTTCGGCAGATCGAAGAAGGGCATTGATTTCGATGCGGTGGACGGGAAGCCCGTCCATATCTTTTTTCTGCTCCTTGCGCCGGAAGACTCTGCCGGCCTGCACATCCAGATGCTCTCGCGGATCTCACGGATCTTGCGCGACCCGTCATTTCGAAAGCGGCTGATCGAGGAGGGGGACGACAGAGACCTTTTTGCCAATATCGTTGAAGAAGACAAGAAATTCGGTGGATGAAAGCGATAACGGTCGAGCAGATTGCCCATGACTCGGGGTATGGCCTTGAGCTTGAAGTCATCTCGGGCTCAAGCGGCCTGCACAGGAAGATTTACAATCCGAGGATCCAGAAACTCGGCCTCGTGATAGCCGGGTATATGGTCTACCTTCACCCCCATAGGGTGCAGATTCTCGGCTATACCGAGATTTCCTACTTGAGGAGCCTTGATGCGGAAGAAGGCGAGCGGATCGTCCGCGAGCTCTGCAGCCGGGAAGTAGCCTGCTTCATCGTCACGAGAAACCTGAAAGTTCCCACGTATCTTCTGAGGGAGACCGGGGCCAGGCAAATCCCCCTTTTGCGCACGCGGCTCGTTACATCCAAGTTTATCGAGAGGGTGACGCACTTTCTGGAGGAGATGCTTGCCCCCACCGGTACGGTCCACGGGGTCCTGATGGCGATCATGGGCGTCGGCGTGCTCATCATAGGGAGGAGCGGAATCGGAAAGAGCGAGAACGCCCTTGAACTGGTCATGCGGGGCCACCGGCTTGTGAGCGACGACATCGTGGAAGCGAAAAAGACAAGCGCTTTCGATTTGATCGGGCAGGCCCCCGAGATGCTCAGGAACCTTCTTGAGATACGGGGCATCGGCATCGTCGACATCCGCCAACTTTTCGGCGTGTCGGCGGTCCGGCCGAGTCAGAAGATAGAGCTGGTGGTAGAGCCTGCTCGACTGGGACGACAGTGTAGAATATGAGAGGGTGGGACTGAAAGAGGAAAAATACCGCTTCCTCGGCATAGATCTGCCCTTGATGCGCATCCCCATAAGCCCCGGCCGGAACGCCTCCGCGATTATCGAGCTTGCGTGCAGGAACCACCTGCTCAAGAAGGAGGGGATAAACACGGCCGGCGACCTGGAACAGAGGCTGTTGGGACTGACCGAGCGAAAAGAGGCCAAACAATGAGGATCCTTATCCTAAGCGGCATCTCGGGCTCGGGAAAGACCACCTTCCTCAAGGCCCTCGAAGACGCGGGTTTTTTCTGCGTCGACAACTTCCCTCTGGTGCTTCTGCACAAGTTTGTCGAGTTGGCGGCCGGCGCGGAGTCGAGCCTCGCGAAATCGGCCTTTGTCGTCGATATACGGGAAAGGGAGTTTTTCGAGGAAGGGAAGGAAATACTCAGGAAAATCAAGAAAAAGTACGGGGCGGAGCTGATATTCCTTGAAAGCCACGACGAAACGATCTTCAACCGGTTCAAGGAAACGCGGAGGAGCCACCCTTTCTATGATGCATCCAGCATAAGGGAGGCCCTGGGCAAGGAACGGGAGCAGATGGGCTGGATAAAGGAGATCGCGGACAAGGTGATCGATACCTCCCACTTCACCACCAGCGGTCTCCGCAATTTTGTCATCAGCACCTACGGCGACAGCCAAAAGAGGATGAAGATACACCTCATCTCCTTCGGCTATGCCTACGGCATCCCGCTGGAGGCAGACATCGTACAGGATGTCCGTTTCCTGCCGAACCCGTTTTTTGTCGAGGCCCTGAAGAAGAAAAGCGGGTTGGCGGGGGACGTGGCCGATTACGTGAAATCTAGCGAGACCTATGAGAAATTCTTCCCCATGTTGCTCGACTTCTTCGTAAACCTCGTCCCCCTTTTCGAACGGGAAGGAAAGAGCTACCTCACGATCTGCATCGGGTGCACAGGCGGGAGGCACAGGTCTCCGGCAATTGTGAATGAGCTGGAAGGGCATTTGCGCATGATGGACTACGGTGTAACCGCGCTGCACAGGGATATCGACAAGGAGGCCGTAATGACAGGGATCGTTGTGGTGGCTCATTTCAATCTTGCCCGTGAGATGGTTGCCGCTACCGAGTTGATAGTGGGAAAGCAAGCGCAGTTCGCGTACGTCGACATCTTCCCTGACGAAGACGTCGACAAGATAAAGAAGGACCTTACCGATGCCCTGAAAAACGTGGATGCCGGTGAAGGCGCGATCATCCTGACCGATATGTTCGGCGGCACCCCCTCCAATATCAGCCTCTCCTTCCTTCAGGAGGGGAAAGTGGAGGTAGTCACCGGGACAAATCTGCCCATGCTGATAAAACTGGTAACGTACAGGCAGGGAAGAAGCCTGTCGGAGCTTGCCGCCTTCATCGCCGGCTACGGGAAGAAGAATATTTATCTGGCGACGGATGTGCTCAATATGAAGAAGGCGGAATAGGACGAGCGAAGCGAGTCGAGGGGGAAGGCTCCGGCGGCTTCGCCGATGGAGGGGGCGCTGAGCCCCAAGAATTGCATGGTCGAAGGGATCTTTACGATCAGGAACAGGCTTGGCCTGCACGCACGCGCCGCCGCCCAGTTTGTGAAGAAGGCATCGGCCTTCAGGTCCGAAGTGTGGGTGGAAAAAGACGGGCAGAAGGTAAACGGGAAGAGCATCATGGGGCTCTTGATGCTCGCCTGTCCGCTTGGCACCAGGCTGACCGTCAAAGTGGACGGCAGCGATGAGCAGGAGGCCTTCGCCAACCTGGGGGAGCTGATAAAGGACGGTTTCGGTGAGAAATGAACAGCGGTAAACCCACGAGCATCACACTGCACGGCACGCCCGTTTCATCGGGTATCGCAATAGGCAAGGTGTACCTGCTCGAGCGGGACAAGATCCATGTGGCGAAACGCCAGGTAAGAGACGAGCACGTCGAAAGGGAGGTGCTCAGGTTCAAGACGGCCGTCAAAACCGCCTCGGATGAGCTGAGCAGGATCAAGGAGTCGATACCCGACGACGAGGTACGGAAACACGCCTTTATCATCGACGCCCATCTGCTCATGCTCCAGGATGAATATTTCTCCGGTGATGTCGTCGAGATCATCAGGAAACAGCACGTCAATGCGGAATGGGCGCTTGATCTGGTTGTCTCGAAATTCCTCTCCTCCTTCGACAAGGTCGAGGACCCGTACCTGCGGGAGCGGGGGCAGGACCTCAACCATATTTACAACAGGCTCTTGAGGACGATGGTGAAGGGGAACGTATCGAGCGTGGACGCGAAGGGCATCAGGGGGAAAGTGATCATCGTCGCCCCCGACCTGTCCCCGGCCGACACCATCCAGCTCGATCTCCACAAGGTCTTCGGGTTCGTGACCGACGTGGGCGGCCGCACATCTCACACCTCCATCGTGGCGAGGGCCCTCGAAATCCCGGCCGTGGTCGGTCTCGCCAGTGTGACGGCGGTTGCGAAAAACAACGACACCGTTGTCATAGACGGGGACGAAGGGGTGGTGATCATCAACCCCACCACGGAAGTGCAAAAGATATATCTGGCAAAACAGGCCCGTCTGACCGCCCAGAGAAGGGAATTCCTCCGCATCGCGAAGCTGAAGGCAGAGACGAAGGACGGGTTCAAGATAAGGGTAGGCGCCAATATCGAGCTGCTCGCGGAAATGGATATCGTGGAGCGGTACGGGGCCGACGGCGTCGGCCTCTACCGGACGGAGTACATCTATCTCTCCCGCAAGACGCTTCCCACCGAGATGGATCACTACCATATTTACCGGAAGCTTGCCGAGAACAGGGCGGTGCAATATACGACGATCCGCACCCTCGATCTGGGCGGGGATAAATTCGCCTCCAAGATAGAGGTGCCGAAGGAGATCAACCCGGCTATGGGGCTGCGGGCCATCAGGCTCTGCATTAAGGAGATAGAGCTTTTCAAGGCCCAGCTTCGGGGGCTCTTGAAAGCGAGCGTGTACGGCCCCCTGAGGGTGCTCTTTCCCATGGTTTCGGGTATCGATGAGGTAAAAAGGGCCAAGGCCGTGCTGGCTGAGTGCATGGAGGAGCTTCGCTCGGAGCGGATAGCGTACAACGAACGGCTCAAGATCGGCATTATGATCGAGGTGCCCGCCACCACGATGATCACGGACCTCCTCGCCAAGGAGGTCGATTTCTTCAGCATCGGCACCAACGACCTGATCCAGTACAGTCTCGCCATAGACAGGGTAAACGAATACGTCTCCTATCTCTACGAGCCCCTCCACCCCGCGGTGCTCAGGATGATCAAGAAGACGGTGGACGACGCGCACGCCGAGCATATAGAGGTGACCCTGTGCGGGGAAATGGCGGGTGAGCCGCTTTACGTGCCCATAATGCTGGGACTCGGTCTGGACGAGATCTCGATGAATGCATATGTGATCCCCAGGGTCAAAAAGATCATCAGGGGGTTGGGGCACAGCTATTGCCGGGACCTCGTCAAGGAGATATTGCTTAAAGAATCGGCAAAAGAAAGCGAATATCTTTTGAGGAAGGAGATGGCGGCCATGTTTCCGGAAGATTTCGCAAAAAACGCCTGATTTCAGATCGGTCGGATCGGACCGATCTGACCGATCAAGTTTGTAAAAATTAGAGAAGCAGATAATCCATAAGGAGGTTGCCCTGTATGAGTATGTCAAGATTTCTTTTTACCTCCGAGTCGGTTGCCGAGGGGCATCCCGACAAGGTTGCGGACCAGATATCGGATTCCGTGCTCGATGCCATCATTGCCCAGGACCAGAAAGCGAGGGTGGCCTGCGAAACGCTCGTTACTACCGGGCTTGCCCTGGTGGGCGGCGAGATCACGACGAGCTGCTACGTCCATATCCCCGATATCGTCAGGGAGACGATCAAGAGCATCGGGTACAACAATTCCTCGATGGGGTTTGATTGGGAAACGTGCTCCGTGCTGACCGCGATAGACGAGCAGTCGCCCGATATCGCCATGGGCGTCGACGAGAAGGGGGAACACGAGCAGGGGGCCGGCGACCAGGGGCTCATGTTCGGCTTCGCGTGTAACGAAACAACGGAATACATGCCCATGACCATCATGTATGCGCACCGCCTGGTGGCGAAGTTGGCGGAGGCGAGGAAGGACCGCACGCTGCCCTTCTTGAGGCCCGACGGCAAAAGCCAGGTGACGATCGAGTACGCGGACAAGGTGCCGGTGAGGGTGGACACGATCGTTATCGCCGCTCAGCATAATCCGGATGTGACCGCGTCCGACGTGCGGGAGGGGGTTGTTGCGGAGGTGATCGATAAGGTGATACCCGCCGAGCTTATGGACAAGAATACGAAGATATACGTCAACTCCACGGGGAGGTTCGTGGTCGGAGGCCCCAAGGGGGACTGCGGCATGACGGGCCGCAAGATCATCGTCGATACTTACGGCGGCGTGGGAAGCCACGGCGGCGGGGCATTTTCCGGGAAGGACCCGTCGAAGGTGGACAGGAGCGCCTCCTACATGGCTCGCTACATCGCAAAGAATATCGTTGCGGCGGGGCTCGCGGACAGGATAGAAGTGCAGCTTGCCTATACCATAGGCGTGGCCCGGCCCGTGTCGATAAATGTGGATACCCAGGGGACGGCGCGGATCAGCCCCGACAAGATCGCGCAGATCATCGCGGAAGTGTTCGACCTGAGGCCGAGAAAGATTATCGAGAAGCTCGACCTGCTGCGGCCGATATACAGGAAAACGGCCTGCTGCGGCCACTTCGGCAGAAACGAAGCCGATTTTACGTGGGAGAAACTCGATATGGTGGACGAGATCAAAAAGCACGCCGGAATGTAAAGGATACTTTCAAGGGGGCGCTGAGCCCCAATAATTGTCGGGTGGCGCGAGCCGCAACAGCAACAAGGAGCGGAGCGAGCTGAGGGGGGGCGACCCGCAAGCGGGTACCCCGGGCGGCTTCGCCGATGGAGGGGGCGCTGAGCCCCAATAATGGAGGTGATATGGAATTCGACGTAAAGGATATCAAGACCGCCGATGCGGGGCGGGACAAGGTGGAATGGGCCGAGCGCAGGATGCCCGTGCTGAGGGAGATACGGGAGAGGTTTCAGAAGGAGCAGCCCTTGAAAGGGGTGCGCATCTCCTGTTGTCTGCATGTGACGACGGAGACGGCCAATCTGGCGGCCACCCTGAAGGCGGGCGGCGCCGAGGTGCTGATCTGCGCCTCGAACCCGCTCAGCACGCAGGACGATGTGGCGGCGAGCATGGTGAAGCATACGGGCGTGCCCGTCTTCGCCATAAAGGGAGAGGATGAAGACCGGTACTACACGCATATCATGAAGGCCCTCGCCTTTGCGCCGAACCTTACCATGGACGACGGCGCCGACCTCGTGGGCGCGCTCCACATGATCGCCTTCGAGCGGTATGAGGGGCTCCATCCGAAGGTGAAGGACTGGGTGACAAAGCTTGCGCCCAAGCGGAAGAAGGCACTACTGGAGGGCGTGATAGGCAGCTCGGAGGAGACGACCACAGGGGTCATCCGGCTGAAGAGCATGGAGAAGGAAGGGCTGCTCAGGTTCCCCGTCATCGCGGTGAACGACGCGTCCACCAAGCACATGTTCGATAACCGCTATGGCACGGGCCAGAGCACGATGGACGGCATCTTGCGGGCCACGAACATGCTGGTCGCCGGTTCGCGCTTCGTGGTGTCGGGCTACGGCTGGTGCGGAAAAGGCGTGGCCATGAGGGCCAAGGGGCACGGGGCCCACGTCATCGTCACCGAAGTGGACCCGCTTCGGGCGTTAGAGGCCCTTATGGACGGCTTCGAGGTGATGGAGATGGGGCAGGCGGCTAAAACGGGAGATATATTCGTCACGGTAACCGGCGACATCCACGTGCTGCGGAAAGAGCATTTCGAGCGCATGAAAGACGGCGCCATCGTCTGCAACTCGGGCCACTTCAACGTGGAGGTCGACATAGCGACCCTGGAAACGATGAAGACCGGGAAAAGGACGCTCAGGCCCTTCCTCGAGGAATACACGCTGATATCCGGGAAAAAGCTCTATCTTTTGGGAGAAGGGAGGCTCATCAACCTTGCCGCGGCCGAAGGGCACCCGTCGGAAGTGATGGACATGAGTTTCGCGAACCAGTCCCTGGTCGCCGAGTACGTCTGGAAGAAGGGCAGCAGCCTGGAGAAGAAGGTCTACGGCGTGCCCGTGGAAATAGACAAGCAGGTGGCGCTGCTCAAGCTGAAGACGAGAGGGGTGACTATCGACAAGCTGACGCGGGAACAGCAGAAATATCTCTCTTCCTGGGAGATGGGCACCTGACAACAGCGGGCCCTTCCTAGGCATCATTCATAAGCTTCATTCATCATTAAAGGGGCGGGGGCTTCGGCCGGAGCCTTCCCCCTCCACTCGCTCCGTTCGTTGTTGCGCTGGGGCTCTCGGCGACACGTCGAAATTGTGGGCAATAGCATGGTGCCGATAAATAGGCACGGTTGTCTTAACGGTGTCCCGCCGAGGCTTCTATTGCGGATCGGCCGAAAACGATATATTGTTTTGAGAAGAGACCCGAACGAGTACATATCCTTAAGGACATGCGATGGAAATCGGGAGACTGGCAGGAGTTCTTGCGCGTGTGCTTGCGCCGATGCTGGCTGCTTTGGCGAGCGGCAATGAAGAGGCGGCGGGTGTGTCCCATCTCGCAAAGGTTGTCTGGTCAAAGCTTTCCGCCGAGATGGCAAGGGAGCCACGCCTCAGAGAGGGCGTGGACGAAGTCATAAGCGCCCCCGATGACCCGGACGCCCTTGCTCTCTTGAGGATGCAGCTCAAGAAGCTTCTCGCAAAAAACCATGCCCTTGCAAGAGCCCTGGACGAAATAATAGGACAGAGACAGGAAGGCTTTCCCGAAGACCGCGAAGGCGGGTGGCGCGATTTACTCGGGAAAGACGATAAGGTCCTCCAGCGGCTGGAGATGATCTACCTCCTTCGCTCCGGCATTCCACCTGAGGAGGTCGCCAGGCGATTGCACGTGGACGTGAGCTACCTGTTCCTGGTCAATGCGAGGTTTTCGCTCGCCGGGGTGGCGGGGCTCCTGTCAGGAGACGTCATGGAGAGCTGGCTGGACCGGCTCGGCAGGAACGACCCGGTCCTGAGAAGGCTTGACATGGTCGGGCTTGTCAGGTCGGGAACGCCCGTCTCTGTCGTGGCACGGGCATATAACGCCCTCGACGAGTATGTTGAGAGGATTTGCGACAGGTTTTCACGCAGCGGGGTCGCGGGCGTACTGACGGAAGACGACTTCGACCGCTTCCGCGTTCTCTACCCCGCGACCATCCGCGTCTGCTCTTACAACCTGCACGGGACACACAATGACGGCAATGAGGGGCAAAGGTTCAGACGCATCAGCAGGGAGCTTGCCCGACAGGACCCGCACGCCGCCGCATTCCAGGAAGTAGTGAGCGGCAAGGGGATCGAGGAGACGAGCGCACAAATAGCGCGCTGGGTTTCGTCTATCACCGGGTACCACTACCGCTCTCGATTCGAGTACTGCCACGATTTCATGGAGAGATACCCGGAAGGTATCGCCCTGTCGCTCCGTTGCAAGACCCGGAACGTGAGGGGCATCGACCTCACTCATCTCCCTGGTGGGCTTACGCCGACGCTTGCGCGGAAGGCCCTTGTCGCGGAGGCGGAGGTCTACGGGAGGAAGGTCGTTTTCGTCTCGCTCCACCTGGACCATAGCGCCGATTCGCAGGTGCGCCTCGCCCAGGCGGAGAAACTAGTCCGTGAGTTGACCGTCGGAGCCGCCGATGCCCCATGCTCGATCATCGCCGGCGATTTCAACGACACGGAAGACTCCCCGGTAGTCCGTTATCTCAGACTCCGTCGGCTATGTGGATACCTACAGGGCTTGCCACAAGGGCGCGGGCAACACATACCCCACCGGCGACCCGCGCGCGAGGATCGACTATATTTTTGTGAAAGGGCACACCGAAATCGTTTCGTCGGGGTTGTTGTCGAACGATCCAGAGCTGAGCGACCACATCGGCATTTTTGCTGAAGTACGATAGTCTGGAGCACCCTATGCCGCACCGGGCCGGTTATTTTGTTCTCGCGTATGAGTGGGACCATCATTGCCAGGTACTTTTCGAGTCGATAGAGAAGAAATTCCAACAAGTGGAGGCTGCGGTCTCGGAGCTTGAACAAGAGGGGGCCGGCGACACGGAGGCGCTCCTCAATTATTACAGGAAATGGCACTACAACAATGAGATCTATCACCTCGCCACGGCGGAGGTCAAAAACAGGCAGTTCGTCATCAATTCGCTGGGGTACAGGGGCTACGGCGTCAACCGCGACCTCCTTAAAGCGCTCGGCGACCTTGCGAGCCGCTATGGAGGGCTGCGGCAATCCCTGACCGAGCGGTTCTACCGGAAAATGAAGGCTGTGGAGGAGAAGCTCTCCCTGACCCCTGAGGTGCGCGATCAGCGCCGGTCGGACCGTATCATCTCGGAGCTGGCGCGGAAGCTGGGCAGAAATCCCGGCGGCGACATACCGCGGCCGGTGCAAGAGGCTACCCTCGACCTCGATCATTATTTCCGCGTGATGTCCCAAGAAACATCGTGGCATGCCAATACGGCGATATTCCAGAAGATGTTCTTCTCGGTGGGATCGTCCTCCGCGACGATCATGCGGGGGAGCGCCGGGCTCTGCAACCGCCGGTCCGGCCGGGAATTGAAATTCCTGGCGAACAGGAATTTAGTCGATACGGGCCGCAAGCTCTTCTCCGCGCTTGGCGGCTTCACGGAGATCGGGGTCGATCTTTTGAAGAGAATCCACTACGGGCTGTCGAGGGACCTCGATGCCGACAGCGGCAGCTTCCGCCGGATCGATTTCCCCGACAGGAACGGCGTCACTTTCGAATTTGACAACTTCCAGCGGGAAACAGAGGACCTGGCCGTCGTCCTGAATGAGACAGCCCACAGTTTTCACCGCCTTCATGAATTCATCTATAATCTGGCCCGCTCCTACTACATGTTTATCGGGATTCACCCTTTTTGGGACGGCAACGGCAGGGCGGGGAGGTGCTTCCTCAATTTTCTGCTGATGAAAAAGGGTCTCCCGCCGGTCCTCCTCGATGACCGGGAAGAAGTCTTTGCCCTTCCCCGCTATGGGGGGTCGATAGAGGACATGCACACCTATCTCAAGGGAAGGCTTCAGCGGGCAACGGAGACCTATTTCTACGAGAGATGGAAACTTGAATCCCTAGGCTTCCTGCGGAAGAGGGTGTACAACACGGCATTCGATTCCGGTTTTCATTTCAGGCAGATAGAGGATTCATCGCTCAGAATCGAGGTGGACTTCCAGGCGTATGTGTGCAGCGACCGGCATCTCCGCGAAGTCCTGTCGGATCAGTGCCGGGTTGTCTTCCCCGAGGTCTCCCTCCTCTACGACATGACCGTCTATGGCGGTTTTTGCAGCGGCCCTTTCACGGAATGGCGCTGCGCCTTCGGTCTCAAAGTGTGTTACACGAAAGAGATCACCCCGGAAATCGGCGGCGTCAGGGCTTTTGATGTAGACTTTGTCGTCGAAGTTCCAGGGCAGGCGAAAGGCGGCGACTACTTCAGTTGCTCCGTCACCGCCGGGAAGGCGGGTCTCATCTTCAATAACAAGGGGTTGAATTACTCGTACCGTCTGGAACTCTGAGGGGACCCGCGAGATGCCGTCAGCCGAGGAATTTGCGCAGCCCGCGTACAAATGGATAGGGGAGAGGCACCTTGTCGAAAACCTTCAGGGCTGGAACATCTCCTTATTCCCCGGCGGCATAGGCTTTTCCCTTTTCAACTATTCCGATGACAAGGCATTGAGAGTAGAGTTGTCGGTGAAGCGAGAAGACGGGGTAACGGAGTTCTATCTTTCGGATGCCTACTACTGCGGCGAATGGGGAGGAGGCTGGCAGAAATGGCAGACGCACCGGCTGCCGCTTTTTCCTTATGAGGGTTTGCACGGCCGCATGACCGCCATGACCTTCTCCTACAGCATACTGAAGGATGGCGTTATCATCTCCTCCCTCTACCGCTACCGCTTCGCGACGCTCGATGACTTTCACCGGGGCAGGCTGAGTCTCGACGATTTCCACGACCCGGCACTCAAAACGGAAAACGACGACGAGGCAGCCGAGACGGCTGAGGCTCCGCTCTTTCACGCAGCCTACGAGCGGCTGAACGCCATGCAACAGGATGGGTTCATCACGCCATTCTTCACGAGGGGCAACACAGGCTCACCGGGCCACCCCATTCACGAGATACACCGGGCAATTGACCGGGTGGTGGAGCGTAAACGCAACGAGCCGTGGCGCCCCGCCTCTATCTATCTCGCCATGTTCGATTTCGACAACGAGCACGTCGCCCGGCATCTGGCGTATGCAAAGGAAGAAGGGGTGGAGGTTGAGTGCATCGGCGACTGGGCCCAGGTAAGCTCCATGAACGCTTCAGAGCACATTGCGGGTTTACGCCGGGCAGGAGTGCGGGTTTACGGAATCAGCCGCAACGACCCCTGCCGGCGGTGGGAAGACATATCGAGCATGCACACTAAATTCATCCTCTTTGACGACGATGTTGTCCATTCTGGGTCGTATAACCTCCACTTTCACCTTTGGGGCGGAAACTGGGAGAACAGCCTCGTCTACCGGTCAAAAGATGCCAGCCTTCTCTATAATGCTGTTTACCGGGCGCTTCGGCGCGGACAAAGGGTGGGGCTGCGTGTAGACCCGTGGGCCCGCCATAACCTCTACTACAGTTTCGGGACATACAGCGCCGGCCCTGCCAGGTTCCGCGCCCAGGATGCGATCATCTCCGAGATCGCCCGCGCCGTCGATTCGATTGTCGTCTGCATGTTCGACCTTTCCGCCCTCAGGGGCATCCCCTTCGGCCCCGGCCGTGAGACAGACGTCATCGAGGCCCTCATCAACGCGAGGGGCAGGGGGGTCAGGGTGCAGATCATCCTGAACGGCATGATCACCCACACCGGGCCCTTGCCCGAGCCGTGGGACAAGGCGTTCCCCAGACCTCTGAAGGGGTGCCTCGGCCGGCTCAGGGATGCCTGGATGGAGGCTCTACTATGTCTATTATTGGGAAAGCATTTATTCCCCGCTCCATCACAAATTTGCCGTCTTCGACCGGCGTACCGTGATTACCGGCTCCTACAACTGGTACGAGCCGAGTCTTTCTTCCGATGAGGTGCTCTCGGTGACGAGGGATGAGGCGATTGCCCGGACATTCCTTGAGGAAGCCGAATTGATGCTCAGGTCTTTCCGCATAGAGCGGCAGTAAACACGCTGCGCATGTCCTGCAAGTGTATCCGGCCCTTACTGCTAATCGGCAAAAAACCTGCTATAATTGTGCGACATCCCGAAAGAGCGGCGCCGCAACGGGCCGCTTCTATTTTGTGAGCGAGAAGTATCGTGTACCAGTTTCCCGATAGAGGTTTTATCTATATCACGGGGAAGATCGAGTCATTTATCTCCTTCTTCCTTTCCCTCGTTCCTGACAGGAGGACCGTATTTTTCTATGAAAGCGAGGATGAAGCGCTGTTGTTGAGGGAAGAGATCGAGTTTTTTTCAAAGAAGGAAGTCGGTTATTTCCCGATGTACAACCACAGGATATTCGAGAAGGAGGATGAATCGAAGAGGATAAACTTCCTCTATCGCCTCGTGGAGGACGCATGTTTCACCGGTCTTTTTCCGCTTGCGGCCGTCGGTCACCCGCTCTTCCCACCGGGACGGCTTACGGAAAAATCCTTCCCCGTGGAGTTTGGCCAAACCCTCTTTCAGGAGGAACTCATCGGTTATCTCTCTTCGGCTGGTTATGAATCCTCTCCCTTTGTCCGGGAACAGGGTGAGTTCGCGCGTAGAGGGGCAATTATAGATATATTCCCTCCGTCGCTGGATAGCCCGGTGAGGATCGAGTTTTTCGGCGATCAGATCTACTCCCTCAGATTCTTCGATCCCTTGAGCCAAAGATCGCGCAATGAAATCGAGCGGGTGCATCTGATCCCGGCCGGCCTTTCGGTAAGTAAAGGGATCACGATCATGGACTATCTCCCCGCGGGCGCGGTCGTCGTCCACAAAGGCGTTGACAGCATCGCGCGGCAGATCGACGACGTCGAAAAAGCGCAGTCGGTACGGGAAAGATTCGGGTCGTTCCTGAACATCGATATATCGGGCGTCAGGGGTGAGGAAGAGGGTGAGGTGCTGGAAGCCGCGTCGAACCAGGATCTGAGAGAGACCTTCGGGGCGCGGAAAAGCGAGGTATTCAGCACTTTGGCCGAAAAGCTGAAAGGCGGCTGGTCGACCTGGCCCTTTGTCTATTTGTTTGCCTCCGTGCGCCATCAGGCGGAGAGGCTCCAGGATATCCTCAGGAACTACGGGATTGCCCTCCCCATTCTGACGGATATGTCGATTGACGGCAAGGAGAAAGAAAAGGCCATTGTGGTGGGGCCGCTGCGGAGGGGCTTCAGGACCGCCGACATCATCCTGCTCACCGAGGAAGATATCGTCGGCCCGAAGAAGAGGAGCGTAAAGCACAAATGGGATGGCGTCGACGAGTTCCTCAACTCTTTCAAAGACCTTTCCGTGGGCGACTATATAGTCCATGTGGAGAACGGGATCGGGGTCTATAAGGGTATCAAGAAACTGAAGGTCGACGGGAATGAAAAGGATTTTCTTCTCATAGAATACCAGGATGAGGACAAGCTCTACGTGCCGATCGACTCCCTGGAGCTTGTGCAGAAGTATGTCGGCGGCGAGAGATCGAGACCGAAGATAGACAAGCTCGGCACGGGCTACTGGAAAAGCACGAAGAGCAGGGTCAAGAAGTATGTCGAGGATATCGCGAAGGAGCTTATACAGTTCTATGCCGAGCGGGAACTGTCGAAGGGGCACGCGTTCCCGCCTGACGATGAGCTTTTCAGGGAGATGGAGGAGCGCTTCGAGTACGAGGAGACCGAAGGACAGCGGAGGGTCATCGAGGAGGTGCTCGGCGACATGATGAATGACCGGCCTATGGACCGCATCGTGTGCGGCGACGTGGGCTTCGGAAAAACGGAGGTAGCGATCCGCTCGGCGTTCAAGGCGATGATCGATAACAAACAGGCGGCGGTCCTCGTGCCGACCACTGTTCTGGCGCAGCAGCACTATAAGACCTTCTCCGAGCGATTCCGTGACTACCCGGTCAGCGTGGAGATGCTAAGCCGGTTCAGGTCAAAGGAAGAGCAGGCCCGAACAGTGGAGCGATTGAAAAAAGGGACCGTGGACATGGTGATAGGCACGCATCGCCTGCTGCAGAAGGACATACAGTTTAAAGACCTCGGCCTTCTTATCGTCGACGAGGAACACCGGTTCGGCGTGAAGCACAAAGAAAAGCTCAAGGTGCTCAAGAAAGACGTCGACGTGCTCACCCTCAGCGCCACCCCTATTCCAAGGACACTCCACATGGCCGTCACCGGCATCAAGGATCTCAGCATCATCAACACCCCTCCCCTTGACCGCCTGGCAGTGAAGACGCAGGTGGTGAAATTCAACGAAGCGGTTATCAAGAATGCGGTGGCTGAAGAACTGAAACGGGGCGGGCAGGTATTCTTCGTCCATAACGTCATCTATAACATCGGGGTCGTCCATGAGCAGTTAAAGAAGATGCTCCCCGATGCGAGAATGGCGGTTGCCCACGGGAAGATGAATGAAAAGGCGCTAGAGCGAATCATGCTCGGCTTCATCGCGGGGGAATACGATCTTCTCCTTTCCACTAATATCATCGAATCGGGGCTCGATATCTCTAACGTGAACACCATCTTCATCAACAACGCCCATAGGTTCGGGCTGGCCGATCTCTACCAACTGCGGGGCAGGGTGGGCAGGAGCGCGAAGCAGAGTTATGCATACCTGCTCGTGCCGAAGGAAGAGGCCCTGGCGAAGGACGCGCTGGCAAGGCTCAAGATCCTCGAGGAGTTGACCGAACTGGGGTCAGGATTGAAGGTGGCCAACTACGATCTGGAGATAAGGGGTGCGGGCAATCTGCTCGGCAAAGAGCAATCCGGCCATATAAACCTTGTCGGATTTGAGTTGTACTGCCGCATGCTGGAAGAAGCGGTGAAGGAACTGAGGGAGGAGGTCGGGCAAGATGAAGAGCCCGTGACGGAGGTCAACCTTCCCTTGAGTGCGTTTATCCCGGATTCCTACATTGGAGACGAGACGAACAAGCTCCTGACGTACAAGAGGCTCTCCAAGATCAAGACGACTGAAGAGCTTGCAGAGATGGAAGAGGAGCTGAAGGACAGGTACGGCCCGGTCCCTCTCCCGCTCGTCAACCTGCTGCAGATAATAGGTCTCAAGATCCTCCTCACCGGGATGCGGATAAAGCGGCTTGAATGCACGGGAAAGCAGATCATCATGCAGGTCACCGAGCGGACGCCGCTGGACATGAAGAAGGTCTTGAAGATGGTAAAAGAGGGCAAGGAACGGATCAAGCTCTTGCCGGACGGAAGGATCGTCATCCAAAACAATCAAAAGCCGGAAGATATCGTCGCAACTGCAAGAAATGTGTTGCTGGAGCTTATGGCGGTATGATATAAGAAAAAACATGAGGTGACCATGAAAAAGTATCTGATTTTTCTATTTCTTCTTCTGCCGCTGGTTGCGTGCTCGAAGAAGCATGAGGACAAGGTTCTCGCGACGATCGACGGGGAGAAGATCACACTTGAGGAGTTCAATGCCGAACTCGACAAGATCCCCATGAATATGAAGATGCTCGTGGCGAGCCAGAGCGGGAAAAAGAACTTCCTTGACAGGCTGGTCGTGCAAAAGCTCCTTTTGAGGGAAGCAAAAAAGGAGAATATAGAGAAAGACAAGGAATTTCAGGATAAGCTTGTCGAGTTCAAGGGCCAGTTGATAATGCAGACGCTGCTCAGCAAGAAAATCGCGAAAGGGTCGAACTTCTCCGATGAAGAGCTGCAGAAATACTATGAAGCCCATAAGGAAGAGTTCAAGAAAGAAAGGGAGATACAGACGAGACAGATCGTCGTCAAGTCCGAGCAGGAGGCAAAGGAACTGCAGGGGAAGATTGCAAAGGGCGAGGATTTTGCCGAGCTGGCGAAAAGGTACTCCCTCGACCCGAGCGCCAGATCAAATGGCGGCGACATAGGCTATCATCCAAAGGGCACACTCATCCCGGAGTATGAAGAGGCGGCCTTCAAACTGACGAAGGTCGGACAGGTAAGTGCGCCCGTGAAGACTCAGATAGGCTACCACATCATAAAGCTTGAAGGGATGAGGCCGCCTGCGTATGTGCCCTTCACCGAGGTGAAGGATTTCATCAGGCAAAAACTGATGCAGGAAAAGCAGACCGAGATGGTGCAAAAATACATTGAGGACCTGAAGAAAGGCGCAAAGATCGTCGTTAATGCAGATCTCCTCAAGGAGGAAGGAAAGCAGGCGGAGACCCCGGCAAAGACTGAGGAAGGCGTGAAAACGCAAGACTCGACCACGCCGGCCCCCGGAACGGCAAAACCGGAGGCAACAGAGAAACCAGGGGCCGCGCAGCAGGGAAACGCCCCGGCAAAGACGGGGCCGGAGACCGCAAAATGAAGTCGACCTGCCTGATCCTGTGGCTTGCCTTCCTGACGCTGGTGCCTTTTATTTCCAGGGCGGAGGTCACGGACCGCATAATAGCGATCGTGAACGATGAAATCGTGACGCTGCGAGAAGTAGAAAGGTTCGTGGTAGTCGAAAAGAAGAGCCGCTACTCCTCGATGAACGAGTACACGAGGAACTTGCAGCTCAGGGAAAAACTCGATTCCTTTATTGAGGGGCTGCTTATAGCTCAGCAGGCAAGGAAACTGAAGATAGAAGTGACCGACAAGGACATACAGGAGACGGTCGACAACATAAAGAAACAGAACCTCATTACAGAGGATGAGTTGAGACAGCAGTTGAAGAAGGACAATATCGACTACAAGGAGTTTATCGAGGGGATAAAGAGGAGCATAATCAGGACCAAGGTCCTGGCAAGGGCCGTCATGCAGGAGATGAATCTGGATGACAAGACTCTCAAAGCGTACTACGATGCCCATATCGGGGACTATATACAGGAAGAATACAGGCTGCAGCAAGTCTTCGTCTCGTCGCAGAAAAAGGACGCAGCCGAGAGGGCGCAGAGGGCTTTGCGCGCGCTTGAACAGGATAAGCCCTTCGGTGAGGTAGCCAGGGAGTTTTCAGACGACGCTTCGAGCGCCCTTCAAGGGGATATGGGATTTGTGAAAAAGGACGACCTTATCCCCGAGTTGAAAGAGGCGATCAAACTTCTCATCCCTGGGACGTACAGCAACATTGTCCGCACCCCCTTCGGGTACCATATCCTTAAGCTGGCCGAGACAAGGAAAGTCCAGGCTGCCCCTTTCGAGTCCGTGAGGGACAGTGTCAGGCAAAAGCTCTTTGCCATGGAGTCGGAAAAGAGGTATAAGACGTTTATCGTCAAGCTGAGGTCCTCTTCATATATCGAGGTCAAGATCTGAAACGCATAGCGGTGACTATGGGAGACCCCGCCGGTATCGGCGGGGAACTCATTCTCAAAGCGCTCGAAAGACTCACCCGGCGAAGTATACCCGTCATTATCGGGGATGCCTCGATCCTGGAGTTTCTCAGCCAACACATGTTCCGCGGCACGGAGTTCAGGATGAAGCCACTGGGGCAGGCATCGGCCGGCGAGGCGGAGTTTGTGGACCTGGGGGCGATGAAAGGGGCGGTTCCTCTGGGGATCAGCGACGCAGCCTGCGGCGCGGCATCGTACCATTACCTGAGAGAAGCATTAAGGCTCATCTTTTCAGGCGGCATCTCGGCTGTCGTCACCTGTCCCATCAACAAGAAATCGATCCGGTCGGCGGGTATACCGTTTCCCGGTCACACGGAGCTTTTCGCTCACTACGCGGGCGTCACCGAGTACGTGATGATGATGCAGAACAGGGACTTGAGGGTCTGCCTCGTCACCATCCACATCCCGCTAAAGGACGTACCCGGCCTCATTACGCCTGAAAGGGTCTTCACGTGCATCGCCCTCGCAAACCGTAGCCTGAAGAATGATTTCGGCATCGACTCGCCTTACCTTCGCGTCTGCGGACTTAACCCTCATGCCGGAGAGCAGGGCGTCATCGGCAATGAAGAAAGGGTGATAACCGAGGCCATCGACAGGGCGAAGAGATCGGGTATGCGTGTAGAAGGTCCCGTTGCCGCCGATTCCCTTTTCCATGCCCCGGGCTGCGATGCGTGCATCGCCATGTATCATGACCAGGGGCTCATCCCTGTCAAGACGCTCGATTTCCGTAGAACGGTCAACGTCACCCTGGGCCTGCCTTTCGTGAGGACTTCAGTCGGACATGGCACGGGCCTCGATATAGCCGGGAAAGGTGAGGCGGACCCTACGAGTCTGATCGAGGCATACAGGGTCGCCGAGGATATGGTCACGATGAGGTCACGCGCCGCGCGCACTTTTCACTAACCCTTTCGGCGCCCTCCCCTTCCTATTCCGGTCTCTTGCAAGGTATGAGATTTCCCTCTTTTCGCCGCTGTGACTAGAACCATAAAACGGCCAAAAGTTAAAAGGCTTCGCTAACTCGGTACAATGACTTACGTTTGTTTTGGTCGTTTTTGAATAAAAAGGATAAGAAATTCCTCTTCATCCGGCTGCGGCGATTCGTCACCGCCGAGAGCAAAGCCGGGGCCCAAAACAAGACACCCTGCAATGAGAGCAAAGAAAATAGATGTCAACTGCTGCATGTTCTCCTGCCTATTACGCACAATCCGCGTTCTTCAACTCATAGGGGCCGATGGTTGCCGGCTACAGGCGCCGTTTTTACGCGCTCCATCTCCTCGTGGTACGCCCGGGTAATATCCTTTCTGCTCACGACAGAGATTACCTTCCTCGGATCGTCTTTGCTCACCACCGGCAGTTCCCTTACGTCAAGGCTCGGCCATGAGACCCAATGCCGTATTAACCGGTGTCGTCCATCGTGACGGTCGTCACTCCTCCCATGGCAATATCCTTGGCCAAAAGAAGGCTGTGCACTTCCTTATCCGCCATCGCCTGACGCAGGTCGGTCATGGAGATGATCCCGGTCAGATTCTCCTCCTTGTCAACAACCGGGAAATCTTGTTGATTTGAGCCAAGCATGAGCTGGAGAATCTGCTCGAAAGGCATGCTTTCCGGAATCGCTTCTACCTTCCGGTCTTGTGCGACGGCGTTTCTTACGGTAAGACGATCCATGATATCGACCACGAAATCCCCGATATGGGCCGGGGAATCCACCCTCGTCGGCACTTGTTTTTCATAGAGTGACACGCTTCCAAGCAGGAGGTACGACAGGGATGAGACGATCATCATGGGGACAATGAGACTGTAGCCGCCGGTCATTTCCGCGACCATGATGAGGGCGGCGATCGGGACTTTGGCGACGCCGGCGAAGAACCCCCCCATGCCGACAAGGACGAAGGCTGAGGGCTCGGTCACGATGTGAGGGAAAAAACCTGTGACAGATATTCCCGAAAGCGCCTCCGAGCATGGAGCCTATGAAGAGGGAGGGAGCAAAAACCCCGCCGCTTCCGCCGGAGCTGATGGTGCACGACGTCGCGACGATCTTCGCGAAAATGAGCGCCGCCATCAACGAAACAGCGAGGTGGCCATCGATGGCCGACTGAATCCACGGGTAACCGCCCCCCAGTACCTGGGGAAGGAAAACGGCGATGAGTCCTACCATCAGACCGCCGATTGCCGGTTTCACGTGACTGGGGAGATTGAGCCGTCTGAAAAACCGATCGCGCATTCCATAGAAAAACCGGACGTAGGGGAACCCGACGGCTGCGCAGAGCACGCCCAGAACGGCATAGAAAGGCAGTTGGGCAGGAGTGGCCAGGCTGAAGCTGGGGGATGTGAAAGATCGTCGCATTGCCGTCATGGAAGGTAAAGACCATGAAAGCCCACGATTGAGGAGAGGATGCAGGGGATGAGGGCCTCGAATTCGAAAGCCTCTTTCCGGTAGAGCACTTCGGTCGCGAAGAGGGCTGCAGCCCAGAGGCGCTTTGAAGATGGCGCCGATTCCTCCTGCCGCGCCCGCAAGGAGCATGATCCGTCGTTCCTTGTCGCTCGACCCTCAAAAGGGACGCCAGGAATGAGCCGAACCCCGCGCCTATCTGGGCAATAGGACCTTCCTTTCCCGCCGAGCCTCCCGAGCCTATGGTGATGGCGGAGGCTATGGTCTTGATTACCGGCACCCGCCTCCGGATGATCCCTTTTTTTCTGTGGAAGCTGTCGATCATGGCGTCGGTTCCGTGCCCCTCCGCTTCAGGGGCGAAGCTGAACACGAGCAGTCCCGAAATAAGTCCGCCCAGCGCGGGAACCATATCATCACCCACCGGCTGAGGGGAACGCCGAGGAAATAGCGCACGGCCGCCGATGGCGGAAGCACGAACCCGGTCAGGTCCTGCATAAAGAAACTGGGTCCCGGTCTTCAGCAGAAAATTGAACAGTATGGCGCCGAGCCCCGATACGACGCCTATCAGGATGCCGATCAACGTTCCGCGCCCGATGCGCTTGATCCTTCTCGGATGAAATGATTTGGTAAGCCCGGCAGTCATCAATCAATACCAGAATTGCAATAATCTAATAATGCAATATGTCGTGTTGCGTGGCTATTCCCTTGCGCGACAGATGTTATTTCCGTTCATCGTCTTTTCGAAAACAGCACAACTTAGTTATCAGGCTCGCACAAACCGGGCCTTGGGGAAGGCTCCTGCCAGCCTCCCCCAAGCTGCCTTTGCACCAGCACCAGCAGCAGCCCAGCAAAATCCGAGGATTGGCGCGCAAAAGCATCGTCTCTTCCGACGCGCCCCGTCACGTCGATTATTTGACCGGCTCCAAGTGGGCCCTTCTGTTCTTCTCCCACGCCGCTTCGTTATGTCCCGGATCGACAGGTCTTTCCTTGCCGTAGCTCACCGTATCGAGGAGCTTACCATCAACGCCGAGGGTTATCAGATAACTTTTCGTGGCATCCGCCCTCTTCTGACCGAGAGCGAGATTATATTCCACCGTGCCCCGTTCATCGCAGTTGCCTTCCACTCTTACGCGCCTCCCCGAATTCGCTTGGAACCAGGAAAAGTCTTGCTTCAGTATCTCTGCGTCCTGGGGCCTTATGAGGTACTTGTCGAAATCGAAGTGGACGTCTTTGAGCACCACGGCCGATACAACCGCCGCGGTCTTCGGAGCGGGTGCAGCCTGGACTTGTTTCTTCACTTCGGATGGGCCGGTTTTTGTCACTGCGGCAGACGGCGCGGGCGGCGCCTTTTCGCCCTTCATAGCCTGTTGGAAACATGAGCAACCGCTGAGGCTCACCACGAGAACCCCGACCAGTAAAACCAACCGTATGAATCCTACCCGTATCATTTCTCCTCCTGATAATAAGATTTATTGAAATACCACGTTGTTACTCCGAAAGCACTCACTCCTGATCGAAAAAGAACTTCACCTCCACATTTTCCGCCTCCGCTATTTCCGCGAGCCTCTTGACCGATTCATAGATGATGTTCAATTCATTCTCACTCAACTTCATTAAGCCATATATCATTTTTCCCTGGATGGGGTTCGGCGCCTTCGCGGCCAGATCTTGCCCCGCAACGAGTCAGGTTCACCTTCACGACTCTTCTGTCGGCCGAATCTCTGTCTCTCACGACATAACCTTTGTTTTCCAGGCGATCGATCACACCGGTAACGGTGCTCGGATGGAGATACATCTTTCTGCTCAGTTCGCCGAGGGCAATGCCCGGCATGCTGAGAGACTATTTTCAGTGCCCAGAGCTGCGGCCCGGTTATGCCAAAGCTGTTTGACACCTCTTGCGAGTAATCCTGTATGGCCTTGAAAATTCGGCGAAGAGACTGAACGGTCTCGGAAATCTCAAAATCTCGCCTAGTCTTGCGCATCGGTTTCACTTAATGAATTTAATATACTACGTATACATAACATTTGCATAGAAACTATTGGTATACCGAAGATAGAATGATTATTACCGTTGATTGTCAACAAAAAAATGTCTTTTGTCTTTATAGCAGCTTTTTGTGCGACATGGCGTATGCGAAAGACGGACAGACCTATTGACCGACTGACAGGGGGACATTACCAACCTGGGGAGGTATGAGCGCATACTTGTCATCGACCCCGGACTTGAACCGCTCACGGATGAAGAGACGCTCCTGTTTTTCGACCTGGTCCAGGTGGCTGTGGGATCGAGAAGGTCGATCTTTCCGTTTTTCGTGACCTCCTTTCAAAGCTGCTGGAGTAGGAGTCTTCAGACGTGGAGCGGATCGAGAGCGCAGCCACCCGGGCAATGGTTCCTACCATGCAGGACGATGGTATAGGTTACGTGGGGTGAAGGACGAGATCGTCCTTGATGTCGATGCAACCGATCACGCTTTGGGCAGCGGGACAGGAGGCGAGATACGAGGCAAAGGCTTCCCTTGCTTGCTCCGCCTTTTCCTGTCTTGCGGTTAAGTGGTAGTTCACACGGATCTGCGTAATCTTGAGCACCCCTTTTACATTCTCGATATCACCCTCGACTTCCGCCCAGTAAAGGTCCTCGGGCGTCCTGATCTCCTTTTCTGGCCAGCGCCGCGGCCAGTGTTCCCATCATTCAGCCCGCCGTTGCCGCAATCATGTGATCGAGGGTCGCGGGATACTCTTTTTCCGGCTCGACGCCGTAGAACCGTTTGATGCCGCTGTGAACGCCATAGTAGACCGGCTCGCTGAACCCCTCGATGACCGCTTTTCTTGTAGGGCCTTTCTCCCTCACGATCCTGATGCGCGATGTGTGGACCACGTCTCTCATATGACCCTCCTCCAACCTATTTTGGTTTTCGTGATCAGCCACTCCTGACGAGGAGATGCCTCTTCTGCTGAACAACGCTCCCCGCTTTCTTCAACTCCCTTAATGGCAGGATCTTCGACCCCTTTATAGCATTCCC
>CAVYJH010000015.1:0-394794 GCA_963768735.1 uncultured delta proteobacterium | reverse complement strand
GGAACCGCCAGGATGGGCACCCAATTGGCCGATAGAAAACTTCATCCCCCCATCGTCCACCAATGCACCCGTATTGTTCTTGAAAACAACTGGATAAGATTGCGGATAGGGCAAGCCCCGATTCCATTCGTCCATTTTGTACCACGTCCCGGCACCCGGCGAGGTAAAAAGATTAAATCCGCCTAAAGTGCCTGAATAGCCGTAGCTCCAAACGCCGGCAGGATTACTTGTCACTGAAAAGCCCGTCGCTGCATCGTAAGTAACCGCCGAAGCGCAGATAACTGAACTCATTATAAAAACCATTGCCACGCTCAGTACCACGCCAACATGCGCTTTGCCCGGTATTATCTTGCTCATAGCACCCCCTTTCTTTAATCCCCTCCTTGTAGTACCAAACCTCCTATGGTTTTTCGGGCCGTCGGGCTGTCTCACTGATGGATATCCGAATGATGGCCAACCTAGACACTTTGGCTTTCCGCCCCACCCTCGCGGATGGTTTGGATTTATCAGGTATTCTGCTATGTTATACTGGGCATCACAGGATGTCAAGATAAAACGTACAGGTTCGGAAAAGTCCATGCCATGCGTGGTCTTGTTCTGCTCGCTCTTCTTCGGATCACATTCAAATTCCATGTATAGTAATTATACCTTATAGATACCATATATCAACCAGAGCGCCGAAGATCGCGATTCCGGACATGCCGTCGGCCGGCCGCCTACAAAGTCCCCAGACGCATCCGTCCCCTTCACTCCATATACGGGACCGTCACCGGCGCCTTGATGATCGTCGATTTTTTCCACCTTCCCGAAAAATAGTACGCCAGACTGGCCGCCATCGATATCCCGAAGCTCAGGACTATGGCCGCCCATATCCCCGTGATCCCCAGGCTCGTGCGCATAAGCAGCCATGCAACGGGCACCCGCACCAACCAGAGCGACAGGAGCGTAGAAGCCATGGTGATCATGGTGTGGCCCGCACCGTTTATCACGCCGTTGGATATAAACATTATCGCAAAGAATATGTAGCAGGACCCGACGATCCGCAAGTACGCGACGCCTATGTCCATGACCCTGCCGTCATCTCCGAGGCCGAACATCCTCAGTATGAGCCTCGAAAGGATGACTACGACCAGCGATATGAAGAGGGTGATGGACGAGGTCATCACAACCCCCCACTTGAATACCTCCTTCACCCTCCCCGGCCTGCCTGCCCCGAGGTTTTGTCCTGTGAGAGCCGAAACCGCGAGACTCATGGAGAGGGCGGGCATGAAGACGATCATATCTATCCTCCCCACCGCGCCGAAGGCATTGGTCGCCGCATTGCCGAAGGAGTTCACGAAGGTCGTCACTACCAGGATGCCGATGGAAACAAGTGACTGCTGAACTATCGAGGGAAGACCGATCTTGAAAAGCAGAAAAGTCATATGGCCGTCGAGCATGAGTTTCGAAGGACGGAAAGAGATCACGTGCCCGCGTCGATTCAGGTAGAAGATGCTTGCCCCAAGCGACACAGCCTGTGAGAGCAATGTGGCGCAGGCCGCCCCTTTCAGACCCCAGTGGGGGAACGGCCCGAAGCCGCCGATGAGGAAGGGGTCGAGGAGCGCGTTCACTCCCAACCCTATGGCCATAAATACCATGGGGGTAACCGTATCGCCTATGCCCCTGAGAATGAAATTTGTGAGAAGGCCGAGATATAAGAGGATCATGCCCGCAAGGTTAATTTTGAGGTAGGTTGACGCCATGGCGAAATTTTCCGGAGGCGTCCCCATGAGCCTCAGAAGGGCGTCGCTCGAAAGTATGCCCGCGACCGTCATCAGGGCGCCCACTGTCAGGTTCAGCGAGAACGAGGTGCCTACCGCCCTTTCCACCATGGGGTAGTCTTTTGCCCCGTAGAACTGTGCGACGAGTATGGTCGTCGCTATAGACATGCCCATGGAGATCCCGACGACCACATAGATCACGGGAAAACTGACGCCTATTGCCCCAACGGCGTTCTCACCCACCAGGTGCCCGACCCAGATGGTGTTTACGATGCCGTAGCCTATTTGCATGGCATTGCCGAGCAGCATAGGGATTGAAAAGAGCAGGAGATGTCTGGGGATGCTCCCTATGGTCAGGTCCTTTCCGAACTTCTCGTCCATTATCCGTCTTTCTCTTGCGCCTATGGTATGAGACCGGGCATCAGGGCAGCACCCCGGTTGACGATCAGGCATCTGTCATCCCGGCAGGTCGTCTCCGCACCCCCGATCCCCAGTCTTTCCATTTCGGCAAGCCGCTTCGCTTTTACCACAACACAGACCGGCAAGTCCGAGTGGAACAAACGGACCACTTCATCCCGATTCAAGAAGGACCCTTTCGAGTCGGGATACTCCGAGCCCATCTGCAACTCGCCCGTGAACTCGCCGAGATATGTCTTCTTGCCCAGATAGAACGGCAGAGTTTCATCGAAAGAGCCATAATTGACGACGATTGCACTGCCTTTGCCCGCCTTGTGTATGGCCTGCACCAACCCTTTCGTGGTGTTCAGGCGGTCGATGACATGGCTGTGGAGCATGATCCCCATAACAACGGAAAGGGAAAAAACGCCGAGCATGAAGAAGAGGGACCTGAAAGAGCGCATGCTCTTGCGGGCGAGGATGAACAGCATGGCGAAGGAGACCGCGGCCATCCCCAAGGACAGGCCCCGAATGTCTTCGCGCAGGGAGATGATGTCGGCCATGCCGGCGAGGTAACTGTCGAGCACGCCGGTTCCAAAGACCAGGCCCGCTGCGGCAAGAAACGAGAAGAATACGGCATAGACGGTAGTCTCGCGCATGGGCGGCACATTGCGTCGCCACTGCTCGTCGAAGAGGCAGCCCAGGATGATCGACAGAGCGGGGAAAAGGGGGAGGATGTAAGGGGGCAGCTTCGAGCCCGACACGCTGAAGAACGTGAAAACAACGAGGGACCAGATCAAAAGGAGCCGCATCTCCCTCCTTTGCCGGAAAAGCACGACGGCCCTGGGAATGAATATCGACCAGGGGAAAAGCCCCCCGAACAAGACAGGGAAAAAATAGTACAGAGGGCCTGACCTGCTGTGCTTTGTCGTGAGAAATCTGAGGACGTGCTGGTCCATGAAAAAGAACTGAGAGAAGCCCTTCTCCTTCACGGCCATGAGGACGAACCAGGGGCACGCGATTGCCGCAAAGAGCAGAAACGCCCTCGGTGACGCTGCTTCTTTCAAAAAGCGCAGGTTTCCTTCGGACCATAGGAAAAGCACGACCGCCGCGGCGAGGAGCACGGGCGCAACGGGTCCTTTCGCCAGCACCGCGAGGGCAAGGGCCGCCCAGCAGAGGTAGAGGAAAAGACGTCTTCTTTCCCTGTAGAATTGATAGAAACACGAAAGAGAGGCGAAGAGGAGAAAGGAAAACAGCATGTCTATTGTCACGATGCGGGCCGTCGCGAAGAAGCCGAAAGACGTCGTGAGTATGAGACCTGATATCAGGCCCGCGCGCCTCGAAAACCATCGGCCCGCGAACAGGCCGGCGACCAGCGCGCACGCGAGGGCAGCTAAGGCGTTGGGGAACCTGAAAGACCACTCATCGACGCCGAAGAGCTTGTACGACGCAGCGCACGTCCAGTAGAGAAGAGGCGGTTTCTCGAAATAGCGGACGTAGTCGAGATGGGGGACGACATAGTCGCCCTGTTCTATCATCTCGCGGGGGATCTCCGCATACCTGCCTTCATCGGGCTCCTTGAGTGAATAGGCGCCGAGGTTGTAGAAAAACACGAGGTATGAGACAGCAAGAAGGGCCAGGACACAGATGGCCGTCTCTTTGCTAAGAGATTTCCCGTATCGCATGCATTTCTCCCAAAACGGTCTTCATGATAACGAAGGGTGCGGATGAAAACGCGTAATCCGGCAATCATCCGGGGAATATTCCCGTGACGTCGCGTCCAGGGCGGCCTTATCCGCCGGTCAGCTTTATTGTCCCCCCGCCCAGCACGGTCTCCTCATCGTAAAGGACAACCGACTGGCCCGGGGTTATAGCGGAGATCGGCCGGCGGAAGCGCACCTCCAGCATGCCGTCCCGTACCGAATAGGAGCAGGGCTCCTCTTTCTGCCTGTAGCGCACCTTCGCCCGTGCCTCACCCCGAGCGGTGGGGGCGAGCAGGTTGACCTCGTCCGCGACCAGGCGGTCTCTCGTCAACCCGTCCTTTGGGCCCACCACGAGCAGGTTCTCTTCCGCCCTCAACTCTATCACATAAAGGGCTTCCCTGTATGGAATGTTGATGCCCCTCCGCTGCCCCACCGTGTAGAGATGGACCCCGTCGTGGTACCCCACACGTTTGCCCTCCGCCGTGACAACCTGCCCTCTCTTGAGAGGAATGAACTGCCCGATGAACCGGCGGTAATCATTGCCGGGGATGAAACAGATATCCTGGCTCTCCGGCATCTCCGCCTCCGTGCTGGCGCGTGCGGCAAACTCGCGGCGCACCGTCTCCTTCGTGTACGATCCGAGGGGGAAGGTGAGGCGAGGGAGGTCGTCAGCCCGGACGGGGTAGAGGAAATAAGACTGGTCCTTTGCCCTGTCCTTTCCCTTCTTCAGGCCAAGCCCCCACGGCGTCTCTTCCAGACGCGCATAATGGCCCGTGGCCACCCTGTCGGCGCCCATGGCCAGCGCCTTTTCGAGGAACGACGCGAATTTTATATGCCTGTTGCAGAGCACGCAGGGATTTGGCGTCCGCCCCTTCCCGTATTCGTCCACAAATTTCCGGATCACGTAGTGCTCGAACTCCTCCTGCATGTTGATCACGTAATGCGGGATCGAAAGGCGGTCTGCCATGCGCCTCGCCCGCTGCATGCTTATCGCCGAACAGCATACCTTGGGGTTGGATTCGCTGCGAAGGCCGCGGGGCAGCAGGTCAAAGGTAAAGCCGACCGTTTTATATCCTTGCTTTTTCAGCAGATAGGCCGAATACGCACTGTCGATGCCGCCGCTCATCGCGATGAAGACGGTTTCCACGCGATGAATATAGCATGCAGCGAATCAAATTGAAAGTGAGCGAAATATATAGTATTATGATGTCAGTCTTTAAGGAGGAATCAATCAATGGGCAAGAAGATAAAATTCTCCGCGGGCATCCTCGTGGCGGTTGTTTTTTTGCTGGGTTTTCTGGCTGGTGCCCAGGGAAACAGGATCGTCAAGAACGCTGAAGGAGAGGAAGCATACCAGTACCTGAAGACGTTCTCCGATGTGCTCGATATAGTGAAGAAGAACTATGTCGATCAGGTGAAAGACCGTGATCTGATCTACGCTGGTATCAAGGGAATGGTCGAGTCTCTCGATCCTCACTCCTCCTTTCTGACTCCCGACATGTATAAGGATATGCAGACGGAGACGAAAGGCGAGTTTGGGGGCATAGGCATAGAGGTCACCATAAAGGATGGGATACCGACGGTAATCACGGCGATAGAGGATACGCCCGCCTTCAAGGCCGGATTGAAACCTGCCGACCTGCTCGTCAAGATCGACAATAAGCCCACGAAGAATATGAGTCTCGTCGATGTGGTGAAGCTTATCAGGGGGCAGAAAGGCAAACCCGTCACGCTCTCCGTAATGAGGGAAGGCTTCGCTTTTCCCAAGGATTTTCAGGTGCTCCGCGATATCATCCAGGTGAAGAGCGTGAAGTACAGGATGCTCGACGATGACTACGCGTATATCCACATTACTCAGTTCCAGGAAAAGACAGGGAAGGACCTGGACGCGGCTATCAAAGAACTCCAGAAATCGGCGAAAGGAGGCATCAAAGGCATACTGCTCGACCTGAGGAACAACCCCGGAGGACTTCTCGATCAGGCAGTAGAGGTGTCCGACAAGTTCATCTCCAACGGCCTGATCACCTACATAGAGGGCAGGAAGCCCGACGAGAAAGTGAGCTTCACCGCGCACAAAAAGAATGATTTTACGGGGCCGCTGGTGGTCCTGGTAAACGAGGGCAGCGCGAGCGGCTCCGAGATAGTGGCGGGGGCCCTGCAGGATTCGAAGAGGGCGATCATCGTCGGAACGAAGACCTTCGGCAAGGGATCGGTGCAGACCATCATCCCTCTGAACGACGGCTCCGCGGTACGGCTCACTACCGCAAAATACTACACGCCCGCCGGCCGTTCGATCCAGGCGGACGGCATCAACCCCGACATCGTGGTTGAAAACGATTTTGCCAGAACGAAAGGCGAAAAATATACGCCCATAAAAGAGAAAGACCTGGACAAGCACCTGGAGGGCACGAAGAAGCCCGAGGAAAAGAAATCCGACGACAAGAAGCTGGATGAAAAGAAATCGGACGAAGCTGCTCCAGGTCTCAATGCAGACCCTATGGCCAAAAACGACGAGAACGACGTTCAGCTCGTCATGGCCCGCCAGATTCTGAAGAGCTGGGATGCCTTGAGGGGAAAATAGCGGAAGGGGGACACTCCTCTCGCCCTGTTGCTTTCGGAGGGGTGTCCCCCTTTGAGATGCTCCACGGAGTCATCAGTCAGGAGGAGGCCCCGAGCCCCCTCTTGAATTCTGCGGGCAGGCGCTTCAACTTTCCCGACCCATCGACGCACACCATCAGCGTCTCGCCCTCCGCGACCACCCTGCCCTCCTTCAGCACCTGGTGGCGCATGGAGAATTGGGCGTTCTTCATCGCCACGACCGATGTACGCACCTCGATCTCGTCCGCGTAGTGCAGCCTCTCCTTCAGGTCGAGCCGCGCTTCCTTGACCATGACGAACGTCCCTGTCTTCTCCCACTCGGGAAGGGAAATGCCGAGGCTCAGCAGGTGCTCGAACCACGATTTTTCGAAGAACCTCAGATAATTCCCGAAGTAGACGACACCGCCCGCGTCGGTGTCCTGGTAGTAGATACGGGTCCTGTACATAGCGCCCCCTTCATAGCGGCCGGGGTCTTTCTACACCCGGCTTTGTCATCAGTGCATTACCTGACCGCCGTCGATATTGATGGCTTGACCGGTAATACCCCCGGCTTCATCTGAGGCAAGGTAGAGCGCCAACCCCGCTATCTCTTCCGGGTCCAGCATACGATGCTGGATATTCATCGCAGTCACGTAGTTCTCCGCCTCTGACCTGTCGATTCCCCTGGTCCGGGAGACCCACTCGAAGAATCCGCCTTCTCCTTCCAGCATATCTGTCTTGGTAGCGCCGGGGCAGATGGCATTCACCGTAATGCCCGGCAGACCCATAATGCCCATCTCAAGGGCCAGCGTCTTGACGAGCCCCAGAATGCCGTGTTTCGACGCCGCGTAAGAGCTGTTGCCGGGATGGCCGACCTTCCCTGCAATAGAGGCGACGGCGATAATGCGCCCCGTACCCCTGGGAACCATGGTCTTAAGGAGATACTTCGTCACCATATAGGTCCCTATCAGGTTCGTTTCGATGACCCGGCGCCAGTCCTCATCATCGCAATCGACGGTCAAGCCCCTGCGCGTAATTCCTGCATTGTTGACCACAATGTCGGGGGGACCGAAGCGCTCCACTGTTCTTGCGACGAGGGCCTCGACGTTGTCTCTCTTAGTGATATCGCCCGTCACTGAAAGGGTCTTTGCGCCGAGGGCTTCCGTCTCCCTGCATACGGCCTCCAGTCGGGCTGTTGTCCGGTCCATGAGAATGAGTTTTGCACCCTCCCGGGCGAAGACAAGGGCGATGGCACGACCAATCCCCCCGGCTCCACCGGTTATTACCGCAATTCTGTTTTCGAGCTTCATGCCAGGCCTCCTCTTATCCGAAAACGGGTTCTCCGGACGATGAAACGCCCCTCATCACATTGCCGGTGTTTTGCCTGAGCTCGGAGATAGGTATGATTTTTGGAGTCGTTGGCATTGACCGGCCCTCGTATGATACGACTGATAGTACTACCAACGCGGCGTATCGTCAAGAATCCGCCTCATGTCTGGTGCCGTATGAGTAAGAATCCCGCCCGGAACGTGCAGGGCGTGGGTCGTGTCATTTTTCGGCATGTGTGGGAGGGGCGGGAATCCGGAAGGGGTTGCTGAGAAAGTCGGTGATAAATGGTGAAGAACAACCGTTTTTGCGCTTCCTTTTTTTCCGCTGCCCCGGCGCACTGTGCATGTTCATTTGTGAAAATATGCACAATACACCTACACGCCTCATTGTATACATTTTGCAAAATCGCTATACCCCTCTTGACGAACCCGCCTCCCTATGTTAAAATTCCCTACGCTTGCTTGTACCACAGTTCACGTGCATCGTGGTAAATCGAGGCGTAACTTAACATAGAGGCGCTCGGGGGTCCTTTTATGGATGCAATCACGCTGACGGCTGGCTCCGTGAGAGATTTCAGCCAGGAGGTCAGGAAAGAAAGCGGAGAAAACCCGCTTCTTTGCTACCAGTGCGGCAACTGCACGGCCGGATGCCCGTACACGGAGTTCTTCGACTATCCCGTCAACCAGATCATGCGGCTCATTCAGGCGGGCATGAGGGAGACGGTGATGGCTTCGAAGGCGATCTGGCTCTGCGCCACCTGCGAGACATGCACCACCAGGTGTCCCTGTGAGATAGACGTAGCCCACATCATGGACACGCTGCGCGCCATGGCTTACAGAGAAAAGAGATATACCGAAAAGGACATAAAGACATTCTATGAAAGCTTCCTTACGTCTCTCAAGGACCATGGGAGGATCTTCGAGCTGGGGATACTCATGCGCTACAACCTCGCTTCCGGGCATATCTTCGCCGACGCGGACCTGGGGCCGAAGGTCATGGCTAAGGGGCTGATCCATTTTCTGCCCAGGAACATAAAGGGCAGAGACGAGGTGGCAAAGATCTTCAGGAAGTTCGCGGAACGGAGCAGATAATATGAAGGAATACGTCTATTATCAGGGATGCTCGCTCGAAGGCACGGCACGCGCCTATGACGCCTCGATCAAGCTCGTGATGGAGCGCCTCGGCATAGCGCTCGTCGAGCCCCCTGACTGGAGATGCTGCGGCTCCACCCCGGCCCACGCAATCGACCACCTCCTTGCCTCGGCGCTGGCAGCGAGGAACCTCGCCATCGTGGAGGGAATGAACGCCGCCGCCCTGGCCACCCCCTGCCCCTCCTGCCTTGCCGCGCTGAAGAAGGCCCATGACAGGATGGCAAGGAACAGCGCCTTTAAGGACGAAGTCAACAGCCTCCTCGATGCACCTTACAATTGCACAGTGACAGCCAAATCCGTGCTCCAGATCATCTATGAAGATATCGGGCTCGAAGAGGTGGCGCGCCATGTCACCACGTCGCTGCCGGACCTGCGAATCGCCCCTTACTACGGGTGCATACTCAACAGGCCCCCGAAGCTCGCCTGCTTCGACGACCCGGAGAACCCCGTCTCCATGGACCGCATACTGGCGGCAGCCGGCGTGAAAGTCGTCGACTTCGCCTTCAAGCTGGAATGCTGCGGCGCTGCCTTCGGCGTGCCGAAGAAAGAGATGGTCCTGCGCCTGACCGAAAAAGTCCTCTCCATGGCCGTGGACGCCGGGGCAAACTGCATTGCCGTTGCCTGTCCCCTATGCCAGCAGAACCTCGATCTGCGCCAAGGACAGGTGAATGCGACCCTGGGCACGTCGTACAATATACCCGTTCTCTATTTCTCACAGGTGCTCGGGCTCGCGTACGGGTATAAGCCTGAAGCGCTCGGCATCGAGAAGCATATCGTCAGCCCGGAAGCCCTCATCCGCTCACGGACCGAGGCCGGGACGCCCGAGAGCACGGACGTGAAGGAGAGCGCCTAAGATGAGAGTCGGCGTATTCATTTGTCATTGCGGCAATAACATCGCGGGCACGGTCGACGTCGCAAAGGTCGCGGAGGAGACGCGAAAGCTGCCGGACGTGGTCTATGCCACCGATTATATGTACACCTGCTCGGAGCCGGGACAGGATGAGATCAAGCAGGCGATCGCCCGGGAGGGGCTCAACCGCGTCGTGGTCGCTGCCTGCTCCCCCCGCATGCACGAGGTCACCTTCAGACGGACCGTTGAGAAGGCGGGCCTCAACCGCTATTTCTTCGAGATGGCAAATATCAGGGAGCATATCTCCTGGGTCGGAGAAGATAAAGAGGCAAACACGCAAAAGGCGATAGAGGCGGTCAGAATGGCGGTCGCCAAGGCGGTCAGGAACAGGCCCCTGGTCTCTGCGTCCTTCAAGGTCAACAAGAAGGTCCTCGTGATCGGTGCCGGTGTGGCGGGCATGCAGACGGCCCTCGACTGCGCCGACGGCGGCCTCGAGACAATAGTGGTCGAGCGAAGCCCAAGCATAGCCGGCATGATGGCGCGCCTCGACAAGACTTTCCCCACCATAGACTGCTCCATCTGCATCCTGGGACCCAAGATGGTCGATGTGGCCCAACACGAGCGGATCAGGCTCCACGCCTATTCCGAGATAGAGGACGTAAAGGGCTATGTGGGCAACTACCAGGTCAAGATACGGAAGAAGGCGACCTACGTCGACTGGGCGAAATGTACGGGCTGCGGCGCGTGTATGGAAAAATGCCCCGGCAAGGACGCCTACGATCGTTTCAATTACGGGGTAGCGCCGACCAAGGCGATCAACATCCCCTTCCCCCAGGCGATCCCGAAGAAGGCCACAATCGACCCGCAATTCTGCCGCAAATTTACGAAAGGCAAGTGCGGTGTCTGCGCCAAAATCTGCCCGACAGGGGCGATCAACTATGAGATGGTCGATGAGTTCGTCACCGAAGAAGTGGGCGCCATCGTCGTCGCAACGGGGTACGGGCTTTTGGACCAGGAGAAGCTCCCGGAGTACGGGGCGGGCCGGTATCCCGATGTGATAAGCGGCATCCAGTACGAGAGGTTCCTCAATGCCTCCGGTCCTACGGCGGGCCATATACAGCGGCCGTCAGACGGGGCCGAGCCCAAGGTTGTCGTCTTTGTCTCGTGTGCGGGCTCCAGGGACAAATCGATCGGCGTGCCTTACTGCTCCAACTTCTGCTGCATGTATATAGCCAAGCAGGCGATTCTTACCGCCGACCACATCCCCGGCTCCCAGTCCTACGTCTTCTATACGGACATCCGCGCGGCAGGAAAGGGGTACGATGAGTTTACGCGGCGGGCCCAGGAGGACTATGGGGTCCATTACATCCGGGGGCGCGTCTCCCGCATCTACCCCAGGGGAAAAAAGATGGTCGTCAAGGGCGCCGATACACTCCTCGGGACCCAGGTTGAGGTCGAGGCCGACCTGGTCGTGCTCGCCACTGCGGCCGTCGCTGCACCCGGCGCCAGAGAACTTGCCGAAAAGCTCCATATCTCTTACGATACGAATGGTTTTTACGTGGAGAGCCATCCGAAGCTCCGGCCGGTGGAGACGAACACGGCCGGTGTCTATCTCGCGGGCGCGGCCCAGGGACCGAAGGACATACCCGCCTCAGTTGCCCAGGGAAGCGCGGCCGCGGCGAAGGTCCTCTCCCTGCTCTCGAAAGATATGATCGAGTCCGACCCGGCCGTCTCGAAGGTCAACACCAGGGCCTGCGTGGGCTGCCTCAAATGCGTCTCCACATGCCCCTTCCAGGCGATCAAAGAGGAGACGCTGCCGGGCGGGAAGCGCGTGGCCGCTGTAATCGAGACGGTGTGCGCGGGGTGCGGGGTCTGCACCGCCACATGTCCCTGCGGGGCCATACAGCTCGAACACTTCACCGACAACCAGGTCCTCGCGGAGGTCAATGCCTTATGCCGGATATAGAAAAGAAAGAGTTGAGGATCGTCGGCTTCTTGTGCAACTGGTGCTCCTACGGCGGCGCGGACACGGCCGGGGTCTCCCGCTTCAAGCAGCCCACCGACCTGCGCATCGTCAGGGTGCCCTGTTCGGGCAGGGTCGATCCCCTCTTTGTGGTAAAGGCCCTGCTCTCGGGCGCCGACGGCGTCCTCGTTTCAGGCTGCCATCCCCGCGACTGCCACTATTCTGACGGAAACTTTTATGCGCGCAGAAGGCTCGAAATGCTCAAGCGCTTTCTCCCCTTCATCGGCATCGATGACAGGAGGTTCCACTACACCTGGGTCTCCGCCTCGGAAGGGCAGAAGTGGCAGCAGACCGTCACCGGTTTTACGAGACAAGTCCATGAGCTTGGTCCACGAACAAGGTAAAGAGGAGATCGTCGTTGAACGTTGAAAAACTAAAAGAAGCAGTACGTGAAGTGCTCCGCTCGGTCGATGCCGTCATCGGCTATCGCGCCTGCGGCGACCCCTTGCAAGCGGAGCCGTGCTTCATAAAGGACGAAAAGTTGGTCGGGGAAATGATCCTCAACCCCCTGTGCGTGCACAACCTCGCCTCCTACCTCCCTGCCGAGAAGAGACGGGTGGCGGTGGTCGTCAAGGGCTGCGACTCTAGGAGCGTCGTCCAACTCCTTCAGGAGGGGCTCATACAGAGAGAGAATGTCGTCATCATCGGCGTCCCCTGCCGGGGTGTGGTGAGCGTAAAGAAAGTGCGCGCCGTGGTGGGCCACGAAAAGGTGCTCTCCGTCGCCTTCGAGGGTGATGCCGTCATCGTGAAGACCGCGAGCGGCGAAAAGAGACTTGCCCTTTCCGATGTCTCGCCCGCCAAGTGCGCTACCTGTAGGTACCCCACGCCTCTTCTCTACGACGTCCTCACGGACGATGCCATGGAGCCGGATAAGCCGGTGGATCAGGTCTATGACGATGTGCGTAAAATCGAGGCCATGTCACTCGACGAGCGGTGGGCGTACTGGGAGAAGGAGCTGGGCCGCTGCGTCCGCTGCTACGCGTGCCGCAATGCCTGTCCCTTGTGCGTCTGTCAGGACTCATGCATCGCCGAGACCCGCGAGCCCCACTGGATGAGCCAAAAGACAACGACGCCGGAGAAGATGATGTTCCATCTCATCCATGCCCTGCACCTTGCAGGCCGGTGCACCGAGTGCGGCGAGTGCGAGCGGGTCTGCCCCATGGATATACCGCTAGGCATGCTCAAGAAGAAGATCAACATGGAGATGCTGGAGCTGTTCGGCTACACGCCCGGAACAAATCCCGCAGATAAACCGCCCCTCTTCACCTTCCGGCCGAACGAGGAGCGGATAGAGGAGCATAAGCTGTCATGAAAGAGGGCTACATCACAAAAGCCGCCTGGCTCTCCTTTGTCGAAGCCCTCTCGCGCCGCTGCCGGGTTTACGCGCCCTGCGAGGAGGGAGAGACGGTTATTTTCCGGCAGATAGGAGAAGATGGGGGCGTGTCGGTCTGTCTCGACCGCCCTGCCCACGGCGCGCCCAAAGGGGTGATCTTCCCGCAGAGCGAGACGCTCTTTACCTTTGCCTTCGATAAAGACCCCGAGGATCCCAAAAAGACGCGCGTCTCCCTGGACGCGGACCCGGCGCACTCCGATGCGGTCATCCTGGCCGGCCGTCCCTGCGACGCGAGGGGCTTCACCATCCTCGACCGCGTCTTCCTGGAAGCGGACCCGTACTACAGGGAGCGGCGGGAGCATACGACTATCATCACACTAGCCTGCGCGAGGAGCTTCGCCGGATGCTTCTGCACTTCCGTCGGCGGCAACCCTGCGGATAAGACGGGCTCCGACGCCCTCATGACCCAGCTCGAAGACGGCTGGTATATCGAGGTGCTCACGGAAAAAGGCGCAAATACGTTAGCAGACCTGACGCTGGAAGAGAGTGCGGCCTACAGGGACGAGGCAAAGAAACACCAGGCGGCATCAGCGGGCAGCGTTTCCACGGATGTGCGGCCCGAGCTCTACGCGTCAGACGAGTTCTGGCAGGAAGCCTCGGATAAATGTCTCTCCTGCGGCGCCTGTACCTACCTCTGCCCTACCTGCCAGTGCTTCAACATCACCGACGAGCAGGGGACCACGACGGGCGAGCGCATACGAAGCTGGGATTCGTGCATGTTCTCCCATTTTACGCTGGAGGCGAGCGGCCACAACCCCAGGCTGAGGAAATCGCAGAGGCTCAAAAACAGGATAGGACACAAGTTCATCTGGTACCCGGAGGTCCACGGAGAACCGGCCTGTACCGGCTGCGGCAGATGCATCCGCCATTGCCCGGTCTCCGTCGATATCGGCCGCATCGTCACAATGCTCTCCGGCAGGGAGGAACAACATGACGCCGCATAACCCTTATCTGCCGGACCTGGCGACGGTCATCGATATCATCGACGAAACACCCAACATCAAGTCCTACAGGGTGGTCTTCAACGACCCGGGAAAAATGAGCCGCTTCACCTTCGAGCCCGGTCAGGTCGGCCAGTTTTCGGTCTTCGGCACGGGTGAGTCGACTTTTGTCATCAACTCTCCGCCCACGCGCATGGAGTATCTCCAGTTCAGCGTCATGAAGGCGGGTGAGGTCACCGGTGCGATCCACCAGCTCTCCGTGGGCGACCAGATCGGCCTGCGGGCGCCCTTGGGCAACTGGTTCCCCTATGCGCAGATGAAGGGCAGGAATATCCTCTTCGTCGGCGGAGGCATAGGGCTGGCGCCCCTGCGCACCCTGATCCTCTTCATGCTCGACAACAGGCAGGACTATAAGGACATCACAATCATCTACGGGGCGCGCACGGACACCGACCTCTGCTATAAGGAAGACCTGAAAGAGTGGGGCGCCCGCAGCGACATCACGCTCATCCTCACTGTCGACGTAAACTCACCGGGACCACCCATCCGCCAGGGCTTCGTGCCCACCATCCTCAACGAGGTCGCCCCGAAGCCCACGGACACAGTCGCCCTCACCTGCGGCCCTCCCATCATGATCAAATATGTGCTCCAGAACCTCGCAGTCTTAGGCTTCGGCGCAGAGGAGATCATCACCACGCTGGAGGCGCGCATGAAGTGCGGGATCGGGCTCTGCGGCCGGTGCAACATAGGGTCGCACTATATCTGCAAGGACGGGCCCGTCTTTTCTCTGGCCCAGCTCAAGGCGATCGATTTCGAGATATAATCCCGAGCCGCGCTCTGCCGGAAAGACCGTACGGGTGTGAGGCAATTTCCATTGGGAGTCGATTATGAGCACGACGCACGCAGAGGAATGCTTCAGCAGGCTCGCCCCTGAAGTAAAGACATTTTTGGGCCGGCTAAGGAAAACGCCCGTCCCGGCCATCTCCATCGACTCCTATAAGATGATGAGACAGTTTGCACTTTCCATGGTAACGAAGGTGGAGAGAACAGACTTTTCAGGGAAGATCGAGGACATGGCCATACCGGGACCGGGTGGGGCCATACCCATCCGCGTCTACACGCCCACCGGCACCACGTCGCTGCCCCTCCTCCTCTATTTTCACGGCGGCGGATGGGTGCTCGGAAACCTCGACACGGAAGAAGATACATGCCTCTCTCTTGCCAAGAGGACCCCGTGCATCGCCGTCTCGGTGGACTACAGGCTCGCCCCGGAGCACCCCTATCCCGCTGCACCGGAAGACTGTTACGCGGCCCTCCTCTGGGCGGCGGAGGGCCGGCTGCCGGGGGCAGACCCTGCGCGCATCGCGGTCAGCGGGGAAAGCGCCGGCGGGAACCTGGCTACCGTTCTCACCATGATGTCGAGAGGCCGGAAAGGACCGGCCATCTCTTTTCAGGCCCTTTTTTACCCTGCGACGAGCCTCGGCGATTCCACGACAGAATCGGCAAAAGAGTTCGGCGAGGGGTTTTTCCTCGGCAGCCGCGATATGGAGGGCGCGGAGGCCATGTACGTGCCCGACAAGAAGGACCGGTCAAGCCCCTATGTCTCTCCCCTCCTCGCCCCGGACCTCTCGCTCCTCCCTTCCGCCCTCGTGGTTACCGCGGGCTGCGACCCCCTGAGAGACGACGGAGAAGCTTACGCGAAGCGGCTTTCAGACGCGGGGGTCCAGACAAAATACGTCTGTTATGAAGACATGATACACGCCTTCCTCCTCCTCTTCAAGTCGTCCCGGAGCAGGCAACAGGCCCTCGATACAGCAGCGGCCGCGCTAAGGGATGCTTTCGCCGCTGCCAACGGGTAGCGTCGTTTTGGTGTTTTCTACTGATACAAGATTTAAGGGGAAATGGCCAATCGGGCGGGGCTGACAAGAAATCTGAACGGCACGTCGAATGGAGCGGGCAGGCGCCCGACCGTTACTCCGTTCAGCTTTTGGCGTACGTCTTAACTTCCTGCTCCAGTCGCTCTCCCAACATCTCAGCGGTCTCATCCAGATCATACTGCGCCTGCAAGCCCATCCAGAACTCTGCGGAGGTCCCGAAGAATCTTGCGAGTCTTAGAGCAGTATCAGCGGAGATGCCCCTCTTTCCAAGAACGATTTCGTTTATTCTTCGCGCAGGCACGCCCATATTCAAGGCAAGTCTGTTCTGGCTCAGGCCCATGGGCTTAAGAAACTCCTCCGAAAGCACTTCGCCGGGATGTATGGGGTTCAGTTTCTTTTTCATGATGCTCCTCTTAATGATAGTCTGCTATTTCAACTTCATGGGCGTCTCCCTCTTGCCATGCGAAGCAGATGCGCCATTGGTCGTTAATTCTTACGCTGAATTGCCCCTCGCGGTCTCCCGTCAGCTTCTCCAATCTGTTGGCAGGCGGAATTCTCAGGTCTTTCAAGGTTTTGGAGTTATTGATCATTCGCAGTTTTCTCAGCGCTATCTGCTGTATGTCCCGCGGCAGCCTATTCGATCCCTCCCGGCTGTACACCCTTTCCGTCTCTTTGTCTTTGAATGATTTTATCATCTCCCTGCTTATTAAGAGACTATACCATACCTCGTTTAACGTCAAGCGTTATAAACACGGGCCTATCCCAGCCGATTGTTTATAGGCGTTGCCATACTCAGCGTCTCCTCTCTCAGTATGAAAGGCACAACTGACTTTTGGGCGATATCGGCCTTGACGCTTGGGCCCCTATGTTGGGCCCTGGGCTCTGTATTCCAGTCACGCCGGCCCGTCAACCTCGCTCCGCAGGTCATGTCCGGCTATCAACACCTCATGGCGGCTTTCGGTTTTCTCGCAGTCTCATTGCTGTTCGGGGAACCGAGGCCCCACCCCGCCCTTTCAGCGTGGATCGCATGGGGATACCTGGTGATCTTCGGCTCCGTCATAGCCTTCACTTCATACGTGATCACCCTTCGTCTGCTGCCCATCAGCATCGTCATGACCTACGCCTATGTCAATCCACTGCTGGCCCTTTTTCTCGGCTGGCTCCTGATAGGAGAACCGATCACAATGCGGACCATGCTCGGGGCAGGGCTCGTGATCCTTGGAGTCTTTGCGGTTTTTAATGTCAGGCAGACGACGAAGGTCAAGCCGGAGACATGAAACGCATTTTCATTGGTCGTCAAGGGTAGCAGATGCAGTAAAGTACGTGTATCCTCCTGGAAGCATAGATTTTGCTCGACCGAGCCGATAGCAAGTGCTACAATCGCTAATGATTGCAAGAACCGAGAGTATGAGCTACTGGCGAAAGGGCAAAGGGCAGGTTATTGACTTTCTTAAGAATCCCCTTCTCCCTTCTTGATAATGAAGGACAAGCAGATGGCAGCGGAAAGCCTGAAACGCAACAGGTTTGGTGAATGAGAATGTGCAGAATGAAACGACGTCCGTACCATTCCCCAGCTGTTGGAGGAAATAGATGACGAAATTATCGGGGCCATTTCAGATGCCGACTCCTATGAAGATTTCCGGGCGGTCTTCCAGTATCACAGCTGCTTTCGTGACTGCAATTGTACCTCAGGTCGAACCACGGGAAGAGGAGATTTACCAAGCACTGAAAATACTTGAGATGTCGCCTGATAGAATGGAGTGTGTTTACTGCGGAGGATCATACAGCGAATGGGATCATCTTAGACCATTAGTATCTAACCGAAAACTCACTGGCTTTATTACCGAGATTCGTAACCTTGTCCCTTCCTGTGGAAAATGCAACCAGTCCAAGGGGAACAAAAACTGGAAGGCGTGGATGATGAGTGATGCCAAGCTGTCTCCGAAATCGCGAGGTGTAAAGGACATAGAACCGCGCATGGCGAGGATCACCAAGTACGAACAATGGGGAAACCTCATGCCAATTGACCTCTCCGCATTCGCGAGGAAAGAAGACTGGGATCAGTATTGGGAAGACCGAAACACGCTACTCAGCGCCATGAATAATGCGCAGAAACGTGCGGCCATTCTCAAAGCTATGATTCAGAAGAAAATAGCCAGCTCCAACGAAGTAATCAATGACAGCCACAATATTGGGCGTATCGAGGACACTCGGGAGGAGAGAGGATAAGCCACGTCAGTCAACTACGTTAGACAGAACGGGGCGGGGCCAGTGTATGCTGGCGGAGAGGACAACCGTTATTGACCACGGAGCTTTTTATGCCGCTATACAAGTATGTCACGATAAACACCTTGAAGCGCATCTTAGACGGTAGGATCAGATTTACTCAGCCAAGCGCATTTAACGATCCTTTCGAGCTTCTTCCAGAGATTTATTACCCTCCGTCGATAGGGGATCGGAAGATATCGATCAGATTTTCTCTGCAAGCGCGGAGAAGGGCCAAAGGTGAGGTTGAGGCCAATCCTGAACATGATACTGATGATTGTAACGATTTGGTGTCGCGAGAAATCATTAAGGAACTTAATTCTTCCATAGGCATCCTCAGCCTAACTCAGAATGACGAATCACTCCTAATGTGGTCACACTATGCCGATCAATACAAAGGTGCACTTATCGAGTTTGACGACGCCCACAGTTTTTTTTGCTGGCCCATAGAAGTTGAATATAGAAGCAAACGCCCAAAGAAACACATCAGCTATTACATTGAGGCAAACGAGCCGATACCGGTCGCGGAGCTTTGCGTTAAGTCCCAGGAATGGGCATATGAGAAAGAAGTTCGTGTAGTTCTAGACCTAAGAGATTGCAAGAAAGATGGTGAGTGCAATGGCTTCCCAATATACGTGATGGGCATTCCGAGTGAGGCAATAAAGACGGTTACCTTTGGAGAGCGGACTCCAGTCGATCAGCAGAGAGATGTTTGGACCATGCTCAAAGACACGAGGATTGCTCTTGGTCTGGCTGCGATCAGCTTCTCTGGCTATGGGTTCAGGAAAGAAACGATCAAATTCGGGGTGCCTGTGTCTGATATGGGTCCCGCCATTAGTCCGAGGACTGCTCACATTTTTTTAAATGATGAAGGAGATTTAGGAGAGATAGCGCGGTGGACGATAGCTAATGATCCTCTGAGCAAGGCGGTAAACAAGCCCATTTAATGCGTACCGAAACAGGTCGACGGAAAGGCGAGCTGTCATTGAGAATGCTCAAGATATTAATAGGTCATACTGCTTCTGATAACGACGCCATGCAGCGGATCGCCGGTAGCTCCTGATGATGGCCAGGTGTTTCTCGCGCGCCTTCACTTCCGGCATCGATCATGGGTGTACTCGATGCCGGATCGGGTGGACTACGGCATGTTCGGAATCGTGAGATTTGGATGCCCTGCGAGGATCGTTGAGCGGAGCCGTACTGTACGTACGGCGTAGCCTCACGACCGGAGCAGGGCGCCAAAGATCGCGATTCCTTCAGGCCGCCGGCCGGCCGACTTAAAGAAGAACGGCCCTTATGCCCCTTTCAGCCCCTCTATCATCAGTCTCGCCACGCTCTTCGCGAACGCCGCCGGGTCTTTCGGCCTCGACCCTTCGAGGAGGAGCGCCTGATCGTAGAGGAGCCCTACGTACTCCTTGAGGACCGGGCTCTCTTTGTCACGCTCAAAGATGTCGTTCATCGCCGCAAAGAGCGCGTGATCGGGATTGATCTCCAGTATCTTCTTGCTGTCGGGCACGTCCTGTCCCATGGACCTGAGGATCTTCTCCATCTGCGGGTTGAGGCCACCCTCGTCGGTCACGAGGAGACACACGGAATCCCGGAGCCTTCCCGAGAGCCGCACGTCCTTTACCTGCTCCTTCAGCTCTTCCTTGATCAGGTCGATCAGCTTTCGGTATTTCTCCTGTGTCTTTTCCTTTTCCGCCTTCCCTGACTTGTCCAGGTCGACGTCCCCCGCGATGATCGACCTGAGCTGTTTCCCCTTGTATGCAAAACCGGTCATCACTAGGTCGTCGACCTCATCGAGCATGATGAGGACCTCGAAGTCCTTCGCCCGGAATGCCTCAAGATAGGGCGATTTCACCGCCTCTTCGAAAGAGGGCGCAGGCATATAGTAGATGTGCTCCTGCCCTTCTTTCATGTCGTCCACATACTCCTGGAGCGTCCTCAGTTTGCCGTTTTCGCCTTTCGTCGAGGCAAAGAGGAGCAGGTCCGCAATGGTCTCTTTCCTCGCGAAGTCGTAGTAGAGGCCCTCTTTCAGCACCGAGCCGGACTGCTTGTAGAAGGCGAGGTACTCTTCATACGCGTCTTTCTTGAGCTCGCCGAAGGTCTCAAGCACCTTCTTGATGATGTTGTTTCTTATGACCTCGACCTGCCTGTTGTTCTGCAGTATCTCCCGCGATACGTTGAGGGGCAGGTCGGAGGAATCGACCACGCCCTTAATAAAGCGCAGGTACAAAGGGATAAGCTCCTCGCAGTGGTCCATGATCTTCACGCGCTTCACGTAAAGCATAGGGCCAATTTTGTAGTCCTTGTGGAAGATGTCGGAGGTGAGCTTTTTCGGGATGTAGAGCAGGGCAGTGAACTCGGACGTGCCTTCGGCCTTGTAGTGGATCGCCTTGAGCGGTTCTTCCGGGTCGTGGGAGATGTGCTCGTAAAACTGGGCATGCTCCTCAGGCGTAATCTCCGACTTGTCCCTCAGCCAGAGGGCCTTGCGCGAATTGAGCGTAAGGTCCTCCCTGAGCTTCACGGTTTTTCCCTTGTCCAGCTCGCTCTGCTTTTCCCTTTCCACCTCCATTGTGATGGGGTGCTCGATAAAGTCGGAATAACGGTGGACAACGTCCCGTATCTCCCATTCTTCCAGGTATTGCTTCTCGTCCTCCCTCAGGTGGAGGATCACGTCCGTCCCCTTGCCTTTCTTCTCTATATCCTCGACGGTGAACGAGCCATCGCCCGTCGACTCCCACTTGACGCCCGTATGGTCAATCGATCCCGCCTTCCTCGAAAGGACCGTGATCCGGTCGGCAACCATGAAGGAAGAGTAGAAGCCCACCCCGAACTGGCCTATTAATTCCGGGTTGTTTTTGATATCTTTGTCCCGCAGGGCCTGGAGGAATTCCTTTGTCCCGGAGCGTGCAATTGTCCCCAGGGCCTCGATGGCCTCTTCCTTTGTCATGCCGATGCCGTTGTCGCTCACCGTAAGGGTGATCTTCTCCTTATCCGGCGTAATCCTGATCGTCCACTCCTTGTCGTCTTCCTGGATAGCGGCATTCGTGAGCGACTCGTACCGCGCGCGGTCTATCGCATCCGACGCATTGGAGATAAGCTCCCTGAGAAAAACCTCTTTATGGGAATAGAGGGAATGTATCATAAGATCGAGCAACTGCTTGATCTCTGTTTTGAATTCTCGTGTTTCTGCGGTCATCGGTAGTGCTCCTCCTTACAGTCGTTTTAATGAAATATATCGAAGGGCGCACCGGTCGCTCGCCCTCCCCTTTTGTGCTCTACTAATATAACGAGAAAACCGCCGGCAGGCAAGGCGCCCACCCTTCAAACCAGCTTCGCGCTCCTATTCTGCCTCTCCCTGACGACACAGCGGACTCCGCGTCCTTCGATACCAGGCTTAAAGCAGAGGTTGTCCGAGTTGCAGGCAGAGGGTTCTCTATTCCCTGATTTCCAACGGTTAACAAGATCGGGCTCGGCGATCAGCGGGCGGCAAAGGGAGATGTAGTCAGCCGTGGAATCCGCAACGAGCATCGAAGCAACGGCGTAAGAGCGTATCCCTCCCACCAGCATCAGCGGCACGCGGATCTTCTCCTTAAAGCGGCGGGCGGCTTCGATGTAGTACGCTTCTCCTTCCATGCGGGCCGCTTTCCCCATCCTCGAAGGCGAATAGGCCCGCGAACGGACGGTGCCCCCACTCATCTCGACGGCGTCGATGCCCCGGTCTTCGAGCATGGCGGAAACAGCCAGCATATCGTCGACCGTAAAACCCCCGTCTGCAAAATCTTCGGAGTTAATCTTGACCATGACGCCGAAAGCACTGCCCACCGCCGCCCGAGTTGCTTCGAAAACTTCCAGGAGTATCCTCGCCCTGTTCTCCAGGGGCCCTCCATAGCTATCCTGCCGCCTATTCTGCCGGGGGGAGAGGAACTGACTTAACAGGTACCCGTGGGCGGCGTGCAACTGGACCCCGTCGAATCCCGCCTCCCGGGCCCTTGCAGCGGCCATGGCAAAGTTTTTCGTCACCCGGGCAAGGTCATCCTGCGTCATTTCGTCGCACTGCCGGTGCCCGTCCTTCTCGATCATCGACGGTCCGAGCGGCATAATTCCAGTCAATTGAGACGCAGCCGCGCATCCGCCATGGGCGATCTGCGCGACGATCTTTCCGCCTGCATCATGAACGGCTTTTGTCATCTCCCGCAACGGGGCGATATGGTCGTCAGAATAGATACCTAGTTGGAAGGGCCCGGCCTGCCCTTCCCTGCTTACATAGGCATGGCCCGCGATAATAAGGCCGACGCCGCCGCGAGCCAGATCGACAAACACCTGCGTGAGCATTGAAGTCGGATATCCGTCGGGTGTGGCCAACCCTTCCCAGGTGGCGGAGCGGACAAACCTGTTCTCAAGCACTATAGTGCCGAGTGTCGTCGTGTCAAACAGTTTTTCCATGTCTTTCTCCCTTGTAGAGTCGAAAATACGCGCAGACCGGGCTCACGTCCCGTATCTTAACACACTTCTTTGAAGATCAGAATATTTCCCAAAGCCGGAAGCTGGAGTCCGATATATTTCGCTGCCCTACATCGGCTGGGACCGGATAACCTTGATGCCTCTCTTTCGGGGCACTATACTTAAGAGACACATGAGACGGGAGAGCAATCAGGGACTTTTAAAAATAGGGCGCACACATTCAGAATAGGGGGTAACAATGAACGTTTACGACTATGCCATGCAGTTGGAGAAAGACGGCGAAAATTACTACCGCGAAGCGGCAGGCCGTTCGACGCACAAGGGTCTTACCAGCATACTCACGATGCTCGCCGATGCCGAAGTCGTCCACTATGACATCTTCAGCAAGATGAAAGAGGGCAAGTCCCGGCAGATACCCGAAACCACCATATTGAAGGATGTGAAAAACATCTTCGTCAAGATGAGGGAAGAGGCGGGCGTGGAAGACATCGACATTTCGGATATCGATCTTTACACAAAGGCGCAAGACATAGAAAAAATGACCGAGGACTTCTACCTCGAAAAAGCAGCGCACACGGAAAACGGGACGGAGCGGGAAACCTTCCTCCAGGTGGCGGGCGAGGAAAAGAAGCACTACTTCATCCTGCAGCAGATTATCGATTTTATCTCGCAACCGGCTCAGTGGCTGGAGGACGCCGAATGGTACCACCTTGAAGAGTACTGAAGGCACCCTTGATCCACGGGATCGTTCGGAAGCATACGGAGGCGCACCCATACCACGGATGCGCCTCCTCTCAGCCTCACAATGCGACTCGACCGGCAAAGACGGGCTGTGCACCTAGACTGCACGCAGCCGGACCCTCTAGGCGATCTTCTTTTTGCACCTGACGCACTCCAGAGGACCCGTGTCATGAATAACGTCTTCGGCAACCACCGGCTTTGTTCCCGGATCGGCCTTTTCCTCGTCACTCGCACACACCGGACAAACCAGTTCCTGTCTCTTGGTGTGGTACGCCCTGATCTCCTTCTCTGTAAGTAATGACATCGTTCACCCCTCCTCATATTGTTTTAGCGCTGCTTTGGCGGCATACATACGTAATTTATGAACGAAAAAGCACTCTGTCAATCTTTGCAGGTCAAGAAGATCGAGTCTCTTGACTTCTCAAGGGATTGGAGGTAAAAAGAAGCATATTCAGCCGGGGCATCGCCAAAAGGTTGACGACTAATCCAAATCCTTTTATAAGGGTGGCGCAATAGGGGAGACAAACCATGACTCATAAGAGAGTTGCAACTCTGTCACTAATTTTTATGCTGTGTGCTGCATCGGTCTGCACGGCCCAGGCACAATCTACCGCCTACACGGCCCCTGTGACGGGAAGAGATGGACGTTTTGTCGCCTATAACAACGGAACGGTCCTGGATACACGGACCCACCTGATGTGGGCAGTGGATGACAATGGTAGCGATATTAACTGGGATAACGCGAAGAGTTATTGCCGGAGTTATATCGGAGGCGGACAAACGAACTGGCGTATGCCGACGCAGGATGAGCTGGAGGAGTTGTACGATGCGGCTAAGACTTACGCATCTAGCTGTGGTGATGATGTCCACTTGACGCGGTTGATCCGTCTCAGTTGCGGTGCTGTCTGGGCGTCGGAAACGCAAGGCACCGCATCCGCCGCCTTCCATTTCCGCGACGGCCAGCGTGGTTGGGCTCCCGTGTCAGGCAGCCACCGCCTCCGGGCACTGCCGGTCTGTTCTGTCAAATAGAGTATGCGGTCATGCGGCGCGCACCCGCCTGATCCCCTTCGCTTCGATAAACTGCTTAAAACATGTATCCAAAGTGATTTGGAAGATGTTCACAAAGGGATGGTATCACCGATAAGCATTAATTCCAATTAATTGTATGCTAATTATGCGTGAAGAAGAAAAAAAGACTCTCAGTACCCCGCAAGATACAATGCCAGCACAGCCACGGCAGCGAATAGGCAGTAATAGCCGAAGTAATGCCATTTCCCGCGATCAAGCCAGCGGGTGAGCCATCGCAGCGCCAGAAGTCCTGCAAAAAAGCTTAGGACCAGACCAAGCAAACCCGGCAAGAACAGACTCAGTACCGAACCGGTGCCGGAAGCCACCAACTCCTGGCGTGACTCAATTAATCGCATCACCTCGCGAATAACGACCGGTGGCGTCAGAATGACGGCCAGGGCAAAACTAAATTCTTCAACAGGCATCCTCGATGCACCCGTGAGCAACCCGCATGAAATTGTTGCGCCGGACCGCGACAATCCACGAAACGGCAGACACAAGCCTTGTACGGCGCCCATCCAGGCTGCGTGTTTCTTCCGGAGCACGACTTCTCGGTAGCTGATGGTGCGATCGTACAGGAGGCCGGAGACAATAATCAGCATTCCGGCGGCAGCGAGCGCGAGAGCAATCAGCGGAAGGTTTCCGAAGAGGATCTCGATCTCGGCTCCAGGGGCATTGTGGAATGCATAGCGTTCGATGACGCCCTTAATGGTCAATCCGATGACGCCCGTCATTGCGGTGGCAAGGAAAAGCAGCTTCAGGCAGGACCACGTTGTCTTCCATGAAGAAAAATACGCACGCTTCCAGGACCTCCAGAAATAGATGACCACCGCGAGCATCGTGCCTGTATGGAGCATCACGAGAAGCAGGGTCATCTCCGGTGCGGTGGGGTCCAAACCGAGGATCCGCTCAGCAATGATCACGTGGGCGGAACTCGACACCGGCAAAAGTTCCGCGAGGCCCTGAACGATGGCCAGGATAACGATCGAGAATAGTAAGCTCAACACCATGCCTCAGAGTAAAATTTACCGTGGCCTGTCCGGTATGCGCCCTTTGACGGCACGTCGGCCGCACCTGGTTTAGAGTAGCCGTCACGCGGCCGACTTGACCCGGAACGGGCGAAGCCGTAGAAGTCTATGCCAGGGATCGATTGCGATTCAAGCATAATCACAATCTTTTATCGGTGAATGCGGACAACAACTTTATTAGCCGTGCCACCGGTCCCGGTTTCATCACCAGGCCCGCCACTGATTGCCTCGCCTCATTTCTCTCGGAAAGCCTAAATAGTTGTTGTAATCATACGGCATTTCTTTGATAATTGAGGGCAAGGAGACGGCAGCGGTAAGGCCGGCAGGCCGGTCAATGTCCGCACCGCTTGCGTAAATCGGGCTCCCGGCGGCCTTGTATTCAGCGCAATTGCAAAAAGGGGGGTTAAAAGAATGGACTATGATAGAGCAATTGAGAGGACGGCAAACCGCCTTCTCTCCGACAAGACGGCCGTCATTACCGGCGCCAGTTCGGGCATAGGACGGGCCACGGCGTTGACCCTCGCGCAGGCAGGCGCTGCGGTGGTGATCCAGGCTCGCCGGAAAGACAGACTGGACGAGCTGGCATTGGAAATCGGCCGGCACGGCGGCAAAGCCCTCGCCGTGGTGGGAGACGCGAGCATTCAGGCAGACATCGATCTGCTTCTCGACCATGCCTTAGCCTGGAAAGAAGGAGGGTGCAAGTACGACATCGCCATAGTAAACGCGGGTCGAGGACTGGCGGGCAGTATCCTCGGCAGCGACGAATCCGCGTGGCAGGAGCTTTATCAGGTCAATGTTCTTGGCGCCGCCCACTTGATGCGCCGGGTCGGGCACTACATGGCCCAGCGAAAATGCGGTGACATCGTAGCCATCGGGTCGGTCGTCGGACGCAACATCTCACCCTTCAGCGGATTTTACGGCTCAAGCAAATTTGCCGTTGCCGCAATCGCGGAAGCTCTTCGCCGTGAGATCTGCACGCAGGGTGTGCGAGTTTCCGTGGTTATGCCCGGCATCGTGCTCAGCGAATTCCAGGAGGTGGCAGGCTACAACGAGGAAAACTTCGGCGGCGCAGTTGCCCAGTTCGGCAAGCTGGTTGAACCCCAGGCCATTGCAGAAGGCATTTACTGGCTACTCACGCTGCCGCCTCACGTCAACGTTAACGAGATCATGATTCGTCCCACCGGCCAGACGTATCCGTGACGGCAATGAGGCGGCGGCTCGGACCTTACTTGAACCGCGCCGTGTCGATCTTGTATTTTTCGACCCTTAGCCCGATCATCCGCTCGGTGATGCCGAGGCTCCGCGCCGCCTGTGCCATGTTGCCGCGTGTCCGCTTCAGCTCTTCAACGATGACGTCCCGCTCCATATTCGCGATGATGTTCTTGAGCGTGCCCCGCGCCTCGTGCCATGCCAACCCGTCGCTTATCTGGAGGTTCGGCGGAAGGTGATAGCTCTCGATAGCCCCGTCCGTAGAGAGAATGATCGCCCGTTCTATACAGTTCTCGAGCTCCCGCACGTTGCCCGGCCAATGATAGGCCATGAGCATGTCCGTGGCGGTGGTCGATATCCTCACAATCTTTTTCTCATGCTCCGTGCTGTATTTTTCGATGAAGTGGTCGACAAGGAGCATAATATCCGTCTTCCGTTCACGGAGGGGCGGAACGAGGATGGGAAACACGTTTAGCCTGTAATACAGGTCTTCCCTGATTTTCCCCTCGTTCAAAAGGGTTTCCAGGTTCCTGTTCGTCGCCGTGATGATACGGGCGTGCACCTTTACGGGGGTGCTGTCGCCTATCCGCTCGAACTCCTTCTCCTGGAGCACGCGCAAGAGTTTCGTCTGAATCGAGAGCGGGAGGTCGCCTATCTCGTCAAGGAAGATAGTGCCGTCCTCGGCCGCTTCGAACCTCCCCTTGCGAGCCCTTGTGGCGCCGGTAAAAGCACCCTTTTCGTGGCCGAACAGGCTCGCTTTCTATGAGCGATTCGGGCAGGGCCGCACAATTTACCTTGATGAAGGGCTTATCGGCCCGGTTAGAGCTGTAATGTATGGTCTGGGCCACCCGTTCCTTTCCCACTCCGCTCTCGCCCAGGATAAGCACCGTGGCGTTCGTGCGGCAAACCCGGTCGATAAGCGTATACAGGTTCTGCATGACCTTTGAGCCTGCCTACAATGGTCTTCATCCCGTATCTGCTCTTCAACTGGTCTTGAAGGCTCTGGTTCTCCTCCTTCATCTTCTCAAGCTCTTCCTGCGCGAGCTGGCGGAGGCGCACGGCTTGGGAGATAGTCGAGGCAATAACCGTAAGCAGACGGACATCCTCCTCCAGCGAAATATTCTCATTCCGGAGACGGTCAGCGGAAAGGGCGCCGATTACCTCGGTGCCGATCTTGACAGGCACACAAATAAAGGCGATGTCGTGCTTGTCGAGGTGCTGCCTGGAGCCTGTCTTATCGAGAAACATAGGCTCGTCGGAGATCCTCGGCACAATCATCGGCTTGCCCGTATCGATCACTTTGCCCGTCACCCCCTCGCCCATGCGGTATCGGCCCTTCGCCTGTTCTTCCGGCCGAAGGCCGTATGACTCCTCGACAGCGATCTCCCCCGTGTTTCTGTTCAGAATGGTAAGGGTGCCCCGGAGTATCCCCATATGCTCGGCCGTAAACTGGAGAATAGGTTTCAGGACGGTCTTGAGATCGAGCGCCTCGCTCAGCTTATTGCTGATCTCGAAAAGGAGGGACAACTCCTTTACTTCCCGGTTCTTGCGGTCATTCATGGTTGTCGTTCCTCCTAAGGCAGGCCGCTACGTGAGCCTGTCAGGCATATAAGGGCAAGCCTGCATATAATAACAATGGCGTTCCTTTGGGAACGCCATTGTTGCTGCACCTCATCGTGTCTTCAGATATACAAGTCTTCCACGTCTTATTCTGGTAACTTTGCCCTGAATGCCCATTCCCTTCTTGTCACCATCCGCCTTATCTACTACACTGTTAGGAAGCTGGATAAGAAAACCGGCGTGATATAACGGATCAGAACCGTAGTTTTGTAAAAAGGAGAAGGCGTATGAGACCAACGAACGCTTTTGTCGGACCGATGCTTACCGACCTGTACCAACTCACCATGGCGTACGGATACTGGAAGAGCGGCAAGCACAGGGACAAGGCGGTATTCGACTTATTTTTCAGGAAAAACCCCTTCGGCGGAGAATTTACCATCTTTGCCGGCCTCGAGGAAGTCATCAGGTCGCTCCATGCCTTCAAATTTACGGATGAGGATATGGCGTATCTTCGTCATGGCGCCTTAAAGGAAAAGGCGGAATTGCAGCGATGTTTTGAAGTCGGATTGAAGAACGGTTTTGTCAGGGAGACCCCGAAGGGCCCTGAAGAATTCCGTTTTGACCCTTGGGGGACCGGATCCTGGGAACCGACTCGGTATCCGGAGCATGACGTGAGGATACCGGCACCCCTGGCGGCGTGCGAACCCGCCTTCTTCAAATGGCTGGAAAGCATCGACTGCTCGGAGCTGAAAATCTACGCGGTACCGGAAGGCACCATGGTTTTTCCCCGGATTCCCATGATCAGGGTGGAAGGGCCGCTGGGCATAGCTCAAATGCAGGAAACGACATTCTTGAACCTGACGAATTTTCCCAGCCTCATTGCCACCAATGCCGCGCGTTTCAGGTTGGCCGCCGGCATAAACAAGGGACTTGTCGAATTCGGTCTTCGCCGGGCGCAAGGACCCGACGGCGGAATTTCGGCCTCACGGTACAGCTACATCGGCGGGTTTAACGGGACCAGCAACGTGCGGGCGGGCCAACTCTTCGGACTTCCTGTAAGGGGGACGATGGCACACTCGTACATCAGCTCTTTTGCCGGGCTGGGGGAGATTACCGACCCCTTTCTCGTCGGACCCGACGGCAAGGAACACAATTTTGTCGATCTTGTGCTGAGCTATCGCCGCCAACTAGACTATCAGCACACCCATGAAGGGGAGCTTGCCGCGTTTATCTCTTATGCACGCTCCTTCGCCGATAGCTTCCTCGCCCTTGTCGACACCTATAATACCCCGAAATCGGGTCTGCCGAACTTTATCTGCGTGGCCCTTGCGCTGATCGAGATCGGTTACAAGCCCATCGGCATCAGGCTCGATTCGGGCGACCTGGCTTACTTTTCGAAGGAAACCAGAACGGTGTTCAGGAAAATAGCGGAGAGGTTTTCACTTGAGTCTTTCGCGCGGCTGGCGATCATGGCCAGCAACGATATCAATGAATCGATCCTCCTGTCCCTGGGACAACAGGGCCATGAGATCGACGTTTTCGGTATAGGCACGCACCTTGTGACATGCCAGGCTCAACCGTCCCTGGGATGCATTTACAAGCTTGTGGCGGTAAACGGCCATCCGAGAATCAAACTTTCCGACGAGGTGGATAAAATGACGATTCCCGGAAGGAAAGAAGTGTACAGGCTGATCGGGGGAAACCTGCACCCGCTCCTCGACCTGATGACTGAAGTGGGGAAACCGGCTCCGGAAATCGGCGAAAGAATTCTTTGTCGCCATCCCTTCAGCGAGGCGAAGCGCGCCTATGTGATACCAAAAAATGTCATCCCCCTGCTCAGATGCGTCTGGGACGGGCGTCAAACATATGCCTTTCCTTCACTTGACACTGTACGCGAATATGTCATCAATCAGATATCCGTGATGAGACCCGACCATATGCGGTCCATAAATCCGACGCCCTACAAGGTATCGGTCAACGAGGACCTCTACCGCTCCATTCACGAGCTATGGATGCAGGAGGCCCCGGTCGCAGAGATCAGCTAGGCTGCGTACCCGCCGAAAGGGGGCAACCGGTGGGTACGCGCCTGCGGGTGTTATGATGATGGCTCACACGAGGTACTGCTGGAGTTGCTGGTAATTCGTAAAGTCCGAATCTACAAAACTGGCGCCCACATGGATGCTGCCGTTGACGGGAACGACCCGCTGGGGCCTGCACACCAGACGTATGCTCTTCTCCTCCTGCGGCAGCACGAACGAGGTCTCGAACGTGGAATCCTTGGTCCCTTCGTAAATCTCCGACATCAACTCTTTCGACAGGGAAACGCGAAGCCCGCTGAGTGATATGTCGAGAATGATTCCATCGTGTTCCACCTTGTGTGAATCGATGCCCTTCACGTGGGCCGGTATGGACACCTGTTTGCGCATGAAGCGCCGCCGGTCCTTTTGGTGCGGAAACCCGTGGTTCTTCTCCAGGTAGTCCGTCAATATAAGCTCAATTGCCGACGAAAGCGAACGACGGTCCTCATGCGCCGCCCTTTCGAGAGCCCCGCGCAGTTCTTCGCTCGTACGGAAGCAAATAGTGACTTCTTTTTTCATGGTCTTCCACCTCCTTAGTTCTTCCTTGCAACACATGTATTGCAAAACATATACCATATTTTCATACACATTGCCAACGGCCCCTAAATCTGCTCCACACAAGACAATACCGGCGATGAGAACGCGCGAGCCTTCTCGCCCTCATCACCTGCCCGTAATAGAATGTTTGCATCTATTTGCGCCATGTCAACTCCCTGCCGCACCTAATCTTTAAGAAAGACGAGGACATACGGGCAGGAAGGGCCTGTATTCCGCCGGACAGCTTCCCTGAACAAAACCTTGACACTGTCGCCGTCGCCGCAGCCTTTCTCGTTCCGCGAGTCGCTTCTTATAGGTCGTATAGGACTTATAAGACCTATTAAGGACGGTTTTAAACCTGCATGCCCTGCTTTACCCCCCTTGCAAAAAAACATATACTATGCCTGACTCGGAGCAGGGAGGGACAAACGTTGGGGTCGATGATCAGGGCCGTCGACGTATGGAAGCAGTACGCACAGGATGGACGTGAGGAGACGTTTGTCCTGGCGGGGGCGGGCATGGAAATCGCCCCCGGTGAGATTGTCACCCTGTTGGGAAAGAGCGGATCCGGAAAAACTACCCTCCTCAACCTCGTCGCAGGGCTCGATCAACCCACGCGCGGCAAGATAGAAGTGGACGGCGAGGACCTTCATCTTCTCGGAGAAGCAGGCCGTACGCATCTTCGCCGTCTCCGCCTGGGATTCGTCTTCCAGTTCTTTAACCTGCTGCCCACCCTGACCGCCTTCGAGAACGTATTTCTTTCGCTGGAGCTTGCTCGCGTTCCGGACCGGGAGCGGGCAATCAAGGCCCTTGCGGACCTTGGGCTGAAAGGCAAAGAGGCCCGCTACCCTCACGAGCTTTCCGGAGGGGAGCAGCAGCGGGTGGCTATAGCCCGGGCCGCGGTGAAGAATCCTGCGGTCATCCTCGCTGATGAGCCCACAGGTAATCTCGACAACAGAACAGGAGAAGAGGTGCTCGCGCTCCTGCACAGACAATGCCGGGAATCGATGACGACGCTTGTCATGGCGAGCCACAGCCCCTTGACCGCCAAGTACTCGGACCGCGTGCTGCGGATGGTCGATGGGGTACTGCGGGAAGAGGCCGCCGGGATGAGAGTCCCCCTTTGAAAACCGTGACAAAGGCGTTCCTCAGGCACCTCGCGAGAAGACGGAGCCTGAGCCTGCTTCAGATCCTCGGTATCGGGTGCGGCGTCGCGGCGGTAATCGGTATGCTTTTTTCCGCGCGCGCGGCCCTCTTCAGCTTTTCCAGGGCAATCGAGTTCCTGAACGGCAAGGCGACCCATTCGCTCGAACGCACCGCGGGGCCCCTTGATGAATCAGTGCTGACCGGCCTGATGGATGATCCTGCAACCCTCGCTTTCTCGCCCGTAATAGACCGCCGGCTTCGCCTGGAAAATGGAGAGCCGATTCGCCTCCTGGGGATCGACCCCTTTCTCGACAGGGCCATGAGACCCCAGTTATTCCGTATCCCGGGAGACGAGACGACAAGCTTCCGGCAGGATCGGGAAAGGGAACTCTCCTTCCTCCTCGACCCATGCGCCGTCCTCATCGACCGGCAGACCGCTTCGCGTCTCCACCTCCACGCGGGAGACACGGTGAGGACATCGAGGGGCGCCTTCACACTGGTCGCCACCTTTCCAAGTCCTTCGCCGGAACCGCTCGTCGTCATGGACATAGGCCATGCCCAAAACCTCTTCGGTATCCGGGGAAAGATCGACCGCGTCGACCTGACGCTCCGGGATGAGGCTTCATTCCTTTCCCGCCACGGGCAAGGGTTCAGGGTCCAGTCGAAACAGCAGAAGGAGCAGGTATATGCGGGCATGTTGCGAGCCTTCCGGCTCAACCTCGAAGCCCTTTCGCTTATCGCCCTTTTCGTCGGCGTCTTTCTCGTTTACAACACCGCCATGTTTACGATTGCAAGCAGGAGAAAGGACGCGGCAATTCTCATGAGCCTCGGGGCGAGCAGGCGTGAGATCGCGTCTGCCTTCCTTACGGAGATACTCATCTTCGGCCTCGCCGGGGGATTGGCGGGCGGTCTGTTCGGCTACGCGCTGAGCCGCTTCCTCACCGGCCTAGTAGGCCAGACAGTCAACAATCTCTATTTTTTCTTGAAGCCCTCGCCCCTGCCCTGGTCGTGGTCGATGCTCGCCATAGGCGCCTTCTTCGGCTGCTCCGCGAGCCTCCTCGGAAGCATCTTTCCCCTTTTGGAGCTGGCGCGCGTCGATCCCATACGGATACTTCAGCCAAAAACAACAACGAGAAGGAGCATAGCGGGGACCAAGAGGATCGCATCACTGGGTGTCGCGACGCTCGGCCTGACCCTCGTACTCCTCATGCTCTCATCCCTGCACGTGTACGTCGGCTTCGCCGCCGCCTTCGCGTTCCTCTTCGGCTCAAGCCTCCTCACGGGCATGCTCCTCATCAACGCGTCCCCCTTCCTTAAGCCCTTGCTCACCTTTTTAGGCGGCCTCCCCGGGCGGATGGCAGCCGGCAATATAAGGCAGAACCTGAGCCGGACGGCCGTCGCCATCGCTGCCTTTGCCGTAGCCCTTTCCATGTCCGTAGGTCTCGGCTCGATGATAGGGAGCTTTCGGGAATCGCTCATCTGGTGGATGGATACGCAGCTTAGGGCCGACATCTACATTGGCAGCACTTCTGAGGGGATAGAAGTCCCCGAGGAGTTCTACCGGGAACTGTCGGCCATGCATGGTCCGGGCGGGATCGACCCATACAGGAACACGCAAGTGATTTACAAAGGAAGCTCCATCTCCGTGGCCGCGGTCAGTGCCGAGACTTTGCAAAGGTACACCCACTTCGGCTGGCTTACGGGGGGTAATGAACACTGGGAACAGGTGCTGCGCGGGGAGGTCATCGTCTCCGAGAGCTTTGCCCGGAATTTCAAAGTCTCCCCAGGAGATTCAGTCGAGCTGAAGGGCCTCGCGGGGCCGGTGCGCCTTAGGGTGGCGGCCGCGTTCTACGACTACACGACGGAGCACGGACTTGTCATGATGGACCGCTCCACCTACATCGCTCTCTTCGGCGACCATACCATTAACAGCGTCGGGGTTTTCATTGACCGTGCCAACCCTGACCGGCAAAGGCTTATTGACGAGGTGAGGGGGAAGGCTTACCACGCCGGCCTGCCGGTTTTCACGCAAGGAGAGCTGAGGGGCAGGGTTCTCTCCGTCTTCGATTCCACGTTCGCTGTCACGCGGTCGATGAGGATGCTGGCGATTATCGTCGCTTTCTTCGGGATAGCCGGCGCTCTACTTACCCTCTTCATCGAGCGGCAGCGCGAGTTCGGCATCTACAGGGCCCTCGGTTTTTCAGCGAGACAGGTCGCGGCGATGACGCTCCTGGAGGGCCTCGGCATGGGCATGGCGAGCTTTGTGCTGAGCATCTTCATGGGGACAATCCTCGCCGTGATACTGATAAAGGTGATCAACCTCAGGAGCTTCAACTGGACAATCTTCTTCCATCCTGCATGGGGACCCTATCTTGCGGCCGGCGTCACGGCGTTGCTGGCAAGCACGGGTGCGGCACTCTATCCCATCTGGAAGGTGCTGCGCACCTATCCCCATATGCAGCTCAGGGAGGAATGAGCACGACGGTGTATTGCAAGACCTCAAGGCTTCTCATCTCCCTGTTGTGGTCGGGCGCAACGCTCGTCTGCCTCCTGATGCCTGCGGCCGCGGCAACTCGGTATGCGGAGTGGCGGCAGGCGACGGCCCCCAGGGAATGGAAATTCCCCAAAGACCACGGGGCACATCCGGCCTACAGGACCGAATGGTGGTACTTCACCGGCAATCTGACGGACGGGCAGGGGAACGCTTTCGGGTATCAACTCACGTTTTTCCGGCAGGGAGTACGCACCAGGGCAGCGGACCCCGCCGATCCATGGTCGTTGCGCGACCTCTACCTTGCCCATTTCACCGTGACGGACGTGGCGAAAAAGCGTTTCACTTTCGACGAGGCCGTATCGAGGACAGGGCCGGGTCTTGCGGTCAGCCGGGAAAAGGGCCTCGATGTCCGGCTCCTCGGCTGGTCGGCCAAGATGAATGGGAGTACAATTTTGCTGCGGGCAAGGGGAGGTGCCATGTGGCTCACCCTTGAGCTCGCCCTTCAAAAACCGCCGGTGCTCCATGGGGAAAAGGGTTTGTCCAGGAAAGGGCCTCTTGGCGCACAGGCTTCCTACTACGCAACGTGTACGGACCTCAAGACCACGGGTGTGCTCAAGACTGAAAGCTCCCCGGCCCCCGTCCGGGTGAAAGGAGTAAGCTGGTTCGATCACGAATTCGGCTCAAACCAGCTTGCCGCGGAACTTGCAGGCTGGGACTGGTTCGGTCTCCATCTCTCCGACGGAAAAGACCTGATGCTCTATTTTCTGAGGCTCGCGAGCGGCGCCATCGAGCCTGCATCATCCGGCACGATAGTGGAAGCGACGGGAAGAAGCCGGCATCTCCCCCTGCGGGCGATACGTCACGAGGTGCTCGATCATTGGAGAAGCCCGCACAGCGCGGCTTCTTATCCAAACCGATGGCGCATACGCATCCCCGACGAGGGCCTCGACCTTCTTGTGTCTCCCTTCCTGCCGGACCAGGAGCTTGTGACCACAGGCTCAACAGGGGTCACCTATTGGGAGGGGGCAGTGGAAGGCAGGGGGACGTCAAAGGGCCATAAAGTCACCTGTCTCGGGTACGTGGAGCTGACCGGCTATGCCCGGGGATTGGGCGGACTTTTTTAGGGCCGCTTCGCTCGGTTATCGATTCAATTTACCAGTACGTAATCCCCGACCGCTTTTGCAATTACCGGGGTTCAGCACCCCCTCCACCGGCAAAGCCGGATGGAGCCGCCCCCCTCGACTCGCTACGCTCGGTTATCGATTCAATTTACCAGTACGTAATCCCCGACCGCTTTTGCAATTACCGGGGTTCAGCACCCCCTCCACCGGCAAAGCCGGATGGAGCCGCCCCCCTCGACCTCGCTACGCTCGGTTATCGATTCAATTTACCAGTACGTAATCCCCGACCGCTTTTGCAATTACCGGGGTTCAGCACCCCCTCCACCGGCAAAGCCGGATGGAGCCGCCCCCCTCGCCTCGCTACGCTCGGTTATCGATTCAATTTACCAGTACGTAATCCCCGACCGCTTTTGCAATTACCGGGGTTCAGCACCCCCTCCACCGGCAAAGCCGGATGGAGCCGCCCCCCTCGAGCTCGCTACGCTCGGTTATCGATTCAATTTACCAGTACGTAATCCCCGACCGCTTTTTCCAGTCCGGCTCAAACTGGTCCTCAAAGAAGTTCTCCAGTTTTTCAAGGAGTCGTTTCCAGCCGGTCTTGTATTCGTAGGTCAGCATGTCTTCAAGAAAAGGGACGATCTCGCCCAGTTTGTCCTTGGGCAAATAGGCCCTTGCACCCAGGTCGTGGGACTTCTTGAGGGCTTCCGGCGTCAGGGCATGCGCGGTCAGCATGGCCACCTTAAAGCTCCTGCTTACTGCCAGCTCTAGGAGGTCGAAACCACGGACACCCATGATATCCAGCACGACAGCCCCGTATTCCTTCGATCGCAGCAGCTCCGCCGCTTTTTCATAAGTGACCGCCTTATCGATCATGCAATCAGGGCAGGCCGCATGAATCTCGTCCTCAAGCACCTGGAGCACATCCGCTTCGTCATCAACGATCAAAATACTCTTCCCATTCAGAATCGAACCAGCCATAGACCCTCCTTTTAGCGACATACATCCGGACCGCAACGGGAACGAAAGCGCGTCTTCTTTGCAATTCACCCTAGCCCCTTCCCTTGCGAAAAGAGGCCTTTCAATCTCCTTCAGCTACACATGAAACATACACCTTTTTCTTGGTCTCCGTCAATCGGTGATTCAAAAAAATGGAGACTTCCGGCGGCTCAATAGGGTAATATGGGAGAAAACAAATTGTGGAGGGAGCGATGGATGTACTCATACTGAACGGCAGCGCCAGAGGGTCGAGGGGCGTCACGGCCAAGCTCCTGCAGGGCCTGGCGGAAGGGCTTGCTGCGGGCGGAGCATCCATCACCGAATTCAGGGTGGCGGAGATGCATGTAGCGCCTTGTAAGGCATGCCTGTCATGCATGCATAAACACCGGGGGGTCTGCGTGCAGAAAGACGATATGGAACAGGTGTACGCGAGGCTAAAAGTTTGCGACCTGCTTGTGCTCGGCACCCCGGTCTATACGGATAATATGACGGCCCAGATTAAGGCCGTGATCGACCGCTCGGTGTGCTCTCTTCAGCCGTTCCTCATGCAGGACAGTGCGGGCAGGATCAGACACCCCCGCTGGTGGAACATGCCCGCCAAATTTTTCCTTGTCGCCACATCAGGTTTTCCGGAAGCCGAGACCTTCAACCCGCTTATTGCTACCGTCAAGGCGCAGGCGGCGAATATGACATCAGAGCTCATCGGCTCCGTCTGCGTTCCGGGATCGATCGCCCTGCAAGTGGACCCGTCGAAAATGGCGCATCACCTGGAGTTGCTTTCCCGCTTGGGGGAAGTCATCGCCCGGACGGGCGAGGCGGACCCGGAGCTCCTGGGCGCCCTCAATACCCCGCCTGTGACTGTCGCAGAATACCTGACGATAGCGGCTTCCTATGAAAGGTGGTGCAGAAGGAAGCTGGGTATGGAGAAGGCAGTCACGTAAAAGCCCTCCCCTCTTGAAGGCTCAACGTCCTTCCGCTCCCCCATAAGGGGCATCCCCTGCCCATGGCCGAACAGGGGATGCCCCTCGCTGCCCTTATACTATTTCTACGCCGCCGGAGGCGGCGGAGTAGGAGGCAGGGGCCAGAAATCAAAGAAGGTCCCGTATGCAGCCCACGCAGGGAACGCGAGGCCGAGCATCACATTGCCCATGCAGAAGATGTTGAACGGGTAGGCAAAGGCCTTGCCGAAATGCCACTGACAGAAAGCCTGCACGGCATAAAATCCAATAATGCCAATCCCGATGGAGAGCGCGAGGTTCAAGAACCCGCAGGCCGGCTGGCTCAAGAGACGGCCGGGCCACATCTGGAGCATAACAAGGAAGAAAAGCACCCCGAAAAGGTAGCAGATCCCGTGAAGCAGGTGCGTCAGGGGCTCAATGGACAGGACATTGAGGCAAATCACGTGGGCAATCCCGGACAGGATGAGGCAGGTGATAGTCACGACGATACCCATCACGGGCTGCTTCATGAGACCCGGTGACTTGCAGAAGGGCCACATGCCGATAAGCGCGAAGACAAAAAGAAACAAGAGCGCCCAGAAATAGAAGGAGAAAATAGATTCCCAGGCGAACGGCCCCATCGGGGCCCAAGCGGCCAGTGCCGCGAGGGGGCCGCCCGGCGCATAGAAGGGGACCGCACCTATGGGTGAAGGAGAGACCCCCGTGGGATAAGAGAGCAGGCTGAAATTGAAGAGGTGCCAAATGATGTACGTTATCACATAGGCCAGCAGCCAGGTCATAAATCCTCTGGTAGGAAGGCTGCCCTTTTGGAATGGCCACATCCCGAAAGCTATAACAAGAAAGAACGTAGTGATGACTGTGCAGATGGAAAGGACGTTCATGGCCGGATGGGTCGCTCCCGGGCCAAACCAGCCCGTCAACGTCAAGTAGGCCAGCGTTGCGACGACTATCACGAACCCGGTCAGGAAGAGTCCGGGCCATGGCTGCGGCCAGCCCTCGACCGAAGGGAACTTGCCTCCCCACCCCAGGCCCATTACAACCTCGATGGCCACGAAGCACATAAGAAACAACGTAAGATTGCCCAAAAAGCTCTGCATGTCAAAGGCCGTGGCGATGATAAATGCTACCCAGAGCGTGAGGGCTGTCGCAAAAAGGCCTCGCCAGGGCTGGGTCACGGTCCATTTGGCTTTCGGCGTCAATTCATCCATCACATCCCCCTTTTTGGTTAGTATCCGGCTCCTTAGAAAAGGAATCCCCCGCCGGTTTGGCATTATTGCGTTAAAAACTAAGCCGTCTCTTTTCCATCCACCCACTCCCCCAATGCAACAGAAGTCAGTTCATTTATTGCCCCGGCGAAAGCGCCATCCAAAGCCCGGGTAAAATAGAACCGATTGAATCCCTGCATGATACGTTTGTCATAGACTAAGCGTACCCCCATTGTCAAGACAATTATGAGGCATTGCTTAAGGTGTATTCCCTCCTCTGTCTGAAGTGTTGGTTCTGGGGCAAGAGCAGCCCCATGGTAAACCTCGCTAGACCGCCTCGGGCCCTTGGACTGCGTGCCTTATCTGAGCTTCACCCCCGTAAGCAACTGGCCCAGGAGGCGCTCCATCGGGTCTTTCTTTTTTTCGGTTCTCGGCGCCACCTCCTTTTTGCTCCAGACCGATTCCGGCCTGACCTGCAGGATAATGATGTTTTCGGGAAAAGCCATATCCGCGTCAATCCCGAACTCGATGTCGTAGGGCTTGCCGTAGTACCCCTCGATCAGCTTCCCTACGCGCCCAAGCTCCAGCATCTCCTGCCTGGACAAACACGTCATCCGCCTCTTCTCCTCCGGCACGTCGCACGTGATGATATCGCTCCCCCCTTCCTTGTAAACGCACTGTATCTCCTTACTGCCCAAGGTCGTCTTTATCGGCTCCATAGTCACCTTGTCGATGAGGCAGGTGTCGGGAGTGACAATACCGCTCACCACGGCTTCACCGAGTCCGTAGCTCACGTCTATCGATATCTTTGAAAGGTCCCCGTTGACGGGATTGAGGGTGAAGATGATCCCCGATACCCTCGAATTGACCATCTTGGGTATGCCGACCCCTATATTAAACAGAAAACGCATGCCCTTGTTCATCCGGTACATGATCGCCTCTGTGTTGTAGGCGCTGGACCAGCACTTTCTCACGTATTCGATTAGGTCCCGTTCCCCACGGATGTTCAGATATGTTTCCATCTGGCCGGGCATCGATACGGACCCGCTGCTGCGCACCGCGACAGGGCTGTCGGGGCGCCCGCATCTCTCGCAGAGCCGCCTGTACTCGGACTGGATAGCGTCTTCCAGGTCCACCGGCAAGTCCGTCCGCTCGATCAGGCTCATGGCGAAATCGCTCGCTTCTTTCGCCGACTCGTACGTCACCTCTCCCAGTTCCGGCAGCCACTTCTCCAACTCTGCCTTGATGCCGGTGTCCGTGATGAACTTGTCGTTGGCGAGGATCGTGATGGCAAAACCGGGTGAGACGGGTATGCCCGCCTTGATCATCTCCCCGAGGTTGGCGTTCTTCTTACCCACGAGGGGGTAATCGGCCCCTTCCATCTCCTCGTACCAGATTGTCAATCGCTGCTCTTTGTCTGTCATGATGTAGCCTCCATGGTATAACTTGCCCGACGGGACCGGACGCGGTGTCGTTCCGCCTTTCCGGACCCGCCGGACAAAAGAGCCTTTATCCCGCGCGTTTCACTATGGTGACGAGACCCGTGTCTCCGTCCATCCGTACGATATCGCCGGTCTTTATCAACTGTGTGCCTTTGCCCGTCCCGACCACGGTCGGCAGCCCGTATTCCCTGCATACGATAGCCGCATGGCACATGGGCCCGCCCACGTCGGTAATGGCACCCGCTATTTTTACAAAGGAGGGCGCCCAACTGGGCGATGTGGTAGTCGCAACGAGTATCTCGCCCTGTTTGAGGTCTGCGAGCTGCTCCACGGTCTTCAGCACCCTGGCAGGGCCTTCGGCGACGCCGGAGGAACCAGGGGAGCCCTGTATTTCATCTGCCGACCCTCCTTCCCCGCCGCCCTTAAGCCATGACTGGAGCACGTTGTTCGTGACGCCCCAGAGGACGATCGTGAAAGGCTCGGTGACGACGTCAGGCGGCGTGCCGAGGGCCGCAGGAGGCTGCCACTCCTTGAACTTCGCATAGACGCCCTTTCTCCAGGCGATTTCTTTCGGCCAGTATGAAGGCCCTCTCGCCCTCACGCCTGTTGCCCAAGAGGTTGCATGGTCCCACAGGGCCTGCTTGATCTCGTCCCGCCTGAAGAACCATATATCCTCGTCGGCGTTTTCGATGAAGCCCGCGTTTTGCAGGATCTGGCCTACCTGGCGCACCTTTGCCCAGAAGAGGGTGTGGAACCAGTGCTCCACGTAGAAGTTGTGGTCCTCGGCGTAGGGGAGTACCAGCCTCGCGATTCCGAGCCCCTGGTCAAAAGCTTCCCTGTCCTCGTCGGTCTTGATCAGCTTCCTGTACTCGTCGGCGATCCTGTCCCGCTCTTTCAATATCTGTGCCGTCGGTCTCCCGATCTCTTTGCCTGATTTGAGTGTCGTGATGTTGGTCCTTATGGCGTCGAAGGGGATGTTCAGGTTGTCGTTCCAGCTTATGTGGGTGTGATACCAGCCTGTGCCGGTCGAGATATAGAACCACGGGTATCTCGCCTTCTCGAGCTCCTTGAGCCACTCCTTTCCCACCGAGTGCGTCGACAGCTCGTTCATCAACTGATCTGCCTTCAGCGGTTTCATGATCAGGTCTTCGATGCCCACTTCGATGGCGAGCTTGGCAAGCCTGATCAGCTCCGCGTCAGGCTTGAACAGGATCGGGTCGAAACCGGCCGACAGCTTGGTGAGGGTGGATATGGGAATACCGGGGAAAATCTGATCGGCCGTCTGAAAGAAAGTGACCTGTGCGGCATAGGCCAGATTGAGGAACTCGAAATGGTACTGCCAGCACAAAAGGCCGAGGTCGATGAGCTCGTCGTACTGCTTGAGGAGCTTGTAGCCGCTCCCGATCCCTATGCCGTCCTTGATGACGCTCATGTCCTCCATCTCCGGCAGCTCGGTAAAATTCATCGCCTCCAGCCTGTCGATCACCCCCGTCATCTTCTTCTTCCAGTTCTCGACCAGCCTGTCCCAATTCTGAAAATAGTACCCTGCCCTTTCCATGAAATGGGGCACACGCTTCGGGATGTCCTCCGGATTGGCCACGCCTACCGGGCTGATGTAGACGTACCCGTTGACGATCCTGTGGTCTATGCCGAGAGCGGGCGGAATGAGCCAATGGCGCGTGTTGTACTGCGACAGGGCCAGGGACCATGCTTCGTCCCATATCAGGTCGAAAGGATAATGCGGCTCAGGGTAGTGCAGTCCGTCATAAAACCAGATCTGGCTCGATTCGAAGGCCGCTCTCTCCGGGTCTTCCTTCGAAAACTGGTACTGGTAAGGATAGAGCCTCTCCCATCCTTCCGTGCCCGGAATCGCAGGAACGTCGTGTGGATCCATAAATTTTGCCATAAACCCCCCCTATTTTTATTTTACTGCTAAAGCCTGAACCACCTGGGTTCGTCAAAGCGCTCCGTACACCGCATGATCCTGTTCTGGTAGTTGACCGTGAACTCGTCCTGGAGCTTGATAGAGATCCGCCTGAATTCAGGACTCGCGAGCATGCGGCCTATATCGACCGGGTCCTTGAACGTGAGCTCTCCCACGATCTCGCTGGGACCACCCATAACCATGTTCCACCCGCCGGTGACCTCCAGGTAGTCCAGCTTTTCGAGCGTCGGCACATAGTCGTTGATAACAAAATCGGCGTATTCCTTCTTCACGCCCGGCCGCAGGTCAAAATACTGGTTGAACTTCCACACGCCTTTCTGGATCACATATTCCGTCCTCTTTACCCTCCCCGTCGGCTCCAGTACGGCTGCCCGGTAGTTTTGCACGAGCGATTTGACCTGAAGCGTAAGCTGCTTGAACTCGTTCGTGCCCGTAGCCCGGCAAAGCGCCTCCGTGTCTCTCGCGCGGTTCACGCCCACGATCCGGGGCCCGAAGCCCACCTCCACGTAGTACGAGCCGACCGCTTCAAGTCCGATTGCCGTCATTCCCGGTATCAGCGTGTTTTTCACGAACTCCGCATAGGCATCCCCCTTTCCCTGAATGATGTCCCACGACTGTGTAAACAGGACGGCCATACAAAACCTCCTTTCTTCTGGTTTCGGCGATCTCTGCCCTCCGGATCGCGAAGGCAAGCGCCTCTTCTTCTCATGATGAAGAACGCCAAGGGCTCAAATATAGTGCACTATGGCATCTATCAAAACGCTGCAAAGTACATAAAGCAAAACATTTAATATTATACACCATAAGCAAAACTTATGTGTAGACCTCGAGTTCAATACCGTCGCCGTCGTTCACGCCCAATGCCTGCTTCAGGTGGACCGGCGCCACTATCTCAAGAATTGACTGGGGATAGCCGGGTACGAGCGGCAGGATCACACCGCAGGGATACCGGCCCGCAACCATGCCCCTGAACACCAGGGCGTCGCAGAAGCCCTCCTCGGCCGGCACGATCTTCTCCTTGCCAAGCCTTTTGAGCGCTTTTTGTATGCTGGAACCGTGTACGTCGATATTGAGAGTCCCCAGGTACGGAGAGAAATTGAGTTTCTCGGCCAATTGCCCGCTGACCCATGGGATGGAGAGGAAGGATGCCGACTGCCCGAGGCCTGTCACCACGGTCCCCGTGAGCTTGAGGCTCCTTCTCTCCTTTCGCTGCGCACCCGCCACGGCCGTTTCCCGGAGCCGCTTCATTTTGCGCACGCCTTCGCAACCACTACGTCGTCAACCGTGCCCCATCTCCTGAAAAGGTGTCCGTCCAGGGAGAAAAGGTCGAGCATCTTCCCTACGGTCTGACAGATCAAGTCCTCTATGGTCCTCGGCATATGGTAGAAGGCAGGCATCGGGGGCATGATCACCGCGCCCATCCGCGTCACCTTTATCATCAGCTCAAGGTGCCCTTCGTGCAAAGGGGTCTCGCGCACCGCGAGGACCAGCCTCCTCCGCTCCTTCAGCGTCACATCGGCGGCCCTGATGAGCAGGTTGTAATTGAACGAGTGCGCAATGCCGGACAGTGTCTTTATGGAGCACGGCATCACCACCATACCGTCAACCTTGAACGAGCCACTCGCTATGGCCGCCCCCACGTCATCGACATCGTAGACAAAGGAAGCTATCGATTTGAGCTTTTCGACCGTGTAATCGGTTTCAAGGGCAAGGTTCTTCACGGCCGATTGTGTGATCACCAGGTGTGTCTCCACCCCCATTGCAGAGAGCGCCTCGATGGCGCGTACGCCGTAAATAACGCCCGTGGCACCCGTTATACCGACGATGAGACCGCTCATACCACACCTCCGATGGATCGCAAAACTGCGGCGATGCGCTCTTGGTTGCCCGCTGAAACGCGCGCTCGCTCTTCCATACGCTTACCGTGCACTGTCGCGTCGATACCGGTCTTCGCAACGCCCATGCCGCCCGCCGACTGAGGGTCGATCGGCTGCCCCTGGAGGCGGGCCGTCACGATTACGTCTTCGTCGGCAAAGCACCTCGTGATGATCGCCCACTCGACGTCGATCGGTTTGTGCGCATCCACGTCCGCATCGACGACAACCACCTTTTTTATCATGGGGAAACCCATCATGAAGGTAATAAGGCTGCGCACCTGCGCGCGTTCCGCAGGTTTTGTCGAAACCACAACCGACATCCCGAAGGTTTTCGGAACAAAAACAATCTCCGTGACAAAGGGGAACAGCTTCCTGACTGTCCCTTCCACGTGGCCTTTACTGACGAACGTCAGGTAGGCGTCGCCTTCGAGACCGGTCGGCAGAAGCGCGTGGTACAGAGGGGCCGGCCGATGGAAGATGCGGCTTACCACCATGGTGGGCGTGGCGTCCAAGGCCATGTAGTAGCCGCCTATCTCGCCCAACGGACCGTCCCGCCGCACGTCCGCGTAGTCGACTTCGCCTTCCAGGTAGAATTCCGCGCCGGCCGGCACATCGATATCTGGATAAGCCGGCCTGATGACTTTGATGCCCTGCCCTCTCAAGGAACCGGCAACCTCCAGTTTGTCCGTGCCCGGCGCCGCCTTCATCGCCATGGAGAGAAAGAGCATAGGGTCCACGCCTATGGTGACGATGAGCCGCATCCGCTCTCCCTTCGCTCTGCACTTCTCGAATATGTCCGAGAGAGGCGGATTTAAGAGGGTCACCCCGAGCCGGTTGCCGCCCCGGTATTCGAGCCTGTGGACACCGCGGCCAACGACGCCCGAATCAGGGTCCGGCGACGAGATGATGCCCGTGGTAATAAACGGCGCTGAATCCTTCTCGCAGTGTTTGAGGATGGGGAGTACGGACAGTATGTCGCGCCCCGCCATGTCGATGCCCGTGAGCACGGGCACCTCCACGGCAACCTTCTTTTCAACCCTACTGCCTGCTTCGGTGAAGCGGCCCCAGTCGCCGACGATTGTGCTCAAGACGTCTGTGGACGGCGCCAGGTTGGCCACCATACCGCATTCGTATCCGTCGATATTTCTGAAGTGGATCACCTTCCCCCGGTCCGCAAGCAGTTCTATCAGTTCGGGAATGTCCTCACGGCCGACCTTCTCCCCTATCTCCAGCACAAGGCCGCGGCCCTTCATAAGATCAAGGTAGTCCCGCAACGTCTCCATATTACAGCCCTTTAGGGATCACGTTGACGAACTCCAATATCTCCATGGAGCAGGGGGACTCGACGAGCTGGCCCCTGCCCAGCCTCACCTGGAGCTTCTCCGGATACTTCTCCGGATTTTTCGAGAATTTGACCCTCGCGTAGGTCGAGCGATACTTCAGCTTCCCGGGCGTGAGGTCGCGTATCACCGTCACGTGTTCCTCGTCTTCAGGCATGTTCTTGAAATCCACATCGATGAAGGTGTCCCATATTGCCATAATGCCCTCCTGCTCGTGTTCTGTCAAGCCATTTCTTTTCGGTCAAAAAACCGGGGCATCTCTTTCCCCGGCGTTCTCACGCAGTCTAGTCCTTGAACCCGTACTTCGTCCAGTTGGCGATCACCTTTTCCCTGATCTCCTTCGGGTACACGTTGTCGAAGGATACCCTTATGGGGATATCGCCTGCAGGCCAATCTATCGGAAAGGTGCAGTCGAATACGACCTTGGGCGCCACACCGAGCCGTCTCTCTGCGGGCGTGGCATAAGGGTTGAGGGGCGTGCCAACGCCGTGCGGCTCCACCCTTATGCCGTTGACCGGGTGGCACTTCGTGCTCAGGGCGTGAATCAGGTCGTCCTTGTTGTAGATGTCGGTCTTGTCGTCAACGACGACGACCATGTGGAACCACGGGCCGAGCTTGCTCCCGAAGACAAGCTGGCCGATCTGGGTGGCGATATTCGCATAAATGGGCTTCACCCCTACCACGACAAGGTGATGGGTCGACTCGGGCAGCATGTAAACGCCCGTGATAGGGATTCCCTGGTCCTTCAACAACCTCTCCATCTCTAGACCCAGGGAGAAGGCCCTGAGAAGCTGCCCCTCGTCCGTGGGCACGCCCATGTTGGACATGGCCATGATGGGCTTCTTCCGCATGGTGATCGTCTTCACCCGGTAAACGGTCCTTTTTTCCCTGGGGCTCGTCCGGTACCCTGTATACTCGCCGAAGGGCGCCTCCTCGATGGTGACGTTGGGCACGAGGACCCCTTCTATGATGATCTCCGCGTGGGCCGGCACATAGAGGTCACAGGTGACACACTTGACAACCTCTACGGGCTCGCCCATGAGGAGGCTCGAAAACTCATCCTCCGGGATCGCCGCAGGCGCGCAGCTCGCGATGGCCGAGAGGGGGTCGGGATTGATGACCACGGCAAAAGGCATAGGGATATTTCTGGGCGCGTACTTGTTGTGGAACATTTTCCCCATGTCGGAAAAGGGAAGTACCGGTCCTACCATGGTCTTTTCATCGAAGAGCATCTGACGGTACATACCCCAGTTGATGGCGGGGGTGTCATAGTCTTTCGCCACCACGAACTGCCAGGTACCGATGTACCTCCCACCGTCGCCGTCGTGGACCATGGGGGCGGGGAGGTTCATGATGTTCGCGTCGTCGCCCTGAAGAACGACCTCCTGGCAGGGCGCGTCCTTCAGTATCTTTGGCGGGAAGGGGGTACCCTTTGTCGTCCGCCTCAGATATTCGGCCGATATCTCGGGGATCGGCGTGTTCGGATCGAGGCCGAAGGCGATCGCGAGTCTTCTGTGGGTCGCGATGGGCGCGCCGATCACCTCAAATCCGGGGTATTCCTTGACGTTCTTGAAAAGCACCGCGGGACCCTTCTTTTCGCAGGTCCTGCGCACGATGGCCCCCATCTCCAGATCCCAATCCACTTCCTGATCGACCACGACCGCGTCCCCGGTCTCGATAAGCGCCTTGATATAGCTTCTGTTATCCTTGTAGTACTTGTACGCCATGTGGTTCCCTCCCTTATTTAAACTGCGCCACGAACTGGGTCCACTTCCCCTGGGCCTCAAGGATAAACTGGGCAAGCTCCCGCACTACCCCCCGGCCCCCTCCGGCCGCGGTGACATAGTTCGCCACTCCCCTCGCCTCGGCAGATCCGTCGGCGGGGGCCGCGGAGAAGCCGACGCGCTTCATGACCGCGAGGTCTATCATCTCGTCGCCTACATAGCAGATGTCCTCGTCCTTAAAGCCGGACTCCTGCTCGAACTGATCTATCCTCGCCATCTTTGCCCCCTGACCCCAGAGCTTTTCCGGCGGGATGCCGTAGATCTTCCCCATCTGCTCGTCGGCGCGGGATATCTTGGTGGTGAGAAAGGATACGCCTATGCCGGAGTCGGTGAGCGCCTTTATCCCCAGGCGGTCGTGCAGCGAGAATGCCTCCGATTTTACCCCTTCCTGGGTGTAGTACAGGGTATTATCGGTGAGCACCCCGTGGATATCGAGAATGACGAACCGCACCTTCTTTGCCTTTTCGACTGCTGCTGCCTTATCCATCAGAGCCTCCTACTTGTATCCCATCTTGGTGACCTTCTCTACCCAGCCGTCCCATTTGCCCATGGCCCTGAGGATGAATTCGCACATCTCGCGCATGGCGCCCCTGCCTCCCGGCGCAGTCGTGATATAGTGGGCGACGGCCTTGACCTCATCCTTCGCGTCCGCTGTGGCGACCGCGAGGCCCGCCTTCTCCATCATAGGGATGTCGGAAATCTCGCAGCCGAGGCAGCCGACGGCGTCGCCGCCGATGCCCATCTCCTTCTTCAGCTCCTCGAGCTTCGCGGCCTTGTCCGTCACGCTGTAGTAGAACTTGTCGAGCTTCAGCTCCTTCGCCCGGAAGAGCCCTTCCCCGTCGATTGACGTGGTGTCGAGATAGGCGACCCCTATGCCGTTGGCGGTGAGGGAGAGATCGCCGAAGCCGTCCATGTGCCAGAAACCGTACTGCCTTCTCCCCTCGATGTCGCAAAAGAGGGTGTTCGAGGTCAATACGCCGTGAATATCATGGGCAAAGAGCTTGAGGTTCTTTGCCCTTTCCTGCGCGTTGGCTATATCTTTTTCAAATGACATGGAAGCCTCCTTTTAGTCTATCCCGTACTCGCTCCACCTGGCCTTCACCTTGCTCATCACGGCATCCGTCAGCTTGATCTCCGTCGGCTTCTCCTTCCACTCGTAAGGTATGGTGGCGTCCAGGATGATGCGCGACGTGATGAACTTGTTGCCTCCTGCCTCAAGGCCGGGATCGAGGGGTGTCGATCTGCCCCTGTTGATGATCTGGGTGCCCCTGGCCGGGTTATAGCGCGTGCCGAGCGCCCACCAGACCCTCGGGAGGTCGTCTGCGTCAATGTCGTCATCGACGATAATGATCATCTTGATCCCATATGAGCCTGTGTTGCTCGCGATAACCGCCGCAGCCACCTGGTCCGCGTGGCCCGGATACATCTGCTGCACGGAGACGACCACGGTAAAGCGGCCTGATGCCTCCGGCAGAGTATAGACTGACTTGATGCCCGGTATCTGCATCCTGGCAAGATCTGTCCAGAGGGATGCGTTCCTGGTAAAGGCATAGAGCATGTGCTGGTCGCCCACGGGCCTCCCCACGCTCGTCTCCCACAGGATCGGCTTGTTCCTGAAATAGACGCGCTTCACGTCAAGGGCCGGCTTGGGGATGGGCTTGATGAGCTCTTCCGTGTAGTAGCCCGTATACTCGCCGAAGGGACCCTCGTTCCTGAGCTGAGACGGGTCTATCTCCCCTTCGAGAACGATCTCCGCATGTGCGGGAATAGGCAGTCCCGTTATCTGGCTCTTGACCGTCTCCACCGGGGCGCCGCGCAGGGTGCCCACGGTATCGTAGCCGCTCTTCGCCCCAGATACCGTGGCGGCACTGGCAAAGATATGGAGGGGGTCGCCGCCTATGATGGCGCACGCAGGCATCTTCTTGCCTTGCTTCGCGTACTTCTTCATGATCCTGTCGCCCTTCTTCCCCTTCAGGATCTGGACGCCGATGCTCTTCTGATCGAGGATGCCCATGCGGTAGGTGCCCAGGTTGACGTCGCCCGTCTCCGGGTCCTGGATCACCATGAACACCGCAGTGCCGAAATAGCGGCCGCCGTCAAGCTCGTAGAATCTGGGTGACGGGAAAGCGAAGGTATCGACCTTGTCGCCCTCAACAATGTTCTCGAAAATCGGGCCGTCTTTTACCTCCTTTGCAGGGATGACCTCTTTTACGGCAAGGCTCACCCACTCTTTTGTCAACTGGACCATGGAGAGATCCGGGCTCTTCCCTAGGATCATCGCCAGCCTCTGGGTCGTGCCGAAGGCGCCCGTGAGTACCGGGCTCTGATACCCCTTAACGTTCTCAAAGAGAAGGGCCGGGCCGGACTTCTCTTCCACGATCTTGCAGATATGGGAAATTTCGAGGTCCCAGTCGACCTCCGCCTTGACCCTTTTGAGCTGCCCCACTTTTTCGCACATGCCTATGAAATCTCTCAGGTCCATCGACTCCTCCTTAATGGGAAATTTGGACTATGCCTGTCATGCCTACCCCCTGTCCCGCATGAATCCTTCTGGAACGCCGAGCATACGCCGCATGAATTTAATGCCCTATGATGAATCCATTCTTATGCTATGTTGTTGACAAGTCAATTCATTTGTTTTTATACTACATAAGAAAAACTTATGCTCTTCTATTCCCTTACATCTCTAATAGTATTCTCCAAGGTCGTAAAATGCAAAAGCTTTTCGAAGGCGGCCGAACTCCTCTTCATGACGCAGCCGGGGGTTTCCGGACACATCGCGCAACTTGAGGCCCAGACGGGGATGAAGCTCATCAGGCGGGACAGGGGCAAGTTCGATCTCACCAAGGAGGGCAGGATCGTCTACCGCTACGCCGAGCGAATTGAAGCGATCGCCCGAGGGCTGGAAGAGAAGCTGCTGGCCGCGAAGGCGGAAGCAACGCCGTCCCTGCGACTGGGCACGACCGTCAACTACGCAAGAAAGATCATGCCCTATATCCTCGGCGGCTTCCAGAACAGGAACCCCGATATCAAGATCAAGCTCGACGCCGGCTCGTCGATAGAGATGGAGAAGAGTCTGTTTTCAGGCCAGAATGACGTGGTCATCGTGTCGTGCCAGCACACCTCGAACAAAATACAGTCTTTCCCTTTCGTGCAGGAAGAGCTTGTGCTGATCGCATCGAAGGACCACCCGCTTGCCGGGCGAAGCGCGGTGTCCCTCTCCGATATCAGCCCCTATCCTTTTCTCATCAGGGAGGAAGGGTCCGCCACAAGGAGCGTGGTCCTCGCCGCCTTCTCGCAGATGAAGACTTCCCCCTCCGTATTTATCGAGGCGAACAGCACGGAGTTCATCAAGGAATGGGTGGCCCGGCACCAGGCCCTTTCGATCCTGATCCGCAGGGCTATCGAGGGTGACGAAGACGACCGCTCCCTCACCGTGGTGCCCCTGATCGAGCCCCTCTCTCTGGAAGTGTCGGTGCTTTACGAAAAAGCGAAAAAGCATAACCCTGCGATCCGGCGGTTCATCGGCTACCTGGAAGAGCTCAAGATGAGCCCGGACCCCAGGGCTGCCGTGCTGCGCGACAAAGGGAGCGGGGAAGCGACGTAACACGGCAATCTTTTGACTTGCCCGCTGAAACGATATATCTTCACTTGAATGGAATATCGGGTACGCGCCAAAGCAGGTGTCGAGACTTGCCTCGGGCCCTGGAGCACCGGGGACCTGGAGCAGATGCTGACTACCGCGTCTGAACTGCCCGGCCTCCCCGCAAGGATAGACTTCATTTCCAGCCGTTTCCTGGGCGTGCCTTACGGAGAATCGACGCTTATAGGCTCGCCCGGCACACCCGAGACACTCGTCATCAACCTTCAGGCGGTCGATTGCTTCACCTATCTCGATTACGTAGAATCAATGCGCTTATCCCGCACTTTTTATGAGTTCAGGCGCAACTTGAGAAGGGTGCGTTACAAGTCGGGCACGATTGAGTACGGAGCGCGGAACCACTTCTTTACCGACTGGGCCGCATCGAACAGGGTGGAGGACGTGACCGGCGCGATAGGACGGGAAAAGGCAGAGGCCGTCACAAAGACCATCAACAGAAAAAAGGACGGCTCCTCGATTCTACCGGGGATACCGCCGGTCGAGAGAAGGATCGCTTTCATCCCAGCGGGCACGCTCGACGGGCGGGCACTCGACGGCTTGAGGACAGGCGACTACATCGGCATATACACGCCGGCAGACGGCCTTGACGTCTCCCATACGGGCATCTTCATCAGACGCGAAAACCGCATTATGCTGCGCCATGCGTCTTTGAAAGCACAGAAGGTGATCGATCAGGACTTCAACTCCTATATCGAAGGAAAACCGGGGATAGTAGTGCTCAGGCCCCGGCTATGAGCCCCTTTAACCCCCCTTCCCTATCCTCACAATATCAGGACGCAGGCGCCGGAGAAGCAGAAGCCCGGGGAGGGCCGTGACCGAGGTGAGGAGAAAAAAATTGGCCCACCCGATCGATTCGACCACGTAGCCGGATGTGGGGGCGATAGCGAGGCGGCCGAGCGCGGCCAGGGACGAGAGCAGGGCATACTGGGTAGCGGTGTAGCGCTTGTTGCACAGACTCATGAGAAAGGCCATGAAGGCGGCGGTGCCCATGCCGCTGGCCAGATTCTCAAAACTGACGGCAAAGGCCATGACGGCGTAGCTCTTGCCGATCCAGGCAAGGGCCGTAAACGACAGGAGCGACACGAGCTGCAACACCCCAAAGTAAAGGAGCGATCGGTAAAGACCGAGCCGCACCATCAGAGAGCCGCCGATGGCGGCCCCGGCGAGGAGTGAGACAAGGCCCAGACTTTTGGTAATCTTCCCCACGTCGCTTGGCGTAAAGCCGAGGTGGATGTAGAAGACCGAAGTCAGGGTCTCCGCGTAGGCATCACCCAGTTTGTAGAGGACAATAGCCAGGAGCAGCATCCATGCCGACCGGTGGGAGAAAAAATCCGCGAGAGGCCCCCACACCGCTTCGCGCATGCTCTTCGGAGCGGTTACCACGGTGTCCGGCTCGGGCGCGAATACGGCGCCCACGATCCCCACGACCATGAAACCGGCCATGAGCAGGTACGTGCTCTGCCAGCCGATATGGTCCGACAGGATGAGGGCCAGCGCGCCGGAGACCAGGGCGCCGATCCGCCAGCCGAAAACGGAGGCGGCCGCTCCCGCCCCGCGCTCCTCCTCAGACAAAAGGTCGGTCCGGTATGCGTCGATCACGATGTCCTGGGACGCCGAGCTGAAAGCAACAAAGAACGCGAGCCCGGCAATTGCACCCAGGGCATATGCGGGTGAGCTGAAGCCCATACAACTGATGCCGACGAACAGGACGAGCTGGACGAGAATGATCCATCCGCGCCTTCTGCCGAGCCAGGGCGGCACAAAGCGGTCCATGAAGGGGGACCAGAGGAACTTGAGCGCATAGGGCACGCCTATGAGGGAAAAGACGCCTATGGTATGGAGATCGATGCCCACTCTCGTCATCCACACCCGGAGTGTGCTGCCGGTTAGGGCGAGCGGAAAGCCCGAGGAGAACCCGAGCACCGCCATAAGCACCATGCGGGGCTTGAGGTAGACCCCAAGATAGGGGGAAAGGCCACGCGGTATCAGCACGTCCCGCCAACCGGAAGCATGGAGCAGTGTAGCAGATTCGAGCGGGACGGGGCAATAGCTCCTTCCTTACCTACGATCCCGCAAGCCTTGCTTCAAGCACGTGCTAGAGACCGCCGGCGAGTCCTTTGAGCCCATCAACGGAACCCTTGAAGAAATCCAGAATCTACGTTGGTCCCTTCTATGCCGTCGATCGAGCCTTTTTGAGAATATTGCCAGATCGTAAAATCATTAAATCCCATGGGGATATCCGGCGAAGGGTTGGTCGTGTAATGCGCTATCCAAAGCGGGCAGTCGGAGAAGTCGGAGCATCCATTCAGCTTCGTATCCCAAAATGAAGCCCTGGTATAGATTATTGGGGTCTTGCCGAGAGATTCCGCAACCTTTTGTATCCACTCCTTCACTCCTGCGATGATATCGACGGCGGTCATCCCTTCGTCGATTTCGATATCGAGGGCCGGCGGCAAATCCCCCGAAGACAGGCTGTTGACGAGGGAGAGGAAGTTATCGGCCTGCGCGATTGCGTCTTTCGAAGGATGATAGAAATGATAAGCGCCGCGGATAATTCCACTATCCTTCATGCCCTGGAAATTGGAGCCGAATGTCGCATCCTTCGTGTTTGCACCCTCAGTCGCCTTTGCCAAGGCGAAGACAACGCCCGTTGCCGCCACCTTACCCCAATCGACGGCGCCCTGATAATGGGAAACGTCGATGCCTTTGAGAAAATCGGTTTCCACGGTATGGCCTCCTTGTTTCTAATTGGTACGCAAAATGGGCCGATCCGGCACAAATATCGTCGCCTCCCCGGTCTCCCCTCCCAGCCCTTGGGTCGCCGCCCGTATCCTGCTACAACCCCAGGAGTTTTTCAAGTTTCGGGCCGATGTAGAAGTCATAAATACCCGTGCGCACGGCAAGATTCGCCCCGGCTTTTGCAAGCGTGTCGAGTATGCAGTCCTTCAAGCGGTCACGCACTTGTTCGCGCACTCCGCTCTCCATCTGCCCCATTTTCAGGCCGTTGAGTGTGGTATCGATAGGGGGGTCAATCGGTTCAGGAGTGAATTTGATCCTGCCCAGGGGACAATTCGGGTCGGAGAGGAAATCCTGGGCCTTCTTCCGTCCCACGTCGTAGTCATGCCTGCGATATCTACGGTCGAAGAAGCCGCCAAAGGCGCACAAGTCTGCTCCCGCCAGCTCCTGGTCGGCAGCGGTAATACCGACAATCTTCATCTCGTCCTTCTCGCCGAGGTGGGCAACAGCTTCCAGGGCGAGAATGGAATCGATCAGCACATCACGGGTCGCCTCGGGCAGCGCGTTGTATTCAACATTATACTGATCTTTCAGACGGCCCCGCGCCTCATCTATCGGATTGCCGCCCGGTTTTTTCGGTTCGACTCCTTTGAAGAGCAGAGGCAGCAGCACCTCTGCGGCAGACTTCAATGTTTGGGCACGGGACGCGACCTCGGGGGAATCCCCCTTGAGCAGCCCGGCGAGTTGGTCCGCCCTGGCGTTGAGCAGATCGATCTCTCTATTCACCTCTTCGGCCATGATCCAATCCTGAAATTGCGACTGGTTGTAAAGTGCGGAGACAAGCTGCTTTGCAAAGGGGATAAAATCGGCGTTGCCTGCATTGAGTGCCGAAGAAGCGACGGATTTCTTCTGGTGGGGCGATACGAACAGGTAATACCTGTTCGGCGTGTCAGTATGTGTCGGGTCGAGTCTGTCCACAAGATTCTTAGCCATGCCCAAGGGCTGATTTTGAAACGTGCCGCCATCCGTATAGCAGAAGCTTTGGGTCTCGGGAAATTGCCACACAAGATCAGGGGAATCGTAGTCGGTGCGATCCCTCTCCACGTCGACGGGTCTAAAGGCAAAGGGGAAGGCACCGCACGAGACGGCCGCGTTGCGCAGATAATCCCAGAAATCGAGCGTGTCGTCCTTTTCTTCGACGAGCCTGGTGAGCTGATCCTGAAAATCGGTATAGACAAACTTGTCGTTGCCGATGTTCACTCCGTAGTCCAATCCGTTCAGGTTCGACAGCGCGAGACCCAGCGATATCGTGTCGGCGGCAGCCGGATGTTTTACGGTGGGCGGAACAACATTGCCCGCATAACGGGAAGTGATGTACTTCCGGGAAAGCTCCTCCACGAATTCCGACGAGAATATGGATTTTGTACTGCTGTCGCCCTGATGCGGTTTGAGCAGCTCTGAAATATCGACGTCCTCGACCCATGGCTCATAGAGCGTATTTGAATAGGCGCCGTCCATCGCCCTTGCTTCGAACATCAGCTTCTGGGTGACGATGGTTGCCGTCAATCCGCCTGCCGACGCGCCGGTAATGACATCGATAAAGATTCGGTCGGCCTCACCCGCTGTCAGGTTGTGCTGTCCTATGGCTCGAACGACTTCATACATTACGCCCGCCTCGAAACTTCCGAGGGAGACCGCCCCTGCGATCGTGATAGCAAGTTTCTTTGACATAGCCACTCTCCTTGAGGATTCCGAATGTCTCTTGCCGAGGTCGCCCCTAGGCTGCAGATAAGACCATCGGCACAAATTGGGCAACTATCCCTATCAGCGCGGTCGCTGTATCGAGGATGTCCGCAAGTTTGTTCAGCGCATCCAAAGCAGCCTGCACCGCCTTCGTTCCGTCCGTGATGGCTTGCTCGTTTGCCTTGAGTTTGTCGGCAATCGACTGGAGGGTAGCGTTGCCTAAAGCGAGCCGGGCTTCATGGACATCAAGAAGCACCCGTACCGCCCTTTTGTGCTCATCAGGCGATGCAGCCTGTATTAACGCATCTCCCTCGGGAGATGTCATACTGAGCTCGATTGCATTCAACTGAGAAAGTGTGAGTGAGTAAATATTTGATGCGTCCATATATTGCCCTCCTTATTTTACGGCGCTTTGGATGCTTTGGGCTATCGTCAGCATGTTCGAAATGTCGCTCATCAGGCTCGCAAAACCGGCGCCATCGAACCTATCTTCCACCACCGCCGTGAAAACACTGCGCAAATGTGCGGCAGCCTTAGATGCCGCATCGGCTGAAGCAACAACGGCGGGCGTCGACAAAAGTGTGAGCCTCTGACTCGCCCATTCTGCCGGCAGCGCTGCCGGACCTGCGAATTGACCGATGCTTTCCGTCTCACGGAGGTTCTGCTGCACCTGAAGGTCTGTCTTAAGTTGATCTTCTATCGCACTGAAGGCCGCTTCCTGGAGGGCAAGTTCGTTCGCTATGGCATTGGATCTGGCATGCAGCTCCTCATCCAGCGCCTGGACTTTGAAAGTCGCGACGATGGGGGCTATAACTGTTGGTATGAAACTGGAAACGCTGGTGGAACCCTTGGCGGAGCCCATCGTAGCGTTCTTCAGTGTCGGACTGATCTTAGCCAGTGAATTGTACACACTTTGTGCCGCGGTGCCTACCGAATCAGGTGCCTTGGGGTCCGACAGCGAGGCTAGGGCTTCGAAATATGCCTGAAGCAGCTTGCCGTGCGCAGCGATCGATTTCAAGACCTGCAGACGCTCCTTCAGCGATTTGTCGGATGCCGTAACCAGGGCTCTCCGTTCCGATTGACTGAGATCCGGTCTGTATTTGACGAGAAGGGCCGAATCGGTGGTGACGGCGGCGGTGCCGGCATCCTGAATAACAGTTTGGCTCGCCGTCACATAGGAAATCCCGGCTTGAGCGAGATTATTGAACTGGTCGAGCCTCCCCGTAGCGCAACCGGTCAATGCCAATAACAGAACACCTGTGAATAGTGCAGCAGCAAAACGTTGACCCGATTTCATTTTCAGCCTCCTTTTAACCATGGGTTTCCATTCCTAACTTCCCGGGGTTTAGCCACGCATACACCCAACTGCCTCTTCGGCTTCTGCCTTATCATGGCCTGCCACGTTGTTGAAGGGCCGCCTCAATGGGTCCCAGGCGTAGGAGCAGAACTCCTGTTCGTAACAGAAATGCGGCCTAATGAAAAAAGTTTTACATGAAACATTCGGCCTTGTCACCTACCCAAACAGATAGTTGTCATTGCAGTTTTTTCACAACAAATATTTTTACCGTTCCCTATCGGCCGGCTTCTCCGCATATCGGATGGAGAAGAAGGTGATGGCGGTGACGGGCGCGTGGAGGAGCGAATGAGCGCCCCGTGACACAACGCAAAAAAGTACCTATGTTTTCTCTATGTCGGAGAGCGAACTGCTTCAGGGCAAACATCAACTGCAATCCACTGTGGAAGAGGAGTGGGAAAAGGCGGTGCGGCAACACCCGGAATACCGTGAAGCCCTGAAAAAGGCCTGGCATCTCCTCGTTGTCTGCAGAAAGCCGGAGAACCAGTGGATCACGGACTGTATCTTCCAGGAGCAGGACAAGCGACCTCTCCGGTACATCGACGTCCTCTTTTACTCGGAACTCATTTTTCAGCTCATCAGGGGACATCTGTATTATATAGGGATCGAGGTAAAGCACCCTCCCGTCACGAACCCGGAGGAAGGAATCCTGGACGAGATCACCCTCGCGGCCTTGGAAGCCCCCTTTGTCGTCGAATTCTCCAAGACGGACGGCAGGGCGGTCGCCGCACTCCGGTGGAGCAAGCAGGTGACGGTGCACAATCACAGGGCAGGGAAATCTCACCTGACGAAGCAACTGGAGCCCGGGTCGGCTCTTCTTCAGATCGGCTACACCAGGGCCATCGCGACCGGCCTCGCCCTCAAGGAGCACAAAATCATCGCGCGCTGGCCGCAGGGCCACACCTTCTTGTATCTGCTCTACACGGACCTGCAGGGACTCTTCCAGGGGATAACGGACCCCTCACAGTGGTTGAACAGCCGTATCTAGAAGGATGGCTCCGGCGCCTCGCCCATTTCCTTGATCAGCTCAATTTTCCTTGCGAAGAGCAGATAACCCGTGTGGCCGATCATGCGGTCTTCGGGCCGCAGCCGAGCCGCTAGGGTCTTATACCTCCTGAAGAGGATTTCCATCACTTCCACGTCGCCGAAACCCTGTCTGAGCGCTTGAAGCACGTCCGACACCTGGTTCGCCGTGGGCACGATAAAGCCCGCAATGGCCCCACCCTTCAGAAACGTCCGTATCCGTTCCATATAGAGCCACGGCTCGCGCACGTCGACGAAGGCGGCATCGAACTCCCGGCCGTCGAAGTCGACGACGTCCATGTTGAGAAGCTCCGTATTCCTGAATTCCAGATACTTGGCGAGGTTCTTCTGCGCGTTCTTGTGGTGGCGTTCCTCTTTCTCGATGGAGACTACCTGCCCTTCCGGCCCGACCGCCCTCGAAAGCAGCAGCGTGAGGGCACCGCTGCCCGTACCGATCTCCAGCACCCGCGACCCGGCCTTGATATCGAGCTTGACGGAGATGAAAAAGGCGTCTTTCGGAAAGACGATCTGCGTCTCCCGCCTGACTCCGTACATCATAATATCCTCGATGGCCGGCCTGAAGACTTCGTACTCGCCGAACCTGGTGCCCCAGGGGCAGCCGATCACGGAGGCAAAAGGAAGGATGCCGCCCTTGCCGTGAAACGACTTTTCCGTCTCCAGCTTCTTCAGGTATTTCTTGTCCCTGTACACCACAACGACGAGATCGTCTTTGCACATCGTGTCCATTAGAAGGCTTTCCTTTCTTCGGGAGGAGCGGGTCGATCGGGCGGCAATCCGCCGCATGCCCCAGGAATAATATGCTGGCATACTCTATTATAGTCCGTCGCCTGTTGTCAAAGCTTATCGTCGACATCCGGCGGATAGCGGTGGGAGGTCCCGCCCGGATGCCTTTCCGGCGGACCCGTCAAGAAAGATGCGGCTGCAAGTAATTTCCCCAGGTTACCGCACGTTTCCACAACAAATGTGCAAAAGATGTAGAAAACCTGTGGAAGCCACCTCTTAACCTACTGTTATCATAAGTTTTTTGACATTATGCCTTTTCCTTAAGCAATCCGGAAAACCCAATTGTTTCAGGCAGTATTCAGAAAACTGAATGTCTCCCTACGCAGTACGAACAATTTATGCCCGCACACAAATACCGTGTAAAATGGCTCAGTTACCGACTGCTGTTTTTCAGGGCCCGTTTCCCGGCTTTCCTCGCGGCTTTCCGGGCCTGTCGATTTTCGAGTGCCCTTTCACGGCCACATAGGGTCAAAAGAACCCCGTCCCCAGGGGTATTTGCGCGTATTCAGACCAAAACAAGGCGGCGATGCGGGGAGGGAATATCTGCGGCACCCGGGAAGAGCCACACCCGTCAGACGCATTTTTGCAGATAGAGATGGGCCTGCAACGCGGCCTTCGCGCCCTCTCCCGCGGCCACCACAATCTGTTTCGCCGGCACATTCGTGACGTCTCCTGCTGCGTAAAGCCCCGGAATACCTGTCTCGCACGCGCAGTTTATCAAAATCTCACCGAGCTCGTTGAGAGTCAGCATATCCCGCACGAAATCCGAATTGGGTATCAACCCGACTTCGATAAAGACGCCGCTCACCTCCAACACCTGCTCCTTCCCGCTTTTCATGTCCTTCACCCGTATGCCGGAGACCATGCCGTCACCCAGTATCTCCACCGTCTGATGCTCCGTCATGATCGTGATGTTGGATGCTTCCATTGCCTTGTCTTTCAATATATTATCTCCGGTAAGCGGCGTCAGGGAGACGACAAAGATATGCCTCGCTATCTTGGTCATGTCGATAGCTGCCTCCAGGGCCGAGTTTCCGCCGCCTATTACCGCCACGTCCATGTCCTGAAAAAGGGGCCCGTCGCAGACCTCGCAGTACGTGAGCCCCCTGCCCCGCAGCTTTTCCTCTCCGGGCACGTTCAGCATTCTCGGTCGCTTTCCACTGCAAATAATGGCTGTCCGGCCCAGGTATTTCGCGCCGTCCGTGTCCGCTATCTCGAAGCCTTCATGCACCCTGATGACCGATTCTATCGCCCGCCCGATCTTTATGTCGATGGGGAACTTCCTCACCTGTTCTTCAAATTTGCGTATCAGCTCTACACCCTCGATGAACTGATACCCCATGTAGTTTTCGACGCCTAGGGTCCAGTTGAGCTGTCCGCCTACGTCCCTGGCAAGAAGAAGCGTCTTGGCCTTCTGCCTCGCCGCGTAAACGGCTGCCGTCATACCCGCCGGACCCGCGCCTATTATGACAAGATCGTACACGCCGTCCATGACCTACAGGCCCAGTCCTTTCTTCAGGCCGGCCTCATCGAAGCCGACTGTCACGACACCATCGATCTCTATGACAGGCACGCTCATTTGCCCCGATTTCCTGATCATTTCCTCCCGGGCGGCCTTGTCTCCGGCAACGTCGACTACCTGAAACGGAATGCCCCGGTCTTCGAGAAACTGCTTCGCCCTCTTACAATGCGGGCACGTAGGGGTCGAATAGACCACGATCTTCTTCTGCCCATCCATCTTCCACCTCCACTTTTCTGGTGACAAACAGGGACGCTTGATTTATCCTAAGTATTATCGCTTCACGAAGGATTGTCAATCCGCTATCCTAACCGCGCATTAGCGCATGTTTTCCATATGAGGTAACCATGGCATCCATATTCAAGGCTTACGACATCCGCGGGGCATACCCCCACGAGGTAGACGAAGAAATCGCCTTCAAGATCGGCGCGGCTTTCGTGAAGCTGCTGGCGGCGCACACCATCGTAATCGGCTACGACATGCGTCTCTCTTCCCCCACCCTCGCCGACGCCTTTGCGCAAGGCGCGATGAGTGCGGGCGCCAGGGTCACGAACATCGGCATGGTGACGACCCCTTTGCTCTACTTCGCTATAATCGAAGGCCGTTATGACGGCGGCGCCATGGTGACGGCATCCCATCTGCCAGGAGGGTCGAACGGCTTCAAGCTGTGCCGGGAAAAGGCCATCCCCCTTTCGGGCGACTCGGGCCTGCCCGATATCGAGCGTATAGTGAGCGAGATGGCCGGCGGCATGCCCGTGGGACCAGGCAGCCCGTGCAGCCGGCAGTCGGTGCTCCCCGCGTATCTGGACAGACTCAAGAGCTTCATCTATGAGCCCGTGCCCATAAAGATGGTGATCGATGCCGGCAACGGCGCAGTCGGGCCCGAAGTGCTCCCTCTGACCCGGCAGTTTCCCATGTGGCAGGTAGTGCCTCTCTACATGGAGCCGGACGGGCGTTTCCCCCATCACGTGGCGAACCCCCTTATCCCGAAGAACACGAAGGACCTGCGCGAAATGGTCGTGAGGGAGAAGGCGGACATAGGCATAGCATTCGACGGCGACGCAGACAGGTGCGGTTTTGTCGACGAGCGGGGAGAAACAATACCGGAGGACATGGTGACAACCCTCATCGCCGAGGTTTACCTCACAAAGTCGCCCGGCGCCACGATTCTCTACGACCTCAGATCGAGCCGGTCCGTGCCGGAGACCATCGCCCGTCTCGGAGGACGGGCCATACGCTCCAGGGTCGGCCACGCCTTTATAAAGGCGGGTATGAGGGAGCATGACGCGATCTTTGCCGGCGAACTCTCAGGCCATTTCTACTTCAGGGATGCAGGCTTCACCGATAACGCGATGTTTGCCATGATCCAGATGCTCAATCTCCTCGCCTTGAAAAAAACCCCCGTCTCCACTCTCATTACCCCATTGAAGAAGTACTCGGCGACAGGGGAGATCAACATGCGCGCCTCAAATAAAGATGCTATCTACAAGGCCCTGGAGGCGCACTACAAAGACGGCCGGCAGGACCACCTGGACGGCCTGAGCGTCGATTACCCATCGTGGTGGTTCAATCTCCGCGCTTCCAACACGGAGCCGCTCATAAGGCTCAATTTGGAGGCAAGCAGTCCCGGAGAGATGGAGTCGAGAAAGGGCGACGTGTTCGAAACCATCTACGCTGCAGACCCTACCATGCAGCTAAAAGCATAAGATCGGTCCATGCCGGTAGGGCCTGCATCTCTCGCCCTTGACCCTGAAGGGCCTCGCGTCCGCTACTTGGGATAGGCGGCCACGCAGATAAAAAACGTATTGTCGCTTGTGGTGTTGACGAGCCGATGGGGTTCTCCTGCCGGGATCCATATGGCATCCCCCTGCTTCACCGCCTGCTCCTCACTCCCGACCTTCATCAGACCGCCCCCGTAGAGGATAAAGTATATCTCCTCCACCTCATCCACGTGCTCCTCGATGGTGTTGCCGGCGGGAAGGGCAGCCCATGCAAAGAATTCCATGGACTTCAGGTGCTCGCTCGTCAGCACCATACGGGCAATACCGCCCCAGTGCGCCCTGTAGGTAGTCGCCTGGACTACCGGATCGTCTATATTCCTTACAACCATCATTCATACCCCCTTATACGGTGATTTTATGAATTATAGCAGGCGTACCCGCTCAGTCAACCATGAAGCCGAGGTATTGAGCTTCCGTCCTCTTTTCATTAGACTATGGGATGTCTGTAAAGCTCATTATTTTCGACCTTGACGGCACGCTCGTCGATTCGAGCATCGACGTCTCCAATGCCCTCAATTATGCAATCCGCCCTTACAGCTCCTATGAAGTAAGCGTGGAGGAAACGATTGCCCTCGTCGGGGAGGGGGCCACTGCGCTCGTGGGAAAACTGATCAAAGAGAAGGGCATGGATCTCGACCCCCCCACGTTGCTCCGGAGATTCTTCGACCACTACCGGGCCCATATGACCGATCACTCCGCGCCCTATCCCGGCGCCGAAACGATGCTGCGCGCGCTTTCCGGGCAGAAGAAAGCAATCGTCTCCAACAAGCTCGAAGCTTTGTCGATTCAACTTCTCAAAACCCTCAACCTCCTGGAGCACTTCAGCTATGTGGCCGGGGGGGATACGCATCTCCAAAAGAAACCGTCCCCCGTGCCTATCCTCAACGTGCTCTCCTGGTTCGATACCCTGCCCGGCGACGCGCTCTTCGTGGGCGACAGCATCTATGACATAACGGCGAGCCGGGCAGCGGGTGTGAGGAGCGTGGCCGTCCTTTACGGCTACGGCTCTCCCGGTTTTTCGGAGGGGGCCGATTATTCCATAGAGCACCTCGAAGAGCTGATAGACCTCGTGGCGGGCTTATAGTCTGTTTTTTGACCCTCGCAGCACGTTGCAGTTGAAGTCAACAAGCTCCTTCTCGCGACCGGAGGGAATTTCGATGGATTTCGCCGTGATCGAGGGGGCGCGAGCCGGAGCGTACCGCGTCGTACGTGAGGACTCGCGGCCCCGATGAGACAGGCGAAAGGCGCGAAATTAACCCGGTCGCCCGGCCTACCCTTCCAGATAGGCCCGGGGGGTTACCGTCATACTCCTCACCACGTAATCCGCGTCAAAACCGGCGTCTATGAGGCGTCGGCCGGCGTCAACCACCGTCAGCGACCCTCCTGACAAGATGCCTTTCTCCAGGGGGGTCGTCTTCCCGGAGAGGTCCGTATGCGCAACGGAATCGGAAACAAGCATGACCTTCCCTGCATCTTTCAGCCGCAAAATAAGCTCAACGCTCTTCGGGTGGAGATGCACGAGGTCGCCGATGATCTCGACGTAGACGTCTTTGTTGAGCAGACCGAAGCCCGAAATTCCGGGCTCTCTGTGATGAAAAGCACGCATCGCGTTGAAGAGGTGCGTAACCCCCCTCGCCCCTGCCCTGAAACCCGCCTCGGCCTCCGCATAAGTCGCGTTCGAGTGGCCCATGTTGACCCTGATCCCCAATCTCGCCATCTGCCCGATCAGACGGACGGCCCCATCCATTTCGGGCGCTATCGTCACGATCCGCACAATGTCTTCAAGACCCTCGATCATCTCCCGGAACACGCCTTCCCCCGGCCGGATGAATGAGCCGGCGTCCAAGGCGCCGGCCATCAATGGATTCAGGAACGGCCCTTCGAGGTGAGCCCCGATGATCCGCTCGTGGCCCGCGCCCTGCAGCGCCATGGCAGCTTTCACCGCGGCCGTCTGCGCCCTCATCACCTCCGGGGCGGCAGGGTAGACGGAGAGCACAATCTCCGACACGCCCGCCGTGGCCTGGATCTCCGCTATCCTCAGCATCGCGCCGGGGTCCGTGGTCCGTGTGTCGAACCCCGCTATTCCATGCGTGTGCAGGTCTATTATCTTTGCCGGCATGCTACAAGATAACAGAAAACGAGAGAGGCTGTCCGCAAAATTTGACAGGGGCGGCGTTGACACGTATAGTTACAGGGGGGCGGCATGAGCTTACTATACGCCGCCTGAGGAGAAGATATGGACCTGACTGAAATAATAGAAGAGCGAAAGAGTATTCGGGCCTTCAAAAGCGACCCGTTGCCCAGGGAGAAGGTGGAGGCGGTACTTCGCCTCGCCGTCCGCGCGCCCTCCGCGATTAACCTCCAACCCTGGGAATTGACGGTAGTGATGGATGGAGAGCGCCAAAGACTGAGCAGGAGACTGCTCAAGGCATACAGCGAGAAGCAGATCCAGTGCAGCCCCGGAAACGTGAAGCCTATGCCGAAAGTGTTTACCGCCAGGGGCGTTGCCTCTTTCGAGGGAATGAAGCCCTATCTCGATGAAATAGGCTCCGATTTCAACAAATATATTAATGAGGGGAGCTGCAATTTTTATGGGGCGCCCGTTGCCGTCATCATGTGCATCGACAACTCTTTTTCACAGGCCCGTCTGGTGGACATCGGCGCCTGCCTCGGCTACTTCGTGCTGGCTGCCCATCACCTGGGACTATGGACCTGTCCTATAGGCCTCATTGCCGCCTACAAGGATGAGGTTAAGGACGCTCTGAACATCCCCGATGAGAAGGACGTCGTTGTCGGAGTGGCCCTCGGCTATCCTGACTGGGAGCACCCCATCAACCGCTTCACTTCGCCAAGGGATGCGCTGGACACGATAGTCCGGTGGATAGAGTAACGGCGTAACGCAGGTCCTACCGCTAATTCTCCCCTTGCAGGTGCCTTTTCAGCAGCTCACCGAAACTGCCGAGGGCAGATGACGCCTGGTCGTCGCCCTTTTGCTGTGTCCGGTAGTGCTTGAATTCGTCCTGTTCCACTCTTTCGGAAACGGCATTCCTGCTCAGCGAAACCTTCCTGCTCTGTTTATCCGATCCTATGACGATCACCTGCATCCGCGTTCCCACCGGGAACATGCGGCTGTGGTTCGTGCCTTTTGGGGTGCCCATCTCCGAGTTCGGGATAAGCCCGCCGGCCCCGCTCTCCAGTTTCAGGAAAATCCCGTAAGGCATTACCCGCTCGACCGTTCCATCCACCACATCACCCACTTCCGGGAGGGGGACTTCCTCTTTCGGCTGCTCCAGGGTGAGAGATATCTTCTTGTTGGCTTCGTCAACGGCCAGCACAAGCGGCTCTACCCATTGCCCCACCTCGGCCACTTCCTTAGGGTGGTTGATGTGTCTTCCCGCCCCCAGATTGGAGATGTGGATCAGGCCGTCTATGCCGGGCTCCAGGTTGACGAAGGCGCCAAACGGCGCAAGCCGGACGATAACACCTTTTACCCTGGTGTCTACCGCGTATCTCTCCGACACACCCTCCCACGGGTCTGCCTTAAGGGCCTTGAGGCTCAGGGTCAGCCGGTTTTTCTCCCAGTCGAGACCGATGATCTTTAACGTCACCTCCTGGCCGACGGAGAGCACGTCAGCCGGTCTTTCGGCCCTGTCCCAACCGATCTCGCTCGCAGGAATAAGGCCGTCCACACCGCCCAGGTCGACAAAAGCGCCGAAGCCCTGGATAGACCGGACCGTGCCGGTCAGCTCCATGCCCACGCTGAGCGTCTCTTTGAGGCGCTCGGCCTGGGCCCGCCTCTCTTCCTCCAGGAGGGCGCGCCGGGAAAGGACCACATTCCGTCCGTCATTCTCGAATTCGACCACCTTGAAGGAAAAGGTCTGGCCCACGTACTGCTCACTCTCCCTGCTCACTTTGAGGTCCATTTGGGAAAACGGGCAAAAACACCTGGCACCGCCCACGGTCACTTCATATCCTCCCTTTACCGAGGCTTTCACCTTTCCTGTGACGGGGAGGTTTGCGTGGTACGCATCCCGGATACCGGCAACGTCCAGCGTCGAATAACCGCGAATGCGTGTCGTCAGGCGCTTCACGCCATTTTGTACGGCGAGGAAGAAAGCATCAACCTCATCGCCTTCGCGCACGCCGCCCGTTCCGTCCTCTCTCACAAACTCCGACAGACCGATAACTCCCTCGCTCTTTCCACCCATATCGACGTAGACCAGGTCTCCGGAAACGCTTATGACAGTCGTTTTTATTTTCTGACCGGGCGTAAGCCTTCCCGGCATTTTGTTCTCCCTTTCAAAAAGGGCTCCAAAATCTTCCTCCAACCGGCCGGTCTCTTCTCCGGCCTCATCAATCCTATCCATTGCCATCGTTTCTTCAGCCATATCTTCCGGTCCTCACTTTAAAAGCTTTATATGGTTAAACTGTACTGCGAATCAGTCAGGCCAATAGTGTACTACCTCGCGTGGCATATGTCCATAGCTCCGTTCCGCGACAGCGGCGGCCGGGGTATTTCGCGCTCCCCATCAAAACTCGGTCCGGCCATAAGACATGCGGGTTAACGCAAAAGTCTGAAATACCCGGCAGGCCTATTTTTTGAGAGGCCACTCACCTCTCTCTTTCAACACGTCGCGATAGACGCCGAGCGCCTCATTTACCTTCGGCATGCCTCCATAAGGGGCGAGCTGAAAGAATACCTCGGCAAGTTTTTTCGGGTCACATCCGACATTGAGCGCAGCATTCACGTGCAGCCGCAACTCGTCGGCGGCACCCAGGGCCGCCAGCATGGCACAGGCGACCATCTGTCTCTCCGGCAGCGAAAGCACGGTCCTAGAGTAGAGATTCCCCGTAATGAACATGGAAAGGTCGTTCGCCAGGTCGCGGTCGAACTCCTTCCACATACGGTAAGGCGGGTCCATCTTGATACCCTTGCCGAACAGCTTCGCCGCCGTCTCCTGGGTCCTTTTTTTGATCTCGTCATCCATAATAGGCTCCTTGCTCCCTTGTCCCTGTCTTTGTGCGCTATCCCTATTCGCTATTTCGGCTCCTGTCAGCGCCATGGTGGCTGACCCTATTACTTTTTCGTCCCTCGGTCTCTCAGGCGGCGGGCTTGGTGCGGCGGCGTTCGAGGTCGTCCAGTATCTGCTTGCGCAGTCTGATCGAGAGAGGGGTAATCTCGACAAGCTCATCGTCGTTAATGTAAGAGATGCACTCCTCGAGGCTCATTTTTATAGGGGGTGTGAGGATGACCGCGTCATCGGAGCCTGCGGCCCGCATGTTGGTGAGCTTCTTGCCTTTCGCCGGATTGACCACGAGGTCCGTCTCGCGCGAATGCTCACCTATGATCTGTCCCTCGTAAACCTTCTCTCCGGGTCCCAGAAAAAGGCGGCCCCGCTCCTGGAGGTTAAAGAGGGCATATGCAACGGTGACGCACTGATTCATGGCAACGAGCACTCCCTTCGTCCTGTTCTTGATCTCGCCGGCATACTCACCGAATTCGAGAAAAACGTAGTTCATGACGCCCATGCCCCGGGTGTCCGTGAGGAATTCAGAGCGGAAACCGAGGAGTCCGCGCGTAGGTATCCTGTACTTAAGCCTCGCCATGCCGTTCTTTTGGTGCATTTCCAGGAGAGTTCCCCGTCTGCCCCCAAGATTCTCGATCACCTTGCCCATGTAATTCTCATCCACGTCGATGATCGAGCTCTTCGAAGGGCTCAAGCCTCTTGCCGTCAACTTCCCGGAATATCACCTGGGGTCTGGTCACCTGGAACTCATACCCTTCCCTTCGCATCTTTTCGATAAGGATAGAGAGGTGGAGCTCGCCTCTTCCCGAGACCTTGTACCCTTGAGCGTCTTCAAGCTCCTCTACTCCAAGGGCCACGTCGGACAAGGTTTCCTTGAAAAGTCTCTCCCTTAAGTGCCTGGAGGTTACAAACCTGCCTTCTTTGCCGTAGAACGGCGAATCATTGGGCACGAAGCTCATGGAGACCGTCGGGGGGTCGACCGTGATGCCGGCAAGCGGCCTGGGGTCCTGGGGGTCCGTGAGGGTCTCGCCTATGGTAATCGATTCCATACCCGCTACGGCCACAATCTCACCCACGCCCGCCTCATCCGTCTCGACCTTCTCGGTCCCCTTAAACCTGTAGATCTTGGTTATCCTTGCGGCCCGTGGCGTGGTACCCGGCGTTGCAACGACGACTTCCTTATCTATATGGATCAGGCCGGAGGTGATTTTTCCGATAGCGAGCCTGCCCAAAAAGGGCGAGTAGTTGAGTGAGCTGACAAGTATCTGGAGGGGACCCTCAGGATCACCCTGAGGCGCCGGGATCGCATCGACGATCATATCGAACAGGGGCATCATGGAACCCGATCTTATCCTGTGGTCGAGTGTTGAGAAGCCCTCCTTCGCAGAGGCGAAAATCACGGGGAAATCGAGGATGTGGTCTGGCGCGTCGAGCTTCACAAAGAGGTCGAACACTTCGTTTACCACGCTGTCGCAGCGGGCCGCCGGCTTGTCGATCTTGTTTATCACCACGATCACGCGCAGGTTTAACGCCAGCGCCTTCTTGAGAACAAAATAAGTCTGCGGCATGGGGCCTTCGGCGGCATCAACGAGCAGCAACACCCCGTCCGCCATCTTCAGTACCCTCTCGACCTGCCCACCGAAATCGGCATGTCCCGGTGTGTCGATAATATTGATGAGATGACCTTTATAGAGAAAAGAACCGTTTTTCGAGGTGATCGTGATGCCCCGCTCCCTCTCCAGGTCCATTGAATCCATAAGGCGCTCTTCGACAACCTGGTTGTCCCGGAAAAGGCCGCTCTGCTTGAATAATTGATCGACGAGCGTGGTCTTGCCGTGGTCGACGTGAGCGATAATTGCAATATTCCGTATTTTCTCCTGTTCCATTGTCCCTCTGACCCATTAATTAGTACGCGGCGGAAGGCGTGTGAGAAGATAGTATACACGAAAGGTGCGGCTAAATCAAGAGACCCGGCGGGTTGAAACATTTGACCATTATTTCATCTTGTTTTATTGTGCAGCGGCCACGCAGAACCGGCAAGGCTTTTCGCCGGCCCTCGTCGCTCCAGTTGCCCTTCCGCGGCATAAAGGCGTATACTTTCACATTATGGGAAAACCGACAACACCCCTTGTAGCTGCGGACATCATTATCGAGTACCAGGACGGGATCGTGCTTATCGAGCGGAAAAACGAGCCTTACGGGTGGGCCCTGCCCGGCGGGTTCGTCGACGTGGGCGAACCGCTTGAAAGCGCGGCCGTAAGGGAGGCGAGAGAAGAGACATCGCTCGACGTGACGCTTCGAGAGATGCTCTACGTATACGGGAAGCCTTCCAGGGACCCGAGAGGTCATGGGATCAGCATCGTCTACATCGCCGAAGGCGCAGGCGTGCTTGCGGCTGCCGACGACGCGAAGGGCGCCCGTGTCTTTACGTTCGATACGCTGCCTGACCGCATGGTATTCGATCACCGCGAGATCGTCGCCGACTATTACACATTCATCCAGACGGGCGAACGGCCCATACCCGATGCCGACCGGCCGAAATAGGAGATCGCCGGTCCGCCGCATCACAAATCTCTTCACCTACCTGTGTCGAGCTTGACAGCTCTTCACGAAGACTTATACTTATTATGAAGATACCGCGACCTTCGGGACTGCCGCGCACTCAGAAGCACGGGTGTGCGGCGAAGACAGGTCCAAGCAATTCTTCAGGCTCCTCAACTCTGCACGGGACACAACTAAGGCTGCGGTAAGCATACTGCGCAACGGCAGCGACGGCCATTCGTAAAAGGGTGCATCTTCACCGACCGGAAGAGGTGGCGCCCGCATCGCGAAAAGAGGGAGTGGAGCCGATGAGAACGATATTTGCGTTGTTCGAAAATTACGACGAAGCGAAGGCATCTGTCGCCGAACTGATTGACAGGCACTTCGACGAGGACGAGATGAATCTGATTATCCGGGAGTTCGCCGCGCAGAAGGGTCAGGGCGCCGATCCACAGGGGACGAACAGGACCGGCGAGCGCGAGAGGGCGGTTTTGCAGGGGATAGACCGCGTGCTGATAGACGGCAAATCCGTGACCATGCCTGATGTGGGCGCTGTCCGTCTGGCCGGCAAGATAGCCGCCTTGACGGCCGGGGCAGCGATGGCGGAAAAGCCCCGCCACGACCTTAAGGACATCCTCGCCGGTCTCGGCGTGCCTGAAGAACTGGCAGAGTTCTACCGCGACGGCGTCCTGGGAGGCAGCCTCCTCTTCTGGGTGCGAACAGATGACGGGCGCGCGGCCGAGGCGACGAAGATCCTCAGCGGCAACAGGGTCGAAAAGCTTGGCAACTACGCCTGAGAGCGCCGGGTTCGCGCAAAAAAGACCCGGCCCGGTGACCCACTCACATCGGCCGGTCCGGGATGCATGAGGTGAGTGCCAAGCCAGAGATAGTAATTTAATATGCGCTGTGCTAATATTATGTATGCAAATATTATGTGTACAACATTATATTAAATTCATCCAGTGAGACCGATGGGCGAGACCGAACGAGATTTCGAGATTTCCGAGACCGTTCAATCCCTCCGCCGGATCTTTAAGGCTATACAGGACTACTCTCAAGAGGTGTCAAGCAGCTTCGGCATAACCGGGCCACAGCTCTGGGCACTGAAAACGGTCTCTCAGCATGCAGGCCTTGCCCTCGGCGAACTGAGCAGAAAGATGTACCTGCATCCGAGCACCGTTACCGGAGTGATCGATCGCCTGGAAAGCAAAGGCTATGTCGTAAGAGACAGAGATTCGGCCGATAGAAGGGTAGTGAAAGTGAAGCTGACTCCCGCAGGACAAGATCTGGCGGCAAAGGCGCCAAACCCCGTCCAGGGAAAAATGATATATGGCTTGATGAAGTTGAGTGAGAATGAATTGAACGCCATCTACGAATCGGTCAAGAGGCTCGCGGAGATAGCCGAGGCTGACAATGTGGAGGTAACGTTCTTTTTCGATCAGGAGTGAGTATGCGCGGATTTGCCGGGCTGGTGCTGGTGCTGGTGCAAAAGCAGCCTGGGGGAGGCAGGCAGGGGGCAGCCTTCCCCAAGGCCCGGCTTATGCGAGGGTAGCGACCGATGACGGGCGGGCCTACCACATCATCTTATCCCAGAAGAATAAAGCGCATCGGCCGCGGAACATTGATCGGCGTCCTGATAGGCGTCGTATCAGGACTCGGCGCCATAATTTTCAATTTTCTCCTGAAGACGGGAACCCATTTTTTTATGCAAGACCTGACAGGTCTCGTGCTTCCGCTATCCGGGGCCGGGCGCCCCTTCCTCGGGATTCCGCTCAGTCGATGGGTGATGATGTGGATTCCTGCACTGGGCGGACTTATTTCCGGACTGCTTGTGTTCGGCTTCGCCCCTGAAGCAGAGGGACACGGCACCGACGCCATGATCGACAGCTTCCACAGAAAAAAGGGGGGCATTCGAAGACGGGTACCCATAATCAAGACCATCGCGTCCGCCATCACCATAGGCTCCGGAGGCTCGGCAGGAAAAGAAGGTCCTATCGCCCAGATAGGCGCGGGGTTCGGCTCATTCCTGGCGTCCCTTTTGCGGGTCGGCGACAGGGAGCGACGCATGATGCTCCTTGCGGGAGCTGCAGGAGGCATCGGCGCCATTTTCAAAGCACCTTTGGGCGCAGCCCTCTTCGCGACTGAAGTGCTCTACCGGAAAGAGGGTTTCGAATTCGAGGCCCTCATCCCCTGCATCCTCTCCTCAATTGTGGGTTTCATGGTCTTTACCTTCCATGACGGCAATGCGACCATCTTTCACATCCCCCAGTTCAGCCTGGCCACTCCGGCTCAACTCCCTTTCTATGCCATTCTGGGCGTGCTCTGCGCCATCGTCGGCTTCCCATATGTCTGGTTTTTCTATGGCGCGCGCGATCGCTTCTTCAGACGACTTAACCTCCCCCGCTCCGTGAAGTCCGCGCTCGGAGGTTTGATGGTAGGACTCATCGCTGTTTTCCTTCCCCAAGTGCTGGGGGGTGGTTACACGTGGATCCAGTCGGCCATCGATGGGCGCCTGGTTGTTCCGTTGATGGCGGCGCTCATTTTTGCGAAGATTGTGGCGACGTCGTGCACCATCAGCTCGGGCGGAAGCGGCGGGGTGTTTGCTCCTTCCCTCTTTATAGGCTCCATGCTCGGGGGCGCTTTCGGCACTACGTGTCATAGGTTCTTTCCGGCCATCGTGGCCGAGCCCTCGGCTTTCGTCCTTGTCGGTATGGGGGGGTTCTTCGCCGGCGTCGCTAAAGTTCCCATTGCAGCCCTTATCATGGTCGCGGAAATGACAGGCGGCTACAATCTCATCGTCCCCATGATGGTCGTCTCATCCCTGTCGTATCTCCTGCTTGGAAGGGTGTCACTTTACGAAAAGCAGGTGCCCACGAGGGTGGACTCCCCGGCCCACATCGGGGACTTCGTGGTGGATATCATGGATCGCCTTACCGTAAGAAATGCCGTCGCCCAAGACCGGAAAGTAGAAGCTATTCCGGAAAGCATGCCCTTCGAGCGGATTCTCCGGCTCCTGTTGGCATCAAATCAGCAAGATTTCCCGGTTGTTGACGAGGAGGGGAACCTCAGCGGGATCATCTCCATGACCGACCTGCGCCAGGCGATGGCGGATAGGGACGTGCAAAGCCTTCTTTTGGCCAAGGATATCGCTATGGGAGGAGTGATGACCGTCACCATGGACGACACCCTTAATGCGGCATTAAGTCTCATGGCCGGCCTCGATGTAAGGGAGCTGCCGGTGGTGAACAAAGACGATCCGGGAAAAGTGGTCTCTGTCGTGAGCAGAAAAGATATCACCCGGGCGTACCATGAGGAGATCGAGCGCGTAAAACACCCATCGGCGCCCGCAGCCGGCATCGATCAGCTCCTATGAAACAATCGTCCCGCGTGCTAAAATTACCACTTGTCGATGGTCCCGAGGGTCCGGCCTGTTTCGCGGGTCTGACGGTTTTATGACAGTGGCTTTTATGGAGGGGACATTCCGAATCAGTCGCCCTTCAGTTGTTTTCAAGGCTGATACGGCCGGAGCAGGCAATTATCGGCGGCTTGAGCGGTTGAGGCACGCTGATTGCAGAAGTGTAAGGAGTACATGTACCGACTGAAGTCTTTCTTCATTACTCTCGCGGCGATGTGTCTTGGTCTGGTCTCCGGCTATGCTCTTGGCGGTGACGAATCTCTTCAACCCGGCGCGAATGTGTCCCTTCGGCACGATCCCTCCTGCTCGCGGAGCGACAGCCGGCCGGAGGCGCCTTTCGACATCAGGGAAGACATAAGAAGGGCTCAGGAATTTCTGAGCAACAAGCGGTCGGGATATACCGTGACGGTCGAGAAACGCACGGTGCTCGTGAGGAGCCGGCGCGGGAGAGTGCGGGAAAAGGTCGTGAGAAAAACACGTATCGAGCCTGCCTTCCTGCTGGCGGTTGAAGATCTGAGGGAAAAGAGCCTGCAGCCTGTGCGTTTCACCAGCAAGGGGTGCGAAACAGGCGGATTCGATGTCGTCATGACCCGGAACAACGGGGTAGGCTCGAGATTTGAGGTAAGATATCCGGAAGATATGGCGGTACTTGCCCTGCGGACGATGGTCCATTCAGGGACGAAGGGCTATAAGGAAGTAGTCTATACGCCTTACTGCCCGGAGATAGATACGTGGCAAGTACGCGAAGACGGGCTGAACTATCTCAAACAGCAGATAGAATCGGCGCGTATGGACCTGGAAGAAAGGGGGGTCAAACTCAAGGGATTCGAAGGGCTTCCGGTGGACGTCGCACCGGCCGATGTTTCCCTCGTGCTTTCCATAATCGAGCACATCGACCCCCAGAGATTCAAGAACGCCGGAGTCGGCGATGAAATAAAGCTTGTGCATGAGGTGCTTGCGATTGTCGGCGCCAATACGGTGAATGCCTATGCGTACGCCAAGTCGCCGGCAGGGGCGAGGGGGCTTTTTCAGTTCATCCCGGGCACATACGAAAAGATCCTGAGAAAGTACCGGGGAGCGGGGCTCAATAAGAATTTCGTCTCCGGTTGCGGCAACCATGTGAACGCAGCGAAGGCCTCGCTGCTGCTCTTCGATTCCGACCTCAACGACCTCCCCGATAAATATCTTCGCGCCATCGGCGGCGATGTGCGCGCGGTGGGGCGGTATCTGGCTGCGGCGTACAATTGCGGGTCGAGGAGAGTGGGGAGGTCTGCGAGGACGTGCACCGATGGATGGACCTGTCTCCTGCCCGAGGAGACCAAGACGTACCTGAGCAAATTCGACTCCGTATGGGGCTTGCGGCAGTCGCTCGACAGGTGAAAGAGTGGTGCGGACCAGTCTTATCTGAGCGTCTGTTCCTTCACAAACTCCTCTCTCTCGTTGTCCCAGTCGTAGCGCACCATCCCCTTCTCGCTCCGCCGGGCGTTCTTTACCACGGTGTAGGGCGCAAGAATGCCGATGATGTTGCCCCTCATATCTTTCTTAAAGATGATGCTTGCGCTGTAGACGGTTCTCTCTTCATTCTCGCCGTTGGTACCGGCGTACTCTTCGCGCACCTTCAAAACAGACCCTGCCGGTTTTATCCCGCTGTGGTGCAACAGATAAAAATTGATTCTCTCTTCTTTCGCGGCCGAGGACAGGCTGCAGCATGGATTTGCGCTCGTCTTGAGCACATTCAGGCCGACCACGCATTTCCCTCGGATATGGATCTCCTTTTCAGGCAGTATCCGGCTCAGCGCCGTACAGCTCCCACAATCCCCGTCATCCGGCATCATCGAGAGCCGGGACGCGCTGCTCTCAACGATAAGTCCCGCCAGCCGCTCGTCCCGGAATTGGTTCACGTATTCCCTGGCTCGTGAAAAACATGCATACGCGAGGAGTACCTGGATAGACCTTTCCCTATCCCCCCCCTCCACGTGCAGCACCCTCACCGACATCGCTTCTGTTCCGCCGGCTGCGGGCCCCCAGTGAGCCACCATGTCGCCGCACCCATTCTTATAGGCTTCAGGCAGGGCGTCGAGGAGTATCCGCTTCACCTCACCGCTGAGCGACCGTTGCATGTCCTCCTGCCGAAAGCGCGAAAAAAACGCTTTCAGCACCTGGTGATCCTGACCCCCGATCACTTTCTGGCCCTCAAGTTCGGGCAGGTTCAGCCCGCAGCGGACCGGGCCCGGAAAAACTACGGAGAGTGCGACGGCGGCGGACAGGAGGAATGCAAGAAAATTATGTCTCGCCATGGCTGCGGTCTCCTTCACCTGATAACGGTCTTGCTGCATCTTATTCTATGTGACTTTCCTGCAATTATGCCACAATAAAACGCTGCCCGACGCCGGGAAGGGAAGAGAGACGGCGTGAGAGGCTGGGAAAATCCGGTAAGGCGTAAGGTGAGTGGCAGTCTCGCCCGTGAGGGCGAGACTGCCAGGAGGCGGGTTTGGTGCGGTGAGGTCAAGAGATGGGGTAATGAAACAAAAATGTCATTATCAATCCTTGGTTCTCTGCTGCCGGCTATATTATCGGACGGTTTCCGAAAGGCTTAAGCGGTTTTTGAATTTCATCTTTTCGACTATAGCTTCAGGAATTCTCTGATCCTTTTCAAGACAGGCCGCCTGATCGCGACCTTAAGGTACAGGTCGCCTCCCGCTCCCCCGCCTCCCCCCATCCCTCTCAACCGGACTAGTTGGCCTTCTTTCATGCCCGGTGGAATAGTAATATTGATCCGCCTTGACCTTCCTTCGTCGAGGTAGGCGACCTTTCCGCCCTGCATTGCCTCCTGCTCGTCCAGCGTGAGGGTGCGATAGATATCTTTCCCGCCGGCGCCGATGTTTCCCAACACCTTCCCGAGTGCATACCGGCCGAGCCGGCTCACCATTCTCGCGACGATACCCGGCTGCCCGGAGCGCTCCGGCCGTGGCGGCCGGCCGGCCCTTCGAAAACCAGTGCCAAACACGATAACCCTGCCGAACCTGCCGGGGCCGCGAAACTCTGTCGTGTGATACTGACCGGGAAAATCGCGAAAGATTTCCTCGAAGCCCCTGAATCCGAATCTCTTCGCCATCTCCTCGAAAATCTGATTGATGTCCGAGCCACTGAAGATATCCTGCTCCGAATAGCTCTGTCTGAACCGGTCGTGAGCCCCAACACCGTACTGCTGCTGCAGCACGTCGTATCTGTTCCGTTTTTCCCGGTCTGACAGGACGGCATAGGCCTCGTTTATCTCCTTCATCTTTTCAACCGCCGCCGCCTCACCCCTGTTCCTATCAGGATGATACTGAAAGGCGAGCTTGCGGTAGGCCTCCTTGATCTCCTGCTGGCCGGAGGCCTTCGCAACGTCCAGTATCTGATAGTAATCTTTTCGACTCGCCATGCTTTCCTTCTTGAAGAATAGGTCCTATAGGACTTATAGGACCTATTCTTCTCTGTAAACCACATGTTCAAGAATAAACGCCACCAAGACGCCGATGACAAACCCGTTTCCGATCACGGGGCGAAGAACGAGAGGAAAGGTCCCCAAGATACGCACAGGCAGCAGACTTACGGCAGTCCCCGTAAGCACGGGGAGGCCCACAACTACCCCGTTTTTGAGACGAGAGCCCTCCTCCCCCTTACCGATCGTCGCAAGCCCTGCCGCTATCTGGAATGCAAGGAGATATGTAAGGATGCAGCCTATGACAACGGGAGGCACACTTTCCACAAAACCCAAAACCGCCGGTGAAAAAGCAAGAAGGACCAGGAGCACCCCCGTAAGCACGAGAGTGAATCTGGAGGCACAGCCTGTCGATAGTATGACGCCGGGGCTCAAGGAAAAATTGACCGGGCCGATAACGCCGAAGAACCCTGAAAACAGATTGGCAAGACCCGTAAGACCGATGCCACGGTTTACCCTCCGCCGCATGTCGGGAAGCTTCAAGAGTATGGATACGGATTCTATCGAGCCGAGATCGTTTATGGAAAGCCCTAGGAAACAGAACAGGAAAGAGACCAGGACGCCCGGAGCAACAGACACACTCGTAGAAAAATCATGGAAAAAACCCGCGAACACAGGCAGGTCGCGAGGCGCGGCGCGGAGGCCGGAAGAAGGGAAAATGATGACCCAGGCACAAGCGCCGGCGATCATGGCAAAAAAGATTATGGCCGATTTCCACACCGGAGGCAGGTATCGCTGGCCGGCAAACATGCACAGTATGAGCAGGAAGGCAAAGGAGACGCTCTGATAAGGCAGGACGGACCCGGGTGGGATAAGCAGACCCAGGACGGTGGGCATCAGCGTAAACGCGATCAGCAGGAGCACTACCGCCACGACCCGAGCCGTGAACAGCCTCTGAAGACGCCCGAAAAGACCGGTTACTGCGGTAAGGAAGAGGAGGCTCCCTCCCATCATGATGGAGGCATGTATTGTTGCGGGATCGAAGCCGGCACTCGCTATCATCCCCACGAGAAGCACGGTCGAAGGGCCGATAATCAACGGAAGGCGATGGCCCCAGAGCACCTGGGAAACGAGGACGATCCCGATGACAAATGTCAGCTTCTGCAGATAGGCAATCTGGGCGGGCGGATCCGTAAAGTGGAGGCCGCCCACGACCTTTCCGATGACAACGATCCCGGGGATGGATATGGCAAGCCATTGAAGACTAAAAAGGACGAATTCACCGAAGGGCGGCGTGTCGTCGAGTCTATACCTTATGTCCATCGACCCAACCCCCCCGGTATTGTAGCACGGAACCTGCCGTCGGCACAAACCGCGAAAGGCGCGCAGCTTAACCCTGCCGCCCCTTCCGCCGATAAAACCATAGCGTGAAGTCTCGCCTGGAGGAGAAAGGCAATGGTATCAATGGTCATCATCATGTTCCTGATAGGCGTGCTAATATTACTCTTTGCAGGAAGGCTGGCGGAAGTCCTCATGGCGAGGGCAAAACTGCGGGACCGGGGGAGGGCCCCGGTGATGGCAGTCCGTCGGTTGCACGAAGATCACGGCCGTCCGGCGGTCGAAAAAGCCGGATCTAGCACCAATCGTCGGTCTGTGGCTGGGGCAGTTGGTACGACTTGAGTGTATCTATATACCGGTTGAACCCGTTTTCCCCATCCTTTTCCAACCTCTCTATCTCGGGCAGCACCTTCCCCAGCACGTCCGTGTCATTGACCACGTCCAGGGGATAGCGAAAATATCCGGAGCGCTGCAGAAGGATATAGACCTGCTTCTGTCTTTTCGAGAACGCGAGAAAGGTGTCGAGCTCACGCAGCATGGCCGCCTTTTGCTCGTCGAGAAAGCCATCAACCTGCATAAGGAGGTTTAGACTGAAGTCATTGGAGGAGAAGTAGCTGTGCATCTCCTCGAGGTTATCCACGAGCAGCCTGATTTCACCTATTATCTCATCGTCGGCCATGAGCACGAAGCTTCCCTCACGCACCATCTTCTGCATAGGGGAGAGGGGGTGCATGGCGAAAGTCCTCACCCTTATGAAGTGTGGACGGACCTGGTTCAACACATGGGCGGTCTCCCTGGCGTGTTCCTCACTGAGTGCGCGACCGGCAATACCCGGCATAATATATTCCGACAATTCGAGACCCGCCTCCATCACGTGTCTGCCTCCCGTCACGATCTCTTCGGGCGTCAATCCCTTCCTGATCAACTGCAGCACGCGGGCCGAGCCGCTTTCCATACCGGCGTGGACCGTGGTCAATCCGGCATCTTTCAGGCGTCGCAGCTCATCAACGGTCCGCCGTTTGAGGGTCCTCGCACGGGCATATGTCGTGATCCTGTCGATCCCCGGAAACTTTTCTTTCAGATACTCAAGAACGGCGACGAGATCGTCAACAGCCAAGACCAGGCTGTCCGCATCCTGGAGGAAAACCGAGCGGATGCGGGCAAACGCGCCGTACTCGATCGCCATGGCGTCGATGTCCCTTTTTATTTCTTCGACCGTCCTTTTCGAGAACTTTGTCCCCTTGTAGGCAGGGCAGAAAACACACTGGTTCCAGGGACAGTTGCGGGTCACCCTCACCAGGAGGCTCGATGCCTCGCTGGGCGGTCGTATTACCCCTTGCTCGTACATGCTCTTTCTCCTTACGAAGCATCCCTTGGCGCGATTCTTAATAGGTCTTATGCGTCGTATAGGTCCTATAAGACCTATTAAGAACCGCCATGATTACGCCGACCCGGCGAGGCTTCCCGCCTGAGAGCCGCTTCCGGCCGCGCTGCCGATGAGATATTTCGAGACCTTGTCGGAGAGCACCTTTTCAATCTGTCTCGCCCTTTCCCTTGAGATATTGAAGTGGTCCCCGATCTCTTGCAGCGTCACCGGCTCGTCGGTCATAATCCGGTGCTCGAAGATGTAGAGCTCCCTTTCGTTGAGCCTCCTTCCTGAACTCCGCTATCTTTCGGGAGGCCATCTTTTGCCTCTCCCTTTCCTCGACCACCTCTTCGATATCCTGATCGGCCTGCACCATGTCCATCATCGTCTCTCCGCCGTCTTCGTACAAAGGCTGATCGAGGGAGACGTCGGTCATGACGAGCCTTTTTTCCATATCTTTCACGTCTTCCTCTGAGACGTCGAGGTTAGCCGCAAGAAGCTGGGGCACGGGCAGGATGCCCTTTGCTTCGAGCCTTTTCTTCTCCTTTTCCAGACCGTAGAAAAGCTTCTTCTGACTCTCGGTGGTACCCACCTTCACCAAGCTCCAGTTGTTGCGGATATATTTCAGTATGTAGGCCCTGATCCAGAAGGATGCGTACGTCGAGAACTTGGTGCCCTTGTAAGGGTTATATTTTCTTACCGCTTGCATAAGGCCGATATTCCCCTCCTGAATAAGGTCACGCACGTTCAGATACGTGTTGTAGTAGCCAAGGGCAATTTTCACCACAAGCTTGAGATTTGACAGGACAATCTGGCGGGCGGCATCTTTATCGTTATATTTGTATGCTTTCTCGGCAAGCCTCTTCTCCTCTGCCCTTGTGAGCAGCGGATACCGGGATATCTCCGTAAGGTACTGTTTCAGGGGATCGAAGCTGGCGGGGAGAGAGGCTCCCTTTCCGCCAACATTACTTCTTTTTCTATCTCGTCCACTCGGATGATTCTCCTCTATAAGTTCTTAGTGATGAATTTATCATGTGAGGGCGGCCTATTGCAAGAGGGGCCGGCAGCGGTCCCATCCACTCTCATCCCCGCACATAACGCCCGGCAAAGGCGGGTAAGCGGAACTATGCCGGACCGGTTCGTCGCAGAGGAGGTGGTGAAAAGAATGATCTTTGCAAGTGACGCCTGCGCGGCGGGCAATACGGCAGCGGCAATCTAAGACCGGATGGACGCCGTCGCAATCATGCGCGTAAAGGTCGGGCCCGTCACACACCCCTGTCTGAGGCAGCCGGCATCATCTGTCCGCCTTCCCGACCGCATCAAAAACATCGCCCGCTATCTCCGCCGACAGCCGCGCCATGGCCGCGCTCATCCCACGAGCGAAGCCTCCGGGTGATTGATCCGAAAAAGGCTCCCTAGCCCGGTATCGCTTCTGGAAGACGACCCTGGAAGTGATCTCCGGTTTGCTCCTGTCGAGAAGCGTGACAGTGAGAACCAGCACCGCCTTCCGTCCGTCCCCTTCCCTTGCTTCCAGAAATTCTTCGACGGCGCCTTCAAGCTCGAACCTCGCACTTTCGGGCTGACGATAGGAAAAAACCGCCTCGAAGAGGCCCGAGGAATGAAAATCCCTGACGAGGTAATCCGTCACCATGTCTCCGGGTCCGGTCCTCCATCGGTGGTACTGGTAGACGGAGAGCCTGTACGCCTCGGGCCTATAGACCATCGCGGGGTTGTTGTAGACTTGAGCCACTAAAAACCTGTCAATCTTTATCACCTGGCCGAGGGTCTTGGTTGACGCGGCCGGAGGGGCGTAGTCGAGCGTATAGAATTCAACCCTCGGGGGAGGCGTGCTCCCCGGGAAACAGCCCGCGAGAAGAAAGGGACATAGAAGCAGCACAACAAAGGAATTTTTCCTGGACCCTGGGGGTGCCATATACTATTCTCCTTCCCGGGGACGGCTGAAGATGAGCTGCGATGGATCGGCGTTTATCCGGTCGATAAGCGCTTCCAGCGAATCTGCCGCCCGTCTCAGCGTCTCCGCCGTGAGCCCGACCTCCGTGAGCGTCGAATCCACCTTCGTCGACGTCCTCTCCACAAACCGGTTCACACTGCCCGCGGTTTGTGCCATTTTCATCCCTTCTATTTCGGTTTTTACGCGGGCTATCACCGCCCTTGCCTCCCTCACGGCATCCCCGGCATCACGAACCACCTCATTGAGCGAACCCCCGGCCACGAAGTCGTCGATTTTCCCTGAAGCATCTGCCAGCTTCCCCGCCGCCACGCCGGCATCCCTCATGATGCCCTTCATTTTCTCACCGCTTACCAGGCCGTCGATGGCCTTTGTCGTCTTCAGCACTTGAGTGGAAATACCCGCAAAGTCAATCTCTTTTATACGCTTCAGCACATCGTTGACGCTGCTTTCGATCTGCTTGATATCCGATGGGGCGGACGGTATGACCGGGTAAATCGGCATGAACCCGGCAGGTGTGAAACTCTGCTCGTCCCGTTTCTTCCGGTCCAGCTCCACGTACACAATGCCCGTTATGCCGGCAAGGGTCAGCTTTGCTACCACGCCGTTCACGTTGAAGTCCTTCACCTCGATCTTCATGACAACCTCGACCAGACGCTGGTCGGGCGCAACCCCTATCTGCTTCACCGTGCCTATGTCGACGCCTCTGAACTTGACGACGGAATCTTTCTGGAGTCCGTGGACGGACTCATCGAAGTACGTGACATACATTGACCCCTTCTGAAAATACCTCGACGCGCCAAGCCATATGACGGCTGCCACGCCTATCATCAGACCCACGGTAACAAAAAGACCGATCAGAAAATAACTCCTGTTATGCGCCATTTACGTCCCGTCCTTTTCCTCGATCTCCCGGTTAAAAAAATGCCTCACCTGTGGGTCTGGGGAATTATCCCTCAACGTTATGGGGTCTCCCTGCGCAATTATACCCCTTTTGCCCCTGTCCAGCATCACTATTCTTTGGGCCAGACTGAAAATAGAATCCAGCTCATGGCTCACGATAACCATAGTCGTCCCCATACCCCGGTTGATCTTTTTCACAAGAAGGCCGAGCCCTGCCGACGTGATGGGGTCGAGCCCGGCGAAAGGCTCGTCAAGAAAAAGTATGTCCGGATCGAGCGCCATGGCCCTGGCGATGCCGGCCCTCTTTCTCATCCCGCCCGACAACTCGTTCGGGAAATGGTCCTCATAGCCTTCAAGCCCTACCATGGCGAGCTTCATCCGGACGACTGCCTCAATGAAAGATTCCGGCATGTCGGTAAACTCGGACAAGGGGAGGCTAACATTCTCAGCCAGGGTCATCGAGCTGAGAAGACCGCTCGATTGGAACAGCATGCCTATACCTCTCCTCACCACCCTCAATTCCGCCGCCGACGCAGTCGTAATATCGACGCCATTGATCTCCACCCTGCCTGATGCGGGTCTGGAAAGACCTACCATATGACGCAACAGCGTTGATTTGCCCGACCCGCTGCTCCCCGCGACGATCAATATCTCACCGCGGAGGACCTCCATGGTCACATCCTGCAGGATTACATCGTTGCCATACCGGACAGACAGGTCTTCGACCTTGATCACTCGGCTATCGCCCATTCCTTCGTTAAGGGGTTGTTCACCACTTGACATAATTAAGGACCAAGGCAAATAAGGAGTCGGTCACGATGATGAGGAACAGCCCGACAACGACTGCCGAGGTGGTGGCATTCCCTACCGCTTCAGCTCCTCCGTGCGCGCTGAAACCCCGCTGGCACGCGATACCCGTAATGAGCACGGCAAATACCATCGACTTCACCACCCCGGTCGCGACATCGTGCACGGTAAGCGCCCACGACGTCAGATCCGCGTAAGTATGGAAGGTCAGGCCGAGGCCGAGCATGCCCACGGCCAAGCCCCCGCAAATCGCGAACAGGTCGGAAAAAAACGTGAGCAGAGGTACCACCAGGATGGCGGCCAGTACCTTGGGAACCGCAAGGAACCGGACGGGGTTGAACCCCATGATCACCAGGGCGTCCACCTCCTCGTTCACTCTCATAGCACCTATTTCCGCGGCAATTGCCGATCCTGATCTCCCGGCCACAAGGATCGCCGTGATGATGGGACCCAGCTCCCTGACCATGGCGATAGCCACGAGAGAGGCGACGTACATGTTCGCGCCGAACTGTTTGAGCTGCAGCGAAGACATAAACGCAATGATAAGGCCCATGAGAAAGCTGATAAGGGCCAATATCGGCAAACCGTCGACACCGATCTTTTTGACGGAGAGGAGAGCGTCCTTCCATCGCACCGATGCGAGGTGCAGGACGGAATAGAGCACTTCCGAAAGCAGTATGCCGCCGAAGGTCAGGCACTGGCTTAAATCCCCAACAAGCATGGTACTCGTCTCCCCCACCTCTTCAAAAAAACCTCCGGACCTCGCCTTGGGAACAGCCGGCCCGGACAGGACCACGCTCTTGTCGAGAAGATCGATTATACCCCTGACCCGGGGCGATACATTGAGGAACTCGAAGGGTACGGACCGACGGCGCGCTTCCTCCTGCATCGCCAGCAGAAAGAGACCGGCGGCACTGTCAATGCGCGTGAGCCCCGCGAGGTCGACCGCCATGCTTTTCGGCAACGGCTGCTCCAGAAGCGGGTTTACCCGCTCCATGACGTAATGCAGGTTCTCAAGAGATAGACCGCCGTAAAGAGAAAGGCGCGCTTCCCCCTCCCCTCCGATGCTGATCGACACCCCTCTGTCCTCGCCTCGCGTAGACGCAAGACTCGTCACTCGTCACTCCTGACTCGTCACCTGCTCTCCAACCGTTCCTGCACCTCTTCTATTGCAAAGGCAAGTCCTTCAGCGAATCCCTGGAGCGTGCAGTGGGTCGCGTAGTCCATCCCCTCGTCGAACTCGTCGATCATCGCGCGCGTCCTCTCCAGCTTTTCCTGAAGCGCCTGCCGCAACTCTTCCAGCGGCTCCATATCGCCCTCCTCCGGGCTTTCCCCATAAATCTCCTATTAGGATACACATCTCCTCCCGTGTATGCAAACAAAAGCCTTTGGGAAGCGAAGGACGCGGTGGAGCCTGGAAAGAGAGGCGCTGAAGGCGAGAAGGAAGCGCCTGTTTTTGTAAAAATGGCGTTCAGAGGTCCAGCTTTCTAAACTCCGATTCGAAGTTGTCGCTGAATTTCCTGATTACCCTGCTCTCAAGCTGTCTCACCCGCTCCCTGGAGATATTGAATTGCTCGCCTATCCCCTGGAGCGTGAGCGGTTCCTCTACCATAATGCGATGTTCGAAGATGAAGAGCTCTTTATCGTTGAGCATCGTCTTAAAGTCCGCTACCTTCTTTGCAAGGATCTCTCTTCTCTCCTTTGCGGCCACCATTTCTTCAATATTGTCATCCGCCTTGATCATATCCATAAAAGTTTCTTCTCCCTCTTCGTAAATGGGGTGCTCAAGGGAGATGTCGGTGAAGGAGAGGCGCTTTTCCATATCCTCAACCTCTCTCACCTTCACATCGAGGCTGTGTGCGATGAGCTGGGGCGCAGGGAATACGCCTGAGTCTTCAAGCCTCTTTTTTTCCTTTTTCAGTCGATAGAAGAGCCTCCTCTGGCTCTGCGTTGTACCCACTTTCACTATACTCCACGAATCCATGATATATTTCAGCATATATGCCCGGATCCAGAAGGAAGAGTACGTCGAGAACCTCGTGCCCTTATACGGGTTATACTTCTTGACGGCATGAACCAACCCCACGTTTCCTTCCTGGATGAGATCAAGGATATTCAGATATGTATTGTAATATTCGAGCGCGATCTTGACGACGAGCCTCAGGTTGGCGGTCACCAGTTTCTGCGATGCCTCGTTGTCTTTGTACCGATGCGCCTTCTCGGCAATTTCCAGCTCTTCTTCTCTCGAAAGGACGGCATGCTTTGAGATTTCGGAGAGATACCTTTTCAGCGGATCAAAGGGCGCCGGTGCAGACTCTTCTTTTTCCCCCGCCTGTTCCTTGCCTTCATACAAGAACGGGTCGTGCGGCAAATTATGCCTCCCATGATGAACCGGGCTACAAGAATCGTGCCATTGGCGAAGAACCGCACACCGTATAAATGTCTGCAACGACAACGCCGAATTAGCGAAGAGAGGCGTACGGCAGACCAGGGTCTTATGTCTCGTGGGATGAGAAAGTTCTCTTATGATGAGATAATTGTCTTATTGGTCGAGACATCGAGCCGCGCCTTTATGAGGGGGGACGGCCCGCACGCGGGTACCCCGCGGTGAGCCCGCTCATGAAGGGAACCCTGAGCCGGCGGATAAATGCCTTTGTGAGGGGGGAGGCTCGGTGAGCTTTGCTCATCGAGGGGGCGCTGAGCCCCATTAATTGCGGCCCTATGACCACGCCATGCCCGCCCGCAGATTTTTCGTCAGGTTCTTGGAAATCTTGCTCTGGAGTTGCCTGATACTCTCTCTCGAGGTGTGGAAGCGCTCGCCGATCTCCCTCAACGTGATCGGCTCCTCGGCCATAATACGATGTTCCAGAATGAAACGCTCCTTCTCGTTGAGCAGTTTCTTAAACGCCACCAGCTTGTTCTGGAGCATCTCCCTCTTCTCTTTTTCCGCCACGGTCTCCTCTATGTCCTCACCGCTGCCGATGGTATCCATCACATCTTCGTCGCCTCCATAGAGCGGGTCTTCGAGCGACACATCGCCGTTATAGAGCCGTTTTTCCATGTCTTCTATGTCCTCCGGACTTACATCGAGATTTTCGGCAAGTATCTTGGTTGAGGGGTCTATGCCCGCTTTTTCAAGCTTCTCCTTTTCTTTGTTCAGGCTGTAAAAGAGCTTCCTCTGGCTGTCTTTGGTGCCTATCTTTACGATACTCCACGAATCCATGAGATACTTAAGAATATATGCGCGAATCCAAAAAGAAGCGTAAGTAGAGAAACGCGTTCCCCTCTCGGGGTCGTATTTTTGTACCGCCCGCAGGAGACCTACATTGCCTTCCTGTATGAGATCGAGGATGTTGAGGTGATAGCTGTAATAGTCCAGCGCTATCTTCACCACGAGCCTGAGGTTGGCCACCACGAGCGCCTGCTCCGCCCCCCTGTCATGGTGCACCCGTATGCGCTCTGCAACCTCTCTCTCCTCCTCCTTTGAAAACACGGGATGCTTCGAGATCTCATACAAATACATCCTGAAGGGATCGGGAACCTGGGCACTTTCTGCAGCAGTGTTCTCCATTGAGCTGAAATTCATCGTGCGAGCCTCCTCCGGCTAATCATTCGATGCGGAATTTGTATGTTCACGACATACTAACAAGAAGCATGCCAGGACGGGCCAGGACGGGTTGTCCGTCATATTTGCCCTATTTATCACGTTGTATGAGCTTTTATGCGGAGGGTATCAATGCTTTTGGAGACCGGATCGTGTCCTGTAATGCGGAAATTGTCCATAAAACAGGACTACGCTTCACCAAGGCTTTCGGAAAAGTTACGAACGAATAAAGAGGTTGTGCTCTTTGAAAAGCGCGTAGAGCCGCGAACGCGACAGCCCGGAGATGCGGCATGCTTCCTTTATCTTGCCGTTCGTCTGGAGCATAAGATCCTGGAGGTAACGGCGCTCCGCTGCCTCCCGGCATTCGGCGAGCGATCCCAGGGGAGCGACTCCCTCCGGCGTCGGGGTCGCCTCATTTCTTACCGAGGAGCGGGCCACTTTCACCCGCAAGTCGAGGGGCAGATGTTTGGGGAAGAGCGTAGGCTCGTGGTAGGCATCGCTAATGGCGCGCTCTATCGCGCTCACAAGCTCCCGCACGTTGCCGGGCCATTCGTAGGCCATGAGGGCATCGAAGAATTCCGGGGAAAAACCCTTCGTCCCTATCTGATAACGCTCACAAACCCTTGCCATGTGGTACATCGCCAGGTCTTTGATATCCTCTTTTCTCGCAGAGAGAGGCGGCAGCTCGATAGCGTCCGTTCGCACGCGGAAGAGGAGGTCCGACCGAAACGTCCCGTCCAGCACCATCTTCTCCAAGTTCTTGTTGGTTGCCGCTATGAGCCGGAAATTGCTCTCAACCTCCCGTTTTGCGCCTACGGGACGGAAGCGATGTTCCTGGAGCACGCGCAGGAACGGCTTTTGCATCGCAAGGGGAAGCTCACCTATTTCGTCTAGAAACAACGTGCCGGCGTGGGCCTGCCTGACGAGACCGACCTGCGCCCTGTCGGCCCCGGTAAACGCACCCTTTTCATGTCCGAAGAGCACGCTCTCTACCAGTGTTGCAGGAAGGGCCGTGCAGTCGACAACGACAAAACTATTTCCCGCGCGCACGCTGTTCTCATGGATGGCCCTCGCGAAAACTTCTTTTCCCGTGCCCGTCTCGCCGGTGAGGAGCACATTTGCCTCGCTGTGGGCCGCCTGAGCGAGCAGGTCGAGACAGACCTTCATTTTGGGGCTCTTCCCTATAACGCCGTTCAGCTTCAGCGAGGTGGGGGGCTTCCGCGCGTTTTTCTCCTCTCTGTACTGCAAGGCCCGCACAAAAGGTAATAGCATTTCCTTGGTGGAGGAAGATTTCTGGATATAATCCCAGGCGCCGTTCTTGATTGCCAGCTCTGCCCCATCGGCGTCGCCACGCCCGGTGATGATGATTACTTCGGGATGCAGCGGCAGCTCGCGGATTTTCGGCAAGAGGTCTAGCCCGTTGCCGTCCGGCATTCTTATGTCCAGGAAAATCACGTCGAAGTTTTCCGACGACGCCTTCTCGAAGCCTGCTTTCAGCGTTGTTGCGGAAGATGCCGAATGCCCCATATCCTCAACCATATAGGAGAGCATCTCACAAATCAGCTCATCATCGTCAACAATTAAGACCCGTGCCATGAGAGCGCCTCACCTCCGGCTATTGTCCGGCACTACTATTGTAACTGATTTTTGTGTGAGTTGGAATAGGTCCTGTCCTGCTGATCGGTCGGATCGGTCTGATCCGTCTGATCAGGATTTATGAAGGAACCGCCATTTCCCACGGCTTCGGATGGTCGCACCGGCCTGCGAGTGGGCCTCATTCTCTGTTCGTGGTGCGCTTGCCACCCATCCTCGACTGGTTCTTACAGCCCAATTCGATGCCCAAATTGCAGCTTATCTCGTAATTAAGCAGGGCCTCAGCGGTCTGACCGAGCTGTTCATGGGCGAAACCCTTGTTGTTAAAAGCCAACCCACAATCGGGATTTATTCTGATGGCGGTGTTGCAATCGTCAATGGCCTGGAGCAATAGCCCCTTGTTTGCGTAGGCCCCTCCTCTGTTCGCGTACGCCATATCGTTCTTGGGGTCAAGTTTTATGGCCTTCGAAGTGATATCGATTACTTTGTCCATCTGGCCGTTATTGAAGCAGACGGTACTCTCCTCAAGGAGGGCTTTCACCATCTTGGGGATTTCCGCGGGTGAGAATCCCGTGAGGCGCCTGAAATTCTTGCAGGCTATCTCGACGCCGGCGCGGCAGGCATCCTCATAGTCGGCCTTGGCCTTGTCTGCGGCGCCTCGTCTTTCAAGCACAACTCCGCGGTTATTGTAGTAGCTCATATTCTTCGGGGACAGCTCTATCGCTCGGCTCGCATCGATGAGGGCCTCGTCCGTGAGCCCTTTTTCACAGTACGCGAGGGCCCGGTAGCTGTACGCCAGGTCATTATGAGGGTCGATCTCCACCGCCTTGTCGCAATCTGCGGCCGCGTCATCATACAGCGTCCTCTTATAGTAGGCAAAACATCTGTCGGCATAGGGGCCGGAGAGTCCGGGATCGAGGGCGATGGCGGCAGAAGCGGCCCTGATCGCCTCGGCCCAATTCCCCTTCGCTATGTTGTCGCGCGATTTCATTGCCCACTCGGTCGCCTCGCGCGCGTCCGTTTTCACAACGGTGGCTCTTTGCCGCGCGCCAAGCCCCGGTTCCAGGGATTGCTGCTCCTCCCCTTGCGATTTTTCCGGTTTTTCGGGCCTGTCCGATGCGTATATCAACACAACGGCGTCCCGGTATGCGGCAAAGATCTTCTCACCCGTCAAATCCGGCAGCTCCGCGGCTTTCGGCGCATCTTCCTCGAAATCCGCGAGCATGCTCAACAACAGCGACGATTTGATAGCGAAATTTGTTCCTTCGGGCACGTGACCCGCCAGAATGAGAGACCTGACTGCATTCAGACCGGCAAAAATCACCCCGATGACCCGGCCTTTCACATCGAGCAGGGGCCCGCCGCTATTGCCCGGGTTAACCTGCGCGGTAACCCTGAAATGTCTGTTATCTTCGTCCGCTCCAACGGTCGACGCAATGATGCCTTTTGTGATGCTCAATCTGTTGCCGAGATCGCCCGGGAGAGGATAACCCATCACATAGACTTCCTGACCGGGTTTCACTCCGTCCGAGGGAGCGATTGTGAACCGCGCCCGTACTTCGGGGGGCTTTTCGAAACCGATCAGGGCCAGGTCGTTGCGCCTGTCAAGGCGGATCACCTTGCCTTTGGCGGTCCGGCCGTCCCTGAAGGTTATCTTGATCTGTTTTGCGTCCGCTGCTACGTGGTGATTTGTCACCACGACCGGCAATTGACCGACGAGAAAGCCCGTGCCGGACCATTCTGAAGCACACAAAAGGGAAACCGAGGAGCAAAACAAGAGAAGGGCGAAAAGAAAAGCGCGACGCATCGTATACGTCTGAAGCTTCGACATCGGCATCTCCGGCTATCTGGTTTTCCACTCATAGTACCTCAAAGAAAGAGAATTGAAAACAAAATATTTACCGCAGGTCTTCGGCCACCCTTTCCTGCCACTGTCGGACGGCCGAAAGCGCCCTCTCCGCCACCATCTCCTTCTTCCGCTTGTGATAGCCCTCAAGGAGCCCGAAGTTCACGTTCATCGGCTGAAAATCCTTCCTTTCCGTCCCTATATACCGGTAGAGCGCCCCGATGCAAGTCGTTGGCTCAGGCGCGGTAAACTCTTTGCCCCGCTCGCAGTAAAGGGCCGCTATCCCTGCGAGCAATCCCATTGCCGTCGACTCCATATAACCTTCCACCCCCGTGATCTGCCCCGCAAAAAAAATCCTCTCGTCCGTCCTGAGCCGAAGGCCGGCCAGGACCGAAGGTGAGTTGATGAAGGTATTTCTATGGATGCTGCCATATCTGAAGAACCTCGCCTTCCGAAGGGCCGGGATAAGGCGGAATACCCTTTCCTGCCCTGGGTAGGTAAGCTTCGTCTGGAAGCCGACCATATTGTACATGTGCCCTAGAGCATCCTCCCGCCGGAGCTGCAGGACGGCATACGGCTCGCTGCCCGTCCTCTCGTCGCACAAACCTACGGGCTTCATGGGACCGAAGAGGAGCGTGTGTTTCCCCCTTTCGGCCATCACCTCTATGGGCAGACATCCCTCGAAGTAGGGCGTCTCCTCGAACTCCTTCAGGTCTACCCTCTCAGCCAGCCTGAGCGCATCATAGAACACTTCGTACTCTTCCCTCGTGAGGGGGCAGTTGAGGTAGTCCTCAACGCCCGTGGCGTAGCGGGTGCCGAAAAATGCGCGAGACATGTCGATGCTGTCACCATCGATGATAGGCGATATCGCGTCGAAAAAATGGAGGTTCGTAATGCCTGTCATTGCCCGTATCCGCCCGGAAAGGATAGGCGAAGTGAGAGGACCGGTTGCGACTATCGCAATGCCGTCCTGGGGCGGGTCCGTCTTCTCTTCCCTCACCACCCTGATCCGGGGATGACTCAGGATGGCGGACGAGACCTCTTGCGCAAAACGGCTCCTGTCGACGACGAGGGCTTTGCCGCCCGGTATGGCGCACTCCTCGGCCACCCTCACAATAAGGGAATCGAGGAGGCGAAGCTCTGCCTTCAAGAGGCCGTGCGCGTTCGTCAGCTCCTTCGACTTCAGGGAATTGCTGCAGACAAGCTCGGAGAGATAGCCGGTCTTGTGGGCGGGTGTTTGCGATAAGGGCCGCATCTCGTAGAGAACGACGTGTCCGCCCATACGGGCGATCTGATAAGCAGCCTCGCTTCCGGCAAGGCCGCCCCCGATTACGCTGATTTCCACCCGCAATCCTTCCGCAGGCAGCTCAACTTTCCCTTGTAGCCGAAAAGGACGGGCGCCGCGCACACAGGACATTCACCTTCCTTAGGCTGGAGGCTTGTGGCAAAGGCACAATCGGGATAACGGGTACATCCGTAAAATTTCTTTTTTTTCTTGGAGGTCCGCTCCACCAGCTCGCCCTGACAGCCCTCCTGAGGGCAGTGGAGGCCCGTGGTGAAGGGTTTTGTATATTTGCACTCGGGATAATTGCCGCACGCGATGAAACGGCCGAAGCGGCCGCTCTTCTCCACCAGAGTGCCGCCGCATTGGGGGCACGCGCCATACGTCGTCTCCTCGACGACAGAGATGTTGCCGTCCTTGTCGACGGTGACGTTTTTCTTATTCTTGCAGGTAGGACGGCCGCTGCATACCAGGTATTCCCCGTTTTTGCCCCAGCGGAGGATCATGTTCTTGCCGCACTTGTCGCAGATGATGGACGTCTCTTTCTCCTCGTGCTTCAGGTTCTTCATCTTTGTCTTGGCGGAGCCCATCTCCTCTTGCAGGACGCCGTAGAACTCGCTCAGGGACGTGACCCAGTTGTTCTCTTCCTCCTCGATGCGGTCGAGGCCCTCTTCCATCCGCGCGGTAAAATCGACGTCGATCACCCGGGGGAAGAATTCCGTGAGGAGCCGGTTGACCGTTCTGCCGAGCGGCAGCGGCGCGAGGCTCCCCTTTTCCTTATGGGCGTAACCCCTCTCCTGGACGGTACTCACGATAGCGGCATACGTGGAAGGGCGTCCGATCCCCTTTGCCTCAAGGGTCTTTATTAGGGATGCTTCCGAGTAGCGCGGAGGCGGGCTTGTAAAATGCTGGCTCGCGTCGAGGCGCCCGAGTTCCAGGGTATCCCCCTTTTTCATATCGGGCAGGTAGGCCCGCTCGTCTTCGGCCCTGTCCACGTCAAAAACCTTCGTAAAGCCGTCGAACACCACCTTGGAGCCCCGGGCGACAAAGGTGCAGCTATCCACTACGATCTCCGCGACCCTGACATGCAGCCTCTGCCGCGCCATCTGGGATGCCACGAACCGCCGCCATATCAGCTCATAAAGGGCAAACAAGTCTTTGTCGAGATGGGCTTTCAGTTTCTCGGGTGTAAGTTTCACGTTTGTCGGCCTGATCCCCTCATGGGCGTCCTGAGCGGTCCTGCTGTTGCTGAACGCATTAGGCTTCCCCGGCACATAAGCCACCCCGAATTCCGCGCCGATGAGCTTTCTCGCCTCCGTCAGCGCCTCATTCGAGATGCGCACCGAATCGGTTCTCATGTAAGTAATGAGACCTGTCGTGGTGTTCTTGCCGATCTCCACACCCTCAAAGAGTTTTTGGGCCACCAGCATGGTCTTCTTTGGCGAGAACCTCAGTCTGCTCGAAGCATCCTGCTGCAAGGTGCTTGTTTTGAAAGGCGGGTAGGGGCTCACAAACCGCTCCTTCTCCTCGACCCCGGCGACGTTGAACGGCCCCCCCTTCAAGGAAGACCTGATCTTCTCCGCCTCATCCTTTGTCCCTATACGCGCTTTTGCGCCGTTGATCTTTTCGAGCTTGGCCCTTATCTTTTCTCCGCTTGAAAGCGTGAGGTCGGCCTCTATATTCCAGTATTCCTCCTTGACAAAGGCCTCTATCTCATCTTCCCTCTCGCAGACGAGCTTAAGGGCGACCGACTGTACCCTCCCGGCGGAGAGCCCATACTTTACCCTTTCCCACAACAGCGGGCTTATCTCGTAACCGACAAGCCGGTCGAGTATGCGCCTCGCCTTCTGCGCGTCGTACTTCGACTCATCAAGGCTCGAAGGCGACGCCATCGCCTCCAGCACCGCCTTTTTGGTAATCTCGTTGAACAACACTCTTTTTACGGGCGTGTCGTGGCCAATCACCTCGGCCACGTGGAACGCGATGGCCTCACCTTCCCTGTCAGGGTCCGATCCTATGAAGACGTTGTCCGCCTCCTTACTCGCCTTCCTGATCTCGGCGACGATTTTCGCTTTGCCTTTCACGACCGTAAATTGCGGCGTGAAGCCGTGGTCCACGTCGACACCCATCTTACTCTTGGGCAGGTCCTTGATGTGGCCGTAGGTGGCCCTTATTATGTAATCTTTCCCCAGGAATTTGGAGAGGGTCTTCATTTTCGTCGGCGACTCGACAACAAGCAACGATTTCGTCATTACACCTTCCTCAAATAGAATCCTCCGGGAATAGGCCTCACTATATCTTTCATCTCGAGCCTAGTGAGAACCGCCATTACCTTCCCCGCCTCAAACCCGCTCTTTTCGATCAGCTCATCCACATGCAGCCTGCCTGCGCCCAATAGTGTGTAAATATAATCCTCATCGCCATTCATATCAATAGACGATTTCGTCCGTAGCTCCACGTGAGGGAAACAACAGGCCAGGATATCGTTGATATCCTCTACCAAAAGCGCCCCCTGTTTGATGAGGCTGTTCGTGCCTTTATAGGCGTCATCGAAGACCCTGCCCGGTATGGCCATTACCTCCCGCCCGTAATCCAGCGCGAGCCGGGCCGTGATGAGAGAGCCGCTTTTGTTCGATGCCTCCACTACGAGCACACCGACGGATAAACCGGCTATGATCCTGTTCCGCGCAGGAAAATGGCCCAACCACGGCGTTTCTCCAGGTCCGTATTCGGTAAGCAGGGCGCCGATCCGACCGATGTTCTGAAAGAGCGTCCAATTCTCCGCGGGATAGCACCGGTCGATGCCGCATCCCAGCACGCCCACCGTCCCGCCCTTCCCGTTGAGCGCCCCTCTGTGGGCCGCAGTGTCTATCCCCCTGGCGAGACCGCTGACGACGGTGATCCCCGCCGAGGACAATGCATCGGCAATACGCTCGGCGAGAAGCATCCCCTCGAAGCTCGCTTTCCTCGCCCCCACCACGGCGAAGGCATCATGCGGAAGCGGAAGAGGCCCCTTCTTGTACAACACGAGAGGCGCATCGGGTATATCCGACAGACGCGGCGGGTAAGCGCTGTCCTTTATCGTGAGGACCGCGGCGCCCATCCGGGCGAGCAAGGCCAGGTCTTTGTCGATCGCCTCGAACCCCTGAAAAGCGCGTATCGCCCTGTCATCGGCGGCATTTTCAGCCTTTTCCCTCCCCTCGAACAGGGAGGCGACGCTTTCACGGCCCTGGGCCAGCTTTTTCTTGCGCACATTGGTGATCTTGCTGACCCGTGAAAGCGCCAGAAGGGCCGTCAGTTCTTCCATGGCGAGTGAACCACCCTACCCTTTCCCGCTATCCCCTTTTTCGTTTTGTCTGAAACGCTTTATGTAGAAGAGACCCGTCCGATAGAACTCCCTTCCCATCAGGGTTCTGGAAAGGTCATCACCCCACCATTTATCCGCCTTGAAATATGACATGCTCACCGGTTTGACCAGAACGAGCAACGGATCTTCCGCTCTTGCCGAGCTGTAGAGCAATTGGTATCTCTTCGACGCATAGCCGGGCACGATAAGAACGATCTTCTTGATCCCCTGTCTCAAGAGTTCGGCTCGGGCAGCCTGCGCCTTCGCCGCATCATCGCCCTCAACCGCGACTGCATGCACCGCGCCCCCTTTTATGCCCCTCTCCTTGGCCATCCTCCCCACAATATCCTTCATGCTGAAACCGAACATACGGTCGTCTTCCACCCAAATAGACTTGCCGTTGCCCGCCCAGTATTCCCTGAAGGCCTCGGCATAGACTTCGCCGTTCCTGTCTTCCACGAACCGGGGGACGAAAATTGCGTCACAGGGGACCACCTTGTCCTCATGGTGGAAACGACCGGCCATAATCCTTAGTGAGAACGGATGGACCAGGACACCGGCGAGCACCATGCAGGCAATGAGTACAAAGACCAGGCACCCGCAGCCCGCCATACCCTTTCGAGCCTTAGCCATTACTCCTCCTTTATCACCATCGTTCCCGCGATGACATCGTGAAGTGCCAGGCCCCCAAGCGGCAATGCCATCCAGAAGCCCAGAAACAAGGGAAGAGCCGATAACCAGTACGCCAAAACCCTTGCGAGAGACCTCGCCACACCGAGAGGCGCGTTATCGCTCCTCCGCACCACCCTGAGCCCGAACATATGCTTTCCAAAAGTGCTCTCGCCGCACGCGGTGAGATACGTAAAGTAGAACATAAAGAGAAAAATTTCAAAGAAAAAGAAGATGGAGACAAAGCTCTTCAGGGTCGAAAGCAGATCCGAAGAAGAGGCAACGCCCGCGCCGACACCCATTACGGCGCCAGTCAACCCTGATGCCAGGAGGAGCACGGAGACACACAGGAGAAAGGAGAGGTCGATCAGGATTGCCAGAAACCTTGCGAACAGGGACGCCCTTTTCATCGCATATTGAATTCGTAAAAAATTACGGACAGGACGACGAGGGGCGTTGTCTCGGTCCTCAGTATGTTTTCGCCGAGCGTACAAGGGACAAAGCCGTTATCCGTAAACCATTGGACCTCCCCCTCTTCTATCCCGCCCTCAGGTCCGATGGCAACGCAGACCTCTCCGTTCTTCTGTGTGACAAGCACATCCTTCATGGTCATGCTTTTCTCGCGCTCATACAAAAGCCATCGGTTCTCGAGGTGATCGATATAGGGAAGCACACCGCGAAGCGGGGTCGGCGGACCCATCTCGGGGACCGAGAACCTGCCTGACTGCCGGGATGCCTCTATCATGATCCGCTTCCATCGCTCGCACTTCTCCGCTTCCCCGTCACTGAACTTGACGACCGTCCTCCTGAAAATGGTGGGCAGGATCCGATCGACGCCCAGCTCCGTGGCCTTCTCCACGAGCCAATCCATCCTCGGGCCCTTTATGGGGCTGACGATGAGGGTAACTTTCGTCTTCTTTTCCTCGGGATGGGGTACCGCATCCATGATGTGCAGGTACAACTCCTTGCCTTTGATCGCATGGATCATACAACGGTATAAGTACCCTTTGCCGTCCATCACGTCGATCCTGTCGTTCACCACTTTTCTGAGCACCTGAAGAATATACTTGCAGCTCAGGGCCCGTGACGAGGACCATCCCATTCTTCATTTTCAGTTTGTCCACAAAAATCCTTCTCACTTCCATAACTCACCTTTCCGGAATTTTATAAAAACGTGATTCATAGAGTCTGTGGAATTGACTCCATTTCTCATCTTCCATGCCGGCCTCCATATGCTCCTTTACACCCATGACTTTTGCGTCCAGGTTGTCGATATAGTGCACCACCAGCGCCTCAGCGCACATGGGTTTCTTCGGCGAGCCCCATTCCGCCTCGCCGTGGTGGGTAAGAATGATGTGCTTCAGCACGTCGGCCAGATAGGCGGGGAAGCCGTCTATTGCCGCCACGAGCCTGTCCAGCATCATGATCCCCAGCGTGATGTGCCCGAGAAGCCGCCCCTGGTCGGAATAACCGAATCCGCCCGCTTTGAAGGTGATCTCTTCGATCTTGCCGATATCATGGAGGAGACTGCCCGCCGTAACGATGTCCGCATCGGCCCCGGTAAAGGCAGCCGCGTGTCTCCCCATCTCGGCCACCGCCACGGAGTGCTCGAGGAGACCGCCGATAGAAACGTGGTGGACCCCGACGGACGCGGGCAAGAGGAAGAACAGGTCGAGCACCTCTTCCCTCTTTTTCATCTCGTCAAAAAGTCTCGTAAGGTGGACGTCGCCTATCCCGCCCGTTATCCTGAAAAAAGCCTCTTTCAACCGCTCGGTCCCCGAGCCCGTCTCGGGATAAAACTCGCTGATCTCTTTGGCCGACAGCGCACGCGCCTCTTTGCGGATAGCGGTCACGTTCAGTTGCAATTGCTCCTGATAGCTCTTCGCCCTCGATTCGACATACACGATATCGTTCCGGTCGAAACCGGCCGACAGCTCGTCCACCCTGTCCCAGATCCTCGCCTCTATCGACCCTGTCTTGTCCCTCAAACGGACACTCGCGTATTTCGTATTGTTCCTGCTGGAATAGATGCCTTTCTTCATCACGAGAAAGAAATCCTTCACTTCGGCATCCTTCGTTATGTCGCTGACGAAGAGCTTCTTCACGGCTGACACCCCCTTTAGGATAGCCTTCCTTCCGGCTCGTGACCCGTCATTGATTACTTCTGTGCTATGCTTCCTGATCCCCCCTGATCTTCCTCGCTTTCTCCAGGAACTCCCTGAACCGCGTCTCGTATCCCCTGTTTTTCGGCTCATAATACCTTCTTCCTTTCAGGGCTTCAGGGAGATAGGCCTGGCCGACAAGGGCGCCGTCATAATCGTGGGGGTAAAGATAGTTACGGCCGTAGCCGAGATCTTTCATAAGCCCGGTAGGGGCATTGCGGATATGCAGGGGGACCGGATATTCCGGGAGATTTCGCACGTCGGCGACCGCATCGTTGTAGGCAGTATAGACGGCGTTGCTCTTTTCCGAGGCCGAGAGATAGACGCAGACCTGGGCCAGGGCCAGGTAGCCTTCGGGGGCGCCGAGAAAGTGGAACGCCTGCATGCCGGCGATGGCTGCCGACAGGGCTCCAGGGTCCGCGTTCCCCACGTCCTCGGAGGCAAAACGGACCATGCGCCTCGCGATATAAAGCGGGTCCTCGCCCGCCTCTATCATTCTCGCGAGCCAGTAAAGGGCCGCGTCCGGATCGGAGCCCCTCATGCTCTTGTGGAAGGCGCTTATGAGGTCGTAATGCATCTCCCCTTTCTTGTCATAGACGAGCACCCTCTTCTGATAGGCCTCCTGCACCGTCTCGTGATCGATTACCGGCCTCGCTGCGTTTCGCCTGGCCGCCATCGCGTGGGAGATCTCCAGAAGGTTGAGCGCCTTCCGCGCGTCGCCGGTCACGAGGGAGGCGATCTCCCGAAGTGCGTTACCTTCTACCCGGGTAGGGGGCGCATTAAGCTCGCCGTCCTCCTCCAGGGCCCGCTCCAATATAAGGACGATCTCCTCCTCGGTAAGGGGAGACAGGGTGAGGACTTTCATTCTGGAAAGGAGGGGCGCGACGATCTCGAAGGAAGGGTTCTCGGTTGTCGCTCCGATAAGAATAATATCCCCCCCTTCCACGTGGGGGAGGAAAGTATCCTGCCGAAGCTTGTTAAACCGGTGGAATTCATCGATGAAAAGGATCGTCTTCCTGAGTTTCGACTTCTGGATGATCTCTTTCACTTCCTTTATCCCGATACTGACCGCGCTCAGGGAGACGAAAGGGAGGTCGAGGTACTTCCCCATGAGCCATCCCAGGCTCGTTTTCCCCACACCCGAGGGGCCCCAGAAGATCATGGAAGGTATCTCTTTCTTATCGAGGAGGATCCTCAAGAACTTGCCTTCGCCCAGAAGGTGCTCCTGACCTACAAATTCTTCGAGCCTTGTGGGCCGCATCCTGTCGGCAAGGGGCTTTCGCGCCTTTTTGCCCAGGGTCTCGCTGTTGAATAATTCCATTAGGGTATAACTATAGCAGCTTGTGGGGCGGCGTTCAATATGTGAAGCTCCTTTCCCGGCCGGGTGTTTCTTGCGGCAAACTCTGTCGTAGTACGGCTATCAACTTTGTCAAAAAGCCGTCGGTGTGAGGGGGTATGCAATGTGGTCTCAAGCCAAATTGTCGATGCATTGACCTGCATTTTACGGGTGCAATTTTCTTGACAATCTGGTATAAAGTAGCTCGGTGAGGCACTAAAATTCCTCGGGGGCTGAAGGTGAAAAGGATTATCATACTTTCCGTCATGTTAATCGCTGTCTTCTTGATTTCACCGGCTGCGTCGCAAGACGGACGGTGGAGAGAATTCTATACCAATTCTGCGGGCAACAAGTTCTATTATGACCAGGATAACACGTCCTACAATGATTCCGATTATATCGCACAAACCATTGTAAAGGCGTCAGCGGCGGGGGAAGACCACGGGCCGAGAGAGCTGACCATGGTCGTCGAGATTAAATGCCGAGAGACGACGTACCACAGGCTTGAGTGGGAGGTGCCCGGTCCGGAGGGTTCCGTCCGGACGATCAAGAACCAGAACCCTTCGCAGTGGTTCAGCATACCGGAGCGGTCATACATGGAAGCGCTCAACGAGATAATCTGCAAGAGCTTCGGGGGCCTCCGTTATAAGCACTAGGCAGCCGTCATGGGACGGAAGTCTTCCAGGGCGGGTGGATGCCGCATCAATCCCCAATCCACTACCAAAAATAATGAAACACCTCGTTGGCCCTGATTAAGCAGGGACCCTGCCGGTGTAAGCCGGCAGGGGCCTTTTTTATTACCCTTTGGAGGGGGATCCCATGCGATACAACGGAGCGGAAATCATTATCAGGTTACTGGAGAGGGCCGGCATTGCCATAGTGAGCGGCATTCCGGGGGGCGCCAATCTACCCCTGTACCATGCACTCTCCAAGAGTTCCATACGCCACGTCCTCGCGCGTCACGAGCAGGGGGCCGGCTTCATTGCCCACGGCATTGCGAGGTCCACCGGAAGACCGGGCGTCTGTTTTGCCACCTCCGGCCCAGGGGCTACCAACCTGGTCACCGCCCTGGCGGACGCGAAGCTCGATTCCGTCCCCATCATCGCGATCACCGGTCAGGTCCCCACCTCCATGATCGGCACCGACGCCTTTCAGGAGGTCGACACCTACGGCATGACCCTTCCTATCACCAAGCACAACTTTCTCGTAAAGAGTGCCGAACAATTGCTCACCATCATCCCCAGGGCTTTTGCCATAGCCCTTTCGGGCCGTCCCGGACCCGTTCTCATCGACGTCCCGAAGGATGTCCAAGTCCAGGAGGTAGAGCTGGATGAATGGCCTGCGCCCGGTGTGAAAGCGGTCTCTCCCGCAATCGACGCGGGCGAGCGGCTGATGCGGCTGCCATGATCGAAGGGCCAAAAGACCGGTGATTTACGCCGGAGGCGGCGTGATCAGGTCCGGATGCCACGGCCCGCTCCGCGAGTTGGCAAAAAGAACGGCATACCCGTGGCCCTCACCCTTATGGGTCTCGGCGCCTTTCCTCCCGATGACCCCCTTTACCTCGGCATGCTCGGCATGCACGGGTCCCCGTCGTGTAATATCGCCCTTGATGAGGCAGACCTCGTCCTGGCACTCGGCGCCAGGTTCGACGACCGCGCTGTGGGTCGGGCCGATGGTTCTGCCGTAAGGCCGACATCATTCATGTCGATGTCGATGCGGCCGAGATCCACAAGATAAAAGGGCCCACCTGTCGATAGTAGGGGACCTGGGCCTCGTGATAACCGCGTTGTTGCCCATGGTCGGGAGCGACAGCCGCCACCCATGGCTTTCGCGGATCTCGGAGATCAGGGCTGCCCTTCCCTTCGGCCCTTTTAGGAGAAACAACGGCCTCCACCCCATCCATGTCGATCAGGACCGCCCATGCCCTGGTCCCGGCCGGTACTATCGTCTGCACCGACGTGGGACAGCATCAGATGTGGGTGGCGCAAGTCTACCCTTTTGCCGAGCCGGGCACCTTCCTCACCTCAGGCGGCCTGGGCACCATGGGGTTCGCCTCCCGCCGCCATAGGCGCGGCGCTTGCGAACCCAGTCGCCGCGTCCTGTGCATAAGCGGTGACGGCTCGTTCCAGATGAACATTCAGGAGTTGGCAACGCTGGCCGAGCTCCGTCTACCCGTCACCATATTGCTCTTGAATAACGGTCATCTCGGCCTGGTAGACAACAGCGGATCGTTTTATGAGGAACTACATCGCCTCCAGGTTCGACTTGAAACTGGATTTGCGCCATCAGCAGCAATTCGTATTGAGGCTTTTCACCAACAGCCATCCTGAAACATCCTGAGAGAGCCCTTTCCCGTGAGTCCCTCTTGTCGATATACCCGTGCATTACGAAGAAAACGTCTTTCTCATGGTCCGGCCGAGCGGGGCAAAAACGGACATGATCGGCATCCGCTTATGACCATCGGGATGTTTTCACGGACCAAGTTTTCCTTGAAAAAGAGGCCGCTTTGTGTCAAAAATTAGTGTGTACCGGTTTGGGACGCCGTCGACCCTTGGGGAATGTCGGGCAGGCGTTCTTTTTCATTTCATGGAGGGACCATGCGTGTCGTCACAACCATCTCGGTAATTCTATGCGCTCTCGGGTGCTTCTGTGCGGCGGCAATGCCTGCCGATGTGACGGGCGAGAAGAAGACCACACGGGTCGTGACGGCCGATTCAGTCTGGAATGCCGATAAGCAGGCGATTTTGGCGGCAAAGCAGAGGTGTGCCGACACCGGCGGCAGGGAAGTGGAAGAGTGCTTCGCGGACGCCATGCAGGGCTTCGGAGCGTCGCCGGAGGCGGTCGCATTCACAAGGTCTTTCGGGGGTGGGGCGTTCGTGCGCAAATTCCGGGAGACGGGACGGGTCGATATTGCCCAGATCGTGTACCCCTTCAGGGCGAATGAGAACCATGGAATTCTCCTGCTGAACGGGGAGCCTCCCATCGTTGACGTTGACGATATCGCGCTACTGCCAAAAGAAGCGATGGAACAGGACAGGACTTATGCGGCTATCAGGAAACTCTACCCGAGGGTGACCCTGTGGCCCGGGGACAGGTCGTTCAGACAAGCACCCCTCTCCGAGACCCTGCCGGGCGGAGGTCAGGCTTTTGTAGTACCATATACCCTACGCAATTTCTGCCATGCCTGCGAGGTTCTGGGCTCGGCTTTCTTCGCCTTTGATTTCGACAAAGGAGGAAAACTGGTGGGAATCCGTTTCCTTCGGGTCGAGCCGCCGCCAAAAAAACCCCCGAAAACTGAGGCGCGGAAGGAAAGCGAACAGATCAGTTTTGTGGTGATGGCGGAGGAAGGCAAGGAGTTCACCGTAAGGCTCGACGCGAACAGGACTACCGGCTATCAATGGCGGCCGATAGGCCCTCTTGAAGAACGTGTCGTCAAGCTCGTGAGATGCGACTATGTGCCGTTCGAAGGGGCTTTGCTGGGCGGCGGCGGTGAGGAGATATGTACGTTCCTTGCAGTCGGCAGAGGAAGCACCGAAATTACGATGGAATATGTCCGTCCGTGGGAGAAAACGCATGCCCCGGTAAAAACGGCTACGATCATGGTTTCCGTTCGCCCTGGGTCAACCAGGTGAAGGGTGGTATCGGAGAGGGCGTGGAACGGCTGTAAGTGTGCGATGATTGCCGGAAACGGTTGACGCGTGGTTTCACGGGTGTTTCCTCTATGGCGAAACAGAGCGCGGGATTGCTCATGTACCGGCGCCGGCAAGGCGTGGCCCAGGTGTTACTCGTGCATCCCGGCGGCCCCTACTGGGCAAACAAAGACAGAGGTGCATGGACGATCCCGAAAGGTGAGATAGAGCAGGGAGAAGAGGCCTTTGCGGCTGCCGTGCGAGAGTTTGGGGAGGAGACGGGGTTCCGGCCCGAAGGTGATGAGTTTCGCCCGTTGAGCCCGGTGTCTCTGAAGAGCCGCAAGACGGTTTACGCGTGGGCCTTTGAGGGCGATTGCGACCCCGGTGCCCTGAGGAGCACCTTCTTCACGATGGAGTGGCCTCCCCATTCGGGCAGAGAGCAGGAGTTTCCCGAAGCGGACCGAGCCGAATGGCTGAGCCTGGAGGAAGCAAAAGAAAGGATTCAGGCCGGCCAGAGAGGATTCATTGAAGAATTTGAGCGACTCGTGTCCGGGAGCGAAAAAGAGGCGTGACCGATCTCCCTATCTCTCTTTTTTTCCCAGTACCTCATTCCAGGCGTCGATCTGATCCTTATGCTCCTCCACCAGCTTCGAATAGTCGCCCTCTATGATAACAGAGTCGATTTTGTCGCCTGCGGCGATGCTGTTGACGATCTCCTGGTCATGCTCGTCCACCACCTGGCCGAAAATCGCATGTTTGTCATCGAGCCATGGCGTGGCAACGTGGGTAATAAAGAATTGGCTTCCATTCGTACCCGGCCCCGCGTTGGCCATGGAGAGGACACCAGGTTTGCTGTGGCGCAGGTCACGCGAAAACTCATCCTTAAAGCGATAACCGGGTCCGCCCCTTCCGTCGCCTGTCGGGCATCCTCCCTGGATCATGAAATCCGCTATAACCCTGTGGAATGCAAGTCCGTCATAGAAGCCCCTCTTTGAGAGGTTGACGAAATTGAGGACGGTCAAAGGGACCTTGTCAGGAAACAGGTTCAGCCTGATATCGCCTTTTGCGGTGCGGATCGTTGCTTTCAATGGAGGGTAATTCATTTCTCGATCACCTTTCTGTATGTTTTTTTTGCGCTGCCACAGCTTAAAGCCTTTCCATGACGATGTCAATGGCCGTAAAAGCCGCCCCGGCGCCCTTGCCCCCGGCGGCCCGGCGGAATCGCTCACGCAGGAGACGCGCACATCGTGCCGTCATTCGCCCGAACTTTCCCGGATCAGTTTGTCGATTACGGGCAGGTCCGCCTCGGGAAACGCATATGAGCGAAGGGCGTCCACGGGCACCCATCGTATCTCTTTGTGGTCGTGCAGGCAAAACTCGCCTCCCACTATCTTTGCCTTATAGACCAGCAGCTCTATCGCGACATGGCTATACGCATGTTTGCTGGACAAGAAAAAATCTCCGATCGCGGCCGCAACACCCAGTTCTTCACGGAGTCTCTCTTTTCAGGCATTCCTCAGGGGTCTCGGCGTCTTCCACCTTCCCTCCGGGGAACTCCCACATATCGGCGAACCGGCCGGCCTTTCTCCTGCCTATCAGGATATATCCGTCATTCTCGATGATCGCGGCCGTAACCTTTATATAGTCCATAGGGTCCCATCAGGAATCTACTTCATTTTCATTGAGTAGTCCAACCATAATTGTGCTTCCGTTCTTTTTTGCAATCATTCTTGCCACGGAGCAACGTCTTATGTTATAAAATTCACAAATCAATTCACGCCGGAGGTGGAGGAAAAAGCAATGAGCAATTTCTTGGACAAGCTCCTTATCAGGGTCATGGAGAAGCAGGATCTGGATTTCATCGTCAATATCGACACGAAGGTGCTCGGGGAGACCCGCCGGGACTATTGGGTGACAAAGATCGTAAAGCAGGCGGAGTCGAGGCCCCACGATGCCTCCCTCGTCGCTGAGATAGACGGAAAGGTCATAGGTTTCATTCTGGGAGAAGTAAGTGGGTGGGAATTCAAGGTCCCAAACAATATCGGCTGGATCGATACCATAGGCATAGACCCCGATTACCAGAACAGGGGGATCGCAAAAGAACTTGCGAGCATGTGCGTACAGAACTTAAAAACATACGGCGTCGACACCATCTACACGCTCGTCAACTGGAACGACTGGGATCTCCTGCAATTCTTCCACGCCATGGGGTTTTCGCGTGGTGATATGATCAACCTCGTCTTGAGGGTTTAGCCTTCGCCTTGGATGCGGTAAGCTTGGCGCCTGCCGGCGTTTTATGTTTCCTGGCGTGCCTTATCGCTTTGGAGGTCCGGCCTTCCGGACTGCGCTTGCCCGCGATAGAGGCGGTTCCGCGCTTTCCATCCACATGGTAGACCGCGGCTTGAATGGGTCTCTCGCCCCCGGCCACATGGCTCGCCGGTTGCAGCCGCACGTGCGGGCGTTTGGGAAAATTCGGGCTTGTTTCCGCCATAGAGGCGACCTTCACGCTCTCAGACCCGGGCGCTTCGGGCGATTCTGTGTCTGCGGCCACCTCGCCTTTCTCCGCCCCTGCCTCCTGCGCCACTTCCGCCGGTTCCCTCCGGCCGTAAAACTTAGGGATATAAATAACCATGCCGGGTCTTGCCTTCAACTCCTCATCGCAGACATTGACGAGCCGAAGATCATCATGGTCCACCTTATACCTTTTCATAACCCCGGCAAGGCTGTCATGCTTCTTCAGGGTGTACGTTGTCACTTCCAGCACCTTATTCTCCGTTCCCGGGGCTATCCTCAACTCCTCCCGGAATTTATCTCTTGCGATCCATTCGGGAAGTTTAATCGCGTAGTCGTCCACATCGGGAGGGACAATACCCGTCAGCAATTCGGGGTTGAGTGCCCTCACGGTCATCACGTCCGTCGATGCAGCCTTTGCAATGTCCGCAAGCGGCGTTCCCGCCGGTACTTTCTCGTTCACGAACCTGATCGGCCGATCGTAGTTGATACCGGTGAAACCGAATTTGTCCGGGTCTTTGGCGATAAGTGCGGCGGCGAGGAGCCTCGGGATGTACTCCCTGGTCTCCCTGGGCAGCGTATTATACTTCATAAGCTCCCAGAAATCGGCCGTTTCGTGCTTCTCTATGGACCTCTCGATCCTCTTCTCGCCGGCGTTATAAGCCGCAGCCGCGAGGTACCAGGACCCGAACTGGGTAAACAGGTCCTTCAGGTAGAGGGCGGCCGCCACGGTTGATTTCTCTGGGTCTCTTCTTTCGTCCACCCAATGGTTGACCCGCAGGCCGTATCTATCGCCAGTCTCGTAAATGAACTGCCACGGACCGCACGCCTTCATGGAAGAGTAGGCCCTTGGATTGAAGCCGCTTTCGATCATGGCCACATAGATGAGGTCTTCAGGAAGCCCGTGGGCGCGCAGGATCTCCTTGATCATCGGGACATAGCGCTTCGACCGCCGCAGCCAGTTGGCGAATATTTTCCTTTTCTCCGTGGTGAAATACCTGACAAAATAGTGGACCGCGTCGTTAAAGACGATCGGTATATCGAACTGCTTCAGATAATCTGCCGTCAGCAGAGAGGCGATGTTGTCGTCATCGGCGTCGTCCAGCCTGAAAAGGAGGGACATATCCTCCGTGGGGGCAGAGGCTTCCCGTTCGCGTTGGACCCGCTTCGCCATGATGTCGTCCAACTTCTTTGTGTACGGCCTCTTCTGGATCGTCTTTTTCGGCCCGCTCTTTCGTGCCTCACCATTCTTCGGCTCCGCCGTCGACGCGTTGCTTTCCGGCGGCACGGTCTGCGACGTACGCTCCCTGGAGGCTGCAAGCACCGGCCCGGAAGCGTAAATCACGTTCTGCCGGATGGGTGTACCCCCCCCTCCACATCCGGCGAGGAAGAGACAGGAAAGGACTGCGGCGCAAAACACGAATCCCGCTACGAATGGGGCGTGTTGCAGCGTCTTGTGGTCAGGCGATGAGAAATCGGGGCACTCCTTCGCGGTGGTATGCCCGGCGCAGCCGGCGGCCCTTCGTGCGCGACGCCATACGCAGCGCTCGCTGCGGGAACGTTGAACACCGGTACTATAAAGCCAATAAAGCGCCATTCACAGGCAATCCTCCCTGATCATAAGTGGGAAACCTGCTTCTGTCAACAAAAAAGTGGGGTTCTATCGCCGGCTGACATAAAAAACAGCGTCAAATGAAGAGTTTTGCGGAAAGTTGCCGATAGCCCTTGGCAAACTCGGAGGCCGCCATTCTCTTCTTATTCTCCATCTGTACCTCCTGGAGGATGAGAGAATCGACTCCTGCGGAAACTTCTATCCCCGAGGGGGTCGAAGCAATAATAGTGCCGGGGTCGTGCTTTTGGGGGGATACGGCGTGGGCCGGCCCGGCCCTAAAGACTTTTACCGTTTTGCCCTCAAGGGAGGTGTATGCCGTCGGCCAGAGGACGAGCGCCCTCACCTGTCTGATGATCTCGGTCGCGCTGAGGCTCCAGTCTATGCGTCCCATCTCTTTGGTGATCATCGGTGTATAGGTAGCCTCCCGGTCGTCCTGGGGCGTGCCGTACCCAATCCCTTTGACCTTAGTTTCCTCCACCACGGGCGGAAGGATTTCGGAAGCCCTCGATGCAAGGCGGCTTGAAAGGGTGGCCGCATCCTCGTCGGCCGCGAGAGGCGCCTGCTCTTGATAGAGGATATCGCCCGCATCCATCCGCTCGTTCATCCTGATGACCGTTATGCCCGTCCCCTCTTCCCCATTCCAGATGGCCCATTGCATGGGGGACGGGCCGCGATATTTCGGAAGGAGTGAAGGATGCACGTTTATAGCGCCCAAGGCGGGCAGATCGAGAAACCATCGTGGAATGATGAGGCCGAAAGAGACCACTACGAGGAGGTCGGGCTTCAGTTCGCCCACCCTCGCCGCCTCCTCGTCTTTGAACGACCCTATCTCTCTCACCGGAAGACCTAGAGAGAGGGCAGTCCGCTTTACCTCATTGTCTTCAAGCAGGTATCCCCTGCCCTTCGGCCTTGTTTTCTTGGTCACCACGCAGGATATGGACGAGCGAAGCGCCACCAGAGCGGGCACCGAGAAGCTCGAAGAGCCGAAAAAAAGGAGGTTCATATTTTCGCTTTCTTGTATTCCCGTTTAAAAAGCTGTTTCTTCACAGGGCTCAGATGGTCGATAAAGAGAATGCCGTTGAGATGGTCTACCTCGTGCTGCACCGCCCGGGCAAGCATGCCGTTGCACTCGAACATGAATTCCTTGTCATCGACACCTTTGCCCTTGACAACAGCCTTTTTTGCCCTCTTCACCGTTTCGTAGAACTCCGGGATGCTCAGGCACCCCTCTTCGCCCACCTCCTCCCCTTCCAGCCGTACGATCCGGGGATTGATAAAAACGAGCGGGCTGCTTTCCTTTTCCGAGCCTGTTTCAACGGAAAAGATGCGAAGGGGTACACCGATCTGGTTTGCGGCCAACCCCAATCCGTGCGCTGCGGCCATGGTTTCCACCATGTCGTCGCACAGCCGCCGTATCTCTTCCGTCATTCCGCTCACTTCGGCGGCAACGCGCCTCAGCACCCGGTCGGGGTGCGTTCTTATTACATGGATCACGAAAATAGTTTAAAATCATGCACGGCTATAGTCAATGGTAATCCTTTCCTCTCCCCTCCTCGGGTCCGACGATCTTGAGGAACGCCTTTTCCATCGTGGTAGCCGGAGATTCTATGATGCGACCCAGCTCTCTGCCGTCCCTGAAAAAGATGATCGTGGGCACTGCCCTGATCCCGTGCCTTTTCGCGAGGGCCGCACCATCCTCCATGGAGGTATTGACCGCATAAAGATCGAGAGAGATATTCGGGTTGTTCGCCGCTTCGAGCAGTTTGAGCAGCTTCGGCGCTTCGCGTATCGAGTCCCGGCACCACGTGCCTAGAAACATTACGATATTAAGCTGCCAAGCAATCTCCCCGATCCGCTTCACCGCGACCGCATCGGGCGTAGATTTCTGCGCATTTTTCCTGAAGAGGGGCGCACCGGCGTAAAGCTGCTCCTTGGTTATCTTTCCCTTAAGTTCCTGGGCCGCAACCGGTTCGGCCACCATGATGAGCATGGAAAGGCCGGCCAGCGCCATGGCTGACATGAAAGATATTTTTTGCTTCAATGTGTTCTCCCTCCAAGCCTGGTGCATGTGTGGCTGCATCAGTAGAGCATCTTCGCGATGGCATTCTTCTGTATCTTGCTGGTGCCCTCGTATATTGACGTTATTCTTACATCCCTGAGAGCACCCTCGATCCCCTGGTCGCGCATATAGCCATAGCCGCCGAGCATGTCTATAGACCTGTTGAGTATTTTTATCGCGCTCTCAGGTATCGCCAATTTTGCCATGGAAGAGTACTTTTTCGATTCCGGGTCCTTCTTATCATAGAGCCAGGCTGCTTTGTAAAGAAGGTTTCGGCATTTTTCGGTTTCTACGTACATATCCACCAAGTCGTGCTCGATTGACTGAAATTTTATTATGGGCTTGCCGAACTGCCTTCTTTTCTTTGCGTAGTCTACTACCTTTTCGTAGCCGTAGAGCATGCTGCCGAAGGCCTGTGCTGCTATCACTATCCTGCCGAGCTCGAATCCATCGAGAACGATCTTCATACCTTTGCCGCGTCGGCCGATCACGTAGTCTTTCGGCAGGTGAAAATCACTGAAAACAAGCTCTCCCGACGTCGTCGTGTTGATGCCCATCTTCCTCCCAAGATCGTGTATCTGGAAGCGGTCGGAGCCATTTGCGTCGATCAGCTCTTTGTCGAAAAGCATCGCCGTAAGACCGCTTTCATCTTTTGAAAGCAGTGTGTAGAAATCGGCATACCCTGCATTTGTCGTGAATATTTTTGAGCCGTTGACTATAAAATGATCTTCTCTATCCTCGATTCTCGTCTTCAGGCTCCCGATATCGCTGCCGCTATCGGGCTCTGTAACGCTTATTGCGGAGATGTATCTTCCTTCTATCATCGGGCGGATATACTTCTCTCTCTGTCCCCTGGTTCCGTAAATATCAACGACAAATCCCGGTATGTAACCGAGGCTCAGGGCCATTCCTATGCCGGGCAGTCTTCTGCACATCTCCTTGACGGCAACCACATGGCCCAGCGCTCCGTACCCGGAACCGCCGATGTCCTCAGAGAAACCCACGCCTATGATCCCAAGCTCTCCGATTCTCTCGTAGAGCTCTCTCGGATATGTGTGCTCGTCTTCAAGCCTTTGGAGATATTCCTGGTCTATCTCCTTTTCGCAGAATTCGCCTACCGCCCTCTCTACGTCTTTCAGGTCGTTGCCGATGTATAGGTCCACGGTCACCTCTGGGTCTTAGGTAGCGCTCATGAGAACCTTCTATTCTGCCATCCCGTCGAGGCAACGTCAATAGGATTATCTCAGGTATCCCAAGACATTAGGCATTTCGGAATCTATTTTTCCGGGACTTGCAGTTTTTTCTTGACATAACGTACTACTAAGTAGTACATTATATTACATACGAAAGGCAGGACTGGTAGGTCCTGTCCAACCTGGCTCGGGAGGAGAAGCGAAATGAAAAAACTATTCTGGCTCGTGCTTGCGCTGTTCCTTATGACCTGCAGTCAGGCTTTTGCCGACTACACGTTTACCTACACCAGTAATGACTCATCCGTCCAGGCTTACGGAATCCTGGATACGTCTACCGAAGGACCGGGGCCTTTGACCCTCACGGGAGGCTCTATTACAATTACAGGAAGTGGTTTGGCAGCGGCAGGTTTAGCACCCGTTACGGGCGCCCTTTTGTTTCCTAACCCCGGGGGGAGTAATGTCTCCACCAGTCCCGCCGGTGCCTTCAATTACGATAACCAGCTATCTCCCGGGGCCACTTCATCGCCGATCCTCACCTATGCGGGGTTGCTCTTTACGGCGCCGGGCACAGAGATAAACCTATACAACCTTTACGGCTCGGGCTCCGGCTCGTCAATCGGCCGGGCGCCAACCAGCTATCAGTTGCTGGAATTCCCGTCGACAGGCTACAATAACTGGTGTTCCTTTACCCCCTCGAACACAGGTACATTCACCGTCTCCGCCGTCCCTGCCCCCCCCTCGCTGCTCTTGCTCGCCCCTGGCCTCCTCGCCCTTGTAGGCATAAGGAAGAGGTCCAAGGTGTAGGCTGAGTGGCTTCCACGTCGGAGGCAGGGTCGAAATGGCCCTGCCTCTTTTTATTGTGTGCGGACTTCTGCCCCCTGCGTTTCCCTTTGGGCTCCCCTTGCCGTACACGGGCAAAGACGGCCCGCGCACCGAAAGGTCAAAGGCTGCCGAGCCACGCTTCGAGCCGCTCGCACCCTTCTCTTAGGTTTTCTACATTGTTGGCGAATGAAAACCTCACGTGGGAGCCTGCCCGGTAGGCGCCGAAATCGTACCCCGGCGTAATTGCAACTTTTGCCTCGGCGAGCGCCTTCTCCACGAATTCCATGCTGTCCATCCGCCATCTTTCGATGCCGGCGTAAATATAGAAGGCCCCTTCAGGCCACGCGGGCAAGTCGAAACCGAGCTGCTTCAAACGGGGGAACAAAAACGCACGTCTTTCCCTGTACGTTTCTTTCATCGCTTCAAGCTCCGTCGCCACGTCGAAAGCCCCGAGGGCCGCATACTGGGCCACCGTAGGCGCCGAGATGAATACGTTCTGCGCCACCCGTTGGATGGGGCGCACGAGCCACTGAGGCACCACCATCCATCCAAGCCGCCAGCCGGTCATCGCGTAGGTCTTTGAAAAACCGTCGATTACCACGATCTCGTCCGATACCGCGAGGGCTGAAAGATATTTCCTGTCATAGGTGAGGCCGGAATATATTTCGTCTACCGCCATGACGCCGCCCTTCTTAGAAACGACGTCGAAGAGACCCGCCAGAGACTCCCCCGCATACACGGTGCCCATGGGATTGGCCGGGCTGCAGAGCATAAGCAGGTGCGGCGCAGCCTCGCACTCTTCCAGGTGTGCAGGCGTAATCTCGAACCGGGATGCCTCGGAGACAGGCAGAGGGACGACATGGGAGTCGAAAAGGGCGCCGAAATTCCGGTAACACGGGTATCCGGGGTCGGAGATCAGGAAATTCCTGCCCCGCTCCAGCAGCACGGCGCAGAGGAGAAAAAAAGCGCCTGACGTCCCGCTCGTCACGATGATCCTGCCCGCCGGCACAGTCAGATTGTGCGATTCCGCATAGTGGGCCGCGATCCGCTCCCGCAATTGGGGTAAACCGAGACTGTGGGTATAGAATGTGTGTCCCTCTTCCATCGCCCGCGCACCCGCTTCCCTTATAGCCGGCGGGGTGGTGAAGTCCGGTTCTCCGATCTCCATATGGATCACCCTTTCGCCGCGCGCTTCCAGGGCTTGAGCCTTTTCCAAAAGCTCCATGACATAGAATGGCTGAATCTTAGCGGATCGTGCGGTGCACTCCATGGATTTAGCCTTTCTCATCCCACCGCCCCCGCGTCTGGAAAAGGCCCTGTTGCGGCCCCCGAGCCGCCCTCGTCATAGAAGCTTACCCCTCGCGACAACTCTTCCAGCTTCTTTCGCTCGAGCAGTCTGATCCTCCGCCCATCCACCTCGATCAGCCCGTCCGACGCCATCTTCCCGAGCACCCTGGAGACTGTTTCAGGTATGGTGCCAAGCACGTTGGCAAGGAGCGTCTTCGATATGTCGAGCTCGATGAGGGCGGCGCCCTGAGTGCGATCACTCACATATATGAGGTAGGACGCGAGCCTGCCGGGCACCTCTTTCAACGACAGTTGCTCCACGAGACCGGCAAACTGCTTGAGTCGGCGCGACAGGAGCGCCAGCATGTTCATGGACAGGGTTGGGTCGTGCCGCACGAGTTCGACAAAGGCGGGCGCGGGAAAAAAGATGAGGAGGCTTTCCTCTATCGCCTGGGCATGGGCCGGGAACCGCCCGCCGCTGAAGACGGCGGCCTCTCCGAAGGGTTCCTGAAGCCCCATTATGTGCAGCACCTGTTCCTTTCCCTCGGGTGAAAGCTTGAATATCTTTATCCGCCCTCTCATGGGGACATAGAAGCCGTCCGCCACATCGAAGTCGGAGAAAACAGTCTCACCCCGCCTGTAGACCCTCGACACGGCAATCCCGGCGATCCGGGCGATCTGGTCTGCCGGCAACCCTTTGAAAAGCGGCACATTTGCGACAAACGACAGGATATCCACAGAGGAAACATACCACACCGCCGCGCGAAATGGTACACCCAAGGCATCGGCAAAAATCCCTCCCCCCGTTCACCCGGGCCAAGGCGGGATTTGGGATACACATGCTCAAGGGCGCGAATTCTTTTTTGCAATTGGAGGACCTTTATGTGATACTAACGGGGTATGGGACTCATCGGACTGCTCCTTTCGGACCCCGCCACGTTTATCCTCCTTGCGATTCCCTTACTCTATTCGGTCATTATTCATGAAGTAGCTCATGGATGGGTGGCGGACAAAATGGGAGATTCCACGGCGCGGTGGCTCGGCAGGCTGAGTCTGGACCCCCGCCGTCATCTCGATCCTATCGGCACAATCATGCTGTTTCTCTTCGGTTTCGGCTGGGCAAAACCTGTGCCGGTAAACTTCAACAACCTGAGAGACCATCGCAAGGGCCTCATCTTCGTCTCTGCCGCCGGGATCGTGGCAAATATTATCCTCGCCTTTCTCGCGCTCCTGGTTCTTACCACCGTTCATTTCACGCTCTTCAGCCCATTCGCGAGAGGTCTTCAGTACCTTGCCCAGATCAACATCATGCTTGCTTCCTTTAACCTTATCCCCATTCCGCCCCTGGACGGTTCGAAAATCCTCATGGGTTTCTCTTCCAGAAGCTTCCAGTATACGCTCCAGAGACTCGAACCCTATGGATTTTTTATCATCCTGGGCCTGCTCTACCTCCACGTCCTCGATCCGCTGATCTCGTTCTTTCAGTGGATGATCATGAGCCTGATCGGTGTAATCATATAGGAATGGACGTCCGCGCAGTGGTCGGGAGCGTAGCGTCGTCGCGGCGGGGAGCGTGTCGCCTCTCCCCTCGCTGCAAGATAATCCTATTATTGAGACTGTTAATATGGTTGAGAAAGACCGCATTTTGCTCACCGGGCGCGTGAAAGCGAGCCCGCCCGTGTGTCAAGCTTTTAAACCCCACATCATTTATTCGCCAGTTGTTTTTCCCTCCGTGGCTTTGCGATATGCCTCTTTCACCCCGCTTACACGCGACTCCAACTCCGCTTTCTTCTGCTCCAGGATCTCCGCCCCTTTCTGCACGGCTGTCGAAATCTGTTCTCTGGCCTTGTCATAATAATCCGCTGCCTTTTCTTTCGCATCCTCCGCCAGGTCCTTGATCTGTTCTCGCGTCTGGCGCCCCGACTTGGGCGCGACGAGCAGGGCAACGGCTGCTCCAATCAATCCGCCAAGTATGAACGAGAGTAACCATGACCCTGAGCTTGTCGAGAATTCATTCTCTTCGTACTTCATTTTCTCCCTCCTTTGTCTTTCGGCTGTAGTTATAGTATAAGGGTTGTTGGGTTACTTGCCAAAATCGGGTCGTATCACTTTGCTGCGAACAGGTTCTTCAAAAGCACCTCAAAACCCGTTCTGATCCCCGTCCGCACGCCGCACACCGAGGCGATTGTCTCCTTGCCAAGGTTCTGAACCAGATCGTTCAACTGTCTCACGCTTGTCGCCAGCCCTTGCACACCGTGTCCCACATCTCTTATGGACCCCGAGAACGATTTCACATCGCTCGTTACCGCACCCACGTCATCGGTAATAGCACGCAGGCTCCTCAGGCTCCGGCTCACCTCTCCAATCGCTTCCTTCACTGCCTGATCCACACCACTCGCTCCCTTCAATGTCTGATCGGCAGTCTCGATCAATTTGCCCAGCGCCCTTACCGTCTCCATAAGCTTCAAAATGAACCGGATCAGGAAGATCACCAATACGATAATTGCTGCGGTAATCAGACCGAAGAATATCTCGTTCGCTCCCATGCCCTCCACCCCTCTCGCGCAGATTTAACCGGTCGACCGGACCCCAGCGAGCGCTCTTGTACAAAAATAACCATTTTCGCGCGATATGTAAAGTGTCCTGCGGCTGCGCAAGGAGCAAAAGTCCGGAAGAGAGGCAAAAGGCTTGAAAATGCGTCACGAATGGATTACGCTAAAGGCTGTACCCGCCATCCGGCGAAAGCCGTTTTGCCTTTTTGAGGAGATGAATTACATGGTTAAGATCACCGACTCGCTTTTCTTCATACCCGGCCAGGACGAAATGATCCCTGATTCCCATGTCTACGTGATCGGCCAACCGCAGTCCGGCGACCTCTCCCTGGTCGACGCCGGGCTAATGGGCAAGGGTAGATATAAGATGAGCGCCCTCACCAAAGCAGGCATTCAGCCGGCCGACATAAAAAGGGTGATCATGACCCACACCCACCTCGACCATATCGGTTGTCTGAGGGAGATCTTCGAGGCCGTCCCATCCGCGGAGCTGTGGGTACACGCGTTGGAGGCAGAGCCGCTGGAGCGTGGGGATGAGAGCGCGGTGTACGGCATGGAGATGTTCAAGCAAATGTGTCAAACCCAGTACCGTCTAAAAGACGGCGCCTTCACCTTCAAAGTGAACCGCCGGCTCGAGGATGCGGAAGAGCTGCGGATAGGCGGAGAGGTCTGGACGGTCCTCCATATCCCAGGCCACTCGGCTGGCGGCATAGCGCTTTATGACGCGGCCAAGGGGATATTGATACCAGGTGACGTGATCTATGCCGACTATAGCATCGGGCGGTTCGATCTTCACGGCGCAAGCGGACAGGAGTTGAAAAAATCCCTGGTGAGGCTCTCGGGCCTTGAAGTCAGGATGCTTTTGCCCGGACACAATCGCGTTCTGACGGATGTGCCCCAGGGGTATATCGGCGCCGTCGCAAAGCAATGGGAGCCGTACCTCGCGTAAGCGGGCATCGCGATAGATCCCGAAAGAACCCACCCGGCGCCGTTATCGAGGACGGATCATGTTTCGCTTCCCGCTCTCTGCGCTTTCTCCCTTTCGTACGCTTCCTTGCCCGCCTCGATTGCCGCGAGCAAACAGGGCATCCCTTCCCGGATCAATTCCCTGCCTTTATCGAGAGTCACTCCTACCTTGTCGAGTACCTGCGAGGAGCACGTGCTCAGCGCTGCTCTCGTCTCCCTGGACACCTCTTTTATCTGCCTTCTCGTTCTCCGGCCGGACTGCGGCGTGAGTAAAAGTCCCAGGCCCGCTCCGGCAGCGGCTCCGAGGAGAAAGAACAGCGCGACCGACAAGCCGCCGTGGCCTTCGGCAGCCGTATAGTGCTCGGTCCCTACCACTGTGTACCCCTCTTCACCGTAAACTTCATCGCCTGTCATATGGGCAGCCTCCTTGCTTGTGTATGAGTCTACCACACCACGCCTCCCCGCAAAAGGGCCTTCATCGCAGGCATCCTTCGGCCGGGACAGGGGAAATGACGCTCCACCCCTGATCTTTCGGGAAAAGGGTCCCACAATGTGCTATTTAAATATAGTGCCCAAAACCAGAGAAGCAAGACGCACGGGCGGCGGCTTTATGCGGGCAGCCCGCGAAAGCCGCCCGGTGACCGGGAGACGGAAATCTCCCTGCCCGCGGAAAGAGATATCCCTGAAAAAGAAGGGGCTTTAGAGGTAAAAACCTACTCTTCGAGAATGATGGCCTCTACGGGACACGCGTCGGCCGCTTCTCTACAGGACTCCTGGAGGTCGGGAGGCACCTCCTCCATAATGGCCACGGCCACCTCGTCCTCCATCGCGAAAATCTCGGGACAAAGCGACACACACGTCTCATCTCCCACACACGCTTCCCGATCGACACGCACTTTCATAACCTTCCTCCTCACGCATAGGGCTCATGGGATTCATGCTGCGACGCAGAGGCCCGCGAGCGCCTGGAGGGCTGTTATTGCAGCCCGGCTTCTTTCAAATCGGAGACGACGACGGTAACCGACTCATCAGGACGGACGTAGGCCCGTGCTGCCCGGAGCACGTCCTCCCTGGTGACCCCATTGATAAGAGAAGGGTATTTCTCCGGGTAATCGAGACCGAGACCGTAATATTCGACCTGCGCGAAAAACGACGCGATCCTCGACTGGCTGCTGAACCTCTGGGGGAAACTCCCGACGAGGTATTTCCTCGCGTCCTCCAGCTCCTTTTCTGAAACAGGCTCACTGCGCACCCGCTCCAGATTTTCCATCGTCGCCTTGATTGCCTCGGTCGTCGAGCTGTTCTTTGTCTGGAGAAAGACCGTGAAGGGCCCCGGGTATTTCCGCCCCTCAACCATACTGGCCACGGAGTAGGCCAGCCCCCTCTTGTTCCTGATATCTTCCATGAGGCGCGACGTGAGGCTGCCGGCGCCGAGGATATAGTTCATCACCTGGGCCGCGTAGTAATCGGGGTTATCACGGCTCATCCCGCCGTTGCCGATGACGATGCTCGATTGGGTCACCGGTTTGTTGATCTTGATGACCTCTTTCCGGGTGGAGAACCTTACCTCGATCCTTTTTTCCGGAACGCCTCCGTTGGGCCATTTCTTGAGCCGGGGCGCCATATATGCGTCGATCGATTGTCGGTCGATATCTCCCACCACGCTCAGGATCGCGTTGTCGGGATTATAATGGAGGGCGTGAAACCTCCTTATCGCCTCGATAGTCAGCTTCGCTACGGATTCTTGCGTGCCCTCCGTGGGATGACCGTAGGGGCCGCCCAGGTAGAGGGCCTTCTGGAACGCCCGGTCCGCGACCGAGGCCGGCCTGTCCTCTAAGGACTGGATGGCGGCCAGGGTACGGGGTATCTCCTTCTTGACCTCGTCCGCAGGAAAGGTGGGCCGCGTTACCACGTCCATAAAGATCGCAAAGGCACGCTCCAGGTCCTTCTTCAAGACCCGCAGACTGACGGTAGTATAATCCTTGTTGGCGCTCGCGTTCATGTTGGCGCCCATGAAGTCGATCTCTTCGTTGATCTGTTTCAGTGTCCGGCCGGCCGCCCCCAGGAGCAGGGTCGAGGCGGTCAGGTCGGATAATCCTTCCTCTCCGGGCGGATCGTCCTTGGCGCCTGTCTTGACCATAAGATTGATCGTCACAAAAGGAAGCGAGTGCTCCTCCGACACAAGGAGCACCAGCCCGTTGTCCATCACGGTCCGCTGAACGGGTGGAAGGCCGAAGGCACACCCCCATGAAGCGATAACGCACAAGAGAGCGATGCAGACAGACGATGCGGTTCTTCTCATCCTTTCCCCTCACCTCACTATGTGCTCTTGCTTAGGAGAACCGGGTCGCACGGGCCTTTGCTCCGAGGAAGGCACCGGAACGAGACGCGCGGTGACGCAGTTCTCGGGCACGAGGTATTTTTGCGCCACCCTTTTCACATCCGTTGCCGACACCGCCCGGATGGCAGGGACATACTTGTCGGCGTCTCGCCAGGAGGAAACGATTTCATACGTGGCAATCAGCATGGCCTGCGCGAAGATCGAGTCCTGCGAGAAGGTGAAGCTTGCCTCTAGTTGGTTCTTTGCTTTCTCCAGCTCCCGCGTCCCCACGAGCTGCTTCTGGAGGAGCTCTATCTCGGCCAGCAAGGCATTCTCGACCTCATCCGCTGTTTTTCCCGGTAAGATGTCGGCCGAGACAGAGAATAGATTCGGGTCCCTGGAGACAAGCTCGTTATCGGCGGAGACGCTCAGGGCAAGCTGCTTATCCCGCACGAGCGTCTGGTTAAGCCTCGAACTCTCACCGCCCGACAGGAGGGCGGCAATCACTTCGAGCACGTAGCTGTCCGGAGACTGCAAAGTGGGTACGTGGTATGCCTTCTCGATCGACGCGAGCTGGGCCTCCTTCCGCACCATGATCCTCCGCTCGCCCAATTGCGGCTCCTCTTTATCCTGCCGCTGGACGGGGGCGATGCCGGCAGGGGTCGGCCCGAAGGCCTCTTCGATCAAGGGGAGAACCGCCTCTTTCTTAAAATCGCCCGCAAGCACGATAAAGGCATTTGTGGGAACGTAGTACGTCTTGTAGTGCTTTTTCAGGTCGTCGACGGTGTACCGGGCTATATCCTGCATCCAGCCGATGACGGGCCAGTGGTATGGCTGTATCTGAAACGCCGTGGCCGCAAGTTGTTCGCTCAGCACGGCCTTGGGGCTGTCTTCCGTCCTCATCCGCCGCTCTTCCATTACCACGGACCGCTCGGTCTGGAAGTCCTCCTCTCTCAGGAGAAGACCGCGCATCCTGTCCGATTCCAGCCCAATCGATATCTTGACGCGGTCGGCGCTCATATTCTCGAAATAGGCCGTAAAATCGGTGGAAGTAAATGCGTTGTCGTTACCGCCGTTCTGGGCCACGATGCGTGAGAACTCATCGGGACCTATCTTCGCAGTGCCCTTGAACATCATGTGCTCCAGCATGTGGGAAAGGCCCGTCTTCCCCGATTCTTCGTTGCGCGAGCCCACCCTGTACCACACCTGGAACGTGATAAGAGGGGCCTTATGGTTTTCCAGGAGAATGACTTTCAGACCATTCCCGAGGGTCACCTCGGATACGCGATCCGCGAGCGCCGCGACACCCGGAGAAAAGAGGAACAAGACGCCTGCCGCGCCGAGGCAGACGAGGAATAAGAGTTTTTTCACCACCACCCCCATGACCGACATGGTATGCTTGAGTGTAGGAGCACCCGCCGGGATTGTCAAGATGTGCACCTCAATAAGTCTCTTCCGGGCCCGTCCCGGCCGTCGACTCGGGTGCGGTCACGCCCCGGCGGAAGAGGCGATAGACCCAGGTCTGATAGAGCATCACCGTGGGCACGATAATGGCGGCCACGACCAGCATGATGGTAAGGGTAAGCGGCGTAGAGGCCGCATTCCGGACCGTAAGGCTCCACTCCTGGTTGAGGGTCGAGGGCAGCAGATACGGGAACAGGCCGAGGACCCCGAAGAGAACAGACATGCCGATGACGGCCGCTGAATAGAAGAAGGCCTTCCGCAAAAGCCGTTTCTTTATGTAGTATCTTTCCGCAAAGAGGGAGGCTACTGCCCCGGCCGGCACGACCAGCAGAAATGGCACCACGGTGTAGTTTTCCCACAACCTCGTGTAGACCCCGGTAAGGACGAGGAAGAGCACGGCCACCAGGGCGAGGGGCAGCCAGACGCGCTCCGAGAGCACCAGGGCTCGCCCGGAAACGGTCGCCTCCGACCCGGCCGCTATCCAGATGGCGCCGTGCATGACGAACAACAGGAAGAAGAACACCCCGCCCACGAGGCCGTACGGGTTGAGAAGGGTGAATATAGTCCCATGGTAGGCTCCTTCGGCGTCAATGGGAATGCCCATGAATATGTTCGCGAAGGCCACACCGAAGAGTATGGCGGGCAGCACGCTGCCGAGAAAAATGCCCGCGCCGAAGAGGGTGCGCCAGGACGGGTGATCGATCTTTCCACGAAACTCAAAAGAAACGGCCCTGACTATGAGGGCGAACAGGACGATCATGAGGGGGCTGTAAAGCGCGCTGAAAAGCACCGCGTATGCGGCGGGGAAGGCGGCAAAGGTCACCCCGCCCGCGGTTATCAGCCAGACCTCGTTGCCGTCCCAGAAGGGGGCGATAGAGCCGAGAATGGCGCGCTTTTCTTCGTCTGTCCGCCCCAGCCATGGGAAGAGCATGCCGACACCGAAATCGAAGCCGTCCAGCATGAAATAGACGGCCCAGAGCACACCCCATATGACGAACCACGTGGTTTCGAGCATTTCGTACCTCCTTAACGGTCGGCCTTGATGACAGCGTCCGGGCCCCTGCGCACCCACCGCGCCATCAGCCAAAAGGCCGTGGCGCCGATCAGGCCGTACAACAAAATAAATGCGACGAAGGAGACGATGACCTGCGACGCAGCGATAGGCGAAGAAGCCATTGACGTCTTCAGGAGCCCGTACACGATCCATGGCTGCCTTCCCACCTCGGCAACCGTCCATCCCAACAGAGTCGCGAGGTAGGGAAGGGGAATGCACCACAGCAGCACCCGGAGAAGAAGCGGGCTCGAATCAAGCTTGTTGCGGCGCCACCAGGCGGCGAGGACGAGCAGAAGCATTATCGTCCCCAGGGTAACCATCAGCCGGAAGGAGACAAAGGTCGCCATAACAGGGGGCCTGTCCCCCTCGGGAATATCCGCCAAGCCCGTTACGCGGGCATTCGGGTCGAGGTAAGCCAGGATGCTGAGCGCACCCGGTATCGGGCCGATTTCAACGCTATTGCGGCTGTGCGCCGCATCAGGCAGTGCCAGAAGATAGATAGGCGCCTTTTCCTGCGTTTTCCAGTGCGTTTCGAGGGCCGCCATCTTCGCCGGCTGTGCGACAGCGAGATTTACCGCATCCTCATGCCCCTCCACGGCGACGAGAATGGTAAAGATCAACGCCATGGCAAGGCCCATCCTGAAGGACTTCTGAAAGATCTCGGGAAATTGCTTACGCAGGATATGATACGCGCTCACCCCGACAACAAAGAAGCCCGAAACAGCGTACGCCGCGGCGAGAGTGTGGAAGATCGTGAGCCAGGCGTACTTCTGGCCTATTATCGCCAAAAAATCGGACAGAACCGGGTGGCCGTCTTTCATCACGTATCCGACGGGATGCTGCATCCAGGCATTGGCGATGAGGATCCAGACGGCGGAAAGGTTGGAGGCAACGGCCACCAGCCAGATAGCGACCGCGTGCGCCTTGGGTGAGAGACGGTCCCAGCCGAAGGCCCATACGGCAATGAAGGTCGATTCGAGAAAGAAGGCGACTGTGGCCTCCACGGCCAGAAGGGGGCCGAAGATGTCGCCCACATAGCGCGAGTACCGGGACCAGTTAGTGCCGAACTGAAACTCGAGAGTGATGCCCGTCACGACTCCAACGACAAAATTGATCAGGAAAAGCTTTCCCCAAAACCTGGTCATCCTCTTGTAGCGCAGATCCCCCGTCCGTACATACTTCGTCTCCATAATCGCAAGAAGAATCGAAAGCCCGAGCGTCAGGGGCACAAAAAGAAAGTGGAAATACGTGGCCGCCGCAAACTGCAACCGTGATAGCGTTGTCACATCCATAGCGTCTCTCCCACCAAAAACTGTCGTTTTTTGACTCCATATCCACTACTCCGTTGCGATCTTCCGGATGATAACGCATTTTTCCTTCCTTTTCTACTATGGTCCTCAAAATGCCTGATTGCAAACACCGCCCTCCCTCACAATGTGATTGACTTCACACGGGACGGTGATAGAATGGGTTTGACATCACTGCGGACCATCGTGCGTTAATGCTGCCGGAGGAGGGGATAGGGATGAAGGTACCGTCGTTGGTAGGGCTGATCGATCTGGCGTGCTTCCTCGCGCTCCTACCGGTACCGGTCCACGCCCTTATGCCCGCCCAGGTCTTCGACAAGGTCAAGGACGCCGTCGTTGTGGTAAGGACGCTGGACTCCTGGGGCAAGGTGAAAGCCCAGGGGAGCGGGGTGCTCCTTCCTTCCGGCAGGGTCGCGACCAGTTGCCACGTCGTCGAAGGGGGTGCCTCCTACCAGGTGGGCCGGGACAAAGAGCTTCTCCCTGCCGGCCTCTACGCGGAAGACGACGACAGGGACATTTGCCTCCTCGATGCGAAAGGCATCGGAGGGAAACCCGCGGAGCTCGGCGAGGCGGCGGGCCTCAAGGCGGGGGACCCGGTCTATGCGGTCGGCGCGTCGCGGGGCCTGAAGCTTTCCCATTCCGACGGCATCGTTGCGCAGCGCCGGGACGGACCGTCATCCCTGATTCCGACCACGGTGGTCATCTCCCCCGGATCGAGCGGCGGCGGCCTGTTCGATGGACAAGGCCGCCTTGTCGGCCTGATGGCTTTCTATGTAGGGGCCGGACAGGGCCTCAGCTTCGCCATGCCCGTGGAGTGGATACGCGAGGCCAAGCCGGGCCGCACACCGGCTGCCGGGGATTCCGCTCGCGCCAATTGGCGGATGCGCGCCGCTGCCCTGGAAAAGACGGAGGAGTGGCCGGGGCTGCTCGATTGGTGCCGGAAGTGGACAAAAAACGAGCCGAAAAGCGTCGACGCCTGGCGCAATCTCGGGTTTGCTTACGGGGTCCTCAAGCTCTACAATGACGCCGTCAAGGCCTGTCGCCGGGCCGTCACGCTCGATTCGGAAAATGCCGACGCCTGGACCTGCCTCGGGGTCGCTTACGACGGCCTCGGCCGCTACAACGAGGCCATCGAGGCCCACGGCCGGGCCATCCGCATCAGTCCCCAGGATGCCGAGGAGGCCTGGTACGAGCTTGGCGCCAACTACTTTTTGTCCGGCAAGCAAAGGGCAGCCCTGCGCGCGGTTCGGGAGTTGCGCCGCCTCGATCCGGCACGGGCAGACGAGCTTCTCAACCTGATGGCGCCGACCATCAGGGGTAAGTAACAAGAAGTCCCCGATAGGTTCCCAATTCTTTTTCCTGATTCCCTTCTCCTGCAAGCTTTTCGGAAGGGGGGTTACGAAAGTGCACGAAACTGAACGGTTGGGGGGGAGGATCGCTGGGTGGGGAGCCCATGTACAGCACTCCGGTGCGGGCCGGGCACGATTTCGCGCCATCCATCAAGAAATCGCCTCGCCCCCGCCGACAGGAGGAACGGCCGCCGTGGCAGGCAGTGCTGCCGTCCGATGCGGCTATTGCGGCTCAATTGTCAAAGAGCGATGCCGGTGTACGGAAAACCGGCTGAAACGGGGTGGGGAGACCGGGAAACTGGGCGCGCCTCGCACCCCTATCAAAATCATCGCCCGGCTCATAACATTTTCCCTGTTTTCCACTCTCCTGTCAAAGCGGCATGGAGGGGTGACAACCAGGGGCGACAAGGAGAAGCGACAATCAGGAGTGACGAAAAGCATCGTCTCCCCTTTTTTAGGACAAATGACCGAGAGGCACACCTGTCTCCCTTGACAGCACGTCCAGCCATACTTATATTTCAAGTTGGGGGGGTGTAATCATGGCCACTTTTACATCCGGAAACACGACATATCAGGTGGACACGGAGGAATTCCTCTCGGATTTCAACGAGTGGGATGAAAATTTTGCCAGGGGGATGGCCCCCAAGGTCGGGATCATCGCCGGATTGTCGGAGGACCATTGGAAGGTCATCCATTTCGTCCGTGATTCATTCAAGCAAACCGGCAAGTGTCCGTTGGTCTACGAAACCTGCCGAACAAACCGACTGCACGTCCAGGAACTGAAAAAACTCTTTCCAGCGGGATACCTCCGGGGAGCCTGCAAGCTTGCCGGCGTTACGTACAGGGAAGGTTATCTGGATCAATCCTGGGTGGAGGATCTTGCGGAGCGGATCACAGCGGGTGCTCAGGACGAGAAGACTTACGAGGTTAATATTCGAGGATTCCTTATCAATCCCAATGAGTGGGATAAAAAGTTTGCCGTATACAAGGCCCAGGAGATGAAAATGCCAAAGCTGACAGAGAAGCACTGGCAAGTCATAAATTTCCTTCGCGAAAAGTTCGAAAAAAATAACCTGGTACCCACCGTATACGAAACCTGTGAGGCCAGCGGTATCGGCCTAGAGGAGCTTGAAAAACTGTTTCCCGACGGGTATCACCGTGGTGCAACCAAGATTGCCGGGCTGAGAGTGAGATGATCCTGATAACGCGAAATTTGGCAACGGACTAAGCCTTCCCCACCACATTTAGACGGCCATGTACTCAGCAAAGGCGTCGGATTCAGGAATTGGCAAATTGTCTTCCCGCAACCCCTGAACATGCATTATTATGGCCTCGTGCATATTTCGCTCGACCTCCTCACGGGTTGAGCCGGTAGCAACACATCCGGACAAATCCGGCGAATACGCAGAATAGTTGTTTTCGCTTTTCTCGATTACCACTAAAAAGCGATGCATGTCTATTTCACCTCCTTCAAACCTGCTTATTTCAGGTGGTCATGGGGGTGGTCATGGGGACGTTCTTCACTCCTTTCACTTACCTACCGCCTGTCACTTACCTACGGCCTGAACTCGCTTCAACACATTTCCCACGCCGGAAGGCGAAATGCCGATCAGACCGGCAACCTCGGTGAGGGAGAGCCCGGACTCATTTACAAGCTCTTCTATTATCCGCACCCTCGCCTCCGTTACCGGTCTTCTCCGAGAGCCGTTCCGTAGTTGCTCCTGATGAATGCCGAACTCGTCACATATCCTGGCAATGACAGCATCCCTGTCCACCGGCTGTCTGTCCGGGCGTCTGTCCATCTTATCCAGGATTCTCGTGACGAAATCGCCGCTTCCGAGAATTCTCGCATCGTGAGCAACGCGGTCGTCCTTGCGTAGGGGTGCTCCGCCAACGCTTCGTGTAAGTCCGCCGCCCGTCAACTCCGGCTGTTTCCCCCTCTCTTTTCCTTCATCCATGAAAGCATGGTAGAGCCGGACAGCTTCTGCGGTCGTCTTGCTGAAATGCATAACTACACGCATACGATCCTGCCAGGCTCTGGCTGTTCTGCCCATGATGGCGCTGTGTCCGCACCATGGGTATGCATCTAGTTCACTAAGACTTGTGACAATACCGGCCCTCAATGGATTGAGATGGATATAGCGGACCAGTTCCAGAAAGTAAGGTTCTTCCTCACAGACTATTGATTTGTAGCGGTTTTGAAAGAGATGTCCCGTACGATGATGTCTTTTGTTGAAATAGACTGCGTACCGGGTCATCAACTTCCGCATAAAAGCGGGCAGGCCCGGAGGTCCGCTGAGAATGAGCAGATGGAAGTGGTTGCCCATGATCGACCAGGCCGGGATTTTCGTTCCCGTCTTGTCGAGCAGCTCTTCGACAATCCCAAGGAATTTAGCCCTGTCGGCATCGTCAACGAAAATATTTGTTTGATCTATTCCACGGGCCATTACATGGTGAAGCGTTCCTGGCGCATCCAACCGGGCGTGACGAGGCATGGGGGGATTATATCACGCAAACGGAAAACAGGCAAGTGAACACAGTGAAGAACGTCCCCCTTCACCCCTCTCTTTTCCTTCATCCATGAAAGCATGGTAGAGCCGGACAGCTTCTGCGGTCTTCTTGCTGAAATGCATAACTACACGCATACGATCCTGCCAGGCTCTGGCTGTTCTGCCCATAATGGCGCTGTGTCCGCACCATGGGTATGCATCTAGTTCACTAAGACTTGTGACAATACCGGCCCTCAATGGATTGAGATGGATATAGCGGACCAGTTCCAGAAAGTAAGGTTCTTCCTCACAGACTATTGATTTGTAGCGGTTTTGAAAGAGATGTCCCGTACGATGATGTCTTTTGTTGAAATAGACTGCGTACCGGGTCATCAACTTCCGCATAAAAGCGGGCAGGCCCTGAGGTCCGCTGAGAATGAGCAGATGGAAGTGGTTGCCCATGATCGACCAGGCCGGGATTTTCGTTCCCGTCTTGTCGAGCAGCTCTTCGACAATCCCAAGGAATTTAGCCCTGTCGGCATCGTCAACGAAAATATTTGTTTGATCTATTCCACGGGCCATTACATGGTGAAGCGTTCCTGGCGCATCCAACCGGGCGTAACGAGGCATGGGGGGATTATATCACGCAAACGGAAAACAGGTAAGTGAAAACAGTGAAGAACGTCCCCCTTCATCCCTAGCGGACCAGTTCCAGAAAGTAAGGTTCTTCCTCACAGACTATTGATTTGTAGCGGTTTTGAAAGAGATGTCCCGTACGATGATGTCTTTTGTTGAAATAGACTGCGTACCGGGTCATCAACTTCCGCATAAAAGCGGGCAGGCCCTGAGGTCCGCTGAGAATGAGCAGATGGAAGTGGTTGCCCATGATCGACCAGGCCGGGATTTTCGTTCCCGTCTTGTCGAGCAGCTCTTCGACAATCCCAAGGAATTTAGCCCTGTCGGCATCGTCAACGAAAATATTTGTTTGATCTATTCCACGGGCCATTACATGGTGAAGCGTTCCTGGCGCATCCAACCGGGCGTGACGAGGCATGGGGGGATTATATCACGCAAACGGAAAACAGGTAAGTGAAAACAGTGAAGAACGTCCCCCTTCATCCCAGAAAGAAAATTCGAATATGGAACGGTGAGCCCGGAAGAAGCAGATCGTTTGAGGTCCGAGACGGGGGTGAACGTCGAAGGTTATCACCGGGTACTTAGCAGCTATTCGGTGAAGCACATCCTGCAAGAGCACGGAGAAGCGGCCAATGAAGCCGGCCGAGGGCAAATTCCGGTCACAAAGGAAGATATCGCCCGTATTCCGGAGATCGTGGAGTCTTACGATTCAGCCATTAATGCGGGGAAAAGCGCGAGCGGCCTTGACACGATCCGCTATACAAAGCGGATCAATGGTGACGTCTACTATTTTGAAGAGGCGCGGACAGGTAAGAAGGAGCTTGTGCCGGTGACGATGTATATCAAAAAGGTGAAGAAATGAAGGGAGCGGCGTTGCGTGCAACTTCCGGGAAGGAAGGCGTCGTACACACGTCCGGGACGCTCCGCCCCTCTTCACAGAAAAGTATAGGCGCCCTCAGCATGCATGTCAATATGACAATCGCCTATATGCCCCTACAATCGTTTTTCCCCTTCTACCCATACAATGAGTCGGGAAATTCTTTGTCACAGGTTTATAAACGTGACAACGGCGATTCTAGAGGGCATCGGGGAGCAGGCACGGGGTGGAAAAAGACGGAAGATTGGAATGGTGGAATAATGGAAGATTGGAAAAGCCATCCTTCCACCATTCCAATCTTCCATTATTCCGCGAACGGAGCGAGCCTATGACCTTCGGCGATTGGGAACCCCGCAGACGCATCGAGGAGACGTACCGGAGGGAGCTGCAAAAGCTCATCGACCGTTTTGCCGAATTCCTCGCGCCGCTCTCCATCACCGACCCGATGGAGATCCTCAGCCGCCTCTCGGAGTACTTTGGCGCCGATGCTTTTCACGACGCCGCTTACGCCGCCGCCTCCAGGATGATAACCGGGCTTTTTGTCGATGGGGCAAAAACGTGGCGCGAAGCCTCCCGTGAGTCCATGCGCGGCAGGGAAATCTATCAGGCATTGCAGTACGAGTTGCAGGGCCCCATCGGGCACCGGGTCCGTCAGCTCGTACAGGAGAATGCCCGGTTCATCACCATGTTCAATGACTCTAAAGTCGGCAATGGCCGCACCCTGGCCACGCAAGTCGCCGATTTCGTCAACGCCGAAGCTTACAAAGGCCGCAGGGCCTCTGCAATCGCGCAAGATCTCGCGAAACAATTCGACACCGTTGCTCGGGGGCGCATCGATACGCTGGCCCGCACGGAATGCTCCAAAGCATCGACGGACCTCACCGAGGCCCGCTCCCGTGAATTCGGCTGGCCAATATACATCTGGCATTGCTGCCGCGATGCCCGCACCCGAAAAGCGCACCGGCTCATGGACAATGTCATCGTCTTCTGGAACGATCCGCCCGCCCCCGAGTCGTTCATGCCGGGGCTTAAATCGACCCTGGGCCATTACCACGCGGGCAAATGCCCCAATTGCAGGTGCTATCCCGCGCCGCAGTGGCGTCTCGATCGAATCGATTGGCCGCACAAGGTCTACCGCAACGGCATCATCAGGCCGATGACTCAATCGGCGTTTGCCAGGATCAGCGGAATTGAGGTGCGCCGTGCAGCATAGATTTGGCAAAAGGATCCGACAGATCGGTCCGATCAGTCCGATACCGCGGTTCATCCCCGCGCCTGCGGGGAACATGCCACACTGCTTGTGCTCCTCTGCCTGGCAGGCGGTTCATCCCCGCGCCTGCGGGGAACATCATCCGGCTGGAAGGTCTATCCCAACCGCCTGCGGTTCATCCCCGCGCCTGCGGGGAACATATTGTTGATGTGTCTCATCGGTTTCGCGGCTTTCGGCGTAGCCGGTTCATCCCCGCGCCTGCGGGGAACATAAATCGCCCGTGATCGCCATGATGCCCCGGCCCGGTTCATCCCCGCGCCTGCGGGGAACATGAAATTTCTGAGGACGTTGGAGCCGCCATTGTCGGTTCATCCCCGCGCCTGCGGGGAACATGTGTCGTTCTCGCTCCTTGCCGACGTGGAGGACGGTTCATCCCCGCGCCTGCGGGGAACATGCCGGAAATTGGCGGACCTGGACAAGAAGCAGCGGTTCATCCCCGCGCCTGCGGGGAACATCGAAGATGTCCTCTTGAGCAAACTCCGTGCCCGGTTCATCCCCGCGCCTGCGGGGAACATAACATGTTGTCATCTCATCGCCGGCGCACCTCCGGTTCATCCCCGCGCCTGCGGGGAACATGGATAATCGTAGGGATTGAAGCGCGCCCAGAGCGGTTCATCCCCGCGCCTGCGGGGAACATCCGCCATGGGTTTTCGGACGGGCCGGCCGGGACGGTTCATCCCCGCGCCTGCGGGGAACATTTTCTGGCCTTATTGTAGGTCAGCAGTACGTCCGGTTCATCCCCGCGCCTGCGGGGAACATAGCCCAAATTTCTCCATGCTGCTCGTGGTGTGCGGTTCATCCCCGCGCCTGCGGGGAACATTGCTCAACAAGTTTGGAGACATCCCGCGTGCCCGGTTCATCCCCGCGCCTGCGGGGAACATGAGACAAATAATGGCGGAGGCGCCCGATGTCCCGGTTCATCCCCGCGCCTGCGGGGAACATTTGCCGTCACCGGCAGCCACCTGGGCGGTTGCCGGTTCATCCCCGCGCCTGCGGGGAACATCTTGGGGCCGTCTCAAACGGGAGGCCATACTCCGGTTCATCCCCGCGCCTGCGGGGAACATATCTGCCCGAAAGAGAGCGGGGGCAGGATATACGGTTCATCCCCGCGCCTGCGGGGAACATAGACTTTCTAGCATGCTATGCCGGGAAAGTCTCGGTTCATCCCCGCGCCTGCGGGGAACATTCGCAATCGGTCTCCGAGCCCGTGATCCATTGCGGTTCATCCCCGCGCCTGCGGGGAACATGCCTTCGGAGGGGTTTCCCCGGTCGATTATTTCGGTTCATCCCCGCGCCTGCGGGGAACATCTCACGCGGGCAGAATGTTATCTGCTTGCCTACGGTTCATCCCCGCGCCTGCGGGGAACATCCGATTTCCCATCAGCGCCGCCTCCTTCTTCACGGTTCATCCCCGCGCCTGCGGGGAACATCGCTGATAGCCCTCACCGGTATGACGGGAACACGGTTCATCCCCGCGCCTGCGGGGAACATACCACCTGACTATCCCCGAAGCAAAACGCATCCGGTTCATCCCCGCGCCTGCGGGGAACATGCCCGGCCTCATCGAGGAGCATGGGCATTATGCGGTTCATCCCCGCGCCTGCGGGGAACATTAGCTGCGACGGCCAGGTCCTCAACGCCGACACGGTTCATCCCCGCGCCTGCGGGGAACATGGCTCCGGAATTTCCGGCTCCGGAATTTCTACCGGTTCATCCCCGCGCCTGCGGGGAACATTTCAAATTTATCAAGATCGGTTAACTCAGATACGGTTCATCCCCGCGCCTGCGGGGAACATCCGCTATGTCTTACTCGAAACAAAAACATTGACGGTTCATCCCCGCGCCTGCGGGGAACATGTCGAACCAAACAATAAGATCAATTCCATTGGCGGTTCATCCCCGCGCCTGCGGGGAACATCCTCTGCATAATACTCATCACTCAGAGGTTTTCGGTTCATCCCCGCGCCTGCGGGGAACATGTTTTTTTTAGAAACCATAATAATATTAGGTACGGTTCATCCCCGCGCCTGCGGGGAACATCGTTCCTCCTTGGTTTGATGGTATGTGAACTACGGTTCATCCCCGCGCCTGCGGGGAACATTTTTAATACAATTGTTTGATACCAACAATTGTCGGTTCATCCCCGCGCCTGCGGGGAACATCTGAGGCAAAGCAAAAGAGCGCAATCTACAATCGGTTCATCCCCGCGCCTGCGGGGAACATATTGTACTCATCTTTTGTCATTTTCATTACTCCGGTTCATCCCCGCGCCTGCGGGGAACATATTACTCCTTTTATGCTATCAGTTATATATTACGGTTCATCCCCGCGCCTGCGGGGAACATTTTGCATAATACTCATCGCGCAGAGATTTAACCGGTTCATCCCCGCGCCTGCGGGGAACATAAATTGCCGACTGAGAGACATTATCGCGGCTCCGGTTCATCCCCGCGCCTGCGGGGAACATGGCGGGTTCCTTTCTGTTTACACGGACAACAACGGTTCATCCCCGCGCCTGCGGGGAACATGTTGATAGGCACGGCCTCACACAGGAGGTAACCGGTTCATCCCCGCGCCTGCGGGGAACATTTGGATTGATCATATTTATAATAGTGATAGACCGGTTCATCCCCGCGCCTGCGGGGAACATATAGCGGCGCCATTTTCAAACAGATCGCAATTCGGTTCATCCCCGCGCCTGCGGGGAACATCATCCGGCTGGAAGGTCTATCCCAACCGCCTGCGGTTCATCCCCGCGCCTGCGGGGAACATGTCGCGTTCGGCGCTCTCCTGTTTTTCCCTTGCGGTTCATCCCCGCGCCTGCGGGGAACATTGAAGGCAATGTTCGCTCGTACCGGCAACACCCGGTTCATCCCCGCGCCTGCGGGGAACATTCTGACGTACCGGCGGCGCAGCAGCCCGCCTTCGGTTCATCCCCGCGCCTGCGGGGAACATTTGGATCCTCCCCTGCCGGCATTGAAAAGTCACGGTTCATCCCCGCGCCTGCGGGGAACATATGGCCTCGCCGGTGATGACAACCCGGGGGTCGGTTCATCCCCGCGCCTGCGGGGAACATTAGAGTTTATCCGGCAGATCGAGACATTCGGCCGGTTCATCCCCGCGCCTGCGGGGAACATTCAACCGCGTCCGAGCCTCCCACGTCCTGGACCGGTTCATCCCCGCGCCTGCGGGGAACATCTCCTTGGCCTGGCGCCCTATTTCGCAATCGTCGGTTCATCCCCGCGCCTGCGGGGAACATTTCGTAGCGCTGGATCAGATCGTCTATCAGCTCGGTTCATCCCCGCGCCTGCGGGGAACATACCTCCGGCATAACCTCCGCCTTTACCACCGCCGGTTCATCCCCGCGCCTGCGGGGAACATGGCATCGTACAACACGATAGCTTTCAACAACACGGTTCATCCCCGCGCCTGCGGGGAACATGTAAATCATTACGCACCTCCTTTAGATTGTGTCGGTTCATCCCCGCGCCTGCGGGGAACATCTCGGCCGTGACCATGGCTGCGTTGCGCTGCCCGGTTCATCCCCGCGCCTGCGGGGAACATCTCGGAAAGCCCGAAAAAGGCTTTTTCGGTGACGGTTCATCCCCGCGCCTGCGGGGAACATTTATTCACCGCCCTCCAGCAGATCGTCTGCGGCGGTTCATCCCCGCGCCTGCGGGGAACATTGGGTGGCCGCCTGGTTGGTGATCTGCTGCAGCGGTTCATCCCCGCGCCTGCGGGGAACATCAGATAGCCACCGGCGACGGCGTCACCAGGACCGGTTCATCCCCGCGCCTGCGGGGAACATCAGCACGCGCCCTCACTGCCATTATTTTCAAGCGGTTCATCCCCGCGCCTGCGGGGAACATAGCGGCATCTCCGGGGCCGGACCTGCCGGTTCCGGTTCATCCCCGCGCCTGCGGGGAACATCACTTTTGCTCTCTCCCGCTATCGGCAATGGTCGGTTCATCCCCGCGCCTGCGGGGAACATAGGCGCGGGACATACGGCAGGATGCACGACAACGGTTCATCCCCGCGCCTGCGGGGAACATGTCACCGGCGCCGGGCAGTTCTACTACTATGACGGTTCATCCCCGCGCCTGCGGGGAACATGATTGGTGCAAGGGTGCAACGGTTTTGGTGTTCGGTTCATCCCCGCGCCTGCGGGGAACATCACCATGACCTCGAACCTCGATCTCATCACGCCGGTTCATCCCCGCGCCTGCGGGGAACATTGTATCGGCCTTTGTCGCGTCTTGTGGCCGCCCGGTTCATCCCCGCGCCTGCGGGGAACATCGGTCGACCTCGGCTGCGATTCCCCATACCACCGGTTCATCCCCGCGCCTGCGGGGAACATATCAGGCGATAATCGACCAGTACCACAAACTCCGGTTCATCCCCGCGCCTGCGGGGAACATACTTCGTGGAAGTACCGGCAATTCTTATCAATTGTCAAAGAACAAATTTCTACCGAAAATCTACCCGGATTCTGCTTCTTTATCCTGCGAGACTTCCGGCAAGAATGCTACCAACTTTAAACCGTCCATTACGACCGGTTCCCGGCGATTGGTGCCCCATGTGACGAAATCAAAGCCCGATTCAGAGTTCGTGCTCCACGCCATCACCGCATTGCCTTCTTCCATCCCTTTAACCACAGTATCCCAGAGCATTTCTCGCACTCTTCGGGAGACCTTTCCCACATAGACCCCGGCGCGCACTTCGAGAAGCCATATGGCAAGTCTTCCGCGCAGCCTGGGCGGCACATTCTCAACCACGATGACCAGCATCGCCTATGCCCTCCTTGTTGGGAATTGCGGGCGCCACCGATTCTTCCGGCCGGCCGGGGAAGGGAAAGCCTCCTGCGGACAAAACCTGTTCAATTGTCGGAATTATGCGATGGAGAATGCGATTCTGTCTGAAGGCGTCGCGACAGGCCAACCGGACTTCCCGCTCGGGCTCTTTGGGGTTCTTCCCGGCAATCCTAAAGGCCATGGGCACCACGGTCTCGAATTTGAACAGGTCGGCTATGTCATATACAAAGGACTGGGGCTTGCCTGTATGGATGAAGCCGACCGCAGGCGCGTATCCTGCGGCGAGAATAGCGGCCTCGCTCACGCCATACAGACAGGCCGTTGCGGAGCTGAGGCACCTATTGGGCACATCGCCGCTCTCCCATTCGTCATAGTCGTAGTTTCTGGCCCTCCACTTGACACCGTACTGCCGCGCAAACAACTCGTACATTTTCCGAACTCTTACCGCCTCGATGCCCCGCAACTGCTCGATGCTGCGCCTTTCGGGAGGCTTTTCCTTGAAGCGCATCTCGTACATTTTGCGCACGACCTTCAGGCGAGCTTCGTCGTCGAGCGCGAGCTTCGCTTGATAGAGAAGCCTGTCCGCGCGAGCGCCGCCCGGCTGGCCTGACGCATAGAGTCGCACCCCGCCATCACCTATCCAGACAAGAAGGCAACCGACACGGGCTGCCAGGGTGACAGCCGCGTGGGAGACACGCGTTCCCGGCTCAAGCATGAGGCACACCAACCCGCCCACCGGGATGTGGGTTCTTACCCCGGTCTTGTCCACTACGACGAATGCGCCATCGAGGACGTCGATATTCCCCTTTTCCGCGTAAGCAACGGAAATGCGGTCTTTAATGGGTATGGGTTTGAGAGGCGGAAGAATAGGTTCAGCCATGCGTCACTTCCCTTTGATCTTCTTCGGTTTCTGCGGTGCAGCCAGATAGTTTTCGGATGACACTACCCGTTTCCCCGTTTTCTGTTCGAGGTCTTTTCGTGCCTTTCCTGCAACCCCTCCGCCTTTTCGGGCAGCGTGCCTGTTTTCTTCAAATCCCTGGGCGTCGTCAACCCTTGTTATCTCCGTGGTGGCAGCCTCTCCAAGCATTGAAAATATCAGCTCCAGGTCGGTCATGTGGTCGCGGAGGTTCTGGCGTTTCAGCCCTTTCATCTGCTTATGCTCGTCAGGTGTGACTCCGAAGGCCGCTTTGGCGATCTCTGCCGTGAGGATTGCGTATTCCTGCTCTTCCTTCACCTTCCGCTTCTTCCACTCGTCCGTAAGCTCTTCCCGAATGGCAATGCCGCGCATACGTTTTTCAACCCAATCATCCGAGTATCCTTTTGCCTTGTAGAGGGCACGGGTCCTCTTTGTTCCCAACTCCGGGTCTTCGATCTCCTGCACCCGCTCATAGCCGACCTTCGCCAACCAGCGCTTGAATGGTTCGGCCTTGGAAGAGGGGATGGACTGAATGATACGGAAGATACCCTCAGTGTTGGCGCAATTAACCTTCTGTTTTCCTCCAGTGGTCTCGATCCAAAGGGGGGTGACAATTTGTCCCCACCCTTTGGATAACTCAGCGTCTCGATTACGCATTTTCTTGATATAGTCCGTACTGTTGACCGTATCGGTCAGCACCTCCACCACATCGGCCACGGCGAACCACCATTCGTTATTGTAGATCGTCTTCCTGATTTCTTTACCCCTGAAAACCGCTATGTGAGGTTCCACATTATCCCCCCTGCCCTGGTTATTGATGTCATTCACATCCGCCTCACGAGCATGAGGCCGCAACCGAAGGCTTTGGCAGGGCCGTTCATCGCGAAGTACCAGGATTTACTCATGCTACGGGTACCACCGACAGAAGGCCAAGCCCCATGACCTTCCCATGACCTATGCCCGTCTGCAGCGCTTCTCTGAATCTGTCTGGCGCCTCCACCGCAAGTATCCCGTCGTATAACACCGAGAAAACATGGATCACACCTTCGGAATGGCGATTACCTCTGAGCATCTGTTCCTGAGAAACCCGCACGTCTATCCGCTCTTGGAGGGGGTCCGAAAGATCGAACCGCATAAGTCGCGGGAGACAAAACCCGTGCTGCACCCCTTTTCGAGCTATCCACGCCTGCTGCTCCTCCGGCCGCAACAGCCCCAGACGCCTGCCGTTGCGAGTCGCACAAGGATTGGCGCGCAGTCTGAAACGAAATCGCTGACCGGTCCTAAGCGAATCGATATTGAGCCGCCTCTTCAGCTCAATGGCAGGATCAGCCTCCGCCAGCCATCCCTTCACGCCGATGTCAGCCCAGTCAGGAATTCTCCTGCTATGCACAAGAATGCGCGGACGGCCGGCAGGATCGGTCTCTGGCTCAAGCCTCCACAAAAACTCACCCACAGGACACTTCCTTTCTGGCCCGCTGAAGGCCCGACAAAGGGTGGAATGAAGCTGATAGGGATCGGACAAGTCTCGCCTAGCCTCCCGGCATCGCGGATCAAGATGAATTCTACTCAAGAACATCTCTCGCCTCCTTGGGGAAGGGAATCCACTCTGAGCGCACAAAGCGGGCTCCAAAACGACGTTCGGCAAACGACGATAGGGGCTGGTCCATCCTGAGAACACCTGATCCGTCTACAGACTCCAGGGATACCAAGAGTCTCTCTGGAAGGTTTTCCCATTTCCGTTGGTTGGCAATCCATGGCCACTGTGATAGAACGTCCCGAAGCGATGCGTCCTGTAACCCATTCTCAATCCAAATCGGTTCGGAAGGTAGATATGATTTACGTCCCAACGCGAGAGACCAGGTCGGGTCTTTCAGCTTTGAGTGTGCTTTTTCCAGAAGCGTACGATCATTCCCTTCGAGTGCTACTAAGAAAGCCGCGTCAGATAGATAGAAACGATCCGAAACGACGCCATCCTTGGATGGTTTTCCATCAGCCCGGACGATCGTGTAGGGTTCGGCGCATCCCGCTGTTTGATAGTCACGCTTGGGTACGCCCGGCCGGTCGTGACGAACCCCCATGGAAAGGCGCGTGAGCGGTTCGAGGTCAATCCAGTTCTCACGATCAATGCCCAAGGCGGCGGCAAGCAGTCCCACCACCCCAGACTTACTGGGCTCTTTCCCGGTATCGCGCTGGTCAAATCGACTGGTTGTTCCCCATGACTGCATGGGTCCCACCATGCGAAACAACAGAGTAGACATCCTATTCCTCCTTTTCAGGAATTTCACTCAGCGCCCAATTGATGAGGGCCGCGACACCCTCCACTTTTTTCCCCAGACCTTCCGCCTCGTATTTTTCCCCGAAAACATCTTCCGCCACAGCATAGCGAGAATTGGGCTGGGTTTCATAGAGCTTATCCAAGGCAGTCTGCTTTCCTAGACAGGCGCGTAGCTGATTCCTTGGTCAGTGAGGCCTCCTTTCCTACACGCACAGCAGCTTCAAAAGCATTAGCCAAGTTACGCGGGGAAGTGTTGCGGCGCACTGAGACCGCAATGAACTCCGGTGGATTGTGGGCCGCGAAGGAATTCTGCATGCCGGTCGGCTCTGCTACAACAAAGCCTTCAAGAAAGGCGCGCAGCCCCCTGGACGCCAGTTCTCTATCATTCTGGAGATCTTCCACAAGCTTTTGCCAATCGACGACAGCGTAGCGATAGAAGCATGCCGAATTGAACTCCACCGTGCCCATCATATCAGCTCCAGACGTATCCTCTGGTTTGAGGTCGTCGACAGCGGTGTAAAAGTCAAATTCGCGGTCGACCGCATGCGTCGAAATGGCGTGTGCTACTTGGCAGGCGGCGTTCTGGTTCTTTTCTGGCATGTCAGCTAACATACGTCCGAAGAGCGCCACATCCACCGCCTTGCCGCCGTCCATTACCTTGGCTAAAGTCACTCCCAACGCTGACAATCCTTTTTTTCCGTCTCTGAGGACCTCGTCGATTCTTTTTTCCCAGTCCTCCATCTCGCTCTTTTTCCGTTTTTTTGCTTTTCCGGCATTCGTTTCGGTCGGCAAAATAGGTTCAACTTTCTCCAATACTTCCTGCAACACAGCAATGATGTCATCGAAGTTGTTTTCTATTGCCGTTATCTTTTCATCACTGATCCTATCAACGTCACTTCCGATGGCTAGAGAGCGAAAAATAGCCTCCAACTTACCTGCGTCAGGTTTTTCAGCATAAAGCCTTCCCGATATAGACCCCTTCAGGCTGGACAACCGTATTGCCGGCTCACCGATTTCATCCCACTTTTCGTGAAGCAACTGTGCAAGATTCTTAATTTCTCCTTCTCCAAGAAACATGAGGTATTCCGTCTTTTCTTTCTCCTTCAAGGCAAATCCCATAGAATTCATCGCAATGACGATTTTCTCTCTTGCCTCCGTTTCGTCTCTTCCGCATGTTTTGAGTTGCGTTGTGAGTTTGCTGAGGATTCGTTTAGTTCGAATCCCCAATTCTTCGGTTTTGAATAAACCAGCCTTCCTTTTCTCGTCAAAGTGCTGCCGCACGGCCCGTTTTAGGCACTGGCTGGACACCCTAGCCCGGCGAGTACCGCCAAAAAAGGCGACTTTCGGTGCTCCAGTGTCGTCTCGGTTCAGATTTGACGGTGCGAAGTTCTGTAAGGCGTGAATCTCGATCATTGTTTTCATTTATTAACCTCCTTATCGCCTGTAATGTTAACGTGCGTTCTATCGATCACAAATTCCGGTAGAAATCGCGTGCCCAACCGACTTGGGTACGCTTCAGGTCGTCCGTCCAATCTAACAGCCCTGTTAGCAGATCATCGAAGTCGATGGTTTGCTCCTTGAGAAGCGCAATCATCTGACGCAGACGATACGGCAACTGATCAGGGTCTGCGTCAAGAAGAGTAACGAAGCGCTTTTCTGTGCTGGTCATTTTCCGCCGATCATCTCGGCCTAGTCGTTTTCTTCTTTTACTGTCAAAGACTGCGCACGCTTCCCCAATCGGCATCGGCGCCCCGACACGGCCTTCTCTCCAGTGCGAGGCCCAGAGGCCCGCGACTAGGTAGAACGCCTGACGCTTCCAGGAATTGTTCTCGTTCTTCGTGAATGGCTCAATGTAAGGATACGCAGGAACATAAACCCCGGGGTCGAAAGCAAGGCTTCGGCGCAGCACCGCGCGCACTTTTGTATCTTTCTTGCTGATGTTTTCGAGCCACTCGATGAATCCGGCCATAATTCCTCCTTCCTATGGTTTGCCCTTATTGATCTCGTTATTCAACTCGGCCATCTTGCGCAGAATCGGTGCTTCGGCTTTCACAAGTGCACGGATGGCCCAAGTATCGCCAGCGGAAACTGACGCGCTGAATTGTTGCCAAGCGGTACTTAAGGTATCGCGGACCGATATCAGCCACTGACGGCGGATAGCTTCAAACCCTTTTTCGAGGGTGTAATCCTGCAAAATTTCGTGAAATTGGGATTCCAGAGGCTGACCAGTATTGATCTGAAGGAGTGAGTTGGGCAACGCAATTACGGACGTCCTTCTTTTCAACCTTTCTTTCACCGTGCCGAAGAATGTCTTTGGCGAACGTCTCACAGGCGCTATTCAGTTCGTCACCCACGACTTTTGCTTCTTCCAAAAAGTCCCTAATATCATGGCGAATATTGCGATCTCCTGAGATTGCCTGAGGAAGGGCGAAGTGTTCCTTTCTCCAAAACGCTATGTTCGGTCGAGGAGGGAAATACCTATGACCAAGGACCATCACACCTCTCGGCAGTCTCTTTCGATCTATCCTAGCCAGGGCGACGGCGTTTTCAATCACCCTCGGAGCAAGGCGCGCATCGTCCGGGAGCAGGGAATCAAAATCTCTCCATATTCCCTTTTCCTCAAACTGAATAGCTACTTTCCGTTTCACCTTCTCTTTTGTTTCTTCGTCTATTACCTCCACAATCTTGTAGCCGAGCATCGGGTCAGGTTCCATCGACTCCTTATAACCAACGCCGGAGGCGAAACCCACCTCGGAAATCATGCCAGTAGGTGATTCTTTGAAAAAAATCGAACGGGTTCTCCATGTGTAAAGATCGACAATCCCCACAGCACCTCTTTCCATAGCTCGATTCCTTTCCTTCCTGGTCCTCTTATCTAACACCTTGGTCGTTTTTCTCAGGTACTCCAAAGAGTCTGGTTCCTTTTCCCACGACGGGATGTCGGCTTGCATTACTTCCCTATTCTGAGGGACGAGACAGAATATAAGGGTATCCATTAGATTTAAGCCGATAGGGATAGCCATTGCAGAGCCAGTCGACGGGGCCTTGCCAGTATAAGAAATTTCGCTATTTCCTGTGGAAACGGCAAAGGTCTGGGTGGCGAGCAACCACCGAGCAGCGGCGGCAGGTTTGATGCTGCCTGGCTCTGTCTCATTGACATGGTCAAAAAGAACCTTCGCTGTATCGGCGTTGTGCTCCACTGCAAGAGCTGTCCAGGCCCGCCAAGACTTTGGTTTGAAAGTCGGAATCTGCCCGAACGGATACTTCTCGTCGAATAGCCGGAACCTATGGCGCTGTTTCTCCAAATAGGCCGTAATTTTTTCTTCAGGCAGCCCGTCCCTGAATAGCACCTTGGCCTCGTCGGGACCGATCGGCCCCTCTATGGCGCGATAAAGCACGGCGAGGAGGAAGCGATGCAGGGCGGCTTCAATGAGCGGGGAAGAATCCTCGATTGCCGCTATTTCCTGGGATCGTAGCAGGGTCTCACTGATACCAAGGCCCACCTCGTCGCGGGTTCCGTCAAGAAATCGTACCGGAATCCATTTCTCGTCAATCAGATTGAAATTACTCATTCAACCTCCTTTGCCTCATACACCAGTCCCAGATCATCATCCAGCCGCACAGTCCCGTCCTCAATCCAACGTGCCTCTTCGTTCAGAAGCAGTGGGAAACAGTTGCGTAAGAGCGGCGACTTCCTCCACCCTTCCGGTACCCCCAACCCTTTCAGTTTGGATACCACACTTTTACGCGAAAGGCTCACAGCACGCAAGAACCACAGTTTGGCCTGGGCAAACTCCGGCGTTGCTCCAGGGATATAGCCTTCTGACACGAACAGCGGGATGGCTATGACCGAGTCTTCACCAAGCCTGGTCAGAGCCATGAGCGTTCGATGTACACCGGGCTCATCCTCGTCGTAAAGGACAAATCTCTCAGGCTGGTTCCACGATTGATCATCAGGAAAACCAATGATAGCTTGGTTTGCCTGACCATGCTTGAGAACAGCTTCACCCTCGCTGTTCATTAAGGCTTTCTCCAACCGCTGCCGCAGGAGTTCCGGCAGCTCCACTTGCTCTTCGTATACCGCGTTCACCAAGGTGTCTATCTCATCCGGGAGCGTCAGAGTTTGTCTCTGGTCTTCCCGAAGAAGGGCCCAGGTACGCAAAAGCACGTCTTCGTGGTATACGGAACCCCACCACAATGGTTTTCCGAATGAGGGTGGCTCACCTTCCGTCAATCCGGCGACAAAAAGGTTCGGGGTGGAAAGGGGTCTGAAATCGCGTGCATGCCGCCACAAGCGCCCCGCTCGCTGAAGCACAAGGTCGATCGGCGCGAGATCCGTTACAATCAGGTCAAAATCTAAGTCAAGGCTCTGCTCCGCCACTTGGGTGGCAATGAGTATCTTCTTACCTTCACGCTTCCCGCCCTCTCCGAAGGTTTCCAACGCGTGATCCTCGCGTTTCTGTCTCCGGTCGGATGGAAAGCGAGCGTGGAAAAGAAATACCTCGGTACCATCGGACAGCCGTTTGCCGACACGGTGCCCATCGCGCTCAAGAGGATCACCATCAGGAAAAAGCAGGTACAAATCCTGGGCTCTTTGCACCGTGTTGACAAGCGCCAGCCCCATTCCACCACCGGCAAGATGTGTTTCCAAAACAGAGTATACGCTCGGCGGGTCCGAAGCAATCCCCAGAAGGCGCAGAGTCCGACGACGCGCAGGATCAGCCTCAAAGTGCTTTTGCTCTACCTCCTCACCAGAGTTGAAGATGGAAAGGCGGGGGTAGGCCTTCTCTTGTTCTGGCAAGGCCCCACTTACTGCGTCGGCCAACTTGCGTCGGATGGATGGCGGCAAAGTTGCAGAAAGAAGCAGCACCGATGAGCCCAGTGCAAGGAGCCACCGTAAGAGGTGAACCAGGAGCGTGCCCGTATAGGCGTCGTAGGCGTGGATTTCGTCGAAGACAACCACGCGGTTTGCTAGGCCCCACAGACGCACAAAGTTGTGCCGCACTGGCAGGATGGGCAGTAAAGCCTGGTCCACCGTTCCCACACCGTATTCCGACAGGAGCGCCCGCTTCTTATTCGTGAACCATTCTCCAGCGCGGACTTCGCCACCCGTTGTGGGATCGTGGATGCCCGAAAGACGCAGATTCTGGAATGTGTCGTTGAGTAGGGCCGCTCCATGCACAAGCTGTAGGTCGAGCTTTCGTTCCGTGCTCTGGTGGCGTAGAAATTTGAGGGTTCTTTTGAACATGGCATTTCCGGTGGCCTTAGTCGGCAAGGCCACATACAAGCCACGATGCTCGAAACGTCTCTGCAGTTCCAGATGAGCAAAGAAGGCTGCTTCAGTCTTGCCCTCGCCCATGGGGGCTTCGATCAACAGAATAGCAGGCTTGCTCACTTCGGCTAACACATCAACAATGGCCTGCTGCAGAGGACGAGGAGCGAAGTCGAAAACCTGTTCGAAAGACTTAGGTTCCGAGGAAAGCGGGGTTCGCGGTTCCCAGCCAATAGCGTCCAATGCCTCACACGCCAAGGTTCGACGTTTCTTGAACCACCCATCCAGATCAGTGCACTCTTCAGGGGTTCCGAAAGGAAAACACTTTTCGTTGGAGCCGATCCAGTCCGCAAAGCTCGTGAGGCCAGCGAGCAACATGAAGTCCGGGCCGTCAAGAGTCTCCTTGATAGGGCTTTTGTTGGGCTGAAAGACCTCGTACAGAGCCTGAAAGAGGCTGCGGCGCGCAGCCTCCCAGTCGGCGTTGCCCAATGCCCTCCTGTTTCCTTCTAGGTCGTATAAAATAGTCGGTTTCGCCCGCTCCCCGTGGTGACAGCCGACAGCGTCCGCAACAAGGTCTGCCAATTCAAATGGCCAGTTCTTTCTCTGAAGCAAGTCGAGAAGAACCATTTGACTCACGAAACCGTGATTGATCTTCGTATCGGGGCTTGATGGCAGGTCTAACCCTGTAGCAGGAGCTGCCGGCCACTTGGCCTGGAATCCTGGACAGGCCTTTCCCAGATCATGGCAGGCACCAACAAGCAATAGCCAAGCTCGGGCGTCTTCCCAACCCATCCCCAATATCGCTGCCATCCTTATGCGAGTCGATTCAGGCTCACGCGCCAAGATGGCATCCACACTGGCGGCGACATCAAGCATATGGAGAATGAGAGGATGCCACTCTCCGGTGTCGGTTCTACCCGTTTTTGCCCAAAAATAAGTCATGCTTTCCCCATGGCCGGTTATTCATCTCTTTCTCTAAAGACCTCATCGCTCATGCTTTTCTTCCCTATGCCGGCGTTAAAAAGCCGCCGCCACATCGAGACAATGATAGGCCGGAAGATGGTAACCCGGCCCATCCTTCTCGGCCTTTCTCCAGTATCGAAAGTAATCCGGCACTTCGTTCATCATTTCTTCCTCATCTCAATCCATATCTTTGCCGTCAATCTTGCGTCTTCGAGGGCGCGGTGGCGCTGGCCTTCATCAATTGGTATGCCGCAGTGGCGCGCGACGGTCTCCAGCTTGTAGTTCGGTAGAGCTGGGAACTGCTTCCTGCTCATCTTCAAGGTGCAGCGATACCGGCAGTTGAGAATGAGCCCCGCCCTCATGCACTCCCATTGGAGAAACCCCACGTCGAAGGGCGCGTTATGGGCGACTAGGGTGCTGGCGCCGATAAAATCCTTGAAGAGTGTCACGACTTCTTTGGCGTCCGGCTGCCCCACAAGCATTTCCTGGGTAATGCCGTGTATCTTCCTTGCCGCCTTTTCAATCGGCGCACCGGTATGGATAAGGCTCTGAAACTCTTCTCCCATCGTGTCGCCACTCACGGCAACCGCCCCGATCTCGATAATCCTGTGCCCTCTTGCTGGATCGAGTCCGGTCGTTTCCACGTCGAACACCACATACCGGTGGCTGCGCAATCTGCTCCTCTGCTCTATATCAGTCTATTCGCAGTAGTCCCCCAAAAGATGTCCTACCGGTAAACCTTCGTCATTTTTTCGATTTCTCTTGCCACCTCTTCGCGCAGCTCCGGCGGAGAGAGAACTTCTACGCTGGACCCGAATTTCAGAATCTCACGGCGGACTTCTCTGAAATCGGACACCTTGAATCTCAGCCGGAGACTTCCATCGGGTCCGCGGTCGATCTCCTGTGCCTCGTGCCAAACTTGCTCGTCTATCCAATCGGCTACGTCCGCGCCGAATCGAAGGCTCACCTCGACGGATGTTGCGCCCCCTAAGAGTCCGAAGCTATTGCGCAGATATTCCTTGATGCGAGGCAGGTCGGTGGGCGGCTCAATGAGACGGGGTGAAGTTTGGATAGTATGAATGCGGGAAAGGGCGAAATCACGTACCTCCCCTTTTAACGAGCAGAAGGCGATGAGGTACCAGTTGCCCATGTAGCAGAGGAGATGCAGGGGCAGGATCGTCCTTCGTGTTTCCTCGCCCGTATATGGCGTACGGTAAGTGATATCGATGGGCTGGTTCTGAAAAAGGGCCCCCACGATATGGCGAAACACGGCCTCTTTGACTTTGTAGTATTCGATATTCTTTACCGAGACCTTATTCTCCACGTCCTGTAAGTTCGGCGGCGACCCTGCAGAACGGAAACGAAGGAATTTTTCCAGCAATTCATGGAGAGAATCTTTCAGCCTTCTATCGGGTATGGTGCCGGCGAGGCGAGCGGCAAGACAGAGTGAGGACAGCTCTTCCTCGTTGAACCAGACGGGGGGAAGCTCATAGCCTGCGTCGGTGTATTCGTATCCTCTTTGTTGGGTGTTGAAATGAAACGGAACGCCGAGCCTGTCCCGCATAAACTCGATGTCTCGCTGGGCCTGCTTCTGGGATATCTCACATTTCTCAGAGAGCGTACGGGCATTGGGATATCGTCTTGCCCGTATCTGACTGTGAAGCCAGTAATACCGTTCATACGAGAGTTTCTGTGCCATTGGTCGGCCCCTTTGTGACCGCTTAAGAATACCCCTTTCCGAATCGTACCAATATGGCAATTAATAGACAAGTAAATTTCATAGCCCCTGCCATTTTTCTTTCGGCTCATTTAAAAGACTGTGGGCGTAGCACTTTTCTTCCATCTTTGCCTCTTTTTTGCCGGACAGTCCGTTCGTCTATCAGTGGTGCCGATTATGTGTCGTGCTTACGCTGAGGATCCTATCAGAATCCTACCAATACGGGCCGGAGATTGGCAAGCAAATTTTTTGTGTCATCGGAGGCGACGTAAGAACGATGGCAATAGGGAGGATTATTCCAGTCCGACGTTGAATTTCAAAGCATGTGCTAAGAACGGGCAATTGTTCCGGTAACCGGGTAAGTCCATGTGTGAATCACCAGTGTCGATTATGTGTCGAGCTTTCGATGATAATCCCACCCAAATCCTACCAATGTGGGTAGAATATTGGCAAGCAAATTCTTTGTGCCATAGGCGACGGGGAGCGAGCATCGCGAGGCTCGTCTCTGAGCCACCTGTAGTAGACACCTTATGTGCAAGAAATTAGTGCAAATAAATGATATAATGCAGAAATAATGCCGACCATCTCGATGTTCTACGGGATTATCATTCGCATGTACTGCTCGCCTGGAGAACACAACCCTCCCCACATTCATGCGTATTACCAGGAGTTGGTAGGAATCGTTGATATTCTCACGGGCGAGATATCGGCGGGTGGTCTCCCGCCGAGACAAACGAAGCTTGTTCTGGCCTGGGTTGAAATCCACAAGGAAGAGCTTTTGGCCGATTGGGAATTGGCTTCAAAAGGCGAACTTCCCTTCGCGATAGAGCCTTTGAAATAGAGGAGGACGAGACTTTGTATCCATCAGTAAAGAGCGTAAAACCACTGGCGGGTTTTAAGCTGCTGCTCGGGTTTGCGAACGGCGAGCAGAAGGTCTTCGACGTGTCACCTTACCTGGGTGTCGGCAAATTCGTCGAGCTACGGGACCCATCTCTTTTCTCATCCGTGGCAGTCAAGTTCGACAGTATCGAATGGGCCAATCATTTAGACGTCGATCCTGAATTTCTCTATGAGAAAAGCGTAGAGCTCGAAGAAGAGCACATGACAAAGCCCTCCAGCCAATTTCCTCACCTCAGCAGATCACAACACCACCAGATTTGTCAACGGGGAGATAGGCACGGTCTTGAGTTCCCTGGATACGGGCTTCAGGCTTTTATGCTATCCATAGGACCTTCACTTCCCCTTCGACCTGGCTGAATTCTTTATCGCCTGTGACAAGCTCTGCTTTGCGAAGCATGGCCAGAGCCGCCGCAAAACAGTCAGCATAAGACATCTTCTTAGTTGCCTTCAACTCTGCCGCCTTCTTCGCAATCTCCATATCGACCGGAACAAACTGGATTGGGAGGGCTGAGAGGAGGTGCGCGACCTGGTCGGCCCGTTCCCGCCCCGCCTCTCTGAGTGTGATATAATAAACCTCCCCCCAGTTTACCACGCACAGAAGAAGTGCTCGTCCCGAATCCCGGGCCACTTTCAGGACCTCGACAATCTTGTCCTTGCCCTCCTCACCCTCCAGATAGGCTATGAGACTGTACGCATCCAAAACGCGCAGGACAGGTCTCACAGCAGCCGCTCCTTTGCCTTCTCCTCATTAAGGGCTCTGAGCAGTTTCCCTTTTGTGCCCGTCATGCCGGCCATGCTTTCAATGTATTCGTCCGTGATCGGTCTCACGACGATTTCCCCGTCTTTCTCGTAAACAAATACATGGGTGCCTTTTTTTATCCCGAACTTACGACGTAACTTCGACGGGATGACCACTTGTCCTTTGACTGTCACCACTGCTTTCTCCACGCATCCTCCTCGTAATAACGGTATTGATTATGTATACCATAACGCATTTGGTTAGTCTATACGAATAGTATATACCTTATGGCGAAGATTATACACAAAGAAGAGGATACGGATGAGGTGAATTTCACTTGAAAGTACGCTCAAGAACGATCACAATAGAGAAAGCGGTTTGTGAGGCAAGAGCCGGGTGTCGAGTTTGCAAAAGGCGTCCGGCCGCATAATTAGGAATATGGACAAAGAGATCGACGAAAAAACCCTTTTGGAATATACCGGTAAGGAAGGAAAGCCTACTTACATCTCCGCCCACGGCCGCGTCATCGACGTGTCCGCGAGCAAGCTCTGGAAGGGCGGGCTCCACATGGGCAGGCACCATGCGGGAAAGGACCTGACCGCGGACATCGCGGGGGCGCCCCACGGGCTGGAAGTGCTCGACCGCTACCCCCAGGTGGGGACGCTCAAGGCCGAAGGAGCGCCGGCAGCAGCAGCCCCGGATGGACCTGCCCTACCCTCTTTTGTCTCCGGCCTTCTTGCAGCCTACCCGCTCCTCAGACGCCATCCGCACCCGGCGACAGTCCATTTCCCCATCGTATTTTCCCTGTCCGCGAGCTTTTTTTCCGTGCTCTATGTGCTGACGGCGAACCGCTCCTTCGACGAGACCGCGTTTTACTGCCTCATCGGGGCGGTGATCTTTATGCCCCTCGGCATCGCCACGGGTTTCGCGACGTGGTGGATCAACTACATGGCACAACCCATGAGACCGGCGACCATCAAGAAATACGTCTCCTGCGCGACGGCGGTTGTCGTAGCCTTCCTTGTCGCATGGCGCGCATACGTACCCGGCGTGCTCGACGGCCCGAGCTACTTAAGCGTCGTCTACCTGATACTGGTGATCGCCCTGAGTCCGGCGGTGCTGACCGTGGCTTACTACGGAGGCACGTTGACGTTTCCCGTGGAGAAAGAGGGTTAACCGGGAATTACCACAGGTCCAAATATGTCCTGGTTGCTGCTCTAATCCTCTCTTTGACCGCTTCATCTTCTATGCTGCCGCACTTCTCTCCGAGACGCTCCTTTGAAATCGCTCTTATTTGATGTGACATTGCGATAGAATCTCTTGGTAATCCCGTTACGGAAACCTCCAAGAAAGTCTCTGTCGGATACACTTTCCTCCCCGTTTTTGCCGAAGTCAAGGACAGAACGGATACGACCGGCAACGCCTGGTTGACTTCCTCTGCGGAAACAACCAACACAGGGCGGCGACCTGTTTGCTCGGACCCCTTGGAGGGATTAAGGTCTGCCCAGAAAATACCCCACTGGTAGCTTACCATGCCTGTTCCCTCCCAATTTCTGCGTCCGAACTCTCGAAAGCATTCATGCTATCTTCGAGATCTCTCATAAAGAGAGGGTCTTGCGATGCCTCTTTCATGCGCTTACGAAGCTTTTCTTTCTCGACCTTCCTTGAATATTCTTCCAGTGCTTCTTTTACCCCCGCATTCAAAGAGGGAATGTCTCGGTCTTCTACGTAACCTTTCATCCTTTCCAGCAGAGTGACCGGTAGAGAGAATGTTGCGTTCTTTACTTTTGTCGCCATAACATTGCCTCCTGTTATTATATTGTATAATATTATTGTGTCGGTTACAATATGCAAACAGGCATTATTGACATCATCCCCTATTACACCTATAGTACGCGTATGAGCAGGCGCACAATGCAGAAGAAGCTGACTATAACCATTGACGAAGACGTTTATGAGGGGCTCCATAAGAGGATCGGCCGCCGCAAAATAAGCAAGTTTGTGCAGGAGCTGGTCCGACCGTACGTAATACGGCCCGACCTGGAGTCGGCCTACGCCGAAATGGCCAAAGATAAGAAGAGGGAAAAGGAAGCGACGAGGTGGGCTGAGACTACTTTCAAGGACTTAGCCCATGAAGCGGGGTGAGGTGTGGTAGGGGAAATGTATCAGGAAGGCGCGGCCTTCTTTGTCGCCTGATGCTTTTCGATGAACAGGTCTATCAGCTTTCTCGCGATGCTGACCCTTCCGGGTATGTGCGGCAGGTCGTCCACGCTGAACCAGCGGGCGTCCACGATCTCTTTGCCGTCGATGCGTATCTCACCTGATTTGTAGCGGGCGGTGAAGGCAATCATTAGGCTGTCGGGAAAAGGCCACGGCTGGCTCCCGAAGTAGCGGACGTCCTCGACGAGGATGCCCGTCTCTTCTTCGATCTCGCGACGGACCGTCTCTTCGAGACTCTCTCCCGGCTCGACGAAACCGGCGAGCACGCTGTAAATGTTTTCCGTAAACCGGGCGGCCCTTGCGAGAAGCACCTTGTCTCCCCGCTCGATGAGGACGATTACCGCGGGGGATATGCGCGGGAAAATGAGGGCGCCGCACCCGGTGCATTCCTTGGCGCGCTCCTCCCGGCGCAATTCCGTCCGCTCGCCGCACCGGCCGCAAAATTGACTTGTCCTGTCCCATTCGACCAGGTGCATCGCCGTGAGGGCGACCTTGAAACAGTCTTCCTCCAGGCGACCGTAGAGCAGCCGCAAACCCTCGAATGCCATGCCCTGGGGGGCCGGGGTCTTATCACCCACCTCCACGCCCTGGCAGGGGAATCCGCGAAGCGTGCCCAGGTAATGCTGCCGCAGGCCGACGAGGCCCCATTTATCCAGCCCTTCTCCGAAGGGGATTGCCGCGGTGTCCGTGTCACTGGCGACAAGCAGCTTGTGGCGCAAAAACACGAACCAATAAGCGCCTGCCGGCCCTGGGCGAGCCGATTTCGTCGAAAGTGTGGACGAGTCTTGCGCCATTGTGGTAGAAGTCTATCAGGTTTCATCTGAAAAGTCATACCCGGTCGGCGCTGAAGGCGGAAGTTGCGCGAGGAGCGGGATAGTGATTAAGATTGGTCATATGCGCGTGAATATGGTCATGACGGTCCTCACCCTCGCCCTTCTTGCAGCCGGGTGCATGAAGCTGGGACCCGACTATGCAAGGCCCGGTACCGCCATGCTCGCAAATTGGCGGGAGGCGAACGGCAAAGGCGTGACGAGCGGGCCCGTGGACTACCGCGCCTGGTGGCGGGTATTTCACGATCCCGTGCTCGACCGGCTCATCGACACCGCCCTTCGCCAGAACCTCTCTCTCCGTGTGGCGGGGGTCAGGGTCCTCCAGGCCCGGGCCCAGCTCGGCATTGCCGTGGGCCAGCTTTACCCCCAGACCCAGCAGGCTGTCGGGTCGCTCCAGTACAACCGGCTCAGCCCGTATTCCATTTACGCGCTCCCAACCAGCCTCAGCAAGTATATGCAGGACCAGGTCGGCGTCACGGCGAGCTGGGAAATCGATTTCTGGGGGAGGTTCAGACGTGCGATAGAGTCGGCCGACGCGACTCTAAGGGCGAGCGTCGCCGACTATGACAACGCCCTGGTGAGCCTCGCCGGTGACGTGGCAACAGACTACATTGCGATAAAGGCCCTGGAAAAGCGGATCGAGATCGCGCAGAGCAACACGAGGACCCAGAGGGAAAACCTGGAGATCACCGAGGCGCGCCTGACGTACGGCACTGCCTCCGAGCGGGACGTGGAGCAGGCCAGGACGATCCTCAACAGCACGGAGGCGACCGTGCCGCTTTTGCAAACCCAGCTCCAGCAGACAAAGCATGCCCTCAGCATATTGCTGGGCCTGCCGCCGGGCGATTGTGCGGAGATGCTGGCAGGCTCGTCCGGTATCCCAGTCCCGCCGCCGCAGGTAGCGGTGGGCATCCCGCAGGACCTGCTTCGCCGCAGGCCGGACGTGCGCGCCGCCGAGTACCGGGCGATAGCGCAGGGTGCGCAGATCGGCGTTGCCAGGGCCGATCTCTTCCCCGCGTTCTCGCTCTCCGGCACTTTCACCCTGCTCTCCACCAACCTGGGCAAATCGACGCTGGGGGAGATGTTCCAATCGAAGAGCCTGAACGTCGTCGCCGGTCCCGGCGCGCAGTGGAATATTTTCAATTACGGCAGGCTCACGAATAATGTTCGTCTGCAAGACGCGCGGTTCCAGGAGCTGCTCATCACCTACCAGAACACGGTTCTCACGGCGCAGCAGAATGTGGAGGACGCCATCGTCGCGTTTGTGAGGTCGCAGGAAAGGGCCGAGTTCCTGGCCCGCAGCACGGAGGCGGCAAAGGGCGCGCTCGCCCATGCCGTCGACCAGTACCGGGGAGGGGTGGCCGATTTCACCACCGTGATTGTGGCAGAGCAGTCGCTCCTGAGCGAGCAGGACAATTTTGTGGCCACCCTGGGCAGCATAGCGAGCAACCTGGTAGCGGTGTACAGGGCCCTGGGGGGCGGCTGGCAGATCAGGGAAGGGACGGACATCGTGCCGCCCGAGGTGAAGGCGGTCATGGCAAAACGGACCGATTGGGGTAACTTGCTCGACCCGGCAACGTATATGCCGCCCGCATCAGAGGCGCATCGCCCGGACGTCCGGCTTCCTGATTGGTAGGATAGTTGTCTTAAGCCCATCTTCTTATGGAGACGAACGATATGGCGCAGACAGGCAGAGAGCTACGGGGCGGGGCGGGGCGGGCGGTATTGTACCTCCTCCTTCTGCTTTTCTTCCCCTCATGCAAGGAAACGCCGAGGCAGGCCCCTCCTCCGCCGCAGGTGACCGTTGCCCAACCCGTCAATTGCCGCGTGGCAGACCGCTTGGAGCTGACGGGCAACACCCAAGCCATCAGGACAGTGCAGCTTCGGGCGAGGGTTGCGGGGTATCTCGAAAAAGTCCTGTTCCAGGACGGACAGTTTGTCAAGAAAGACCAGTTGCTCTTTCTTATACAGCAGAACACCTATCAGGCCGCATTAAAGCAGGCCGAGGCCGCAATATCGCTGCAAAAGGCACAGTTGGAGTACGCCTCGGCGCAATTCCTGCGCTACTCGGAGCTGCTCACGCGGAAGGCGGCGTCCCAATCGGACGTGGACAACTGGCGCTATCAGAGGGATTCCGCACGCGCCAACCTGGAGAATGCGCAGGCAGGCCGCGACCTGGCCATACTTAACCTGAATTACACCGAAGTGAGGGCCCCTTTTGACGGCCGCATAGACCGGAGGCTCGTCGATCCGGGAAATCTCGTGGGCGCAGGCGATAGCACCGCGCTCGCATCGGTCAACCAGACCAACCCTATCTATGTCTATTTCACGATCAGCGATTCCGATCTCGCCCGCCTCACGGGCGAAGGGCACTGGAGGCCGGGGACGGGCCGTGCGCGTGTCCGCATGGGCGTCCTCAACGAGAAGGGGTATCCCCATGAGGGCATACTCGATTTTGCCTCCATCAGCCTTACCTCCACCTCGGGTACCCTACAGATGAGGGCGGTATTCCCGAATCCCGACGGAAGAATAATGCCGGGGCTCTATGCGCGGCTCCGCGTACCGCTGGCAGAAAGAAACGCATTGCTCGTCCCCCAGGAAGCGCTCGGCTATGACCAGCAGGGTCCGTTCTTGCTAGCGGTAAACGCGCAGAACACGGTGGAAAGGCGCGGCCTCAAGATCGGGTTCCTCGTAGGGCACATGCGGGTCATCGAAAAAGGAGTGACGCCGCAGGATTGGGTCGTCACGGCAGGGATACAGAAGGCCGTCCCCGGACGCCGGGTCACACCGGAGAAACATGGTCCGCTACCCTCCCCTCAACCGCAAGGGGAGAGCGAGGAATGATCTCCAAGTTCTTCATAGAGCGGCCCATCCTCGCGAATGTGCTCGCCTTCATCACTATCATCATCGGCGCCATCAGCTATTACCGGCTGCCTGTGGAGCAGTATCCCCCCATCACGCCGCCCACGATACAGGTGACCACCAGATATCCCGGCGCGAGTGCCTCGGTGGTGGCTCAAACGATCGGGGTGCCCCTGGAGCAGGCGGTCAACGGCGTGGAGCGAATGATTTATATGTCGTCGACCAGCGGGAGCGACGGCTCCTATACGCTGACGATCACTTTCGACGTGGGGACCGACCTCGACAAATCGCTCATCCTTGTCCAGAACCAGGTCAATTCAGCCCTGGCACAACTCCCCGGAGGCGCCCAGGTCCAGGGCGTGACAGTCAAGAAGGTCTCCACCAATATCCTCATGGTGGTCAGTCTCTACTCCGACGACAACCGGTTCGATGAGGCCTTTCTCTCGAATTACGGCCTCATCAACATGCAGTACCCCCTGGCCCGTCTGCCCGGTGTCGGTCTGGTCAGGGTTTTCGGCGCCGGCCAATATAGCATGCGCCTCTGGCTCGACCCTAACAGGCTCAAACAGTTTAGCCTCACCGCCACCGACGTGCTCGCCGCCGTGACCGACCAGAACGTGCAGGTGACGGCGGGACAGTTGGGGGCCCCACCGGTTTCGTCCGGGCAGGTCATCCAGTATACCATCGACAGCCTCGGTAGGCTCTCGGATACAGACCAGTTCGAAGACATTATCGTGAAGAGCGACGCCTCCGGGGCAAGCCCCCAGATCGTGCGCTTACGCGACGTGGGCCGGGTGGAGCTGGGGCAGCAGGCCTATTCCCTCTACAGCTCGAGCCACGGCCATAAGTCCGCCGAGGTCATCGTATTTGCCCTGCCCGAGGCCAACGCCATCGAGGTGGCGGACAAGGTCTACCGGGCGGTGGCCGAGATGAGCAAAGATTTTCCCTCGGGCCTCAAGTACGGCATCCACTTCGACACGACGAAGTTCGTCCGCGAGTCGGTGTCGAAGGTGTACGAGACACTGATAGAGGCGGGCATACTCGTGCTGATCGTCATCATGATTTTTCTCCAGAATATACGGGCCATGCTCGTGCCCGCTACCACGGTGCCCGTGACCATCGTAGGCGCTTTCGCCGCCATGATCGCCCTCGGCTTCAGCATCAACATGATGACCCTCTTCGCCTTGGTCCTCGCCATCGGCATAGTGGTGGACGACGCCATCGTGATCGTGGAAGGCAGCTCCTACTACATCGAGAGAGGCTTGTCTCCGAAGGACGCCGCCATCAAGGCCATGAGCGAGCTGACCGGCCCTGTCATGGGCATTACCATGGCGCTCGTCTCCGTCTTCCTCCCCGCTGCATTCCTCCCCGGTATCACGGGACAGATCTTCCGCCAGTTCGCCCTCGTCATTGCCGCAACCGCCGTCATCAGCGCAATCAACGCCCTCACCCTGAAGCCTGCCCAGTGCGCCCTGTGGCTGCGCCCGAGGGGGACAATGCAGCCCGGCCGGTTCTACCGCGGCTTCAACAGGGCGTACGAGGCAACAAAGCGGCCTTACATGGCTGCCGTGGGCCGGATGGTGCGCCACCCGGGAGTCAGCCTGGTCGTATTTCTCGCCATCATAGCCCTCGCGGCCTGGCAGTTCACGACGCGGCCCACCGGCTTTCTCCCCACCGAGGACCAGGGATACGCCATCCTCCTGGCCCGTCTGCCGGACGCCTCTTCACAACCCAGGGTGAAACGGGTATCGGACCAAATTGAGGCCATCCTGAAGAGAACCCCGGGTATAGAAAGCTGGGTCGCCGTTGGCGGTTATTCCCTGCTGGACGCGGCAACCGTCACCAATGTCATCAGTGTCTTCGTCGTCTATGAAGATTGGAGCGCACGCGGCCGAAAGCTTACCCAGGACAAGCTTGTCTCCGGGCTCAACCGCGACCTTTCTTCAATCAAGGATGCGATTGCCTTTGTCGTGATTCCGCCCCCCATCAGGGGGCTGGGCCAGTCCGGAGGTTTTCAGATGATGGTGGAGGACCGGAGGGGCAACGACCTCCTCAGCCTCCAGAGCGCAGCCGATGAGATGGTCCGGGCGGCCCATTCCAGGCCGGAGCTTGGCGGTCTGGCTACCACTTTCGATGCCCACAGCCCCCAGCTTTATCTCGATATCGACAGGAGCAAGGCCCTCTCCCTCCAGGTGCCTCTGGGAAATGTCTTCCAGACCCTTCAGGGCTACCTGGGCTCTTCCTTCGTCAACCTTTTCAACAAATACAATCAGATATACCAGGTCTACATCCAGGCGGGCGACTTATATCGCGCGGCGCCGGAAGACATCAGGAACCTTTACACCAGGAATAGCCAGGGCGATATGGTCCCTCTGGGAAGCCTCCTCAACGTGAGGCGCACGCAAGGCGCGGAACTGATCACCCGCTATAACTTTTACCCCGCTGCCCCCATTTTCGGCTCCGCTGCTCCCGGATTCAGCTCAGGCCAGGCCCTTGCCGAGATGGAGCGGCTGGCCGCGCAGGTGTTGCCCCAGGGCTTCGGCTATGACTGGACGGCAACGAGCTACCAGGAAAAGAGGGTCGGATACCAGGCATACTTCATCTATGCCCTTTCCGTCACCCTTGTCTTCATGGTCCTTGCCGCGCTCTATGAAAGCTGGACATCGCCTGCCGCCGTCATCCTCGCAGTCCCCATGGCGCTGGTGGGCGTGCTCGTGGCCATGATGCTGAGGAGCTACGACAACAACCTCTACACGCAGATCGGGCTGGTGCTCATGATTGCCCTGGCAAGCAAGAACGCCATCCTTATCGTGGAGTTTGCGCGGGACCTGCGGCGGGAGGGGATGCCCATCGCGGAGGCCGCCATCGAGGCGACGAGCCGCCGGTTCCGCCCCATCGTGATGACGTCTTTTGCCTTTATCCTGGGTGTAGCGCCTCTGCTCCTGGCGAACGGCGCGGGCGCGGCGAGCCAGAGGGCCATAGGCACTGTGGTCTTCGGGGGCATGCTTTCGTCGACGCTGCTGGCGATACCTTTCGTCCCTGTGTTCTACGTGATTACACAGACGTGGAGCGAGCGGCGGCGGGCACGAAACAAGGTACAATCTTCCACGAGGGGGTGAAGACATGGCACTGAAACCGGCGACGATTTACGAGAATAGGATAAAGCCGCACGCGAAAGGGATTCTTATCGGACTCCTTATCTTCTTTGCCGTCTTCACCCTCACGGGGTTCTTTGTGCTGCCCCCCGTAGTGAAATCGATTGCGACCAAAGAACTTTCCAAGACTCTCGTCCGGGAAGTGACCATCGACCGGATCAAGATCAATCCATATACGCTTTCCATCACAGTGAGAGGGCTTCTGGTCAAGGACCGGTCGAGTGCCGGGACATTCCTCTCCTGCGACGAGATATTTTTGAACCTCGGGAGCTTATCCGCTCTCAGGATGGCCCTGATTCTTAAAGAGATCCGGGTCACCGGGCCTTATGTAAGGATCACCCGCAATCAGGACCTCTCCTATAATTTCTCCGATCTCCTGGAGAAGAAGGAGCCGGCCCCCACGGAGAAGCCCAGGCCCCTGAGGTTCTCTTTGAACAACATCAGCATAGAAAAGGGGAGCATCGATTTCCTCGACGGGGCTAAAAAGGAAACGCATAGTATCAGAGAATTGAAGATCGGTATCCCCTTCCTGTCGAATATCCCCTCCTACGTCGAAAGATTCGTCCAGCCTCATTTTTCGGCCAGGATCGATAACGCGGTCTACGCCCTCCAGGGAAGGACGAAGCCCTTCGCCGATTCCCTTGAAACGTCTATCGACGTTACTATCAAGGATATCAATATCCCGTACTACCTGGCCTACGTCCCTATGAAAATGCCTTTCAAGGTCCTTTCGGCCGCCATGGATACAGCGGTAAAGGTATCTTTTCTCGAAACAAAACAAAGGAAGCCTTCTCTCACGGTCGCAGGAACGCTCTCCTTGAAAAACGTCGCCGTGAACGACGAAAAGGATAAGCCTTTCTTCAGGCTCCCTCTCCTCGATGTCTCCATTGCCCCGTCGGAACCCCTTTCCCAAGTCATTCATTTAACAAAAGTGTCTATCCAGTCACCCGCAGTCGAGGTCCATCGCGACAAAAAGGGGGTTCTCAATATCCAATCTCTTCTGCCCAAACCTGCTCCGAAGAAGACCAAGGAGACAGCACCCTTATCTCTGGACATAGACGAGATACGACTGGCAGGAGGAATGGTCTCTTTTTCCGACCTTTCCGGAAGCGCACCATTCAAAACGCTCATAGACCCGATCAACCTCAAGGTAGACCATTTCAGCAACGGTATGGGCAAGAAGTCCGCCTATGCCCTCTCCCTCGGCACTGAAGCCGGCGAGGCGGTCAAGGTGCAAGGCCAGTTTTCCATGGACCCTCTCGGCTCCGAAGGCGTATGCGAAGTCACCTCTGTTCTTCTCAAGAAGTACAGCCCTTTCTACAGAGACAGCCTGCTTTTCGCTATCGAAGACGGCCGGGTCGACCTTTCGGCTCACTACAGATATGTGAAGGGGCAAAAGGAACCGGAGGTCGATCTTTCCGGGATTTCCTTCACCCTCAACGCCCTTCGTCTCAAGAAAGCGGCGGAGAAGGGAGACTTTGTTAAAGTCCCGCACTGCGCGATCAAAGACGCGAAATTGAATCTCACGAGGAGAGAGCTTACGATTGGGAACCTCTCCACAGAGAAGGGTGAGCTTCTCGTCACGCGGTCACCCGATGGCGACGTCAATCTCCTCACGCTCACCCCGCCTGCATCACCGACCGATAAGCCGCCCAAACAGCCAAGAACCGGCAAGACACCTGCCGGGCCTGAAAAGCCCTGGCTCGTCTGCTTAAAACAGGTGTCCGTCGATAAGTATACTGTGCGAGTGGAGGACCGGACGGCTCCGGAGCCGGTCACGTTGAGTGCGCAAAACCTGCGGTTAAGGGGAGAGAATATCTCGACCGCGAAAAACAGTGAAGGAAAAATCGGCCTCTCACTCCTCTTGAATAAGAAAGGAACCGTCTCCGTTACAGGAACCGTCGGCATGGAACCCCTTTCCGCGACCTTAAAGGTGGGGCTGAGCGACATCGAAATCGCTTCCTTCCAACCCTATTTCACGCATAAGGTAAGGATGACGGTGACGGGAGGGGCCATTTCCACAAATGGAACGCTTTCTCTCGCACCTGCCAAAGAAAAGCGGATAAGGGTCGCCTATAAGGGGAAGGCAACGGTCGCCAATTTTTCTTCAATCGACAAACAGAGCGGAAAGGATCTTCTGAGACTCGAATCCCTCTCGTTAAGCGATATGAATGTGGCCTACGCACCCCTTTCTATTGATATCAAAGGCGTCTCTTTGACCAACTTTTACGCGCTCGTGCTGGTCGATCCTCAAGGGCGGATCAATCTCCAGGAGGTACTGACGGCTGAGGAGCCGGAAACGGAGAAGACGCCCGGCCCTGCCCGTCAGGAGGCAGCAGCGGCCTCTCCCCGGGAAAAGGCGCCTCCACGTGAGATCGAGATCGCTCAGGTCACTCTCCAGGGGGGAAGGATAGACTTTGAAGATAAATCGGTTAAACCTGAGTTTTCGACGCGTCTGTCGGAAATTGGGGGGAGGGTGTCGGGGCTCTCTGCCGAGCAAAATACGACGGCCGATGTTGAGCTTCTCGGTAAACTCAACGACTATGCCCCTCTTGAGATCACAGGCAAGATCAACCCCTTGAGAGACGACCTCTTTGTGGACCTAAAGGCCCGCGTCAAGGACCTGGACCTGAGCCCCGCGACACCTTACTCCGGCAAATATGCAGGCTATGCCATCGAGAAAGGCAAGCTCTCGGTTGATGTAAAGTATCTTATCTCCAAGGGGAAGCTCGATTCTCAAAACAGCATCTTCATCGATCAATTCAACTTCGGCGACAAAGTTGAAAGCCCCCAGGCAACCCATTTGCCCGTCAGGCTGGCCGTCGCTCTCCTGAAAGACAGGAAGGGAGAGATCAAGCTGGATCTTCCTGTCACGGGAAGTCTGGACAACCCCACATTCAGCGTCTGGCGCGTTATCGTGCACATCCTCGTCAATCTCATCGCTAAAGCAGCGACCTCGCCTTTTGCGCTCCTGGGGGCCATGTTCGGGGGAGGCGGGGAAGAGCTGAGCTATGTAGAGTTTGACTATGGAAGCACGGTCATTACGGAAGCCAAATCTGAAAAAACTCGATACCGTCTCCAAGGCCCTGCAAGACCGTCCCTCCCTTAAGCTGGACATCGAGGGACACGCGGACATGGAAAGGGACAGGGAAGGATTGAAGCAGGTTCTGTTCAAGAGAAAGATTAAGGTGCAGAAGCTGAACGAAATGGTGAAGAAAGGACAGCCCGCCGTGCCGGTGGATGAGGTGACAATTGAGCCCGCCGACTACGCAAAATACCTGAAGATGGCCTATAAGAAAGAAAAATTCCCCAAGCCAAAAAACTTTATCGGTATGGCAAAAGATATCCCCGTTTCTGAAATGGAAAAGCTTATGTTGACCCATACCGAGGTCAAAGAGGAAGACTTGAGGGCCCTCGCCTCCATGAGGGCGATGAAAGTGAAGGATGCTATCCTGAAGTCCGGGAAGGTAGAGCCTGAAAGAGTATTCATGCTTGAACCGAAGTCCCTTGCACCGGAAAAGAAAGAAAAGATCAGGGCAAGCCGTGTCGACTTCACGTTGAAGCAGTGAGAATAAGACCGTCTCCCTACGGCCCCCGGCTATTGAGGAAGGGTCCCTCGCCGGCTCATACCCAGTTTTCGACCTTGAGGCCCGGTACTCTCTGAAATTCTCTCAGATTGTTGCTTACGAGAACCACGTCGAGGCTTCTCGCGTGCGAGGCGATCATCAGGTCCATAGCTCCTATAGATAGACCGCTTTTCTCCAAATGTGTCCTGATCTCCCCATAGCAAATAGCGGCAAAATCGTCGAATGGAGCTATTTCAAGGGGAGCAAGAAAACTAGTCAGAGCTTCTTTGTTCTGCTCGGGCCTCCCGCTCTTTGCAACACCGTACTCCAGTTCTGCAAGCGTCACCGAGGAGATACCGATCTCGAACGGCCTCAGAGCCCGGACCCGTTCTGCCGCCTGTGGGGGATTCTTTTTGATTACATAGATGCAGATGTTCGTGTCGAGCATGAAGCGCATCAAAATTCCCTCTGTTCCGCGGGAGGCTGCTCTCGTTCCATCATGAAGTCATCGGAGAAGCGGCTGAGGCTCTCGAAAAACGGCGCCCATGGGTCCTCTTTCGGAAACAGGATCACGGCGCCCCCTACTTTGTTGACGTAGACCTCATCTCCTTCCAGTCGAAACTCCTTCGGCAGTCTCACTGCCTGGCTCTTGCCGTTCGTGAATATCTTGGCCGTGTGCATAACCCACCATCCTCTCCGGTATATATCTCTTAGTATATACCAGCTACTAGGCGAAAACAATTGGCTTGGGTATTATTTAGCGTATGCCCCGCCGTACCTTTCTTCGTAGAACTTCTTTATCTTGTTGAGCTGTTCCTTGCTCATGCCTTTTATGAACCATTCGTGCCTCACATCGGGTTCGAGATATTTCTTCACGAGCCGGTCATAAAGCTCCGGACCCGCCACGCGCCTCACTTCGGGCATGAACTCGACGTAAAACGTTTTCGCCACATCGTACACCCCATGCCACCAGGCGTAATCAGGACCCGACATCGAAGCACCGTGCCTCGTACGCCTTCCCTCATGGTGCCACAGCTCGTAGTAGATCCAGTCGAGTTTTTCGTCAAAGTCGGCCTGTGTAAGCTTGCCCTTGTCCATCAGCTCGTTTCTGATCGCAGTTGCCGGTCTTGCAAACTTGTCGTTGTAGAGATTCACGAGATTATCGAACTGCGTGTAGAATCCGTCTATGAAGGGGGCTGCGTGGCAGCTTCCACAGACGTTTTTCATGGAGTCGCGCTTCTTGTCCGCATTCTCAAGCTTCTTCGAGATAGCCGGCCTCAGCGTCCAGCTTATCCGCGCGCCTACATCGTGAGTAACCGGCTGGTCGGGTGTAGCGCCCATATGGCAGGTCGCGCACGTCGGTGCAGCCGTATAATCCCTTCCAACAACCCAGTTGTCTCCCTTTATATTGAGCCTGTCCTTGAACGCGACGTAAAGGATACCGTGCTTCGATTCCTGATATATCTCAATCTGGGGATGGTCGGGACCGAGATGGCATTTTCCGCAGCTCTCAGGCTCTCGGGCCTGTGCCCTTGAAAAATTGTGCCGCGTGTGACAGGCGGAGCATGAACCCTTGGACCCGTCCGGATTGATCCTGCCTATGCCGGTGTTGGGCCAGGTAGCAGGATCGAGCTTTCCGTCGGCCGAGACTTTGATCTTCGAGCCGTGACACTGCATGCACCCGACGGCAACGGCTTCCGGCCCTCCGATTGCTTCGCCGAGGTAATTGTCTGCCGAATCGAGAATGTCCCCTGCCTTTGCATGGTGGCTCGTTGTCATCTCCTGCACTTCTTTCGAGTGGCACTTCCCACAGTCCTTGGGGGTAACAAGTATTGCAATAGTCGCCCCATAGTGGTCCATGGCATCAGGGTCCCCTTTCTCGGCCCGGTGACATGCGTAGCAGTCTATGCCTTTCTCGGCGTGTTTGCTTATTCTCCATTCCCGGACGAAAGACGGCGACTGGCTCTCGTGGCACGCCAGACAGCTTTGCCCCTCCTTCGATATCCCTGCGCCTTTGGTCGGCTCTTCAGATGTCGCGTTTACCGCGATCAACGTCGCAAACACGATAAGAATAGACGTATAAAGGGATTTTTTCACGTGCGAGAACCTCCTTTTCCACGACGGCTGTCCTGAATCCCACAGATCAACTATAAGCCTCGGTTCGGGCAGCAGCAATCAAAACGATAATAGGCATAACGTGGTAAGACTAGTGGGGTAGTAACAGCCATGTGGAGGACGATCTGCCTGTGTCGCGGAGGAGGGCCTTCCCGAATAACTGAGGAAGAAGAGAGCTAAATTGCCGAAAGAGAAAGAAAAGCAACCCCGCCCGAATGTATATATCGTCGTGGGCCCGAATGGGTCTGGAAAGACGACCTTGAAGAACGGGGAGGCCCTATGAAACACCGTTCGGCAACTAAGGAAAGATATGAAGGATATTCCCCTTGATATCAAGGCCGAGATGGCTTCGCGGGAGGCCGTAGCCGACGCCATTGCCGAACACAAGCCGAGAGGCCGTCCGATTGTAGTCTGGCGTGAGGGAAAGGTTGTTACCGTCCTTCCGTAGGAAATCGGCAAAGGTATTTCAGGGGTAAGGAGGAAAGAACCTGTCGCCAAAAAAACAGGGACATAGCTGGACGAAATCGATGGCGGCGCCCCACACTGGTCGCGTCTGCCGGCGTCTGTTGACAGACTTGTAGCATTTTGCTTGCGTGATCATGCGGGAGAGAGCTGAGGCAGCGACCGGCGGATAGATAAGTGAAAGCAGTGAAGAACGTCGCTGTGGTCCCTCCTATCCCCCCTTTCCGTTAATAAGCTGTAAACCTGATGGCCTGCTGCTTCATGCACCTCGATCCTTTCCCGACTTCATCTCTAGATATGTATCATGAATCTTGATGGTGCAATCCCCCGGGCACCGCATGTGCGCCGGAAGTGTGTCAGCGGGGTTGCTGCACGGCGCCGTTATAGAAGACCTCACATTTGCCGCCTTGAACGAATCGCTTTGCCTTCCTGTAGAGGTCGAGGAACGGACCGGCGAGGGACTCGACCGCGCTCACCGTGCCGGCCCGGGGGTTGTCGAAGGGACCGCTGATCGTTTGTTTAAATATTGGGCATCCCTTGTCATCGAGAAGTGCCACCATGACATTGTCGAATCGCTCGCTGGCAAGGTTGAGTTTGCCTTTAAGGGCAACTCGATCATGGTGCGTCGCGAGGGCGCAGTCCGTGGCGTCAGCCTCCCCGTTCTTTATCTTCCAGCGGGAGATAAACCGGGTGATGGTGCCCTTTCCCCCCTGGGTCCGGTAGTACACGTCCCCATAACGGTACCCCTTGAGCGCAACGGTACCAAGAGGGCCGACGAAGAAGAAGGCGGCCAGGTCGGTGAGGTGGAACTTCTGACTCGCTTCATACGTTGAGAGGACTTTGTCGAGGTCCATGGTATACGTGACGAGATTGTCGCCCCTGAGTGCGAAAGTACCGTACAGATTGCTCATGGGATTGCGACGTCTCTTTTCTTTTGCTGTCAGGGAGGCGGAAAGCGCACCCTTTCCGCCGATCACTTTCTTGATGCCGAAGGACTCCTCAAGTTTTTCGAAGTCTAGTTGCGATACTTTCAAATTGAGTTCATAGACAGGGTCGACCGCAGACTCGTCTACCGTCACATCTCCTTCACCCTTCCCGCCGAGGAGGTCCATGGTAAGGGGTTTGAGCGAGAATACTCCCTTGTCCGCCTTCACGGAAGCCTTCAGGTTCTCTATCCTGAGGTTCTTTCGCAGTACCTCCTTGCAGTCGAATTTTCCCGCGAATGAGACGTTCTTGATAATCTCACCTGGGATATCCACTATCAAGAGATTCTTCACGACCAGATTGATTCCTCTCAATTCGGTCCTTTCACCCGTCTTCTTGTCGAGATAGCCAAGCGTCCCTTCGGACAGCCTGAGATCCTTCAGGCTGAAAGCCGTGCTCGGCCCTTCCGCTAATTTCCTTTCAAGACTTTCGAAATTGTACTTCCCCCCGGCGGTTTTCACGATAGTGATGGAAGGCTTGACAAGCTCGCACCTGGCGACTTCGGGCCGCCCCTTCAGCAGGGGTATCAACTCCACCCCTATCTTGAGGTTTTCAAGGGAGAGGAGTTCGGCTCCCCCGCCGGTGACATGGATATTCCTTGCCGACACGCCGAGGGGAAAGAACGAGAGCCCCATCCTCCCGGTGATCCTGACATCCAGACCGGTCGCCCCGGAGGCAGCGGTTTCGATCTTCAACTTATAAGAATTGATATTAAAGAGCAGGACAGCAACGGTTCCGGCGATTATGATCAGGGCGACAATACCGCCCGCGATAGCAGGACCCCATTTTCTTTTTGGTCTCATGGCTTTCACTCCGCAACAGACGTCTATCCTGTTCTGCTTATTAAGGGTCTCATAATCGGCTGGATATCAATTCTTCTCCCGCAAACCCCTTCATTTCAACATGCCGGGAGGGGCGCGTCACGATAATTATCAGACGTTTAATATACACATATTTGCTTGAGCGCTCAGGCGTTCCGCAAATCTGGGCTATTCAAGCCGTAACGAAATCAGGGACGCCCGGGCGTCTCCCCCGCTTATATCCGGTACGATGGTCAATTCCAGCGCTGTTACCCCGTCGAGGTTGACCGTGTAGTCTTCGACCTCCCGGGTCGCCCCCGGCGGGCTGAAGGTGTACTGCTGGCGAAGGATTTCCCTGTAGGATCTCCCACCATCTTTCGACCATCGTAGCACAAACTCATGGGTCCGCTCCCGTTTCTCTTCCTCGAATACGAGACGAATGTGTCCGAGTGTCTGCGGTTCATCAAAGAGCAGGCGAACCGTTTGCTCCCCAGCGGCGCCGGCCAGCCAGCCCGGCCCACCGCTAGCTGTCAAGGCCGACTCGACGGGGTACCCCGTCTCCTCAGACGTGATCTCGACCTGTGCCAGACGCTCCAAATCCAGATAGGCATGATCGGTAGATACGGGTTCCTTCGGACTTCGATTGATAATCTGCTTGCGCATCATCTTCCCAGCACCCCGCTCCATTAAGGCATACGTATAGAAAACCCACAGACTACTTAACATATATATCCTGCGTGTCGCTTTGACCAGATCTCCTTTCGTCCCGGACTTCGCCAACAAGAGTCCAGATGCGTGGAAAACGATAACCGTCGAGCCTCTCTTGCATTCTCCGCGCATGAGTAATGATTGATGGATAAACATATAGGTTGGGGTCAGCGGCTCAGCAAGTGAAGCCGGCGAAGATGTCCCCTCTGCCCTCTGCGCTCTCCGGCATAGGTGGATCAATGCCTCCATTGTTCCGATGTCCTGCCGCAGTGGAAGCAAGAAAGATCCTAGGTCCGTTCTTACACAATGCGTTGCGTCGATCAACTTAGGAGCCTTTACTAGGGCGATGCCTATTAAGCGCCCGTATTCCCATGCGATAACAATTTCATATGCGGTTTGCGCGAGCATCAGAGAAGAGACACCGGGGGAGGTATGAGAACGATAAAGAGATTCGGAAACTGGAGCATCCTTTGCAAGATCATGAGCATATCGGCGATCACCTTGGTGTTGATGTTGCTCACCATCCTCTTCTATTTTCTGCCGACCGTCGAGAGAAGGTTGGTCGATTCAAAGAAAGAAGAGCTCGAGCCCTCTGTGCCAATATAAGTGAGACACTTCCCACCCGATAGTTTAGACTCTGAGGGCGGGAAGGAAAGAACGATCATGGAAGAGAAGAAGTCCGTAATGGCACACCCCAAGGTAGTCCCTGATCCGGAGGTACCGGAGAAGACAGTGCGCCGGAAATTCACGGCAGCGTACAAGCTCCGTATCCTCAAGGAGGCGGAGAGCTGTACTGAGCTGGGTCAGATCGGAGCTCTTCTGCGCCGGGAAGGTCTCTATTCGTCGAGCCTCACCTCGTGGCGGCATCAGGTTGCCCAGGGCCTTATTCCCAAGAAGAGAGGACCTGTCGCACAAAAGACTGATCCCGGCATCCGCCGTATTGCAGTGTTGGAACGGGAGAACGAAAAGCTCGCGCATAAACTCAAGCAGGCAGAACTCATTATCGACGTCCAAAAAAAAGTGGCCGAGTTGCTCAAGGGATCAAGCGAGGAGAAGTCATGAACATCACCGCGTCGCTTGCCCACGAAGTGGGTATCCGCCCGGCCTGCAACGCCCTTGACATATCCCGTGCAGGCTTTTACCGGTGGCAGCATCCACATGAGAAGGAGCCTTCATGCCGTCCCTCTCCTTTGGCCCTCTCCTTCGAGGAACGGGATGAGGTACTCGATATCCTTCATGCGGATCGCTTCATCGACAAGGCGCCCCGGGAGATCTACGCGACCCTTCTCGACGAGAAGAGCTATCTCTGCTCGGTGCGCACCATGTACCGGATCCTTGAAAAAGAGGGTGAGCTGAAAGAGAGGAGAAAGCAGGTATCCCGTCCCCGGTATGCAAAACCGGAGATCCTTGCAAGAGCGCCCAACGAAGCGTGGAGTTGGGACATCACGAGGCTCAAGGGTCCGGTAAAGTGGACCTACTTTTATCTCTATGTGATCCTCGACATCTATAGCCGCTATGTCGTGGGGTGGATGGTAGCCCACAGGGAACTATCGGCCCTTGCCCGCAAACTGATCGCGGAAACCTGCGCCAAGCAAATGATCCAACCGGATCAGCTCCTGATCCATGCGGACAGGGGGTCGAGCATGACGTCAAAGCCCGTTGCCCTGCTCATGGCCGATCTTGGAGTCACCAGGAGCCATTCGAGACCCTCGGTCAGTAATGACAATCCCTATTCCGAATCTCAGTTCAAGACCATGAAGTACCGGCCTGAGTTCCCTGAAAGGTTCGGTTCCATTCAGGATGCCAGGGCCTTTTGCCAGACATTCTTCCCCTGGTACAATACCGAGCACTATCATTTGGGATTGGGTCTTCTCACCCCCGAGGCTGTCCATTATGGAAAGGCGTCCAGGATCATTGAAGACCGTAAGGACGTGCTGCTGGCTGCCTATGAAAAACATCCGGAACGGTTCAAGGGGAGGATGCCGACACCGGCGTCACTGCCTGACGCCGTCTGGATCAACAAGCCATCGCCGACGAGCGATGGAGAGGTACACTAAATATTTGCTGGAAGTGTCTCATTTTCATTGACACGTTCCGAGGGACATGGTGGAAACGAGTTTCAACCTTGTATCCGAATATGACGCAAGGGCAAAGGCAGGCGAATTCACCCTGGAAGATGCCCAAAAAAGGGCGGCGCAGAGGACGGCACATCTGAGCTATGGCAAGCAGGGTTACCTGTGGATCAACGACATGCAGCCAAAGATGATCATGCACCCCACGCAACCCCAGCTTAATGGTAAGGACTTGAGCGACTACAAGGACCCTAACGGGAAGGCCCTTTTCGTCGAGTTCGTGAAGGTCTGTAAAGGAAAGGGCGCGGGTTTCGTCGAGTACATGTGGCCCAAGCCGGGCGCGACGGATCCAGTACCAAAGATCTCCTATGTGAAGGTTTACGGCCCGTGGGGCTGGATCATAGGGACCGGCACTTACACCGACGGCATCACTGCGGAGATAGCCGGGCTGCGGTGGGAAACGATGATTGCGTTCGCGTTCTTCGCACTAATGATCGGTGCAATAGCGATACCCGTGGCGCGAAGGATCACTCGGCCGCTGGAACGGATAACTCACACCGTCGAGCGGATGGCCGGAGGCGACCTCTCCGTGCGCCTTGACGACACCCATACAGATGACGAGGTCGGCAAGCTTGCGCAGGGCATGAACAGGATGGTCAATTCCTTCAACAGCATGGTTGCCGATATACTCGCATCCGCGAACAGCATCGCCTTAACGGTGGACAACATGACGTCGAAAATAGACAAGACTGCGCGAGGAGCGCAAGAGCAGTCGACACAGGCATCCGCGATTGCAACGGCTGCTGAAGAGATGAGCCAGACCATCAATGAGATTGCGAGGAGCGCACAGACCGCATCGGGCACCTCGTCCGAGGCAATGCAGATAGCCGAGGAAGGCAGACAGGTGGCCGACGGAGCCGTAAGGACAATAGATACCGTGCGCGATGCGACCGCGCAACTTGCGGACATGGTGGCGGCGCTCAACGGCAAGGTGGAGGAGATCGGGAACATCGTGACCTTCATCACCGACATAGCCGACCAGACAAACCTCCTTGCACTCAACGCGGCCATAGAGGCCGCGCGCGCGGGAGAACAGGGCAGGGGATTTGCCGTCGTCGCGGACGAGGTCAGAAAACTTGCCGAGAGGACCATCACGGCGACCGGGGAGATTTCTGAAAAAGTGAAGGGGGTCCAGGACGAGTCCCAGCTTACGAACAAGTCGATGGAGCAAGCCTCGGAGAAGGTCTCAAAGGCAACGAGCTTCATAAGGCGGACAGGCGAATCTTTGGCGCACATTGTTGACGGCATGCAAAGAACGCGCGACGAGATCACCCAGATGGCGACAGCAGTGGAAGAGCAGTCGGCAACCTCCCAAGAGATCGCCCGAAACATAGAAGGCACCACGATTATAGCCCAGGAGATAGAGAAGAACTCAGGCGAGGTTTTGAGCGACGTGACAGGGTTGAGTGATGTCGCAGCAAGGCTTAGTGCGTCGGTAAGCAAGTTTAAGACGCGCGATGGCGGGCTGACGAATGGCGATCCCGCAAAAGCATGACCAGGGCGAGCCATCCGAAAACGGATGAGAGGATACTGGGCGGCAGTGATTTTGTTGAATCGGTAAAAGCGCAAATCGACGCATTCCAGCCTGCCAGAACGCAAAAGAATATGGACGACCTGCTGCGAGACGTGTCAAGAAAGACCGGCTTGTCAATCTCTGAATTGGTCTCGGGGAGCAAACAGCAAGAGGTTGTCCTTGCGAGAAACTATATCAGCTTTGTTGCGGTGAAGAAAGAAGGATTAAGGCTGGGCGACGCGGCTCGCACACTGAACGTGTCCAAACAGAGTATGCTGCGCGGGATTGCCAAGGGGAGGAACCAGGAGGGAAGAACGGAATGAACGGGACTACGTTCTCCTTACGTCTAGATTTTGCTCGACGGAGCCAACATCAAGTGCTACCATTGATAATGATTGCGGAAGCAGGGGGCTCGTCAGGCAACAAAATAACAATGTCCCCTTGGAATCCCTTGCCGTCAGTTGCCGAGCAGGATCGCACGGGCTGAGCTCCCTGGAGACTGTAAGAAGGAATCGAGCGTGATATTGGTTATGTTTGATATCGATGGGACCCTTACAGAGTCAAGCGACCTCGACAGCGTGGCATATCTTCAGGCGCTCGACGACGTCTTCGGCTTCAGCTCAGTCTCGGGCGACTGGGATTGCTACCAACATGTCACCGATTCCGGAATTCTGAAAGAGATTTGCCGTCTTCGCCGAGGAGACGGTCCCACTATGAAGGAGATCGACTGCTTTCGCACTCGTTTTTTGGAATTGCTTGCCAAGGGGGCATCCGCGCGCAGCGGCATACGGCCGATACCGGGTGCGTCAGCAGTATTGTCACGTCTTCTCGCTTCCCAGGAGTACGCCGTCGCTTACGCCAGCGGCGCGTGGGCTGATTCGGCCCTCCTCAAGCTTCGCTCGGCGAGTCTGCCGACAGAGGGTATTCCTTCTTGCTTTGCTGATGACGACGATTCTCGGGAAGGCATCTGCAAGCTGGCACACCGTCGGGCTGAAATCCACTATCGAAGCCTCTTTGAACGGGTCGTCTATGTAGGCGACGGCGCCTGGGACGTCCGAACTGCTTTCAAGCTCGGATATGCGTTTATTGGCGTGGGTCAGGGTCTCTGCGCCACCGGGATAGTCGCGCAAGGGCTCGCCCATCTCCTCTCCGACTATCAGGACACGGAGCGCTTCTTCCTTTCTCTGCAATCGGTTGAAAAGACATAGTGCTTGCAGGTCGCGAAGCACTGGGACCATCAAGGCGGGGGCAAGTGAGAGAATCTCCTCAATCTCTGTTGCCGGTTGCTCGTCGCGTAAGCTGTCAACGTTTCACGAGGGTCCCCTTACTGCCTTGACAAGAAGATCGGAACCGGCGAGACTATAGATCAGCATACTTGTATCCAAGCAAAGGAAGGTGAGGAGACGTGACGACGGCAATAATCGCTTTTATCAGCCCGATCTGCGGGAGGAAGAGGGAGGGCGGGGGGGGCACGTAAAGGAGGTCAGCGATGATCTCCCACGCTACAGGACCTGTCGCTGATGGGCTATACGTGTGCGGCCTCACCTGGTCGCCCGTGTACCTCCTTGAATCTGCGGTCCCCGTTCTTTTCGAGGCCGGGTTTTCCTGCGCCGCCAATTTGTACGAAAAAGACATACAACGCGTCCTCCAGGAAAGGGAGCCGGGGATGCTCTTTATCACCCACGGTCATTGGGATCATTGCGGTACCGCGGCCTTCCTTAAGCACCGCTTTGCCGGGCTCAGGATCGCCGCTTCACCGGACACTGGCGCCATACTCTCCCGCGCAGGAGCCAGGAAGGTGATGACCAGGCTCGGGGCCACGGTTATTCCCACGCTTCGCTCACTTCTGTGCGAAGCCGATGCCACCACCCTTGTGGACCAACCGTTTCAGCCTTTTCATCTGGATATGCAGCTCGTCGATGGGCAGAGTATCGGGGTGACCGCCGGCCTGACCGTGCAGGTCGTGGCTACACCCGGTCACACCCGGGACCATTTGTCGTTCTATATACCCGAGCGGCGCATGCTGTTCGGCGGGGAAGCGGCCGGCTGCCTTGAGCCGATGGGTGGCATTACCCCCGAATTCCTGGTTGATTACGACGGGTATGTCCGGTCCCTTCGGCGCCTCAAGGAGCTTCCCGTGGACATCTACTGTCTGGCGCACCACTATGTGTTGGTCGGGTCCGACGCGGTGAAGAAGTTCCTCGCGAAGTCGCTTGAGACGACCGAGAGGTTCGCCGACAGGCTTTATGCGCTGCTCGATGAGGAGGGAGATGACATGGATCGTGTGCTGCGGCAATTGGCGGCCGAATACCGTGTGACAAACCCCGGGCTCCAGCAACCCGTAGAGGCTTACCTGCTCAATCTGACGGCCCAGCTTACCCATCTTTATGAGCGAAGAAAGAAGGACCGTTTTTCAAAAAGCTCCCATGTAGGCACCATCTCCACCTGAGTCCCCCTGGAACAGACGAAACGGCTCGTTCGGGAAAAGTACACGTGTTCCCTCGGTAATCAATGATTCCTGAGAAGTAACTCACTTTGAAGCAGGTCGGCACATAATGCCATATCCAACACCTTGTAAATACTGCACTAATTTCTTATGCGAGCCGTCATTAATCCACAAAACGGAGTTACTTCTCAGGAATCACATTTCACGAGCGTCCCCTTACTGCCCTATGGCATGAAAAAACCGGAAAACTTCAATGGTAGATACAGTAAAGTGCGTATGCCTGGAAGCATATATTCACTTTAAACTACTGCAGATCTATGCGTTAATATAAACGGGAATCCGCAGCCTTGAAGGTTCTTATGCCTCACAAAATCGGCGCCCGGAGGTTTTCAAATGTCCTCTTTCGATCTCGGGTATGTGTTGGACTTCCTGTCGGGTCTCGCGGCCAATAATGACAGGGCTTGGTTTGCGAAACACAAAGCGGTTTACGAAAAGGCCAGGTCAATCTTCGAAGGGTTCGTCGACGAGCTGACCCATCGCTTATCCGCCTCTGAAGATGATCTCACCGGCCTCACGGCCAAAGACTGCGTCATGCGGATCTACCGGGACATTCGTTTCTCCAGAGACAAGACGCCTTACAATAGATGGATGGCGGCGTTAATCGCATCGGGAGGAAAGAAGTCCGGACGCTCCGGGTACGGCCTTCGCATAGACCCCGGTGATACGATGGCGGCAGGTGGGCTCTGGGAACCGAAATCCGGGCAACTGGCCATGTTCCGTCGCGCCGTCGACCGTGACCCGCAGACCATTCTCACAATAGTCGAAAATCAAGAGTTCTCGCAAACCTTTGGCGTCCTGAAGGGCGAGAAGCTCGCGAAAGCCCCCCAAGGGTATGCAAAGGATCACCCCGCTCTCGAAATACTGAAGCTCAAGCAACTCTACGTCGCCCGTTCGTTTTCAGATCAAACAGTGTGCGCCGATGACTTTGCGGACCGGCTTATCGACACCTTCCGGGTGATGAAGCCGTTTGTGGACTACCTTAATGACACGGTGTCCTGACCAGCAGGGGCCACTGAAACATTGTCCCCGACAGCGTTCTGTCCTTCCATGATGATTGCCGTGACGGGGGAGCGTGAGCTATTCGTGAAAGGGCATGGCTTTCCGGGGGTCGGAGTTATTTACGTGCTTAAGAACGTCCCCTTTTCTCCCCTTTTCTCCCCAGTTTCAATTACGCCCCCTCATACCTCCTGTGTGCCGACTATCGCCAGAAATGAGGATAAAAGACTCGTCGCCTACATTCTGTTCTATTGCGGTTAAGGTTGATGTATATTATCATTACGACAAAGGAGGCCGCCAATGGTGCATAAGGTCAGCATCGTTATCGAAAAGGATGAGAACGGATACTATGCCTATTCACCCGAGTTGGATGGGTGTCAGACGCAGGGAGATTCCCTGGAGGAAACCATCGAGAACGCGCGTGAGGCTGTAGCCCTGTACCTGGAAACCCTGTCGCCCGATGAAATCAGTGACTTAACGAGCAAGGAAATTCTCACCACCACAATAGAGGTACAGGTTGCCTAAATTGCCCCGCCTCTAGGCGAAGGAAGCGGAAGACATGCTCTTGCGGTCGGGCTTCAAGCTGGAGCAAGTGGAGGACGCTCGTGAAATATTGACATGTCGCCTCATTTCTTCTTATAGAGAATGTCCTCAATCTCTGATGCCACCGGCTCGTCGCGTAATCTGTCAACATTTCACGAGCGTCCCCTTACTGCCCCAGTGAAGAACGTCCCTCTGACTTCCCAAAGAAAGCTAAGGCGTCGGCTCGAAGTCCACCCTCCTCTCCTTTGCCCAGCAGGATTCGTGTTTCGCCTTGCAACTTGGCCTGTCTTTTCCATAGCTGATCGTTTCAAGGAGTCTTGCATTCACGCCGAGACCGATAAGGTACTTCTTTGTCGCGTCTGCTCTTCTCTGACCCAGTGCGCGGTTGTACTTTTTTGTTGCCCTCGGGTCGCAGTTTCCCTCGATCTTCACCTTCCTGTCCGGATTCTGCCTGAACCATTCGAGATTTGCCTTCAAAGTCTCAGCAGCATCGGGTTTGATAACAGATTTGTTGAGATCGAAATAGATCGGCTGGAGAACCGCTGCCGGTGGCGGCGGAGGAGGTGAAACCGGGGCGGGCGCGGGCTCAGGAGCGGGAGCCGGCGGCGTAACAACCACTTCTTGCTTCTGCAAAGGTGGTGGAGCTTCTACCTTCACGGCCTGCTGGTAACATCCACAGCCTGAGAGGGAAAGTCCAAGGGCTGCAACAAGGAGCAGGAGACCAAACGATTTCATCTTCATCTTCGTACCCTCCTTTAGTTTTTTGACAGCATTTTTCAGGCCCGATAGACGGTGCCTGTGCATATATCCATAACCGAGAGGCAATACGCAAGAAACCGGGGAGAGCGTATCTCCCCAGTTTCTGTTCGGTTCTTCCCAGGTCGGTTACTTCGCGGGAGCCGGTGCAGCCGATGTCTCTGGGGCCATTTGCTTCTCGGCCTGTTTCTTCATTGCCTTCCTGGCGCCTTTCATCCCCACGTACTTGGCAACCATCTTGCCGTCTTTCTCCGAGTACTTCACCATGACCTTGTCGCCAGCCTTGGGCTCCGCCTTCATCTTGGCATCGGTCACGTCGAAGGTCATCTCACCCTTCTTGCCCTTGACGGTCAGGGTCTTGGCGGCCATGTCCATAGCGGTGACTTCGCCCTTGAAATGGTGCATTTTTACCTTTGGGGCGGTTGATTTCTCGGGTGCAGGTGCCGGTGCTGTCGCCTGGGGAGCCGGGGCTGTCGCTTGTGTTGCCTTTTCCTTCGCCGCATCCGTAGCCGCTTTGGTGGTTTTCTCTGTGGCTGTTTGTGCAAACACGGTTGTCACCAACGAGACGCCCATAAGAACTGCTAATGCGATCATCAACAACCTTTTCATACCCACGTTCCTCCTTTCTAGAATTTTATTCAACTGCATGGATGTTCATACAGCATTTACCGTGCCGTTACTGTAAAGGCATGTAACTACAACGGCATAGCATAACTCGATAGGGTTGTAGTCAGCACATTCGTCGGATAACTCCGACTAGGACATCTATATTCGTCGGATAACTCCGACAGGATCCACATTCCACATGCTCACGGTTTTGACCGTCAAGTGAACACCCCCAAAAATCGATTCAGGGAGGACAAGAGCGCTGGTGTTTATCGCTGTCACCGGCCTTTCACATAGGGCCTTCTATGGGCGGGTATGGAATGCCACGCGAAAGCGAAAGAAAGCTGTTTTTCCAGAACCTCTGTGCTTTTTCTCGGGGGCAGTAAGGCGGCGCCTTCTAGATGATTATCAGCCCTTGACTGAGGACAGGGCTCTTAAAAAGAGCTATAAATAGCGATCCTGTGTGCCGACTATCGCCAGAAATGAGGATAAAAGACTCGTCGCCTACATTCTGTTCTATTGCGGTTAAGGTTGATGTATATTATCATTACGACAAAGGAGGCCGCCAATGGTGCATAAGGTCAGCATCGTTATCGAAAAGGATGAGAACGGATACTATGCCTATTCACCCGAGTTGGATGGGTGTCAGACGCAGGGAGATTCCCTGGAGGAAACCATCGAGAACGCGCGTGAGGCTGTAGCCCTGTACCTGGAAACCCTGTCGCCCGATGAAATCAGTGACTTAACGAGCAAGGAAATTCTCACCACCACAATAGAGGTACAGGTTGCCTAAATTGCCCCGCCTCTAGGCGAAGGAAGCGGAAGACATGCTCTTGCGGTCGGGCTTCAAGCTGGAGCGAAGCAAGGGCAGCCACCGAATTTACATGAAAGAGAAGTAGAGAATTATCATTCCCTTCCACACGGGCCGGGTCCTACACCCCAAAATTGTCAATCAGGTTCTCAAAGCCATAAAGGGTTGACGGCGGACTCCGTTCCGTCGGCACAGCCGTTCATCGTCATCCGGGGGCAGTAAGGGGAAAGTTATTTACTTGCTTAAGAACGGCCCCTTATGCCCCACTTACTGCCCCCCGAGCGTCCCCTTACTGCCCCCCAAGCAGGGACTGAAAAGGCAGCATGTCCCCTTTTTCTTTCCGGGGGCCGGAGTTATTTACTTATTTACGGTCGTCCCTCTTGCTGCCCCTCTTGCTGCCCTCTCTGGCACGAGGTTATAGGCGACCCGACCATCGCGGATGCCCTTCTGGACAGACTTGTTCACAACGCCCACAAGATCACCCTGAAGGGGGAGTCCATGAGGAGGAGAAAGGCTCACATTGACTCAGAAGGGAGAAACGATGTAACGTAAGAAACGACCAGCGTCGCCTGACGGCTCCGACGGAAAGGGGTGGCCGCCTTCATCATAATGGGTGGCCGGATTGCCCCGGAACAGGTGGCCGGTTTGGATCATAACAGATGGTCCCTTTTGATCATAACGCGTGGCTGACTTCATCGGAATACCCAGTAAGATACTTGAAGGTTCCGTCCAATGACGGGGTATGGTCCAAATGCGTTTGCCCTGATCTGAGCGGCATCTTTCTTGACATAATGCTCCAATAGATGTAATATGACCTCACAGATCGTACACTGTTTTCCCGCTATATTCTGGAAGGGGCAATCATAAGTGCGCATAATCGAACCGTTTCATGAAATACTCTCACTGCCAGATGGGTCTGTTCTCCTTAAGTTCGTGGAATTGGTGGGCCGAACCTGCTACAAATCAGAAGAGAAAATAACGAATGATTCTGCGCCTGCGTTTGTGAAGCGGCTGATTAGTTCCGGGCACCACAGCGTGATAGAACATGGTAACATAACCGTGCGTTTTACCTGCGATAGAGGCGTATCCCACGAACTCGTCCGGCACCGGATTGCATCCTATAGTCAAGAAAGCACCAGATATGCTAATTACTCAATCGACAAATTCGGGAACGAAATAACTGTAATAAAGCCATTGTTCTGGTCAGAACAGTCCGCTGAGTATAAAGTATGGCTTGGGGCCGTCCGGGGAGCGGAGGAAGCTTATCTCGCTTTAATAAAAGCCGGAGCAAGGCCAGAAGAGGCCAGAAGCGTGCTCCCTAACAGCCTAAAGACGGAAATCGTAGCTACATGCAACCTAAGGGAATGGAGGCACATCCTGAGTCTTCGGTGTTCTCCGGCCGCGCATCCACAGATGCGGCAGATTATGCTCCCCTTATTAAAAGAGCTTCATCGTAGATTACCTGTGGTGTTTGACGATATATTTGAACAATATGCGCAGAATACTGCGGGATAGCCATAGACACCTTCAGTTCCGCCTTAACCACGCTAAACCCGTCTCCTGCAGCGCTTGTTGATTCCGTGTCTCGAAATCGAACGAGCAACGGCCTCGGCCAGGAGGGGAGGCACTGCATCTGCGACTTGCTGCTGCTGAAATCCTATAGAACCTAAGAAAACGTAGTCATCTGGAAACGATTGAATCCGGGCTGCCTCTCTCACAGATAGACCCCGATGTTGATTCGGATGAATAAGCATATTCTTTCTGAAGTTGCCAATCACTTTCGCTGGTTTATCCCATTCTAGCCGATGATAAATGCCAGTATGGCACCGGGAAAAGTCTGAATAATTGTCCATCAATGTAGGAGGTATGGCCTCCCAATTTTGACCTGGTAGTATGTATTTATAGCGTGATAGTATCTTTTCAGAGTTACGCGTTACAAGATTCCCTTGGATTTGTGGTAGCATCTTGCCTCTGGCATTCATCAGTCTTACGTATCCTGTTAACTGGCTGTCGCTCGTCACATATGGAAGAATGTCAATTGATGCGCCATTATCTAACAGGGGGAGGTCGCTTATTGCCTCACGTACCGTAACGTAGGTAGTGCCGTTGGTACCATGGGTCGGATCTGGAAAACAAATCGGCCAACCGATCCGGTTTCCTATAATGAAGATTCGCCGCCGATGCTGTGGAACTCCAAAATCGGCTGACATCAATTCTTTGTATTCTGCATTGTAACCGAGTGCGCGGGCGCTATCAATGATGGCTTTCAGGACAATGCCCCCTGCTAATGAGCGCAGACCGGCCACATTCTCCAGTACGAACCACTCGGGCTGCATCACTCTCAGAAATCTGAAGAACTCACTATAGAGCATATTCTTGGGGTTATCAAGTCCCCGAGTTCTTCTGTTCGACTCTGAAAAGCCTTGGCAAGGCGGCCCGCCAATCAGCACGCGCAATTCGCCAGCTCGCAACGCAACCCTTCGCAAACATTCAGCTGGGTCCAGAGCCTTAATGTCGGCGGTAATGAGATCAACTTTAGGATGATTGCGGCTGTACGTGGCTGTCGCGCGAGCATCGACATCAACAGCTTGGACAATTTGTACCCCTGCACGTTCAAACCCTAAACTCAGACCGCCGGCTCCCGAGAAGACGTCGATACAGAGGGACCTAGGCCTTACGCGCACGCGAACGGGCCTGACGGCGTCGGCCTCAAGACAGAATTGGCGTATGGGGCACCCCGAACAATTAGGCTTTCTTGAAAAACAGCGGAGACGGCCATGGGCGACTGCATTAATGTGAAACCGCCTTCGCAAGCGTTCTGGCACTGATCTAGGCAGGACCTTATGGGCTTCTTGATATGGGATCTTTCGAGAGAGCACCCCTAGACGCACTGCGAGCCGATACGTGTGGGTATCGACGACTAGGACCGGGAAGTCAAAGCAGTACAGGAGAACACATCTTGCTGCTTTGAACCCTATCCCAGGTAAGGAAAGCAATCTCTGCTCTGCTTCATTCTCGGCCATTGAAGCAAGGGAAGAAAGGTCGAAAGCACCAAAGTTCTCCAGAATCGCGTCGAACAACCTCTTTAGCAAAAGAGCCCGTCTCCGACCCATACCTGCAGGGGCGATCACTGCTTCGATCTCGGAGATGGAAGCAGCGTACACGTCGTTCCATGTCGGGAACCTGTTTCTCAGGTCATGGAAAGCCTTCAAATATTTCGGCTCGTCTGTTTTCTCTGACAGCAGCGCAAAAACGATCTCCTCTATCGGATCGTCCCGGTTGTTAAGTAAAGGATCTCCGTATTCCTTTGATAAGATATTAACACATGCCTCTAACAGGTTATTCATCTGAGTCAACGGACGGAAGGTGAAGATGAGATGGAATCCACAAAGAGACTGCTAGCGCCTTTTGAATAATCACTAACGTTGTATTCACCAGGGACGCAATAGGTTAGCTGGATCTCGGGATGCGCTTCAGCGACCAAAAAAGAAGCCACAGATGAGAGTTTTGTGCTCATGGGGGCAATGACTACATTGCACTCTGAGAGGTAAGGAGTGATGATGCCCTCAAGACAGTCCCTGCAATCAGTGATACTATTCGCGGGAAACCGAAAATCCGCGATGTCCTGTCTCGCCAAAATCAGTTCTTGTTCGGCTTGGTTCCTTTCAAGAAACTTCTTGTCGGTTGGTGGATCGCCTATTCCAATTAGCAATCTTGAAGGTTCATATTCTTCGATGATCTTGGTTGTCCTCTCTGGTTCAAAGCCAGACAACACAACTAACACCGTTTTCCTACTTGGTTGTTGAATTCCCGCAAACCCCATTATATTTCGGATACAGCGAAATCCTCGGCTCAACCATTCTCCATGGTCTTGTGGGGAGACATAGAGGAGCCGTATCTCAGCACCAGCGAATTGGGCACGAAGTATGGCCAAGGACGTTAGCAAGGCCTCCCTGTTAAAAGTGGTCGTATCGAGGGTTATTGCGGGTTGTTCTGATAATCCGGCGAGGTGTGCCACCGCTTTCTTAAGCTCGTTGATCTGAATAGTAGGATCTAACCAGCTACCTTCCGCAATATCTACATTTTCACAGTGTTCACGTAGAATCGTCTCCAAGCGAGAAAGATTATCGGAGATCGATGCCTTGAATTCTGTATTGAAGTAGATGATCCCATTCTTCGCTCGAAAGGTGGTGGATAGAAGATCAGCAGCTGCAACGGTGCGGGGTTCATAGCTCGCACAGACTATTAACGCGTCGTCCTGGCCGGAGGCTCTCATCGCGCCCAAGCCCCCTTGGCCTCTCCATTCGTCGATTGTTTTCCTTTCCATGTCGAACTTACTCCAGTTCGAACAGCATTGGTTGCCCTTGGTCGGGAAGCTTTAGCCTCAGATTTACAAACTTAGCAGGATCCTTCAGCGCCAAACTGAGGTGGGCTGGCACTATTGATATCCTCCCCTCAAAGCCTGTAGGATCGAGTTTCAGCGCTGGACAAAGTCTTCTATTAAGGATATACCACATTTCTCTGCCGCCGCCTTCCTTCGTACTGTAGGTTGCAAGTTGAAAGTATCGGTATCGAATCCCCATCCGCAACACGTCTTCTATTTCTTGAGAAGCGGGGCCGCGAACCGTGAAAGAGAAAAGCCTGACTTCTCGGGACTCAGGGTCGTGGAGACGTTGATAGAAGAGCCTCCCTAAAGACTCTATTAGGTTCTTTAGCGCATCTAATTGCTTCCACTGTTCCGTGGGGAGGTCTTTTCGGATGTTCTCAAGCTTCAGCAGAAAGTCCTCTGAATACTTGCGCATTATGTCATTTTGAATAGATGGTGGTATCTCATTGACGAGGCCAGGATCTGTACCTTTGCGAACGCAAGCGTCGAACATTAGATAGCATGGCTCAAGAAAATCGCGTATCACTCCTGACGAAAGATGAACTATGTTCTGGAAGCCTGCATAGCTCTTCGGCTGTTTCATGCCAGCGAGACGCTGGAAAAGTCGGGCCGTGGCATATCTGTATACAAAATCGCTTTGACGCCCTGGCCAACCCACTTTTTCCCATTCTGCTGCAGTTTCCTCCTTTATGGTGTTAAAGAGTTTCTCTTCGGTAGGGTCATGAGGCAAAAAATCCTCAATTCCGACTTTTTCTCGGCCCGAAATTCTGAGTCTCCTCTCTGATATCATTCGCACTTTGCTTTCATAGTCGGACTGTGAACGGGTGTAAAGTTCATCTACATCGACCTCTGAATAATCATGAGGTTGTTCAATTAGGGCACTGTCCCTGGTATAGAAGGTCTTGTATTCCTCGCGTTGCGTGGATATCTTCAAACAAAAAATGCTCTGATCCCTGTTGGCAATCCAAGTATTTACTATTGCTTGTTGATCCCGGGTGAGTTTGTCAGCGTCATCGAGGAGCAAGTAGATAGGAAGTCCTTTAAAAACGGAGAGTTCCCCCACGGCTCGTACGAACGGAAGCAGGAAGTCATGATAGCCACTGGTAGTGCCATTATAGGTAACGCCTCCTCCAAGCAAAGCGTTTTTCTTAAGAAAAGCGCCGATTTTACGGTTCTCAACTTGAATAAGCGCCTGAAGCCAAGCGATGGGTTCATCCTCTAGTGATGCCACTTCGTTTGTTTCTTCTGTAGAGGAGGCTACTGACGCCCTATCGAACAGCCGAGTAATGCCCTTCACTAATGATTCTATTTCTGCTTTATGAAAGAACTCCGGGGCGAATTGTCGAGCGAGACAGTTCAGGACTCTGTCCGCTATCATAAGATTTAGCATGTGTTCGCTAATTATCGTTTGGCTAAGCGAGTCCAAAAGCGAAAGTTCCGTTTTTCTTAACTGCCCTTCTTTGCATGGACAGTAGACGCCAAGAAAAGGTTCGGGCTGCTCTATGAACTTTTGTGCACTGCCGTGAATGGCAATTTGACATTGAGGTTCAAGGTACCGAAGCATCATGCTTTTTCCAGAACCTCTCGTGCCCCATACAAAAGTGTGCTTACGCTGCTTGATGGTCTCTATCTGTGTAAAGTCCCGAACGAATAGGTCGATTATCTGCTTCGGAGACAGTTTCTCGGGGCTCTCGACAACAAAGGGATTCTTGTATCCCGCAACCCTTTCGACTTCGATGGAGCATTGCCCTTCGCTCATCTCAAAGCCTCCTCGATCTTCTCCGGAGTCCAGGCGGGATTTGTCCTAAAAAAGTCGTCAATGATTTCAATTCTTGGATATTTATCGGCCGATAAACCGTAATCCCTGAATGCAACTGATAATTCATAATCTGGAAGACGAGCAGTCTCTCTTAGAAGGGTAAATCTGGCCTCGACGGACTTGAGGTCAGCATAACGAGTAAGATAACTGTAACAATAAGCCCTTTCATTGTTCATTTTTTCCAATCGGCATAGAGCATATTCGATGAGGGGTATCTCGGCTGCCCTGCGAGTTCTGTCCGGAAAGTCCCTGCACTTCATTCTTCTGCTGGCCTTTTCAACCTGGATTTCAACTTCCACAACGATGCGCTCTCTTGAAGGTTCAGCGTAGGAAGCTTCTATGCAACTTGCATACTCCCAATATATTCTATTATCCTCCGGCACATTTTCGATGAGGGCATGACTTATGCGCGTATGATTCTCAGACACCTCATCGGCAAGGCGAACAACGGCTGCCAAAGCCCTTGGGTAGACTTTATACGTCCTTCCTAGGGTACAGTTCTCCTCTGTCCTTGGAACTGTCAGACCTGTTTCACCTGAATGCGCTGTTGAAATCTCTTCTACAAGCCGTTGTATATGAACGCCCGGAAAGAGTTCTTTGACCTTTTTTGTTATCTCAACCACTTTTTCGGCATGGTGCGAGCGCACAGCCACCATGCCAACATCATGCCATATTATACCGCAAAGAAGCAGAAAGAGATCCAGGTTCGAAAGAGCGGTCTCACCGGGGGCCAAATGTCCAGAGAGGACAGACTCGACTGCCTGCTTGACGGACTGAATGTGGCCGCTACCATGGTCTGTAAAATAGGGGCATTTATCATGAACCCATGGATAGTATTCTTCTGACAGATACTTCTTCATAACCTCATACTGGTGCCAAAAGTGAGCAGCGTCAACGCCGTCGGTTTTCGCCCGCCTCTCAAGTTCGCCTTCAATGGAGAATCTTTCTTGCTCACTTTGCACTTTTTGGCCCTCGTGCTGTATGAGGGAGGGGGCGGTCTAAGAAAATAAATAGATTGCCTTCGGAAGGAAGAAGGAGGCAGTTTTATCTCTTTTGTGTCTCCTTCAGCGTCTCCCAGCCTCCACGTCAGTTAATGATTACCACCATTACTGATGTATTGCAAGAGCAACATTCAGAACATGTCAACGCAAAGTAGAAATGTCCTATTCTTAGCAAAGTAGAAATGTCCGGTATGCATCTTCTCATCTGTTTCTCTTTTTGTACCTGTCCTTGTGGTCATGACCCCTCCGCCGCCGTGCTGTGGGAATGTGGACTATGCGGTTGTTCTGATGACCGTTCAATCTGGTCCGCAGCCGAAACCCGTCAGTTACGTTGCCGACTGTGCTGCGGGACAAACATTCGGCGGGGTTCCATTGCTATATCCCACCATATCACAAGCCTTTCATCATGCCGCGTGTCTCCACCGTCCATCAGGTATACGCTAATAATGGCTTCCACAGGGTCTTCGGCGGTGAAGCTGCCCGTCATCGCTTTGGTTATGGCTTCTGCATGTTCCTCAAAAAGTCTCGGCGTCACCGCACTGCGGTTGGCGTCAAGAAGTGCGGACAACGTTTTTGATTCCTTGGCAACGGATCTAAACAGGGTGTCCCGCTTATCGGGAGACACAGCGTCACTGAATACGGTGAATCGCTCGTTGACACCTCCGGTTAGCGCTTGTGCAACGCCGAGGGTCGCAGGGCCTGTAATGCCTTGCAGAACCACTGTCCAGTGGTTTGACTGATGAAGCCTGAGCTTGGCCACATGGCTGAAATACACTGAGTATCCCTTATCAGTGATCTCGGAATAGGGGACGTACGGACTACCATATGTCCGTTGATGATGGGTACTACCACCCGCCACGTCATAGAATCCTCGACGCCCCTTCGCCTCTGTCGGATCAATGGATTGGAAGTAGACACTTGGAGTGCTGAACGCAGCCTCCTTGTGACTCTTGAAGGCAACTACGCCGTTGAAGGCAGGGTCCTTCCAGGATTCAAAAACAAAAGGTTGAACGTCAGCATGCGAAGCAAGAGCGACCTCAGTCATGTCATTCACGTCGGCAGACGCCAAGATGATGGAGTTTCCAGCACTTAGCTTTTGCACAAGTTCACTCACATATGTCTTGCGAAGCTCCTCGTCCAGCTTACCGTCATCCCCGCGGAGTGTCATAGATGCCTGAAAAGTGGGGGTCTGGATGGCTGTCATCATCGTTTCCTTTATCGATGCAAAAAAACTAGTCGACTCTGCGACCGCGCGATAGTCCCACTCTCCGACAACGTGCCGCTTATTCTTCTCAGTCAGCTCGACCGACCCCACAAACACAGAAACTTTGCCCTCTTCCAAAAAAGGTTGCCAAAATCGTGTGCGGTATTGTTTGTCTTTGTTCCTGCTCGCGACAATATCTAGAATGCTATCTAGCTCGCTTCTCGAGATCGGTTGGCCGGTCGTGTCGAAAAGAAATATGCCAAAGGGCCCTCATGTCAAAAGGAAGAGATGAAGATGATAGGGAGGCTTCGGTCTCCGTGTTTGAAGCTGTGTTGGTTGCCGATGGCGAACGGCCATCGCTATACTCAACTGTGATAGGAATAACATCTTTCTCCAGACCATGAGCAAATCCGAGCCAGAAATAAGAGCACGGTTCCAACTCATGCGTGCATATGATCACACAAGCCGCATTGCGGATGCGATCCCTGACATCGAGAAAAGTTATCTCCTTGGCATTTTCAAAGTAGCCTTCAGGTTTCACGATAATCGTTCGACGACTGGATAGGTCCCATGAGCTGTCGCCTTGCAGTACGAACCGGTCAAGAGTTCTGTGGACTGCACCCCGACACAGTCCATCGATCGTGTAACTCAACTCTTGCCTGTTGACCATCTCCTTGAACGGGGTCGTATCTGCCAGCATTACAACAATTTGATCATTCCGTGACGTGGGCGGCACTGCGTTTTCCGAAGCGTTCCAAAGATTGACAGTCTTGGCGTCGAGCATCTCGAATGGGTCGTACTGATTGAAGTATTCGGTTCCTAATCCCAATTTCTTCATCACTCCCGATCGTCGCTCGATCACGGATTTCTGAACAAAGAGAGAAATGTTCCTATCGATAGCGTAAGCAAGGCCAAGCTCATAGAAGACGTTTGCGTTGTCGCAAGACAGTTCCGCACAGACCACATCTGCGAGTTGAATCTGCTTGCATATCTTCTCGCAAATTACATAACCAGTGCGGGCAACATCGTCAGCCCGTGCAACGTGCTTGACCACTGCGCGTAGACATGGCTCCAACTGCGCTCTATACACTTCATCGAGCGTGGAACGAAACGGCATAAGCATAAACGCTATGCCTTGAGGAGAGGGATCGGCTTTGAGGTCTGCCGAGGAACCCAGATACTCGAGCGATTTCCCTCTGGTATATGCACGCCTTGCCCGTCATGAAACAGCGCTTGCACTGGGAGTGATACGTGTCTTCATTCTGCTTTGAGCGAACCTTTTTGAGATCCATGAGGGTAGTGATCATCTCGTAATCCTCCGTTTCTCAGAACATGCATGCATGGGGAGGCGCTTTACAGGGTGCGATCCGATGGTGTACGCCGTCATGGCCGTGTACTTATGGATTATTGGTTCCCTGCACGAGAACCTGGGGTGTCAACTCATACGAGGATGCTACCACGAATCCGAGTCGAAGGCAAGTGGGTCAGCGATTCCCGGTACGCTCTTTTTTCCTGGCTCATTATGTCACTTACCCTGGTTCGACCATTACTCACGCCCACGCCTGCCCTCACACGGCGGTCATACCTCCCCGTTCGAGGCGGATACAGGAGAGAATAAGGTGAAAAAAGGCACTTTTGTGCGCACCTCTCCTTCCGGACCGGTGAATACAGAAGAAAAGGGGCGATCCCTGTTCGTCCCCATGGTCAGCTATACCCGGAGTCATGGACAATGCGGAGGAGGAGATCGTCCCAGTCGTCAAAGACGATGCTGTAACACAATATGCGGAGGTGGTCCCAGAGGTTCTTCTTGCTCCCTAGGCGCTTCCTGAGCCACTGGTAGGTCCTGTCGGTGAGCTCGAAGATCTGATGGAGGAAGAAGGCGAGCATGTTGAGGAGGAAGAAGTTGAAGGAAAGATTTCTTACTCCATGCCCGTAGTTGTGCTCGATGTGGTAGCCGTGGTTCTTGACGGTGTTGAACACCTCGTTCTCGATGGCCCAGCGTGCTCTCCCGATACGGACCATCTCCTCGATGCACTCGTCGTCGAGGGGCAGATCGGTCACCCAGCTGCTGTGGTACCCCACTCTTTTCCCCTCTTTGAGCCAGTACTCGAAGAAGTTGACGGACGGGGCGTCTTTCGTGCCGTTCAAGGGGACTCCGCATGCCCACTCGTAGACATGGGTCCTCCCCTTTCGATCCACATGCTCCATATGCATGACCTCGCCAAGGAGGCGCAGCCCGTCGACCCACTCCATGAGGATCTTGTGGTCATCGGGCTTACAGGTGAAGACGTAGTGCATGTCGGAAGAGGTGGTGGATTCGATCATGGGCTGCTTTGAATAGAGGCCGTCACCGACGATGATGAGGGACAGCTTCGGATGGGCCTTTTTGATCTTTTCGAGAAGTCGCTTTGCCGCGTTCGTCTCGCAGTCCTGCTTCTCGCTCCCATCGGTGTTCCGCACCGCTTCAGGAGGTAAGGGGATGACGGGAGAGAGTTTCGGGTGCACGAGCGCCGCCTGGACGATCTGGTGGGAGAACTGGAGGGTGTCGCCCTGTTTCTTCTTCACCTTCCGTCGCAGGCAGGAGGGACAGCCGATGTGGTCGGAAGAAAAGTACTCGGAGCCGTCTATGGCGCAGAGATAGTAGGCACCGAGCACCCTATACTGTTCGAGGTGCTTGCCTCTCTGAAGCACGCGGAAGAAGACCGTGAAGAGGCTCTCGAACTCGGTTGAGTCGATCTCGTCCATGACGGTCCTCATCTGCGTGTCGGAAGGGACGGAGTCGATCGCCCAGAGGAGGCCATGGGGACGTTCTTCACTCCTTTCACTTACCTACCGCCTGAACTCGCTTCAACACATTTCCCACGCCGGAAGGCGAAATGCCGATCAGACCGGCAACCTCGGTGAGGGAGAGCCCGGACTCATTTACAAGCTCTTCTATTATCCGCACCCTCGCCTCCGTTACCGGTCTTCTCCGAGAGCCGTTCCGTAGTTGCTCCTGATGAATGCCGAACTCGTCACATATCCTGGCAATGACAGCATCCCTGTCCACCGGCTGTCTGTCCGGGCGTCTGTCCATCTTATCCAGGATTCTCTTGACGAAATCGCCGCTTCCGAGAATTCTCGCATCGTGAGCAACGCGGTCGTCCTTGCGTAGAGGTGCTCCGCCGACGCTTCGTGTAAGTCCGCCGCCCGTCAACTCCGGCTGTTTCCCCCTCTCTTTTCCTTCATCCATGAAAGCATGGTAGAGCCGGACAGCTTCTGGGGGGTCAGATGGTCAGATGGGACGCTCGTGGATGGTCAGATGGGACGCTCGTGAAATGTTGACATGTCGCCTCATTTCTTCTTATAGAGAAACTCTTCAATCTCTGTTGCCGGCAAGCGTAGTCAGGAACGTAGTTAACTGACGTGACAAGGAACATAGCCAAATCGGGCGCATGGAAGAGCTAGCGGGGGAGAGGGATAAGTCACGTCAGTCAACTACGTGACGCTTACCGATCACATCTATCCCCCCTTCTCCTTCTCAACCCTCTCATGCAGCCACACTTTAATGAGCGCGCCCCGATCCACGCCTATGCGCGCTCGCACTTCATCTATGTCAGCTACCAGGGCCTCCGGCATATCCAGGGTAATGCGGATTTTCTTGCCGGGGCTGGTTATCCTGGCCTTTGAGAGATCGACGATATCGTGAATATCTTCCCCCTCGTCGAACCTTTTATCGAATTCTGCCGCCCCTTCAGCCGGCCGCTTTTTCTTCATACAATCTTACCTCCTTTGTCCTCGAACGCCTTACCGAAATGAGCCGAATCGTCTCATAGCGTATAGTGTATATTGCCGTCCATGTTTTCCCCTGAACCTGGGCTATGAGAGCCCATCTCTTCTCATTGGGGAAGGTCATTTCAATCTCAACCCTCCTTTCGTCGAGCCAGAGAGATTTGGCGGTCTCGAAATCGATCCCATGCTTTTCCCTGTTGGTCCGGCTTTTATGACTATCCCAGTCAAACTTCATGCCATTTATTATACGTCAAAAACACAGGTAAGCAACATCTAATATGCAAGGACTGCCGGATCGCCCGAGCTTTGCCTTGAAATCCGGACGCAATTACGGGAAACTGAACACGGCGTCCGGGGAATGAAGCGACGAGCATACCGGGAAGCAGGCGCACGGCAGAATGAGGCATTGTGCCCTGCATAGCCGATCGGCAGAATAGTCAGGGACGTTGTATACACCCGAAGTGCCGATGCCCGGTTGTCGTCCAATTTCTGCATACAACATGCATTCCATAGGCGTTTTAAATCGTCAAAAAACAATATTTGCGGGTGAGGTGCGGAAGCCCTTTTTTCGCGGACGGCCCTTTCCCGGCCGGAGGAAATTTCGATGGATTTCGCCGTGATCGTAGGCGTTGCGAGCCGGAGCGAGGATGGGGGGACACTCCTCTCGCCCCCTTGCTTTCGGAGGGGTGTCCCCCCTCCATTTTTCGACTCGCGGCACCTACGAGACATGGGCCGGGTACCCAACCTCCCTGCCGGAGGAAATTTCGATGCATTTCGCCGTGATCGTAGGCGTTGCGAGCCGGAGCATACTACTGTATGTGAGGACTCGCGGCGCCTACGGGACAGGCGAAAGGCGCGAAATTAACCCGGCAGGTCCGCCACGTCCCATCCTCCCCCTATCGCCATAATCAGCAGCGTCGCCGCGGTCATCCGGCGGCCGAGGATATTGATCGCCGTGATCCGGTTGGTCAGGACGATTGTCTGGGCCACTATGACGTTGAGGTATGCCACTGTCCCCCCCTTGTACTGGTTGGTGACCACGGAAAGGGACTCCTCCGCCAGCTTTACTGCCTCTTCCTGGGCCTTTGCCTCCTGTTCCAGGATGCGCAGCGCCGCGAGGTTGTCTTCGACTTCCTGGAAGCCTGTGAGCACCGCCTGGCGATAGGTAGCGACCGCCTGGTCATAGGCGGCCCGCGCCTGCGCGGTCTGCGCCTTCCGCAGCCCGCCGTCGTAGACGAGTTGTGACACCGAGGGGCCGAACCCCCAGAACCTGGCCGGCCATGTGAACCACTTTGCCAAATCGACGGTTTGGTAGCCGGCCTCCCCCGTGAGCGTCACAGTCGGGTAATAGGCGGCCAGGGCCACCCCGATCAGGGCGTTTGCCGCTGCCATGCGCCGCTCGGCCCCTGCGACATCGGGCCTTCTCTCCAGGAGGACCGAGGGCACTGCTACCGGTATGGCAGGCGGGAGTATGTCGAGCGCCAGAGGCGGGAGGGAAAGATTGGACGCAGGCTTCCCTATAAGCAGCGCGATGGCATGCTCCATCTGCGCCCTCTGAACACCCACATCGATGGCCTGGGCCTGGGTGGTTTTGAGACTGCGTATCGGCCTGGAGCACGTCCCCCCTCGACGCCACGCCTGACTGATACCTGTATTTCGTCAGCTCCAGGGACTTGCGGTAGGCCTCGACCGTCTCATGAAGCATCTGGCTCTGTGCGTCGAGCGTCCTGAGTTGGAAGTAGTCCTCGGCCAATTGGGCCTGGCTGCTGAGCAACACGCCCTGAAGGTCGGCCGCGCTGGCCTGCGCGCTGGCGCGCCTCGACTCGACGCTCCGGCGCACGCTGCCCCAGAGGTCGGGCTCCCAGGTCACCTCCACGGGCAGTGTGAAGAGCGAAACGGGCACAGACGGGGCCGTCGCCTGCGCCTGAAAAGAACGACTGAAAGAAGCACCCACCGTCCCTGTCGGGAAATAGGCGGCCCTGGCGACCTGGACAAGTGCCCGCGCCTGCCGGTACTGTGCCTCAGCGGCGGCCACGTTCTGATTCGAGATGCTGATCTGCTCTTCAAGCGCATTCAACTTGGAATCACTAAATATCTCCCACCACTTGCCCCGCAGCAGGTGGTCCGCAGGCATAGCCTTCTTCCAGCCCTCCATCTCCTTGAACGTCTCCGGCGTCGCCGCCTTCGGCCGCAGATAGTTGGGCCCCACCGTACATGCGGAAACAAGAATGAGCACCAGCCGGCAACAGCCGTGCTGCTTTAAGAAAATCACGCAGTATCATAAAATCCCCCTGACCTGTCTTTCATAGGTCCTATTCGGCCTATACGACTTATAGGACCTATCAAAAACGAAAAGAACAAATGTCAGAAAGTTCATCCTCTACCCCATATGCGTTTCATCTTCAGCCGGAAGCGGTCGAGAAAGAGGTACATCACCGGTGTGGTATAGAGGGTGAGCATCTGGCTGAAGATGAGACCTCCCACGATCGAAATCCCCAAGGGGCGGCGAAGCTCCGCGCCCACGCCCCTACCCACCGCGAGGGGCACCGCCCCGAGAAGGGCCGCCATAGTGGTCATCATGATCGGCCTGAAACGCAGCAGGCAGGCCTCGTAGATGGCGTCCACGGGGCTCTTCCCTCCCTTTCGCTCCGCTTCTATGGCAAAGTCGACCATCATGATCCCGTTCTTCTTCACAATGCCGATGAGCAGGATGATGCCGATGAGGGCGATGATCGTCAGGTCCGTGTGAAAGACCATGAGGGCGAGCATCGCGCCCACACCGGCTGAAGGCAGGGTTGACAGGATCGTCAGGGGGTGGACATAGCTCTCGTAGAGCATGCCGAGGACGATATAGACCGCCACGAGGGCCATGAGGATCAGAACGGGCTCGTTCGCCAGCGACGCCTGGAAGGCCTGAGCCGTGCCAGCGAAGCTGCCCCTGATGCTCCCCGGTATGCCCAGGTCGTGCACCGCGGCCTCGATCTCCTCCACTGCGTCACCGAGCGATTTGCCCGCGACCAGGTTGAAGGAGATGGTCACGGCAGGGAACTGGCCGGCGTGGGCCACGGCAAGGGAAGTCGCGCCCCGCTCGAAATGTGTAAAGGCGCTGAGGGGCACCATGCCCCCATTCGAGCCGCTCACATAGATGTCGCGGAGCGTGTCGGGCCGCTGCCAGTACTCGGGCGCAACCTCCATGACCACGTGGTACTGGTTGAGTTGGGTATAGGTGATCGACACCTGCCGCTGACCGAAGGCATCGTAAAGGATATTGTCGATCGCCTGGGGGGTGATGCCGAGGCGGGAGGCGGTGGGGCGGTCGATCACCAGGTACGCGTCAAGCCCCTTGTTCTGCTGGTCGCTGCTCACGTCGATCAGGGAGGGCAGGGCACGGAGGCGCGCCTCCACGCGGGGCGCCCACGCCGTCAGATCGGCCAGGTTGTCGCTTTGCAGTGTATATTGGTACAAAGCGTTTGCCATCCTTCCCCCGATGCGCAGGTCCTGGACAGGCTGGAAATAGGTCGGCGCGCCTGGTATCCCGGCGAGTTTTTTGCGGAGCCTCGCGATAACCTCGGCCATCGTCGCCTTCCGAGCCTTGAAGGGGTTGAGTGAGATATAGAGGCGCCCGATATTCATCGCGGTCCCGCCCCCTCCCCCGCCCCCGGTGAAGCCGCCCACGTAGTGCACCTCGGGGTCCTTCCGTACGATCTCGGCGGCCTGTTTCAGCTTCGAGAACATCGACTGGAAGGAGATGTCCTGGTCGGCCTGGATGGTGCCGCTGATCCGTCCCGTATCCTGCTCGGGGAAAAAGCCCTTCGGAATGATGATGAAGAGATAGACGGTGGTGGCCACGGTGATCACGAAGACGAGGAGCATGAGCCGATGATGTCGAAGCGCCCATCGGAGCGTCACTTCATAGTAACGGCGCATCCCGTTGAAGCCGTCTTCACTCAGGCGATAGACCCAGCCGTGGGCGCCCGTCTTGCCCGGTTTGAGCACGGTCGCGCACATCATCGACGTGGTGGTGAGCGACACCACCAGGGAGGCGATGATGGCGGCGGAGAGGGTTACGGCGAACTCGCGGAACAGGCGGCCCACCATGCCGCCCATCAGCAGGATGGGGATAAATACCGCAACCAGGGAAAAGCTCATGGAGAGGACCGTGAAGCCGATCTCCTTAGAGCCGAGCAGGGCGGCAGGCAGGGCTGGGACCCCCTGCTCCATGTGGCGGGTCACGTTCTCCAGGACCACGATGGCGTCATCGACCACGAACCCTGTCGCCACGGTCAGCGCCATGAGGGAGAGGTTGTCAAGGTTGTAGCCGAAGATATACATGACGCCGAAGGTGGCTATAAGGGAAACCGCAACGGCGACGGCCGGTATGACGGTGGCGCGGATATTTCTCAGGAAGGCGAAGACCACCAGGATCACGAGACCGAAGGAGATCAAAAGACTGATCTCCACATCCCTGAGGGAGCCTCGGATCGGCGGCGTCCGGTCCTGGATGATGGAGAAATCGATCCCTCCCGGCAGGTCCGCCTTAAGCTGGGGGAGGACGTCCACCACGCGGTCGACGGTATCGATGATATTGGCGTTCGGCTGGCGGAAGATGACGACCATGACCGCCGGCTTGCCGTTGACGAGCCCCCCCGCCCTCAGGTCCTCCACGGAGTCCTGCACATTTGCCACATCGGGGAGGCGCACCGGCGCGCCCGTCTTGCTGTAGCTCACGATGACCGGCATGTAGTGGCGGGCGTAGCGGAGCTGGTCGTTCGCCTGAATCTCCCAGGTCCTCTCCCCATCCGAGAGATGTCCCTGGGGCCGGTTCAGGCTGGTCCGGGTCAGCACGCTACGGACGGTTTCCAGGCTGATCCCATACTTGCTCAGGGCGGTAGGGTTGAGATCCACCCGCACCGCCGGAAGCGCGGAGCCCCCCACGAAAACCTGGCCCACGCCGGGCAACTGGGACAGCTTCTGCATCATGATGCTCGACGCGGCGTCATACATCTGGGCCTGGGTCTGGGTATCGGAGGTGAGGGCCACGATGAGGATCGGCGCATCGGAGGGGTTGACCTTGCGGTAGGTGGGCTGGGCCGGGAGGTTGGGGGGCAGGAACCCCCTGGCCGCGTTGATCGCCGCCTGCACGTCCCTGGCTGCCCCATTGATGTTGCGGTCCAGGTCAAACTGCATGATGATGCTCGTCGTGCCCCGGTAGCTTACGGACGTCATTTCCGTAATGCCTGCTATCCGTCCGAACTGGCGCTCCAGGGGGGCGGCCACCGACGTTGCCATGGTCGCGGGGTCGGCCCCCGGCAACTGGGCCGAGGCGAAGATGGTGGGGTAATCGACGGCCGGCAGGGGAGAGACCGGGAGCAGCCGAAAAGCGACGGCGCCCGCAAGGGCCACGGCGATGGTGAGGAGCGTGGTTGCAACGGGTCTGGCTATGAAGCCTGAGGAGATGTTCATCGCGGATTATCGGGGCCTGCGCCGTTCTCCCGCCCCTTCGGATGACGGCCCTTCAGGCGTTTCGCCAGCTCGTCGAAGCCGAGATAGATCACCGGTGTCGTGTAGAGGGTCAGTATCTGGCTGATGACGAGCCCCCCCACGATGGAGATGCCCAGGGGGTGGCGCAGCTCCGAGCCCACGCCTGTGCCGATCGCGAGGGGAAGCGCCCCGAGGAGGGCGGCCATGGTGGTCATCATGATCGGCCGGAACCTGAGCAAGGACGCCTGATAGATCGCCTCCACCGGGCTTTTCCCTTCTTTTCGCTCCGCTTCCAGCGCGAAGTCGACTATCATGATGCCGTTCTTCTTCACGATGCCGATGAGCAGGATGATGCCGATGAGGGCGATCACGCTGAACTCGGTCCCTGACACCAGCAGGGCCAGAAGGGCGCCCACGCCGGCCGACGGCAGGGTCGAGAGGATGGTGATGGGGTGGATGTAGCTCTCGTACAGGATGCCGAGTACGATATAGACCGTCACGAGCGCCGCGAGTATCAGGAGGGGCTCGCTCGACAGAGAGGCCCTGAAGGCATGGGCGGTGCCCTGGAAGCCGCCCTGAATACTCGGGGGAAGCTGCACGTCCCTGGCCGTGCCCACGACCGCCTGCACCGCGTCTTCGAGGGAGGAGCCCTTCTGGAGGTCGAAGGAGACGGTAACCGAGGGGAACTGTCCCTGCCGGCTGATCAGGAGAGGGCCGGTGGTCTCGGACGTCTGTGTGATGGCGGAAAGCGGCACCTGGCCACCCACGCTGCCGCGCAGATACATGCCTCCCAGCTTCCCGGGCTCCTGCTGGTACTGGGGCTTGACCGCGAGGATGACGCGATACTGGTTGAGCTGGGTGAAGATGATGGAGACCATGCGCTGGCCGTAGGCGTCATAGAGCGCATTGTCCACGTCCTGAGGCTGAATGCCCAGACGGGAGGCGGTGGGGCGGTCGATCGTCACCGCAAGCCTGAGCCCCTTGTCCTGCTGGTCGGTACTCACGTCGCGCAGACTCCGGCCGCTTGCGAAGGGCGTCAACCAGTTTGGGCGCCCACGTATACAGCTCCTTCGCGTCAGGGTCTTCAATGGTGTACTGAAACTGGGTGCGGCTCACCCGGGCATCCACGGTGAGGTCCTGCACGGGCTGCATATAGAGCACGATCCCCTCGATCTTCGCGAGCTCCGGCTGGAGGCGGCGGATCACCTCGGTGGCGTTGATTCTCCGCTCCTTGAGCGGCTTGAGGTTGATGAGAATACGACCGCTGTTGAGGGTGGTATTGGTCCCATCGACGCCGATGAAGGAAGAGAGGCTCTCCACGGCGGGGTCACGGAGGATCGCGGCCGAGAGCTGCTGCTGGCGGCCCACCATGGCGGGAAAGGAGACCGACTGGGCTGCTTCTGAAATACCCTGGATGACCCCTGTGTCCTCCACGGGGAAGAACCCCTTGGGCACGATCACGTAAAGGAAGATTGTGAGGACAAGCGTCAGCGCCGCCACCACCAGCGTCGCCCGCCTCCGGCCGAGCACCCACCGGAGGGTCCTCCCGTAGAACGCAATGGTGCGGTCGAACATCTCCTGGGAAATGCGGTAGAAGCGCCCCTGCCTCTCCTTGGGCGTATGCTTGAGGAGGCGGGCGCACATCATGGGTGTCAGCGTCAGCGATACCACGGCTGAAAAGAGGATCGTAATGCCCAGGGTGATGGCGAACTCCCGGAAGAGCCTCCCCACCACATCGCTCATGAACAAAAGGGGGATGAGCACGGCGATGAGGGAAATAGTGAGGGACAGGATGGTGAAGCCTATCTGCTTCGCCCCTTTGAGGGCCGCCTGGAGCGGCTTCTCGCCCTCTTCTATGAACCGGGAGATATTCTCGATCATCACGATGGCGTCGTCCACGACAAAGCCGGTCGAGATGGTGAGGGCCATCAGGGAAAGGTTATTGAGACTGAACCCTAGCAGATACATGGCGCCGAACGTGCCGACGAGGGAAAGGGGCACTGCGACGCTGGGGATGAGTGTCGCCGAGAGGTTGCGCAGAAAGAGGAAGATCACCATGACCACAAGCGCCACGGCGAGCATCAGCTCGAACTCCACGTCCCTGACCGAAGCCCTGATCGTGGTGGTGCGGTCGGTCAGGATAGAGACCTGCACGCTGGACGGCAGGGAACCCCTGAGCTGGGGCAGCAGCGTTTTGATGTGGTCCACAACCTGAATCACATTTGCGCCCGGCTGCCTCTGGATGTTGACGATTACCGCAGGGGTATTGTTCATCCATGCCGCCTGGTTGACGTTCTCGGCATCGTCGACCGCCTCGGCCACATCGGATAATCTCACGGGCGCGCCGTTCCGGAAAGCGATCACTATCGGCCGATACTGGGCGGCCGTGAAGAGCTGGTCGTTGGCGTCGATGATATAGGATTGCCGGGGACCGTCGAAGCTCCCTTTGGCCTGATTTACATTTGCCGTAGCCAGGGCGGCGCGCACGTCCTCCAGGGTCAGGCCGTAGGCGGCGAGGGCCTCCGGATTGACGTGGATACGCACGGCCGGGCGCTGGCCGCCCGAGATACTCACAAGCCCCACCCCGGGCAACTGGGAGATCTTCTGCGCGAACCTCGTGTCCGCCAGGTCTTCCACCTGGGGCAGGGACATGGTCTTGGAAGTCAGGGCGAGTGTGAGGATCGGGGCGTCCGCCGGGTTGACCTTGCTGTAGACGGGCGGCGTGGGGAGATCGGCCGGCAGGTAGCTAAAGGCGGCGTTGATGGCTGCCTGGACCTGCTGTTCCGCCACGTCGAGACCGAGCTGGAGGGTGAACTGAAGAGTGATGATCGAGCTGCCGCTGGAGCTCGTCGACGTCATCAGGGTAAGGCCCGGCATCTGGCCGAATTGCCGCTCCAGAGGCGCCGTGACGGAAGAGGCCATCACATCGGGGCTGGCCCCGGGGTAGAAGGTCCTGACCTGAATGGTGGGGTAATCGACCTCCGGCAGGGCCGATACCGGCAGCATCTGGTAGGCGGCTAAGCCTGCCAGGATTATGGCAGCCATCAACAGCGTTGTGGCTACCGGCCGGAGGATGAAGGGCCGGGAGAGGTTCATCAGCCGCCCCGCCGCTGGGTCCCCTTGTCCCGCATCCGGAGCTCCACTCTTGTACCCTCCCTCACCCTCTCCGCGCCGTCAACCACCACGATGTCGCCGGGGGCAAGGCCGCTCTGCACGGATGCATCCGAGCCCTGTACCTCTGCCACGCTCACCAGCCGCACCTGAGCGGTATGGTCGGGCCTCACCGCATAGACGAAGGTGCCCTGGGAGCCGTGCAGGATCGCTCCCGCAGGGACGATAATGGTGTCGCGCAGCACGTTGACGAGGAGGTGGGCATTGACGAACTGATTGGGAAATAGCTCGTTGTCTTTATTGTTGAAGACGGCCCTCAGGCGCACCGTGCCCGTGGTGGTATCGATCTGGTTGTCCACCGTGAGGAGAGTGCCGCCGGAAAGCTTCTTTGCCTCGGCGCGGTCCCACGCATCGACGGGCATGTCGTGTCCCGCTTTCAGCTTCGCCAACACCGCCGGAAGGCTGTCTTCGGGAATGGGGAAGATCACCGTGATGGGCTGGAGCTGGGTGATCACCAAAAGGCCGGTCGTGTCGGCTGCATGGACTATGTTTCCCGGGTCCACGAGCCGCAATCCGATCCTCCCGCTGATGGGAGCCGTAATGCGCGTGTAGGCGACCTGCACCCCGGCATTGTCCACCAACCCCTGGTCCATCTTGACGGCGCCCTCATACTGATGGACGAGGTACTCCTGCGTGTCCAGTTGCTGCTTCGGGATCGAATCCTGTTTCCACAAAACCCGATAACGCTCAAGGTCGATCTGGGAGTCTTTCAGGAGCGCCTGATCCCGCGCCAATTGCCCCTCTGCCTGGAGCAACTGCGCCTGGTAGGGCCTCGGGTCGATCGTGGCGAGGAGGTCGTCCTTTTTCACCATCTGGCCTTCCTTGAAGAAGACCTGCATCAGTTGTCCATCCACCCGGCTTTTTATCGTGACCGTATAGATCGGGGTCACCGCTCCGAGGCCGACGATATAGACGTTCAGATCGCCCTTCTTGGCGGTCACCGCCCCCACAGGAATGGCACGGACCATAGGGGCCGCCTGCGCGGCTGTCTGGGGCGCCCCTGCCTTTGCCCTTCCAAAAAGCGCGTATGCGACAACAGCAACGAGCAGGACGGCGAACAGCGCCGCCCAGCGCCACAGGGTGTTCCGATTTCCCCTCGCCGGTTCCTTCGCTTCCGGTTCTTTCTTCACCATAGCTCTCACAATCCTCTCTCTTCTTCCGTAAGACGATCGAGCAGACGGGACGCATGGAATAGGGCTTCACGCTCCGCAGCGGAGAGATAGCGCGTCATCGCTGCGGCGAGCCACGCTTCCTTCAGGCGGATGTCCCCCTCCAGTGCCTTTCTGCCGTCCTCGGTGATGCTGACCAAAAGACGCCTCCTGTCCGTCCCATCCGGCTGCCGCGAAACAAAGCCCCTCTCTTTGAGGGAGGCGAGAATTCTCGTGAGCGATTGTGGACGGATACGCTCCCGCGCCGCGAGTTCCGTGGCGGTCACCGGCCCGTCCCGGTAGAGACTGCCCAGGACAATCAGCTTGAACGGGCTGAAGACCTCCTCGGTCTTCTCAAGCCGCAATCGCCTGATCAAAAGGGTTACGCTGCGCCGTACCGCTCTCGCTATCTCATCTGTCGGATGGTTCCGCTCCGTGATGCCCGCCATAATTCGTTAACATTAGCTTACCATCTCACAGATGTCAAGCATTGTCTTTGGAAAGGGCCGGAAACATAAGAGAAAGAAGAAAAAGCCGCGGGCCGGACCCTGTTTTTGGGTCCGGCCCGCGGCTGCTTCACTTCTACGCGACCGCCCTCACCGCAGGCGAGGGCGGTCGTTCTTGACTTCTTACGCGCTTACCATTTTGGCATGGGCAGCTCTTTCGGGCTCTCCCAATCCTTCATCTCCTTCATCCAGGGCGCCCTTTCCACAAACTCGTCGTGCGCCAGCGGTACAGGCGGATGGCATACCCACAGGGGGTCGAACTCGTCCTTCACCTTGAGCATGAAGATGTGGTAGTTCGGCCCGTATTTCGGTCCCGTCAGGTACATAGGCTGGTGAGGTCCGAGGAGCGACGTATAGAACCGCTCCTTGATGTTCATCTTCGACGTCTGGACATAGAACTGGTCGACCCCCGAGGTATCCTCGTCCTGGTCCCAATAAATCAGGAATTCCGAGTAGCCCTGATGACCCATCTCGAAGCTCTGGAACCATCCCGGGTCGCCATAGTCCGGCATCAACGGCGGTGTGTAGCCCTTCTTCACCTCCGCATAGCTCTCGCCGTGGACCGTGGCCTGAGACATGGACTCGATGATGTAGTCCACCGACATATAGGAGCCGGTCATGAGCCACATACCCGCCGAGTCCGCGTTTTTGAGCCATGACTCATCCGTCGGCTTGGTCGGTCTCGGTATGCCGCCGAGCTCCGTCATAATGTCGGTGACCACTTTTTCGTCATACTCCATCTGCTCCTCTGACGTGAAGCCGATGAGCAGCACGCGCAGGATGAAGAAGTTCTTGATCGTATCCGAGTTTTCCTTCCCCCACATGTCCCAGAAGTCTTCCTTGCACTCCGCCTTGGCGAGCGCCCTCCAGAAGAGGGGCACCTTCGTCACGGCACCGGCAACCTCCGCGTGGCCTATGGCCAGCATGCCCTTCACCTGGGCTTCTTTCGTCGGCATCTGGAAGTTGATCCATTTCACGCGCTTCTCGGGCAATGCAAGGCCCGTATTCGGCGCAATGCCGGTAGGCTCAAGCCTTTCCGGCTGGAAGGGCAGAATCTTTACGGCCATCTTCGTGACGATGCCGAGGCACCCGCGAAGGCCGGTAAATCCTCTGAGCAGTCCTCTCAGGTCAGGGCCGGGACCGTCGCCCCAGAAGGGGTCGTCGCCCACGGCCAAAGAACCCATCCGCACGAGCTCCCCATCGGGCAGGACAAGCTCGGTGCCGAGGATCCTCCGGTGCGGCAGCCCTACCCTGTGGGACAGGGGAGACCAGCCGTCGCCTATCAGGTTCGCGATGACGGACGCCTGCGCGCCGCCGCCGCCGATAATGCCGTAGCCGCCATGATTAAACGCCTCCTGCTGGAACGGCGAATAGATGACGCCCGTGCCGACCACCGCATAGAGGTGTTTCTCGTCTATCTCGTAGTCATTCAGACGCTTCAGGTCGATGAGAAGCTCGTTCTCCACGTGACAGTGGGAACGCGGTCCGTAAAAGCCGGTGCTGTAAGGCACATAGGGCACCTTGTAGCGGTTGCAGATCCTGACGATCCTCTGCACCTCTTCCGTGTTCCGGGGCAGGATAACGACCTCGGGGATCGTCGTCATTACCCTCTCATAGCCACACCCGGCCTCATAGCCTCCGGGCCCCGACCGGTATCCTTCACAGATGGCGGGGTCATCGGATATAAACTTTTCGCCCACCACCGCTTGCAATGCATTGTATGCTTCTTTCGATATATGCATGCCTCCCTCCTTAACCTTGCATTGAAGCAAGAATAACTTCCGAGATGTCCATTACCTTTACGGCGTCGCCGTTCTCCCTCACCGCCTGGCCGAAATTATTCTTACACCAGGGGCACGCGGAGACGAGCACCTCGGCGCCCACTTCCCTCACCTCTTCCAACCGCAGCTTTGCAGAGGAATCCGCGAGGTCCGGGAAAGCAACCTTTGTCCCGCGCCCGGCGGCGCAGCAGAAGGCGTTTTCCCTTATACGGGGCATCTCCACTACCTGAGCACCGGGGATGGCGCCGAGCAGGTTCCTGGGCTGGCTATAGAGTCCGGTGGTCCCGCGCCGTCTTTTCAGCCTGGGCTCGACCATGCCCATCCAGCCCCTCGTCCCTTTCCAGGGGGTCCAAGGGTCTGCCAGCCTGCTTATGCCGCACGAATCATGGTACGTCATCCTGATATCCTGCGGCTTCGTGAGCTTCAGCTTACCGGCTTTGAGCGCCTCGTCCGCATATTCCACGAGATGGACAACCTCGAAGCCCAGCGCGCTTGTCGGGATCTCAAGCATCTTCGGATAATCGACCTTCCATGTCCTGTAACACTCGGCGCACGAGGTGACGAGCCTCTTGGCCCCCGTCGCCTTTACCGCCTCGATATTGGCCTTCGCGATCTCTCGCGCCTGGTCGATCATGCCGACCGAATAGACCATGTTGCCGCAGCACCGCTCGTCGGCTAGTACCATGAAGGGCGTGCCCGAGCCGTTCAATATCTTTGCGGTCGCCTGGCCTATCTCCTGGTTCCGATACGACGCGGAGCAGCCGGCGAAGTAGAGCGTGTCTGCCTTGTCGGCTACTTTGATGCCTTTGGTGATCCATTTTTTCCTGTTCGCGGCGGGTGCACCAAAGTGGTTGCCCACGTTCGCGATGTTGTCCGCCACTTTCTTATGCGCGGGCATAGGACCTGCGCCGTCCTGGACGGCCTTTACCCTTAGGGACTCAAGGGTCAGCTCTATCTCCAGATCGAGGTTCCTCTTGCAGCCCACGTCGCATGCGCCGCACAGAGGGTCGGCATAGATGATCTCCAGCAGCTTGGGCGTCCACTGGAGCTTTCCTTCGAGTACGGCAAGCCCGATCCTGCACTTGCCGAAAGCGCCGTAGGAATCAAAATCGTTCCACACGTTGCTGGGGCATCTCGTGCTGAATCGCACACCGGGCATGTAAGTGTGCTCTACCCAGTAGCATCCCTTGCACTTGATGCAACGGCTCATGTCGTACGCAAAATTACTCAAATCGGTCACATCGAGGGCGACCGGCTTTTTCGGTGTGTCAAAGCGATCTTTTGGCATCATATCCTCCTTAGAAACAGAGATTTCCGGGGTTCAGGACATTCTTCGGATCGAAGACCTTCTTCACCCGCTTCAGGGCCATGGTGTAGCCCGCGGCTCTGTCGTATACCATTGCGGCCAGTTCCCCGTAAGGTCTCGAGAAAAATGCGCCTTCATTCATCAGCGTCTTCGCGGCTTCCCGATAAAGACCCGCAATCACGGCCTTTTCCTCTGCATCGTCCGGGTCGTGGAAGAACGTAAACTCCACGTGAGCCGCGCGGTTGTGCTCTATAGGCTGGATATACATGCCGATATCGGCCATGGGGTAGCCGTATCTCGCCGCAACCTCTTCCACGATGTCAACATAAAGCGGCGTCGAAACCGGCCTCGCAATAAAGAACAGGCTCTGTGCCCCGCCTTTCCATGCGTTCTTCCAGTAGGTCTTCTCAGCGGGCCACGGTTTGCGCAGCAGCGACAGGAGCTTGCGCCCCACGCCGGGAAAACCGGGAAGGCTGTCCGTGAGCTTGATCTTCTGGAACTCGTTCCTCATGACTTCCTTGAGGAACTTCTCTTCGTACGCCACCTTCTCTTCCGGCCTGCGCAGAAGTCCGCTGATGACCATGATGAGCGACCACGGCGGCAGCGTCGCGCGCAGCTTCTCAAAGTCTTCCGGCCAATTCTCTGCGAGGATGGCGGCCAGGTCCACGTTGTTCAGGAGGACGACTTCCTGCCCTATTCTCCTCGGCAGCAACCTGTACAGGAAATCCTGCGCATAGGCAAGGTCGTCAATGGGCGCGCAGTAAATCTTGTCTATCTTGGTCGCAAATTCGGCCTTCAGGTTCATCCAGGTAACAATGCCCATGGTGCCCTGCGCACCCTGGAGGAAGCGATAGAAATCAAGACCCGGACCGGAAGGGTTCGCTCCCTTTGACTTGGATTCAGGATAACCGTTCACGCTTGCGGAGCCGAGTCTGAAGACCTCACCCGTAGGCCAGACAAGCTCGAAGCTCTGGGTGGGCTCGCCGTAGTCGTAGACGGTGTTGGTGGGCACTTCCCGCTCCAGGTAATCGGTGAGCACCGAGCGGTTTGCCGGCGGCAGCAGGGGCATGATCATCCTCATGCCTTTCTTCTCCAACTCTTCCGTAAGCTGCTTCCACGTGACGCCAGGCTCGATCCTTACCCTCCGGTTGTAGTCGTCGACCTCGAAGATCTTGTTCATCCTGCTCAGGTCAACGACGACCCCACCCTGCTTCGGTATCGTGCAGCCGTAGAAATGGACTTCCGAGCTGACAGGGACCAAGGGGACATCATGTTCGTTAGCCCACTTTACGACGGCCCCGACTTCTTCGGCGTCTTTCGGCCGTACGACGAGATCGGGCATCGCCGGAGGAACCAGGCTGTGGTCACGCGAATAGCGCGCCAGCGCTTCTTTCGCGTCGCTTACGTTCTGCTTCCCCACGATTTTTTGCAACTGCTCCTTGTTTTGCATTTTACCTCCTTTCAGTAAATAAAGGTTTAACGCTACGCTGCTTCAGCCAATGTGTTTCTTCCACGTGAATTAAAGTAGCCATATTGGGGCTCAGCGCCCCCTCCAGCGGCAAAGCCGCATGGAGCCTTCCTGCTCACAAAAGCATTTATACCGCCGGCTCAGCGCCCCCTCCATGAGCAAAGCCGCATGGAGCCTTCCCCCTCAGACTCGCTTCGCTCGATCCATTTCCGGAAGGATCAACCGTGCCATTGCGATCGCCCTGATTCTCGGCCATAAGCGTCAATTTCCTGCTTATCAATCATTGGGGCTCAGCGCCCCCTCCAGCGGCAAAGCCGCATGGAGCCTTCCCCCTCAGCTCGCTTCGCTCGATCCATTTCCGGAAGGATCAACCGTGCCATTGCGATCGCCCTGATTCTCGGCCATAAGCGTCAATTTCCTGCTTATCAGGCGGGCGGCGTTTTTCATATGGGAGACTATGTCGGGAAATCGTTGGTCCTCCATGGAGCTGGCGAGACCGAAGATCGCGATCGCCGCGCAGGCGCGGCCGCCCCGGAACACGAGCACCGAGAGGCCCCGCACCCCCTTCCGGTACTCTTCCAGGTCGGTGGCGTACCCGCGCTCCCTGGTATCCTGCACCTGAGCCAGCAGGTCTTCGACCCCGGTCACACTATGGTCCGTATATTTCGGAGGGGGGTTTTCCCCCACAAGACGGACGATATCCTCGTTCGCCATCTGACTGAAGAAGGCCTTGATCAGGGCGCCCGTGTAGAGCGGAAAACGCGTGCCCACGGGCACGGTGATATTCAGCTCTTTCTTCGGCTCGCTCACCTCCAGCACCCGGTACGTATTCTCATGCTCACGGGCCACAAGAATGACGGTCTCGTCCACATGTTCCGCAAGCCTGTCGAGAAACGGCTTCGCCACAAAAGGCACTTCCATGCTCCTCAGAACCCTTTTCGAGAATTCAAAAAGGGTATTCCCCGGGGCATACTTCTTTGTCACACGGTCCTGTACAAGGAATCCCTCTTCTTCGAGCGCCTTGAGTATGCCGAGCGTCGTACTTTTCACAATGGAGAGTCTGCGGGAGATGTCGCTCACGCCGAGCGGCTCACTCGTCCGGGTGACCAACCTCAATATCTCGATTCCTTTTCTCAGTACGGGTGCGTTATACATGTTTTCTATACAAATCTTTTTATCATCATGGACAGGTGAATGTCAAGACAAAAATATGCTAACAAATCATATCCTTGGCCCACCGTCTTTCGGTGCGCCCCGCGCGGCATGATCGCTATAGAAAACACCTATCTCCTTTTTCTTCTCCCTGCGGGCATAAAGAAAACGAGGGGTATCGCAGCCAGGAGCCCCAGACCGAAAAGCATGAAGGTAATCCGGAAGCCGCTCACGGGATTGGCGCTTGTGTGGAGAATGAGGGTAATCAACGACACCCCCAGCGCCCCTCCCACGGTCCTGAACATCCCCCGAAGCCCTACGATGGTAGCCACCCTCTCGGGCAGCAATTCAATGCAGGCGTTATTCGCGGCGGGGAGCATTACACCCATACCGACGCCCGTCAGCAGCACCAGGAACGACAGGATTTCCACGGCGTTGAACCACGTGCCCGCTATCTTCCATAACGGGCCGGGCGCAAGCAGGATCGTTGAAACGGCGGCAAGACTCAATCCCGCTACGATGGGCCGCCGGTAGCCCCATCTCCTGAGCAGAAAGCTGGTAACGGTGGAGGCGGGAATAATCCCTAGGGACCGGGGGGTCAGAATCATACCGCTCGCCAATGTCGAGAGGCCGTGTACCGACGTCGCATAGAAAGGCACGAAAGAGAAGATCCCGAAAACTCCCGCGCCCAAAGCCATATTGAGCATATTTGCCGCGAGAAACGGGGTCGACCTGAGCAGGGCGACGTCGATGATCGGGTCCCTTTCCTTCTTCTCCCGGCGTAAGAACAGGAAGAGCGAGAAAGAACTCAGACACCAGAAAACCCCCGCAAAAAGAAGGGAGCGGGCTCCGAGGCTCTCCCCGATGAAGTTCAGGCCGAACATGAGAAAGAGTATGCCCCCGCCCATGAAAAAGGCCCCGGCAAGGTCTATATGGGGGCGGGATCTGGCCCTGGAGTCCCGGAGCAGCACCATGATCGAGACGATCAGGATGATGCCGATGGGCAGATTGATATAAAAGATGTAGCGCCAGGAATAGCTGCTCACGATCCATCCCCCGAGGTTCGGGCCGATAATGCCCCCTATGGGGAAGATGCTCGTAAATAGGCCGATCGCCCTCTCCCGGCTTTTCGGGAAGTAGTCGCTCACGATCCCTGACGCGGTAGGGAGGAAGGCCGCTCCTCCGATGCCCTGCAGGAACCTGAACCCTATCAGGGTGTAGATATTGGGCGCAAGGCCGCAGGCGAGAGAGCTGCCGGTGAAAAGACCCAGGGAAACCAGAAAAACCCGTTTACGGCCCAAGCTGTCGCTCAGCTTTCCCACGAGCGGCATCGACACGGTCATCGCGATATAGTAGACAGAAATGGTCCACGCGGCCCAAAGGATGGTGGCGTGGAAATCCCTGATGAACCTGGGGAAGGCCACAGCCACCACCGTGGCGTCGATGGAAGACATGAGCAGGGCTAAGCCGGCCAAGACAAAAATAACGTAGCGACGCATGGGAATCCTTAAATATAGCACATTGCGAGGTATTCAGCGGCCGTGATCTTTTCGCGCCTAAGACGCTCCCACCCGCTCCTCCAGGAGGTCGGGCGGGTACCCGGGGGCCGCAACATTCTCACGTGTGCCACCCAGCCAAGGAAACATGGAAGCTGGTGTGACCCGGCAAAGCAGTATGGAGATGGGTTCGCCGCCCGTGGCTCATGTACGTTCCGGTGTGCGGCCCCTAATTTTAACGCATTAATCATCGAAAATCTCTCCGGCCGGTGAAAGAGATTACGCATAGCACCTACCTACTCGCGCATCAGTCCAACTCCCTCAAAATGCTGCACGCGTATGGCATGCAGGTCATCGCTGAGTCTGCCCGCAGCATCGACGAATGGCATTAATTGTTGCTTTTTTCACGGAACATGGGTAGAATTCTCAGGTTCATCTGCTCGAATATAGCCTCGAAAGGAGCCCGCATGAAGAAGTACGAAACTGAGTCTATAAGGAACCTCGGCATGTTTTCGCACGGAGGGGAAGGCAAGACCACGACGGTCGAGGCCATGCTCTTTCTTGCGGGCGAGAATACGAGGCTGGGCAAAGTCGACGAGGGGACGTCCCTCATGGACTACGAGCCCGAGGAGATAGAGAGAAAGGCCACCATATCGGCGTCGATTGCCTGTTTTGAGTGGAATAAGTACAAGATCAACCTGATAGACACCCCCGGCGACGATAACTTCATCTACGACGCCAAGCTCTGCATGCGAGTCGTGGACGGGGCGGTCATCCTGGTGAGCGCCGTATCGGGCGTCAGGGTACAGACTGAAAAGGTGTGGGAGTATGCGAACGAGTTCGGCGTGCCCACCTGTTTCGTCATCAACAAGATAGACAGGGAGCGGGCCGATTTCAGCCGGACCCTCGAGGACCTGCAGAAGAATTTCACGGACAAGAGCATCGTGGCCGTGCAGTTGCCGATGGGCAACGAAGACGCGTTTCGGGGCGTGGTAGACCTCATCTCCATGAAGGCGTATGTGTACGATAAGGACGACCAGTCCGGGGCCTTCGAACGGGTGGATATCCCCGCGGAGCTGGCGGACGAGGCAGCGCGTTACAGGGAGAGGCTGATCGAAGCGGCCGTCGAGATGGACGATGAGATAATGGAGCGCTACCTGAACGGCGAAGAGATAAAAGGCGAAGAGATCGAGGCGTGCCTGAAGGGAGGCATCTGGGACCGGAGGATCGCCCCCGTGATGGTCGAGGCGGCCTCGAAAAACATCGGTATTCAGCCGCTTCTCGACAACCTGGTAAAATATTTCCCCGATCCGCTCTACAAGGGCACGGCCCAGGGCCTCGACCCGAGGACGCGCAAGGCGGTCGACCGGCAGATGTCGGTGGGCCAGCCCTTCAGCGCTTTCGTATTCAAGACGATCACCGACCCCTTCGCAGGGAAGCTGACCCTCTTCAAGGTGTGTTCAGGGGAGCTTCACCCCGACAGCGTCGTGCTCAACGTAAAAAAAGACGAAAAAGAGAGGATAGGCCAGATATTCTACCTGATCGGCAAGAAGCAGAAGCCCGCGGGCTTTGTGTCGGTGGGTGATATCGCCGCGGTGGCGAAGCTCAGAGAGGCGGCGACGGGCGACACGCTCTGCGATGAGAAATCGCCCATTGAGTACCAGGAAGTCGTCCTCCCTCCCCCCCTTATCTCCTTTTCCCTCTACCCGAAATCAAAGGGCGACGAGGACAAGCTCAACACGTCGCTCCAGAGGCTCATCGAGGAAGACCCGAGCATCCGGTATTCGCGGGACGAGCAGACGAAAGAGTTTATCATCTCGGGCATGGGGCAGATACACATAGAAGTGCTCGTGTCGAAGATGAAGAGGAAATTCGGGGTCGACGTGGAGCTGCGCGAGCCGAAGGTGCCCTACAAAGAGACCATAAAGGGCAGGACCAAGGTCCAGGGCAAGTACAAGAAACAATCGGGCGGCAAAGGCCAGTATGGAGACTGCTGGCTCGAATTCGAGCCGCTCCCCCACGGCACGGGCTTCGAGTTTGTCGATAAGATCGTGGGCGGCTCGATCCCCAGGCAGTATATCCCCTCCGTGGAAAAGGGCATCGTGGAGGCCATGATCCACGGCATCCTCGCGGGCTTTCCCGTCACCGACTTCAGGGCCATTGTCTACGACGGCTCCTACCATGACGTCGATTCCTCCGATATGGCGTTCAAGATAGCCGCATCCATGGGCTTCAAGAAGGGTATGGAACAGTCGCAGCCGACCCTATTGGAGCCCATCATGAAGGTCGAAGTGATCGTCCCCGAGGAGTTCGTGGGCGATATCATGGGCGATATGAACGCAAGGCGCGGCAAGATCATGGGCGTCGAGGCAAAGGGACACAATCAGGTGGTCAAGGCGGTGGTGCCCATGGCGGAGATGCTCAAGTACGCGCCGGACCTCCGGTCGATGACAGGCGGCCGCGGCACGTTCACCATGGAGTTTTCCCATTATGAAGAAGTGCCGGTACATATCGCCCAAAAGGTGATAGAGGCAGCGAATAAGGAGCGGGAAGCAGCCGAAAAATAAGGGGCCGGAAACGACCTTTCGCGTCGCCCCTATTCGTTTCGCGTTTCCTCGTCTATCCCCCTGCCACGAGATGGAGGAGGAGGACCTCCGCCCCATCGGGTACGGGTACAGAAGAGAAGTTGGGAGCGGTGACGATACGCTCGCCGATTCTCGCCACCGTGTAGGGATAGCTGTCGTCAAGCGCCGCGAGCACATCCGCGAGGGTCATACCTTCGCGCCATGCGAGTTCTTTCCCGCTTGCCCGGACCATCAGGCCACTCCGTGTGCTTTGAGCACTTCGAGCACTTCGGGGAAATCGATTCCCAGGCGCTTCACCGTGGCGACAGTAGGTATGCCGTCCCTCGTCCAGCCCCTCCTGTCGTAAACCGCATCCTTAAGCCTCTCATAGCGGTCTTCTCTCAGGCCCCTCAGGATCTTCATCTTCTCCGGCGTCCCCTTCCCTTCTATGTCTACGTGATGGATTTCCCTAAGCTGCGAGTCATAGCGGTCGGCCCTCGACTCATATTCTTCCGTGGTCGCAGGACCCATGGCCCGGTACGGTATGGAGTCGTGCTCCCTCCGGCCGTATCCCATCCTGAGACAGAGAATCCTTTGGAAGTTGTACACCCTCTCGCTTATAAAGATCAAATCGTCGGGCCCGGCCTGGCGTCCCGTGACTGCGCTGAAATACTGGCCGTACCACTCCACGTGCCGCATCACCTTCGCCGGCTCCTTGGTTTGTTTGTTATCCGGTGGGGTCACGTCATTCCAGGGAAGCTTGCAGAGTCCGCAGAGGCTGAACCACGTGCGGAATAAGGGAAACCAATGGAGGGCCTCTGCCTTCTGCTCGAAGGTAGGCATGAAATTGTGAACCATGTCGAGGAAGATAAGCCAGGCCTCATCGTGCTGGGGGCCTTTGAGGGCCAGCCCGTATCCACCCTGCTGCGCGAGGGACTCTTTGCTCATGTACTCCGAGAATTCCAGGCCCTTGGCTTCCATGCCTATGTCTTCCAGAAGAGCACGGTTCGCCCCGTATTCCCGGGAGAAGACGTCTTTCATTCGCCGCACCCCTAGACCGATCGTCGCGCCGAACCCCTTGCCCGTCGCCATCTGATGGAGCATCTCTAGGGCGGCTTCCTTGTTGCCAAAGGAAAGGTCCATTCCCCCGGTCTCTTTCTTACCGATGAGCCCCAGCTCGAAGCACTCCATGGCAAAGGCGATGCTCGTTCCCACGGAGATCGTATCGAGCCCGTAGGTGTCGCAGTAGAAATTCATCTCGACCACGAACAATGGGTCGAATACCCCGAGGTTTGAACCGCAGCCCGCTATGGTTTCGTACTCGGGCCCATCGACGAAAACCCTCTGCCCCTTATGGGGACCGGTGGAGGGCACGAAATCCTTGATTCCATGCGCGCATGCGAGGGTACAGCCGACCCAGCATCCATCATAGCCCTTGTCGAAAAGCCCCCGAAAGACTTCCTGCCCCAATGCAGGGCCGTCGGAATGGTGGCCGAACCGGTAATTATTCGTGGGCAGCAGATCATAGTCGTTCATGATCGTGACGAGGTGAGCGGTGCCGACGCTCGACATCTGGTTCTGCATGGGGTCTTGCTCGACGATCTCCTGCGAGTGGAGCTTCGCCACCTTTTTGAGGGTCTCCATGTCCGCCGGGTCGTTCAATTCGAGGCTGATGCCGTCCCATCGGACCACGATGGCTTTCAAACCTTTGTCTGCGAAGACGCTCCCTATGCCGCCGCGGCCGGCCTGTTTCAGCCTGCTCTTTCCCCTTTTCTGATCGTACCAGGAGAAATTGAGACATCCTATGAGCGTGTGGCGCGCTCCAGGCCCCGTCGAAACCACGGAAATGCTCCTCGGTTTTCCCTCGCCGAAATGATGCGTGAGGACTTCGGACATCTCTTGCGCCTCGTCGGGGAGCCCTTCCACTTCAAGGATACGTACCCGGCTCGTCAGCCCGTCTATGAAGAGGACCGTGGGCGAGGCGGCCTTACCCCGGACCTGGAGCGCGTCAAACCCGGAGAACTTGAGGTAGGGGCCGAAAAACCCCCCCACATTCGAGTCCATCACGGAGCCCGTGGTGGGGGAGATGGAGGTAACGATGCTCTTGCCCGATCCAGGGTATATCGGCGTTCCGCCCAGGGGGCCGCAGGCAATGCAGATCGCATTCTCGGGGTCGTTCCACTTCGTCGTTCCTTTCACCGAGTCCCAGAGCAGCCGCAGGCCGAAGCCTTTACCGCCCACGAAGATCTCTTTCATCCGGTCGCTCACCGGGTTGGTCGCGACGGTCGAGCCGGAGAGATCGACGTGGAGGGTGTGATTCGCGTAGCCCCTGTGGATCGTCCGTCTTTCATAGTTGAAGGTCGTGATCTCCGTTATCCGTAAGTCGGCCATTATAGAGCTCCTCATCGTGTGGGTCTGACCAGATTCTTCGCGGCTGGTTCGGCGCTTTTTACTGAGACTTTGTATCATGGAGGTCAGGCCGTGTCAACATCAAAAGGTGGCGGATCACACCAAAGCTTGCCGGAGGGCCGCCAGTTTTCTACAGGAGCGTCCTCGACGACCGGCTGCCGGGAGACGAGGAGGCGGTCGCCGCAATAATCGCCGCATTTCTCGAAGATACACCCCGCCGCATCGAGGTCTTGAAGGGCTGCATGGACTGCGCCGATTTGCATTGACGATGAATTTCTATTTTTGGTAGTTGACGGGCCTTGACACACGTACCGTCCGTAACTACGTTCACCTCTATGATAGAGAAAACCGACGTCCGTAACCTCGGCTAACCCAGTCGTCTTCCGATTCGCCGGGCCTTCACTTCGCGGATGTCCAGTCGGGTTTCTCACTATTCCAGGCTATTCCGATCCAATTCCCACACGCATAAGTAGGGGCGTGAGGGCGGGAGCCTGGACAATGCGAAGCAGAATGCCGGGGGTGTAAGGAAGGCGCTAAAGAAATCGGGAAGGCGCAGCAGCTTTTTACTCAAGCCTAAGAATAGTTTGATGCCCTTTTGCACGAGGAGGTTACGCATGATGCGCGTCTGTTTTATGCTTGTTCTCATATGTGTGCTCATGTCCTGCGGTGCAATAGTCCGGAACCCGGTTCCCCTGACGGACCCGCGGGTCCAGGCGAACGTCTATCCACAGAAAGCGTATCGCATCCAGGCCGGCGACGAGATCGAGGTCAGGTTCTTCTACAATCCTGAGTTGAATGACCGGGTTATCGTGCGTCCCGACGGCTTCATCTCGCTCCAGCTCATCGGGGAGTCTGCCGGTCCTCGATAAGACTCCCGGCGACCTTACCGCGACACTACAGGAGCGCTACGAATCGATGATACAGCGGAACGCGATAACGGTCACCATGCGCGCATTTGCCGGCCAGAGGGTCTACGTGGACGGCGAGGTGAATAAGCCGGGCTTGCTGACTCTTACGGGTCAGGTGACCGTGATGCAGGCCATCGCCATGGCAGGGGGGTACAAAGACAGTGCGCGCCTCAACGAGGTCATCCTCATTCGGCGCGGTCCTTCGAACGAGCCCCTGGCCGTTCCAATCGATCTGGAGACGATCATCAACGGCAGGAACATGGGCCAGGACATCCTCCTCCGCCCCTTCGATATCGTCTATCTACCAAAATCTCCCATAAGTAATGTGAACAAGTGGGTTACACTGTATATCAAAAACAACCTGCCCATTAACCCCGGCTTTGGATACTACTTTTCCATCGCACAGTAGGAGGCCCTCTATGAGAGACGAGAGACAGGAGACAGGAGCGCGGGCCGGGACACTCAGGGATTTCCTGTCCGTCCTCTTCAAACACAAAGCGAAGATCCTCGCCGTCTTCTTCAGCGTTGTCATCACGGTGACCGTCGGCTCTTTCCTCCTTTCACCGAGCTACCAGGCGAAATCGAGCATCCTGGTGAAGCTGGGAAGGGAACACCTCTACAACCCGGAAGTGGGCGACAGGGGCCCGGTGATTTCCTTGGGCCAGTCAAGCCCCTATCAGACGGAGGAGACCCTCAACTCGGAAATGGAGATCCTCAACAGCAGGGACCTGGCAGACAGGGTGATCACCACCGTCGGGATCGAGAAGCTCTATCCTGATTTGTTCGAGCCGCCGTCGTGGGTTTCGAAGGCACGTATGTTCTTCGCCCCTAAAGGGGTTATTGTTACCCCAAAGCATTTGGCGATCATCCGGTTCCGCAAGAAGCTCCTGGTGGAGGACGTGAAGAAGTCGAACGTGATCAACATCAGCTTCCAGCACAAGGACCCCCACCTGGCAGCTCAGGTGGTAAATCTGCTGGTCGACTACTTCAAAGAAAAACACCTGCAAGTCTTCAGCGATCCCAAGTCTTCCTTCCTCGAAGAGCAGCTCGCGGAATACCACCGGAAGCTCACGACGTCGGAAGAGGCGCTCCAGAGCTTCAAACAGGTCCAGGGCGTCTATGCGCTCGACGAGCAGAGAAACCTCATGCTCAGGCAGCGTGTGGAATTGGACACCGACTATAAGGGAACGCAGAACAATATCCGGGAGCTGCAGGAGAAAGTGCGGTCCTTGAAAGAACAGTCCCGCGCCGTCGTGGAAGACGGCAATACCTTCACATTTTCGGAGCAGGGGAAAATCCTCACGGACGCAAAGTCCAAGCTCCTCGACCTCCGGCTCAAGGAACATGAGCTCCTCGTCAAGTACAAGGAAGAGAGCCCCCCGGTCACGGACGTGCGCAAGGATATCCGGATGACCGAGGCGTTTCTTGCCGCCCAGGAAAAGGACGTATCCTCGCAAGTCAGGACAGGCAACCTTGTTTACCAGGAGGTGGAGAAGGAGCGCGTGAAGGCAGAGGCGGACCTTCGCGCCCAGGAGGCAAAGCTCGCCTCCCTTGGCCCGCAGATCGTCCGTGTCGACAGCGAGCTCAAGCACCTGGAAGGGAATGAGAAGGAGTTCCAGGACTTGAAACGCGACACAACGACCAACGAGCGTGATTACCTCACCTACAAAGAAAAATGGGAGGAAGCCCGCATTTCCGACGACATGGACCGTAGAAAGATGGCCAATATCTCCGTCATCCAGGCAGCGACAGTCCCGGCAAAACCGATCAAGCCGAAAAAAGTGCTCAACATAGCCCTATCTATGGTGCTGGGCGCTGTCTCCGCCCTGGGCGCTGCATTCTTCTCCGAGCATCTCGGCCACACCATTAACACGGCTCGGGATGTGGAGCAGCGGCTCGGCCTGCCCATCCTCACCTCTGTCACAAGGTCACGCCCATGAACAAGAAAAGATGTCGACAGAAGGAGGAAGACCACCGGGTTCACCGTGTGCCCGGCCTCCGGGGTCTACCGGCAAGGAACCGTGGGATCGTGTGCATAGCCCGTGGCAACAGATGGTCGCAAGGCTCCACGGCATGAAAAAGGAGGGAGAAATGACTCGTATATTCGATGCACTGGAGAAACCTCAAAATCACCAGGACCGGGCGGATGCCGACGTAAGGCGCAAGTCAGGCCCTTCACCTCTCATCAAACAAAGGCCTCCCGATTCGAAAGCGTGTATCCGCATGACAGATGAATATAACCGCCTCAGGCAGCGCATTGTGGCCGCGCTGCCGGGGCTGAAGACGAGGGCGCTCCTTTTTGCAAGCTCAACGGATGGCGAAGAAGCCGCAACGGTCCTCGCCGCCTTCGGTCGGATGCTCGAACGCTCGGGGGAGCGGGTACTCCTCGTTGACGCGGATTTGAGAAGCCCTATGCTCCACGGGCTGTTCGGCGTGTGCGAAGGGCCCTGTCTGAGCCAGTTGCTCTCGGGGAAGGGCGACCTTACTACCGCCATAAATAGGACGGAGGCGGAAGGGCTCTTCATGGTGGCGGAAGGGCAGCCTGCTGCCGATCCATGTTGCCTTCTTGAATCCGCCGGCATAGGCGCCCTTATCAAGCAGATGAGGCAAGAGGCGGACTGGGTACTTCTCACGGCGCCCCCGGTCAATGCCTATAATGACGCTGTTGCCCTCGCAAGGAAAGTGGACGGTGTAGTGCTTGTTGCAGAGGCCGAGCGAACGAGATGGGAAGTGGCCCAGAGCGCCAAACAACGGCTCGAAGATGCCGGGGCCAATATCCTCGGCGTCGTCCTCAACAACCGCAAGCTCCACATACCGGGATGGATTTATAGGCGCCTGTAACGCCCGCCTACTCAAAAACATGAATCATCGAAGGGTACTCCTCAACTGTCTCAAGCTTTTCGACATTGCCCTCATGCTGGCGTGCTTTGCCTTCTCCATGCTCCTGGTCTCTTCGAGCCTGGAGGTCGGCTCATTCAAAAGCTTGTTCGTCCTACGCATAAGGCTCCCCAATTTTGCGATCTTTATCGGTTTCATGATTACCTGGCATATGGCCTTTTCCTTCTTCAAGCTCTACCATTCCCGCCGTCTCTCCTCGGTGTACGAAGAAATTGCCGACATCGTCAAGGCTACCACCGTAGGAACAGCGACCCTTTTCCTCAACGCATCCATCTTCGACATCATGGTCGTCACGCCCGCCTTCCTGCTCTTCTTCTGGACGTCAACGACCCTTGGCACAATGGTGAGCCGTGTGGCACCCCGCTCTATGCTCGGGCAGCTCAGGAGCAGAGGCCGGAACCTGCGCAACGTAATCATAGTCGGCACAAACAACCGGGCCCTCGCCTTTGCCAAAGAGATCGAATCGAAGCCCGACCTGGGCCTCCTACTCAAAGGTTTTATTGACGATGAGGTGAGAAGCGCGGAGATAGGGACTGACCGTTACAGGCTGGTGGCAAATCTCAACAGCCTGCCGGAATTCTTGAGACAGAACGTGGTGGACGAGGTCGTCATTGCCCTGCCCATAAAATCGTTTTATGTCCGAACCGCCGGCATTGTTGCTACATGTGAAGAACAGGGGATCATGGCGCGCTTTCTTTCCGACCTCTTCAATGTGCGCATTGCCAGGACCAACGTCGAGCTTATTGACGGTCGGGCGATCACCACTATCTCTACCGGCAGCCTGAATGAGCTATCCCTATTCGTGAAACGGCTGCTGGACATATTCGCTTCCTCAGCCCTCCTTCTGCTCATGTCGCCTCTCTTCCTCGCGGTGGCGGTGCTCGTCAAGGCGACATCGCCCGGCCCGGTCTTCTTCATCCAGGAAAGGCTCGGAATCAACAAGCACCGTTTTGGATTGATCAAATTCAGGACCATGGTGCGCGACGCCGAGAAGAAGATCCATGAATTGGAGCACCTCAACGAAGCGAAAGGCCCTGTGTTCAAGATCAAGAACGATCCGCGCATCACCGGGACCGGAAAGTTCCTTCGTAAAACCAGTATTGACGAGCTGCCGCAATTGTTTAATGTGTTGAAGGGCGATATGTCGCTTGTCGGTCCCCGCCCGCTGCCCGTTCGCGATTACGAGGGATTTGACGAGGACCGGCATCGCCGCCGCTTCAGCGTACGTCCTGGGATCACCTGTCTGTGGCAGTGCCGCGGCCGGAGTAGCATCTCTTTCGATCGCTGGATGAAACTGGACATGGAGTACATCGATAATTGGTCCTTGGGATTGGATCTGAAAATCCTGCTGATGACGATCCCGGCAGTCCTGAAAGGCTCAGGAGCAGCATAAAACCATGGCCTGCTCAACCACTGATAGACCAACCGATAGCTTCCTTGCGGGTGGTCACTGCGGCGGGACATAAGAGCCAGACCCCTGCCGTTTCGAGGGAGGCGGAAAATGGCGCCAAGGAGTTCATTCGTAACCACAATGGTATACCTTGTTGCAGGGGCATCGATCGGGGCGCTTGCTACAGGATTCTCGGTGCCCTTGGCCTTGGGCCTTTGCCTTGTTGGGCTGCTCGTGTCGTTCGGGTGTTCCAAACCGGGGTTATTCGCCGTGATAATCGCTCTCTTGCTGCCGTTTTACCTTGAATGGGAAACCATGGGGTCCGGCATGAAAGTCGGCGCCACGTCTCTCCTCGTCGCGGGTACTCTCGTCAGCGTCTTGATACACTCTTTTCTGCACCGCGAGGACAGGTTCCCTCGAACTCCCCACCTCATACCCTGGATGCTGCTCTCCGGCTTCATGTGTGCCGCCTTCATCCACGGGCCCTACTTCGTTCCCGACGCGGCAAAGATACCGTGGCATCTCTACCGGACGGTGTTGCGTTATCTTCTGATCTATCCCGTGCTCCTGCTCGTGTTCAGGATTGAAGGTGAAAGCGCTGCGAGGAATGCCATCGTCGCGTTACTGATTTCCAGCGGTCTTGTGGCACTTCTCGGAATTTCGCAAACTGCCTTAGATGCCCCGTGGCACCCATTGCATTTTGGTATCGCCCTCAAAATGCTCGGTGCTCGCATGGACGCTATGCCGTCTGACCCTGTAACCGGGGCTTTGCGTGCCTTTGGTTCCTTCACCCATCCAAATGGGCTGGCGGGCTTTTTGGTGATCGTTGCCCCGATGAGCTTGGCCGTCATTCTGCTCGGACGAAGAGATTTCCTATGGTATACGGCATTAATTTCCGGAGCGCTCCAGATCGCAGCCCTTTTCTGTACGATGTCGCGTGGAGGCTGGATCGCACTGATAATATCCTTCTTGGTCATGTCTTCACTAGCAAGGAAAAGGCGGGTGATACTACTGGGGGTGGCCTTCCTGGTGGTCTTTGGTAGCGCGGCCTCATTGTTTTCGACAAAAGCCCTTACGTCACGCGTCGCGAGTCTGGAGAAGTACTCACAGGTGGAAGAGTTGACATTCAGGGAACAGCGCTGGGAATCTTTCTTCGAGATTGCGAGGGCAAATCCGCTCTTGGGAACAGGGGAAGCCAACCTTGATGGGCCGAAAGAGAAAGGTGCCGGAGGGGGCAAAACACCTCACAATCTGTATCTGTTTTTTGCCGTCAAGTATGGGGTCCCCGCGCTGTTGTTACTCGCTTACTTATGGGGACGGCTAATCTATGAGAGTATCCGGAGTTTCCGGCTGTCGACTATCGATTTTCACAAAGTTGTCGCCCTAGGTGTTGCAGGGAGCGCTATCGGACTAGGCATTCACGGCTTTGCGGATGCGCTGATCGATACCGAGCAAATATGGACGGCTTTCTGGTTTCTCCTCGCAATGACCGTGGTCTTGGGGGAGTGGACCAAGGCAAGCCGCCTGGAAGTCATGGGAAGGGCTGTGCATGGATCGCAGAAATAAGCGGTCAAAGAGGCTGCGGGTCCTGATTATTTCCAACGGTCATCCATGCCCGGCGTTACCTCATTTTTACACCTTCATAGCCGAGCAAGCCAAGGCCATTTCAGAGAGGGTGGAGGTGAGGGCTATCGTACCCATAGAAAAACATCTCCCTCTCTCAAGGCACATAAGGCACCTGGAGTTAAGCAGAAACTTCCCGCCTTTATTACGCACGGACGATTACATTACATATTTTCCGCGGGTTTATCGATATTTCCCGAAACTCAACAAGTACCTGGCGGACTACCTTGCTCTTTGGGCTACCCTGTATACAATATGGCGTCGCGGGATTGGGTTCGATTTAGTGCACGGCCACTTCGCACACCCCGCAGGGTTTATTGCGGCCTCCATTTCCGAGCTGTTTCGGAGACCCTACGCCCTGACCGTGCATGGTTCCGATGTCCTGGAGGCATTCGTTGAGGCCGAGACGGTAAAGACAAGGCGGGCCCACAGGGATTTCGGACTGCGGAAAGCCCACAAAGTGATCTGCGTCAGCAATAGCCTCAGAGAACGTGTGGTTAACTTGGGCGTCCCCTTTAGCAGGACCGTGGTCATCCCGAACGGTCTGGACACGGAGAAGTTTTCTCCGCTTCCCGAAGGGAGCAGCGACAACTGCATCCTTTATGTGGGGAATCTGATCGAGCGCAAAGGGATAGACCTCCTCATAGAGGCTTTCGAACGGGTCTCTCCGGGACATCCCGGGCTTCGGCTGAAACTCCTTGGGGACGGACCGGTGCGAGAGCACCTCAAAGAACAGACGCTTCTCTCCGGTCTGGCGGACCGTGTGGAATTCCTGCCGCAAAGACCGAACTCCGAGATACCGCAGGTTATGGCCAAGGCGAGGCTATTCTGTCTCCCCAGCAGGGAGGAGGGGTTTGGCGTTGTCCTGATTGAGGCTCTCGCTTCGGGTGTGCCGGTCATAGGTGCGAGAACCGGTGGAATTGCCGATATTATTACTTCCGATGATTTTGGGTTGCTCTTCGAGCCGGGTAACGCTGCTGATCTTGCAGCTCAGGTGAACAATGCGCTGAACAAGGACTGGAAAAAGGCCGCTATTCGTGAGGCCGGCCTGAAGTACTCCTGGCATCGGATCGCGAAGCGCGTCGTCGACCAGTACAAGTCGGCAGTGAACCAATGAGCCTCTTCGCAACTGCTCGCTGATAAGGGACGACAGGGATGAAAATACTCATGAGTGAGGAACTGCAATACGGCGGCCCTATTCGTGTGGGTTCACACAATTATGCGGATTTGTTTGTGCGGGAGGGACACGAGGTGTTCTGGCTCGGCCGCACCGTCCACCCCCTGAATATCCTCCGGGCCTCCATGAGACACCCCTTGCATAAGGACCTGATCGCTTCCTGGCAAGCCGGTGGGATCAAGATTCGCGATAACTTCTGGACTTACCATCCGCTGACGCTGCTGCCGTACCGGGACTTTGCATTTCTGGCGAGCAAAGTGGTACAGGAGCACACCCTAAAGTTCACTTTGCCGCCGGTACATAGGATTCTTAAACGGCGTGGCTTTGAACGCGTTGACGTGTTGTGGCTTGGTCAATCCCTTCACTCCCTATCGCTAGCGAGATACGCCCGATATGGAAAGCTGATTTACCGCATGTCCGACGATTATTTGCAATTTCGGGGCGTTCCCTCCACCATGGAGAGGGCCGAAGCGGAAATCATCGAGCGTGCGGATACCGTTTTTGTTACCTCCCGCAAGCTTTATGAAAGGGTCTGCGCAAGCGCCGGCGATAAAGTGCTTTACCTGCCGAATGGCGTCGATTTGGCGCACTTCGACATTCCGGCACCGGCCGAGCCTATAGACCTTGTTGCCATTCCACACCCGCGAGTGCTTTACGTCGGCACGATCCAGGAATGGTTTGACCTTAACCTGATTATCTATGCCGCCAAGAGCCTGCCTGAATTTTCCTTTGTGCTTGTCGGCCCGCACACGCAGATCGAACGGGCCGCGGTGGTGCCGAACATCCATATTCTAGGGGTGCGTCCTTACGCCCAGCTCCCACCCTATTTGTACCATTGCGATGTCGGGGTTATTCCATTCCTTAAAACACCGCTCACCGATAGCACCAACCCGGTCAAGATATTCGAGTATTTTGCCTCCGGTCTGCCTGTAGTATCGACAAATATCCGTGAAGTGGAACAGTTACATTCACCGGCGCTTATAGCCAAGACCCCGAATGAATTTGTCGATGCCCTCAGGGAGGCTCGCGAGCATGGACGAGGCCGTGCCGAATATTTGCAGTTCGGCCGGGCCAATGGCTGGCAAGAACGATATGCGCGCATTAAGGAAAGGCTGCCGCGTTATGATTAAACCATTGAAAAAACCCATTTATGTGACCAGACCCTTTTTGCCGCCCCTGGAAGAGTTTTGCAAGGGGCTTGAGGAAATATGGGAGAACCGATGGTTAACGAATGACGGCCCCATACTCAAACGTTTTGCTCGGGAACTATGCGATTTCTTCGAAACGGATAATCTGTGCCTTTTCAACAACGGTACTCTCGCTCTCCAAATAGCGTTGCAGGGAATGGGGATTTCGGGGGAGGTCATCACTACCCCGTTCACATTTGTCGCTACAACCCACGCACTGTTTTGGAACAAGGTCAGACCGGTGTTCGTAGACATCGAGCCTGAGTATTACACCCTTGACCCTGAAAAAGTGGAAGCTGCTATTACCCCATGGACAACTGCAATTCTTGCGGTTCATGTATACGGGCACCCATGCAAGCTCAATTCGCTGGCAGACATTGCACGGCGACACAATTTAAGACTGATCTATGACGCCGCGCATGTGTTTGGTGTAAGGGTCGGCAATAGATCTATCGCCGACTTCGGCGACATGAGCATGTTCAGCTTTCACGCCACAAAGGCCTTCCACTCCCTGGAGGGGGGGATGCTGATCTTTCGTGATACAGGACTGAAGGGCGTGCTCAATTACCTGAGAAACTTCGGCTTCAAAAATGAGTTTGAGGTAGTGATGCCGGGTACCAATGCCAAAATGAACGAAGTGCAGGCGTTGATGGGGACTCAGGTCCTAAAGTACCTCGACCAGTTAATAGAGAGGCGTGCAAAGGTCGATGAGGTCTATCGGCAGCGCCTCAAGGATGTCCCCGGCATTCGCCTCGTACCGGCCCTTCCTTCAACGGTAAAGCAGAACCACTCATTCATGCCGATCGAGGTTGATGAACGGGAATTTGGCATGAGCTGCGATGCGCTGTATGAGGAACTCAAACAATACAACGTATATTCCCGCCGCTATTTCTATCCCCTGGTCTGCGATTATGCATGCTACCGCAGCGTTTCGGTGAAAGACCCGCTGAGCGTTGCCCGCCGGGCGGCCAATGCCATATTAACACTGCCGATCTACGATAGCCTGGACCTGTCTGACGTCGAGACCATTTGCGAGTTCATTATTTCTCTCCAGAGCAGAGAGAGACGGCCCCTTAGAACGGCAAATAGTGCCGGAACATCGCTTCGACGATGAACGGTAAAACCAAAACCCCGGAGGTCGGGTTGTGGCTGTGGAATCGATTGGCAAGACCGAAATCAACGTGATGTTGACCAGCGTTGGACGCAGGGCCTATCTGGTAAATTACTTTAAGGAGGCCGTTGGCGATAAGGGCAAGGTGATCGCTGCCAACAGCCGCCCGGACTCTACGGGTATGCTCGCCGCCGACGTGGCTTGCGTTGTCCCCCGAGCGGACGACCCGGGATTCATAGAGTCCATGCTCGATCTTTGCAAGAGATACAGCGTCAGGCTTCTGATGTCTCTCCATGATTGGGAAGCACCGTTTATTGCCGCACGACTTGAGAGTTTTAGAGAAGTCGGCACTATTCCGGTTGTTTCCGAACCTCAGGTCCTGGAGATTTGCCTCGATAAGTGGACTACATTCGATTATGTGCAGAGGATGGGGTGGAACACGCCGGCAACCTTTGTATCGCTGGAAGCAGCCAAAGAGGCCCTGGAAACAGGACGCCTGCGGTTTCCGGCTATTCTGAAACCCCGACGCGGCCAAGGCTCGGTGGGCATTGAAGTGGCATACAACCTGGACGAGTTGGAAGCCCATTACAAGTTACTTTCGGTGAAAGCAGCCAGGATGGAGAGCAACGGCATTACGCTTCAACCTGAGCCGCTCATAATTCAGCAGTACCTCTCCGGGGTGGATTATGACCTGGAGGTGGTCAATGACCTATCCGGACGGTACGTCAGCGTCATGGCCAAGAGGAAGCTCGCATCCCGTTCCGGTGAATGTGAGTCGGCTGAAACTGTCGAGGAGGAGCGGTTGACCGAACTCGGCAGCCAGATCGGATCAAAGATGGGTCACCTCGGACTACTGGACGTCGACGTCATCGATCAAGACGGCATCCTCTATGTGCTGGAGTTCAATCCGAGGTTTGGCGGCTGCTACCCATTTTCGCACATGGCAGGGGCAAATCTCCCTGCCGCCTACGTAGCCTGGGCGTTAGGGATAGAGCCGGAACCTTCCTGGCTGCGCGTGAGGGCCGGTGTAAAGTCCTTCAAGGATTTCGCGTTTGTCGTCGACCGGAGGGGGTAGGATGGTCGGCTCGGTTGCAACCAACCGACTGAACAAACAAGGAGGGGTATCTCTATGAGAGATGCGTGGTCAGGCTCCGGCATAGACCATTCACTCGGGGAACCCACAACCTGGGACGGTCTGTGGAAACAGCACTTTCAGGAATATCAGGGCGATCTCCGCCATGCCTACTACATCGCCGCGATGCGCCGCAGGAAGGAACGCCGGATACTCGAAATAGCCGCGGGCAGCTTTCGCGATGTGGCAGCGCTCAATAGCTGGGGTTTCTTCTGCGAAGGGATAGATTTTTCAACCGAATCCATCGAGAGGGCCTGGGAGATGTTGCCCGGCCTCTGCGACAGGATCAAGAAAATGGACGCCGGCTGCCTGGATTACCCCGACGGAGCATTCGATCTCACCTATCACGCCGGATTTTGGGGGTGCTTCGATGACGAACAGATTGCAGCCTTGGGGGCGGAGCAGGCGAGGGTTACGGCGTCCCGTATGGTCGCTACGGTCCATAACGCCCATAACCATTCCTTCAGGGAGCAATTTGCGGCGTGGAGCGAGAAAGATGTGCTTTTCAGGCTCCGGTTCTTCGAGGCCGACGAGATTGCAAGCCTGATGAGGCATTTTTGCCGGCATGTGACGGTTTTGCCGGTGACCGGTCCACGGATGGACCGGCTTATTCGCCGTGGTCCGGCGCCGGGAGTTGTTCGCTGGGCCTATCGCCTTTATGGCCGTTGTCAGGGCTTCGAGAACAGCCAGCGGTTGATGTGCATCGGAGACGTAAGGAGATGACGTTTCCGGAATCCGATTCTCTGAGGTCCAGGACCGTTCATGCTCTATCATGGAGCTTTCTCGAGTCTCTAGGGCTCAAGGGCGTACAATTTCTCATAGGGGTTCTTCTGGCCAGGCTGTTATTGCCGGAGCAGTTCGGCCTGATCGGGATGCTGACCATCTTCATGGCCGTGGCGCAGTCGTTCCTCGATAGCGGGTTCGGGGCGGCGCTGATCCGGAAACGTGAGGCAACTGCGACCGACACATGCTCCATTTTTTACTTCAACAACTCTCCGGACTGGCGACAACGGGCTTGCTCTGGTTCGTCGCCCCCCGGGTTGCGGCTTTTTACAACCAGCCGGTCCTGACTTCCCTCACACGGGCGCTGTCATTGACGATTGTGATCAATGCCTTCGGCCTGATCCAGAATACTATCCTCACAAAAAGGCTCAACTTTAAGACCCAGACCAAGGTGAGTTTGATTGCCGGCCTGCTATCAGGCGTCATCGGCGTCACGTTAGCCGCCACGGGCTTCGGTGTGTGGAGTTTGGCCGTCCAGCAGATATCGGGCACGTTCTTTCGGACCGTGTTTCTGTGGCTCCTGAACGCCTGGCGGCCTGCCCCGGTCTTCAGTCTCGGATCCCTGCGGGAGATGTTCGGCTTCGGCTCACGGCTCCTGGCTTCGGCGATGCTCAATCAGATATTCGACAACCTCTATTTTCTTGTGATCGGCAGGTTGTTTCCCGCCATGGAGCTGGGGTTTTTCGCACGGGCCACGAGCATGCAGGACCTTCCCTCTCAAACCTTGTCCGGTGTGGTAGGGCGCGTAACTTTTCCGGTATTTTCCGCTATTCAGGATGATCGGGCCCGGGTGAAAAGAGGGATGAAGAAGGCTTCGAGTATACTGGTTCTATTCAATTTCCCGATGATGATCGGTTTGGCGGCAATTGCCCGTCCGCTGGTAGTGGTGCTGCTCACAGAGAAATGGGCCGGATGTGTGCCCTATCTTCAGTTGCTCTGCTTTTCGTCGTTGCTGTTTCCCCTTCACGTGATCAACTTGAGCGTGCTGCAAGCGCTGGGCCGGTCCGATCTCTTTCTGCGCCTGGAGATCGTCAAAAAGGTCCTGATCATCATCAACATCGCCGTTACGGTGCGATGGGGCATATCCGCGATGATATGCGGCATCATTGCGCTGTCGGCCGTTAACTACTATTTGAACAGTTATTACGCCGGCATTCTGATCGATTACCCTACCGGGCAACAGGTGCGCGACTGGTTCTCCTACCTCATCATGGCAGCACTCATGGGAATAGCGGTATACGCCACCGGATCGCTGCCCTTTTCCAACTATTGGTCAATGCTTCCGGCCCAAACTGCCATTGGAATCGCTACCTATTGCGGCTTGTGCCGATTGTTCCGACTCGGAGCTTTTATGGATCTCTGCCGCGCGGGTTGGGACAAAATGTCATTCTTTAGAGTGGAAACCGCAGAATGATGATTAGTAAGGCCGATCAACCCTCATAGCAGTGGCCCTATGACAAACCCCTTGGTAAGCATTAAGATGATCACCTATAATCATGCCCCCTATATCGCACAAGCGATAGAAGGCGTCTTGCAGCAGAAAACGACCTTTCCCATTGAGTTGGTCATTGGCGAGGACTGTTCCACCGATGGCACGCGGGAGATTGTCTCTGAATACAAAACAAGGTGCCCGGATATCATCCGGGTAATCACGTCGGACAAAAATGTCGGCATGAACCCAAATGGGTACCGCACCATGAAAGCCTGCCGGGGAAAATACATTGCCTTTTGCGAAGGCGACGATTACTGGCATAGTCCTGATAAACTTCAGAAGCAGGCGGATTTTCTGGAATGTCACCCGGAATGCGGGTTGGTCTATTCCAATTTTGACGTATACCAGGTCGCCTCTAAAAAGAGGATCAGTGATTTTATACACTATTGTCGGTGGGAAACACCGGAAGCGCCCGGCATAGCCGACTTCGTTCTGGGAAGGACATACGCAATCCGGACTTGTACCGTTATGGTGCGGGGGACGCTTTATGAGCAGATTATCGAATCCGATCGTTACCTCCATCAAAGCGGCGCGTTTCTAAGGGGTGACACCCAGCTCTGGGCAGAGATTTCGACTATGTCCCGACTGCATTATATCCCCGAGTCATTGGCCACTTATAACGAGACGGAGGAATCGGCTACCAGAAGCAAGGATGTCACGAAAATGGTCCGCCTCAAAATTGCAGACTTAGAACTTCTCCACTATTTTTGCGATAAGTACAACCTTCCGTCGGGCATCAGAAATGAAATGGAGGCGATGTGGTGCAGGCATTCACTTTGGTTCGCTTTTCGTAGAAGAAGTGCGAAGTTAGCCGACGAAGTGCGCAAGAGACAAAGGTCATTCACCTGGAAAGAATGGCTCAGGTATTGCGCGGCCGGACATCCGGCGGCTTACTTTATGTGCAGAATGGCATACGCGACCCGTGCATTCCTCAGGGGTACGAGATAGCAAAACGTGAGATACTCGATAGCACCCACTGCGTGACGGGCGCAGGCGGGCGTTTAGGCGGGAGGCACTTTTGAAGGTCCTGCACATCAACCAGAATACAGGGGTGGTATCCGGTATCGAGAAGTACATGCGATGCTGGGACGAGTGGAGCAAGCAATCGGGCGTTACAAACAGACATAGTAGAATTCGTGATGCCCGGTCACACGTCATCGGAACACATACTCCGGTTCTTTGCCGGGCAGGACGTCCGGCTGTGCACCTGCAGGGACCGGGTTGAAAAAAGCGGTGTGACCCTTAAAGCCATTGCGGAGTTTGCACCCGATCTGGTGATGTTCCACAATTTTGACATTGAGACCGAGGTGGACGTGATTGAAAGGGGGATCCCTGCCGCAAAAGTCACGCATGATAACAATTATGTGTGTGTGCGCGCACACGGTTTCGAGCTTCTCAGCGGGAGGACTTGTGACCGGCCGATAGGAGTTCATTGTCTGCTCCGATGCGGAGGCTTGGGGAGAGATCGGGATGGACGGATGAGATTCCATAGCCTGGCCCTGAAAAGGCGCGGGTTGAAGCATTTGACCACGTTCGCCTTCGTCCTGACTCCGAGCGATTACATAAGAACCCAGCTCATCATAAATGGTCTCGATGCCGGCCGCGTGCACGCTCTTCCGCCGCTGCTGAACATCGCCTCCTCCACGGCGAACGGGCCAGGTGACGGAAACACTATTTTGTTCTGCGGTCGTATCGACCGGGGCAAGGGGCTTGATATGCTGTTGGAGGCAGTTCGTCACGTGAGGCGACCCTATAAACTCCGCGTCATCGGAGACGGCAGGGACCTGGACAAGTATAAACGACTGGCGCAAAAGAGGGGCCTCGCGCAAAGTACCACGTTCCTGGGCCGCCTGTACGGTAGGGACGTGGAGAACGAGTATCGCAATGCAGCCATCATCGCCCTTCCCTCCCGGATGCCTGAGGCATTCTGTTTCTCCGGGTTTGAGGCCCTGGCCTGGGGAAAACCGGTAGTGGCTTTTCGCATCGGCGCCATCGAAGAATGGCTCACAGAAGGGCTGAGTGGCTATTTGGTAGAACGGGGCGACACACGGCGATTCGGGCAAAAACTGGACGAGTTGCTTGGAAGCGCCAAGATGCGGGAGAGGATGGGCAGGGCAGCGCAGGATTCCCTGCGTTCCTATTCCATAGCCGCACGGGGGCCGACGCTTTCCGAAAAGTTCCGAGGCTTGGTCGACGGCGCCGGATGAGCAGTTTTCCACTCGACGATATTTTGGGCATGATAGAGGAGATCCCGGAGAGGATGTGCGGCTCCCCGCAGCCGCTCTATTTATACCGGTTGTCCGGATCCCTCCGGGGTATCGGAGAGGTGGTGGAAATAGGAACGTGCGTGGGCAAATCCACCGCTGCACTGGCGTTTGGTCAAAAAGAGAAGTCCGGCAGAAAGGTATACACCATCGATATCGCAGAACACCCGAGTTTTCGGAGTAACATGGAAAAAACTCGGGTTGGGGATTGGGTCATTCCGATCATTGGTCGGTCTTCGCACGTAGCCCGGAGCTGGAACGAACCTATCGAGCTGCTATGGATCGACGGCGATCATAGACATAATGCCATCGTCACCGACATCAAATGCTGGAGCAGGTTTGTCGTTGAGGGCGGTTTCATGGCCTTTCATGATTATCCCGGGGCCGATGCAATGAACGAAACACACCGCGCACTCCACACCCATCTTTTTTCAAAACCCGGCGCGTGGCGCATAGTTTCGGACAGAGAAGCGGGCAGTATCATTGTGTTCCAAAAACTACGTGTCGAAGAGAGAAGACCGCCGCGAGGCATGCTCCGGCGCTCTTTCCGTGCAAAGCTCAAAAACTTGCGATGGTATTTTGAAGAGTTGAAATCTCCGGCTTAGCCTCATGCATCGGGCCTTGAACGAAACGTCAGAATCAACGGATGGGAGAACAATGACTCTGAAGGCAAGGAATCTTGCACCGGTCCTTTGGGTGGCAGCAACGGTCCTCACCATGCACGTAAGCAGTGGTTTCTTTGTGACGCTCCAGGCCGCGCCGCCGCGTGAGGAGGTATCCCTGGACGGTATCTGGGAAGTGAAGATTGAGGATGGCCCATGGGGAACAATCGAGGTCCCCAGCATGCCACTTGCCGGCGCTCTCCACTCTGTCTACCGAAAACGGTTCGACGTGCCCGCATCGATGGCCCACAGAAGAATAAAGCTTTTTTTTGGCGCCGTCTATTTTAGGGCAACGGTCTTTGTGAACGGTACACAAGTCGGCGCGCCCAATATGGACGGATACCTGCCCTTTGAACGGGACATCACCGAATTCGTGCATGCGCCTTCCTCCGGCAACACGGTTGAAGTTTACCAGGAAAGCTGGCAGGCTGCCCGGTCGCCGACAGACCCGACCAGGACGATTTTCCCTGTAGGCGAAAACGATCATATTTTCAACGGCAAGCCTGGAGGCATCTGGCAAAGCGTGTGCCTGAGAGCACTGCCTGAAGCATACATCGAAGATGTGTTTGTTCAAACATCCTATCGCAACAACAGGATCAAGCTGGAGATTACGATTCGGAACGACGAGCGCGTCGGCCTGCAACTTCGAAATTAGATAATTCCGTGCTGGACAGCGGCAATGGCGTAGCCAAGCTGTTTCCGGGCACAGCAGCCTGCATCGAAGCCCATGCGCCAAAGACGATCGTGCCTGGAGGAGCCCTGGACAAACGCGAGGCCCTGGTGGCCTACCGACCCTTATCTGTATCGACTTTCGACCACCTTAAGAGAAAAGGGAAACGGCCAGGTCACCGACACGCTTCTTGACGAGGTTCGGGTTTCGGGAGTTCTGGACCGATGGTAAATATTTGCGGCTGAATGGGGTAAGGCTGAACATGTGGGGCGATCATGTGCAGACGGTTCAGCCGTGGTGGCTTCGTCCGGATCATCGCTTCATAAGGAAGCGCCATTTTGAAGAGGTCATCGATAGCTTCAAGGGCATCAACGCCAGGGTGATGCGGTTTCACATGGGGCCAGGCTACCCCGCTTTCCTGGACGCTGCCGACGAGAAAGGCTTGTTGATTATCCAGGAGTCGGCCCTTCGCGGACAGTATGGAGACTATGCGAACGCAGCCTTCTGGGAAAACATGTCCGACCATCTGCGCCGGATGGTGAAACGCGACCGCAACCATCCCTGCATTGTGTTCTGGAACGCCGAGAATGAAGTCGCCTACATGGGGTATTTCGATCACGGCAAGAACAACGCGAGCTCCGCTCAATTGGCGGCGTTGGGGCAAGTCATAAAATCAATGGACCCCACCAGGCCCGTAAACTATGACGGCGATAATCAAATTGGGGGCTACTCCGAGCTTCGAAACATACATTACCCGAATGACGACCTGAGCCGCCTTTCGTCGAAAAACGCTACAGGCGGTCAGGGACACTACACGTCGTATCCCCACTGGTTTCCCCCTGACGACGGTCACAGCATTTACATGTGGAAAGGCGCATCGTGGGATGTGCCGATGGGAGTCGGAGAATTCGATGAAGCGCACCCATGGGACAAGGAGTGGTCGCCAAAAAGGGCATTGATGATCAGGGGATTCCGGTATTGCAACTTTAGCGATATTCGACCCTTTTGGATTTATGACAGCGCGTACCCCGAGAAAATCGAGTACTGGTTCAGGACTTCGATGTCGCCCGTGGCGGTCTTCGACAAAGCCTACGACGACCAAAAGTTGGAAAAAGGCCCAGACGGCTATTTTCAGCCTCCCCCGCCGATATATGAAGAAGGCAGTTCCATATCGCGCACGCTGGTTATCTACAATGACGAGTTCTTTGGGAAAGAACTCGTCGTGAGATGGGAGGCTAAGGTAGAGGGAAATGCGGTTGCTTCCGGGAACGTCACAAAGGAGATAGAGCCCGGGTTTCATGCGGAGCAGGCCATATCTTTCGTTGCCCCGAGCGTCACTTCCGAAAAACGGCTCGAATTGGTCCTGACTGCATACAAAAACGGCACACTGAAATTTACCGACCGTAAAACGTTTCTCATTACCGGGAAATCATCTCACCATTACAGCCAAGGGAGGTAGCGGGAATGAATCTGCCTTCGGATAACGCCGATAACCGCGTGGACGCCATAGCTCAACTTTTTGGGGTTGATATTACGGACATCAGTCGAACAGGTCTCGTCAATTCAATTGTCGAGATGGCAAAGAAGGATCAGAAAAGGAAGGTGTACTACGTCAATCTGCACGGGCTTAACATTGCATTCATGTGCCCTCGTTTCCGCACGTCCTTAGGAGAGGCAAGCCTGTTATTCTGTGACGGCTTCGGCGTGCGGCTCGGTGCTGCCCTTGTCGGTCAAAGGCTCTTGTATCGGAACACGCCGCCCGACTGGCTCGATGAGCTGGCAGAGTCGGCTAATTCGGAGGGCATGGCGCTTTATCTGCTGGGTGACGAGGAAGGTGTTGCCGCGAGGGCTGCCCGGATTATGGCGGGAAAACACCCGGGCTTGCATATCGTTGGTGCCCACCATGGTTTCTTTAGCAGGAACGGTGCGGAAAACGACAACGTGCTTTCAAGGATCAAGGATGCGGCCCCAGACATCCTTTTGGTAGGGATGGGTATGCCGGTACAAGAGTTTTGGATTGATGAGAACCTGGGCGCACTCAACGCAAAAGTGATCCTCTCTGTGGGGGCCGCATTCAGGTGGTATTCCGGGGTAGAGAAGCGTGCCCCGCGCTTCATCACGGACCACGGTTTTGAGTGGCTGGCCCGGTTCAGCCGCCATCCTTTTAAGCTGTTTCGCAGGTACATCCTGGGCAATGGCCTTTTCTTCATTCGTCTTTTTGGAACGCATCTTTTAGGCAAGGAAGTGTCCCCAACATGCCGGCGACCTGTGATGGAAGGCTGTCAGGCTCATTGTGATTTCTCGGGGGCACAAGCCTGAGCCGACCGGCGCGACATAATCTCGACTCGCGCCGGAACCGCATAGATGCGGGGCTCGGGAGCACTCCTTGACAATTGTGGCGACGGGAGTCTGAAATGGATCTGATGGTGGGAATCGATGGAATGGTGACCCCCACCCTGAAGACAGGCATCGGGAGATACCTGGAGAGTCTCCTGGCGGCTCTCGCAGCCCTAAAGGACGACTGCAACAGTATTGTTTATCTGGGGTCCAACCAAGGGGATTTAGGAGAAGCCTTTTCGAAGCACTTCTTGATAAGACGGTCCTCGATTTCGACCGAATGGTCTCTATTGAATTTCTTGCGGGCACAACTTGTGTTGCCCATCCGTGCCTTGCGCGACCGTCTACAGGTACTTCACATTCCAAACGAAAAGCTGGTGTTTTTTAAACCATGCCCGGTCGTGCTGACTATCCATGATGTCGGTGATTTTCGGGTGCCGAAGAGGACGGACTTTGCCAGACGGATTTTTCGAAAAGCAGTGATACCTATAGGGCTTGCCAGGGCGGATCACATAATTGCAGTTTCACAAAGAACAGCCGACGACCTGGTTGAGCTTTTCCGTGTGCCTCCGACAAAAATTTCAGTGATACCGGAGGGCGTTTCCCCCAAGATATACAGAGTTGAAAAAAAAGAGGCGAGGCGCCTGTTGCGAGAGCACTGGAATATCTTCGACGATTACGTGCTCTTCGTCGGCGAAGTGGCTGTGAGAAAGAATCTGCCGACTTTGGTGGAGGCCTTCGCGGGTATGCTCAAAGACCGTCTTGACAGGATTCAGTTGGTGATAGTGGGTAAAGAAGGGAGCGCGACAAGAGACTTAAAACGGAGAATAAAGGAAAAGGGTCTTGAAGGGTGCGTGATGCTGACCGGGTTCGTGGACGATCAGGATATGCCATTCTTCTATAGCGCTGCGGAAATGTTGGTGCTGCCTTCACTGTACGAGGGGTTCGGGCTGCCCGTCGTCGAGGCCATGGCTTCCGGCATACCTGTAATTGTCTCGCGGGCCGGGTCCCTTCCCGAAGTGGTCGGAAATGCCGGCATAGTGTGTGATTGCAGTAATGTTTCCGGACTTAAAGACGCTATGCTGACTCTCCTGAGCGACGCGGCCGTCAGGGCGCAATTGATCGAGCGAGGCTATGAACGCGTGAAGCTTTATTCCTGGGATGCCGCCGCCAGGAAAACTCTGGAAGTGTATCGGCGGGTATCACAAGCGCGGAGATAGGTGCGCCTCCCGCGATGCTCTCATGGGGAACCGGACCTACCCGTACCGCGTGGTGCGTTGGGGGTAGTAGCATAGTGCGCCCCAGGAGGCAGATGTGCGACGATTGAAACGACATGTCTATCACGCGCGCTTTTGTTCGGAAGCGCCCTGAGACGACTAGGGCGCTCCTTTTTTAGCGACCTGCATCAGGTTCGGTCTGAAATCACGCGTGCGCAGGTTTCGTACTTGACCTTGTTGATGTCGGTGCCGGTATTCATCTCGCCCCTCGCCGGGGCCGGAGATACCCCTACTTTGGATTAATCCCGGTAAACTTCAATCCTTCCAGCGACACCCCGGCCATGAGTCCTTCCTGGCCGAAAACAAAGCCGACGATAGGCTCCTTCAGCTTGGTGGTGTCTACCGAGCCGCCTGCCCCTATGTTAACCAGCGTTACCTCGCCGTCGACACCTACCTGCCAACCTTTGCTTGTCCTGAACTTCCTGAGAGCATTCTCGTCCATGAAGCAGAGGAGAATGTTGAATTCCTGAGCACCTATCTGAAACCCCACCGAGCCTGCGGCAAGGTTATAGTAGCGGACGCTCTTCCCACCGATTCTGAGGGCGCCGTTCCCGTACTTGCCCCCTACGATGAAACCGGCCTGCTTGATCCTCGGGATGACAAGCACGCCTTTTGCGGCCTTAAGGAAATCCTCACCCCCCTTTACGCCTGTTGCGAACCGCTCGAGAGCGACGTCCACGCCGGCATTGATCTCCGTCCTGGTTGCGGCCCGGGCCGCTGGTGGGAATAGGGCCGTTGAAACGAGCAGCAAAGCCGGAAGACAAAGGCAGACGATCTTTCCACAACCTATTTTCATATTCCCTCCTCGTGGTAAACTTTAATTCTAATGTATGTAGCGCTGCCTCCGAAAGCAATAACAAACAGGTTGACGCCGGAGACTCTTGGAGTTAAAGTAAACTAAGGTCATGCAGCCGAGTTCCGGATGCCGTTGCCCTGCCCGTTGGGGACCATAAAGGAGCCGTTATGGACGGGAAAGCATATGCGTTGCTGGCGGCAATTCTTGCGTTACTGACCCTGGTCTGCCCATCGGAGGCGGGGGCAAAAACGATTGCCGGGGGATTGAACTTTGCCGGGGCCATTGCGTCCGCCGGCACCCTCTCGACGTGGGGCGGCAACGGGAGCGGCCAACTGGGCAACGGCTCGACGGGCACCAATGTGACCACGCCTACACAGATAGGGAGCTTCACGACCTGGAGCGCCGTTGCCGCGGGATCGAACTTTACCGTGGCTATCGCAACGGGCAGCGCCCTCTACACGTGGGGGGACAACACCTCCGGCGAACTGGGCAACGGCTCGACGGGCACCAATGTCACCACGCCTACACAGATAGCAACCAGCATGACCGCCATCTGGAGCGCCGTTGCCGCGGGATCGAATTTTGCCATGGCCCTCCGGTCTGACGGCACACTCTGGACGTGGGGAGACAACACCTCCGGCGAACTGGGCAACGGCTCGACGGGCACCAATGTCACAGTGCCCACCCAGGTAGGAAGCTTCACGACATGGACCGCCATTGCCGCGGGATCGAATTTTGCCATGGCTATTGCCTCCGATGGGAGCCTCTACACGTGGGGGAACAACGCCTCCGGCCAACTGGGCAACGGCAACAGCGGCGCCAATGTCCTCATACCTACCAAGATAGCAAACGGCTTGACATGGACCGCCATTGCCGCGGGATCGAACTCTTCCATGGGTATCTCTGCCGGCAACCTCTACACGTGGGGGAATAACGCCTCCGGCCAACTGGGCAACAACACGACGGGTACCAATGTCCTCGCGCCCACCCAGACAGGCGGCGGCACGACATGGACCGCCGTTGCCGCGGGATCGAATTTTGCCATGGCTCTTACAACGGGCGGCGGCCTTTGCACGTGGGGGGACAACACTTCCGGCGAATTGGGCAACGGCTCGACGGGCACCAATGTCTTCGTGCCCACCCAGATAGCAAGCAGCACGATCTGGAGCGCCATTGCTGCGGGATCTAATTTTGCCGTGGCTATCGATTCCGGCGGTAACCTGTGGGCGTGGGGGAACAACAGCAGCAGCCAGCTAGGCGACGGCACGACCACCAACAACCCCTCGCCCGAGAAGATAGGGTCAGGCTACGCCCTGGTTCCCACGGTTGTATACACGGTTCCCGTGAACACCGCAACCTACGTCGACGTAGACGCCCCGATACAGGCCGTCTTCAGTGAGGCCATGGACCCGACGTCCATCACCACGGCCACCTTTACCTTGAGTGGAGGGGTAACGGGCACCGTCTCCTATGACGCGTCGAGCAACACGGCCACATTCACCCCATCGGGCAGCCTGCATCACCACACCATCTACACGGCCACGGTCACTACGGGAGTGAGGGACACCTACGGCAACAACATGGCAGCGAACTACACCTGGACTTTTACCACGGAGGATAAGAGTACCTATTGTTTTATTGCCACGGCCGCATATGGGTCGTCTCTCGACCCCCACGTAGCGGTTTTGAGGGATTTCAGGGACACCTGCCTCCTGACGAACAGGGCGGGGAGGTCTTTCGTCCACTTCTATTATCAATACTCGCCTCCGCTGGCGCACCTCATTGCAAGGCACCCCGGCTTGAGGACGATCGCGCGGTGGGCCTTGACCCCCGTGGTCTATGGGGTCATGCATCCTTTCGCAGCCGGGCTTATTCCACCCCTCTCTTTTGTCTCGATTTACCTGGAGAAGAGGAGGAGAAGGCGGCGCACGACGATCCGCGGATAATCGGGCCGAAACAACAGAATGTCCCTGATCCCGGTTCCCTGACGCCCTTTCCGAGCGGAGCACCTTACCCGTTACCGTGGTCCTCCCGGTCCTCTATATACTCTTTGTACTCTGCCAACAGGGCATAAGCATACTCCCTGCGGGTGCGGTCCGACGAAGGGATGAAATTCTTCTGCGCTTCCAGCCTGTTGATAATCTCTTCGGCAGTCTCCCCATTCGCCTGTCTGCCTTCCGAGTAGAGGTCTGCCAGTATCTCGTTCAAACCGTTAACACGGATGTGCGTATTATCAGAGAACCTCAGCATGCGCCAACTAACTGTTGGCTTTTCGGAATCGTCTCCTCACGTTATTCACCCTATCTTTTCAAAGAGCGACATAGTACACCTCCTCGTTTGTTCGGCCGGACTCACGACTTCCCGCCTACCCACATGTATAGTAGCAGACCCCCGTCGGCGTTTCTTTCGCATAGGGGAAATACTTCCGCTTGAACCAGAGCGACAGATGGACCAGGTTGATCAGCACCGGCACTTCGACGAGAGGGCCTATGACCGCCGCAAATGCCTGACCCGAGTTTATGCCGAAAACAGCAACGGCAACGGCGATGGCGAGCTCGAAATTGTTGGAGGCGGCCGTGAAAGAGAGGGTCGCGGCCTGGCCGTAGTGCGCGCCCACCTTGCCGCTCATGTAAAAGGACACGAGGAACATGATGACGAAGTAGATGAGGAGAGGTATCGCGATGCGGACGACGTCGACGGGGATCTTCACGATATACTCGCCCTTTAAGGAGAACATAACGAGAATGGTAAAGAGCAGGGCGATCAGGGTCAGGGGTGAGATCTTCGGGATGAACCTTTCATGGTACCACTTCTTGTCCTTCACGCGTATCAGAATGAACCGCGTCACCACGCCGGCAATGAACGGGATACCGAGATAGATGAAGACGCTCTTTGCGATCTGACCGATGGTGATGCTGACGACCACCCCTTTCAAGCCGAGCATCGGCGGGAGCACCGTGATAAAGATATAGGCGTAGACAGAAAAGAAAAGCACCTGGAAGATCGAGTTGAAGGCCACGAGCCCCGCGCAGTACTCCGTATCTCCTTTGGCAAGCTCGTTCCACACGATGACCATGGCGATGCAGCGGGCCAAGCCTATCATGATGAGGCCCACCATGTAGTCCGGGTAACCCTTCAGGAAGACAACGGCCAGGACGAACATGAGGATGGGGCCGACCACCCAGTTCTGCACGAGCGACAGGCCGAGGACCCTGACGTTTTTGAATACTTCCCCAAGCTCCTCGTACCGCACTTTTGCGAGGGGCGGATACATCATCAGGATCAAACCTATGGCGATAGGGATGTTGGTGGTCCCGCTCTGGAATCGGTTCCAGAAACCGACGACGCCGGGAAAGAGATAACCCCACGCGACGCCCGCGAACATGGCGAGGAAGATCCAGAGGGTCAGGAAACGGTCGAGGAAAGAGAGTCTGCGGCTGATATGGTCGTCCATGGCTACACCCGGCCGCAGCAGGCAGTCAGGGCGGCCGGCGACGCCTCTCCCCTTGCCGTCATGAACGCCTCTAGCCTCGCGTAGTCCGCCTCGATCTCGGTATCCTTCACCCGGTCGGCGACGGACAGAAAGAGGAGTCTCCTGAATAGGTCCGATTCGTCGAGGCGGTAGTGCATCCATTTGCCCTCGCGCCTGTCCTTCACGAGTCCCGCCTCCTTGAGCACCTTGAGGTGGAACGAGACCTTAGGCTGTGACATGTCGACCGCCGCGACGAGATAGCAGACGCAAAGCTCGCCGTGCTCCAGGAGCTTGACGATCCTCAGCCTCGTTTCATCCGACAAAGCCTTGAATAAAGAAATAAGCTCGTCCATCTTCCGCCTCCGATTACATCAAGTATAGTTAATATTACTTAACGCATATGTCGGCTCATGTCAATATATTGATGGTGCAACATCACAATATATTCTTATATGATGGCGCTTGACAGGAGCCTGAAAAACGAGTATGATGAGAGATATGGAAACATCGGTTCCCCTTCGTACGCCTCCTGCCCCATCCTGTTGAGGGAGGAAAAATCGGGCTCAGGAGAGTCCTTCGCGCCTCGATCAGCCCTTTGTGACGGGCCCGATACAGACCCCTGCCGGTCCGGTCCCCAGGGCCTCGCAAGTTTTCTCCCGGGCTGACCGTCTCGGCGCTTTCAAGGCGCGGTGGGGGATCGGCAGGATGCACTACACGGTCGATCCCGGCCTCTATGGCCTAGGTGATGCCGGCCCGGAGTCGCCCGTCTGCGTCACGGCAAATTATAAGATGAGCTTCGATCTCCTCCGAAAGGGGCTCGCAGGCACGGATGCATGGATCCTTGTGCTCGATACGCAGGGCATCAACGTGTGGTGCGCGGCAGGAAAGGGGACCTTCGGGACCGACGAACTGGTCGACCGCATCAAATCGAGCGGTCTTTCTGATGTCGTATCCCATAGGCGGCTGATCGTGCCGCAGCTCGGCGCGCCCGGCATAGCGGCCCATGAGGTAAAGATGCGCTCCGGTTTTCAGGTGGTCTACGGCCCGGTCCGTGCGGATGACCTGCCCGCCTTCCTCAGAGACGGCCTCAAGGCAACGGGCCGGATGAGGACAAAGGACTTCCCCTTCGCCGAGAGACTCGCGCTGGTCCCGATGGAGGTCGTACCAGCGGGAAAGGCGGCGCTGCTTGCGGCCGCAGCCCTCTTTATCCTTGCCCTTTTTCTTTCGGGCCTCTCCGCGTCGAGGGCGCTCGACGGGACCCTCATCGCGCTCGTCGCCATGGGCGTTTCGATCCTTGCAGGAGCTCTGTTCACCCCGCTTCTCCTGCCATGGCTTCCCGGCAGGGCCTTTTCGACAAAGGGGCTCGGCGTGGGTCTCCTTTTCACCCTTGCCGTCAGTCTGCTCATCGGTGCCGTCCATCATCTCAACGTGGCGGGGGTCCTCGCCCTCCTCTTCTCCATTCCCGCCATGAGCGCCTATCTGGCAATGAACTTTACCGGCGCCTCCACGTTCACGTCGCTGTCGGGCGTCCGGAAGGAGATGCGGTTCGCCCTTCCCCTGGAGATCGGGGGAATTACCGCCGGCCTCGCCCTGTGGATTGCAGCCGTTGTTATGGGAGGGTAGAAAATATATGCGCCCCTTGCTCTACATTAACGATGTAGTCACCCTCGCCTTCGATGCCTCGAAGTGTACGGGTTGCAGGATGTGTCTTGCCGTCTGCCCGAGGGAGGTGTTCCGGCCTTACAACGGGAAGGTCGAGGTCGCATTGCGCGATGCGTGCATCGAGTGCGGCGCCTGCCGGCGCAACTGCCCGAGTGGCGCCCTGAATGTGAGGGCGGGGGTCGGCTGTGCGTCCGCGGTCATCAACAGCATCCTCGGCCGGAAAAGGGCCTGCTGCGCCATCGACGGGGATGGCTGCGCCTCCTGCTAGGAGAGTACGGGCCAAAACCCCGGCTTGAAAGGAGAACGAATGGACCTTTTGATAGTCGGGGGAAGCGACGCAGGCATCAGCGCGGCCCTCAGGGCAAAGGAACTGGACCGGGAAATTGTCCCCACGGTAATCGTCGCAGACGAATTCCCGAATTTCAGCATCTGCGGACTGCCCTACTACATCAGTCATGAAGTGGCGGACTGGGGAACGCTCGCTCACAGGACGAGGCAGGATATCGAGAACGCGGGGATCAGGCTCATGCTCCGGTGCACCGCGTCCTCTGTCGATACGACGACGAAGCAGGTGACGATAGCGGACGAGTCAGGCACGACGAGCCGGCTCGACTATGACAAACTTATCGTATGTACCGGCGCCCTGTCGCAAAGGCCCCGCATGGCCGGCCTGGATGATCCCGGAGTCTTTTTCCTGCGCACACTGCCCGACAGCTTTGCAATAGAGGAATTCCTGAAACGGACGGTCCCGAAAAGCGCGGTTATCGTCGGCGGCGGCTACATCGGCATGGAGATGGCCGAGGCCCTCACGACCCGTGGAATCGAAGTGACTGTCGTGGAATTCACCGAATCGGTGATGACCTCCATCGACGCCGATTTCAGCCGGCCTATCAGAGACGCCCTCTCCGGACATGGAGTGGTGGTCCACACAGGGATCGGCGTAGAGTCCATAGCGACGAAAGGAGATAGGCTGGTCGTAAAAGGCGCCAACGGCTTCAACCTTCCAACTGAAATGGTGCTGGTGGCGGTCGGCAGCATGCCGGACACGGCCCTCGGTCGTTCCATCGGCATCGAGACGGGAGTAAGAGGGGCGCTCAAGGTAAACCCCAGGATGGAGACGAACATACCCGACGTCTATGCCGCGGGCGACTGCGCTGAAACCCGGCACAGAATCCTCGGGAAGAATACCTACATACCTCTCGGCACCATCGCCCATAAGCAGGGCAGGATAGCCGGAGAGAACGCCTTGGGCGGCAAGATCGAATTCGCCGGCACTCTGGGTACCCAATCGGTGAAGATCTTCGACAAGGTAGTCGCGCGGACAGGGCTGAACGAGAAAGAGGCACGGGATGCGGGGTTTGCCCCGGTTACGGCCGATTTCGAGACGTGGGACCACAAGGTATACTATCCCGCCGCCAGTAAGCTCTACATCCGCGTGACGGCGGACAGAACCACAGGAAAGCTTCTGGGCGCCCAGATGATCGGCGCTTACGGCGCAGAGGTCTCGAAGCGGATCGATATCTTTGCGGCTGCCCTCTGCCATCGGGCAACCGTTGACGAATTCATGGGCTACGACTTAAGTTATACCCCTCCTCTCAGCTCACCGTGGGACCCGGTCCAGATGGCGGTGCAGAAGCTTGAGAGGGTCTTGTCCGCTTATGACCTCCGGCTAGTGCTCTAGAGTGTCCGATTGCGGAAAGGAGCGGAAGAATCATTACTACTGTGCCTTTCCTCCGGCGTGGCGCTGACAAGTTACGAAAGAGTAGGTAATCAATTGACAAGCAACAAAAAAGTAGCGTAAATTGTAACCGGCAGCCTTGCTCAAACAGACCGTACACATTGGCGTGTGCCTAAGAAGTGGCCTCCCGGAGTAGTGAGCGCCATGCTTTATTGAGGAAAGAGGCCAAGAAGGGGCGCGTTTCGCATGGGGAGCGGACGTCGTTCCTGAATCCTCGGGAGGAGAGAAAATGATCAATACAGGAGATACCGCATGGGTTCTCACGTGCACAGGTCTGGTAATGTTGATGACGCCCGGTCTCGCCTTCTTTTACGGCGGCATGGTAAGGCGCAAGAACATCCTCGGCATTCTGACGCAGTGCTTCACTGTGCTCTGTGTCCTGACCCTTCAATGGGTCTTGTTCGGCTATAGCCTCTCGTTTTCACCAGGAAGCAAGTTTATCGGCAGTTTGAGCTGGTTCGGCCTCCACGGCGTCGGGTCTGAGCCCTATGCGGCCTATGCCCAGACCATTCCGCACGAGGCTTTCATGATCTTTCAGGCCATGTTTGCCATTATTACCCCGGCTCTCATCATCGGTGCTTTCGCCGAACGGATGAGATTTTCGGCCTTTCTTATCTTCACCATTTTCTGGGCTACCCTGGTATACGATCCCGTATGTCACTGGATATGGGGTACCGGAGGATGGCTGAAGGACCTCGGGGTGATCGATTTTGCCGGTGGAGCGGTCGTCCATATTAACGCCGGAATCGCCGCCCTGGTGACCGCCTTGATTATAGGCAGACGGAACGGGTACAACAACGCGCCCGTACCCCCGCACAACCTTCCTTTCACGGTGTTGGGGACCGCCCTGCTCTGGTTCGGCTGGTTCGGCTTCAACGCGGGAAGCGCCCTTTCGGCCGGCGCCTTGGCAGTTCACGCGCTTGTGGCGACCCACGTAGCCGCAGCGACCGCGGGCCTCACATGGGCATTGCTCGAATGGGTTTACACGGGAAAGCCCACCATCTTCGGGACCGTTACCGGATCCATTGCCGGCCTTGCCACCGTCACCGCTGCATCGGGATATGTAGACGTCCTCGCTTCGATCGTCATAGGTTTTGTGGCCAGCCTCGTATGTTTCGTCTGTGTGAGCATGCTGAAGCCGAGGTTGGGTTACGACGATTCCCTCGACGCCTTTGGCGTGCACGGTGTGGGCGGCATCCTCGGCATGCTCGCTACAGGCTTCTTCGCTTCGAAAGCGATAAACCCCGGAGGGCCTGAAGGGGCGCTCTTCGGCAATCCTCATCAACTTTTTGTTCAACTCATTGCGGTAGTCGTGGTAGTCGCTTACAGCCTGGCGGCAACATACATTCTTTACAAGGTGGTGAACCTGTTCGTCGCGGTCAGGGTCACCACAAAGGATGAAATCCTGGGGCTCGACTTGACGCAGCATAATGAAACCGCTTATACGGTTCTGGAGTAGGATGTTGATGGCTCGCGGAGGCTTTAAGGTCCTTCCTTGTGCTTCAGGAGACAAGGCCGCCGACAGGTTCCGGTCTTGCCCGGTGGCATCCGCATAGCAGGGCTTAATGAGACGACCCGACATGCAGACCCTTTTAGAATAGGAGGCCGGAAATGAAAATGATCATTGCCATCATCAAACCGGACAGGCTCGAAGCCGTAAAACAGGAGCTGTACAAGACGGACGTAAACCTTATCACGGTAACGGAAGTTTTGGGACACGGCCGGCAAATGGGCATTACCGAAGTCTACCGCGGCGTGAAGGAGATGGGTAACCTGCTCCGCAAGGTGCAACTTCTCATCGCCGTAAACGACAATTTCGTTGAGCCCACGATTAAGGCCATCGTAAAGGGTGGAAAGACGGGCGAGATCGGCGACGGCAAGATTTTCGTAATGCCCCTCGATGACTGCGTGCGCATACGCACGGAGGAAAGAGGTACACAGGCCATCGGCTAAACCGCCCCACGGATAGGAAGAGATTTCTCGGAAACACTCGCTCACGGGTGCCGATCTTACAACGCCCCTCTTGCCCGGTTCGGCAGGCAGAGAGAGCGCCCATCGTTTGTCTCGGGCTTCAAACGGCGTCGAATTGAAGTCTTGATTTTCCCCTGCCTTTTCAGTATCCTATCCGCCGGGGATGGAGTTCCCCAATAACCGCCCCAAGCCGGGCTGATGACTCCTACCGAGAAGGCGCCCGCAACGGTAGGATCGCGTCCGGCAATTTCAGGCCCCGATTCAAGAACCCCCGATTCCAAAACAGTTGCGCAAGGGGGTTTCTCCGTTGCCTTCGCCACGGCTGAACCTACCCCTTTTGAGGAGACGTCATTATGGAACACCTTTTTGTCGTCGCGTCACTATGGCTTGGCCTTGCCGTTATTTCAGCCATAATCGCGTATCATCTCCGTATTTCCATCGCCCTGGTCGAAATCTGCATAGGGGTCGCCGCAGGTGCGGCGGCGGGTCTGATCGGTGCACCCGATGTCCTGGGTTCCACTGCGGAATGGCTGCGTTTTCTCGCCTCCTGCGGCGCAATCCTCCTGACATTCCTCGCCGGCGCCGAGCTTGACCCTGACGCCCTCCGCACCAAGGTGAAGGAAGTGTCGCTCATCGGCTTCGTCGGTTTCCTCGCGCCGTTTTTCGGCTGCGCGGCTGCGGCGCATTACCTGCTACACTGGGACCATCGGGCAAGCCTGCTCTGCGGCGTGGCCCTTTCCACCACTTCCATGGCGGTGGTCTACGCCGTGATGCTGGAGACGGGTCTGAACAAGACCGAGTTCGGCAAGGGCGTCCTGGGCGCCTGCTTTATTAACGATCTTGGAACGGTGATCGCCCTTGGCCTGCTCTTTTCCCCCTTCACCTATAAGACCGTAGTCTTCGTCATCACAAGCGGGGTGTTCCTGGCCCTTTTGCCTTCCGTGACTCGTTGGATAACCCGTCTTTATGCCTATCGCACGGCAGCGATCAGGACCAAATGGGTGATGCTTGTCCTCTTCGGGTTGGGCGGCCTTGCTCTCTGGTCGGGGAGCGAGGCAGTTTTGCCCGCCTATATTGCGGGTATGGTTCTGGCCGGAGGCGCCGCCAGGGATGATTTCTGGATCCGGCGCCTCCGGACCCTGACCGTCGGGTTCCTGACGCCCTTCTACTTCCTCCGTGCGGGCACGCTTGTCTCCATCGGCGCTTTGGCCTCGGCGCCCGTTATCTTTCTCGTGTTGCTCGTCGGAAAGGTGCTCTCCAAGATTTTTGGCCTGTACCCGTTCGTGCGACTCTTCAGACGCGACCACAACGAGCGTTGGTATTACACCCTCCTGATGTCGACGGGGCTGACCTTCGGCACCATCTCGGCGCTCTTCGGCCTGTCTCACGGCATCGTCACCCAGGGGCAATACTCCTTTCTGGTGGCAACGGTCATTGCGAGCGCGGTAGTCCCGACCCTCATTGCCGGGCTGTTCTTCCTGCCCGCGCACCTTCTCCCTGTGCCCGGAGAAAGGAGAGCAGAGCTCGAGGGCGACGGACTGGGCGACGAGGGATAGGGGAGAAAGACGGCCGTACTACCCGAGCTCTCCCGAAAAAATGAACCCCCCGGCCCCTTCCGGCGCAGGGGGGGTTGTTACCGCGGTATAAATCCGGCTCTTACTTGGCGGCCTGTGTGATTGTCACTGCCCTGCCGCCGATCGTGACCGTCCCGGCCCTCGCGGCGCCGGTCGTATTCTGTTGTAATGTGACCGACGTCACCCCGCCGCTGCTTCCTGCCGTCCCTGTAGCCGACAACGACAGCCACGTCGCGCTGCTTGTCGCTGTCCACGAGCACCCCGTGGGCGCGCTTACTAACAGGTTGACGACTCCCCCGCTTTTTGCCGCGCTGACAGTGGCAGGAGAGACGGTGTAACTACAGGAAACCCCTGCATCCTGCACGAATTGGAATGACTGTCCCGCAACATTGAGGCCGCCCATGCGGGCTGTCACCTGTGTGCTCGGCTGCATGGCGAATTTCACGACGCCGTTGCCCGTACCCGATGCCCCCGACGTCACGCTGATCCACGACACCTGCGGGAACGCGGTCCACGTGCACTGCGGATTTGAGGGATAGACGTCCATCTGGTTGGAAAATGCGCCGGCGCCGGAGGCCTCGTGAGCGACCGTGTAGGTGCATGAGAGATCACCCTGGGTCACCGTATACGTGTATCCCGCGACCGAGATCGTTCCCGCTCTCGCAGGCGCCCCCTGGTTTGCAACGAGACTGTTGGGAGAGACGGTGAAGGAGACCGTGCCATTGCCCGTACCCGATGCCCCCGCCGTCACCCGTATCCATGGCTGCGACGACACGGCGGTCCATTTGCAGCCACTGCCCGCGGTAACGCTTATCGTCCCCGTCCCACCGGTAAGGGGCGCAGTCTCCCCTACGGAAGATATCGAGTATGTGCAGGCCGAGGGCTGGGCGGCCATGGTGTAGCCGATCGTGTACTCCCCAAACTGCGTGGGGCTCGTGAGTTCGGAATAGCCTATCTGGAAAAGTCCCTGCTCGCCCCATCCGGTGCCCCAGCTATTCTTCACGATAAAATACTGTCCGGCATCGTTATAACCTATCAGCTCTATCGCATGGTAGCCTTCGAAGGCGCCGCTCGCATGCTCATAGATCCCGGAGGTGTAGTAGTAGAAATCCTGATAGACGGCCATGGTCGTGACGAGGGGGCCGTAGGTGTTGAGGCCCGCTTTAAGTTGCGCGACCGTGGGAGACGTGGTTGTTACCCATGCCCAGGAAACGATCTTCTTTGTCTGTGCCTGCCATCCCGAGAGGGCCGCTGCACATGAGCCATTGGTCGCGGTATAGGGATAGTAGGTTGCAGGGGCGTCGCCGGTGCTTCTCAGCCATTCCGCCGCGAGATTGGTTGAGCCGCCGCTGCACGACCCTGCCCCGCTGCAGGAAACCATAATCTGCTCGGATTCATTGAAATTGCCGCCCGATTCCTTAGCTTCTATGAGGTAGACCGATTCCAGGGCCGCGACGCTCGCAAAAGCCCAGCACGATCCGCAGTTTCCCTGGTCTTTGATGGAGGTTACATAATCACCCCCGTTACTCCGCCAATCCAGGGCCGTGGGATAGGAGGCCGCCTTCTCAGGCGCAGGGGCGCCAAGCATCGGCATCCCCATGGTATTCGTGTTCTTCACATGGCCTAACCGGAGCCTCCTGTCCGCGTTCGACATGCGTGAAATCTCGGTCTCGCCGGCGGTCCACCTCGTCGACTTCTCTTGATTGGCCTGCTGGACGTCAAACAGCTCGTGGGCACACACCCACGCGCCGCTGAACGCCCATATGAGACCGCCAAGCATCATCACTTGCAGCCACTTCTTCTGTTTCATGCTTTCCTCCATGCATGTTTGCAGTACACACATCTGAGAGTACCTCAAACCGATCCACGTTCTCTCGCCGCGGTGACCGAGAGAGTGGAACCTTTAAGGGAGGTGGGGTGATGACTGCGCGGATTTTCGCTCCCCGGCAACCTTGCTGCCATACTCCCCCGGCACATCAGGAGAGGTTAGGCCAACGGTTTTGCGTCCCATCCTTTCGGCATGGTTTGCCCTTAACGGTTCTCTGAAGTATGTTATCGGCGGTCGGTCGGCGAATCTTTAGCTTTTCGGCACATTTTTTTGCCGGCCTCGAGACGGCTTCAGAGAAAATATTTTCGCGCCAAGTAGCTGCCCTCCAAAGAAAGCCCCGATCAATACGGGGTAGGTTATCATCTGCCAGCCTATGCCGCTCACGAGGCGCAAGGCTATTACAAGGGGTACCGGCAGATGAACGGCAAGAAACCAGCGCAAAGAAAATTTCCTCGCGCCTGCCCTCCAATAACCGAAGGGCAGGTTCAGCAGGAGAACGACTATGGAAGTGACTGCCAGTTTCATGCAGGAATAGGATAAACCTCTCTTCACGAATGTGCCAGTCCCGTTGGATTTTGGGCGGGCCACCGATCTTGACATGGTTCGGCCTTTCGTGATTAACTTATGGCTGTATGCATGGATGTACGGAAAGGGGGGCCACGGGCTGATGGCGCGTTTCTCGGCCGCCCCACTAATTGTGTAAAGGGTGACCGATGAAGAGAACATTCCAGCCGCACAACAAGAGCAGAAAGAGAACCCACGGTTTCCTGGTCAGAATGAGGACCGAGAACGGGAGGGACGTGATAAGGAGAAGGCGAGCGAAGGGGAGAAAACGGCTCACCGTTTAGATGGAACAGACGCTCGGGAAAACCGAAAGGTTGCACAAAAGGGATTTCCACGGCGTTCAATGGGTAAGGTCCGGCAAATCGCCGCATTTCCTTTTATTCAAAAGTACGAAGAATGAAACGGATGACCTGTCCGTCATGCGGTTCGGCGTTGTGGTGAGCCGAAAGATAAAGGGAGCCGTGAAGAGGAACAGGATTAAGAGACTGGCCAGAGAGTTCTTCAGGCTGAACAAACACATGTTCCCGGGGTCGGCAAACTATTCTGTGAGGGTGATGAGATTGCCTTCATGCCTCACCTGGGAGGCCGTCAGACTGGAGCTTGGAGCGCTGGCAACAAGAGCCTTCAACGGATGACGACTATAGCCGTTTTTCTACTCAGGCTTTACCGACTGTGTATATCTCCCTACGTCCCCACGGCATGCAGGTTCCACCCTAGCTGTTCCGGCTACATGATGGAAGCGCTCAGGAAGAAGGGGTTCTGGAGAGGTCTCTCCCTGGGCCTCGTCCGGATCCTTAAGTGTCACCCGTTTCATCCTGGCGGCTACGATCCGGTAAAGTAGCCAAAGGATAAATGGAAATCGAGCGAAGCGAGCTGAGGGGGGAGGCTTCAACGGCTTTGCCGGTGGAGGGGGCGCTGAGCCCCAATAATCGAGCGAAGCGAGCTGAGGGGGGAGGCTTCAACGGCTTTGCCGGTGGAGGGGGCGCTGAGCCGCAATAATAGTAAAGTAGTCGAATGGGACGGTGCGGGCAAAGCCCGCAGCAATGGGGCGTCAACGCTCCAAATAATTCGGAGGCATAATGGAAAAACGAGCGCTTATCGCCATCGTCGTGTCGATGGTTATCCTATTCGCCTGGCAGTACTACTTCTCGCCGAAGACGCCGCAGCAGGCAACACAGACGCAAGGCGCAAACACGCACACGGCGCAGACGCAGAAACAGGCGGGAGAAACCAGGACCGCGTCGGGAGGGCCGGCCGAAACCGAGCAGCTCGCGCCTTCCGCAATGCCGCAGACGCCCGTGCCCCTGAAAACACCCGCACAACTGGTCACGGTCGATACATCGAAGATGAGGGTCACCCTCGGAGACTTAGGGGGAGGCGTCATAAGCGTGCGGCTCAAAGAATACAAGGAGACCTTGGGGGGCGTGAGGGCAAGGAGCTTGTGCAGGATATCGCGCCCTATCAGTATTTCCCCGTGGTCTCGAAGATAGCCGCCGGACAGACGCTTGACGACGCCGTGCCGTTCACCGCCGACAAAAGGGGCGACATCACGGTGACCGCTCGACCGGAGACGGTAGTCCTGACCGGGCGGCTCGCCGACGGGACAAAAGTGCGAAAGACCTACTACTTCTCCCCGGACACCTACTCCTTCGATCTCAAAGTGGAGACGGAAGGGACGGACCGCACCGCGAGCACATTCGCGGACTTTGCCGTGATGTCCATGAAGGAGAAGTCAAGCTATACCTTCAGGGGACCCTTCGTTTATAGCAACAAAAGGCTCGAGCAAGTCGACAAGCTCGACAAGTCCAGGAACGAGGGCGCCACGTACCAGTATACAGGCTTCGACGAGGGCTATTTTTCGTTCATCATGCAGCCCCGGGGAACAACGCCCGGCCTCCTCGTCACCAAGGTGGGGGTTACGCCCGTCGACCGCCTTCTCTTCACCACCGGCAGCATCGACTACGACGCTCTATTTTGTGCCCAACAAGATCTCCCTCCTCAAACAACTGAACATCGACGCAGACAAGATCGTCAACTTCGGCTGGTTTGACATCGTCGCAAAACCGATGTTGTGGGGGATGAATTTCTCCAACAGGTTCACGCGCAACTACGGCATCGACATTATACTCCTGACCGTCCTGATCAAAGATCATCTTTTACCCTTTGAGCGTCAAGAGCTATAAGTCCATGAAGAACATGCAGAAGCTCCAGCCGAAGCTCGCGCAGCTCAGGGAAAAGTATAAGAACGACAAGGAAAAGCTAAACCAGGAGATGATGGGCATTTATAAGAAGGAAGGCGTCAACCCGCTCGGCGGCTGCCTCCCCATGGTGATCCAGATACCGGTCTTCTTCGCGCTCTACAGGGTCCTCATGTCGGCCATCGAGTTCCGCCATGCGCCCTTCATGCTCTGGATTAACGATTTGGCCGCGCCGGAAAACATTTTTACCCTCCATGCGGCGGGCTATGACCTCCCTTTCAGGGTATTGCCCCTGATCATGGGCGCCACGATGGTGATCCAGCAAAAGATGACCCCGACCGGCGGCGATCCCATGCAGGCGAAGATGATGATGTTTATGCCGATATTCTTCACGTTCCTCTTCTGGGGGTTTCCGGCGGGACTCGTCCTTTACTGGCTCGTGAACAACGTCATCTCTATCGGCCAGCAGTATTACATCAACAAGCAGGTTGGGTGACATTGACAAAAGCTGTAGAGATGAGATATACATATCAGCGAGTACTTTATGCCTCCTTCCTTTTTATGAGGGGGAGGCTCCGTGCAGCTCTGCTGCATGGAGGGGGCGACGCTAGCCCCTGTAATTTGCATAAGGAGGCTGACGCATGGACTCCATCGAAGTCAAAGGGAAAACTTATGAGGAGGCCGTCAGAAAAGGCTGCCCAGGCCTGGGCGTCGAAGAAAAAGACCTCGACATCGAGGTGACCGAGGTAGATACGAAAGGCATCCTCGGGCTGCTGGGGAGCAAGAAGATCAGGGTAGTCGCAAAGCTCCGGCCGGCGCCGGCGGTGCCCGTCGAGGAGGAGACTCCGGAGGTCTTCGGCAGGAAATTCCTCACCGACATTGCGGGTTTCTATGGCATCTTACTACGCGTCCAGTCGAAGACCGTCGATGGCAGGATCGTCTTCACCATCGAATCGCCGGACGAAGAGGTCTTCGCCGGACACGACGGGGAACCCCTGGAGGCGCTCCAACACCTCGTGAACCTGGCCATCACAAAGCGCTTCAAACAGAACCTGAAGCTGCTCCTCGATGTGAACGGTTTCAGGGAACGCAGAAAGAAAATGATCGTCTCTATGGCGAAAAGGCTCGCGGAGACGGTGAAAAGAGAGGGGAAGCCCTCGAGCACGAAGCCCTTGAACCCTTACGAGCGGCGCATCGTCCACACGCTTTTCAAGAACAACAACCGCGTGACCACGCACAGCGAGGGGGACGGGCACATGAAAAGGGTGATTATCGCCCCGGCCTCACCCGGCGGCGCACCCGGCGGCAGAAGGCGATAGGGCCGGCTTATACCCGAAAGATGACGAGCGATCCGGACGACACCATCTGCGCCATATCTTCAGCCGCAGGTGTGGGCGGCATAGGCGTGCTGCGCATGAGCGGACCTGCCGCCCACGCGATCCTCAAAACCATCTTCAGACCCAGGAAACGCGCCGGATCTTTCGCCTCCCGCCGTCTGTACCTCGGCTGGATATGCGACCCCGATTCAAAAGCCGATCTTGACGAGGTATTTGCCGTCTTTATGAGGGCACCGGCCACCTACACCAGGGCGCCCATGGCAGAGGTCTACTCCCACGGCGGGCCGGCTGTCCAGAGGCTGATCCTTGCCCTCATGATGAAGCAGGGCGCACGGCTCGCAGAACCGGGCGAATTCACCAAAAGGGCCTTCCTGAACGGCAGGATTGACCTCGCCCAGGCCGAATCGGTCCTCGACATCATTGAGAGCGAAAGCGAGAGCGAGCTGCAAAGCGCCATTGCCCACGCGCGGGGTCTCCTCTCGTCAACCATCAACGTGGCAAAGCAGGAGGTGCTGACGCTCCTGGGCGAGGTGGAAGCGGAGATAGACTTTCCCGACGAAGCCCTCGACCTGCCCGACGCGGCCGGCCGGCAGATGCGCATCGACGATGTGCGCGCCGGCATCAGCCGGCTCGTCTCATCCTATGACGAAGAAGGCAGGGCCGTCAGACAAGGGGTCGCGGTGCTGATCGTGGGCAGGACAAACGTGGGTAAATCGAGCCTCCTCAACGCCCTCGTGCAGAGGGACAGGGCCATTGTCACCCCGATTGCCGGCACTACCCGCGATCTCGTCGACGATACCATCCTGATCAAGGGCCTCAAATTCACCCTCACCGACACCGCGGGCCTGCGGCCTCCCGGCGACGCCATAGAGAGGGAGGGGATTGCGCGCGTGAAGAAGAGAATACCGGAAGTCGATATCATCCTCTGGGTACTCGACGCCTCGCAGACCTACACGGCCGAAGACGAGGAAGTACGGCGCGTTGTCGAGGGCAAAAAAGTGATCGCCGTGCTCAACAAGACGGACCTGCCCCCCGCGATCGACGCCGGCAGCGGCGATGACCGGGGCCGTGGCATCGCCGCAAAGGCAGGCTCCCGCGTCGCTGTGAGCGCCCTCACCGGATCGGGGATCGACGACCTGAAGCAGATGCTCTTCGATGAAGCGGCCACTTCTTTTGGCAATAGGGGTGCGCACCTCCTCATCACGAACGTGAGGCACAAAGACGCCCTCGTGAAAGCCGAGGCCGCCCTCTGCCGCGCCGGCCGGTGTGCCGAAAGCGGCGGGCCTATCGCGTTTCTCGCCTTCGAGCTGCGAGACGCCCTCCGGCACCTGGGCGAGATCACCGGCGAGACCTGCGCCGTGGACGTGCTCGACGAGATATTCAACAGGTTCTGCATAGGGAAGTGAAAGAGAGATCCCCGCACCTTGTAATCTCCGTCTGTGCACATTACTCTCTTCTTAGGTAGAGGGTGGAGGCGATCGTAAGATGAATACCGGCAGCGGCAATCAGAAGACCGATGGAGGATATTGATGGAGAACGATACTCTCAAGAAATTCCTTGCAGGGCTGTGCATTGCCACCCTGCTCGCGGGGGCGTCCCTGACCGCAGGGTGTTCGACAAAGAATGGGAATAGTAGCTGAACAGGCACCAAAGCGGGTGCAGGCGGCACCCAGTCACCGAAGCCGGCCCCAAGCGGCTGAAGCGGCCCAAAGAAATAGTGCGGTTCGCACTATTGCGACGGTTCCACACCATCTATCGGGCGCCATTCACCCTCACCTATAGGCGCGGGACAGATGGGCCACGCAATCAATGATGCCGATACGGATAAGCTGAAAAATATATTCCCTTTAACCTTCGCGCGGATGGGACCATCTTTCTGGAAGGGGCTTCAGGATAGAGGACTGCTGCCGGAAAACCGGTCGGCCTTTCCGGAAGTCCTTCGTGAACAGGTTGAGGCGGCCGGGCTACCCGGATATCTCGTGGATCTGGCCCGTCTGGAGTGGGCCGCGTTTGTCGCAAAAGGTACACCTGTCGAGACCCCTTCTGAAAACGGCAGGACTTTACTCAACCCTTCCATCCAGCTTTTCCACACGTCCTGGCGGCAGATCCTGCCGATTTTTGGAGAAGAGGAACCCGACACGCTCCACACCGGGCCCGGGGACGAGCGAATCCTTGTGTGGAAACAGCCGGCCACAGGCATAGTGAAGGCCGGGAGAGCGACCGACGAGGAACTCCTTGTCCTGAAAATGACCGCGGAAGAGATCGACATGAAGACCGTGGCCGCCATGGGCGGGATAGCGGTTGGCGCGGTGAGAGATGCCCTCGACCGCGCTGTCGAGCAGGGACTTCTCTTGAGGCCGCCCTCTCGTATCTGTCGCCCGAAAAGCTGGTCCTCAGGGGTGTATCCGGGGGACGAGGCTTTCCTGAGATCGGACTCCTTCACCCTTCAATGGCATGTGACCCAGTCCTGCGACCTTCACTGCACACACTGTTACGACAGAAGCGACCGGGAAAGCATGCCCCTTGAACAAGCGTACGCGGTCCTTGAAGACCTCGACCGGTTCTGTACCAACAGAAACGTGAGCGGCAACATCGCCTTTTCCGGGGGAAATCCCCTCCTCTACCCCCATTTGATTCCCCTCTACCGTCGTGCGTCGGAATACGGCTTCGGCCTGTCCGTTCTCGGGAACCCGGCGTCCCGGAAGGAGATCGAGGAACTGGTCGCAATCAGGAAACCGGACTGCTTCCAGGTGAGCCTGGAGGGACTGAAGGATCTGAACGACATGGTCCGTGGGTCCGGCCATTTTGACCGAACGCTCAGGTTCCTCAGCGTCTTGAAAGACCTCGGAGTCTATTCCATGGTAATGCTCACTCTCACACAAGAGAATATCGATCAGGTCCTCGCCCTGGCGGAGGTGCTCCGGGACCTGACGGATGTCTTTCATTTTAACCGCCTTTCCATGGTAGGCGAAGGCGCGCGCCTGTCCTTGCCTTCTCAGGAGAGGTTCATCGTCTTCCTTGATGAATACCTGGCGGCAGCGGAGACAAACCCGGTTATCGGCATGAAAGAGAGCCTGATCAATACGTGCCTTTACAGGAGAGGAGAGACGCTTTTTGGCGGGTGCGCCGGATATGGGTGTGGAGCCGCTTTCAATTTTGTCGCCTTGCTGCCTGATGGGGAAGTGCATGCCTGCAGAAAGTTCCCCTCCCTCATAGGCAACCTCAGAGGTGAATCGCTTGAGCACGCTTACTGTTCGGAGGCAGCGGTTGAATACCGGAGGCGTCCCCCCGGATGCACTGGTTGTCCCCTTTGTCATGTCTGCGGCGGGTGCCTGGCGGCGATTCACAGCCTCGGTCTCGCCCCATACGCTGACCGAGACCCCTACTGCTTTTTTTGAGACTAGCCGGGAGAGCGCTTCACCTGAGCGGCTCTATGTCATCAGGCCGCTCGATAAACGCTCTGACGAAGTGCTCCATTATCCGGAGGTCCTCGTCTTCCCCGTTGTTTCTCTCCCGGGTCTTCTGCGTCCTTTCTTTGGACATGGACACCGGACCTTTCCCGTCGGCATGGTATTCCTTTTTTTGAAGATCGTCAATCAACCGGTTCATTCCTCCTCCTTATCACAAAAAAAGCCGCTTTGGGCTTTCGGGGCCTCAAAGCGGCTAAAAAAAACCGTTTAAGTCCCGGGATCCAACCATCCCAGGGCTTAAACGGCCTCTCTCACTGGGACAGCCGGTTAGCTATCCCACCACCAGACATTGCACATCGTATTCATTTCCAGTGCATATAAATCCATACACTTTTTTTAACATGGAACGGGTCGGCATGTCAAATAGAATTATTTAACGAGTGTAATCCCTCAGTCTTTCGTCAAACCTAGAGGTGAGGCTGCACATTCAATAACATCCGGGTCGCCGAACCGGAGTGTACATTTTGCGTACATGAGGATCGGGCGACCCCTAGATTTTGGTGCATGGCGCGAAATTAACCCGGCCGCCTTTAGAAGATATGGCCGGCGGCGCTTATTACCGCATCTGCAAATTCCGGGTCCTCCATATTCGCATCCACCTCGACAATCTCGATCTCCTTCTTCACTCCGTTTCTCAACCCCCTCACGAATATGGCGTCTTCTGCGGGGTCGTAGGTGGGGCTGCCTGGGAAGTCTACTGCCGACCATCCCTTGAGGGGGATGAGGACCTTTACCGGGCCCGTTGATTTGTTCAGCTTCCATGCAAAGACCTCGGCGACTTCCTGTAATTCCTTGGGGGTCATGCGGATCCAGGTGCGATACCCGTCGAGGTCGTACTTTCTCCGCCTCGCGTGCTCCGGCCCGGTCATCGACCTGGACGGGGTGACATGGTTCACGCCGCAGGTGGAGATGATTTGGGGGATGCCCGCCTTGCCGGCAGATTCCAGACGGTACGGCCCGGCGTCCCGCATGAACCCGTAGAGATGCTCGCCCACGCCTCCGGTCGCGAGATCGATGACCCCGTGGAACGAGCCTCCGGCAATCATCTCCTCCATGACGCGATCGCCGATGCCGGCGGCGTGAAACCCGACCACCTGGTAGCCTTGCTGCTCCAGGGCGAGCCTGACGGACCTGGCGCACTTCTCGCAGGTGCTCAACATGGTCATGGCGATCGACCTCTCCTTGTAGATGGCGTGATCGACCGCACGGCCCCGGACCATCGCGTAGAGGGCGTAGGCCGCCCTTCGGAGCACGTTCCTCACGGGACCGGAAAGTCCCGAAATCTCGACGACGGAGTGGAAGAGCATAATGTCGCTCGTCTTCAGAAACTGGTTGGAAAGGCCGGGCAGGGCGGCCGCAGACGATACCATGAGCTTGGGGAGTCCGAAGGAAAGGGCCTGCATGACGGCCGTAATCATGAAGCTGCCGCTGTAGCCGCCGATGCCGATCACCCCGAGGACCCGTCCTTCGTGCACCAGTTCCAGGGCGATCTTCGCGGCGCCGGCCGCCATGATCTCCATGTTGGGGCCCATTTCCCTGCGGCCCGCCACAAGGTCGAGGCTGCTCCCGCCGGCTTCTGCCACGACGCCTGCCGGAATCTCCGGTCGCAGGGCAGGGTCCCCGTACCTCATGGAGAGGTCCATGAGGAGAGGCTCCGCCCCGAGACCCCTGAACGTGTCTCTCAGATAGAGGGCCTCAGGACCCTTGGTGTCCATCGTGGCAAGGAGCAGGACGCCGGGTCTTAGGGTCTCATGTATTTCCAAGAGGTGGAGGTCCTTCGTATATCGTCTATGGGGAGATCGTCAAAAGAACCCCTGTCTAGGATATACTCGGCGTTGAGCCTTCCGTCCAGGGTGTGGAGGGGCAGGAGGGCATCCTTTTCTCCATCGAACTCGATGGGCCCGACCCCCGTTCTTACACAATAGTCAACGTCATAAGTGGGCGTCGCCTTGACCCAGCGGCCGTTGATGCGGAGGTCTGTGAGCCCGTGATAGGGGAAGACGTTGCTCCCTCTTTTTTCCACGAGGACCGGGGCGGTGAGGTGACTGCGGATTTCCGCAAATCTGAGCCGGGCAGGGATACCGGCGGCACGGGCCAGCGCAACGAGAAGCACCGCCTTTTGCACACAATAGCCTTCTCGCGTGGCGAGGACATGGCTTGCCTTAAAGTCTGCATCGTTTGACCTGGGCGCATAGATATCGTATCTGATCTCGTCCCTGACAAAATAGAAGATGCGGATCGCCTTTTCCTTCTCTCCCGCGATGCCCGTGGTCGAGCTCAACGGACTTTCCCTTTATGGGGGCTGCATCGCAGTCGATGAAGAAGGTGTGGCCCAGATACTGCCCGCCCATCCGTCCCCCCTTTCAATCCTCCACCAGCGTCAGGGCATTGGGAGCGCACCACTGGACGCACTGCGGATTTGGCGGGTCGCCGCAGAAGTCGCATTTCAGCGGGATGCCCGTGTCAGGCTCTTTGTACACCGATTTCGCCGGGCACGACGCCCGGCATATGACGCACGCGTCTACCTCGATATCCTCGACCATGCGGATGCCCTTTGAATTACAGGCGGCCTCGGTGTAGGGGCCTGCGATGACGGGAAAGCAGAATTCCTCTCCCACGAAGACCCTGATGCGCGACCGCCACGGGTTCACACTCCCTGTGTGTGCCAGAGAGCAGGCAATTTCACACTGCTTGCAGCCCGTGCATACTTTGTGGTCTATCTTGATCTTCATATCACCCCATCCCCTTCTTTTTCAAGCGCCAGCTCCTCAAGCTTTTTCCTGGTCGGCACACCGCTTTTGTCCCAGCCCCTCCACTCATAATACTCGACAAGCAGGCTATCGAGGGGGACCACCCGGTTCTTCACCCTCGGCTCTTTCGTGATGCGCGGCGGCAGGGTGTCGTCCTTCCCGGTGAGGCCCGCCTTCATGTTGAACAGGCGCTCAAGGTTCCATATCCTCTCTCCCAGCCGGTCGAGGTCCTCTTTGGTGTGAGTATTACCGGTCACATAGGTCATCCACTCGGACAATTTCTCCCCCCAGAGGGGACCATGGTAGATGATCCAGCAGAGCACCCCTGAATCGGCGGACGCGATATAGTCCTGGTCCTTTTTCGTGAATTCCACAAAGTAGGCAGGGTCTTTTCGACCTTCATAAAAGGGCATGGTCGACTTCGTGTGGGCGCCTCCCGTATTGCAGGTGGCGTACTGCAACCCCAGGGCATCAAAGGCCTGGGGGTGCCAGGCCGGTATGCCCATGCCTTTTATCCCCATGAACAACTCGGGATGTCCGTATTTCGTCGCAAAGACTATGCCTCCCTCGGCCATGAGGTCGCCCAGGCCCTCCCTGTGGGCTATCTGCTTGAGCAGTTTGAACATGTTGGTGTTGCCGAACTCCAGGGGGAAACCCAGGTCTTTTTCAGGCAGGTGGCCCTCCTCGAAGAGCTCCATGGCGCAGGAGATCATGGCGCCGGCCGTGATCGTGTCCATGCCGAGCTCGTTGCAGAGATAGTTGGCCCTGCAAATGTCCTCCATGTCTCCGAGACCGCAATTCGCCCCCAGGAGGGCCATGGTCTCATGCTCCGGGCCTTTCGCCGTCAGCGGGTATTCCGGGTCCTTGATGCGGCTTCTCTTTCCGCAGGAGAAGGGGCAGGAGAAACATGCCTCGTCGCGCACCCGGATCAGGTCGCGAATAACCTCCGGGTTCTCATACTTTTCAAAGGCCTCACTGTACCCTGCCTTGAAATTCATGGCGGCCTGGCTCTTGCTCGCATTGGCCCGCCCGGGGAGCCCCCAGGTCCCGAACCTCCGGCGCTTGTAGAACTCGCCGCTATCCCGGCCTTCCTTGTAGAACGCCATCACCGCTTTCCGGAAACCCTCTACGTCGGCGATGTTGACCTGACCCGTCCCCAGGGCCGCCACGGCTTTGAGGTTTTTCGAGCCCATGACCGCACCCAGACCGGAGCGTCCCGCGGCCCGTCCGCCGTCGGACATGATGGCGGCGAACCTCACCAAATTCTCTCCCGCGGGGCCGATGTCGGCAATACCCATGGAGTTGATGGCCCAGTTGTCGAGGCCGTAGAGCGTTTTCATCTCTTTCCGGATCGTCTCTTCCGTCTCGGAGGCGACTTTCCCCCAGAGATGCCCCGCCGGATGTATCTCCACCCGGTTGTCCATAATGGTCACGTAGACCGGCTCAGGCGATTTGCCTTCGAAGATGAGGAGGTCGTAACCCGAATACTTCAAGTTGGCGCCGAAGTAGCCGCCGCAGCAGGGACTCGATACGCAGTTGCTCAAGGGGGACTTTGCGGACACGATAAAACGGCTCGCCGCCGGCGCACCGGTGCCCGTCAAGGGGCCTGTCGCGAAGATCAGCTTGTTTGCGGGGCTGAGGGGATCGATGCGGGGGTCGATCTCGTCGAAGAGGATCCTGACGCCCATGCCCCTTCCGCCGATGTAGTACTTCATCAGGTACCCCGGCATATCCTCGACCCAGGAAGTGCCTTTCGTCAAATCGATTCTCAATATCCTTCCGTGCCAACCAAACATAACTCTCCTCACACCTCCCCATTATCAGCGCCCTCGCGGGGCTTGGGGATCATCTAAAGACTTCGTTGCCTTCTATCCAGCCGATACCCTCGCCCCTGCTCACAAAGTCGCCAGTTCCGCCTGAGAGAATACAGGTCCGTCGCTGCACACATATTTGCTTCCCACGTTGCAGCGGCCGCACTTCCCTATGCCGCACTTCATCCGCTTTTCCAGGGAGAGAAGGATATTCTCGTCGCTAAACCCCAGGTCCTTGAGCACAGGTAGCGTGAACTTCATCATCATCGGGGGTCCGCAGACCACGGCGATGGCATTTTCCGGACTGGGCGCAAGGGACCGGACGATATTGGGCACCAGACCGACATTACCCTGCCATCCGTCTCCATCGTCTTTCTGGTCCACGGTGAGGTGCAACCGAAGGTCCGGCCGCGGCCCCCAGGCTTCGAGGTCCCTCCTGTAGAGAAGCAGCCCAGGTTTTCTTGCCCCGTAGATGACCGTCAGGTCTCCATAGACCGCTCTGTTTCCTTCATGGAGGATATAGTTCGTCAAAGACCGCAGGGTCGAGAACCCGAATCCGCCGCCTACGAGGAGGAGGTTCTTGCCCTTGAGAGCCTCCACGGAGTACCCGTTCCCCAGCGGTCCGCGCACCCCTACCATCTCCCCCTTCTCCATATTGTGGAGCGCGCGCGTTACCACCCCGATCTTGCTCACGCTGAACTCCAGGCGCTCCGGGAGGGTGGGCGTGGAAGCCATGCCGAAGGGCGCCTCACCTTTGCCGAAAACCGAGACCTCCGCAAACTGGCCCGGTACATAGGCAAACCGCTCCTTGTCCTCCTCCTTGGCGAAGGTGAGGACAAAGGTCTTTATCATCTCATCCTCTGTTTCGGTGATGATCTCCTCGATTTTCATGAGAAACGGGACATAGGGATTTTCCATTACCGCGCCTCGGCCTGTGATATTTTTTTCAGGACCTCACGGATGTCGAGGTTTACCGGGCATTCCGTCACGCAACGGCCGCACCCCACGCACCCCGCCATGCTCCGGCCCTTGGGAAGATAACTGAACTTGTGCATAATTCTTTGTCTGAACCTTTCCTTTTCCGAAGGTCTGGGATTGTGACCGGAGGCCTCCCGGGTAAAAAGAGGGAATTGGCAGGAATCCCAGATCCTGATCCTTTCACCGGATGCTGCCGAGGCCTCGTCGCAGATGTCGAAACAATGGCAGGTGGGACACAGGTAGGTGCAGACCCCGCAGCCAAGACAGGACTCCGTGATGTCCCCCCAGGGAAGCGCGTCGGCGGACTGCTCCAATCGCTCTTCCAATGCTTCTCCGATGACGGCCGGGTTCATGGAAGACTCGGCCTTTTTTCTCACCTCTTCCGCCTGGGCAAGCGCCTCTCCGTCGGCATCTTCAAAAGACGGGTCTTGCAGGAAAGCCCTCCCCTTGACGCTCGCCGCCTCGACCAGGTAGCGGTCCCCGAGGTCGAGAAGGAGCAGGTCGGATCCGGCGGCCGCGCATGGGCCTCCGCCCAGGGAGAGGCAAAAGCATGACGGAGCCGGCGTTACGCAGGCCATGCTGACGACGAGGGTCTTGGATCTTTTGTCGGCATAATAAGGGTCCCGGCAATCGCCTCCGAAAACCGCGTCCAGGAGCAGGAGCCCCTTGGCGTCGCAAGGACGGACCCCGAAGAGGATTTGGTTCTCTTCTGCCGGGGGAGACGCATCTATCTCCGGCTTTCCTTCCCCGGTCCGGTATGCAAACATCCTTTCCCTTTGAGGGAACAGGGCATCCTTGGCAGAGTTCTTCGTCCGTCCCTCCTCTATCGCGACGTCGCGGGCAGATTCAATCCTGTCGAGGAGAAGGACGTCTCCTTTTCTCGTGGGAGCACACACACGGTGATCCTGGAGAAGGCCCTCAAGAAAAGGTTCCAACCGCTCTTTCCTCAGTATCTTCACATCTTCCGGAATCATGGATTCACCATAATAGCCTCGGGGTCATCAGGGCTGAAAGTCGCCAGAGGGTTGGGCTCCTCGAGACTGCCCCCCGCTTCGTACTTATAGAGGTCCTTCACATCTTTCACGAGCTTTCTGTTCAGCTTCCTGATATCCACCCCCATGGGACAGGCCTGCTCACAGGCCCCGCAGCCCACACAGCGTCCCGCGAGATGGAAGGCCCGGACCAGGTGGAAGACCATGGTATCCGATAGGCCCGTGGACTTGCCTATCCACTGGGGCTGGGAGGTGTCCACAAAACACTCGGGGCAGTAGCACAGGGGACAGGCGTTCCGGCATGCGTAACAGCGGATGCACTTGCCCGCCTCCCCGGCCAGATAGGCCCACCGTTTTTCACGGTCCAGGGCGTCGAAAGCTTCCACGTCGGAAAACGCATCCTGCTCCCTTTCTTCTACGGGCTGCCCGACCGCCACGTCGTTCAGGGCAGGGTTGCGGTGGCCGCAGGTTGTGCAACGTTCATAGAGGAACTCCCGGCGGTCGAGGGTCTTCTCGAACCCACGCCCCCTGAGGATCAGCCTGTTTTCCGTCTCCTCAGCCTCCAGGATCGCCTTGCGGCCGACTTCCTCTTCCAGCCGGAGCCGGTCGATCATCCCTGCACAAGGCACCCCTATGACGATCACCTGGTCCCTCACGACCTGGTTCTCCTTGATGAGCTCCACCAGGGCGCGGCTGTCGCATCCCTTGGCCACGATAGCCGCCTTTTCTTTCCTTTTCACCAGGTATCGGGCGAGGTTGAGATCGGAAAAGCCGTTCCAGACAAGCCGGTCGACGTCCTCTTCCTTCCTGATGAAGCAGGGCCGCCCCCGCATCGGCAGGCTTCCCTCCTCAAAACCGATGATTACCTGCGCCTGCTTGTCCCGCAGAAGCGTGCGGGCAGCTTCTCTGATTTTATGAGTGAGCTGCAACATCGAATGAACCTCCGGGGACATTTTTCACTAATTGTTTCGCGGGCCCCAGTGCCGTGATCCGGGCCGTCACCTGCTCCACCACTCGTGCGAAGCGGGCCCCCTCCGACGCCGACACCCAACTGAACTGCACCCGGTCTTCTTCGAGGCCCACATAGGTGAGAAGGCTTTTCAGCAGGGCAAACTTCCTTCTGGCGCTGTAGTTGCCGGTCAGATAGTGGCATTCCCCAGGGTGGCAGCCGCTCACCAGGACGCCGTCCGCCCCTTTCTGTAAACTGGCTAGGATGAACAAGGGATCTATCCGTCCCGAGCAAGGCACCCGGATGACGCGTATGGTGGGGGGGTACTGGATCCTGCTGACTCCTGCGAGATCCGCCCCTGCATAGCTGCACCAGTTGCAGAGAAAGGCGACGATTTTAGGTTCCCATGTGCCGGATTCCGTCATATGTTACACTCCTATAGCGCCTGGATGATGGACCACGTCTGCTGGTCGCTCACGCCGCCCAGGTCTAAAGCACCGCTCCGGCATGAGGAGACGCAGACGCCGCACCCTTTGCAAAGGACCTCGTTGACCATGGCCACCCCATCGACTCCGGGGGAAATGGCCTGGTAAGGGCAGACCTGTTGGCAGAGGCCGCAGGCGCTGCATTTTGCAGTCGTCACCCTGCTGACGGGCCCGCCGGCCCTGAGCTGCTCCCGGGCGAGGATGGTCATGGCCCTGGAGGCGGCAGCCTGGGCCTGGCTGATGCTCTCGTCGATAAACTTAGGGTTATGGGCAGTGCCGCACATGAAGATCCCTTCCGTAGAAAAATCGACGGGGCGAAGCTTCATGTGTGCCTCCATGAAGAAGCCGTCCTCGTTGAGGGGCACCTTGAGAAGGCGGGATAACGGTTTGTTGTCGGCCCGCGGCACTGTGGCGGCAGCCAGACAGACCATGTCCGCATCGATCTCGATCCGTTCGTCGAGCATCCGCTCGGTAGCCGTAAGCCGCAAGAAAGACCTGCCGTCCTCTTCAACGGCCCGAATATCTGGTGGATCGTCCGTCTCATACCGGATGAAGATGACGCCCTGGTCCGAGGCCTTCTTGTAGTAATCCTCGCGGAACCCGTACGTCCTCATGTCCCGGTAGAGGACATAGACGTCCATCTCGGGCTTGAGCTCCTTGAGCTTCAGGGCACTCTTCACCGAGTGGGAACAGCAGACCCTGCTGCAATAGGGTCTCTCCTCATTCCTCGACCCCACACATTGTATGAAGGCTACGCCATTACAGTCCTTGACTCGGTCGCCGTCTTTCAGCACTTCATCGAGCTCCAGCAGCGTCATCACCCGGCTGTCCTCTCCGTAGAGGTATTCCCGGGGCGTCGATTCCTCGGCGCCCACGGCCACTACGGTGGCGCCGTGCTCGATTTCCTTGAGATCCCCTGCCGGGCCCACCCTGACCTTGGATGAGAACTTCCCCACGTACCCGGAGAACTCTGCCAGCTCGGCCCCGGTTGAGACGTCGATGAGCGGGTTGTCATTGACCTGCGCGATGAGGTCCGTGATGAGAGCCCGCACGTCCCCCCCTTCGAGGGTTTCCGGGATTTTCATGGATAGACCGCCCAACGCATCGGCCTTTTCGATCAGGCAGACCTTGATGCCCTGATTGGCCAGGCTTAAGGAAGCCGTCATGCCCGACACGCCGCCTCCGATCACCAGGGCGGACCGGTTCACCTCATAGGATATCTGGTAAAGGGGCTCCAGGAGGGTCGCCCGGGCAGCGGCCATGCGCACGAGGTCCTTTGCCTTCTCTGTTGCCCGTCTCTTGTCCGTCATGTGGACGAGAGAGCAGTGCTCGCGGATGTTGGCGAATTCAAAAAGATAGGGATTGAGACCCGCCTCCCGGAGGACGTTCTGGAAAACGGGCTCGTGCGTTCTCGGTGTACAGGCAGCGACAATCACGCGGTTGAGCCCCTTGTTCCTGATCGTCTCCGCCATGTGGCCGACAGAGTCGACAGAACAGGCAAAGGTTTCCTCCGCGGCGTGGGTCACGCCCGGGAGCCGCTTCGCGTACGCCACGACCTGTGGTACATCGACGACCTTGGCGATATTGGTGCCGCAGTCGCACACAAAGATCCCCAGGCGCGGGGGTTCCCCTCTCACTTCGCGCTCTTTCGGAAAGACCTTGTCTTCCATCAGGGTCCCGCGCTCCTCCCAAAGGAGCTGCGAGGCGAGGGATGCAGCACCGCTCGCCATGGTGACTGTATCGGGGATATCCATGGGGGCGTGAAAGACGCCGCAGGAAAAAACCCCGCTCCGGGAGGTCTCCATGGGGGAAAAGACAGGGCTCTCGCAGAACCCGTGCTCGTCGATCCGAACGGACAGTTTCTCCGCCAGACTCCCTGTTGCCCTGGGTTGGGCTCAACCCCACGGAAAGAACGACGAGGTCGAACTCCTCATCCTTGACCGCGGTGCCGTTGATGCGGTACCTCAGGGCCACGCTGCCGCTTTCGGGCCGCTCCCCGAGTATCGAGGCCTTGGCCCAGATGTAGCGGACTCCGGGCATGTTCTTGGCCCTTTCATAGAACCGTTCAAACCCCTTGCCGTAGGCACGGATATCATTGTGGAGGATCACCGCCTCGATCTCGGGGTGGTGCTCCTTGGACAAGATCACCTGTTTTGTGGCGTACATACAGCAGACCGCGGAGCAATACGAGCAGCCGGATTGCTCATCCCGTGATCCGACGCACTGGATCCAGGCGATCCTGTGAGGGACCTTCCCGTCCGAGGGACGCTGCAATTCGCCTCCATTGGGACCCGAAGCGCTTATCATTCGTTCGAAATCGAGGCTGGTGACGACATTGGCGAATCGATGATACCCGTACTGGCTCTGGGTCGTGGGATCGAAAGGTTCATAGCCGGGCGACAGAATCAAGCTGCCTACCTTGAGAGAGAGCCGTTTTGGCTGCTGGTGAAAATCGATAGCCTTGTTCTTGCAGGTCGGCACACAGATCTGGCACTCCTTTCTGTTAAGAAAGAGGCAGTGGGCCGAGTCGACTACCGAAACAGCCGGGACAGCCTGGGGAAAGTGGACGTGTATGCACTTTTTCTTTGCGAGGTTTTGATTATATGCATCAAGGACAAATATGGGGCAGTACTCGGTGCATGTGCCGCACCCCGTGCACTTGTCCTCATCGACATACCGGGGCTCCTGGACCAGGTGCGCCTCGAAGGCGCCCGCTTCCCCTTCCAAACGCTCAAGCTGGGTGTTCGTCATTATGGTGATATTCGGGTTCGTGGCGCATTCAATGAATTTCGGCGACAGGATGCACATGGAGCAGTCATTCGTGGGAAACGTCTTGTCGAGCTGAGACATCTTTCCGCCGATGGCCGGCCCCTTGTCGACCAGATATACTTTGAACCCGGACGACGCGGCGTCCAGCGCGGCCTGTATGCCGCCGACACCGGCGCCTAGCACCATGACCGCTCCGATTCTTTTGTTGTGCGGCTCCGGGATATGACTCATAGTGGCCTCATCGGGCATAACCTTCTCCTGCTTCAGATTACTTCGTCGACAATCTCTGAGATATCTTTCACTTCGAGCACGTCTTCCCTTCCCATGGTCATGATGCTGTCCCTAAAGTTGAGGATACAGTACGGGCAGGCCGTTGCAAGGACGTCGGCGCCCAGCTCGACGGCCTGTTCCACCAGGATGTCGGAGAATCGCTCGCCCTTCTTGGTCTCCATCCATATCCTTGCGCCGCCCCCGCCGCAGCAGAGGCTATTCTCCCGGGTATTCATCTCGTCCATGAGGGTCAGCTCCGGGATGCTGCCCAGCACCTTGCGGGGCTCGTCGTACACATCGCTGTGGCGTCCCAGATAGCAGGGGTCGTGATAGACGACCTTTTTGGGAAATGACTTCCGGAAGGAGAGTCTGCCCTCATCCATGGCGCGGGCCAGGTATTGGGTGAGATGTTCCACCTCCAAGGCTGCCCCCAGGGCGGGGTACTCGTTCTTGAAGGTATCGTAGCAATGGGGCGAGGTTGCGACGATCCGTTTCAGCCCCGATTCCTGAAAGGCATCGACATTGCTCTTGGCGAGCTTTTCAAAAAGGTCGTAGTTGCCTGCCTTTCGAACGCTTTCACCGCAACAGCTCTCCTTTGTTCCGAGAATGGCGAACTTGGCCCCCGTCTCCTTCAATACCCTGCAGGTGGACCGGGCCACCTTCCCCATCTTCGGATCATAGGCAGGCACGCAGCAGGAGAAATAGAGCACCTCCGTCTCCTCGCTCAATGCCGGAATGTCTAGGCCCTGCGCCCAGTTGGCTCTCTCGTCCCTGGCCCCTGCCCAGGGGTTGCCCGCACTCTTCAGGCTCGCCACGGCACTCTTCAGGCTCGCAGGGACGGCCCGCGGAATGCTGTCGGTGGTGATGTTTCGGACGGCGCGTATGACGTCCGTGATGGCTACCCCTCGGGGACAACGGCTGACGCAGGCATTGCAGGTCGAGCAGAGCCACCAGTCCTCCTCTCCAAGCTCCACCAACCCGAACTTCGACTGGGTAATCTTCTTGTGGGGCATGAAGGTCCTTACGTTGTTCCAGGGGCAGCTTGCGGTGCATAAGCCGCATTGAAAACAACTGCGAAAGGCCTCTCCTCCAGCCTCTTTGATCATCTCGATTGCTTCTTTGAAGGGCGCTATGGCTTCTTTCATGGTTGGACTACCTTTAACCTTTTCGCGCTTCCGTCATGGTCGATAAAGTATATAACCTTCCATATACCGAAACAAGGCCCCTAGACGGCCGGAAGTATCAATGCCGCCGTCTGTTGACGGCCCATTGTCAGCCCTTAATCATCTCCAGAAGCCGGTCGGCTATGGCCTGGGCGAACACGTCGTCGCTGTACGCGCAATCCATCTCGACGAGCTGGACGACGTCCTGATTCAAATGCTTCCTGAGGCTCTTGACCAGGGCAAGATCCGATTCAGGGTCAAACAGCTGCCCTCCCTCGGTGCCCAAGGCAGAGAACCCGCGCAAGGGAGCAAAGACCGCTACCTTGCCCTTCGCCTTGTTCAGCTTCTCGGAAAAGACCCTGCCGATGAGTTCCATCTCGTGCTTCGCGATCCTCGCCTGGACCCGGAGATGGTCCTGGATGTAGAGCTTTCTCTTCTCCAAGCCCATCTTCTTCCAGAGCGGATCGGAGAGCCTCCTCTCGTAGGGTCCGCAGGAGAGAAGGTCAAAGCCGCAGGGGGTAAGGATCACGGGTATCCCGCTCGCCATCTCCTTGTCGAGCCGGTCCGGGCCGGCAGCCCGGTTGCCGCCGAAGATCGCCTCAGAGAGGCCGGCAGGAACGAGGTCGAGAGCGGCCCCGAAGAGACCATCCCCTATCATCTCGTCCATGATGCGATCGCCCACGCCCTGGGCGTGAAAAGGTATCACCTGGATGCCCTTCGTCTCCAGTATCCGTATGATCTTGCGGGCGCAGGCCTCGACGAACTGGAACTCGCTGAGGGCAACGTCATTCCCCCCGGTGCGGAGCTTAATCTTCTCGACAGACGCCGCACCGGCTACCATGCCCGCAAACCTCCGGATGACGTCCTTAATGAATTCATTGAGACCGTTGATGTCGAGGCACGAATGGAATATGGCGATATCCTTGTAGCCGTAGTAGCTTCCCGCGTAGGCCGGTATGGCGGCGGCGCTGGAAAGTATCAGTTTCGGGAAACCGAAAGTGAGGGTTTTCATGACATTCGAGAAGGCGGATGTGTTGCTCGCGCCGCCAAGACCGGCTATGGCGTCAATCTTGCCCTCATCGAACAGCCTCTTGGCTATCTGGATCGCACCCTGGACCATGATCTTCGTGTTCTCGGCGGTGCCCCTAGTGCCCGATACCTGTTCGAAGGGGACTCCTGTCTCCTTCGCCACATCGATGCACGTGTAATCCGCCCCACACTCCTTATAGGCGCCCATGGAAAGATCCAGCAGGACGACCTTGCAGCCGAGACGCTCAATACACTCCTTGGCATACAGTGCCTCCTGCGATCTGGTATCGAGGCTGCTCATGAATAACACAGTGGCCATACATTCCTCCCTTGATCTAAAGTCCTGCCGTGAGGCCCTTAACAAAATAGGCGATTTGCATCCCGGTATTGTGCAAATAGTATCGCCGTCGTACCCCCTAGAATATGCGGAGGATCATCGGTTCGGAGCTGGCCGTAACCTCGTAGGCTTTGAGGGTCAATTCGCCTGCAAACATCTCTTTGAATAGGCCGATGATCCTCTGGTAATCCCCGCTCTTCTCGTATTTCTCCAAATCTCCCCTGGTATCCCAGGCCGTCATCGAGATGCCCTCGTCACGGTCTTCCGTATTCTCGAAGAGGTGGACGAACCTGACGCCCTTATGATTCGCGTGGGCGGGGATCACCTCGTTCACGTACAGGTTGCGCAGCTTATCCATCTCCCCCTGCTTGACTCTAAAATAGGTCATTCTCACATACATGGCGCACCTCCTACTTTCGGAATAAGTGGAGCATGAGGTCGATCACATACTCCTGGTCCTTTGCCGTCTCTTTCTTGGCGAATTTCGCCCCTTCAGCAGCTTTGTTCCCTCGAAGACGTTCATGACAACGGGTATGCCGAATTCCTCCCGACGATCGCCGCATGGGACAGGCTAACGTGCTTCTAGTGCATCACTCTCCCGCCGTCCACAAGAATCGTCTGTCCCGTGATGAAGTCCGCGGCATCGGAAGAGAGAAAGACCGCCATACCCACGATATCCTCGGGGGTACCGAGCCTGCTGAGGGGTGTTTTGGAAGTATCGTACTTCTTCACGTCGGCGATGGTCCTGCTTCCCTCGGTATCGGTGAAACCGGGCGCGACGGCATTGACGCATATGTTCTCGGGGCCGAGCTCAATCGCAAGGGCCCTGGTCAAGCCGATAACCGCTCCCTTTGTCGCAACATAATGAGCAAAACCGTGGGAGCCGGTGAAAAAGACTTCAGAGGCGATATTAACGACCTTCCCTTTCCCTCTCTCCTTCATATAAGGATGGACGGCTTTTGTGCTGAGCCACAGACCTTTCACGTTTACCGCCATCACCAGGTCCCACTCGCGAGGGGTGATCGCGTCAAAAGGCTTCCTCGTAAGCCCATAGTAAATGGCTGCATTGTTGATGAGGATATCTATCCCCCCGAGACGGTCCATGGCGTACTTGGCCATCTTCTGCATATCTTCGTCGGAGGTGACATCGCAGAGAAGGGATTCGGCTTCCGCCCCCAATTGCCGTAACTCTTCAATGGTCTCATCGAGTCCCACCGGCTCATTCGTCGCTGCCAGGATCTTCGCCCCCTCGGCCGCAAGTCCCATACAAAAAGCCTTGCCCAGCCCTCTGCCGCCACCTGTGACGATGGCAACCCGCCCGTCAAGTTTACCCATGGTCGTCCTCCCCTTTCCCGCAAGTTAAAAGGTTAAGGTCTATGGCGAAACACTCACCTTAACCCTCATTTCATCTTGACCCCGGTCCAGTCTAATCACCACATTGCCTTCGTCTACGCCTGTTTCCCTGGCAATCGGTCCGCATTTCACTTTGAGCATGAAAACCGACGGTTTGCCCTCGGTCTCGCCGCTCAAGGCTTCATAGCACCCGGTCCCTTTCCCTATAATCAGGTCGCTCTCCTCAAAGCACGCCCGAAGGTCCAGCGGCACCGCGTGGGGCGCGAAGAAACCGTCGGCCGTCACAATCCTGTCCGCACCCGTGTCGAGGCCGAAAAACCGGGCATCCTCGGCCGTCGCGTCCTCAAAAAACGTCTTTTCCTTGACCACCAGCGTCACCTTCGACCCCATCTGCCTTACCAGGTCGACGACAAGCGAATCGAAGCCTATTTCTCCCGCATTGTCGGTGATATAGAGGACGCGGCGGCTGGCCTTCACCGCGTGGTACACGTCTCCCGTCACTACCGGCGCAAAGTCGTCCCGGTCGATAATCCGTGCTATCTCCTGAAAGGCATAGGCCCCCGAGGGAGAATTCAGGGGGGCGATATTGCTTGCCGCGGCCAGGAAGCATGACCGCTCGAACTTTTCCCTGTCCGTTTTGCCCGAGCCGATGTACGCCCTGGCCTGGGGCAGCAAGGCCCCGGCGTTTCTGTTGCTCTCTCTTTTAAGCTTCTCGTAGGAATCGGCGATGCGGGAATGCGGCGCAAAGACGCTCCACACCGCGCTGTTGCAGGCGCTGCCCACGTTGGCCGAAGGCTTTACGTCCCTCAACAGCACGTCCAGCAGCGGCCGCGCGATACCGGGCAGTTCTTCTCTGTCTGCATAGGATGCGACCCTGCCGTATACCCAGTGCATGAGGCACACACCACACTCGACCTCAGGTTTCACCGGCCGTCTCCTTTAAGCGACTTACTCAGGGCCAGGCATCAGGGCTGTCCCGTTTCGGCTTGTCATCGCTCGCGATGCTCAGGGTCGGGCTGTTCTTCTGCGTTTGAGCAGACCGACCCGCATCGTTACTAAACCAGCGTTTTCCCCCATACCGGGGATTTACCACCCGCGCTCCTCCCAGGGTTTATACTTAAGGTTGAAGTCCTGGGCGATAAGCTTATAGCAGTTGTAGCTGCTGCCACGGCCTATGCCGTGCGCCGGGTGGCATGCCATGCCGCACATATAGTAGTTCTTGATGGGCATGCGCTGTCCCGAGAGTTCCGGCATGGGTCTGTTTCTTCCGGAGCACTCGTAATGTGCATCGAGACCGCCCCAACCGCCCTGAGGCATACAGGGGTTCCTGTTGACCACGTCGTCAGGGGTGGCGATCCATCCGGCCATGAAATTCTCTTTAGTCACGTTGGGAGCATACTTGCCCCACTCTTCGACAAACCTGAACTCGATTTCCCGTTTCATCCGGAGCCACTCAGCCTCGCTGAAGTTCCTCCAGGGACACGTGAACTCTTCAACAAGCGCGGCAAAGCGTCCTTCCGGCGCGCGGGTCTTGTCCCACTGCACGTCGGGGGCAACGAGGAGGTACAGCTTGTTCGCGATACCCAGCTCCCAGCGCTCCTTCTGATAGCGGCCGCTCAGGAAGTATTCCGGGTCTGCTTCACCGAAGTACAGCCTTGGAACAAAGCCAAGCTCCGGGTTCTGCGGGTACACCGGCGCGTCGTTCAGGGCTATATTACCCCAGAAGAGCTGGGTCCTCTCGTAGCCTTTGTCATCCAGTGTCGGTGGTTTTTCCTTCAGTTTCTGACCCTTTGCCCAGATCGCCTCAGGCCAATGGTCTTTGCCGGCGACGTCCATGGTAAGCTCGGTATTCAGATCGCTGACCACCACGTCGGCCAATATTCTGTCGCCGTTCGTCGAGCTCGATGCCGTAGGCCTTGTTATTATCGACGAGCACCTTCTTTACCTCGCTTAAGACGAAGAACTCGCCGCCGTACTCCTCGAAGGCCCTGAGGAGGGCATGGGTGATGCTGTGTGTTCCGCCCGTCACGATGGCGGCCGCATCCATTGACAGTATGAGGCCCAGGGCGTGGATATGCCAGTAAGGCCCCGGTCTGTCCTGCGGGAAAAATCCGGTTGACGTTTGAATGGCCCTCATGTAGAACGTCTGCATCTCGGGGCTTTTAAACAACGTCGTGGCGATGTGGCCTACCGTCCCGAAAGCGATGTCGGGATCGAGCCCATCCTTCGGGTCGTCGGCGAGGGCTTCCAGGGGATCGGGTCCGGGGGGCCATTCAGCAGGTCCCGTGAACCGGTACTTGGCCCACGCCGCTCTCCACTTTGCCTTGTACCTCCTGATGATCTCCTCCACGGTATTGGCGTCGTCCTTATTGATCTTCGCCACTTCCCTGATCGTGTAGTCCGCCGCCTCCTGGGAGAATTCGGCCCTCCCCGTCACGGGGTCCACCACCGGGAAGATTGTCTTCCCCAGGATGTAATTGCCGTCGGGGTAGATCCACGCCTCGTTGTTCTCCGGGAACAGATAGACCAGCCCTCGGTCCCTCAGGCCGAAATCCGTGTACGCGGGGTTTGTATAGAACCGCGTAAAATGGGCGCACACATTCTGGATAAACCCGGGCAAAGGCAGCTCTTCCCCACACGCGCCGCCGCCCATCTCGTGCCACCTTTCGAACATGGCGGTCTTGAGTCCCGCCCGCTGCAGGTAGCAGGCAATGATTGTCGCGTGATGGCCGCCTCCAACTATCACCGCATCATATTTCTTGTCTGGCATAACTCCTCCTTATCCTAATATCTTTCAAATATCTTCCGGGCCTTCCTATCTTCTCACCGGTATGGGGCTGGGCCCGAGTTTCGGAGCAGAGCCGACCACGGGTCCGGCGCCGTTTTTGCGGCTGGGGACAGCTTGGGCGGCAGCGGCCGGTGCACCGGCACCATGCTGTTCGGCTGTCGCCGGTGTGGCATAGTCCGGATCCTTTGAGAGGAGGAATACTATCCCCTTCAGGATCAATCCGGGATGCGTCAGGACTTCTACTATCATACGTCTCAGATCGGAGGGGTCCACAAATCCCCTGACCGTCCAATGGACCGGGTTGACCACCTCCATTGTCAGGAGCATCCTCATCGGCTCGGTGGTCCCGTCCTTGGGTGGCTCAAGGGTCGAAGGGACCATGTGGGTCGCCTCTATCTTTGCCACCTTGGCCGTGAGCAACGTTCTTCCTAAACCCGTCGATCTTAAAAACATGTTGACCTCCTCAACAAATAAGGTGACCTAGAAAAGTCCAAGGTCTCTCGCTTCTTTCACACCCCGAGGCTCCGGCCACCATTTCTTGATGCCCAGGTCCTCGGCTATCTTCTCCGCAGCATTAAATCCCGGGCCATACGTGATCATGCCTCCGGAATGGGTGGACGCGCCCGCGAGGTAAAGCTTGCCGACGGGCGTGCTGTGCTGCCCGCAATATTCGTTGGGCCTGGAATAGCCCATCTGCAGGGGGAGATAGGCGCCCTGTTTGAAGCAGCCGTTCTTCATATCGGGGAACTTGTTTTCCGTATCGAGGGGCGTGCCTATATAATCCCACACGATCGAGCCGTTCACGTTCGGCGCATATTTGGCAAGTTTTGCCTTGCATTGCTCGGCGTAGGCCCTCCTCACCCGGTTCCAGGCAAGGGGTCCGCCGTCCTTGAGATTGTACGGTGCGCATTCCATCGAGATGAGGCCGATATGTTTCACGGCGCTCCCAGCCTTGCGATGAACCCTGACAGGGTCGTGAAGCGACGGAAAACAGCAATTGAAGCCTCCGTCATAGAGCTCGCCCCGCTTCGAGGCGTCGAGGTGATTGACCAGGTCCTGCTCGCTTTCGTAGCCGATCACATAAATGAGCGAATTGGCCAGCTCGGGATCGGACTTGAGGGCCGCAAATTGCGGCAGGTCGGTGAGGGCCAGGTGCACGGTAAAGAAGCTCGTGTCGGAGTAGTGCCACTGGTCGAGCCGTGTAATCAGCTCTTTGTCGAGGTGCTGCTTACCGACTAAATCGTAGAAGGTCTGGTGCGGATTGAGGGAGCTGCAGACGAACTTGTTCGCTTTGATGATGCTGCCGTCGTCCAGCTCGACGCCCTTTGCTTCTCCGTTTTCGATGATGATCCGCTTGATCACGCAACCGCTGATGATCCTTCCGCCGTTCTCGGAGATGTATTTGCCCATGAGGTGCGCCACGTGATGGGACCCGCCTTTCGAAAGCTTGAAGTGCCAGCCGCGGTTGATCATGAGCGGCACGAGATAGCCGAGGCCCTCCAGATCGTAGTCGAGTCCCCACATTGTCGCAAGGTAAAGGAAGAGCGCGCGCACCTTGTCGTTTTCGAACCAGGAGTCGACGATCTGTCTTGGTGTATAGCCGGTCAACTCGTCATCCCACTTGGTTGCGCGGTGCAACTCCAGTTTTGCGGCCTGTTCGATGCTTGGAAGAGGGTTGACATAGCTCGCGGGCGCGAGAAAGACATCCATCGCCTCTTCCGATATCTCCGCGAAGTTCAGGAAGCTTTCTGCATCCTGCTTGGAGAATTTGGCGATCGACGCCGCAGATTTTTTCGGGTCTTTGTACAGGGCAAGGTGGGTCCCATCCAGGAAAGGCATGACTACCTGCAGGTCCGGATAGATCCATTCGAGATCGTATTTCTTGTCCATCTCGAAGTCCCTCAAGGGTGGTGCGTAGTCGACCATCATATGGTAGATGGCGTGGCTGTCAACCAGCATTCCCGGAAGGAGAAGGTTTTCTGTGGCCAGGCCGCCGCCGATCTCGTACCGCCGCTCGAGAACGGCCACCTTCAGTCCGGCCTTCACAAGATAGCCGGCCGTGGTGAGCCCGTTGGGCCCCGCCCCGATAATGATTCCGTCAAACTCCATCATGAGCGCCTCCTTTATTCATATTCAATGAAGCTGGCATCCGACTAACGACCGGGGGCCATTCTTCTCGCTACCGTAATCGAGTCCCAAGCTCGTACTCCGCAACCCATAAAGTGACATGTTGATAAGTCTATTGTCGGCTTTCTGTGGGAAACATAGCAAGTCAAAATATTTTATGGGCCTATAAAAAAGTTTTATGTAAGGGTTTTGTGCACGTGGGGAAGACGGGCAACGTCGGGAGAATTCGGGCGAAGGGACGTTGCCGTGTGCATTTTGATATGATTTCTCCATCCTAGTTTCGCCTCGTGCGCTTCAACGCATGGACCGGTATGTTAATGAGTCTATTGTCGGCTTTCTGTGGGAAACATAGCAAGTCAAAATATTTTATGGGCCTATAAAAAAGTTTTGACAGATTCGGATATCCCGCCGCCGCAAGCCACAGACTGGAACACAGTAATTTCGTGAAGAAGGTTTCCGGCTTCAAGGAGAGTTTTGACGGCGGTCAATTGGCTTTGACGATAGAAGTGATGAATTTTCTGAAAGACTGGTTGAGAAACCATATAAAGACGGTCGACAAAAAATACGGTCCCTTTTTTAACGAGAAGGGATTGAAATTGCGCAAGAGAACCACTCTGGGAAGTGCGCCGCACGGTCTCTACTCAAAGTGGGATTCCCGGATGCCTTGCCGGGAGAGTGCGGTCGCAGAGACGCTGCCGTGTGCATTTTGATACAGTTTCTCCATTATTGTGTCGTTTTGATCACTATCGAAAACGGCTGAGACTTCCGACCCGCGGCCGGCACCTTCCTGCGAAGGCGCTCCCATTCCAGGAAAAGGCGCTGTTCGTGAGACCCTGCGGTCCGTTGGCACACTGTTTGCTTTCTGCCGTGGCATACACTGTTCTTGTTGCAGAAACGATAGAGGGAAAGACCGCCGGGAGAATGGTCGCATGGTCCCGCCGGGAGCAGTATCGATGCGTAGGGGACGCATCGACGTCTCAAGGGGAGATCAAAAAAATTATGAGGAGGGAAGCATGGTAACAGAAGACAAATGGGCTACGGGGGCACCGCTCGGGTTTGCGGCGTTCGCAATGATCACTCTTATGCTCTGGCTGCAATTCTGGGGGATGCTTCCCAAGGAGAACGCAGCCCTGATTTTTCCCATATGCCTGGCAGGAGGGATCGCACAGATCCTGGCTGGCATGGTCGAGCTGAGGAGGGGTGTAGGGGTAAGAGGCAATCTGCTGGCAACCATGGGCACCCTGTTCATGCTGGCCCCCGGCGTCTCATTTCTAGTGGTCAGCCTGAAGCTCGGTTCGCCCGTGCCCATACTTGGATACCTGAACATGATGCTCGGCATGTTTATGGGAATATGGGGCTTGCCCTTCCTGAAGGCGCCAAGATTCATCTTTGTCATATCGCCTCTGGGCTTCGTCATCCTTTTCAGCATCGGTCTTGCGGAGACCGGTCATCACGAGTTCGCGCCTCTGGCGGCCTGGACGTCCTGCATGGCCATGGTCTGGGGCCTCTATATGCTGGCGCACTCGCTCGGCGAATTGGTTGGTATATACCTGCCGTTGGGAAAGCCGCTCTTGTCCGGCAGCCCAGCCCAGGCGCATGCGCTGAAAGAGCACATCGGCGCAGCAGGCACGGTCCTGACGTAGCGGTACATCTCGCACGCTGTCCGGACCCCGGCACGTTCAAATTCCCCTAAACCCCTTTGCCGGGGTCCGGTTGTGCGGGTCCTTCTTATACCGATTTTGTTGAGCCCGCCTTCAACATCGGCATATCTCATCGCCCCACCATTTCCGCGAAGCTTTTCGTGATTCTCCGTTACAATCTTTCTTGCCTACGGAAAAAAATTGTCTTGCTTTAGAACCGGCTCGTGAGGTAAAGTTACTATGGTACAATAAATGACATGGTTAATGGATTTCACTAAAGGAGGAGTTATGAGACCTTTACGCGTGGCCTGTCTTCTTGTGCTCGCCGCTTTCGCGGTTACCTTGCTGACCGCGACAACCGGTTCCGCACAGAACAAGGTGGTTCAACTCAGGTTTTCGACGTTTTTCCCCCCCAGTCACGAATGCGCGAAAATCACCGATGCGTGGTGCAAAGAGGTGGAAAAGCGGACGAACGGCAGGGTGAAGGTGCGCCACTATACGGGCGCCACACTGACCGCGCCTGCCCAGACATACGACAGCGTGGTGCAGGGGGTCTGCGACGTCGGTAATATGGTCCTCGGCTACACCATGGGGAAATTCCCGCTGACCGAGGTCCTCGACTATCCCCTCGGCTACCCGAGCAGCAACGTATCGACCCACCTGGCAAATGCTTACTACGCCAAGTTCAAGCCGAAGGAATTCGACGAGGTCAAGGTGATGTATTTCCACGGCCAGCCCCCGGGAATCCTGCATACCAGGGAGCCGGTGTCCAAGCTGGAAGACCTGAAGGGGAAGAAGATAAGGACCTTCGGATCGAACGCGGAATTCATGAAGCTCCTCGGCGGTACACCGGTGGCAATGCCCATGGGCGACGCGTATGATGCCATATCGAAGGGTGTCGCCGACGGCGCCATGCTCGCGTATGAGGCGCTGGAGGGCTGGAAACTGGGCGAAGTGATCAAGAGCAGCACGGAAGACTATGGGACCGCCTACACGGCCACCTTCCTCGTCGCCATGAACAAGAACAAGTGGAACAGCATAGGCCCGGACGACCAGAAGATCATCGAGCAGATCAACCAGGAATGGATAGATAAACAGGCGAAGGTCTGGGACGCCATCAACGACTCGGGGAAAGCATTCTCCGTCAAGAGGGGCAATAAGGTAATCAGGCTTACGGCAGAAGAGAACGCGAGGTGGGTCGCGAAGGCCCAACCGCTCTTCGACGAGTATGTAAACAAGATGAAGGCCAAGAGCCTGCCCGGCCAGGAAGTGTTGAAATTCTGCCGCGATTACATCAAAGCACATCCGAAGTGACAGATCCGCTAAGGTACAGTTTGGACGATACGGGGAGACAGCGGGTTGGGGTCTCCCCCGTATCGCTATCGGAGGAGTGATGAGAGCGTTTCTTGCCGTCATTAAGAAAATAAGCGGTTGGATGAACGGGCTTGCGGGCGTGGTCCTCTTTCTGATGATGATGCTCACTGTGGCCGACGTGATCCTGCGCGCCCTCGGCAAAGCGATCATAGGCACGTACGAGCTTGTGGCAATCGCCGGGGCCATTGTGACGGGCTTCGCAGTGGCGCAGACATCCTGGGACAAAGGCCATATATTCGTCGATTTCCTCATAGAGAACCGGTCTGCCCCGGTGAAGAACACGGTCATCGTCTTAACGAGGATTGCGGGTATCGTTATATGCGCCCTGCTTGCGTGGAACCTGCTCCTGAAGGCAAACCACCTCTACGCGAGCGGCGAGGTCTCGATGACGCTCCGCATTCCCTATTATCCCGCCTGTTACGGATTGGCCTTCTGTTTCCTTATCGAATGTCTCGTTCTGATCGCCGACATCATCAAGCTCGGAATAACGGAGAATAACACATGAGCGAAGTGACTATAGGTGCTCTAGGGTGCATCGTGATGCTGGGGCTCTTCCTCACCGGGATGGAGTTCTTCGTGGGAATGACGGTCGTAGGTTTCGTGGGGTATGCCTTGATCGTCTCTACCCACGCTGCCATGAACATACTGGCGAACGACTTCTATGACTCCCTCGAATCATACGGGATGACGGTCGTGCCCCTCTTTGTGCTCATGGGCCAGATCGCCTTCAACGCGGGGATCGCAAAGAGGCTCTATGACTGCGCCCACAAGTTTCTCGGGCACGTCCCCGGCGGTCTCGCCATGGCGACGGTCGTCGGGGCGACTATCTTCAAGGCTATCTCCGGCTCCATCGTCGCCACTTCGGCGACCTTCGCGAGCGTCGCGGTGCCGGAGATGGACAGGTTCGGCTATGCCAAGAAGCTATCCACAGGCATTGTCGCGACCGTGGGCACCCTGGGCGTACTCATACCGCCGAGCGTCACTCTTATCCTCCTCGGCCTCATCACGCAGCAGTCGATAGGCAAGCTCTTTCTCGCCGGCATCGTGCCCGGCCTGATGCTCGCCCTCTTCTACACGGTCGTGATCCTGGGGTGGGCGCGGATCAATCCCGCTATCGGACCGAAAAGCGAGCGATTTCCATGGGACGCGCGGCTGAAATCGCTCCCCGCGGTCTTGTGGCCCCTCTTGATCTTCGTGGTGATCATGGGCGGCCTGCTGAAGGGTTTTTTCACGCCCACCGAGGCGGGCAGCATCGGCACCTTCGCGGTCCTGATCCTCTGCATCGTGAAAAGGGATATAGGCTTGGCCGGCATCAAGAAATCGTTCGCCGAGGCGTTGCGCACGTCGTGCATGGTGCTCATGATCGTCGCCTCTTCCATGGTGCTCGGTCACTTCGTCGCCGTCACGGACATACCCATGGCGGTCGCGGACTGGGTTGTAAAGCTGCCCATCCACCGCCATATCATCATGTCGCTCATATTTTGCGTCTATCTCATCGGCGGCTCCGTTATCGATGACCTCGCGTTCATGATCCTCGCCACGCCGATCTTCTTCCCCGCCATCACCTCCTTGGGGTACGATCCCATATGGGCGTGCATCATGGTCTCCCTGACAGTCTGTATCGGCTCGGTTATCCCGCCCGTGGCCATGCCCGTCTTCGTGGTCAAAAACATCACGAAGGTGCCCATGAGCGTAATTTACAGCGGCGTCTACCCCTTTTTGATCGCTCTGGTCGTCTGCGTGATGCTGCTCTTTGCTTTTCCCGCGCTGGTCCTGTATGTGCCGTCCATATTCATGCAGTAGGAGGGACTCACCGGCGTATAGTTATTGGCAAATAGATAAGTTGGCACTATAGATAAGGAGGAAGGGATATGCCGCATTTTCAGGAGAGCCAGGAGCATAGCGATTTTAGAAAGGTGTTCAGGAAGTTTGTCGCAAAGGAGATCACCCCTTTTCGTGAGGAGTGGGACAAAGCCGGGATGGTCCCCCGGGACCTGTGGTTGAAGATGGGCAAGCAGGGCTTTTTGTGTCCCTGGCTGCCTGAGGAGTACGGCGGACAGGATGTGGATGTCCGGTATTCGCTGCTCATCGTGAACGAGGAGCTCGCCTGGGGCGACGGGTTCAACGTGGGCGTACCCCTCCACAGCGACGTGGCGACCCCTTATCTCTACTCGTACGGGACGGAAGACCTGAAGAGAAGGCTCTTGCCTAAGACGACGACAGGCGAGGGCATCTGCGCCGTCGGCCTCACCGAGCCCGATGCGGGCTCCGACCTCGCCTCCATCCGCACGAGCGCGGTGAAGGACGGCGACCATTACATCATCAACGGGCAAAAAACGTTCATCACGAACGGCATGTCCGCCGACATCATCATGACCGCGTGCAAGGTCGTCTCTGCCACCGGGCAGAAGGGGATCAGTATGATCGTGGTCGAGGGCAACACGCCTGGGCTGACGCGGCGTAAGCTGCACAAGATGGGACAGGACGGGCAGGATACCGCCGAACTCGCCTTCGAAGACTGCCGCGTGCCGGTTGCCAACCTCCTCGGCGAGGAAGGGCAGGGTTTTAAGTACATGATGGAGAAGCTGGCCCGGGAGAGGCTCGAGGTGTGTGTGAAATGCCAGGCCATGGCGGAAGAGGCCTTCAGGGAAGCCCTGGAGTACGCGAAAGTGCGGGAGGCCTTCGGCCGGCGCATAGGCGACTTTGAGCACAACGCGTTTAAGCTGGCGGAGATGGCCACGGAGGTGGAACTGGGCAGGAACTTCCTCGAAACCCTCATCGCCGAGTATACTAGCGGCGACAATATCAACCAGCGGGTCTCCATGGCAAAGGCGTGGCTCGGCGAGTTGGTCAACCGGGTGGCCTATCACGCGGTGCAGCTCCACGGCGGCTACGGCTATATGGAGGAGTACCGCGTAAGCCGGCTCTACCGGGACGTGCGCGCCCTCTCCATCCTCGCGGGCACGACAGAGATTATGAAGCTGATCATCGCGCGCGGCTTGGGTTTGAAACCTTAAACAGAAAAGCTTTTGATCGGTCGGATCGGACCGATCGGACTAATCCGACCGATCAAAAACAATAAAAACAAAAAGGATGCCGGGGCGGCGCCTCCCCCATTCGTTGCCCCTGGATTACGCTATTCCTTCAGGTGCCCTTTTTTCAGCTCCCGCTTCAGGATCTTGCCCGCTGCGTTCTTCGGCAGCTCTTCCACCGCGATATACTCTTTCGGCACTTTGAAAGGCGAGAGGCGTGACTTCAGAAAAGTCTTCAGGGCCGCCGTGTCGAGGCTATGTCCTTCCTTGGCCTTTATGAAGGCGACGACCCGTTCCCCCCATTCCCGGTCGGGCATGCCGACCACGGCGGCTTCCTCCACCTCCGGCCTCGCGTAGAGGATCTCTTCGATTTCGCGGGGATAGACGTTCTCGCCGCCGGTGATGATCATATCCTTGAGACGGTCGACGATGAAGAGGTACCCGTCCTTATCGAGAACGCCGACATCGCCGGAGCGGAACCATCTATCGGGCCAGAAGGCGCCTTCAGTCTCTGAAGGGTTGTCCAGGTAGCCTTTCATGAGGTTGTGCCCCTTGACGCAGATCTCGCCCTCCTCGCCTATGCCCAGGGTGGCGCCGTTTCCGTCCCTGATCTGCACTTCGACGCCGGGGACGGTCTCCCCGACGGAACCGGCAACGTGGCGATGGTAATGGTTGTAGGTGACGGCCGAAGCGGACTCCGTCATCCCGTACCCCTCGGAGATGTCGATGCCCGTCATTTCCTTCCATTGATGGATGATCTCGCCCGGCAGGCTCGATGCTGCCGAGAAGCAGTACCGTACCTTTCCGAGCCTTTCGCGCAAGCCCTCCAGGCCCAGGAGGCGTGTGTAGACGGTGGGGACCGCGAAAAGCTTGGTGACGCGCCCCATTTTGAGGATATCGAGGACCTCGTCGAGATTGAACGAGGGCAAAAGCTCGAGGCAGCCGCCCGAGAGGACCGACCCTATCATGATGTGCACCTGTCCGAACACGTGGTTGAGGGGTAAGAAGCAGAGGGCTCGGTCCCTTTCCGTGGAGCGCTCGCTGTAGGCCACGTTGTGGCTGGAAAAATTGATGTTTTCGTGCGTGAGCATCACCCCCTTTGGGATGCCCGTCGTCCCTCCCGTGTAGAGGATAGCGGCGACGTCGGTTCTCAGGCGGTCGACGGCCTTGGCGAGGCCGGTTGCCCCATGTATCAACCCGGCCGGGCCGGGTTCCCCGTGGAGAGCTATCACGTGTTCGAGCCATGGCGCCCCGGCCGCCAGACGCTCGAAGTCTGAAACCCTGTCAGTGAGCGCCAGCCGTGGCTTTGCGTGGTTCGCCAGGAGGGAGAGCTCTTCGAAGGGAAGGGAGTTCGAGAGCGTGACCGCTACGGCCCCTGCCTTGAGGATGCCGAAGTAGGCAATGACCCATTCAAGACAGTTTCCGGCGCAAAGGGCAACGTGATCGCCGGGGGTGAGCCCCACGGCGAGGAAGGCGGACGCAACCCGGCTCGCCTGTTCATCCAGCCGGGAATAGGTGATCTCCCGCCCGGCGACACTGACGGCCGGGTTGTCGGGAAAAAAGCGGGCCGATCTCTCTAGATTACTGGCGACATTCATGGAGCCTCCCGGGAAAAAGGTTTGTCGAAGTGTATTTGGTATAATTATTTAAATATTAAATATTAGCTCATGTCAATAAATTTATAAAACAACGATTGGCTTTGATGAGAATAAGCATTGACAACAAAAACAGGTCTGTCATATCTTAATGGAGATGGCTGGTTCCAGGTTCAAACCGATCAAGCAGTCCCGGGTTTCAGAAGAGGTGGCCGGGCAGCTCAAACAGTCGATCCTCCTCGGACAGTTCAGGACCGGCGAAAAGCTGCCTTCCGAGCGGAAGCTCGCCGAAGAGTTCGAGGTCAGCCGCGTGGCGATCCGCGAGGCTTTGCGGGCATTGGGTAATTCCGGGTTTATCAGCACCCGCCAGGGATCCGCGGGAGGCGCTTTTGTCACCGACCTCACCTTCGAGCAGCTTTCCAATACCTACCTGGATCTGTTCCTGGCTAACAAGATCTCGGTCCCGGAGCTCCACGAGGTGAGAATGCTTGTCGAGCCGGAGGTGGCCCGCTCTGCCGCGCGCAACGTCTCTGCAGAGTACGCCGGCCGGCTTCAGGCGGCATTGGACGCGGAGGAGCTTCCCCTTGTGACCCTCCTGGACGACATCGAAAGAAAGCAGTTGGTCCACGTGATCCTGGCGGAGATGTGCGGCAACAGGTTTTTCGAAGGTCTGGTAAAGTCCGTGCTGAGGCTCACCGCGCAGGTGGTGGAGGTTGTAATCCAGGATCCGCGCCACATGCACCCGGCCAGTTGGCACAAACCGCTCGTGGAAGCCGTCATCGCCGGGGACGGAGACGCGGCCTTCGCCACCATGCGACGCCACGCCGTTGAATTCGGCGATCTCCTCATCAAGATGGAAAATGAGTTCCGCGAGAAGAACGCCCCCCCAGGTCCCGACAAGGCCCGCTCCCCGCGTCCCTAAGGGCCGGCACGCAACAACTTTCAATTTTTTTCTTGACATTTATGACTCCCATTAATTATGCTTGAACACTAATAGACTGGGAGGTCAGTCTGTGTGTGCATTTAATCACCGGGGGACAGGCTTTGCGTAACAAACAAGACAATGTGAAGGAAAGGATCATCGAGGCGAGTATACGGCTCTTCCTCGCGAAGGGTTTTGCGGGCACTACCACAAAGGAGCTGACAGACGCGGCCGGAGTTGCCAAGGGTACCCTCTACTGGCACTTCACCAGCAAGGACCGTATCCTTGAAGAAATTCTGGAAAAGTTTTCGTGTGAATTGTATGATGCGGCTTTTGAGAAAGTCAATAACTGCCAAGGCGATTTCATTACGAAATTCAAGGTCTTCTATAGATTCATCACCGAATTCGCCCGGGATAAGAAAGATTTGCTCCTGGTATCCAGTACCATGCTCGGGGAGATCGCGGGCACCGGTAGCAATGCAGAACTGAAGATGCGGGACATTCAGATGAAAGCACATGCGTTCATCAAGACGCTGCTCGACCTAGGACTGAAGGAAGGGGCAGTCGCCAAGGACCTGGACACCAACATCCAGGCACATATCATCATCGCGAATTTCGTTGGTATGCATCTCCAGTGGTGTCTCCAGGGCGATTCCTTCGATGCTGTCGCATATGCTCGGGCCTATCGCACTACGATGCTTCGGGGATTGGGGATAAAGCAATGAGGTACCGCTAATTCGTTCGAGGGCATGAGGATGATCGGCCGCCCGTGTCGCCGGGACGAAGGGGCCGATAAAATGAGCGCGTATGTAAATAGACCGGGCGGTCGGTCCACATTTTGCCGGCCGGCCTTTTAGGTGGATTTTTTTACGTCATTATCGCAGGGCACAAATCAAGGCGGATAGGAGGAAATCTCATGGACTTTCAGCTCACGGAAATTCAAAGGGACATAAAGCGCGCAGCCAGGGACTTTGCTGAGGGAGAATTTCCCAAGATCGCGCAGGAGTGCGACCGGGAAGAAAAGTTCGACACGGTGCTCATGGAGAAGGCGCGCAGCCTTGGCTTTGTCGGCGTCTTCATAGATGAAGCATACGGGGGAATGGGTCTCGGTTTCCTTGAGACAGCGCTGGTGATGGAAGAATTTTGGCGGGCCGACCCGGGTCTCGGCAGCGCCGTCATGTGCATGGCCTTCGGCAGTGAAATGATACTCCTCTTCGGCACCGAAGCACAAAAGGAGCGGTACCTTACCTCGGTATGCCGCCGGGGCAAGATCGGCGCCGTCGCCGTCACCGAGCCCGACGCAGGAAGCGACGTCCTCAGCGTCTCCACCAAGGCCGTGAAGCAGGATGGCGGGTATCTCATCAACGGCTCCAAGATGTTCATCTCAAATGGCGATATCGCAGATTTCTTTGTCACCCTGTGTCTGACCAACCCTGACAATGGCTCCAAAACAGGGCGTCACAGCGTCATCGTTATCGACGGGGACAGGCAGGGCATAGTGCGGACAAAGATCCGGGGGAAGCTTGGCATCAGGGCCCACGACACCGCCGAGATTACCTTTAACAACGTGTGGGTGCCTGAAGAAAACCTGATCGGTCAAGAGGGCAAGGGGTTTGAATGCTTCATGGCGTTTTTTAACAGGTCACGCACCTACATTGCCGCTCAGGGGGTGGGCGTGGCTCAGGGGGCGCTGGAGATGGCCCTGCGACATACGAAGCAAAGGAAGGTCTTCGGAAAACCGCTTGCCAGCAGCGAGCTCGTCCAGGTGAAGCTTGCCGAAATGGCCACATTGACCGAAGCTGCCCGTAATCTCACGTACAAGGCTGCCTGGAAAGTGGACAGAGGGGAGATTGACCCGGCGCTCACGTCCATGGCCAAGTGGTACGCCGCGGAGGTAGGGGTGAAGGTGGTCAACGAGGCCCTCCAGCTCCACGGAGGCTACGGTTACATCGACGAATACGATATCAGCCGGTTTTACAGGGACGCCAAGATCGTCGAGATATACGAGGGGGTCAAAGAGGTAGAGAAACTCGTGATCGGGCGCCAACTGGTCAAGGGTCAGCTCACGTTCTGAGCATAGCGCCCCTCCGGTCATATCCGGTCAGGGGAAAAAAGGAGGGTAAGTATGCGGGTATTCGTTTCACGTCTATGCAGCCTTATGACCATAATCTCGGGCATAATCCTGCTCGTCATGATGGTCGCCACATTTGCCGACGTCATCATGCGATTTTTTGGAAAACCGATTGTAGGGGTGTACGAAATTGTCGCTTTCCTGGGAGTGGCCGTTACCGGATTTGCCCTTCCCCGCGCATCCCTCCTGAAGGCCCAGGTGTATGTGGATCTCGTCATTGACAAGCTGCCGCCGGGGCCGCAAAGGGTGCTCACGATCACCACGAGGGTCCTGGTGTTCTTGATGTTTTTGATTGCTGCCTGGTATTTCATCATTATGGGGAAGAACTTCATCGCCACGAAGACCGTCACTATGAGCCTCAGGGTCCCTTTCTACCCCATCGTGTTTGGAATGGCGGCAAGCTGTCTTGCCCAGTGCCTTGTAGCGGTATCCGACATAATTGAAGCCGGGAGGAAGCAATGAACGAATTTGTCCTGGGAATAGGCGCATGTGTTTTTCTCATATTCTTTTTCTTCACCGGCGTCGAGATCGCTTTCGGCATCGCCATGATAGGCATTGCCGGATACACCTTGCTTTCCGGCTTCGACGCAGCCTTCAGCCTCATGGTGCAGGACTTCTTCGATGTCCTCTCGGCATACAGCCTCACGGTCGTTCCGCTCTTCATGCTTATGGGCCAGATCGCCTATAACGCGGGAATTGCCAAGAGACTCTACGACGCCGCATATAAACTGGTCGGCCGCGTGCCCGGCGGCCTTGCCATGGCCACTGTTGTCGCAGCGACCCTCTTCAAGGCAATGTGCGGGTCTACCCTTGCCACGGCCGCAACGTTCTCAAGCGTCGCTGTGCCCGAAATGACGAGATATGGGTACGGCAAGAAGCTCTCCACGGGCATAGTCGCCAGTGTCGGTACTATCGGCATTCTCATACCCCCCAGTATCACGATGATCATATACGGAATCATGACCGAGCAGTCCATAGGCAGGCTCTTTCTCGCGGGCATGATACCCGGGCTTCTCATCTCCCTCTTCTTTATCGGCATAATCTACGTCTGGTGCAAGATCGATCCCTCCCTCGGTCCGAGGAGCACGGAAACCTTTACCGTTCGGGAGAAACTCCGTTCCCTCCCCGAGTTCATCTGTGTCGTCGTCATTTTTGGTATCGTCATAGGCGGGCTGATGGCAGGTATATTTACCCCTACCGAATCGGGCACCATCGGGACAATCGCAGTCCTCATCCTCGCACTCTCCAGAAAGAGCCTCACTTTCAAGGGTTTTGTGAAATCTATCGATGAATCCCTGAGAGCAGCGGTGATGGTGCTCACCCTTATCGCATGCTCGGCAGTCCTGGGGCACTTCCTCACCATCACCCAGATCCCGCAGTATGCGGGCGATTGGCTCGTCGGGCTTCACATGCCGAGGGTGCTGATCATGGTCGTCGTCTTCCTGTTCTACCTCCTGGGCGGCTCCTTCATAGACGATCTTGCCTTCATGATCCTCGTCACCCCGATCCTCTTTCCGGCGGTCCAGAAACTCGGGTATGACCCCTTATGGTTCGGTGTGATGATAGGGGTTACGCTCATGGTCGGGACCATCATACCTCCCGTGGCCATCAGTGTCTTTGTGGTGAAGAATATTACGGGGGAGTCCTTCAAGACCGTGTACGCCGGCGTGGTTCCATTCCTCGCCAGTTTTATCGTTGCAGGGGCACTTCTCTTCATATTCCCCGGGATAGCCACCTGGCTCCCGACCGTGTTGATGGGCAAGTAACGCGAGTACTCAGATAAGGAGAACGAGATGAACGAAGTAGTTATAGTCAGTGGGATGAGGACGGCAGTCGGGGATTTCCTCGGCTCCCTCAAGGACGTGAACTGCGTCGAGCTTGGGGTCATCGCCCTCAAGGCAGCCATGGAGAGGGCGAAAGTGGACCCCAAGCTTATTGAAGAAGTTGTCTGTGGGAACCCGGACATGGCAGGGGCCAAATCGAACCCGGGACGACAGGTCGCCGTCCATGCGGGCTGCTCCTGGGAGACCGTCGCCTGCACCATCAACCAGCAGTGCGTCTCCTCCATGCGTGCCGCGGAGATCATGTACCAGGAGATCCTCCTCGGGCAGGTGGAAGTGGGGGCGGCCGTGGGCTGCGAGTCGATGTCGAACGTGCCCTACCTGCTTATGGGTGCCCGCACGGGCTTCAAGATGGGCCATCAGCAGCTTATCGACCTATTGTACAACGATGGGATGATCGATGCCTTCTACAACATCCTCATGGGAGAGACGGCGGAGAATATCGCGAAGATGTACGACATATCCCGGGAAGAGCAGGACGAGTTCGCCCTGATGAGCCATCACCGGGCCTGCGCCTCGATCAACAATAAGACCCAGGCAAGCGAGCTGGTCCCGGTGGAGATCAAGACAAGGAAAGGGACGACGATCTTCGATACCGACGAGCACCCACGGCAGGGTCTCACCATGGCCGACCTCGCGAAGCTGAAGCCGGTCTTCGTGAAAGACGGCACCGTCACCGCGGGCAACTCCTCGGGCCTCAACGACGGCGCGGCGGCCCTGGTCATGATGTCCCTCGACAAGGCAAAAGAGCTGGGGATTAAACCCCTTGCCCGCGTAGTCGCCACGGGCTCCGCCGCAGTCGACGCGAAGATCATGGGTATGGGAGTCGTCCCCTCGGTAAGGAAGGCGCTCCGCATTGCCAACCTGCCCATCGAGGCCATCGACTACTGGGAGATCAATGAAGCCTTCGCGGCCCAGATCATCGGCTGCAACAGGGAGTTGAAGATCCCCCTGGACAAGATGAACGCGCAGGGAGGGGGCATCTCCCTCGGCCATCCCGTCGGCATGACGGGGGCACGACTCATCGTCTCCCTCATCCACGAGATGGAGCGCCGTGGTGTCCGTTACGGCGGAGCTTCTCTCTGTGGCGGCGGCGGTCCGTCGACATCGATGATCGTGGAGCGGTACCTTGACGAATAACACTCCCCTATCGCCCCTTTTTCAACTAAGGGGCGACCCCTCCTTAACCCCCCCCCTCATCGACCTTACGCACGCAGGTCAGGGGGGGTGAAGGCAGGGGGACGCTTAAGAGGAGGCATTTTATGGCTAACCCATACTAAACAGCCGGGCAGACTGAAGCAGAGGTAGAGAACCGGAAAGGGGGTAATGATGGAACGCAGATGGCACAAAGTGTGGCCCGTATGGGCCCCGAGGACCCTTGACGTGGCAAAGCCTACGTCGGAATATGTTCGGGAATGGGGGAGATATACGCCCGATAGGGCTGCCTTGACGTTTTACGGCAGGGACATCACGTACGCGGAACTCAACAGGATGATCGATAGACTGGCGTGGGGCCTCGTGGAATTGGGGGTCGAGAAGGGCGACCGCGTAGCCGTCCACATGGAGAATTGCCCGCAGTTTGTAATAAGTTATTTTGCCGCCCAGAGAGCGGGGGGAGTAGCGGTGGCCGTCAATCCCATGTTCAAGGGCCTGGAGCTCGAGCACGAGCTCAACGACGCAGGAGCGGAAACGTACATCGGCCTCGACGCCCTCTACCCGGAAATGGAAAAGGTGAGGAGCCGCACGCCGCTAAAGAGCGTGATCCTCACGTCCATGAGCGCGTTTCTTCCCGCCGAACCGACTTTGCCCCTGTCCCATGAGGCAAGGGAAAAGAACCATGTATTCCCGGACACAATCGATTTCATGGAGCTGATAGAGAGGTCCAAGGACGACCCTCTCTGCAGGGTGACCGACTTGAAAACAGAGCTGGCGGTTCTCCAGTATACAGGCGGCACCACGGGCATCCCCAAGGGGGCGATGATCAGCCACTATGCACTGGCCGCCGCGAGTCTTGGATTGATGCACTGGTACCATCTCAGGGAGGATGATGTGCACCTCGGTGTGACGCCCTTCTTCCACGTCATGGGGCAGGTAGCCCTGATGTGCGCCCCGCTGGTGTCGGGCGGGCGGGTTATCATTCTTCCCCGTTTCGTTCCGGACGGGGTTGCTCAGGCAATTACGCGCTATCGTTGCACATCCTGGGTAGCCGCAACAACCATGGTGATTGCCTTGCTGGGTCTTCCCAATGTTAAGGATTACGACTTCACCTCTTTTCGGTATCTCTGGACCGGGGGCGCCCCTGTCTCCGTCGAGCTTCAAAAGAAGCTGAGGGAGCTGGCGCCTGATGCCGCCATCGGCGAAGGCTACGGCCTCTCGGAGACCATCACGCAGGGCGGCACCTGCACTCCATTGCATCAATTCAGGCCGGGTTTTGTGGGCATACCGCAGATCGGCGTGGACGTCAAGATTGTCGATCAGGAGACTAAAACAAAGGAGCTGGGCCCTAATGAGGAGGGGGAGATAGCCATCAAGTCGGCGGCCATGATGCTTGGCTATTGGAACAGGCCCGAGGAGACGAAACAGATGCTCCGGGACGGCTGGCTCTACACCGGAGATACGGGGCTTATGGATGAGGACGGTTACCTTAAATTCCTGGGGAGGACGAGGGAGATGATCAAGTGCTCGGGCTTCAGTGTATTTCCGGCGGAGGTGGAAGATCTTCTCTACAGATATCCGGCAGTGAGAGAGGTAGCGGTGATAGGGGTGAGCGACGACTATAGAGGTGAGACGCCCAAGGCATTTATTGTGCTGAAAGATGGGTATACGGGTAAAGTCACAGAAAAGGAGATCCTCGATTGGTGCAAGGAGCATATGGCGGCTTACAAGCGACCTCACTTCATTGAGTTCACGGAGGACCTGCCGAAAAGCAGCACGGGCAAAGTGTTGAGGCGGCTCCTTGTTGACAGGGAGAAAAGCGCGCGTGCAGGTGCTTAGGGGAAAAGGGTACTGATGCAGCCACAAGAGAGTGGCGTAATGGAGGAGGTGAGACTTATCAGGGAGAGAACAAATGGTTTAGGGGGGGGGACGTTTTCAAGAGAAGTTTCAAAGCCTTACAAAACCTGAAAAGTGGGGGAAAATTATGAAGAGGTATGGACGTGCGTGTTTCATGTGGGTACTAGTGGTTTCTTGTGTACTTGCTTTCACCTGCCCGGCTCAGTCGGACGAGAAGGTAGTTCGGCTCAAGTTCTCAACCTTTTCGCCCCCTATGAGCCGCCTGGCCGGCCTTGCCGAACAGTGGTGCAAGGAGGTGGAAAAACGGAGCAATGGAAAGATCAAGGTCGCCTATTTCCCTGGCGGCACTCTGGTACCGGCCAATCAGTCGTATGAGGGTGCCGTAAGAGGCATCACCGACATATCTTTGACATCCCAGCAATGGGCACCCGGACGGTTCCCCCTGACCGAGGGTGTGGCGCTTCCAATTCGCGTCAAGAGCTCGACCCAGGGGACAAAGCTGATCAATGCGTGGTACAAAAAATTCAAGCCAAAAGAATATGACGACGTGAAAGTCCTCTACATGTTTACTTCGGGCCCCAGTCATTTCATGACCCTCAAACAGTGGAACTCCATAAACCAGCTCAAGGGCTTGAAGATAAGGGCTGCCGGTGAAACGAGCAAGATAGTGCTTGCAATGGGCGCCGTCCCCGTTTCAGTGCCCATATCCGACGCCTACGAAGCATTCCAGAGAGGCGTCTGCGAAGGCGTACTCCTGGCTGCCGAGACCCTAAAGGCTTTTCGGTGGGGAGACCTCTTGAGGGGGCTTCAGCAGAATGACGGGATAGGAAGCGTATCCACCTTGTTAGTCGTCATGAACAAACAGAAGTGGAACTCCCTGTCCCCTGATATGCAAAAACTTATCGACCAGGTGAGCGAGGAGTGGGCGGAGAAAACCGGACCCGTCTGGGACGATATCGATCGGGAGGCAATAGACTTCGCGAAGTCTCAAGGCCTGAAAACCGCGACTATCTCAAAGGAAGAGGTGGCGATTACCATCCAGAAGATGAAGCCTCTTCTTGACGCCTATGTTGCAAACATGAAGAAGCTGGGGCTGCCCGGAGAAGAGTCGTTGAAATTCTGCGCAGACTTTCTCAGGGCCAATCCATAATCACCCAAAGACTTTCGTGGGATATACGGTCCCGGGCACAACGGGGACCGTATATCCCACAAGTCTCCGGAGCCGGGCCGGCAAGATAGTATCGCTGGTAGGCAAAATCTTCCGCGTCCACGATGTCCGGTCCCCCTCCGCCTATGCCCCCGTCGGCTCCCACGGGCAGCCTGTTTCCCCTGTGGTTCAGTGCCTGTCGGCCCCACCTTTTCATTGGTACGATTTGTGCATGGGATAATGACGTGATCGTGACAGGGGCCGTCTATCCATGGATTAACGGGGGTGAGTAAAGTGATTGAAAGAAAGGCGTTCCTCCAGATAACGAAGGCGCTCATTCTCAGTCTACGCAGCGGTCTGACGGACTCCTCGGTATGTATCAAGCAGAGCATCATAGAGGAGCTCGCAGGGATCCTCGCCGTGGAACGGTGTGCCATGTTCAAAATAAGCCGGGAGCAGATAGACGGGGTGGGGGAAGAGTTCTGTGAGATAGTGGCGGGCGTCCCCTTTGAAGAGTACGGACCCGATGCGCGCGGGCGGACGCCGTTGAAGGCCCATCCTGACATACATGCCGCAGCCGTCAAAGGACAGACATTAGTTGTACGCGATCCCCTCAATGATGAACGAACGGCCTATTTCAGGGGCATCGTGGAGAAAAGGTGCATATCGGAGATTGCCTATACTCCGCTATTCATCGAGGATGACGGCCAGGTTACGGGTGTCATAGTCATCGATGCAATCCACGGCATACGGTTTACCGACGACGACATACTATTCTGCTCCGAGGTGGCTGAGCTTCTCGGATTGTTATTAGGGCAGGAGAATATCATGTTGCAGCATTTCAGGGATATGGTCATCAACAAACTGGTTCCCCTGGGAGGCTTCGCCAACAGGCTACAGGAGACTATACAAACTACCCTTAGATACATCGACATCATCCACAAGGAGGCAGTGGAGATAAGCAGTGTCTTACCGAAGAAGCTGAGCGTAGAATTGTAGAGTCGCCGGGCTTAGGTCCATGGACGCTACAACACTCCGTAGCGTCCATGGACCTAAGCGCCTAGGATTCTGACGATGCCTGTTGCCTGGCTTTCAGGAACTCCATTCCCGTCATCGGGTAGAGGGCATAGATAAGGATATCCTCCATCCGGTCGGAAATACCCTTCAGGGCTTCGCGGGCCTTCGGCAGTTCCGGCTCCAGTACGTCGGCCGGCCGCACGTCTATCGGTTGTTCTCCCCGCTCGTATCCTTTGAGCGCCTTTTTCCTGATTTCTGCGTCTACCTCGGTTGTGGAACGGCCGTAGAGGCCGTAAAAATAATCCTTAACTTCCTTCGTAATGATCTTATAGCGTCCGGCGAGCACGTTCATGACCGACTGAACCCCTACTATCTGGCTGGTGGGGGTCACAAGAGGCGGATATCCCATTTCCTTCCTCGTCCTCGGTATCTCCTCATAGACCTCGCCGATCCGGTGGAGGGCCTTTGCCTGCCTGAGCTGGTTCACCAGGTTGCTGATCATGCCCCCGGGGATCTGATGCATCAGCACCCCGATATCTATCACGGAAAACTTTGTGTTGTCCGAGAAAGAGGTGTACTTGGGAATGATGCTTTCCAGGTATTCGTTGATCTCCGCGAACTTCTCGAGGGCCAGCCCCGGATCATAGGGAGTATTCATAAGGGTGACGAGCAGGGGCTCAATCGGGGGCTGCGAGCTTCTCAGGGAGAAGGCGGCAACCGACGTGTCCACGCCGTCCGCGCCCGCTTCGATGGCCTTGAGAAGCGCCATCGAACCCATGCCGCTGGTATAATGCGTGTGAAGATGAACGGGAATGCTGATCTTCTCCTTTAACGCAGATACAAGATCGAAGGCGTCGTAAGGCGATATGATGCCGGCCATATCCTTTATGGCAAATGAGTCCGCCCCCATATCTTCAATTCTTCTCGCCTTGTCCACGTAATATTCCAGGCCGAATATGCCGCCACCCAGCCTTTTCTCGGTGAGCGCGTAAGAAAGAGCCCCCTGGATATGCTTTCCTGCCTTCTTTATGCTCTTAAAGGCGGTGATAAAATTCCTTTCGTCGTTTACGGCATCGAAGACCCTGAAAATGTCTATCCCCGTCTCCGCGGCTTTCTCGACAAAGGCTTCTACCACGTCGTCAGCATAATGACGGTATCCTACAAGGTTCTGACCGCGAAGGAGCATTTGAAACTTGGTGTGAGGCATCCTGGCCCGGAGAAGCTTTATCCGCTCCCAGGGGTCCTCGTTGAGGAACCTTGTGGTGACATCGAAAGTGGCCCCGCCCCATACCTCCATGGAATAGAAGCCCACGTTATCCATCTTTTCTGCAATCGGCAGCATGTCCTCCGTGGTCATTCTCGTTGCGAACAGGGACTGGTGCCCGTCTCTAAAAGTCGTATCGGTGATTCGTATCGGCTTCTTTTCACTCATTTCTCTCTCCTGCGGGAGGGTGGCCCGGGCTCCCTTTCAGCCCACACCCATCTTATCCGCCTATTTGGTTGCTTGCGCTGCCGAGCGCTTCTCTTCTATCGCCGCCTGAGCTGCTGCCAGACGCGCCACCGTCACGCGGTAGGGTGAGCAGCTCACGTAGTTGAGCCCTATCCGGTGACAGAATTTGACTGAATTGGGCTCTCCCCCGTGTTCGCCGCATATGCCGATCTTCAGGTTGGAGCGGGCCTTCCGCCCGAGTTCCACGCCCATCTTCATGAGCCTTCCCACGCCACGCTCGTCGACACGCTGGAAGGGGTCGTACTCGAGCACGTCCCTTTCCACGTAGAGGCGCAGGATCTTCCCCGCGTCGTCCCGGCTCATGCCGAAGGTGGTCTGGGTCAGGTCGTTCGTGCCGAAGGAGAAGAATTCGGCCCTGCCGGCAATCTCGTCTGCCGTTAAAGCCGCCCTCGGGATCTCGATCATTGTGCCCACCTTGTAATCGACGGTCATGCCGCGTTCGCCGAAGACTTCTTTGGCCACCCGGTCCACCACGTCTGCCTGAAGGTTCAATTCGTGCACGTCACCCACGAGGGGTATCATGATTTCAGGGCTCACCTCTATCCCCGACCGCTTCACTTCGCAGGCGGCTTCGAATATGGCTCTTGCCTGCATCTCCGTGATCTCGGGGTAGAGAATGCCCAGCCTGCAGCCTCTCAGGCCGAGCATGGGGTTCGCCTCCTTGAGGCCGTCCACCGTTGCCTGAAGCCGTTCGTAAGCAATGCCCATCTTGGCGGCCAGATCGCGGATATCTTTCTCCCCGTGGGGCAGAAACTCGTGCAAAGGGGGATCGAGAGTCCTGATCGTGACGGGACGGCCCTTCATCACGGTAAACAGCCCGGAAAAATCCTCTTTTTGGATGGGGAGCAGCTTGGCGAGGGCCTTTTTACGTCCTTCTAGGGTTTCTGCCACAATCATCTCCCGCACCGCATCGATTCTCTCTCCCTCGAAGAACATGTGCTCGGTCCGGCAGAGGCCGATGCCCTCAGCGCCGAAATCGAGGGCCACCTGGGCCTGATCGGGCTGGTCCGCGTTGGTCCGCACCCCGAGACGCCTCGTCTCGTCGGCCCATTTCATGAGTAATTCGAAATCTCCGTATATCTGAGAATCCTCGGCCTTCATCGTCTTGAAGACAAGGACCGCGAGCACCTCAGACGGTATGGTCTTCACCTGGCCGACGAAGACCTCACCCGTGCTGCCGTTGATCGATATGTAATCGCCTTCGTTGATGGTCCTGCCCTTTATTCTGATGGTTTTGGTCCGGTAGTTGATGTCCAGCTCGCCGCACCCTGCGACGCAGACCTTACCCATCTGTCTCGCCACAAGCGCCGCATGGCTTGTCATGCCGCCCCGGGACGTGAGAATCCCTTCGGCCGCATTCATGCCCCTGATGTCTTCAGGCGAGGTCTCTATCCGGATGAGGATCACCTTTTCGCCGCGTGCCGCCCAGGCTTCGGCGTCCTCCGCGTTATAGACGACCTTCCCCGTTGCCGCACCGGGACCGGCGTTGAGGCCCTTCACCACCATCCTGTCTTCCTTGAGGGCGCGCTTCACCTCTTCGGGGTCGAACACAGGACGCAGGATCTGGTTCAGACCGTCAGGACTCACCCGCATAAGCGCCTCTTCCTTGTCGATGAGCCCCTCCTTCACCATGTCCACGGCAACCTTGAACTCGGCGAAAGCAGTCCTTTTGCCGTTTCGGGTCTGGAGCATCCAAAGCTTTTTGCGCTGGATGGTGAACTCCACGTCCTGCATGTTCTTGAAATGGCGTTCCAGGGTGGCCCTGATTTCGATGAGTCTGCTTATATGCCTCGGGCATCTCTTCCTCAAGACATGGGGTGGAGGGGTCCGTCTTCTGCTTCTTATTGATAGGAAGGGGGGTCCTCGTTCCGGCAACCACGTCTTCGCCCTGGGCATTCAGGAGATACTCGCCGTAGAAGACGTTCTCTCCCGTGGAAGGATTCCTCGTAAAGGCGACACCCGTACCCGAATCGAGGCCGATGTTGCCGAACACCATCGATTGGACGTTGACGGCCGTTCCCCATGAGGCGGGAATATTGTTCAGCTTCCGGTACGCAATGGCCCGCGCGTTCATCCACGACTGGAACACCGCGCCGATCGCCCCCCAGAGCTGTTCTATCGGGTCTTCGGGGAATTCCACGTTGAGCTTCTCTTTAATAGCCTGCTTAAAGCTCGCCACCAGGTCTTTCAGGTCCTCTTTTGTGAACTCGATGTCCAGTTTTATCCCCAGGGCCTTTTTCTTCTTGTCGATGAGGACCTCGAAAGGGTCTTCCTCTTCTTTGCTCTCCGGTTTCAGGCCGAGCACGACGTCTCCGTACATGGCGACGAAGCGGCGGTAGCAGTCCCAGGCAAACCACTCGTTGCCCGTAAGCTCCGCGAGGGCCGTCACCGTCGAGCTGTTGAGACCCAGATTGAGGACCGTATCCATCATGCCGGGCATGCTCGCCCTTGCCCCCGAGCGAATGGAAAGAAGGAGCGGGTTCTTCGGGTCGCCGAACCTCATGTCCATCAGCTCTTCCACCTTTTTCAGGTTGAGCCAGCACCTCGTCCTTGAGACCTGCCGGGAACTGCATGTTGCTGTCATAGAATAGCGTGCATACTTCGGTGGTTATCGTGAAACCCGGCGGGACGGGGATGCCCAGGTTGACCATTTCAGCCAGGTTCGCCCCTTTTCCCCCAAGGAGATTGCTCAGTCCGCTCTCGCCTTCCGCGCGCTGTCCGCCGAAAAAATAGACATACTTAGTCATAGTTCCTCTCTTAAGGGCCTTCTTCAGCCTATGTCTTTCTTCAATTTTGCCAGATAGTCGGCAAGTTTCTGAGGCAGCCGCTTGCCGAAGCGCTCATAGAATGCCTCAATCCCCTCGATCTCCTTTCTCCACTGTTCACGGTCCACTCCGAAGAGGCCGTCGACGGTCTTTTGCGAGATGTCGAGACCGGAGAGGTCGATGTCCCCACTCACCGGCAGCCGGCCGATGGGGGTTTCCTTTGCGGGGATCGTCCCTTTGATCCTGTCCATCATCCATTTTATGATGCGGAAGTTGTCCCTGAATCCGGGCCAGATGAACTTCCCCGCGCTATCTTTTCTGAACCAATTCACGAAGAATATCTTGGGCGGGCTTGTCAGCCTGGCACCCACGTCCATCCAGTGCTGGAAATAGTCGGCCATGTTGTATCCGCAGAAGGGGAGCATCGCCATGGGATCGCGCCTCACCACACCCACCTGGCCTGCCGCGGCCGTCGTCGTTTCAGACCCGAGCGACGATGCCTTGAAAACCCCGTGGTTCCAATCAAGGCTTTCGCAGACAAGGGGAACCGTGTCGGAACGTCTCCCGCCGAAAAGAATGCCCGAGATGGGCACGCCTTTCGGGTTGTCGAATTCCGGCGAAAGGGTGGGGCAGTTATATGCCGATACCGTGAATCGCGAGTTGGGGTGTGCAACGACCGCTCCCGCCGCCTTGTCCCAGGCATTACCCTTCCAATCCAAAACATGTGCCGGAGGCGCATCGGTGAGGCCTTCCCACCAGGGGCCGTTGGTATCGGTATCGACCCCTACGTTGGTGAAGAGGGTGGGATAGAACTTTCCGGACCTGAGCGTTTTCATCATCTGGGGGTTTGTCTTGTCCGACGTGCCGGGGGCAACGCCAAAAAAACCTGCCTCGGGGTTGATCGCGTAGAGGCGTCCGTCGGGTCCCACGTTTATCCAGGCAATGTCGTCACCCAGCGTGGTCACCGAGTAGCCCTCCAAAATGGGGTCTATCATGGCGAGGTTTGTTTTCCCGCAGGCCGAAGGGAAGGACCCGAGAAAATACATCTTTTCTCCCGTCTTCTTGTCCTCCACGCCCATGACGATCATATGTTCCGCGAGCCAGCCCTCCCGGCGGCCCTGGGCGGAGGCGATCCTCAGAGAAATGCACTTCTTTCCCAGGAGTGCGTTGCCGCCGTACCCCGACCCGATGCTCATCACCAGGTCTTCGTAAGGAAAGTGCATGATGTATCGTTTGGCCGGATCCAGCTCGCCGACGGAGTGAAGCCCTTTGACAAAGTAGCCCGAAGACTTGATGCGATCGAGAATGTGCTTCCCTACCCTGGTCATGATGTACATGCTGACGGCCACATAAATGGAATCGGTGATTTGAATGCAGGGTTTCGCGTACGGAGAATCCGGGTGGCCCATCATGTAAGGGATGACGTAGAGGGTCCTTCCCTGCATGCAGCCGTCAAACAACCCGGAGACCAATGCCTTCGCCTCAGCCGGCGCCATCCAGTTGTTGTTGGGACCCGCATCTTCCTTTTCAGGGGTGCATACAAAGGTAAGCTGCTCGGTCCGCGCCACGTCATTGGGATGGCTTCTATGGAGATATGAGTTCGCAAAGGCTTCATGGCTCAGTTCCCGAAAGGTCTGGTTGGCTCCGGTCTTCTCCTCCTTGATGCCCTGCTCCACGAGACGCCTCATTTCGTCTTCTGTCCCCTGGATCCAATAGACCTTTGACGGTTTTGTGAGAGCTGCTTGTTCTTCGACCCATTGTTCGACTAGTGTGCTCATGGTACCTCCCTCTGGTCGGTCTGCTTTTCAGATGCTCTATGCTTAGCCTTTTCCCGGAAAGAAGGGCATCGGGCCATCTCTGAGATTGTCGGAAAAAAGCCTGAAAGGGAGGGTGATAACTGCTGATGAAGGGATTCGGCAAACCGAAACTCCGGAGCTTCTTTCGGGCATCGTTCATGAATTCATAAGAAATCTTGTCTTGAAAAAGGCCGTCCTTAAAACGATAATGGTACCAATTGGAACACAGGTTCGTCCTCGTACACAAAACATTGGGGGTTACCAGGGCATGAATAAAATCGAATTTGTCGATCAGACCATACGGGATGCGCAGCAGAGTCTCTGGGGTTTCACGATGAGGACCGACCATATGGTCCCCATCGCGGAAATGATGGATAAGGTCGGGTACAAGGCCATCGCGAGTGTGGGCAGCCAGGCCTTTACCGTGCAGGTGCGCACCCTCAACGAAGACCCCTGGGAGAGGATCCGGGTGCTTTCCGGGCTCATCACAAAAACACCTCTCCGCGGGTCCTACCAGATCGGAACTCTTTCCTCCTTTGATCTGAGTACCCCGCGCGACATTATCACCCTGTGGATAAAGCGGTCGGTCGCTAACGGGATAAAAAGCTTCTGGATCTGCGATTACCAGACGGATATGGAGAAGTTCATCTACTTCGCGCGCATCGCAAAGAACGAGGGGGCCGAAGTCGTGCCTTCCCTCATGTATACCTCGAGCCCTGCCCACGACAAAAAGCACTGGGAGCGAAAGACCCGGCTGATCATGGAGGCGAAGGCGTGTGTGGACCGGATCATGATAGAGGACGCCTCAGGAGTGATTACGCCGGATGAGACCAGGGAGCTGGTCGCCGTCATTCAGAAAAACTGCGGAGGGCTGCCCCTCGAATTCCATTCCCATTGCAATTCAGGGCTTGCTTCCTTGAGCTATCTGGAGGCTATCCGGGCGGGTGTGACGACCGTGCACACGGCAGTGGCGCCGCTGGCCAACGGCACGTCCCTCCCGTCCACGGAAAACATCTTGAGAAATGCCCGCCGTATGGGTTTTTCCTCGGACCTGGATGAGGACGCGCTCGCGGCCGTGTCCGCCCATTTCAGAAAGATAGCCGAGGAAGAGCGGTTGCCGATGGGGGTGCCCATGGAGTACGACCTCTTCCATTTCGAACACCAGGTGCCCGGCGGCATGTTGACAAACCTGAAACGGCAGCTCGTGGAAGTGGGAATGAGACACCGGCTGGACGAGATCCTGGAGGAGGTGGTGCTGGTCCGCAAGGAGCTTGGCTACCCCGTGATGGCGACCCCCTATTCACAGATCGTAGGCGCCCAGGCCATGGAGAATGTGGTCTCCGGCCGGAGGTACGCGCGTGTCACCGATGAGGCCGTGAAGTACGTCCTGGGTTACTACGGGGAGCCGGTCGCGCCCATAGACAAAAATGTGATGGACAGGATAATGAGCCTGCCCCGGGCGGAGGAATTGCGGGACTGGAAGCCGGAGGGATACGACAAGTCCGTTGAAGAGCTGCGCCGGGAGATCGGGCCGGAGCTTTCGGACGACGATCTTCTGCTCGAGGATCCTTCTCCCGGGAAGCCGTGTGAAGCCCGGTGGGCCCAGGAAGATGGTAACCCGGCCCTCCGTTAAGGCAGCGGCGCCCGGCGCCGCCTATAACGACTTCCCCACGGAATTCAACGTAGATGTCGATGGAGAAGTACTCAGCGTGAAAATATCACCCGTCTGGGATGGAGCCGAAAAGAGCGTGGAGGCAGAAAAAACGGCCAAGCCGAAGGAGTTACCCCCCGGCGCCGTCCTCTGCGGGATGGCGGGCCTGGTCCTCTCCTTCGAGGTGAAGGCGGGTGATAGGGTAAGTGCAGGGGACCTGGTGGCCATGGTGGAGGCAATGAAGATGAGGAGACATGTCAACTGCCTCCATGGCGGGGTGGTGCGGGAGATCTGTGCCCTGGAAGGCGAAATGGTCAACCCCGATGACGTCCTGATGGTGGTGGCATAACATGATAGGGAAGATCCTTATAGCCAACCGCGGTGAGATAGCTATTCGCATCATGCGTGCCTGCCGGGAGATGGGGATTCACTCCGTCGCCGTATACTCCGAGGCGGACAAGGAGGCACTCTTTGCCAAGTATGCCGATGAGGCATATTTCATCGGCGCTGCTCCTGCGACCCAAAGCTATCTCAACATACAAAAAGTGATCGGAGCGGCAAAAGAAAGCGGTGCCGATGCCATCCATCCCGGCTACGGCTTCCTTGCGGAGAACCCGAAATTCGCCTCTGCCTGCGAGCAGGAGGGCATAAAATTCATCGGACCGTCGAGCAGGGTACTTGAGCTCATGGGAGACAAGATAACCGCACGGCGTGAAATGATAAGAGCGGGCGTCCCCGTGGTGCCGGGGACGGATGAATGTGTGACGGAATTCGGGCAGGCAAGGGAGGTAGCCAGGCAGACCGGATACCCGGTGATCATCAAGCCCTCCGGCGGCGGAGGGGGGATCGGGATGACCATCGTCCGGAGCGAGGGGGAACTGGAAAAGGCCCTGGCGTCGACGCAGGCGATCGCCGCGACCACCTTCGGCATAGCCGATGTCTACATTGAGAAATACCTTTCCAATCCCCGCCATATAGAGTTCCAGCTCCTGGGAGATTCCCACGGGAATGCCGTCCACCTGGGGGAACGGGAATGCTCCATACAGCGAAGACATCAGAAGTTGATCGAGGAATCCCCTTCCCCGGCCATCACCCCGAAACTCCGCAGGGAGATGGGAGAGAAGGCGGCGCAGGCGGCGAGGATGGTCGGTTATGAAGGCGCGGGCACGATGGAGTTCCTCTTCTCTGAAGGAAAACTGTATTTCATGGAGGTGAACGCCAGGGTGCAGGTGGAGCACCCGGTGACGGAGATGGTAACAGGTGTGGATATAGTGAAGGAGGGGATACGCATCGCCTCGGGATTGCCCCTAAGCTTCACGCAGAAGGATGTGCGGATGTGGGGGAGCGCCATTGAATGCCGTATCAATGCCGAGGACCCTCTCAACGACTTCGTGCCCACGCCGGGCAAAATCAAAGGCTATCGCTCACCCGGCGGGACGGGAATCCGGGTGGACAGCGGTATCTATACACAGTACACGATACCGCCCTTCTACGACCCGATGATATCGAAGCTCATCGCCTGGGGCAGGGACCGGGATGAGGCGATCGCGAGAATGCGGCGTGCCCTCTACGAATATATCATTGTCGGGATCAAAAGCAATATCCCCTTCCACAGGGCAGTCATGGAAAACCCGCGCTTCGTAAAGGGTGAGCTGGGGACCCATTTCATCGATAAAGAGACCACCCTGCTCGCTGATATGGAGATGATCATGGAGCGCGAAAAGCCTCTGACGGAAAGACTACCCCGTGCATCCGAGGACAAAAGGAGAATAGCGGCCATTTCAGCGGTAGCCGCTTGGAGCGCTCCTTTCGGGCAGGCAGGCCGCGATATGCGTCGACCCTAGAATCGGCATGCATCAATACGGGAGGGGCGGGTCGTGAAAACGCCCGCTTTACGCATCAAGGGAAGTCAGCCCCTCACGTATGGCATACTTCGTCAGCTCCGCAACACTTCGCAAATTAAGTTTTTCCATAAGCTGTTGGCGGTGGGTATCTACGGTCTTCACGCTGACAAAGAGCGCCGTCGCTATCTGTTTCGTGGTACGTCCTTCGGCAATAAGCTGGAGCACTTCTCTTTCCCGGGGCGTGAGGAGAGTAAAAGCGCTCGGTTCCGTTCTCGAAAGGGTGCTCAGATAATCCTTGAGCACCACACCCGTTATTTGAGGGCTGAGATATGGTTTGTCGGCGAGAACCGTGCGGATGGCGGAGACCAGTTCTTCCGATGCGCTGTCTTTGAGGAGGTACGCGGACACGCCCGCTTTGAGCATCTCGATGACAAATCTCTTGTCGGAGTGCATGGAAAGCGCGATGACTTTCGTCGAAGGAACATCTGCCGTAATCTGTCTGGTCGCTTCAATGCCGTTCAGTCCGGGCATGCCGATGTCCATTATGACTATGTGAGGTCTCAGTTTTTTTGCAAGCTGCACGGCGTCCAGGCCGTTTTCGGCCTCCGCCGTCACCTCGAAGTCCTGTTGCTTTTCCAAAAGCGCCCTCAGCCCTTCGCGCATGATTTTGTGGTCGTCTGCCAAAATAATCCTGGTCGTCATCCTGCCCTCACTCCCTGTCCATTCTCGCCGGGGCCGAAAGGGTAATTATCGTACCGTTACCGGGCATGGAATCGATGGACATGTAGCCTCCAAGGTGCTGGAGCCGCTCCCTTATGCTGAAAAGGCCGAAGCCCTTAGACTTCACATCGGCTTTGCTCGGCAGAAAGCCCCCCCCGTCATCCCTCACTTCGACCACCATTCCCTCACCGTTCTTTGTGATGGACACCTGCACTTTGCGTGCTTTGGCATGCTTTGCGACATTAACCAGGAGCTCGCGAACGGAGGTAAAGAGGAATATTCCCACTTCTTCGTCAACAGCCTGGGGGCCCTCATAATTATAGAAAGCAAACTTAAAGCCGTGCACCTTCTCCATCTGTTCGCCAAGCCATTCGACGGCGGCGGCGAACCCTGAGCTCGTGCAGGACTGGAGGACTCAGCTCGAACGTCAAAGACCGGGTGCGGCCGATGGCCTGCTCGACCCAGTGTCGCACCTCATCGATCTGGGCCTGCAGTTCCGCAGGCAGCGTTGTTTCCGCTAAACTGCCGAGCTTGATTTTCGACACGGCCAGAAGCTGGCCCACGTCATCATGGAGGATTCCCGCGACGCGACGTCTTTCCCGTTCCTCGGCAAAGGAGAGTTCGGAAGCCAGGGAACGGAGCTCTTCCTGATACCTCTGCACCTTCTCCTCGGCCTTCTTCTGTTCCGTGATGTCCTCTACCGCGCCTTCACAATAAAGGACCGTCCCATCCTGCGCCCTGGTCACTCTCGCTCTTTCTCTTACGAAGATGGTGGACCCGTCAGGCCGCTTCCACGCCCCTTCGTAACCTCTCACTCTGTCCCCTTCCGCAAGATGCCTTCTGAACTCCGGCTGCAGGTAGTTTGGTTCGTAGTCGCCCCAGGCAGTGCTTGTTGAGGCAAGCTCGACGAAAGAGGCGTATCCCAACATCCTTACAAGCGCGGGATTCGCCATAAGGATGCGACCATCAGGATTTGCGCGGTACATGCCTAGGGGCGAATTCTCGTACAGGTTCTTGTACCGCTCGGCGCCTTTCCACATCATTATTTCTATGCGCTTACCTTTATCCAGGGCCAGCGTCAGCCTCTCGTTCGCCTCCCGGAGCTCCGCGGTCCTCTCGGCCACCATCAGCTCCAGCTTTTCCTTGTTTGCCCGAAGCGCTTCTTCGGCGCTCTTCCGCTCTGTGATATCGTGGATGATTCCCTGATATCCGAGGATCTGGTCGTTGCTGGAACGCCAGTAGCTCGAAGTGAGCAGGCAACTGATCTCTGTGCCGTCCCTTCTTCTGAATCGTCCTTCACGATCTCTCACCACGCCGTGCCTTCTAATATCGCTCTGGAGCTTGTGTTTATCCCTCGGGTTTGCGAAGAGCCGGGCCACGTTCATTCTCAGCATTTCTTCCTTCGAATAGCCGAAGAGATCTATCATGGCCTGGTTGCAGTCGATCAGCTTTCCGTCGAGCGTGCTTGTGTAAAGGGCATGGCTCGATTCCTCGAAGAGGGCCCGGTAGCGTCGGTCGCTGTCTCTTAAAGCCCGCTCGGCCCGCACCCTGTCGGTTATATCGAGGAGCGACGCGATATTCTTCTTCGTACCGGGGATGAGTGCGCTCGTCAAGAATATGGTCCTCTTCTCGCCCGACCGGCGTACGAATTGAAACTCATAATTTCTGGGCGCACCATCCGGGTCTACCCGCCTCTGATAATGGTACCTTGCAACACGCTCGACGTCCTTCGGCTCCAGAAACTCGATCCAACTTATCTTGCCTTCTATCTCCTCTTTCGAGCGGCCTGACAGCCTTTCAAACTCGCTGTTCACCAGCGACAAAGTCATATCCTCGTCAATAATCACCGTTGCGCACGCGGTTGTCTCGAAGATGATCCTGTATCTGTCTTCCGATTCCTTGAGCGCTTTCTCCGCGCGCTTCCGTTCGGTGACGTCGCGCATATTCACCATGACCATCTCTTGCGTGCCGGTGTGTACGAGCCGTGCCCCGACCTCAACCTCAAGAAGCGAGCCGTCAGCGCGTTTGTATTGGCGTATTCCGAAAACCCCCTGGCCGCGCTCGAGCATTTCCTGTATGCTCGTTCTTGCGGCCCTATCCTTCAGAACCAGGATATCCTTCAGCGTCAGTCGCGGCACATCCTGTTCCCCGTATCCCAGCATTTTGAGAAACTGATCGTTGGCCTCCAGGATTTTGCCGGTTTTCAAGTCCAGTATGAAAATACCGTCAGGCGAATATTTTATGAGAAGCCGGTAGCGTGCCTCCGACTCTTGTAATGCCTTTTCCGCCGGGCCCGGGGATTGACCGATTTTTCTTCGTCGCGAGAGCATGGTTGGCCGATAGACCTATATTATACAGTTTTACCTTGATCCGTCGGAACCGACCGATCAGTCCGATCCCACGGATAGGCGTATATTATACAACTTTATGGCTGACCGGCAAGAGAAAGAGAAAGGGTCCCGAACATGACGTCGTCACTCTTTGAGAAACAACTGATGGTATTCGGGCTCCGTCAGATATTTCTTCAGCATTTTGCTCGTCGTCTCAAATATCTCGGAGAGATCCTCATCGGTCATCCGTTTCAGAATCGTTTTCATCAAATTGTCGTCAGAAAATTTCTGTAGGTACAATTGCACCGTATTTTCATCGATTTGCCTGTCCAGACCATACCCCGAGATACCGTCAAAGGTTTCTACAAACCGGTGGGAGTGCTTTGGCATAACGACACCCTATCCCTCTTCGTTTTTTCATGCGGCAGACAGCATCTCACCATGACCGCCCGCGTTCCCTAAAAAGATATGACGTATCTCAGGGGATTTGCAAGTCCCATCCCATCCTTATCGGGGATCGCCGACGTCTTCACGGTAAGTGTCGTGCGGAGTAGTCCGACAATGCGGAGAGACACAGGTGATGAGGGAAAGCAACGGGGCAACGTGAAAGTTATATCCCGCGGTGCTCTTCCTCTAGCTTCCCACAGCCCGCAGACGGTGACCCAATTGGAACCGTTTGATCACTTCGTCCCCGATCAGGGCCGCGGCTTCATCATACTGAATCAGGTCGGTGTTGAGAACCAGGTGATAGAGCAGCGGGTCATCGATATCTTTATCGTAGTTCTCTTTCAGATAACGCGCCCGTCCCTTGTCTTCCTTTTTGATCCACTCCAGCGCGGCCTGTCGGTCGGCAAGATTATGGACGTCCTGCGCCTGCCCGACCCTCTTTTCCAGCGATCCCACCAGACGCACGTGAAAGACGTTCGGCAGCTTGCCGGTGATCACGTTGCCGCCCCGGCCCACCAGAATCACATATCCCATGTGCGCCAACTGCAAGACGGTTTCAGCCGTTTGCTGCAGGAGCGTCCAGGAGGATGGATGCAGCCCCAGATATTCTTCCATTGAATCGGTGATCATGGATCTGTGCTGGTTTTCGGCCATAAAATCGGCGATGCGTTTGTGCAAGTGGTGATCCTCAAGCACTTTCTCTATCAAATTCCGGTCAAAAACCGTCCACTCACAACGAACGGGAATATGCGTTTGCAGGTATTCCGCGAGCTTTGAGGCAACGGTGTACCCGCCGGCCCCTGCCAACCTCGAAATGGTTATCGCCGGTCTTATCGACGTCTCGCCGGCGCCCCGGTCCACGGGTCTCAATTGGGACTTGATGAAGGACAAGCATTTTTCATAGGTGATATTTTTCAGCATATATCACTTCCTCCCTTCTTTTCTCCCTACCCCAATATAATTCCCCGACCGCCGGATTTCAACGCCAACGGTACTAATCCTTCTCTTTTTTCGTCCAACGCCGTCCGAAGGCAATGCCTAGTTTTTGCAAGCGGTGTCTGAGGGTGGCGGGGTTCATGCCGAGCAGCACCGCTGCGCCATTCTTCCCCTCCACTCTCCCGTCCGTGACCTCCATGATGCTCCGGATGTGGCGGTATTCCAGGTCCTGGAGCTTCAGGCAGCGCTCCATCAGGTCTTCTTCCGCCTCGGACAACTCGGTTCTCTCTTGCAGGGGCGTCAGGTCGTCAAAGGTGAGGGTCCGACCTCTGCACTGAATGAGCGCCTGTTCGACGACATTCGCCACCTCCCGCACGTTGCCCGGCCAATCATACGCCACGAGCCGGTCTACGTCCCTTTGGGCAACAACGGGTATGGAGCGAAGGCCGATCTCGTGGGCCTTTCTTGCGATGAAATACTCTACAAGGGCGGGGATGTCCGCCCTTCGCTTACGCAGCGGCGGGATGTGGATGGGGTACACGGCCAGGCGGTAGTAGAGGTCTTCCCTGAAGAGACGTTGGCTCACCATCTTCTCCAGGTCCTTGTGGGTAGCCGATATAACCCGTATATCGACTCTTATCGGCTCCGAGCCGCCTACCCGCTCTATCTCCTTTTCCTGAAGCACCCGCAGGAGCCTCACCTGGGCGTGGAGTGGAAGCTCGCCCACCTCGTCGAGAAAGACCGTGCCCTTATGGGCGCGCTCAAACCGCCCTTTCCTCTGCGTCACCGCTCCGGTAAAAGCGCCCTTTTCATGACCGAAGAGCTCGCTGTCGATGAGCGATTCCGGAATTGCCCCGCAGTTTACCGTGATCAGGGGGTTGCTGCTCCGGGGTGAGAGGGTGTGGATGGCGTTTGCGATCACCTCCTTGCCGGTACCTGTCTCACCTATCAGAAGGACCGGGCTCGAAAGGGGGGCCACCCTGTTTACCTGCTCCATCACGCCCTTGAGACCGAAGTTCGTTCCCACTATCTGCGTCCCCATGGGGTTTCGAAGCTCATCATGCAGAAACCGGTTGTCGTCGAGGAGCGCATCCTTGAGTTGCAAGATCTCCCGATACCGCAGGCTGTTTACGAGGGCGATGCCCACGGGCTCGTTGACGGCCGACCACAGCCTGGCGTGTTCTTCGCCGTATCTTCCGAATCCATTCGCCCTGATGATGAGCGAACCGATAAAACTGTGCTCGATGATGAGGCGCGCGACGATCACGGACGAATCAGGCCATTTGAAGTGCGCTGCAACCTCCTTTATGATAAGGTCTCGCCGCACGTCCTCCCCCACCCTGACGCGAGGATAATTCTCTACGCGCTCCAGCTCTTCCTGAACGTGAGCGGGCATCAGTATCGTGTGGGACTCGCTACCGACCCCTCCGTTTCCCGCGCGGGCAACCACTTGCAGCGAGCCTGTGGCCCTGTCGTATACGGTAAGTATCAGCTCATCCGCAGGCATGGCGCGGCGCACGTAAGAGAGACAAGCGGGAAGGGCCTCGCCTATATCGAGGCTTCCGCATATGCGCAGACTGAACTCCAGGAAGAAATCGCTCTCATCGTCCACGTCGTTTCCCTTCACAAATCAAGCAAGGACCGACTTTCGGGCCCGGCGCACCGCATGCCGTCTTTTCCGCAGAGACCGGGATACGATAGGGCAATGCAGTGTAACCGTAACGAATATACTATTATTATACGCAATCGGTGAAAAATTGATAGCCCCTTATCGGGGGCAGGAAGGCCCGCGCGCTTACACTGCCGCGCCCTCCTGATCCGCGATGACCCGCCTGATGACTTCGGCCATCTCCTTTTTGATGATCGGCTTCATCACGAACTCGCGGATACCCATTGCCTTCGCGCTCTCGGATGAGATCACTTCGCTGAAGCCCGTGCAGAGTATGACGGGTATATCCTTCTTTATGGACATCATCCTTTTCGCAAGCTCGATGCCGCTCATGTTCGGCATGGTCTGGTCGGTGATGACAAGATCGAACTTCGTCGGATCCCTCTGGAAGTGTTTTAGCGCCCTGACGCTGTCCTTTTCGGCGACTACCTCGTACCCGAGCCGCTCCAGCATCTGTTTCCCTATCTCCACCAGGGCCTCTTCGTCATCCACGAAAAGTATGCGCCTCTTCCCCTTTACCTGTTGGACGACGGCAGACTTTGCGCGCTCCCCGGCGGCCGGTGAGTGCGTATCTCTCAATCTTCTGAAGTAGACGGTGAAGGTTGAACCCCTCCCCGGCACGCTGCCCACGGTGATGGCCCCCTGGTGGCCCTTGACTATTCCGTAGACGACCGAAAGCCCCATCCCGGCGCCGCCGGACTCTTTCGTCGTGAAAAACGGCTCGAAAATCCTGTCCTTTATCAGGTCGTCAATCCCCGCCCCCGTGTCGCTGACGGACAGCTTCAGGTAGGGACCGGGGTCCATATCGGGATACGGGGCGTCCGCGGGGTCAGAAAGGACAAAATCACTCACCTTTACCTCAAGCACCCCTTTTCCCGTCTTCATTGCCTGTCCCGCATTGGTGCAGAGGTTGATGAGGAGTTGGTGAATCTGCGCGGGGTCGGCGAGGATTATCCCTTCCTCCGTATCGATCATCGGCCGGATTTCAACCGTGGAGGGGAGCAGCGCGCGCATCAGCTTGACCACCTCCCGCACGATCGGCGCCACCTGCACGGGCTTCTTCTCCTGCTCGCCCTGACGGCTGAACGTCAGTATCTGCTTCACGAGGTCCCTGCCGCGGTAACCCGCATTGCGCACGTGCTCGAGGTGCTTTCTCGCACGGCCGTCGCCTTCGAGGTCATCGAGGGCGAGCTCGGTGAAGCCGATCATGGCCGCAAGGATGTTATTGAAATCGTGCGCGATGCCGCCCGCGAGAGTGCCGATGGCCTGCATCTTCTGGGCCTGCCGCAGCTCCGTCTCCAGCCCGGCCAGTTGCGTCATATCCCGCTCGACGGCAACATAGTTGGTGATCGCTCCCCCATTGTCCCTGATAGGAGACATGGTCCTCTCCACCTCGTAGGCGCCGCCGTTCTTTTTCCTGTTGTCGAGACGTCCCGTCCAGACATTGCCCGCTTCGAGCATGTGCCACATGTCTTCCCAAAGAGCGTCTTGCTCATCCCGTCTCAGCACGTCGAGCTTGCGCCCCGTAATCTCTTCCCTGCTGTAAAGGCTCACCTTCTCGAAAGCCGGGTTGACATATTGCACCATGCCCCGGCTGTCGGTGATAATCACACAGTCGCCGCCCTGCTCTATGGCGGTCGCAAGGCGCGTCCGCTCCGCTTCTGCTTCGTTGTGCCCCCTGATCTCGACCCCGAGGCGCTCATAGGCGGCTCTAAGCTCGACTGTCCGCTCCTCCACACGCCTTTCCATCTCGTCGTGCATGAGCCGCAGCTTCCCCTCCATCTGCTTTCGCTCGGTAACATCGCGGCCGTTGACCACGATACCGGCAACTTTTGTATCGTGAAGCAGATTCCTGCCGATCATCTCAACGATGCGCCAGCCCCCGTCCTTTCTCTTTAAGGAAACATCGAGGGTCATGGTGAAGCCCGTTATCCTCCCCGCCTCGACCAACCGCTCAGCCACATTCTCTCTGGCCGAGGAATGAACAAAATCGAGGAGATTCTTGTTGACCAGGCTCTTCGGGCTGTAGCCGAGCACGCGCTTCACGGAGGGGGCCGCGTACGTGATGGTCCCATCGCCTTTCAGCACTATCACCATATCAGGCGCATTTTCGATGAGGAGCCTGAAATGCTCCTCCCCCGCGACGTCCTCTTTACTCCTGGTCATACCCTACTACCCCCGCTCGCTCAATTGCTTTGGATGAAATGTGCGACAAACGGCCTGCTGTGTGAGGTTGAGATTACTCCGAGATCCGGTACCGGCGGCTTCCTTGTCCTGCACTCCGCTAACCTGACGATACGGCGAAGGAACATGGCCCTGTGCGGCGCTTACCCTGCCACACTATCATTATAGTGAATCGGCTGCCCTTTGTAAAGAAAAGTCCGCACAAAAGACGCAGCGGATGGACGTTTCGGTGGCTTGCCCGACACCACGCGACAAAAGGCTGAGAGCCAGGGGGAACACGTCAACCCCGGGCTGTCAGCCCATCGGAAGGAGAGAAGTGCTTTTTTTTGGCGCGGACTTATTGCGGCTGCGTGATCGCCGATAGTTGCCACGGATGGGGACCCACAGGCCGCGTGAACGTCCAGTACTCTTCAAACTTGACAGGGTCGGTCTTGCTGCCCCCGACGACCTGCCCCGTGGGTTCATCCACGGTGTAGTCGAGCAGGTTCGCATAGAAACGGACGGTAATATAGTCTTTGCCCGATTCCTGCCAGGCCTCGACGATGTCGGTCGACCTGACGGCGATATTATCCAGCTTGTTGAACCTCTTCTCTTGCTTCAGCTTTTCCGCGTCCCCCTGCAGGATGCGGAACATATCATCGGTGAGGACGTCCCTGACCGAAGACATATCCCGATTCGCCCATGCGCCCTGGATCTTGAAAAAGGCGTCCATACACGCATCCCCGAATCGCGCTTCGTCGAAGGACGAGTCCATCCCGCGTATATAGCGCAGGCCCGTCTCTGTATCCATCTCCTGCCCGCCACCGACATACGCAGACCCGGAGGATTGCTGATAGACCGGCCCGCCGGCTTGGGAGGACTGGTAATACGCGCCTGCCTCCGACTGATCGCTTCTCCTTCTTACGAACCTGTAGACGAGATAGAGGATAACCGCGAGGAGGATGATCTCGAAAAGGCCTATGCCGCCCCCTCCACCCCATCCGCCGCCGAAGCCGAGACCCCTAAAAAGCATGCTGCCCAGGAAACCGCCGGCCATGCCGCCCATCATGTTCCTGAAAAAGCCGCCGCCGCCCAAAGGCGAGCTGCCGGACTGATAGGGAGACTGGGGAGACCCCATAGGGCTCGAAGGTCTCATGGGGGAGCTGTAGCTGCGAGAGCCGCGCATGCCCGAGGAGAAGCCCCCTCCCACCCTTGCAAAGGAGTCCGTCGCGAGGATGGAGCAGAGAAAAACAAGGGCAACGGCAAAGACACACACTATATTCAACCAGGTATTTCTTGGCATACAGACCTCCGATCTCATGATGGGATAATCTTACCATAATGCACCCTCACGCAGCAAGGAGCCAAAGGGCGCCGCCTTTCCACGCGGCCCCGCCCTTGTGCCGGCGGCTCCCTGATTGACAAGGCCTTTGAAAAAGTAATAAGTTTGCTCATGGCCATAGAGGTGAAAAAGGAGCCGCGCATCACCGTCGGCATTATGGACCGGCGGAATTGCATAGAGGGTCGCCTGCATGGGACCTTCTCGGTGGACGGCATCGGGTCCGAAGGGAGCCGCACAACGAACCGGCTGAGAAATGGGTTTTCAGCGAAAGCCGAGGAGGGGGGCATCGTTCTTTGCGATGCTGCCGGCCGCGTTGTGGGCCGTTCTCCTCGCCTCAGAATCGAAAGCGGCGGCCGAGCCCTCTTCGATCTCTTTGACGTCACGATTGGAAACCGCTTTCATTGGGAGAGAAGCGAGGGGCAGACCTTTCGAGGGAGCCTGATTCTTCACGGCCGGGCCGACGGCACCATGGCGGCCATCAACGAGGTCCCCCTGGAAGATTACCTGGAGAGCGTCATCTCCTCGGAGATGAACGCCTCGGCCCCCTGGGAGATGCTGAAGAGCCACGCAATCCTGTCCCGAAGCTGGCTCCTCGCGGCGCTGCGGAGAAAAGACAGGAAGCCTCAGGAAGCGTGCGCCACGGCCGGCCGCATCGTCGAGAGGGAGGGAGAGGTGGTGCGCTGGTATGGGCGGGAGGAACACGATCTTTTTGATGTGTGCGCCGACGATCACTGCCAGCGGTATCATGGCGTGACACGGATCACCTCCCGGGGAGTGCGGCGCGCCGTCAGAGAAACGAGGGGCATGGTGCTCGTCTGGGGGAGTGAGATTTGCGATGCCCGCTATTCCAAGGCATGTGGAGGACTTACAGAGGAGTTCGAGACGGCATGGGATGATATCCGGCGGCCGTACCTGGTAAGCGTTGCCGATGGGCCCGTCCCTCACCCTGCCGTGTGCACGGAGGAGGAGGCCGCCCGATGGTGCCTGTCGGCCCCCGAGGCTTATTGCAATACGAAAGACAAGGCAATCCTGGAAAGCATCCTTCCGGCTTTTGACCGGGAGACGAAAGGCTTCTTCCGCTGGACCGTAGAATATGCCCCGGAGGAGCTGGAGGAGATCCTCTATCAGAAGTCGGGCTTTGATTTCGGCAGGCTTCAGGCAATCGTACCGCTGCAGCGCGGCCCTTCGGGACGCATCTCGCCGGCTCCGCATCGTCGGCTCGAAGATGAGCATGATCGTGGGCAAAGAACTCGAGATACGGCGCTGGCTCTCGCGAAGCCACCTTTACAGCAGCGCCTTCGTGGTGCAGGCTGCCGGCCTCGACCCCGACCGGTTCGTTTTTCATGGCTCGGGCTGGGGGCACGGCGTGGGGCTCTGCCAGATAGGAGCCGCAGTCATGGCGAGCCGGGGGTTTTCAGCCGAGGAGATCGTGAAACACTATTTTCCGGGCACCGCGCTGGAGAGGCTCTATTGAAAGGACGACGGCTCAAGACAGCCTTTATTTTGGGCGCGGGCCTGGGGACCCGGCTCCGGCCGCTGACCGAGCATTGTCCCAAACCGCTTCTTCCCCTGAATGGCCGCCCCGTCATCACCTATGTGATGGACCATCTTTTGACGGTCGGCGTAGATCGTTTCATCGTCAATACGCACCATTGCCCGGACGTCTTCGGGGTGAGATTTCCTGACGGCCTGTGGCGCGGTGTTCCCATTGTCTTTCGCAACGAGCCGGCCCTCCTCGATACGGCAGGAGGGCTGAAGAACATCGCGGATCTCCTGACCGGGGATGAGGCAATCCTCTGCTACAACGGCGACGTGATCGCCGATTTTCCTCTACAGGAGTTGTGCAGCCTCCACAACCGGGAGCGTCCGGAGGCCACACTTCTCCTCAGGAGCAGCGGTCCCCTTTTGAACGTGAACGTCAACGAAGCCGGCGAGGTCTGCGACCTGCGGCATACGTTGGGAAATCCCGGCATCCGGAGCTGCCTTTTTACCGGCATCTACGCGCTTGAAACGTCGATCCTCCGGTTTATCGAGGCCGGGAGCGTCCAATCGATCATCCCTGTCCTGTTAAGGCTAATAAGGGAAAGACCCGGGTCCGTAAGGGGTCTCGTGGTCGACGAGGGCGAGTGGAACGACATAGGCACTATTGAAGCCTACGAGCGCCTGCTGGCCGGCCAGGCTCACCGCCTTTCGGAAAGGGGGGCCGGGTGAATCAGGAAGCCCTGATCGCGCATGTCCGGGAGGCCATGGAGATCCCGTCGTCCGTACCCGTCACGCTTTCAGCCCTCGGGAAAAGGGGGTCCCACAGGGCCTATTTCCGTATGGAGTGGGGCCGAGGAAGCACGGCAATCGTGGTCGACTACGACCCCAGGCGCGAAGAAAATGCCTACTTCGCCGACATTGCGGCATTCCTCGCGGATATCGGGGTACCGGTGCCCAGGGTGATCCGCCACGACCCCGCCGCCCGCCTGATGGTCGTCGAAGACCTCGGCGGCAGGGACCTCTGGTCTTTCAGGGAGACGGGCCGGGAGACCCGGATGGACCTCTACAGGAAGACACTTCTTGCCATACACAGGCTCCATTCCTTTCCGGTAGCGAGTTTTCCGTCGCAGCGCGTGAGACTCATGGAACGCTTCGGTCCCGGCCTCTACCGATGGGAGCGGGACTACTTCAGGACGCATTTCGTGAGGGATGTCTGCGGGATCGAGATCGAGCCGGGCCTGGGGCAGGAGCTCGAAGCGGAGCTTTCGGCCCTGGCCGACCGGCTTGCGGAAAAAAAGACCTCCCTGATCCACCGGGACCTACAGAGCCAAAACGTGATGATCCGGGATGGGACGCCCTTCTTCATCGACTTTCAGGGCATGCGCTTCGGCTGCGCTTACTACGATCTGGGGTCGCTTCTCTGCGATCCCTACGTGCGCCTTTCCGATGGCGACCGCGATGAGCTTCTCTCCTTTTACTACGCCCTTCCAGGGCAGGATGTCGATCGGGCTTTTTTCGAGAACGCCTTTTGGGAGGCCTCGGCCCAGCGGCTCATGCAAGCGCTGGGGGCTTATGGATTTCTGGGACGTAAGTCGGGCCTGGACGAGTTTGTCGCCCATATCCCCGCAGGACTCGACAACCTCCTTTGCGCAACCGGTCACGTCCGTTCGCTCCCCCGGCTTCGCGAGCTCGCTCAAAAATGCAGCGCCCTGCACCCACCAAAGCGGTAGCGCCTTTCATTGGATTCAGAACGACTTTCTAAGCGTAAGCGCGGCAAGCTTCAGTTGCTCCAGACGCTTTCTGCGCTCCGGGTTCTGCTTGGCCCTTTCGATGAATTCGAGAAAGAAGGCCGAAAAGATCGAGATGAAGAGGCCGGCAGCGAAGGCGATCATTACCATCTTCGCCCGATTTGGCTTGAATTTCCTTTCGGGCTTCTCCGCCTCCTCGATCACCTGGATCACCTGGATGTCTTTCGCCTCGTCCAGCCTGGCCGTTTCCACCTGCTTCAGGAGGACATCGTAGAGGGCCTCATTGGACTTGATTTCTCTCATTTTTCGCTGATAATCGGTGTTGACCCCGGGCATGCGGTTCGTCGGCATAAGGGCATCGGGGTTGCGTCCGGCCTTGGCCTCCAGCCGGCCCTTTTGCTCCTTCAGACCTCTGATTTCCTCCTCCAGCTTTTGCGCGTCCGGGTTGTGCTCCGTCGTGTATGTCTTCATCACCTTGAGCTGCACCTCCTTCGCGACTATCTGTGCCCCCATCTGGGCAAGGCTCTGTATCACCGCCCTTACCTGGTCGTCCATCTGAATGGCGCCCGTCCTCTCCTGGAACCCCTTCAATGATTCCTCCGCCCCTGAAAGCGATTCCTTCACCCCCTTCAACTGCTCTTCATAGAAGACCCTTCTCTGGCCCGCCTCTGTTATGGCGAGGTGTCTGTTCAGCTTCTTCAACCCGTCCACGAGGGCGTTGGCTAACTCCGCTGCCAGCTTCGGGTCCTTGTCCTCTACGGCAATAGTGATTATGCCGCTCTTCTTGTCGTCTACGGCTTCAAGTTGGCCCAGAAGGCTCTGCCTTACGTCCTCCCTGGATTTTGTTCCACGCAGTTCCATGAGCTTGAGCTTGTCGATGACGGTGTCGAGGACGCACCTGCTTCTCAATAACCCCAAATAGAGGTCGCCCGATGTTTTGATCCCTGCAGCCGACACGATGCCCGCCCCGACAATCCCGCTCAAACCGGATGCCTGAGAGGAGAGGTCCTGGTTGTGCACAGGGGGCAGGATCCTGCTTTCTGCCCTGTAAGTCTTCGGCATGCCGAGACCGATCAACGCAGTCAACAACGTTGTCCCGAGGGTCAGCCCAAGGATGAACCTCTTCCTCTTGAATATGACGAGAAGACAGTCAAGAAGATCCACTTCCGCCTCTTCCCGCTCTAATGGCTCCCGCTCGTCAAGCGGTCGCGCACTTGCCCGCCGTGCTCCCATGGTCTCTCCTGCCCGATTGTGCGTCCGTTCTGAAACCCTCTATCGTATCAGGTATATGATGCCTGCCGCCGTCGCAAGTTGCGCAAGGACTATGGTGATATCCTTGATCTCTCTAAGCCACGCGATGCGTTCGAGTTTTTCGGGCACTACGATTGTATCTCCCGCTTCGAGTTGCTTCACTTCCCCCCCGAAACCGGGCGACTTCACATGGTCGCGCGAGTCGTTCCAGTTGAAAATCCCGCCGCCTGAGAGCTCTCTTGCGCTCCCATCGACCTTGAGCACGTACATATGGCCCCTGTCGGCATATCTCGAATACCCGCCGGCCATCTGGACATAGTCCTTCGGGGAGGCGTCATCGACGTAGACAAGGCTCGCATTGGACATCACCGCTCCGACGACATTGACCACCTTGTTATTCATCGGTATGCAGAGCACGTCGCCGCTCTCCAGCTCGATGTCATAACTGCTTCCCTTCAAGAGATCGACCCGGGCCAGCCTGACGGTGAGCCTGCCGTTCGCCCTCGCCTTCTTCAGAGATTCGATGAACGCCTGTTTCTGCTGCAGCTCCGTCTTCCTTGTCTCCGCTGATTCAGGGGACGTCGATGTAATGGTGGCGCTCTGCGCAAGGAGCTCCCTCTCCATCCTGGCTATCATCTCTTCCAGGTTCCGCTGCTGGAGCTCCCTCACCCGCTCCCTCGTAAAAACCGCTCCCCTCAGGTACGCGTACTCCGTAAAGCCTCCGGCCCTCTCTATCAAGGAAGAGAGCCGTTCGCCCCTCTTGATCGTATAAGTCCCGGGATAGCTCACCTCGCCGGATATGGTCACAGTACGATACAACTGCCAGTCAGGCACGGCGCGCACGAAGATATAGTCATTCATCTGGAGCACGGCGTTCTCCCGGGGGTCCCCCGCCAGCGCCTTCGCAACATTGACCGTAAACCTTTCCGTTACCGGGCCTGACTGCGTCACCTTCACCCTTGTAATCTCCGCATCATGGGAGGCGTAATAGAGAAGGCGACCTGCTTTCGTGATCACGTCGCTCACCGTTGTCACGCCGGGCACGATGCCGAACTCTCCCGGGCTCGCCACCGCCCCCGTCACCCGCGCGATATTAGGGTTCTCGGCCACGTTGAAAACCGTCACTATGTCCCAGTCTCTCAAGGGCAGGTTCTTTTCATCGTCCTTCTCTATGTCTACGAGGTCCCGCTCGAAAACCGTCCTGAACTCCTGTCCCTCGGTCCTTCTTATCTGCACCCTCCCCTTGAAGGCAAACCCCGTGAGTCCTCCGGCCATCCCGATCATCTCCGCGAGCCTGGTCTCGTCCCTCAGCTCGTAGATGGCGGGGTTCTTCACGTTCCCCACCATGGCGGCCATGGGCCCGATGGGGGGTATGAAGATGACGTCCTCCGGCATCAGCCTCGCGTCTTTTGTCTTGTCTCCCTTGAGGAGCAGGTCGTACAAATCGAAGTGGACGACCGTCCTGCCGTTCCTTTTGACCTGGATGTCTCGCATGGACCCGGTCTTGCTCGGCCCTCCCGCCTCTATCAGGCCGTTCACCAGCGTGGTCAGGGACGAGACCGTATATGCCCCCGGACGCATGGCGTTGCCGACTATGTACACCCTTATCGTCCTCAGGGATCCCATGCTGACATTCATATCGAAGCCGGTAAAATACTTGGAAAATTCCCGGCGAAGCAGGTCCTTCACCTCCTCGAAGGTGAGACCGGTCACGCCGAGCACGCCTATTTTCGGCACGCTTATGTTGCCGTCCCTGTTGACGCGCACGGTCCATTGGCCGTCTACTTTCCCCCAGACCTCTATCCTGATCTCGTCATCGGGCCCGATCACATAGTCGGGACCCACGGGCACCCGGTCGATCGGCGCGAACGTCGAAGGAAGCCTGCTGAAAAGATTGTAGCCGAACTGCCTGATGCTCTGGCCGTCGCTGCGACGCCCGAGCCGTTTCGCCGTCGGCTCTCCGTCAAATACGCCCGGCGGCCTCTCCACCGCCTCCCTCGTCTTCTGCTGCGTGTATGCCTCGAAAGCCGATAGCGGCTGGGCGCCTGCCTCTGCCGGCCCCCCTTCAGGCTGCTTCACCTGGTGCTCCGGCTGTATGGCCTCGGATGGAGGTTTCCGCACTTCCGGCGCCTGAGGCGCCGTCTGCGTGAGACCACCCGGCTGCTGCCGGCTCTCTCGGGCCTGGTACGGATCCTGTACCTGCGGCCCCACCGGTACTACGTCGAACTGCTGCGCTTGGGCCGCGGTGAAGCTGACAAGCAGAAATAGGACGGCCGCCCGTGTGGTTCCTTTACTCATCCAGCACCCCCTTGCTCCCCCTTTTTTCTCGCTTTCATCTCGCCCCCCTCTGGAACAGCACCACCCTTATTGTCTTCAAAAGGATGTGAAAGTCGAGGAAAGCCGATAAATTCTTGATGTAGTAGAGATCGTATTGCAGTTTTTCCAGGGCATCTCTCTCTGAGGCGCCATAGGGATAATTCACCTGAGCCCATCCGGTGATGCCGGGCTTCACACTGTGTCTCAAGGCATAGTAAGGGATCTTCCTATCGAGCATTTCCACGAACTCCGGCCTTTCCGGTCTCGGACCGATAAAGCTGATATCCCCTTTCAGCACGTTCCAGATCTGAGGCAATTCGTCTATCCTCAGTTTTCTTATGACCCTCCCGACCCTCGTAACCCTCGGGTCTTCCTTGCTTGCCCAGACTGCGCCGTTCTGCTCCGCATCGACCCTCATGGACCTGACCTTTACGAGCTCAAAAACTGCACCCTTGGCGCCCATTCGTCTCTGCCTGTAGAAAACGGGGCCTTTTGAATCGAGCTTGATCGCGATCCAGACGGGAAGCAACAGGGGAACACCCCCAAAGAGCAGCGCAACCAGGGAAAAGACGACGTCGAGCAGCCTCTTCACCTTCCGGTTGTAAATACTTCTTTTCGTGCCGGATATGGTCGTATTGATAAACCACATATCGTTCACGTGCGTTACAGGTATCTTGCCCGTCACCTCTTCGTACAGGGAGGGCATGAGATGCACGTCGACACCATGCATCTTGCATTCGACGAGACCTCTCAGCAGGCCACTCTTTTCCGTGCTTTCCAGGCACGTTATTGCAAGGGCGATCTCGTCTGCATGATGGCCGGCGACTATTTCCTCCAGGGCGGCGCTGGTGCCCAGGACCTTTGGAGAGTGCGACAGCCCGAGTTTTTTCGGGTCGTCGTCGACAAAGCCGATCACCCTGTGCGCCGAATTCCCGAGTGCTTCGTAGAGCGCCGAGCCCGCCCGCCCCGCGCCTACGATCAAGAGGTTCTTCTCGCCGTTGCAATAGCATCGGAACAGCCAGGAGACCGAGATCCTCCAGGAAGAAGCAAAGAGCGCAGCAAGAGCGGCCATTATTGCAAAGAGGCTGCGGGTCGGTGCAAAAGTCCGGACGAGGAACGAGATGATGATGTAGACAACGGAAGCGGCTGAAATGGCGACGATCAATCGAAACAGGTATGACGCCCTTGAGGCTTTCCAATCCTTATCGTAGAGGTCGAGAAGATAGAAGGCAAAAAGATATATGGCTACTACCGCAAGCCAATGTCCTGCCCGTTCCCACGGGACAAAAATGAAAGCCCCGCACCTGACGACGGGAGAGAGGAAATAGGCCAAGGAAAGAAGCAGAAAATCCCCGAAGGCCAGAAGCATTTTTTTCTTGGGTATATGATTCACAAACATATGGATTGCCCTTCCCTCAGCGCGACGAGATCGGCCAATGCGGAGATGCCCCGAAGAAGAACGGGCTCGACGCTAACAGCGTGCGCGCCCGCTGCACGCCATTCTATGGCGTCCGGTACTTCCCTTGCGTGGCGGCATAGGGAGTCGAGCGCAGGAACTTCCTGTAGAGGAGCGATAAAGCCTTTCGGGGCAGCGTCCTCGATAAGCCTCTGGACAAGACGTTAAAGAGAAAAATTCGTTTGTTGATAAATCCGATTCTCAGGAATTCCCTCTGGAGCAGGAGCTCCTGTCTGGAATAGGAGAGTCCCCTTCTCCTGCCTATCATCGTATGGCCCGCCCTGGCCCTGACCAGCACCTGGGGCACGTTTGCCAGACAAAAGCCCTTGCACAGCAGTCTTGCCCATAGATAATAATCCTCGAACCAGAGGAAATGACGATAGCTTCCGGCCGATAAGACTGCCGATTTTTTGAGCATCACCGTCATGTGATTCATGGGGTTCCGAAAGCGGGAGCTTTTCCTTATTCGATGCGGCTCCGTGGCTACGTCGCGAATTGCGTGCGGCCGGTCCGGGTCGGCTTCAAATTCTGAAATCCATGATCCCAGGACATCGATTTCCGGATGTCGCCTCATATAGGATACCTGAGACTCAAATCGGTGGGGCATGTTTATATCGTCGGAGTCCGTTCTCGCGACGAGTTCGTTGGCGCAGCAATCGAGGCCGGTTCGCAAGGCCACGCCCAGGCCGACATTCTGCTCGATAGGGACTACCTTGAACAGTGCCCTGTATCTGCTCGTGTAAGATTCCAGCGTTTCTTCCAATACCGCCGTCAAAGGCCCATCTTTTACTACCACAATCTCCTCCGGGGTCAGGGTTTGCCCGAGAATGCTGTCTAGGGAGCTGCGCAGGTGGGCCGCATTTTCCTTTGTGTATACGGACATCAGGACCGAGAGCACTACATTAACCTCCATCTATCGGGAAGCAAATCCCGCGTATCGACATCCTTGGCAAACCACCGGCGGGGCGCTATAACTGCCTTTGCCGGATTGTCATTCAACCACGCAGCCCACCAACTGAAGGAGCTATTTCCGATGATGTTGTGCTTGCACAAAGACATCAGCCTCATGTCGTTGTAGCTCTGCTCTCCCCTGTTGTGGCTCACGACAATGAGCCCGGGGTAGCGCGCGGACAGCACCTCGACGACCCACGAGGGGTCATCTGAAAATGCGATGAGCTTCGACTGCGGCACGCGCTGTCGTATGGCGTCAATCGCATCGAAGTAGTATTCCGGGGGACAGACACCATGCACCGATAACGTCTTGGGGTTATCTACATAATCCCCACGCCTCACGTGCACGCCGACGGACTCGGTTTCCACTACCATTTTCTCCAGCTCGGCGTTACGTCCCGTCATGGCTCCACGGAACGTGAAATCGCTTCTGACGGCATTCTCGTGGCTGCCAAAATATCGCTCGCTCTGCCAGTATCCCTGCAAATATCCGCCGGCCCGTGCGCGCTCCCTCAGACCGTCCCAATACCTGATATGCGGCTCCACGAGAAAATGCCGCCCTGCAAGGGTCGCAAATGCGGGCCGTCCGAGCAATAGTCTCACCTTTGGGTTGACACGGAACATGCCGACCAACTGCCGCATTTCAGAAGGTTTCGCAACATCGAGGGAGAGAGAAAAGGCGCGCTCCAACTCCGGCCCGTTATGAATTGCAAATATCCCGAACATATCATGTGTTACCTTGAGCGGCAAGGCCAGCTCGGCTGCAAGGGCACGCCCGCATGCATATTGGAACATTTGGTTGCCAAGGCCACCATAGAGATTGACGATAATCGTTGCTTCCATAGGAATTGCCGTCTTACGCCTTTGGTCGTGAGTGCAGAGCCTGCCTGATCGCCGAGCAGGGGACGGGGCTAGTGCGGAACAGGGCAATCGTCCTCGTGAGCACTCGCATAAAGCTCCAGCACACCGTTTCAGCGGCGCGAATAGGCACGCCACACACGGGGTCGCCGGGGCCCGGCCCGAGCCAGAGGCCGACATCGTCGTGGATGGTCCGCAGATATGCCCGCTCCTCGTGCTTCAACTGCGATACGGCAGACCCGAGCCGTGCGGTGATGGAGTCGGGATGGTCCAGCACCGAGCAGATGTGCACCTGCGGGCAGGGCCGCACACACTTCGCCCCTTTGAGCAGGCGCACATAAACGTCTGCATCGATAAGCCAACTCAGCCTTGCATCAAAGCGGGGATAAAGTGTGCGACGGACAACCAGTCCGGACACGGGACCGATAACATTGCGCCGAAACAGATAGTGAGGAGAGTGACGTACCACGAAGGCACGCAGCCAATTCGGCAGATGACGGCGATTCCGGCCGCCGGAGGAGGTTATGAGAATGCAGTCCAGCATCAGACCATCCACACCAGGATCCTCGCGCAGCGTTTCGACCAGATCCCCTAGGAAGCAATCCCCCAGGGGGAACTCGTCGTGATGAAGTAACAGACAAAACTCACCCCTCGCCGCGTCGAGCAGAGCGTTCCAGTTGGCGGCGGGGCCGAGAGGAGGCCTGTTATGCCGATACGAGACGGGCGCCCCGGAATCCATAAAACCCCCGACAATGGCAGCGACTTCGTCATCCGGTGAATCATCAAAAATAATCAACTCGCAGTCTTCAGCCGGCAGCGGCAAAAAAAGCGAAAGAATCCGGCGTATGCCGTCGGCATAGCGGTAGGCCGGTATCAGGATGCTGAGAAGCGGCGCCGAAGCGCCATGCGGTGACTGATCAAACATAGACGAGACTCAGACAGGGACTGGAACTACAGCAGCAATTACCGGAATGAACTTGGGGCAAGAGCGCCTGAGACACGTGCGATTCTCGCGGTCGGTGCTCGCTGCCGGGAAAAAACAAGAAGTCCAAAACACATCGAGGTCAGCATTCCGCCCACAAGTGTTCCGTAGAAGCTGTCGATGAATGCCATGGAGGCAAAAATGGCGACAACGAAGTTATAGCGATGCGATCCGGTAAGCCTCGGGCCGTATAGAGCGCGCACGCTCTTGTCGAGTGCAATCAAGAGAATCGCAAAGTGGAGCAGGGCCGGCAGGACGCCATAGTGAAGTGCGTAATCCAGGTAAGACGACTCGGCAATGCCATAGTCCGTGAGCGCCGTCTCCGACACCCCTGGAAACTCGCCGGCTTCGAAGGAGTGGCATCCTGTGATCGGGCTCTTGGTGATTTCCTCAAGCGAGGTGACCCACGCGACGACTCGGAAGTAATTGCCGGAAGACTGGCCGAGCCAGAGAGGGACCGAGTAGATCGTGCCGAGAAACACCGCGAGTACCGCAACCAAGATGCTCCCAAAGAGCAGAGGAAAGCGAGTTCGACGCTTTACCAGAACGTATGTCGCGGCAAATGCCACGAGCGTCAGCACGCCGCGGTAGGAGCCATTGACGAGTACATTTGCGATACTTACCGCAAAAAGAAACTTTCGCCTCAGATAGAACGCGAACAGCATCGCCATCACGGAGATGTTGATGCTGTAGAAGGGGTGATAAAACACACCACCCATGCGTGGTAGGTAATCGTCCGGGCGTGCGACGATCTGCCTGCCGAAGGGATCGGAGCCGAAGACGACAGCCCAACCGTTGAAGGCCGCGTCGACCAGAAGAAGACCAAAAACTGGAATGGCCAGCCCATGGAAAAATTTTTCCTCCTTTCTGATAAGGACGGCCGTTAGGAGGACGATGTCACCGCTCACGCGTACCGCGAAGGGCAGGAACGGCGTGTTATTGTTCAGCAAGTAAACAGCGCAGAGCCAAACAACCTTCGTCACGATCAGCAGAAAAAGCGTGAGGTCCTTGTAGTTGAGTGCGACGTTACGCGTGGTGAGCAAAAGATAGGCAAGAATCAGGGGCAACCCGATAGCTGCTTTCGCGAGACCGAGGATGAGCAATAGGCCAACCGCAATTCCGTCTCGCATAGTGGGGGTATAATTGAATTTCATTGGCAAACCACGTTTTCTTGTTCAGATGGATTGATGCTGAGGACCTCGTCGCCAAAATTCCATGCTCAGAACGCCACCTGAGTCATGCCGGATCGCTCGAAATAGGTGCCTGCTTCAACAAAACCATTTAGGATAGCACCCTCCGAAAAAGTGCTCGGTCCTCAGCCGGCTGGTCTATTGGGTACGCCACTTTACCCAATAATAGGACCTCGGTGATAATGTATTTATGCAAGAGTTTAATAGTCACAGTTGCTCCTGCAACAACTATGCAGAACAAAAGCGCCTGATTTGCAAATGAGTCATTCTGCATACCCAATTTGCCGCAAAATGGAATCAAGTACAAAGACTGTGTAGAATAATATCCGAGTGAGTTTTTCGAGATCCATGTTGTTACGTTGTTTTTATTCTGGAAGAACCGTTTGAAGTAAAGAAGGATCGCTATACTTGTATAAGCAGAAAGATACTTAACGCCTAATGCATATAGTCTCAATCCGCTGGGATTTGCATTGCCTATCACCCTATTCCACGTATGGAGACAGAATATCGCCACAGGAAAGAGCAGAAGCATGTGGTACAAGCTAATCTTATCTGCGAGCCTGTTTTTCCGCACAATACACCCCCGCAATAAAGAAGGGGAAATGCCATGCAACCAGACGCAGCCCTAGGATGTTATTGTACGCGATGCCCTGTATCACATATAGTGAAGCGATAACAAAAGCATAAGCAAAGTATTTCCTCCGATTCTTGGCGAAGAGGAAGAAGCCGACGGAGTTGAGGAACAGTACCCAGAGGAACCACAATCCGCCACTATCCGGGGATCTGAAGACACCAACCCACCATGTTGCAAGAGCATAAAAGTCGCCATGCGCCAAGTGCGCATAGTTGCACAAGAGCGAATATATGACGCTCCATGAGAGAAACGGTACGAAAAGCTGTAGCATCCTTTTTCTTACGAAACTCGCCGAATCAGTACCCCACGCCAGATATCCACTGATAAACATGAATAAAGGCATATGGAAGGAATAGATCAGTTTGAATAAAAGGAGTTCATCGAAATTATCATTTGCAGACTGAATCACGTGGCCCAAAATTACCAATAAAGCCGCGAGAGCCCTCAGAAAATCGATACCGTTATCCCTGTCTCTCATAGAACCTCTTACTGCTGCTTAGCTTGCACAGGATCATCCGGCCTCTCTATCTCAAAAACACTTCCTTTCAACCCTGTATGACTCAATATGGGCCAGAGATGGCCCCTTCTTGCTTTTCTCTCACACCATGTACAAGTGCGGTTTGAAATCGGGGGAGCCCGATGTTATCCAGCCAACAGGTCGTGCAGCGGGATCGGCAAGGCCATGCCGCGTCTGATTGCGAAAAGGTTCGGCCCATATCCGCGATCCAGATGGTGCTCGATGGCCTCTCTCAGCCTCTCCAACATAAGGAGCAAGAACGGGCAGGCCTGGAATCTCGGCGCAAATTGGGTGTCGCGCGTCCCGCACGAGATGCAGCGTGAAATTGTCTGCAAAGAAGTCAACGTAGTGCCTGGCGGTGACTTTTCCGGTTCCCAGCGGCGCGTCTATCCCAATCTCGACCTGGCAGTAGCGACACGTCCGCTGAATGATGTCGAGGCCGCCGAGCAATACATGGTAGTCCAGCGCCTCGGCATCGACCTTCAGGAAGTCGATATGTTCGATCCCGGCTTCCCGGCAAAACGCGGAGATCGTCGTGACTGGGAGCTTCCGGCCCGGCAGTCGAGACTCCATCGCGTGGTGGTTCTTCACGAAGGACTGCGTGTCCCTGTAGTAGACTACCTCGCCCGGCTCGTTACTGAGCCCGACATTGTGAAGGTGGACGCGGCGGCGGTTGCCGAGTAGTCTCTTCAGCTTGTTGAAGAAGAGCGGATTAGGCTCGAAGAGATGCAGCTCAACGTCGAGCCCGGCGCAACAGTCGGCGTAGTCGGTGTTGAACCGGGCGCCCACGTCGAAAAGGTTGCCGATGTCGCCCTTTATAGCGTCGAAAACCGCGATCTCCCCGGCGTTCATACCGCCGAAATCCTGGGCAACGTAGTAGTTCAGCAAATGCTTGACGCTATACAACATATCACCGAGCAATGGCGTGGTCTTCAGGGTTCCCTTGATATCAGTCCACATGATGTCCCCTCCAAAGGAGCAGAGTGACGACTTTGGCTGGGCACGATGAACAGCCGGACCGGCGAAGTGGAGAGGACGCCCCGGTTGAGCCCTCTGTCCTCACTGCGCGTCGCTTGAGCGGAAGCTTCTTAACATTACGAATATCACACATCTTGAAGAACGACTCTTCGTCCTCTTTCATTCACTTTCCTTCCTGGTATTATTTTCTTAGCGTGAAATTGTCTGCAAAGAAGTCAGCGTAGTGCCGGGACGTAACCTTCTTGAGATTCGCTTTGGTCCGCTAAAGCAGTTAAGCAGCTTGATGGCGCCGTGCTCGATTAAGAACGTACAGGACCTCACTAAATAGTAGCCGAGACACCAATTGGATGTTCTGCCCCGGGTGATACTGACCGCGAAATCGTCTCCGGAGCGTTTATGAAACCGATAGTCGTGGGCCGTTATTCTGAATTGCTTGCGGGAAGGGAGATGTCGCAAAATTCGATACGCGTGCCAATACCCCCTCTGTATATCTTCTATTACAAGAGCGCCCTTATCGGATAGTTTGCCCAAATAGAGGTCTACTACCTTCAACTGGTCTCTCAAATCGTGGCTTCCGTCGTCGATGAGCAGGTCGACCGAGTTTGGAACCTTGTCCGCTATGAAGTCCGTGTATGCGTCACCATGGAGAAAAGCCATGTTCTTCTGTGACAGGAACATGGGGTTCGGCCCGTTTGCATCTCCCGGTTGGGCCGTATCCACACCAATTACGGAGGCACCAGGGTATAGTAGCGACCAGAGGCACAAGGATGCTCCTCCCCTGATTCCGATCTCAACTACTATTCCCATCCGGGAAAGGGACGAAAGCAGTGACGGATACAGGCGCTCCAGATAGGACTTGCACACTAGCTTGTCTGTGCCGTACGGCGTAACATCGAGGCCAAGCCCGTTCGCATCATGGATATCCTTAATTTCCAAAAACAGCCGTTCTTCTTCCGTCATTGTTGTTCCCTCCAGTGATAATTCCGGCAAGGCGAAAAACGCGTTCTTGAGCAGACACACGAGAATAGTGCCGGCCAGAAAAGACGCTGCAATCAGGGAGAGCAGGGCCGCCCCCTCTGCTTTCATTTGCGATATGACCGGATATGCCGACAGAGCGCTCAATAGCAAAGTCATCAGTACGGCCCGGTGAAAGATCTTGTACTTTTGTGCCGGGATTACTATCTGATAAACGAGAAACTCGCTAAGCGTGGTTACGAAAATCGTGAATGAAAGCCACTGAAGCAATCTTGCGGCAGGAGCGAAATCGTTGCCGCCTAGTATCGCAAGTATGTTTCCGGCAAACAGGGCAAAACCGAAACTGATAAACACCGATACGGTGAGGATGATCCCTCCCGATATTTTGAGTAACCTTGCAGCCTCGGTTCTGTTTTCGGCAAGCAGGTTGCACATCCTCGGGAAGAGCGCGTGCGTAATGGGGTGTAGCATTGTAATGGCCGCACCTCGTGCACGATCGGCCAGATTATAGTAGCCCAGTTGTGTCGGCCCGGCGATTATGCCTAGTGCTGTAGGGATAAGCGCGCTGCTGAGATTTGCCCATAGGTTTGAAACGAACAAAACGTAACTCTCTTTTAGCTCCTCCACTACGTTTTGCCATTTTGGGATTATCCAGCTCGGGGAAAAAGTTCTCTTGAGCCAGGCAATGGTGAGAATTCCAACCAACATGGCACACCCGGAATTAAGTCCGATGTAGATATAGGCGTCGCTCCGATTCTTCACAAGAAGAAAGATCGGAGGGATCGCCAGTGCTTTTACTATGATCTGGATGATAGCAGCCTCTCGAATCCGCTCCAGTCCATTAAGAAACCAGAGAGGCATCAATACGTTTCCAATAACCAGCCCCGTTCCCCAGAGGTACAGTGGAAGGTCTTTATTCAGCACGGGTATACAGGAGACCGAGCAGAAGAATATGATGAGACCCACAACTGTGAGGAGCCATTGCGCCGTCCAGGTGGTCATGAATGCCTCGGAAAGGGCGGCCGTGCTGTCCCGCAGCGTTGCGATCTTTCTCGTGGCGCTGAGGTAAAAGCCCCAGTTGGTAAACCAGATGAGATAATTGATTATCAATTGAACGAAGACGACACGCCCCCATGTCTCGACCCCAAACGCCCTCGTCAGGTAGGGTATCGTGATCAAGGTAAGCGCGTAATTCACGCCCTGAAGGGTACCGAGGGCAGCTATGTTGTGCAATAGTCGAGGTTCCTTCATATTCCTTCTATCAAAAAACCTTTATAGGGGTATGCCGACAACTTCGGGACAGGGACTCCGGGCCCCGTTGACCGCGCACCTAAGCTTGGCATCAGGTTCCCTGGATTTCTTCTCCTTATCGGAAATCCCCCGACGCCCTGTCCAAGAGCTGCTTCTTCCACCCCGTGATAAGGTTCGGGACACTTCGGCCGACTCGACCGGCCCTCCATGCGTTCAACGCGTATTCTCCGAGTTTTACTGATAGTTCGCTGAATCCGTTTACACAGCATTCAAACTGTCCCACGTGTGTGACATCGAGCCTTGGCAAGGCGTCTTTAAAGAACGCGGTCCCGGGGTGCTTTTCAGGATCGTAGCCACCAAAGTCATACCAACGAGCGCCTTGCCCCTTGAGCCACTCCATCATTCTCATGTTCAGCAACTGAAAACTGCCCAAGCCAAGGCCCGCCATACCCGTCGCGCCAACAAGCCCCATTCCTTTCTCGCCCACTAATGAAGCGGCCAGAGCTGCAACGGGTTCGCTTTTCACTTTCGCCACCATGATCTGCATTTTCATGCGCGGCGGAAGAGCTTCTTGTATCCTTGCAAACTCATCTAAGTCAAATCCGGGGACGAAGCCTTTTCGGGCCGCCATCTCCTCATAGAGGCGCACCAGCACATCGAACAATCGATTATCTGTGCCCTGTGCAACTTCAAGCCCATTGGACTCTGCTGCTTTCAGGGCTCGCCGCCATCGTCTTGAAGCCCGTTTAAGGAGATCGGCCATCGGAGGAAAGAGGTCTATCAAGAGCGTCCGGTAGGGCGATCCGCTTAACGTGAATCCGTAATTGTACGTGCTGCGGCAGAGCCCGGGAACGTCGCTTTCCAGTTCGTTTGGGGTTATCCGAACGAATAGGCCCCGTTTCACGGCATATTCTTCACGCAGTGCCCTACACATGATTGAATAATTCGTCCCGTCAACGGGCCGGCCGCGCAGCTTCCAAACCGGCCCCCATGGGATGTGGGCAATTCCTGCCTCAGCGATGGGAAGTACTTTGATTGCTGCCTGGGCGGCGCCGACGACCTGCCCGTTTTTCTTCAGGACCAGGTGGCTCAGATTCTTCGCGCCCCAGCGAACCGAGCCGTAAGCCCATGTCTGATAGATCGTAGCGTCTGAAAACCGTGGGAGAAGCCGATTCCAAACGGCCTCGCCCACATCGCCAACCTCCACACTATAAACCGCGGTGTTACGCATCCAATTTCCTCCTCTAGGGCTATCCGAAGTGTTTGGGAAAGAATAGCGAAAGGACGTTCTTCATGTGCTTCCTTAGTTTGCCCGGAAGAAAGCGCCTTAAGCCGGCTCGATTGACAAACCAGGGCGGCACTTGAACGCTGTACTGCCCTGTGTAGTAATGCTCCGTGGCAATCTGCTCGTCCAGACATTGCTCGTACGACGATAGCAGACCCTGCCGGTCCTGCCATAGCCAGTTCCCGTACAGGTTGGCTGGCGAGGCCCAGCGGGAATACCTGTTCCCGAACCTGGCCCAGTACTTGGGCGCTATGACACAGCGTTTATTGCTGCTTGTCTTCGTCGGGAAGTATGCAAAGCTGGAATTCGAAAGGACCAGGAGGCTGGCACGATAGAGGGCCATATAACATTCCGCGATGCCTCCCTCTAAAACAGGGATCTTTGGGAACAAAGACTTCGCGTATCGGGGATCGTCGGTAACGATCATAAATCTTTCCACGCCTGCGATTTCCCTCATATTATGCATCGCCTTCACCCAATAGCTCTTGGGCAAAATCAGACTCCTGTGTCGTTTGTATTCTCCACCCCTGATATTGAGAATACATAGGTCGGGCGGGACCGGACAAAGGGCAAGGGCCTCGGGCTTGATGCCGATATACCTCGAACAGCCCTCGGAATGGCCGAAAAAGTACCTTTCGCTTTGAAACAGGCCCTCGATCCTTGTATTGACCGGTAAAGAGCGCACGGAATCGTCGAATGCCGATGAGACATAATCCAGGTCCGGATCGAAAAACATACGCTCCCGGAATACACGGAGAGGCGCGGTGACAGTGGGGGGATTTATGCCGAAGCTCACGTCGAGGAAATCGGCGCCCTTGAATCTCTGCGGACTCAGAATTGAATAGGGGTAACCGAGTTGATCCGCGATACTGCGGCATGCGCAATAGACCCAGAGCTGGTTTCCAAGTCCTTGCCCATCATATAGCTCAGTCATTATCACGGGTTGATAGCTCTCGCGGAATGGAAGATTTGTTACCTGGTCCCGGGCTTTGCTCGGGCCGCTGCGATCATCGCTTCAGATACATGGAATAGCGATCGAGGTTCTCCAGAATGAATCGGGGGAAACGGGAATCCATTTCCACCGTCGTGAACCGCCTCCCCTTGTTGAATATGTCTTCGTTGCGGGCGATTTTCTTTTCAATTCTATCTCTCATAAGGAAATCGAGGATCTTCAAAAGGTAGCGCGATCTCCTACCCTGATAGGAATAGGCGTTCAGCTTCTCCCTCACGCGGTCCTGACCACCTAGAAAACTGAAATGCCAGCCGCCGTTCTCGACTATTGGACCCGGTTGCTCGATCCTGCTTTCCAGATGGTACCTCATCAGGTCTACGCTCTTCCCTTTAAGATAGTCGAAGCGGCAAACCCTTGTGCCGAACCAGTCATCGTTGCATTGCACATTCAGGTAGTACATGAACCATCTCATGCAAAAGTTGTACAGGAGGCCCGGACCGAACTTGCTCTCCGCGCCGACTAGGTGCTCCGTATTCGGTATTTCATCAAGGTCGCTGACTATTATTAAGTCGTCGTCTTTTGCAACTCCTATCAAGCCATTAATTATCGAATCCCGCTGATACACCTCGCGCTGAAAATCGCGGCTCAGCTTATTCAGTGGCACACCACCGCTCTTGTGTCCATAAGAGCGCATTCTGTCAGTGAAATACTCGTTGGGTGGTGTGAAGCCGGTGAAGTCGTTTGGGGTAAAATCGATTCGATTATATATGATCTTCTGCGAAAAGGCTTTGTACCTTTCCCTGTTTTCATAATAGTAGAGCGGCTTGGGCTTGCCGGCGAATGTCACCGTAGCTTCGGTAACAACAAAATAGTCGACATAGGGCCCCAGCACATTCAGTCTGATCTCCAACAGATCGAGCTCGTTAAAAAAGAGAAACGTGTCAAAGAGTCTCATAGGTCGCCGTGCATCCGATTATTTGTCTATAAGGAATTGGGTGGGTTCCCGGAGTCGAAATCCTTGGCTATCGGCCCCGGCTAAAGGAAAAGCGCATTTAAAAAAAAGCAGGCTACCGCCGTTGCGTCATCGACGCTCTTCGCGCTGTCCATTATCGCAAGGCCAGCGTCTACCTCTCACGGTCGTGTGTTTCCTTGCCAAGATGTATGCCTTCACTTATGTACTCCTTCGATTCTTGACGACCTCTTTTGCACGGCCCCTTTCGACCGCTGTTCGTACCCAATGCAAACAGTGTGCCGTTATCTGACTTGCTGCAGGACCGTGGCAACGACGGCCGACATAAGAAACAAAAGCATAGGGATAAAGAAAGATTGCGGCTTTTTTAGCGGTTATGCGCGTTTCTTTCCAAAAACGGGCGCCATTGATGCACGGCGTCAGTTTTTTGACGTCCATTGTCAGTCATCCGGAATGTATCCGGTTTCTCGGAAGGTCAACCCTGGCCGGCAAGGGCCTTATCGGCCCATTCGAGTGCCTGTTTGTAGATCGGAGGGATCACGCTCATGCCCATGTCGAGTTTGCGGGCCGACGCCTCGCACTGTGCCCAGTCCGCCCGCTCATAGGCGCACACGGCCGAAAGAAGGTCGCCATACGCATTGCCCCCCGTTGTTAAGGCAGTCTTTATCTCCTGAGACAGGTTCATCATCGCAATGACTTCTTCCAGGGGCCTGCCTATAAGCACGTCGAGCAACGAGAACATGCCCATCAGGAACAGCTCCATGGTGTTGTCCGAAAGATGTGTCTTCGCGGCCAGCAGCTCGCACAGTTTCGCCCTGATCAGGGATGTCGCGAGGACCTCCGGGGGTTTGTCGCCTCCTATGAAAGTCAGCGTCACAAGGGAGGCCCACTTTCTCACCTCCCGTTCGCCCAGGAACATAAGGGCCTGCTGGATGGTGGTAATGCGACTCCGGAGGCCGAAGAAGGCCGAATTTATGTAATTCAGGAGGGAATAGCTGAAGTACGTATCCTGCATGATCGTCTTCTGGATCGCCGTGAAGTTGAGCTCGGGCCTGCTGATCTCACCGAGCAGCCGTATATAGTTCATTTTGTTCGTGGGGATGCTCCTGGCGGACAGTATTACCGGCTTACTGAAAAAATAGCCCTGGAAAAAGGCGTAACCCGCTTCGCGGGCCTCCTTGAATTCCTCGGGCGTTTCCACCTTTTCGGCCAGCAGCGGAATCTTTCTCCCGTTCTGCCGTCTGACGAAATCCTGTCGCTCGTCGGCCGTCGTCGTCCGAAAGTCGAATTTTATAAAGTCGGCAAAATCGACAAGGGCCGCGCTCTTTGAGGCACGCCCCTCGAAGTCGTCCAGGGCGATTAGATAGCCTGCCCGTTTCAGGTCCTTGCACACCTCCATGATAACATCGTCCACTTCCACGTCCTCGAGCACTTCGATAATGGTCGATTCCGGCCTCAGGACAAAGGGCATCCTCTTGAGCAGCGCGTCGCGGCCGAAGTTGATAAACACCCTTTTCGCTCCCGTCAGTTGGGCGCCGAGAGCGAGAAAGGCATTGTGGATCACGCTCAACGTAGCATTCGTGGCATCGGCCACCTGAGAGGAGTTGGTGAAGGAGTTGCGATAAAGCAGCTCGTAACCGTACACCGTTTGCTGCTGGTCGAAGATTGGCTGCCTCGCCACAAAAATCTCGCTCTTATCTTCGTCGGCCACAGGCGCCTCCTACATCTGTTGTCGCCGTTTCCCTCCGGTTCTTAAGTCGGCGATATGCCGCCGGCCCACCCCCGATTCGAGGCAAAAACCGGGGGTCTTTTTCCGTGAGCCGTAAATGCCCTGTCACGAGGCCATTCAGGGCCCCTCCCAAGAGGCCACTTATAACATGCTGAAATCACGCCACTTTTTCCGCATCCCTTCACACAAAGAATCGAAGGGCAAACGGGGGCTCGCCTCTGCTATCACCTTGATTTTACTGTGAAATATCAATTGCTCAAAAGATAGGCAAAATGCTGAAACAGGTGGCGTACCGGTAGGTTACGGGACTCCATCCACAAGATATCCCCAGGTTGTTCACATAAAATGTGAACAAGCGGAAATGAGCCCCGCCTACCTTAACCTCTCTCCTATCCGCCTCAAAGTCTCCGAGAAATCAAACCTTTCGAGACGTATTTCCACGAAAACGAGCGAGTCCCTGCGGGCGTCCGCCATAACGAGTGCGGATTCCAGGTCCCCCTCCGTAGAGACACGCATACCTCTGCCGGCGCCAAATATCTCGGGAATAAGCGTATAGTCCCACATCAGAAGGTCGTTGTACGCATTGTCGCAGATCGCGCGCTCCACCTGGTAACCGTCATTGTTCAGCAGGAAGACGACCGGGTTCTGCCCGAAGCGCACTATGCTGGAGAGCTCCTGGCCGGTCATCTGGAAAGCGCCGTCTCCCACGAATACTATAGGCCGGCGCTGCGGAGCGGCAAGCTTCACGCCCAGAGCGGCCGGTATCCCGAAACCCATGGAGGCATAGAATGCCTGGCTTAAGTAGTCCGCGCCCTGGGGGAGAAGGAGCTTGACGCTTTCGAAGGTAGTGCTCCCCGTGTCGGCAACCACAACGTGGTCGTCCCTGAGAAAGTGACTGACCCTGCTCCAAAACCTGTCTGTGGTGAGCCGCGCTTCAGACACGGGGACGTAAGGCCTCCGGGAGGTCTCGGCCCGATGGGCCGTCTCCCGGCGACTAAACCCGTCCCCCGACAGACGCGACAGCAGGCCGTTAAGGAAGTTCCTGATGGGGATGTGCTCGTAGATGTGGCGTCTTACCTTTACCTTTTCCGAGTTGGCTATTATCATGCGGTTTGGGTCGAGACGGGCAGTGTAGCCGCCCAGTTCCAGATCGGTCATCCAGGCGCCGAGGCAAAGCAGCAGGTCTGAGTCTTCCACTATGGCCCGGGCCTCCTCGTTGGCCAGAAGGCCCATATAAGTGCCTGCGTAGTTCGCGGTATGCTCGGGGACAATACCTTTTCCCAGGGGTGTCGTCGCCACGGGGAAGCCGGTGCGGGCAGCCAGGGCAAGGAGGGCTTCGCGGCCGCCCAGCCGGTCGACCTCCACGCCTGCCAGGATGACCGGGCGGGCAGCGCGCGTTATCGCCCCGAAGGTCTCACCCAAAGCTTCTTCCAGCACGTCCTCGTCCACATGGAGAGACATGTCGGGGGCCCACGGACCGGGCTCCACGCATGCTTCCGTCACCATATCGGCCGGTATCTCGATGTAGACGGGACGGGAGTGCCTCAGGCACGCCGCCAGGAGCTCATCGATCTGCATGACCGCCTGGGTGGGGCTCGTCAGCACGACGGCGCCCTGGGTGATCCTCTCGTAAATGTCGCGCTGCAGGTTCATATCGCCGATAGTGTGGTGAAGGAGATTGGGGTGAAGCCTGCTGCGCAGGGTGGTCTTCGGCCCGCCGCTTATCACCACGAGGGGCACCCGCTCCGCATATGCAGCCGCAACGGCGTTATAGACGCTGAAGCCCCCCACGCCATAGGTGAGACAGAGAGCCCCTATGCCCGATACGCGCGCGTATCCGTCCGCCGCGTACCCGGCGTTCAGTTCATTGCAGGTGGTGATCAACTCGATGCCGCTCTCTTCCAGGAGATCGAAAAAGGTGAGGACGTAGTCGCCGGGCACACCGAAAATGTGCTTCAGACCGATCTGCTCCAGCCGGCGAACAAGATATGCGCCGACGGTCATATGTGGTTCGTGAGCCATAACCCCGAAACCTCCCCGTCCTCGACAATTCCGGACCCCCTCGATGGGGTCCCCCTTTGGTGCCTTGCACATAATCTAAGCACGGGCCGCGCAACTTTCAGGGCATGCGTGCATCCACGATCTTACAGAGTGGAATTAAGACAATAACTGCCCTAGGGGTGCCTTGCAATTCGCCCCGAATTATGGTGAACTATCGCATTGATGTGGAACCTCAAGCCCTCGAAGGACCCTGGCAGCTACACCTTGATGTTTCTTGTCAAAATCCCATAAAAAGAAGGCAGGATATGAGAATAGAAACGGACAGAGTCGTGACGGTGGACTATACCCTTTCCAATGAGAAAGGCGAGGTGCTCGATACGTCTAAGGGACGCGGGCCGCTGACCTACATCCAGGGAGCCGGCATGATAGAAGGCTTCGAGGCCGCCATGGAGGGGAAATCGCCGAAAGACGCGTTCTCCTTTACCGTAGAGCCGGAGAAGGCTTACGGCGAGCGCCGGCCCGAGCTTCTTTTCGAGGTAAACAAGGAGCAGCTCCGGGAAATCCCCGAGCTTGCAGTGGGCGTTCCGCTCCGGGTGCGCACCCCTGACGGGACGATGGTGGCGATCATAGCCGGGATCGAGGATGACAAGGTGCTGCTCGACGGCAACCACCCCCTTGCGGGCCTGACGCTCTCTTTTGACGTGGAGGTCGTCGACGTGCGTGAGGCGACGGAGGAAGAACTCGCGGGGGCAAGGCACGAGGAGACCTGCGGGTGCGGCGCCTCGCAGCAGGAAAGCTGCGGGTGCAGCGGCTCGTGCGATGAAGGGTGCGGATGCTAAAAGGCGGTCACTCCAGCTTGTACTTCCTGATTTTTGACAGCAGGCTGATCCGCGATATGCCGAGTATCTGGGAGGTCTTTGTCCTGTTGCCGTCCATATAGGCAAGGACCTTCCTGATGTGCTCCGTTTCAACGTCTTCAAGGCTTTTCAGGGAGACATCGCCGAGGTTGTTGTCGTTCATGACGGTGTTCTCAAGAAAATAGTTCGGGAGAGACTTCTTTCTCAGCTCGCCTGTCGATTCGACGATGACGCCGCTGTTGATGACATTCATCAATTCCCGTACATTCCCCGGATAATCATAGTGCGTGAGGAGCTTCATCGCCCCTTCCGATATCCGGTCGATCTTTTTGCCGTTGGTCTTGCAAAAGACGGAAAGGAAGTGGTTGGCGAGGAGCGGCGTATCGCCCTTTCTCTCGCGGAGAGGCGGGAGGAAGACGGAATTCATGTTGAGGCGATAGAAAAGGTCTTTTCTGAAATTGCCCTTCTTTATCTCTTCATGGAGGTTCTTGTTGGTAGCCGCCACGATCCTTACATCGACTTTGAGGTTTTTTGTCGAGCCCAGGCGGAAGAATTCTCCTTCCTGAAGGACCCTGAGCAGTTTCACCTGTATGGGGAGGGCAAGCTCTCCGATTTCGTCCAGAAAGAGGGTCCCCTTGTCCGCCTCCTCCACAAGCCCCTTCTTGTTCGCCGTAGCACCCGTGAAAGCCCCCTGGCTATGGCCGAAGAATTCGGACGCAAAAAGCTCGTTGGCAAAGGCCCCCGCGTTTACCGCGATGAAATTCTGCTTGTTTCTCTTACTTATCCGATGGATGACGCGCGCTATCAATTCCTTGCCCGTTCCACTCTCGCCCCAGACGAGGATGCTGTTGTCGGTCTGGGCCATTTTTTCCACCATGGAGAAGACCTTGTGCATCTTTTCGCTCTGGGTGATGATCTCTTTAAAGGCGTCTTTGAACTTCAAATCGTCGGTGGAAACGACATCTTCCCGGTCGATCGTTCTTTGATGGTTCCTGTGCTCCAGAGCGGTGTTCATCAGCCTGAGGAGGCGTTCATTGTCGACGGGCTTCGTGAGATATTCCATAGCGCCCAGCTTTATGGCCGAGACGGCCAGCTCCACGTCCTCCACGCCGGTCAGGACGATGGTCTCGACGTCGATATCGTTTTCCTGGATATGCTTCAGGATGTCGAGACCCGTAACGTCAGGCATATCCATATCGAGAAGGAGCAGGTCGTAGGCGTTATTCTTCAGCTCGGCGTAGGCCCTGGTGCTGTTGCTGAGCGTCGTGACGTCGAATGTGCCTGCCTGGAGCAAAAATATGTTCAGATAATTGAGGACTGCCTGATCGTCGTCGATTACCAAAATCCTGTTCATCATCCCCCCGCACCCGCCACGGGCAGGTAGATGCAGAAGGTAGTCCCCACCCCCACCTCACTCACAACCCCTATCCTGCCTTTATGCTCTTTCACGATGCCGTAGGCGATAGAAAGGCCGAGACCCGTGCCGCCCTGATGCCTCTTCGTGGTAAAAAACGGGTCGAAAATCTGACCTATCGTCTTTTCATCCATGCCTTTTCCATTGTCTTTCACCTTTATTTGCACCTCTTTGCCGTCAAACCGCGTTGCCACCTTGAGGGTCCCCCGGGGCTTGTCGATGGCCTGAGAGGCATTGATCAGCATATTGAGGATCACCTGCTGCAATTTCTGGGAGTTTCCCATGACTATGGGCAGGTCTTGCTGGAAGTCCACCTTCACGTCCGCCGTACGCCTGATCTGGTTATCCACAAGCCTGAGGCAGCTTTCCGTGATCAGGTTCAGATTGACGGCCTCATTCAGGAACCCCTCGTCCCGTTTGCCGAACTTGCGCAACCCGTCCACAATCCCCTTTATCCGGTTTGCGCCCTCAACCATGTCATCGATGAGGACCGGGATATTTTGCCTGAACACGTCATAATTGAGGCGTGCGACTTTGAGGTCATGGTGCGATCGGTGATAGTCGTCGAGGATCGGGAAAATGTCCTTCATGGCTTCCTGGACGATAAACAGGTTGCCCCGGATAAAAGTATTGGGGTTGTTGATCTCGTGGCCTATCCCGGAGACCAATTGTCCTAAAGAGGCCAGTTTGTCCGCTTGGAGCAATTGACGCTCCATGTTCTTTTCTTTTGTGATGATCCTGGATATCTCGATGGCTCCAGTGATTTTGCACTCCGTGTCGAAGATCGGATATGCCTGGAGCAGGTAGTATTCATCGTCCACCACCTTCTCGTGAGAGATCGTGGTCCGCTCCTGAAAAACCCTGCCCAGAACGCAGTCCTGACACCGTTCTTCCTGGCCGAAGACTTTCTTGTAACATTTTCCTCTGTTGCCGATGTTCTTCTGGTTTGACATGAGGATGTTGAGATCGGGATCGATCACGATGACGGTGTCGGTGATGGCCTTGAAAAGCGTCTGGAGCCTGGTCTTATGCTCTCGCAGCTTTTCGGTCATCGCCACCAGCTCCTGGTTCTTTTTCACGAGGAGGTTCTTCTGGTTTTCCAGGTCCAGCGTCCTGTCACGGACGCTCTTCTCGAGGTTCTCGTTTTGTTGGATCAGCTTTCTTTCCAGATCCTTGCGCAGACGGATGTCTTTGTACACCGATTCGACAAGGCGCTCTCCGTCCAGATCGATAAAAACATAGGAGGCAAGAACGGGAACGGGATTGTTCGACCGGTCGAGCAGGTTCAATTCAAGATCGTCCAGCATCCCGTTGTCGAGGAGTTTCTGATATATGACGGCCCTTATCCCGGGGTCCTCATAGAGCCTGTCTCTGACGAAGTTGAGTCCCACGGAGCCGTCGGCCGGATAATCGAGGAGCTTGTAAAAGGACGAGTTCGCCCTTAGGATATCGCCGTTTAGCCGTGCGATGAGGAGCGGCGTGGGCACCCTGTTAAAGAGATTGTCGTGTCCTTGCTTCCGGCTCTCCGGTCCGGTATCGTCAGGCTTACCCGAGCGGTGCTTTAACTCGGCCCGCATTTCACGACGCTCCAGGGATTTCGAGATCAGGCCGGCCACTTCCCTCACAAGCTCTTCCTCCTCCTTGTGGTATTCTGCGCTATCCCCGTAATGGATGCTGATATCTCCCCTCTTTTCCCCGTCTATCAGGAGGTCGGCGCTGGATTGCAGGAGAATGCGGTCCGCCGGCACCGGGCCGCTCGAATACTCCATCCTGTCGAGCCGGATGGACGCGCGGCTCGTGTCGGGATGCTGAAGGCCCTGCCTCAGGTGTTCTGCGCTGCTGCGCAGCATCTGCCCCAGAGGATTGTCGGAGTCCGTCTCCAGGGATATACGGTAGAGGCATTTTAGCTCCTGTTCCCGTTTTTTTAAGTCTTTCTCGAGCTTTTCCTGGCTGGAAACATGTGCCATACACCCTACCCTTTCGCGCACTATTTTGCTTACTATACCACAAACAGGGCATCGCGCGATACGAACTTCTCCGGCCGGGCGCTTTTTGCGCATAGCTTTGTCGCGCTGCGTCCTGTGAAGCTCGACGTACGAAAAAGTACGCCTTCGCTCCCCAGGACTTGCGCTTCGCGCTCTGCACCAAAAATCGCCTCGACCGCAGGATTCGCGAAGCAAGGCGCGGTTTCGAAAGCCGCGTGTGCCCTGGAAGGGCGCCCGGGACAGGCGCCCTTCCTTTTTGTTTCCCGACTTAAGCCATCAACTTGCCCCGGATATTCAGGTTGAAATAGTTTTCATCGTAGAGCAGGCGGTTCTTCTCGCCGCTGTGGGGAGTCACGTCGATGTCGAAGACGGCGAACCGCCCCAGGCCGTTCGGCGTCATGAAAGTTTTCTCCAGCAAGCCCTTGCCCCAGCATCCTCCGGCCGCATGCTTCCCATAGAGGGGGACGGCTTTCTTGATCTCCGCGCCGATAGCCGTCATGCCCTTCGCGGCTCAGGACTACATGCATTTTTTCGGCGAGGGCCGAGAGTATCTGCCAGTTTTCCATACCCGCCTTCGGCTCGAATACTTTGGCCGTCTTCTGCATCCTGCGGTCACACGCGGTGAAGGTGCCTTCCGTCTCGATGGGCAGCGACGCCGGCAGCACCACATCAGCCTCCAGCGCCGTGGCCGTCATAAAGCTGTCCACGACAACCATGAATTCCGCGCCGCTGGTCAACTTCAGGTTCGAGGTCGCAAAAAGCGGGTCCTCGCCGAAGACGATCAAGCCCTTGATCTGGTCCCTCTCCATGGCTTCTTTGAGATTAACGGGTTTAAAGATGTCCTGGATCGGCGCTTTCCAGAGCTCTTCCAATGCCCCGACCCGCGCCGTGTCGCCGGGCCGGACGTATCCCGGCAGATATGCCGGATCGACGCCCATATCGAGCAGCCCCTGGGAGTTGGCGAAGTCCCGCAAGATGATGATGCCGTTGCCCGGTTTTCCTATCCTGCCGCTCAGCATCATCAGGTTACCGATGGCCTTCAGGTCGTTTTTCGATTTTTCCCACAACGAATCGACATTGTAGACCACTGCCACTTTGGCCTTGGGATTTGCCACGAGCTCGAAGAGCTGCTCCAGTTTTTCCGTCTTGACCCCGGTGATTTCGGAGACCGATGCCTTGTCGAAAGGCGCCATTGACGTCTTGAAGGCCTCATACCCTTCGGTTCTCTTTTTGATAAAGGAGGCATCTTCCCACCCGTTTTCGATGATAGCCTTGCAGATGCCGTTGATGAGGGCCGTATTGGTCCCGCGCTTCGCATCTATCCAGAGATCGGAAAACTTCACCAGGGGGATCTCCGAAGACGTCACGGTCACTACCTTGGTCCCTCTTTTCGAGGCTGCCTTGATCTTCAGCTCGGCGATGAGGTTGTCCTCCGAAGGATCGGCGTTGATCACCATGATGACGTCCGCCTTTTGGAGGTCGTCCATGGTGGCCGTGGAGACGGTGAGACCGAACATGCTGTCGAGGGCGTCCCGCCCGGCCCCATTGACAAGGTTTGAAAAGCTTCCGATATTGTTCGTTCTTAAGCCTGCCCGGACGAACTTCTGCAGGAGGTACAACTCTTCGTTCGTCAGTTTGGGCGAGGCAAGCGCGGCAATCGAATCGGCGCCCGAGCCTTCGGCAATAGCGGTGAGTTTCCGCGCCGCAAAAGTAAGGGCCTCGTCCCACGTGGCGTCATGCCATTCGCCCCTGCGTCTGATCATAGGCTTGAGCAGACGCTTTTCGTCCATCATGTACCGGTAGCCGAAGCGTCCTTTGGCGCAGAGGTAGCCCTTGTTGTGGGATGTCCCATCGACGCCGGATACGGTGAAAAGGCCGTCATGGAAAACCCGGTAGCTCAAGTCGCAGCCGACGGAGCAGAAACTGCAGACCGATTCCCTATCCTCGAACGCCCACGGTCCCGGCTTGCGGAAAGGCAGCTTTTCCATGATAGCCCCGGTCGGGCAGGCAGAGATGCAACTGCCGCAGGAGATGCAGGTCGTCTCGAGGAGCGGTTTTTCCATGGACGGTTTGACCACGGACTTGAACCCCCTGTAGACGAAGCCGAGGGCCGAGACATGCACTATTTGCGAACACGTCCTGACGCAGCGGCCGCAGTTGATGCACTTGTTGGGATCGAGTGTGATAAACGGATGGGTCGCATCTACGCGGTGTTGTCTCGTGTTACCGATAAACCGGCTTATATCGACGCCGAAGGCCGTCGCATATTTTCTGAGATCGCAGTCAAAATAGGCCTGGCAGCCGCATTCCAGGCAGCGGCCCGCCTCTTTGATTACCTGGCTTTCCGTAAATCCGACCTCGACTTCCACCTGGCTTCCGGTCCTCTCCTTAACGGGAAGCTCGTTCATCCGCTCCTTCTCGATATGACGCACGTGGAGAAATTCACTCTCCGGGATCTCGCCGAAGGCTTCCTTGCGGCTTGTGAAGCTTTTGGCCGCAGGCGTCGTCCTGCCTGTCCGTATGTACTCATCTATGGCGAGCGCCGCGGCCCGGCCGTGGGCGATCGCATCGATAGCCACCGCGGGGCCCGTTATCACGTCTCCGCCCGCAAACACGCCCGGATGCGACGTGGCAAAGGATGCCTTGTCGACTACTATCGCCTTCTGGCGGGTGGTCTTGATGCCGCTCTCCTTATCGATCGAGACGAGGTCGATATCCTGTCCGATCGCGGAGATGACGAATGCGGCCGGCAGGTCATACTCGGACCCCTTGACGGGCACCGGGCTCCTGCGTCCGCTTGCGTCCGGCTCGCCCAGCTCCATGCGGATGCACCGCAGGGCCTCCAGCTTTCCGTCCTTTGCAACGATGGAGACTGGAGCGGAGAGAAAGCGCATTTCAACGCCTTCCTCCGCCGCTGCGTCGATCTCCATCTGGTGGGCGGGCATTTCTTTCATGGTTCTCCGGTACAGGATAATCACTTTTTCGGCGCCGATCCTGAGAGAGGTCCGGGCCGCGTCGACGGCCGTGTTGCCGCCTCCCACCACGACCACGGTACCGTATATCTTCGGCGGCGTCGGAGACTGCATCCGGCGGAGGAAATCAATGCCGCCAAGTACCGCTTCTATCTTTTCTTCCCCGTCGACGCCCATGGTTTTCGCCTTTTGTGCGCCCATGGCGAGGAAGATCGCATCGAACCCGCTCTCCTTCAGCGATTGCAGGGTAAACGCTTTACCCACCTTTACCCCTGTCTTGACCTCCACCCCCAGATCGGTGATGCACTTGATTTCCCGGTCAAGGAGGGCTTTGGGAAGCCGGTATTCGGGGATGCCGTAGCGCAGCATGCCGCCCAACTGCGGGGAGCTCTCGAAAATTGTCGGTGCGTAGCCCTTCAGAGTAAGATAGTAGGCGGCCGTGAGACCGGCGGGTCCGCCGCCCACAATCGCCACCTTCTTGCCGTTTCGCGCCGGTTGGTCGGGGACCCAGGGGTTTTCTATATCGATGTCCGCCGCATAGCGCTTCAGGTAATCGATGCCCACCCTGTCGTCCACAAAGTTCCGCCGGCACGCGGTCTCGCATTCACGGACGCACACGCGCCCGCACACCAGGGGCAGGGGGTTCTTTTCCTTGATCAGCCTTACAGCTTCCCTGTAGCGTCCCGCTGACATGAGGGCGATATACCCCTGTACGTCGACGCCCGCGGGACAGGTCTGGGTGCAGGGTCCGAGGCAGTCGGCATAATGGTTGGAGAGGAGCAGCTCAAGGGCTGTCTTCCTCGACTCCCTGATCTTCTCGTTGTCCGTGTGTATGCTCATGCCCGGCGCAACCGGACTCGAACAGGAGGGGACAAGCTTTTCGAGACCCTCCACCTCGACCACGCAGAGATAGCAGGAGCCATAGGGAGGGAGCTTGGGGTCGTGACAGAGGGTCGGTATGGTGTCTATCTCATGTCTCCGGACGACATCGAGGATGGTGTCGCCGGGATTGGCCGCATATTCCTGGTTATTGATTTTGATTTTCAGTTGTTCTGTCATGGTCATCTCCACCCTAATCTTTCAGCACTGCGCTGAACTTGCAGGATTCAAAGCACTTGCCGCACCTGATGCAAAGTGCCGGATTTATCGTATGGGCCTTTTTCTTCTCCCCGCTGATCGCCTCCACCGGACACGCCTTGGCGCAGACCATGCAGCCCTTGCACGCGTCTTCCAGGATCGTATAGGTGAGGAGGGCAGGACAGCTATGGGCAGGGCATTTCTTGTGGAGGATATGGGCTTCATATTCTTCCGGGAAATATTTGAGGGTGGTGAGCACGGGGTTGGGCGCCGTCTGCCCGAGACCGCATATGGTGTTGTTCTTGATCTGGTATGCCAACTGCTGGAGCAGCGGGATATCGCCCTCTTCTCCTTTCCCGTCCGTGATCCTTTCAAGAATTTCGAGCATCCGTGTTGTTCCTATGCGGCAGAAGGTGCACTTCCCGCATGATTCATCCTGCGTGAACCGCAGGAAAAATTTTGCCATGTCAACCATGCAGGTCGTCTCGTCCATAACCACGAGGCCGCCCGAGCCCATGATGGCGCCGGTCTTGTTGATCTGCTGGTAGTCGATGCGGAGGTCGCCCATGGACGCGGGGATGCATCCGCCCGAGGGTCCTCCCATCTGTACCGCCTTAAATTTCTTGTCTCCCTTTATGCCGCCGCCGATCTCGTAGACGATCTCATTGATCGTGATGCCCATGGGCACCTCGGCCAACCCTCCCCGCAGGATCTTGCCTGCAAGGGCAAAGACCTTCGAGCCCTTGCTGTTCTCCGTCCCCATGGAGGAAAACGCCTCGGCGCCGTTCGCGATGATCCAGGGCAGGTTCGCGAAGGTTTCCACGTTGTTGATGTTGGTAGGCTTACCCCATAAGCCGCTCTGGGCCGGGAAGGGGGGCCTGAAACGGGGCATGCCCCGTTTGCCCTCGATGGACGCGATGAGCGCCGTCTCCTCTCCGCAGACGAATGCACCGGCCCCTTCCTTTATTCTGATGAAAAAGTTCATGTCCGACCCGAAGATATGCGTGCCGAGGAACCCTTTCTCCAGTAGCTGTCTGATGGCGTCCCTGAGCCTCTGGACCGCCTTCGGATATTCGGCGCGCACATAGATGTAGCCTTCCCCCGCACCAATGGCATAGGCGCATATCATCATCCCTTCCAGCACCGAATGGGGATCGCCTTCGAGGGTGCTCCTATCCATGAAGGCGCCGGGGTCGCCTTCGTCCGCATTACAGATGATGTATTTTACGTCGCCGGGGGACTGCCGGCAGAACCGCCATTTCATGCCGGTGAGAAAACCGCCGCCGCCTCTGCCCCTCAGACCCGAAGCGATGATGGTTTCGATGACCTGTTCCGGCGTGGACTCCCTGAGGACCTTCCGGATGGCCTCGTAGCCGCCCGCCGCCATATACTCTTCGATGGAATTGGGGTTTATGATGCCGCAGTTTCTGAGCACGATCCTCTTCTGCTTCTTGAAGAAGAGGTCGTCTTCCGTGGGTCCTCCGCCCTGTACGACCCATTCATCGACGGGCGTGCCGTTGACTACGTGCTCGCTTATGATCCTTCTGGCCTTTTCAGGCGTGACGTCGCCGTACATGTAAGACGTCCGGTCCTCATCGATCACTTCCATCAAAGGCTCCCGGTAACACATGCCGTTGCAGCCTGTCTCTTTCACTATCGCCTGGATATTCTTCAGCTCTATCTCGTGTTTTATGGCCTCATACGTCTTATCGCCACCGGCTGAAACCCCGCAGGTGCCGAGCCCTACCTTTATTGTCTTCATCCCTGGCTCTCCTCGTCATTTATTCTATAGCCACCGGCTTCGCCCGGCGCGCTTTCAGCAAGAGCTGCCCGGCCTTATGCACGCGAATTGCAAGGCGCGAACAACCTAAGCCTGCTCTTCCTCTGACTGCCCGCTGTACTGCTTCAGCAGCTCTTTCACTTTCTTTGGAGTCAGCTTGCCGTACGTATTGTCGTTTATCATGACCACCGGCGAGAGCGAGCAGCAGCCGAGGCATGCGACCTTTTGGAGGGTAAACAGTCCGTCCTCCGTTGTCTCGTCGTTGGCGATCTTCAGCTCGTTCTCGATCGTTTTAATGATAAGGGACGATGCATTCACGTGGCATGCCGTGCCGTCACAGATCTTAATAAGATTCTTCCCCGTGGGTCTGAGACGGAACTGGGAATAAAAGGTTATGACGCCGTAAATCTCGGCGGCCGGAGTCCCCACGATCTGGCTGATGTGGTCGATGGCCAATTCCGGGATGTAGCCGTATGTCTCCTGGGCCGATTGCAGCAACGGTATGAGAGCCCCCGCTTCCCCCTGGTATTTCCAGAGCTTCACCTTGAAGTCAGAAAACCCGCTTTCCCTTTGTTCTTGTTTTGATTCTTCCGCTTGCAGCATCGCTATTTTCCTCCCACAATGATAGTATACCCTGACTTTATCGTTTGTTCACCACCTGATCCGACTGATCGGACCGATCGGGCCGATCGACTTCCTGAGCACGTTCCCGATGCGTGTGCCCTGACCTATTCCACGTGACGAACAGCCGCAACCCCCCTGCAGGGTGCCTGTTCCTGTAGGGGGGTGGATTTTCCGGCGAAACGACCCTGGAGCAAAGAGAAAAGCGGTCGGCCGGCGCCGAAGGCCCTTGAGAACGACCGGCCACAGGGTCACGTCTCGAAGAGAGTGATAATCGGATACTCCTTGATCCTGAGCACGCCTTCCATGGTCTTGAATTTGCCCCTGATGGTATTCTCGATTTCACTGAAGCTCGTTCCTTTCATAAGCAGGACGATATTGAACCTGCCGTCCGTGTAGTCGCAGTTGACCACCTGGTCGTTGAAGTAGAGGGCGGGGTAGATCCCTTCCAACTTTTCCTTTTCAACCTCCAGCATGACGTAGGAAGAGACCCTCGTCCTCGCTGTCTGGTTCGAGGCGACCATGTCCTCACCCTTGTCCCTGCCGAGCGCCTTGTCCACGGAGCCCATGATATTGATTACGTTCTCACCGAACATCGGTGCATCCACCGCCAGCACGGATGCCCCGGCCACGCCCTGCATGGTCTTGATCTGCGTTTCCACCACTTCGTTTATCTGGTCCAGCGTCGGCGCCTGAAGCAGGAGCACCAGGTCATACTCGCCCCTGATGGCGTCACAGTAGAGGATGTTTTCGTGATAGTACAGCTTGCGGTACGTGCTCAGGAGGTTGGCGGAATCGTCGAGTGACACCAGCGCATAGGCACTCACCGATTCCTGCGCCGCCGTCGACTCCCTGGGGGGTGGCTCCGCAGGTACCGCCTCTGCTGCCGGCGCCTTCATCCGGTCCAGCACCATTGCAAGGTCTTCCACGGTGAAGGGTTTCTCCAGGTATGCATCCGCTGTCTTGGCTTCCTCGGCTATGGTCTCGCTGCCGTAGCCGGTGATGATGATGACAGGGAGTCGGGATAGTTGAACTTGATCGCCTTGAGGAGCTTCAGCCCATCGATATCGGGCAGCCTGATGTCCACAATGGCACAGCCGAGGGGCATGCTTTTCTTCTTAAACGTTTCCAGCGTCTGAAGCGCCTTCATACCGTTCTCGCACGGCTCGGTCTGATAACCCTTTTGCATAAGTCCAAGCGAAACGCTTCTTCGCAGCGACGCCTCGTCATCGATGAGCAAGACTTTCTTTTCCATGGTATCGGCTCCTTTCCAAGCATTTTGTGAAACATTTTGCAATAGATGCAAGGGCGATGCCACTTGCTATAAGGTCTTATATGACGATGAGTTAGACTGTAATGCCCCCTGCGGAGAAGAAACAGGAGATGATAAGAAAACAGGTGGAAATTGACAAAAACATAGGGTTTACGCCATCATTGCCGCTGTTAACATTCTTCTCGCTTATCACAAATCCTGGAACCGTTGCAAACTATGGGGTTTCTACTGTTCAAACTTTTTACAGCAACAATTATTACGGTGAACGTGCTTTTTTTCACTATCGAGCATTCCCCACAAGGACAGGGGTTGCCGGGAGGGATCGAGCCGTGCGAGGATGGCGACGACGTCCTCTTCCGCAAGGGCCACGCACCCTGACGTGGGTATGTTGCATCCCTTCCACACATGCAGGAAGATGGCGCTTCCCAAGCCCTTCACCACAGGGTTTCTGTTGTAGCCGATCACGAGCCCATAGCGGTAAAGGCCGTCGTGACGCTTCATCTCCTCTGCGGTGCGGGCCCCGGTCTCTCCGTTTTTCGTCCAACTGTTGTAGTCGGCCGAGAGAGGGTCATCCACCCATATGTCGTCGTCTTCGATCTGCCGGTAGGGGAGTGCCGTCGCAACCCGTTGCGCGTCACCGAAAGCGTGTTCGACGGCAAAACGCCCGGAGGGGGTCTTACCGTCTCCTTCCCTCTTTTCACCCGGCAATGCAAACCCATTCCGGCCGGCCACCGCGCGAAAGGGCCCGAGGACCCGCCGCCAGTTTTCCCCGTGCCTTTCCATCACAACCAGACGGGCAGACCAGACGGGACCCCCGGCGCAGGGAGTGACGACGAGGGCCTGGCTATTCTTCCGGGGAAGCGCTGAAAGGACCTGATCAAGCTCAGGCCGGGTCATCCGCCTCGTTCACCACGGTCACCCTCCCTTCCGCTTCCTCCCCGCACCCTCCCTCCCTATGGCGGTCGTGCCGGCTGAAGAGCCAGATCTCCGGGATGATCTGGGAAATGATTTCGCCACGGGAGAAAACGCGCACAACAGAACTTTCCGACACGACTACCGCGACGGATCGTGTTCTTTTCGTAATGGATGCGGCTGCCAAATGCCGGCTCCCGAGACCCAGGGGAAGTTCTATGTCCTCGACGGAGGCCTCGATGTAACGGCACGCGGAAAGACAGATGCCGTCGTCGGAGACCACGAACCCTCCATCGAGCAGGGCAAGCTCCTTTATGGTTTCCCGCATGTTCGGGTCATCCACATGTTTTCTGTCATCGGGATGGCCGAAAAGGGGGTCGAGTATCAACGGCCTGGAATGCTTCAGCACGTTCTCCGAATCCGAGACTACGAAGAGGGTCCCCACTTTTTGTCCTTCCCTGCCTTCCCGAGCAATCTCGATGGCGAGCCAGATAACCTTCTCGAGGGTCGCCTTATTGACGTAGTCGGTCTGATCCAGGACTCTTTTCAGCAATTCCTGCGGCATGCCGCCTCGCTCCTTTTCAATTCTAATGCAGGGTCGGGGAGATTGCTACTCTCTTCCCGCCGTTCCCACATGCCCCACAGCGCTGCCTCCAGATGCCGGGCAAAGCGGGGGGCGTCGAAAAGCGGGGATGCCAGCACCCGGGGCCGCAGCGTACTGCGCAGGGCGGCCAGACGCCCCGGATCTGCCGTGTGCAGTATGGCTTTCGCCACATAGTCGTCATCGTCTTCTGCGACCCAGTCGGCCAGTCCGGCGTTATGGGCAATGCTTTCCCCTACATGAGAGAGAAAGCAATCCCCCCGGCGGGTGATAACGGGCACCCCCATCCATAGGCCCTCGACGCTGGTGGTTCCACCGGGGTAGGGGAAAGGGTTCAGGATGATGTCTACGCGGTTATATGCCTCCAGCACCTTTGCCCGTGGAGAAGTGCTTTCCAGCACTATCCGGTCGGGGGTGATTCCACAGGCGGCAAACCGCTGAAGGGTGGCGTCACGGACGCCGGGGTCGCTCAACTGGTTGGTCTTGAGGAAGAGACGGGACCGGGGTACGGCCCGGAGCACCCGGGCCCACAGGGTCACGACGGCATCATTCATTTTGGCGAGGTTGTTAAAGCTGCCAAAGGTGATGGAGCCGGAAGCGCGCGCCGGAAGCGGCCCCACCTCCAGGGGGACGTCGGGCGGGGTAAAACAGAGATAGGTTTCCGGCAGCCGCCATACAGTCTCAGTGAAATGGCCTTCCTCCCCGGTCGGCGTCACATAGGGATCGCCCAGGAGGTAATCCATCTCCGTCACGCCGGTAGTGGCAAAATAACCCAGCCAACTGGCCTGCACGGGGGCCGGTTTCCAGGCGAACACGGGCAGCCTGTTCTTGCCCGTATGGCCGGAGCAATCGAGCAACACGTGTATGCCGTCCGCGTGAATCAAGCCGGCAGCGGCCTTGTCGCTCAGGCCGACCAGTGATTTCCAGGCGGAAAAATATGGTGTGATGCGGGCCGTAAGCTCATCCGCCTTGTGGCCGGTGGGGTAGGCGATCATCTCCACGCGGGACGGGTCGATCTGCGCCAGGACGCTTTCCAGGAAATAGCCGACGGGATGGTTATGCAGGTCTCCGGACACGAACCCTACCCGCAGGCGTTCCGGCCGGAGTGCGCACTGCCAGGCTTCAATGCGCGTCTCTACCTTTTTTGCCGCTATCCGTCCATATCCTGAGGCCTCTTCGAGGTAACGGGGAACGTGACCTGCGGTGCAGTTCAGGCTGAAGAGCAGGTTGCTATATGCCTCAATTGAATCCGGCCTGATGGAGAGGGCCCGGCGCAGACTGGCTTCGGCTTCCGTAAACCGGCCCTGGTCACGGAGAGTGACGCCCAGGTTGCTATGGGCTTCGGCGTAATCCGGCCTGAGAGAGAGGGCCCGGCGATAACCGGCTTCGGCTTCCGCGAGCCGCCCCTGGTCCTTGAGGGTGTTGCCCAGGTTATTATATGCTTCGGCGGAATCCGGCTTGATGGAGAGGGCCCGGCGCAGACTGGCTTCGGCCTCCGATAACCGGCCCTGGTCCTTCAGTGTGTTGCCCAGGTTATTATGGGCTTCGGCGTAATTCGGCCTGAGAGAGAGGGCCCGGCGCAAACTGGCTTCAGCCTCCGTGAGCTTGCCCAGGTCCTGGAGGGTGACGCCCAGATTGTTATGGGCTTCGGCATACTCCGGCCTGAGAGAGAGGGCCCGGCGCAGGCTGGCTTCGGCCTCCGTGAACCGGCCCTGCTCCTTCAGTGTGTTGCCCAGATTATTATATGCTTCGGCATACTCCGGCCTGAGAGAGAGGGCCCGGCAATAACTGGCTTCGGCCTCCGTGAACCGGCCCTGTGCCCGGAGGGTGACGCCCAGGTTATTATGGGCTTCGGCATACTCCGGCCTGAGAGAGAGGGCCCGGCAATAACTGGCTTCGGCCTCCGTGAACCGGCCCTGTGCCCGGAGGGTGACGCCCAGGTTATTATGGGCTTCGGCATACTCCGGCCTGAGAGAGAGGGCCCGGCAATAACTGGCTTCGGCCTCCGTGAACCGGCCCCGGTCCTTGAGGACGTTGCCCAGGTTGCTCTGCGCTTCGGCGTCTCCCGGTAAAAGCTCTGCCGCTTTTTGCATAGGCTCCAGCGCTTCCGCGCTCCTTCCCTGCAGCACGAGCATCGCCCCCAGTGCCTTCCAGCCGGCCCCATTCTGCGGGAAACGCACCGTTAGCTTCCTGGCGAGGGCTTCTCCTTCGGCATAACGCCCCTGATTGAATAAGGCGACGAGCGTGTTGATCGAGTCCGTCAATGTGTGACTTGCGGTCTCATGGGGCCCGTGTTTCATCCGTTTTCTGCGTCTTCCTTTCTCACGCTCAGCGGTAGGGGTGAGCCTCCAAAGCAAAATCTATTAACCGTCCGCCATGCTCGATCAGCACTTTCCCCGGCGCAATCCCCTCCCGCGCCATCTCGGCGGTAATATCTTTCGCCCGCCACTGGGTGGGAATGATTACCACATCTACCGACATGCCCTTCAGGGCATCCCGGAATAGGATCTTCTGACCCGTGCCGGGGACGAATGTGCCCACCTTGTCCGGGTCGGAATCGACCACCAGCGGAAAACGTGCGGCATCCACGCCGAACCGCTGCATAAACGCCGCCGACTTGCCGGTGCCGCCCCAAATTGCCACCACAGCGCCACTCTCGGCCAGCTCGCCGAGCTGCCGCGAGATTCTTTCCACTGAAGAACAGGCGTCCCCGGCAAATACGGATGCCTGACGTGCAACGCTCTTCATGTTCTCCGGGGTGTCGAGCCTGACCAGGCCGTACACTACTTCACCGTCATAGCCGTGTCCTATGGTTCTCAACTCCCCCAGGCGCTGCAGCAGTGTGATGAAGGAGCGGGTAGTAAAGTGAGAAACATGCTCATAATAAAAATCGGACACCCGGCCCGTTTCAAATACCCGATCGATGCAGGGCACTTCGGCAAACAGCCAACAAGGTTTTTCCTGTTGAGACGCAGTCCAGGCAAGGGGCTCCAATAAACCGGCCAGCTCCGTGAAGTGTTCCAGCACGTGCCGCACAATAAGCATGTCCGGTGCGAAGGCGGCAACATCTTCGAGGAGATCGAAGAGTCTGGCGTAAAATTCCACCAAATGACCGGACTCGGCACTGGTATTGGGATCGAAGCCGATAAAACGCCCCCCCCGGAACTCTCCGACAACCTGCGAATGAAATGCCCTTCCCCACATCCTATTTCGATCACGATCGGCTGTTCGGGCAGCGTGCGGGACAATAGCCGGCTTGTCTCCGCCAGGTGGCCTGCCCAGATGGTGCCCTTATTAAACATCCTGTTCGGGTTCTCGTGATAAGGCACGCAGCCGTACTTGAAGGATCGATTGTAGACATGGGTGCAGGCAGGGCACTGAACAAAATCCAAAGGCAGTCTCTCCATGCCTTTTGCCTCAAGCTCCGAGGTCGGCCAGCCAAGGGTGGCCAGGGGCTGCATCCCACCCGCAAAAAATGGTAGTGCTACATGGTGCCCGCAGACAGGACAACGAGCCGACACGAATTTAGTGGTCATGATGTGCCTCCGGACGATATCATAATTTCCGCCTTGTTCGGGTCCCATGCGGCCAAAAGCACCCGTTATCCCTCAGCGCTCCATTATAGCATTCTTGCCAATATTCGACAATCCCGGATTCTTGTCACGCCTCGCGTGAATGGGCAGGCTAAAGTTGAAGCAGAGAATACGCCCTTTGCGACCGGGTGGTCGCATGACGCCCCTAAGACCGTTCTGATAGAAGAACGGATGAGAAAAACGCAGGCGGACGTAATAATAGGGGAATCGCAGGCCGGGGCGCAGGGACGCCTAAGAGGCCCTCGGGAAGGGCGGAAGGGAGCGGGCAACCGCATCGACGATCGAGAAGGCCGCGTCCGGCCGCGCAATCCGCCGGATGTTTTCCCTCATGGTGGCAAGGCGGGCGGGATCGGCCGCCAGACGGTCGACTTTGAAGGCCAGGCCGTCGAGACTGCGGGCTCTGAGACCGGCGCCGTTTTCCAGGATATAGTCTGAATTTGCCTCTTCCTGTCCGGGGATGGGATCGACCACTATCATGGGTAGGCCGGCTGCCAGGCTCTCCGCGGTCGTGATGCCGCCCGGCTTTGAAATGAGTATATCGCTGAGGCTCATAAGCGCTTCCACAAAATCGATAAATTCGAAGATCAACGCGATGCGTCCTTCCCGCGACCGTCTCGCCTCGACCCGCTTGTAAAGCTCTTTGTTCCTGCCCGCCAGCACAACGAGTTGATAATCTCTGTCAACCATACTCAAATGGTCGATGATCCGCTCGACAACGGACACCCGGAAGTTCCAGCCCGCCATCAAAAGGATTACCGGGGCCGTCTCCTTCAGACCGTAGGTCCGGCGAAGCTCACTGCGGTCCCTTTCCTGCATAAACGCGGGGTCGATCGGTATTCCCGCGTCGAGGACCGAGCCGTCCGGCACTCCGATCCGCACCAGCTCGTGTTTCATTTGCTCATGGGCCACGCTGTAGCCTTCCACGTGCCCCTGTTTAATCAGCCAGAAGGGATGGAACTCATAGTCGGTGAGGGTGACAAAGACCCGGAGATCGTGCTGCCTGCGCTCCCGGTACCAGGCCGCGAGGTGTGCGGGGATGAAATGGGTGCTGATGACGGCGTCGGGCCGAAAAGCGGCGAGGAGCCTGAAGAACGACGCCGCAATCATGCGGTCGAACCACATGCGCACGCCGTCGGCGCTCCGCGTATCTTTGGAGGCCGAGTAGAGATACCCGTAAAAGAAGGGAAATGTCCTGGCGACCCACCCGTATGCGCTGCCGTAGAGCTGCCTCGCGGCAAACCCGCAATAATCGAGCAGATCGACCCTCTTGACTACAAAGTCCGGATACCTCAGGCGAAAGGCCTTTTCGAGCGCTTCCGCCGCCTTTACATGGCCGGTCCCCGCTCTGGCAGAGACTAACAGCACTCTTGGCGCGTCACGGGATTGAGATATCTGCAACCTGTCCACACCCACGGGATCACTCACTCTACCAGCCTGAGTGCGAATATCCTATTAAGACCCCGCGAATTTTTGGTTAACTCGGAGGGCGGGATATGTTTAAATAATCCGGGGCGGCGGACCTTAAGGAGAATGTAACGGGCCGCTCCTTCGATCCTGACAGGGGTGACGGATGATCGCAAAGAACAGAAAAGGAGCCGCCGCGATGAAGCGACTATTCCGGTTCAGCACAGTTTGCGCCGTGGCCCTTGCCCTGTGTATCGGGGCAGGAGGGGTATGGGCGGCGCCGTGGAGCTTCGGGGTCATGGGCGATACCCAGTGGGTTGGGGAGAATACCGACGGCAAGAACCCCAATTCCGTCCCTGTCGGGATTATCGACCAGATCAACCCGCAGCTCATAAGAGCCGGCGTAAAATTCGTGGTGCAGGTCGGCGACCTGTCGGACGACGGGTCGAGCGCCGCTATGGCCGAGCGGGCCTACGCCTGCCGGGCCCTCTACGATGCAGGCATCGGCTTCTACCCCTTTCGGGGCAACCATGAGAGATCCGCAGACGCGGCGGCCCAGTTCCAGGGTCTTTACCCACAAACCGAGGGCATCGGCGGCAATACGGCCGGGGCGACACACTTCAGCAGCCCCAGCGCGAACCTGTTGGGCCTGAGCTATTCCTTCGACTATAATAACGCGCGGTTCGTGCTTCTCGACCAGTTCACCCCTACAGACGGCAAAGCGTCCGATGGGACCGCGTACGATGAACAGAACAATGGGATCGTCTCTCAGCAGGGTTGGATCGACAGCACCCTGGCGGGCAAGCCCGTAAACGGCCACGCCTTCGTCTTCGGCCACAAGAATCTCATCGGCCAGAGCCACGAGGACGTCCTCCTGGGGGCGAACCCGGGGGCGAATCCTGCCGCGCAGAAGGCATTCATCGATAGCCTGGCCTCCCACGGCGTGCGATATTTTATCAGCGGCCACGATCACCTGCACCAACGCTCCCTGGTGCAGGCGCCGAAGGGCGCCTCATGGGTGCAGCAAATCATAAGCGGCAGCGAGAGCAATAAGTTCTACATCCCCAAGGGGAATCCGGAGCTGCCGGGCAGCGTGAACAACGACTCTAGGTACGACAATCCCACCCGCGAAACTTCCCTGCGCCAGGAACGCAACACGATAGGCTATTATATCTATACGGTGGATGGACCCCGGGTGACGGTCGATTACTACTCGGCGGCCGTGTGTGCGACTCTTACGGGGAAGGGGGACCTGAAATGGTACGGGATATCGACTACCCCGAGCCTCGCGTTCACTAAAGAGGAGACCTTCGGCTACAGTCTCAACGGCAGGGAGTTCCTGGTGGGCGGACAGGCAGGCACATCCTACGGCGTGGTGCAGGACACCTTCGGGACAACGACGGCCGGGATCCTCGCCGGCGCCTATAGCAATAAGGCAGTGGACGGAAGCGGTCGCCTGCTGACTCAGGCCATAGATACGGGCTGGACGAACCGGCAGGAGGCGGGCGGAAGCCTGAAGAGCGACGTCCTCAGCCTCTGGGGCATGGCAATAGACTTAGGGAGCGGCAGGACAGAGACCTATGTCCTCTCGATGAGCCTCACGGATCTGAGCACGAGCCTGATGGGAAGCGGAAAGTTCTTCCTCCTTGCCAAGGACGACAAGGGCGGCTGGGTCAACGCTGTCGACGCCGATTACGGACCTCAGAACAAGCGCTTTATAGCTGGTGCGTGGAACAAAAACTACGGACTTGGTACGTACGGCATCGACCCGGACAGGCACGTTGCCTGGGCAGTCATCAACCATGACGGTACCTTCGCCGTGGGCCGGCCTGCTTTTTAGGGGGACAGGCGACCTAGTGCCTCTCTTCTTGTCGTGCCCAGAGATATGTGCCTCTCTTATTGGTATGGACCGTGAACCCCGCAGCGGTAAGAAACTCCCCAAGGGCATCGGCATTATGGTCTTCGGCGTCACCGTTGCCGTGGACCTCGATCGCCATCTGGCCGATTCGTCTCAGCGTTTCCGGATGTGCCCGGTAGAGTATCGAAAATTCGCTCCCTTCGCAATCCATCTTCAGCAAATCGACTCTCCGTAATCCTTCTTGCTCGAAGATGTCCTGGAGAGTGACCGCCTGCACCTTCTCGGTCTTGCCGGTCGCGCGCCCGGATGGGCAGGCTGTGGCAGTAGTCGTGAAAAAGGCGGCAGCATCGTCGAAACACATCTCCACAGTGCCTGAATCGCCGGAGACAGCCATGGGCCTGCAATGTATGGTAACGCGTGGGTTTGCCTTCACGTTCTTTATCATTTCCTCATAATTGGCCTGAACAGGCTCATAGGCAAAGACTTCTCCCCCCCCACATGGATGCGGCAAAAAGGCTGAAGAAACCGACATTTGCACCGATGTCGAGTATTGTCGGTTGTTCCGGCAGGGGCAGGACCAGTCCTTCCAGGTAGTGTTGTCTCAAAAATATGCTTTTGAACTCCGGGTAGAGCTGCCCGGGAACCCTGATGGATACACCCGCCCTGGTAGTAAAGAGGAGCTCGCCTGCGGGGAGGAAGCCCATTTTTTTCGCATAGTATATGCGCCAGTTGGCGAAGGTCTTGAAGAGGTTGTACTGACGCCTGACGGCTTCATTTCTCTGCAAAATTCTCTCAAGCTTGTCTATGGCCGCTCCATAAACCGTCATCCCGTCCCACCTCGCAACCTTATCTTGACCCGGAAGCCTTCCAACTGAACGACCGATCCGTTATTATAGCAGATTTTTGCATTTCCAGCGGCAACGGCTGCCCACGTTCTTAGGCCCCCCGCCTTGAAGCGGCTGGTATGCCCGCCCGGCGCTTGACAAAGAAAGGAGGCCCGCATTATGCTCTTTGCCGTGCGGGCAGCCGCTCCTTGCCATGGATTGCGGCGGTCCCGAGGGAGGCAAACGACGTATGGGACTGATCACGATAGACGAAAGCATATGCAAAAAGGACGGAATCTGCGCGGCTGAGTGCCTTGCCGCCATCATCCGGCTGCCGGAAGGCGGCTACCCGGAAATACCGGAGCGCAAAGAGCCCGCGTGCCGCCTGTGCGGCCACTGCGTGGCCGTGTGCCCTCACGGCGCACTCAGCCATAAGGCCGTCCACGTCGAAGATGCTCCCCTCATAGAAAAGCACCTCGCCATAGGTGAAGCGCAGGCCGTGCAGTTCCTGCGGACGCGCCGCTCGATCCGTTTTTACCATGAAAAGCCCGTGGAAAGGGAAACCGTCCAAAGGCTTATCGAAGTCGCCCGCTATGCCCCTACAACCGCCAATAGCCAGTTGGTGGAATGGGTGGTTATATCAGGCAGAGCCCGGATCGCTGAAATCGCCGCTACAGCGGCACGCTGCTTACATGAGATACTCGACAAAGACCCTTCCATCGCGGTGGCCGCCCCATCCGTGCCGACGGCTTTGGCGCTCTTTGACGCAGGCCGCGACTCGATACTCAGGAACGCTCCCACGCTGCTGGTCGCCTCGGCCCCGGCGGAAGCTACCAACGGGATGGTGGACCTGACCCTAGCCCTCTCTTATCTGGACCTCTTGGCGCCTGTTATGGGTTTGGGCACGTGCTGGGCGGGATTGCTTCAAAGGGCCATCCTCTATTCACCTGCTCTCAAGGAGAGCCTGGGCGTGCCGGCGGCGCATCCGTACCACTACCCCATGATGCTGGGATACCCCAAGGTGAAGTTTTACCGCCTCCCCGAGCGAAAACCCCCGAAGATCACCTTCAGATAGCGGAGGGGATGGTGCTGCCGTAAGCCGCACATCGCGACTCAGGCATACTCATCGCCTCTGGATCATCGCCCCTGCCGCGAGCGCTTTTTCCGTCATCTCGTAGAGGGTGTCCAGGAGCGCAATCTGGAAGCTGCCGGGACCGGTCGTGCCTGCGGCGGCCTTTTCGCCGGCAAGCCCGAAATAGGCAAGACCTGCCGTAGCCGCATACAACGGATCGGCATCGACGGCGAGGAATGCCCCGATAATGGCGGTAGCCGTGCAACCAGTCCCAGTCACGCGGCTCATCATCTCGTGCCCGTTCATGACGCGGCACGTCCGCTCGCCGTCCGTGATCAGATCCACGGGACCCGTGATGGCGAGGGTCGTCTTAAGCTCCCTTGCAAGGGCCACGGCCGTGTCTGCAGCCTGATCGACCGTATGGACCGAGTCTACGCCCTTCATTGCGGACTCCCTTTTCTCGGGGGATAGCGCCAGGACCTCCGAGGCATTCCCCCGGATCACCCGGATCGCTACCTCTCCCATGAGCCTCCTGGCAGAATCGGTACGCAAGGAAGTGGCCCCGGCCCCCACGGGATCGAGGATCACCGGCACCGAGAGGGCATTGGCCCGTCTCCCCGCTTTTACCATGGCCTCGATCCAGGGGGAACTCAAGGTCCCGATATTGAGCACCAGGGCCCCCGCGAAAGCGACCATCTCCTCCACCTCTTCGACGGCATGGGCCATTACCGGGGAAGCGCCGGCCGCAAGCAGGGCATTGGCGGTATAGTTCATCACTACATAGTTGGTGATGTTGTGGATGAGCGGTTTGCGTTCACGTATCCGTCTCAGGTCTTCCGCGGCCCTCAGGGCCAAGGCCTCGTCGAACATGCTGCACCTTCCTTATGTGCTTCTGAAATGATCCCAGCTCAAAGGCTTGACCGGACGAATTTCGCCGTCGGGGAAAACAAGCGCGATCCCGCGACCGGGGGTCGTAATCCTCCCCACTTCCGTCAACAGGACACTACCGCACCCTGCGCTTACGGAAAGGAGAAAGTCTGCATGCTCCGGACGGCACGTGATCACCAGCTCGTAGTCATCGCTCTCGCCAAGAAAAAAGTCGTAAGGGTCCCTGCCGAGCAGGAGGGCGGCCTCCTGAACATCTTTGTCGACGGGTATCTTCTCATGGAAAATCTCGGCCCCTACCCCGCTCTCTTCGCAGATATGGCCCAGGTCCCCCAGGAACCCGTCACTCGTATCTATCATGGCCGTGGCGTAGCCTGTGTGGGCAATGGCCGCACCGAGCTGCGCCCTGTGCGAGGGCGTAGTGTAAATCTTCACCAGCGGGTGTCGCAGCATCTCTCCGTTATCGGGTGCATGAAGCAAGAGGTGCAGGCCGGCAGCCGCCCGGCCAGGGCACCCCGTAACCAGTATGACATCTCCCTCTCGTGCCCCCGAACGGCGCACGCCCCTACCCTCCCGCACTTCGCCCATGAGGGTGATGTCGATGAACATACCGTTACCCGATTTGGTAAGGTTTCCCCCGATGATAGAAGCGCCGAAGGGGTTCAGCTCCGCAAGAAATCCCCGGTACATCTCCTCCACGTCCCGGACAGGCATCTCGCTTCTTAACCCCAGGGAGACGAGGGCATAGAGGGGTTTCCCTCCCATGGCGCCGATGTCGCTGATGTTCAAGGTCATGGCACGCCGCCCCAGGTCGAAAGGGGTGATATATGCCGAAAGGTAGTGACGGCCCTCAACCATGGAGTCGCAGGTAATCAGCACCTCATATCCGGGGCGAGGGAGAAAGGAGGCGGCATCGTCGCCGATTCCGAGGCTTACCCTCTCTGATTTGACGCCCTCCTTCTTGAGGAGCCCGTCGATCCTCCGGATGAGCCCGAACTCTCCCAGATCGCCTATCTTTTCAGGCATGGCGCCCGGCCTCCAGCGCGTTTCGAAGACATCTGGCTGCATCCCGGGGATCGCTCTGACAGCAGACCGCAGAGATCACGGCAACACCGTAGGCACCTGCCTCCATCACGAGAGTGATATTATCCGTGGTAACGCCGCCGATGGCGATAATGGGAAGCGGGATCTCCCCTGCAATCTGCCCGAGAAGTCCAAGGCCGCCCGCAGGACCGGCATCCTCCTTTGACGTCGTCGCATAGACAGGGCCAAAACCCACGTAGTCCGCACCTTCCGTGAGGCACTTCCGCGCCTCTTCCAGCGTGCCGGCCGATCCGCCGATGACAGCGTCATCTCCCAGAAGCTTTCTGGCAAGGGGAATAGGGAAATCGCTCTGCCCCAGATGAACGCCGTCTGCGCGTGCCGCTATGGCCACATCGATACGGTCGTTGACCAGGAAGGTGACGCCCGCTCTTCTACACAGGCGCCGCATCTCTTCGGCCACACGGATCATTTCCCTTGTGCTCCCTGTCTTCTGGCGAAACTGAATGGTGTCGGCGCCGCCGGCGATGGCAAGGCCGGCAAGCTCCGGATGAGAGTAACGGGCCTGAAGAACCGTGTCGGTGAGAACGTGAAGTGTGCCGATCTTCTTCATGGTCTGGTATAAGGAGTGGCCGCCGATGGACTAATCATACCATTTTATGCCCCTGTGATGGAAAAAAATGTGCCCCTGTCGGGATAATTCATTCTCCTTTTTTAACCAGCTTATGACGGCAGGTTACCTTCGGCAGTAAGAATTCCGGTGACAGAATTATGTTGACAGTTGTTACGAGACGTGATATGACAGAACAGGGTGTTACTAGGGTTAACACCCTGCAACTACAATCAAGGCATGCTATGGCGACTTTGAAGGTAAACGGAGTTGAGTATTACCCGGCGACTCAGCTTTTAGGCGAGCTAGGGGTGTCACGCCAGACGTTTTGGCGCTGGCGACGAAGGAGGCAGATTCCCGCAGGCCATCGATTCCGTGATGGGAGGCTGCTGTTTACGGGTCCTGAAGCCGAAATGATCAGGAGCTTTGCAACCAGCGTCCAGGTTGCGGAAAGGCCGGTTTCCTACCAGGGTAAACTATTTTCTAATGGTGACTTAGGCAAACCTAAAGGCTAGGTGAAGGTATGAGACACAAGAGGGGCCTCGAAGGCGATGCTCATCCGGAGAAATTCAAGGGGGACAATATGTCTAACATAGGTGTTATTACCTCCAAGGTCAACGAAATGAGCGCTTCGCTCACCACATTGAATAGGATAGCTATTCTCCTTGTTGCCGCTGCCATACTGGCAATAGCTCTTTATTTTGTGGCCTCCTATGTTGCGCGTAATATCGCGACCCGGTTGGACAACGCAAAAGAAGAATTGATCAAGCTTGAGAACAAGGAGCAGGCACTGCGGATCGATGCCCTGGACGAATTGATCAGGCTTGAGAGTAAGGATCAAGCTCTGCGGATCGCCAAAGTCCAAACAGATTCGGAGAAACACGTGGCGCGTGTAAGAACGGAAATAGAGGAACGCCTGGCCCTGCTGACCGCCGAGGCGGCGAAAGTGACGAGCGAGATGGCAAAAGCCAAGGAAACAGCCGAAGCGGAACAACGTGAACGTGCGCGACTGGAAGCGTGGCTTGCGCCGCGAAGCATAGAGCAAAAGCAGTCGGCGAAGGACTTATTGGAGTTTCAAGGTATTAACGTCATCATAGAAAGTCTGGCCGAATCCGAATCATGGAGAACAGCGGGTCAACTCGCATGGCTCCTCTCAGACGCCAAGTGGAATATCTTGCCGGGCATGAAGCGATTCCTCGATACCACCACGTTCAGCGATGGGATCACTGTAGAAACTAACGGCGAAGCCCGAGCCCAAGGGGAAGACCGATCCCTGGCTGCCGCCAAAAGCCTGATGGAAGTGCTTGGGAAGAATAAGGTACAGACCGATTGGAGACCCTCAATGACTCACCTGCCCGTAAACACGCTCAAAATACGGGTAGGCCTGAAGCCCGTTGAGTATGCGGACCATAACGCCAAGGATGCGGCATATGGAAATGTGCTCTACAAATAGCGTTCCCTTTCACACCGGCCCGCTACCCTCGGCTCCAATGAATCGGCATAACAACACCACCGGAGATATACGGGAGACCGTCTATTAGTGGACGGCAAGGGCTCGCAATTCCACTTTTATTTCGTCCTGCTTCTCGTTACCGCGGCGCCGCTTTTTTCCTTGGGCCTCGCCAACCACGGTGTCTGGACCCCGGATGAGCCCCGTGTCGCGGAGATCGGCAGAGAAATGGCCCTGAATAGCAATTGGGCCGTCCCGACACTCGATCGAAAACCCTTCCTCGAAGAGCCGCCCCTTTATTATGCGGCAATAGCCGTGGTATTCAAGGCACTCAGGACCTCTTCCGATAGAATCGTCAGGATCCCTTCAGCCGTATTCGCTTTCGGCGGGGTCCTTGCGCTCTTTTTCCTCGGCGCCATGCTCTCGGGGCCCCGATGCGGATTTATCGCGGCAGGAGTCATGGCCACCTCGGGCGAATATTTCCGCGTGGCCCATTGGGTGATCGTCGATAGCGCCCTGACCTGTTTCATTATCTGCGGCCTCACATTTTTCCTCGCGGCATACCTTTCCCCCCGTAAGGGCAGGCGGCTTATTTTCTATGTCCTGTGTTATATCTCGTGCACCCTCGCCTTTTATGCAAAAGGCTTTATCGGGATTGCCGTTCCGGGTCTCGCGGTTCTGGCGTTCCTGATCTTCGACAAGAATATCAAGGAGATCTTCAAAATGCATCTGTGGCTGGGGATCGCCCTCTTTCTCGCCATGGCCCTGCCGTGGTTCCTGTCCCTGTGGCATCAGGGGGGCGGCGAGTACTTGAAGGTTTTCCTCATCCATAACCATCTTGAGCGCTTTGCGGGGGGCTCTACGGGTCACCATCAACCTTTCTATTACTACCTCACACAGTTTCCCGCGGCGTTTCTGCCGTGGAGCCTTTTACTCGTACCCGTCTTCTACGGGAGTTTTCGCACGCCCCCGCCGCTTGCGGACATATCGAAAAAAGGTCTCCTCTTTGCGCAATGCTGGTTTATTGCGGGCTTTCTCCTTTTGAGCATGGCTTCGACGAAGCGGGTCCTCTACCTGATGCCCATTTTTGCCCCGATTTCGCTGCTGACTGCCTGGTACATAGAGGCAACCCTCATAAGAGCGGGGTTAAGCAAGCTTGAAGCCTTCTTCATTCACGCCTTCGGCTGGGTCATCCTCATGGTCGGCATTGCCGTCATACCCCTCTTTTGGTACGCCTCCAGGAAATACGCGTTCGGTGCGCCTCCGGAACAAACCGCCTGGACGGTGCTCTTCACTCTTGCCGCCGTGACCCTCTCCCTCGTGGCGCTCACGGCGCTGCGGGGCCGGTCTAAGCATATGGGGCGATTTTGGGCATGCTCCGGCGCAGCGGTTTTTTCACTCCTCCTCCTCGGTCTGGTGGCGGCAATACCCGTCCTCGACCGGTACAAAAGCTTCGTGCCGTTCTGCAGCGCCGTCGGCACCGCGGTCTCCGCCACCGCGCCTCTTTACGGGTACCAGCCCGACGAAACCCTGAGAGGAGTGGTGCCCTTCTATACCGGACGGTTCTTGACGGAAATAGAAACCCTGCCCGCATTGGAGGAAGCGATCGGAAAAACACGCACTGCTTTTGTGGCGATAAGGGACAAAAACGGGAAGGTCGAAGAAGAATTGCTTTCCACGGGGAGGTTCTCGGTGGTCGCTAGGCTTGGGATGGACCCCACCCGCTCCGTCGTGCTTTTCACAACCCGTCGCGTCCGCTGAAATGCAGACCCCCGCCGTCATCGCATAATAACATCCTGCGCCGCAATTGTCGGGGTCCGGCTGGGACGATCCTTTTTACCTTTACAATTTCCCGTTTATCTGTTAATTTTCCTATCTGAATGAGAAAATTGGCTCTCCTTCTCCTTTTTTGCTGCATCTCCTGCAGCCTTCTCTACGCTGCGGAAAATGACAGGGTCGCGAAGGTCGAAATCCTCGGCAACGAGAGGATCGATAAGGGTGTCGTGTCCAACGCGGCAAAAACGAAAGAGGGTGAGTTGTACGATCCCGCAAAGATCACGGAAGACCTCAAACACATTTACAAAACCGGCCTTTTCAGCGATGTGATGGTCGACGTGAAAGATACGGATAAAGGCAAGACGGTCACCTTTATCGTGGTTGAGAGACCCCCGGTAAGCGCCATTTTTATCGCGGGGAACAAGAAGGTGAAAACCACCGACATAAAGGACAAGCTCAAGATAAAATCGGGAAGCGTCCTCAACATCGAGAAAGTGAATGAAAGCGTCGACGAGATCAAGAAGCTCTACGCCAGCAAGGGCTATTATGCGGCAAAGGTAACCTATGAAATTGATACCAAAGAGGGCTACAAGGCCGAGCTGAGATTTCTCATAGAGGAGCCCGAGAGGGCGTACGTGCGCAAGATTACTTTTACAGGCAATACACACCTCAAGGCAAGCCAGATCAAACACGCAATGCAGACCAGGGAAAAGGGCTGGTTCTCATGGTTTACCGGCTCAGGCATCCTGGACGAGGAGGTCCTTGACGAGGACAGAAAGAATGTCGAGGCATTCTACCACGAATACGGCTATGTGAGGGTCAAGGTAGGTGTGCCCGACGTGCGGATTTCTCCCGATGGAAAAACCATCTCCATCGCCATGGACGTTCAGGAAGGAGAACTGTACAAAACCGGCCAGATCGAGTTCAGGGGCGATATTGTCTTCGACGAGCAGGAGATCCGAAAAAAGCTCAAAAGCAAGCCGGGCAGTACTTTCAAGAGTTCCTTCTTCCAGGCGGACGTGGCGACGCTCACCGACCTCTATCAGGACAAAGGATACGCCTTTGTCGACGTTGCCCCTCTTACGACGATCAGTGACGCGAACAAGACAGTGGAAGTGACCTTCGATATAGCGAAGGGATCGGAGGTCTACTTCAACCGCATCAACATCGTCGGCAATATAAAGACAAGAGACAAAGTCATCAGGCGGGAGTTGAAATTTGCCGAAGGCGACCTCTATTCGGCGAAAAACATAAGACTCACTAAGAGAAGGCTCAGGAATGTCACGTTCTTCAAGTCTGAAGAGCTGAAAACAATCAAGACGGACGAGCCGGACAAGGTAAACCTCGACGTGATAGTCGACGAAAAACCGACGGGTACCCTTTCCCTCGGCGTAGGCTACAGCACCTATGAAAAAATGATCCTCTCAGGCTCGATCACCCAGGAGAACATATTCGGGTCGGGCAACAAGGCATATCTGACCGCGTCTATCAGCTCCATCGCAAAGATTTACAACCTGACCTTCGTACAGCCGTACACATTTGACAAGAACTTTTCTACCAGCTATAACCTCTTTAATACAGAGAGAATTTTCAACACGTATGATTACAAGGGATCGGGCGGCGGCATCACGGTTTCCCGCCCCCTCACCGAGTTCGTGAGGGCATCTCTCGGGTACAGGCTTCAGAAGATCACCGTATATAACATCGAGTCCGATGCCGGATCCTTTATCCAGGATCAGCTAGGCACGAGCGTCACGAGCGCCGTCTCCGCCTCTCTCGTCAGGAACACGATCGACGATATACTGAACCCCAGCAGGGGCTCGATCGCAAGCGTCATGGTTGAAGTCGCGGGCGGTGCCTTCGGAGGAGACAACAAGTTCGTCAAATCGGTTGCTTCCTATGGGCAGTACATCCCCTTCTTCTGGGACACCACATTCTTTTTGAGGGGCACCGCGGGAGATATCACGCCTTACGGTGGGACGACCGTCCCGGTCTTCGAGCGGTTTATGGTCGGCGGGATCCAGAACATGAGGGGTTTCAAGTATGGTGCGGCAGGCCCGCTCGACCCTTCGACGGGCGACGTGATCGGGGCGACCGACGAGCTCATTTTCAATGTAGAATGGATTTTCCCCGTGTATAAGCCGGCAGGGCTGAAAGGTTTCCTCTTCTTCGATTACGGCAAAGGGTTCAACGGCACGGGCGGGTTCTCCGAGCCCTTAAGGCCGGCGGCGGGATTAGGTGTACGGTGGTTTTCGCCCATGGGCCCCATCACCATTGAGCTGGGCTATAACCTTAGCAAGAAGCCCGGTGAGCAGGCAACCGTGTTCGATTTTTCTATGGGCAGACCATATTAACAGGAGGACATATGAAGAGATGTGCAGTTTTCGCGGCGTTGCTGATGATGATATTCACGCCTTTACTGGCGAGGGCTCAATCACCTTCGATCAAGATTGGCTACATCGACCTGCAGAGGGTGATGATCGAGTCGGACAAAGGTAAAGAGGCGAGGAAGTCGTTAACCGACGAGCTCGAGAAACGGAAGAAAGAGCTGGGCCAGAAACAGGATGACCTGCAAAAAATGAAGGACGCGCTGGAGAAGCAGGCCGCGATGATCACGCCGGAGGCGCGGGCCGACAAGGAGAAGCAATACCAAACCCACCTGAAGGATTATCAGAGGATATCGAACGATTATCAGACCGAGCTGCAGCAAAAGGACCAGGAGTTCACGCAAAAAATCCTGAAAGACCTTGAAACCTTAATAAAGACATTGGGCGAAAATGACAAGTATACCCTTATTCTTGAGAAGACCCAGGGGGGCATCCTCTTCGCATCGCCGTCGGTGGACATAACCGACAAAGTGATCGCTGCGTATAACGAATCACTGAAGCGGAAGCCTGCCGCGTCCAAGAAATAGGAAGCCTCCGTCGGTCATGGGAGGACTCTCGCGACTGACGGACAACAATTGAAACTGATGAAACTAAAAGAGGTTGCGTCCAGGATAGGGGGGGCCGTAGAAGGCGACGGAGAGGCCGATATCAAAGGCATTGCCGGCGTCAAAGAAGCGCGGGAGGGTGATGTCGCGTTCCTCCTCAACCGGGGCTTCGAAAAGTACCTGCCGGGCTCCCTGGCGACCGCGATTATTGCGGGCCCCGGTACGGATAGGACGCTCCTCGCGGGCAGGAACTACGTCATTGTCGAGAACCCTGCCCTGGCTTACGCGGAGGTGGCCGGATTCTTTGAGCCGGCCCAGGGGTTTGCAAGAGGCGTGAGCGACTCGTCCTGCGTCTCGGCTGGCGCCGTGGTTTCTCCCGAAGCCGCAATTTTTCCCTATGTCTATGTGGAGACGGGGGCCGTAATCGAGAAGAACGCCGTGGTCCATCCCTTCTGTTTTATCGGGCGGGATGTAAAGGTCGGCGAAGATACGGTAATATATCCTAATGTCTCCATCTATGGCAGGACGACAATCGGAAAAAGGGTCATCATCCACGCCGGGGCGGTGCTCGGGGCGGACGGATTCGCCTATGTATGGGACGGCCGGAGACACAGAAAGATACCCCAGCTAGGCGTCCTTGAGGTTGAGGATGACGTCGAAATAGGCGCGAACACGTGCATCGACCGTGCATCGATGGACAAAACGATAGTCAGGCAGGGGACCAAGATAGACAACCTTGTCCAGATCGCTCATAATGTCGCCATAGGCGAGCATTCGATCATCGTCTCCCAGGTGGGCATAGCAGGAAGCGTGGCCGTGGGGAAGAACGTCGTTCTGGGCGGCAAGGTGGGGATAAGGGACCACGTCGTCATCGGTGACAATGTCAGGGCCGCAGGTGGTACGGGGATTACAAAGGACGTCAAGGAGCATGCGGTTATCTCCGGCACGCCTCACATGCCGCATCGTGACTGGCTCAGACTCCAGAGCTATTTGAAGAAACTACCGGAGCTTTTTGAAAGGATCCGCAACATCGAAGAGACTCTGCACAGGGGCTAAAGCATGATCGAGATTCACGAGATCCTGGCGCTGTTGCCGCACAACTTTCCTTTTCTCCTCGTCGATCGGATTGTCGAATTTGAGGCGGAGAAGAGAATAGTAGGCATAAAGAACGTCACCTTCAACGAGCCTTTCTTCCCCGGCCATTTCCCGGGAAAGCCGATAATGCCCGGTGTGCTGATTATCGAGGCCCTCGCGCAGACAGGGGGAATCCTTGCCTTTAAGTCGTTTCCCCACTTAAAGGGGGATGTACGGTTTATCGGCATCGACAAGGCCAGGTTCCGACGGCCCGTGACCCCGGGCGACCAGTTGAAGCTGGTACTCGAAGTCGTCAAGCACAGAAGAGAAATATGGGTCTTCCACGGAGAGGCATTTGTCGATGGCAGGAAGGTGGCGGAAGCGCAGCTTATGGCAACGCTTCAGGAAAATGAGGAGAACATATGATACACCCGACGGCCATTATCGAAAAGGGCGCCGAAATAGCGGACGACGCGGCCATAGGACCTTACTGCGTTATCGGTGCGCACGTGGTCATCGGTTCCGGAACGCGGCTCATAAGCCATGTCTCCGTGGACGGCCGCACCACTATAGGGAGCTCCTGCACTATCCACCCCTTTGCCTCACTCGGCGGCCCGCCCCAGGATATCACGTATAAAGATGAGGAGACCGTCTGTCTCATAGGGAACAATAACGTGATCCGGGAATACGTTACCGTGAACAGGGGCACAAAATCTCACGGCAGGACAGAGGTCGGAAGTAACAACTTCATCATGGCGTACAGCCACATCGCCCATGACTGCGTGGTGGGCAGCAACGTCATAATGGCCAACTGCGCGACTCTCGGCGGCCACGTCCACGTGGACGATTTTGCCAGCCTCATGGGCCTTTGCGCCATCCACCAGTTCTGCAAAGTGGGGAAGTACGCGTTTGTCGGCGGCATTACCGGAGTCACCATGGATGTTCCTCCTTTTGTCATGGCCGCGGGCAGCAGGGCCACTCTTTACGGCCTCAACGTGGTGGGCCTTGAAAGGCGCGGTTTTTCCAGGGAAGAGATCGCGACGCTTAAGAAGGCTTACCGGATTCTCTTCAGATCATCCCTCTCCCTCCAGGCATCTCTGGAACGGATCGAGGAGGAATTGGACGGCGAGCACGTCCGGGAGCTGGTCACCTTTATCCGCACGTCCGAGAGGGGTATATGCCGTTAAGAATCTGCCTTATCGGCGCAGGCCACATGGGAAGGATCCATGCTCAGAAGCTTGCCGGGATGAAGGACGTGCGCCTCACCTCCGTCATAGACACGGACCCGGCACTGGCAACCGAGACGGCCCGCACCCACGGGGCGATCGGGGCCACCCACTATGCGCAGGCCCTTGAGGACGGGCTCCAGGCGGCAGTCATCGCGTCGCCGACAGAGACCCACTACCCCGTCGCTCGTGCGCTGCTCGAAAAAGGCGTCCATGTATTCGTCGAAAAGCCCATTGCGGCCCATCCCGCCGAGGCAGGGGAGTTGATAGCCCTTGCAAAAAGGAAGGGCCTTGTCTTGCAGGTAGGGCATCTAGAGCGATTCAACCCACCCTTTCGCAAGGCGCAAGCGGCGATTCGCGCGCCGCTTTTTATAGAAGCCCGCCGGACCGGTCCTTTTACCGGCAGGTCAACGGATATCGACGTCGTCCATGACCTCATGATCCATGATATCAACCTTCTCCTGTCCCTCGTCAAGAACGATATCACCCGCATAGATGCACGGGGCACACCCGTTCTCACGGAGAAGATCGATGTGGCAACGGCGCGCATCGAGTTTGCCGGCGGCTGCGTTGCAACCCTTACGGCAAGCAGGGTATCCCGCATGAGGGAGAGGGTCTTCGCGATATTCGAGGAAGGCGGATATTTCTCCCTCAACCTCGCCGCCGGACAGATGTTTTCGGCGAAAAGGAAGAACAACGGCACAATGGAGCGCCGCACGTACCGGGCCGTTCGTCCCGACCCCGTGCATGACGAGTTGAAGACATTTGTCAGGGCAGTCAGGCGCCGGACGGAGGCACTCGTCAACGGCGAAGACGGGCTGGCCGCCCTCGTCCTGGCAAACACCATAAAAGAAACGATCTACCGGCATCTCGCCGCAGACGCAAGCGGAAGGCGGTGAGCAGGAAGGCGGTGATCGTCACTGGCGAGCTGTCGGGCGAGCTGCACGCCGTCCATCTCGTCAGGGCCGTCGCGGCCGGCCTCGAGATAGAGTTCAGCGGTATGGGCAGTACAAGACTGTCGGAAGCGGGCGTCAACCTCGTCCACGACTACAGGGACATCTCCCTTACCGGCCTGAGTGAGGTTTTTTTTAAGGCACGCCACATATGGAAGGCATACCGCAGCCTCACGCGGCACCTCCGTGAGACCAAACCCGACCTTCTGATCCTCGTCGATTTTCCCGGCTTCAATTTAAGGATTGCAAAGGCGGCAAAACGCCTCGGCGTCCCCACGGTCTATTTTATCCCCCCCCAGGTATGGGCGTGGAGGAAGAGCAGGATGAAGCAGATAAAGTCGTGGATCGATCTGGTGCTCTGCATCCTCCCTTTCGAAGAGGCCCTCTACCGGGAAAACCACGTTCCCGTAAGGTATATAGGCCACCCTTTCCTGCGCACCGTGAGGCCCCACTACACGAAAGAGGCGTTCCGCTCCATGTTCGCCATCGGGGAAGGCGCGCCCGTCATTACCATAATGCCGGGGAGTCGGGAGAATGAGGCGAGAAAACACATGCCCGTGCTCGCGGAGGTAGTCCGGCGCCTGCAGGGGCGCCTGCGCCGGCCGACCGTCCTTCTTCCCGTTGCCGACACCATGGATGAAGCGTTCTTCGCCCCCTTTCTCAGGGAAACGGATGGCGTGATCCCCGTAAAGGGCCTGCCCTATGATTGCCTGGCCCTTTCCGATGCCGCGGTGATCGCGTCCGGCAGTGCGACCCTGGAGGCCGCCATACTTAACGTCCCTTCCGTTGTCCTCTACAAGGTCTCCAGCCTCTCCTACCTGGTCGCGCGGATGGTGGTCCACGTGAGCCATATAAGCCTGCCCAACATCATCGCGGGCCGCGAGATATTCCCCGAGTTCGTCCAGTCACTCGACGCCGAACGTATTGCCAACACGGTAGTTTCTATGGTAAATTCCGATAAGTCTGAAATACGGAAAGAGATGGAAGAGGTGCGGAAAAAACTTGCCACACCCGACCACGACCCGTATCGCGTTGCGGCTGCAGAAATCCTTTTCTTTTTAGAGCGAAGATATGGCCCTCTACCTGAGACTCCTTAGATTTCTCAAGCCTTACTGGGTGAAGCTCGGATTGGCCATGCTTTTCATGAGCTTTGTGGGGGCGGCTGCCCCGTTCCAGGCATGGCTGTTCAAAGAGGTGATGGACAAGGTTTTTGTGGCTAAAAACCAGGCAATGCTGGTGCCCATCGCCCTGCTCGTCATTCTCTCCTTTGTTGCAAAAGGCGTTTTTGACTATTTCCAGACATATCTCATGGGGTTTGTAGGCCAAAAGGTAATAACGGACATCAGGAATCTGGTGTTCAAACGCCTCCAGCGGCAGCCTCTTTCTTTTTTCGATAAGAACCCCACGGGTTTGATCATCTCACGCATCACGAATGACATCACCCTTGTTCAGTCCGCCGTCTCCGACGCCTTCACTGCGGTTCTCAAGGAGTCCTTGAGTGTCGTCGGCCTGATCTGGTATGTCTTTCACACCGATTGGTGGCTCGCCACCATCTCATTTGTCGTTCTTCCCACAGTGGTATATCCTATTGTCTCATTCGGGAAGAAATTGAGGAAGAACAGCCTTCAGAACCAGAGGATCATGGCCCGGTTCACCACCTTCCTCCATGAAACAGTGACCGGACAAAGAATAGTAAAGGCCTTCGCCATGGAAGACTATGAGTATGGGAGGTTCAGCCGGGAAAATGAAGGTCTCTTTCGCGTCGTGCTTAAGCGGTACAAGATAAAGGCCCTTTCGTCCCCTATCATAGAAATGATAGGAGGCGTCGCCGCGGGCCTCATTATCTTGTACGGCGGCGCGGCGGTCATAGCGGACAAGAAGACGCAAGGCGAATTTCTTTCTTTCATGCTGGCGCTCAGCATGCTCTACAATCCCATAAGGAGCCTCAACAAAGAAAACCACAACATTCAGCAAGGGGTTGCAGCCGCGCAGAGGGTATTCGAAATCGTCGACCGCGAGCCGGAAATTGCGGACAAGCCGACGGCCGTCACTCTTCACAATCCCCGGGGCGTGATCGAATTCGAGCACGTTTCTTTTAAGTATGAAGAAAAAATGGTGTTGAAAGATATCAACCTGAGGATCGACAAGAACGAGACCGTGGCAATCGTGGGGACGAGCGGAGGCGGGAAAACGACGCTCGTAAATCTCATCCCCAGATTTTACGATGTAGTCGATGGGTCCGTAAGACTCGACGGAGTCGACGTCCGGGACATCAAGCTCGAATCTCTGAGGCACAGCATCGCTCTCGTGACGCAAGACGTAATCCTCTTCAACGATACCATAGTGAGCAATATCATTCATGGCAGCGAGCTCGATCTAGTGAAGCTGGAGAGCGCCGTCAGGTCGGCCTACGCCGACGATTTCATTTCCAAGATGCCCAAGAAGCTGGACACGGTTGTGGGAGAAAAGGGAACGCGGCTCTCGGGAGGGCAGAAACAGAGGATCGCCATCGCGAGGGCGCTTTACAAAGATGCGCCGATCCTCATTCTGGATGAAGCCACGAGCGCCCTGGACAGCGCATCCGAGGTGGAGGTCCAGAGGGCGCTGGAAAACCTGATGAAAGGCAGGACAACCATTGTCATCGCCCACAGGCTTTCGACGATAATGAACGCCGACAGGATAGTGGTGCTCGAGGGCGGCGGCATCGTCCAGGAGGGGGCTCACCATGAGCTTGTCGGGGTGGAGGGACGGTACAAGAGCCTCTACGAGCTGCAGTTCAGGGATGAGCCCCGGAAGAAGGTAATACGGATCAACAAAAGACTTAAGCATGTTTAAAGACCTCAAGTATGCCCTGCTGCTCCATCTGCTGCCCCCGATCGTCTACCTTTTCCTCGTCATCCTGCGCGCCACCCTCACGATAACACAGGTGAACAAAGAGCCGGTCGACCGATTATGGCAGCGGGGGGAAAACATCATCGCCTGCTTCTGGCATGGCAGACTGCTCGCCATGCCTTTTGCTTGTAAGGGGAGCGGGGCGAAAGTACTCATATCGCGCCATAGGGACGGTGAGTTCATCGCCAGGGTGATACGATATTTCGGCCTTGGAACGATCAGGGGGTCCTACGGAAAGAGGTCCGTCTCCTCGATAAGAGAGATGCTTGCGGAGCTGAAGGACGGGACAGACATAGCCATCACGCCCGACGGGCCGAAAGGACCGCGGTATAGGATAAAACAGGGGATAGTGGAGCTCGCCAGACTCACCCAGAGGCCCATCGTACCCGTTACCTACAGTGCCAGCAAGAAGAAGCTCTTCCACTCATGGGACCGCTTTTTGCTCCCCTACCCCTTCTCCAGGATCTATTTCCTGTGGGGTGACCCCGTCTACGTGCCCCGTGACCTGCGGGGCGACGACCTGGAGCGGAAGCGGCAGGAGATAGAAGGCGCACTCATATCCCTCACGGAAACAGCGGACCGCATGGCATGTGGCGACTGATATATAACCTGCTCATCCACGCATGTCTCCCCTTCTTTCTCCTCTTCTCCCTTACTCAAAAGAAGATCAGGAAGAATTTCCGCGAGCGTCTGTTCCCGGCCCCTGCGGCCGGTAAGCTACACGGCGCCATATGGATACATGCCGCCTCGGTAGGAGAAGCGGTCGTCGCGGAAACATTCATCAACTATGCGCGGCCAAGGGTGAAAAACGCGTTCGTCGTGACGACAAACACCTATTATACCAGGGACCTGCTGCGGAAGAAGCTCGCAGGGTCGGCAGACGTCTTCTCCCTGCCCTTTGACCTCCCTTACTCTCTCGGCCGCTTTATCGGCTCGTCCTCGCCTGCCGCCCTCCTTCTCGTAGAGACCGAGATCTGGCCGAATCTCATATGGACCGCCAGGCGCAGGCAGATACCTGTCTTCATCATCAACGGCCGCATCTCCGATGCCACACTGGGCCGCTATCGACACCTGTCCTTCTTCCTGCGCAGCCTGTTCTCCTCGGTGGAACTCGTCCTTGCCCAGTCGGAGACGCACGCTCAAAGGTTCATATCCTTAGGCATGCCCCCAAAAAAGGTGGTCAATACGGGAAACCTCAAGTACTACCGCGAGGTAAAGGACCTCCGGGCGCCACACCCTAAGCGGGATACCGTCGTCTTTGGCAGCATACGGGAGAAAGAGCTTCCAATCCTCATTCCTGTTATCGAGGCGCTCAGAAAGGATTTTCCACACATCGGCATCTTCCTGGCGCCAAGGGAATTAACCTTGATCGCCGCCATTGAAAGACAGCTTCCCGACGCCTTGGCAGCCACCCGCTATTCGACCCTGAAAGAGGGCGGGGCCGGCGGCGGGCAGGCAGTGGTGCTCGTCGACACGGTGGGCGATCTGCTCGCTCTTTACGCAGGGAGCCTCGTCGCCTTCGTGGGAGGAAGCCTGGCCCCCTACGGCGGGCAAAACCTCCTGGAGCCCCTCTTTGTCGGCACCCCGGTGATTTTCGGCCCGCACGTGGAAAATTTCAGGGAGATCGCCAACGAGGTGATGACGCAGCGCGCCGGCTTTATGGTTGAAGACGGACCCCAGCTCCTCGATAAGATCAGACTTGTGCTGGCTGATGCGGGCCTCAGGGAGGCGCTTGTCGACGCCGGCCGGCACGTGCTCGAAAAGCAAAGAGACGTCATAGAAAAGGCCACCTCCCTCGTGCTGAAGAGCATATGAAAGAATGCTCTCCAGTACGAGCGAGGTTAAGAAGAGGGCTGCCGACCTCGTACTAGAGGCAGGCTCGTACTGGAGAGCATATGAAAGAATTCACCGCGCTCGTCGATCTGATGGAGACCCTTCGGGGTGAGCATGGCTGCCCGTGGGACAAGAAGCAGACCGAGCAGGCCTTCAAAACGTTCCTTCTGGAAGAGGTGTACGAGCTGATCGAGGCGATTCAGCACGAGGACTATGACGCGATGAAGGAAGAGCTGGGGGACCTCCTCTTCCATATTGTCTTTATATGCCAAATCTGCAAGGAAAAGCAGCAGTTCGACATCAGGGACGTGCTCCGTGCCGCCTTCGAGAAAATGTATGGGAGACATCCTCACGTGTTCTCTCCGGACGGCAATGAAATGCCGGTAGAAAAAAGGTGGGAAGAAATAAAGAGGACGGAGAAGGAGGGCTATTCCCCGGTCGCCCACGTCCCGAAGATACTCCCCGCCCTGCTGCGCGCCTACGTGATATCAAAAAGGGCGGCAAAGGTTGGATTCGACTGGGAGAAACTGGAAGACATCCATGACAAGATGCACGAAGAGATAGAAGAGCTGAAAGAGGCCGAGGCCGGGGCAGTACATGAAGAGATCGAAGAGGAGGTCGGGGATCTCCTCTTCACCGTCGTCAATATCTCACGCAGGCATGGAATCGATCCCGAGCATGCGCTGAGGCTCACTATCGATAAGTTCCTGCGAAGGTTCGGTCACATAGAAAGGAACCTGGATTTGACAAAAACCAGTCCCCAAGCCATGGATGCCCTTTGGAACGAAATAAAGGAAAAGGAAAAAAAGAGGAAATGAATCCCTTTTTATTCGACCTTTACCACATTTGATGCCTGCGGGCCCTTCGGCCCGCTCACAATTTCGAACTCCACAGATTCTCCCGTTTTCAGAGTCTTGAAACCATTCTGTTGGATCGCAGAATAGTGCACAAATACGTCCCCCCCGTCTTCCTGCTCGATGAACCCATACCCCTTTGAATCGTTGAACCACTTCACCTTACCTAGTGGCATGCTACTAAACTCCTTTTCAAAAAGTAAAATAATGTTACTGAATGTAATGATAAGTAATCAACAAACTCCCTGTCAAGAAAAATCTTAAAACACTTTAATGTTTTTTATACCGGCCAGACTTTGCAGGGCTTATCCATACCCCAACTCGGCGAGCCTCTCCTCGTCCATACCGATATAGTGCGCCACCTCGTGGACTACCGTTATCTCGATCTGCTCCTCCAGTTGCTCCACGGTCTCGCACATTTCTTCCAAAGGCCCCTGAAACAGGAATATGGTGTCGGGGTACAGCGGGGGCGAGGTAATGGAGCGCTCCGTCAATGCCACACCATGAAAGAGGCCCAGCAACTCATCATCCGGCCTTAGTCCCATCTCCTTCCTCATTTCACGGGAGGGTCCTGGCAGGACGGAAATAACGAGGTTGTCCAGGTGCTTCCGTATCTCCTCGGGGATGGCGGACACCGCTCTCTTCACGATCCGGTCAAATCTCTTCTCGGACACTTTCATGTCGGCGCCGGTTGGGATAGCATAAAAATAGTATAATATGTTCTTAAGAAGGTATGCATAGATACCTTAAGGACGGCGGGAAATGATAAAGGGGATCTTTCGCGTGGCCGGCCCGGACATCACCGATCAAAGGGACTGTAATGTCTACCTGATCGACCTTGACGGGGAAGCGGTACTCATCGACACCGGGTTCGGCGCGGCCTTCGACAGGATGGTTGCCGGCATCGAAGATAAGGGCATCTCACCCTCGCGGATCTCGACCGCGGTCCTCACCCATTGCCACGTCGACCATATCGGCGCCGCTGCCCGGGTGCGGGAACAGTTCGGCAGCCGTCTCGTCATGCACGAGATGGACGCCGCCATCGTCGAGGCCGGGGACAACAGGTTGACCGCTGCATTCTGTTTTGAGCACGTTTTCCTCCCCCTGGCCATTGACACGAGATTAACGGGTTCCGGGGGAGAGATCCCCCTCAGAGACGAGAAGCTATCCTTCCTTCATATACCGGGTCATACACCCGGCTCCATCTCGGTCTACGCGGATAGCGGCGGTAGGAGGATTCTCTTCGGCCAGGACATCAGCGCCCCCCTCCTCCCGGAATTTAACTGCGACATGGCCGCGTGGCGTCTTTCCATGGAAAAGCTCCTGGCCCTGAAAGCCGATGTCCTCTGCGACGGCCATTCGGGCGTCTATCAACCCGCCCGTGCCGTCGCCGCGTATATTCGACACTTCATCAAGCTGTACGGGGAAAAAAAGGCAGGGGAGGCCTAAGGGCCCCCCTGCCTTTTCTAAGAAGTAGGTCATATAGGACTTATAAGACCTATAAGAATTCCACCACGTCGCTTACATTCATCTCCAGCATTGCCGTGCTTGCGAGGAGTCGCACCAGATTCTTTTTTACCGCTTCGATCTCCCCTCCCATGGCCATCAACTCCTCGGCCGTCTTGCGCAGGAGTTGTATCTTTTCGTCCATCTCTTTTATCTTGTAGTGAGCGTTCACGTTACCCCCTCCTGTTTAGTGTTGTCTCATGTCTTTGAATCTCTTCGCCTTTACCTGATACCGGGGAAGGCTTTCGTAGGGATGGACCTCGATCTTGTAACCCAGGTTCGTCCTCACCCTCAGCTCGTCCTTGAGCCGTGCCAGGATGGAGTCCTTTTCGCCTTCGTGGCCGGGCTTGATCTCTATCTTCAACGCAATGTCATCGATGTCGCCCTTCTTGGTGACGAGGACTTCATACTCATCACTCAGTTCGACGAAGCTTCTCACCACCTCTTCTATGGCGGTGGGCGCCAGAAGCACGCCCTTCACCTTGGTAATGTCATCGGACCTGCCCACAACGCCTCCATCGATCATCCGGAAGGTGCGGCCGCAGGCGCAGGTATAGTCGGCCCAACGGATCACGTCCTTCGAGTCGAAGCGGATGCACGGTTTTGCCCTCCGGTCAAAGGCGGTAATGATCATCTTGCCGTTCTTCATCGGCTCCTCGATCAGCTCACCGGTATCGACATCCTCTATCTCCACGAGGAACATGGCCTCGTTGATGTGGAGACCCTTTTGTTCCGTGCACATGTAGCTCCACGCGCCGATTTCCGTGGCGCCGATGTGGTCGTATACCTTTGCGCCCCACGCGTCCTCGATGCGCTGCTTCGTCGTCGTGATGCTTGCACCCGGCTCGCCGGCACAGGTGATCCTCTGGATCCCTATGCTTCTCGGGTCTATGCCTATCTTCCGCGCGGTGTCGGCCATGCCGAGCACGTAGGTCGGGGTAGCCCCGAAGGAGGTACACTTCAGCCTCCTTCATCTTCATGATGCGCGCCTCCGTGTCGAGGACGCCGCCGGGCACCACCTCGCAGCCTAACTTTTCGGCCCCGTAGTGGGCGGCCCAAAAGGCCACGAAGATGTTGTAGCCGAAGGGGACGAAAAAGCGGTCCGTATCCCTGTAACCCTGGGCATAGAGGATATACGCCCAGCACTCGGCCCACCATTCCCAGTCCTGCCACGTATCCGCCTGGTATACCGGCGTGCCCGTCGTTCCGCTGGTCTGGCGGAACTCCGTCACCTGAGAAAGCGGCACGGCGAGCATATCGCCATAGGGGAAGGGCTCCCTGCTCTGCACATCCCTGAGCATGCCCTTGTCGATTTTCGGGACCTTTCTGATATCGGCCTGCGTCTTGATATCGCCTGGCTCTATGCCCGCACTCTTATAGAGGGCGCGGTAAAAAGGTGAGTTGTTGTAGGCCCACTCGAAAACACGCCGGAACTTTTTCACTTGCAGTCTCCTTGAGCTTTTCCGTGGGCAACGTCTCCAAGATCGGATTCCAGTACGTACTCATATCCTTACCCATGAAACAGTCCTCCTCCTTGCGATGATTTTTTCAATCCGCGGGTCTTTCGTGGCCCCCGCTGCTAACCTCGCTGCCTTATCGGTATAGAAGCAGATTATTCCGTTTCATCCCCCCTGGGAAGCGTACGCGTTAATCTTAGCACCATATTCGTCAAGACCCAATCAAAACTTTTTCTCGAATATTCAGGCAGTCACGGAGAAGCGTGCGAAGCAAAACGGTGTCACAGCATGGCTGGAGCGGGTGCAGCGTTTCCGGAAGTCCGGAATAAGGATGAATAATAGGTCCCATAAGACTTATGGGACCTATTATTCATCCTATCTTCTGCAAAATTCAGCCTCCTCCCGGCCTGAAGGCCCGAAGGAGGGGTCTGTCACGAACAGCAGCCGCCGGGACTGCCGCACGACCCCGGCGACCCGCAGCAGCCGCCCGCAGGCGCCGGCGGCGAGAAAGACGCAGAGCCGGCCGACACATTGTGAGCCGACATCAGTTTCACCAGGTCAACACTGCCGCACTTCCTGCACGCAAGGCCATCCTGGCTGCCAAGCACGATAAACTCGCTCACCTCACCGCATTTTCCGCATCGGTACTCAAAAATAGGCATAATATTTTCCCCCTCTCTTTACGATCCGTGATGGCCGCAGTCCCCTGATCCATGGCCGCCGCACGCATGCTGCAGTGAAAGCAGCGCGAGCTTGCCGTCTTTCAGAAGATCCACGTTCTGGGCTACCGTCTCGGCGCCGGAGCCGTACACCTTGATGCCCCTGGCATTCAGACCCGAGATGGCGCCCGCGCCTATGCCTCCAACCACAACCGCGTTGATCGCGTGACCGCCGATGGCCTGGATCGGGTTGCACGCGCCGTGGACATGGCCCAGGTCACGATTACCCACCGTCTCCACGCTGCCCGTATCCGTATCGACCATGACGAATGCGGGGGCGGAGCCGAAATGTCCGAATACCGCGCTGTCCATACCTTCGTTTTTCTCTACCGGGAAACAGACTTTCATTCGATGTCCTCCTTATGGATTTCCTGTATTTCTATCTTCAGGGCCTTGCCCCGGATCAGGGCCTCGGCCACCTTTCGCCTGGCCTCGTTGACGATACGGCCGAAGGTCGCCCTCGACACGCCCATCTCCTGGGCGGCCTGCTCGTGATATTTTCCCTCATAGTCGCAGAGCCTGAGCGCCTCCACCTCATCGAGACTCAGGGAGACTTCTTCCAATTCCATGAGGGGAATACCCCGTGGCTTGAAATATGACGCATCGGGATGGCAATTTATGCATCGCTCTTTCTTCGGTCTTGACATGCTGTTATTATAAGCATATGATCGTAACGGTGTCAAGCAGCCCTTGACGCAGATCATTGCGAGAGGGCCGGAGGGGGCCTTTCGGGAGGTATTTTTCATGCATCGCCAAGTCCCACGCAATTATGGTAATATCCTCCGGTGACCCTCGACGTGTTCTCTCTCCTTTTGATCTCCATCCCCGTGGGCTTCATCGGCTCTCTTACGGGACTGGGAGGGGCAAGCATCCTTATCCCTCTCATGGTCTTCTTCGGCATTCCCGTCAAAGAGGCGATCGCCTCGGGCATGGTGAGCGTTATCGCGACTTCGAGCGGCTCGGCATCGGCATACGTGAAGGAGAGGATAGCGAACGTGCGGATCGCCATGTACCTCGAAATGTTTACGAGCGTCGGCGCCATCATCGGGGCCACTATCACGACCCTTATCGCCCCGGTGTACCTCTACTTCTTCTTCGCCCTCTTCCTCATGACATCCTTCCTCAAATTGAGAGCCCGACCGAAGCCCGACTGTCTCTCTCCGGACAGGCAGTCGGGACTCTCGGCCCGGCTGGCGCTCGAGGGGAGCTACCTCGACGAGGCAAGGGGAGAGGTCGTCACTTATTGTGCCGACCGGCCCCTGCTCGGAGGATTGGGCATGATGGTCGCCGGGCTCGCGGCGGGGATGCTCGGCATAGGGGCCGGGGCTTTCAAAGTAACCGTGCAGGAGCATGTCCTGAGACTGCCTTCAAAGGTGGCGAGCGCCACGAGCAACTTTATTATAGGAATGACCGCGCTGGCCGGGACAAGCGTCTATCTCTTCAGCGGCTTCCTCAACCTGACCCTGATGGCGCCCATGGCCATAGGAACGACCCTGGGGGCCATCGCAGGGGCAAGGGTGCTCAATAAGCTCGACGACCGCGTGCTGAAGGGGCTTTTTTTCTGCGTGGTCGTACTGCTCGTCGCTCAGATGCTCCACAAAGGAATCGCTTCATGGTAGACAGGGGCGATAAAGGGAGCGGCGCGGCGCCTCTGGAGGGTCTGATAAGCTATGTCCTCATCGCCGGCGTGGTGATAAGCCTTCTCCTGGAGGCCGCCGGTCTTCTACTTTTTTATCGCTCCTCCGGCAGCCTTGCCATTTCCCATGAGAGCCGTGTCATCCTCCGGGCCGACGACTTCTTCGCCCTCCTGGGGCGGCTCTTTTCCGGGCAGTCTGCCGGCCGGTCTCTCCGGCTCATGACACTCGGCATAGCAGTGCTCATCCTCACGCCGTACGCAAGAGCCGTCTTGTCGGTCATCTATTTCGCCTCGGTAAGAAACTTCAAGTACCTGGCCGTAACCCTCTTTGTCCTCATAATCCTCACGGCAAGCCTGCTGGTGCATTGAATCGCGCCCGCCTTTTCATCCGTCCGTTGTCCGATAGGTCGAGGTGACGGCGGCGGTCAGGAATTGATTTTACCCTCCCTAATATGGTATCAGCTTACAATGACTGAAGCGAAGAACGGCCCCGAGATCCTGGATCGTCCCGAGATCCTGGAGAGGCTCTTTTTCCCCCGCCGGGCCTCGCGCGAGGAGATGACTTCGCCTTACGGCTCGAACCACGTTATAGAGGCGGCGCCCGGCATCTCCATAGGCTGCCGCTTCTACTCAGCAGGGAGCGCAGCGCCCGGCATCCTCTACTTCCACGGCAACGGGGAGATAGCGCCCGACTACGACTACACGGCCCCCCTCTACCAGGAGCGGGGGATCAACCTCTTCGTGGCCGATTACCGGGGCTATGGGGTCAGCACGGGCAGCCCCACGTGCAGCGCCATCATCGAGGACGCCCACCCTGTTTTTCACGGGTTCGTCGCCTTCCTGAAGGATGGCGGCTATGCGGGCGATCTCTTCGTCATGGGCCGGTCCCTTGGCAGCGCGCCCGCCATCGAGGTCGCGCTGCACTACCAGGAACGGCTGAAAGGGCTGATCGTGGAGAGCGGCTTTGCGAGCACCCGCAACCAGTTCGCAAGATTGGGCGTCTCCCATCTCCTCAGAGGTATCCCGGACGCGGTCGGCTTCGGAAACGACGTGAAGATCGCACGCATCGCCATCCCTACCCTCATCATCCATGGAGAGGAGGACGAGATCATCCCCGTGGAAGAGGGGCGGACCCTTTACGCCTTGTCCGCCGCCTCGCGGAAACGATCCCTCTTTATTCCCCATGCAGGACACAACGACCTCATGGCGCATGCCATGAATGAGTACATGGAGTCCATTGCGGCCTTTACGCGCTCTTCTGTCCCGTAACAGCCGTGGCCGCCGTTTCTGTTTTGTGACCTGTTCCCGGTTTTGAGCAACCATATCCCGTTCTTCCTGCCGAGTCTGCCGATCCTCTCTTTTCCCGTTGCCGTAACCCTTCCTCTAGGGTGCAGCCAGATTGTTGGAGGCCGTGTATTGTGAAGCATCGGCTGGATATATGCTACCCAAGACATTGTCGAGGAGTATATTATTTTGAAGGATGTTTCCTCCACCGGCATTCGAAAAGTTCAGGCCGTAGCCGGCATTGCCTATCAGGGCGTTGTTTTGGATAATACAGTCCTGGGCGCCTACTTGCCACAGGATGATGCCGCCATAGTTTTGTTGGCTCGCGACCGTGTTATTTTGCACGAGCGTACTGCCGAGAGGGACGTATCCGGCTATCTGGATACCAAAAGCCTGGTTTCCGTATACGAGATTATTTTGGATTGTAGAGTTAGGGCTGCATAGGTAAATTCCCTGATCTTGACCACCGCCCGGATTGGTCTTTGCCAAGGAAAGACGGCCGTTGCCATAGATGATATTACCGCTGATCATGCAGTTTGTGACGCTCTTGTCTGCATAGATGCCATCGTGACCGTAAGCCGGATTTACTGTGGTGCTGGCTCCGTTGTTGTTGACGATGTTCCCATTTATCGTCGCGTAACTCCCGTATACCCCTATCCCCCCGTAGGTGAAGTTTCTCACACGGAAGCCCTGGATGGTGACGTAAGGGGCGGCAACGAACACTCCTATCTGCACTGCGTTATTGCCGTCGATGATCGCCGTGCCGGGGCTGGAGGACTGAAATGAAATCGGCGCGGCCGCTGTGCCCCCTCTCCGTACATAGAGTCCCACCTGTCCTTTCTTGTAGTCATTCTCGTAGTAGACCCCCGGCGCCGCGATTACGGTATCGCCAGGGTTAACGACCGAGGCTGCGTGGTCGATTGTTGCGAAGGGTTGGGTTGCGGAGCCCGAACCAGTGTCACTGCCGGATGGTGAAATATAGTAGGTTACAGACATCGCTGCATTCGCAAAAAATAGCACTAACAGTAGGGAAATGACCGCTATGCCGACTCTTTTCATCTTTGTCCGCCTCCTTTGCGGGTACTGCTGTTTTTCATGATGTCGTTGGTGCTCCGCTTCACACTACTTTCCCGGCTCTCTGCATGGGCTTGAAGACCGTGCATACAGGCGATCTTACGGGCCGGCCGGAGTGCTGTTACCCATGCCCCCGCCTCCGCCCGCTATTCTTCACCTAATCAATAAACAAAGTCATTCGGTGGGAGAACGCTAAGACAAATGGCGTATATGTCGTCATTGTCTAAGAAACTTACCGAAATCCATACCGACCCCGAAGGGCGGCAGGAAGGGTGTTTCATCGGTCACGAACCGTCTCGGCACCCTTCCCCGGATTCCCTTCTCATCCCCCGGTCTCTTTGGGGCTCAGGCCGGCGGCTTTGCGTCACGCCCTTTCGGGCGGTTTGTTCTTTTCATGGCAATCCAAATTTTGTGTGTCATGCTGTGATATAGCCATGCTTCTTTCACCTCGTTTCGTGGCTCTTGTCTCCGGAGTGTGTCAAAGCAATTGCTATACCACCCCGGAGATCGTGGAGTGACCATCGCCCGTTTTCCTCGTGGCTCAACTAAATCAGGGAGACTCGCCCCTGTTTTCCGGGCCCCGTAAAAATCAGGCGAAAGCGTGCGGTTTCGGATCGATAGTCTTGGAGTCGGTTGTGCAGCCTATCACTGACGGGAGCGGGCGCTGAGGCTCGGCGTATGCCGGAAGCGCCCACCAGGATGCGAGTAATTCACGCGAGTCTCGAATTGGGGGATGGCGGAAACCACTCTTATTTTCTTTCGTTCTTCCCTGGGCAGACGTAAAATACTGTTATGAAACCAAAGAGAGGCGTTCTCCTCCTTCTCCTCCCTTCCCTTCTTGTCAACCTTGTCCTTGTCACGATGTGTGGAACCTTTGTCTATCGTAATGGGGGAGTGAGCTACTTTAGCACAAAGGCTCAGACAATACGTTTCTCCGGAGCCTATCTTAACCGCGTTTCTACCTTCGAGCGACTGCCCCGCACGCGGGGTCATATCGTTTTCGCCGGTGACAGCATCATCGAGCAGTGCGCATGGAACGAACTGTTCGGCATTCCGATCCTGAATCGAGGTATAGGTGGGGACACGACCGTTCATCTCCTCAACCGGATTGATGAAATCGTCGCTCTCAAGCCGAGCAAGGTCTTTCTCATGATCGGGATCAACGACATTCAGTACCACGCGCCCATTGCCGATACCATTACCCGCTACGAGCACATCCTTGCAAAACTTGAGGGTTGCAAGGTCTGTATTCTCAGCCCCTTGCCGGTCAATAACCACATCCTTGTGAAGGATCTTCGTAAAACGCTCGATAACGGAAAGGTTCTTGAACTGGACAGGCAGATTCGGGCACTAGCTGCCGCACATACTATCCCTTTCATCGACCTTTATTCCCATTTCGTCAAGGATGGCGATATGAACCCAGAGTATACCTTTGACGGTATCCACCCGAACGGCAAGGGATATCTAATCTTTAAAGAGGTTGTCACACCCTACCTGTAGGGGTTCGGCTCCTTGCAGTCCCTGCGGCGGTGAAAAGCGTTCTTGCCCCCTCCAGGCGGCAAAGGTCGGCGAAGGCCCCTATTTGACACGCTCGAAAGCGAGGAGCTCTTCGTACTTATCGGGCTTGTAGCCGTTTACAACGTTCCTTCCGATTTTCACTAAGGGAAAACCCGTTGCTTCGATCTCGTGCATGTCTCTATCGATCCTCTGCTGCGTTTCATCGTCGGCAAGGTCGTAGTCAGTATACTCGTAGGGCACGCCATGTTCCTCGAAATATCTCTTGGCCTTCCGGGACCAGAGGCAGGTGCTGATAGAATATATCGTCACCTTGTTCATTGAAGACTCCTTTATGATTGCCGGTTCCTCTTGTAAGGTTTCTCTATGATTATATATCTTTTGTGCATGGCACGTCCTGAAATCAACGCGTCGACGGGAATAAGGCCGGCTCTGAAGTCCCCACCCCGGCCAAGTCGGCGGGTATGCAACGTATCAAGTCGTCATTGGTGATAGGATGGGAGAAACAAAAAACGCAGAGCCCTTTGCCGACCCTGCGTTTGACGATGCCGATGCCATTCAGCCTACATCTTAAACCGTTTCCTCGTGCCGACAAGACCCAAAAAACCAGGAGCATTGAAGGCGGGATAGGAACGGCGGAATGCCGGAACATGCCGGCATCCTAGGAGAGCATCACGAGTTTCTGGAATAAACGATACCGTTTTCTCCATCTACCCAGACCGTATCACCCTCATGGACACGCTTCATCAACCCCTTCGCGCCGACGACGGCCGGGATGTCGTGCTCTCTTGCGAAAAAAAGCGTGCTCGCCCCCAGGCTTCCCACTTCGGTGGCCAGCCCGGCAAGCAAAGGGACAAAGGGAATCAGATCGACGGACGCTGTTTCACACACCGCAACGACGCCTTTCTCTAGCTTGTCGAGGTCTGTGGGGCTTCTCACGATTACGCACGGGCCGCAAGCCACACCTGTCGATGCGGCAACCCCTCTCAACCGGTAATAACCAGCCCTTTTTTCCATTAACACGGTTTCCGTTGTGGCAGTTTGTTCCAGGTTTGATAGTTGCATTTTGTAATTCCTCCTTTATCTTTAGTCTTTCTTCTGTATACAGTAATTGTATACATAATTATAGTACCGACCTGCCGACAAGTCAAGACAATAAATCTTAACTATAATTAAGTTTATATTAATCAATAGGAAGACGTAACGATGCAGAGGGCTTCCTCCGGGGAGATCGGGCCCATTTTCGTGACCTGCGTTGGCCAACACGCAGCAGCTCTTGAGCGACCAATTGCGCAAACAAACGCAGGAGCGGTGATGCCGGGTCGGCGCGATAGAAGCACCCGGCCCGTAGGAGATGATAGGGGAGAGTAATCATGACGGCGGAATAGCTATCTCCCGCCCGCCGCATTCGCTAGGGGTCGTTACCGGAAAGAGGATAACTGAAGTGCTTTTCGAGAAGGCCCATGAAAGCCTTCAACATAGGCGAGGCAGGCATTTCCGGATTCGTCACTATGTCGATGCCGAGCTTTATCACGCCGTCGACAACGGGAATGACGATCAGTTTCCCAAGGGCCACGTCTTCCCTTACGTAGGGAAGGAATATGAGGGCCACACCCTTCTTCTGCCGGGCCAATTGTTTGGCGCATTCCACGTTGTCCACTTCCGCGCCTATCATGGGAGAGAGGTTTCTGCTCCGGAAATGTTCCAACATCGCTTCCCTTGCCGTCGACCCTTCCGACTGGATGATGAGTGGGTACTCCGCCAGATCTTCCCACTTGACTTCAGGTTTCCGTACTAAGGGATAGTCGGGGCTCGCAACGAGCACCATGCCCTCGACTCCCGGTATCCTCGTGACATGCAGCTTCTTATCGATGGTTTCGAGGGCGCCGATAAGGCAGATGTCACACTTAAAGTCGAGCAGGTCTTCGAGAAGCGTCACTGAAGGACCTTCCCGGACCGATACCATTACCGAAGAAAAGAGCTCCTTAAACGTGTCAATTATGGGGGTGAGGTAAAGGGTAAGCGTTGTCGCCGTCCCGATGTGGAGGTAATTGACGCGATAACTTTTCAGGAAATTCTCCGCCATCGTCACGTGGTTGATAATCTCTTCCGCATAGTCGGCCAACCGCTCGCCTGCTTTCGTAAGATGCACCCTTTTTCTCTTGACGTTGATAAGCTTGACCCCGAACCTTTCTTCCAGGCCCTTTATCTGCTGGGTTACCGCCGGCTGAGTAATGAAAAGCTTTTCGGAAGCGACGCTGAAACTCTTTTCCTTCGCAACAAAATAAAAGGAGATCAGTTGCTGCACATTGATCTGAGGGGGCTTCATGAGGTCTAGATTACAATTTTTCGCCGCCCTCGTCTACATAAAGTTTTGGAACTACTCATGAAAAATGCCCTGGCGCAAGCTGCAAGGTAGTCTTATTGAGCGCGTCCGCCTCCGATGCACCGAAGGCGGACGGCTTGTGGTGGTTGCCGGCAAGCACGGGAATGAACACTTTTTGCCACAATTTTCTGTTATTGCGGCAACTTTTCGTCACAATTTTCTTGACATGTGTATTACAACCTTATAATAATATCTCAGACATCCGACAAAGCCAAGCCGTTCGTGAGGACGGGGCGAAAAGCACACGGGCCTTAAGACTTCACATCCTTGGTCCTCAGCGGGCAAGACGGCCGTGCCGCCGGCGAAATACGCAGCTCCGTGGAGAGCTATTGCTATGTCAGGACCATGAATATCCCTTTCAGCCACCACCTTCCCGGTTCTCGCGTCGCGCACAGGAGAAACACCCGGCGTCAACACAAAATACCGGGCCATCCCCACACAACGGCCGGGTCCTTTTCGGGAAGGCTTTCTCCGACCGGACACGCATAGGGCCTGCTGAATAGGGCCTGCTGAATCGGGAGGCGGGTCCGGGCAAGGGCAAGGAGGCGTGGCCGGGAGGTTTACGGACAGACGGTGTGCGAATGATAAATAGGATTTGCTGACGTCGTTTTTCACATAGGTTGTGCAGTTCCACCATGATCGCACAGACAAACGGCGCCTTCGGCGGCCGTTCTTTGAGAGCCTATATCTCACGGGCAGGCGGTAGCCTGCTTTTTTTCGTAAAAGTGGCATACGACAATCCCTGTGCCCTTCCCGAAAGTCCCTCAGCCGAAGCATATAGCTTTTCGCTTAGTATCTCGTGGTACCGGCGATGCGAACCGAGATAATCCAGGTCGTCACGATAACTTTCCTCGCCCTCGTCGCGTTCTCTTATCCCGGCGGCGCGCGTTGGAGCCGGCTGCTCTCTCCGGGACGGACACAGCTATTGTCACCGTCAAGGCTGAAAACAGCCCCCTCAACGAGCTGGTGCGGGAATTGACCCGTAAATGCGCGCTCGATTTTAAGGGCCCTTCCCTGGGCAGCGAGGGGGTATACCTGGACCTTACGGAAAGCCGGCTCGAAGATGTCCTCAGCAGATTGCTGCGCGGCTATAACTACGCCCTGGTAAAAACGGACGGGTCGGCCAGGGCAAGCCTCATCGTGTTCGGCAAGACGGTAAGGGTACCGCTCTCGTATCCCGCTGCCTTCGGCTGTGACCCCTCCGCCGCCCGGCGATACCACCGTCCCGGCCCCGCCAGTCGACCAAACCCCGGCCGTATCTACGGACCAGCAGTATTATGCATCGGCGGGTCATTCCTCCCCGCCAAGGTCAATGGGCCAAAACCCGCCGGGACCGGTGCCCGGTGGCGGCGGCGGTGGTGCGACCACTCAAAACGCCGCCGCGTCGGCGGGAACCGGCACGACATCGAGCGCGCTCGCCCCGCCTGTGCCGCCACAGATCGCCGGCCACGACCTGCCGCCGGCCATACCCTCCGCATTGCTCGGCGGTGGCTCGGCGTCAGGCTCAACAAGCTCCGGCTCAGGCTCCTCCGGCACGTCGGGGAGCAACATTCCGCCGGCGCCCCCGATGCCGCCGCAGATACCCCGGTTATAGGCCCGGCCGCCCCTGTTCAAGATAACGGCGAAAGAGAGGCAGCGGATTGCGGATTGGCATACCGGATGTTTTTTTTGGGGATTATCAAGGTCAGAAAATAAAGGGAGGTAAGGGACAATGACAGGAAAAACGCGCTATGTGCTCCGGCTTCCGGCGATCTTATTGGCGATTTTGATCGTAGCGGTATGGCTGCAGCCCGCTTTTGCAGCCACCATCTCCCTCTCCGGGACGATCTACGACACAAACAGTGCCCCGGTCCCCGGCGCGACGGTGCAGCAGGTGGGCAAGGCGAGCGTCACTACCACCACCGCCTCCGACGGGACATTCACGCTCACGGGATTGCCCTCGGCTGCGCCCTTTCAGGTCCAGATCGCGAAGACGGGCTACGAGAAGATATACAGCATGTATATAGAGATGAGCACGAACATCACAAACGCGTCCTGGGTACTCCTGCCGGCCAACTTCGGCACCTCCGTAGGGAACACCGCGGGTCTGGGGGTAATCGCAGGCAAAGTCTTTGACTCCGGCAATAATTCCGAGGGCATAAGCGGTGCAACGGTCACCGCGATGAACCAGGCAAGCCAGAGCCTTCTCGTCCTCTATACAAACAGCAGCCTGAGCACCCTCATCGACGGCAAGTTCCTGGTGCTGAACGTCACTCCTACCGATACAATCACCTTGACCGCCACAAAGGCCGGCATCTCTTTCCCTCAGACCGTGTGCGTCGGTTATAGCGACGGCGCCACCGAGCCCGGTCTCTTCGGCAGTCCGACCACGGGGACCGTCTGGTCTACGAGCCTGGTAGTAGACGCCGTGTCGGGCACCCCCGTTGCCCGGCGCCACCGTCCAGCTCCTCTCCGATCCCACGAACACGACAATGACCAACTCGGACGGGAGCTACACCCTCGCCGGCATCCCGGAGAATACACCAGAGGAGATGAAGGTGACGCAGGGCAGCTATCTCCCCAGCTATGTTGCTCTGCTTTTACCGGCTAATGGCTATGCTCCGGGCGCCCCCATCGGGCTTTTCACCGCTTCCGAGCTCACTAGTTGGCACAACACCCCCGGCAATGGCGTATTATTCGGGATAGTCTCGTACACGGCAAACCCCAATTTCGGCGCCTCCGGCGTTACTGTGACGGCCACGGGCGACCCGAGCGGCAATAATTATCCTGTCTACTATAACGCCCCGGGCCAGACCATGACCGATGCCACCGGCTACTACAAGGTGTTCAACGTCGCTCCTGGAGACACGGTGACCGTCAACGCGAGCCGGTCGGGCTTCACCTTCAGCGCCGCTGCCGGACTACCCACGCAAAGCGACGGTCCGACCCTCCTCCTGTATCCCGGCAGCGCCAAGGCCTATGTGAGAGGCTACGTGAGGAACAAGACCACGGGCGTAAGCATCTCCGGTGCCCTGGTAAGTCTCACGGACAGCTCGAACAAAGCCGCGGGCTCTGTGTACAGCGGCCAGGACGGCTCTTTCTACCTGGGCGTCGGCGCCCTCGGCACCTATTCGATCACCGCATCGATGTCGGTCTACGGGCCTTTCTCACCACAAAGCGTGAGCTTCGCTACGGCCGGCCAGACGGTCAACGCGGGAAGTCTCTCCATGACTCCGGGCCCTTCCCTTTCACTCTCCTCCGGCTGGAACCTCATCTCCCTGCCCGTACAGCCCGCGAACACGGCCATAGCCTCGGTGCTCTCCGGCATTAGCGGCTTTTACCAGGTCGTCTGGGCCTATCCCGGCCAGGCATGGCAAGTCTATGACCCGAACGACGCACCGGGCAGCACCCTTACCACCATTCAGGCGGGGATGGGCTACTGGATCAAGATGACCGCCGCAAAAACGCTCTCCCTCTCGGGGTCTGCGCCGTCTTTGTCCCTTTCCCTTGTTTCCGGGTGGAACCTTGTAGGGTACAACGGGACGTCGTGCGCGCCCGCCTCTACGGCCCTCCTCTCTCTTGGCAGCGCCCTTCAGGTCTTCTGGGGCTATCCCTCACAGGGCTGGCAGTTCTACGACCCGACAAACTCCTCCAGCACCCTCCCCCAGTTTTGTCCGGGTATGGGCTACTGGGTAGAGGTCAACCAGGCGGGGACGTGGACGGCACCGGTGAACTAAGGCTGCGGGACGAAAAAGGACGATGGGCCGGATAGCGGGCATCACGGCCAGAAGAGGCTGATATGACAATCGCACGGAACAGCACTTCGCTGCACTCGATCGGGGTGTGTATATTTCTCCTTCTTACGTGCCTTCTGCTGGGCACGGGGTCGGCGCAGGGCTATTCCATCTCCGGCATAGTCAGAGATATTACGTCGGGTCAGGGGCTGGGCGGGGTCACCATCACCATCACAAATATAAGTAACAACACGGTCGTCGCCACGCCGGTTACCGCTAACGACGGCTCCTACTCGGCCACAATTCCGTCAGTTGGGTGGTATTCCGTCGATGCCGCAAAGACAGGCTACACCATCACGACACCGCCCGCCCTCCCCACCGACATAACTGCCGAAGCACCTGATGCCGAGGTAGACTTCTCCATGTCGCCGAGCTCCTCACCCGGTCCTGCCGTCACCATCTCCGCCTCCGGCACCATTGTCGACCAGAACGGTCTGCCGGTCGGCGGCGCGACGGTCCAGTTGGTCCAGTCGGCGGGCAGCGCAGCCATCACTGCCACCACCGCTTCCAACGGCACGTACTCCCTCGCGGGGTTGCCGTCAGGCACGTATTTCCAGTTGGAAGTGACGAAGACGGGCTATGAGAACGTCTATGGCTGCTATACACAAAGCACCGCGAGCTTGACGAATATGTCCTACACGCTCATGCCGGCCGGCTGGAGCGCCTCCGTAGGGAACACCGCAGGGCAGGGGATCATCACCGGAAGGGTGAGCGACAACGCCAACGGCAACAACTACATAAGCGGGGCGGTGGTCACGGCAACCGGCTCACAGGGGCCGTATACCGTCGTCTACCAGGTGAACCCCGACGGCGGCGCCGGCACCTTCATAAGCGGCAGATACTTCGTGAAGAACGTGACCCCCGGGGACACGGTGGCGATTACGACAACAATGAACGGCATAACCTTCGATCCGAGGATAGCGGTGGGCTATGCCGATGCCGTCACGGAGGGCAGCGTTTACGGCACCGCGACCGCGGGGACCGTCTGGTTTACGGGCCTGGTACAGGACTTTGCGTCGGGCGCAGCCATCCCAGGCGCCACCGTGCAGCTTGTTTCCGATCCCACGAACACGACACCGACCAACACCGACGGGAGCTTCACCCTCACCGTACTGGCATGACTTTGAAAATGATTGAAAAAGCTGATACCGCACCTTGAAGCCTGACGAACAAAGGAAGTTTCTTTCGAGATTTGCCGTCCTTGATTCACCTCTCGAAAGAGGATCTGGCTCGAATGCGGGCCGCGGAAAAATCCTTCGCCTTCTGGAATAACCCCCAAGACGCCATCTATGACCATCTTTAGGCGAGGCGACGTTGTCCTGGTCGCCTTTCCTTTTACGGATCTTACCACAGCCAAGGCTTCGGCCGGCCCTTGTGGTTTCATCGGATGTCTTCAACCAGAAAAATCCCGATATCATTTTAGTCGCCATCACCTCCCCGAGTCCCTCGACGCATACCCGGATGCCCACAACCTGCTGACAGCCTCACGATCAGAGGCAGGCCGGGTTGCCCAAGCCGTCCATGGTCAAGCTTGGAAAAATTGTTACTCTCGACCAGAGGCTGATCCGAAAAAAACTGGGCCGAATTCCTGATCCTACCCTCGCCTTCCTCACATTCGAATTACACAAGCTGCTGCAATAGCCAGCCGCGTGCGCCGGAGCGAGTGGCTAACATCAACAACAGTCCGTATCGGAGTATCGGCGTAACGGTGTATCGGCGTAACAATAAAAATTTCCCCCGCCTCTTCGCCGGCACGCCGACACACCCACACGCCGATACGGTCATTTAATCACCGCCACTTTCCCTCGTGACTTATTGCCCTGGCTGTCCGTGATCAGATAAAGGTAAATCCCGCTCGCGACGGTGTCGCCGCTGTCATCGATCAGATTCCATGTCACGCTTCCGCTACTTCCGTTCAACTCTTTCACCTTGTGCCCCGATACCGTGAAGATTTTTACGTCGCTGCCGGGCGTCATCTGGTCAAAGGTGATGGGACATACCGCTGTGTTTGTCGCTCCGCCAGGGGTTGGGGTATACCCTCACGGAGGCTGAGCTGGAAGTGGAACCTCCACCACCGCCACCCCCTCCGCCGCCTCCACCGCCTGCCCCGCTGATGGTCAAAGACAACGTAGCGGTGCCCGTTACTCCGTTGCTAGTGGCACTTAGGGTGACGTTGAAGCTGCCGCTGACAGTGGGAGTGCCGGAGATCAGACCGGTCATGGTGTTGACCAATAAGCCCGCCGGCAAGCCGATGGCGCCAAAGCTGCTGGGACTGTTAGTCGCGGTGATCTGATAGCTGAACGCCGTGCCCACCGCGCCGGTGGCGGTGGCGGCGCTGTAGATCACGGGGACAGTTTGGGAGCAGGCGCTGCCCTGGCAGTACTGATAGGCACCAGCGTCCCAGGCGCCGGCGCCCGGTCTTACCGCCGGCGTTTGCGCCGGGCAAACCATCGTGTGGGTCGTTGTATTGTATGCGCAACTGTCGGTCGTTCCATATCGGCAAGCATTCGCCGCTTCGGTTCCAATCGCGTATTCTGATAATCATCTAGAGGTCTCCATCCACAGGAAGTATTGTTTGGTTGATGGACCAACAAACTAACCTGAGGAGGAGACTAATGAGATTATACGGAGCAATCGACTTGCATTCCAACAACAGCGTGCTGGTCATACTGGACGAACACGATCATGTGGTTTATGAGCGGCGGTTGCCGAACGACCTGGCAGTGATTTTGCCGCAATTGATTCCGTACCGGGAATCCCTCGAAGCGGTGGCCGTAGAATCGACGTATAACTGGTATTGGCTGGTGGATGGCCTGATGGAAGCCGGCTACAGGGTTAAACTGGTGAACGTGGCGGCGGTCAAGATCTATGACGGGCTCAAATACACAGGCGATGAACATGACGCCCGGCACCTGGCGCACCTCCTGCGACTGGGGATATTGCCGACGGGGCACATCTACCCGAAAGCCGAACGGGCCGTCCGGGACCTGTTGCGCAAGCGCTCGCAGTTGGTGAAGTGCCGGACGGCGCAGATCTTGAGTTTGCAGAATTTGGTGAGCCGCAACCGGGGGCAAGGCATTTCTACGGATCAAATCCGAGCGCTGAATGACCAAACAATCGCCGGCGTTTGCGGAGGGAACGGGGCCCGTACCCTGGCGATCCAGAGTAATCTTCGCGTGATGCGTTGCTTGGACCAAGAGATTCGGGATCTCGAAAAGATCGTTTTGGCCCAGGCGAAATTGAAGCCGGCGTTCCAGAAGCTGCTCACCGTTGACGGCATCGGGACCATTGTCGGGATGACGATCATGTATGAGACCGGTGCGATCGATCGCTTCGCTCAGGTCGGCCACTTTGCTTCCTATGCGCGTTGCGTGGGCAGCTCGCGTTGGAGCAACGGCAAGAAGAAAGGCACAGGCAACACCAAGAACGGTAACAAGTACCTGGCCTGGGCATTTGTCGAAGCGGCCCACTTTGCCGTCCGTTACAACGAGCGCATTCGCCGGTTCTTTGATCGCAAGAAGGCTAAGACCAACGGCATCGTCGCCATCAAAGCGGTGGCGCACAAGCTGGCGCGGGCGACTTATCACATGATCAAGGAGCAGACGGACTTCGACGTTGAACGGGCCTTTGCCGGATGATTTGGGTGGAGGAAGCGAGCTCGCAAGTGCGTTGGCTGACAACCATCATTCTAATTAGCCGCTTTCTTCACCCGCTGCTTTAGGCGAAGACGCCTCGGCCGTGAGCCATTAAGACGTTGGACGATCGCTTCCCGCGAACGAGCCATCAATTTTGTGGGCTCTTGAACAAGGGCCATCCAATGGACACGGCAGGGCACCAACGGTTTTCTGGTCCGCCCGTATTGTGGCGGAAGGGGCAACGGCAAAACATCGCCTGAGTCTTGATCCTGATGGGTAACTGGTGCGGCTTCGTGCCGACGCCAATTTAAAGAGAACCTGGATGCGACAGCGCCTTGGGCAGTCAACGAAATGACGGACACCAAACAACCACGACTTGTGGACGGGCATCTTATCGCCCCTTGACACAAGACCTCTAATGGGTAACGTATACGTGGCTAGTGTGTTGCAGTAACTCTGTTGGTATGACCCTGCACCAACCGTGGAATTCGCAGCCGATGTCGGCGCACAAGGAGTGGTCGTGTCGTTGGCGCAGTTGTTAGGTTGCCCACTTACCCCACTGGAACCTGTCGTGTAGCCTTGCGCAGTGGCGGTCAAATCGGTCATCGATATATTTGTCGAACTGTTGGGACCTCCAACACACAGGGGGGTGCTGTTGTACCAGGAGCTGCCGATCAAATGATTGTTATAGGCTGTCAGGTATCCTCCAAGTCCGGTTGCGCTTCCGCCTTTCGCGCACGGCACGCCGGAAATATCAACAAAGGTGTTGTTGAACAGGAACTGACCGCCTGTGTTTGTGCAGCTGGGGTATTGAGTAGGGCCGGCGATAGCCCAGGGTTGACCTTCACCCAGCGGAAAAGCATCGTACATCAGATTGTTGAACCAGTACTCAGGCACTGTATTTGGGCAGAACCACAATCCCTCGGCGTTACCCACAGAAGGATCGTTGTGCCGCAGGATGTTGTTGTAAAAGACGTTGGGCGTAGGTCCGGAAGCGTCCGAATTGCATTCCAAAATATTGATGTGCCCGTCCAACTCCGTAAAGAAAAAATGCTCCCAGATGTTGTCGTGGATATCATGACAGCCTGAGCCTCCCTGGCCGATATATCGAATGATCGAATCCTTCATGTGGGTAAAGGTGGGAAAGGCGCGGGCCACTTCGGGTGGGTGCCCATCGGACGCACTGTGGTCGAACACTTTTGTTGGCCAGCGCAGATCGGTTATGGGATGCCACTGGTCGCCCTGTTCTCCGTACCGTCGGTCATCCATCATAAATATTTTCCAGAAATGAATCGCCGGGTAATTGCCGTGGTGGCCGCCCTCGAAAATCGTCCACCGCTAAACGCCTCTGTGGCACGGCCAGTCAGTTCGAAATTATCGAAGATCGTGAAGGCGGCCACGGTGACAATGATGTTGTGTCCAAAGCTGCCGGAATTGGGGATTATATAAGCGCAATTCGAAACAAAGGACGCGGATGTTGGATTATCTCCCGTGAGTATTGGGCGCGACCAGGAGGGCCCCGAGTACCAGGTCTTGTCAACTCCGACATAGATGCGTCCGTTTGCGTCCCTTCATACACACAATTTGAAATTGGAGTGTTGTAGGCGTTGGTAAACCAGTCATAAAGACTCCAAGTCCCACCTGTATTGGGAGTCGCACTGCTCTTCCCTTGGCCGTGCTCGCCCCGCGTAAGATGAGCCCAATACCGCCATTCCCGGCGCTCAGCGCGGCACAGTTTGAGACGCAGTTTGGCATCCCCGGAGCATGCAGCCACGGAGTCTGCTCGCTTTTGCCGTCGTTTGTGTCCGACCCATTGGCCGCAATGAAATAGCAGTTATTGCCGGTAGCCGGAACACCGGACGGACAAGCCCCGCCGGCCGCGTGCGCCGGGGGGGCCAACAGGAGCGCCAGAATGGTAGGGGCCGGTCTTGTGCTCGCCCAACAATCTTCCGATTGGGACAACTACCCCCCGAATGAACATTAAATTCACTGTCCGTCTCCATGGCGGGCCGGCACAAGGCCGGCCCCTACGAACACCTAACGTATGATCGCCATCTTTCCTCTTCGACTTTTTCCCTTGCCCATCCGTAATCAGGTAAATGTAAATTCCACTCGCGACGGCGTCCCCGCTGTCATTGGTCAGGTCCCACGTCACGCTGCCGGTCGGTACACTTAGTTCTTTCACTTTATGACCCGAGACCGTGAAAATCTTTACGTCGCTGTCGGCCGCCATCTGGTCAAAGGTGACCGGATGTCCCGTATGCTTGTCCTTCCGCCACGGGTTGGGATACACGCGGGGCGCGATGACAAAATTGGTAGCGCCTCCGCCTCCGCTTTCGGCCTGATCGACTGTCACGTTGGTGGAGGAGGTTACTGTCAGGCTGGAGGTGTCCATGATGACAACTTGGAAGCCGTAGAGCTGGCGTGAATGTGGCGGTGGTGTTCTTGGCGGCATTCGTCGAATTGATGCTGAAGACGACAACCGCCGGAGGCGTCCCGGTCGTGGACCATGTATAGGTCAGGTTGGACTCCCCGGTGACATCAGACCCCAGGACCGACAGATTGGTGGTCGTCCCCGTCACCGGGTTCGGGCTGGCCGAGGCCGGGGTGGCAACAGTGGGAGGGATGAGTTCCACCCCCGCTGCTGCCATAGCAGGTGTTCGCGTTGAAGGTGAGCCAGCCGGCTGGTGCCGTCTGTTTCCCGCCCATCACGTTCAGATAGCAATTCGCCGCAGGGTTGTGATTGGCTGGCCTCCCGTGCTGGCGATGTCTCCGTTGCCACATCCGGCCCGGACGCCGGGAAAGGCGCGCGAGGTTCCGCCGGGAAATTGCCACCAGGAAGGGGCCGAGGAAAGAAAGAAACTCGCGGGGAACGTCTGACTCGGGCTCGAAAACGCCGGATAGGTATGGGCTGCTCCGTCTCGCCTGACCAAGCGGATTCCGGTTGTGTCGTTCGTGGAATTGACGTTCGTGGTGTTCACCACGTCCCAGTTCCCCCAGCGCATCAGGGTCGAGGCGACATTCAAATCGTTGGGGATATCGGGGCCGTTCCGACGCAGGCGTTGCTGAAAGCCCCTCCCCATTGATCCGACCAGCCCAGCAGGTAGATCGAATCGTTCTCGTTCCCAATACCGCAGGAGGTGGTGTTGGGCGCGGCGTCGGCGTAATTGGGGGGATACCCCGCGGTTCCGAGACGTTGCCGATGACGTTGTAGTAGCGATTTGTTGCACCGATGTTGACCGGGACGGTTCCGGGGTTCTTCGCTCCCGAAGTCGTCGCGGGATCAAACCCGGTCAGGCGGTTGCGAAAAAGGTTCCCGCATTCGATGGGCCATGAATGATGTCGTTTTGAATGTTTGGGACTTCGTTTCCTTCCCACAGTTCCATGTGGTTTCCAGCACTGTGGCGTCATCGGTCCCATCTGGTAAGGGCCTGGACCGAAGAATCATGTCAATCGAATAGTTATAGGCAAAAACGGTGCCCGAGTCTCCCCCCTCGGCGACCATGCAATTGGCGTTGTGATTGCAGATGTTGTTGAGGATCAGGTTGTTTGCGCTGCCGTTCTCGCTGTTGACACCATAACCCTCCGACGACCCGGAACCGCCATACATGTAGTCCGCATAGACGGTGATGTGCGCGGAGATCTCAGGCCCACGTGGTTTGATCCCGAAGAATTCGTTCGGCTTCCGATGTACCAGCTGTCGGAGGCTCCCCAGAAGGTGACGCAGGTCGTTGTCTGAGAATGGCAATCCAGCGAAAGGTCTTCGATCCCCACCCCTGTGATGGGTGTCGTGCTGGGCCACCACGCCTTTGGCGTCTTGCTCGCGGTCCAGTTCGGCGCGTGCAGCCCCGGCGTGAATGTCACGTTTCCGCTTGTGCAGGCCGCTCCAGGAGTCGAGGCTCCGCAGGAGGTGACCTGAACGGTCTGTGCCTCCGTCCACCCATTCCACTGACTGTTAGACGCTCCCTGCTGGCACAAGCTTGCCTGCGAACCGCAATTGAGCCATCCTGTCCTCAGTTGCTGGTGTCGTCGGCCTGTACGAGAGTGAGCAGAGTCCCGACCTTCAATTCGGGAGGCTGGAGAGGGCGATCGTCGTTTGGCCCTGGCTGTAACCTGGCGGTCCAGGCGATCGGGCCATTGTCCGGAGCTCCCCACCAGTTGCCATCCCCATTCAAGACACAAATGAAGGCGTTGGAGCCGTTGCACCCGGCATTCGCCCCAGACAGAGTAAGGAACGTTTGGTCCGCTCCTGCCCCGCGCACAGAGATGTTGCTCACCCACCGTCACGCCAGCTAGGCTGAAACTGCCGGATGGAATCCTTACCACCTGTCCGCTGGACGCCGAATTGACTGCATTCATGATGGTCGTCGCCGTCACCGTTCCGCCCGAGCAGGTTCTGTCGCTCTGGGCGTCCCCAGACGTATTGCAGGCCGTTGTTGTGCAGTAGCTCGTGCGATTGGGGGATCGTCCCGGCTCCCGCCTGACTCCAATCGATCGCACGACTGGGATCAAGGATGCCCGACCAAGGAGTCGCCGCATGCACCGATGGAGCCAACAGAAAAAGGAACATAAGAGGATTTTGGGCGGGCCCCTGTGCCCGCCCGCAATAAAACAACGATCCGATCCATTCGATGAAATTAATTTCAATGAATATCGACCCATGGTTCAAACGGTCCCCGATTGTAATTTCGGGCGGGCACAGGGGCCCGCCCCTAGGTGTCGTGTCGATATTCATCGTATAATTCCGATTTTCCCCCGCGGCTTATTCCCCAGGTTGTCCTTAATCATATAAATGTAGATCCCACTCGCCACCGAGTCCCCGCTGTCATCGGTCAGGTCCCACAGGATAGTGCCAAGGGCCGAGGCCTCAGGGCCGAGAGTTCTGATCAGGTGACCTGAGATCGTGAAGATCTTCACGGTACTGCCCGCCGCCAGCTGATCGAATGTGATCGGATGCCCCGCGTGCTTGTCCGGCCCGACAGGGATTCGGATAAACGCGCGGCGCGATCGCGGAGTTCGAACTACCGCCTCCCCCACCACCTCCGCTGGCCGCCGCACTGATCGTCAAAGACAACGCGTCGCATAGCCGGTACCACTACTGTTGGTGGCGCTTAAGGTGATGCTGGAGTTACCGGTGACGGTGGGCGTGCCGGAGATCAGACCGGTCATGGTGTTGACCAATAAGCCCCGACCGGCAGCCGTATGGCGCCAAAGCTGCTGGGACTGTTAGTCGCGGTGATCTGATAGCTGAACGCCGTGCCCACCGCGCCGGTGGCGGTGGCGGCGCTGTAGATCACGGGGACAGTTTGGGAGCAGGCGCTGCCCTGGCAGTACTGATAGGCACCAGCGTCCCAGGCGCCGGCGCCCGGTCTTACCGCCGGTGTTTGCGCCGGGCAAACCATCGTGTGGGTCGTTGTATTGTAGGCGCAGCCATCGGTTGTCCCATACCGGCAGGCATTTGCGGCATCCACGCTGATCGCGGATTCGGAAGTGTAGAAGCGAGCGTATTGCAATAGGCTTGCTGGTTGGCTCCCGCGCCGACCGTGGAATCGCTGCCGGAGGTGGGAGCGCAGGGCGTCGTCGCATCGTTGGCGCAAGTGTTCCCGCTTCCAGAAGTTCCTGAGGATCCCGTGGTGTAGCCCTGGCTTGTGGCCGCGGCATCGGGCATAGAAACGTTCGAGGAGTCATTGAGCCCGGTGCAGGCGGGCGTGCTCCCGCCATCAAATGGAGTATTAATGAGGTGCTCATTGAGGACCGTCAGGTATTGGCCGCCATGGGTGAGAGTGGGGACATAGCATGGCTGGACTGTATCAACGAGCGTGTTGTTGAACATGTACTGCCCGCCCGTGCCTGTGCACCCGGGATATATCGGCGGTCCGGAATAGTCCCAGGAACCGCCCTTCGAGGGATTCAGGTCATACATGAGATTGTTGAACCAATACTCCGGAATCGCCGTCGGACAAAACCACAGATCCACCTGTCCATTATTCCCCATGCTCGGATCAAAATGCCGCATGAGGTTGTTGTAGTAGACATTCGGAGTATTCTGCGGCTGACCTTGCGCATTTCCCGTCGCATCGATGTTGCATTCCAGAGCATTGCCGTGAGTAGGAACATAGGGACTGTAAAAGTGCTCGAAGATATTGTCGTGAATATCATGACACCAGTTCGCCACTCCTTGAGTCGTGTAGCGGAAGATACTGTCTCGCATGTGATGAATATCCGGAAATGTTCCGCGCACGCTCCTGGATCTGAATCGGACCCATCCACGACAACGTGATCAAATGTCATCAAGGATCCACCGCCAAATATCGTGCAAATCAAGGAACTGCCGGAGGCCGTCGCTGTCGTGACCGTCCATCCGTGCATGTAGAGATTGACGTAAAACGTCATCATGGGCGTGTTCGGCGGTTGGTTGATGCCATTATTGGAAATGTAAGTTCCACCAGACCCTGTCGCACACAGACCTATAAAATCGAAGTTATCCCAAATTTGATACGGGGCAGCCGAGATATTGATCATTGTGTCGTTTGACCCGGTCTGATAAGCACAACTCGCCACAGGCGTCATCGAGAGCG
>CAVYJH010000014.1:0-327871 GCA_963768735.1 uncultured delta proteobacterium | reverse complement strand
ACAAAAAAATTAATGTCAGTGCCTCTTGAAGAGGCGTAAAGGTTCAAACCTATCGGGCCTACAACCTCTGTGTTCTCGACTAGAGGCGGAGAATAATACCAGAGACTCCCGCGTTCTGTCGGGGAGTCGATGAATGTACTTGGGGCCGCATCAGGCCAGGGTTCCATCTCACACAGAATGCCGCCGGAGTGAAGCGCAAACGGAATCCATCTTGTGCCTGGGATAGGCCAATCATCGGTCATTATCCACTCGTCAGCACCCATTACCCAAATCTTCACCGGTGCTTCTTCCATGATGCCCGTATCTATCCCTTTCAACCAGTGGTCATACCAGCGCAGTATCTCCCATTGATATTGATAGAAAGGTCTATCCAGAGAAAGCATAGGGCCAACGACCATCTTCTTTGGCACACTTTCAGTTTAGTCCAACTGCGAAAAGTGCCTGGCAGATGCAGGTAGTATGCAGACCAGCCTGCTCCAACATAAGCAGGTATTTGAATAGCATCCCAGTTGACCACCGAGCGTTCCCTCCAGTAGGGACCGTCCGTAGGGTGAAGAATTATATCGACTTGAGCCCCATTGCCAAGCTGAGCAGGATTGTTAGACGCATCAACGAGATCTGGAATCGCACAAATATCTCTGTCATTCAAGGCATTGGCGACTGCCTCGTTGAATACCTCCTCACCGAGTTCTCTCCAGGGCTACAATTTCCTCTTACATGAACATCAAGGAACTGCCAGAGATAACAACTTAGTAAGAAAGTTTGCACTCAAAATCCCACCGTGGTAGTGAAGGTCTCTGTAACAATCAGTTATTGCGAATAGCGGGCATATAGCCTTGAGGTGTGGCGGCTGCAACGCTGCAACCATCTGCTGACTCACTGCGAAATAGGACAATCCTAACATGCCTACATTCCCGTTGCACCAGGGTTGACGTGCTGCCCATTCCACTACCTCATATATGTCCTTTATTTCCTTTTGACCGTGAAACCCATACGCCCCGCCAGATTTACCAGTTCCGCGTACAGAGCCAATGACATGTGCATAACCTCGTCGGACAAAGAACTCGGTAGGTCCCGCCTCTATCGCAGTGTTTATCACACCACGGTGATACGCTGAGGAACTGCCGTAGGCCAAATTTCGACTGATTGGAGATCTTTCGAATAAGCCGACATCGATACCAAAGCGGGAAACCGTCCTTCACCATCCGGGCGGAATACATCCACATCAATTTCGACATCGTCCCTCATTGGCACTGACAGACTACGCTCGGCTTTAATACCGTATTGCCTTTTAGATATGTTGCCGTTCCGCTTATAGCGTCCATCAACGACCCTCCCGGTTCACCTGTGAGCTTTAGATGATATTGGCCGACACCACATAGAGTATTTCTCAAAATAAAGTAACGATTCACCTTACGTCACCCCGGCGAACGCCGGGGTGACGTAGACTAATGCGACTTTACCAACAAGCAGTACTTACTTTTGCAAAACGGTCTATCCTCCCGATAACGTGACAGACGGCTGACGTTTCAGAACGATTCTTGGCGCAGTTTCACGCACAAAAAATCCGGTAAGTCCACCCACTATGGACACGACACCGGCAAGATACAGGGTGGAGGGTAAACCGATTTTGTCGGCAATATTACCACCCAACACCGGGAAAATACCGCCACCGATGAACTCGCCAATACCGGTCACAATGCCCATTGCCGTAACAGTTATGGCGGACCCTACTTTTTCGGCGCAAGATGCCTGAATAATTGCGGCGCCTCCGCCGCTACCGAGAGCGGCCAGCATCAAGAATAGGACGAGGAACGACGCCGTGGTGCCGAGGGTCAGGCTCGCAAATACGATTGCCATGACACCACAAAGTAGTTGGCTTACAATAAGGGTCGGCTTTCGACCGAAACGATCACTTATGGCCCCGAACAGGGGCAAGCCGATACAAGAGGCTACTCCAAAGGATGACATGATCATTCCTGCAAGTGGTAAAGGGCAACTGATGTACTTTCATCATGTACGGCATGCAGAATGTGGTGAAGAGCCACAGAAAAGCCATATTAAAGGTCCATATGCCCGTCATGGCAATGATGTTGCGGTATTTCAACACATCCCGGTATCCGATCTCTTTTCCTTCGGCATCCAATCGCTTCGCTTTCTGCGCGCCGGACCGCCGTGCAGCGATGATCGCCCTGGTTGATGGAGGCTCCTTCATTACCACCCATATGAGGAGCCCCAGGATGACGGAAGGTACGGCATAAAAGAAAAACACGGCTCTCCAGCCAAAGACTGCCATCAACTGGGTGCTGAGGATAGGGGCGACCGCTCGCCAAGAAGGATAAAGAGGGCAATGGGTAGAGCGACGTTACGAGCCCGGGCCAGTGGCGGGGATTCTTCACTGATGGTGGCTGCCAGAGGAGCCCATATGCCCCCCCCACAAATCCCATTATGCCCCGAATTACCAGTAGGCTGGCCAGACCACCGGCGATGCCGCTCAACCAGCTTAAGATGCCGCCAAGAATTGTGAGAACAACTATTACAGGTTTCCTTCCTATATAGTCGGAAACGCTCCCCATAGCCCAGACGCCTACGGCCCACGCAATAGCAAAAACGCCGATGATAGAACCCGCCTGGGCATAATTGAGAGCAAAGTCTTTCTGGATCCCCGGAAGTACGAAGGCAGCTACGAAACGTTCCAGACCGACACATCCGAACACAAGAATCAACAGAACAAAAGTTTTCCTGAAACTTCCCATAATACCCCCCCCTTTTTTTGCGTTTCTCAGAAACGGACTGGACTATTTAGTCCTCCCTCTTATAATTGCTTGCCCCACGCCGCCGCACATTGTTACTAAGCCCTTTTGCAGACCCCGTTCTCCATTTTTCCGAACGGGTGCCATAGACGCACCCTCGTTTGTGGATTCCCCTCCTTGCCGGTCCAGTTTTTCTTTAAACAATTTTCCAAATGATTGCTACATCATTCATTTCATCCCAGCATCATGTCGAGGATCCTCTCTATGGCGTCCTTGTACTTAGGCAAAGGTTTCATGGGTCTTGCCTGCAGAAAATAAAGGTTTTCAGGGAAAGGACCCCTGCGGAATATGCCCATTCGACATCGGTCGGCCCTCCGAAGTGTTGCTCGATCCTCAGGCCGTCTCTGGCCAATGCCTCACCTCATCGTCCGTCAGAGACGGCAGCTCCTGCAGCTCAGTCGGCACGTCGATCATCTCGGTTCCGTCTCCCGCCGGAACTACCTTTTTCAACTTTTTGTTGATAACCCTGGTAATCGTCAAGTCTTTCTTCCCGACATTGAATCTGTCAGGATTAATCACGCCCGACACGACGCTCTCGCCCAGCCCCCAGTTGCTCTCCATCACCATCTCGCCCGTGTCGCCCGAGGTGGGGTTTGCAGTCATAAGCACTCCGGCGGCCCTTGCATCGACGAGCTCAAGCACTGCAATGCCGAGAGAGGCGTGCTGAACGTTCATATTATGGCTGCGCCGATAGAGAACGGCTCGGTATGTGTAGGCGCTGCCCCATACCCTTACTATTTTTTTCAATACGTCAGCCTCCCCCTGACGTTCAGGTATGTCTCCATTGCACCGGGCATGCTGATAGCCCCGGCCGATCGTGCAGCGACCGGCACCTCGCTCACACCGGCCTTCTCGCAGAGTTGCGCGTAGCAGTCCCGTATCGGATCAGCGATCTCGTTCGGGATTTCCTGTGCCTCTATGAGATCTCGTACCCTCTGGCTTATCTTTTGACCTTTCACCGGGAGATGAGTTCTCCCTTTCCCTGATCGAAGATTGCCCTCATTTCTTCCGCGATTCCGGTAAGATCGACAAACCTGTTCCAAGCGTGAACCGAGATTGTAAAGCCGGGCGGAACCGTACGCCGATCCTTGATAGTTCTCCAAGGTTTGCGCACTTCTTACCGACCAAATCGTTGTCTTTCTGATCGAGTTCCTCGATCCAGTAAATCAACTCCTTGCTACGCACGTTAAACAACCTCCCGCCAGAGTCGGCTTATGCGGCGAACACCGGAAGGGCCCGATCCACCGGCATCCCGACGTATAACGCTAATCTTGCATTACCCACACCCGGCAAAGGTTTCCGTCGATCTTTATCCGTTGTCCGGTCTTGATCTTTCGCGTGGCCTCCTGTGTACCGACCACCGCCGGAACGCCAAACTCCCTGGCGACAATCAAGGCGTGCGTCAGATAGCCTCCGCCGTCCGTGACAATGCCTTTGATGATATTAAAGACCGGCGTCCAGCTCGCAGCAGTTGCGGGGACTACGAGGATTGCACCGGGATAGACCTTATCTATCTCCTCCTCTCCCATACAGACGACCGCCGTACCTTCAACCACGCCAGGGGCGCCGGCGCAACCTACCAGCGTGGCCCCCACCTCCTCGGGTCTTGCTATGGGAGGCGCTACCATTACGCCAAATATGACATCTGCATCGACTATCTCCCCAAGCTTCGTGGGATCGCCCAGTATCAAAGGATGCTCGTTTTCAATTTTCCTGTAGCCGGTATATTCCTCTTTCCTTTTGTTTACGATCTTCCTGAGATTGCACCTCTCCTGGACGCCGCCTGCATGGGCTATTTCATCACCATGCAGAAACATCACGTCATCCGGGCTGTCTATCATATCTTTTGCTGCAAAGCGTCGCCCGAGCTCCATGGCCGCCAGCCTGACGACGGTATAAGTAAGAGTTTCACAATACAGGGTATGTTCCTCGCTGTAAACGGATGATGCTTGACTACAGGCCATCAGCTTTCTGAAAGCCTCTCGTTCCTCCGGGGGCAGCTTGGCGAGGATTTCTTCCTCCCGTTGCTTGCGGCGTTCTACAAGTCGAGGTCTCGCCTCGCGTGAGCGAGACCCTTTTCCGGCGGCAACAAACCGTTGTATATCGGTGAGCGGCTGGGTGTTGTCTTCCCACCAGGTAGGCGTGCACAATTCCATTTGGCGCCGCCTCATGTACCCATACTCTTGCACGAACCGGTTGAACTGCTCGATCCACTGCCGCCCGGCCTCGGATGTCGCAAGTTTCGCCAATACTTCATCGGGACGGGCATTGCGAAAGACCTCCTGAAGGCCCGCTTCTATAGCTGTGTCAGCCAGCGTGCTCATGTCCTCAGTTATTTTCGTGAACTCGTTTTCAAAGCCGGAATGGAGTTCGGAATAGATTGGATCGTCAGGGGTGATATTGAGCAGTTGCTTGAGCAGCTTACGAAAGACAATGTTCCCCTGACCCAGGGCATACATCGGGTAAAAATGGCATTCCTCAACATATTTGGTGTAATGCCACGCCTCATACCAGTGATCGACCAACTCCATGTCAGTCAAACCCTTCAGGCTTACGGCGACGAAATTGAACAGTTTATCGCGCAGGTTACGCTTGCGATCCTCCCATACGGCCCAGGGATCCTCCAGGACCTTACGCATCTTTTCCCGCCAGATCGGCTCCCGCTGTTTCTTCTCTTCCTCGTTTGTCTCGATCACGCTGAGGTACAAAGCCCCTTTGCGCATCCGGCCATCCCATCCCTTGGTCCGGGGGTCGGACATCATAGCCGGGGCCCACTTTAATCCGTACAGTCCCAGTGAGAAGTGGAAATCCACGAAGAGTGGGGTCTGGGGCGGCGGGAACCACTGGGTTCCCAGCACCCACGCCTTGTAATACTTGGTATCGAATTCCTCGTCGAACTCGTAAATCGGTTGGTCGTATGGCATGGGTTTTACCTCCCCCTTACGCCTAATTTGATCAAGATTACAAGGGCTCGCTGTAATGGCTTCTCCTTAGCCATCTTCATCTTTTCATCCATAGATAAGAACTTCCCGGGTCAAAGAAGCCTTATTCAGACGGCTCAGTGGATCTCGGATTCTCTACCGGAGAATAATGCCTTAGGTACCAGTTCTACCAACTCATCTACTGTCCAGAAGCCTTCGTTTTTGACCATAGAATTCTTCGTCTGCTCCTGATAAATGTCGATCTCCTGCCCTCTTACTCCAAACAGTTGCCCATTTATATCGGCTGCCTCGTCGGTGCACAAATAGACTAAAAGCGGAGGGATTGCCTCTGGCGGCGGTGGATTCATTTTTCGTTCAAATGATTCCTTGGTTATAGCCCCTGAATCGTACTCCCTGGCCAGCCTCGCTTTGTGTGCCTCCGAAAGAGTCATCCTCGTCGCGGCAACAGGAGCGTAGGCATTGCATGTTATCCCGTAGCTGCTTAGGTCCAGAGCCACACCTTTAGTGAGACCCAAGATTCCGGCTTTGGCCGCACTGTAACTCGAATTCCAGACTCGCCCTAGCCGTGCCGGGGAGGTGGTATTTATTATCCGCCCCCACCTTTGCTCCTTCATTATCCCACAGGCATGTCGAATGCAATTGAAACTGCCCTTAAGATGGACCGCTGTCACGTAATCCCAGTCCTCCTCAGTCATGTCCCAAATTGGGTTATCTCTCGATACTCCGGCGTTATTCACCAAAATATCTAAGGTTCCAAACTTGTCTGCGGTCGTTTGCACCAGTTCGTTGGCTACCTCAAACTTAGACACGTCACCAAGGAATGGTATCGCCACACCGTCTAGACCGGCAATTTCTTTCGCTACAGCCTCAGCAAATCCTGGGTCACAATCATTGACAGCTACCTTGGCGCCTTCCTTCGCCATAGCTAAAGCTATTGCCCTGCCAATCCCCCGTCCTGAACCCGTAATTATGGCAACCCTGTTCTTTAGCCTGTTGCCCATCGTTCCACCCTCCCTCTTCATGCAATCGTGCTCCAGCCCTATCCGCGCCAACGGAATCAGTTCTGTCTGACAAGAAGGAGTCAATTGTTCTTTACGATCACTATTTCTCGTCGATGATGTTCAATATCCGGAATGCCTTTCCCTCATCTCCCTTGCAGGTGATGTTCGCCGGACGGGGGCAGGTCAGATTGTCGTGATATTGACCCCGGTTATCCGCGGTTACCAGTCCATTACCTCACTCTTTCGCCAATCGTTTCCCCACTGTTCTTTGAAATATTTGTCAAGTTGCAGCATGAGGTGTCCCCATCCTGTTTTGTAGTCGTTTTGCAGGATGTCTTCGAGGAAGGGGACCAGTTCACCGAGCCTATCCTTGGGGAGATACGCACTAGCCCCCATATCATGGGATTTCTTAAGGGCCTCAGGCCACATTGCATGGGCTGTAAGCATGACGGCCTTGAACTTACGTGCTACGGCGATTTCGAGGAGATCATAGCCGCGAACGCCCATAATATCGAGAATGACGAGATCATAGTCATTCGATTTCAGGAGTCCAGCGGCATCTTTATAGTTGCCTGCCTTGTCGATTTTGGAATCCGGAGAGTAAAGGAGGATCTCCTCCTCAAGGAGTGCTAAAACATCTGGTTCATCATCAACAATAAGTAGCTTCTTGTGGTGCAGAATTGATTCTGTCATGATACCCTTCCTTATTTAGGGTGTGATTTCGTTTCATCGCGAGAGAGAAAGCATAGTGACTTGTACTGTCTTTAGCTGCGCAATAAATAAAAGGCACAACGATAAACGTTGTTTGCGAAGAAAACTGGCAGGTCCAATTCCCCTATCAGGAGCTGGAAGGAATTTCTACCATTCAGGGCAAGCGGGCCGAGATCCTCTCCCTTGCCCCATGAGGGCTACTTCTCTTTAATTTTCAAAGAACAAAAAAAACCTATTGCTTCTCTATCTCACACCATACCGGATCGGACTCACGTTCATCCGCATCGCCTCATGTACTGACTAACCTTCTGTCTTTCCGCTCAGCCACCCCCAGAGTCTCGGCTTTCATGTCTGACTTACTACTTCCCATGAACGTTTTGACAATATCTTTGATTTGCAATCGCTCATTTCTCCGCGTAGAGCGTGGCATAGACCTCAGCCGCTTGATCAGCGAATTCCCCGTCACAGATATGAAGATCACAGGCGATGACGTTTATGCCCGGACGGAGGTTTTTCTTCAAGGTGTCGAGCAAAAGAAGATCCGACTCACGATCGTCAAACTCTTCTTTGTCTACATGGAGATTGGCAAACGAAAAGCCCTTGAGGGGGAAGATAATCCGCGTAGGACCTTTTGCCTTGTTGAGCTTCTCTGCCATGACTTTACCCACGTCTTCCATCTCTGTTTTTCTGCTCCGCATAACATGAATATTGGTGCCGTGAGAAAAAATCTTCCTGTTCCTGAATCGCTCGGGAATGCCTTCCCGTGAGGTGTATATAAGGTGATCAAGGTTGCCGGGCGCGACCAGGTACGGCAGACCCATCTCTCCCGCTACCTCAAGCCGGTCAGGCCCACCGTCAGTCATTCCACCGTAGAGATGATCGAGGACCTCATTGGTCGACATGTCGAAGACCCCCTGGATCTTGCCTTCCCGCACCAATTCTTCCATGGTCCTGCCGCCGATTCCGATAGCATGGAAAACAACAACTTCAAACCCCTTCTCTTCGAGTTTCGTCTTGAATCGCATAGCGGTCTCTGTGGTGCCGCCCAGGGTTGTGACGGCAATGAGCGGTTTGTCGGAGAGAGGTTCCTGGTCCGTAAAGACCATGCCATGTATCGCACCCGCTGCCTTGCGCAGCGAATTCCTGGTTATTCGATTCAGCCCGACGATGTCCGCTATCGACGGGATCATAACGATATCTTTCGTGCCGACCCAATTTTTCACATTTCCTGAAGCTGCGGTGGAAACCATTACCTTTGGGACACCGAAGGGCAAGCTGCGCATGACAGCAGTAGCCATATGGGTTCCTGCCGTTCCTCCTAAGGAAAAGATCCCATCCAGTTTCCCCTCAGCGTACAGTCGACCCACAATAGCCGATGCTCCCGCACTCATCTTCCCCATGAAGGCCGTGTCGTCCTGAGTTCCCCGCCCCATCGCCAATATCTCTGAAACGGTCGTGCCCGCTGCCTTTGCCACCTCCTCGGCGGAGTAGTCGGGAACAAAGAGCGGCTTACCTCTCAATCCGGTACCCACATCTATGGTGGTCACTCTCACGCCTTGACTTTCCAACAGATCCTTTACAAACTTGGATTCCTCCGACTTGGTATCCAGAGACGCGACCAACGCAATGATCTTCTCCACTTCTTCCTCCGCTTCTTAGTCTTTCCGGCAGTCGTCCATCTATTATCTACCTGCTACGATTCCCACACTTGATCCCACATATTGCTTCTCCGTTCGGATGCCGAAGTCAGCCCCATATGGGGCATCACCGTCATGCAATTCTCAGCAATCGCTTTGCGAGTTCCTCTTTCAGCCTCTCCTCCGGCGTCTTTTTCTGCTGAACTGTCACACCCACGACTCCCCGGGTTTGCAGAAGAAAAATATTGTGGGGAAAGGCCCTATCCGCATCTATAGTCCACTCCAGATCCTGAGGGACACCGAAATGTGCTTCCAGGGACAAGCCCAGCTTCACCACCTCCGCCGCTTCCTCGTCGGTGAGCGTATAGGTGCGTTGCCTTTCAGGAGGAGACTCCTCCTCCGCGACCCCGTGCCCTTTCGGCACTATCTGGAGCTTTTTTTCCCCCAGGGTCTTCGCAATCACCTTCAGGCTTTCCTTGTCGACTACGTACCTGTCTATATCGACTTGTCCGCTGACAACGCTTTCTCCCAGCCCCCAATTAGACTCGATAACCGCTCTATCTGGGTCCCCTGTCAACGGGTCAACGGTAAAGCAAACGCCGGCACATCGTGCGTTTACCAACTCCACAACTCCTACGCCTATACATGGCGATCCCACAACGGGTAAATCATGCTGTACCGCTGCACAGATCGTCCTATGATTGAAGATGCTTGCCCATACCTTCTTGACCATTTGCACCACTTCATCCGTTCCCCTGATATTGAGGTAGGTCTCGTACATCCCCGGATGGCTCACAATCCCGGCAGATCGCACCGAGACCGCTATTTCACATCCCCTCTTGGTGCACAGATCCTCGTAGTACGATTCGATAAGTTGGCGCAGGTCCGGTGGTATTTCTTTACCCTCGATGAGCTCTCTTATTTTCGTACTCACGTCGGCTGATACTTTGTAGTCCTTCAGATCGCCAGTCTCACTCAACAGCTTTTCAATCTCCTGCCGTGTCCCAGTCTCGTCCAAAAAACGCTCGTGGGCAGTCACGGAGATGGCAAACCCCATGGGGACAGGCATACGAAGTCTGGTCATCTCGCCTAAATTTGCACACTTTTTGCCTACTAAGAGGTTCGCGTCCTTCCCTATCTCAGCGAACCAAAAAATATGTTTTTCCTCCATGTCGCTTCCCCTCTCCGTAGCCGGCGTCAGTCGGCTACTCAAGAAATTACTCTACCGATTCTCCCTCTCCGGTTAGTCCAAAAAGTATACGGCGCCCGCGTTGCCATCCACTCGTATCATCTGTCCGTTCTTGATTTTAGCCGTAGCCTGAAACGTGTTGAGCACACAGGGTATTCCATACTCCCGGCAAACAACAGCGGCATGTGACAACGTACCGCCCCTGTCAAGCACCGCCCCTTTGACCAGACTGAATAACGGCGTCCAGGTTATAGACGTAGTCAAGGCCACGAGTATCTCACCAGGCTGAACTGTGTTGAGTTCCTCAACGGATGATATGAGGCGCGCCGGCCCTTCAGCTATACCTGATGCCCCGCCTACACCAACAAGATCTGCCTTTAACTCGGGCTTAGGCTTGGGCAATTCCCCCACTACCACCTTGACAAAGATGGGCTCACGGGCGCTCATCATCCATCCGAAAGCTTGCTCTTCATTCATTGTCCTGCTGTACATATTGGGAACCGTATCCTTCGCATCCTCTTTCCCTTTCTTCTTGCGGGCCGCGACAAGGGATTGGAGCTTGTATTTCTGAGGATACATGCCTATCACCCGACTTTCATCGAGGGTCAACTGAAAGATGTCATTGACCTCATTGCAGGCGCCGGCCTCAACAAACCGCTTGCCAAGGGCCACAAGGTACATGTGCATCAAAGCGTCTGTCTGCATCTCACAGTAGAGATCGTGCTCCTCGCCATATGAGCTCGCATATTGCGCACCCTTCAACAGAAGCTGGAATATACCCTTCTTGTCTTCTGCGACCTTTGGCATGTACTCGGCTATCTTTTGTTCCCTTCTGGCGGTTAAGGTTTTCATCCTCTCAACAAGAGGACTTTCTACACCTACCTTCCGGTAGACCTTCACCCTATCGATGACATACTTTGGATCATCCCGCCAGCTCGGGGCGGCCGGGGTCCATAACCTCTCATTCCGCCACCCGAACTCGTCGATGAATTCGTTCAAACTTTTAAGCCATTTTTTGCCGTTCTCGGTCTCCTGCATTCTCGATGCTATCTGGTCGCTTGGAAACTCGAAGTACTGACCTAGGTCAAGCTCCTGGGCTTTTTGTGAGAGATGCCATATGTTTTTTTCGCACTCAAAAGACTTGTTCTCAAATCCTGAGATCATGGCTTGAAAGTCAGGATGGGTGGCATCTATGCCGAACAGCTCCTGGCAAAGGTCTTCAAAGAGCATGAAGAAATAAAAAGCTACGTACATCCCATAGAAGTGTACCTCGCTCATCCTGTTTACGACCGGCTTTAGATGGCCCAGCTTTCTGACCAGCTCCATGGAGCTCGCGTTGGCCGCGTCAAATTCCTTGTAGGGTCGGTAGAGTTCCAGAAGCTCCGATTTGTAGTCCCCCCACATCTTCTCGAATCCTTGAATCAGGGAAAACAGATTCTCATTAAGCCTGGCCTGCCGTTCTCTAATCTCGGCCTCAGATGTGACGACAATCGGACAGATGAGGATTTTGACAAAATTGATGTTTCTCCACTCCGACCCTTTACTGGCAGGAAGTGGCAGCTTCTCAGCCCCCCAAATCATACCCTGGGTATTCGCCTCACTGTAGGTCGATAGAAAAAAATCAGGAGATTCCAACGTGTGGAGGCTGTCGACGAACCAAGCCTCATGCTTCTCGAGGTCAATTGCTTCATTGAACTCGAACGGAATTATAGGAACTACCCTCTCGCTAATCGCCATTTCACTCCCCCCTTTTTTGGTTTGTTTAGCTTCTCAACAAGCCTTTCTCACTGAGTCCCTTATCGAACCGGAAGCCTCTCATTGATCACCGGCTAACCTGAGTTCCCGTTAGCACTCCCCCCTTTCTACCACATGCGCACCCTTACGACGTGGGCAGCCTTCCAATCGTCATCTGTGTAAGCAACCCGCATACTTGCCAGCTGCAGATATGTGCATTCATCGCGTGGTTCCAAGTATTGGCGCATTTGATATACCGTTTAAAAGGGTCTCCCCGCCTTCTCCCAAGGCTTTTCCAACCCATAATCCTCAGCGATCCGCTTGTAGGCGTTGTACCCGCATATCCCGTGCAATGCTCCACCAGGGTGCATCGTAGACGAGCACATGTATACGTTGTCTAAGTGCGTCTTGTACCGGGAGTATTCCGGTATGGGGCGACGCTGTCCCATCTGGTCGTTCGTCATATCAATCTGCGTCCAGCACCCATTCGGCATATCCCAGAGCTTGTCGGCCATGTCTCGAACGCTCGTGTTGTGCCAGGCGATGAAGTTATCCTTTGTCATATTGGGGGCATACCACTGCCACTGCTCAATAACCCGTTCGATCATGGCCGGGTCGCACGTGTCATACCAGTCCATACCCACATAAGACACGGGCGGGCCGTAAAATTCCACTACGCTGCTGTGGTGCCCCTCAGGGGCATATCGCGGATCAAAATACGAGGGGTGACTTATATGAAAATAGATGTACTTCGGGAGCATACCCTTTTTGAATTCCTCATATTGTTCGTAGCGGAACCAGTCCGGCTTGAGGGGCATCATGTACTGTCTTTGCGTCAAGCACTCCGGATAGGCGGCTTCATGTATATATTTTGGTAATTGATAGTAAGTGGCCCAGAACCACCATGCCCCCATATCCGAGTGTACTTTCTTCACCTTCTCTACAATCGATGCAGGGGTATGCTCATGTCCTATAAATTTATTGACGACCTGATAGACGTTGTTGTCGCACACCACCATTTTCTTCGCCTCGATCTCCGTTCCATCGGCGAGCCTTATACCGGTGGCACGGTTCCCTTCGATGAGGATCTTCGTGACTTCCGAAAGCACGAAGAAGTCCCCACCCTCCTCCATGAGGGCCCTCTGCAGCGCATGGGCTATATTATGTGTCCCTCCGGCCGATATGGAGATCGGTAGTCCCCCGAGCATGGAGCCGAGTGTATGCAGGGTTATCATAAGATGCTGAGGCTGGCTCGGATAAATACCCGTGTGTCCCTGGGCCAAACGCATGTAGTACTCGCGCAATTGAGGACTCTCAAAAATGTCATAAGCCACCGAACCCGTGTCCATCGTAGCCCAATCGGGATTCACCAGGCCCTTCTCGATGAGGATCTCATCAATGTCCTTCTGTCCCGCCGCCGGAGGTATAGAGTAATGCCACTGGTCTACGTAGTGTTTCCACACATCCTGGTACTTCTGCGCCAGCTCATAACAGGTATCGGCGTCCTTCTGGGAGAAGGTGGCAACCTGCTTCGCATTATATTCCATATTCTCCGGTAGGTACGGCCAGCTATCGGGAGTCGTATCACCCTTAACATCGTAGAGCGCCCTCATGGCAACGGCTGTCCCGTCCGGCCAGAGGCAGGAATTACTCGCCCCCGGTGGGAAGATGAGCTTAAGCCCCTTCTCCCACAGCTTAAAATCGTGATACGCCGGCGCAGTGAAAAAACGGATAAAGTGGGCATGCGTATCTCGAGGCCATCCGGACAACGGCAGGTCCTCGCTCGCCGCGCCCCCACCTACTTCATACCGACGCTCGAAAACGCCCACGCTCAAGCCGGCGCGGGCCAAATAACAGCCCGTGATTAAACCATGATGACCGCCGCCGACTATAACTGCATCGTAACTTTTATCTGCCATTGGTATATCCTCCTCAAAAATGTTTTGTCCTTGTGCTCTAGGGTGGCAGCCAAGCGCCGTTCCCCGCCTACAGCATCCCTAGTTCCTCTGCCTTTGCCACTATCTCCGGCTTCGCCCACCAGCGTTCGATACCCAGGTCATCGACAATCTTGCCCGCCGCATTGTAGCCGGCCCCCAAGGTGACCAGCCCTCCAGGAAAAACCGAAGCACCGCACATATAAAGGCCTTCTACAGGTGTGGCGTATTGGGAGCAGTATTCGTTGGGGCGCAGATACCCCATTTGAAGTGGAAGGTAAGCCCCCTGCTTGATCGAGCCTTTCCCCATATCCCACAGTTTGTTTTCAATATCCAGAGGGGTGGTTATGTAGTGTCTCATCATAATCTTTCGGATATTGGGAACGAATTTCTCGAGGACAGCAACGCACCGTTCACCGTGCACCTCCCGTTCCCGGTACCAGCTATCAGCATCCCCGCCCTCGATGTCGTAGGGAGCGTGCTGAGACAGGAGACCTGTATGTTTCCCCTTAGGGGCCACCACAGGGTCATGGATGGAGGGAAAACAGCAGTTAAAGCCGGCTTGATGCAACTGCCCCTTCTTGACCTTTCCCCAGTGGTCCATCAACTCCTGTGCCGTATCAAAACCGACTACGTGAATAAAGGTTTTGTAGAGGTCGGGGTATTTGTCTCCAAGCTTGAATTGGGGTGCTTCATTGAGGGCCATGTGATACACGTAATGCGACGATGATTCCCATTGGTAGTCCCTGAGCCGGGTTGCAAACTCAGGCTCCAGGTGCTGTTCTCCCACATATTTGAAGAACGTCTGATACGGGTCCACGCTGCTTATAACAATATTAGACTCCAGTATCTCACCGTCTATCAGTTCCACGCCCGAGGCACGACCGTTTTCCATGATGATCCTTTTGATCCGCTGGCTGGTCCAGGCCCTCCCTCCTGCCTTATAAATAGCCTTATACATCCAGTGGCCCAGGCGGTGAGCACCCCCTATGGTCAGTCGGTACTGACCGGCGCGGTTGATCAGCAGAGGCACGAGGTAGCTCACCCCTTCCATATCATGGTTCAACCCCCACATGCAGGCCGCATAGAGGAAAAGAGCCCTGACCTGATCGCTCTCGAAGAGCTCGAAGACGATCTCTTGCGGGGTCTTTCCCGTATACTCACCGATTTCTCTGCCGATCTCGTGAGATTCCAGCTTTGCCACCGCTTCAAAGGCAGGCACCGGGGATTTGTATGTCGCAGGAGCCAGAAACTTGTCCGTCAGTTCGGCGAATCTTGGACCGATCTCCAGGTACGCCTTGGCATCCTTGGCGGAAAACTGGGCAATGGACTTACTTGTCCGTTCATGGTCCGGGTAGATGCTCAGAGCCCGTCCGTCAGAAAAATGCATGCTCATGGTCGGTTCAGGCCGTATCCACTTGATATTTTTTTCCAGTTCCAAATCCTTGATCGCAGGGGCGTAATCGATCATAGCCATATAAATAGCATGAGTGTCGTGAAGAAAATTTGGAACGGTGACCTCCTCTGTGATCAGCCCACCCCCTATTTCATGCCTTTTCTCCAAGAGAAGCACCTTAACCCCCGCCTTTGCCAGGTAAGCACCGCACAACAAACCATTTGGTCCAGCGCCGATGATGATAGCATCAAACTTTTCCATCCTTATCCTCCCTGTAGTAAACTTTGCCGCAATCTTTCACTCTTTTTAGCGTCGATCAGCGGGCGTGGTCATGTCTTCATGCCACCCTCCCCCACCCGCTGCAGTACCTCCATCAAAACCCCCCGCGTCGACTTGGGGTGTACAAAGGTCACCAGTGTTCCCATGACCTGCTCCGGCTCCTTCATCAGAAACCTTATCCCCTTCGCGCCCAGCGCACTAAGCTCTTCCCTTATGTCATCGACTTCGAGAGAGACATGGTGTATCCCCTCTCCCTTGGTCTCCAGGAAACTCCGTATTCCACCCTTCGCATCCAAGGGCTCTATGAGCTCAAAGGTCACGTTCCCCAGGGAAACCATGACCGTTCTGAACCTCTCCCCCTTTTCCGCCACGAGGATCTCCGATGCCGTGAACCCCAGGGTGTTGACATAAAGATCAAGCGCTTCGTCCAGATTTTTCACCACCACGCCGACATGGTCAATTCTCTTAATCATCTCACTCCCCTCCCTCCGCCATAACGTCTAGGCGTCTGCTCGGCCGGAATACATCCGGCTTACCACGGCAATGGCGGCGATTCTCTTTTTTTCGTCAGACGGCCGGGCCAGCCTCTCTTCCAACGGCTTCTCCCGCTCCATGATACCCTTCATGTCGTTCAGGAGCGTGGTTTCAGTTTCGATGAAATGGGTCCCTAGCTCGCCCTTCATAAAGCGCGGGTTTTCCATTACCGCCTTGTGGAAGGGGATGTTATTCCTGGGTCCCAGAATAACGTATTCGTAGAGGGCCCGCTGCATCCTCGCGATTGCCTCAGACCGGTCCCTGCCCCAGGCGATGAGCTTCGCGATCATGGGATCATAGAAAGGGGGAATCGTATAGGAGGAGTAAACTCCGCTATCCACGCGGATACCGGTCCCTCCGGGAGCGTGGTAGCTCGTGATCTTTCCGGGAGTGGGTACAAAGTCTGCAAAGGGATCTTCCGCATTGATACGGCACTCGATGGCGCTCCCCCGCACCCGCACATCCTTCTGTGTGAGACTCAAGGGCAATCCCGAGGCGATGCGTATCCCCTCCTTCACTATATCCACACCCGTTACCATCTCCGTCACCGGGTGCTCCACCTGCACTCGGGCGTTCACCTCCATGAAATACAACTTTCCTTCAGAGAAGAGGAACTCCATCGTCCCTGCGCCTTCGTAACCGACCATCCTTATGGCGTTCGCGGCCTTCTCTCCCATCTCTTTGCGGAGTTTCGGGGAGACGGCCGGAGAAGGGGATTCCTCGATCAGCTTCTGATGTCTCCGCTGTATGGAACATTCCCGCTCCCCCAGGTGGATGGCATTCCCGTGGGAATCTCCCAGGAGCTGAAACTCTATATGGCGGGGATTAGTAAGGTACTTCTCAATGTAGACATCGGCTATGCCGAAAGTGGTCGCGGCAATGGCCTGCGTCGATTCCAGGGCTTTTTCCAGTTCCCCTTCACTTTCCACGATGGTCATCCCGATTCCCCCTCCACCACCGGAGGGTTTGATGATCACCGGGTATCCGGTCTGCCTCCCTATATCCCTTGCCTGCGCGAATCCCGTCACACGTTCATCCGTACCCGGCACCACGGGGACGCCTGCCTTTATCATCTCGCGGCGTGCCGCTATTTTGTCGCCCAAGAGGGCAAGGACCCTGCTCGAGGGTCCGATGAACTTTATGCCCTCCTGCTCGCAGGCAGAGGCAAATTTCGGGTTCTCCGCCAGGAAGCCGTAACCTGGGTGGATGGCATCGGCGCCGCTCTGTTTTGCCGCGTCGATCACTTTTTGCATGTTGAGATAGCTCTGGGTCGCGGGAGCAGGGCCGATGAAGTACGCCTCATCGGCGTATTTGGCAAAGAGCGCCTCCCTGTCCGCTTCGGAATATACTGCGACGGACTGAATGCCCATTTCCCGGCATGCCCGCATGATACGAATGGCTATCTCACCCCGATTGGCAACAAGAATTTTCTTTATAGTCTTATTAGCCATGCTATGCCACCACCATCAAAACATCGTCGGGTTGGACGATCTCACCTTCACAAGTGCAGATTTCTTTTACTACTCCGCCATGGGGGCAGTTGATATGTCTCCTCATTTTCATTGCCTCGATCATGGCCACCAGATCCCCTGCTTTGACCGTATCGCCCACCTTCACCTCAAAGGAAAGCACGAGTCCCGCCATCCCTGCGGGTACCCCGCCCGGCTTAACCTCTGTCTGCTTCTTTGGGCTCTCCACCTCAGCGATGCTTGACGTCCCGTTCAGAATCGGGGAGATCTTCACCCTGAAGACCTCACCATCCACGTCAACGCTGAATTCTCCCAGGGAAGTCCATGGATGGGCTGCCACCCGCCATAGGTTTTGCCGCAGACGCGCCGGTCTGCTTCTTTGGCTCACCACGCTTAACAGGTTTCGCTGGAATCAAAATCTTCAGCAGAAGCTCGTCATCGGAAAGTTCCGGTCCGATTTCTTTCCGGAGCTTTTCAACGGATTTCAGGTAGTTTTCCGGCTTCCAATCGAGAAATGCTTTGGTTCTCGGTACGTTCATCACCCTGTCCACGAGGTTTTGGTCCACGGGCCCAACCGGGTCTCCGTAGTACCCCAGAATATACTTGATGGTCGAATCGGAAACCTGTTTATACCGCTCGCCTGAAATAACATTGTCTGCTGCCTGTGCGCCTACGATCTGCGAATAAGGGGTAGCCATCACAGGATACCCGAAGTCCTTGCGCACCCGAACGACCTCCTCCAGGATCTCCTGCAGGCGATGTTCCATCCCCACCTCCCTGAGCTGGCGGGTCAGGTTGGTCATCATGCCGCCAGGCACCTGGTGCTCAAAATAATAGAGGTCGTATTCCATGGGAACCCCGATGGGAAACCCCTCCTTCTCCGCTATCTTCCGAAAATGATCTGATTCGGCCGCGAGCGCATCCTCATCTATATCCGACGTAAAGCCCAAACAGCGGGCATTCTTTAAAATGCTCTCCGTGGACGGCATTGAGGTACCGTTGGCGAGAGGTGCGACCGCTGTCTGCAGCGTCGTGACGCCTGCCTTCATAGCCTCCACATAAGTCATGGAAGCAAGTCCCGAACTGCACTGCGCCTGGAACTCAATAGGTATACCGTCACAGTTCCGTTGAACCGTGGTCAGGAACTCTCGCGTGTTTTCCGGCGTCAGGACGCCTCCTGGATCGCCTATCACGATGGCATCGACGCAATCCTTCACTTCTGCTATCAGCTTGGTCTTACGCGCCCAGTGTTCATTGGTATGCACAGGGCTGGAGGCGTACACCAAAGCCACCGCCACTTCCGCCCCTTCAGCCTTGGCGATACGCGCGAAGTAGACGAATTTCTCCATGTCAGTCTGGTAATCACACACCCAGAAGCTTTTTATCCCATTGGCGACACACCGCTTAATCCAAAGTGCGATGATGTCACGGGGTGTTGTCTGCTCGAAATCGGCAAGACCCCAAATCTGATAAGACCCGCGAATAGGCGTTCTTTTTATTAACCTGGAAAGAAGTCGGACCCTCTCCCAGGGATCCTCATCGAGATTCCGGACCTCCACGACATATCCATTACCACCCACAGTTCCGATTGCTTTGTATCCAACCTGATCCATGACCTCCGCAATGGGCGCAATATGATCGGTTCTCATCATAAAACCCCACAGACCCTGTTGAGCAAGTCGTATGGTTTGATCGACAATTTGGATCTTATCCATGCTGTTGTAATCCTCCTTTCGAGGTCCGCATTAGCGCGTGATTTTGATGCCTGCCTTCTCCCTGTCCCACGTGCGTTCGGTGACACCGGCCTCTCTCAGGCGGTACTTCTCCACCCTGCCCGTCGGGGTTTTCGGCATCTCGGTGACAAACTCGAGATACCGGGGGATAGCGAAGTATGCCATCCTGTCATTACAATACGCGAGCAACTGCTCGGGCGCGAGGCTCTCGCCGGGCCTCGGCACGACGACGGCCGCGACATCGTCCTCGCCAAGCTCGGAGGGGATGGCGAAGACGGCGGATTCGAGCACGCCCGGGTGGGAGTTGATCACCTTCTCCACCTCAAAGGACGAGATGTTCTCACCCCTGCGCCTGAGGGCATCCTTCTTGCGGTCAACGAAGTAGAAGTACCCTTCGTCATCGCGCCGCGCGTAGTCGCCCGTGTGGAACCAGAGATTGCCGTACGATTCGAGCGTCTTCTCGGGCATCTTGTAGTACCCTGACATCATCATGAAGGGCACCTTGGGCCGCATGACGATCTCACCCATCTGGCCGACCGGCACCTCCCTGTCATCATCGTCCATGAGCTTGGCCTCGTAGTAGTCCTCCACTATCTTGCCGCAGGTCCCGGCCTTCCTGTCATCCACAGTCCAGTGCATGAAGATGCCCGCCTCGGTCAGGCCGTAACCCTCCAGACAGATTATCTTGAAGCGTTCCTCCATCTGCTTCATCACATCGGGCGGACAGGCTGCCCCGATGCATATCCTCACCGGATTGTCCGCATCATCGTCCCTCGGGGGCTGCTTACTGAGGATCGTCATCACCGCGCCGAGGTAATTAAACTGGGTGGCGCCGTAGCGGCGGATTTCCTCCCAGAAGGTCGAGGCTTTGAAGCGTTCCCGCAGGACGAGCTGGGCGTCGGCCACGAGGGCGTTCAGCACGGAGAGCATCTGGGCGTTCCCATGGAAGAGTGGAAGGAACGTGTAGAGGACATCTTCAGGGCCGAGCTGGCGGAAGTGCGCGATCAGGCGGGCGAGTTGCACAAAGGCGCCGTGCGACAGGACCACCCCCTTGGAAAGGCCGGTCGTGCCCGATGTGTAGAGGATGCCTGCCGGGTCCTTCATGTCGACCTGTGCTGCAATAGGGTCGGGGGAACACGTGAAGAACTCGTCGATCGAGATAACCGGGATCGGCAGTGAGGAGGCGATCGAGCGATCGAACTCTCCCCGGCAGATGATCGTGCGCAGGTTCGGAAGATCCTTGCCGATCAAAAGCAGCCTTTCGAGCAGTGGGGCATCGATGAAGAGGAACTTCGAATCCGAGTTATTGATAATGTAGCTCAGGGAATCACCTTTGTAGGCGATGTTGATGGGGACTTCCACCGCCCCCAGCTTGGCCACGCCGAACCACGCGTAGAGGAAATCAGGGTGGTTCTGCATCATCATCACCACCTTGTCACCCTTCTCCAGGCCGAGCCTGGATAGGCCCTGGGCGAACCGGTTGGAGATGATATCCATCTCCTCGTACGTGACTCTCTCGTCGTTGAAGAACAGAAAGACCCGGTCCTTCAAGCTCTTAGCCTTCTCTCCAATCAAAGTTCCGATGACGTTCTGGTTATTCGTGGTCATTTTCGGCTCCTCTATCTATAAGATCGATAATCCGCCGTCGTTAATCAGAGTCTGTCCCGTGATATAGCTCGATGCCTCGGACACGAGGAAGACGACTAGCCCCTTCACCTCGTCCTCCCTTCCCGACCGTCCCATGGGCGTTGCCTTCGCGGTTTTCTGGCGGTACTCCTTCACCCTTTCTTCGGACCAGGTGGCCTTCCAGTCGGCGGCGAGTTGAGTCTTGCCCACGTGGCCAAGGGCGATGCTGTTAACACGGATGCCGAAAGGGGCATAGTCCGCCGCCGCCTGCCTGGTGAGCGCAAGAAGGGCGGCCTTCGATGCACTGTAGTTTGCAATGGAGGAAAATTCGGAATCGGCCGCCCGCAGCGCGGCAACGGACGACACGTTGACGATGCACCCGTGCTTCTGGGCCATCATCACGGGAAGCACATATTTCATACAGAGAAAGGGTCCGCGCAGGTTGACCTTGATCACCCGGTCAAAGTCCGCGACCGGCATATCGTGAATCCACGCAGGGGGCGACGTGATCCCGGCATTGTTGATGAGGGCGTCTACCCGCCCAAAAATCGTTTCCACCTCATCGAACATACGTTCCACGTCCCCGACGTCGCTCACATCGGCCTTTATAATGTGCGTCCGTACACCGAGAGCCGCGATCTGGCCTGCCGTCTCTTCGGCCCCGGCCTTTTCCGCATCGAAGGGATAGTTAATAATGACGTCGGAACCGCACTCTGCCACCCCCTCGGCCATGGCCTTACCAAGCCCCCTTTGCCCTCCGGTGACAAGGGTGATCTTCCCGGAAAGATTGAACATGTCTTTACCTCTCCCGTTCATTATCACAGCCATCCCCCCTTTATGTGGAAGTATTGCAAATAATCCTAATAACAGTCAATCTAAAAAAAGTAATATTGATGATTAAGTTAGCTAATAAATAGGCAGGATATAGAACCGGCTGCCCCATCACGGTTCTTGACTCCAATAAAAACATTATATAGATTGTTTAAAGAGACCGTTATATCGAATTAATAGGACTAATTGTGCCTCCATGAAACCGTGCATTTCTTACATGAAATTGAAGATGTTCTACTATGTGGTGACGGAGAACGGTTTCAAGAAGGCGGCTGCGAAGCTGTTCGTCACAGAAGGCGCAGTCAGCCAACAGATAAAAGACCTGGAGGTCAGGTTGGGCAAGAGGCTTTTAGAGCGATCCACAAACAGAAAAGTCGAGACTGACGAACGACGGCCTCAACCTGTTCAATCTTGCGGCCCCTTTTATCGAAAAATTCGAGAATATCACGGATGAATTCGAACAGATGAGCGGAGTCCTGAGGGGGAGTGTCAAAATCGCGTCTTTTGGGACCATGTTGCTTGTCGTTCTTCCGAAATACTTCAACGATTTCAGAAACAAGTATCCGGAGTGCGAGATCTTCCTGCTCAACGAGACGCAGGAAGACACAGAATCGATGGTGATATCAGGGGCCATTGATTTCGGGATCGCGTCCGTCGACAATCTTCGCGACGGGATTGTGGGGAAGAAGATATGGGATTTCAAGCGATATTTTGTCGCCCCCCTGGGTCATCCCCTGGCAAAGAAGAAAAACCTGACCTTCAAAGATATTTCGCAAGTCCCTATAGTCATGAACAGGGCCTCGAAGTCGGCCCTCAGATTTTTGAAAGAATTGGAACGCCACAACCCCAACGTGAAGGTTACCGTGGATGCCGGCGACTGGGATGTCGTGATGACTTACGTGGAATTGGGCTTTGGCGTCTCCGTGCTCCCCGATATCCTTGTCCGGAAAAACATGGGCAAGCGGATCTATTTCAGAGATCTCACGGAAGTGGACCAGACAGCAGGCGTTTCTCAGTACGGCCTTTTGCTGAGAAAAGGGAAATATCTTTCGCCCGCCGCCAAACAGCTCGTTAAGGTCATATGCCCGGAGTTCGATTTCGCTTCTTTGGAGGGCGGCTCAAAAGCTCATCCCTTGTAGTTGAGATGGCCGAATCCGTGTCGGGATGATATCGCATATATCACAGCCACCGCCGCATGTGAATATATTACCGTTACACTACGATAGAACGCTCCCGTAGATAGCCTTCCTCACCCCACGTGCCCCCTAACTTATTAGCTTAACTAATGAACAGCATTAGTAGTTTTAGGTTGACTACATTATGCTTTTTCTCTATAAAAGTAACAGTATGGTGGTGAATTCGTAACATACAATCGCAGGGAGGTACAGGAGATGAGAGTCAATTCGACGGGCCTTGGCAAGACGACAATGATCGCCGATTTCGAGGGTTTCCAGACTGCGGTCACGCAAAAGCTGGCAGGTCAGTATGAGGGAAAAAACGGTGAGTATATAGTGCTGGGCGTAGAGGCGGTCAAGCCGATCCATTGGACCATCCGCATCACTATGGACGGCCATGATCTACGGTGTCTCATACTGAAGGCGCTCAGGCCGCAAGTCCTTTTCAGAGTGTTGTCGATTTTGCTGAGGGGCAGCAAGCTTGACCAATGACGCGATCCGGCCCAGAGGATCTTCTGCGCCCGTTGCCGAGGCTTCGCGGCTTGATATCATAGAATAAAGGAGACGACCATGGTTGGGATCACTTCGATTGGTGTCTATGTCCCGGTCTACAGGATCAGTCGGGATGAGATCGGCAGGATGTGGGGCACGAGAAGCCCCGGTGGAGAGAAGGCCGTAGCCGGCCACGACGAAGACAGCATCACGATGGCTGTCGCAGCGGGGCTCGGCGTCATGAAGAGCAATCGGGAGAAGATAGACGGCTTGTTTGTCGCGACGACCACGGCGCCGTATAAGGAGAAGCAGGCAGCATCCATCATCGCGAGCGCCCTCGATCTTCCCAGGGACTCGACGGCATGTGATTTTGCGAACTCCCTGCGGGCCGGCACACTGGCGATGAAAGCGGCGGCTGATGCCGTGAGGGCAGGTTCCTGTGAACAGGTGATGGTCACGACATCGGATTGCCGGCCCGGCGCGGCGCAGGGCACGTTCGAACAGGTGCTCGGCGACGGGGCCGCAGCATTGACCATAGGAGCGAAGGGTGTGATTGCAGAGATCGAAGCAAGCTACTCCGTCTTCAACGAATTCACGGATGCGTGGAGGACCGACGAGGACGTCTTCATGCGCGGCGCGGAGGAGCGATTCGTCGAGAACGGGGGGTATCAGCCCGTGATGACAGAGGTAATCTCCGGTCTCCTGGGCAAGTCGATGTTGACCCCGAGGGACTTCTCAAGGATCGTCTTTTACGCCCCCGATGGGAAGAGCCATGCGGCTCTTGCGAAGAGCCTAGGGTTCGACAAGGCCCAGGTGCAGGACCCGCTCTTTTTTCACATCGGCAATACGGGGAGCCCTGCTCCGTTCATCATGCTCGCTGCCGCCCTGGAGAAGGTATCGGCCGGGGAGCGCATCCTCTTTGTGACGTATGGCGACGGCGCCGACGCGTTCGTCCTCCGCGCCACCGACGATATAGGGAAGGTTCGGGGGCGCCTGACGGTTGAGGAGAAACTGAAGGAGAATATCCCTGTGACGTATGGGAAGTACGCCCTGTGGCGCGGCCTCGTGAAGGTGGAGGCATCCCGGCTCTTCGAGCCCTCCACGCCTTCCCTTAAATGCCTCCGGCGCGAGAAGAAGAATCTCCTCCCATTTTACGGGGTACGGTGCAAGGCGTGCGGCACTCCTCAGTATCCTGAGAACAGGGTCTGCGTCGTCTGCCGCTCGAAGGATAATTTCGAAGATTATAAGTTCTCCGACAAGAGGGGGACGCTCTTCACCTTTTCCGTGGACGTGCTGCAGCCGACCCCCAACCCCCCCGGCGTCAACGGCGTCGTCGATTTTGACGGGGGCGGGCGGCTTATATGCGATTTCACCGACTGTCAGCCGGACAAGGTCGAAGTTGGGATGCCGATAGAGATGACATTCAGGAGATTGTACCGGAGTGGCGGGATCAACAACTACTTCTGGAAGGCAAGACCTGTGAGCGAAGCCGGGTCGAAAGACTAAAAGGAGCGCATGCAATGGAAGGTATCAAGGATAAAGTTGCCATAATCGGAATGGGGTGTACGAAATTCGGAGAGCTATGGGATAAGGGGGTGGGCGACCTCATCATAGATGCGGCCTACGAGGCTTTCGAAGATGCAGGGATAGGGCCGGACGACATCCAGGCAGCCTGGATAGGAACGGTCTTTTCGGGCCTAAGCGCGATTACCTTGGCGCCCCTCAGGCTCAACTACATCCCGGTGACGAGGGTTGAGAATATGTGTGCCACCGGATCGGAGGCTCTCAGGGCCGCGACATACGCCGTTGCCGCCGGCGCCTGTGATATCGCCCTCGCCCTCGGTGTGGAGAAACTCAAGGATTCCGACCAAGTCGGCCTTGCCGGTCCCGCTGTGGTAGGGAGTCTCGACCGTCGGCGTTTCAGGCGTTGCCCCGGGGTATAGTCCACCCGCTGCGTTTGCCTATCTTGCTTCACGATACTTCCACGCATACGGGATAGACCCCGATGAGGGCAAGAAGTTGCTCGCCCGGATCGCGGTCAAGAACCACCACAACGGCAGCCTCAACCCTAAGGCCCACTTCCAGAATGAGCTGACCGAGGCGCAGGTGATAAAAGCACCGATCGTGGCGTGGCCCCTCGGTCTCTTTGACTGCTGCGGTGTGAGCGACGGGGCGGCGGCGGCGATCGTGACCAGGGCGGACAAAGCGCACAAGTTCCGGGGCGATCCTATTTATATCAAGGCATCCGCGATCTGCGCGGGCGCCCGCGAGGGCGCCATGCGCCAGGACTACGACTTCCTCCACATAGAGGAGAACGTGCGGGCCTCGAAGAGGGCGTATGCTGAGGCGGGGGTGAGAGACCCGCGAAAGGAGATCAGCATAGCCGAGGTACACGACTGCTTTACCATCCATGAGATGATCGTCTATGAGGATCTTGGATTCAGCCCCAGGGGTAGGGCTTCGGAAGACGTACAAGCCGGCACGTTCACCTTGGAGGGGGAACTGCCGGTCAACACTGACGGCGGCCTCAAGTGCTTCGGCCACCCCCTCGGCGCCTCGGGTCTCAGAATGATGTATGAGGTGTATAAGCAACTCCAAGGCAAGGCGGGAAAGCGCCAGGTGAAAAACCCCCGCCTGGGATTGACCCACAACCTGGGCGGGAGCGCAGGGACGGGCATCTCCAGTTGTTTCATCGTGGGTAACGAGAAAGATGAAGAGGAAGGGTTTTCGGTGTGATGCGCGCGATTCTTCAAGGCAGGCAGGGAACATCACGGACGAAGAGATCAGGAGGTGCTTTCGTGGATATCAGGACAATAGGCGTTGTAGGAATAGGCAGTATGGGCAATGGTATCGCCCAGGTCGCCTCGCAGGCCGGTTTCTCGGTCATCGTTCTCGACCTCGATGACAGGATACTGGAAAAGGGTGTCAAGAATATCGACAAGTTCCTTTCCAGGACTGTCGAAAAAGGGAAGATGACGGCAGAGGACAAGGCCGCTGTCATGGGGAGGATCAAGGGAACGACCAGGATGGCGGACTTATCGGAGGCCGACTTTATCATCGAGGCTGCCTTCGAGACGATGGACGTGAAGAAACAGATATTCGCCGAACTCGATAAGATCACAAGGAAAGAGGTCGTCCTCGGCACGAACACCTCGTCGCTCTCTATCACTGAGCTCGCGACGGCGACACGGAGACCAGACAAAATCGTGGGCGTACACTTCTTCAATCCCGTGCCCCTTATGAGGCTTGTGGAGATCGTGAGAGGTGTGCTCACCAGTAATGAGACGGTCGCGGAGGCAGCCGGAGTAACGAAGAAGATGGGGAAGGAGTCTGTTGAGGTGAAGGTGGACGTCCCTGCGTTTATCGTCAACCGCCTCATGGTGCCCCACTTTATCGAGGCCATGAAGCTCCTCGAAACGGGTGTCGCTACGAAAGAGGACATCGACAAGGCTGCGAAGCTCGGCCTTAATTACCCGATGGGCCCCTTCGAGCTGATGGACTTTACCGGCCTCGATATCAATCTAATGGTGAATGAGTACCTCCGCCGGGAGCTGCCGAAGGAACTGAAGTGGCAATCTTCCCTTGAGCTGAAGAATCTCGTGAAGGCAGGGAGACTGGGGAGGAAGGCCGGCGCGGGGTGGTACGACTACGGCACGCAGAAGTAGCTGTAGAGGATGGCCCATACAGGCACCGGTACCTTGAGCACGCCGAGATTGACGGTAGGGTGCAGATTGTACAGCGCTTACATGCTTTCCTGGTTAATGACTGAAGGGAAGGAAGCAGAAGCTGCGCTGACGCGGGACGAGAAGAGTACCGGTGGCTTATGACCCAGCTCGGTACGTCACTCGTGGATTAAAGGGCAAGACAGAAAGAAAGTGAAAAAACAAAGGGGGCTACAAATGAGACGAACCAGTATGTGTTTGATTATGGCAGCGGTCTGTTTTTGCCTTGTTCTGTCACGGGCCGAAGCGAGGGATCTGAAGGCGAGTCTGCCTTATCTTCCTCCCCTGGCCGAATCGAAGGACAAGGGGGTCCTCGTCGATCTCCTTAAGGCGATGGCCGAGGAATATAAAGACGGGACGATCACCTGGGATGTCGTTCCGCCTGCGAGGTCCATGGAGAATGTTGAGAAGGGAAAAGCAGATTTCGAGATGCCCCAGTTGGTGAACCCCAACATCAGTCCGGACAAGGTGCCTTTCCAGTGGTCATCCGATATCCTATTCAGAGCTGTTTTTGCCCTTTATACAAACAAGAACAACAAGGAGATCAACCCTGGGAACCTGAAGAAGTTCAAGATCGACACCTTGGCCGGCATGGAGGATTTCCTTGATTTTCCCGTCACCAGTTCCCCCAGCGTCGAGTCCGGCTTGAAGAAGGTGGACCTGGGAAGGGTAGACGGCTGGATAATGGCCATGCCCGAGTCCGATCAGACCTTAAAAGCGCTCAATCTGAAAAACATCAAGCGGTGGGAATACAGGAAATATGACGCGAGAATAGTGCTGCAAAAAGGCCCTCAGGGCAAAGAGGTGGACAAGATACTCTCCGGTCTCATTAAGAAGCTGAAGGCGAACGGAAAGTACCAGAAGATCATGGCCCCCGTACTGAACCAGAAATTCGAGGAGGGGCAGCCCTAACTGGCTGCATGCCAGCTCGCCGTGCCGGGCCCTCCCGAACGCCTGGCACGGCGGAGCCACCAAGTTTGCCGAAGTACGCCGGCAAACACAAAAGGGTCTATCCACGAGGCCCCGCCGGCAACCTTTAGAGCATCACGAGCTTATAGAATAAACGACACCGCATTCTCCATCTACCCAGATCGTATCACCGTCACGGACTCGCTCCATCAAGCCCTTCACGTCGACAACAGCCGGAATGCCCCACTCTCTTGCGTGATGGAGCACGCTCGCGGACAGGCTTCCCACCTTGGTGGCCAACCCGGCGAGCCTTGGGATAAACGGAATCAGACCGACGGATGCTGTTTCACATACCGCGACAGCCCCATCTTCCAACCTGTCAGGGTCTTTAGGGCTTCTCACGATTATGCACCGGCCTCTGGCCACCCCTGATGATGCAGCAATCCTTCCTAACCGGTATTCAATAGCCTTTTGTTCCCTAAACGCCGCTCCAGTTGTGGCAAGCAAAGTTTCGTTTTCGTTTGACAGTTGCATTTGCCAGTTTCTCCCTTATATCTCCTCCTTGTTGGCGGTAGTGGAGTAGGCTGCTTTTCGTCCCTTTTATATGAATGATCAGGAGGACGATATGATAGCTTGAATATTAACGGCCTTTTCCGATACACCGAATATTCGTGCAATCTCTTTGTTTTTCTGCCGTACCTTATAAGGTTCGCCGCGGCCAACTGTCATGTTCCCTGCCCTTACAACATTAGCTCACCTAATCCACTTAATTAATATATTTAGTTTGACTACACTATGCTTTTGCTCTATAAAAGTAACAGTATGGCGGTGAATTCGTAACATACAATAGCAAGGAGGTACAGGAGATGAGAGTCAATTCGACGGGCCTTGGCAAGACGACAATGATTGCCGATTTCGAGGGTTTCCAGACCGCAGTCACGCAAAAGCTGGCCGGTCAGTATGAGGGGAAAAACGGTCAGTACATCGTGCTGGGCGTAGAGGCGGTCAAGCCGATCCATTGGACCATCCGCATCACTATGGACGGCCATGATCTACGGTGTCTCATACTGAAGGCGCTCAGGCCGCAAGTCCTTTTCAGAGTGTTGTCGATTTTGCTGAGGGGCAGCAAGCTTGACTAACCTTAATTATCCTTTAGGTATACCCCCGGCTCTGCCGGGGGACGCCCGGAGTTTGACAGTTGCGGGATTGTGCTTTGCGCAGGGCATCGTGAAGTGAATACGAGCAAGCCTTGCAGGGATTATGACGGTTTTTCTTTTCCCGTTTGCGAGGAGGCCCCTTTGAGGGCCCAGCAAACGGCAAGCCCCCGGCTCTGCCGGGGGTGGATGACTTATGAACAGTTCAAGTACGACATCAACTATCATCGGAGAAAATCTCCGGCGCCAATTCATGCAGGGCAGCTGTTATTTGCTTTCGTGTACGCCCCATTTTGCTCAGACAATTGGCATAATTATTGACGAACAACTTCAAGTCGGGGTGCGGCTGCCCCATGGACCGGCTGATTTGGATTGATCCTGCGATTGCCCTGCGGAAAAAGGGTTCAGCGCCGTGGTAATCCCCTTTTGCTCCAAGAAGTAAAGCCAGGTTGTTGAGGTTTGCAACCGTATCCGGATGATCGGGACCTAATGCTCTCTCCCTGATTGCAAGCGTCCTACGGTAGAGGGATTCAGCGCCGTCGTAATCCCCTTTTGATCGAAGGAGTAAGGCCAGATTGTTGAGACTTCCAGCCGTATCCGGATGATCGGGACCTAATGCTCTCTCCCTGATTGCAAGCGTCCTACGGTAGAGGGATTCAGCGCCGTCGTAATCCCCTTTTGATCGAAGGAGTAAGGCCAAGTTGTTGAGACTTCCAGCCGTATCCGGATGATCGGGACCCAGGGTCTTCTCATAAATCGTGAGTGCCCTGCGATATAAGGGCTCTGCGCCTTCATAATCCCCTTTTGATTGAAAAAGTAAGGCCAGACTGTTGAGACTTCCAGCCGTATCCGGATGATCGGGACCCAGGGTCTTCTCTCTGGTTGCGAGTGCCCTGCGAAAAAGCGGCTCTGCGGCATCGTAAAGGGCAGCATCTTTAAGGAAGAGGGCCAACTCGTCGGCGGTATAGGAGACCTCCTCGATACGGCTACTCGGCAGCCTTTCCCAGGCGTTGAAAGCATCGAGGTAGGGCGTCCCCATGGTACGCTCTTCACCCAACCACACCCAGTATCTCAGCAACTCTTCCTCGTCAAGCTCGAATATTTTTCGGAACCGGTCAATATTGAGGAGGCATGTCCGGAGGCGGACGAGAGATTCCGTCTGTCGAAAGAGCCAGGGCAGTTCGTCGCAGGTGCGGGCGGAGACGGGCTGGGCCTCAAATTCATCGGCCAGTTGCAAACGAAAGCCATCTTGCGTGTGCTGGTCCGGCACAAAGGTTGCTTCAACGGCTGTGCGGAGGGACTCATGGGCGAAGCTCCGGATGCCGCCGCGGTCAATGAGACTCTCTTTCAGCGCAGCCCGGAGGGGCACCCAAACGGCAGGCGGCAACTGGGGCAGGGTCTCCGGACGGAGGAGGTTCAGAAGTTCCGCCTCGGTGAGTCCCCTCCGAGCTGCCTGGATGAGCCCGAGGGCGTCTCCTACCAAGCCGGGGCGGTTGTGCTCATAGTCGCGACGGTAGCGGGTAAACACCTTCTGAAGGAGGGCCGGGATATTTGGGGCGGATAGGTAATTGTCGAGACGTTCGTCTAGTCCCTCGTAGGTGCCGGTGACACGTAGCTCATCGAGGAGTATTTTGAGAAACAGGGGATTGGCCGCGGCCCCGGTAGAGACAAGACGATCGAGTCGCGGGGCATCGAGTTTCTTACCAAAACGGGCCAGATAACCAGCGATCATTTGACGACGTTCGTCGGCGGTGAGGGGCTCAATACGAAGAGAGTCCCAGCCCCGTTTCATCACCGCATCCGCCGTCTCCCCCGGCAAAGTGGAGACGATAAGCCGCAAGGGGCCCCTGAAAGGATCTTCGGGCAGCCACCCTAGAAGCCAAGCGCGATCCTGGTTTTCAAGCTGGTTGAGGGCGTCCAGGACTATAATGAAACGGACGCCGTCCCGCTCTGCCTTGAGGCGCCCCTTGGCAAGCCGGAGGGGGAAATCTTTCGTGATATCTTCAGTCTGAGGTGGGAAGCCCCTCGGGATCGTTTGTCCAGCGCTCGATCTCAACCACGATCCGCCTCATTAACCGCCAGTGGTCGGTGCTGTCGGATGTGCTGCCGATATAGTGTTGGAAGATAAAGTCTCCGGGATGGTGATCACGCCAGTAAGCAACCCAGTTGGCCAGAAGGGCGGACTTGCCTGAGCCTAATTCCCCGAGGAGCACGAGAGGGTTGCCATCGGATAGGACATGGCGGTCAAGGGCCTCAAAATAGTCGGGCCGGCCAATGTAAGTGTGACGGCGAGTCTCGGCGAATGCCTCGTGGTCCCACCCTTCCCAGTTAATAGGATCAGGGATGGACGCAACGGGGAACTCGTTATCAATAGCCAGCTTCAGGTCTTCAAGTACAAGGGAGACCAGCGCGGCAGGGCTGGGGTAGTTCTCCCGTAACGGGATACTCCTGGCGACAGAGACAGCCCTGATGGTTTCTTTAAGGGTCGCCTGCTTTTCGGCATCATCAACACTTTCGGAGAGGAAGTCGGGACCCCGTGCATGGGCATAGGCGGGATCACGGAAGTAGAAGAATGAGCGGCCTGCCATCTCGGGGGCATTAAGCACGCCATGGAGGATCTCCAGCTCGGTGAGACTCTTGTCCCTGAGGCCGATAAGCCAAGGCTGCTCCTCCTTAAGGTCCCCTGTGAAGGCGTCTTCACCGGGTATCCAGCCATAGCGCTCGCCGAGAAGGCTGATGAAAAAGGGGCGGCAGGCGTGAATTTCATCGAGACAGAGCTTGAGGGTTTCCTTGCGGGTACTCTGCTCCTCGGAGATCCCCCAGCGCAGGTCCACCTCCACCAGTTCCACTTGGCGCTCGCGACAGAAGCGGCGCAGCTCCGGCCATGCGTGGGTCATGAGGGTGTCCCTCTCCTCCATCATATCCTTGAAGACAGAAGAGATGAAGATACGGATGCGGCGATTATCGGAAATGCGCGGCTGCAAGGGCTCCTCGGGGAGACCTGATGACGCGGTTCCGGAGCCTGCAGGGGGGTTGGCGGATGGAGACAGGGAAGACGCATCAGGCCCCTGCTCCTCAGTTTGTTTACCGAAAAAGGGCTTCGAGATACTCATGGGTTAGTCCATTCCACCTTTCAACTGCGAGCGTTACTCACCTCGTCCTGGGGGTTCAACTGATATGCCAAACGAAAAACAGCCTACTCCACCAAGTCAAGAAGATGGTGCACCTTCTGGGGCATCTTGTTCAGCAGGACATTGTCGAGCAGGTTGATCATGCACCCCGGGCATGCCGTCACCACGATGTCCGCGTCCGTCGCCTTTATGCCTTCCATCTTCTTTGCCGCTATCTTCTTTGTGATGTCGTAGTGGGAGACGCTGAAGGAGCCGCCCATGCCGCAGCAGAGGTCGGCGTTCGGCATCTCCACGTACTTGAGACCTTTCAGGCCCTTCAGGATGGCCCTGGGCTGGTCCTTGATGTTCTGGTATCTTATCAGGTGGCAGGGGTCGTGCCATGTGGCCGTCTTCCCCTGGAATTCTTTTTTCAGGGTCAGACTCCTCGGGCTTGACCTTAAGGACGTCGATGATGAACTCCGTCATGTCCTTCACCCTCGATTCCAGCTCCCCGTACCTCTTCTCCTGGTCTTCACTGCCGGCAAGGTACTTCTTGTAGTCTTTCAGGGTAGAGCTGCACGTGCCGCAGGCAGTGACGACGTAGTCGACGTCCTTGAGGGCCTTGACGTTCTGGTCGGCTAACAAACGGGCTGTCTCGAAGTCGCCGGAGAAGAGGATCGCGGCCCCGCAGCAGTTCTGTTCCTGGGGCACCCTCACCTCCACGCCCCTGCGGGTGAGGAAGGTGATGAGGGCCAGACCCAGCTCGGGGTAGACGAAATCGGTGGCGCATCCCATAAAGAAGGCGACCGTCATCTTCCGTGGGCCTAAGGGTGCATAGACCGGCTTTACCCGGTCCCTGAGGAAGGTCTTTGCAAGGGCGGGGAAGTTCCTGCCGCCTAAGGACTTGATGAAGTCCGGCAGGTGGCGGACGGTGCCTTCCGTCTTCGGCATGAGCCACTGGAAGGTCTGCATGAGCCTCGCATAGCGGCCCATGGCCTTTCTGTTCGCCATGGCCCTGCGGAAGACGAAGTTCTTTATGAAGCCGAGGCCCTTCTCCTTCACCATCTGGGCGCGGGCCGCCACCACCACCCTGTCGATCTGGGTCTTCGAGGGGCAGTTGGCGACGCAGCGCTTGCAGAGGAGGCACTTGCCGAGGATCTCGGCCATCTCGGGCGTGAACTCCTGCTCGCCTTTCAGGATGAGCTTGGTGAGGTAGTTCTTGCCCCGCGCAACGGAGGTCTCCGTCCGCTCTTCCTGGTAGACGGGGCAGAAGAAGCTGCAGAAGCCGCACTTCATGCACTGGTCCGCGTATTGCCCGACTTTTTTAAGCTCTTCCAGGTCCTTCATGGTAAGCCCCTAATCCCAAATCTTGCCCGGGTTCATTATGTTGTTCGGGTCAAAGAGCGCCTTTATGCCTTTCATCATGTTAACGACGACGGGGTTCGTCACCTTGTTGAAGAACTTCTGCTTCTCCAGGCCGATGCCGTGCTCGCCGGAAAGCACCCCGCCGAGCTCGACGGCCCCTTCGATGATCTCCTCCATCGCCTTGATCGACCTCTCGTAGTGCTCCTTGTTGTCTATATCCGTCAGGATCGCGGGGTGGAGGTTGCCGTCGCCCGCATGGCCGAGCACGGTGATCTCCACGTTATACTTCTTTGCCACTCCTTGCACTTGTTGATGAGGTCGGGTATCCTGCCCCTGGGGACGGTGACGTCTTCGGCGAAGACCGTCTTGGCCTTACCGAAGGTGGCCGCAAACCCTGCCTTTCTCGCCATCCAGTACTTGGCCGCCTCATCCGCGTCACGAGCAATCCTGACTTCCTTTGCCCCGTACTTTTTCGTGATCTCCACGATCTTCTCCGTCTCCTTCTCCACGGCCTCGCTTATGCCGTCGCACTCGAAAATGAGGACCGCGTCGGCGTCCTTGGGGAGACCCATGGGCATCATCTCTTCTATCCTGTTGATTATGTAGTTGTCGAGAAGCTCGATCTTACCGGGGACGACCCCGTTCTCGAGGATCCTGTAGACGCTCTCTCCTGCTGCCGCAATGTCGTCGTAGACCGCCATGGCGGTCTTTTTGGCGGGGGGTATGGGGTTGAGCTTCAGCTCTGCTCTTGTGATGACGCCTAAGGTGCCTTCGGCGCTGATGAAGATGTGGAGGAGGTCGTAGCCCACCACGTTCTTGAGGGTCCTGCCCCCGAGGTTTATGATGTCGCCTGTCGGGAGGACTACCTCGATGCCCAGGATGTACTGCTTGGTCACCCCGTACTTGACGCAGGCGGGGCCGCCGGCGTTCTCGGAGATGATGCCCCCCATGGTGGCGCCTAAAAAGCTCTGGGGGTCGGGGGGGAAGAAGAGGCCGTCTTTCGCGAGGCGGAGGGTGAGGTCCTGGAGCACGACGCCGGGCTCGACGGTGGCGGTGAGATTCTCCTTGTCGATCCTTACTATCTTGTTCATCTTTGTCATGACCATGGCGATGCCGCCCATCCAGGGGACGGAGCCGCCGCTCACGTTGGTGCCGCCGCCTCTGGGGGTGACGGGGATCTTCTCCGCGTTGGCTATCTTAAGGATGGCCGAGACCTGCTGAGTGGTCGTGGGGAAGACCACGACGTCGGGCTCATGGATCCAGTTGGTGGTGCCGTCATAGGAATAGGCCTTCAGTGCCTCGGACGAGGTGAGTACGTTCTCCTTGCCGACAATCTGCTGAAATTCCCCGATAAGGGATGCGTTGATCATCTAAACCTCCCAGTATTGGAAATGTGTTGTATTGTGTGCCCGCCGAAGACCCCCTGGGTCTCAATTGGTCAGTTGCGCCTCCTTTTCGCCGCGTCGAGCGACTCGATGAAGGCGTCGATCCTGTTGCGCGTGTCTGCCTGGTTGTAAGAGCTGATATCGACGATGTCACCTTCCATGATAAGAACAGGGATATCTCCGTACACCTTTTGAGGACGTCCGCCTGCATCATGATGCCTGCCTGCCACGGCCGGCACGGGAAGGCCGAGTGGAACACAGCCCCGTCGCATTTGGAGTTTTCTAGGTACTCTATGATACGCTCCACCTTTGGCAGGGAACCCGGATGGCGCCGCGCTTTGTCGTACCAGTGTGTGTAATACCGTATAAACTTCCCACCGGTCAGCTTCTCGAGACTGCGGACGAACAGCCACAGTATCTCGCTCATGAATTCGATCGACGAATCGTCGGTCACGTGGGGGACGTTCAGGAAGTGCCAATAGGGCACCATAGATTGTAGCTCCACACGTCGTCGTTGGTCCGGTCCATGCTGTCACACAGGTGTGGCATAACCATGCCATCAAGGAAGCCGTACTTGCCTCTGAGGGCCGAGTCAAACGCGTTGCGCACGAAAGGGCAGACTATGGTCTCCATGTGCGCATTAGGGTAAGATGAAAGTAGTGGACACCAAAGTTGAGGTACAATGCCAAGACGGAGGTGCAGGAGATGGAAAGGGTTCCAAAGGGCGTATACACAAAGGAGTTCAAAGAAGAAGCAGTGAAGCTGGTGACGGAGGCCGGCTTGAGCGTCCCGGAAGCGGCGCGGAGGCTGTCGGTCGGCAAGTCGACCATCGAGTACTGGATAAGGAAAGCCAAGAACGGCAACCTGTCGGACCAGGGCAAGGCGACCGCCAAGGAGATGGAAATCAATCGTTTAAGACGCGAGAACGCTGAGCTTAAGATGGAGCGCGACATACTAAAAAAAGCAGCCGCGTACTTTGCCAAGGAGTCGCTGCGAGGTACGCGCTCATGAAAACGCTGCGGCTCACCTATCCCACGCTGATTCTCTGCCGGGTCCTCCGCGTATCGAGAAGCAGCTGGTACGCATGGCTCAAGCGCCCGCCCTCCAAACGGGCGCAGCAAGAGGGGCGCCTGGAGGCGGAGATAAGGGCCGCCCACGAGAGGACCCGCCACACGTGCGGGCCCGAAAGATTGCAGCGCGATCTTGCCGCCCATGGCGTCAAAGTGGGTGTCTTTAGGATCAGAAGAATCAGGAAGAAGCTCGGGCTGCGCTGCAAGCAGGTCAGGAAGTTCAAGGCCACGACGGATTCGAAGCACTCGCTCCCGGTCGCGGCAAACCTCCTCGAACAGCAATTCGAGGTCGAAGCTCCAAACCAGGTCTGGGTCAGCGACATCACGTACATACCCACGGAAGAGGGCTGGCTCTATTGCGCCGCTCACAAGGACCTCTGGAACGGCGAGATCGTCGGATATGCGCTGGGATCGAGAATCGCCAAGGAGCTTGTCGAGAAGTCCCTGCTCCGGGCGGCGGCGGCGAAACATCCGCCCGAGGGCCTTATTCATCACTCGGATCGGGGAAGTCAATATTGCAGTCCCCATTTCCAGAAGCTCCTCGCACGGCTAGGCATGAAGCCCTCCATGAGCAGGAAAGGCAACTGCTGGGACAACGCCCCCATGGAGAGCTTCTGGGGCACGATCAAGAATCGAGCTCATTCATCACTCCCGCTACAGAACCAGAGAGGAGGCAATCAAGCAGATCACAGAGTACATCGAGATCTTCTACAACAGGCAAAGGCGTCAGAAGAGACTCGGCTACCTGTCGCCGGCGGCATACGAGAGGCAGTTCCATGCTGGGAAGACGGCGGCTTAACTTGACAACGTTTCGTGTCCACTATTGACATCGGGGGTCACATCCGCCCTAATGATCGGCTCCGCGTTGTCCCCCTTCAATCTGAGAGGGACCACACCCGCCGCCGTCAGGATTTCTGCAGGAACGATGGCCGAGAGATAGCCGATCCCCTCCTGCCCTCGGCCCTGAGACTCCTTCGCCCTCACACCGTACTCTTCATAATACTTCCGGGCTGTCGCAAGCCCGCTTCCCTTTAGTTCTGTCATCTCTCGTACCCCTAATACGCCTCTGCGCCTACCTGTATCTGCATAGTAAAAAACAGGGTGGGAGACCCGTCGAGGCCTCCGACCCTTATGGGAACTGCCTATTGGTGATCCTTCCACATGCCGTATTGCTCCCTGAGAACCCTGTGGAGGATCTTGTTTGTTCCCGAGCGTGGCATCTCTTCGTCCTTGATGAAGATAATGTTCTTCGGCGCCTTATAGCCCGCGATCTTGCCCTTGCAGTAACTCGTTATCTCTTCGACGGTTGCGCTCTGGCCGTCGTGCAGCACGATGATCGCAGTCACCTGCTCGCCCCACTTCTCGTGGGGAACGCCTATGACGGCGACATCCTTGACCTTCGGATGACCACCGACGCAGTTCTCCACCTCAAAGGGGAAGATATTCTCACCGCCGGAGATGATCATGTTGGCCTTACGGTCGACGAGATATATATAGCCGTCCTCATCCCTCATCCCCATGTCGCCCGAGGTGAAGTAGCTGCCCTTCTTGGCAGCGGCCACTTTCTCCGGGGCCTTCCAGTAAGTGGAGAGCAGCATGGGGCTTCTCGCATAGAGCTCGCCCACCTTATTGGGCTCCGTCACGAGGTTGCCGTCCTCATCATAGAACCGGACGAGGTCCGATCCGATGACCTCGCGGCCGCAGGAGCCGAGCTTCGTGAGCTGCTCCTCAGGCTTCAGGACCGTCACAATGCCGGCCTCGGTCGATCCGTACGCCTCGTAGAGCTCGGAATTGGGGAACATCTCCAGTATCCCCAGCTTCGTATCCCTTCGCGCCGGAGCGGATGAGATGAGAAGCTTTTTTATCGTTGTCAGGTCGTACTTCTTCTTCACCGCGTCGGGCAACGCGAGCATCATGATGTAGTGAGTGGGCACCAGAGACGTAAAAGTGACCTTATGGTCGGAGAAGGTCTTGAGCAGGTCTTCAGGGTTGAAACTGGCCATGTTGTAGCACATGACCGTGCCCCCGATCCACGTCAAGGAAAACGAGATGTAGAGCGAGTTCACGTGACAACAGGGCATGACGAGAAGGGCCACTTCCTCGGTCTTGAAATTGTGGTCGAAGATCTGGGTCAGGTATTGGGCGAAAAGGGCCTCGTGGCTCTTCACGACCCCTTTCGGGAGACCCGTCGTTCCGCCCGTGTACATGATCACCCACGGATCAGCCGCGTTTACCTCTGTTGCCGGCTCCTCCGGGCTGGCGCCCGCCAGCATGTCTTCATACGGGAGATATCCTTTGAATTTTGGGTTGTCCACGCCAAAAGAGACATAGCTCTTCACGGTGGAAAGGTTCTTCTTCATGCCGTTCACATGATCGATCCACTGGTCTTGCACGAGCAGGACCTTTGCTTCGCAGTGGTTCAGTATGTACTCCATCTCCGGACCTGCAAGCCGGAACATGAGAGGCACACAGATGAAGCCGCCTTTTGCCGCCGCGGCGTAGATCTCCATCCACTCGACGCAGTTGTATGCAAGGGCGGCGAACCTGTCGCCCTTCTCCATGCCGAGACCGGCAAGGATATTTGCCAGCCTGCACGACCTCTCATTCCACTCCTTGAAGGTAAAGGATTTGTTCAGGTCCTTTATCCCGACCTTGTTCGCGTACTTGAAGGCGTTTACCCGCAGTACGTCTTTTGCCGTCAGCCAATTGTCACTCATTAACATATCTGTCCCTCCCTCTATTTTTGGTATTCACCGGCGCCATAAACGTTCACCGGACTCCTTACGTGAGGAGCGCCTTTCTTCCCTCGCCAAAGGCCCTGACATTGAGATCGTGGAGCTTCGGCGCGAGGAGCGATTTGACCGCTTCAAGCCATTGCTCTTCCTTTATTTCAGGGAAGAAATTGGAGAAGGCGCCCACCAGCACCACGTTCGCGGCCTGGATGTTGCCGAGGTCCCTCGCGATCTCCTGCCCGTCTATTACCCGGACATTATCCTGGAAGTGCTTCTTGAACGTCTCTTCGACGCCCGCTGGGTACTCCTTTTCCCCCAAGGTGACGGGGGGCGGCAGTATCATCTGTTTATTGATGATGATCTTCCCTTGCGGTTTTACCCAATTGATGTACCTGAGCGCCTCAAGGAGCTCGAAGGAGATGAGAAAATCGACGTGTCCCTCCCTGATGAGAGGGGAATAGACCTTTTTGCCGAACCTGAAATGCGTCGTCACGTCGCCGCCCCTCTGGGCCATGCCGTGAACCTCGGCCTTTTTCACGTCATAGCCGGCGCTGAGGAACACCTCTGCCAGGATGTTGCTCGCAAGAATCGTCCCCTGGCCGCCCACACCCGAGAGAAATATGTTGGTCACCCTTCCTGTATCCATGATCCGCCTCCTCACTTCCCGCCCGGTACAATGACTTCGAATTTACATATCAGGGCGCACACCTCGCAGCCGACGCACTGATCCTTGTTGATCACCGTGGTTCCTTTCCTCTTGTGGCCGTCTGTTGTCACGCCTTCCGCCGCCTGCCAACTCACGGCGGGACAGTTAATCTCGAGACAGGCCCGGCAACCCCGGCATTTGTCCGCATCGACCTTATAGAATGGATGCGTGAACTTCTCGAGGGGCTTCGCCCGCCGAAGCAGCATACAGGGGCTATTCTCCGTGATGACGACGGAGGCATCATCCCTTTTCACCTCTTCGCCGACGACCTCCATCGTCTGTTTCATGTCGTAGGGATTTATCTTTCTCACGTGTTTCACCCCGATCGCCCTCGCAAGCTCACCGTAATTGATCATGTTCGCGGGCTCGCCGCTTATGGTGTATCCGGTCCCAGGGGTCTCCTGTTGCCCGGTCATGGCCGTGATCCTGTTGTCGAGGATGATCGTCGTCGAATACCCTTTGTTGTACGCTGCATCCATGAGGGGTGTGATGCCGCTGTGGAGGAACGTCGAGTCCCCGAGGACCGCACACATCTTGCCCAGCCCTTCTTCACCCATGATCTTTCCCGCGCCGTAGGCGGCGCCGATCCCGGCGCCCATGCACGTAGAGAAATGGAGCGCGGAAAGGGGCGGGGCGTTGGCCAGTCCATAACAGCCGATGTCGCCGAAGACAAAAAGTCCGAGCTTCTTGAGCGCATAGAACAGGGGGCGGTGCGAACAGCCAGGACAGAGGTTAGGCGGCCTTTTAGGCAGATCTCCCGATTTCACCAGCACCCTTGGCGGCTCATAGCTCTTGCCGGTCACCACCCCCGTGAGGGATCGTTCGATGGTGCTCGGCGATAACTCGCCTATTGATGGAAGCAGATCCTTGCCGTGCCACACGCGGTAGCCCCGCGCCCTGATCTCTGTCTCAAGGAAAGGATCGAGCTCTTCCACCACGATCACCTTTTTTACGGTCCCGAAGAAGATATCGATCATCTTCCAAGGCAGGGGCCAGACCATGCCCAGCTTCAGGAAGGAATATTCGGGAAAGATATCCTTTGTGTAGAGGTAAGAGGCACCGGAAGTGATGAAACCGATGGACGGGTCGTTGATCTCCATTCTGTTGTAAGGGAAATCGGTATCGGCATATTCAGAGAGCCTGCCCATGCGCTCTTCGACAAAAACGCGCCTCACCCGTGAGTTGACCGGGACCATGACCATTTTTGGCGCATCCTTTCGGTCGAGCCCCCTTTCGATGGCTGCCTCTTTTCGTTCGTGCAATTCGACGGGAGAATCGCAGTGGGAGACCCGCGTCTCACCTCTCAGGAGGACAGGCGTGTCAAATTTCTCGCTGATCTCGAAGGCGATTGCCGTAAAATCCCTGCACTCCTCCGAGTCGCCCGGCTCGAGCATGGGGATCTTGCCAAACCTGCTCCAATGCCGCGAGTCCTGCTCGTTCTGGGAGCTGTGCTGTCCGGGATCGTCAGCCACCACTATGACGAACCCGCCTTTGACGCCTGTATAGGAGATCGTCATCATTGGGTCGGAGGCGACGTTCAACCCCACATGCTTCATGCACGCTACTGCCCTTCCTCCTGCGAGGGACGCCCCGTGGGCCACTTCCATTGCCACCTTCTCGTTGGGCGACCATTCCGCGAGGATCTCCTTGTACTTCGCGATCTCCGCCATGATCTCACTGCTTGGTGTGCCTGGGTACGCACACCCCACGGCGACGCCGGCTTCCCATGCCCCCCGGGCTATCGCCTCATTTCCCTGCATAATTTTCTTCATCGTTCCTCCTGTGCCTGTCCGACACTCTTTCCGCGATCACCTGACTTCACGATTTCAGGTAGGCGAGCCAGGTGTTAGTTGTTATATCGTGCCCTGAGCAAGCCGACCTGTCCCGGAAACGTTTTATTAATATCATAAATAATTGGAAAATAACTGATAGTAATATGGGTATAAAATGGTGAGTACAAATCACCATTTATATCGGGGCCGGGGCATGCTCCGTAGTGCTGTGTTGGGAGTCCGGGAGACCTTTGCTTTTATGCCGGGGCAGGGTAAAACAGGCGTCGCGCTTCAGGGACGGTGTCCGGGAAGAGCGCCGCTCAATTGAGTGACATGAGATAGCTCTTCAGGCTGGCCTTTTTCTTGTTCAGGCCCAATTTGTTTCTGATATTTTGTCTGTGCCGGTTGACGGTATCCTCCGACAGGCTGAACACTTTCGCTATCTCCTTGACTGTTTTGCCATCCCTGATCAAGTTCGCTACGAGGATCTCCGACCGGGTGAGGCTGAGCATAGGCGACAGACACCTTCTGCACAAAAGGGGAAACAATATTCGTCAGATTGGTTTCAAGGATATCCACGTAAACCATTTGTTGTTCGTTCAGTCTCTGTTTTTTGAGTTTTTCGAAGTAGGGCAAGACGAGTCTCTTCATGTTGGCCAGAATCCTGTCTTCCACCTCCACCTTGTCCTGTTCCCGTTGTTTGAGAAGCACTCTCAGGGCCGCGTTCACTTCTTCCAAATTAAGAGACTTGACCTTAACTTCTTCTTCGGCCCTTTTCCGTGCGGTTATGTCTCTCATATAACCGCCTATGCCTCTGATATTTGAGGCAATGGTGACGGGAAATTTCCGGATCTCATAGATCTTTTCCCCAAAAGCCTCCTCCCATATGATAATCGATGAGGACCTGAGCGCCTCCATATCTGTTTCCCGGCGTTTCTCCGTCTTGCGGGGCGATAAATCGGCGTTCGTCTTGCCGATGATCTCTTCTTCGCGCTTCCCTTGAAGAGACCTGAACGCCTTATTGACAATAAGATAGCGAAAATTCTCGTCCTTCAGGAACACCGCGTCGGATGTGGAGTCAACAAATGTGCGGTAGCGTTCCTCGCTCGCCCTCAGCCTGTTTTCCGCCTCCTTTCGCTCGCTGATGTCCCGGATGATTGCTTGGAGAAGGACCGTATCCTCGTCGATCTCGATGCGATTCAGGCTGACCTCGGCGTCAAACAGGCTGCCGTCATACCGGCAATGCTTCCACTCGAAGGACTGGGGCACCCCTGCAACGGCGGCCTTTCCCTTCTCGATAGCCTTCTCTTTTGAGACCCTTCCGTCAGGCTGAAAGGGAGGAGAGAACTTGTAAGGTGTCTCTCCTATAATCTGTTCTTTGGAGCACCCGAAGAGGGTAAGGAATTTCTTGTTGCAATCGATGAAAGAGTCCCGTTTCATCAGGAATATTCCATCATTGGCATTATCAAACAGCGTCCTGTACTTGATTTCACTCGTGCGGAGCCTGTACAGGGCGCTTTCACGTCCTCTGTCGTTTCTTTGACTCTTATCTGCCATGGGCAATACCGTCCCTCAAGGACTCACGTTTCTCGTAGCGTGATCGCGCGAAAGAGAGCCTCTTGCTGCCTATTATCCCTCACCGGAGAGGGGACTTTCAAGACAAACTTACGCCCCTGGGCGGCGGAGTTCCGAGGCAGGCGAATCACTTATTATTCCTGCTTTATGGACTGGGAGAAGAAGCGTGACCAGACGTAGCTCCCCTTGAGGGGCCGGTTATCTGCGAGGAGACGTCCCTTCTTTGAGTGATCAGGTTCACGTAAAACCCTTCATTAACCACCTCACCGAGAAAAACGAGACCCTTCCGCACGCCCTTTTCGAGCACGACCTTTCGGTAAGACCTACTGTCCTCCTGCCGGTAGACGCCCGCCCGCTCGTCCCTACTCATGCTGGCGGTAAATATGGAGATGCCGAATACACGGAGGATATTTCTCGCGAGGCTTCGCCGATACGCGCACCTCACCCCAGACATGTTCAGGGCGGCCGTCCTGCCTTGTTCCACAACGACCGGCCACAGCGCGTTGACCCTCGGCTCGTTGTAGACGATGTCCATCGTCTCGACGGTGTCATCCGCGCCGAAAACGTCCGGCACGGTCGTCTCCCGACGGGCATCGACCGAGATTCCCCTTTTCACGGCTATGCCGCTCTCCGCGAGGAAATCCACACAGGGGTTCACCCCCTTGCCGAAGATGACTACGTCGCAGATCCTCACGGGCGAAGCCATCGACCCTGGCGAGGCTTTGTGCATAGGGCTTGTAAACCTCGTGGTGCCTCGCGGATCGCTTATGGACGAGGCAATGAAGCTGGCCCGGAAAATCGCGGCCATGCCACCCCAGGCGGTCATAATGATGAAACGGGCTGTCTATCAGTCCCTGGACTGCACCGTGAGGGCACACCTCCATTACGTGTTATCCCAGTTGTCCCTCCTGTCAGAGACGGAGGACCTCCGAAGCCCCTTCCGGCGGCCGAATCTGCCAACACAAAAGTCGTATTCATCGATGATACTGTTCTCCGAGGAGAGAATGCTTGTCTTGAGTTCTTAATGGTTTAGTGAGATTTGCCATCACATCGGTTACCCGCGTGTGTCAACACATCGGTTACTCTTAAGGCCCCTTTTAGTGCCATCACATAGGTTACCCGATATCCGTTTTTGTACGATAACCTTGTATCGATCAACCAAGGAGGAGGTTACCGTATGGAAGAAGAGATCAGGAAGGCTGCCATCATGGACTACGTGAAGGGTGAGCCGCCGAAGGAAATCTATACCCGGCTGAACCGTTCGAAGAAGTGGTTCTTTAAGTGGTTGAAGCGGTACCAGACGGGGAATGCGGAATGGTACAAGGAGAATTCGAGGGCTCCCAAATCTCAGGCCAGAGAAACATCCAGAGGGCAGAAGGAATTGATTCTCACTACCAGAAAACGGCTGGAAGAGGAGCGGTTCGCACAGGTAGGCAGTTCGGCCATCAAATGGGAACTTCAGAAGATGGGCGCCTCTTTCCCCTCTGATCGTACCATCAACCGCATCCTCAATAAAGAAGGCCTCACCAAAAAAACATCATATGCTCCCAAGGGAGTCGAATATCCCTATTTCACCGAACCAGCGGGCATCAACAACATTCATCAAGCTGATCTTGTCGGTCCTCGATACATCAAGGGAGACGGGAGATTTTACTCCTTCAACGTCATCGATATCTTCAGCCACCGGGTGTATGTCGAGTCCGGAAGGACGAAGGAAGACGATCAGGTGGCGGCAAGCCTCATGAAGTGCTGGAAAACAATGGGCATCCCTGAGTTCCTGCAAATGGACAATGAGCTGAGTTTCCGGGGAAGTAATCGCTATCCCCGGTCTCTGGGGATCGTCTTACGCATCTGTCTCCATTATGGCGTCACCCCGGTCTTTATTCCCATCGGCGAGCCCTGGCGGAACGGGGTGGTCGAGCACTTCAACGACACGTACAACCGGAAATCCTTTAGACGACAGTGGTTCCCGAGCTACGCGACTCTGAAGAAGCAGGCGAAGAACTTTCAATGTTTTCACAACCGGCATCATCGCTACAGCCTGTCTCAAAGGAAAGACTCCCGAGCAGGTGATCGAGGAGCACAACTTCACGCCTCTGGTGTTGGGGCCAAACACCAAGGTCCCCTCTTCCATCCCAATTCCCGATGGCCGCATCATGTTTATACGCTTCATCCGCAGCGACAGAAAGCTGGACGTCTTCGGGGAGAAATTCGTGGTGGCCAAGGAACTTGTCTATTCCTACGTCAAGGCCGTCATCGTCACGGGCCTCTGCGCTCTTGAGATCTATCATGGTGACGATCTCATCCAGTCGCTCCCCTATGAACTGCCGGGCCGTGTATGCAGACTGACTCTCTCACCGGTCACCGATGTGGTGACACAATTTAGCCTTAGACCTGGGTAACCGATGTCCTGGCAGTTGCCAGTTTAGTACTATTATATGTATACAATGACGGTATACAGAAGAAGGAGTAAATATGTGGGAGGGATTAGAAAATGCAACTATCAGAAGTAGAACAAACTGCTGCGGAGGGAACCTCGTTTAGGGAACAAAAGGCTGTTGGCTATCTGTTGAAAGGGGTTGCTGCATCGCCGGGGGTGGCTCGGGGCCGGTGTATAATCGTGAGAAGCCCTAAAGACCCTGACAGGCTGGGAGATGGTGCCATCGCGATATGTGACACAACGTCAGTCGGTCTTATTCCGTTTATCTCGGGGCTCGCCGGGTTGGCCACCGAGGTGGGAAGCCTGTCCGCGAGCGTGTTCCATCACGCAAGAGAGTGGGGCATTCCGGCTGTTGTCGGCGTGAAGGGCTTGGTGGAGGGTGTCCGTGAGGGTGATTCGATCTGGGTAGATGGAGCATACGGTATCGTTTATTCTATGAACTCGTGACTCAAAGATTGCCGACAGGGCTCCGTGCGCTCGTCAGCAAGCTGTCGCCTGCCTCTTTCTGGCCCTGAACGATTCTACTTCACTCGGCGGCTCAAGAACTTCTAAAGAGGTCAAGTGGACGATAGGAAGTGCGCTATCGGCGATGGTCAGTTGTAAAACGTGTTGTTCATTCTTTCAATAACATCATCCACGGATCCCCTGAACGGACCGGGAGATTCCATCTTGATCGATGTGAGGGCTACAGCGAACCGCAGCGAGTCTTCGACAGAATGATCCAGCCTACGCGCCAGGTACGATCCCATAACAGTGTCGCCGCGACCCATCCTGCCCCGGGTGCTGCTGTTGGTAAATTTCGTAAACGTAGTTTTCCCCTTGCTGCGAGCCAGCACACCTTCTGAACAAGTTATTATGGTTTCCGAACATCCCCACTTTTCCAGTATGTTAGCTTGGTCCTGTAGAGCATCGGCACCCGTCAAAGTTCGTGCCTCCACGGCGTCAAGCTTTACGAAATCGGCCATGTCCAGGATTTCTTTTTTCTCCGGAACATCTTCAAGTCGAACGATTCCCGTTTCATCGTCCGCCTGGAGCACGAAGCTCTGCATGTCCACCGACAAACGGAATCCTCGTGCCTTCAGTGCTCGCATCAAGTCCAGTTGAAACTCGCGGGCGCCTACGCAGCAAAGGTGGATCAGACACGATTCAAAAGAAGGTATGTCTTTAACGGCAAAAGCTTCTCCAACCTTTATGCGACGGGCCTTCCTTTGATCGACATTTGCGGTCGGGAAAACGACACGGTATTGGTAGGCCTCTCCCGGCTGGACGAAGAGATCAATCCCGGCAGCTTTCAGCGGTTCCAGAAGGTATTCTTCGCTCTCGGAGATTTTCGTCACCGCGGCAATTCTTTTTCCCAGACAGGAGGCTGCTATTGCAGCAAAGAGTATCGGACTGCCCAATTCCACGAAAGGAGATCCCTCGAAAGGAACAATTTTACCCATACCCATCTGACCGATAAATACTACATCGTACTGATTCATCCTTGGCCCTCCTTTATGTGTCCCTATGCTAGCCGACAGCTGACGCGCGTCCAGTTGCTTTATTCCTCGAGCGCACCCCGATAATAGTCTTATCAATTACCACAAATGTTCTCGTAATGAAAGGACATCATGAAAATATCTATTACAGAGGTGCGGCGGTGACGGATCTCGTATTGGGAGTCGATATAGCGAAGAGGAAGTTCGATGTGGCCCTTTTGATCAACGGAAAGTTGAAACACAAGGTCTTAGCCAACAACCAGGAGGGGTTCTCCGAGCTGACGAATTGGTTGAAGAAATACGGCGTCGATCATCTCCACGTCTGCATGGAGGCATCGAGCACGTATGGCGAAGAGCTTGCCACGTATCTCCACGATGCGGGCCACACGGTGAGTATTGTCAATCCTGCCAGGATCAAAGGATTTGCTCAGAGTGAACTTCTTCGTTTGAAGAACGACAAAGTCGATGCCGGTGTCATTGCCCGCTTTTGCGACAAGATGCGTCCCGACCCATGGACGCCTCTTCCCTCCGATGTGCGAAGGCTCCAGGCGCTTGTGAGAAGGGTCGATGCCCTTCTATCTATGCGCACCCAGGAACTCAATAGGATCGGCACCACTCACGAAACAGTCCTCAATTCTGTTAAGGGGCACATCTCCTTCCTGGACGAGGAAATCGCAGCACTCAAGAAAGAGATTGCCGACCTCATCAAGAAAGACCCGAATCTGAAAACAAAGGCGGATCTCCTACGGTCCATACCTGGAATCGGGGAGGCTACCATCGCTGCCATTCTTTCAGAGCTCTCCCTGTTCGAGAAGTGTGACCGTGTTCGGAAGGTGGTCGCATTCATAGGTCTTGCTCCCAGGGAGTTTACATCGGGAAGTTCTATCAAGGGCAAGCCAAGGCTCAGCAAGGTGGGCAGCGCCCGTATGAGAAAGGCGCTCTATATGCCCTCCCTCGTCTCCATGCAGTATAATCCCATTATCATCAGTTTTTATCGGCGTCTCACAAAGAAGGGGAAGAACGGCAAAGTAATCGTCTGCGCGGCTATGCGGAAGCTTATCCACATCATCTTCGGGGTGCTGAAGTCAGGGCGGCCCTTCGATCCCAACTTTGGACTAAAAACGGCTTGACATGGAAAACGGTATCTACAACTGAGGTAGGGGACTGAAAGCCGGGAATCAGGTTTGCCACAAAAAATTAACGATCCTCGTCACTGGGGCGCCGGCACAACGCGCGCCCGAAAGCCACGCTCGACATCCCGTCCGCTGCACGTGGCACTTCGTGACGTTCACAATGCACGATCGTCGAGCACCGCAAGACTGTGGGCGACTCTCTGCACCGCGCGATGACCTTCCTCAATCGCTTCCCTCGCACGGTGAAAATCAAACAGGCGAAGGCGCGCCAGCCGTGGGGCGACAATCACGTCCGGTGGTTCGCCAGCCAAGCGGCTTCGCGCAATCCTGACCTGAACGATGTCCATGCAAGTGGCCAGGACATCCAGCATCGAGGGCATTGCGGGCTCGTCTGGCGACTTCCCGGGTGCGAACGTGCTGAGGTCCTCCTGCAGCTGGCGCATCCACTTGGGAAGGGTGCTTGCCGGGGCTTTCAGTGCGTAGGCGGCGCGAAAGCGGCGGCCCAGAATGTCGGACCCGAGGTCGACTGCGATCACGATATCCGCGCCCATCGCGCGCGCGAGCGACACCGGCACGGGGTTGACCAGTCCGCCGTCAACCAATAACGATCCTTCCCATCTCACCGGGGCAAATAACCCTGGCAGGGCGATCGACGCGCGCACGGCGTCGAGAGTCGAGCCGTGGCGCAGCCAGACTTCCGCCCCCGTTTGCAGCGAAGTCGCCACCGTACCAAACGGCACCCCGAGCTCGTCGATCGAACGGTCCGCCCAATTGCGGCGGAGGAATTTCATCAGGCGATCGCCCTTGAGCACTCCGCCACTCAGGCTTAAATCCATGAACCCGACTACGTCCCCGATTCCTAATTCAATTACCCGGTTCTCCAGGCGATCCAGCTCACCTGCCGCGTAGGCGGCACCGACCAATGCGCCGATTGATGTTCCGCACAGGATATCCGGACGAATACCTGCCTTCTCCAGCGCGCGGATGACGCCTATGTGCGCCCAGCCGCGCGCTGAGCCGCTGCCGAGTGCAAGTCCCACACGCGGTCTGTGCGGCTCGGTCATGCCCAGGTCCTTTGAGCGATGAGCTCGTCTTCGATTCCTTGAGCCATTACAGTAGGCAGCACAGTCATGGTCGCCATTCGGTATAAGGCCAATGAGACCGAACATCTTTCTTTATGCTCATTACACATTTTCTCCGATTTTACCCTCCTTATCGCGAAACCTCAACAAAAATCCGACAAAAAGTGCTCTTTGGCATGTTCCCATTTGGTTCCCAGACCGGAAGCGTCACTTGGCAGTCATCATTGTCACGAAAGGCGAGAGAATTAGAAAACACGCCGGATCACGGATAAGAGGAAGGATGCCTCGGGTGCGAGATGTTAAAGGCTGGTGAAGATTTCGTTCTCCGCGTCTTCACCGCCATTCGTTGCTTTCAGTCTTTTGACTTGGCCCAGGAGTAGAGTAGGCTACAGGCGCCGTGTGGCCTCTCGGCCATCGGTTTCCCATAGCCCCTCTCCGAACCGAGCGTGCGCCTTTCGTTACGCACTCGGCTCTCCGGAGATCATTGCATAGTCAGGCCGCCGCATCCACGCGAACCTATACGCTTGAACCGTAAGTCGCCCCATGAGAAACAGCTCATCCTTCCCCGAATGCCAATTTCGTCGTCCTTTGATACGCTGGTAGGAGTGCATGATCTCCCGTGCGCCTGCCTTTTGATGCTTCTTCGTCATCCACCGCCAGATCCTATCCCCCACGTACCAATCGAGGGCGTTGAGGATAGTCTTCGCCCCGGGACAGAACCGATAGAAGTTGGCCCAACCACGGAGCACTGGATTGAGCTTCCGGATCAGCTTCACAAGCGACCAGGTGGTCGTGCTTCTCGTGGTCAAATGCTTTACCCGGTAGCGGATATCCAAGAGCTTCTGTTTGGGGATTTCAATACGTGGCATAAAACCACGTCGGTCGTTCCACTTCATACGGACCCTGTGCCCGAGGAACTCAAACCCCTTCTCAATCGCCGTAATGGAGGTCTTCTCAACCGAGAGGTCGAGTTTTGCGGTGGCTTTCAAATACTGGGCAAGCGCCTCTTTCTCCTTAAGCGCGTCATCATACGTTCCTGATACGAGAATAACAAAATCATCGGCGTAGCGGATCGGGAAGAATACGGGCCTTCCCGCTTTTCTGTCGGCCACACGAGCGTCGCGGGCTGCCAATTTCCCATCTCTTTTTGAGGAGTACTGATGAACCCACCGTTCATATTTCTCTTCAATGATGCTGAGCGCTATGTTGGCAAGGAGTGGTGAAAGTATGCCTCCTTGGGGAGTCCCCGAGTCGGTTCTGATAAACTGATCTTCCGAGAGAACCCCAGCTTTCAAAAACAGAAGGAGCAACCTGTTCACCTTCCTGTCGCCACAGCGGCGGCGGATTCTCTCCATTACCTGATGGTGGTCAATATGGTCGAAACAGCCTTTGATATCGCCCTCGATCACCCATGGGTAAGGAAAGGTGTGCCGTTTACCGTCCGTCCTTCTCCCGGATTTCGCTGTCACGCGGATATGCTCCAACGCTCCATGGCAACTCCGCCCGGGCCTGAAGCCATACGACACACGAGAGAATCTGGCTTCAAAGAGCGGCTCGATGATCTGCTTGACGGCACAGGCAACTATTCGGTCTTTCACGATTGGCACCCCGAGAGGCCGGAACTCCCCCGGTTTACCGCGCTTGGGTATCCACACTCTCCGGGCGGGAGACGGGACATAGGAACGATCCTGCAACTCCTGTCTCACCCCCTCCAGATATGCGTCTACACCTTGCGTGTGGATGTGTTTAACGGTGACCCCGTCGACCCCTGGCGTTCTCTTGCCCTTGTTTGAGGCAATCGTTTTCCAGGCGCACCGGAGGTTGCGGATGTCTATTACCCAGCCCCACAACTCACGGTATTGACCTTCGGGGTTCTCCTGACTCCACTGATAGAGTTTTCTCTGCACGCCGAGTAGCCAGGCCCGATCGGCCTTTGCATCTGTGTCCACAGATTCCTCCGGCTTCAAAAACCTATCGATCTCCTGCCCCCCTTCGCCCCGTGGACGGCTTTCTCCGTCCTCCGACTACTACGGGGACTCCGCCCCGTGCGTGTCCTTCCCCGGTCTTCCACAGATAGCCCGACTTCCGTATCGGGCGAACACACACGGTTCCCATGTTCCCGTCCTCAACCCATGCGGATGGTTAGGTGCCTACTTTACCCCTGACGGTCCTGGAGAGAGACGAAAAGGAGTAGGTCTCTCACAAATGCGGGCTTATTCGCACCTCCCAGGCAGGACGGCATACCCCGCCCGGATCGCACCGTATTCCTCTCATGCCATCACATTACCGAGAGAGGTTTTTCATAAATACAGAGGCTTCCGTCACAGATTCGTTGTCTCACCATACATCCTTCGGTAGCCCGGCCTTGCGCATGATGGTGCGCAATCCGGTACAGTTCAGGCCGCTCTGCTGATGATAACCCCGCCGGTGGAACCCGGCAGAGCTTCACGGCTCCCTTCCGTCCGATCTCCTCCATCGGTACGGGGCACTCGTTGTGCCGGTCGAGAACGAGCAAGCAATGCATCTATATGAAATGCACCACGTCATGGCGCACATGCCGATTGTAAGCAACGAGAAAGGGTATGGTTTGCCGTGAAGCCTTTTGCATTGGCTAATCTGGTTATTCAATTGACTCCACCTGACCTCATCCGTTCTGGTTTAGGCCAGAAACGGCTTCCGACGCGGACCTTGAGCCCTACATTATGATAACTTCAGTAATTGCATGTGTTTCAACGCGGCCGTGTGCCTGGAGAGTAGGATGGTCTCCCTAATTCTCAACAATTAATATGGGTCGCTCCTGACACTCGGTTGCCCGGCGATTTTGCTCCGTCCTATGCGGCATATGCCTCGTCAGGTGGAGTCAATTGAATAGCCTCATTGGCTAATACTCGTTTCTTGCTGATCCTTAAGAGCGCCACTGGGTCGTAACTTTAACCGCAAATATTTTTTGCGTCCCGCCCTTGCGCAAATAAGGGTGACCCAGTTATATTATTTTTAGCAATCGACATGGGCCATTGCTAAGGCAGGCCCGGAAACCATTACAAGGAGGTTCCCATGTTGTGGACAGAGTTGGAAAGATTTGGCAGGGGCTTTGATCCATGCCCTCTGTGCCAATATAAGTGAGACACTTCCCACCCAATAGTTTAGACTCTGAGGGCGGGAAGGAAAGAACGATCATGGAAGAGAAGAATTCAGTGATGGCACACCCCAAGGCAGTCCCTGATCCGGAGGTGCCGGAGAAGACGGTGCGCCGCAAATTCACGGCGGCGTATAAGCTCCGTATCCTCAAGGAGGCGGACAGTCGGTACCGAGCCCGGCCAGATCGGAGCCCTCCTGCGCAGGGAAGGTCTCTACTCGTCGAGCCTCACCTCGTGGCGGCGTCAGGTTGCCCAGGGCCTCATTCCCAAAAAGAGAGGACCTGCTGCGCAAAAAGCGGATCCCCATGTGCGCCGTATTACCGAACTGGAAAGGGAGAATGAAAAACTCGCGCATAAGCTCAAGCAGGCGGAGCTCATCATCGATGTCCAAAAAAAAGTGGCCGAGCTGCTCAAGGGGTCCAGCGAGGAGAAGTCATGAACATTACCGCGTCGCTTGCCCATGAAGTGGGTATCCGCCCGGCGTGCAACGCCCTCGACGTATCCCGTGCGGGCTTCTACCGATGGCAGCACCCACATGAGAAAGAACCCTCATGCCGCCTCTCCCCTTTGGCTCTCTCCTTCGAGGAACGGAATGAGGTGCTCGATATCCTTCATACGGATCGCTTCATCGACAAGGCGCCCCGGGAAATCTACGCGGCCCTTCTCGATGAGAAGAGCTATTTCTGTTCGGTGCGCACCATGTACCGGATCCTTGAAAAAGAGGATGAGCTGAAAGAAAGGAGAAGGCAGGTATCCCGTCCCCGGTATACAAAGCCGGAGATCCTTGCAAGAGCGCCCAACGAAGCGTGGAGCTGGGACATCACGAAGCTCAAGGGGCCGGTAAAGTGGACCTACTTTTATCTCTACGTGATCCTCGACATCTACAGCCGCTATGTAGTGGGGTGGATGGTGGCCCACAGAGAGCTCGCCGCCCTTGCCCGTAAACTGATCGCGGAGACCTGTGCCAAGCAAATGATCCAACCGGATCAACTCCTGATCCATGCGGACAGGGGGTCGAGCATGACGTCAAAACCCGTTGCCTTGCTCATGGCCGATCTTGGCGTCACCAGGAGTCATTCGAGGCCCTCGGTCAGTAATGACAATCCCTATTCCGAATCCCAGTTCAAGACAATGAAGTACCGACCGGAATTTCCGGAGAGGTTCGGCTCCATCGAGGATGCCAGGGCTTTTTGCCAGACATTCTTCCCCTGGTACAATAACGAACACTACCATCTGGGGTTGGGTCTTCTCACCCCCGAGGATGTCCATTATGGAAGGGCGTCCAGGATCATCGAAGGTCGTAAGGACGTGCTGCGAGCTGCCTACGAAAAACATCCGGAACGGTTCAAGGGGAGGATACCGAAACCGGCGTCGCTGCCTGACGCCGTCTGGATCAACAAGCCATCGTCCGGGAGCGATGGCGAGGTACACTAAATACTTGCTGGAAGTGTCTCATTTTCATTGACACGCTCCGTGGGGCGACCTCAAGTGGCCATGGAGCCCGAGAGGTCCCCTTACCGCACCGACATTGCAGACGGTCGAATTCCCCCCGGTCAAAATCTGGGTGAACGCTGACGAGGCGATACTCACCACGGAGATACCGGGAATCGATCCTGCGTCCGTGGAGATATCGGTCACGGGGAAGACGGTTACCCTGAGGGGCTGGCGCGCGCCCGAAAAGACAAAGGAGGAGAGCGTGTACCACCGGCAGGAACGCTGGCAAGGGCAGTTCAGCAAGACCATCGAACTGCCGCTCAATATCGAGGCCGACCGTGTGGAAGCGAAGTTCAGTAAAGGCATACTCAAGGTGACGCTTCCGAAGGCAGCCATAGACAAGCCGAGGACCATCAGGGTCAAATCCGAGTAAAGGAGGTGGATCATGGCCGAGACAGGAACCCAGGTGCAGAAGAAAGAGGCCGAGGCGCCCGAGCGCGTGGAACGCACAAGGGCGAGCAGAGTATACACCCCCCAGGTGGACATACTGGAGGGGCCCCACGACATAGTAGTGACCGCCGACATGCCCGGGGTCGACGAGAAATCGGTAGATATCAACCTCGAGAAGAACGTATTAAGCATCTACGGCAAGGTCGAGGACGTCTCGCTAGAGGACTACCGTCCCCTGCTTCTGGAATACGGTATGGGTGACTACGAGAGGACCTTTACCCTTTCCAACGAGATAGACAGGGACGGGATACAAGCATCCGTGAAGAACGGTGTCCTTAAACTGGTATTGCCTAAAGTTGCGGCGGCGAAGAGCAGGAAAATAGCCGTCAGGGCTGAGTCATAACGGCAAGGGGATGATGATATGGCAGGCAAGGAAATCGCGACACAGAACCAGACAGAAAAGACCCTGGCCGAAAGGAAAGCATGGAACCCCTTCGACTCCTTCCGCCATGAGATGGACAGGCTGATGGACAACTTCTTCCAGGGCTTCAACCTGCGTCCCTTCGAGATGAGGACTACCGTTTTTACACCCCACGTGGACGTGGTAGACACGGGCAAGAGTGTAAACGTATCCGTCGAGCTGCCGGGCATGGACGAAAAGGATATAGAGGTAACTCTGACAAAGGACGCCCTCACCATAAAGGGAGAGAAGAAGGAAGAGAAAGAGGAGAAGGGTAAGGACTGGTATAGGAGCGAGCGCTCCTTCGGCTCCTTCACCCGCTCGATCGCCCTTCCCGAAGGGATAGACGCGGAGGGCGGCGAAGCCTCTTTCAAGAAGGGGGTGCTCACCGTCAAGCTGCCGAAGACGAAGGAGGCCATGAAAGAAGCCAAGAAGATTGCCGTAAAGGCCGAGTAGGAGACATGAATCGAGCAAAAAGCGCAACATGATGAAGGTCAAGCCCTAGGGGATCGGTAGAAGATCCAAAAATTAGGCGTTACTCACAAACATGGGGGCAAGGTCAGCAAATGACCTTGCCCTTTTCGGCTGTCGATTTCCATTTGAAGTACTCGACGATCAATTGGAAACGCAAAGTGTGGATAAGTAGCCCGTGGGCAAGAGCGTCGCCAGCCGATGAAGATTACATCCTGACTAAAATTGTGGGTATTCCACAAGTGTAGCCTTCCGCTGCCTCAACCTTGCGTGCGGGGTCACCCATTAGAGGGCACCCTGTCAAGAAGATTCCGCCCTCTCATGCGGAACGAGTCGGGTCTTTCTTTGGCCAGTGCCTGACGGTAGCGGCGTCCCTGTTCTTCGGTCTACGCGGGACTAAGAGCATTCCGGGATAAAAGAATGGCCCATAGCAGGGGTAACGACCCGTACTGCCCCATTCCTCTACAGCTTGAAACCCCCTACGACGGTTTGCAGGGAGACTGCCAGATGGGCCAGGTCGTACGAGGCCGAGGCCACCTGCCCGGAGTTCGCCGACGTCCCCCGGGAGATGTTTGCGATCTCTTCCACGTCCCTGCTTATCTGGTCGGAAGTGGCGGTCATCTCTTCCGTGGCCGAGGCGATCTGCTGCACCATGATCTGGAGGTTGTCGACGCTGCCCACTATCTGTCCGAGGGAGACACCCGCATCCTCCGAGTATCTCACGCCCTGGCTGACCATATCGGTGGCGACGGTCATCACCCCCACCGTCTTGGCCACCTCGTCTTGGATGCTCCCTATCATCGCGCCTATCTCCGACGTGGAGGTGGCGGTCCGCTCCGCGAGCTTCCTCACCTCGTCGGCGACAACAGCGAAGCCCCTGCCCTGCTCTCCGGCCCTGGCCGCCTCTATGGCCGCGTTGAGAGCCAGGAGGTTCGTCTGATCGGCGATCTCGTCTATGACCCCTACTATTTCACCGATCTGTTTCGAGCGCTCTCCCAGCGATTTCACGAACCGGGCCGATTCGTTGACCGTACCGGCGATCTTCCTCACCTCCTGAACCGCCCGATCGACCACGGCGCCTCCGTCCCTGGCCGTTCCAGCGGTGACGGTTGCGGACTTGGAGATCTCTCCGGCGTTCCTCGCCACGTCGAGGACCGTCTGCGACATCTCCTCCGACGAGCCTGCGACAGTCGTCGCCCTTTCTGCTTGGATGTGAGACCCTTTTGACATCTGGTCGGCGCCGGCGGAGAGTCGTGTGGCCGCTGAAGAAAGGCTTGCCGCCGTCGACGCGACCTGGCTCACCACCTCCCGCCATTTGTCAACCATGTGCTTCATGGCTCTCAGCAACTGGTGGGTCTCGTCGCCCCCTTCGGTGTTGGTGACTATCCTGAGATCACCGTTCGCAAGGCGGTTCGCCAGCCCTACCCCATCCTTGAGCGGGACAGCAATGCTCCGGGTAAGATAGATCGTGGCTGCCACTACGGCGAATAGGCCTACGAGGCCGAGCACGACGAGAACGATCTGATACCGCCTTGCCTCCCTGGACGCCGCCTCGCGCGCCACCCCCATCTCCCCCTGCTCGTACTGCACGAGTTCCTGCATCTCGGCCATGATGGCCAGGGCTAAAGGGCGCGCCTCTTCCACGTATACCTTCATGGCCTCGTCCCGCTTGCCCGCTTTGGCCAGATCCAAGGCCCTGTTGTGAGCCTCCTTGGCGGCCGCCGCTGAGGCCTTGCACTTGGCCAGGAGCTCTCTGCCCTTTTCCACCTGCCCCGGTCTTTCCAGGACAAGATATGCATCGTTCATTTCCTTTTGCCTTTGGGCTAAGATCTTCGTGTTCTCCTTCACGACGGCCTCGTCCTCCGCCATGATGAGGACCCCCATCGTGCAAAATATCTGGTCCAGTGCGTGAACCGCGCCGTTCGCCTTCTCCATCCTCGCGGTGTTGGAATCGATTACCCTGCCGAACCTATAATCAATCCACCTCATGGTGAAGAAGCCGGTCATGGTGAGCATCACCAGTATTGCGGATACAAACCCGAAACCTACGACGAGTTTCTTTCCGATGCTCATGTTCTTGCCAAAATCAAGTTTTGTCATGGCAGAGACCCTCCTTCCCCTGCACTCTCTCTCACGGTATCGTTTTTCTTTCTGGCTGCAGATCAAGGGTCCGCCCTTGTCATCGATAGGATTGCACGAAAAGCCGGTTCCCTCTTCTTGCTGCGAAAGGATCGTTACAAACCCGCAGCCAGAACAACAACTCTGGGATACTTATCGGACCATGGGCGCGGGAGTTAAGACAGCCCCGCTCCCGCTCATTGTGCCACCGCGGAGTTAGACCTCCTTCAGAAGATTCTGGGCGTCGCCTTTCTCGGCAGCAGCCTCTTTGCGGCCGGCGAACTCCACTTCGCCTCCTATCTGCCGGAATGGTTCCAAACCCTGGCAGTAATCGCCATCTTCATGGCGGCAGGCGCCGGATTCCTTCTGTTCGGAGAGACCCCCCACGCCTATCCTGTCTATGTGGTGAATAACCAAAGAGAACCGGCCGCAAAACATCGAGAAGGAGAAGGCAATGAGGACCGCGGAGGAACAGGACCTGCCGGAGATCACACAAGTCGGCCAATCAAACCTACCGACACAGACATCTACAGGACTGACGAGACATGAAAGAGGCCGGTACGAGACAAATAAGGGCTTAATAGTGGCAGTTCGGGAATCTCCCAGTAGAGATGAAAACGACCGTTGGCGAGCAGATAGGTGAGGCGTGCATTACTTGCCTAAAGTAACGGAATGCGTTGCTTTGCCAGAGCAATCCATCGCGAGTTGAAGGAAATGCCGGCAAAAAACTTCATATCCCAGATGATGGCCGAAGGCCGCTGCTGTTTCAACTCGCGCGAGGCCGAAATCTTCTCCGTCATAAAATGGTATTACGAGCGATCTATTGCTCTTCTGACGATTTCGGCAACGAATGCAACAACCTCAGGGTATGATGGGCTACGCCTGTGCAAATGTATGAATTCCGGCCAGCCTGCGGCCGATGGCCTTTTCCGCAATCTTCAGGTCATAGGCCGCCTGCAGGTTAATCCAGTATTGGGGGGTCTGGCCGAACGCCTTGGCGAAAAGCAGGGCCATTTCGGCGGTGACGGGTCGTTGTCCCTTGATGACATGGGAAATTCTCATAGCCGACAGTCCCACAGTGCGGGCAAATTCCGCCTGAGAAACTCCCAGTTCGTCTATAATCTCTTTGAGAAATTCTCCCGGATGGATAGGCGGAAGATTGTTTTTGGGATTCATGGTGTTGCCTCCTCAGTGATAATCTGCAATTTCAACGTCATGAGCCTCTCCATTTTGGAACCGGAAACAGAGACGCCATTGACCGTTGATGCGAATGCTCCATTGGCCGGCACGGTCCCCTTTCAGCGGCTCCATGCGATTGGACGGCGGCATGCGAAGATCATCAAGAACCGTGGCTGCGTCGAGTTGCGTCAGTCTTTTAACCGCCCGCTTCAGGACATCGGGCGGAAACCGCTTGGATGCACCGGTGGTAAAAAGGCGCTCTGTCTCGGAATCCGCAAACGTTCTGATCATTGGAATAAGTATAAACAATTTGTTTATAATGTCAAGAAAGTCTGAGTAGGTTTATCGCGCTGCCGGTCTCGCTTTCGAATCATACCTTATAGATGGCTCGTCTCCGTCAGCTACTTCGCATGCCCGCTGATCAGGACGCGTGGCCCCCTTATTGCCTCGACGGCGTTGCCGCCAAAAGGTACGAGAGGATCGTGTCACAAATTTGTCACAACTCTAGGCGGTGCAGGTTTGACACCCACCGCAAAACCGCGTAAAATATGGCAGGCCGAAGTGGTGGAACAGGCAGACGCGCCGGACTCAAAATCCGGTGGGGTTCACCCCCCGTGCGGGTTCGATTCCCGCCTTCGGCACCACTAATATCAAGGACTTGTCAGCTTATACCTATCAAGATTCCTCGCTATACCACTTTAAAATTATGTTGCTCTTGTGCAGTTCAGGAATTTTCGTTTAGGGCATTGTCCAGATGGTCTACCGCTCTCACCTTACGAGAAGGAGCATGGCAATCTCCTTTTCTTGGTGCGCCGGCTTTCTTTGATCCGCCGATAACTGTCCGATTACACTCCTAAACCAATTCAAGATGTCCAATTTCACAAGTCAACTACCCAAATGGGTAGGTGACTTTTGAAACCATCCATACTATACAAATCTACAGACATATGCCGGGTCGCCCCGCTGATTGTGGGTCACTCATAAAGCCACAAAGGACGGGCATGCAATTGAGCGCGCGCCCTATGGAGCGACACAGGGCATACTGCCACACTCGTCTATGAGGAGACACGGATAATGGAAGGCGATAAATCCCACGCAAGAACGCTTCTTAAGCCTGCCGAGGCGGCCGCCCGGCTGGGCGTGCCTTTGAGGACCGTATATCTTTGGTGTGAGCTTGGCGTGATCGATGGCATAAATATCAACGGCAAGTCTCTGAGGATATTTAGTGCGTCGGTGAGCAAACAGCTGGAGATGCAGCCGCACAATGGGGGGAAAGGCGGAATGGACGGTCTCTCCATGGGCAGCGAGGCATAACCGAGTCCTCCGGTTCCCGACCTTATCGGGCGCCATCGGGTGAAAAGTGAACGGCAGCACCTTGTGAGACGCAGACGCCGTTTTCATTCCGCGCATTTTCATATGGGTCTTTTCCGAAGCATTTAGTACAAACTGTCGCGCATATTCCACGGGTCATAAGTGGTTATGAGGGGCTCGCGCCTACTATTTATTGGCATAAGTGGACAGACGTGGACATTTATGTTGGACAACATTGTTCCCATAGTTGTACTATTACGTCTAACAGTTAAGGACACACACATTTACTCTTATGGACAGGTTATTCAATGGGGCATGGCAAGGATTTTGATGATTTATCTCCCAAGACATTGTTGACACCCGGTGAGGTCGCGCTATATCCTGAGCGTCTCTTTGAAGACGGTATACCGCTGGTATCGCTCGGGACTCCTCGACGGCACCAAGGTCAACAGGTCGCTACGGATTTATCGGGAGTCCGTTCTCGAGATGATCGACGAGAGAAGACTGAAGATTCTGGCCTGATAACGTCCGGAAGCCGTAAGCCACTCCGTTGTGATTCCTGGACATGCGAAAAGGCACAGTTGAATGTGTCCCGCTACAGTTGCGCCCACGCGGCCGGTCGGCAGGATTATTCCGGCATGGGTATGAATGCGGGGCAGAAGAACCATGCAGTTGGATATGACCATAAGTATAAAGCGTCCCGGCACCCTGCCGAAGGGCGGTAGCCTATCCTTTTCGCAGGCGTGCTTCGTATGACGGCATTGCTATGCACGGACGCAATGCCGTGCCAACAGGCAGTTTCTTTCGATAGGTGTGTGATGACCGGAGAAAAGAGAAGATGAATAAAACAATTATTATCCTTGCGCTGCTCACCTGCGCCCTCTCCATCCTGCTCGTGAGTCCTGTCAGGGCCGAAATCAGATATGGAAACTTTACGTTGCTGCCGGAGCTCGGCCTCCAGGAGATGTTCCGGAGCAATGTATTCCTGACGCAATCGGACAAGAAGTCGGACTACGTCACCACGGTTACTCCCGGTATGGGCCTCAAGTACCTCTTCGGCCAGAGCTCGTTCGACCTCGGCTACAGGGTGGGGTTCGTCAACTTTGCCAAGTACTCGGCGAACAATTACCAGAATCACCAGGCTAACGGGCTTCTCCATCTCGTTGCGCCGGGGGGCCTGCAGTTTACCCTGGGAGACAACTTTGCAGAAAGTACCCTGGAACGTATTCAAACAATGACGCACCAGATGCCTTTCCATGATAATTTCGTTAATACCGCTGCCGCGTACAGCTTTGCCGACAGGTGGAAGATCGCGGCAAAGTATAACCGCGAGGATCTGGTCCTCGACGAGCATCGCGACCGGGGCGCAGAATATACGAATAATCTCGTCGGCACGAGCCTCTATTATCGTTTCCTCCCGCGCATGTCGGCCTTGGTCGAGTACGACTACGCCGTGAAGGACTTTGTGTACGACCGTCTTGCGGACCACAGGGACCAGCTTGTTTATCTGGGTGTTGCCTTCGACCCAGTGGGAAAGCTGAAAGGGAATTTCAAGGCGGGTTATGGTTGGAAAGAGTTTGACAGGAACGTGGCGGGCAGGGATAATAGTCCCCGCAGTTGGGTCATGGCCGGCCAGCTCGTCGACGACCTTGACGCGAGGACAAGCCTCACCCTCGACGCCCTGCGCGACCTCGCGGATGATACCCTGCTGCTGAATGCCTCCTACGTCAGCACGGTGGCGACCCTTACCCTTCAACATTTCTTCACGGGCAAGATAGGCGCCACGGCAGCACTCTCCTATCGGGAAAGCGAATATCTTGAAAACCTGACCGAGCCTGTCACGGGTGCACATAAGAAGCGCTCCGACGAGATATATTCCTGTGGAGCCGCAGCCTTTTACAACATACAAAAATGGCTCCAGGCCAGGCTCGAATACCAGTACAGGGATGACCGTTCGAACTTCGATCAGTACTCCTATACCGACAACCGTATCATGTTCAAGATCGTTCTTACCCCTTAGGGCAAAGACCGGCACCCGGTGTTTCGGGCCCCGGATAACGTATCACCATAGGTGAATATTTGTATGAATAGCAAGAACCCGTTTTTCGTCCTTCGTCCTTCGCCCTTCGCTTTCCTTCGCCGTGCCTCCTGCTTCGCGCTCGCGGCTCTCCTTCTCTGCTCCCTGCTCCCTTCCGCCGTGTTCGCCGATGCCGATTATGTGCTGGGCCCCGAAGACGAGATTTCGATCACGGTCTGGGACCATCCCGATCTCACAAGGAAAGCGCGGATCAACATGGAGGGGAAAATCAGTTTCCCCCTTATCGGAGAGCTTCGGGTCACGGGCCTCAGCCAGCTTCAGGTAGAAAAGAAGCTCAGGGAGATGCTCGCGGACGGCTACATCATCGAACCCCAGGTGAGCGTGCAGGTCACTGAGTACCGGAGTCAGAAGATCTTTGTTATAGGAGAGGTAAACTCCCCCGGGGCATATCCTTTGACGAGAAAGACCCTCCTTGTGGAGGCCATAGCCATGGCTGGCGGGGTAAAGCCGGAAGCGGACCAGGAGATCATGATAGTCAGGCCAAAGGAGAAAGTCGGGGTGCAAACCCCGCTTCTGCCCGATCAGGCCGATCCCTCGGAGCTGATCAAAGTCAGGCTCAGGGACGTCCTGGAGGGTGAGAGGAGCCAAAACGTCCAGGTGCTTAACCTCGACACCATTTTTATACCGAAGATCAAGGTATTCTACGTGACGGGAGAAGTGAAGCGGCCGGGACAGTACACCTTCATGAAGGGGATGACCGTCCTGCACGCCATCAGCACTGCGGGTGGTTTTACGGAAAAGGCTGCCAAGAAGAAGGCAAAGACGGTAAGGGAGAAGGAAGGCAAGAAGGTGGACCTCTACCTCACGATGGAAAACCTCATCGAACCCGGCGACACCATCGTCGTACCCGAAAGCTTCTGGTGACAGACGGCTCCATGCCACCTCGAACCCGCCCGTTATCGATGACCTCGCACCTTGAGCAGTGAACGAACACCCGGAGGGATTATTTAAATGAGCATTCCCGGCCAAACCAACGAAGCAACACACGTCTACGACTATCTCCGCACCCTCTACAAGTGGCGTCGCCCCGCCCTGCTCTGCTTTGCAGTCATTGTCGGTACGGTGGCCATTGGTTCCTTTGTCATGACGCCCGTCTACAAAGCGACAACAAGGATACTCATCGAAAGGGAGGCGCCGAAGGTACTCAACATGCAGGAGCTCCTGCCGATCGACGCGAACAGCACGGAATTCTACCAGACCCAGTACAAGATCCTCCAGAGCCGCTCTTTGGCCCTGCGCGTGATCCAGGCGCTCAACCTGTCAGAGAACCCCGTGTTCAGTCCACAGAAACGAAAGAATCACTCAACGTTGGACAAGAAGTCCAAAGAAGCCTTGCTCGTAGGCAAGTTCTTAAAGTCCCTGAAAGTTGACCCCATCAGGAACAGCCGTCTCGTCGATATCAGTTGCGAAAGCACGGACAGACAGCTCGCCTCAGACATCGCCAATATGGTCGCAAAGGGGTTCATCGAGCAAAACATGGCGTGGACGAGTGAAACATCCGGCGAGGCCAAGGACTTCCTCACAAAGCAGATAGAGGAGCAGAAGAAGACCCTGGAGGAATCGGAGCAGGCCCTGCAGGCATATAAAGAAAGGTACGGTATCGTGCAGATCACTCCCTTTCAGGGGGACAAGGACAAAGAAAATATGTTAGCGAAGTTTCAAAACCGCACTGTCTAAAGATCAAAACCGCATTCCTTTCAAGGCGGCAGTTTGCACCTTCTGAGTGCTCACCAGCTTTCCGTTGTGCCAGAACCTGATCTCCGTCAGCCCCGTCTCTGGATCGGGGACCATCCTCAAATCGACCGGTTTGTATGGATCGACGCCTGGCACCTTGAGCTCGATGCCGTTGATGGATACCTTGCGGTAGGCGTTTGTGGTTCGCGTGCCTCTTAGGGCAAAAACGTCTTTTGTGGATTCGCAAGGGAAGGGAAGCTTGAATGGGCGAAAGAGCGTCTTGCCCTCCTCTATGGCCCTCTCAAGGCGCATACGAGGGATCTCTCCGGTGGTGCTGTGGACCTGGCGTTCATTGTAGCGCTTAACCTCGTAGGAGAGTATCTCCCGTACTTGTGCGATGGCTGTTATGTTCTCCCGAGCACAGGTCCTTACGATCCTATCCTGCAGCCATCGGTAGGGCCTCTCGATTTTCCCTTTGGCCTGCGGAGAGAGCGCGTAGGTCACCTTCACCCGCAGTTCCTGCAATACCTGTTTCCACTGCGGGTCTTTCTCATCCGTTCGCGCATAGTGCTTCGTCCATATCGTATCCCTCTTCTCGAGAAAGCGGAACATGGAATGATTGTCGACATAATAGGAAAGAGGCAGTCCATAGCGGGTGCACACGCTTTCAAGGGCCATGATGTGCGCCCAGCTTGATTCCCTTTCCGTAACCTCCGCATAGAACAGATACCTGCTGTAGTCGTCGAGGCTCGTGATCAGGTAGAACTTTTCGGCAATATAGGGGGACCATCGATGGTACGAGGAGTCGTGCTGGATGAGCTCTCCCGCATGGTGGGTGATCACCTCCCGGTCGTGGATGGCCTTATCCGGTTTTGCGATGTAATAGCCGTTTTTTTTGCCCTGTCGATGATTGCTGGAAGGGAGACCTTCTCCTGGTAGCGCTCCCTCAGCTGATCCTGAATATAGCTGTAGTTGTAAAACCGGATGGGGATTGAAGGATCTTCTATCAAGGCTTTTTCCTTCTCAAATTCCTGGAGGATATGGGCATGGACTCTCTCGTCGAGTTGCCTGTTTGTGCCGTTCCTCCGATACCCAATGCTGAAGCCCTCTGGATCGCTCCTGTACTTCTGCGCCCATTCGAAGAATTGACGCCGCTTCAGGCTCAACGACTCCATAGCGTGCGTAGCGCTCAGCTCTCGCGCCAGGTATTTCTCCATTATCATCTTCGCCTGCTCATCGCTCAGCCTTTTGTGAATTTGCTCGCCCATCGCGCCCTCCTCAGTTTTCTTTAGGAGGCATTCTAACACGGAGTGCGGTTTTGAAACTTAAATCCTCTAAAAGCAGTGCGGTTTTGATTCTTAACTGGCAAGGACAAAGAAAATATTGCCATGCAGAAGCTGGGCGGCCTGACCGGCAGGCTCGTCGACGAGCAGTCGAAAAGGGTCGAGGTCGAAGCGCGCTACAAGGAGGTGCAGGACCTGCTCTCAAAAGGGGTACCCATCGAGTCCATGCCCCAGGTGATGGACAATTACCTGATCCAGAGGCTCAAGGAGAACGAGGCGAGGCTCGTCACGCAGATGTCGGAGCTATCCCAGAAGTATGGTGAAAAGCACCCGAAGATGACCCAGCTCAAATCGGAGATGGAGGCCAACCGGCAGAAGATCAAGTCGGAATCACAGAACGTGCTGGCCTCCATCAAGAACGAGCTGGCTATCGCGAGGGCAAGGGAGGCGAACGCGCGCAGCGCCGTGGAAGGCCAAAAGGCGGAGACCCAGAAGCTGAGTGAAAGATCGATAGAGTACAGCGTGCTTGCCAGGGAGGCCGAGAAGAACAGGGAGCTCTACGAGAACCTCCTGAAGAGGCTGAAGGAGACGAGTGTGGCGGGCGAGCTGGGGACCACCAACGTCAGGATCGTGGACAGGGCCGAAGTGCCGATAAACCCCACCCGGCCCAAGCCCCTGCAGTATATATCACTCTCGGTTGTGGCCGGTCTTTTCATGGGCTGCCTTGTTGCCTTTTTCTTCGAGTACCTCGACAACACCCTCAAGACCCCCGATGACGTCGAGAAGTATGTGGAGACCCCCTGCCTGGCCCTCATCCCCAGGATAAACTTTATGGAAGAAATAGGGCAACAAGTATCGAACCCTGAGATGATCGTGCACCATAAGCCGAAGTCGACGGTCGCGGAAGGGTTCCGCAGCCTGCGCACGGCCGTGCTCTTTTCGTCGCCCGACACCCCCCTCAAAACGATCCTGATCTCCAGTTTTATCCCCAAGGAGGGCAAGACGTTCATCACTGCCAACCTCGCCCTCGTCATCGCCTATTCCGGGGAATCCGTCCTGCTCGTGGACGCAGATATGAGGAAGCCCCAGATCCACAAGGTCTTCGGCCTGGAGAACCGCAGAGGGTTGAGCAATGTTATTGTAGGCGAAGAGCCGGACATCCATCGATCGGTCCTGCACGAAAAGCTCGATGTCATGACCTGCGGCCCCGTGCCTCCAAACCCGGCAGAGCTCCTCGGCTCGAAGAGGATGGCGGAATTTATCGATCGGATGAAGGGCACCTACGACAAGATCATCATCGACTCCCCCCCGATAAGCTCGGTCACCGATGCTGTGGTGCTGAGCAAGCTTATGGATAGTGTGGTCTATGTTGTCCATGGAGGCACTACTACAAGGGAAACGGCCCAACACGGGTCCAGGGTCATGAGAGACGTGGGCGCGAAGGTGATAGGCGCCGTCCTGAACAACATAGACATCGGCCGGGAAAGCTATTACTACTCCCACTACTATCACTACTACTACCACTACTATGATTACTACGGCCATGACGGCGACGGCAAGAAAACGCGCAAGCGTCACGAGTGGGACCAGCCGAAAAAGGGTTTTTTTGCGCGGCGCAAACAGCCCGACCAACAGGCTTAAGGCACGTTTTGAGTTTTGAGTGTTGAGTTATCAGGGGAGCTTAAGGCACGTTTTGAGTTTTGAGTGTTGAGTTTTGAGTTATCAGGGTAGGGTAAGATGAAAGTAGTGGACACCAAAGTTGAGGTACAATGCCAAGACGGAGGTGCAGGAGATGTAGGGTAAGATGAAAGTAGTGGACACCAAAGTTGAGGTACAATGCCAAGACGGAGGTGCAGGAGATGGAAAGGGTTCCAAAGGGCGTATACACAAAGGAGTTCAAAGAAGAAGCAGTGAAGCTGGTGACGGAGGCCGGCTTGAGCGTCCCGGAAGCGGCGCGGAGGCTGTCGGTCGGCAAGTCGACCATCGAGTACTGGATAAGGAAAGCCAAGAACGGCAACCTGTCGGACCAGGGCAAGGCGACCGCCAAGGAGATGGAAATCAATCGTTTAAGACGCGAGAACGCTGAGCTTAAGATGGAGCGCGACATACTAAAAAAAGCAGCCGCGTACTTTGCCAAGGAGTCGCTGCGAGGTACGCGCTCATGAAAACGCTGCGGCTCACCTATCCCACGCTGATTCTCTGCCGGGTCCTCCGCGTATCGAGAAGCAGCTGGTACGCATGGCTCAAGCGCCCGCCCTCCAAACGGGCGCAGCAAGAGGGGCGCCTGGAGGCGGAGATAAGGGCCGCCCACGAGAGGACCCGCCACACGTGCGGGCCCGAAAGATTGCAGCGCGATCTTGCCGCCCATGGCGTCAAAGTGGGTGTCTTTAGGATCAGAAGAATCAGGAAGAAGCTCGGGCTGCGCTGCAAGCAGGTCAGGAAGTTCAAGGCCACGACGGATTCGAAGCACTCGCTCCCGGTCGCGGCAAACCTCCTCGAACAGCAATTCGAGGTCGAAGCTCCAAACCAGGTCTGGGTCAGCGACATCACGTACATACCCACGGAAGAGGGCTGGCTCTATTGCGCCGCTCACAAGGACCTCTGGAACGGCGAGATCGTCGGATATGCGCTGGGATCGAGAATCGCCAAGGAGCTTGTCGAGAAGTCCCTGCTCCGGGCGGCGGCGGCGAAACATCCGCCCGAGGGCCTTATTCATCACTCGGATCGGGGAAGTCAATATTGCAGTCCCCATTTCCAGAAGCTCCTCGCACGGCTAGGCATGAAGCCCTCCATGAGCAGGAAAGGCAACTGCTGGGACAACGCCCCCATGGAGAGCTTCTGGGGCACGATCAAGAATGAGCTCATTCATCACTCCCGCTACAGAACCAGAGAGGAGGCAATCAAGCAGATCACAGAGTACATCGAGATCTTCTACAACAGGCAAAGGCGTCAGAAGAGACTCGGCTACCTGTCGCCGGCGGCATACGAGAGGCAGTTCCATGCTGGGAAGACGGCGGCTTAACTTGACAACGTTTCGTGTCCACTATTGACATCGGGGGTCAATGGAAAGGGTTCCAAAGGGCGTATACACAAAGGAGTTCAAAGAAGAAGCAGTGAAGCTGGTGACGGAGGCCGGCTTGAGCGTCCCGGAAGCGGCGCGGAGGCTGTCGGTCGGCAAGTCGACCATCGAGTACTGGATAAGGAAAGCCAAGAACGGCAACCTGTCGGACCAGGGCAAGGCGACCGCCAAGGAGATGGAAATCAATCGTTTAAGACGCGAGAACGCTGAGCTTAAGATGGAGCGCGACATACTAAAAAAAGCAGCCGCGTACTTTGCCAAGGAGTCGCTGCGAGGTACGCGCTCATGAAAACGCTGCGGCTCACCTATCCCACGCTGATTCTCTGCCGGGTCCTCCGCGTATCGAGAAGCAGCTGGTACGCATGGCTCAAGCGCCCGCCCTCCAAACGGGCGCAGCAAGAGGGGCGCCTGGAGGCGGAGATAAGGGCCGCCCACGAGAGGACCCGCCACACGTGCGGGCCCGAAAGATTGCAGCGCGATCTTGCCGCCCATGGCGTCAAAGTGGGTGTCTTTAGGATCAGAAGAATCAGGAAGAAGCTCGGGCTGCGCTGCAAGCAGGTCAGGAAGTTCAAGGCCACGACGGATTCGAAGCACTCGCTCCCGGTCGCGGCAAACCTCCTCGAACAGCAATTCGAGGTCGAAGCTCCAAACCAGGTCTGGGTCAGCGACATCACGTACATACCCACGGAAGAGGGCTGGCCCTCTGTGCCAATATAAGTGAGACACTTCCCACCCGATAGTTTAGACTCTGAGGGCGGGAAGGAAAGAACGATCATGGAAGAGAAGAAGTCCGTAATGGCACACCCCAAGGTAGTCCCTGATCCGGAGGTACCGGAGAAGACAGTGCGCCGGAAATTCACGGCAGCGTACAAGCTCCGTATCCTCAAGGAGGCGGAGAGTCGTACTGAGCTGGGTCAGATCGGAGCTCTTCTGCGCCGGGAAGGTCTCTATTCGTCGAGCCTCACCTCGTGGCGGCATCAGGTTGCCCAGGGCCTTATTCCCAAGAAGAGAGGACCTGTCGCACAAAAGACTGATCCCGGCATCCGCCGTATTGCAGTGTTGGAACGGGAGAACGAAAAGCTCGCGCATAAACTCAAGCAGGCAGAACTCATTATCGACGTCCAAAAAAAAGTGGCCGAGTTGCTCAAGGGATCAAGCGAGGAGAAGTCATGAACATCACCGCGTCGCTTGCCCACGAAGTGGGTATCCGCCCGGCCTGCAACGCCCTTGACATATCCCGTGCAGGCTTTTACCGGTGGCAGCATCCACATGAGAAGGAGCCTTCATGCCGTCCCTCTCCTTTGGCCCTCTCCTTCGAGGAACGGGATGAGGTACTCGATATCCTTCATGCGGATCGCTTCATCGACAAGGCGCCCCGGGAGATCTACGCGACCCTTCTCGACGAGAAGAGCTATCTCTGCTCGGTGCGCACCATGTACCGGATCCTTGAAAAAGAGGGTGAGCTGAAAGAGAGGAGAAAGCAGGTATCCCGTCCCCGGTATGCAAAACCGGAGATCCTTGCAAGAGCGCCCAACGAAGCGTGGAGTTGGGACATCACGAGGCTCAAGGGTCCGGTAAAGTGGACCTACTTTTATCTCTATGTGATCCTCGACATCTATAGCCGCTATGTCGTGGGGTGGATGGTAGCCCACAGGGAACTATCGGCCCTTGCCCGCAAACTGATCGCGGAAACCTGCGCCAAGCAAATGATCCAACCGGATCAGCTCCTGATCCATGCGGACAGGGGGTCGAGCATGACGTCAAAGCCCGTTGCCCTGCTCATGGCCGATCTTGGAGTCACCAGGAGCCATTCGAGACCCTCGGTCAGTAATGACAATCCCTATTCCGAATCTCAGTTCAAGACCATGAAGTACCGGCCTGAGTTCCCTGAAAGGTTCGGTTCCATTCAGGATGCCAGGGCCTTTTGCCAGACATTCTTCCCCTGGTACAATACCGAGCACTATCATTTGGGATTGGGTCTTCTCACCCCCGAGGCTGTCCATTATGGAAAGGCGTCCAGGATCATTGAAGACCGTAAGGACGTGCTGCTGGCTGCCTATGAAAAACATCCGGAACGGTTCAAGGGGAGGATGCCGACACCGGCGTCACTGCCTGACGCCGTCTGGATCAACAAGCCATCGCCGACGAGCGATGGAGAGGTACACTAAATATTTGCTGGAAGTGTCTCATTTTCATTGACACGTTCCGGGCTCTATTGCGCCGCTCACAAGGACCTCTGGAACGGCGAGATCGTCGGATATGCGCTGGGATCGAGAATCGCCAAGGAGCTTGTCGAGAAGTCCCTGCTCCGGGCGGCGGCGGCGAAACATCCGCCCGAGGGCCTTATTCATCACTCGGATCGGGGAAGTCAATATTGCAGTCCCCATTTCCAGAAGCTCCTCGCACGGCTAGGCATGAAGCCCTCCATGAGCAGGAAAGGCAACTGCTGGGACAACGCCCCCATGGAGAGCTTCTGGGGCACGATCAAGAATGAGCTCATTCATCACTCCCGCTACAGAACCAGAGAGGAGGCAATCAAGCAGATCACAGAGTACATCGAGATCTTCTACAACAGGCAAAGGCGTCAGAAGAGACTCGGCTACCTGTCGCCGGCGGCATACGAGAGGCAGTTCCATGCTGGGAAGACGGCGGCTTAACTTGACAACGTTTCGTGTCCACTATTGACATCGGGGGTCAACGTTCCTACGCGTCTTCCTTTGTCAACTCAAAACTCAAAACTCAAAACTCAAAACTTCCTTCTCTGTTTCTTCTCTCTGCTCTTGCTCCCCCTGATCTACCTTTCGGCCGTCAGGCTGATCGGCCAGTTCGTCATTCCGACGGACATCAGACTCTCTGTGGGGGACTCCGCCGCCCGAGACATACGGGACGGAGGCTTTACCGACCCTGCGGCGATTGTCGATGCTCGATCCCTTGTCCTCCGGTTACAGATCCTTCCTGTCCCGGTGCATGGTATTCCAGGACGATGCAGCCGCCGATAAATGGATAGCCCGCGCCACCAGGCTCAACGTTGTTGATCCCGAGAACTGGGTACTGGCAGGCATACTGGAGGTGAGGCGGGGCAGGGGCGACGAAGGGCTCGCGGCTTTCGAAAAGGCAGTTTTTCTGAATCCCACCCGGCCTGCAAGCTATTTTGACGCGGGTGTCTCTCTGTTCGAGAACCTGCCCATCCTGCCGGCCGGCCGGCGGGCCTTCTTCCGTGACCTTGCGCAGACCGACCTTGCCCACAGCCTCAATCTCAGTGACTTTTACAGGCAGGACCCGAATCTCTGCATGGCCTCGGCGACGATCCTCGCCGAGAAGGGCGACACCCTCAACGCAGCGCTCTGGGCGAAGCGCATCGTCCTCCCATCCCCCGTTTATTGGCCCTTCGCCGTCGAGAAGCTGGCGCTCTGTTTTTCCCTCGGCGAGCGGGTCGAAGCGATTTCCGAGTGGAGAAACATATTCATTTCCGCAAATCTCACTCCGGCCCAAGTCCAATTGATCTCGTCCGAGCTGAATAAATATTCGGTCCCTGATTTCGACTTTATGCGCGCCGAGATCGCTCTGCTTGAGGGTAAGCTCGATTCTGCCCGGCGGCTGCTGAGCACGTTAGTCACTGTGCGGGCCAACGTGGTCGACTACCGGATTGCCCTCGGCAACGTGGATGAAAAACTAGGCCAGCAGGACGAAGCCCGCCTCTGCTACGAAAAGGCCCTTGAGTTGTCCCCCGCGAACCAGGAAGCGAAGAGCAAGCTCGTGCAGATTTATGGCAGAGGCAAACCTTGAGCACCGGTGTGGAAGCCCATGCACCTGCAAACCCTTTTGAACCGGATGGTTCATCCTGTTCCCCGAAAAACGCCTGCTACCGCCCATGTTTCCGACCTTATTACCCCGCCTTTCGACGCCTCGTCCAAACACCTCGCATCCCCCGACACGAGGGGGATAACACCTCTTACAACCTCCTGAAACTACCATAGTTTTTCTCGAAGCCATCTCCAGCGGCATCACTCTGGGCCCTCAGTTTCAGGTCCTACGACCTTTTTCGGCCGGAAAAGCGAACGGCAACATCTTGTGAGACAAAGGTGCTGTTTTCACTCCGCACATTATCTTACTGAGTGCTTTATGAAATATTTTGCACAACAGGATTGTCGTGGGTTTTCGGCTGGTTGTCGGTTATTTAGGAGGCTCATGATTACTATTTGTGGGACATAAGAGGACACGAGAGGACATTTGTACTGGACAACTTTCGTTTTTAGGTGTAATATTATGTCTAACAGGTAGTGCAAAAATACATTGACGTGATGGACAGGGTATTCGATGGAGGGTGGCAAGGATTTTAAGGATTTATCTCCGAAGACGTTGTTGACGCCTGTCGAGGTCGCATTATTCCTGAGCGTCTCTTTGAAGACGGTATACCGCTGGTTTCGCTTGGGGGTCGTCGATGGCACCAGGGTCAACAGATCGCTGCGGATTTACCGAGAGTCCGTTCTCGAGATGATCGACGAGAGGAGACTTAAGATCCCGGAGTAATAACGTCTGTAGGCCGCTCCCGCGTGATGCCCGGACATTTCAAAAGGCACGATTACAGGTGTCCCGCTAGAGTTGTGCCGACGCGGCCGGTGGGCAGGATTATTCCGGCGCGCCTATGAATGCGGGACGAAGAGTCATGGGATTGGATATGACTATAAATATGAGACGTCCCGGCATCTGGCCGAAGGGCGGTAGCCTGTCTACGATGTCGGAATTCAGGTTGTGCAGGGGGAGTGAGACATGATGCGCGTCTGTTCGATGCTTCTTCTTATGTGTGTGCTCGCGTGCTGCGGCACTCTGGTCCGGAACCCGGTTCCCTTGACGGACCCTCGGGTCCAGGCGAATACCTATCCGCAGAAAGCCTATCGCATCCAGGCGGGCGACGAGATCGAGGTCAGGTTCTTTTACAATCCTGAGTTGAACGACCGGGTAATCGTGCGTCCCGACGGCTTTATCTCTCTCCAGCTCATCGGGGAGCTGCCGGTGCTCGACAAGACTCCCGGCGAGCTTACTACCGCGTTGCAGCAGCGCTACGAATCGATGATACAGCGGAACGAGATAACGGTTACCATGCGCGCATTTGCCGGCCAGAGGGTCTACGTGGACGGCGAGGTGAATAAGCCGGGTCTGCTGCCCCTCACGGGCCAGGTCACCGTGATGCAGGCCATCGCCATGGCAGGGGGGTACAAGGATTCTGCGCGTCTCCATGAAATCATCCTCATCCGCCGCGGTCCTTCGGGAGAGCCGCTGGCCGTTCCAATCGACCTGGAGACGATCATCAACGGTACGAACATGGGCCAGGACATCCTCCTCCGCCCCTTCGACATCGTATTTCTGCCGAAATCACCAGTTGCCAACGTAAACAAATGGGTTACGCTGTACCTCAAGAATAACCTGCCGTTCACTCCCGGTTTCGGTTATTTCTATACCAACACAACCCCCTAGGAGGCTCTCTATGATCGACGAGAGACAGGACACAGGAACACAGGCCGGAACACTCAGAGACCTCCTCGTCGTCCTTTTCAAGCATAAGACTAAAATCCTCGTCGTTTTCTTCGGCGTTGTCGTCACGGTGACCGTCGGCACTTTTCTCCTTCCGCCGACCTACCTGGCAAAATCGAGCATCCTGGTCAAGTTCGGAAGGGAAAACGTCTACAACCCGGAAGGGGGCAACAGGGCTCCGACGATTTCCTTCGGGCAGCCCGATCCGGAACAGATCCTCAACTCGGAGGTAGAGATCCTCGCCGACCGAGGCTTGGCGGACAAGGTGGTCACCGCCATCGGGGTGGGGAAGCTCTATCCCGATCTCATCGGCAAGACATACCCCGTCGGTGTGACGCCGAAGGATCTGGCGATCATCCGGTTCGGCAAAAGCCTCTCCATCGAAGGCGTCAAGAAATCGAATGTGATCGGCGTCGGCTTCCAGCACAGGGACCCCTACCTGGCGGCCCAGGTGGTAAATCTCCTCGTCGACTGCTTCAAGGAAAAGCACCTGCAAGTTTACAGCGATCCCAAATCTTCGTTCCTTGAAGAACAACTCGTGGAATACCGCAATAAGCTCACGGCGTCGGAAGATGCGCTCCAGAGCTTCAAGCAGGTTCAGGGTGTCTACGCGCTCGATCAGCAGAGAAACCTCATGCTGGGGCAGCGCACGGAGCTGGACACCGCCTACAAGGCAACGCAGAACAATATCCAGGAGCTGCAGGAGAAATTGCATTCCTTGAAGGCGCAGTCCCGCACGATTGCGGAAGACGGCAATACCTTCGCATTTTCAGAGCAGGGGAAAATCCTCACAGACGCTAAGTCCAAACTGCTCGACCTTCAGCTCAAGGAACACGAACTCCTCATCAAATACAAGGAGGAGAGCCCCCCGGTCAAGGACGTGCGCAAGGAGATCCAGATGACAAAGGACTTTCTCGCCGCCCAGGAAAAGGACGTCACTTCGCGAGTCAGGACAGGCAACCTTGTCTACCAGGAGGCGGAGAAAGAGCGCGTCAAGGCAGAGGCGGACCTTCGCGCCCAGGAGGCAAAGCTCGCCTCCCTTGGCCCGCAGATCGCCCGTGTCGACGGCGCCCTCAAGAACCTGGACAGGCAGGAAAAGGAGTTCCAGAACTTGAAGCGGGACACAGCGACCAACGAGCGCGATTACCTCACCTACAAGGAAAAATGGGAGGAGGCCCGCATCTCGGACGACATGGACCGCAGAAAGATGGCCAATATCTCCATCATCCAGGCGGCGGCCGTTCCTGTAGCGCCGATCAAGCCGAAGGTGCGGCTCAACATAGCCCTCGCCTTTGTGCTGGGCGCCGTAGTATCCCTGGGAATTGCATTCGCCTCCGAGTATCTCGGCCATACGTTTAACACGGCCCGGGACGTGGAGCAGCGGCTCGGCCTGCCCGTCCTCACCTCCGTCACCGCATCGCGTTCATGAACACAAAAAAGAGGGCATAGCCATGTACACCCAATATTTCGGTTTCTCTGAAAACCCCTTCAACATCACCCCCGACCCCAGGTTTCTCTACCTCACGCCGGGCCACCGCGAGGCGCTTGCGGCACTCGTCTACGGCATCACGGAGAGGAAGGGCTTCGTGGCCCTCACCGGCGAGGTAGGCACCGGAAAGACAACACTTCTCTATAGGCTGCTGGACAGCCTGGACGACAAGGTGCACACAGCCTACATCTTCAACACAAGCGCCACCTACAGGGAGTTGTTGAGAAATATCATGTCGGAGCTGGAGCTGCCCGCAACTGGTGACGACAACTTCGTCATTATCGACCGCCTCAACCGCTATCTGATCGAACGGGCAGTTCGGGGTGAAATCGTGGCCCTCGTCATCGATGAGGCACAGAACCTTTCCGAAGAGGTGCTGGAGGCTATCCGTCTTCTGTCGAATCTGGAGACGCGCACGGCGAAGCTCCTGCAGATAGTCCTGTGCGGCCAGCCGGAGCTTGAAGGAAAACTCAACGCCACGGGTCTGAGACAGCTCAGGCAGAGAATAGGGATAATGCGCCGCATCGAGCCGCTCAATGATGCCGAGCGCCGGGACTACGTGGAGCACAGGGTGAAGATGGTGGGCGGCAATGCAGCCAAGCTGTTTACGCCCGACGCCATGTCCTTGCTCTGCGTGCAATCCAGGGGAATCCCCCGCATTATCAACGTGATGTGCGACAACGCCCTCCTCATCGGCTTTGCCGCCTCACGCAAGAAGATCGATGAGACCATAATGCTCGAAGCCATCAGGGACATGGATGGTATCCTCTCTCACGATGCGCCTCTCATCCCGGCCCCCCCGCTTTCTGCAACCGAACCGTCGATCCCCGCCCTTCGCACACGTAACGCGCTCCATCGCTTCGTTAGGTGGGTGTGCGGTATTGAGGGAAGGGCTGTAAGCAGTAGGGCGGCCGGGAGATGATAGTCGAGTGGTCGCACGGCACACGGGACGTGGGCGCTTAAATGTACTTTCCCCGCCTAAGGAGAACACATGGCTCGCACATTTGAAGCTTTGGAAAAGGCCGAAAAGGCATCCAACGCGCAGTCGCATGCCGAGGTATCCCGCATATTCGAGCCGCCGCCTGTCATCAAACAAAAGCGGCTCGATCGGAATGTGTCCGTCCGCAGGACGGACGAATATAACCGCCTCAGGCAGAACGTCGTGGCTGCGCTGCCCCGGCTGAAAACGAGGGCGCTTCTCTTTACCGGCTCCACCGACGGCGAAGGAGCCGCAACAATCCTCGCCACCTTCGGCCGGGTGCTCGCACGCTCGGGGGAGCGGGTCCTCCTCGTCGATATGGATCTGAGAGGCCCTATGCTCCACGAGCTATTCGGCATGAACAGAGGGCCCGGCACGGCTCAGCTATGCTCCGGGAAGGGCGATCTTGTTGCCGTCATGAACAAGACGGAGACCGAAGGGCTTCTCGTGGTGACGGCGGGGACGCCCGTTGCCGATCCATTTTCCCTTTTGGAATCCGCGGGCATCGAGGCGCTTATCGCGTCCATGAGGAGAGAGGCGGATTGGGTGCTCGTCACGGCGCCGCCGGTCAATGCCTATAATGACGCCATCTCCCTTGTGAAGAAAGTCGACGGTCTCGTGCTTGTCGTAGAAGCCGAGCAGACAAGGTGGGAGATAGCCCGGAGCGCCAAAGAGCGACTCGACGACGCCGAGGCCAACATCCTCGGCGTCGTCCTCAACAACCGCAAGCTCCACATACCGGCATGGATTTACACGAGGTTATAGCGTTGACGACCTCTTCGCCCCGGCATGCCGCGGGACCGCGAGGGGAAGACAAATGAACGATGGAGAGTCGGAAGGTGGGTAACCCATGCAGATATTGAGCTTTCTTCAAATGAGCAGGGCGGCTGAAGGCCGCGGCCGTCAAGAGCCGGGGGGCCGTGCGCTCCGGGACCATCGCACAGGGTTGTATCACGCGGAGTATTTCAACGAGCTTCTCACCCTCGAGAAGAGGAGGTGCGAGCGGTCGCGCGACTCTGTCCTTCTGATGTGCGTCAACCTCAAGGCCCTTGGCAATGTGTCGGATAGGCATAAGATTGCCGCGGCCCTCATGCGCATATTCTCTCGTGTGACGCGGGAGACGGATATCAAGGGATGGTACGTAAGCGACGCCGTCGTGGGGATCATGTTTACCCGGCTGATGGAACAGGGAGAGAAGTGTAAGACCACCGTGCAGCTTATCATCAACAAGTGTTCCGACAGCCTCAGGGTCTCGTCCGACCTTGAGCGGCTATCCAAAACAGACATAACCTGGCACGTCTACCCTGAAGAATTCCTCGGGGCAAGCGTAGACCCGCTGTCAGGGGGCAGAAGGGCGCAGGCAAAGGAGAGACACGCAGGAAGGGGCATCTGTCGCTCCGGACGAAACGCTTCATAGACATAGCAGGCAGCCTGACTGCCATGATCCTTCTGAGCCCTGCCTTTCTCGCGATCGCCGCTTTGGTGAAGCTCGATTCTGACGGGCCGGTATTCTTCCGGCAGGAGAGGATCGGCCTCGGCGGGAAAAGGTTCGTTTTTCTGAAGTTCAGGTCCATGTACGTGAACAGCGATCCCGGCATACACAGGGCCTACGTGACGGGCCTCATCCGCGCCTCTAAGGACAAGGGAGAAGACGGCGAAAAAGCCCCCAATGTGCCGTACAAGATGAAGGACGACCCGAGGGTGACCCCCCTGGGGAAGGTCCTGCGGAAAACCAGCCTGGACGAACTTCCACAGTTCATCAACGTCCTGAAGGGCGATATGTCTCTCGTCGGTCCCCGGCCTCCCATCCCTTACGAATGTCAGAATTACGATGTGTGGCACAGACGGAGGGTGATGGAGATGAAACCGGGCATTACCGGACTGTGGCAGGTCCAGGGGAGGAGCGCCCTTCCCTTCGATGACGCGGTTCGCATGGACATCAGGTATGTGCGGGAATGGTCCTTGTGGATGGACCTGATGATTATTTTTAAGACGCCCCTTGCCGTGCTGACGTGCAAAGGGGCCTACTAGATTCGGCGGAGACGCGCACGATGCGCGCGAACCGCGATAATTTATCGAGGGAGGTGGAGCAGTGCTTAACATGGGAGTCATAGGCTACGGTTATTGGGGACCTAACATCGTGAGAAATTTCAGCTCTGTTGATGGAATCCAGGTTGTTGCGGTATGCGATAACAGTCCGGACATGCTCAAGAAGGCGAGGAAGGCGTATCCTGCCCTTGAGGTCTCAACCGATCCCGGCTCGATACTGGAATCGGCCGATATCGACGCAGTAGCGGTAATCACCCCGGTCTTCACGCACTTTGACCTGGCCAGGAAGGCCCTGGAGAACGGTAAGCACGTATTCGTAGAGAAACCGTTCACCTTGACGGTGCAGCAGGCGGAAGAGCTGGTGGAGCTTGCAGACAGCAAGGGCCTCAAGATCATGGTGGACCATACATTTCTCTTTACGGGCGCGGTGAAGAAGATCAAAGAGCTTATGGACCAGGGCGCTTTGGGAAACCTGTACTACTACGACTCCATGAGGGTAAACCTCGGCCTCTTTCAGCATGACGTCAACGTGGTCTGGGATTTGGCCCCTCACGATTTTTCTGTCATGGACTACCTGATTCAGGAGAAGCCCGTGGCCCTCAGCGCCACCGGGGAAGTGCATTATAACGGTTTTGAGGATATCGCTTACGTGACGGTCTATTGCGAGCAGAACGTGATTGCCCATTTCAACGTGAACTGGCTGTCGCCCGTCAAGGTCCGGACCACGTTGCTGGGAGGCGATAAGAAAATGCTCCTCTGGAACGACCTGGAAGCCGACGAGAAGTTGAAGATCTACGATAAAGGCGTGGAGATAAAGAACAGGGAAAACCTCTACGACTTGTTGGTCAGCTATCGCTCGGGGGATGCCTGGATCCCGAAGGTCGACCAGGTAGAGGCGTTGAAACTGGAAGCCAATTACTTTGTCGATTGCGTGACCAACGACAGGACGCCGATCAACGACGGCCAGGCGGGTCTGAGGATCGTGAAAATGCTCGAGGCAGCAAACGATTCGCTCAAGGGCAAGGGCAAGCTCGTCGATCTGCGGGGGAACTGACGGGACCGTCGGTTGCGCAAGTCCACGAGAAGCGAGGAAGGGTGAGATGAATGATTTCTGCTGTATATCCGCCGATGTGAAACTCGGAGAAAACGTCAGGCTGTCGAAGTTCATCAATCTCTACGGCTGTTCCATCGGCGACAACACGAAGATAGGCGCTGCCGTGGAGGTGCAGAAGAATGCGCACATCGGCAGCAATTGCAAAATATCGAGCCATACTTTTATCTGTGAGGGCGTCACGATAGAGAATGACGTCTTCATAGGCCACGGGGTGATGTTTATCAATGACATGTACCCGCGGGCCACCACGGACGGTGTCCTCCAGACAGAGCAGGACTGGGCCGTCGAGCGCACCCTTGTAAGGAGGGGGGCATCCATCGGCTCCAACAGCACCATTCTCAGCAACGTCACCATCGGGGAGAACGCCATCGTGGGGGCGGGAAGCGTCGTCACCAGGGACGTCCCTCCCAACACGGTTGTTGCCGGCAATCCGGCAAGGGTGCTCAGGAGTTTTGTGGGCGCCCTACCGCAAAGAGCAACGCCATCAAAGAGGGAGGCAGCCGATATCGAGGCGGGCCCGTTCGCGGCCGGCCGGCTCGAAAACGGCGTCCCTATTAAAGAGCAAGGAGCATGTAAATGAACGTACCATTCCTCGATTTAAAGTCCCAGTACCTGTCCATCAAGGATGAGATTCAGGAAGCCCTCAACGGCGTCCTTGAAAAGACCGCTTTTGCCGCGGGTCCCTTCGCGGCTCAGTTCGAGAAGGAGTTCGCGGAGTTCTGCGGGACAAAACACGCCATGGCGGTAGGCAGCGGCACCGACGCGCTCTGGGCCGCCCTCCTCGCGGCGGATGTGGGCCCCGGCGATGAGGTAATCACCGTACCCGACACCTTCATAGCGACCGCGGAGGCGATCAGCATGTGCGGCAGCCGGCCCGTCTTCGTGGACATCGAAGAACCCACGTACAACATGGACCCGGCCCGCCTGGAGGCAGCCATCACCCCCAGGACCAAGGCCGTCATCCCTGTCCATCTTTTCGGTCAAACGGCGGACATGGATCCGATCATGGCGATTGCCCGCACGCACGGGCTTCGCGTGATCGAAGATGCCTGTCAGGCTCATGGCGCGCGCTACAAGGAGAGACGGGCGGGCTCTATCGGGGACGCAGGCTGTTTCAGCTTCTATCCGGGCAAGAACCTGGGCGCCTACGGCGAGGCCGGGGCGGTAGTGACGAACGACGACGGGATAGCCGAGAGAATACGCATGTTCCGTGATCACGGTCAGCAAAAGAAGTACCACCATGCCATGGTCGGCTGGAACGCGCGCATGGACGGCTTTCAGGGAGCGGTCCTCGCCGTGAAGCTGAAGTACCTGGACGCCTGGAATGCGTCCCGTAGGGAAAACGCCGCGGTCTACGGCAGGTTCCTGGCCGATGGAGCCGACGCCCCGATACTGCCCATCGAAGCCGATTATGCGAAGCATGTCTACCACATTTACGCCGTCCGCGTGAAGGACCGGGATACCCTGATGGACGCCCTCGCTAAAAAGGGCATCTCCACGGGCATCCATTACCCGATACCCCTGCACCTGACCGGCGCATACCGCTTCCTCGGGTATAAAGAGGGCGACTTTCCGGTGGCAGAGAAGTGCGCAGCCGAATTCGTCTCTCTCCCCATGTTCCCCGAGCTGACGGAAGAGCAGATCCATTATGTCGCCGACGCTATAAGAACACCGGCATAGCGGAATTCATTCTTCCTGCATCGTGACTATCAAGATCATAGACCCGACGCAATATCCCGGCTGGGATTCGTTGGTCCTCCGCCTTCCGGGGGTCTCCTTCTTCCATAGCGCCGCCTGGGCCATGGTGCTGCAAAAGGCCTATGGCTTCAAACCCATCTATTTCACCGTTTTCGATGGTAGCGTCCTTTCCGCCTGCCTGCCGGTGATGGAGATCGACAGCTTTCTCACAGGGCGGAGAGGTGTCTCCCTTCCCTTCACCGACTATTGCGAGCCCCTCGTTTCCGCAGACAACGAGTTTCAGGCACTCCTGGGAGAGGCAGAGGCGTATGGGGTGGGCAACGGGTGGAAATCACTGGAGCTGAGGGGCGGCGGGAATCGTCTCGACTGCTGTCCCTCCTCGTCGACGTACCTCTTGCACACACTCGATCTCTCCCCCGGCCGTCCTCTCTTTTCGACTTTCCGGCAGAGCACCAGGAGAAACATCAGGAAGGCCTCGGAAAACGGCGTCAGGGTCGAGATGTCGACCACGGAGGAATCGGTCAGACAGTTCTACAAGCTGAATCAGACGACCAGGAGGGATCACGGTCTTCCGCCTCAGCCCTACCGTTTTTTCCAGGAGATCCACGAGCACGTGATCTCGAAAGGATACGGGTTCGTGGCGGTGGCATTCAGGGAAAAGACGCCCATCGCCGCCGCGGTCTACTTCCACTTCGGTAAAACCGCCATCTACAAGTACGGCGCTTCCGACAAACGGTACCAACGCTTCAGGCCAAACAACCTTGTCATGTGGGAGGCGATCAAGTGGTACATCGACAACGGTTACGCGAGCCTCTCCTTCGGCAGGACCGACCTCGGCCACGGGGGGCTGAGGCAATTCAAGAAGGGTTGGGGCGTAATGGAACATACGTTACGCTACTACCGATACGCCGTCAAGACCGGGGCATTTGTGCGCGACGACAACGAGAAAGCGAACGCCATCGGCAGCAAGGCCGCCTCCTTCGCGCCCCTGCCGGTCCTCAGGGTGGTCGGCTCTCTCTTGTACCGGCATATGGGATAGAGCGGGTGTTTTCATGATGCTCTCCAACCGCCTCTACTATTCCCTCCGGCCTTTGATTCCCCGGCGTCTCCAGATCGCCGTCCGGCGGGCAATAATCAGGCGGAAGCTTCCTCTGTACGCCGACGTATGGCCTATCGATCCCACTACGGCTGCCCCGCCCCCCGATTGGCAGGGCTGGCCGGAGGGAAAGCAGTTTGCCTTTGTGATTACCCACGATGTGGAAACGGCGAGAGGTGTCGACAAGTGCCTGTCGTTGGCCCGGATTGACCGTGAATATGGCTTTCGGTCGGTCTTTAACTTCGTCGCCGAAGACTATCCGATTCCGGAAGGGCTTTGCGAAAGCCTGGTTAACGATGGTTTCGAGATCGGCCTCCATGGGTTGAGGCACACGGGTAACCTTTATGGATCCCGAAAGAAGTTTGAGTCGGATACAAAGAGAATAAACCGGTACCTGCGGGAATGGAAGACGGATGGGTTTCGGACACCCTCCATGTACCACAACCTCGAGTGGATACGGTCGTTGAACGTGACCTATGATTTATCGACCTTTGACACCGACCCCTTTGAGCCCCAGCCCGACGGCCTCGGCACGATCTTCCCGAAATGGATCGGCGCTAACGGCGCCGGCCATGGCTACGTCGAGCTTCCCTATACCCTCCCGCAAGATTTCACGCTCTTTGTTCTCATGGGAGAGAAGAACATCGATATCTGGAAGGCGAAGCTGGACTGGATCGCGGAACATGGCGGAATGGCGCTGCTTCTGGTGCACCCCGATTACTTAAATCTTGACGATAGCAGAGGGAATTCAGGATACCCCGCAGCTCATTACAGACGGTTCCTCGGGTATATAAAGGAAAAATACGAGGGGCACTACTGGCACGCGGTGCCGGGCGAAGTTGCGGCTTTCTGGACCCATCGGCAATGGGTCCTGCCGCCTGCAACCCTCAACCCGCGACCATCGTTTGCATCGTCTTCCAACCCGCAACCGGCAAGCAGTAACCGGCACCTGCCTCTTGCAACCCGCACCCCGCGCCATTCTTCGCCTCTTCATGTCTGCATGCTCTCATACAGCTTCTATGATAGTGACGCCCGTGTGAGCAGATATGCGGAGACCCTCGCCAGGAGGGGTGACCGCGTGGACGTGATCGCCCTGGGACAGGAAGGACAGGAGGGGTTCGCCAGGATCAGCGGTGTCAATCTCTTTCGCATTCAGAAGCGCGAGCGGAACGAGAAAGGGAAAGTGTCGTTCCTTGTGCGTCTTTCGAAGTTCTTCATCCGGTCGTCGGTGTTCCTGAGCCGTAGACACCGGTTGGAGCCGTACGACCTGGTTCATGTCCACTCGGTGCCGGATTTCGAAGTATTTGCCGCGTGGCTGCCGAAGCTGACAGGGGCGAAGGTAATCCTCGATATCCACGACATCGTACCCGAATTCTACGCAGCCAAGTTCGGCTCCGGCAAGGACTCCTTGCTCTACAAGCTGCTGATCCTCATCGAGAAGCTTTCAGTGGGCTACGCAGACCGCGTGATAATCTCCAATCACCTCTGGGAGAAAACCCTTCGTCGCTCCGTAGGCAATGGAAAATGCTCCGTCGTGATGAATTATCCCGATCCGGAAGTCTTCTATGCCCGCGCACGAACCCGGAGGGATAACCGGTTTGTGATGATGTACCCGGGCACGTTGAACCGGCATCAGGGACTCGACATTGCCCTCCGGGCCTTTGGGCGGGTCAAGGCGGAGATACCGCAGGCTGATTTCCATATTTACGGCAAAGGCGACTCCAAGCCCTCCCTCGAGGCGATAGTTCGAGACCTGGGTCTGTCGGGCCGGGTGTTTATGCACGATACGAGGTCCAAAGAGCAGATAGCGGAGATCATGGCAAATGCCGACCTCGGGATAGTGCCGAAGCGGAACGACCCTTTCGGCGGCGAGGCCTTCAGCACGAAGACCCTGGAGTTTATGTTGCTCGGAGTCCCCATTATCGTCTCGGGAACAAAGATCGATCGCTACTACTTCGACGATTCCGTCGTCAGGTTTTTTGAGCCGGAAGACGAAGCGGGCCTGGGGACGGCCATGGTGGAACTGGCCCAAAACCACGGGCTGCGCAAGGGCCTCGCCGACCGGGCGAGAGCCTTTGTGGCCAGGGAGTATGACTGGGAGATCAAGAAAGACATCTATCTCGGCATGGTGGACCAACTTGCGGCACCTTGCCCGGTCGGTCGGTTGCGTGGTAATGGCACTCCGTCTTGACCGCAGCGTGACTCTTTACGTCTTCGGTCCTCTCTCAAGGCTCACGCGGCCGCGTGGTCCGCGGATCCCCATTCTCATGTACCACAGTATCTCGGAAGATGCGGAGACCGGCCATCCCTACTACTGGATCAACACCTCGCCCGCCCGCTTCGCCGAGCACATGAAGTTCCTCCATGACAACAACTACAACGTCGTGAGCCTGTCAAAAGCCATCGAACTCATCCGGGGGCAGGGTTCTACCACGACGGGCGTTCCCCAGGGCGGCGAGCAAAAGTACGTTGTCCTCACCTTTGACGATGGTTATCGTGACTTCCATGCCCACGCCTTCCCTGTGTTGCGACAATATGGGTACACTGCCACGGTTTTTCTTCCCACGACCTACATCGATGGAAAACGTCCCGGCCTGAGGAATAAAGAGCACCTGGGTTGGGACGAAGTCCGGGAGCTTTACCGGGCCGGCATTTCCTTCGGCTCACATACGGTCACCCATCCACAACTCTATGGACTTCAGTGGGACCGTATAGAGTCCGAGCTCTCGCAATCCAAGGCCGTCATCGAGTCTCAACTGTCTCCATCATCGAGTCGGGCCGATTGTCTCAACGTGCAACTCGACCCCCGACAAGATTGTTCCCCTCTGCAACGATTTTTAAACGCTCACCACCCGGCCGCCCGATTACCCGATCACCCCGTTCTTGTCGATTCGTTCTGCTACCCCTATAGATTCCCGGAGCACGACAAGGCTTTTGTCTCCGTCCTGCAAAACCTTGCCGAGCAGGCCGGTTACTGCTGCGGAGTAAGCACTCGCGTGGGCGCCACAAACCGAAATGACGATCTCTATTCCTTAAGACGCGTGCCCGTAAACTCGGCCGACGATATTGCCCTCTTTTCGGAAAAATTGGCCGGCCATTACGACTGGGTGTCTTTCCCGCAACACGCCCTCAAGCGGATCAGGAACTCCTAGGGTCTATGCATCTCTCTTATAGAAACGGCTTGCCGGCAGGAGCAGCAATGTACGCCGGAATCGGTGTTGCCGCCGGCATTCTACTGCTTGCCGCGCCTCTTATGCATGTTCTGGCGATCTTTGCCGGACTTTTCTTTCTTGTGGTGATAGCGGCCAGGCCCGAAGTGGGCATTCTTATTATGCTGGTTTTGTTGTCCAGCATCGTGTTTGAGGAGAGCCTGCCCCTGATCCCTATCGGCATAGGCAGTTTCCATGTATCGGACGTCATTCTTCTGTTCATGCTGGGAGCCGTGATTTTCAAGGTCTTTGTCAGGAGGGCCTGCACGTATGTCAGGACGTCTCTCGACCTGCCGCTCGCGCTGTTCATAGTGACGGTGGCTGCATCGACCTGCATTTCACTCGCACAAGGGCAGTACGGGAAGGACCTCGCCCTGGTCTTGCGACTATTTCGTGATGTCACGTATTATCTGATCGTAATAGTGATAACCAATCTGATCCGAAATGTGAAGCAGATCAGGTTCCTGATACACGGTCTCTTTGCGATAGCCGCCGTTGTCGCGGCAACCATGCTCGTTCAGGCGATAGTCGGGGACTCGGTCCAATTGATGCCAGGGAGAGTGGAGGCCGCGGAAACGTTCGATCAACAATACGACGCGCTCAGGCTACTGCCGCCGGGCCAGATATTGCTGCTTGTTTCACTCATAACCTCCATCTGCATGGTTGCCTTCGAAAACCGCAGGTCTCTGCTGTTCTCGAGGTATCCTTATCTTGTCGCCCTTCTCGGCGTAGGTCTCCTCCTGACGTACACCCGCAACTACTGGATAGCGCTGTTGTTGGCTGTATGCCTGCTGTTCCTGCTCAGAATCGGCATCGAGGGCAAGAAGAGATTGCTGGTCTTGCTTGCGGTAGTCACCATCCTGGCCGTCTTGTTCATCGGCCTGTTTTCAGGCTCCGGCGGCAAGATCGATAAGGCCTTCGATGCCATATCCGTGCGCTACGGCTCTCTTTTTGCGCCAAAGAAACTGAACCGGGACAGCTCGCTGGGGGACAGATATATAGAGAACGGGTACGCGATAAAACAGATAGAAGACCACCCGGTATTGGGGATCGGTCTCGGCAACGACTACAGGCCGGAGCTGCCGGGAATGCGTGAAGGGCTGACGTATTACATCCATAACAGCTACCTCTATATAATGACCGATACAGGGCTGACGGGTTTTTGCTTCTTCTTTTGGTTCTATATTGTGTTCCTCGTCAGGGCCATGAAACACTGGAAACAGATACAGGATAAGTTCTTAAAGTCCGCCCTCCTGGGTTTCATGATCAGCGGAATCGTGATACTTCCCAGCGCGCTGGTCATTCCGATATTCATGGAATGGTTTTCGCTCGTCGTCATTGCCGTCATGATAGGATTGAGTGAAGCCATAATCAGAACCGGCGAGGCAGAGATGGGGCATGTCAAGGTGATTCGGCGTTGCTCTGGCGTGGATCTCAAGGGCTACCGGCGCCGCACTATATCGATCTGAATAAGGGGTTCATAGCCGACGGGCAATTATTTATGGCAAAGTGTATTGCAATCTTGTTTCCTGTATTTAACTGTAAAAAGTATTTCATCGAATATTTTCCGGCAATCGTCGCATCTCTGGCCCGGTCTGAAAAACGCTGTGAAGGCGATTATAGATTCGAGCTTGTTGTTATCGATGACGCCTCCGGCGATGATACTGCGGGATATTTACGGGAGAACTATCCCTTTGTTCATCTGGTGCATGGGAACGGGTCGCTATGGTGGAGCGGGTGTTGCAACAAAGGGATTGAGTATAGCCTACGTAATTTCCCCGTTGATTATTTCCTGCTGTGGAATATCGATACCTTACCGGCCGACGGTTACTTTACCACTCTGGTCGGCATCCTAGCCACCCTTAAACAGCATGAGATTGTAGGTTCGAAGGTGTTTTTTAATAGCGGGGCCAGGATACTCAGTCATGGTGGCATATGGAATTCAAAGACAGGAAGTCTCTCTTGCAACGGCTATGGCGAAATGGATTCCGATAAGTATGGGGAAGAGTTTGTCGCAGACTGGATCGGCGGGATGGGGACATTGTTCCCGGTGCAACTGATAAAGGATATCGGGTTTTTTGACGATAAGAACTTCCCTCAGTATTTTGGGGATTCCGATTTCTTCTTACGGGCGAAAGAGAAGGGATATCTCATCACGGTGTCGCCAAAGTTGATTGTGCGGAACGATGAGACCCATACGGGGCTTTCTCATAATTTGGGGCTGAAAACCTATCTGTTGAGCTTATACAGTATTCAGTCCTTACATAATGTGATGGTAAGGGGCAAATTTTATAAGCGACACTTATCATCGAGGAAGGGATGGTCGACTTTTGCGTATACGGTGTGTGAATACTCGGCGAGATTTCTCAGGGATTATACGAAAGCCAAATTATTGTCGTTTCGCGGCGTGTTAAAGAAGTCGTGAACGAATCGACTCCCGCACCATGCCGGCGCCTCTTTTCCTGACGGACAAAGACCTGGAACCTGAATGAGCAAAGCAGCGACTGTTTCCAAGAACACAGCGGTCCTATTGGCCGGGTACTCTATCTCCTACGCCCTGCGCTTTGTGTATGTGGCTGCCTTGGCCCGCTATATCGGTGCGACGGGGCTGGGCCAGATTTCGACGGCCACGGCCATGGTGTCCGTCGTCATCCTATTGGTCAATTTCGGCCTGGACACGCTTATCGTCAGGGATGTCGCAGGTGCGCCGGAAAAGGCGTCCGGATATGTTACCAATATCGCTTTCGTCCGGCTCTTGCTCAGCCTGGTTTTCGCTATCGCCCTGGCTGCCATCGCAAGGCTGGCGAACTATCCTTACGAGACACAGGTCGTCATAGCCCTGTACGGTCTCACCTACGTCCTCGATGCCTTCAGTGGCATTGCGCGCTCTATCTTCAACGCGTTTCAGCGCATGGAGTACTCCTCAGCCATTGACTTGTCGCGGGACCTGGTAAACATTGGGTTCAGCCTGCTCGGGATATGGTTGGGCTGGTCGCTGGTTGCCATCGTCGCCGTGTCGGTCGGTGCAAGCGTCATCAAGCTGATCATCAGCGTGATCGCAATGCTGCGACGGTTCGTCCGTCCGCAGCTCCGAATCGATCCGGTTCTGTGCGGTAAGCTGCTCTCCACGGCGATCCCCTTTGCCGTTCTCCTGGCCATCAGTGTTGCCGGCGCCCAAATGGGTACGGTCATCCTCTCGTGGGCAAGCACAGCCGAAAATGTGGGTATTTACGCGGCGGCCGCAATGCCCATTACCATGCTCCTGATCCTGCCCAATATGTTTATGGAGTCAATCCTCCCCGCCCTTTCCGATCTTCACCGGAACTCTAGTGCCGGTCTGGCCCGATCATACAGCAAGTCCTACAAAGCACTGCTGATCGTGGGGCTCCCTGCGGGTGCAGGTACGATTCTCGTCTCCAGGTATATAATACCGCTAATTTTCGGGCCGGGATTTGACCACGCTGTGCCCGTTATGGACATCCTGGCCGTGCAGCTGATGACCATGGCGGGGTATGTGAACGGGGCTTTTCTGGGTGCTACCAACCGCCAGTCGCTCTTTGCTGTTCTGCGGGTCATAATGACGGTGGTAAGCATAATCCTTTGCATTATTCTCATACCGGTCTATGGGTATGTGGGTGCCGCTCTGGCTATAGCCATACCGACGCTCGTCGATTTTTGGTTGTATACAATTCTCTGTCATCGGTATGCCGGGTTGCCGCTCCCCTGGAGCATCATCGGAAGGATAGGTCTCGCCACCCTGATCATGTATGAGGCGGGTTATTGGGCCCTCCACGCCGACGTGAACGTCATCGCCGTGGTCTTTCTCCTGGCCCCGGCGATTTACGTGGCCGCCATAGGCGCCCTGAACGTTATCAGGGGCGAAGAGTGGCGGCTTTTGAGACAGTTCGTGCCGTTCATTTAGTGATGAACCGTCCCGCACTATGCAATCCTCCCCATGTGCTCATCCTGAGCGACACCAGTTTCGCGCAATCGCGCAATCACAGGGTGCAGCACGTGGTTGCCCAGATGGAGAGATGGGGCATCCCCTTCGACCTCGTCGGACAGAGGACGTTCTCCACGGACGGGGCGCCCGATCGATGGACCAGGTTGTCGTCGGGGTTGAACGCAATGGCCCGACGCCGCATCGATGTTGCTGAGAGGGGCGGCAACCGCACGATCATCGTGCGAAACCTGCCGGGCATATTCGACTATCTCGCGGAGGATCTGTGGGGATATGCGAATGCGGTGCCGCTATTGCGAAAGCACTACGATCTGTGTATCTTCGGTCACCCGAACACCGTGTTGCTGGCGCTGCTGCTTCGGCGGCGGAAAGTGGTAGGAGACCTGATCTATGATGACTGGGATTACTATCCCGGGCATGCAACCACGAGAGGACGTTTCGGCAGGTCCATGGTGCGGTGGAGGGAGAAACTTTGCATCGAGAACGCCGGCCTGGTGTGCTCGGTGAGCCATTCCCTGGCAGAGCTGAGAAGGGAACAAGGTGCTCGCCGGGTTATCGTCGCCCCTAACGGTGCGGATTACTCTTTGTTCCGCACCGCTCAGATCAAGAGACCCCACCCGCCGACGCTGATATTTATGGGCAGTCTCTATAAGGCGTGGGGAGTAGACTTGACCGTCCGCGCATTGCCGTCCATACGAACCGTGATCCCCGATATCCGTTTTATGGTACTCGGGGAGGGTCCCGAGATGGCGACTCTCAAGGCCCTGGCCTATGAAAACCTGCGGCTGGAGGGATGCGTCTTCTTTTTGGGAAGGCAAGACTATCACAACCTGCCGCACTTTTTGGCGGAAGCCGATCTCGGGATGCTTACCTATCGCGCAGAGCAGTTCGTGAAGTATGCGAGTTCCGTAAAAGCTACCGAGTATATGGCGGCCGGTCTGCCTGTGGTGAGTACGCGCGTGGCAGAGGTGGCCGAGGCGATCGGGGAATCTCACGCCGGCAAGATCGTTGACTTCACTCCGGAGGCCGTGAGCGAGGCCGTGGTCGACCTCCTGCGCGACTCGACCTTGTACCGGGCGTGCTCCGACGGCGCTACGGAGTATGCAAGGGAGCACGACTGGGGTGAAACGCTCAGGCCCCTGGGGGAGGTTATATGCGCCTACCCCGGGCAAGCGCGCTTTCATACGGCCGTTACGTCCGGTGACGACGGGATGCTGCGGCAGATGGGTGCCGATTATGAAAAGTGACCTCGCTGTCGGAGGGCAACGGCCATGCATGTAGGTTTAGTATCTCTGACCGACATAGAGTACGGACTCGACTTAGCGAACGCCCTCAGCGAAACGGGTGTTTCCGTTTCCTTGTACATGTCGCGCTCGCATACCGCCCGGGTCGTTGGCGACTCTGTCCGGCCGGCGGAGCGCGTCTTCGAGCTGAGGGCTTCTGGCGCCCACAATCGGCCTGCGCCTATTCGCTGCGCCGCGCATGCGTAATCCGCGCTCCTTGGCGGTGATGTGGGAACTCAGGCAGGCCCTGCTGGCTGACGGGATCGACGTGGCGCACCTGCTCGTGGGCAGCGGAGAGGTCTGGCTTGCGGTGCTGGCCCGGTTGCTATGCAACGTGCCCGTCTGCTCGACGATGATTATCCCCACGCCTAATGTGGGCGATCGCCCTTCGGCGCCGGTAGTTGTTTCCGTCAACCGGCTCCTGGCGTGGAGTTCCGATGTTGTCGTGGTGAACGGCACGGAGCAGGTGCGGCAGGTGCGGCAACGGTATAGGGTCGCCTCCGACAGGGTCCACTATGTGCCCCTTATTCCCAGGGTGTCGCCCCTCCGTTGGGCAACAAAGCAGACCGCCGAAGAGTCCAATGTGATCCTGTTCTTCGGGCGGGTCGATCGTCACAAGGGGGTGGAGTATCTGGTGCGCGCCCAGCCGTTCATCACCGCGGCCGTGGCCGATGCCAGGATAGTGATTGCCGGGCGCGGCCCCGAGTTCGTCCGGTGCCGGCAATTAATGCCGGACCCGACGCGCTTCGAGCTCTATGAGGGCTTTGTGTCGAACGAGCTTGTTGCAGCGCTCTTCCAAAGGGCCGTCGTCGTCGTCTTGCCCTACCTCTCCGCGTCTACCAGCGCAGTGCTTGTCACGGCACACGTATTCGGCAAACCCGTCGTCGCGACCAGGGTCGGCTGCCTTCCCGAATATATACAACATGGGATTACGGGACTTCTCGTTCCTCCTGCCGACGAGCAGCAACTCGCCTCGGCAATCGTCCGGCTTCTCCAGGACCCCACATTACGTCATACCATGGGCGCCCATGCGCTCAGTCAAGTCGACAAAACGCGCCGTGAATGCGTAGACCGGACAATGTCGGCGCTTGAAAAGGCCATTTCCGGGCATCACAAGCGGCGGAGACAGAAAGTGAGCAGCCTAAATGGATAAATATCTGCACGCAGCGTTGAAGTTGCATCGGTTTATGACCGGCCGTCATTGGACCGGTGAATCCCTGATCGGTCCGGACCAGGGGGTGCGTTTTAATCGGCGGTTCGGGCGATACGTGAAGAGCATGGTACCCTTCCTGCCATGGAAAGACCAGGCCTACTATTTGCAGGGCCAGGCGTATTGGGTGCTTTCAAACTGGCTCTTGCACGACCTGTGTGGGGACAGGCAATATGCCGACGTTGCGGTGAATTGCACGATGGGTATTCTGAAAACGCAGCAGCCTGCCGGCTACTGGGATTATCCCCATTCCGGCTGGGAGGGTCGGATTGCGACCGTAGAAGTGGTCTGGGCAGCGATAGCGTTATTATCAGGTTATGAAAAGACGAAGAAAGAGGCATTCTTGTCCGCGGCACTGAAGACATACGAGTTCCTGACCACTAAGACCAGCTTCCAAAAGTACGGGGGCGGGTTGGCGATCAACTATTTCGCGGATCGGGGAAGCGGCCTCGTGCCCAACAATTCGACCTTGGCTTTGCCTTTCTTTGCCAAGCTGGCACAGGCAACCGACGATAAACGCTATGCGGCATACTGTCAGGAGATGATTGCTTTCCTATCCTCGGTCCAATTGGAGAACGGAGAATTTCCCTATGAAATCCGGCCGTCCGGAAAGTCACGGGCTCATTACCAGTGCTACCAATATAATGCCTTCGAGCTTCAGGATCTGGCCATGTATTATGAGTTGACAAAGGATACAGGTGTGCTGCCCATGGTACGAAAGACATCGAAATTCCTCAGTGAGAGTGTGAATAGGGATGGGAGCACACGTTTTGATTGCCAGGGACACGATATTCACATCGTCTATAACACTGCGGCGATTGCGGCCGCCCTCGGAATCTCCCGCAGGTTGGCTTGTGACATCGATGCTGAACAGGAAGCCCGGGCATACGGCTATGTAATGGCGCAGCAACAACCCTCCGGGGGCTTCCCGTTCTCTACGCGGGAACATACGGTATTGCGGGACACACGGTGCTACCCCCGCCCCATGAGTATGATCCTGTATCATCTATTGTTGAAGGTCAACGAGCAGCAGCCGACAGGTACGCGGAACTAATGCGGTACGATCAGCCAAAGGAGCAGGCCGCAAAACCTTTGTCGGACCTCTCTGCGAAAACAGTCTTGATCATAGGGGCGGCAGGATTTATCGGCCGTTACGTTGCGCGTCATTTTACGGAGGCAGGTTGGTCGACGGTGGGTGTGGATGTTGTTCCACCCGAAAATGCACCCTCGGCGCACCTTTCGGAGTATTCTTGTCTGCCCTTGCCCGATGCCCGCCTGGGGGATCTGCTGCGAAGGCATCGACCCGGTCTTTGCATCCATTGCGCCGGCCGTTCATCGGTGGGTTTCTCTTTTACGGACCCCGCAGCCGATTTCCACGCCGGCCCGGTCCTCACATTCGAGGTCTTGAACTCACTCAGGCTGTATGCACCGCACTGTCGTTTCATCTTTCTCTCCAGTGCCGCGGTATACGGCAACCCGTCGCTGCTGCCCGTCAGCGAGACGGACCCCCCGGCGCCGATCTCCTCTTACGGTTTTCACAAACTGCAATGTGAGGTCTTGTGCCGGGAAGTTTTTCAGGTGTATGGCGTGCCGACTGCGAGCGTAAGGATTTTCTCCGCCTACGGTCCCGGCCTGCGGCGGCAGGTGATCTGGGATATCTGCCGTAAGGCGCTCTCCCGGGGACCACTGACCCTGATGGGCACGGGCAGAGAAAGCAGGGATTTTGTCCATGCCGGGGACATCGCCAGGGCCCTGGAAATCGTTGCCGCGTCCGCTCCTATGCAGGGCGAGGTCTACAACCTCGCAAGCGGACGGGAGATAGCGATAGTCGAGCTGGTAGAAATAATTCTCGATAAGCTGGGATTAGATCAGCAGCCCCGGTTCGACGGGACCATATCCGAGGGGACACCCTTAAACTGGCAGGCGGATATCGGCAAGCTGGGCCTCTTGGGATTCACGCCGCGTATTGAGCTGGAAGACGGCATAAGAAGTTTTGCCGAGTGGTGCCGGGCCGAATTAACGCTGTTCTGACAAGAGCGACATCCCTGACAAGATTAGTATGAGAGGGTTAACCGATGAGGAAGGAAAGGACATAATGGGCGAAGGCGGGAAGCTTAAGGCAGCGTATATCGTGTCGCTAAACCCTGGCCTGGACGCCTGGACTTACCGGGAGATCCAGGTGCTTGCCGAGAAGGGCATCCAGGTCACCCTCTTCCCGCTCAGGTTCCGGCTGGGTCCCTATATGCCGGAGCCTGAGTGGGATATGTACCGTTTCACATGGATCAAGGTCATCTTGCACCAACCCTGGCGGTTCATGTGCCGGCCCCTTAAGTACCTTTCCCTGCTTCTCGAAGCCCTCAAGACACATTCCTTCACCTACTTTCTCTTAGGCAATGAGTTTTCCCGGCAGATGTCTAGAAGACAGATCGACATGATTCATTGTGTCTTTGGCGACCACAAATTTTTCGTCGGCTACTACTGCAAGAAACTCCTCGATATACCTTTGTCCGTCGCTTTGTACGGCTATGAGCTGAGGGCCAACCCCAATCCATCTATGCTGAGAAAAGCCCTGCCTGCTGCCGACACGATCATAGTAAATTGCGAGTACAACAGGCAATTGCTGTCTGATATTGCCGGACGCGAGGTTGCCGAGCGGGCCCACCTCGTCCGTCACTTTGCCGAAATCCCGCCCCCCACCAATCACGGGAAAGTGCGAATTCTGATAGTCGGGGGGTTTGTTGCCCGCAAGGGACACGATGTGCTGTTCAAAGCCGTCAAGGCTTTGGGGCCGGCAGCGGATGAGGTCGAAGTCTGGGTAGCCGGTTATCCCGGCCCCGTTGATGTCCAGCAATTGGCGCGCCATCTTGATGTAGAAGACAAGGTCGTTGTTTTCGGCAGCATCGGGGACAGGGTCCTGACATATCTCTACCAGAATTGCGACATCTTTTGCCTGCCGTCGAAAACCGACAACAGGGGCATAAATGAAGGGCTGCCCGTGGCGCTGATAGAAGCGATGGCCTATGCAAAGCCCGTAGTCGCCACAAGGCTCGGAGGAGTACCCGAGCTGGTGGAAGAGACACTCGTGGAAGAGGGCAATGTTATTGAATTGGCAAAGGCTTTGAAGAGGTATATCGGTGATGCGGCATTGAGAAATGAGGAAGGGATGAGGAACCGGCAGATTGTGAAAACGCGGTTTTCAGGACGTAATGTCACGGAAATGACCCACCTGTGGGAGAAGGGCCTGAGAGAGTTCTCGAAGAAAGGATAATGCGCCGGGGTCCGGGGTGGGCTCACCCGGGGACATGCCACGCATGCCGCTCCAGACGGACAGCCAGGTCTTTCGGTCACTTTATCCGGAGATTCGGGGGCGGGGCGAGCTGAACGCCATACTCGAAGGCCCCGATATCGGGACTGCTTCCGCCAAGGACAACATTCCCGCTGGAATCCTTGTAAAGATTCACGGGTTCGCCCTTGGCCCAGTTGGTGGAAGATGCTAAAGTTATGGTATTGGTGCCGTAGTTGACGGACGCTATTTGGACCGGATTCCGGCTCCCGATTTTAATCCAATCGGGATTGACGACCCCAAAGCCGTCTGAAAAATATTTGGCGTCGGCCACCGCCACCTGCGACCCCGACCCCGAACTCAGCGTGGTCGTCAAAGCCGCGCCGGCATCAATCAAGGGGCTGCCCGATCGCAACTGAAAATTATGCGCGCTTTCATCGACGAAGAGGGGATCCCTCTCCAGGTTGTTGAAGATATTCGCCGGATAGGTCGTTTGCCACCATGACAACAGATGGACAACATTCGGGCCCAAATTGCTGGCGCCGCCGATGACGTTGGCGGGCGCAGCGGCTGAGGAAAGGTCGTTGAAGGAAATCATGCCGTTGTCGATTACATAGTTGAAATTTGCCATTCCACCGGCATAATCGATGAAGTGGAGCTGCTGAGGATTGGAGTCGGCATTGGAATACCGGTTCAGGCGCAGTGCATTGTTCTTAAACACATTGTCGTATGCAACGGCCGGGCTATTGTAGCGAGAAACGGCAATTCCTGCGCCATTATTTCCATACATCACATTATTGTAGATCCTGTCTCCATGCACGTCGCGGGCCTCGTTGTCGGTGTAATAGCACGAAAGCTCGACGCCGGCAGAATAGGCGTCGGAAAAGACATTATGCCTGACTATGGTTTGCTGAGAGCCAAGCTGCATCCCTTGGGCGAGGCCCCCGTCGATAGGGAGGCTTTCCGGGCCGCCCCCGACCACCGTGTTGTTCTCCCAGAGAATCTTCTGCGCCCATACCCCGTTTGAACCCGTCGAAGTCACTACCTGGTTATAGATATTCGACAAACGGTTGTTTCTGACAACTATGTTGGAGCCACCGGCAATGCCGACCGTACTGTGGGGGGCGTTGGTGATACTGTTTCCTTCAACGAGGTGGTAGCTGCTTTGCAGGTTTATTGCGTCCGTGCCCGTAGCAATGAAGCCATTTTGCTCTGTGAAGGTCATCGTATTATTGACAATATGCCAGTGCGTCCCTTGCGTGACCAGGATGCCGTACTGGGTATTCGCGCAGTTCCTCATCGTGTTGTTGCTGATCGTAATATAGCCGTTATTCTTGTAGCCGCTGATGAGACCGCCGGTATTATTTCCGTCTATGATGAAGCCGTTGATGATTATATAGCTTCTGCCCTCCAACTCCACCACTACGTTGTCCTGCGCGGGGTTGTGCAGAAGGGTCACGGTCTCTCCGGGATAGGCAGAATAGGTTATGTACTTATTCGCGAGTCCTGAAGCGGCTGCCATCAGGTCTTGCCGATACGTTCCGGCCCGCACATAGACCGTGTCACCGGCCCGCAGCGCGGCGGCAGCCTTCTTGATGGTGAGCCACGGAGATCCCAGGGCGCCCGAATTCGTGTCGCTGCCGTTCGCGGCCACGTAGTAGGTTGCCGCGGAAGCCGCAAAGAGGGCAGGGGAAATCACCCAAGACATAAGAAGGAGCAGGCCGGCCGCACAAAGAACCCGCCCGACGACGGCCCGTGAAGGGGGAAACGACATAACAGCACCTCCGCTCATTATTCTACCCCATGCGAGCCCGGCCCTCGATGCGTGCAGTGCTCTACCGGCAACCCTGCCGCCAAAGCCACGCGTATAGCGGGTGGTCAGGGACCTCATCGCCCTGACAGAGAGATGGGGCCGCCCGTTTCCGCGGAAGCGGTCACGGTGTGGGCAGCCACCCCTGCCTGCGTGAGAGTGAACGAGAGACCTTCGATGGTTGACGCCGCGATCCGTGGCGACGTCGCCGCATTGGCCGCCACGGAGAAGACTACGGTGCCGCTTCCCGTTCCGGCTCCGCCTGAAGTGATGGACATCCAGGGGGCCGCACTTGCCGCAGTCCATGCACACCCGCTTTGCGTCGTCACGCTGACCTTTCCCGTGCCTCCACCGGCAGCGAATACGTGACTCGCCGAAGAAATGGCATAGGTACAGGCCGAGGGAACGGTATAACTGACCTCGTTGGAGTAACTGCTTTGATCGCCCGCATCGTCATAGCCGGTAAGGGCAAAATAGTAAGTGGCGCCTGTTGAAAGGCGTGATAAGTCATAGCTCGTCGTGTTGCCCACGTCTAGGTAATATGCGTAGCTTCCGTGTACCGTCCCGTAATAGAGTCTATAGCCCACCACCTTCGAGCCGGTGCTGCTGTCCCAGGCGAGTGTGACCTGGGCGGCATCGGCATTGGCGCCGGTGAAAAACAGCACGGGCAGCGAAAGGGAGAGGAGGAGAAAGAGCAACGCAGAGCCCTTGAAGATACGGGTAAAACATGATTCGATGCCTCCCGATGGAGATGCGCCCATAATGCCACCTCTGGTAGTTTTATTCTCTTGTGCCCGCAAAAGGAGACACGGGAGGTGCCGCCTTCGCCCGGCAACCCTGCCGGCCTGTTATAGCAACTACCGTGCCGGATAGTCTACCTCTGGAGAGGGATCGCTCCATGCCCGCCGGTTCCGGGGAAAAGCGCGTTCTTTGCGGCAATTCGGGAAGCCTGTGGCAATGGGCCGCATGTGTGCGGTTCGGGGCCCCCTGTCTCGGTCCGGGCAGGCGAAAGCATGGCTGAAAGGGCATGGGTGCCGGTGCCCGCAGATGCCAAAAACGCTCACCACTATGCGCATAGGCATCACGTCGCGCCTCAGTCAATCCGGGGTCCTCATAGTCGAACCGTGTCGGCCTGTGCCGGACGGGCTACCTTTGCCCGCTGAGCATCAAAGCGCACCTCCTTGTGAGAACCTATGTCGGAGAATCAAAGTGTCAAGAGGAAACTGCACCCCTCACGACAATCTTCCGGACATTCCGGACATTGCCGACATTCCTGCCTCTCCAGGACCAGGCAGTTGGCTTTGCATCCCGCCCTTCCGGATGCTTCGGCCTTTTCATGTATTCACATTAGCGGCGGTTGAGGGGGGAACACGTTAATGCAGCCATAGCCGGATGGGCGGGCTGAGACCGTGCAACCGGCAACGCCGGCGACAGTCACACCCAGTCGATCTCTACGAGGTGGCTCACCTTCTTGAATTCCGGGTCCCCTGTTATCACGACGGCATTCTCACGGACGGCGGTTGCGACGGCAAAGCAGTCCGCGAAAGAGAGGGAGTGCTCTGCCTTTATGCGGGCGGCCTGAAGCACCTCTTTGAGGGTATTGCCCACAAGCGTGATCGGAAGGCTCGGCAGAATAATGTCGGCGAAATAGATCGCGCTGTCCGGACCCCGTTCCCTGGCCAGGATATAGTAGGTCTCTCCGATGTTGAGCTCGTTCATCACGATGGTCGACCCCCGGGAGCCGAGCAGGGATTTCACTTTAGCAAAACCGCCCTCCTTCTTCAAATAGGCCAACAACGCGAATGAATCAAGCACCTTTCGTTGTTTCGCGGTCTGCATCTTCCCTCCGTGCCCTGAGCAAGGCATCCGTCAGCGACGGTCCCTCTTTGAAGGCCCCGCAGAAAGACTCCACAGGGTCTTCCGGCAGGGCTCGAATCTCGGCGTGGTCGCCGACTGCCTCGATGACGGCTTTTCCCCCGGACTTCAGGCCGATCTTGTCTCTGATGTCCTTGGGGATAACCACCTGTCCCTTCGCCGAAGTAATAACTGTTCTCATGAGATAGAACCTCCTTGAGCGTGTACAACCTGCTATCTGAAGTTTAACGCCATTTGGAGAGTTCGTCAAGATGGTTCAGGGTAGAACCGGCATTCAGTCTTCTTGCATTCTTTGTTCAGGTCATGGAACTCGCACGTCAGCCTGTCGGGACTCGCGTCCATCTCCACCTGGAACCGGTCTTTTGTAAAGCGCAGGGCCTCCAGTATGGCGAGAAAGGAGTTCCTCTTGCAGCAGCGGGGTCCGCCGGCTTCAGCGATAGTGTGGAGGCTGTCCGCGGTCATGAGGTTGGAGAGCCTCCATTCCCCCTGTGATAAGGGCGTTGCACCCGTCATGACGCTCATAAATATGCCCGTACCCACCGCCGCGCCGCAGTTGCCGTAAAAACCGCAGAAGCCTCCGAGAATCTTTTCTGCCCGCTGCCGGGCCTTCTTGATCCTTGCCTCTTTTTCCGCGGGCTCGCCCTTCACGTTGTAAAAAGCGGAGAGCAGCACGGCGGGAACAAGGAAATGGTGTTCGGGGCCGTGCATCTTCACGCTGGGGCTCTTCATCAGGGTGATCGCCATATGGAGAGGGTCTCGCCACACGCTGCCTATCGTGAAGCGTTCGATGAGCTCGTTGGCGGACAGGGAATGGCACGCGTCACAGACAAAGTGATTCTCCACACACTTCGCCTGGGTGCTGAAGGCGCCGTTGCAGAATACGCAATGCATCTCCTCAGGCCGGTCCATATAGTAAAGTTCTTTGCCGCAAAAGGCACATCCGCTTCTGTGTTCCACCGCTGCCTCCTCCATAGATAAGCTCAACCCTCGCTGCCGCCTCGTGGATTCCCCCTGGAACGTCGCCTCACAAATCCCACAAGAGTATAACAGTTCCACCGCCTTCGTTGCCACCCTTTCCGCGTGAACCCCGGGGCAAGAATCTGGAATCCCGGCAGAAAGCATGTTATCCTTTACCGGGTCCAGCGGCTTGTCCGGTGAGGCCGGAAGGCAGTCCCGGGGGCTGCACAACAACAAGCAAGGGTGGATGGACGCATGGCCGCTGCATCTCACACACTGACGAAGATCGCCGAGGAGGTAGTGCAGGGTAATGAAAAAAGCGCTGCGCGCCTTATCTCGCTTATAGAGCAAGAGAATCCCGAAGGGTACAAAGCTTTGTCGGACCTGTGGCCTCCGGCGCGGAGCGCCCAGGTAGTGGGGGTCACGGGCACCGCGGGAGCGGGCAAGAGCACCCTCATCAATGCGTTGGCCGGCCGTTTGCTCAAAGAAGAGAAGAAAGTCGGCATAGTCGCGATCGATCCGAGCTGTTCCATAAGCGAGGGGTCTTTGCTCGGAGACCGTCTCAGGATGAAAGAGGCGGAAAAATCAGACGCCGTATTCATCAGATCCATGGCCCAGCGCACGTACCCTGGCGGTGTCTGCAGGGCCGCGACGGGCGCTGTCTGCGTGCTGGAAAGCATGGGAAAAGATTTTGTGATGATCGAGAGCATAGGGGCCGGCCAATCGGACAGGGAGCTTTTTTACCTGGCCGATACTATCATCACCGTGTTTACCCCGGAATTTGGTGATGAAATTCAGCTTATGAAGGCAGGGCTCCTGGAAATCGGGGACCTGGTGGTGGTGAACAAAAGCGATAAACCGGGGGCGGATGACGTCAGGCGCGCCCTAGAGGCATACCTGCCGGAAACAAAGAGCAAGGGGTGGAGGGTGCCGGTTTTGGTGCTGCAAGCCGACAAGGGCCTGGGCATAGACGAGCTGGTCCGCTGCATCAAAGCGCATGGGGAGTTTTATCAAAGCGGAAAAACGGATAAGAGAGGCGAAAAGTACGCCCATTTTGCCTTGACCCTCCTGAAAGAAGAGGTCTGGAAGCGTTTTTCGGAGCAGTCCTCGCGGACGTCTTTGGCGCATGTCCTGGAAGAAGTAAGACAAGGCAGGCTCAATCCTTACAGTGCGGTGGGGCAGATAGGAGCCGAGTTCGAGCATATCATGCGATCGGGAAAGCGTCGGGCCGGGGAGACGGGCTGAAGAATCCCTCGTTAACGCGCAGGCAGAGGGGTGGGCGTCACTATTTTCTCGTATGAAGAGGAGGACTCATGGGTAAGAACGTGTTGGATGACAAAAGGATTTTGGCTGTCGATGACGACCAGGATATCCTGGACGTGCTGAAGGAGGAGATCGTGATGGCGGCCCCGCGCTGTCTCGTGGATACCGCCCGCACGTATCAACAGGCGACCACGCTCCTCATCACCTGGACGTACGATCTGGCGATCCTCGATATAATGGGTGTGCGCGGCCTGGACCTGCTCAGGAACGCCGTGGAACGCCCTTACCCGATACCGACCGTGATGCTGACCGGCCGTGCCTTGTCTCCCGAAGTGCTCAAGGAATCGATATCGAGAGGCGCCCGCGCGTATCTTTCGAAGAAACACCTGGGGGAGATAGTTCCTTTCCTTGAAGATGTGCTGACCCACGAGTACGGCCCTGTCTGGAGGCGCATCCTGAGACAATTCGAGGGTTTCTTTAACGAAGGCTGGGGGCCTTACTGGCGGAAGCCTGACGAGAAATTCTGGAAGGAGTTCGAGGAGAAGATCGGTGCCGAAGAGAACAAGTAAGGGCGGGCGTCTATAAAAGCCGCGGGCTTCCGGTGACCGCGCATGAACGGGGGTATGCGATGTCTTTGAGGACAGACGAGGGGTTTCTCACGAGGAGCGGGCTTCGTGACGTAGTCATACTCCTTTCCGCTGCTTCGGCGGTTTTCTGCACTGTCGCAACGGCCGAAATCGGCGTTGCCTTTTTCCTGCTCCTTCTCGGCAGCTTCGTCCACTTTCTGTCGAAGGGCGTGCTGATACGCAACGAGGTCCTTTGTACGGAAGGGATTTACCGCATCGTACGCCATCCATACTACCTGGCCAATTTCCTCATCGATTCCAGTTTTTGCCTCATCAGCGGCAACCACTATCTGGTGCTCTTATACCCCTTCCTCTTCTTCTGGAGCTACGGACCTACGCTCCGGAAGGAAGAGGGAACGCTCACCGAAAAGCACGGCGCGTCTTCCGTGGCTTTTCTCCTGAGCACCCCGCCTGTTTTTCCCGACCGCCGTTCGGTCAGGCACGTGCGCCGCCTCTTCGCCGGTTTCCTGCTGCGGCGCATAAGCGGTAAGGAGGTGGCGAGGAATATCAGATTCTACGCCATGGCGCTGCTCATCCTGGTATTTCATCAAGGGGGCGGCAAGATGCCGTTCAGGGACGTGCTTTCCTACCGGGGCACGCTCGTGCTCCTCGCCGGGGCGATCTTTCTCTACGGCGTCAGTTTCATTATCCTGAAGGTTCGGAAGAGAACGACTGAAAGGCCCTGAGGCGGGGTAGCGCCGGCGGGTCTCTCTAATAGAAGTTTGCGGGGGTGAGGCTCAGGTCTATCTGTCCCTTCAGCACCTGCTCTATCCAGCCAAGCTCCGCCTGCCGCCTCTCCTTTGGATCGACCATCAGATGGACCGGAAGGTGAGAGACCGACAGATCCTTCCAGCCTTTCTCATACTCATGGTAATATTTCGCGAAATGCTCCCAAAACCCGGGGACGATGACGGTGTTGATCCGGAGATAGTCCCGAAGCTCCAGGGCCTGCTGGTAATCGCTGCGAAACCTGCGCAGTAGTTCTGCCTCTTCGATGCGCCCCGGGGCGTCCATGGCGTGCACTCCTTCACAAAACCTATGCTTACAAAGATAAGCCAAAGGGAGAGGAAAAGCTACTTTTTTGTCACGGTCATGCCGGGGCTGCCACGCCGTATCTCTGCAGGTAGAGATGGAAGGCGACGACAACGAGACCGTGGTTTATCGTTCCGGAAGCGATGAGGGATGGAATACGCGCAATCGGCACGAGCTCGACCTCGATGTCTTCCGTGGGATCGAGCGACAACGGACGTGTTGCCCGCACGTCCTTTGCAACGTAGGTATAGCAGAGGTTGTTGAAAATGGCGGGGTTGGGGTTGACGGCGCCGAGAAGGGTCATGCCGGCGCTCTCGTACCCTGTCTCTTCGGCAAGCTCCCTTTTTGCCGCCTCCGCGGGGTCTGCCTCGTCGACTGCCCCGCCCGGGATTTCGAGCGTGACCTCGCGGGAGCCGTGGCGGTACTGTCGTATCATAACCACGTCACCGTCGGGGGTGAGCGGCACGATATTGACCCAGTTCCCGCAATCCAGCGCGTAGAACTCGTTGCTGCGCTGTGTCCGCGGAGAAACGGCTTCCTCGGCCCTTACCCGGAATACCCTGTAGTCTTTGTCGATCCTTGAGTTAAGGATGTGCCATTTTTTTACCATAGGACAATCGTGCGACGCGCCCCGTTACTTCTTGATCCGCCACTTTGTTCCCTGCGGAGTATCGAGCAGGGCGATGCCCTTTTCGAGCAGCCCCTTTCTTACCTCGTCCGCCTGCGCGTAATCTTTGTTTCGGCGCGCCTCATTTCTGGCCTCTATGGCGACTTCGATGGCTGACTCGTCGAGCCCCACGGCAATGAGGTGGCGGTGTGCTTCATCCCGCGTAAAACCCTCGACGTCCTGCGTCAGGAGTCCCAGCATGCGGGCGAGCGACAGAAGAAGGCCCCGCCCTTTCGCGATGAAGGGCAAGTTTGATTGGTCGGCCTCGTCCATCATGCGGTTGATCATGGTGGCGAGGTCAAAGACGGAGGAGAGCGCGAGGGCCGTATTAAAGTCATCGTCCATGGCCGCGTAAAACCTTTGCTCGAGCCCGTCGAGCTCCGCGTTCCCCTTTTGCGGCGCGTCATCCAGGTCCCCCACCCCGGCAGCCCTTTCCAGCGTCGAGTAAAGCCTGCGCAGCGCGCTGTCTGCGCTCTCCACGTTGTTTTCCGTGTAGTCGACGGGATTGCGGTAGTGCGCCGAGAGGAAGAAAAGGCGCAAAACATCGGCGTGGTATACTTTCAGGAAGTCCTTGATGAGCAGGATATTGCCGAGGGATTTCGACATCTTCTCGCGGTCCATCGTGACAAAGCCATTATGGACCCAATACTTGACGAAGCTGCGTCCCGTGGCGCACTCGGCCTGGGCCCGTTCGTTCTCGTGATGAGGGAATAACAGGTCCTTACCCCCGCCGTGCATGTCGAAGGGGCACCCGAGGTACTTGATGCTCATGGTCGAGCATTCGATATGCCAGCCGGGTCTTCCCTTCCCGAAGGGGCTGTCCCACGCCGGCTCACCGGGCTTCGACTCCTTCCAGAGGGCAAAGTCGAGGGGGTCTTTCTTCCGTTCGTCGACCTCTATGCGCGCCCCTGCCATCATCTCGTCCAGGGTCCTGCCCGACAGCGCCCCGTACCCCTTGTCCTTGCCCACCGAGAAGTAGACACTGCCGTCAGCCGGGTAGGCAAACCCCTTGCGGACCAGGTCTTCGATGAGGGCGATCATATCCCCGATGTGCTCCGTAGCCCTCGGTTCATGGGTGGGCGGGAGAATGCCGAGGGCGGCCATGTCCGCGTTGAAAGAATCGATGTACGCGTCGGCGACCTCTTTCCAGCCCCGTTTTTCCGCGTTGGCCCTGTTGATGATCTTGTCGTCGATATCGGTGAAATTCCTCACGTACGTCACGTCATAGCCCGAGTTCCGCAGATAACGGGAGATGACGTCGAAGACTATGGCGCTGCGGGCATGGCCTATGTGGGAGTCGCTGTAGGCCGTGACGCCGCACACGTAGAGACGCACCCGGCCTTCCGTCACCGGGATAAATGTTTCTTTTTCATGGGTCAGGGAATTATAGATCCTCAAAGCCATTGCCCCATATTTAATCATAGCAGGGCGCGCCTGTCAAAGATATCTCGGCGGCGCGCTCACACTTTCCTTTATCACTTCATGAACGGCAACAAATCCTCCGGCTTATCGAGGAGCCTCAGAAAGGCCCAGGCAGCGGGGGACAGATTTTTTCGGGTAAGATATCCGATCCCGAACTCCATGATAGGGGCGCCTTCCAGGATATGGACCTCTCTGAGGCCCTTTTCCGGGGGTGCTTCTATTTCGTACCTTTCAAAGAAGCTGACGCCCTTGTCCTGACGCACGAGTTCCTTGATGAAATCCCTGTTCGCCGATTCGATGGCAACGGAAGGGCTTACCTTGAACCTTCGGAGATATTCCAAGATAACGTCCCGTGTGGCCGAGCCCTTTTCCGACACGATGAGGGGGGCCTTGGGCAAATCTGAAATAGAGATGCTTTCAGAGGGAAAGTAGACGCTTTTTTGGGCCGCCGTCAGCACCACCTCCACCCTGCCGATAACTCTTACCTTCAGCCTTCTGTCATCCGACACGTTCCGGACGAGGGCCAGCTCGTTCTTGTGGTCCAGTATACTTTTTACCATCTCGGCATTAGAGCCCTGGTCAAGGACAATTCTCAACCCCGGATAAGCATCCTTGAATGCCGTTATCAGCAGCGGCATCAGGTATTTTGCAGTTGTTTGCGTGCATCCTATCCGGAGTTGCCCGGATTTACCTGTGGATACGTCTTCAAAGAGGTTTTCCATTGCACGGATCTCGCCGAAGATGTTCTCCGCCTTCTTGAAAACCACTTCGCCTACGTCCGTGAGGCGAATCGCATGGCTTTCGCGGAACAGGAGCCTGATCCCCACGGTCCTTTCAAGCTGCTTCACCTGCATGGTAATCGCTGGCGGCGTGACCATCAACTCCTGGGCCGCCTTTGTGATGCTTCCCAATTTTGCGGTGGTATAAAACGCCCTCAACTGGTTCATGTTCAGAATCATCACGGCCCCCGAACGTCTGTATTAAGTTATTCTGAACTAAGCTTAAATCTTTTTAAGTTGACGTGTCAAGGATAATCCGCTAAAATTTCACACATGGGATCAGGGCATATGCGATCCACACACTACACAAGGAGAAGGATCTAAAACCATGGGAACCGTATCAATTTGTCGCGACACTAATTCAGAAGAATTCACCCGGGACGGGGATAAAAAAGACTCACAATCGGCTACCCCTGAAGGACGCGCAACTGGAGAGGTGATAAGGGGAGAGGCTGCTTCACGGGGGGTGGCGGAAGGCCGTGCCGTGGTGCTCTCCGACCCTGACAATCTCGCTGCGCTCTATGGCATAAGAGAAGGTGCGCTGTTGGTGTGCAGCACCGCCTCACGGAACCTGACAGCGATCATACCCAGGCTCGGGGCCCTGGCTACGGAACACGGCGGTATGCTGGCTATCGCTCCGGGAGTCGCAAGAGAGCATGGCGTTCCGGCAGTGGTGGGCGCGGCCGGCCTCACAGGAATGATCAAAAACGGCGATATCATACGCGTGGATGGAACAAAAGGGACTGTAGAGATCATCGGGACCTGGCCGGCGATATGCGCCCATAGTTAATGAAAAGTATGAGCCGTCTCCCGGCAGAGCGGCTTATCTTCGGTGGGGGTTGAAGCGGCTTCCCACCCGTTGTGCGCGTGCCCGGCGGGCGCGGTACGTGGGGCCCCCCCTCGCGTGAGCCGTGCTCGCCGGATCCTTTCACCACCGGCGCAAGTTGATCAGTCATCCCCCTTCGGGTCAACCGGGTACTTTGCCGAGTCCCATGACTTCCATCCACCCTTCAGGGCGTATACCTTCTTGTATCCCTTTGCAATGAGCTGCATCGCAACACTGCCGCTGCTCTCCTCGTTAGGACACGCGCAATAGAAGACTATGGTCTTGCTCTCCGGGTACTTGCCGAACCAGGATGCAAGCCTTCGGGCGTCCTCGCGGACTGCGCCCTTGATCTTGGTAGTGCTCTCTTTCCAGTCCCAGGCCGAGCGCACGTCGATTATCACCAGGTCCGGGCTGTTCAGCCTCCCCTTCAATTCATCAATGGTCATCTTCGGCACACTGTTGACGGTAAGCGCCGTTTCCGCGCAAGGCGCCGCCCCGGCGAAACCGAGAACGAGCGTGATCAGCAGCAGGAATAGTACCTTTCTCATCAGTTTCCCCCTTTCGCTTTCTGTCTATCTTACCTACTCTTTTAGTATAATCGTCGGAAAAGAACAACGCCGCGACAACCGGGGGGGAGCCCGATCGAAGAGAGAAAGCGCACAAATTCGGTTTATTTTGACAACCCCGCCGGAAAATGGTTATCCTTAGTTGGTGGGAGAGTTCAGAAAGGACCCCTTGACGGGCAATTGGGTGGTTGTCGGAGTAGCAAAAACCGAAACCGTCGAAACGGAGGTCTGCCCTTTTTGCCCCGGAAACGAGCATCTGACGCCCCGCTCGATAAGAGAGGTTCGGGACGGGCAGGGGCAGTGGCTTGCGCGCTCCCTGCCCGCGATAAATCCGGTATTCCAGATAGAGGCGAGCGAGAACAAGAGGGCCGAAGGCTTTTACGATAAGATGGGGACTCTCGGGGCCCACGAGATCATAGTAGAGGACAGGTCGCATACGAAGACCTTTTCGACTTTTAGCTTCGCCGACGTCGCGCGTATGGTGGAGATGTACACGGAACGCATCGTCGACCTGAAGAGGGATAGGCGCTTCAAATATGTGCAGGTCTTCAAGAACCATGGAGAGATAACGGGCTCCCACATCTTTCACCCGCACTCGCACGTGCTCGCGACGCCTATCGTGCCTCAGCAGTTATCACTCGAACTCACCAATTCCAGGAATCACTACCTGCAAAAGGAGCGGTGCCTCATGTGCGACATCGTGAGCCAGGAGATAAGGCAGGACAAGCGGGTAGTGATTTCAACCGAGCACTTCCTGGTTATCTGCCCTTTTGCATCCCGCTTGTCCTTTGAGGTCTGGATCGTCCCGCGCGGCCACAACCCGAGCTTTGAGTCCTGGATCGACGAAGGCGTCAAACGTGACTTTGTGGAAGTTTTTCTCGATGCGATGAAGCGTATTGAAAAGTTCAGAAGCTCTTACTCCATAGTGTTCCATACCTCCCCGAACATGGCAGCCTGGCATCTTGCCGAAACGGGCGGGCCGCAGGTGAGCGACTATTTTCACTGGCATGTGGAGGTCCTCCCGAGGATTTACTCCAAGTACAAACGGGAAGACGAATTCTATACGGTTTCCGTCATGCCTGAAGAAGCGGCCGCAATATTGAAGACGGGAAAGGCATAGGGGGAACGTGTGAAGTCAACCATGTACTGGCTCAAAGTCGGGGTCTCCGTATCCTTCGGCATGGTTATGCTGCTCTTCGGGTCCGTTTTTCTATGGAACATGTGCTTCTGCTTCTACCTGTCCCGAGGGCAGGCCGCCTTTTCCTCGTTGCTTTTGGGCGTGCTTCTTCTCCTCGTGGGAGGAGGGCTGCTCTTCTCGCAACGGTCGTCCGTGCGATCGAAAGGGGGCAGGCAAGGCAAGTCGTTGTAAAATCCGCCTTTTTTTAAATTCTTAAAATTCGCGCAAAATTTTCTTGACAATTGCACCGCCAAAGATGAGAATGTACATGCTAACTGACACACTATATATGGTATCAGCATCGGCTGTCGGCACAATATATAGTATTTTTAGTACTTCCGAATAGTTAGAAAAAAAGGGGGCAGAAGCCATGGAGACAACCGACCTGAACCTTTTCGTACGCACCTCAGAAGAGACCATTTCCGACTGGGACCGATCGAGGATAGTCGATGCCCTTATGAGAGAGACGATGATAGACCGGGATACGGCCATGTCGCTCAGCGGCGGCGTGGAGGATCTGATTATGAAGTCGGGCATCAAGGTGGTGACGGCCCCGCTGATCAGGGAGCTTGTCAACGCGAAGCTGATCGAGAAGGGCCTGGAGTCTGCCCGGAGGATGCATACCAGACTCGGCATGCCGATCTACGACGTCGGCAACCTGATCCTTCATCAGAACAAAGAGAATGCGAACGTGCCCCATGGACCGGAGGCGACCAACCTTACCCTGGCAGAAAGAATAAAGAAAGAGTATGCCCTCCTCTCCGTTTTTTCCCAGGATGTGGCTGACGCGCATATGAACGGCGATATCCACCTCCATGATCTCGGCTTCATAGACAGGCCGTATTGCAGCGGTCAATCCCTTGAATACATCAAGAAATTCGGACTCAACCTCCCCCATTCGCTTTCCATGGCAAAACCCGCGAAGCATGCGGAGGTGCTTCTTGCCCACCTCGTAAAATTCGCCGCGGCCCTGCAGAGCAATTTCGCAGGGGCCATAGGGTGGGATGCCATCAACATCTTCTTTGCGCCCTACCTCGAGGGCATGAGTGACAAGGAGGTGGAGCAGATCGCCCAGATGCTCATTTTTGAGTTTTCGCAGCAGGCGGTGGCCAGAGGCGGTCAGGCGATCTTTACGGACATCAACCTCTATTGGGAGATACCGAAACACTTCGTGGAGGTCCCGGCTATAGGACCGGGCGGGGTTTTCACCGGCAAAACGTACGGTGAGTATGAGAAGGAGGCGCAAAGGTTTGTCTGGAAGCTCTTCGAAGTCTTCAAAGATGGAGACGGCGCGGGACGTCCCTTCTTCTTCCCGAAGCCCCTCGTCCACATCACCGAGAAATTCTTCAAGACCGAGGGCTACAAGGACTTTCTGAACCATATCTCGGATGTTGCCGCTGACAAGGGGAATACCTACTTCGTCTTTGACAGGGGCGAAACAGCCAAGATATCGGAATGCTGCCGGCTGAGCTTCAAACTGGATGAGTTCGACCTCCTGGACGCGAAGCAGCCGTGGCGGATGCGCTATTGCGCGCTCCAGAACGTATCCATCAATCTTCCGCGCATCGCCCACCTGGCCAAAGGCGATGATACGGATCTTTTTAACCTGCTTACGGAAAGATTCCTGCTCACCGTCAAGGCCCATAAAGAGAAGCGGGCTTTCCTAGAGAGGCTCCTCTCGTCGGGAGAAGACGGCCCTCTTGCGCTCCTGACCATGAACCGGGACGGCATGCCCTACCTCAGGATGAACAGGGCTTCCCACCTGGTGGGGATGGTGGGCCTCAATGAGATGGTGCAGATACATGCGGGAGAAGAGATGCACGAGTCGAAGAAGGCGCTCAAGTTCGGTCTGAAGATCATGGCCCATCTGAAGCTCCAGGCGGATAAGATGAAAGAACAGGAGAACATGAGGCTCGTTCTGGAACAAACCCCCGCGGAAAGCACGAGCTACCGGTTCGCGAAGCTCGACCTCCATTACCACTCTCCTGCTTCGGGAAAAACCGTAAAGGGCGATGTCTCTTCCGGCGAGGTCTACTATACGAACTCCACTCACCTGAACGTGGCAGCGCCCATGAACCCGATCGAAAGGGTGACCAGTGAAGGGCTGTTCCACCCCCTGATAGAGGCCGGGTCCATCTCCCACGTCTGGATCGGTGAGTCAATGCCGTCGAAAGAGGCTATCGCCGATTTCGTCACGAAGACCTTCAGGTACACCTTGAGCGATCAGATCGCTTTTTCGCCGGAGTTCACCATATGCAACGAGTGCAACCAGACATCACGGGGGCTGAGCGACACATGCCCTCACTGCAATTCGAGCGAGGTGGACGGCATCACCAGGATTACCGGTTATTTTACCAAGGTATCGAGCTGGAACAAGGGCAAGCTGGGAGAGCTCAAGGACCGGTATCGCAACCGCGAGTTCTTCTCCGGCGAGCAGCAAAGAAAGGTCGTCTGATTATGGAGGGGGCGCTGAGCCCCAATGATTGCACCGAGCGAAGCGAGCTGAGCGGGGAGGCTCGGTCAGCTCGCTGATGGAGGGGGCGCTGAGCCCCATTAAAGGAGTGAAAAGATGGGAGTCGTGAAGATTTTCTACAAAGACGATTGTCCGAAGTGCCCTTTGGCAAAACAGTTGAGAGATAAGCTGCGGGAGAGGGACGTGAACGTCCTCGACTACAATGTGGGGACGGCGGATGGGCTCGCCGAGGCGAGCTTCTATAGCATCATGTCGCTGCCCACGGTGGTTGTGGAAGACACGATGGAAAACGGCATAGGAGAATGGAGAGGGGAAGTCCCCAAGATCGAAGAGGTGCTCACTATTATCCATGCTGCCTGATTTTCCCGTCAAAGGTTTTATAGAGACAAGCTTCATCGACTGGAAGGCGCAGCTTGCGTCGGTACTATTTTCCGGAGGCTGCAATTTCCGGTGCCCTTTTTGCCACAACAGAAATCTGGTGCTCCATCCCCAGTCCATGGAGGACATACCGTTTGACTACATCCTCGGGCGGTTGAAAAAGTTCCGGAAATGGGTGAAACGGGTAGTGGTCACCGGTGGCGAGCCCACCATCCACAAGAGCCTCCTCAAGACAGTCGAGACTTTGAAGAAACAGGGGCTCAAGGTAAAACTCGACACGAACGGGTCGCGGCCGGACGTGATCAAGGGGCTTGTCGACGAGGGACTGATCGACTATATCGCCATGGATGTGAAGGGTCCGCTCGATACCTACGAGCGATGGTGCGCATGCCGCGTCGACAAGAAAAAGATCAGGGAAAGCATCGAGCTTATCCTCGAGGAGCGCATCGAGTATGAATTCAGAATGACTCTTGTGCCCTTCCTGCATCGGGAACAGGATGCCTGCCAGGTGGCGAGCGAGATCAGGCCGGCCCGTCGCTTTTTCCTGCAGGACTTTGTTCCAAGGGAGACGCTCAACGATAAATACGCGCACATAAAACCGTTTACTCCGGAAAGAATGAAAGCCATAAGGGAAGCGGTCGGCGCCATCCTCGAGAATGCCCCTATCAGCCGTCATATACACGAGTAACGAAGCCTTTTCCCCTGTCAGGGACGCGGTCGGGAAGAGCGTCGAAGGGCTTGCCGTAAAACCCTACACGCTTTCCTTTGCCTACAAGCTGGAGACAGGCGTCATCCGCGTGCGGGCAACGGAGCTCTCCCAAGGAGTCCTTATGCCCGCGGTGAGAGAGATGGTAAAAAGAGGAGAGGCAACCCTCGCCTCAAGCGCGGATAGAGAGGTAAGAGAGGCGGCCTACGAGGAGCTTATCGCGGACGCGGACCAAAGCAGGAGGGTTGCGACCATGCGCTTTGCCTCACCCACGATTGTCGAGGTCCGGGGCGAGCCTGTGCCTTTTCCCGTTATCCGCACGATATTCGCGCGGTACCATGAAATCTGGAACACCTTTTCACCCATACTCCTCCCCTCCATCGCCCAAGTCATGGAGCACCTGCACCTCACTGATTTTAAGATTTCCCGTGCTGCCGGCCCCTATGGTGTGGGGATGGAAGGGTGGGTCACCCTTGAGATGGAAAAGGGGCGGACCGAGCAGGAGATCGCGTTCTTCAACACGCTGGTTGATTTCGCGTTTTACTGCGGCACCGGCGTCCGCACCGACGAGGGGTTGGGCCAGACGAGGAGGATGAAAGGATGAAACGATGCCCCGCCGGCCGGCGGGGCATCGTTCACTCAACACTCAACACTCAACACTCAACACTCAACACTCAAAACTCAAAACTCAAAACTCAAAACTCAACACTCAAAACTATCTTTATAGCTGCCCTATGGGAAGCACGGTTTTCCCGTGGGTCTCGTTGAGTACCTCCGCCATGGCAAGGTAAAGGGCAGAGGCGCCGCAGGTGATGCCTTCCCATCCGGCGATTATCCCTATGGCCGGATTTCCGCTCCAGTCCCTGATGGCGAGGAGCCAGAACAGCACGGTGAGGCTCAGGAAGACATACTGGAGTACCCTATTCTTTCCCCAGGTGCCGAACCACATAAAGAAGGTGAACACACCCCACATGAAGAGATACCAACCCATAAACCCGACAGGAACCGCGGGAATGTCTTTGAAAACAATGATAAAGACAAGAGTCCACCAGAAAAAGCCATAGGAGGCGAAGGCAGTCAGACCGAAGGTGTTGCCCTTCTTGAACTCCAGGATGCCTGCAATAATCTGGGCGACCCCCCCGTAACAGAGCCCCATCGCCAGGATCATAGAGCCGATGGGAAAGAACCCGGCATTGTGGATATTCAGAAGGATTGTCGTCATACCGAAACCTGCCAAACCGAGAGGTGCTGGATTTCCTAGTTTTTCCGCTTCCATTGTGATGATTGCCTCCCTTTTTTATTATGAAATCGGCAGGGGCTCACCCCTGCGCCCATACAGGACATCAAGATTTCGACGGAAGAATCGCCTTGTTCCTCTCGCCGGGCATCGCTACGGCGCATGAGGAACGAGCGTATTCTCAGTGTAAATGCTTGATTATCCCCCAGAGCGCGAATATAGCACAGGAGAAAATGGTGTGTCAATTCTTTTGTGCATATTTTCTCATGGTGCGGGAGGTTTTTTTAAGCCGGTCTGCTTCTTAACGAGAAAGTCAGAGCGGAATGCCTAGGGCCGGCTTGAGAACAACGGCCAGCGCAAGGCCGACATCGGCTTTTTGCCAGAGGCTCAAGCCCGTGATATCGACTTTCGCCAGCCTTAACATGAACATGCCGATGCCCGAAAAGGCCGAGCCTATCAGTGCCCAAACAGGGATGGATATGAGGCTGACGCCGAGACCGAGCCAGATACCGGAGAGCGTCGCTGTCCCGGCCATGCATGTGTTGATAAACCATACCGTCACGCACAGACCCATGAAGAGGTGTTTGTCCGAAGGCATTGCCTGTTCCCTCCTTGTCTTATAGCTTCATTGATCGTAACAAGAACCATGCCATAGGGCAGTCCCTTCACAGATACCTCTGGGCCGTTGTGCGCCGCGCCTTTTGGGGGTTATGCGTGGAATGACGATGCAGCGCCGGAGACGATGGAGTACTAAAAAAAAGGACTATGTCCTGGAAACAGGACGCCGCACAACCCGTCTATTGCCGTCTTCTTCTGTGAAGAATTGCAAAACTCTCAAAAAGTACTGGGTTTCGAGCGAATGATATGCTATACAGATAGGCAACAAGTCTTGTTGCCGCGGGGAATATGTATGACTTTACGACCAGGTTCGTATTCTGATGGACAGCGAACCTTTTGACGAGGCCGTCGTCGCGCGTCTTCCCCGCATAGAGCCCCTGCCCCGGCGGGCATGTGTGGGTACCGCCCATACCCGTAGATTCAAGGAAGTCTTCTTTTTCGACGACAGTCCCGACAGGCAGAAACAAGGCAGCATCGCTCATCTTGAGGGGGCATAACCAATGTCCGTTGGTACGGGAAATGCGTTGGACGAAGCAGAGATAGTCGCCATCCTCGCAAGAGTCGGCATATTCTCCACCCTGTCGCACGAAGACCTGAGATCGTTGGGGCGCCTGCTGCAGGTTGAGCAACATGCCCGTGGAGAGGTCGTCATCCACCAGGGGGACTTCGGCGATTCCATCTATTTCATCTGGCAGGGCGAGGTGGAGGTATTCGTACGGAACGAAGAAGGCGCCGAGAGCACTCTTGCCCTTCTCGGGGAAGGCGATGTCTTTGGAGAAATGGCGCTTCTCACGGGTTCTCCCCGCTCGGCGTCGGTGAAAGTCCGGAAGGATGCCTTTTTCCTCATCTTGTACAGGATTGACTTTGACGAGTTTGTCAAGGGGCACCCCCACCTGGCGATCGTCTTTTCCAAACTTCTCGCAGAGAGAATCAGGACAACCAACCAACGGTATCTTCAAGAGCTCACCAGGGAGGGAGAGCTGAAGAAGCTCCTGGTCCGGGGAGAAGAGCAGCGGCGCACGCGGCTCGTCGGCACGACAAAGCAGTCCAGGCACATAGAAAAGAAGATCGAAGAGCTGGCCGGGAGCGACGAGCCGGTGCTTCTTGCAGGCCCGGAAGGAACCGCGGGGGAAGATGTCGCCAGACTGGTTCACCTGGGGAGCCATCGACATGACCAGCCGTTCCTGGTGGTCGATGTGGCGGGCGGAGACGAATGGAGGGCGTGGCGCGACAGGGCAGGACCGCATGCGAAGAACGAAGAAAACGCGGAAGGGCTTTTCGAGGAATTCCAAATCAGTGCCATTTTCGGCCACGAAAGCGGGGCTGTGGCCGGAACGCGGGCCAGCAGGCTCGGCTATGTCGAATTAGCGGATGGGGGGACGATCGTTTTGAAGAATGTCGACCGCCTCTCACCGGGGACCAGGGAAAGGTTGTTCTTCTACCTGCTGGAGAAGAAATTCTACCGCTTGGGCGGCCTTGCCGGGATCAACGTCGATGCGAGGGTGATCGCGACCACCAATGTCGGCGACTCGATCACGGACGAAGAAATGAGAGAGTCCCTCCGTGGAAAGATCCCCGAAGTATTCTGGAAGAACAAGGTTGATCTGCCTTCACTTGCCCTCCGGCGTCGTGACATTCCGATGATCGCCGAAGCCTTTTTAGAAAAGTACGCCGCTTCGGCCGACAAATCCATCAAGACCATCTCTGCTCCCGCCATGAACACCCTGATCAGATACACCTGGCCGGGGAACGATCGGGAATTGGAGAACGTCATCGAGAGGGGCGTCCTCGTATGCGACGGCGACACGCTCTTGCCCGAGCACATATTCCTCGGGTTGACCCCGTACTCGGAAAAGGGGCGTGTGAATCTCCTGCGTCTCGGCTCTTTCAGAAAGGTCTTCGCCAATCTGAAATTGCGGGCCGCTATGCAAGCCGTGGCCGCGGTCGCCATGATAGGCGTCGTCTGTTTGACCCTCTTCGGGGCCAAAGAACCGGATAAGAATCTGGGGATGGGCATGGTGTGGTATTACTGGTGGCCCTTTCTCCTGTTGAGCTTCCTGTTTCTCGGTCGATTCTATTGCAGCGTCTGTCCCATCCACGGTCTGACGAAGCTTTCCCGTGCGCTAGGCTCCCTGAACAGGTCCGTGCCCCGCGTCTTCAAACGCATTGACGTCGGCCTGGCCGCGGTTCTGGTTCTGGCGCTTTTCTGGGGCGAGCATCTTTTTCAGGTGAAAGAGATAACGGTCCGGACCGCAATCTTTCTCGCCATTATCCTGGCTTCAGCCATCATTGTCAATGTCATTTTCCGGCCGGAAGTCTGGTGCCGCTACGTGTGCCCCTGGGGCTATTTCAGCGGCGTCTGCGCCTGTCTGGCCCTTGTCGAGCTTCGGGCCAACAACAAGGTGTGCAGTCTCTCAGTGCAAATCGACGCTCTGCTATAAAAACGACGGGCAGCACGTGGGCTGCCCGATGAAAATTTTCCCCGTGTCGTTGATGAGCAACCAGTTCTGCAAGATGTGCGGAACGTGCGTCCACAATTGTCCCTACAATTCCGTCCATCTTGACTTGCGCTGGCCGGGTTCCGAAATATGGAGAAACACGGAGCCGAACCCGGTCACTTCCCTTTCCATCCTGGCCTTGCTGGGGATCCTTTATCCGCTGTTCCTTCACGAGGGAATCCGTTTCCACGTAACCGCCCCATGGCCTTTCACCCTTCTTTCGCTGGGCTGTATTCTTGGGTCCGTTGCACTCTTTATGGCCGCTTCTTTGACGGAAGGGCGTCAGGGTTTTAAGGGGCAGATGCGCTCTTACGGCTACACCTATCTCCCCTTGGCCTTTGCCGGACACCTGGCCTTTCAGCTTCCCTATCTCTTTTCCGGCATTACGTGGCTCGCGGCGCACTCTCTTTCAGCAGGGTTTCACCGGCACCTGGGCGCACCGTGGCCGCAGAGGATGGTAATCCTGGGGGGAATCGTCTGGAGCTGGTGGACCGTCATGCAGCTTTCCGGGAAAAGACCCCTCGTCGTCTCTTTGACGCACGGCGCGCTGGTCCTGATCTGCGGGATAGCCCTCGTGCTGGTGCTGAACGGATGACCCCTCACATGAAGAGCTTCCCGGCCGCTGCCGGCATGGCCCGGAGAAGGGGACCACTAAGTCGGAGAATCCCCGGAACGGTCTTTCAGGACGGCCAGTCGTTCCACGGCCCTGTGGTAGAGCAGGGCCATGCTCGCATAGCACTGCTGGTCGGAAATCCTGAGCGGGTTCCCGGGATATGACGGATCGCGCCTGCTCACCTCTTCCGATAGGGCGACGAGTCCGTCCTTGATCCGTTTCAGCGCGTTGAGATGGGCAACGTTGCCGGAGCTCCCGTAATAGGCATCCGCGTGGCAGATCCTCTCGAGTATCAGGCGCTCCGCCTGATGACGGGTGGGGAGTGTGGTTTTCAGGTAGGAGATCAGGTCGTCTACACTGTTCATGGGCCGGTCGTCGTCCATTCTGTAACCGAACTGGGCCAGGAACGGAAGCAGCTCATCCCTCGTTCGGTGGACTATATGGGTGATCTCATGGATCGTCAGCTCCTCCACGAGGCGCTGCTCCAGGCCCGCAGCCTGGCTCCGGTAGTGGTCATGAATCCATTTATAGGGAATCGCAATCACCCACTCAGGCCTAGAGGACTCCCCTGGGGCAAGGTTATAGGGCAGGGCAACGGGGGGCACGTCTATCGTTGAAAAGATCTCTTCGCCGAGGAGGATGCGGTCATAGGTGTCGAGTTTCTTCCCGAATAGGCTGGTTCTCTTCCGGCCGTCCACGGTGAACCCGTCAAAGAGGTCGCGCCGGGCAATGTGAAAAAGCTTGATCACCGCCATGGCCGTGGGCGATTCAATATAGAAATAGGTGAGAAACATGCCTTTCGGCATGAGAAAGCGGTTCGCATTCTGCAGGGGGCTCACCTCATCTTCCGTGATACCGGCGGCCTTGAGCAGCCCGAGGGCGCTCTCTGCCTGCGCCCCGTCGTATTCCACGTAGGCGTGGGTCACATAATCCTTGAGGGCGGAGACCAGAGACCTCCACCGGGGGTCGACGTGTGGTCCAAGGGAGAAAAAAGCGGCCGCAGGGGACGGACCGAGCGTGCCGGTCCCGGCTGCCGCCATGATGCCCGCGACCTGGGCAAACCTCTTGAAGAACGTCCGTCTGTCAACGCCTTTCGGAGATTCCATGGCAGCTTCGATCATCCCGCGCATACTGCTCCCTACATTACTTATCGGCGGGAGAGGGGCGCGGGTTAAGGCCGTGGAGGGAGAGGGGCGCGAAGAGGGGGCGGCATGGAAGTCGAGACTATTCTGAGACCGTTAATAACCGGAAAACGGGTGAAAGCTACGGGGCGCCGGCAACGCACAAGGACTGCCGGGCGGCCTATTTCCTGAACTTTCTTCTTAGCGCCGCAAGACCCGCAAGTCCCGGGGCGAGAAGGAGCAGGCCGGGCGGCAGGGGAGTGCATGAATAGTCCCCATGAGCGGTGAGGAAGAGGTCCGTGGAGGTGGGATCGATGGTGAAATAGAAGGGGCTGCCTACCGCGAAATACGGGGCGTTGACCGCGGGTAAAAGCGTGCCGGAAAGCCCCAACGAGGTCTTGACTATATCGAAGGTCTCGCCGTTGTAGATGTGGGCGTCCGACAGAAGCGACACGTTGAGGTACCCCGCGAGCTTTGCCTGGCCCATGACGACCAGTTGACTGTAACTGCTGACGTTCGCGATCTCGATGCTCAGGGTGCCCGCGCTTTGCGTGTAGTTGCCGGTAATGGTCAGCACACCCGGCGAGTTGCCCGGATGAACCGTGCCGCCCGTGACAGAGACGTTGCCTTTGATCGTGCCGAAGCCCTGCAGCAGCCCGCCGGCCTGCGCGAGAGTTCCCACCTGGAAGAGGTCCCCGGCCGACGCATTCCCGTTGACCGTCAGGGTGCCGTTATTGAGAAGGGTTCCCCCTACCTGGAGGTTCCCTCCCTCAAAGTCGTAGGTGCCCTTGCTGCCGATGGTAAGGTCCTTGTCTACCGCAGCGGTACCGCCGTGTTGGTTAAACACGCCTGTGCCGTTGCAGCCCACGTAGGCGCTGCCGGTTACGGTCAGGCTACCTTTGTAGAGGTTATAAGTGCCTTTGCTGCCGGCCTTGTAGCCCACGTAGAGGTCGGTCGTCTGGAATGTGCCCCCCGTCGATGTGGAGTCGCCCGATGGCGCACCCTGGTTGAAGGTGCCCGTTCCCCAGTAGCCGACGTAGGTATCGCCTTTCACGGTGAGGCTGCCGTTGTAGAGGTTGTAGGTGCCGGTGCTGCCGGTGCCGTAGCCCACGTAGAGGTCGGTCGTCTGGAATGTGCCCCCCGTCGATGTGGAGTCGTCCAACACCGCACCCTGGTTGAAGGCACCCGTTCCCGAGTACCCGACGTAGGTGTTTCCCGTTACTGTGAGGCTGCCGTTGTAAAGGTTATAGGTGCCGGTGCCGCCGACAGCCACCCCCGGGGCGCCGCCGATATAAAGATTGTCCGTCACGGTGACGGAGCCGCCGTCGCTCGGTGGGCTTCCCTGGTTGACGGTACCCGTGTTGGACTGACCCACGGTCAGGGACTGCACCGTCAGCGACCCCGTCGTGATGTAAACGGTAGATCCGGTGCCCGGCGAATCAACGACGACGGAACCATACGTCAAGGTTGATCCGATGATATCATAATTAACCGTGCCCGAATTGCCCACCAATAGGCCGGCGCCTTGCTGCGGCAAGCCCAGGCTCCACTTTGTAGGGTCACTCCAGTTGCCGTTTCCGCCCAGCCAGTAGTTGGGGTCGCTCCCGGAGCTCGCCGACCCTCGTGAAAATCGGGAACCCTGCAGCGCAATAAGCAGGGACAGGTCCTGTATGAACTGAGACCCATTGGCCGGATCGATCAGCACGAGAGGCATCGGGACAGGTCCTCCGGGCGGCATGGAATCCGGGTCCCAGAAGTCCGGATCCGTACCCGCGGGCCATATCTCCGACCATTCCGTGCCCGGAGCACCCGGTTCTCCTCCGGTCCCCGGGGAACTGCCCGTTCCGGAGGTTCCGGGAGAACCTCCTCCGGAGTTCGAGGGCGTCACCTGATGAAAAAAACCCCTTATCTGGCTATCGCCCGCGGGTTTTGGCTCCGTAGGATATCCACCCGGCCCTGAAATAATCGAAAAATACTTCGTAATCAAAGACCGGATGAATTCAGGGTACCGCGGGTTGTACAGGTAGCCCTTTCCGGAGAGGAAGATTACCGTCGTGGTGTGCCCCAGAAAGCCCACGAGCATGTTGGTATCCCTTACGCCGGCAACCGCGTTTTCCGTATGTACTTCGAATTTCCTCCCCTCGGCAAAGGCAACGACCTTCTTCGCCAGGTCGTCTGCCGAGACCGCCTGGACCCTGCCGCTGTAAAGCTTGATCACGTTGCTGTCTTTCCCGCCCCCAACCATATACTCCTTGATCTCGACCCTGGTGGCCGGGCCGATCCTCAAGACGTTCCGGTTCAGGAAGGTGATCTCCGCCTTGCTCTTGGATTTTGCCTTGAGGATATCTCCCACTTCCACGGGATCTCCCGGGGAAATCTCAACGGCCAGATTCGTGCCGGGACGCAGCACGTCCACCTGGCCCTCCACGTGGGTGATCTTCCCGCAAGGAGCGGCAAAGGCGGCAACGGATGAGAAGAGAATTAAAAAAAAGAGGGAGGCGAGGGTTTTTCTCAAAATAAGGCACGGATCCGGCACGGCGCGCCCTTTCCCATGCACGCGGGCCGGATGAACACGCAAGAGGAGTGGGGACAAATCGGCAGTGTTTTTTCCAAAATGCCCTGATAAACGCTTCAAAGGAGAGCCAGCTTACGCATCGCCGTTACCCCGCAAATAAGGCCGATGAATCAAGTAGCCCGGCTGTCTGGCTGATGAACGCACTCAGCTTAAATACCTGAGACCCGGTGGCTTTCCACCCCACCCTCACGGATGGTTCGGCTCAATACAGATTCCTACACTATAATAATTATACTACGCATGACGATATGTCAAGAAAAAAACAGCAGAAAACCGTTGTATTTCGCAAAGGTTTGGCCCCTTCAGGCAGCCGAACCCCGCGTCATTTTTCCGTGAGATGCACGACCGCGTCGGAAAGGCACTCGGTAATAACGGTTCGTTCGTTTTTGGGCGCGGCGGCCACTTCGTAGATCGCCACAGGCCGCTTCTTCCCCTTGACCGCGACATAGTCGAGCCCGGTCACCTTCAGCCCGGCGAGCGTGCCGTCCATGACCGGCTCCCTTAGTTTGTCGAGGGTGTGCTCCGTAATCACGATATGGCATCCGTACTTCCTCGTGAGACCCTCAACCCGCGACCCGAGGTTGACGTGGTCCCCTATGACCGTGTAGTCCATCTTCTTGCCCTCGGCGCCGATGTTGCCCACCAGGACCTCACCCGTATTGATGCCGATGCCGCTGTCAAAGGGCTCCTTCCCTTCCGCCCTCCACTTCTCCTGAAGCCTCTTGAGGCGCTCGATCATCTCCACGGCGCACTTGACGGCCCGCTCGGCATGATCCTCCTGGCTGAGGGGCGCCCCCCAAAACGCCACAATCGCGTCCCCGATGAATTTATCGAGGGTGCCTTCCCATGAAAAGATCGCCTGCGACATCTCACACAGGTATTCGTTGAGCAGCGACACCACCTCCTCAGGGGAATGTCTTTCGGAGAAAGGGGTAAAGGACTTCACATCGGAAAAGAGCACGGTGATCTCCCTTCGCGAGCCCCCGAGCTTCGCAAGATCGGGGTTCTTGATTAACTCGTTGACTACCCTTTCGGTGACGTAGCTGGAGAACATACCCCTTATTCTCTTGGCATAACGTTCCTCCATGGCGAACCTGAAGGCCGTCACCACAAAATAGACGGAGAGCAGGTTCAGACCGGAAAAGGAGATGTCGATCCACAGCCCCTTGTGAAAAAACAGCCAGTAGCCCGCAAAGAATATGACCGATATGAAGAGGAACGCCAGCATGGCGCCCAGGGTCGCCCTTACCCGCAGCATGCAGAAGGAGAAGAGGATGCCCGAGGCGAGCAGCACGAGAAGGCTCGTCACCTTCTTTGTCCTCTCCGGGAACCTCCTTTCGAGAATAGACGCGACCACGCTCGCGTGCTTCTCGATGCCCGGCATCACCGGGGACGCCGGGGTGACTCTCATGTCATAAATGCCTGTTGCCGTGGCCCCGACGAGCACGATTTTGCCCTTTACGAGAGAGCGGTCCGCCTTCCCCGTGAGGATGTCCGCCGCGGATATGTGGGGAAAGGTGTTCGCTGGCCCGTAATAGTGGATCAATAAGCGATGCCAGCAGTCGGTAGGTATAAAGATATCGCCGAGCTGGATGCCCCTGGCCGCATCGACGATGAGCGCCTCCTGGGGCAGATCATAAAAGAGGCGGGCCGCCTGGAGATCGATGGACGGATAGAATTCACCGTTGTACTCGACAGCCATAATTTCCCACCGCAGCACGCCGTCGCCGTCCGGTATCATGGTGATATGGCCCAGGCCGGCGGCCCTCTCGGCAATGCGGTCAAGGGTGAGCAGGACGTTGGGGGCTGAAATGGGGGGAAATATCTGCAGATTGTCCATCTTCCTGATCATGGGGAAAGACGACCGGGCAAGGTTTTCGTTTTCGATAAGCCGCGGTCCGCCCTTGAACGTAAAAACGATAGGCAGAAGGACGTTCCCCGCCCGCCCGATCGCATCGGAAAGCGCGGCGTCGCCGGGCGCCGGTTCCGCGAATATGATATCCATGAGCACGACCTTCGCGCCCATCTCTTTCAGCAGACCGACGATCTCCGCGAGCTTCTTCCTCTCCCAGGGCCAACGGCCGATCCTCTCGATGCTCCTGTCGTCTATGGCGACGATCACGACGTCGCCGGGCGGCGCTACCGCGCCGCGCAACTGGTACCTGAGATCGTAGAAGAGCAGCTCCAGTCTCTCCAGGGGCAGGGCCTTCTGCATCAGACAGACTGCATAAAAGAGGGTAATGATGATCCCTATGACGAGGATGATCCGTTTATGTCTCAACCGCTTCCTCCGAATCCCCCTAATCTTATCGCCGGTCGGAGGCGATGGCAAGCCAATTCTGGGCGCGTCCGGGTCCTCACAGGTACAGGCTAGCCAAAGTAATACGGGGGCCGGTGCGACCAGTCCGCGAAAATACGCCTTAATCGGCGCCTGCTACCGTTAGGACACGGGATTCTCACACGAAAGAAGATTGGCGCCCCGAAGGCAGCAACCTTTTTTTTCGGAACCGTCTCTTTTTGCTTGACATAGCATTACATAGAGTATAACATAGTAGTATAATCTGAATGCGCCAAACCATCCGTGAGGGTGGGACAGAAAGCCACGGGTCTCGGCAGCACACGAAAGAGATTCATCACGAGACAGCCGGGTTGCCAGATGTGATACAGGTCTCGACAGGGGTCTTGTATCGATCGGGGAGCACTGTGACATCGAGGGTTGTCGGCTCGAACCCGTACAACTCTTCATGATGGAGGTGCGCCAAAACAATGGAATGCCTCCAAGCGAACGGGGAACGATAGCCCTGCTCAAGGCAGACCCGTTGCTCCGAAAGGCAGGAGGCCCGTCAGGGTTGCCGCAGTAGGCAGACGCGAGGCAACCGGCAGAGGGAGCCAAGAAAGACTGCTGCCTCTAGTGAACGATTCTTCAAAGAGGAGGAAAGTATGAAAAGAAAACTTGCCATAGACCTGTTGCTGACCATTTTCCTGGCGTCTTTTGCCTTGGTCGGGAGCGCGCAAGCGGTAACCCTGGGTGACCTGATCGGCACACCGGGGGCCTCGCTCACCATAGGCAACGAGACGTTCTCCGATTTTGGATGTAACTCCGCCCTGGCTGCGTCGGCCATCGACGTCGTGACCTTCAACGCGCCGCCTGGGGGGCCGGGGCTTGAATTTGTCAGTGCGGCGACGGTCTTCGCCTCCGTCATGAACGTCCAGACCTCCTTCTCCGTCCAGATGCCGACATCGACCCCCATGGCGATAAACAACATTTCTTTGGGGTTCAACGCGGCAATCGGCACTGGTGGCTCCGCAACAGTGACCGAGTACGTATACACCGACCCAACGGAGAGAACGTTGCTGGCCACTCTGACGGTTACGGTAACCCAATCCGGTACTTTTGGCACCACGTCGGGCGTTTTGCCTGCCTATTACAAGAGTCTCTATATCGTAGACAATTTCACCGTACAGGCCGGCGACCCGCTCACGGTGGTATCGGGTGAGCATTATTTGGTAAACCAGTTTACCGATCCCCCCGCACCCGTGCCCCTGCCGCCCACCCTGCTCCTTTTCGCGCCGGGGCTGCTCGGTCTCACGGGCATCAGGAAGAGGCTGCGGGGATGACCGGATAGGGCAGCCCGACCCTTGTTACTTGTGTGCCTCTTCGATTGCCACGGCGACGGCAACCGTTGCGCCCACCATCGGGTTGTTGCCCATGCCTAGGAATCCCATCATTTCCACATGGGCAGGCACGGAGGATGAGCCGGCAAACTGGGCGTCGCTGTGCATCCGCCCCATTGTATCCGTCATGCCGTATGAAGCCGGGCCTGCTGCCATGTTGTCGGGGTGCAGCGTCCTACCCGTGCCACCCCCGGAGGCAACGGAGAAATACTTCCTCTTTGCTTCATGGCACTCCTTTTTATACGTGCCTGCAACGGGGTGCTGAAACCGGGTGGGATTGGTTGAATTCCCCGTAATGGACACATCGACCTTTTCATGGTGCATGATGGCAACGCCTTCCCGGACATCATCGGCGCCGTAGCATCTCACCGCGGCCTTTTCTCCTTTTGAATAAGCCCGGCTTTCCACGATCTCAAGTTGTCCCGAATGGTAATCGAATGCTGTCTTGACGTAGGTGAATCCGTTTATCCGTGAAATAATCTGTGCCGCATCTTTCCCCAATCCGTTCAATACGACTTGTAATGGCTCTTTCCTCACTTTGTTTGCCGATTTGGCGATACCGATAGCGCCTTCCGCGGCGGCAAAAGATTCGTGCCCCGCCAGAAAGGCAAAACATTTCGTCTCTTCCCTCAAAAGCATGGCGGCCAGGTTCCCATGCCCCAGGCCGACTTTTCTCTCGTCTGCAACAGAACCGGGGATACAGAATGCCTGTAATCCCTCCCCGATGGCCTCCGCGGCGTCCGCTGCTTTTATGCAGCCTCTTTTTATCGCGAGAGCGGCGCCGACCACGTAGGCCCAGCCGGCATTCTCAAAACATATGGGTTGAATCTCCTTACTGATCTTATAAGGATCGATCCCTTTCCCGTCGCAGATCCGTTTTGCTTCTTCTATCGAATCGATTCCATATTTATTGAGTGTCTTATTGATTTGCTCGATTCTTCTTTCGTAGTTTTCAAAGAGCGCCATATCCTTCACCCTCCTTATTCGTGTCTCGGGTCGATCAATTTCGCGGCTTCGTCAACCCGACCATATTTCCCGGAAGCCTTCTTAAGGGCCTCGTTGGCGTCCATGCCTTGTGCTATCATCTCCATCATTCTGCCCAGGCTTACGAATTCATAACCGATTATTTCGCTATTATCGTCGAGGGCGATCTTTGTCACATACCCTTCGGCCATTTCCAGATACCGTGGTCCTTTCGCCCGTGTGCCGTACATGGTGGCAATCTGGCTCCTTAAACCCTTGCCCAGGTCTTCCAATCCCGCCCCTATCGCCAGGCCGCCTTCGGAGAACGCAGATTGGGTTCTGCCATAGGTTATCTGCAGGAACAGTTCTCGCATTGCCGTATTGATCGCGTCGCATACCAGGTCCGTGTTCAATGCCTCAAGGATCGTTTTCCCCGGCAGGATCTCGGCAGACATGGCAGCGGAGTGGGTCATGCCCGAGCAGCCGATTGCCTCGATCAAGGCTTCCTCGATAATCCCGTCCTTCACGTTGAGGCTCAGCTTGCACGCGCCCTGTTGCGGAGCGCACCAGCCTATGCCATGGGTAAAGCCGCATATATCCTTTATTTCTTTTGCCCGGGTCCATGCGCCTTCTTGCGGTATCGGCGCCGGGCCGTGATTCGCGCCCTTTGCCACACAACACATATTCTCTACTTCATGTGAATAGATCATAAGAACAGATCCTCCTCCCTGTTTTATGCTGTTTCTGCATACATCTTCGCACTAATGGCGCTCCTTTTGCCAGTGGTTTTTTTCTGTGTGTCGCGGGCATTTCCCAGGGGATCGATGAAAGACGTCTTGACAAGAGCCGCCACTATCTCATAGAATTGCTCAGCGTGAAACTACGGATACTCGGCTGTTACGGCGGCGTTACCAAGCACCACAGGGCGACTTCTTTCCTGCTCAACGATTCGGTCCTGCTCGATGCGGGAGCGGCATCGGAGGCCCTCGACAAGGATGAGCTGAAGAAGATACGGACCGTCCTTGTAAGCCATGCCCACATGGACCACATCAGGGACCTCCCCACCCTTGCCGAGAACCTGTTCTTCCTCGGCTGCCGAGGCATTAGCCTGGCCGCTGTCAGGCCCGTCCTCGACATCGTGCTCACCGGCCTCTTCAACGACAAGATATATCCGGATTTCACCCGCATACCGTCACCCGAATCCCCGCTGATCGTGCCTTGTCCGCTCGAAGCGGAGAAGGCCGCTGTCCTCGGCGGCCTGGAAATAACGCCCGTGCCCGTCTCTCATACGGTCGCCTGCACGGCTTTCCTGGTAAAAGAGGACGGCAAGGGCTTCATGTTCACGGCCGATTCGGGGCATACGAAACGATTCTGGGAGATTGCCCAACATGAGGAGGGGATAGAGTTCATTCTGGCCGACGTCTCCTTTCCGAGCAGAATGGAGGATTTCGCCGTCATGAGCGGCCACATGACGCCCACCATGCTCCGGACGTGCCTTCACTCTTACGGACTTTCGGACAAGACCGTGTACATCACCCACATGAAGCCCTTCTTCTGCGAGGAGATCATCGAGGAACTGGCATCGATGGGGGAGAAGAACATAAAATTCCTGGAACAGGGGAGCGCCATAACGCTCTGACGGACCGGTTGCCTCCTTCGACGCATCTGCTGTGCCCCGCCGCGGTCTCTTAGCCATTCTTTTCCCGCTTCTTCGTTATTGCTGCGGAGGACACGGCACCGGTGCTCTTTCCTATTGATCCCGGTACGATAAGTTTGGTAAACTCCATTTTCGGTTCCGACCCCGTAAATGGTGTACCGATGAAGGTGCAGAGGAGAGGCCAACGGAGAAACCGGCTTCCAGGCGACAGCACACTGTCTATTTCATCCTGACGTCGATCGCGGTCTGCCACCTGCTGAACGACATGATATCGTCGTCGCTGCTGCCGTCAATGTATCCCATGTTCAAGAGCCTGCTCCACCTGAGCTTCGGGCAGATAGGGCTGCTGGCGCTGACGTATCAGTTGACGGCCTCCCTGCTTCAGCCCGCGGTGGGTCTCTATACCGACCGTCACCCCAAGCCTTTTTCGCTGCCTATCGGGCTCTGCTCGACCCTCATCGGCCTTTTGCTGCTTTCCGTTGCGCACAGTTTCCACGCGGTTGTTTTTGCGGCGGCGTTGGTGGGCGTGGGCTCTTCCGTGTTTCATCCGGAGTCGTCCCGGGTGGCCCGCATGGCCTCCGGCGGCCGGTACGGACTGGCTCAGTCGCTCTTCCAGGTAGGTGGAAATGTCGGCCAGGCCGGCGGGCCGCTCCTGGTTGCCTTTGTCGTTTTATCGAGGGGACAATCCAGCATCGCCTGGTTCTCGCTTATCGCCCTGCTCCTGATCATCCTGCTCGTTCCGGTAAGCGTCTGGTACAAGGCCCGCCTCACGCCCAAAACCGGGGCCGCGCCCAGCCATACCGCCGGGTCGACGCTCTCACCCAGGAAAATCTGGGTCTCCGTGGGGATCCTGGTGGCGCTGATCTTCTCAAAGTTTTTCTACCTGTCCAGCATCAATAACTACCTTATCTTTTACCTGGTCGACAGGTTCCACCTCTCGGTGCGCGCAGCCCAGATCCACCTTTTCTTCTTTCTTGCCTCCGTCGCAGTAGGGACCTTCGTCGGCGGACCCCTGGGCGACCGCATCGGTCGCAAGTTTGTAATTTGGGTTTCGATCCTCGGCGTCTTGCCCTTCACGCTCCTGCTGCCGCAGGCCAACCTGTTCTGGAGCACCATCCTCACCGTGATCATCGGCCTGCTGCTGGCATCGGCCTTCCCGGCGATTGTGGTCTATGCCCAGGAGCTGCTGCCGGGGAAAGTCGGCATGATCTCCGGCCTCTTCTTCGGACTGGCCTTCGGGATCGCAGGGCTGGGGGCCGCCCTGTTCGGCCGCCTTGCCGACATGACCAGCATCGACTTCGTCTATAAAGTCTGTGCCTATCTGCCCGCAATCGGCCTTCTGACCGCCTTCCTGCCCAATTTGCATGAAGACCGCACCAAAAAATCGCAGGCCCGTTGACGCCGGGTCAAAAACAGCGCGTCGGGTCAGCCCAGCAGGGTCCTTCTCACCAATGTTTTTGCGATCTCCACCCTATACGCGTTCATACCGAGCGGCTTCGCGCCCTCCACTGCCTTTTCCGCAGCCTGTGCGGCGGCTTCCTCATCGATCTGCCGGCCTTCGATCAGACGCTCTGCGGCTTCTGCCCGGATCGGGGCCGGGGCAACCCCGCCAAGGGTGATGCGGGCCTCCTTGCACACGCCATGATCGAGAGTCACCATCGTTGCCACGCTCACCACCGCAAAATCAATCGGTTTTCTCAACGTAAATTTCTCGTACCGCTGGCGCGACCCCAGAGGCGGTCGTGGAATCCGGATCTCTTTTATCAGCTCGTCCGCCTCCAGGACGTGGGACGTCGTCGCGCTCGCCTCAAAAAACCGCGCTGCGTCGATTGTCCGTCTGGTCGTTACAATCCGCGCATTCAGACAGACGAGCGCAATCCCCACGTCCGAGGGGCTCACCGCCAGACAGCCGCAGTTGAAGCATCGGCCCGCCTCTCTCTCTACTTCATCCAGGGTGAGGCCCTGGACGTCCTCGGCCTCAATACCCTCGATCCTCTTGGAGGGGAGCAGCTCACGCACCTGCACCCTGGGTGTCGTACTCAGGCTGGCCTCGCCGAACGCGGGTGCCGCCGCCCTATCCTCGCCGGGTGAGGTCACCTCTTTGAAAAATGCCCCTATACGCCGGGCGGCCTCTCTCGCCGAGGCCACGGCCTGAATGACGGTGGACGGGCCTGACACCACGTCCCCGCAGGCGAAGATACCCGACACGTCCGTTTCGAAGGTCGATGGATCGACCGATATCGTGCCCTTCCGGCCATAGACGATCCCCGGGACGGAGAAAGACTGATCGACCGTCTGGCCGATTGCAACAATAATGCTGTCGGCCTGAAAACCCAAGGCCGTACAGGTCGTATCATACTGAGGGTTGAAGGTGCCGTCGGGCTCCCGGACGGAGAGGCATGTGACCGTCTCCAGACCGACGGCCTTTCCATCTTTTTTCACGATCTCCTTTATTCCAAGGGAAGGATGGATAATTACGCCCTCTTCCTCGGCCTCCATGATCTCATTATCCAGAGCGAGCATCCTGTCCTTCGAATCAAGATCGCGGCACTCCAGACAGACGAGATGCACTTCCTCGGCCCCCGTTCTCCTGGCTGTCCTGGCTGCGTCAATCGCAACGCTGCCGCCCCCGATAACGATCACTTTTTTGCCCAGGGGGACCTTCTCGCCCGCGTTGATCGCCTTGAGATAATCCAGGGCATAACGCACTTCTTTCGCGTCCTCACCGGGTACCCCCAGCCTCAGGCTCTTCCAGGTTCCGCTTGCCAGGAAGAGCGCGTCGAACCGTTTCTTAAGGTCGGCAACGGCAACATCCTTCCCCACGTCGACGCCGACCTGGAAGCTGATCCCCATGTCTTTCAATGCCCGGACCTGCCTTCTCACCAGGTCCTTCGGCAGCCGGTAAGGAGGTATGCTGTAGAAGAGCATGCCGCCGGCTTCCGGCAGTTTCTCATACACGGTCACCTTGTGCCCCGATTTCCTCAGATAAAATGCCGCTGCAAGGCCCGCGGGACCCGAGCCTACTACGGCGACGCTCTTCCCCGACTCTTCCTCGGGCGGCGCATAAAACTCGGATGCATGCTCCACCACATAATCGCCTACCCCCCGCTCGACGCATTGTATCCCCACGGCGTCGTCGAATTCGTTCCTGTTGCACTCGGGCTCGCAAAATACGGGGCAAATCCGGCCCGTGACCGCGGGAAGGGGGTTGTATTCCATGAGTATCCGCGCCGCTGAAGCCATATCGCCCTTTCGGACCTTGCCCAGATACGCAGGGATGTCGGTGCTGGGCCGGGCAATGGCTCGCGCACGGGTATTCGGCAGGCCGGGCGGCCCCGAAGAGCGAATGGTAACGGTTGTCTCCCGACAGGGCGTTGCATATCTTGCCGCCCTTGCGCAGGCATACGATAGGTCCGCCGATCTGCTGCGGATACCGGTAGTACCAGCAGCGCACGTCCTGGGCCAGGTTTCCGCCCAGGGTGGCCATGTTCCTGATATGCGGCGTGGCTACGGAGTAGACTGCCTCTGCGAGAAGCCTGTACTCTTCCTTCACGACAGGCGAGGCGGCTATGTCGGCCAGCTTGGTGAGCGCGCCTATTTTGAGGCCCTTCTTATCCTGCGTGATGTAGTCCAGGCCATCGATTGTCTTTATGTTGATCACGGCCTCGGGATACCAGGGCATGCACTTGCCTCTCATGGCGGCCAGGAGGTCGGTGCCGCCCGCGTTGGCCTTTGCCTTTCCCTGGTATTGCGCGAGAAGCCTGGTCGCTTCTTTGACCGTGCGTGCGTTATAGTGTGTGAAGGGCTTCATTTCGTACCTCCTTTACAATTGCCGGGCTCGCATCGCCCCCTCCAGGAAGCTATCTCCATTCCCGAGGGCCTTCAATACCCTGTCGGGCGTCACCGGGTACTCGTGCAGCCATGTGCCGATTGCATTCGATACGGCCATGAGCACCGCAGACGGCCCCGGTGAGGTGGATATCTCGCCGACGCCTACGGCATGGAAGCGGTGGCTGGGAAAGGGGGTTTCCATAACCACGTTGTCGATTACGGGCAATTCGGCAAAAGTGCGCCATTTATAATCGATCAAATTGGCATTCACGATATGTCCTGTCCGGCGGTCCAGGATTGTCTCCTCGAAGATGGCGCTGTCGATGCCCGCGGAGCCGAAACATCCGTTGAGCTGGCCTTCCAGGCCCGGAGGGTCGATAATCTGTCCCACGTCGGTGGCGTTCACCACCCGGATCAGGTCCACCTTACCCGTGTCCGTGTCGACCTCGACCTCCACGAAACTCATCATGCAATTGCACATCGTAAAATCCGGGTCAAAGCGCCCGTAGCCGAGTATGGTCCGGTCGTTTCCCATGGACCTCCACTTCATGTTCTTCTCCGGATGGCCTTTCACAAATACCACGGCATCGGCCGTATCGAGTTCCTCAGGCGGGCGCACCCAGTTTGGCGTGCGGCCATTTCAAGGATTTGCCGCTTTGCATCGGCCGCGGCGTTGATGACGGCGCTCCCGATGGCATAGGTGCCCCTGGAGCCGACGGGCCCGAACTCGAAGGGGGTCACCAGCGAGTCGGCCGGCGTCATGGAGATGCGGTCCGGCGGTATCTGGAGCACCTCGGCAACCATCTTGATATAGTTGCTCTTCTGGCCGGTCCCGTGCTCAGCGACGCAGAGAAAGATGGTCGCAGTGCCGTTATACCCGAGCTGCACGTAGGCTTCCGACGCATCCTCGCCGATATCGGCGTTCCCGTGCACGCCAACGCCGATGCCGCGCCGCTTCGCGCCGTTCACGGCGGTCGGCTGCTTCCAGCCTCTCCATTTCTCCTTCCAGCCGAAGGTCTCGGCGCCCTTATCCATGGCCTTCGAGAAATCGATCCCCCGGAAGTCAAACCAGTTTCCATCTCGCCAATAGTACCCTCCGCCGGGTTTCACGAAGTTCTTCCTGAGCACCTCGAAGGGGTCGAGACCCGCCTTCTCCATGGCAAGGCAGAGAAGCGGAATAAAAGAGCATTTCAGCTCCTGGCCGCCGAAGCCCCGTGTGGCGCCGGAGGCGTTCCGGTTGGTGGCCACCACGATATTCTTCAGGTCCCAGTTGGGACACTGGGCCATGATCATAAGCTCGCCCGAGCCTATCGCCACCTGGGCCTGCGTCGTGAAAGAATAGTATCCCGTGTCCACATACCAGGTGCCCTGAATGGCGGTCAATGTGCCGTCCTTCTTCATGCCTACCCTCGCGTGTATGCGCGAGCCGACCCTCAGCACGAAGGTGGCCATGTGCTCCTCTTTCGAGATCATCACCTTTACCGGCCGCCCGGTGGCCCTGCTCAGAAGGATCGCATAGGACTGCACCTGCCAGCAGGTGAACTTTGTCCCGAAACCGCCGCCCACCTGGCATCCTATGCTTCGTATCTCTATCTGCCTGTTGAAGACATGGAAGAGGGTGACTTTATCCATGTAAGGGGCCTGGCTGGTCCCCCAGATGGTGACCTTGTTGGGCTCTTCCCAGATAGCTACCGCCCCTACCGATTCGGGGGGCAGGGCGTTCGGTATGTTCTCGTATCCGAAGGTGCCTTCGGTGATGACGTCGGCCTCTGCGAACCCCTGCTCCACATCGCCCCTCACCACGCCTTTGAGACAGTTGGGGCCGTAAATGATCGTGCCGCCGGGCAATATATTGTCGGGAAACTCGTCCCACACCGCCGGGGCGCCGGGGGCGAGGGCCGAATCTATGTCGAAGACCGCGGGGAGCACCTCATACTCGACATCGATGAGGGCGATGGCCTCTTCCGCGATCTCTTCGGTCGTGGCCGCCACGAGGGCCACGATGTCGCCCACGCACCTGACCTTCTTATCGAGGACGCGCACGTTGCGCGGTGTGCCTCCCCTGTAATCGGGGATGTCTTCCCAGGTGAGGACCGCTTTCACCCCCGGCAGCGCCAGGGCCTTGCTCTTGTCGACCTTCTTGATGAGCGCATGGGCATAAGGGCTTCGTTTCACCTTGCCGCAGAGGAGGTTTTGAAACTTCAGGTCGTCCATGTATTGCGCGGTCCCTGTGACGATGCCCTCCGCATCCCTGCGCTTCATCGCCTTGCCGATATATCTGTAGTCATTGCCCATTATATTTACCTCCCCTTGTCCGCGACCGACATTACGGCCCTCAAGACGTGGTAGTGGCTGACGCACCGGCAGAAGTTGCCCGAAAGGGCTTCCTTTACCTCGTCCAGGCTGGGATGAGGATTCTCGTTGAGAAGGGCTCTTGCGGTCAGGATCATACCGGGCGTGCAGAAGCCGCACTGAAAAGCGGTGTGATCGATAAACGCCTGCTGGAGGGCGTCAAACTCTCCTGTCTTCGGGTCTCTCAGCCCTTCTATGGTGGTGACCCTTTTCCCCTCGCACTCCACAGTCAGGATCTTGCAGGAGAGCACCGCCTTTCCGTCCATTATGACGGTACAGCACCCGCAGGCGCCGTTATCGCAGGAGAGTTTCGTGCCCGTAAGCCCGAGGGTCTCCCTCAGCGTATGGGACAAGGTGTGGAACGGCTCGATCTCGCCGGGCCTGCCGCCTATGCTCAGCACATAGACCTGCCCGTTGACGGTAAGGTTGATGGGTGGGGCATCGGCCGCCCTCCTGCCCGCTGCGCTCGTCTTTTTTGTTGCCATATCTGCTCCTCCTTACACGTGTGGTGTGCGCTATCAGGACCGACTACATAACCGTATGTGTTGTCCTGCCTGTTGTCCATCTCCTCATTCTTCCCACCTCCTTCACTTCATCAGCGCGTGCGGAAGGTAGACCGCTATCTGCGGGAAGATGAAAAGAAGAATGGTGAGGACCGTCATGGAGATCAGAAAAGGGTAGACACCGGCGTAAATGGTGCCCATGGGTACCTTTGTAATGTTCCTTACGATAAATACATTCATCGCCACGGGAGGGATAACCCCGCCGATCACCACGGTGAGGCAGATCATCACGCCGGCCCAGAGCGGATCGTAACCGAGCTTGATCACTGCCGGGAAGAATATCGGTGTGGCAAGGATCATGAATGCCAGGTCATCGATAACCGACCCCCCGAGCAGGTAGATCAGACGATGATGATCATCACGACGTGACGGTGGAGGGGGAGGCCGACAACCCAGGTCGCTGCCAGGGCAGGTATGGTCGTGACCGCGATGCAATGGCCCAGGACCGTTGAAGCGGCAATGAGCATGAGTACCATGCAGGACGTCCGCAGCGACTCGACCACCGATTTCATCACCCCTTTCAGGTGCAGCTCTCTCCTGAAGAGCGTCAGGATGAGTACTGCCAGAGAGCCTACGCTGCCTGCCTCGGTGGGTGTGAAGATCCCCCCCATGAGCCCGCCCACCATGAGAAGAAAGATGACTATGGGCCATACGATCTCGGGCAGCGTACTGACCCTCTCCGCCCATGTGTATCTGTGGCTCTTCGGCCCCACCGACGGGTCTATTTTGCACCAGCCCACGATGACGGCGGCAAACAGCGCGGCGAGGATGAGGCCGGGGCAAAGGCCGGCCAGGAAGAGCTTCCCTATGGATTGCTCCGTAATCATGCCGAAAATGATAAGGACCACGCTGGGGGGGAGGAGTATCCCCAGGGTGCCCGCGACAGCGACGATCCCCGTCGAGAACTTTTTGCTGTAACCGAACCGGTCCATCTCCGGCACTGCAACGCCGGCGAACGTCGCGGTCGTGGCGGCAGAGGAGCCGCAGATGGCCTTAAAGATCGTGACCCCCGCAACCGTTGCCAGACCCAGACCTCCCGGTATGTGTCCGATAAACCTGTTGGCCCCGTCATAAAGACGCTTTGCAATACCCGCGTTAAAGGCTATCTGTCCCATGAGCACAAAGAGCGGTATGACGGTAAAGCCGTAGGATGCGAAGGTCTCGAAAAAGTCCTTGGCTACCAGGTTCATGGCCCCCTTTAAGGAGACAAGGACGGCGTAGCCGACAAAACCGGCAAGACCCATGGCAAAGGCGAGTTCGATGCCGGTGAGAAAGAACAGCAGTAGAACAACAATGAGCACGATTCCGACGACGACCTCATTCATCGCGTTTTCCTCCGTCTGAAGCCACTCTCACCACGTCCGCAACAAGCACTATACACTCGATAAAAGCGCATAGACCAAGGGCAAAGGCGAGGGGATAGAGGGGCACCGAGAGCGTCTGCGTGCTGTCGCCCGTCCTCATGAACCCGATTCCCATCTTCATGAGGTTCCAGCCGATCACCAGAAAGAAGAAGAGTCCCAGTATTCTGGTCCCCACCTCAAAGACCGCCTGTTTACCGGCAGGGAGCTTGGCAGTGAGAATATCGACGGTCACGTGGGTCCTGTCCCATGACGTCTTTGGAATAGCGAAGCCGATCACAAAGGCCCCTCCCAAAGAGACAAGATCGTAGGCGCCCGGTATAGGGTAGCCGAGATACCGCAGCACCACGTCCAGAGACGTGAGGAGCATTATCAGCACCAATGCGGTGCCTGCAACCCAGTCCGTAAGATCGGCACACACCAGCGTCATATGCAAAAACCTCTTCATGGCCCCTCCTGCCGGGGAGAATGTTTAATGAATTCACTCGATCGGACGGATCGGTCCGATCCGTCCGATAGTTGATTCAACATTAAGCATTTTCTACTTGTCGTTTACCTTCAAATAGTCCTGACAGAATTTGAGCGCCTGATCCCCGGGCAACCCCTTTGCCTTGGCGGCCTTCACGTAGTCGTCGAGAATCGGCCTCACCCTTGCCGCCCACGCCGCGCTCTCCTCTTTCGAGAGGTAGCTGATCTTACCGCCTTTCTTCAGGAGCTCGGTCTTCCCCATGTTCTCCCAGTCCGTCCATTTCTGCGATACCCTCGCGATCCACTCCTCGTCGAGCTTGTCTATGATAGCCTGGATATCGGGAGGCAGGCTATTCCACTTATCCTTGTTCATGACCGTGTAAAAGCTGACCGTGGCTGCGCTCGGACCCTGGATATGGTTCTTCACGATGTCGCCAAAGCCCCAGTTAAGCAGACCGCCCCAGTCGAGCATCAGGCCCTCGACCACCCCTTTCGACATGGCATCATAGGTGTCCGTAATCGGCAAACCTATGGCCGAGGCCCCGAGGGCATTGACTATCCTGGCAGAAATGCCGCTTCCCCTGATCTTCATGCCCTTGAGGTCCGCGATCTTGCTGATGGGCTTCCTCGTGCTGAGGAGGTCGGCGCCGTGGGCTTCCAGGAAGAGGACCTTCACGTCATCCATCTCTTTTGGTTTGAATTTCTTAAAATAGGCGTTGATCAGTCTTGTGGGGACGGCGGGATTTTTGTAGCCCAGGGGCATATCGATCACTTCGGTCAAAGGAAAGCGTCCCCTATGGTAGGCAAAGATCCCATACCCGATATCGGCCACTTCCTTTGTAATGCCGTCATAGGTTTGCTGCGGCGGCATGAGTGTGGCGCCCGGATAAATAGTGACTTTCACCCTTCCGTTCGTCCTCTTCTCCACCTCGTTGGCCCAATCCTGCATGGTCTTGCCTTCCAGGGTCGTGGCCGGGACAAAGTGGGCAAGCCTGAGAGTAATGACCTTGTCTGCCGCGTAACTGCCGGCCGCGAGACAGCCGGACAAAAGAAACATGACCATGAAGCTTTTCACCACCATGTAACCCCTTTTCATAACAACCCCCTTTTGGTTATCGATTTACTGAATCCGTTATTGGGGCTCAGCGCCCCCTCGGCGGGCAAAGCCCGTCGAGCCTCCCCGCTCAACTCGCTTCGCTCAGTAATTGGGGCTCAGCGCCCCGACTATATCTTTCTCTCCCTGCCCTGCCAGTAGCGCTCGCGCAGCTCTCTTTTGAGGATCTTCCCCTGAGGATTCCGGGGCAGGGTATCGACGAATTCCACGGACCTCGGCGCCTTATAGCGCGCAAGATGCTCCTTGCAGAACGCGATGACCTCTTCCGGGCTTGCCTGCTGCCCCTCCCTCAACGTGATCACCGCGTGGACGCGCTCCACCCATTTCTCATCGGGGACGCCGATGACGGCACACTCCGACACTGCCGGGTGGCGATAGAGCACCTCCTCCACCTCGCGGGGGAAGACATTCTCCCCTCCCGTAATGATCATATCCTTCTTCCTGTCGACGATGTAGATATAGCCGCTCTCATCGTAGTAGGCCATATCCCCTGTATGGAGCCATTCATCGATTATCGTCTTGTCGGTTTCATCTGGCATCCGCCAGTAGCCGGTCATGACGGATTTGCTCTGAACGATGATGTCGCCCACTCTATGGGGCTCCACATCGATGCCGTCCTCATCCACGATCCTGGCGTGTACCCAGAGGCAGGGCTGTCCGCAGGAAGCGAGCACCTTCTGCTCTTCCGGGGATTTATCGAGGACATCATGGGACTCCCTGGAAAGGATCGCGATGTCGGGGCCTGACTCCGTCTGGCCGTAGCCCTGCGCAAAGATGGGACCGAACCTGTCGATGCCCCGGCGAAGCAGCTCCAGGGGCATGGGGGAGGCCGCATACCAGATCCTGTTTAAGCTGGTCAGGTCATACCCGTCAATGTCGGGAACTGCGAGCATGCCGACGAGATGGGTCGGCACAATATGGATGTCCGTTGCCTTTTCGTCCTGGAGGGTTTGGATTGTGGCCGCCGGGTCAAAGGTCCTCTGGGTCATGATGATATTGCCTGCCCCGACGCAGTAGAAGGCCCAGAAATGGGACCAGCCGCCTATGTGGAACAGGGGCAGGATCATCACATGCGTATGCTCCTTGTGCATCCCGATGGTGAGCGCCTTTGTCCTTGCCTCTTCCAGTTTCCGGTAATGGGTGTAGACGGCTCCCCTCGGCACGCCAGTAGTCCCGCTGGTGAAGAAGATAATGAAGGGATCGTCCTCGTTGACGTCACTATCGGGCTCTTCTTTCGGAAAGGTGTGGAGAAGATGGGTATGAAACAGCATCTCCGGGGCTTCCTTCTCCAGGGAGACATAGTGGGCGACGCCGGGTAAACGGGGCCGGAGCCGGTCGACGACCTCCACAAGCTCCGGGCCCACAAAGAGCACCTTTACCCCTGAATAGTTGATGAGGTACTCGAGTTCTTGCCTCCTGCATCCTGGGGTTAAAGGGCGATACGATAAACCCGCCCTTCATGGCCGCCCCGACTACATCGGTACATTCGAGACAGTTCCAGGAAAGGAGGCCGATTCCGTCTCCCTTCTTAAGACCCATCGAGCACAAGGCGTGGACGACGCTGTTGACCCTGTCGTTATACCCGGAAAAGGTGACCCTCTCCGTCCCGTACGCGAAGGCCGGCCGGTCTCTGTTGAGGATGGCGTTCCTGTAAATGATGTCTGCATAGGTCCCGATCTTGTAGCGACTCAGCTCTTTAAGTATCAGCTTCCGGCTCATCGGTTTCTCCTCACGTGACTCAGGCTTCAAAGAGGCGCATCAATCCTCGCGCCTAGCTGTCGTGACAGGGCCTGGGCGGCCGCCGCAACAAGGGGCCCGAACCCATGGGTCGCCTCGGCCGAGACGAGGCCGAGGAGCACAATATACCCTATCGGGTATTCGTTCGAACCGAGCACCGGCGATGCAACCGCATTGAGTCCCGGCGCCGTCTCCTCCAGGTCCTCGGCAAACCATTCCCGGCGGCATCTTTCGATATCCGCCATCAGCTTATCCCGGTCGAGCACCTTCCGGTCTCCCTGGAAGTAGACCTTCTTATCTCCGAGCAGGCTGTCGAGTCTCCCTCTGGGGCAGGAATGCCGCAATCGCCTTGCCATGGCACCCATAGGTGAGGGGGAACCGATGACCGACGCGCATGGTGACGACAATAGCCCGTCCCCCTTCATGCTTCGCGGCAACAAATACGTTCTTTTCGGCTATAAGCCCAAGGGCGGCAGTACTTCCGGTTTTTCTTGCAAGGTCCTCCAAAATCGGCTCGGCAAGGTCCGGAGCGCTCAGGTTGTCGAGAAACCTGCGCGACAGACCGATCAGGCCCGGGCCCAGGGAGTACCCTTTCCCCTCGATGTTCCTTTGAACGAGCCCGAATTTCTGGAGGGTCTGAAGGATCGAGAAGGCTTTGCTCTTGTGGATGCCCACGCGGGCAGAGATCTGAATGAGGCTCATGCGCGGGGAGTCTGCTTTTGCGAGGCAGAACAAGAGACGAACGGCTTGCTCCACCGCGGGCACCATATACCTTTCATCGGATCCAACATTTCCCATAGAAGTTTGCCTAATAAAACTTAAGTTCGCTATATGATACCAATGTTTATCACCATGGAATTCCCTTGTCAAGAAAAAAACGCAGGGAACATCACCCTTCAGTACGACAATAACGGCAATATGACCCAGAGGGCGGCCTCGGGAGGAGATACCCTCGCCATTACCTACAACTACGACAACATGCCCACGGGCATCGCGAAGAACGGCTCCTCCTATATCGCCTATACCTATGACGGAAGCGGCCAGAGGATCAGGAAGCAGAACCTCTTCACGGGCAATACGGTCCTCTACTTCGGAGAGGTCTACGAGGTGAGAAACAACGTGGGGGTGATTCACCTCTTCGCCGGGAATACCCGTGTTGCCTCCATCAGATCGGACGGGTACGAGCAGTACTACCACTCCGACCATCTGGGATCGGCCTCCGTCATCACCGACGCCTCGGGCAACCAGCAGCAGGCCATCCAGTACTTCCCCTTCGGCGCCTACCGGCAGAACACAACGAATCCCAACTTCCCCACAGTGAACTACGCCTTTACGGACCAGGAAATCGATGACGATACGGGTCTGTACAACTACAAGGCAAGGCTCTATGACCCTGTGTTGGGGAGGTTCCTGAGCGCAGACAGCATGATCCCCGACCCGGGGAACCTGCAGAGCTACAACAGGTATAGCTACTGCCAAAATAATCCGTTAATATATACGGACCCGAGCGGACACGGGCCCTTTTCTTGGGCCAGCGATGCCTGGCACGATATAAGCGGTGCTGTCAGCGGCATAGGACATGAGATTTCTAAGATATGGCATGGCGTAGAGCGGTCCACCATCGGCCGAATGGTCCTCACTATTGCCATTGGTGTTGGGCTTGCCTGGTGTGGGGGTGAGATAATAGCGGGTATCGAAGCGGCTTCGTATGATACAGTCTTCGCTGGTATGGCCGTTGAAAATATTGCATATGCGCCGGCGTTTACGGTTTCGACTGCTACTTCGGCAAGCGTCTATGCAGGGGCCGGCGCAGTGGCAGGCGCCGCCGGTGCCGGTATAAGTGGGAATAATGTAGCAATGGGTGCGCTGACGGGAGGGTTGTCCGGAGGTGCATTCGGCGGACTTGACGCTTATTATGGAGGCGATTGGAACCTGACGCGTGTAGGCGCATATGCCGCAACCGGAGCAGCCGTTTCTGCAATATCCGGACGGGGTTTCGAAATCGGAGCCATGGTCGCGGGCGGCGCGGCATTCCTGGCGTACGGGTATAACCAAATCGTTGGCTACGATGCTGACTGGGGTCCGGGAGGTCCAGCGCAAGAAAAAGGAGCATTGACTTGGCCTTATAAGGGCGTGAATAACATCGGCACCCAAGGCGGTCCTGTGGACTCCAATGGATGGCTTAACGAGGGCGGCATCATATCGCGTGCGGCCAACTACATACCTGGCGTCAATGCCGTTGCCGGCATGCACGATACGTTTCAGGTTGCGACACAATACGGCTTTGGAGCAGCCATGAGAGACGCGCTCAACGTTCCCCTAATGCTCCCAGCGGCTGCCCTCAGCTATGGCGCCTTGGCGGCAAACCCGACTGTTTTGACGAGTTACTCAATTCAAAGGAGTAGATGAGCCGTATAGGTTCCTAAGGCGGTGTCACTGTGACCAGAATCATAGCGTCAATGCTACTTATTCTATTCTCAGTTTTATTGTTCCACGGCTGTCTTTCCCAAATCATGTCCACAAAGGAACGCACTAAGGCCTGGATGGGTCAACCTATCGACAAATTGAGGACAGCTGTTTTACGCCCCGAGTCCTACGCTTCAAGAATCGGCTGGAAAGAAAAGACCTACAAGCTCGATAACGGAAACTGGGTATATGTCGAACCGGACAGTCCTGGCTGTTTTATTCATTGGGAGGTAAACCCGCAGGGGATAATCGTAGGCTATAGACTCGAAGGCAAGTGTTATTGAGACGGCAAGCGGGGTGAAGGGGGACGTTCTTCACTGGTTTCACTGGGGTGAAGGGGGACGTTCTTCACTGTTTTCACTGGGGTGAAGGGGGACGTTCTTCACTGTTTTCACTTACCTGTTTTCCGTTTGCGTGATATAATCCCCCCATGCCTCGTCACGCCCGGTTGGATGCGCCAGGAACGCTTCACCATGTAATGGCCCGTGGAATAGATCAAACAAATATTTTCGTTGACGATGCCGACAGGGCTAAATTCCTTGGGATTGTCGAAGAGCTGCTCGACAAGACGGGAACGAAAATCCCGGCCTGGTCGATCATGGGCAACCACTTCCATCTGCTCATTCTCAGCGGACCTCCGGGCCTGCCCGCTTTTATGCGGAAGTTGATGACCCGGTACGCAGTCTATTTCAACAAAAGACATCATCGTACGGGACATCTCTTTCAAAACCGCTACAAATCAATAGTCTGTGAGGAAGAACCTTACTTTCTGGAACTGGTCCGCTATATCCATCTCAATCCATTGAGGGCCGGTATTGTCACAAGTCTTAGTGAACTAGATGCATACCCATGGTGCGGACACAGCGCCATCATGGGCAGAACAGCCAGAGCCTGGCAGGATCGTATGCGTGTAGTTATGCATTTCAGCAAGACGACCGCAGAAGCTGTCCGGCTCTACCATGCTTTCATGGATGAAGGAAAAGAGAGGGGGAAACAGCCGGAGTTGACGGGCGGCGGACTTACACGAAGCGTCGGCGGAGCACCCCTACGCAAGGACGACCGGGTTGCTCACGATGCGAGAATTCTCGGAAGCGGCGATTTCGTCACGAGAATCCTGGATAAGATGGACAGACGCCCGGACAGACAGCCGGTGGACAGGGATGCTGTCATTGCCAGGATATGTGACGAGTTCGGCATTCATCAGGAGCAACTACGGAACGGCTCTCGGAGAAGACCGGTAACGGAGGCGAGGGTGCGGATAATAGAAGAGCTTGTAAATGAGTCCGGGCTCTCCCTCACCGAGGTTGCCGGTCTGATCGGCATTTCGCCTTCCGGCGTGGGAAATGTGTTGAAGCGAGTTCAGGCCGTAGGTAAGTGAAAGGAGTGAAGAACGTCCCCATGGCTAGTTCACACCCCACAAGATAAGGGCTTTAAAAGCGTCTTTGGCTGTTTGTATGTAGTTCGGGAAGAATCGCTGGGGCCCGACATTTTCGCTTGACAAGATTATGCCAGGGATGATACTAGTTGGTATCATATATAGAACATAGGTTTCTTTAGTGAAACATACAGGAGGAGATACCCCATGCCGCTTTTTGAAGATACCCCGGAAGAACGTGATTTCAGACTGGCAGTAAAGAAATTTGTTGCCAAGGAAATGACTCCCTATCGGGAGGAATGGGACAGGAACAGGGCCATTCCCCGGGAAATATGGCTGAAACTGGGGAAGCAGGGTTTCCTGTGCCCCTGCCTGCCCGAGGAATACGGCGGCTCCGGCGTGAACTTCAAGTATCCCGTCATCATCGACCAGGAAATCATCAGGGGCGACGCCGCGGCCATGGGCATCGGCAACCATCAAAACACCGCAGTGCCCTATATCTCTACCTTCGGATCGGATGCGCTCAAGGAAAAACTCCTGCGGAAATGCACAACGGGAGAGGCTATCGCATGCATCTGCGTGACGGAGCCGGATGCGGGCTCGGATGCCGCATCCATCAGGACAAAAGCAGTCAGAGACGGGGATTACTACATCCTGAACGGACAAAAGACCTTTATCACGAACGGCACCGTCGCCGACATCATGGTGGTCATGTGCAAAGTGGAATCCCCCACGGACCCATCGGCCAAAAACCTCAGCCTCCTGGTCGTGGAAGGAGACAGCCTCCAGTACGTGAAGCGCCGTCAACTGGAAAAGATGGGACGCCACGCTTTGGATACGACGGAGCTCTTCTTCGAAGACTGCAAAGTCCCGGCGGGAAACCTCCTGGGCGAGGAAGGCCAGGGCTTCAAGTACACCATGCAGAAGTTCAATCAGGAGAGGCTTGAAGTCTGCATAAAATGTCAGACCCTCGCCGAGGAATGCTTCAAGGAGGCCCTCAATTACGCGAAGGTCCGCGAGGCCTTCGGTAAGCCTATCGGGAACTTCGAGCACATATCCTTCGAGCTGGCGCAGATGGCGACGGAGGTCGAGATTGGGCATACATTCTTCCAGACCTGCGTAGAGGAGTTCATCAGGGGCGAGGATATCACCAAGAAGGTTTCCATGGCAAAGGCATGGATCGCAGAGATGGCGAACAGGGTTGCCTACAAGGCCGTCCAGATCCACGGCGGCTACGGCTACATGGCTGAATACCGCATATGCCGCCTCTATCAGGAGGTCCGCGTCCTGCCCATATTCGCAGGGACCACAGAGATCATGAACGTCATTATCGCCCGGCAGTTGGGTCTGAAGCCGTTGTTCTAGGCAGATGTATCTCTGAGGGGTCAGACGTCGCGGCCCGGATCGGGGCCGCCTTCTTCATCCACCCTGGCGCCGAGCCGGCGCGACAGCGCCTTTCCCGCTTCCGCAACGAGAGGCCCGCATTGGCGGGCCGCTTCCGCCGAGACCAGGCCGAGCAGCACGATGTAGCCCAGGGGACGCTCATGAGGGCCGAGCACGGGGGATGCGACTGCATTGAGCCCCGGCGCCGTCTCCTCCAGGTCTTCGGCAAACCATTCCCTGCGGCATCTTTCGATATCCGCCATCAGCTTGTCCCGGTCGAGCGCCTTTCGATTTCCCTGGAAGTAGACCTTCTTTTCCGCGAGCAGACTATCGAGCTCCTTTTGGGGCAGAAATGCCGCAATCGCCTTGCCGTGGCACCCATAGGTGAGGGGGAACCGATGACCGACGCGCATGGTGAGCGTGAAGGCCGTCCCGCCTTCATGCTTCGCCGCGACGAAAACGTTCTTGTCTGCAATCAAGCCGAGAGTGGCGGTGGCGTGGGTTTTCTCCGCCAGCTCCCTGAGAAGAGGCTCGGCCAGGTCCGGGGCGCTCAGGTTGTCGAGAAACCTTCGTGAAAGGCCGATAAGGCCCGGACCGAGAGAATAACCCTTGCCCCCGCTGTTCCTTTGAACGAGCCCGAATTTCTGGAAGGTCCGAAGGATAGAGAAGGCTTTGCTCTTGGCGATGCCGATCCGGCTGCAGATTTCTATGAGGCTCATGTGGGATGTCCGCGCCCCGGCGAGACAAAAGAGTATGCGTGATGCCTGCTCGACTGCCGGAACGAGGTAGCGCTCTTTCCCTGTGCTCTCTTCCTTTTTCATCGGTCGGTTCTCCAGGGCTTCCCGGGGGAAGGCTTTCAACGAGCGTGAGCACGCTTCGGGGGTCGATACATTATACCAGAACCGGGACATGAAGAATATTTCAATCGCGGTGAGAGGCTGCTTTTTGCCGGGCTGCTATTCTTCGAAAACGCAAAACTCAGAACTCAAAACGGTTCTTAGCTTTTACCGGACTACTCTGTGTCGAAGACCCTCTCGGAATCCATGAGGGCATCCGTCTCTGCCCGCAGCACGTCTTCCACTGAGAGCTTCACTGCCGCAATTTCCTCATCCATGCAGTCATATTCCTGTCTATCGGCCTTCTCGGCCAGCGCCAGCAGCACGCCCAGCACACCCTCTCTCCTCTCCAAGGCGTCCCGGATCTCCCCGACGAGGCTCAGTTTTCGCGTCACCTCATCGGGCGGGATGTTGAAGAGTGCGCTCATGAGGGAGAGCATCCCCGTGATGAAAGCGCTGTCGGCGAGGGCCCGCTCGCCCGTCTCCTTCGCCAGAGACTCCATCAACCTGCTCCTCATCAGGGCCTTCTCGATCAAGGGGTGAGACTGTGCATCCCTGTGATCTACGGTAAACAGCAGGAGAACAACCCATTTTAGCAGGTTTTCGTATCCCAGCAGGGCGATGGCCTGTCCTATGGAAGCGATGGTACGGCCCGCCTGAAAGAACGCGGAATTCATCAGCCGCAGCAGACCGTAGGCCAGCTTCGGATTGTCCTTGAAGGCCCTTTCGATGACGCCGACGTCCTTGTTTGCCCGAAGGTCATTGCACAATCGCAGGAGAACCTCCTGAGAAGACGATATGGACGGCGACCCCTCTCCGGAGGACTCCGCGAGAAAGGGTCCCTGGAAGAGTTCGAAACCCAGGCTGCGATGCCGGATGAAACTCTCCCGGTTCCCGACGCGCCCTGCAATGAGCCCGGTGGGAAGGCCCTTAAAAAGGGCAACCGTCGCAGCAACCGCATCAGCGGAGGGTGACACGTCTATGCGCACAAAGTCGGCGATCCTATGGAGCGGCGAGAGGCCGCGCCAGGACGGGGTATAGTCAACGGCAATCCGATGGGCCTGCTTCTTCAGCATGGCGGCCTTGAGAAGCACCTCGTTGTCCGATGCGTCTTTTTCGGGTACTTGAAACACACTCTCCTTCGGAAGAAGGGCAAGCAAATCGCCTTTCATCACACGCACGTCAAGAGTGAGAAAAGTGCGTGTCTTCCCGGTCAGCCTCTTGAATCCTCCTCCCGACGATACTGCGGCGACCACGTCCTCGTCGACGCTCACGACGGGCCACTTCGGGCCGCCTTGAATCGAAGCGTCGCGTCGAAAGGAGAGTTCGTGCCCGAAAAGACATCTCTTTGCGTCAAGAACCGGCTCTTTGTGAATGTAATATGTGCTCACCTTCACACCTTCAAGGGGACGGCATGCCTTACTCACACTGTTATCGCGCCTGCCCCGATCTGCTTAAGCATCTTCCCCTGAGGCATCTCCATGTTTCCCGCTCCCCTCACAATATGTTTCCCCTTTGTGTTCCCGCAAAATGATAATGTCCTATTTGTGCAAAATAGAAATGTCCTATTCCGAGAATGCTACACTGCTTCTGTTTCCAAGGAGGCAGGATGGCTGGGGAGGACATTATCATGCTGCGGCAGAGGGAGTTAAAACGGCTCCATGTGATCCACAAAGTGATGGAAGGGACGCTCAGGCAGAAGGAAGCGGCAGAGCTGGCCTCGTTAAGTGAGCGCCAGGTCCGCAGGATCGTTAAGCGCATAAAGGAAGAAGGGGATGAAGGGATACGCCATAAATCGAGGGGTAAGCCCTCGCACAGAAAGCTTCCCTTCAAAGAGAGGATCGTTCAGCTCTACCGAAAGAGCTATCCCGACTTCGGCCCCACCCTGTTCACGGAGAAGCTGCAAGAGCGTGAAGGCATCACCGTCAGCCGGGAGACGGTACGCACCTGGCTCATTGAAGCGGAAGAATGGAAGAAGCACCGCAAAAGGAAGGCCCACCGGCAATGGCGGGAAAGAAAGGATCGATACGGAGAGATGCTCCAAGTGGACGGCTCCCATCATGACTGGTTCGAGGGCAGAGGGCCGAGGTGCGTCCTCATGGGCTACATCGACGATGCGACAGGCAGAGCCTACGCGAGGTTCTACGACTACGAAGGGACCATCCCTGCCATGGACAGCTTCAAGAGGTACATCATGGAGTATGGTCTCCCGATGAGCGTCTATTTAGACAAGCACACGACGTACAAATCCTGGGTGCGCAAAGACGATTTCCAGGAGAAAGAACCCATCAGCCAATTCGGCAGGGCCTTATCTGAGCTTGGGGTCAGGATGCTTTTTGCCCACTCTCCCCAGGCGAAGGGGAGGATCGAGCGCCTGTTCAACACGTTCCAGGATCGGGTGGTCAAGGAAATGCGGCTGCACGGTGTGAGCACGATAGAGGACGCGAATAAGTTCCTCGTCTCCTATCTGCCTGTCTACAACGAACGCTTTTCTGTAACGCCGAAGGAAGAAGAGGACCTCCACCGCACGGTCACCGTTGACCTCGATACCGTTCTCTGCGTAAAGACGGAACGGACCCTCAAGAATGACCATACCATCAAGCTCAATGGCAAGCTCTATCAGGTAGAGGACAATATCCGCGCAAAGAGGGTCATGGTTGAGGAACTTATCGACGGCAGCATGAGGATCCGCCATAAGGGGGTGCAGGTAGCCTTCCATGAGATCGTGGAGCGGCCGGCCAAACCGGAGAAGGAGCGTCCCTACCTCCCCAAGGGCAAAGGCCACCGTCCTCCGCTCGACAGCCCGTGGAGACCACCATGGTTCAAAAAGCACAGAAAAGAAGAAGACTGTGGAAATATGGAAAAGGCTTCGCCTTTACCACATTCCCACAGCACGGCGGCGGAGGGGTCATGAGCTTAAGGATCGGTACAAGAACATGCACAGACAAGAAGATGCATACCGGACATTTCTACTTTGCTAAGAATAGGACATTTCTACTTTGCGTTGACAATATGTTTCCCCTTTGTTACCTCTTGTGTGATACAATGATAGGAAAGGATAGTTTCGATTACTGCGGTTTTCCCATCTCTCCGGGTATCAAGCTGACCATTGCATTGTTCCGGAACCGCATGCGTTAAAACAACTGAGAACAGACCGACAACAACAATGGAGCGGGTGCCCCATGGCGCGACAGTATAACGCCGAAGAATCCGACCAGTCCCGTGTAGAAATCCGCCGCCTCCTGGGCAGGCAGCTCGGCAAGCCCCTTGTCGCCGTGGCCGAGCCTATGCACCCCGGCTTCAGGGCGCACGCGGCAGGCATCTCCGTCTTCGGCTATGGCTATGACGCCGCCGAGGCCATTGAAGTCTTTAAACAGGGAATAGAGAGTATGTACCAGAGCGAGGCATTCCCGGACTTGCGGACGGTGGTCCGGAGCATGTTCCTGCCGGAAAGCCTCATGCCGGACCAGGAACGGGAAACAGAAAAAAGACGCTCCCTCTCACGGTCCCGGCTCCTCGATGCGCAGAAGACGGAGGCCGTCGGCATTTTGGCAAGCGGCGTAGCCCATCATTTCAACAACATCCTTATGGCAGTCATGGGCTCTGCCAACCTCCTTCAGATGAAGATGGATCCGGCCGATCCCCTCAGAATCTATGTGGACCAGATCTTCTCTTCCGCCGGAAAGGCGGCGGGCCTCACCAAAGGCATGATCGCCTTTAGCGGAAAACAGGCGATCGAGTTGAAGCCCCATAGGGTCGGCTCCCTGGTGAGCGATGCCTCGATGCTTTTGCGGAGACTCGTGCCCGAAAACGTAGAGCTGGAGATTGCCATCGGTGATGACAGCACGGTGAGGGCGGACAAGACGCTGATCGACCAGGCGCTTATTAACCTGACGGTCAATGCCCGTGATGCCATGCCGCAAGGAGGCCGGCTGCGGATAGAGACCGCACGGGCGGCCATCGACGAAGCCTTTGAGAGGGCCCACGGGTACGGTAAAGCCGGAACATATGCCCTCGTCTCGGTGATCGACACCGGCATCGGCATGGACGAAGAGACGCTCCGAAAGGCTTTCGATCCCTTCTTCACTACGAAGGAGGTGGGAAAAGGCTTCGGCCTCGGTCTTTCCATTGTATACGGCATAGTGAGACAGCATGGCGGGTATATCACGGCATACAGCGAACCCCGCGTGGGGTCCGCCTTCCACATATACCTGCCCGCAGGGGGCTGAGTAAGAACGCGCCTGCCGCTACTGGCTCTGGTTGGGAAAGGAGGCACTCTCCATTCTCTTGATAACGTCATCGAAAGAGCCCGTGAAGGGGCCGGGGGATTCCATCTTGATCGATGTGAGGGCGGCGGCGAAACGGAGCGAGTCTTCAACGGAATGATCCAGCCTGCGCGCCAAGTATGATCCCATAACGGTGTCGCCCCGACCCATCCTGCCCCGGATGCTCCTGTTGGTAAATTTCGCAAACGCAGTTTTCCCCTTGCTCCGGGCCAGCACACCTTCCGAAGAAGTTATTATGGTCTCGGAGCTTCCCCAGCCTTCCAGCACGTCCGCCTGGTCTTGCATACCTTCGGCGCCCGTCAAGGTCTGCGCCTCCATGGCATCAAGCTTCACGAAATCGGCCATGCCCAGGATCTCCTTTTTCTCCGGAACATCTTTAAGTCGGACGACCCCCGTCTCATCGTCCGCCTGGAGCATGAAGTTCTGCATATCCACCGACAGACGGAATCCGCGCGTCTTCAGCGCCCGCATCAAGTCCAGGTGAAGCGCGCGGAAGCCGAAGCAGCAAAGGTGAATCAGGCACGGTTCAAGGGGAGGTATGTCGCCGATAGCAAAATGTCCTCCGCTCTTTATGAGAAAGGCCTGTCTCTTATCGACGTTTGCGGTCGGGAAAACGACACGGTACTGCCGGGCCTCTCCAGGCAGCACGAAAACATCTACACCGGCAGTTTTCAGCGATTCGAGGAGGTATCCTTCGCTCTCGGCAACGCGCGTCACCGCGGCAACTCTTTTTGCCTGACAGGAGGCCGCTATCGGAGCACAGACCACCGGGGTGGCCCGCTCGGTGAAAGAGGGTCCCTCGAAAGGAACAACCGTACCAAAACCCAACTGACCGATAAATACGATATCGTAGCGATTCATCTTCACCCTAACTTACTGAGATAACTGGCGCGCCTGCCGCGGCTCGAACGCGGAACCTACGGCTTAGAAGGCCGTTGCTCTATCCTGTTGAGCTACAGGCGCACGCCTCATTATACCCGTTTCCCCCTATCCTTTCAACAACCGCGTTTCCTGCCGGGAGAGGTCGCTTTTTCGTTATCCCTCATTATCTTCTTGAAAAAAACCCTAATGAAGGTTATCTTGTTGGGGTCTATGCCGCTAACCGGTATTGAAGGATTACTTTTCCATTAAATAATGAGGTGAAGGATGGGCAGCGTCGTCAAGTGGAGAAAAAAGAAGATGCGGAAGCATAAGTACAGAAAACTAAGAAGAAGGACGAGGCACCAGAGGAGAAAGTAGCGATCTCATAACCCTCATGTTTTCGTCGTCCATCTTGCCCATCTTCGGGGTTTCCATAACGCCCCCAAGATGGGCAAGCCTTTTATCGTTCAAAAGAAAACGGAAACATCCCGTGCCGATTTCGCCCTTCCCTATGTGCCAATGCCTGTCCACGGAGCTGGCAATGGGTGTTCTTGAATCGTTCAGATGGAAGAACTTTATGCAGTCCCGTCCGGAAGCAGCCTCCATTTCGTTTATAATCTCATCCCACACCGCAGGCTCACGGACGTCGTAGCCTGCCTCGAACAGGTGGGCCGTGTCGAGGCAATACCCTACCCTGTCGAGGTCCCGCACGCGCGCGCGTAAGGCTGTCAGCTCCGGGAGCGTCTTTCCCACGGCATGGCCCTGGCCTGCCGCATTTTCCAGAAGCACGGAAAGGGGATATGCAGCGAGGACTTGTTCTACGCTCCAGGCGGCAACGTCAAGACCTTTTTCGCTGCTTTCCCTCGACCCGCAGTGGACCACCATCGTCTCGATTCCCAGATCGACGCAGAGCCTTGCCTCATGCAGAAGGCCCGCCAAATTCCGGGGATCTTCATCCGACCGGGCGATGTTGGGCAAATAGCCGAGGTGCGCAACCACGGGCAAGTGGTGGAAGAGGCGCCTGAAGGCTTCGCGGTCCGCCCGGCTCCAGGATTTTTCCGCCCATGACCTCGGGTTCTTCACAAACATTTGAATCACGTCGCAGCCGAGGCGTGTCGCCTCCCGGTAGGCATGCTCTAAACCCTTTGCAATACTGACATGAAAGCCTATTTTCACCGCAGGGCCCCCAAGAATAATAATAGGTCTTATAAGTCCTATAAGACCTATCTTAAAAGAATATAATTTCCAAAGGTCCGGAACACCGCACGAACCTCTATCGTCATTGACGAGCAAGAGGAGAAGATGTATAGTGAAAAACGGCTGGTCTTAACCCTGCGGGTCGGATGGGGAAGCATTGACCGATGTGCTCGCGGGGGCTCGATTCAGCCCGTCCGAAAGACGGAAGAGCAAAGGCGCTCCAAAAAGGAGGTGTGGGATGGGAGACAAAAGCAAGAAGGACAAGGATAAGGGGCAGAAACAGAACATAGCGAAGCAGAAGCACGAGGCGGAAATGAAGAGCCGGAAACAGCCCAAGAAGACTTCTTGAACACACCCTCTTAGCAGGACGGGGTAAAGGAGGGCGCGGGCGCGGCTCTTGTCCCTCCCGGGACGGGTTGCCTAGGTGCCCTTTTCCGCCGCCCCATGCCTGCCGGCGATGCAACCCTGGCAGATAGCCCCGGCAAGGCCGTGCCGGCTGAAACCGCCGGCGGATTCACCGCCGCAATGGCGGCCCGGGATGACCTGACCGGACATGTCCTGCACCCGGCGTCCGGCGTTGATCCTGAGACCGGCGCCCGCCCCTGCGGTGATCCCCTTTTTCTCCCTGTGACAAGACCCCCCCCTTCGAGTCGACGATCCCTTTTCATTCTGCTGCATAAAGAGAAAGAGCCAAGCTTCTTGTGAGGGCTTCCTCACGGAAACTGCTTAACGCGCTATTCACGCGCTATTCACGCATATGTCACCACCCTGCAACACGGGCACGGTAAAAAGATACCGGTTCACAGAACAATAGGTTCGGGCATAGGATCGTTTCCACGAGGACGCCCGGAGGGGAAGGGGGTGATAGGACCATGGAAGGGCCATGGCGCTGCGTATGGATCGGAAAACGTACGAAAGAGACAACGCGCGGACTGTGACGCACCATCTAGTCTAAAAGAGTCATCTAAGGAGGGAAGAGCATGAAGAAATCGTCGTATTCAAGAATAGCGGCGGCGGCTGGTGCCCTGTTTATCGGCATCTCCGCCTGGTTCGCTCCCGGCGCCTTTGCGAACAACACGTTCACCGTCAGTGTCATCCCTGACACGCAGTTCTACGTAGACAGCGGCAATACGCTCACCACCAGCCCGGCTTACACCCAGCCGAGCGCCGACGACACAGCGAAGTATTTCCTCGCGGAAACGCAGTGGCTCGTCAACAACAAAGCAGCCCTGAACCTCGCCTTCGTCACCCACGTGGGAGACGTGGTGCAGAACGGGGACGGCACCTCCAACGGCACAACGCCCCTCACGCCGATATGGGGTCCTACCAAAGAGTACGACCGGGCCTTGACGGCCATGCAGGTGCTGGCGAGCGCCAACATACCCTTCGGTATGTCTCCCGGCAATCATGATTACGACAACTATTATTGGAAAACGAACAACCGCCCTCTCATGCAGGGCCCGACCAACCTGTGGGGCAAGTATTTCGGCTCCCAGTCCTCGTTGTTCAAGGGCAAGACGTGGTACGGCGGCGCCTCGGACGGCCTGACCTGCAACCCGGGCATGTCGAGCTACCAGGTCTTCACGGCAGGGGGCAGGAAGTTCCTCCATATCTCCCTGGAGCTTGAGGCCGGCCCCGTTGCCGTCGCGTGGGCGCAGGGCGTGATCAATGCCCACAAGGGCTATGCCACCATCGTGACGACGCACTCCAATATAAGCCCCTTTGCGGCGACCGATGCGACGCCGCCCCAGACGCTTCAGAACGGGAACATCGTCGGGCTAAAACCTGCCTCCTATAACGCCGCCAGCTACTCGGTCAATTATCCCGCGTCCTGCGGCGGCTGGTATCCCAACGGCCCCGCGGATGTATTTACGCACCTCGTCTACCCGAACGACCAGATCTTCCTGGTCATCTCAGGCCACTCCTATAATGGGACGAACACGACCGGCAGCTCCCCCGGCAGCTCCCAGGGTGAGGGCATCCGCATCGACAAAAACGCGGCCGGCCACCCTGTGTATCAGGTGCTCACCGACTTCCAGGACAACATAGTGAACCATAACGGCAACCCCCTTGCCGGCGTCATTGCACCACCCTATACCTATGCCTACGACTCTACAGGCACCAACCCGCTTCATGGCACCTACGTGCCCGGTGTTTCCGACCCTGGTGGAGACGGCTGGCTCCGCCTGATGACCTTCGACCTGACCGCGGGCAACATCCACTTCTGGACACATTCGTCCCTCCTGAATAACGGCAACGGCACCTACGCCGGCCAGTGCAACGGCATTCCGTGCGATTGTACGAAATATACGTGCGACAGCACCTTCGAGCAGTTGGCGGCATTCTCCGACTTTTACGAAGTACCGATGCCTGTCCAGGTCCTTAACGCGGCGTCCCAGTTCAGCTTCGCCTCCGGCGGATTCGTGTACAATCGAGCCACAAAGTCCTACACCGGCACCCTGACCGTCACCAACAACGGCGCTGCCTATGCCGGCGCAATAAACGTGGCCCTGAACAACCTCACCGCAGGCGTGACCCTGACCGACGCCACGGGCACCTACAACAGCGCCCCTTCCGTGACCGCTTCCACCACCGGCCTGGCCGCAGGCGCCTCGATCGCTCTTCCCCTGGCGTTCAGCAACCCGACCAATGGAGCAATCAACTTCACACCCGTGACGTACTAGGAATAGGAGGAATGCCATGAAATTCATCAAGTGTCAGCTTCTTATCATCGCCCTTCTCATTTTTGTCGCCACCTCGGCCTTCGCGGGCATTTACGAAACCGTGAACGTCGATACAAGCAGTCTCAGCGGTCAGGCGGGTTATCTCTACCTGCAGTATGACCCCTTTAACACGAGCGTGGCTTCTACCGCAACGGTTACGCACTTCGCGACCGATGGCACGCTTGGCGCTCAGGACACGGTCGACGTTGCGAACGGGAGCGCAGTGACCGGCACGTTGCCGGGTGTAGTCGTTCTTGCCAATACCAACGGCGTCAACGATTACCTTCACGCAATCACCTTCGGCAGCGCCATAAGCTTCGGCCTTTCATTCCTCAATACGCAGCCCTTTGTTTCATCGAACAGCCTGGGAAGCAGCACCTTCTCGCTCGGCCTCTTCGCCGACGCACTCGGTGTTACACCGCTGCTCAACGTAACGGGGACGTCGGGGTCGGTACCCGGCACGCTGTTCATGGTGAACCTGATGGATAACGGAACCGTCACCACCCAGATTCCGGCAAGTCAAGCCAATGTGGTACCGATTCCGGCGGCCTTGTGGCTTGCGGGCTCGGGCCTGGCGGGCCTGGCAGGAATCCGCAGAAGGAAACAGCAGTAACACTAAACCTCCCACCGGCAAGGTTGCTCCCTGCCGGTGGGAGGTTTAGTCTCTTATTCCTCAAAAGCCGGTAATCTCCTTACCACCCCATGGCAGTAGGCTGCCAATCGTCATAGGGACGGTGTACTTTTGTATAGAGCGCCTGCAACCGCCCGGATGCCCTCAGTTTCTTCAAGGCGCCGGAGAGTATCTCATCGACTGCGTCGCCTTGCGGTCCCTTCGCGATAATGATGCTATCGTCGAAATCTGCCCAATGCTCCCGGGTGATCATGTTGAGCTTCATATTCCTGAGAGCAAGATCGACTTCCTCCTGGGCCCAGACAAGGGCGTCGATTCTTTTCTTCGCGAGTTTCTGCAGTGACATCGCCACGTCATTGGATGGACTGCCGGGAAAACCGAAGAGCCCCTCTATGCCTGCCGGGAGGTCGATTGCGTAAGGGAATTGTCCCTTCTGGGCCATGGCGGCCGCGAGCATCTTTTTCGTGATCGGTTTATCCTTATTCGAGTATATGACGATACAGACGGTGCCTATTTTTTCCGTGGTAAATCTGTAGGGGAGTCCTGCGTCGGAAAGCGCGCGATTTCTTATGGTCGGTATGTGGAAGTCGGCTTTCCCTTTTATCACATTATCAACCGACCGCGCGAAGGGGTATGTCTCTATCTTGATCTTCCCCCCAGTGTAAACACTGCCCATTGCTTTCACTATCTCCACAAAGGGGCCTTTTTCCGGAGAGTCGATGAGGCCCGGTATTAATGCCAGACTCCCGGTTAAGTCCTTCGGGCCCCCGGCTGCGCCGAGCAGAATCGGGGCACAAAGCATAACCATGAAACAGGCCACTACGCATGTCATTGTCTTGCCGTACATATAAACCTCCAATTTGGTGTGCTTGTACCCCCTGTGCCCTGACCGTCTCTGTGTGGGAGTACCTGGTATGGGTCTCACATTTGTCCACATTTATCCACATTTGTTCAGACAATCTTTTCGTCCCCAAGGACCGGGCTTTTGGCGCGGCGCCCCTCCTCTCCACACACCCTTCCCTCCCTCCCGGTCGAGTGGGTACCCGGGGGGAGAGGGTTGGGGTGAGGGGTAGGCGCCGCCGTACTATTCCTACCGGGTTTATATAGCTGCTCTCTGATCCGTCGAAGGATAAACTACATCAGTCCCTTAACCCGCTTCACTGTTCCGGAGCTTGAACATGCCCACGATCTCATTGAGTCTTTCGCATACCTCGGCTATCTCGGAAGCGGAGGCAGCACCCTGGCTGACGGCTTTTCCTGTTTCTTTTGCCGTTTCGTTCACCCTCAGCGCCTGGTTGGAGATATCATTTGTCGCCTGAGACTGTTCGCTCGCCGAATTGGCCAGCATGTTGACCATGTTCTTAAGGTCGCCTACTCTTGAGACAATCCTGTCCAGGACACCGCCGGTGCTGTCGGCAAGGGAGACCCCGTGCGCCACTTCAGAGTTCGCCTCCTCTATCCTGTGGATGACGCTCCCCGTTTCCTGCTGGATCGCGCTGATCATTTTCGTGATCTCTTTTGTCGATTCCGTCGTCCTTTCGGCGAGCTTTCTGACCTCGTCCGCGACAACCGCGAAGCCTCTCCCGTGCTCTCCCGCGCGGGCCGATTCTATGGCCGCATTCAGGGCCAGAAGATTTGTCTGATCTGCGATATCGTTGATCACGGTGGTTACCTTCCCGATCTCACTCGTGCGGTTGCCCAGGCTTTTTACCTCTACGGCGCCCTCTTCCAGGACGGATCTTACCTTGTTTATACCGTCAATCGTGCCTTGGACCGCTTTCCTTCCCTCGGCAGCCAGGTGCTCCGTCTCGTCGGCGGTCGAGGACAAGTGCTGCGTGCTCTCTGCGATGGCCGTCACATTGCCCGCCATTTGCTCCACCGCCGCAGATGTAGTGCCTGCCGTATCGAGAAGGAGATCTTCTGTTTTGCCTATTTGCGCCATCCTCTCTTTAAGCTCCTCGGTACCCGAGGTGATGCTCCCGGAATGGGTCCGGATATTGAGCACGATACCATTCAACTTTGCGATAAACCGGTTAAGGCACAGCGCCATTTCACCTATCTCATCACTGCCGGAAACGGGAATGGTTTTCGTCAGGTCGCCCTCGCCCTCCGCGATGTCTCTCAGAATTGCCGCCATTTGTACAATCGGCCTTGAAAGCCTTCCGGAAATGAATGCGACTATCATTCCCAGCATCACCACCATTATCGTTATCTCAATGAAAATGCTTATCACGTCCCTTAAGAGGCTCTGCTTCACAAAGTAGTCGGTTGCATGCACGACCACCGTGCCTATCTTCTGGTTGTTCTTTGTGAGATCTTGCTTTTTCGCGGGGAGCAGGTTCTGCTTTGCGTACATCGGCTCCTGCTTGGCCCTCCCGTACAGCGTATTCCCGTCTCCGTCGAGCACCTCGACGGCCCCGATCTCCTGGTTCTTGAGAAGGGACTCGGCATTCTCCTTGATGACGTCCTTGTTTATGTTCCAGATAGGATCGACCAGGGCCAGCGATGCTATATCGAAGAGCGCCGTAACCTTCCTGTCCAGCTCGGCCTGTAAGGCCTGAGAGCTTCGCACATACTTGAAACACCCCGATATGCCGAGTATGACCAGTATCGATATTACCACCGGGACGATGAACTTCCATTTCGTTGAATTGATATTGATTCTGCTCCCCTTTTCTCCGCCGTCAATCTTCACGCCCTTACCCCCCGCAGTTAAAAGCCCGCTCACTCCCCTCATCTGTCTCCTCCTTGGTCTCTTCCGGCTCACCTGTTCCGGGAGCCCGTATGCGATATTATCGGAAGTAGGGCGTCGCACCTTAAGGGCTTCTTCTTGAAAAAAAGCTTCCATTTGTCTATAATTCAAAGCACATTGGCAGATTATGGAAAGAGATAGCCAGATAGAGAAGGCGCTGCAAGAGGCGGAAGAGAAATACCGGCACATCTTCGAATACGCCATGGAAGGCATATTCCAGGCGGGCACGGACGGCCGGTTCACGAGCGCAAACCCCTCGCTTGCCCGGCTTCACGGCTACAGCTCTCCCGCGGAGTTGATAGAGGCGGTGGGGTCGATCCGTGACGATCTCTTCAGCGACCCGGACCGCCACAAGGAGATGATCCAAGGCCTGTTGGCCCGGGGTACGGTGTCAGGCTTCGAAGCCCGGATGCGGCGCAAGGACGGAGGCGAGCACTGGGTGTCCATAAACGTCCGGGTGTTCAGGGACGGCAACGGCAGGATCCTCTTCTATGAAGGCACCATGGCGGATATCAACGAGCGCAAGGAGGCGGAGCATGCGCTCGCCGAGAGCGAAGAGCGGTACCGGACGGTGATCGAGCATTCCAACGACGGGATCGCCATCGTTCACCACGGCATGCATGTGTACGTCAACTCCAGGTTCGTGGAGATGTTCGGCTATGACAGTCCCGACCAGATCGTCGATAAGGCGATCACCATCATCGTGCACCCTGATGACCAGGAAAGGATACTGGAGATCAATGCCCGGCGGATGAAGAGACAACCCATCCCTCAAAGGTACGAGTTTAAAGGGATCACCCGTTCGGGGAGCACGATCTATATCGAGGTCTCCGCGACGGAAGTCACCTACCGGGACCGTCTTGAGGCACTTATTTTCTTAAGGGACGTGACCGAGCGGAAGAGGGCCGAAGAGGTCTTCCTCCAGTCGCACCGGCAATTGGAGCAGCTCAACCGGGCAAAGACAAAAGCCGTGGACCATATATCCCACGAGCTCAAGACGCCGCTCGCGGTGATTCAGGGGAATGTGCGGGTGCTCCGCCGAAAGCTGGAGCAGGCGGCCGGCGAAGATCTCTACAAAGAGCCGCTTGCGGCCATGGAGCGGAACCTGGAGCGGCTTTTTCATATGCAGAAGGATACCGATGAGATCATGATGACGTTGCGCGGGCTGGAAGCAGGGAGTCTGACGGACGAGCTCGACCGCTTCAAGGAGCGGTTGGCGGACCTGGGGGAGGTTTCGCCTGAAATCGACGCGTGCTGGCAAGACCTGAAAGAATGGGTGCGGCGTCACGCGCCCCACGGCAGGGGCGCCTTTCAGCCCGTGGAGCTCTATATTTTTCTGGTGCAGGCGGCAGAAAGGGCCAGACACCGCGCGGCCCACCGGCGCATCGACGTGCGGGTCGAAGGCTTGTATGGCATCTATATATTGATGGACCCCGCAATCCTCAGGGATGTCGTCGACGGTCTCTTGAGAAACGGCATCGAAAACACGCCCGACGGCGGCTGCGTGACCGTATCGCTGGAAGAGAGGGGCGAGCAGGTCCTCGTGCACGTAAACGATTCCGGGGTCGGTATCTCTGAGGAAAATCAGCAGTACATTTTTGATGGTCTCTTCCATCCCGAGGACACCGAGGTCTACGCGTCGCGCCTGCCTTATGAATTTGGCGCCGGCGGCAAAGGGCTCGACCTCCTCAGGATGAAGATGTACGGCGAGCGCTTCGGTTTTTCCCTTTCGGTGAAAAGCACGCGCTGCCGCCATCTGCCGGGCGAACAGGACGTCTGCCCCGGCGACATATCCGACTGCACCTATTGCAAGACGCCGGCAGACTGCGACGGAGCGGGCGGCAGCACCTTCACCGTCACCTTCATGAAAGGCCACGACAAGGATATTTTCCCGGTCCTTTGACCCTGCGCCTTTTCGAAAATTATCTCGCCATACATTTAATTGCAAACTGTCTTGTCCGATAAGACTACTGTCCGGGGCGGAAGGGACAGAAACTCACCACACAAGGGGGGCGGACACGTGAATTTCAGGCATCTGAAGGCAGTCAGCATAAGCAACAGGCTCCACATCGGACTGGGCGTGATTATCGCCTTCATGGCAGTACTGACCCTGACGGGCGTCTGGGGTCTGGGCACCATGAACGCCAAGCTGGAAGGAATACTCCAGGTGAATGAACGCAAGATCGATCTGGCCCAGACCATAAAGACCGCCATAGGCGATGTGGAGAAGAGTTTCATGGCCACGCTGCTCATGAAGGACGAGGCCGTCACGAAGAAGGAGCAGCAAAATGCGGAGGGGGCGCGGGCCGCCTATGCAGCTTCTCTGAAAACCCTTGAAGATCTGGAGCGTACCGAGAAGGGGAAGGGGATCATTGGAGACATCAAAAACAATTTCGAGATCGCCCAGAGCGCGCTCGCCAGGGCCCGCGAGAGTGCCGCGACCGGCGGAGAGCAGGCCTCGGCGATGCTCGCAGCCGGGGCAAGGGGGGTGATAGCGGAGTGCGCCAAGTCGGCCCAGGAGATGGTCGCCTACCAGCAGGAGCAGGCTGATATGATGGCGAAACAAGCGCGGACGACTTACGTGAAGACCCGCTATTTTCTTCTGGTGCTCGGGGCCGCCGTCTTTGTCTTCGCCATATTCCTCTCCTCTTTCCTGGCGAAGAGCATTACGGGACCCCTGGCTGAAGGCGTGCTGGTGGCTCAGAAGATCGCTGCCGGCGACCTCACGGTCCATATCGACGCGATGGCGCGTGATGAGGTAGGACAACTTCTGGCCGCGATGAAAAATATGACGGAGAACCTCCGGCGCATTATCGGCGAGGTGAAAGCCGCATCGGGCAACGTGGCCGCGGCGAGCCAGCAGCTCAACGCAAGCTCCGAGGTGATGTCGAGGAACGCGGGAGACCAGGCAGGCAGGACGTCGCAGGTTGAGACGGCTTCCGAAGAAATATCGCAGACCATACTGGATGTCGCGAAAAATACGTCAAGCATCGAGACTTCCGCAACGGGTACGGTGAAATTGGCTCGCGACGGTGAGGGCGTGGTGGAGAGGTCCGTGGAGAAGGTCAAGGCGATTGCGAAGACCGTAGCCGATTCCGCGGAGATGATAAAGCTCCTGGGCGAGCGGTCAAACCAGATAGGGGCGATCATCAACGTGATCAACGAAATAGCCGATCAGACCAACCTCCTGGCCCTTAACGCGGCTATTGAGGCGGCGCGCGCGGGGGACGCGGGAAGGGGGTTTGCCGTGGTCGCCGATGAAGTGAGAAAGCTTGCGGAAAGGACGGGCAGCTCCACGTCCGAGATAGGCGATATGATCAAGGCGATCCAGAGTGAAGTCCGCCAGGCCGTGCTGTCCATGGACAATATCACGACTGAGGTCAAAGCGGGCGTCGATCTCTCCGCCCATACGGGGGACGTGCTGCGGGGCATTATCGAGGCCGTGGAACAGCTCCACCTCATGGTGCAGCAGATCGCCTCAGCAACGGAAGAGATGGCGTCCACCTCCGACGAGATCAACAAGGACATAGAAAGCATCGCGGCCTCGTCGAGAGAGACCTCGGGCAACTCGGAGCATATAGCGACCGCGAGTCAGGAGCTTTCGAGGCTCTCCACGGACCTCGAGGAAGTTGTCGGCGGATTCACGATATAAAGAGGACCAAGGTGGGGGTCCGGTTTTCGCCGCTACTTCGCGCCGGACTCCCGCAGACCTATCTCGGAGAGTTTCTTCACCACGTCATTCGAAGGCTTCTTGTTTATTTCGGCGTAGAGAAGCTGGGCCTCCCCTTTCATGCCTATTATGGCATCGATCTTCGCGAGGTAGAGTCTCGCGACATCCCTTAAGCCCCCAGAGCTTTCTGCGGCCACTTTCTTGAAGCTCTCTTGCGCCTTCAAGAGGCCGTTGCTCTTCGGATCGACCGTGTAGGCGCGGAAGCTGTTCATGCCCTGGACGAGCGCGTACTGCGCCTTCTCGTCTTGTCCTGCCCTATAGGCGCCGTAGCCCCAGACGGCGAGCACGACGAGGAGCGCTGCGACGGCGCCGGCGATGCAGGCTACCCTGTGTCCCCTGGTCCATTCCAGCGTGCGCTGGATTGCAATCTGGAAAAAGTCGGGCTTGCGTATCTCTTGTTTCATCTTTTTCTTGGGCATGGGGTATTGCAACATAGCGGGGGCGAAAAGTCAACAAGCGGCCGGGAAAGAGCTTACCCGCTTCACCTACAAACAAGTCCATGCTGATGGACTTCTCCGGCCAGTGCGGATTGCCGGATGAAAGTGAGAGGAAACTATTTTTCCCACAACCTGTACGTTTTTCCTTGACATGTTGTGATGCTCGGTATAACATAAGAAAATTAGCCGACAAAGCCAAACCATCCGCGAGGGTGGGACGGAAAGCCAACGGGTCTCTGATAGTTTTTCTTGAGTCTTTCTCCAGTAGACAGCCAAGCCGCCGGACATAAGGCCGTCTGCGTATGCAGACAAAGAAACGTCAGGACGAGGAGGAAGAAATGCGCACATCGGCACATCGTAGGTTCGGGTGGCAAGGTTTAGTCAAATCGGCAGGGTTGGCGGTGGCTGTATTTTTGATGGCAACACAGTTCGCTCAGGCGACTACCTGGGACCTTATCACTGATTTCAGCACAACTACAAATCCTAAAGGTGCGTGGACTTATGGCTGGGAACCGGCCGGAACCATTAACGGCACGCTAACCCCGTACGACACCATTTATTTTAATGGGGGATCGACGCAATGGTATGATAGCGCCCATCATTCCGGAGATCTTACCCCCACGATCTGGAAAAACGGCTTCGGTTACACTGTGGACGGCGTTCCTAATGGCGCAGTATCGATGCACCCCGGATGGGACAATTCGTTCAGCGTTGCCCGCTGGACGTCGCCGGTGGCAGGTCAGGTCAGCGTAAGCGGCTATTTCGGCGCCGGTGACATCGGGTCGATGAGCTACTATATTTTGGTGAACGGAACGGTTCAGCAGGAGTGGCTTTCCGATCCGGGAACTGAAAACTTCTCCTTTAACACAACGGTTGCTTCGGGAACAACCATCGACTTTATTCTCGGGGTGCCGATCGGCGGTGGTTACGGGTGGGGCAATACGCCGGTGGAGGCAACAATTACGGGCGGCCCGGCCGCCGTGCCTATCCCCGGCGCTCTGCTTCTCTTCGGGCCCGGTCTTGTGGGTTTGGCAGCGATCAAAAGAAGATTCGGCAAGTAGGCGTCATCCGGCAGATACCAGGAAGCTGTCCACGATCTTGGAATTTTACTACTCGGGGGCATCGAGAACACCTACACGAAGTTTGAACGGAGAGGTCCGGCAATTCTATGGGTGCCGGTTCAAAGTCTCAATTTAACTAATATTTCATCAAATGCTCACAGCGCCGTAACAACTTCATGGTAATCTCCTTCCCAACAATCCGACAAAGTCACACCACCTGCGGGGGTGGAACGAAAAGCCGATGGTGATATGCCCGGATTCTTACGGGGTGCGGGAAGCAGTGGTGCGCCTCCCTGATTTCATTGAGTCACGAAGAAAATCTGCAATGGTGACTCCACGGTCTCCGAGGTGGTATAGTAGTTGCCGTGAAACACCCTGAAGATCAGAGCCACGAAACGAGGTGAAAGAAGCATGGCTTTACCACAGCATGACACACAAAATTGGGATCGGCTTGAAAAGGGTAAACCCGCCGAAAGGGTGGGACGCAAAGCCGCCCTTCGTGCTTGCTATGGATTTCCATAAGCTTTTTAGACAATGACGACATGCGCGCCATGTGTCTTAGGTGCGGTTTCCCCACCGAATGATATTATTTGCCAATAGGTGAACTATAGCGGGCGGAGGCGGCGGCATGGAACACAGCGCTCCGAACGACCGCTGAAATTGCCGGCATGCATGGTATTCAAGCCCACGCAGAGAGCCGAAAAAGCATTCTGAAGCGCAACGGCAGCAACAACAACACCACGGCATACAGCTATACCCGCAAAGGAGGCGGACAAAAGTGAAAAGACTCAACACAGCAGCCATTTCCCTGCTATTCGTGCTAATTCTTGCGAAGGCAGCGATATCTGCAACTTATTATGTTTCACCATCAGGCAGCGACGGCAATGCAGGATCTGTGAGCGCCCCGTTTGCAACCCTGGGCAAAGCGGCCGGGCTGGTCAATCCGGGCGATACGGTTATCGCTGCGCCGGGCACCTACTATGAGAACGACTATGGGAGAGGGCAGGTAGGTCTCTATGTCCGGAGAGGAGGAAACTCGGCCAGTCCCGTCGTGTTTCAATCTGCCGGCACCGGCATGGCGATCATCGACGGCAACAATGCGGTCCAGATAGGGGTGTACGTCTCTGCCCCTTATGTGCAGATTCAAGGCTTTCGGGTGAGGAACTTCACCTTTCAAGGGATAGACGTGTGCGGGAGCTACGCGACGATTACGGGCAACATCGTCAGCAACAACGGGAACAGCACCATGGTGAGCCCGGCCTACGGCCATGATGGGATTTATACGGATAGAAGCGTGACAAACTGCATGATCAGCGGCAATGTGGTCTACGCAAACGGCAGGCTCTCTCTGGCCGCGACGGCCGCAGGCGGTGCTCTTGATCAGGGCATCTACCTGTGCAGCCCAAACTCCACCGTGCAGAACAACCTGATATACGGAAATCAGGCATGGGGAATACAGATTGCCGGATACGTGAGCCTGGACAATATCCTCGTGCAAAACAATATGATAGCCACCCAACAGAATGCCGGAGGCATCATTCTCTGGCAGGGCGGCGCCCAGGGCTGCGTCATCCAAAACAACACGGTGATCAACACTGTCGGCTATGGATTGAATTTCTACAATGACGGCGGGGGACATATAGTCCAGAACAACATGTTTTACGGAAATGCTTTGGGCGGTATCAATCCGTTGATGAGCGCGCAATACACGGGCTCCAACAATCTGGTTGCACCCTAGAGGAACGGTTACGGATGGTCAAGGGTGACCCCACATACCTCCCCCGCTACCCTACCTATCCTCCGCGTGGAGGCAGGGGGCGAAGGAACTGAATCACTTCCGGCGTCGGCGGCGGCAGGTCCCTGTTGCCGGTGGTCGCGCAGATCGAGATCAGGCTCCGGACTCCTGAGGCATGACGAGTGGCAAGGGCCTGGGTGTCGGGCAGCAGTACTGTAGGGCAGGTAGGCTCTTACGGGACGACGGGCGTTGCAGGACCGGGGAACGTCCCCTGGGCGCGGGCTGCCTCCGCTTCCTGGATCGATCGCAGTGTCAACCTCTGGCTCTTTGGGGGCATGGGCTACTGTTAATCCGAGGACTCCGTCACCCTTGCCGGAGTTGTATGACCTCGACCTGCACCTTCGCAAGCCCCTTATGATAAAATCCCAGCAGTTTTGCCGCCCCTTCGCTGACGTCGATGACGCGCTCGCCCGATGACGCGTTGCGATCGCTGGGGAAAGGACCCCGGTCGTTCACCCTGAGTATGAGGGAGCGGCCATTCTCAAGGTTGGTGACCTTCACGTGGGTCGGAAGGGGCAAGTACTTGTGCGCGGCCGTCAAGCCTCCCGGATCGAAAGCCTCCCCGTTGGCCGTCATACGGCCGTACTTGCCGCGGGAGGTCTGATATCCGTACCAGGAAGCAGTGCCTGTGGCACTATAGGTCCGCGCCTCCTCGACGGACATGGGGTAGTACGTCTTCCCCTTGACCGTGTAAGGCGCGGTCTTCGTGCGTCCCTGCATGATGGCCTCCTTCGGGGGAAGGCCATCGATCGTCTCGACGCCGCCGGTGAGAGGCCAGTTAAGGGGGGCCTTCACGACCTTGAAAGTGAATTTCCCTATGCGGTATATCACTTTTGTCGTGCCGGCGGTGAGCTCATAGCTTCCCTCGACTACATAGACTGCGGTCTTCACCGCACCCTTGGTTATCCGGTAAGGGATCTCGACGATGGCGCACGCCGCGAGAGAAAGGCAGGCCACTCCAAGGAAGCAAGCTTTAAATCGGCCGGGCCGGAGAAAGGGTCTCATGGTCACGATAGCAAGGAGTCTACTTCTCATCGGCCCAATTAGGCAACAGACATCTTTTTCTCTTGACATTCTGTCATACTTAATATAACATTATAATGCTACGTTGACAAAGCCAAACCTCCGGCGACGGTGGGACGGAAAGCCAGCGGGTCTCTGCAGCGCACACGAAAGAGGTTCATCAGAGATAGCCGGGCTGCCAGGTACGATCCATCGGTCGAGGAGCAGTATGATCCGGAAGGACCGCGGGATCGGACCGGTTACTCTTTTCGGGCAGGAGGTGAGCCCGGAAAAGGAGAACGGCAAATGCCGGCCCCGGTCAATAGACCCGCGCCTCAAAAAAGCACGAGACAGGGCAGGTCTGCCGGACCGGAGAGCATGGGACGGTCGGCAGGGAGAAATAGAAAGAGAGTTGCGTGGAGCACACAATTTTCCAAAGAGGAGGACATTATGAAACATAAGTTCGCGGTGGGCCTGATATTATGCATGTTCCTGACGTCTTTCGCCATGGTCGGGAGCGCGGGGGCAACTTCCTATGACCTGTGGAGCCTGATTCACCACAGCGGCTCCGTCACCGCCGGCGACAAGACGTTTTCCGGCTTTGGATACGGCACAGGGCCTATCGATGTGCCGCTGGCGGCGGCTTTCATCGACGTCTCGCCCATCACGACCTACGCAACACCTGTGGGGAATGAATACGGGATCACCCTTGATTCACCACTGGGCCGGGCAGTGCCGATCGCGTACGCGCATTGGCTCCTCGTCCCGATCACCCTGACAGAGACGATCACTTTCAATGTCAACTCGTCGGGCGGCGCCATAAACGGCGTTCTCCTCAATTTCGCCGGCGCGTACTCCGGCTCCGGCTCCGCGTCGGTGACCGAGAGCGTCTTCGGTTCCGGGGGTTTGCTGGAGACCCTCACGGTCTCTACGAGCAAGGCGGGGACGGTGACCAGCGAGTATGCCCCGCTGTCGACCCCCTGTGCTAATCTCACAATCCAGGATGTTATCACGGTGAGCTCAGGGAGGAATTGGAAGGGAAGCGCAAGCGTCTTTTCCGTGTGCAACCAGTTCTCTCAGGTGGCGGATCCGCCCTCTCAAGTACCGGTACCACCCTCCCTGCTCCTTTTCGCCCCGGGGCTCTTTGGCCTCTTCGGCATAAGGAAGCGGATCCTGGGATAATCTCTCGTAGTAAAATCGCGCGTATCTCCTTGTCACCCGGGCAGAGGCCGTGGACCCTCTGCCCGACCCCTTTTGCCGGACAGAAAGGGGCGAGGACTTTCAGCCCCTTTGGTAAGGCAGTGTGCACAACTACGGCGTGGAAGCGGATGCGGCCCGGGCAGCACGCAGGTAGACGCGCACGCGCCGCATTTGCGTCTCCCCTATGATGGCCCCGAGCCGCCGTTCGTCAAGCTTTGCCAGGTCCCCGATAAAGGCGACGCCGTGTTCCTGAAGTCTCTCCATACGCTCGACTCCGAGGCCCTTGAGGTGCATGAGACTGAGGCTCTGCCTTTCGCGGGGACTCAGCATTTCCGGGTCGACGGCATAGCTGGTCTCCACGCCTTTACGCTCGAGGAGGGACCGCGTTTCTTTCGTGAGGAACGAGAGGCGCGCGAGTGGGGCGGTGTGGGAGAATACGGTGCAGCGGTCTATCAGGGAGAAGGAGACAAGCGCAAAAACGATGGCGAGAAACATGGCGCCCCACCGCGGCCTTTCGAGGAAATGACTCTCTTCAAGGAGATTGACGAAGGCGATTGTCTCGAGGCCGAAGAAGGCGAAGCCGATATAACCCGCCGCCGGCATCTCGAAGACCTTGCCCTGCTCGAAGAAGGGGACCGAGTAGACCCACTTCGTGATCGACCAGTAGTTCCAGAACTCCCACAAAAAGCCGCAGGCTACGCCTGCCAGGGCGGATGCGAGGATCGGCCTCAGGGCGCCCTGCTCCAGATCTGCCATGAAGGAGCGGTAGCCCTTCCGGTAGTTGTATCCATCGACGATAAAGATAAGAAAGACCCAGGAGAGGCCGAAACAGTAGCGAGGAAAAGCCAGGGAAAGCAGAAGGCACAAAAGGCCCAGTGGGATTGCGTAGACGCGGTACGAGCCGGGAGAAAGCCGAGGGCTCCTCATCTCCGGAAGGAGGCGCAAAAATAGCTCTTTGGTCAGCACGATCCCCGGAATCACCGTGCCGTAAGCGAGAAAATAGCCGATGAAACGGAGGGTCGCAGAGTCGGAGGCGATATTGATGTAAAACCAGTTCTGCAGACGCAGGTTGAGAAGCTCGAACATGCACCAGAAGGCGACGGAAACGCACACGAGAGAGAAAACACGCCTGTCGAGCACCAACCGGCGCCCGCTCCCGAGGCTAAGGGCGCCGTCAACGAAGATAATGTAGGACCACCAGGCCAATATGTAGAAATGATACATAAAAGGCTCGACCCTCCGGAGCAGGGTGTAATAGGCAAACAGTTGCAGCAGGACGGCGAAGGCGAGCGACGAAAGGGTGAGTTTTTTCACCTATCAGGTATTGTTTGACGCGTTGCTTAATGCTTTGCGCTGCTCCTGGTCCGTGTCGGTCGCATCCACCGCCGGAGGAGTCCCCTTTACTCTGACGGCCCCGAGGAACGTCCGGGCAAAATAGGCTTCACTGAGATTGTCGACCTTTACGCCTCCCCCGAACACGGAGGACGCGTGGATAAAGCAGTTATCCCCGATATAAATACCCACGTGGGTGGGGTAGTGGGCAAAGGGTCTCGTTCTGAAAAAGACAAGGTCGCCGGTGACGAGGTCCTCTTTGCTCACCCTGGGACCGGCACAAAACTGCTCCCTGGCGCTGCGTGGCAACTGGACCTCGAAGATCTCATACATCTTTTTGACGAAGGCCGAGCAGTCGAGTCCCCGGACGCTGTTGCCGCCGTACCGGTACGGAGCGCCGGCAAAGCTCTTGGCGACCTTTACCAGAATGCCGCGCTCATCCTCGCTCTTCCACGGCCTTAAGGGCCGGTCGTTCAGCACGACGGGCGCGTCTTCCGCGTCTTCCTCCGTCTTCGGTATGAAGACTGTGGCACCGGGCTTCAGCCGCTTTCCCCTGACCCCGTTCAACTCGGTAAACTCATCTTTTTGAAACTGGAAGAGCCGGGCAAGCTTCTCAACGGTGTCTCCCCGCTTCACCTTGTATTCCAGATACTCGATAGTCCCCTCTTCCCCCCGGCCGGCGACCTTGTCGTCGGCGGCGGCATAGACCGCCCCTTCCGGGGCAGCCGCATCGTCGAGGCCCGCGCCTTTCACCCGGCCGTGTCTCCTATCCCTCACACCCGCCGATTTATGCGTGGAGGCATGGTGTCTGTGAGACTTCCGGACCGTCCGGACGGTCTGCTTCGCGGCAACCGGGGCCGGCCAGCAGAGCGCGAGGACGAAAATAGACGAACACAGACAGACTATCCACGAGGTTTTTGCCATTCTTCCCCCTCTGTCGTGTTCTTTTAACAGAAGAGACAAAATCATGTCAAGCACTTTTTCTTCAAAGGGGCGGTAACTCGCGCCAACTTGTCAACTTTATAGGAGATATTTTTTTCTCTTTTTTTCTATTGACATTCTCACGTGATCTTGCGATATCTATAGCTACTTATTACGACTACGAAACAAGGAGGTTTTAGACGATGCCTGCAAAGATTGATGAAGAGACCTGCTCTGCGTGCGGCGGCTGCGCCGAAGTATGTCCGGTGGACGCGATTACCGTCGATGATGTGGCAAAGGTCGACGCGGAATTGTGCACCGAGTGCGGGGCGTGTGTGGAAGAGTGCCCCCTGGAAGCTATCACCGTCGAGGAATAACCCGAACCTGAAAATCCGAACCTGAAAAATAGATGAGGGGATGGAGCGCCCATCCCCTCATCTTGGTTTCGCTGTCTATTCCTGCGCTACTACAACCCTCCTGCCACGACCTCGGATATATCGAGGGCCTTTACGGACTCTGATTTCTCCTTATCCTTTATGGCATCCTCCATCATGATGAGGCAGTAAGGACACGCGGTGATCAACGTGCGTGCCTCCACGCCGATAGCCTCGTCCATCCGCAGGTGGCATATATGCTCGTGGTGCTCTTCCATCCATATCTTCCCGCCGCCGCCGCCGCAGCAGAACCCTTCATCCCTGTGCCTGGGCATCTCGACAAAGGGGCCCTTCGTCACCTGGCCGACGATGGCGCGGGGCGGATCGAAGACCCTGTTGACCCGTCCGAGATAGCAGGGGTCATGGTAGGTCGTCACCCCTTCGAGGGTCGGCTTCAGTGAGATCTTCCCTTCCCTGGCGAGCATACTGATGAATTCCGTGTGGTGGTACACCTCGAAGTTGCCCCCGAGCTGCGGATAGTCGTTCTTCAACGTATTATAACAATGGGGACAGCCGGTGACGATCTTCTTGACGCCCAGCTCGTTTAAGAATTCCACGTTCCCCTGGGCAAGCTCCTGGTACTGATATTCGTTCCCCGTCCTGCGAAGCGGGTCGCCGCAGCACTTCTCGTCGGGGCCGAGCACGCCGAAGGAGACGCCGGCCTTTTGCAGGATCATGGAGACGGATCGTGCCACTTTTCTGTTCCTGTCATCGAGGGAGGCGACACAGCCCACCCAGTAGAGGACGTCAACCTGCTCTTCCGTCGCCTTCTTTATGTCGAGCCCCGTGGTCCATTCGAGCCTCTGGCCCTTGCCCATGCCATAAGGGTCGAACCTGTTTTGCAGGTTTTTGTAGAGGAGCTTCAGCTCCGGGGAGACCTTGCTCAGGGTCATCGTCAGGTACCGGCGCATCTCGATGGTCTTGTCGAATGTGGGGATCGAGACCGGGCAGTTGACCTGGCAGGAGAGGCAGGCGGTGCACGACCAGAGGGCTTCTTCCTGGATCACGTTGTCGATCAGGCCCTCTTCGTTCTTGACGCCCTGTGCGGCGCGGAGCCATTCCCCCTTGAGGTCCTGGATCAGTGCCTTGGGCGACAGGGGTTTCTTGCTCAGGTGCGCAGGGCACCTGTCCTGGCACCTGCCGCAGCGCGTGCATGCGTCGAGGTCGAAAATCTGCCTCCAGTTGAAACCGTCTATCTGGTTAACGCCGAACTCCTCGGCCGTCTCGAAATCGGCTATGGCCGGGATCGCGCCCCGGGGCGCGTCCTCAACGCCCCTGAACAGCATGTTGAGGGACGACGTGACGATGTGGAGAAGTCTGCCCGAGTAGACGACGTAGGCGATCAAGCCGAAAGAAAGGAGCATGTGCAGGTAATAGAGGACCGCGTGGATGGTACGGACCCCCTCCTGCGAGGCGCCGGCAAAGAGGGAGGAGGCGACCCATCCCACAAAGCTGACGACTTCATAGGGGGGCCTGTCGAAGGCAATGCGGGCCGCCTCGACGAGGAACCCGGTGACCAGGACGACGAGTATCCAGAGGAGCGCAATCATATCGTCCCTCTGGTTGTCCAGCCGCTCCGGCCGCGTCCCGTATCTCCTGATGAGGGCCATGACCACGCCTACAATGGCGGCGAGTCCGGCAAGATCGAGGATAAACGAGAAAATGAGATAGAAGTCGCCGTGCAGGTAGGTGATGCCGAAGAGCGGCCTGAAGAAGTCGTCTTCAAAGGCGACGAGGCCCGTCCCTATGGCAAGGAGGAGAAACCCCCAAAAGATGAGCAGGTGCATCATGCCCGGGTAGGCTTCGCGCTGCCGCAGGATGGTCTTGTGAAATATCCCGCTTTTTATGTAGTAGCCTATCCGCTCCAGCAACCGCTGGGTAAAGGCAAAAGGCACGGGCTTCCCCAGCCTCCACATAGCGTAGCGCATTTTCAGGCCATATACGAGTAAGACAAACGATACCACCATAAGCACGTAGGCGATCCAGCGCGCGGTCTGACCTACGTTCCAGAAGATCTCTCTCCCGACAGGCTCCATAGTTCTTCCCTCCTGATTCCGTGAGTTTCATAATCTTAATGTGAATAAAGGAACAAAAGCAACAAAAAACCGCTATTTGTTTCCATTGACAACAAAGGCCGAATCCCTATAAGATGTTGCAGGACTATTCAGCCGCCATGAAAGCTTTCTTCACCGACATGTTCCTCGACCTCTACGACAACTTCGCGGAAGTCTTTTTCAACATCCTCCTCATGATCGGGGTAATGATCGTAGGCTTCATCGTGAGCTGGGTCGTGCGGAAGCTTATCGAGAAATTGTTGATCCTCTTCCGTTTCGACAAATGGGCGGCGGGCGTGGGCATCGTCACCTTCCTCGAAAGGGGCGGCGTTAAGGCGACGCCTTCCACGATCATAGGCCGCATTGTTTTCTGGATATTGATTATTACCGTCTTCTCCTTCGGGCTCAACCTGGTAGGCATCTCCCAGTTCACCGAATACGCCTCGCGGATCACGAGCGCCCTCCCCTACATCGTCATCTCCATGATCATCGTCATCGTGGGCATCATATTCAGCACGTTCATAGGCCGGGTAATCTACATGGCCTGCGAGAATGCGAACATCAAATACGGCGAGATCATTTCCAAGAGCGTCCGTATCCTGCTCGTGGTGATCACATTCGGCATAGTCTTCGAGTATCTGGGCCTGGGGAGCACCATAATCAGCATTTCCTTTCTCATAGTTTTCGGGGGTATCGTCATGGCCCTCTCTCTTGCCCTGGGCATCGGGCTCAGCACCGTCATCACGGACCTTATCAAGGAAAAGCTCGGGGAAAGCAGGAGCAAAAAGAAATAGGGCTTACGTCCCCGGCAAAAGCGATTGGGGCGTGCCTTTTTCCTGCGATTTTCGTTGGGTCTTCGCATCGGGCCGGCCGCGTGCGGTGTGTGCCGCCGGGGTTTCCGCCATGAGGGCCGGCTGGTTCGATGCGAAGCCGGCGCCGCTTGCCTCGACGATGTCGATCATAGCGAGAAGCATCTCCTCCTGTATCCCGAGAAAGGTTTCCCAGGAGACGCCCGGTATGTACGCGAACACCTCGATGTCGAAGCTCGAATTCTTGAGCGCGACGAGGCGGACCCGGCCGGATGCGGGCTCCACCTCCGGCCGGTCTCTCAGGACCGTGCCTATGCCCGCGAGCACGGTGCGAAGCTGATCTGCCGGTGTCTCGGACCGGAGGCTCAGGGTGTGCTGGAACCGTATCTTGTCGCGGAGGGTAACATTTTCGAGACTCATCACGCAGAGCTGGCCGTTCGGCACGGAGACTACGGTCCGGTCCATAGTCCTGATGCGCGTGGAGCGGAGCCCTATATTCTCCACCGTACCGCTATGTTCTCCGGCCCGGCAGAAATCGCCCACCCGGATGGGTTGGTCCGAGGCGATCATAAAGCCGCCGAAGAGGTTCTCAAGCGTCTTTTGCGCGGCAAAGGCTACGGCAATGCCCCCGACACCCAGTCCGGTGAGCACGGCGGTCAGGTTGATGCCCGCGTAATAGAGCACGCCGGCCGCGGCGGCGACTACCGCAATCCCCTTGCAGAGCTGGCCGCCGAGACGGGCGATGGCGATCCTGCCTGAGGCATCGGTCATATGGTAGACCCTGGCAGACCGTTCGACAAGGATATCGATCAGCCGTAAGGAGAGCCAGCAAAGACTGACAATAGTCAGGGTCGCTGCCATGCGTTCCCAAAACAGGCGGCCCAGCGCCGAGTGCGAGAGAGGGGCATAGGCATAGAAGGCCAGCGCCAGGACAAAGAGGTTGAAGGGTGTCTTGATCCGTTCCACCGGCCGTGCGTCATCCTCATGGGCGAGGCGACGCAGGAGGGGCCGCAGAAGAGGGATGAAGGCAAGGCTGACGAGGCGGGCCAGGACGAAAAGCAGGGGGAGCACGACGAAAAACACCATCCACTGCCACAGAGATACATGGAAAACCTGCCTCTGCGTCAATACCGCAGGGAGGTAGCGATCGAGGACGGGGACGTCGAGACGCTCATAGATGCGGGGGACGCGCCCTAAGGTATCCGAGGAAAAGAGCCACACCGCCGGTTCGTTTTCCCGCTGCACCCGGTCGAGCTGCACGTCGGTTTTCTCCTCCCCGGTCTTGACCGTGCCTATTCTTTCACGGTGTGGTGGCAGTCCGTCGGCGAGATCGCCCTCGGGGCTGCGGCTTATTTTGTTGAGGTCGCCCTCCAGTCCGTTGTCCAGCACGAACTGGAGCTCCACGGCAAGCTGCCTGGCCCGTTTGGCCGGTTGCGTGGTGTCCAGATACTCTATGGCGCGGTCATAGTCCTCCTCCTGCATGGCCTTCATGAAACCTATGACGGTCCCCTGCGGTGTGCTGCGGCCCAGGGGATCGTCCTCGACGGCCTTCGGCCCGGTCGATGGTGCGGCGCCTCCGGCCGAGGCAGACGGCAGATGCTTCTCCGCCGCAAAACCGGCCGAGACCAGAAGCGGGAGCAGCATAAGAAGAAAGACTATTCTCTGCACCATATTACGCACCTCTCATGACAATGCGTCCGGGCGAAAGATGCTTTCCGGCGATTGCTTACCCCGTTGCCGTAAGAATATGCGCGGATTCATGCCACGCTGCCGTAAGCGTCCATTGATATGTACCGGTGTATGATATGACAGTTTACTATAGCCGGGAGAGGGAATTCAAATGAGAGGCGACGGCCGAGCAGGGCACACCGGCGAGCACGCAGGCATCTGCCTGCGTGCGGAGGGCGGCGTGTCTTGACCGTGGCCCGATCACCGGCTTTGCCCTGCCCGGTTTTTCACCAGACGAAGGAGGAAGCTTACGGTGCTATCTTCCTCCTCAGGGCGATAAGGCCGGCGAGACCGGGGGCAAAAAGGAGGAGCGCCGCCGGCACAGGGACTTGTGAAACCGAGATCGTCCCGGAGCCATCAGAGGTGCCGGGAGTGAAACTGACGAGCTCGATCGGCAAGCCGCTTACGTTGCCGAGGAGCTGCCCCATGTAGGCGCCCTGGTTATAGGTGGCGAAGTCGAGAAGGCTCTGTGATTGATGGGTTGAGATCAATTGCGCTACCAACGACTCCGGATAATTGATTGCCGCGTCGACGAAGTGTCCGTTCCAGTCCGTAAGCCCCACGGTTAACGAAGCAGCGGTCGGGCTCAGGCCGACCGTGACGCCTCCCAGCCCGTTGTAGAGGCCGACCACGGTGTAGTACCACGGCAACGCGCCCAGGAGTGAGGGGGAGAGCCAATAGGTGGAGGTGTTGGAGAAGGACGTGCTCACGCCTCCCGTCAGGGGACCGAGGTCGATGGCGACACTGTACGCATACCCGCCCGTTGTGGTGAGCAGATAGGCATCCAAAAGACCACCCGTCGGGTCGATCGAGCCTGAAACGGATACGGTGATAGGCTGAGGAGGAAGCGCTATCGATGCAAGCGATCTGTCATGCACTCCTGAGACCAAGGCCAGAAGCAGAGCCTGTCATCACAATAAAAAACATCTTTCGGATCATACTGGCGCCTCCATGCATTATTTATCCGGTAGCCCGGCTGTCTAACCGATGATGTTCGCCGTTGAATCCGCGCAGAGACCCGTTGCTTTCCGTCCCACCCTCACGGATGGTTTGGCTTTGTCAGATTGTTTCTACATGTTATACTGCGTCTCATGAACATGTCAAGAAAATAGTCGAGATTGACAGAATCTTATTGACGTCTATCCCGACAGGGTGTCAGAATAGACTCACTATGGACGGAGCGGACGGGGACAAAAGAGAGGACCGTGGCTAAGCTGCGTCACAGCGGAGGCTATCGGGACACCGCCGGTTTTCAGACGGCCACGATCATCTACGATGCAACGTACTGGTTCTGCGAGAAGTTCCTGGACCCACATTCGCGTACGGTGGACCAGATGGTGCAGGCGGCGCGCTCCGGGCGGCAGAACATCGCCGAGGGCAGCCGGGCGGCGGCTACCTCCTCGCAGACAGAATTGCGCCTGCTTAACGTGGCCCGCTCCAGTCTCGAGGAATTACTGCTCGATTTCGAAGATTACCTGCGACATCGGCGTGTGCCTCAATGGGCGCCGGACTCGCCCGAGGCGCTGGCTGTCCGTCGAGTGGCGGGGCGGTTTAAGAAAGATCGGACTGATCCGTCGGATCGGACTGATCGGACGGATCAGGGAAATCACATCCACCAGACTGGCCACTGGGCGCTCTATGCTTCCTGGCTGGAGCACAACGATCCTTCAGTACGGGCCAACGCGCTCATCTGCCTGATCAACCAGGCCAATTACCTGCTGGACCGGCAAATTGCCGCGGTTGAAAAACAGTTTGTAGAAGAGGGTGGCTACAGCGAGCAGTTGGCTGCCGCCAGGTTGGCGGCGCGGAACCAGGGGAAAAAAGATCGGTCGGATCAGTCGGATCCGACCGATCAGTCTCATCATATTCCCCCCTGCCCGCTTTGTGGTAGTCCCATGGTAGTGCGGACTGCCAAGAGCGGGAAGAACGCCGGAAAACAGTTTTGGGGCTGCTCCGCATACCCTGAGTGCAAAGGGTCTGTGCCACTATGAAGATAGCAGGACCTGATCGGCCGGAACGGTCGGAACGGACGGATCAGGTCCACACCGCGGCCCTTTATTGCGCCCGCAAAATAGTGTAGACTGTGCCGGGCATGCACAGGTTTTTGGTCATAGCGGTCATATTTCTTGCCCTTTGTTCCTCTCCCGGTCAGGCGAGGGAGAAAGAGGTCGTTGTCATGAAGGTGATCGACGGTAATACCGTTATGCTGGAGAGCGGCGACATAGTGCGCTATCTGGGGGTTGACGCACCCCGCCTCAAGAAGAACGAGGGAGGCCCGCAGTTCTATTCACGGGAGGCGGCAAAATTCAATAAGGGCCTCGTGCAGTTGAAAAAGGTGCGCCTCGACTTCGACGTGGACCAGGAAAGACGCGCAAGGCAGGCTCCTGGCTTATGTGTACGTGAAGAACGTATTTGTCAACGGGGAGCTTGTCCGGCTCGGGTATGCAAGGGCCGCCGTCGGGCCGCCCAATATCAAGCACAGGGACCTTCTCCTGCGCCTGCAAAAGGAAGCCGAGCAGAAGTGCGCGGGCCTGTGGCAGGAGGCGAAGCATCAGACATACCCGTACTACGTCGGAAACAAACGGAACTTCACCTTTCACAAGCCTTCCTGTCCCCTGGCCGACAGGATCTCCGAAAAGAACAGGATCATCTTCAGGGACCGGGGCGATCCCATACGGATAGGGTATGTGCCGTGCAAGCAATGCAAACCCTAGCGGGGTGCGAGGAGGCGGGGCTTGCCCGTGAATAAGGGATACATAGAATACTGGGGTCTTAAGAAGGACCCTTTTTACCTCGCGCCGGATAACGAGATGATGTATCTGGGCGGGCAGTACTATGAATGCTTCGAGCGGCTGCTCTACGCGGTCAATTCGAACAAGGGGGGCACGCTCCTCGTCTCCGAGGAGGCGGGGCTCGGCAAGACTACTATCCTCCTCAAGCTTGTGGCGGAGATGAAGTGGAATTATGGGGAGAATTTCCGCTGTGCCTTTATCGATCACCCGACCCTTACCGTAGCCCAGTTGATCTCACAGATAAGCAGCAGTCTCGTGCCGGGGGAGCCGCAGGCCGACAAATCTCTTAACCTCGCGAGAATGAAGGAAGGGTTGACGCAGCTCAAGGAGACCGGAGGCAAGGCCCTCATCGTCATCGACGAAGCGCACGTGCTGGGCGAGCGGCCCGAGGTGCTGCAGGATTTGCGTATGCTGCTCAACCTGACTCACGAAAAGGAGTATCTCTTTACCATGGTCCTCTCCGGACAAAAGCCGCTATGGGCGATGATGAGGGCCATACCCGAGTTCTGGCAGAGGCTTCCGGTGAAGTTTTACCTGGTCCCTCTTTCCCTCCGGGAGACGACGGAGCTTATTTCCTGCCGGATCGAGATGGCAGGGCACGAAGGGGACGCGGAGGTCTTCACCGATGAAGCGCTTGAAATAATCCAGCGATTCTCCCGTGGGCCTCCCCCGCACCATAGTGGCCCTCTGCGACCTTTGTCTCCTCATCGGCGCAACGTATCAGGCCAAAAGGGTCGGGTTCAAGGAGGTGTCGAAAGCCATGCACGTCATGTCGGGAAAGGGGCACGACGTGGGTCTTCTTCATGGGGGCATAGAAAAGGCCGCGGAAAAGGAGGACGAGGACCGGTCGTTCCTGCACGACATCGTGAGGCGGATGAAACGGCAGCGATAAGCAAGGCCCGGGGCGCCCCGCGCCGTATCAGGAGCCCGTTCTCAATACCCTCTTGTCGCCCACCCTTATGGTCAGTTTTATCTCATCGAGGTATTCGAGGAGCGGGATCATGTACTTTCTGGACAGGCCGAGGACGGCCTTGACGTCCGCCGGGGACATCTCTTTTTTGAGACTGAGGTGCTCCTTGACGGTCCTCTTCAGCTCTTCGATGTGCGTCTTGCTGAAGTACATGTCGCCCTTCACCCTGACTATCTTCCCCTCGTAGACGAGCCTCCCGAATATGTCCTTCACATGTGCTTCCTTTATGCGCAGCTCTTCTACGATCTCGGCCGTGGAAGGCGGCGTGAGTCCCCTCTTATCGAGTATCCCCAGGATCTCCGACTCCACCCTCGACTGGTCCGGTTTTTGGGCGGCGCCCTTCAGCTTCACCCTGTCCTTCTCGATCTCCGCGACGCCTTCCGCCACCACGTCTTCAAGGGCCGCCTGGAAGACGTGGGTCTCTGCCTCCGGCAGCCTTGTCCTCAGCTCTTCCCGGGAAATGCCTATCTTGAGCGGGTTTTTGGCATGAAACTCATCGAGCAGCGTGGTGAGCATCTTCTTATACGCAAGGAACCGCTCCGCCCTGACGAGGGTCTTTCCCACGGCCTTCATCCACCGGCCGCTCGCCGGATCGGCCACGACCCCCTCCACCACATCCCGGCTCACGCCGAGGAGCATTGCCAGGTAATCCATGCTTACGCCCTTATAGCCGCCCTTTTCTATGTGGTACTCCGCTTTTTGCCTGAGAGACCCCTGCTGCAGCAGCAAGATATATCCTGTCCAGGCCGTCGGAAAGCCTCTTGTGCCTGCCGGGGGCGATATCGAGGACCGTGCCCCCGCCGAGGGTTTGTATCGCGTAGGACCCCCGCATGATGTAGCGGTCGCCGGGGAGCACCACGGTGGGCTCGAAAAAAACGAACTGCACGAATGCCTCTTCCCCCGGCTCGATTGCATCCCGGTCAAGGAGGATAAGGCGCGCCTCCACCTGCGCGGCTGCGATGTGGAAGCGGAGGATGGTGTTATTCCTGATAGGCTTGAATGGGAGCTTCAGATAGCGCAAGGTGGCGTCGATGCGGCTGGTGAGCAGCAGCGTCTCGGGCCGTCCTATGATGTCTCCCCTCTCTATCTCCTGCTTCTCGATCCCTTGCAGGTTGAGGGCGACCCGCTGGCCGGCGCCGGCTTCCCTGACGTCTTCGTGGTACGCCTGGACCGTTCTGATCCGGGCCTTTTTCCCGTGGGGGTAGATTTCCGCCTCTTCGCCCGGCCGGACGGTGCCGGAGATGCAGGTGCCCGTCACGATTGTCCCGAAGCCCTTTATCGTGAAGACGCGGTCGACGGGAAGCCTGAAGATACCCGCCCTCGACCTCTCGGCGACCTCTTCGGCGTTCCGCTTTATCTCCTCTCTCAGGAGATCGATGTTCTCGCCCGTTGTGGAGGAAACGGGGATGATGGGGGCGCCCTCCAGGAACCTCCCTTTCACCAGGTCTTTGACCTCTTCGGTCACCAGCTCGACCATGTCATCGTCGACGAGGTCCTTCTTGGTGATCGCGATAATCCCCCTGCGTATGCCGAGAAGCTCGCAGATGTCCAGGTGCTCCCTGGTCTGGGGCATGACCGATTCGTCGCCGGCGACGACAAAGAGCACCATGTCGATGCCCCAGGCCCCCGCGACCATGTGCCTGATGAATCGCTCATGGCCGGGCACGTCGACGATGCCGACAAGGATATCGTCCCCGAAGCGGTAGTAAGCAAATCCAAGCTCGATGGTGATGCCGCGCTCCTTTTCCTCCTTGAGCCTGTCGCAGTCGATGCCGGTAAGGGCCTTGATGAGCGCCGTCTTCCCGTGATCGATGTGGCCGGCGGTGCCTACCACCACTTGTTTCATACCCAAATCATACTATTAAGGTCCGGAAAAGTAAAAGCATCTTGCCGAAGGGGTGGAAGAAAAGGGCGGGGGCACTCAGTGGGTATTCCGGAAAACCTCGATCGACTTCACGTATGAGACGGCCCTTTCTCCCGTGTCGTCGGAATCGTTCATGATGACTATACCGACTACGGATGGAGGGTCCACGCCAAAGGCTTTTCTGTAGTCCTTCACGATATCGATTTCCTCTTCGCACCAGGTGCCGGCGTTCTTGCCGCCCTTTTCGAGGGCCATCAGCCTAATGCTCTGTGAAAAGGGGCTCGCATTATCGTCTTCTGGTCTTCGCGGCTCGCCCAGACGTAGCTCAGGGTGCTTTGGGGCGGATATTCGCCGTAGAACTTCCTCGCGAGACCCCATTCAAGTTTTTTGAGCCCCCCCGCTTTGTCAGGCTCGTACTTGAAGACGATTTGAAGGCGGATCGGATAGTCATCGCCGGACCTCTTTTCTGGGTCGCCTTTTCGGTAGAGGTTGTCCACCCGCCAGAGCCACCTCACGCGGGGAAACTCGTAGGGGTTGAATTCCCCCTTATAGGCAAGGGCAGAGGCCGACCCATCGCTTTCGGTCTTCAGGCAGCGCTCCCCGTCCGCCGCATCGATGCTGTACATCGTGTGTTTCGGCACGTTGGGAAAGAGGAGGGGACGCCAGTTTTCCAGGTTTGTGAACGCTTCGCGGAACAGGACCTGCCTCACCTGGGCATGGCACGGCCGGATGAGGACAAGGGACAGCAGGAGACACAGGATGACCCTTCTCACAGGTTCATTATACCCGATCCTTTGTTAAACCTGCGACGCCATAGGCGTGAAGTTTGCGTTAATTCCCCCCTGCGCAAGAGGGTCATCCCCGACACGGGAAGTTGATCGGTCCGATCAGTCGGATCGGTCGGATCAGTCGGATCAGTAGTACGTTGCCCCGCCGTAAAGCACGTAACCCTTGAAAATGGCGCGGCGATCCCGTATTATCTCTTTATAGGGTGTACGTTCTTTTTCACCGGCCCTCGTATTCTTAGTGAGAGAGAAGCTGGAGGAGGTGGAGATAGTGGCTCTATTCTACCGCAAGTTACCACGGTTCGCGTACCTTTCACCCCGCACCGTCGATGAGGCTCTCGCGCTCCTGGCCCGCTACGGGAAAGAGGCGCGCCTGCTCGCGGGCGGCACCGACCTGGTCCCCCAGCTCAAAAGAAGGGAGATTGGCGCGCCAGGCTTTGTGATCGACCTGAAGGGCATACCGGGCATCGACGGCCTTGCCTTTGATGCGGCCCGTTCATATCTCTCCATCGGGGCCCTCACCACGATTGCGGACATAGGACGGTCGGAAATAGTGCGGCGAGGGTTCCCGGCCCTTTCCCAGGCCGCCTCGGCCATGGCCTGTCCCCAGGTGAGGAACCGCGGCACCTTCGCGGGAAATATCTGCAATGCGGTGCCGTCCGTGGACAGCGCCCCCGGCCTCCTCGCCCTGGGGGCGAGTGTGACTCTCAGGGGGGTGTCTGGCGAGCGCGTCGTCCCCCTGGACGAATTTTTTGTGGGTCCCCGCGCCACCGTGCTGCGGCCGGAGGAGATGCTCGTCGAGATACGCGTGCCCGCTCAGCCCGCCGCGTCCGGGTCCGTCTATCTGAAGCTCGCCCCCCGCCACTCCATGGACCTGGCGGTCGTGGGCGTGGCGGCAGCGGGGAGCCTTGCGGACGGCGTGTGCAGGGACGTGCGGATCGCCCTCGGCGCCGTTGCGCCCACGCCGCTCCGGGCCCGCGCTGCCGAAGACGTCCTCCTCGGGAAAACAATCACGGCCGACATCATCGAAGAGGCTGCCAGGGCAGCGGCGACGCAATGCAATCCAATCGACGACCACAGGGCATCAGCGGAATACCGGTGCGATATGGTCTATGTCATGACGCGACGGGCACTCAACCACCTATTCTGGGGGCAGAGGTAACATCATGGAGAAGCTGCGCATAACGGTCAACGGGAAAGAGCATGACCTGGAAATCAGTCCGTGGGCGACGCTCCTCGACGTGGTCCGGGACGAATTGGGACTCACGGGCACGAAAGAGGGCTGCGGGATCGGCGAATGCGGGGCCTGCACGGTGATAATGGAGGGGAAGGCGGTAAACGCCTGCACGCTCCTCGCCATGGAGGCTCGCGGCAAGGCGGTGACGACAATCGAGGGTCTCGCGGAGGGGGACCGCCTGCACCCGGTCCAGCAGGCATTCCTGGAGAAGGGGGGCATGCAGTGCGGCTTCTGCACGCCGGGGATGATCCTGTCGGCAAAGGTGCTCCTCGATGAAAACCCGGACCCCACGGACAAGGAGATACGCAAAGGTCTGGAAGGCAACTTTTGCCGGTGCACGGGCTACACGAAGATTATCGAGTCCGTCAAAGCTGCCGCCGAGCTGATGAAGCGGGGGGAGTGATGAAAGCATACAGCGTCATCGGCACGAGGGTGGCCAGGGTTGACGGGAAAGAGAAGGTGATGGGCCGGGCACAATACGCGGCGGACTATTCCCTGCCCGGCATGCTGTGGTGCAAGGTCGTAAGGGCACCTTTTGCCCATGCGAGGATCCTCAATATCGATACGAGCAGGGCCGAGCGTCTGCCTGGCGTAAAGGGCGTTGTGACGGCCACGGACTTTCACGGCTGGACATGGGGGTTTATGGCGACCACCAGAGACGAGCCGCCCCTGGCCATGGACAAGGTGCGCTATTTTATGGAAGGCGTCGCCGGCGTCGCAGCCGTGGACGAGGAGACTGCCGAAGAAGCCTGCGAGCTGATCAAGGTGGACTACGAGGAGCTGCCGGCCGTGTTCGATGCGGAAGAGGCGATGCGGGAAGGGGCCCCCGTGATCCACGCGTACCGGCCGAACAACGTGAGCGTCGAGTACCACTGGGACTTCGGGGACGTGGACAGGGCCTTTGCCGACGCTTACCTCGTCAGGGAGGACCGCTTCAGGACTTCCAGGGCCACAAAGGGCTACCTGGAGCCGCCCGCCTCCCTCGCCTGGTACGACCCAACAGGCGCCATCACGGTCTGGGCCGCAAAGCAGAGTCCCTACTTTCATTACCGCCACCTGGCGGCCTGTTTCCGCCTCCCCCTCTCAAAGATACGGGTGGTGCAGCCGTATATCGGGGGCGGGTTCGGGGGCACGAAGAACGATTCCGTGGCAGGCGACTTCTGCGCCGTCATGCTGTCGAAGAAAACGGGGAAACCCGTGAAGTTCGTCTACACCCAGGAGGAAGAGCTGACGGTCTCGAAGAGACGCCACTCCATGACCGTGCACAACAAGATGGGGATGACGAAGGAGGGCCTCATCACGGCCGTCCACTCCCGGGTCGTGGCGGACGGCGGCGGCTACACCGCGGTCAGCCCCCTCACGATGTACCTCACAGGGTGCGCCACGCCCCTGCCCTACAAGCTGCCGAATTTCAGGCACGACGCGTACAGGGCGTTCACCAATAACCCCATCTGCGCCGCCATGCGCGGCCATGGCGTGACCCACACGCGGTTCGCCTGCGAGATACAGATGGAGATGATGGCCGAGGAGCTGGGCATCGATCCCGTGGAGGTCCGCATGAGGAACGCCGTGGACAACCCGAAGCCGGGCGAGGTCTACCGCACCGTCAATGACATGACCATCAAGACCTGCGGCATCAAAGAGGCGATTCAGGCCCTTGTGCAAGACCCCCTGTGGGCGGAGAAAGAGCGACTGCCCGGCCGGAGCGGCCCCGTCCGCTATGGCACCGGCATGTCCGCGACCGCTTACATGAGCGGCGCCAGGCAGCTCGGCCACCAGTCGTGCGCGGCGATCGTGAGGATCTGCGAGGACGGCACGGTGAACCTTATCACGGGCGCCACCGACTGCGGCCAGGGCTCCGACACGGTGCTTGCCATGATCGCGGCGGAGGAGCTGGGCGTCACCCTAGGGGATATCGACTTCAAGCGCGTCGACACGGCCTATACGCCCGTGGATGCGGGGAGCTACGGCAGCCGCGTCACCGTGCTCGCCGGCCAGGCGGTGCAACTGGCCGCCAGGGACGCAAGGCAACAGCTCGTCCATATCCTTGCCCGTTCCTGGGCCGTTGCCCCGGAAGAGATCGAGATCAGGAATTCCGTTGCCTCTCTCGCCTCCGATCCCGGCCGCCGGATCTCCTTCGAAAACCTCGCGAAGATGGCCTGTTACTCGGGGTCGGGGGCGGTGATAATCGGGAACGGCTATTCGAGCTACGGGCTGGAGCCCCTCGATTTCACTACTGGCAAGGGCAACGCGGGGACGGCGTTCAGTTTTACGGCGCAGACGACAAGGGCAGGGGTCGATTTCGAGACCGGACAGGTCACGGTGACGGACTTCACCATAGCCCACGACTGCGGCCGGCCCCTCAACCCGGTGGGCGCGGAGAGCCAGAATGAAGGAGGCGCGGTGCAGGGCATGGGCCAGGCGATCTACGAAGACTTCATCATGGACCGAGGCCGGACCCTCAACCCGACGTTCCTCGATTACAGGATGCCCCGCTCCACCGACAGCCCCGACATAAGGGTGATCGATATCATCACCGACGATCCCGACGGCCCCTTCGGGGCAAAGGAGGCATCCGAAGGGAGCCACGTGAGCACGCCCCCTTCCGTCGTGGCCGCCCTCCATGACGCCACGGGCATCTGGTTCAAGGAGCAGCCCGTCACGCCGGAAAAGATAGTGCGGGCCCTGAAAGAACAGGGCAGGTGGCCCGACGACGGTACTTCTGACGGGGGTCAGTCCTTGGCAGGGGACGACTCCGGGGAGCACTAGACGGGCGTGAAGGAGGCGAAAGGTTGGTCTCTGCCAAGGGCCCACTGGTATGAAGATACGAACAAAAACAAACGTCCACATCCCCGACATACCGGCCGAAGTGGAGATTGACGCCGGCACGCTGCGCGACGCCCTGCTCAGGATATTTACCGGCACCTATTTTGCCGGGGAGGTCGTCGATCCCGACACGGGGGACCTCAGGTTCGACACCCTGTGGGACGTGCGGGTCAACGACGTGCCGCATCACCGCTTGCCTGCGGACCTGGAGACGCCGCTCCATGACGGAGACACGGTGAGCTTCTCATTGATACTGCTGGGGGGCGGGTAAGGCGCGTCTTTTTCTTCTTTCTATGTTTTCTTAGGTCGGTCGGCCGATCCGGGTTCTGTCAGCCCGTAAGTAGCTGACATTCCCCGGAAATAAAAAAGCGCTTTCTCCGAATTCGATCAGGTGTCCCTCCGCGCCTTCCACCTACAAGTCCACGCTTCCGGTCTTTCGAAGCGGTCGAAGAATGCCGCTCGTAGGGTGCAAAAATCCAATAGTAAACAAAATGCATTATTGTGTCCGGTTATGCCCTACGCCAGGGCGCTCACAGACGCGGCGCTTGCATGGCGTCCTTGTGCAGCGCCTGGTTGGGCCTACATCTTATAGATGGTCATGCTAAATTCGTCAGAGTGATAATCTTTCATGAAATACCAAATTTTGTCCTCTATTTCAGCTCGAATGTTCACACCGAACCTTAAAAAGGCATAGTAGTGCGCATTATCATTGGTTCCACTTACACAGGTTTTCTTGACTAATTCTTTTGCTTCAGTTATGTCATCAGCCCCGATGCACATGAATCTGAGGACTGAATGAACAGTGGAATATTCACGTGTGAGGAGACTTAATGATAGTTCATATGCGAATGCTAATCCCATGTTCAGCCTTGTTTTCGTTCCACATTTGTGCACAACGTCAAGGTTTTCCTGAATAAGCGTGGAAGAAAAGCGGAAGCAATCCGTAACCTCGGTACTCGAATTACAGCTGATATAAGGAAGGCGATAGGAAATTTGGTTGAACTTCCCTAGATTGACAGTCGATCTCTTGACAGCGTCGGCTAATACTGCGGGAACGGTTTTTAACGCGAGGGTATCAATGGGGACATCCCCCACGCAGGATGAATTGCCCTGCACTGTCAACACTGGTTCATCGATACCGGCATCGCCTTCGTTCCCAGCGCAGAAAGATAGGGAGTAGACTGTATGATGGGCGTCCTTTGGACACAGCAAAACCCAAATGGTGTTTTCGATAGGATTTTTTACTAGATATTTCCCAAGAAAGTAAAGCGTCGGAATACCGTGTCTCAAGGCACCGCTACTAGTGTCCATCCGGAAACCCTAACTGCTTGAAATATATCTCAAATCGCCAATAATTGGCTGTCGTTTTCCTGCCCGGCATGGTAGAATTTGTGTGCAATGGGTTGCTATCATTAGAAAAATACGCTCACGAGGACTCCAGAATGCGCAGGAAATTCAACCCCCAGACGAATCTCTTCTCCCCCATGGCAAAAAGCTCTATCGTGAAAGAGCTTGAACAGATGTCCAACATCCTCGATGCCACTCCGACGGTGATGGACCTTGTCTTCCGGGACCTGGTCAAGACGCATCGGATCGACACCGGCAGGGAAGGACTGACGGCGGAGCAGGTGCTGCGTTGCGCTATTCTCAAGCAGTACAGGGAACTCACCTATGAGGAACTGGCCTTCCACCTGGAAGACTCGGATGCTTTTCGAAGCTTCTCCCGACTTAACATGGGTCAGTATCCCTCGAAGTCCATCCTCCAGGAAAACATCAAGGCAATCCGGGAGGAGACATGGGAGGCGATCCATCGCGATATTTTGGGCTATGCCATGAAGGAAGAGGTAGAGAAAGGCAGAACGGTAAGGGTTGACTCAACCGCCGTAGAGACGGACATTCATCACCCCACGGATTCGACCCTTCTGGCCGACGGCGTCCGCGTCATCACCAGATGGCTCTCCGAGGGCAGGGAACTCACACCCCAACCGGCATATGAGTTCAGCGACCACCAAAGAGTGGTGAAGAAGAGGGTTATGACGATCCTCAACGCACGGAAGGATACCGTACGCGAGAAAGCCTACCGGGACCTCCTCCATTATGCCGGGCTGGTAAAGGGGTATGCCGTTGCGGCAATCCCTGAGCTTGCCTCCTACGCGGGTCATAACCTCGAAGACACCTTTCTGGGCCATGAGCTCGCCCGGAGACTGATCCGCGCCGTCGGCATTCTCGGCAAAGTCATCGACCAGACCGAGAGGCGCGTGTTCAAGGGTGAAAAGGTCCCCGCCTCGGAAAAGATCGTCTCCTTCTTCGAGGACCACACGGACATCATCGTCAAGGGAAGGAGGGACACGGAATATGGGCACAAGGTCTTCCTGTCCGGCGGCGCCTCGACCATGATCCTCGGCTGTCTCATTGTGCGGGGCAATCCCGCCGACAGCGATCAGTACCGGTCATTGCTCTCGCAGCACAAGGAATGGTTCGGCAGGATGCCCCGCCAGGTCACGGCTGACGGCGGCTTTGCCTCAAAGGACAACCTTGCCTTCGCGAAAGACAAGGGGGTGAAGGATGCCGTCTTTGCCAAGAGACGGAGTCTCTCTATCCTGGATATGGCCAAGAGCAACTGGGTATACAAGAAGCTCAGGAACTTTCGTGCCGGCATTGAGTCGGGCATCTCCGCCCTCAAACGCGCCTTCGGCCTCGACCGCTGCACCTGGTCTGGATGGGAGGGCTTCAAACGATATGTCTGGAGCAGCATTGTCTCCTACAATCTTCTGGCACTTGCGCGGATCAGGCTGGCTTCGGCCTGATTACGCATCGATGAGCCGGGCAACACCGTCCGCCAGAGGACAACTGCGTCCTGAGTTGGGTAAGAACGGCGTTTTGGCGAGAGTTCCAAGTACAACTTGGCACCACTTTGTGCGTGATCGTAATCTCATCCGAAGAAGACTTGGCGCGGACAATTGGAATATGGGGTTTCCGGATGGACACTAACTAACACATATCTCAACATGCATTGGTTTTTTCAGGAAGTGTCGGCCATAATTTCCTGCACTGCATGTCTGTGGGGGTAGCTCTTTAGTATACCTGCTATTCTTCTTTAGGAGGTGCCTGAAGACTATTGATATTACCAACCCTCTGTGCCAATATAAGTGAGACACTTCCCACCCAATAGTTTAGACTCTGAGGGCGGGAAGGAAAGAACGATCATGGAAGAGAAGAATTCAGTGATGGCACACCCCAAGGCAGTCCCTGATCCGGAGGTGCCGGAGAAGACGGTGCGCCGCAAATTCACGGCGGCGTATAAGCTCCGTATCCTCAAGGAGGCGGACGAGCTGTACCGAGCCCGGCCAGATCGGAGCCCTCCTGCGCAGGGAAGGTCTCTACTCGTCGAGCCTCACCTCGTGGCGGCGTCAGGTTGCCCAGGGCCTCATTCCCAAAAAGAGAGGACCTGCTGCGCAAAAAGCGGATCCCCATGTGCGCCGTATTACCGAACTGGAAAGGGAGAATGAAAAACTCGCGCATAAGCTCAAGCAGGCGGAGCTCATCATCGATGTCCAAAAAAAAGTGGCCGAGCTGCTCAAGGGGTCCAGCGAGGAGAAGTCATGAACATCACCGCGTCGCTTGCCCATGAAGTGGGTATCCGCCCGGCCTGCAACGCCCTCGACGTATCCCGTGCGGGCTTTTACCGGTGGCAGCACCCAAATGAGAAAGAACCCTCATGCCGCCTCTCCCCTTTGGCCCTCTCCTTCGAGGAACGGAATGAGGTGCTCGATATCCTTCATACGGATCGCTTCATCGACAAGGCGCCCCGGGAAATCTACGCGGCCCTTCTCGACGAGAAGAGCTATCTCTGTTCGGTGCGCACCATGTACCGGATCCTTGAAAAAGAGGGTGAGCTGAAAGAAAGGAGAAGGCAGGTATCCCGTCCCCAGTATACAAAGCCGGAGATCCTTGCAAGAGCGCCCAACGAAGCGTGGAGCTGGGACATCACGAAGCTCAAGGGGCCGGTAAAGTGGACCTACTTTTATCTCTACGTGATCCTCGACATCTACAGCCGCTATGTAGTGGGGTGGATGGTGGCCCACAGGGAACTTGCCGCCCTTGCCCGTAAACTGATTGCGGAGACCTGCGCCAAGCAAATGATCCAACCGGATCAACTCCTGATCCATGCGGACAGGGGGTCGAGCATGACGTCAAAACCCGTTGCCTTGCTCATGGCCGATCTTGGCGTCACCAGGAGTCATTCGAGACCCTCGGTCAGTAATGACAATCCCTATTCCGAATCCCAGTTCAAGACAATGAAGTACCGACCGGAATTCCCGGAGAGGTTCGGCTCCATCGAGGATGCCAGGGCTTTTTGCCAGACATTCTTCCCCTGGTACAATAACGAACACTACCATCTGGGGTTGGGTCTTCTCACCCCCGAGGATGTCCATTATGGAAGGGCGTCCAGGATCATCGAAGGTCGTAAGGACGTGCTGCGGGCTGCCTACGAAAAACATCCGGAACGGTTCAAGGGGAGGATACCGAAACCGGCGTCGCTGCCTGACGCCGTCTGGATCAACAAGCCATCGTCCGGGAGCGATGGCGAGGTACACTAAATACTTGCTGGAAGTGTCTCATTTTCATTGACACGCTCCGAAGGGAAAGGAGGCGTAAAAGGCATGGTCCTTTTCTTCCCGAATCGAACTTGTATGACCTTTTTGTTGTATGGTTACCTTGGCGAAAAGACCATGAGCAGCCTCATCCCCCTAATTTCCTATGAAGTCTATCTTCTTTTCATATTCGATTCTGGAACGAATAGCCTGAATTTCCTGTTCCAGGTTCTGTTTGTGCTTAAGCAGTTGAACGGTGTTAGCGAAGGGCAACAAGGCTTCATAATACTCTAGCTTTTCTTGGAGCATCGGCACGGCGCTTCCCTCATAGCTCTGCGAGTAAGGCTCCAGTTTCAACTTCTCAAACGTTTTAAAGTCTTTGTTATAGTTTAAGAATAATGAAACGAAGGGTTTTCGTCTTGGTGGAGGAAATTCCGCTATCACCGCAAATACAACTTCCATGAAGTCAGCGTCTCCATATCTTTGTGCTATAAACTGGCTGAGCAGTCGGTCCTGTTTCTCTCTTATGCCGGGCTCGGTTTTCCCATCCCCGCCTGGTCTGAAGAAGTTGAGCAAACGAGTCATCGACAAAAGACCCAGTTCTATTTCATGCTTATACAATCGGTCCGCAATCCGCGTTATTACATCATCTGAATCGGCTCGTCTCCAGATAAACGAATAGTCGCAATCATCGTATCTGCTCCAATATTCTTCTTTCTCGTACATATAATCGATATATTCTAAGATGAAATCGCCGTCTAAGTCCATAATCTGTGAAAATGTATGCCCACCATAATCAGCGTAACGCTCACCACTCGTTAGAGCAAGGTAGGCTCTCTTCAACAAAACAAGATCCCCGTCAAAAAACTTGCCGACGGTCTTGTTTATTTCTGTGTAAGGGTTACAGAGGTCATTTAACAGCACTGCAAAATTTGAGTCCGTTTTCGTTCTATTCAAGATAATCTCCGTGACCTTTGCCACTACCCGTCCGTCAACTCTTCGATATTTGAGCAGATAATCTAGATTGCTTACAACATCGGAACGAGCAGCAGTCTGATACAGAGAGTAAAGGTGATGTAAACGATCAAGCGTGGCGGCTTCCTCGGGTAGGAAAAGGTGCCACAAAAACAGGTAACCTGCCTTAGAGGCGAAATTGCAACGGTTCAGAACGGCGAATGACGCCTCGACCCCACCTATCTCAACAAACCGCTTTACGAGTATGCTTGCATTGATCCGCAACCTATCACCCGCCATAAGGTACCGCTCGAATACCGTGACAAACAGGTCGGGGTTCCCGTCGGCTAGAGCCCTAAAAACGACTATAATCCCGTTTTGCAACTGAAGCTTTTTGTTGTTCTGATCACATACTGCTTGAATGTCGTAGCACTGCTGGAAAAACACCTCGTAGTCCTCTAAGGAATAATGGACAAAGTGCTCCCTGATTCGTTCATCTCTATAGCGGCTACATTCCATGTAATCCATGGCCATTCTTCTCATATCACGTAGATCAAGAGTAAGTAGTTTTGAGATCTTCAATGTTTGGCTTTCAAATCTATCGCCGATTGCTTGAGGAAAATCAATGTTACGATCACCAAGCATCTCTAGGTATTCTTTTGCGACCACACAATGTCTAAGGATGCTCTGGTTAAGCTCCGATTCAATAAAGGGGAGGACTGTCGATGAATCATGTGCAACGATTTCGCCAGAAGATATCTCCAATCTGGAGGATGAATAGCGGTAGATGACATCAAGCACTCGTTCTTTAAAACCCTCATAATTGTACAGTCCAAAAATGCCATTCCAGATTGCCGTCCGGATTTCATACAACTCTTGGATAGGAGGAACATCAAGTTTAACAAAGACTACAGCTTTGTCGTTCTTGGCTTCAGTATAATGGAAATGAGTGTGGAGATACTTCTCGGCAATCGCAAGGAACAGTCTGCCAAATAGTTCGTGCCCTTCCTTGGCACGGGTCCATAACGTCTGCATGACTGCCCGCTGAACGTTGAATCCCATAAGATAATCGTTAGCTGTGAAACAAAATGGTTCTTTGAGAAGATATAAGACGTTTGGCAACTTCGCCTGTTTTTTTGCGAGGTAATCGAGAAGCAGTTCGAGCGCTATTCGGAAAGTGTCATCATCGGCAAACCTGAACTGAGCAATTATACGTAGAAGCGAAGGATCGCTGGTGTCCTGAGCCTCTTTGAAATCCAAAGCTGCCGGCTCAATAGGGTCGGCCGTTAGCTCTTCGATCCTTTTCCTTGTGTACAAGAGGGTGTCCGTTTGCTTGATATACCAAAAGAGCAATATGAGACGCAGAAGCCCATCTTCGTTGTTTGCTTTCTCCATCTTGTCCCAAGCTCGATCAACGTATGGTCGCATTGCCTCCATTATGGCCGAAGTGTCAAAAGTGCTCAGGACAGGATCTATAGCGTCGACAAATCGTGAGCGGAAGGCAGGAAAGAAGTGCTCCAGAAGTGCGCCAAAGTTAACCACTCTGTCCTTGAAGAAGGCTCGGTAAAAAAGGTAGGTTGCAAGAACCTGATCCGCAGTACGGATAATTTCATTCTCATACATGTCAAAGACTTCGAGTTCATGCAGGCGATGCGCGGCTTGCCACAAGACATCTTCGCGTATTGCAAAGGCGCTTTCAATGGATTTCATTATTTCTTGGTTTGATCGGTCTATTGCCCTGAAAAACACCACGATTCCTGCTGCTACAAGCAAAGTGGGCTCGCCTATGTCCTGCAGGTCTTTTCTAATCGAAGCAAAGTATTCTTCGTAAAGGTCGGTCACATCATTGATACTTTGGAGTGTATTTTCACGCTTAGCTACTTGAGCAGCCATCACTGCAAGGCGGGGATTCCCTCGGGCGATATGTATAATCCGGTCAAGGTAATGCCGATTCCGAATACCGAATTCAGCTTGAATTATCCCGGTGATCTCCTCATCAGACATGGCCTCCAGTCCTATCTCTCTCGTAGAAGCGTGAGCCTTTGCGGCTTCACGAACCTGTTGGAGGGCATAGTCGCGAACGGTGGCAACCACCTTGATGTTCTGATCATCTCTCTTGCTGGCGAGAAGCTGAACGACATAGTCGAACCTGCTTATCCTGTTTGCATCATCTACAATGATTAGGAAACTGCCTGGTTTGGAGAAATGCACTCGAAGATCCTCAAAGAGATCCGGACCTCTGCTGAAAACACAAGAAACTTCGTATTCCTGGTGCGCTTCGCTGAACCTTTTACAGGATTCGAGAGCGAAGCGTGTTTTGCCAACACCTGGTCGGCCAGATATCATGAGAAGATTGAGCGAATCCAGAGCCTTCAAACATTGGTCAAGCTCATTTTTGCGAAAATGGAAGGGTGCGTCGAGACGCGCACTAAATCTGTTTCTGTCATAAACGGCGACAAACTCGGCAACCGATACGATTTGACCTGTGTCTACCTCGACACTGAGAAAATCTCTGGCTATTCCTGGATACTTTTGGTAAAGATCGTAGGATATTGTTGACATACCGAAAAGATTTATATTGACGCCCTGATTTCGACATTTTTCGAAGAGATATATGTGCTGTTCAGGTGAGAGAGTCGAGGTGTAACAAAATACTACCTCTTCAATGCTATCGACGCTTATTCCCGTTTTCGTTTCATTAAAGCATTTTTGGAGATCGTCTTCTATCTTATCGAAGACGTTTTCTTGTTGTGTGGTATATTCGGCAAAAACATACTTCCCGCTTGGAAGTGGAATGAATGTGTCCGGGGTGCCTGCCTTGGTTTTGTCCTTACCAATAACCGATCCCAGCGAATTTATTTGTTTGTAACCTTTCTGGTGGAGATATGCATCCGCGACCTTTTGAAAAGTTCCACCATCTAACTCTAAGAGCCTTTTTTGAATCTGGTTGATCTTCGACATCTGACCTCACAGTGGTCTGCGGCAATTGCGTCCTCCTTTACCCTCTCCGCTCCCTCCACGTTGGAAGGCGAAGGGGACATTGTTCACCGCTTTCACTTGCCGGGTTGTTGACCCCGAGTCTAATCATCTATCAATTACCACTCATATTCAAAGAATGCAAGACTAATTCGTTGGTTATCGAGTACAGGAAGTAACTCACGGGCATGAAACAGGGCCGAATGGGTGAAGATTATACCCTACGCTACGGCCTTTTCAAAAAATCGGGCCCTTGTTTAAGTCATTGTAAGCTACGGCGTTGCGCTGTCTGCGGCAAGTTCATCCAAATCGACATCGATCTTGCCGAAACGCTTCCCCATTTCTTCCAAGCCCCTTTCTGCCAGCGACCTCCATTGCGGCCCCCTGCGAACAAGATCGTTCCAGGCGACCCCTAAATCGTAGGGGCGGCCGTCGCGAATGATGGAGAGTATTTGACGAGCTTGTTCCAGGTCCTTGACGCTCTTGCCGCCCCTCGATATATCCCGTTTCTGCGAAACGATCAATTTGTGCAACGCGTATCTCGCCGGCTGCGGGACATTGATCAGTACGGGATTGGCGGCGACCAAGACGGCGTGCGTCGGCGATTCGATGAGGTATGAGAGATGCTCTATCGGCTGGGCGGCACATCCAAAACGCGGGATGAAGACAGGATCCGAAGACTTGGTTGTCTTTGGTGTCAGTATGTCGAGACGGAGCTGCCGCTTGCGTATGGCGAACGACGTCGATGGATGCTTCGGGTTGAGCGCGGGTACCTGGAAAAAGCCCATCCTGAGGCTTTCTACCGCCTCCGGGATAGGAACTGCGACCATTGGCAGCGCGAGTGTCACCGTTCGAGGCGCCGCCAAATCGATGTCCGACGTAGTCGAGGACCCGGAGGGCCATACGACCCCCAGCATCAAACCCATCGATCGGAAAGCATGCGTGCCCACGATAACGCCCCCGGACCTGAAAACGCCCGCATCGGACAGGCTTCGCATCACCCTCATCGAGGCATTGTCCGTCTTGAGCTCAATTTCGGCGGACACCTGAACCGCAAGACGTCTTACGTTTGCCGTGATTTCCGCGATATCGGCCTTGTTCTCGACGTATTCTTTCATCAGTTTCTCGACGGCCTTGCCGGTCTTATTCCCGAGATAGACTTGCTTCCTCCGGCCGCCGGGGAGGTAATGCTCGAAATAGATGTACTGTTCCCCCTTCACTTCCTTGACAGCAAAACTGCCTTCGAGGTTGGCTATGGTCCGTGAAACGTCCATCGTTTCCATGTAATCGAGCAATTCCGCATAAAGGGTTCTCGTTTGGAGGCTGATTTCGCGCACAGGCATTCTCCTCGTTGGTTTCGCTGGTTATACTCCGATTTCTGATAAGCAGAGTATAACTCCTATGAAAAAGCCATCGCGGAGGAAACATCGATTGGTTATACGGTGATTATCCATAAACAGAGTATAACTCAAGAACCTTGGAATCGCAACCGCAGCGCTCCACGGTCCATGAAGGGAGGCCCTCCCCCGATTCTTCCGGTCGCGGAGACAGGAATTCAAGAGTTGATTATATGTCAAAAGGCATTTATAATATAAGACAACTGGCAGAGGAGGCAAGAAGATGACAAAAGTCATATCCATTTTGGGCGGAGAAAGGGAATTGGGCAGGAAAATTCAAAAGCCCATCGATTTTGACTCGCTTATAAGAAAGGGAATGCCCCAGGCCGCCCTCTACCACGTCAAAAAGACCTTCGATCTTTCAGACGAAACGCTTGCGGCCATTATCGGTGTGAGCCTTCGTACTGTTGCGAGAAGGCGAGTTGTCTCGCAAAAAGAGAATAAACCAGCCGCCAGGCTTTCACCGGTGGAGAGTGATAGACTCTATCGTTTTGCAAGGATACTCGCGCTTGCAAAAGATGTGTTTGAAAGCCGGGAAGACGCGATTGAGTGGCTCAACAGCGGGCAATATGGACTGGGTGGCGCGGTACCGATCAACATGCTTCAGACGGACGCCGGGACCCGCGAGGTCGAGGAATTGCTTCTTCGTATAGAGTACGGTGTCATTTCTTGACGATTGCATGGCGGCTGGTAAAGACAAAACACGCGGCCGCGCCTCTTTCGGGAGAAGGCGCACGTCTGGGAGGCGGCCGATGGAACTACGTGGGGATATCCGTTGTCTATGCCAGCGAAACGCTCTCGCTTGCCGCTCTTGAATTGTTCGTTCATTTTACCAGAAGAGACATTACGATCAGCAAGTCCCTTCGGGCAATACCTATTGAAATACCGGACTCTGTCACAAGACTTGAGGTTTTATCTGACAACCTGAAGAAAGGGTGGGATTCCTCGCCTCCACCCGATTTCACAAGAGATCTCGGAACACGATGGGTACACGAGGGCAAATCGGCCATACTCCGCGTACCTTCTGCGGTTATTCAAGACGAATACAATCTTGTTATCAATCCTCATCACCCCGATTTTGGCAAAATTACTGCCGGCGATGCCCGGCCATTTTCACTTGACGATCGTGTCTGGAAATAGCTCCGGCGCATATCAGATGGACGTCCGCAGTTGATAACGTAACTTTTTCTCCCCTGTGTCACATCATACACCAATGTCACCTGTACTCTTTACCGTTTTAGACGGTCGTCGGCTTGAGACTTTAAGCGAATGATGCCGCGTGTCAGAGTGCTTTTCAATAGACTTTCTCTTGACCCTATCCGGTTTCTGTATATAAAATAGAGGAGATACGGACCACGCGAGGAAATAGACAAGGATTATGGCTCACATGATCACAGTGAAAGTTCGGGGATATCATGTTGACATGTATCGCCACGTCAATAATGCCCGCTACCTGGAATTCCTTGAAGAAGGACGATGGGCCTTTTTTGAAGAGAGTCCCAATTTCAACGGATGGCCTGGGGGGGCCGCTTTTCTTGTCGTCAACATCAACATCAGCTATCGAAAAGCGGCCGGCACAGGAGACATTTTGGAAATAAGAACGAACATTGCAAACCTCGGGTCCAAAAGCGGCATACTTCGTCAGGAGATCACCCTTCAAGGTACGCAGTCTGTTGTTGCCGAGGCTCAGGTGACTTTCGTCATGGTGGATAACAAGACACAAAAGGTACTCCCTCTTGTGGGGCATCTCCTTGAATTCTTTGAGAGACTGAGAGATGAAGAGGGGCCTTCCTAGGGACCATTGGAGGGACGCTTGCAGCCGCGACATGATCCGCTTCAGGTATTTATCGGGAGCAAGACCCCTGTGGGGTTGTACGCCCGCCAAAAGTGGAGGCGTGAGGGGGAGAAAGCTACGTGGGTCCACGATTTGGGCGAGACGGTGAAAGCCCTCTTGGCAGGGCAGCTCGCCAACGGCTCCTGGGATAATTCGGAAATCACTACAATTCATAAGCTTTTCGGGCTCCACCTCACGGTGCGAGAGCCGGACGATGCCATAGGAAGGGCCCTTGAGTGGTTGTTGAGTGAAACGCATCTAGGGCGCTTTCTTGAAACGCCGCGTAGGGTCCCCGACGAGATCTATGATGAAACCGTCCTTCACGGTCTCCCTTTCACGGGCGGCTGTTTCGGCCATTTTGCCGTTTGTGCCGGCTTGTTTCTTGCTTGCTCTTTTGGAATGGGCGAAGAGAGTATGGTAACGAGGCTTTACGATACTATTGCCGGCGAGATCGAGCAAAGAGCCGGCCGCTGGTGCAGCGTTGGCTGTACCAACAGTGCCCTGCGCGCATTCATTAAACATCCCCGGTATTCAAAAAGCAGGACCACGGATATGATGGCGGACTACCTCGGCCGCCGTCAGTTGCCGTCGGGAAAGTGGAGGGGCAGGACGCCCTGGTATATGACCTTTAATGCCCTTGCCCACCTTGATTCGGAGAACGCAAGACGTCAGTGCATGGCGGCCGTCGACGGCATCGTGAAGGCTCAGAACAAAGATGGAAGCTGGGGAAGAACCCAGAAAGAGTGGAATACGTTTCTCGTTTTGCATGCATTGAATAAATTGAACGCCTGACGACAGGAATCATGCTTCAGAAGAGGAAAGCAGCGGTATCGATGTCGCCAACAATCCTCCCGGCACAGGCCACCTCGGCGGCGGCTGATACCAGGTATCGCCGGCTCCGGCATAGCCCCTGACAGAGGAAGACTCCGGGGCAATGGCATCGGAACATGTATCTTTTTTCTTGATACTTGGCAATGCGCGGTATAACATAAGAAACAATCTGAAAACGCCACACCATCCGCAAGGGTGGCGCTGAAAGCGAACGGGTCTCAGTCATCCTCCTCTGCCGATCATCAGTAAGACCGCTAAGCTGTCATATACAACCGGGTTGTACGAGCAGCTTTGGATGCGGTTCGGCGAGAATCCCTGGCCTGCATCGACGACGGTTGACGCTCTCCTCACTTTCGCAGTAATATAGCCCACAATTATGCCTCTGCCTCCAGCATCGTTGCTCTTACAATCGGCCCCGCCCGGATGAACTACACGAGCCTTCAAAGAAACGTCCTCCTCGTCGCCGTGCTCAGATCCTTCCTCACGCTGTTCATGGGGTCTTCGGTCATTGTCTCGCTGCCCAGGACCGGCTGTCTGCCCACAGACATGGGGTGAGCAAAGCCTCTTGACACGTGAACACAAATTGTGTACATAATTACTATGCGCTATGAGTGGGATGAGCGGAAACGACTGTCCAACCTTGAAAAACATGGCCTCGATTTTTTCGATGTTGGTGTTGTTTTCGAGTCTCCCCATATCGAAGTTCCTTCCTCACGTAGCAGCGAGAAAAGGTTCCTTGCCATCGGAACCTTAGATGGGCGGTTTGTGACCGTCGTTTACACAATGCGACACGAGGCGATTAGGGTTATTTCTTTTCGGAGGGCACGTCGTGAAGAAAGAGACACATATCAAAAGCTACACGGTAACCGAGCTTAGAGCCAAGCGCAAAGTTAGCAGCACCGATCTCAATAAGGTCGATGCCATGACGGACGCCAAACTTGAGAAGATCATTGCCGAAGATAAAGACGAGCGGGACTTGAAGCCGGACTGGACACAGGCAAAGCTGGTCCTTTCGGAACCCAGGCAATCCGTGCACCTTCGTCTCGAACAGGAGACTATCGACTTTTTCAAGGCGCGAGGCAAGGGGCATATCTCCCGCATGCAGGCGGTCTTAAAAGCCTATGTGACCGCCCATAGGTCGCGGTAAAAGATGACCTACAGGGCAAGGGCCGATAAGGACAGCGAAGCTCTAACAGAGATTACATCTTCATTGCCGGAAGAACATAGATGGCAGCCGGAGCCGCACAGCAGGCGGGTACTCGATGAAACTGCCGCGATGCTGTGCCCAAGAATGGTTGCGCCTGTTCAATCGAAGCCATGCCTCCCGCATCGTTAATCCCAGGGGCAGCCCCGCCCGGATGAACTACACGAGCCTTCAAAGAAACGTCCTCCTCGTCGCCACGCTCAGCTCCTTCCTCACGCCGTTTATGGGGTCTTCGGTCATTGTCTCGCTGCCCAAGATCGGTCATGACCTTTCGATGAATGTCATCACCCTGAGTTGGATCTCGACGGCATATCAGACTCACCGCCGCCGCCTTCCTCGTCCCCATGGGAAGGCTGGCGGATATTCATGGAAGGAAGCGGATATTCCTGGTCGGCATTCTGCTCGACAACCTCTCTTCCCTGCTCGGCGCTCTCTCCACGTCGAGCGACATGCTCATTGTGGCCAGGGTATTTCAGGGCATGGGAGGGGCGATGATCTTCGGCACCTCGGTGACGATCCTCACCTCCGTGTTTCCTCCGGAGCAGCGGGGCAAGGTGCTGGGCATCAGCGTTGCCGGGGTATACGCAGGGCTGTCGACAGGCCCTTTCGTCGGGGGTTTCCTCACCGGCCACCTGGGCTGGAGGAGTGTGTTTCTCTCTAATGTGCTGATCGGTATGATAATACTCGCGACCACGCTCTGGAAGCTGAAGGGCGAGTGGGCCGATGCCCGGGGCGAGCGGTTCGACCTGGCCGGTTCCCTTATCTATATGGCGTCGCTCGTGTCGACAATGTACGGCCTTTCCTTCGTGCCGGCCCTTCCTGCGTTCCTCCTGGTTGCGGCCGGCGTGGCGGGCATGGTCTGCTTTGTGGCGTGGGAGCTGAAAGTGGGGAGCCCGGTGCTTGATATGCGGCTGTTCCAGCGGAGCAGGACATTCCTTTTCTCCAACCTGGCGGCACTCATCAACTACAGCGCCACCTTTGCCATTACCTTCCTTATGAGCCTCTACCTGCAGTACATAAAGGGGTTCAGCCCCCAGGCCACGGGCCTGGTGCTGGTGTCGCAGCCTTTGATGATGGCCCTTTTCTCGCCCCTGGCCGGAAGGCTGTCCGACAGATCGGACCCCCGCATCGTGGCCTCGGCGGGCATGGCCGTCATGGTCGCAGGGCTCTCGATCTTCGCGTTTCTCAGCGAGGGAACGCGCCTTGTTTACATTATCGCGAACCTGATGCTCATCGGGGTCGGTTTTGCCCTCTTTTCCTCGCCGAACGCGAATGCCATCATGAGCTCGGTGGACAAGAAGCACTTTGGCGTGGCAGGCGGCATGATGGGGACTATGCGCCTCACGGGACAGATGTTCAGCATGGGCGCCGTGATGGTGATCCTCACGGTCTTCCACCTGGCAGGGGTGATGATCAGGCCGGCCTACCATGCGTCGCTTTTGCAGACCACCCGTACGGCGTTTACCGTGTTTGCCCTGCTCTCCCTCGCCGGCGTGGGCGCCTCCCTCAGCCGGGGAAGAAAAAGATAGTGTTGCGTTTTGAGTTTTGCGTGTTGGGTGTGCCTCTCTTTTGTCAGCCGATCTGCACGGTGAGCATGGATACCGATCCCCCGTCAAAGCCCTCCACGGGGAAACTGATCTGCTCGCCCTCTCTCTTGAGCGCGAGCACGTAGAGCAAAGGCAGATAATGGTCCGGCGTGGGCGCCGACAACATCGCCTGGCGACCCATCTCTTCATAATTGATGAGGGCCTCGTGGCTGTCCGCGAGCATAAGCCGCCTCGCCTCCTGCTCGAACCCGGTCGCCCACCAGAAAACCTCCGCCCCGGGTTCTCCCCATGCATAGGCCATAAGGTTGTGGACAAGATTGCCCGTTCCCATGACAAAGACCCCTTCGTCGCGCAGGGCGGCGAGCCGTTTCCCCAAGGCATAATGGAAAGAGGGCGGCTTCGTGCCGTCTATGCTGAGCTGTACTACCGGGATATCGGCTTGAGGAAACACGTGACGGAGTACCGACCACGTGCCGTGATCGATACCCCACCCCTCATCGGCGCCGACGGAGCCTGATGGGGCCAGGCCCCGGACCCTGGCCGAGAGGCCGCTGCTTCCCGGCGCAGGGTAGACGATTTCATAGAGCTCGTCGGGGAAACCGCCGAAGTCGTGAATCGTCTCGGGAAGGGGCATGGCCGTGACGAGGGTGGAAGGAATGTACCAGTGCGCAGAGACCGACAGTATTGCTTTCGGCCTCGGCATCCCGGCGCCTATCGCGGCCCACCCATCCGTCCAGACGTTGTGCTCGAGTGCGTTCATAGGATTGCCGTGTCCGAAGAAAACGGCAGGCATGGGTTTCGTGACAGCCATAAGATCAGGACCCCCTTCGGCCCGGTACTATTTCACCTATCAGCCAAGGATCACCCTATCATTGCGCCAACCCGATTTGTCTCATGAACGTCGCGTTGTCCCAGAAGAGCCATTCTTCCATCATCACGCCATCCTTCCAGTGTCCTATGGTGCACATGGGAATAGAATACGTTTTCCCGGTAGGCTGGATAAACTTGCCGTCGCCGATGGGCATGGGTTGAGAGAATGTGCCGGTCATGATGCCGGTGACCGCGGTAAATTCAGCGGAGCCGAATTTTATCGGGTGTACCTTTATCTTGGTATCCGGGGCGTAGACGAACATCGCCTTGAGGTCCGCGATGTGTCTTTCGATGCCGTTTGTGTGATGGCCGTCGGGCCAGTTCACTATCACGTCTTTTGAATGGCTCTCATGGAGCCTCGTCCATTCCTGGTTGCTGAACACAACGAAGTCCAGGGTGTCAAAGGTCTCCAGGTTTTTCCCTACCGTCGCCCTCTCGTCTCCATATGCTTTCAGTTGCTTTTCCATCTCTTTGATCTTGGCCTGCATTTCAGGCGAATAGCCTGTATGATCGGAGTCCGCCGCAAATACGTGCGGAGTCAGTAAACCAAAAAGGAGCGCTGCTGCCAGACTTGTTACAAGAGCCAGTTTCTTCACATCCTCCTCCGTTCTTTAGATAGATTAAATTCCTCGCAGTATGGTAATGGTCCCTCCCGCGGATTGCAAGGCCCGCTTTGAAGGCCGCCGGATAAACCCGGAGTTGTTGGCGGCGATGTGTGCGGGATATATGGGATTTCCCTTGCAATCTGCATTATATTTGACTGAAGGATGAGTGTTGGTTGCGGGTCTCTAGGGTGCAGCGTTAATCGAAGGAGGTAGGTATGTTCATAAAACAGGAAGAGTTGTTCGAGGGCATAAGCGCGGGCGCAAAGGGTTTAATAGAAAAGCACAAGATGAAGCAGACCTACGGGGAGGGGGAGTCGATATTCCGGGAAGGCGAGGAGGCACACTACTTCTATATGCTGGAAGACGGCAAAGTGGACCTGGTGGTGGGGGCGCCTAGGGAAACGCGCTTTCTTGCTTCCTATCCCGGTGAGATATTCGGCTGGTCGGCCCTGGTCAAACCTCACCACTACCTGGCCGAAGCCCGCTGCATGACGCAATCGACCATCTGGAGGGTCTCCATGGAGGCCATCGTCCACATAATCAAGGATTATCCCTTGGACGGTCTCCTGGTCTACAGGAACCTGTCCGGCATCCTCGGACAAAGGTTGATCGCGGCGTACCGGGATCGTCCTGCGGATCCGGAGACAGCGGCCCCCGGAGGGTAGCGGGAAAGCTCAAGGACGCGGCATAAGAAAATACCAATCGATATGCGCCCACGGGTCGACTATGCGGCAGCCAGACGTGTGGGGCGAGTCCTGCTGTGCGTGGGCGCTTGCATTAATCGGCGTCCTATATTATCTTAGCACTGTATCGCTTTCACGCGGCTAAGCCCATGACAGAAGGAGCACATGTATGAAGGATGGCGAATCGTCGGTACTGGAAAAAGCGTCTCTCTCTTTACTGGGCCCTGCCCTCGACAGGCTCGATGCCGGTTTCAGGGACTTGCCGTCCCCGGCATCGCAGCTCCGGGACGCCCCGGCTATCGAAAAAGTGCTTTTTGAGGTTGCCGATCGTCTCCAGGACAATTATCCCTACTTCCACCCTCTCTATGCCGGCCAGATGCTCAAGCCCCCGCATCCCGTGGCGAGGCTCGCCTACGCCCTTGCCATGTGGATCAATCCCAACAACCATGCCCTCGACGGGGGACGGGCCAGCTCTGCCATGGAAAAGCAGGCAGTGGCGGAGATCGCCCGGATGGTCGGGTGGGATACGCATCTCGGCCACCTGTGCAGCGGTGGGACTATGGCGAACCTGGAGGCCCTGTGGGTGGCAGGGCAGCTTCGTCCGGGGTCCACGGTGGCGGCCTCCGAGCAGGCCCACTATACCCACAGCCGCATCAGCGCAGTGCTCAAGCTGCCCTTCGCGTCAATACACTGTGACCGCCTCGGCCGCATGGACCTGGGGGCCCTTGAGCTTCGCCTGAAAAAAGGAGACGTCGGCGCCGTGGTCGCCACTATGGGCACTACCGCCACGGGCTCCATCGACCCCTTGCCCGAGCTTTTGGAGTTGCGGGACCGCTACGGCTTCCGCCTCCATGCCGATGCGGCGTACGGCGGATATTTCTGCCTCGTTGACAACCTCTCTCCCGCGGCGCGTCGCGCCTACGGCCGCCTGTCCGAGGTGGATTCCATCGTCATCGACCCTCACAAGCACGGCCTGCAGCCCTACGGCTGCGGTTGCGTGCTCTTTCGCGATCCCGAGGTGGGCCGCTTCTACAAACATGATTCGCCCTACACTTATTTCAGCTCAAAGGAGCTTCACCTGGGGGAGATCAGCCTCGAATGCTCCCGGCCGGGCGCGGCCGCCGTTGCCCTGTGGGCGACACAGAGATTGCTGCCCCTGACCAGGGGCGGGGAGTTTGCACAAGACCTTCAGAAATGCCGGTCGGCAGCCATGGCGCTGTATGGGAAGCTGGCAGCCGACGCACGGGTAATGACGCCCTTTTCGCCGGAGCTTGACATCGTTGTCTGGGCGCTCAACGCACCGAAAGTGAGTCAATCGTCCGAGATGGCGAGACAGGTCTTTACCGAGGCCGGCGCACAAAACCTGCACCTGGCCCTTGCCGAGATGCCCCTCGAATTCTTCACGCTCGACGACGGAAAGATGGAAAAGGACTCACCGACGATTACCTGCCTCCGTTCCGTGCTCATGAAGCCGGAGCACCTGGAGTGGATTGACCGGATATGGCATATCCTCGACCGCGTGACGGGAGCGGTGTGAAAGCGAGTTAGGCACTTCCCTAAAAGATCGGTTTAGGGCTTCAAACATGAGGCGGGAAGGGGCGCGCGAGGACCTTCAAAAGCCGCGGGGACGTGGACAAGTATGCCCATAGTGCCTCCTTTGAGGAAATCAGGGAGAACGATTTTAACCTCAATATTCCACGCTACGTCGATACCTTTGAGGAAGAAGAGGAGATCGATATCGCAGCAGTACAGAGAGACATCGAGCGAATTGAGGGTGAGCTGGCGGTAGTGCGCGAAAAGATGGCATCATACCTCAAAGAGTTGGGTGTTACCGGGGAAACGATATGACGGCGGGCGAGCTTATCCTCTATAAGACTGAAGACGGCAGGACGAACATAAAGCTCAGAGCCGAAGAGGGTATGGTATGGCTTACACAGGCCCAAATCGCCGAGCTTTTCGGTAAAGGAGTTCCCGCCATAAATGAACACATCAAGAATATCATCAAAGAGGGTGAGTTGGGTCAGGATTCAACTATTCGGAAATTCCGAATAGTTCGCAACGAAGGCGGCAGGGAGGTCGAAAGGCAGGTAGCACACTACAACCTCGACATAATCCTGGCCGTCGGTTACAGGGTGCGCTCACAGCGCGGCACTCAGTTCCGGCAGTGGGCAACCACACACTTGAGGGAATACCTGGTGAAGGGCTTCCTTCTCGACGATGCCCGGCTCAAGGAGCCGGGAGGCTGGGACTATTTTGATGAGCTGCTTGAGCGCATCAGGGATATCCGGGCCTCCGAAAAGCGCTTCTATCAGAAGGTGCGCGATATCTACGCGACTGCGGTCGACTACGATCCGCAGAGCGACGAAGCCCAATTGTTCTTTAAGAAAGTGCAGAACAAGATGCTTTGGGCCATCACCGGCCGTACGGCGGCGGAGTTGATTGCCGGCCGCGCCAACCCGAGCCTGCCGAACATGGGCCTCATGTCATGGAAGGCTAACCGGGTGAGGAAGCAAGATGTGACAATAGCCAAGAACTATCTGAACGACAGGGAGATCGATGAACTCAACCGTATCGTGGTCATGTATCTCGATTATGCCGAGGACCAGGCCAAACGCCGCCGGACCACGACCATGCAGGAGTGGGCGGACAGGCTTAACGCCTTCCTGACCTTCAATGAACGGGACATATTGGACCACGCGGGAAAGGTATCGCAGGCAGTCGCCGAAAAGCTGGCGCACGAATGCTATGAGGAATTCGAGGCAAAAAGGCGGGAGGTGGAAAGGTTGGAGGCAGACAGGGGGGATATGGAGGAGCTAGGGCAGATTGAACGGAACTTGCAGAAGGGCAAAGACGCAGAGAGAAAGCCGAGAGGAAACGGATGAGGCCACCAAACGGCTGGACAAAAACATTGCTTCACCATGTAGCAGATGTGAGGACGGGTCTTTCAAAAAGCAAAAACCGTAAAGGACCCACTGTCAGAAAGCCTTATCTGAGAGTGGCAAATGTGCAGGATGGTTACATAGATCTTTTTGAGGTCAACTACAAAAAAAACCGGATGAACCGGAAATGGGTGGCTTTACACCAAGAGCGCTTTTGGTCGTCTCCATTGCCGACCACTCAGGCGGGCTGGTATAGGCGGCCTCTCAGGAGGGGGCGATGGGGTCGTTGGCGGACCGGCTCGCATGAGCGTAAAGCCCCCGGCTTCCTTCCCGCTCATCCATGGCGGCGGCCGTCACCGGGACATCATCTTCGCCAGATAGTCCTGGAGTACGCAGTAGCTGGAGAAATCGGTATCGATCAACGATGCGCCGATGCTTTTCCGGGCGTTTGAGCGGACATGCTGGAGGCCGCACTGTATGGTGAGGGCTTTTTCGCTATGGCCCAGGGTGAAGACGACGGATATCCTGGAATTTGGCGGTATGTCGTGGGGGAAGGTGTTGGGGACGGAGAGATTGACGCCTCCCAGGGAGATGTCGTTGACCACGCCCGTGTGCACGGCCCCATCGAGACCGCTGACCAGCGCGGGCGCGGAGATCTTTATCCGTGGGTGACGCCGCTTCTCTTCGTCGACCGCCTTCGGCCCTCTCCGGCTGATATACTCGTGCAGGATATTCTCGATGACCGAAGAGAGGGTCCTTCTATCCATGACCGAAATCCGTTCCAGGGACTTGCGCAAATTCTCGCTCGTGCGAAACGATATCACCGAATCTCGCATTGTTCCCTCCTGGTTGATCAGTAACGGCCCTCTTGCGCCTGTATCTATATTTCGTATAGCACACGGGCACAGGCAAATGCCATTAAATATACGCCCCGGCAAATAAAAAGCCAGACATATATGTCCATGCGAGACATGCGTCTCGTCACTCTTCACTTTCTCCTTCTGCTGAGGTATAGTAACGCCCATGAAACAGAGAGTATTCATCCGCAAGGCCCTCTTGTGCGTCGCCGGTCTCTCCCTCCTCTTCGCCCCCTTGTCCGTGTGCGCCCAATACGCGGCATTCGCCATCGTCGGCGATACGCACATAGGCGCCCCCGGTTCGGTCTACCCCGCCTTCATCCGGAATATCGACAAAGAAGGGACGTCCATCATCGTCCATACGGGCGACGCTATAAACAACCCCGGCAACCTGGCTCAATGGGCGCAGTTCTTCGATATCACGGGGAGCGGCAAGATGCTCTACCTCGCACCCGGCAACCACGATATCGCCGGGCAGAGCTCGCTCGACATCTATGTGGGGTTCTTCGGCGCCCCTTACTCTTCCACGTCGGACGGCGATACGCTCCTGCTCTTTTTGAATACCGAGATGCCCGGTGAAGAGAGCAGGATAGCGGGCGCGCAGCTCGCCTGGCTCGGCGCCGAGCTTGCAAAACCGTTCCGGTACAAGTTTGTCTTCCTGCACGAGCCGCTCTTCCCGGTCATCTCTCGGCACGGCCTCGACCGCCACCCGCAGGAGCGGGACAGCCTGCACCTGCTCTTTGTCCGAAGCGGCGTTTCCCTCGTCGTCGCCGGCCACGACCATCTCTATGATAGGAGCCTGAGGGACGGCGTCACCTACGTGATCGGCGGGCGGGCGGGCGGGCATGCCTGGCCTACGAAGAACGGGAGCGCGACGCGCTACATCATGGCAAAGAGGACCGGCGACTTCTATTCCTTCGAGGTGAAGGATGCCGAGGGCGCGGTAAAGGACAGCTTCTCCGTAAAAAGGGACGCCCAAAAAGCCGCGGGCGCAGCAAAGAGATAGGGGCTACCGCGCGACGGTCACGCTTTTTTTACCCCGGCCCGCCTTGCGCGTCGTCCCGCGAGGTGTCGCGGCTGGCTTCCGGCGCCGCGCTGTCCTGCCTGGTGAGGAGGAAGAGGCGGAGGAGGGACTCGTAGGAGCAGACTGTTTTGCGCGGGGGCCTGCCGAGCCATTGGTAAAAGATGGCCTTGTGGTCCCGTAATTCCTGTCGGTGCCGGATCGCCGTACGCACCGTCCAGCCCAGCACCGGAGCTATTTGCTCCCACCCTTTAAGCCGCGGCTCAGCCATGGGTGTTCTCCACCTGTTCTCCGCTCGTGACTCCGCCCTCCACGCCCGCCACGGGCACGCCGTGGCGCTCCATGATCAGTCTCAACGCCTCGGGCCCGGTGAACGGCCTGGGTGGCCCTTTCAGTTCCTCGAGGACAAGGGGCCGAACGGGCCCGTGCATGCCGGGAAGCCCCGGGGCAGCGGCCGGAGGCCCTGTCTCGTCCTCCCAGCCTCGGGCGATAAGCCACGTGGCGGGGTGCGGTATGTATTTGCCGCCCTCCTTTTGCCAGCCGGGCGAACGCACGGCCTCCCGGAGGGCGTCGAGCATGCGGCCCAGGGAGCTGCTCGTCGGGCATTATGGCCGACCATGCCTTTTCCGCCTGGCCTTTCGATTTCTTTTTCGGATAGGCCTGCCAAAATCTTCTGAAGAGACTCCGCGCCCCAGGCGCTGCTTCTGTTTCAGTTTCAGTTTCTGTTTTAGCTTCAGTTTCAGCTTCTGTTTGCTCATGAGCCGCTCGCGAGCCGCTCGCGAATAGACCGGCCACCTCCAGGGGAGGCGCGGGGTTCTTCGCGGGCGACGGGTGCTGTATCTTCTGGTGCTTCAGGAACCCCGGAATGAAATAGTATTGCTCGCCCTTCACGGTGTAGGGGAGTATGCGTCCGAGATTGACGAGGTCATGGAGCCATCGCCCGATCTGCTCGGTCGGGATCTCGTCGTAGGGGAATATTTGCGACTTGAGCCAGAGAGGGTGCCCCTGGGTGGTGCCGGCGTCGTCGGAGGTATTCCATAAGCCTATGTAAAGGAGACGGGCTTGCAGGCTGAGCTTCGCGAGCTTCTCGTCGCTCCAGAATTCAGGCTTGATTATTCTGCTCCTGGCCATATACCCCTCCTTTTCACCCTCTTTTTCGCTGGTATTCGCCGGCAGGCGGCACGTCACGCCTCGGGGCCCCGGGTCTTTTCCTTCGATCTTGTCCCTCTCTCCCGAGATACCAGACGAAGCCGCAGAGACGGCAGTGAAACTCGTCCTCCTCCACGGTGATAAATCCACGTGCACCGCATTTGTCGCAGGTCAGCATGCACCCCTCCACATTCTCCCTTCTTCCGCTCTTCACTCAAAACTCAAAACGCAACACTCAAAACTGCCCTTCTCCCTGCTATTACAGTATTACCACTATGGGAGTATTATGTCAACACAATTATCATATTTTATTCCCATTACAATGCATTGTCTTTTCAGTAGGAAAACTGGTAATACAGTGTTATGGTAAGAATGGAGTCAAAAAGGAAAATAAAGGAGATGTCGCCCCGGGAGTTGACGACGGCAGATGATGGCACGGTAATTGCTTGGAATTTTGTCAGAATACGTGAGCGCCTGGGCCTGACTCAGGAGCAGACCGCCGTAAAAGGGGATGTGTCCGTAGGCTATGTCGGAAAAGTCGAGACCGCCGCAGTAAGCTTCGGGACAAGGGCTCAACAGAAGTGGTCTAGAATATTCAGCGTAGACAGGACTGAATTTCTCAAGAGACCTGACATTGGTATCCGGGTCATCGGAGTGGTTATGGGCAAAGGAGTCGTCAGGCATCACGAATCGGACGAGGAGGGAGGGGTCGAGTACGCCCCGCTGCCTCCCGGCTACACGCAGGAAAAGGCCGAAACAGAGGGCATGACGTGCCTGAGGGTCCTGACGGACGCGCTCCATCCGCACCTGCGCAAGGATTCCACCCTTTATGTCAACAGAATGCCGATATCCGTCATCCGCAACGACAACCTGGTGATCTACGCTGAGGACGGAGAGGCCGCAAGCGTCAAGGAAGTCGAATTGCTCCCCGAGGGAAGGGTCCTGCTCAAGGGCCTCGGCAGGGGGAGCACCATTACCAAAGAGCTCGCCGAGCTGACCACGCTGGACAAAGTCGTCTTCATCGGTATGTAAACAGTTTGTTGAAACGATAGAACCCCGCCTCAAGGCCCCCGCTGCCTTCAACCCCTTTGGAAAGCCCGACCGCGCCCGGCCGCAACGTTCCCCCAGTGGAAATAGATATGGGCGCTCATGCTATTACCATTATAGTAACAATGTGTTGACATTAATAATCCCATAATGGTAATATTAGGGCAGGAAAGATTCATGGTATGCCCTGACATGCGACATGCCGGCGAGCCTCCCGCCGGGAACGGCGGAGAGGTAGGGCCGGAGGAAGCAGAAGCGAGACGCTGTATCGTGGATGAGGGCGTCATGTGTCCCGCCTCGCGCTATGACTGCGCGAGGCCGTGCCCGTATGTGGGGTGGGAAAAACGCATCCATCTGCCACAGGCCGGGTGAATTTTGCGCATAGCTTTGTCGACGCTATCGGCGCGGCATCCTCAAGGCCCCTTTGGGTCGCTTCCGGACGGAGGCCTCAGACCCAGGAGCGGCGGGAACGGCACGAGTCGAGCCGTTCCCGCCGCTCCTGGGGTCCTTCTTTCGTTCTACACCTGAAACTGCCGCGCAATGCCCTGGAGATCGCTGCCCAGCCGTGACAGTTCATTCGACGCGCTCAGCACCTCGTCGGAGGAGCGTGACGTGTCCCCGGATATGCCTGAAATGGACTCTATGTCTTTGCTGATCTCGTCGGAGGTTGCCGACATCTCTTCTATGGCCGCCGCGATCTGCTGCACCATCTCCTGGAGGTCTTCAACGCTCTTGACGATTGTCTGCAGTTCGTCTCCGGCTTTGCTCGACAGGTCGACACCCTTGTCCACCTTGGCGCTCACGTGGTCTATGGAAGTGACCGCGCTCGTCACCTTCTGCTGGATTTCCCCTATGATGCCGCTCACCTCCGAGGTAGCGCCCGTGGTCCTCTCGGCCAGTTTCCTTACCTCGTCTGCGACAACGGCAAAGCCCCTCCCGTGCTCTCCTGCCCGGGCCGCCTCTATGGCCGCGTTCAGCGCGAGGAGGTTCGTCTGGTCCGCTATCTCGTTGATGATGCCGATGATATCGCCGATCTTGTTGGAAAGCTCCGACAAAGAAGTGATATGGCTTGCCGATTCTTCTACCGTGGAGGCGATCTCCCTCACTTCTTTGACTGCCTCACTCACGGTCTTGCCTCCACGTTTCGCCGTTGTGGCGGCCGCGGAGGCAGTGGTGGCGATGCTCGCGGCGTTCCGTGCGATGTCCCCCACGGTCTGCGACATCTCTTCGGATGCCGTTGCCACCTGATGGGCCCTCTCGGCCTGCTGGCTCGCCCCCATCGACATCTGCCCGGCGCTTGCCGAGAGATGGGTCCCTGCGGAGGCGACGCTGTCGGAGGCCTGCTGGATGTCGCCTACAATGCCCCTCCACTTTTCCACGACCGTCTTCATGGAGGCCGCCTGTGCCCCAAGCTCGTCATTGCTGTCGACCCCTATCTCGAAGTTGAGCCTTCCTGCCGCAAGCTGCTCGGTTACCCCTATGGTCCGGTGAATGCCGTTCACGATGCCCCGACGGAGTATGAAGGTCATGACCACTGCGGCGGCGATGACGACCATACCGATGATGACCAGAAACGCGAAGGTGGACCGGTAGGATCTCTCCGCGCGGGCGCTGGTGGCACCCATGTCGTCCTGCTGGTATTTGATGAGCTCGTCGCAGTGGCGGAATGTCTCTATAGCGCTTGGCAGGACGGTCCCGAGAAATAGGGAAAGGGCCTCGTCGGACCTACCGGCTTTGGCCGCCTCAACCGCCTTGGCGTTGTTCTCTCTGCCCGCCGCTGTCTCCGCCTTGATCGCCCCGAGGATCTCCTTGCCCTTGTCGGATTGCTCCAGCTTTTCGATCCGGTCCACCGCCGCCTTGTATTTCGATCTGCCTTCGTTGAGAAGGGCGGCGTTTTGAGAGAGGACAGCCTCGTCCTTTGATACGATTGTGGCGAATATTGCCAGGTTCGCGGTTTTGATCCCGTCCTTGAGGTCGTTCGCCGCCTGAATCTTCGCGTTGTTCAGGTCGAGGACCTGTCTCATGTCGCCGTGCATCGCCCCTGTCGCGGAGATGCCTACAACAGCGAGCACAGCCATGAGCACCACCAGAATGCCGAATCCAATCCCGAGCCGTGTGCCGATCTTCATGTCCCTCAACTTCATAAAACCCTCCTGTAAACATACTTAAAGGTGCCTTCTCACCCGTTCTTCCGCCCGTACCAACGGCTGTCGTCATTACCGGCGACCGCTCGACGGCAACAGTCATAAAAATAAAAATAGAAGGCAACGGTACGGCCGTCTTTCATTCCCAAACGCTCCTACGCGGGCCGATCACAACGCAGATCGAGCTAGGGAGTCTCATAAGCCTGAGCCTCCGATTTTGTTATCGCCATGTGCGCAAGGTGACTTAAGTCTCATGCGGCGGCGGATGACGCGGGACCTGTCGAAGGGCCCTGCATCACCGACGGAACATATGCTTCCGGCGTATGTCGCAACCGCTCCCGCAACAGAGGGCCTGAAGCAGGCGTGCTTAATCTTGTTTCTCTGAAGGCGATAACAAGAGAAAGGCGTGACCCTATTTATGGCGCCGACGTAGTACTGTGAGCAGTTGAAGGTTTCCGGCAGAAACCGCCATTGAGGTGAAGGATCCCGCACGAGGCGTTGCAGGGCCTCGAAACGGAGCACAAGGAGATCGTCATGGATAGTCCTGTTGAAGATTCTCTGGAGGCGCTGGTGCTGATAGTGGATGACGATATCACGGCCCGGCTCGTGATGTCCGAGGTCCTCCTCAACGCGGGTTTTGCGGTGAAGGAGGCCGAAGACGGTGCGGCCGCCTTGCGCATGCTTGAGAGGCTGAAACCCGATATGGTTATCAGCGACGTGATGATGCCGGTTATGGATGGTTTCTCCCTTTGTGAAGAGATACGCCGGAGGCCTGGAGGAAAACTCCTGCCCGTGCTCATAATGACCGGACTCGACGACAGAGCGTCCATTCATCGGGCCTATGAGGTAGGCGCTACCGATTTCATCACGAAACCCTTCAACTGGCTGGTCCTCACCCAAAGAATACGCCACATGGTCCGGGAAAGTAAGCTCGTCGACGAGCTCATGCGAAGTGAGGCAAAGAATCAGGCCCTTTTGTGCGCGATACCCGATGTCATGTTCCGGATAGACAGGGATGGAACGATCCTCGAATCAAAAGGGTCGAGGGGCTTTCACCTTGGCGACCTTCAGGATCAGCCGGCGGGAAAGAAGCTCTACGAGGCCCTGCCCCTCAATGTCGCCCAGAACGCCATGAAGGCCGTAGAAAACGCCCTCAACACAGGCTCCACGGAGCACCTTGAGTATCAGTTGATGCTTGACGGGACGGCGCGCCACTTCGAAGCGAGGGTCGTGGCGAGCGGACAGAACGAAGCACTGAGCATCGTAAGGGATATCACCGAGCGGAGAAGGGCCGAAAATGCCCTCAGGGAGAGTGAGGAGCGGTACGCCCTGGCAGTAGAGGGGGCCAGCCATGGGCTCTGGGACTGGGACATGAGGACCAACGAGATATATTACTCGTCACGATGGAAATCGATGCTCGGTTGGGTCGACAGGGAGATCGGCGCATCCCCCGACGAGTGGTTCCGGCGGATACACCCCGAAGACACGGAGCAGTTCAGGATCCTGCTGAATGCACACCTAGAGGGCGCAAGCCCCCACTTCGAAGTGGAGCACCGTATCGAGCACAGGGACGGCGCCTATCTCTGGGTCCTGACACGAGGCATTGCGGTTCGGGACGAGACGGGGAAACCCTACAGGATGGCGGGTTCTCAAACGGATGTCACCGACCGTCGCAGTGCCCAGGACCAGATCCTGCGCGACGCCCTCTATGATCCGCTTACCGGTCTGGCGAACCGCACACTCCTCATGGATAGACTGGAGCAGTCTCTGGGCCGCGTGAGACGCTCCAGGGACGAGACCTTCGCCATCCTCTTCCTCGACCTCGACCGGTTCAAGAACGTGAACGACACCCTCGGCCACATCGCGGGAGACAAGGTCCTTATCGGCATCGGACGGAAGCTGCAGTCCTGCGTCCGACCCGGCGACACGGTGGCGAGGATTGGGGGAGATGAATTCGTCGTCCTCCTCGAAAATGTCACAGACCTGCCGACAGCGACCACGATAACGCAGAGGATCGAGCAGAACCTGTTGCAGCCGGTCGACCTCGAAGGCCGGGACATCACCATAGGGGCAAGCATAGGCGTCGTTGTCGCGTCGGACGGTTATGACAAGCCCGAGAACGTCCTTCGGGATGCAGATATAGCCGTATACCGGGCAAAAGCCATGGGCAGGGGCTGCCATGTAATCTTTGACCCATCCATGTACCTGAAAACGATGGCCCTTCTTGAACTTGAAAGCGATCTGCGCAAGGCCATAGAGCGACAGGAGCTGTTCCTCCAGTATCAACCTATCGTATCCCTCAAGACGGGCTCTCTGGTTTCCCTGGAGGCGCTCATACGCTGGCGGCATCCCGAACGCGGTCTTGTCTCTCCCGACGAATTTGTTCCCCTTGCGGAAGAAACGGGCCTGATCGTCCCGATCGGAGAATGGGTGTTGCGGCAAGCCTGCACGCAGATCTCGGACTGGCGGGCATCGCGAGGTTGCTCACCGGTTGTCGCGGTCAACATCTCGGGCCATCAGATCAAACAATCCGATTTCGCTTCGCTGGTCGCACAGGTTCTCGATGAATACGGCCTCTCGCCCGACTCTATCGAGCTGGAGATCACCGAGAGCGTCCTGATGGATAATGCGGAGCAGACAAGCACCGTCCTTTCGGAGCTGAGAAGCATGGGCATCCGTCTGAGCCTCGATGATTTCGGGACCGGCTATTCCTCGCTCAGCTACCTCCAGCGCTTTCCCGTGCAAAAGCTCAAAGTGGACCGGAGTTTTATTCTGGGACTCGGGCTCGATGCAGGCAACCTGGAGATCGTGGCCGCCATCCTCCAGCTTGCCAGGGGACTCGGTCTGGAAGTAGTGGCCGAGGGTGTCGAGACAAAGGAGGTGGCCTTACGGTTGCGGCGAATGGGATGCGGGCTGGCCCAGGGGTTCTACTTTGCGAGGCCCTCGGACCCGGGGAACCTGTCTCTGCCGTCCTCCGAACCCGGAAGGGAGGCCGGTATTTTGTCGGGTCGCTGATCGTCGCATCGGTCGTTCCGCCCCACCTGTCCCCATTCGGGCAGCCTCACCCCTCACCCACTGCCGTCGGCCATGGGCTCTTAGAACAGGAAGAGAGACAACGCGGCCCCTATGGGTACTATGTAGATGAGATCTATTTTCCTGATAAGGGCGGCGAGGGACGCCAGTACGAGGAGGCCGCGGAAGAGGTCCCAGGGGACGGCGAGGGCGAATTTGGCGGTGACGAAAAGGAGTAGGCCCACGAAGGAGGCGAGTATGCCCTGCCTGGCCTTGACGAAGGCGGGCGATCCCTTTAATCTGCCGAAGAACGGAGCAGTCAGGACGACCAGGATGAAGGAGGGGGTGAGGATTGCAACAGTCGCAACAACGGCCCCCCAAAGGTGATGCATCAGGTACCCCACAAAGGCTGCGGTGATCACGATGGGCCCCGGCGTCACCTGGCCGAGGGCTATGCCGTCCATGAATGTCCTCTCGTCCATCCAGCCCCTCACACAGACGACTTCCTGCAGCAAGAGCGGCAGGGAAGCAAAGCCCCCACCAAAGGCAAAAAGGTCGACCTTCAGCATGAGCAGGGCCAGACTGAAGAGCCCTGGACGGACGAGATGGAGGAAAAGCAGGCCAAAGCCCGTAAATGCCAGGCATAAGGCAACAGGGATGGCGGGAAAACGCCCCTGATCTCCCTGCGCCGAAGGCGCCTCCGGCTTCTCATGGAGCAGCACCATTCCCGCAAGGGCCGCCCCCAGGATGACATAGAAGGGGCTCACCCCAAGCCCGAAGGCCAGGGCTGAAGCGGCCGCAAGCAGAACGTGCACATAGCGCTTCAGGGACGTTTTGCCGAAGGTGTAGGTCGCATTGGCGACGATGGCGACGACGATCACCTGGAGCCCTGAAAAGAGGGATGTCACCCAGGGCAGGCTCCGGGAGACGGCATAGAGGGCGGAAAAACCGAGCATGAGGAGAAACGCCGGCAGGCCGAAGCTGATATAGGACAAGAGCGCACCAGCCACTCCCCTCGTCTGCAGGCCCACGAATGCGGCCGTTTGCATCGCGGTCGCGCCGGGAATCGATTGGGCGAGGGCGACCCCGTCCTTAAAGGTCTGCCCGTCGAGCCATTTCTTTCGCGTCACCGCGAGCCTCGCCTATGTAGGCGACCATGGCGGGCCCGCCGAAGGCCGTGAGCCCCAGGCGCAGGAATGACAGGAATATCTCTCCCAGGGCCGGAGGGTTACGCGGCGCCTCAGCCACCTTACCCCTCGCCCTCGTTGAAGGGTGCGCCTTTTCCCCGGTCTCGACATAATCGAATCATACTCGTATGCTCACAATTCCACCTTTTCCATGCCGAGCCTGCAATACTTTTCCGCCAGGTCCACGTAAAGCCTTCTCGAATATGCCCAGAAGTCTATTTCCTTCTCCGACACGTCCCTGATCTTCCTTGCCGGATTGCCCGCCACTACCACCGACTCCGGTATCCGCTGCTCCCGCTTCACCACGGCCCCTTCCGCCACGACCGCGTACTGGCCGATCTCCGACCGGATGCTCAGGACGGCGCCCATACCGATGCCGGACCGGTCGCCCAGCCGCTTTGCGTGGACAATGGCCCCGTGTCCTATGACGACGCCGTTGCCGATGGAGCAGCATTCATGCGGAGGGGCATGTATGATCGCCCCTTCCTCGACCGTCGCTTCGTCGCCTATCTCGATGGCGCCGTAGTCGCCCCGCAGGACGGCCCCGTGGCCGATATAACAGCGCTCCCCTATCCGCACGTCGCCTATGACGATCGCCGTTTCGCTCACGTACGTGCCGGTCCCGACAACGGGCTGTTTTCCGTCAAACCTGTAGAACATAGTTTCCCTCCGCCATGCCGGCTTCCCGCCTGCCTGATTTCGCGCTGTGACGATCTTTGAAGGGCCGGCGTAGTGCTAGTGTCGTCCACCGGTCAACCTACCCCTGCCCTCCATCCCCGTCTCTTTTTATCATCATCCCGTCCAGGATCTCGACGGCCCTCCGGGCAAAGGCAGGCTCGCTTATATGCACGTCCATCTCCTCCAGGGGCACCCTCGCGTCGAGGAGCCCTTTGAGGGTATCCGTAAAGACCCTATCGACGGCAGGGTCGAAGAGCGGCATGCCTTCCTTGTCGGCGTCGGACCACCCTTTCGTGGGTATGAGCACGCAGGCGGGACCCCGTGATTTGTTCAGCTTCTCCGCGATGATCCGGGCGAACTTTTCCATCTCGGGGGTCTCCATGCGGACGCAGAACCTGGTGTCGTGGCCGTGCTGCCTTCTTCCGGCGAATTCCTGCGGCATGGGGTAGAAGGGACTGAAGACCGCGTTATCGAGCCCGCCGGGGGCCAGCACCAGAGGCACGCCCATGCGTCCGGCCGTTTCAAGGCGGCTGGGTCCGATCCCCTTGCAGTAGCCGCCGAACATATCGTCGGCGAGCTCGTGCGGGTTGAAATCGAGGACGCCGGCGATCCACCTCTCCGCAACCAATTCCTCCATGGCCATCCCCCCGCACCCGTTTGCGTGAAATCCTATCATCTCATAGCCCTTCTCGCGGAGGAACTCCTCGGCGAAGATCGCGCACTGCGAGTTGATGCCGTAGGCGGTGACGCCTACCATCGCCCTGGCCCTGTCCAGGCGGCTCCCCTTTTCCATCATGCCGCATATTGCGTAGGCGGCCTGACCGAGGATGAGGCGGATAAACTCGTTGAAGCCGAGCAGGTCCGCGACGGAATGGAACATGACGATATCTTTGGTGGCGACGTACTCCCTCACGTCCCTCGATGCGACGGTAGAGACAATCACCTTGGGAAGGCCGAAAGGGAGGCTGCGCATGATATATGACGCCATGGCGGTTCCCGTCCCGCCTCCCAGCCCGATGACCCCATCCAACCTGCCTTCCGCGAGCAGGCGGCGGCTGATGGATGAGCCGCCTTCCTGTATCGCTTCCAGGGCCTTGGCCCGGTCCCGCGCCTTTATCAGGTCCTCCAGGTCGTGCCCTGCTGCTTCGGCCAGCTCTCTATTAGTGATGTCCGGCCGGGTTTGGGGTACACCCACAACCCCGATATCCATCAGGACAGGATGGGCTCCGCGTTCTGCGGCGCAATCCCTCACATGGGCGGCTTCTCTCCCTTTCGTGTCAAGCGTCGCGATAACGAGCAGGTTCCCTTTCATCAGTCCCCTTTTTTTTATAATTTTCATCCATGACGGCCGTTCCCCGCCCATCGGGGCATGCGCGCTCCCCAGGGATGATAATACCGCAGCCTCTGTGGCACAATCCGCACTCCGACCCGATCGTATCTGTTGCTTTCATGGGGACCTCCTGAAAAAGCGTCCGATATCGCCTGATCCCCTGTGTTTCGTTTGCCTCCATTATACACCTTTTGCTTGTAGAACAGGAGGGGGACAACGCCGCACCGATGGGGTACTATAAAGATGCGCCCTTCCCCGGGTCTTGACATAGTGGAATCATAATCATATGCTCATAATTAGGTCAAGGAGAAAAGTTCCTACGACGATAAGGGGGTCACATGATCGAACAATGGCTGGAGGAGGTAAAGAAAAGTACCGACCCGGAGGCGTTGGGGATGATACTCGTGCACAACGGCATTGTCCGGGGTACCTCGAAGGATGGGAAGCCCGTCTCCGGCATGAACCTGTCCTACGACGCAGTGAAACTGGAGAGGGCCATAACGGAACATAAGAAGAGGGCGGGCATTGCGGACATCCGGGTCTGGATCGGGAGCGGAGCGCTGCGCGTAGGAGATGACATCATGGCTGTTCTCGTGGCCGGCAGGTTCAGAACGGACGTGCTTCCCGTATTCGAGTCCCTCCTTTCCCTCATTAAGAACGAGATCGTCAGCGAGCACGAGTCGGCATGACCGGGACGAACCAGGCACACGGCGCGGTGAACATGCGTGAAGTGGACAGGGTAGCGATTACCATCATCACGGACAACTACTACGATGCCCTCAGGCCGGATGCACCGGCGGCAAAGAGGTTCCGCACCCTTCCGGGCACATGGATTCACGCCGAGCACGGCCTGGCGTACTTCATCGAAACCATATCCAACGGCGAAGCGGGCGGGTTCATGTTCGACTATGGTCTCGACGCGCAGGGCGTGCGGAGGAACATGGACGTCCTCGGCATCGACGTGGGGCGGACGGACGGCTTCGGTCTGAGCCACGGCCACTTCGACCACTGGGGCGCGTTCACGGAGATGCTGGCCATGAACCGGGCAAAGATAAAGAAAGGGACCCCTCTCTACCTGGGCGAGGGGGCCTTTGAGCGGAGGTACTCGCTGGTGCCGGGCACTGCGGACAGGCGGGATATCGGCCGGTTAAACAAGGCCGATATAGAGGCGTCCGGCCTGGTGCGGATCGTCGAGATCAAGGGCCCCACCGAAGTGATGGCGGGGGGCTATTTTTCAGGACCCGTGGAACAGGCAACAGCGTATGAGCAGGTATCGCCCGCACTGCTCGTACAACAAGGCGATGCTGTCGTGGTCGACTCATTCCCGGGTGAACAGGCCATGGCATTCAACCTGAAAGGGAGAGGACTGGTCGTCCTCTCCGGATGCGCCCACAGGGGCATCGTCAATACCGTGAAACACGTGCAGAAGATGTCAGGGATCGGGAAGGTATACGCGGTCGTGGGCGGCTTCCATCTGGTCAATGCAAAGCCGGAAGTCATTGAGCGGACCATAGCGGACATGAAGTCGATAAACCCCGCTTATGTCGTCCCGGCCCATTGCACCGGTTTTGAAGCAACCATGGCCTTTTCTAAGGCCATGCCGGAACGGTTTATCCTGAATACGGCGGGCACGAGGTACACGTTCCCGGCATGACTCGCCGCGAAGCTACGCCCCCTCTCACGACACACGGGACGATTCGAGGCGTACAGGTCCTGCACCGAGCCGGGCCTGGAGCGCTATGCCCTTCCCTTTAAGGGCGTTAGCTACCTGAAGCCGCTTTTTACTTTGGGCAGAAAAGAGTTTCTCGCCTTTCATGCGCATCCGGGGCTGGACAAGTACCTCTGAGGCCGGAGAGAGGCTCGGGAAGGGATAGATCTCCGGTTCTTCGAAAAGGCTCACCTCGCCATCATCCCTTTTTCCCCTTGAGAAGCTATCATGCTGTTCCTGGCCGTGACAAGCTCTGCAACAATGCTGATTGCTATCTCCTGCGGCGTTTCTGCATGAATGGGTATACCTATAGGCGCACGGATCCGCCTGATCGTCGCATCATCGATACCTTTCTCTCTCAGCCTGTCCAGGATAACCCGCACTTTCTTCTTGCTTCCAATCATGCCCACGTACCTCGTGGGTCTCTTCATAGCCTCTTCCAGGACTTCAGCGTCATTCTCGTGGCTTCTCGTCACGACCACAATATATTCGCTTCCGGTAAAACGAAGGCCCTTAAAGGCATCCCGAAATTTCTCGACCATGATGGCGTCTGCGTCGGGAAACCTCTCCCGGTTTGCGAAATCTTCCCTATCGTCGATCACCGTAATAGTAAAGTCCACGATCTTTGCTATTCTCGAAACAGATTGCGCCACGTGTCCCGACCCGAAAAGATAGAGCGGGAAGGATTCCGGGAGTGGCTCTGCGAAGACCCCTCCTATCAGCACAGACTCTTTTCTCATAAAGCACGTTCCGACACCAGTCGATAATCCGGCTGTGAATCACGTCGCCGGTAACCCTCATATCTTCCGCCAAGACGGACTTTGTAAAGACGTTCTTACCGAATTCCGTCACAACGACACCCCTCCGGCACTCTTTCATCAAGCTCTCTATCTTTCTGTACAAATCGAGATGCTTTGCGGTCACGGGCTCAAGGAGTACCTCCACGCTACCCCCGCAGGCCGTATCCGTTTCTTCAATCTTTCTCACGTCAATACCGGCGGAGTACACGCTTGCCCGGCCATTCTTCATAATCTCACGCGAGCGATCACAGACATCAGACTCAAGGCGACCGCCGCCGACAGTCCCAAAGGTTGTGCCGTCTTCCCCGACGAACATTTTTGCGCCCACGTCCCTTGGAGCCGACCCCGCCCTCCTGACGACCGTAGCCAGTATTCCCGTTCTTCCTTCGTCCAGGCAGCGACAAATAAACTCGTATACGTCCATTTTTCTCACCTCGCTTGCTCGTGTTTAGCTAATGGTCATGGCAAATGCGATTGACACCTCTGTAGGCAGGAGCTACAATATATCCGGAAAAAACGACAAGGAGCCATGGGAGAACAACCTCTCTACACAATAGGCATCGTTTCCGACCTGTTGCAGGTACACCGGGAAACAATTCGCGTGTGGGAACGATTCGGACTCATCAAACCGAAAAGGCGAAGCACCAAGCGCTTCTTCTCCGATAATGATGTGAAGCGGATGCGATTTATCCAACAGCTCATGAATGATGGACTCAATGTGCCGGGCATTTCCTTCTTCCTCCGTCTCTATCCTTGCTGGCAACACGGAGATTGTCCTGTGTGCATGCGGCGGACTCAGGAGACGGGCTGCGCCAAGCCGTGCTGGAAAGAAGAGAACATGTTTTGCTATGTTTCGATGGATGAAAATGCCTGTGCCGAATGCCCCCACAATACAACCGAAGGCAGGCAATGTGCTTCGGAAAGACCGTCAAGACCGGCAACTGCCCGGAAGCATCCGGGTACCAAGAAAAATGCGCCGGCACTCTCCTGATCGCCGATTGAACTGCCGTCATAGCGAACCGGCGAGTCTCCCGTAATGCTCCCCTTTTGCGTCGCCTCGTAAGACCTTCAGTGTCATCTTCCATATAATATCACATAAACTTGTAATGTTACATTTGGTCACAGATATATATTATATCATGTTATCTGCTAATGTTACATAAGTAATAGTTATAGATAACATAAGATAAACTATGCAGTAAACATCAATTATTTTATTGACATAAGCTACATACTGACTCATACTTAACATATATGAGCAATAGGAGGTTAACGACATGACATCGACCCAGACAGCGCCAAGCGAAAAAGCAATGCCGGTTATCGATGAAGAGGGCTTTCTGCTTAATCCCGAGATCTGGTCGAGAGACCTCGCACAGACGCTCTCCGCAAAAGAGGTGGCGGGCGGGCTGACAAAAGACCACTGGAAGGTGATCGATTTTTTGCGCGACTACTATCTGGACTGCGGCAGCGTGCCGCCCGTCCCCATGCTGACCAAGGGTATCGGCATGAACCTCGAAGCAATTCATCGGCTCTTTCCGTCGGGATTGACAAAAGGGGCATGCCGGGTGGCCGGAATACCGCGCTCCACGATCCGGCCGGGCTTCTTTTACCCTTAGATGCGACACTGCGGTCGATGACGGCCGTCAAGGACGGACGGAGGCAATCCACACGATGAGTCTGCTTTCGGCAGTATTCTATTTCGCTTTGTTTCTCTTTTTATGCGCAAGTGCGGCCAGGGTCGCGCGGTATGCGAAGATGCCGCCCCATCTCAGATGGGAGCTCTATCCGGCCGCAGCGGAAAAGGGGACAAGCGAGGGCTCGTACCTTGAACAGCAGGAGTGGTGGGACAAACCCCGTCACAGAAACCGCCTGGCCGAGCTGCGGTTCCAGGCGACAGAGATGTTCCTATTTCATCGATGTTATGTGAACAACAGGGGGCTATGGCGCTTTACCCTTCCTTTCCACTGGGGCCTCTACCTGCTCACCGGCTGGCTGTTGATCCAGTTCGCGTGCAGCGGGGCGGGCCTTTTCCTCGGGGTCCTCGGGCGCACGACCATTTTCGTTGGTCATGCTGCGTTGCTTGCACGTCCAGTCGGAGTCGCCGGTCTTGTTCTTTCTGCATACGGCTGCACGGGTCTGGTCCTGAAGCGGCTCACCGACCGTGCCTTGCGGTCCGCCACCTCACGCAGCGACTTCTTCGGCCTTTTTCTCATTCTTGGCATCGTGTTCTGCTGGCTGCTGTCCTGGGGTCTTTTCGATCGAGTCTTTCGCCGGGGCAACGGAGTACGTCAGAGAACTGGCGGAATTCGCCCCGCTTCCCGGAGTCAATCCATTCATGATCTGCGGGACCGTGCTCTTCTCCGTATTCCTGGCTTACATGCCTTTCACCTACATGGCACACGCCTTTGCCAAGTATTTCATCTTCCACAAAGTGGTCTGGCAGGACGCACCCATGGCGCGGGGGAGCGAAAGGGAACGGAGGATAGAGCAATTGCTCGGCGAACCGGTTGGCTGGTCCGCTTCGCACATCAATAAAGGTGCGTCCTGGAGCAAAACCGTCTCCTCTCCGCCAAAGTGACAAGCCGATTTGCCGGCTGCCCGGCTTGTGGGTGTCCCGGCAATTGCTGAAGATGGGGTGATGAAATGAAAGAAGCGAGTCATCTGCAAAGCAGCCTTTCCCACACAGTGGAGGCCCGTGACCTTATTACCATTCCGTACCTGCCCGCCGGCGTCGACGGGAAGGGGATCACGCCTCTTTCGAAGGAGCAGTTGCTCCGTATCGATTGTTCTTTCGACGGCGTCACCGCCCTCGGTCTTTCCGCGCCTCAGAGCGCGGAGGAAGAGGAAAAGCTCGTTCGCTCCTTCCTGAACGGCCTTCGCAAGCTTTTCCAGCCGGATTCAAACTGGACGTTCCTGCAGCCCTTGACACTTACCCTGGACAACTGCGCCCGGTGCCAGACGTGCACGAATGCCTGCCCCATCTACATTGCCAGCGGCGGCAAGGAGATTTATCGGCCGACCTTTCGAGCGGACCTGCTTCGCCGCATCAAACAGAAGTACCTTGGGGGAAGCAGGATCTGGGCGCGTCTCGCCGGCAACGACGTCCAGCTCAACTGGACCACCATCGCCCAACTGGCCGAGTCGGCGTACCGGTGCACCCTGTGCAGGCGGTGCAGCCAGGCGTGTCCCATGGGGATAGACAACGGACTGGTGGCCCGGGAGATCAGGAAGCTTCTGAGCCAGGAAATGGGAATCGCGCCGAAGGAGATCCATCGCCTCGGTACGGTCAAGCAGCTTACCGTGGGGTCGAGTACAGGGATGAACCCCATGGCCTTCGCCGACATAAAGGAGTTCATGGAGGACGATCTCAAGGAGCGGACGGGCAAAGCAATCGAGATTCCCGTGGATCGGCAAGGTGCGGACGTACTCCTCCTGCACAATGCCGGCGAATTTATCGCCTGGCCGGAGAACCCCGAGGCCTTTGCCGTTATTCTCAATGCAGCCGGCATAAGCTGGACTCTCTCCAGCCGGCTTTCCGGCTACGATGGGGTTAATTACGGCGCCTGGTACGATGACATCCAGCTCGCCCGTATTGCAGCCACCCACGCCCTGGTCGCCAAAGGGCTCGACGCCCGGAGGATAGTCGTCGGTGAGTGCGGCCATGCCACTAAGGCCCTGGTCGTCACCGCCGACAGCCTGCTCACCGGACCGCTTCGCATCAATAGGGAGAGTTGTCTTCCTCTCCTCAGGGACCTGGTGGTGAAAGACGCGTTCCCCTTGGACGCCGGGAGAAACGACTTCGCCGTGGCCCTTCACGACCCGTGCAACCTCGTACGACTGTCGGGAATTGTTGAACCCCAGAGGCAAATCCTGCAGAAGGTATGCCCGCAGTATCGGGAGATGACCCCTAACCGTACGAATAACTACTGCTGCGGCGGGGGGAGCGGTTTTGCCATCATGTCCTCCGCAAACTTCATGGATTGGCGGATGAAGGTCGCCGGCAGATTAAAGGTGAGCCAGATCCTCGAGACTTTCCGCGATTGCCTCGACCCGGGCATAAAGAAGTACGTGTGCGCTCCGTGTTCCAACTGCAAGGCGCAGATAAGGGACCTGCTCAGTTATTATCAGCTGGACACGAAATACAATATCACCTACGGCGGGTTGGCCGAGCTCGTGGCGAACGCCATGACCGAGATTCCCCCCATGCTCTAGACTCCCTTTCTTTAAGGGTGTTAGCAATGGCCACGAGACCGGTGGCCGGGCGACCCGTCCTTACAGCGGACGAACTCCTCAGGTTATGTTAAGCTGTCCCCTTAACATATGTTTATGTTAAGGGGACGCACTATCACGGACCCTGACTTTATCGGCCTCTTTTCTGCACCTTTGGGTACCACCCAATCGGGCATACATCTTGCTTTCATGGTCTTCTTAAGGGAAACCGCGACCGGCCGCAGACCGCGCGCTGGCCACACATAGAAACCGCAGAAAGGAGACCTAAAAGATGATCACCTTGTCGGAACCAGCCCTCGAAAAATTGAAAGCATCCAACCTCGACAGCAAGAAAAATGCGCTTCGCATTTTTATAAGCGGCATAGGCTGAGGCGGGCCCAAAATGGGCCTGGCTCTGGACGAGCCAAAAGCACATGACGAAAAAATCGAAGTGGAAGGATTCTCTTTTATCGCGGCCAGGGATGTGGCGCATTTGATCCGGTCGGCCGGAAGCCTCTCCATAGATTACGTTGAGGGCTTCTTCAGGAAGGGGTTCCAACTCTCCCTTACCGGGCAACATACCTGTTGATGCGCATGAACGAAGTTGCCCGCACCCCTGCAAAGACGGAGCGCCGGGTAAAGGTACGGGAATGGACGGAGACAAAATAGGAGAGATCCAAGACAAAATAGCCGACCTCAAGGCGAGATGGCCGGCTCACTCGGTGCCACCATCGATGTGGCAGCAACTGGAACTGCTGGAAGAGGAGCTTGCCGAGGCGAAGAGGGCCGGAGACAGCGAATAATGCTGCGTAAAATGGCGCTCGTAAACTACAACGCATGTGATCCCGAAAAATGTGACGGCGGCTCTTGTGCGGCGGCCCTGGCATGCCCTCGCAGGGTGCTCAAGCAGGAAGCGCCCCGCGAGATACCCGTGACGGACCCTTTTCTGTGCAGGGGCTGCGGCGATTGCGTCATTGCCTGCCCCTTGCGGGCAATCGCTGTAGTGACAATGTGAGCAGGGACGGCTGTCTCTTAGCCCTTCTTCACGGAGATGACCGGGGCGGTCTATGCCGGGCGGGCCATCGATGCGGCAAGGAGGTAATGGAATGGGCCTACGTCGGTTATCCTGTCTTTGGCGAATCCGAAAGGCGTGATTACCTTTTCCGTTTCTTCCGGTGAAAGGCGCACATTGAGAGGAGGTCCCGGACCGTCCTCGACCTTTTTGAACTCAATTATACAGAGTGTGCCGCCGGGTCTGAGCACCCTTCTTATCTCGTCCATCGCCACCTTGCCCGGGTCTTCACGCAGAAGGTCGTGAAGCACGGTCGCCATGAGCGCGACATCGACCGTCCCCTCTTCAAGAGGGATGTGCTCGTTCAGATTCGCGTGAAGGGTGGTGATGTTCTTGAGACCCCTGGCAGCGGCCTCTTGCTCGAAATCTTCGAGCCCGTCCTGCCAGGCATCGACTGCGTAGACTTTGCCCAGCGGTCCCATGGACCCGGCCACGGCGATGGCGTAGTTGCCTCTCCCGCACCCGAGATCGAGAAATACGGTCGATGGTGTGAGTGACAAGGCTTGAAGGACCAGATCAAGATCCACAAGCTCGAAAGTGCTCCTGCCCGCTCCATGCGGTTTCTGCCCGGTGCTCATGATCCGCTTTCCTCCCCTGACCTGTTCGCCACCCGGAATCGTGCGTCTATCTATCGTCGCAGGAATCCTTCCCGCCGGGATGCACTCAGGTTTTTACACCGAGCTTGGGCAGCACATACCTGTTGAGCACGTACCAGGCAACGACGATCGCGAGAACGACGACCAGTTCCTTCATGCAACCCTCCTTTGAGTCCTTGCGCCTAGTGTAATACCTTATAGCCCGCTTCTTCAACCGCCTTCTTCAAGTCTTCCTTCCCGAGGCGCGGTTCATCATACGTGATTGTGGCTGTGCGGCCGCCGCACCCTCCCCGCCCAGGCCGGCCCTCGCGAGAATCTGCGGGACCACGTCCGACCAGCCAAGAGGCATGAAGTGGACTCCCTGCACCATGGGTGCAATCTCGGAGACCAGACGGGCCGTCATCTCGATTGCCTTTTCCTTGCGTCTGTTCTGCGGCACCGACCCGATCTCCTCGATGAACGAGTCGGGCACCCTGACGCCCGACACATGGTCGTTCATGAACCTCCCCATTTCAGGGGACTTGACGATGACTATGCCGTACTGGATCGGCACCCCGAACTGCCCGGCCTTCTTGATGAATAACTCGAACCGGGCCGGATCGTAGACGGTCTGGGTCTGAAAGAACTGCGCGCCCGCTTCTATCTTCTTCTCCATCTTCATGAGCTGAAGGTCGAGGGGCTCGAAGGAGGGATTGACGACCGCGCCGATCGCCATGCTCGTCGGTCCGGTGAGCGGGTTGCCCACCATGTCGTAGCCTCTGTTCAGATTGCTTGCCATCGCGATGAGCTGAACGGAATCGATATCGAAGACTGCCTTGGCGCTCTTGTGATCGCCCAGCTTTATGTGGTCGCCCGTGAGACAGAGGACGTTCTCGATGCCCAGCGAACAGGCGCTCAGCAAATCCGACTGCAGGGCTATACGGTTCCGGTCGCGGCATGTCAACTGAAAGATCGGCTCGATACCGTCACGCTTCAGATATACCGACGCGGCGAGAGAACCGAGTTTCATGACGGCGCTCTGGTTATCGGTGACATTGACGGCATGGACGTATCCCGCTACCTTTTTCGCCTCTCGAAGGAACTCGGGGAGCACGCCGGCTCTGATACACCCCTTCATGGGACCCACTTCGCTGGTGACCACAAACCTCTCTTGCGTAAAGCGCTCCGTCAGCTTCATGCGACCACCCCTTTCTTGATATAAAGCGTTCTTGGCTTCGCCGCCTTGCTGTGGTCCTTCGCGGGTATGGGACGCCTGAGGTGGTCCAGCTCGCCAAGGGCCTTCATGCGATTGTAGATGAGGACCCAGGCACAATCTCGCTCCCGGTCTACCTCACACTTGCCGTCCTGGGCGCCGCCGCAGGGCCCGTTCAGCAGGGACTTCGCGCACTTCGTAAAAGGGCAAATGCCGCCCGTTTCGTTGAGCAGGCACTCGCCGCATTCGCTGCACTGCTCGATGGCAAGCTCCCCGAAGATGAGGGTATCCATATGACCCACCGAATCCACGCCCGATTTGACCGGAATTGTCATACCCAACTCTTCCGTGAGCCCGCGCACGATCTGGACGGCCCCCCCGCACCCGAGGACGAGGAGGGCCTCCGCCCTATTCAGGTCGTCCTTGTGAGAGTCGAAGGCATCCCTGCTCTTGTTCATGTAGCAGGTCCTCTCGGGGGTCACGTCAAAGACGATCTCCTTGCCCGCCTGCATGAGTTCCTTTACCATTACCTCTACCTGGGCCGTACCGCCCGTGGCGCAGGCCTTGGCACAGCCGTCGCATCCCACTACACCGATCCTGTGGTAGGCCCCAAGGGCGCCTACGATCTCTTCCATGGGTTTTTGGATAGTTCCGATCATACCTAATCCCTCCTTTGCACATTGCTCAAGAAGCATGATAGCAAAGACCGTGCCCCGTTTCTTACTCATCGGTTTTTCACCTGATTCCGCAGGATGTGACCAACAATTTACCTTTCCCACGCAACTGCGACATCCTTGACGTTAAGGAATATTTAACGTATGTTAATAACATGACGTTAAGTTGAAGGGGGCGAAAAACGCGATCATGAAAGATGAATTCCCGGAGTACTGGAAGACCGTCGTAGACACCATGATGGATGGGGTAGTAGTTGTTGATGGGAAAGGGACCATACGCTCCGTGAACAAGGCGTTGGAAAGGATGATGGGCTATGAGGCATCCGAGCTTGTGGGCCGGGAATGCCTGGTCCTTGACTGCGACACCTGCTTTCCATGCAATGGACAAGGGGAAAGGGAGAAGCAGTGCGGCCTTTTCAGGAAAGGCTCGGTCGTGCGCCACCGGTGTCAACTGCGCAGGAAAGATGGACTGCCCATACATGTACTGAAGAACGGGGCGGTCCTCACCGATGCCCATGGAGCAATCGTGGGCGGGGTGGAGACCCTCACCGACATCACGGACCTCGTGGCAAAGGAACGGACCATAAAGGAGCTGAAATGCCTTCTGTCTCCCGATGAAGGATTCGAGGGCATCATCGGAAGAAGCCCCGGGATGGTCGATGTGTACGCCCTCATCCGCAACGCCGCTGCCTCCGATGCCCCGATCATCATTTACGGTGAGAGCGGCACGGGAAAGGAGCTCGTCGCAAATGCAATCCACCACGTAGGCAGGAGGAGCAAAGGCCCTTTCGTCAAGGTGAGCTGCGCGGCGTTGAATGAATCGCTCCTGGAAAGCGAGCTCTTCGGCCATGTGAAGGGCGCTTTTACCGGTGCGGACAGGGACCGGAGAGGCAGGTTCGAGTCAGCGGACAAAGGGGACCTCTTTCTGGATGAGATCGGCGATATACCCGTCTCGACCCAGGTGAAACTGCTTCGGGTGCTCCAGGAAAAGGAGGTGGAGCGGGTCGGGGACCACAGGCCCATCGCCATTGACGCCCGCATCGTTGCTGCCACCCACCGCGACCTTGAACGTATGTGTCGTGAAGGCGTCTTCAGGAAAGACCTGTACTACCGGCTCAACGTGATTCCCCTCCGCGTCCCGGCCTTAAGGGAGAGACGGGACGACATACCTCTTCTGGTCGATCATTTTGTGAGAACCCTTCACCTGCGTACGGAGAAGCCGATCCTGGGCGTGACCGAAGAGGCGATGAAGATGTTGACCGCCTACGCCTGGCCCGGCAATATCAGGGAGCTGATAAACGCGGTGGAATATGCCTTTGTCGTCTGCCACGATGAGCTTATCGCCCCACGCCATTTGCCCGCCCTGGCAGGTGAAAAACAGCGGGCCAACCCCCTCGGCGACACAAGCGGTGCCGACGATCGCGAGAAGCGGGATGAGCTGCTGCGGGTCCTGAAAGAAACGGGAGGCAACAGGCAGGAGGCGGCCGGTCTTTTGGGCGTCAGCCGTGTAACCCTGTGGAAACTCCTCAAAAGACACGGCATAGAGGTGAAGAAGAGCTTTGAGGCGGGACAGTAAAGGCGAAGGAAACGGGCGAATTCCGCGTCAGTCCCCTTTTCTCACCTCGCAAAGCAACGCCTTATACACCGGGAAGCCCGAGATCGGATCGCGGTTTTCGTGGTCGGTCAGGTAGTTTGCGTTCGCTTCCCGCCACCCCTCTGCCTGGATAGGGCTTCCTCCGCCCACATTCACCTCTACCTGTCCCGTCATCACGTCGTCCGTCACCTTGGCCCAAAAGCGCACCCGACCCCTGGGGGACTCCACCCAGACCTTGTCCCCGTTTTCAATGCCCCTCGCCTTAGCATCCACGGGGTGAATAAGCACCTGCGCTTTCGGCTGCATCTTCACGAGCCCCGGGATGTTCAGATGCTGCGATCGAAAGGCCGACTGAAGCCTGGCCCCGCTATTGAACACCAGCGGGTATTTCCTGTAAAGCTCGGGGCTTCCCAGGGGACCTTCAGTGGGCTCCACGTAGACGGGCAGGCCGTCGTAGCCATACTTCGCGAGCAGGCTCGATGCGAGCTCCACCTTGCCCGAAGGCGTATCGAACCCCGGCTCGCCCCCTTTGCGCAGAAGGCCCCTGGCGTATTTCCGGTACTCCTGTCTGCCGGCATCGAATTTGACGCCCTCGGGATGCGCCTTCAATTCCTCCAGGGATACGGGGCCGGTCCCGAAGGCAAATTTGAGGCGGTCTTCATCCGTTGCCGGGAAGAGGTCCCCATAGCCGAGCCCCTTGGCCAGGGTGGACAGGAACGTGTAGCCGGATTTTGCCTCTTCTATAGGTTCGATCACCTTCTGCCGCAACTGGCAGTATCCCCCGGGGTATCTCTGATACCCCACATTCTCGTAATTCGTGGTGGCAGGGAGCACGATGTCCGCGTACATGGCGTCAGCCGTCATGAATCTGTCGTATACCGCCATGAAATCAAGCTGTTTAAAACATTTCTTCCACATCTCGGGATCGGGCAGGCTGGTGAGGAGCGAGGCGCCAAAGACCAACAGGGTCTTCACCGGATAGGGATCACCCCGCAGGATAGCCCGGGGGGCTTCCAGGAACTGCGCCGCGTTGAGGGCGTCGCAGAAATAGGGGTACTTGTCTGCGCCTATGGGTGTCACCCCCTTCGGCGGGTCCAGCTTGATACGCGGGAACCTCGCCGGACTCCGGGGCCTGAACATCAGCCCGCCCGGCACATCCATGTTGCCCGTTATGGCCCAAAGGCATAAGGCGGCCCTGATGCTCTGAACGCCGCTGTTGCTGTACTCCAGCCCCGTGTACATGGAGAGCGAGGCGCCTTTGGCCCCGGCTATGGACCGGGCCAGCCCGACGATGGTCTCCTTCGGCACACGGGTAATCTTTTCAGCCTTTTCCGGGGGGAATTGTTGCACGTAGTCCCGGAGGCCCTCAAAACCCGTGGTCCAGTCCCGCACAAAGGCCTCGTCATAGAGCCCTTCATTCACGATGACATGCATCATGCTCAGGGCCAATGCCCCATCCGTGCCGGAGCGTATGCCGATCCATTGGTCCGCATGCTTCGCCATGTCCGATCGCATGTGATCGATCACCACCACCCTAGCGCCCCGCTTTTTCGCGGCCATGATCTTCTTTGCCTTGTTCGGGGGCGAATCGGTGGGCGGATTTGCCCCCCATATGACGACCAGGTGCGTATGCTCAAAATCGGGGTACAGCGCATGCATGGGAATTCCTATGGTCGGCAGTGCGGCGAGGAGGTTAAACGACACGGAGCACACCGAAGAGACACCCGTGCCGTTGGGTGAGCCGAAGGGGTACAAAAAGCCGGTGACGCCCTGGCTCGTGGGATCAGGGGCGCCGAAGACGTCGGTGATGTTCGAATCGAAACTACCGCGGCCGAAGTAGCTCATGACGGCTCGCGCGCCGTATTCATCCCTGGTTTTCTTAAAGGCATGGACAATGCGGTCCATGGCCTCATCCCAGGTGATCCGCGTGAAGTTCCCTTCGCCCTTTTCACCCGCCCGGAGCAAAGGGTACATCAACCTATCCCTGGAATAGATGATCTCCTTCGAATGAAGCCCCCGGACACAGACGACGCCGACGGGATGGTCCTTGATGGGTGAAATCTTCTCCACCTTGCCGTCGACCAGTACCACATGCACGCCGCATCCGCCGGGGCATATGCCGCATATGCCGGTCACTGTTTCCTTGGCCATCCCGATCCCTCCTCACCCCGACACGCCGGAAAACCTGCCTCCGAAAAGCCCGACGATCATTATATGTATATGTCTTGTACGCTTGCCTTGCGCAACGTTTTGCAAAGAATACCAGGAACATGCGTGCCGATCAAACAAGAAATACTTGTTGACAAGGGAATTTTAGAGGTCTAAACTATCTTTGTGTGTGAGTAAAGCCTAGAATTACCGCGACGCCAACCGGCATCGTAAGCGCTCTGTAAGAGCGTCGGCTCTAGGGTTCACACACACCTTTAAACCCCTTACGGGGTTTTTTGCTTTTAAAGGACCGACTGCATGGGGTTGGCTATTTTCTATGTCGATGAAAGCGGCGACCAAGGTTGGACCTTTACTGCGCCCTATCGTCATGGAGGATCAAGCAGATATCTCACTATAGCAACCCTTATATGCCCGTCCGAAAAAAAACACTTCCCTAAAAGATTAATGAAACACCTTTACAAACATTTTGAATGGGATCCCGCAATTGAAAAAAAATGGTCAAACATGACTGGCCCGGAAAGGGAGTGGTTCGCAAAACAAGCGCGAGACATGGTGGAAAAGCAGCCTGACATAAAGTTTTTGGCGATCACTGTTTTTAAGGAAAAAGTTACGGGACATATGAGAAAGGACGGCAACAAGTTATATAACTACATGATGAAGCTATCCCTCATAGAAGAGATGTGCAAATATGATAAGGTTCTCTTGGTCCCTGATGCACGATCTGTTAAAGTCGGAAGCGGAAATAGTCTTCATGATTATTTGTCGATAAACTTAACGTATGAACAGCGCGTTGAAACAGAGCTTCAAACCCAGTTTTGTGACAGTTCCTGTACCCCAAACCTGCAATTTACCGATATGCTGGCTGGCTTGGTTCATCATCATTATGAGGATTCGCATAGTAAGTGTTGGAATATGTTGCGGGGCTACATAACCTCAAAGCCTCTATTTTTCTGGCCTTAACATTTTCAAACCGGCCCACTGCCCCTCCGGCCGGTTTCTTGACAGATTTGGTAAAATATTACTACAATATGGGCACATGCGTGGTCCCGGATACCGGTAGTAGTGCTACGCCACGATAGGCTGACATCGGCCGGGGACCGATGTTCCACGTCCGGCCGGGCGCCTTCCACAACAATGCCATCAAAAGGGACGGGAGGACTTTGGAGGAACGATGAATAGAAAGGCTGTTTCCCTGCTTTCAGGGGGACTCGACAGCATACTTGCCGCGAAACTGATTCTCGATCAGGGGATCGAGGTCTGCGCGCTCCATTTCACGTCGCCCTTCTGTAACTGTACGCACGGCGCAACCGAGGGGTGCGGCATCCAGGCGCAGAGAAGCGCGGAAGAGCTGGGCGTAAAGGTCACGGTGAGGACCAAGGGGATAGACTACCTGCGGATGGTCCGGGAGCCGCCTCACGGCTATGGCAAGAACATCAACCCCTGCATCGATTGCCGGATCTTCATGCTGAAAAAGGCCACGGAGTTCATGAAAGAGGTGGACGCGTCCTTCGTGATCACCGGCGAAGTCCTCGGCCAGCGGCCCATGTCGCAGAGAAGGGAGGCGATGCGCCTCATCGAGAAGGAGAGCGGCCTTGACGGGCTGATCCTGAGACCCCTCTCCGCCCATCACTTTCCCCCTACCATTCCGGAAAAGGAGGGGATCGTCGACAGGGAGAAGCTGCTCGATTTCGCCGGCAGGTCGCGGAAAGGGCAATACAGACTCGCCGAGGAGTATGACCTGAAGGAGTTTAGCTGCCCCGGCGGAGGCTGCCTGCTGACGGATTCCATATTTGCCGCGAAGCTGCGCGACCTTTTCCGGTACGACCCCGAGTGCACCATGAATGACGCGGCCATGCTGAAGATAGGCCGCCATTTCCGCATGTCCGACAAAACAAAACTGATAGTGGGACGGAATCAGCAGGAGAATGAGCGCCTGGCCGGTCTTTCGCGGGCGGGTCACCTGCTCTTGACGCCCGTGTCGTTCGTGGGGCCCTCCGGTCTGCTTATCGGGGAGGTCGATGAAGCCGCCATCGGCATGTCGGCGAATATCATGGCCTCTCATGCGAAGAATTGCACGTTTCCCCTGACCGTGGAATTGAGCGACGGAGGCTCGACCCGCCGGGTGATCGATCGCCTTTCCATAGATATCGAGAAACTGAGGATTTAGTACTCAGGGATAACAGGAGATGAAGCCACATGGATGACGTCGTGAAACAACTGAAAGAACGGGCGATTAAAAAGAAGGACCTGGGCGTCGAAGACGCCCTCGCGCTGTACCGGAGGGGGATGGAGACGCCTTTCGCCCTCATGGCCGCCGCCTCGGAAATACGGGAGTTCTTCAAGGGGAAGCGGGTAAACCTGTGCGCCATTATCAATGCGAAGTCCGGCAGGTGTCCCGAAGATTGCAGGTTCTGCGCCCAGTCCGTCCATTGCGACACGGATGCACCCGTCTACGACATGGTGTCGAGGCCGGAGATCGTCGGGGCCGCCAGGCGGGCGCTGGCAGGACGGCGCCCACATGTTCGGGATCGTGACGAGCGGCACGCGCATCGAAAGCGAAGAGGAGTGGGAGGGGATCTACCAGGCGGTGAGGGAGATCGGGGCAGCAGGCGTAAAGCCCTGTGTCTCCCTGGGCCTTCTCGACAGGGAGAGGGCTGCGGCCCTGAAGGCCGCCGGTCTTCACCGGTATCACCATAACCTGGAGACTGCGAGGAGCTTCTTCGACAACATCTGCACCACCCATGAGTACCAGGAAGATATCGACACGGTGCTGGCGGCGAAAGAAGCGGGGCTTGCGACATGCTGCGGAGGCATCATAGGGCTGGGCGAATCGATGGAGCAGAGGATAGAGCTCGCCGTGACGCTGAAGGAGCTGAACGTGGACTCTGTGCCGATAAATATCCTCGACCCCCGCCCGGGCACACCCCTGATGGGGACGCCCCCCCTCCATCCCATCGAGATCCTGGTCACCATCTCCCTGTTCAGGTTCCTGCTGCCCGACAAGGATATCAAGCTCTGCGGCGGGAAAGAGACGAACCTCAGACAGTTGCTGCCGCTGGCCATCGTGGCGGGGTGCAACTCCCTCATGACGGGCAATTATCTCACCACGCCCGGAAGAGAGACGAGCGCCGATAGGGAGATGATAAAGGACCTCGGTCTCACGGCGGTGATGGAAGAAGAGACGCCCGCCTGAAGGACCCCGGGCCATGAATCTCTCCGGCTGGACCCGCCCGATCTCCGGACGCTTATTTCGGAACGACGCAGAGCAGGATATTTACGCCCAAATCCCCGTCTCTCCGGTATTCGACATTCTTGAAGACCTTCTTCGTCTTGACCGTCGACAACCTCTCTCCGGGTTCGACGAAATCGGCCGTGGAGGGAAACGAGCTGGCCACGAGCATGTTGAAGGGGATGCCCGTGTCTCTTATTTCCATGATGAGCATGCCCATATCATGCTCCGTGCACTCCACGCTGATCGTACGCGAGCCGTCGGCACAGGCAAAGCGCAGGATGTTGTCGACCGCTTCTTCGAGTGCGGCGCCCATCTCCAGCACCTTGCGCTCGTCGTAGCCGATCTCTCTCGCGTGGGCCTCCACAAACTCTTTAAGCACCGGAATGGCGTCGGGCCGGGCCGGCCGTGTGACCTTGCCGGCTAATTCCGCTTTGAAGTTTCCGTTCATCAACCTCTCCTCACTAGTCTCTCAACAGCATCAGGAGTATAATGTACTCAAGCAGATTAGTCAACTTCTGCGTCTCTAAGGTCGGAGCGTAAGGGTCAAATTCTCAGGGTCTGATTCGATCGACCGAGCCGGGGGCAATATCGCGTTTGTCAACAGCGCTTATCTGATGCTTCCCATAACCCACACCATGAATAATTTGGGAGTTGTACCATCTTTCATGTGGGAAGGGAGAACTGCGGGCAAGAAAAAAGCAGGGCCATTTCTGGCCCTGCCCCTGATACTTTGGTTAATAAGGCTACTTCTTGAACCTCCTCCTTATCGCTGCAAGGCCCACAAGGCCCGGCCCTAAGAGCAGAAGGGTTGCGGGAACCGGTACGACGCTCATGCCCGTAATGTGGGCATTTACTAATCTATAGGTGTCAGGCTGGTTTAGTGTGCCAAAAACAAACTGCATACCTGAATATGTCGCGTTTAGGTCGAACTTCGAGAGATCGAGTGTGCTGGGAAGACCCGTACCACTGAACGCCGTTTGGCTTGGGTCCTCTACGGCTACGACAAAGTCCAGCAATGGCAAGCCATCCACGGCCGCACCCGTGAGGGTGTATGGGGGAGTAAAGGAGGGCTCTTGAAACATCCCCGCGCGAAACCGGTCGTCGTACGGGGCTCCCGAGTTGTTCCACATGGTGATCTGCCCCGTTGTCGCCGAAGCAGAGTACCCGCCACTGGTAGTTGCATTGTAACTGCTGATCACTGCGTCGTAGACTGCCTCGTTGGCGAAAAAAACAGTCGGGCTCGCGGCCGGATCGAAGGTAAACGAGGCGGAGACCGTGTCGCCGGCATGGAACTGACTTGTACCAAAAATGACCGGGGTACCAAAACGGTCGGTAATACTGGAGATCACACCCGTAAAGGAAAAGGTGACCGGCGAGGCATAGGCTCGATCGACCAAGGGCGAGGCGAGAAATGCAACACCCAGCAGCAACAAGAGCATGGTCCATTTGGATTTGCAAAGGGCCTCATTAAACATTCGTCGCATCGTTATACCTCCATCGCAAAATCATTCTGGCAGCTCGGCTGTCTGGCCGGTAAGTCTCGCTGGACTATATCAGAGACCCGTTGGCTTTCCGCCCCATCCTCGCGGGTGGTTTGGCTTTTTCAAATTGTGAAAACATGTTATACCGAATAGTGGTAAGTTGTCAAGAAAAAACGCACAGGTTGCATTTTTATGCCGCATCCTTGAGTGTTTTGTAAGGCTGGATCAGTACTTCTGCTGAAATGCCCAAGCCTTTGTGAAGGCTTCGGATCATCTCCATGGTAAGCGGACGCCTTCGATTAAGGATTTCGGAAACACGTGCGCGGCTTCCGATAAAAGGCTCCAGATCGCTACGAGAAAGACCGCGGCTTTCCATATGATACAGAATGGCTTCGATAGGATCAGGCAGAGGAAGAACGTAATGTTTCTCTTCATAGACTTCCGTGAGGGTTGACAGAACCTCAAGACGATCTGCCTCGGCCGTACCGGGCTGCGCATTAAAGAGCCGCTCGATCTCCCCAAGAGCGGCCTTATAATCGGCTTGCGTTCTTATTGGTCTAATCTCCATTTCGGTGCCCTCCCTAGACTTCCGCTGCATCTATTCTGTCGTACTCCTGATGGGTGCCGACAAATCTTATGAACACGATGCCATACTCGTAACGTATAGCAACGACCAACCTGTAGCTGTTGCCCTTAAGGTTAAAAACCACCCTGTCGTTTTGTACAAAACTGGCGTTTCGATAGACCGTCCTAATATCCGCCGGGCTCCTCCATATCGAACGCTTCGCGTCGTCATACCATGCTTGAAGTGGCTGTCGCACATCGGGATGCCGCTCCCAAAACTCCTTGAGTTTCTTTCGGGATATGACTTGCACAAGGATAGTATATACTGATCCCAATTGGGGATCAACAAAACTAGTCAATCTAATACAAACTGTCCAGTTTCTCCGCCAATGCCCGTCAAATGGACAAATGCGAGGTCCCCGACGTGCACACTTTTTTATGGCGATCCGTGATCCGGGTCGGAAGCCCCCATACTCCACTCGTAGCAATCCGTGCACCTTCGCCTTGAACAGGAAACTATCGACCTTTTCAAGGCGCGAGGCAAAGGGCATATTTCCCGCATGCAAGCAGTGTTAAAAGCCTATGTGACCGCCCATAGGTCGCGCTGACACCGGCGGTCTTAACCCCCTCTCCTTCACGATTGCTTCCCCTTGCGCCACCGCGATACCTGTAGATGGCGCCGATGACAGCCTTCTGCGGGCGCGTCATCCATTATGGAGCGACCCACGTGCTTTACAAAACGTGAAAGCCGTATTATAGTCTGAACGGGAGAGACGATGAAGGCTGAACCGGACAAGGTTGAGCAGGTCCTCCAACGAACGGAAGATTGCTACCGACTTCTCGCCGAGAATGTAAGCGACGTCATATTCACGCTTGACCTCAACTTGCACTACACCTATTGCAGCCCCTCCGTGGAGCGGCTCAGGGGATACACTGTCGAAGAGATAATGACCCAGACCCCGGAGCGGCTGATGACCCCCGCTTCCTACGAGTTGGCAAAGAACACACTTGAGGAGGAGTTGGCCCGGGAGAGGGCAAAGCCGGGGGCATCCTCCGAACCACGGACATTGGAGCTGGAGCTTACCCGGAAAGCGGGCGGCACCGTCTGGACCGAGGTGAAAGCCAGTTTTCTGCGCGATCGGAAAGGCGGCGTTGTCGGGATACTGGGGATTGCCCGAGACATTACCGAGCGGAGAAAGGTCAAAGACCATATAAGAAAGCAGCGGCTAAGCTTCGTTTCGGTTCTTGAACAGGCGCCGTACGGCATCGTGCTGATTGATAGAGACGGGCGTAACCTCTACGCCAACCGCGCGTTCACGCAGATCACGGGGTACACCCTGGGCGACATCCCCACGGGACGCGAATGGTTTCAGAAGGCTTATCCGGACGAAACATACCGGAAAGAAGTGATAGGCTTCTGGAAGAAGGACCTGGCGCACGAAGACCTGACCAGGACATTTCGCGTCTTTTGCAAGGATCAGAGCCTGAAGGAGGTTGAATTCAGATCAGCCCTTCTCGATGACGGAAGAACGGTGACGATGCTGTCCGATATCACGGAGCGCAGGCAGGCAGAAGAAGGACTGAGGCAGAGCGAAGAGCGGTTCCATGCAATAGCCAACTACACGTATGGCGCGGAAATCTGGGTGGGGATCGAGGGAAAAGCCATGTGGGTCAGTCCGGGAATCTTGCGATTGACAGGGTACACGGACAATGAGTGTCTTGCCATGGCGGACTGTCCCTTGCCGATGGTTGACGAGGCCGACAGGGAAAGAATGGCCGCATTATTTGCACAGGCGGTCGATAACCGGACGAGCGGCAGCAACGTCGAGTTTCGGGTTCGGTGCCGGGACGGGAGCCTGAAATGGGCAGCCGTTGAATGGCAACCCATTTACGGTTTTGACGGAACCGACCTGGGCCATAGAGCGAGTGTCCGCGACATCACCATGCGCAAACGGGCAGAAGAGGCCCTGGCCGCCAAGTCCCGCTCCCTAGAGGAGATGAACACGGCCCTCAAGGTGCTCCTCAGCCAAAGGGAAAACGACAAAAAAGAACTTGAAGACACGATTAGGTCCAACGTGGAGCGGTTGGTCCTTCCCTATCTGGAGAACCTCAAAGAGGGGGGACTCACGGAGCATCAAAAGGGCCTTGCCGATATCCTCGAAATGAACTTGAAGGCGATAGCCTCCCCATTCCTCGGCCCCTCAAGGAGCAAGGCGCTTTCATTGACCCCGAGGGAGATAGACATCGTCAGCCTTATCAAGCTCGGTAAAACGAGTAAGCAGATCGGGGCACAGCTCCATCTCGGCAAAGCGACCATAGATTTTCACCGGGATCGCATCAGGAGGAAACTGGGCCTGACCAGCGGCAAAGCGGATCTTCGCACCTACCTCCTCTCGCTTACCTAGTATGGGATCGGTATTGGCCTGAGCCGACACTCAACCAATATTGCGTAAACAGGTCTTTTCCTGCATACTATTCTGAAAGAATGACTCATTCCATATCTGAGCCTGCCATAATAACTATTATCTGCGACCCAACCCATACTCGCCAATCATCGGGGCTTTTTGAGACACGCCGGGCGGCCGGTCTTCACAGGTCATGAAAGGAGTTCACGGGCGGCTTGTCCAAGGGGACGGGGAGAGAAAAGCGGATGAAAGGGGTACAAGGCGATCTGAGTAATGTTGTAGGGAGGATAGGGACTTGCCCGGGCCGCGGGGACGCCCACGGAGAACCTGCTGGCCTTGCATGCCTAAGAGACGGTACGGAGCACATCATGGTAGGAGGGGCCTTTCCTGAAAGTGAAGAGAAGTTCCGCCTGATATTTGAGAAATCTGCAGACCCCACACTCCTTTTTCACGGAGGCGTCTTCATCGACTGCAACGAGGCTGCGTTAAAAGCCTTTCGCTGTGCCGGCAAGGGCAGGCTGATCGGCCTCCATCCCTGGGATATTTCCCCCGGGCGTCAGCCCGACGGCCGTCTCTCGCTGGAGAAGGCCCAGGAGGTGATCGACGTCGCTCTCAGTCGAGGGACGAACCGTTTCGAGTGGGTGCATCGTACCTTCGATGGTGAAGAGTTCTGGGTAGAGGTCTCTCTCACGGTCGTCCCCATCCAGGGCAGACAGATTATCGAAGTGGTTTTCAGGGACATCAGTGAGCGCAAACGGGCCGAGGAGGCACTGAAGAGGGCCGAGGAGAAGTACCGCAATATTTTCGACAACGCCGTCGAAGGCTTTCAGCAGGTCACTCCCGATGGACGGTTCCTGAGCGCCAACCCTTTCCTTGCCCGGATGTACGGGTATGGGTCCCCCGAAGAGCTTATGGCGGAGGTGACCGATGTGGGGACCCAAGTGCACGTCGACCCCGAGGCCCGCAGACGCTTCGGGGCAATCCTCGAAGAGCAGGGTTTCATCGAGGGCTACGAGACGGAGCGTTACCGGAAGGACGGGAGCAGGATATGGGTCTCCTCGAATGCCCGGGTTGTGAGGGATTCCGAGGGAAAGGTCCTCTATTACGAGGGCACGCTGCAGGATATCACCAGGCGGAAGAAGGCGGAAGAGGCGCTGCTCACGAGCCAGTTTCAATTGTCGGAGGCCATGGACCTTGCACGCATCGTGTACTGGGAGCTTGATCCCGAAACGGATACCTTCGTTTTTAACGATCACTTCTATGCCCTTTACGGCACTACGGCCGAAGGGGAAGGCGGCTATCGGATGGCCAGGGAAGAGTATGGCAAAAGATTCGTGCACCCCGACGATATGCCGCTGTTTCGTCAAGCGGGGGAGAAACGCACGTTATCCGGGGGCCGCGAATTCTTTCACGAATTCGAGCATCGCATCCTTCTTCGTGACGGAGAGGAGCGCCATATACTGGTGCGCATGCACGTCAGCAGGGACGACACGGGTCGTATTACCCGATATCATGGGGCAAACCAGGATGTCACCGAGCGCAAGCAGACGGAGAAGGCGTTGGCGGAATCGGAAGAGCGGTATCGGATCGCCATCGAACACTCGAATGACGGGGTTGCAATCGTAAAGGGAGACCGGCACGTTTACGTCAATCAGAGATTTCTCACCATGTTCGGCTATGATGATCCCGAAGAGGCCCTGGGTGCACAATTCTTCGTCATGGTCCATCCCGACGATCATGAAAGGGTCATGGAGATAAACCGGAAAAGACAGGAAGGGAAACCTGTTCTTTCACGGTATGAATTCAAGGGGGTGCGTAAGGACGGAACCCTGATTCACGTGGAAGTCTCCGCAACCAGAATAGTCTATCAGGGAGAACCGGCAACATTGGCGTATCTCAGAGACGTCACCGAGCGTCTCCGGGCCGAGGAAATGCTCCGTCAATCTCAGAAGATGGAGGCCATAGGAACGCTCTCGGCGGGTATCGCCCATGATTTCAACAATATCCTCACGGCGATCCTCGGATTTGCCGAACTCGGTTACGAGGACGCCCCGATTAGTAGCAAGGCGAAGCGGCATCTCGGCAGGGTTCTTAATGCCGCGCAGCGGGGCAAGGACCTGGTGACCCAGATACTGTCGTTCAGCCGGAAAGGCGAGGAGGAGCTAAGACCTGTCTCATTGGCTCCCGTGGTCAAGGAAAGCATTAAAATGCTGCGGGCCTCGCTGCCAAGAACCATAAAGATCCTGGAGGATATCACGACGGAGCCCACGCCGGCCCTCGCCGATTCCACACAGATCCAGCAGATCATCATGAATCTCGGCACCAACGCGGCCCATGCCATGTGGAAAGCGGGAGGCATGATGACCGTAGGTCTTTCCTGCGTCATGGTCAACCCGGACGAGACACCGGAGGCGGGCCTGACCCCGGGGCCCTACCTCAGGCTGTCCGTGAGCGACACAGGGATGGGCATGGACACAGATACCCTTGAGCGGGTGTTCGACCCTTTCTTCACTACAAAGAAACGGGGCGAAGGGACCGGCCTGGGCCTCTGGGTGGTGCAGGCCATTGTGAAGAACCACAAGGGCGCGATCACGGTGAAAAGCGCGCAGGGGAAAGGATCGACCTTCGAAGTGTTTCTGCCCCGTATTCAGGCACATATCCCCCAGGCGAAGGAGCCGCCCCTCTCGGCCCTTAAGGGACACGGCCACCTTCTCATAGTCGACGATGAAGCCGACCTTGTGGAACTGGAGAAGGAGATGGTCGAGCGGTTGGGGTACTCGGCCACCACGGTGTGCGAGAGTGTCGCCGCCCTTGCCCTTTTTAGGGAGAATCCCCATGGCTACGATCTGGTGCTCACCGACCAGACCATGCCGGACATGACGGGCATCGATCTGGCGGGGGAGATACTTTCGGTGAGGCCCGATGTCCCAATCATCCTGATCACGGGGTACCGCGACGTAGTAGATACGGAGTCGGCCCGTGAGGCGGGCGTGAAAGCAGTCGTCGGGAAACCGATGTCCCGGGCTGAAATAGGCAAGACGATAAAGCAACTGCTCCCACGAGACGGTCGCTAAGCCGGCGCAAAGAAGACAGCGGCAAAAGCGAAGCCCGCAGCCGGGAAACCACCCAGCCTCCTTACGAGACGACGGAACTGCCTGTCCAGAGCACGGCTATAGGGGGGCTATCATGGCTTTGGATAATTTTGGACAATAGTGCCTCGAAGCATTAAACTGAAAAGAAGCTATCGAACAGCGGCGGCCTAGGTGAAGACCGCGTGCGCAAACCCCGGGAGGTGCTATGGATTTAACCGATGCTCGGGAAAAAGCAACAGAACGCATGAAAGGATCCTGTGCCGTCTACAAGGTCTGCGATGGCCGTCCCGACCGTTTCTGCCAGGGCATCAAATACGGCAAGTCACTCGGCATGGGGGGGATCGGGAAAGGCACTACTTTCACCGCCAATATCGAGGCGCTCGATCGTCTCCATCTGAAAACCCGTCTGATTTCTCCCCATATCGAAGCGGAGATGAAGGCATCCTTTCTCGGGCACGAGGTAGCCTTTCCGATCTTTTGCTCCTCCATGAGCGGGGTGAAGATCAGTATGGGAGGTGGAGTGAGCGAATTGGAATTCGCCCGGGCGGTAATTAAAGGGTGCAAGGCGGCAGGGACCATCGGTTTTATCGGTGACGGCGCCGAAACCTTTGAGGATCGGCCCGGAGTGCAGGCAATCCGGGAAGCCGGCGGCTGGGGCGTACAGATCTTCAAACCGCGCGAGCAGACGGTTTTGCTGCGCCTGATTCAGGAGGCGCAGGCAGCCGGGGCAATCGCCGTAGGGATCGATCTCGATGGGGCAGGCTCCGTAGCCATGGCCCTGAAGGGGCAGCCCGCATTCCGCAAGTCCCTGAGCGAGCTGAAAGAGTTGGTGCAGTCCACGTCGCTCCCTTTCATCCTCAAGGGGATCGCCGGCGAAGAAGATGCAGCGGCCGCCTTGCAGACGGGCTGCAAAGTGGTCGCCCTTTCCAACCACGGCGGCCGCACCCTCGATTCCATGCTGGGGATTGCCGACGTGCTGCCCCGGCTCGTTCCCCTTCTGAAGGGAAAGGTAGTCATCACCGCGGACGGCGGCATCCGCACCGGTTTCGATGCGCTTAAGATGCTCGCCCTGGGAGCAGACTTTGTGATGGTAGGCCGGGAATTTATTCGGGCCGCCATCGGCGGCGGGGCGGAAGGGGTGTGCTCTGAGGCGGAATTCCTTTCCCGGGATTTGAAGAAGGCGATGATGATGACCGGCTGCAACTCCTTATCCGAAATCGACGGTCATATTTTCACCTAAGAGGTATTTCGGTGACTGCCATGAAGAGGAACCTTACCCAGAAGATACTGAGCGACCATCTTGTGGAAGGGCAGCTCTCCCCCGGACGGGAGATCGGCCTGCGGATCGACCACACACTGCTCCAGGACGCCACGGGCACACTGGCCATGCTCGAATTCGAGGCCCTGGGCCTCCCCGCCGTCAAGACGGAGTTGGCGGTCCAGTACGTGGACCACAACATCCTGCACACGGACTTCAAGAATGCCGACGATCACAAGTTCCTCCAAACCGCATGCGGCCGATACGGCATGCACTTCAGCGGGGCGGGCAACGGCGTATCCCATCAGGTCCATATGGAGCGTTTCGGCATCCCCGGCAAGACCCTACTCGGTGCGGACAGCCACACGACGGGGGCCGCCGGCGTCTCGATGCTCGGCATCGGCGCGGGAGGGCTGGACGTGGCCCTGGCCATGGCAGGCTTTCCCTACTATCTTTCCTGCCCTCGCGTGCTGGGCGTCAAGCTCGTGGGAAGACTTTCCGACTGGGTGAGCGCCAAGGACGTCATCCTGGAAATGCTGCGCCGTCTTAACGTCAAGGGCTGTGTGGGCAAGATCGTGGAGTACTACGGCCCCGGGGTAGTGACCCTTTCCGCCACGGACCGGGAGACCATCGGCAACATGGGCGCCGAGCTGGGCGCCACGAGCAGCCTCTTTCCCTCGGACGAGCGGACGCGGGAATACCTTGAGGCCCAGGGCCGAGGCCAAGCGTGGCGGGGGCTTTCCGCGGACGAGGGCGCGGCGTACGACGAAGCGTTGACGCTCGACCTCGGGGAGATCGAGCCGTTGATCGCCAAGCCCACCTCGCCCGGCAACGTCGTGCCCGTGAGCGATGTGGCCGGCACCAGGGTAGACCAGGTGATCGTGGGCAGCAGCGTCAATTCCTCCTTCCGGGACCTGATGGTCTCGGCTCGCATCCTGGAAGGGAGGCATGTCCATCCCGCGACCTCCTTTCATGTGAACCCCGGCAGCCGTCAGGTGCTCGAAAACATCGCCCGGGAAAACGGGATGCTGGCCCTTCTCGGTGCCGGCGCCCGTGTGCATGAGCCCGGCTGCCTGGGCTGCATCGGCATGGGCCAGGCCCCCGGGACAGGCGAGATATCCTTGAGGACCTTCCCGAGGAACTTTCCCGGACGCTCGGGCACCAAGGACGACAAGATTTATTTATGCTCACCCGAGACGGCCTGCGCCTCTGCCCTCAAAGGGGTGATCACCGATCCCCGCGACCTGGCAGGGGAGATGACGTTCCCGCGCGTCCGGGACCCTGAAGCGTATCTCACGGACGACCGCTCCATCGTCTTCCCCTCGGAGGAGCTGAAAAACACCGTGGTCGTGCGCGGTCCGAACATCAAACCCCTGCCCGAGCTCACCCCCCTGCCCGACAGACTCGCGGCCGAGGTAGTGCTGCAGGTGGGCGACAACATCTCCACCGATGCAATCATGCCGGCAGGAAACCAGGTGCTGCCGCTCCGTTCGAATATCGAGGCCATCAGCGAGCATGTCTTCGAGCCGATCCGCGCCGGTTTTGCTGCTGCCTGCCGGGCCAGGGGCGCCGTCGTGGTTGTGGGCGGTCAGAATTACGGCCAGGGGTCGAGCCGCGAGCACGCCGCGCTGGCGCCGCGGTACCTGGGCGTCTGCGCCAAGATCGTAAAGAGTTTCGCCCGCATTCACAAGTCGAATCTCTGCAACTTCGGCGTCCTGCCGCTTACGTTCAAGGACCCCGGCGACTACGACCGGATGAGGGAAGGAACAAAGGTTGTCTTTTCTGATGTGCGAAAAAGAATCGAGCGAGGCGACAGGGAGATCCCCGTCGAAGCCGGCGGGCGGACCATCATGACCCTGCTCGACGTGTCGGAGCGCCAGCGAAAACACCTCCTGGCGGGCGGGACCTTGAATTTTGTGAAAACTACATTGCATGCGGGAGGCTAACCATGGATGGCGCAGCGGAAGTAACAACGTCCGAAGGGGAGAAGAAAACAGGGGCAGCCGTCAGGCTGAAGAACATCGGCCTGCGGGGCGTCACGGTGGCGGACACCAAGATCAGCCACGTGGATGGCGAAAACGGCATCCTCCTTTACCGGGGGTATCGGATCGAAGAACTGGCCCGGAGCTCGACGTTTGAAGAAACCGCCTACCTCCTTCACCATGATGCGCTGCCGACGGAAAAGGAGCCTCCAAAAGCTTGCGCACAGTCTCATCGAAGCGCGGCCGGTCCCAGGGTTCGTCTTCGATGCGCTTAAGATGCTGCCGAAACAGTCCCACCCCATGGACGTGCTCCAGACAGCGATCCCGATCCTGGCCACGGCGGATCCCGACCTTGACGATGATTCCCGCGCCGCCAACATTGGCAAGGCCATCCGACTCATCAGCCGCGTGCCTGTAGTCGTGGCCGGCTGGCAAAGGATACGCGAGGGCAAAGAGCCTCTGCCCTCGGACAACGCCCTCTCCCAGGCGGCGAATTTCCTGTGGCAGCTCACGGGCAGACAGCCTGATGCGGAGATCGCCCGCGACCTCGACACCATCCTGGTGCTCCATGCCGACCACTCCTTTAATGCCTCCACCTTTGCCTGCCGCGAGGTCGTTTCCACCCGAGCGCATATGTATGCCGGCGTGGCAGCGGGCGTGGGAGCGCTTTCGGGAAGCCTGCACGGCGGGGCCAATGCCCTGGTCATGAAGATGCTCCAGGAACTTCGGAACGAGAAGGACATTCCCGGCTGGGTGAGAAATCAACTTGCCGGCGGACGGAAGATCATGGGTATGGGCCATGCGGTATACAAGACCCAGGACCCGCGTGCCCGGTTCCTGAAGGATATGTGCTTCAGGCTGGGGAAGAAGCTGGGCGAGGATCATTGGTGCCGCCTCTCGACGGAGATCGAGGAGACCGCAGTAGCCGAACTCAATGCGAGGGGCAAGACCACGATCAGGCCCAACGTCGATTTCTACAGCGCCTCCGTGTACCACCTCATGGGCATTCCCCTCGACTTCATGACGCCCGTCTTTGCGGTGGCGCGCATTGCCGGCTGGACAGCCCACATCATCGAGGAGAAGTTCGCCGATGCCCAGGAGAAGCCCGCGCTCTACCGGCCTTTGTCGGAGTATGTCGGCCACTACTGCGGGAAGACCGGGTGTCTCTATGAGCCCGTGGAAGAAAGGAGCGCGGCGAAAGGATGAGGAAAATGACTAGTCGACCTTCACGGACCCATGGGGATGACAAGGGGATGATGCGGTCGATCAACCCCTATACCGAGGAGCTGATGGGGGAATATGCCCTCATGACGAGGGCGGAGCTTGACCGGGTGGTCGAGGCGTCCCGCACGGCCTTCCCGGCCTGGAGGAGCGTGCCCGTGGAAGAGCGGGCGGCGTGCGTGACGCGCATGGGCGATCATCTCCGGGAAAGGAAGCGGACGTACGCAGAGCTTATCACCAGGGAGATGGGGAAACCCATCCGGGAGGCTCTGGCCGAGATCGAGAAATGCGCGTGGGTGTGCAATTACTATGGAGAAAAGGCCGCGCCCTTCCTTGCGCCCGAGGAGGTCGTGACAGACGCGAAGAAAAGCTATGTCGCCTTCGAGCCCCTGGGCGTGGTGCTGGCCATCATGCCCTGGAACTTCCCCTTCTGGCAGGTGTTTCGGTTCGCCATCCCCGCGATGAGCGCGGGGAATTGCGTGCTCTTGAAGCATGCGCCCTCAGTTCCGGCGACGGCCTTGGCCATCGAGGCGGCCTTTACGGCGGCGGCCTTTCCGGAGGGGGTCTTCCGGACGGTGCTCGTCGATCCGCCGGAGGCCCTAGCACTCCTCGACGAGGACAAGGTGGACGCCGTCACCCTGACGGGAAGCGTCAAGGCCGGGGCGCAGGTGGCCGGCGCCGCGGGAAGGAAAATCAAGAAGGTCGTCCTGGAGCTTGGCGGTTCCGACCCCTTCATCGTCCTCGACGACGCGGACATCGACAAGGCGGCCCGGACCGCCGTGGTCGCCCGGATGATAAACACCGGCCAGAGCTGCATCGCGGCCAAGCGCTTCATCGTCCTTTCGCGGGTGGCCGACGCGTTCACGAGGGCCTTCGTGGCGCGCGTCGAGGAGCTGAAAATCGGCGACCCCATGGATGAGACCACCGATCTCGGTCCCCTCGCCAAAAAGGAGATCCTCGACAACCTGCAGGAGCAGCTCCGGGACGCCCGGACAAAGGGAGCGGAGATCCTCCAGCGCGCGCATGCCTTCCGGAAAGGGTTCTTCTTCAGCCCCGCCGTGGTCCTCCGTCCAAAGGAGACCATGAAGGTCCTCACGGAGGAGGTCTTCGGTCCCATCGCGCCGATCATTGTCGTGGACGGCGAGGACGACGCGGTCCGGGTCGCGAACGCCACGGAGTATGGACTCGGCGCCTCCATCTGGAGCAGGGACGCGGCACGGGCGGAGCGGGTCGCCGGGCGGATCGATGTGGGGGCCGTCGCCATCAACGACATGGTGAAATCCGATCCCCGGCTGCCTTTCGGCGGCGTGAAGAGGTCGGGCGTCGGCAGGGAGTTGTCGCATTACGGCCTCAAGGAGTTCGTGAACATCAAGACCGTTGTCGTGAAGGAGTAACGAAGCGTGGCACACACAATGAAAGCATCGGACCTGCTCGTGAGGCAGGCTCGAAGAAGAGGGCGTGGAGTGCGTCTTCGGCCTGCCGGGCGAGGAGATCCTCTCTATTCTCGAGTCCCTGCGCACCTCGCGAATCACGGTGCACATCACCCGCCATGAACAGGCGGCCGCCTTCCAGGCCGCCACGTACGGGCGGTTGACCAAGAAAGCAGGGGTCTGCTTTTCGACCCTCGGCCCCGGCGCGACAAACCTGATCACCGGCATAGCCCAGGCACAGCTCATCGGCGCCCCCCTCGTGGCCATCACGGGGCAGAAGGCCCTCCGGGACAACTGGCAGGCGCGCTTTCAGCTCGTCGACGTCGTGAAACTCATGGCACCGATCACCAAGAAGTCCTTCCCCATCACCGACCCGAGCACGCTCCCCACGGTGGTGCGCAACGCGTTCAAGCTGGCCCAGGCCGAGCGGCCGGGGGCGGTGCACATCGAGGTGCCCGAAGACGTGGCCGAGAGCGTCACCGATGCGCCCATCCAGGCGCGGGGCGCCGTCCGCCGTCCGGCCCCGGACGCCAAGGCCGTGGCAGCGGCCGCCGAGCTGATCAACGGCGCGCGCCGTCCGCTCATCCTCGTCTCCGGTGGCGCGAACCGGAGCCTGATCGCGGAAGAGCTGGCCTCCTTCATCGAAAAGACGCGGCTTCACGCCGTCCATACCCAGATGGGCAAGGGGGTGGTCTCCGATGCGTCGGAATACAGCCTGTACGCGGCGGGCATACACCGACGCGATTACGTGAACTGCGGCCTCGACCGGGCGGACCTCGTCATCACGATCGGCTACACCATCATGGAGTATCCGCCGTACGTGTGGAACAGGAACCTGGACAAGAAGATCGTGCACATCGATTTCACCGAAGCGGAGCTGGACAAGTACTACAACCCCGCTCTGGAGGTCCTAGGCGACGTCTCCCTGGCCCTGCGCCTCCTCGGCCCCCTGATCGCGCCGGGCAGGAACGACGAGGTATTCCCCGCCATACGGGCCTTCCTGAACGAAAAGCTCGACCGGGCCTTCGAGCCGAAATTCCCGCCCACGCCCCAGGAGGTGGTCCGGCATGTTCGGAACGTCCTTGCCCCGGACGATATCGTGACGCTCGACAACGGCATTTACAAGCTCTGGTTCTCTCGCCTCTACAAGACCTATAAGTCCAATACCTTTCTGGTCGACAACGCCCTGGCGAGCATGGGCGCGGGGCTGGCGTCGGCCATGACGGCGAAGATGCTCAACCCCGGCAGGAAGGTCCTCGCCGTCGTGGGAGACGGGGGGTTCATGATGAACGCCCAGGAGCTGGAGACGGCGGTCCGCTGCGACATTCCCGTGGTCGCCCTCATCCTGAACGACAACGCCTTCGGGTTCGTCAAGTGGGAACAACAGGCCAAGGGATTCACCAACTTCGCCCTCGATTACGGGAACCCCGACTTCTCCAGGTTCGCCGAGAGCTTCGGCGCAGCGGGTTTCCGTGTCCGGGATGGGGACGACCTCTCGGAGGTCCTCCGCGAGGTCTTCGCACTCAAACGGCCGGCCGTGGTGGAATGCCCCATCGACTATTCCGTCAATTACGCCACTTTCTCACAAGAGCTCGCCGACATCCACTGTGAGGTCTGATTTTCCTTCTCTGCTCTACACACGGCATATCGTTCCGGTTTCCCGGCCTTTTCAACGCCTATCCCAAGGATGCTTGACGTATCTGATTCCATGTGCTTATAATGTAATTACGCTACAAGGAGATGGAGGCTCGACTCAATGAAGACTCGACTCATTCGCATCGGCAATTCACGAGGAATACGGCTGCCCAAGACAATCATCGAGCAGGCCGGCCTAACCGAGGAAGTGGAGCTTGAGGTCCGGGACGGGGCCGTTGTGATAGCCGCTACTGCTCGACCTCGAAGCGGATGGGCGGATGAAGCGAGAAAGATGCGTGCCGGTGACGACGATCGATTGCTGGATCCCCCCACACCTACCCATTTTGATGAGAAAGAATGGACGTGGTGATGACTGCGGACGTGCGCCGGGGGGACGTATTTCTCGTGGACCTCGACCCAACCCAGGGCGGGGAGATTCGAAAGACTCGGCCCTGCCTCATAGTCTCACCCGACGAACTCAATGCTCATTTACGGACCTTCATTGTGGCGCCCCTTACCACGGGAGGTCACCACTATCCTTTTCGTATACCGTGCCGATTCAGGGGCCGCGAGGGCTTCGTCGTGCTCGACCAGATACGCACTGTCGACCGCGAGCGCCTGACCCGCCGTCTAGGTAAACTCTCGCCGCCTACGTTGGGGCACGCGCTCTCCATTCTGCAGGAAATGTTCGCGCTGTGAAGAAGGGAAGAAGGTCCCCCCTTGGCCTTTCTCCTACCGGGCCTTGACAGCCTACTGGTGCGGCGAATTGGATTCCGGAAAATCAGGCGGCGGGACTTTCCTATGGTTTAAGAACTTCAATGATATCGTATGATGCACTGCATTGGCTACCGTGGGTCCGATCCAGTACTCAAAGCTGCCGTGGGTGAAGTCGATGATATAGGAGGCCGAGGTGAATCCTATGTCCGGTTCCCGGCCCGTTTGGCACCAAGCGCCATCCCCCCCGGTGTCCCGGAGAAACTCTCGCAGACGGGCAATCCTCGGTGCTTCCTTCAACCACTCCACACCCCTCCGGTAACGAGCGGCTGAGTTTTTTTCGAGTAGTAGACACATATCGGTATTTCGTCGATTGTAGGAGCAAAGTTCCGCAGTTCTGTAGTGGTTAGTCGTAATGTAGACAGGTTCGGTGTTCGTGACCACCTGATCGTGGGACACCTCGATATTCCTCAATGCACCTGAACGGTCAGCCAGGAGCAGGCTCGCTCCCTCCCGCAGGGGGCCGCGCTGCGGGATTCCCGCCAACAGGCCAAGCGCCTCGTCCACGCTCCTCGCCTTCGAAAGCAGATAAAACATGATCATTTCGATAGGGAAAAGATCGCCCCGGAATTCATCCTTGAAATCCGCATTGATGGACGACCCCGTGACGCATAGGCCTGCTTCGTTGACGCCAGTCGTGAACCACAGGTAACCTGGAGCAAAGCTGGCGTAGAAGGCCAGACCGTTATCCGGGATGATAAACGCCAAAGCGCAATGTGATGCCTGTCCCAGGTCCAGATTTTGACCCAACACGATGTTTTCGTTCTCTCGAAAGGCAATTGAACTGCATGCGCTAAACGAATCCCAGTTGACAAGCGTGGTGCAGGAGTTGGTAAGTAAGATATCTTGCAGGGAGTACCCTAATTGGGCGTCGGCGATGCCGAGCATCATTTCGAGCGCTGCAGGAAACCGTTTGGCGAGAAGTTCTCCCACGTTCCTGATTTTCTTCTGCAGTTGCACGCGGCTTGTCTCGCTGAGGCGGCTGAGATAGTTCCGAGATTTGTCCAGGGGCCCCGCGAGCGGCACAGCCCTCGCGTACTGCCTGCCGATTTCCCGGTAAGTCCCTTTGAACACAAAAATTTTGTCGCGCGCGTTATAATAAGGCGTGGCGGAATAATAGGGAAAGGGGACTGTATCGGTTTCAGCAATAGGTCCTGGCGGGTACGCGCCAAAGATCAGAAGTCCAGCTACGCATAACAGAAAAAAGTCTTTCCTCCACCTGATGAACTTCATCGCCTTATCCTTTGACGTTTTGCCCCGCACCCAGTCATTGTACCACCTTCAGAGTTAGTCTTTCCAAATAGATATCCGTTGTGGGGCATGATGGCCTCCGGGGCCGGTGGCTTTCAGCCGAGGGCGCTGTGCGGCCTCACTGTATTGTAATGCCTTCTCCGGCCTTTATCAGTACCTGCGCCTCAAGGAGGGCCGTGAAGATCTCTCTGTCTAGGAGATCGTCTCTTAGCCTCGCGTTGAACGATTCTACATAGCCGTTCTCCCAGAGGCTTCCCGGTTCTATGAAAAGGGTCTTCACACCCAGTCTCGAAAGCCGCTTCCTGGCCGCCTTTGCGGTGAGCTCGGGATCTGGAAGGGCTCAACAGCCTGGTCCAGGCGGCCAAGGCGAAAGCGCGGGGTTGCAGAACCTTCAAGAACCTCAAAACCATGATCTACATGCTCACGGGAAAGCTGGACTACAGCAAGACTGGGTTACCCATTTGAAGTGAGAAGGAAGCAAGAAAATATTACGCGAAGAGCGAGTGCGCTATCTCGCGTATCCTCTCGACGCCCTTTATTTCGTAGGGAGAAAGGTAGAGCCGGCTCACGTTGATCCCTGCGCAGGTCTCTTCCAACGACCGGATGTACTTCTGCTGCATCTCCTGTCTCATCCGGTGAAACTCGCAGTCCCTCTCCTTCACGATATGGTTGATGATGAGGTCGCCTACCCGGAGCCCGTTCTCGCCAAGCTCTCGTAGTACCCTCTCCGTCAGGCGCACACCCAGGGCCTCCGGTATCGTGACGAGCACGTACCTCGTGGTCCCCGGCTCCCTGATGAACTCGATGATCCCCCGGGACAGCTCCTCCCAGCTTCTTATGACCTGAAGGAGCGTCCTTTTCGAGGATTGGAGCCGCACGGTATCTTTAATGCGCTCGACCATGCTGTACATGTTCATGTAGAATTTCGTCGCCCCTTCAAGATGGCTCAGGAAAAGATGGGGCAGACGCAGCAGCCGGAGCGTATGACCCGCGGGGGCGGTGTCCCAGACGACTACGTCGTAGTTCCCGTTCTTCGTCAGCTCCTGGATAAAATAGAGCATATACTCCTCTTCTATCCCCGGGGCAGTCCCCACGTAGTCGACGAAGTCATAGTCCACGTCCGCGAAGCTCGATATCACCGCGTGAATCTCTTTCCCGAACCGCTCCTTCCATCCTGCAAGCACCACGTCCGATGAGATCTCAAGGCCGTAGAGCGCGTGGTCCTCAAGTATTCTTTTCTCCGTGCTCCCGATCTCCTGCTCGTAAATGTCGGAGAGAGACGGCGTCGGGTCGCTGGAAATGAGCAGGACTTTCCTGCCGCTCTCCGCAAGACCGAGGGCAATGGCCGAGGCGCACGTGGTCTTCCCCACGCCGCCCTTGCCCCCCACCATGATGAGCTTTACGTCGGCTCCCGCGACCGCGTTGAGGGGCATCAGGCCTCGCCCGGCCTGCCGAAGGTGTCGCGGATAAAGGCGGTGATCTCCGGCTCCTCCCCGTCGAAGGTATGGCCGGAAGGGACCACCTTGAGCGATTTATCGGCAGGCAGCTCCCTGTAGAGGTCAAGGAGCGCATCAAGAGGCGATATCTCATCGAGAGAGCCGCCGATGAAACAGATCTTTCCCCGAAAGGCGCGCAGCTCATCGCTGCGGTACACGGAAAACGGGTAGGCCACAAGGCAGAGGTCGAGGTCGGTAAATCGAGCGAAGCGAGTTGAGCGGGGAGGCTCCGCTGGCTCTGCCAGTGGAGGGGGTGCTGAACCCCAATAAATGCCGGCCCTCGCGGCCACCCAGGCGCCGAAGGAGTAGCCGGCCAGCACCAATCGCTCGCCCCCGCCCGTATGCTCTTCCAGATACCGGCACGCTGCCGCCGCGTCCCTCATCTCACCCGCGCCCTCGTCATACCGGCCCGTGCTTGCGCCCACGCCACGGAAGTCGAACTTCAGCGTGCTGAAACCCGCCTGGAAAAAACCTGTCTCCAGGGCGTCCACCACGTTGTTCCACATGGACCCCCCGTAGAGGGGGTGGGGATGGCAGATGACCACGCCGCCCTTCCCTGCCCCTTCCCGGAGCACGCCTTCGAGGCGTTCCTCGCCGGTTATGATGACCCTTTTAGTTGACACAACCCATTTATTTTGGTAGGTTTTGACCAAAAATTCAATAGAGAAATTGATGGCACTCTTCAAAAAGAAAGAAAAGGAAAAAAAGCCCCACAAAGAAATCGACATCCAGAAAGAGATCAGGAAGGCTGAAAGAGAGGAAGAAAGCCTCTGGATAAAATGCAGCTCCTGCCAGGAACTGCTCTACAGAAAGGAGGTCGAAAGAAACCTGAACGTCTGTCTCAAGTGCTCGTACCACTTCCCCATTTCCGTCGAGAGGCGCATCGGCCTCACCTTCGATGAGGGGAGTTTTATGGAGCTCTATACAGGCGTAGAGCCGGTCGACTTTCTCAAATTCAAGGACACGAAGAGCTACAAGGTGCGCCTCAGCGAGACAAAGGAGACGACGAAACGAAGCGACGCGGTCGTCTGCGGTAGTGCGCGGATAGAGGGCATCAGTGTGCTCGCCGCGATCTTCGACTTCAGCTTCATGGGCGGGAGCCTGGGGTCGGTGGTGGGAGAAAAGATCACGAGACTCCTCGAGGAGGGCAGGGATAAGGGGCTGCCCGTAATCGTATTCTGCGCTTCCGGGGGTGCCAGGATGCAGGAGGGGATCATGTCCCTCATGCAGATGTCGAAGGTGGCGGGGGCCATATACAGGCTCAAGAGCAAGCGGGTCCCCTACATCAGCGTCATCACCGACCCCACCCTGGGGGGCGTGAGCGCGAGCATCGCCATGCTGGGAGATATCATCATCGGCGAGCCGAAGGCCATGATAGGCTTTGCAGGGTCGAGGGTGATCAAAGACACGATAAAAGTGGAGCTGCCCCACGGCTTCCAGAGATCGGAGTACCTGCTGGAACACGGCATGATCGATCTCATATCGCCGAGAAAACGACTCAAACAGCGCTTATACGATATCCTCTCTCTTATTGCCGCATGAAAGAGTACTCCAAAATTCTCGATTACCTGTACGGCCTTGAAAAGTTCGGCATGGTATTCGGTCTGGAGAATATTACGTGGCTTCTTGGGCTCATCGGCAACCCGCAGGACTCCCTGAAAGCGGTCCACATCGCCGGCACCAACGGGAAAGGCTCGGTTGCCTCCATGTTGTCGGAAATATTGAGAACGGCGGGCTATCTGACAGGCACGTACACGTCCCCCCACCTCATCTCGTTCACGGAGCGTATCGCCGTCAATGGCGAGTGCATCACGGAAGAGGAGGTCGCCGAGCTGACGGAGTTCATCAAAGAGCGGATGGACCAGGAAGCACAGGAGAAGCCCCTCACGTTCTTCGATTTCACAACCGCCCTCGCCTTTGAATATTTCAGGAGAAAAGGCGTCGCCATCGCGGTGGTGGAGACTGGGCTCGGAGGAAGGCTCGACTCGACCAACGTGCTGTGCCCTCTCGTCGCCGTCATCACGAACGTCGCCCTCGACCACCAGGAATACCTGGGAACTACAATCCGGGAGATCGCGCAGGAAAAGGCGGGCGTGGTAAAGGAGCATGTGCCGGTCGTCACCGGGGCAAAGGGCGAGCCCCTCGATATCATAAAAGCGGCGGCGGCGAACACCGCCCTCTACGCGCTGGACGTGAACTTTACGTACAAGAAGAAAGGCGAGCAGCTTATGTGGTACCGCGGCATACACATGACCTACGACGACCTTTCCCTCGGCCTCAGGGGGGACCACCAGCTTTTCAACGCGGCCCTCGCCCTCTGCGCGCTCGAGGTCCTCGGCCCGGCCGGTTTCCCCGTCAAAGAGTATGCAGTCAGGAAGGGGCTTGCGTCGGCACAGTGGCCGGCGAGGCTGGAGCTGCTCCGCAAACCGGGAAAACCTCTCGTCCTCATCGACGGCGCGCACAACCCCAGCGGGGTGGGCACCCTCGTGGAGTACCTGAAAAACCACTTTGTGAACAGGAAGAAGATACTCGTCTTCGGAGTGATGAAAGACAAGGACTTCAAGGAGATGCTGCGGCAGCTCCTACCCGTAGTGCAGCAGATCATCCTGACAAGGCCGGAAATCGAGCGGGCCGCCCTTCCAAGCGACGTCGCCCGCTACGCGCCGGGCGCCCTCATCGCCGCTTCGGTGAAAGACGCCGTAGACAGAGCCAATGCCCTAGCCGATGAACATGACCTCATCATTATTACCGGCTCCTTTTACACCGTCGGAGAGGCAAAAAGGCTCCTCGATGATCGGCCCTAGGCTCCTTTTCGTCCTGTTACTGCTCGCCATGCTGCTGCCTTCCGAGCTTCACGCGCAGGTCGCAAAACCGTCCAAGATGACCGGTCCCGTTGAAATTACCGCGAGAGAGCTTAACTACAACAAGGAGCAGAACGTCTACACCGCGGAAGGGGACGTGGAGATGAAGGAAGGGACGAGGGTGCTCAACGCCGACTTCGTCATCTACAACGACACGACCCAGGACGCCTTTGCCGAAGGGCACGTCCTCTTTCAGGACCCGGGGGACGTGATCCACGCGGAGCGGATGTCCCTCAACATGGTAACGCAGCGCGGCACTATAGAAAACGGGCAGGTCTTCATGAAGGCGAACAATTTCACCATGAATGGGAAGGAGATAGAAAAGGTCGGGGAATCGTCCTACATAGTCCACAAGGGCGAGTTCACCACCTGCGGCTCGGATAAGCCTTCCTGGACATTCAGGGCGAAAGAGATCCGTTTGACCATGGGCGAGTACGCGACTGCCTACTCGAGCACCTTCACCTTCATGGGCCACAAGATGCTCTACCTGCCCTGGAGCCTGTTCCCTGTGAAAAAGGAGAGGCAATCGGGCTTCCTCATGCCACTGTTCCAGTTGTCGAGCCGGGACGGGATGATCCTCGAGGAACGCGTATTACTGGGCAATCTCAAAAGATACGGACGCGACCTTCGGCCTCGACTGGATAGAGGAGCGGGGCTTCAAACCGAGCGCGGAGTACAGGTACTGGCTGACGGACACCACAAGGGGCCAGTGGTACGCCTCGGAAATCGATGACAAGAAAGACCAGCGTGAGCGCTACCAGATAAAGGGAGAACACCAGCAGATGTTCGGCGATATGACCTTCAAGACGCGGGTCAATTACGTCTCCGACTACCAGTATTTGCAAGACCTGGGACTAACGACGATCGAGAGAAGCGAAAGCTCCCTGCGGGATGTCGCGTTTGTCGAGAAGCCTCTCCCCAACTCCCTCCTGACCGTTGAAGGCATGTATTTTCAAGACCTTACGCAGAAAAGCAACGGCGGCACCCTGCAATATCTCCCTTCGGCGTCCTATTTTACCGAGTACCTGCCCTTTGCGAAAAACAGGCTCTATTACGACGTGGCAGCCGACCTGACAAACTTCTGGAGGGACAAGGGCGATAGGGATAGCAGACTTGCCATCACGCCGACCGTGAGGATCCCATACTCCTGGAACGGGTTGAATTTCCTCGGCTCGGCGAGCCTGCTGGAAAAGGCATATGCCGCCGACCCTGCTTCGCCCGGAACCAACGACGCTATCCACCATGAAGCGTTCGCGGCGCAGGGCGATGTAAACGCCCAGTTCCTCAAAGAGTCATCCACAACACTCTTCGGCCTCGGAAACGTTCAGAGCATTATCACGCCCCGGCTGCAGTATAATTACGATCAGAACACGACCTCCATCGCAAGAACCCCTTCCATAGACCCCTCGGACCGGACGTTCAACACGAATACCGCAACATATTCCCTGAACCATTACCTGAACGCGGTAAGTAACGGCCAGGTCAGGGAGCTATCACTCCTGGAGATAAGCCAGACCTACGGGCTGACGGGCAAGCTCCCCGGCGATCCCTACCTGTATCAGGTGGTCAAGGCCGATGAAAACCGTCTCTCCGAAGTGCACAGCAGGTTCACCCTCTTTCCCCACGCGAGGTTCTGGTATGTCCATGACGACTACTGGAGCGTGGCGGGCAAAGGTTTACAAAACATGACGAACGGTATATTCTATGCTTCGCAGCCGAGGTTCCAGATCAGCGTGAGCCATAGCTACTCGCCGGGTTTTGTCGACCAGGTGTGGCTGAGCACGTATCTGAGATGGAAAGTTATCGACGTAAACTACGTGATTACGTACGACCTTTTGAATCATGAATGGATCAATACCCTCACCTCCCTTACTTACCACCCAGGCTGCTGGGGTCTCACGTTTACCTTAATGCAAACGAAGGTCCCGAAGGATACGAGCTTCCATTTGTCTTTCAATTTGATGGGCATCACGCAAAAAATCACACCGGTGGCGCCAATGGGGACGGTGGCGCCGGTCGCGCCGGGCACACCGGTCGGAACATATTGATGACGCAGGAGATACGGACACGCCATTTTACCGGGAAAGGACCCATATATGATCGATGGAGCAGCAGTAAAACGTCTTAAGCTCATTCCTGACGAACGGGGCAGGCTCATGGAGATCCTCCGCTGCGACGAAGACCTTTTTGTGCGGTTCGGCCAGGTCTACATGACCACCACCTATCCCCAGGTAGTGAAAGCCTGGCACTACCACAAGGTGCAGGACGATTTTATCACCTGCGTCAAGGGCACGCTCAAGCTCGTGCTCTACGACGACAGGGACGGCTCGCCGACGCGGGGGGAGATCAATGAGTTTTTTCTCGGCGACTATAACCCTTCCCTGGTCAAGGTGCCGAAGATGGTCTACCACGGATGGAAATGTGTATCCACCGAGGAGGCCCTCGTCATCAACGTACCCACGGAACCTTACAACGCGGGTGCGCCCGACGAGTACAGGCTGGACCCACATAACAACAATATTCCTTACAGGTGGGTGAGAAAAGATGGATGACCCGCATATTCTCGTCACCGGCGGATGCGGCTTTATCGGGAGCAATTTCATCCGCCGCATGCTCTCCTCCGGCGCCTGCACGGTCACGAACCTGGATAAGCTGACCTACGCCGGAAACCTGGAGAACCTGTTGGACCTCGAAGCGCATCCCCGATACACGTTTGTGAAGGGCGACATCGCCAGCGAGGCCGACGTGGAGCGCGCATTCGCGACACCCGTGGACGCGGTGGTCAATTTTGCCGCGGAATCTCACGTGGACAGGAGCATCATCGATCCGGGCGCCTTCGTGACAACCAATATCTACGGCACTTACCTCCTCCTGGAGCAGGCTCGCCGTAAGGGCACGAAAAAGTTCCTCCAGGTGTCGACCGATGAGGTGTACGGCAGCCTGGGAGAGACCGGGAAATTCAGGGAAGAGACGCCTCTCGCGCCCAATAGCCCCTACTCCGCGTCAAAGGCCTCGGCCGACCTGCTCGCGATGTCGTACCACACGACCTTCGGCCTGCCGGTGGTAATCACCCGCTGCTCGAACAACTACGGCCCTTACCAGTTCCCGGAGAAGCTGATACCGCTCCTCGTCAGCAACGCCCTCGTTGACCGCGAACTGCCCATTTACGGTGACGGCCTGAACGTGCGGGACTGGATACACGTGTCCGACCACTGCGCGGCCCTTGCCCTCGTGCTGGAAAAGGGCGTCCCCGGCAACGTCTACAACGTGGGCGCCGGCAATGAAAGGAACAACCTCGAAATCGTGGAGCTGATCCTGGAGGTCCTTCAAAAACCCCGCAGCCTCATCAGGTATGTCAAGGACAGGCCGGGCCACGACCGCAGGTACGCCATAGACAACACAAAAATACGAAGCGCCCTCGGCTTCGAGGTAGCCGTGCCCTTCAGGACGGGGATGGAAGAGACGGTGCGGTGGTACGTGGAGCACAAGGACTGGTGGGAGAAGATCAAGACAGGGGAGTATCTCAGCTATTATGAGAAGTGGTATGGCGCGCGCTGAGGTAGCCTAAAAAAGGGCATGAAAGCGGTTTTCTTTTCCGACGCGCACCTGGCCGATAACGACGCAGGCAAGGTCAGGACGATCAAGACATTCCTGCGGCAGGTGGCGGCGGACGCGGACATCATCGTCGTCCTCGGCGATCTCTTCGAATTCTACCACGGCTATGACGGCTACATCTATCCCTTCTACAGAGAGATCGTCGACGCGCTGGCCGACGCGGCCGTTTCGAAGTCGGTCTATTTTATCGAGGGGAACCATGAATACCGGATGGGACCCTATTTTGAATCCTACACGGGCATCAGGTGCGCGACGAGCCTGAGCCTCGACCTCGATGGGAAGCGCGTATTCCTCTGCCACGGCGACGCGTTCAAGGCCTTCACCCTGAGCAGGCTCCTGAGGTCGCGTGTTGTCTCTGCGATCATGGACCTCCTCGGCCCCGACCTTACCTGGCGGATCGCCATGCAGTGCGGACGGGTGCTTTCAAAAAAGCTGAAGATCTATGACGAAGGGGTGCGTGCCCGGTTCAGGAGATATGGAAAGAAGAAGCTGGGCGACGGGTATGACGCGGTCATCATCGCCCATTCCCACATGGCGGACATCGAGAGCTATGATATGGACGGCAAGAAGAGGACCTACATGAATACGGGAGACCTCGCTGCGTCCCGCACCTACGGCAGTTATAGCACCGGTGAAGGGTTTGCCCTGCGCACCTATGACGTATAAAAGCGGATCTGCCGGATCGGACCGATCGGTCGGATCGGGGTTTATCACAGCGCACACCCTAGGTGAGAGAGAGTCCGATATGGAGGAGGAGATCGCCCTTCCCATATCCGTCTTTGGAAGAAAACAGGAAAACGTCTTCGCCCCCGAGCATAGCCTGGAATGCCTGTTTTTTTTGCAGCGACGACCCCCTTCCTTCTTTGTCCGCTTTGGTGAGGACGAGGGTGAATGGGAGCCCATTGGCCCGTAGCCACTCGAGCAGCATCGTGTCGAGCCGGTCGAAGGTCCGGCGGATATCGAAGACCCATAGCACGCGCTTGATCCACTCGTTCTGGGCCATGTACCCTTCGACCATGGCCTGCCAGCCTTCATACACCCCTTGCGAGACTTTTGAGTAGCCGAAGCCGGGGAAATCCGAGAAAAGGGCGCTTCTCCTGCGGCCCTCACGCTCCCACACCGTCGTATAGAGGTTGATGAGACGGGTAACTCCGGGGGTGCCGCCCGTCCTCGCGATCTTTCTCGCAGCCAGCGTATTCAGGAGAGAAGATTTACCTACGTTCGACCTGCCCACAAAGCAGACCTCCGGCAGGGCGATCTGCTTCCTCTGGCCGATCTCCGTCACACTCCTGGTGAAACTCGCGTCAATTATGCGCATAGAGCATCCTTTTCCCCGAAAGCGCTAAGAATAGTCGCGGCCGGCAGGGCTATCCGATGGTGAACCGTTCAGGAAGCACCTCCCCTATCCGCTCCTTGCCGGAAAGCGCCATGAGGAGCCTGTCCAGGCCGACGGACACGCCGGCAATGGGTCCGCCTATGCGACCGAGGGCTTCAAGAAACTGCTCATCCGACGGGAAAACCCGCATCCCCCGCCGCGCCCGGGCGGCGTTGTCCCTTGCAAGGCGCGCCCGCTGCTCGCCCGCGTCGAGAAGCTCCGTATACCCGTTCGCGATCTCCAGTCCCTTCATGTAGAGCTCGAACCGCTCGACCCTATGGTCGTCCTTTCTTTTGGCCATGGCAGTGAGCGATGCGGGCCAGTCCTTTATAAAGCACGGGGTCTCACCGAGGCTCGCGTATCCGGGGCTCCACCGTGTGGACGAAAAACAGGAAAAAGAGGTCTTCCCACGTGCCGCTCAGGGCCGGTCCCAGGAAACCGCGCGCTTCCATGGCGGAAAAAAGGGCATCCCTGTCGAGGGGGAGGGGGTCGAGACCGGCCGCCTCAAGAAAGAGCGCCTTCAGCTCGCGCACATCGAAGGGGCCCCCGACCATGCCCGCGGCACGTGCGCCCAAGGCCCGGCCCAGCGCGCGGACCAGCCCCGTGGTCTCCTCCATCGCCTCTACGTACGTGCCCCCCATGTACCATTCGAGCATGGTGAACTCTATGGCGTGATGCTCCTCGAACTCCTCGACCCTGAAGGTCTTGCAGATCTGGAAGATCTTCTCGTGGCCCTTGGCCACGAGCTTCTTCATGCCCATCTCCGGCGACGTGTGGAGATAGTAGGGCCCCGAGGCGCCCACGTACGCCTCCAGCGGTTCGATATAGGGGTCGGGAGGCGCCGTCCGCATGAGGACGGGTGTCTCCACCTCGATATAGCCCCGGCCGTAAAAGAACTCCCGTGCGGCCCGGAGCGCCAGGTGCCTGTCCAGGACCGTGTCGGCCGTGATGTCGCCCATAGCCCGCATATTACCACAACGGCGGCGCTCGTAGCAAACCGTAGCTTTTTTGTCCGGCTTGCTTTTGCGTGCCCGTTCCCCTATAATGTGGACTGTGGCGGCCGTTGAGCCATAATCTTATGGGTCTCCCCTGGGACCCATGCTTCCATAACTGTAGAGAGGGAGGACAAAGTGATGGATAGTTATAAATGCACCATATGCGGTTATATTTACGATCCTGCGGAAGGAGATCCTGCCTCGGGGATAGCGCCGGGCACGGCTTTCGCGGCGTTGCCCGATTCCTGGGTGTGCCCGGTGTGCGGCGCGCCGAAGTCGGAGTTCGAAAAGGAAGGGTAGGCACGCCGGCCGCGCGCTGTGCCGGCAGCCGCAAGATACTGAGGAGAGGAGTAAGAGGATATGCTGCTCGAAACCGGGTTTGCAGACCTTGGCGCCCCCAGAAAGGGCAAGGTGCGGGACATTTATGATTTGGGCGATAGGCTCCTCATCGTAGTCACGGACCGTGTGTCCGCCTTCGATGTGGTATTGCCGTCGGGCATACCCGACAAGGGGAAAGTCCTTAATCAGCTCTCTCTTTTTGGTTCCGCCGGATGGCAGACATCGTCAGGAACCACGTGCTGGAATCGGATGTCGAGCGCTACCCCGCAGCCCTGTCGAAGTACACCGACCTCCTTGCGGGAAGAAGCATGATAGTGAAGAAGGCAAAGCCCCTTCCTGCCGAGTGTGTTGTCCGGGGCTATCTCGCGGGATCGGGGTGGACGGAATACAGGGAAAAAGGGACTGTCTGCGGGATAAAGCTGCCCGCGGGCCTGCAGGAATCCCAAAAGCTGGAAGAACCTATTTTCACGCCCACAACGAAAGCCGACGAGGGACATGACCTCCCCATCTCGCAGGAGGGCTTGCGCGACCTGATAGGGCCGCGGCAGGCAGACGAAGTGACGCGCCTGAGTCTTGAGATTTACCGGAGGGCCGCGTCTCTTGCAGAGACAAGAGGCATTCTGATAGCGGATACGAAATTTGAATTCGGTATTGTCGACGGCGAGACGATCATCATCGACGAGGTCCTCACACCCGATTCCTCCAGGTTCTGGTCGACCCGGACGTATAAGCCGGGGCAGGGACAGGACAGCTTCGACAAGCAGATCGTCAGGGACTACCTGAACACCCTGGAGTGGGATAAGACCGCACCAGGGCCCGAGCTGCCGGCAGCAATTGCGGCAAAGACCTCGGAGCGCTACCGGGAGATCTTTGAAATACTGACAGGCGGACCGATCGGGTAGGTTATTCAGAAGTCCCTGTATCGTGCGCCTTCCCGCCCGTCGCGCTGGTGACACGTATCGTTGCTGAAGACCAGCGTGAAGCGGTCGCCGTCTCCTTCGAGAAGGGTGATCGATCCAGGATCGTACTTTATACCCCAAAAATGCTCGTTTCCTATGTCCAGGAGACTGAGGACGAGTATCTTGCAGATCGCCCTGTGGGTCACGACGACAAGGGCGCCATGGAGGCCGTCCGTCCGCCTCAGGCCCCTCGATATGCGCTCCCTCACCTCGGCAAGGGTCTCGCCGTCCGCAATCCTCAGCTTTTCGGGCGACCTCCGCCACAGGGCAAAATCGGCCTGGTGGCGCTCTTCCACTTCTTTGAGTGAAAGGCCCTCCCAGATGCCGAAATTGATATCGGTCAATTCCTCCACCCTCTCGACGGGCACGCCCGTCGCAGTTGCGATGCCTTGCGCCGTCTCCACCGCCCTTGAAAGGGGGCTTGAAATGATCCGCTTTACGGGGATCTCCCGGAAATAGGCCCCGGCTTGTTCGGCCTGCCGCCTTCCTGTCTCGTTCAGAGGGACGTCCTTTCTCCCCCGGAATACCTCTTCCTTGTTCCATTGGGTCTCGCCGTGCCGCACCACGTAGATGTCCATTCCATCCTCCTCGAAGGGGAAACCTTGCAGCCGCAACATCTTGATCACCTCCCATGCCGGCCCCGGCGCCCTTGCCGTCACCTTTGTGGGAGAGCGATAGCCGGTGGCATGGCAGCGCAGGCAGTGCCGCGCTCAGTACACGCCGTACTCCTTTGTAAACTCGAACATCGCCTTGAGGTTTTCGGGTTTCGCATCATCGACGCCCGTCGATGTATCCATGATGAACCCGCCATCCCTGCCCGCGACGTCGATCAGTTTCTTACAGTACCTTCTCACGTCATCGGGCGTGGCGGTCGCAAGGATCGAGAGGGGCACGTTGCCCCGGATGCAGACCGTGTCGCCGAGTATCTCCTTTGCCTTGACCATGTCCGTCGCCTCAAAGGCATAGCAGGCCTTTCCGGGAGGGATATCTCTGATGATAGGCAGCCGGGACGAACAGTCGCCCTCCCAGAGCGGGCAGGGGTTACAGCCTTCCCTGATCAGGGCCTGCATCAATTCCTGACACGTCGGCCAGAAAAAGCGTCTGAACTGCTCTTGCGACATGAAGCCGTCGAGGCCCTTGTGGATGGGGATGAAGACACGGGGATTACCCGACATCCTTGTTGCATTGACGGCGGTCTCAAACATGATGGGAAGAAGTTTTTCACAGGCCTTGATCACCTTGTCGGGTCTCCGGTACATATCGAGCATGAGGCCTTTAGTACCCCTGAAGAAATCGCCCAGGGTATCGAAAGGCGCCTGGGTGAAGGCGCCCGTCTGCATAGGGAAGCCTTCTTCTCTTGCCCTCTGGTTATAACGGCGTGAATAGTCCGCAATGCGCATGGCTTCTTCGCCTGCCTTCTGCATTGCCTTGAACGCCTCTGCCACTTCGGTGAGGCTGAAGGGAGCAATGCTCAGGTTAAAGCCCATGTAGTAGGTGATGACCCCGTGCAGGGGTCCAAGCTTCTCGAAGCCCTTCAGATTCCCGCAGACTCTCGGCCAGTACTTTCGGACCATGAAATCGGACGGGTCCAGGAGGAAATGGTCGTATTCCTCCGCTGTCATGTATTCCCCTTCCACAAATTGATACGTATGGTCTGATGCCATCCCGTGGCCGGGCCATTTAAGCTGCTTAAAATCAAGGGCATCCAGCACAGGACCCAAGAACCGGTTGGCAAAGGGCGCCTGGTCCATGTCGGGCTGGAATTCGAGGAGGACCTTCAGTTGTGCGTCGAAAAGCTTGTCCGGATCGTACATTGCCTCTTCCACCGTCATGCCCGCATATTTGGCAGGGAAGAAACCGAAAGCAACGGCAATGGGCACTCTGTCCGGCTTCCTGAGGGCAATCGCATCCAGGACCCTCTTTTCCCGTTCCTCGTATAGCTCCTGCGGTGTTTTAGCCATCGCTATCCTCCTCTTTCACGCGGATGGTCCCACGGCCTTTTCGGGCTCGACGTGGACGACCACACGGCTCGACTCCTTGATGCGCTCCCTGAGGGCCATCTCTATCTCCTCGGAGGTCCTCTGCACGTCCGCCCCCTTCTCGTCCTGCCTCATGGTGCAGTTTACGGTGATCACGATATCCCCGGATTCTTCCTCCTCGATCACTACCCGTCCGCAGGTGAGGACCCCCTGTTTCCCCCTGACGATCCCTTCGATGATGCCGATCAGCGCATCCCGCTCGGTGACGACCTTGCCTTCCACAGGCGACTGCGGCCGCCATTCGATGTGGGTGTTGACCGCGCTGATCAGGGGATTGTCCTGCCTGATCCGCGTCTCGAGCAGATCGGCCAGCGCGTGGGCGGCGCCGAGCTTCATCCCCCCTTCCACTTCCAGGTCCATGTCCACGTGGAGCACGCCCTCGATATCGTGCACGGTAATGTGATGAATGTTGTGGCCGTGACGGGCGCCGATGGCGCGCACCCTCTCGGCGATATCCTCGGCTGCCTTCGCCTTCGGCCTGAGCTGGAGGACCACGTCGGCATTCTCCACGTGCCGCTTTATTGCTGCTTCTGCAGATTGCTGTATGCGGCAGCTCGATTCGACCGTGAGGTTGCGGTCGACGGCAAGGGTCAGGTCGACGAAAGTCTTCTTGCCCGCTTCTCTCGTACGGATGGCCTCCACCCCGATCACGTCCGGGATCCGGGAAACCACCCCGCGTATGAGCTCCCGCTGCTCAGGGGCCGTTCTATCGAGGAGGACCTGCGAGGAGCGCAGGAGAATGCCGAGGGCCATACGGGCGACGGCAAGGAGAATCACACCCGTGGTGGCGATGTCGATGAACCAGGAGGCGGAATTGATGACGTTCGAAAACACATAGGCGAGGCCCATGCCGCAGAGCGCGATCCCTGAGGTCATCAGGTCGGCGCTGAAATGTACTGCATCCGCCTCGATGGCGGGGCTCCTGTAGGCCCGCGCAACCTTTCTCAGGGCATGTGCCCGGTTCAGGTCGAAAATCATCGATATGACGAGCACGATTACCGGCCAAAGGCTGGCCGCCAGTTGGGGCGCCTCGAAGAAGAGACGCCTGACCACCTGGTTCACGATAAGGCCGAGGGCGACGAAGAGGAGTATACATTCGGTGAAGGCTGCGAGGTTCTCCGCCTTCTCGTGCCCATAAGGGTGGTCGCTGTCGGCGGGCCGCTCGGCGTACCGGACGGAGAAAAACGTGATAACCGTGACCAGGGCATCGAGGGTCGAGTGGATCGCCTCCGTGATAAGGGTGAGGTATCCTGTCTTCAGCCCCACGGCCACCTTAAGAATGATGAGACCCACGGTGGTGGCCAGGGAGAGGAGGGTCACCCGCCTCTTTTCGGTATTTTCCGTCACGGCTTTCTCTCCAGGACTACACTACCCACTCTTTCAACTTATGCGGGGAGGAGGCGGTTTTCAATAGCTCATGCGCAGCCGCATGCCGTAGACCTTCACCGGACCCCTGTCCTTGTTGTACCCGGGGTTCTCTATGTACTGGAAATCGGGGCTGAGCTGCGCGTATCGGCCAAGCTGGATGCGGTAATAGGTCTCGAATATCTCCTCCGGCCCGTAATTGAGCGCCCCGTCGCCTATGAGCATGCCTATGCCCCCTTCTTCAAGGTAATGCCTGTGCGGGCCTGAAAGCCCGCCTGCCGCAATGCCGATGCCGAAATTGTCTTCCGGACGTCCCCAGTTGCGCCCGCTCACTTGCAAGCCCATGCTGGCGTCGCGGTCCACTTCCGTATAGGACCAGGCGGAATTGGCGCCGTTTGCCCAGCCGAGGCGCGCGAAGAGGCCGGTCTCGCCGTTATTTGCGAGGGGCTGCTCGATGTTGAGGCCAAAGCCGTACTTGGTGCGTCCCGGCTGCTCGTCGGCCAAGGTGCTCGGTACGGTGCCGGCGGCGCTGCCTATGGCCATGGCCTCCCGGTAGTCGCCCATGCGCCCTTCGTTGTGAAAGGCTAGGAGACGAATGACCGTGCCAAGCCTACCCGGCGCGAGGTCCAGCTCGATGTTGTCCCCCCGGGCATGGTAGATCTCGTCGTCGAGGTTTATGCCGTTTCTTGTATCCGGCACTTGGTAGCTCCCCATGATCAACCGCCATGCGGGGTGGACAAAGGCAACGGAGGCCCCTATGCTGTAGCCCCTCGTATCGGAGGCGTAATCCCAGGCCGTATTGAAGAGGAAGGCGTAGTTGAGGAACTGGGTCCTGCCGTTATTGGCATAGCGGTTCTGGTCGAAATCATCGGTGGGGGCCAGCCTGCCCGCCTTTATCTCGATGCGATGGACGGGCTCGACGCCGGGGAGTTGATCCATGGCACGGGTCAGGGTCCCACCCACCTCTCCCGACAGGGGGATGAGGTAGCGCGCATACAGACGCGCAAGGTAGGGGCTCTGCCCAAGGTTGGCGGGCCCGGCCCTGATGACGTCCGCGTTGGTATAGGCCCCGATGCCCAGGCCACCTGAGAGTCCCGCCCCCCGGAACATCTCGAAGTCTGCATAGAGCTGCAAAGACTTCGTCACTTGCGAGCCCAGATAGAGGCCGTAAGTCTGGGTCGTCTCCTGCTTGAAGCTATGATCGAAGGTAAAGCTTTTCTCGCCTTCATAGGGGCTGTGGAAACCGGGCGTGTTCTGGTAGTTGCCGCTGAACTGGAGCCCCAGGAACTGGGGGAGCCAGGCGGGCCTCGTTTCGGCCGTGCCGTCGTCGGCCGGATACACGGGGCCGACCGAGACGAGAAGAAGCATGACCAGGGCCAGGAAAAAGGATGCCGTCTTGAGAAGCAGTCCCACGGACCGGGCGGTGGCGGTAAAAACGCCTTGGAAATGGAGAAGGGCCGGTATCGCCGGGGCAGTCGTGAAAAGTGCTTTCCTGTTCATAGTCCCTTTTGTCTTGTCCTAATATGAGGCGCCCCTCGCAAAGAAAGCGGGCGGCTGCCCTCTCTCCGTCCCTTTCGGCCGTCTTCGCCGCCCCGCTATCCGGATCCCCGGGGCGCAATCCGGCACACAAAAAATCCTCAGAGCGGAAAACACCCTGAGGATTGCACCCTGATTTACTTCATCCTCGGTTTCCTCCGCGGGAAACGTCCACGCCTCTTTGAAGTGCGGACCGACCCTCGGGCAGGTCTTCTGGCTCCCGGCTCGTCCTACTCACCAGCCTTCCCGAACCGACGCTCAGTGGCTATGTTGGTTTTCGTCCCCGGTTACAGCGGCGGGACCGCTCCCGACTCGGACCCTTTGCGGTCCTCACAGGATTCCCTATTACGCCTTTCGGCACCCGAAGTGTTTCTGTTATATCACGGGACGGTTTCGTGGTCAATCGTTTCGAAATAACCGAATATAAGAAACGCGGGGACGGGTCACCTCCCACAAAAGAATCCCTCCGGCGTTTATGGCGTCTTATCCGTGTGAAAGCGGCCTTCGAGGGCTATGCGGACGAGCTGGCTGCGCGTTTGCGCGCCTGTCTTGTGGAACAGGTACCTGAGCGTTGTTTTCACCGAATCCTCAGATACGCCTATCTTTGCCCCGATTTCCTTGTTTGTCAGCCCCTCGAACACACCCTCCAGCACCTCGTCCTCCCGCTCGGTGAGAGTCGGAGAGGGACGTGCCGGGCCGCCCTGCAGCGCCCGGTCGGCCATTTCCTGAATCACCTTCCGGTCGATCCATGTCTCGCCGTGTGCGACGAGCCTGATGGCTTTTGCAAGGGCACTCGGAGAGCTGGTCTTAAGAACAATGCCGGATACGCCCAGCTTCAAGGCAATGGAAGATTGCGTCGCGTTCATGCCCGCGGTCACCATGAGTATCTTGCCTGTATATCCGGTAGTGCGGGCAGACGAGATGAATTGGTTCCCGTGCTCGACGCCGAGGTCGAAATCGAGAAGCACCACGTCGATATCGGAACGGCCGAGTATCTGGAGACCCTCGGTTGCGGTGCCGCACTGCGCGACCATATCGAAGTCGGGCTCCGAGGCCAGAAGGCGGCTCAAGCCTTCCCGGAAGAGCGGGTGGTCGTCCACCAATAAGAGTCGTATGCGCTGCATTTCCCGGTCGCTCAATTTTCCTCGTTACAGGCTATGGCCGCACCCCTTTTTCATGGGGCCCGCCCTTTAACCGTCACCATTTACGCCCTCGCTGATCTCGTCTCCGGCATCGATGCTTTTCGACTCTTCAGGCTTGGGCAGGTGGTCGGTGGGGCGCGCCCACCAGACGTAAAACGTGGGCAAAAGAAAGATGCTCATGACCAGATCGGTGACCAATCCGCCCACCACGACTATGGCAAAGGGGCGCTGCGAGTCGGAGCCGATGTCGTGGGACATGGCCGCCGGCAGGAGTCCGAGGGTGGCCACGAGCATGGTCATCATGATCGGCCTCAACCGGCGCGTCGCGCCTTCGATAGCCGCTTCGACTATCGAATAGCCCCTCGCGCGCAACTGGTTGATATACTCCACCATGATAACGCCCGTCTGCACGGAGACCCCGAAGAGGGCCAAGAATCCCACCCCCGAGGAGACGCTGAAGTGCGTGCCCGTCACGAGCAGGGCCAGGAGGCCCCCGATACGCGCCACGGCCACGTTGACCAGGTTGAGCCACGCCCATTTCGCAGAGCCGAAGGCGCCGTAAATAATCATGAATATGAGGAAGACCGTGAGGGGCACGATGACGGCCAGCCGGGCCGCGGCCCGCTGCTGGCTTTCGTACTCGCCCGACCAATCGATACAATATCCGGGCGGCAGCTTCACCTGTTTGTCGACCTTCGCCATGGCCTCTTCCACCGTGCTGCCCAGGTCCCGACCCCTGACGCTGTACTTGACCGCCACGTAGCGCCGGTTCGCTTCACGGTAGATCTGCGCGGCGCCGTCCCGTGTTTGCACCCTGCAGAGCTGTGCGAGGGAGACCCTCTCGCCGGAAGGGCTGAGGAGACGCACCTTTTCGAGGGCCTCCTTCGTGTCGCGGAAGGGAGGAAGGTAGCGCATGACCAGGTCGTAGCGCCGCTCCCCCTGGAGCACCTGGGTGACTGCATTGCCGCCTGCGGCGGTCTGAACTGCGTCCTGCACGTCGGCCACGTTGATCTGGAACCGGGCAGCCCGGTCGCGGTCCACGACAAAGTTCAGGTTCGGTTGGCCCACGACGCGGAAGAGACCGAGGTCCTTGATGCCGTTGACGTGGCGCATGATGCGGATCATCTCCTCGCCCTTTGCCTCAAGCACCCGGAGGTCGTCCCCGTAGATCTTCGTGGCGAGCTGTCCCTTGACCCCGCTCACCGCCTCTTCCATGTTGTCCGCGATGGGCTGGGAGAAGTTCCAGACCACGCCGGGGATCTTCCTCGAGCTCCCTGTTCATGGCGCTGATGAGCTTGTCTTTATCCTCGTGAAATACAGGCCGCCACTTTTCTTTCGGCTTCAGGTTGACGCAGTATTCCGTGTTGAAGAAGCCCGTAAAGTCCGTTCCGTCATCGGGCCGTCCCACCTGGCTGGTCGCAACGGTAACCTCGGGGAACGAGGCGAGCACGATCCGGGCCTGGTTCGCGACCCTGATGCCCTCGGTCGGCCCGGTACTCGGCGCAAGGGTGCCGCGCACCCAGATCGCGCCTTCGTCCAGATGGGGCAAGAACTCCGATCCGATGACCCCGCTCGTCGCCAGGTAGCCGATCGCGCACAGGGTCGCCGCGGCGATACCGACCATCGCTCCCCGGTGATGGATGCACCAGGTCAGACCTTTCCGGTACTTTTTCGTAAGCCAGACAACCGCCGGATTGTGCCACTCGGGTGTTTCTTTTTTGAATAAGAAACTGACGAGGACCGGGGCGATGGTCATGGAAAAAATCATGGCGCCCAGCAGCGCGAACCCCACGGTCCAGGCCATGGGCTTGAACAGGCGTCCTTCCACGCGCTGGAGGGTGAAGATAGGCAGATAACCGCTGATGATGATGGCGATGGCGTAGAAGACGGGCCTCTGCACCTCGTGCGCGGCCGCCCTTATCCTGTCTTTTACGGACGAAGCCGGGTCCCTGTGACCCAGGTGGCGGATGATGTTCTCCACCATCACGACGGTCCCGTCGACAACCATGCCGAAATCGAGGGCGCCCAGGGAAAGCAGGTTCGCCGGGATGTGCCTCAGGTCGAGACAGATCGATGCGAAGAGGAGCGAGAAGGGGATGGTGAGCGCCACGATCAGGGCGGCCCGGATATTCCCGAGAAAGAGGAGGAGCACGAACGTGACGAGGATGAGCCCTTCCGTGAGGTTGCGGAGGACCGTGTGCGTCGTATGGTAAACGAGGTCGCTCCGGTCGTTGAAGGGGACCACTTTCACGCCCGGGGGCAGGATATGGTCGTTCAGCTCTTCCACCTTTTTGTGGACGGCATCCAGGGTCGCATCGAAATCGGACCCTTTGCGCATGAGGACGATGCCGGAGACGACGTCTTCGTTGTCGATGATTTTCCTGTCGGCGCGATGGATGGCCCTGCCGAACTGGCCCAAGCGTATCTTCGGCCCCTGCGACACCGTGGCGATGTCCCTGACGCGCACGGCCGTGCCGTTCTTTGCGGTGATTACGGTCTTTTCAATGTCTGTCGTAGTACCCACAAGCCCCACGGCGCGCACGTTGATCTGCTGGGTACCCGCCTCGATAAAGCTGCCGCCCGCGTTCACGTTGTTGTTGGCGAGCTGCTGCTCCACCTGGCCTATGCTCAAGCCGTAGGAGACCAGCTTGGCCGGGTCGACGCGCACCTGGTATTCCCGCGTGGGGCCGCCGAAGCTCGACACGTCGATCACGTTCGGCACCGTCTTGAACTGCTTTACGAGCACCCAATCCTGCAGGGACTTCAACTCCATGGCGTCATAGCCGGGGTTCGTGTTCCTCAGGGTATAGAAGTATATCTGGCCTACGGGGCTGAAATCGGGACCGAGCTGGGGCTGAAGGTTCGCGGGGAGGTTAACCATGGAGTGCGCTCCAATACCTTCTGCCTGTTCCAGGCATTGTCCGAGTCGTCGTCGAAAATAAGTATGACCACGGACAACCCGCTGATGGATACGGAGCGCAGATGGGAGAGCTGGGGAATGCCGTTCATCACATTCTCCAGGGGGATGGTCACCTGCTGCTCCACCTCCTCGGCGGCCCTTCCCGGCCACTGCGTGATGACCCAGGCGTAATTATTAGCGACATCCGGATATGCCTCGACAGGGAGACGGTGGAATGCGATCATGCCCCCTGCCAGGAGCAGAAGTGCGAAGGCGACCACGAAGAGGCGCTGGTTCAGCGCAAAATCGACGATTCTCCGTATCATCTACTGCTCCGCCGTAACCTGGAAGGCCAGGGCGTTGGCCACCACTTTCCTGCCGGGCTCGATCCCCGTCACTTCCTGCATGGCGCCGGGGAGCATCCGGCCGCTTTTCACTTCGACGCGCCGGAACTCGGACCCCTGCAAGGGTACGTAGACCCAATCACGGTCGTGGAGATGGAGGATTGCACCCGCCGGGACCACGGAGTGTGTCTCCTGCTCATGGCCGTAGAACGTGGCGGTGGCGAACATGCCGATGCGCATGAGCCCCGGGTTGTGCATCTCCAGCCGGACCTTCGCGGTGCGGATGGCGGGGTCGAGAATCGGCGCAATGTTGCTGATGCGGCCTTTAAAGACCTTGCCGGGATAGGCGTTCAGACGGACGTCCGCATACTCGCCGACGCGGACAAAGGGGAAATCATTCTCGTATACGTCGCACATAATCCAGACATCGTCGAGGTTGGCGATGGTGAAGAGGTTAGGCGAATTATCGAGGGTCTTCACCCCTGCGCCTGCGGTCACGTTCTGCTCGACGATAACGCCCGAGATGGGGGCGTAGACGTCGACGATCCCATTCGGATGGTGCTCCAGGTCGGTCACACCGAGGACCTTTAGCTTCTCTACCGTGGCCTCGCGGTTGACCCTGGCCTTTTCTCCGATATCGACGGCCACTTCCAGGTCTTTTTTCGCTATCGCCCCTTTCTCGAAGAGTACCTTCGCGCGCTCAAGCTGCGCCTTTGTCAGTGTCTCGTCGGCAAGTGCCTGCCGGTAATCCGAGAAGGCGCCCGAGATGTCGGCGCTCCGCACCCTCAGGAGGAGCTGCCCCTTCTTCACGGTGTCGCCGAGGCGCGCCTTCACTTCGACCACGCGGCCGGAGGCGAGCGATATTGCGGGCACGGAGCGCGCCACGTCCGGGCTCACCACCCCCGTCACGGTCAGGCTCGGGCGCGGCCTTGTACACACCGGCCGCTACCTGGGGAAACTGCTCCGGGTGGGCTACCTTGAAGGTGCCGGAGTCTTCTTCGCGCTCGACTTCAGGCTTCGGCGGCGCCCCGAGGTCCGCCTCCACCTTCCCGCTGCAGCCGGCGAGAAGGGAGACAAGGACGAGGCAAAGAGCTCCAAAGAAGATCAGACGTTTCATTCGATAACCTCCCGGCCTACGGCGAGGTTCAATTGGGCCGCGGCGGATAAATAAGAACCCACAAGGTTCAGGTAGGCGAGGCGGACGCTCCGGTAGTCGCGCTGGGCATCGAGAAAATCGAGGAGCGCTGCCCCGCCGCGCTCGTAGGAGAAGGTCACGGTGTCGCGGACCGTGGCGGCCTGCTTCAGGTACTGCGTCTTGTAGGGCTTCAAAAGGATCACGGCGCTCACAATCGTCGCATGGGCCGAATCGACATCGCTGTAGAGCTGCGCTTCCGTGAGGTCGCGGAGCCTCTCGTTGCGCGTGATGTCCAGTTTTGTGCGGAGCCTCTCCCCCTGGTTCCTGTCGAAGATGCGCAAGGGGATGCTGACGCTCACACCCACATAGCCGGGGCTCACGGGCCCGGTGCTCAGAGGAAGCCGCCCGGCATCTATGCCTATGGTCGGGTCGGTGGAGGCATTCGCCTCGGCGAGCTTATTCGCGCTTCTTGCCTGGTCGATCGACTGCACGGCGGCCCGGAGGTCCGGCCTTGTCTCCAGGGCTAGAGTGCGGAACTCGGGGAGGGGTGCAACATGGTCGGCAAAGTCGAAGGGGCCCGTCACGTCGAATCGCTCCACGGGGGTCCGGTCGTTCAGGAGCGTCAGGAGCTGGATCTTTGCCGTGCGGAGGTTCACGGTAGCAGTCTGCACGTCCGATTCATACTGGACGCGCTGGAGCTGCAGGCGGTCCAGGTCGACCCTGGCGATGTCGCCTGTCCTGAAGCGCTCGGCGCTCACGTCCAACACCTTGTCGTAGTAGGCGAGGTTCTCCTTCGCCAGGTCCAGGACCGCCTTTTGCTGGAGCACCTGTATGAAGGCACTCCGCAGGGCAAAGAGGAGGGTCCTCTCCTGGTCCGCCAGTTGTGAGAAGGCGACGGCCGTCCCCTTCTGCGCGGTCTCCAGGCGGAGTCCCCGCTTGTTCAACCGCTCGATGAGGTAGCTCAACGAGACCGAAGGCTGCGCGTCCTCCAGGGCGCCGTAGGACTTGAAGGGGTGGATGTAATCCGTTGCAGCGGTGAATTGCGGGTTCGGGCGCAGGTAGGCGGTGATCTCCTGGGCCTTCGACTCCTCGATGCCGAGCCGTGCCGCGATGAGGGCCGGGTTTACGGCGATGAATTTGGCACGGACCTGCTGCCAGGTGAGGGGCTCGCTTGCGTGTGACTCAGCGGCAAGGCAGAAAAGCATCAGGGCCAATGACAGGGCGCCAGACAACGCGAACCTTGCTTTCAAGGACGTCTCCCTATTCACCACGACACTCTTACCCTATCCATATGAGGGTATAGGGATATAGAATCTAACCGACCGCCATTGCCGGGTCAAAGTATCTTTCGTGCAAAACCCCCTATCTTTCCGGCATCTTTCGTGTTATCTTTCGTGGCCTCTTTACGCGCTGCTCTTGGATACAGTCGTTCACCGGCCACGGCAAATCCCTTGAAAATATGGAGATAGAAATATAGGAGGAGATAGCTGCGTTAGGATTTCAGTTGAATGGTCCGCTGGACGAAAGAAAGACAGAGGGCCGGGAGCTTACCGATGGGCACGGCGGTTGCTCCTAATTTTATGCGGCCCGCCCTTTAACCGTCACCATTTACGCCCTCGCTGATCTCGTCTCCGGCATCGATACTCTTCGACTCGTCACCCGCCGGCAGTTGGTCTGTGGGCCTGGCCCACCACACGTAGAAAGTGGGCAGCAAAAAAATGCTCAACACCAGGTCGGTTATTAGACCGCCTACAATGACGATGGCGAAGGGACGCTGCGAATCCGAGCCGATGGCATGGGACATGGCCGCCGGCAGAAGACCGAGGGTTGCCACGAGCATGGTCATCATAATGGGCCTCAAGCGTCGGGTTGCCCCCTCGATGGCGGCATCGACAACCGAGTAACCTCTTGCGCGCAGTTGATTGATATAGACGACCATCACCACGCCGGTCTGCACGGAGACCCCGAAGAGGGCCAAGAATCCCACCCCCGAGGAAACGCTGAAATACGTGCCCGTCACGAGCAGCGCAAGCAGTCCCCCGATTGGCGCCATGGCTACCGTGACCAGATTGAGACAGGCCCACTTGGCGGAGCCGAAGGCAAAGTAGATGATCAGGAAGATGAGGAAGATCGTCAGCGGCACGATGACGGCCAGCCGGGCCGCGGCCCGCTGCTGGCTTTCGTACTCGCCCGACCAATCGATATAATATCCGGGCGGCAGCTTCACCCGTTTTTCTACCTTTGTCATCGCTTCCTTGACCGCACTCCCGAGGTCGCGGCCCCGGACGCTGAACTTTATCGCCACGTAGCGCTTGTTCCCCTCACGATAGATCTCCGCGGCGCCGTCCCGCGTCTGCACCTTGCAGAGCTGCGCGAGGGACACCCTTTCGAGGGAAGGGCTGAGGAGACGCACCCTTTCGAGGGCCTCCTTCGTATCCCGGAAGCGAGGAAGGTAGCGCATGACCAGGTCGTAGCGCTGCTCGCCCTGCAGCACCTGGGTGAGGGCATTGCCGCCCACGGCCGTCTGCACGGCATCCTGCACGTCGGCCACGTTGATCTGGTAGCGGGCGGCCTTGGTGCGGTCCACCTCGAAGTTCAGGTTCGGCTGGCCGATGACGCGGAAGAGTCCAAGGTCCTTGATCCCGTTGATGTGCCGCATCACCCGGACTATCTCTTCGCCTTTGGCTTCCAGTACCTTCAAGTCCTCGCCGTAGATCTTCGTCGCGAGCTGCCCCTTGACCCCGCTCACCGCCTCTTCCATGTTGTCCTGAATGGGTTGGGAAAAGTTCCAGATCACGCCGGGGATCTTCCTGAGCTCCCTGCTCATGGCAGTGATCAACTCCTCCTTGTCCTGGTGGAAAACCGGACGCCATTGGCCCCTGGGCTTGAGGGGCACACAGTATTCGGTGTTGAAAAATCCTGTGGTGTCCAACCCGTCATCGGGTCGTCCTACCTGGCTGGTTGCCATCGTCACCTCGGGGAACGAGGCGAGCACGATCCGGGCCTGGTTCGCGACCCTGATGCCCTCGCTCGGCCCGGTACTCGGCGCAAGGGTGCCGCGCACCCAGATTGCCCCCTCATCAAGATGGGGCAGGAACTCCGACCCGATGGCGCCGCTCATTGCAAGGCAGATACTGCCGCCCAGAGCGAGGACAGCGACCCCGACCATCACCATGCGGTGATGAATAGACCAGGTCAGACCCTTCCGGTACTTTTTCGTAAGCCAGACAACCACGGGATTGTGCCACTCGGGTGTTTCTTTCTTGAATAAGAAACTGACGAGGACCGGGGCGATGGTCATGGAGAAAATCATGGCGCCCAGCAGCGCGAACCCCACGGTCCAGGCCATGGGCTTGAACAGGCGTCCTTCCACGCGCTGGAGGGTAAAGATAGGCAAGTAGCCGCTGATGATGATGGCAATGGCGTAGAAGACCGGCCTCTGCACCTCATGGGAAGCGGCCCTGATCCTGTCTTTCACGGATGAGGCCGGGTCCCTGTGACCCAGGTGGCGGATGATGTTCTCCACCATCACGACGGTCCCGTCGACAACCATGCCGAAGTCGAGGGCGCCCAGGGAGAGCAGGTTCGCCGGTATCTTCCTCAGGTCGAGACAGATCGATGCGAAGAGGAGCGAAAAGGGGATGGTGAGCGCCACGATCAGGGCGCCCCTGATATTCCCGAGAAAAAAGAGAGCACGATCGTCACGAGGATGAGCCCTTCCGTGAGGTTACGGAGGACCGTGTGCGTCGTATGGTAAACGAGGTCGCTCCGGTCGTTGAAGGGGACCACTTTCACGCCCGGGGGCAGGATGTGGTCGTTCAGCTCTTCCACCTTCTTGTGGACCCCCTCGAGGGTCGCATCGAAATCGGCCCCTTTGCGCATGAGGACGATGCCGGAGACGACGTCTTCGTTGTCGATGATTTTCCCGTCGGTGCGATGAATGGCCCTGCCGAACTGGCCCAAGCGTATCTTCGGACCCTGCGACACCGTGGCGATGTCCTTGACCCGTACCGGCGTGCCGTTCTTTGCGGTGATGACCGTCTCCTCGATATCCCGACTATTGCGGATCAATCCGAGGGCGCGCACGTTGATCTGCTGGGTACCCGCCTCGATAAAGCTGCCGCCCGCGTTCACGTTGTTGTTGGCGAGCTGCTGCTCCACCTGGCCGATGCTTAACCCGTAGGAAACGAGCTTATCTGGGTCGACGCGCACCTGGTATTCCCGCGTGGGGCCGCCGAAGCTCGACACGTCGATCACGTTCGGCACCGTCTTGAACTGCTTTACGAGCACCCAATCCTGCAGGGACTTCAGGTCAATGGCGTCGTATCGTGGATTGGTGCTCCTCAAAGTGTAAAAGTATATTTGGCCCACGGGGCTGAAGTCGGGGCCGATGTTGGGCTGCAGGTTGCCTGGAAGGGTAACCATGGATAATCGTTCGAGTACCTTCTGCCGGTTCCATGCGTTATCCGAGTTGTCGTCGAAAATGAGTATGACAACGGACAGGCCGGCAAGGGATACCGACCGCAGATGGGAGAGCTGGGGAATACCGTTCAGCGCGGTCTCAAGGGGGATGGTCGCCTGCTGCTCCACCTCCTCGGCGGCCCTTCCCGGCCACTGCGTGATGACCCAGGCATAGTTATTCGCGACGTCCGGATATGCCTCGACAGGGAGATGACGGAAGGCCATAATGCCACAGCCAAAGAGCAAAAGGGCAAATGCTATCACCAGGAGGCGCCTATTCAGCGCAAAATCTACGATTCTCCGTATCACCTATTGCTCCGCCGTAACCTGGAACGCCAGGGCGTTGGCCACCACTTTCCGGCCGGGCTCGATCCCCGTCACTTCCTGCATGGCGCCGGGGAGCATCCGGCCGCTTTTCACTTCGACGCGCCGGAACTCGGACCCCTGCAAGGGTACGTAGACCCAATCGCGGTCGTGGAGATGGAGGATTGCACCCGCCGGGACCACGGAGTGTGTCTCCTGCTCATGGCCGTAGAACGTGGCGGTGGCGAACATGCCGATGCGCATGAGCCCCGGGTTGTGCATCTCCAGCCGGACCTTCGCGGTGCGGATGGCGGGGTCGAGAATCGGCGCAATGTTGCTGATGCGGCCTTTAAAGACCTTGCCGGGATAGGCGTTCAGACGGACGTCCGCATACTCGCCGACGCGGACAAAGGGGAAATCATTCTCGTATACGTCGCACATAATCCAGACATCGTCGAGGTTGGCGATGGTGAAGAGGTTAGGCGAATTATCGAGGGTCTTCACCCCTGCGCCTGCGGTCACGTTCTGCTCGACGATAACGCCCGAGATGGGGGCGTAGACGTCGACGATCCCATTCGGATGGTGCTCCAGGTCGGTCACACCGAGGACCTTTAGCTTCTCTACCGTGGCCTCGCGGTTGACCCTGGCCTTTTCTCCGATATCGACGGCCACTTCCAGGTCTTTTTTCGCTATCGCCCCTTTCTCGAAGAGTACCTTCGCGCGCTCAAGCTGCGCCTTTGTCAGTGTCTCGTCGGCAAGTGCCTGCCGGTAATCCGAGAAGGCGCCCGAGATGTCGGCGCTCCGCACCCTCAGGAGGAGCTGCCCCTTCTTCACGGTGTCGCCGAGGCGCGCCTTCACTTCGACCACGCGGCCGGAGGCAAGCGATATTGCGGGCACGGAGCGCGCCACGTCCGGGCTCACCACCCCCGTCACGGTCAGCTCGGGCGCGGCCTTGTACACACCGGCCGCTACCTGGGGAAACTGCTCCGGGTGGGCTACCTTGAAGGTGCCGGAGTCTTCTTCGCGCTCGACTTCAGCCTTCGGCGGCGCCCCGAGGTCCGCCTCCACCTTCCCGCTGCAGCCGGCGAGAAGGGAGACAAGGACGAGGCAAAGAGCTCCAAAGAAGATCAGACGTTTCATTCGATAACCTCCCGGCCTACGGCGAGATTCAATTGAGCCGCGGCGGATAAATAAGAACCCACAAGGTTCAGGTAGGCGAGGCGGACGCTCCGGTAGTCGCGCTGGGCATCGAGAAAATCGAGGAGCGCTGCCCCGCCGCGCTCGTAGGAGAAGGTCACGGTGTCGCGGACCGTGGCGGCCTGCTTCAGGTACTGCGTCTTGTAGGGCTTCAAAAGGATCACGGCGCTCACAATCGTCGCATGGGCCGAATCGACATCGCTGTAGAGCTGCGCTTCCGTGAGGTCGCGGAGCCTCTCGTTGCGCGTGATGTCCAGTTTTGTGCGGAGCCTCTCCCCCTGGTTCCTGTCGAAGATGCGCAAGGGGATGCTGACGCTCACACCCACATAGCCGGGGCTCACGGGCCCGGTGCTCAGAGGAAGCCGCCCGGCATCTATGCCTATGGTCGGGTCGGTGGAGGCATTCGCCTCGGCGAGCTTATTCGCGCTTCTTGCCTGGTCGATCGACTGCACGGCGGCCCGGAGGTCCGGCCTTGTCTCCAGGGCTAGAGTGCGGAACTCGGGGAGGGGTGCAACATGGTCGGCAAAGTCGAAGGGGCCCGTCACGTCGAATCGCTCCACGGGGGTCCGGTCGTTCAGGAGCGTCAGGAGCTGGATCTTTGCCGTGCGGAGGTTCACGGTAGCAGTCTGCACGTCCGATTCATACTGGACGCGCTGGAGTTGCAGGCGGTCCAGGTCGACCCTGGCGATGTCGCCTGTCCTGAAGCGCTCGGCGCTCACGTCCAACACCTTGTCGTAGTAGGCGAGGTTCTCCTTCGCCAGGTCCAGGACCGCCTTTTGCTGGAGCACCTGTATGAAGGCACTCCGCAGGGCAAAGAGGAGGGTCCTCTCCTGGTCCGCCAGTTGTGAGAAGGCGACGGCCGTCCCCTTCTGCGCGGTCTCCAGGCGGAGTCCCCGCTTGTTCAACCGCTCGATGAGGTAGCTCAACGAGACCGAAGGCTGCGCGTCCTCCAGGGCGCCGTAGGACTTGAAGGGGTGGATGTAATCCGTTGCAGCGGTGAATTGCGGGTTCGGGCGCAGGTAGGCGGTGATCTCCTGGGCCTTCGACTCCTCGATGCCGAGCCGTGCCGCGATGAGGGCCGGGTTTACGGCGATGAATTTGGCACGGACCTGCTGCCAGGTGAGGGGCTCGCTTGCGTGTGACTCAGCGGCAAGGCAGCCGAAAAGAAGAAGTCCTAAAAACAGCCACCGCACGCGGCGCAGCATCTTCACCTCCTTAGGTCATGCCGTTCCCTCTCCCTTAGGGCCATTTTTGAAGCAGGAGGACCCGTGAGCGTACGAACGGGCAGCCCAAGGCGGGCAGGTACTGTATACAGATAACCACTAGTAGCGTTCAAAAAAAACTTATCTTGCGGCCACCGATACCCTATCTTTCGATCTATCTTTCGATCTATCTTACGGCCGCCTCCCCGTAAATTACCGGAGGGACGTCGCAGGTGGGGCCGAAACCGATGGCGCCCCACGAAAAAAGTCGTTCCTTTTGTAAGAAGAACTCCAAAATTGTCCCTTTTCGCGGTATACTCTTTGATATTGGTTGGTCTCATAATCCTTATCGTGCCCCGGATTCCGACTTCCATCGGAATAGGCCCGACGCGGCAGGTCCTGAGCCGGGGATGTAGCGGATTATGGGACGGTTAATAATTAAGGACGTGGCGTCGATGACGAGAAATCCCTGCAGGCGGTCGCTCCAGGGGGAACAGCCATGAAACCGCTCTTACCTTACCCGGCCCGGACCCCCCGCGCCATGCTTGCCGCCGCCGCCGCGCTCATTGCGGTTATCGCCCTGGTCGACTGGCGAAACCCTGTCAACGCCTATTTCGGCTTCCTCTATGTCTTCCCCATGCTCCTGGTCGGGTGTGTCCTTTCCTACTGGCAAATCGCCCTGACCGCAGTCTTCTGTACGGTCCTCGCCGAAATCTTCGATCCCTTCACTTTTGTGCCGGCCACTGCCCTGCCCCAGGACGTGCTGCTCTTCATCGCCCTCGTCGGCATGGGACTATTCTCCTATCAGATGACGGTGAACCGCCTGTTGGAAATGGAGAGCCGCCGCAAGGTGGAAGAGGAAGTCGCCGCGAGGCGCGAGGCGGAAGAGCAGCTCCAATTCCTCATCCAGACCAGCCCCGTCGCCATTCTGGTCATGAGCGCGAGCGGGGAGATCCTCATCGCCAATTCGTCTGCCCATCAGCTCTTTGGGGTTGACGGCGGAGAGCTGATGGGAAGGAATATCTTCCGGTATGTGCCGGCCCTTTCCCGCGTGCCGTCGGTGGAGGAGACGGGTCAGGCCTTCCGGACGGAGATGCAGTGTCGCGGGACAAGGGACAACGGCGACATCTTTCCGGCCAACGTCTTCTTTTCCACCTATAAAACGGCTTTGGGTCCCCGTCTGGCCGCCCTGGTGGTAGACGCCTCCGAGGACTTGAGGGATCGCGCGGAATACGGCTTCGAGCAGCTTATGGCGGGGTCGCGCATCCTCGTGGGGGCCGTTTCCCATGAGGTGAGAAACGTCTGTAGCGCTATCGCCGTCATCTATGAGAACCTCGTACGGAGCGGGGACTTCAGGAATAACCAGGACTTCGAGGCCCTCGGCTCCCTGGTGGAGGCGCTGAACAAGATCGCGTCTCTGGAACTGCGGAAGAGCACGGGCGGTTTCGAGGCGAAGATCGTCGATCTTGCGGAGATCCTCGAAGAGGCCCGCATCGTGCTGGAGCCTTATTGCGCGGAGTCGGACATCACGGTGACCTGGAGCATACCCGAAAAGCTGCCCTCTGTCTGGACCGATCGTCACAGCCTGCTGCAGGTCTTCCTCAACCTCGCAAAAAACAGCCGACGCGCTCTGGAAGGGGCGGACCTGAAGAGAATCGACATCTCCGTCGGCGTGGAGCACGGGGTTGTCTCCGTGAGGGTGTGCGACACCGGGCCGGGTATCGCACCTACGGAGAAGCTGTTTCAACCCCTGCAAAAGGGCGCCGATGCAACGGGCCTGGGGTTGTTTCTCTCCCGCGCCTTTGTCCGGTCTTTCGGCGGCGACCTCCGCTATGAACCGGAGGCGCGCGGGTGTTGTTTCGTCATTGAGCTGGCCGTCAGTGCGGCCGATACGGATAACGGGTAAGCGGGCTAAAATGGAGCGCCTAAGGCTTTTACTACTCGACGACCACGTGCTGTTCCGGGAAGGCCTGGCCCGCCTGCTCGCGTCGGAGCCCGATTTTGAGATGGTCGCCCAGTGCAGCACCACAGCCGAGGCGCTGATGGTGCTCGGCCGCTCTCTGATCGACGTGCTCCTTCTCGACTTCGACCTCGGGGACGAGCAGGGAAACCATTTCATATCATCGGCGCGCGCTACCGGCTATGCGGGCAAGATACTCATGGTCACCGCCGGCATGAACGCGACCGAATCTTCTGTTGCGCTCAAGCTCGGCGCATCGGGCATTGTCCTGAAAACCAGCTCTCCGGGGATCCTCGCAAACGCGATCAGGGCGGTGGCAAGGGGAGAGATGTGGGTCGATGAGAAGGTTATCCGGCAGATGGCCGCCAGGTTCCTGCAAGGGGGAGACCGGCAGAGCCTGCCGCGGAGCCTCACCCTGCGGGAGGAGCAGGTGCTGAGGGGCGTGTTCGAGGGGCTGACAAACAAGGAAATCGCGGCAAAACTACATGTGTCGGAGACCTCGGTGAAGGCCACGCTCCAGCAGTTGTTCTACAAGACCGGCGTCCGCACGCGCAGCCAGCTGGTCCGCATTGCCCTGGAAGGCTCCTTCCGCGTGAACAAATAGTCTATCACTCTTCTCCAGTCGGCCAGCCAATCGGCATGCTCGGAATCGCGATCTTCGGCATCGAGCACAACCATGATCGATACCGGAAGTTAGATGGGTAAGAGGCGAATTGGGAGAGCCACTATCCTAAGCCGTTCTCCCCGATTGTTTCTGAAAAAGGCCCCTGGAACACAAAGGGCAGGCAGGTAAGCACAAGCACCTACGAGTCCACGCATACTGGCTGCTCTGGCGAGTGAAGAATATTATGGGAAAGCGAGAGGAATCTTTTGAAACCTGTACAGTTTTTCTTGACATCTTGTGCTTCACGGTATAACATACTCAAACAATCTGCGAAAGCCAAACCATCCGCGAGGGTGGGACGGAAAGCCGAAGGGTCTTGCGTTAATCGGGTCCGTAAGGGGCCCCGAAGACAGCCTGGCTCCCAGAGTATAATCTTTCAAAACAGGAGGATATGCAATGAGAAGGTTGATCTGTGCTCTGCTCTTCGGTTTTGCGCTGGTTCTGCCGGCTGTCTCTCCGGTGTGGTCCGCCCCGATCGGTTCGGGTACGGTTACCCTGGACGGTACCGAGTCGCTCGTAGGCAGTGTCCGGGTTGATCGTAATGGAATTGCCAGCACCTGGGCCTCCCCCAAGCCCTTTCCAGGGACCCTGCCTCAGTCCCCCACCTATTTCAGGACCGTGAGTTTTACCCCGGGATCCCTGGAAGACGTGGAGATTAGCTACAACCTTGTCTCCGGCGTGCAGGCTGCTCCCTTCGTAGTGGCCTATCTGAACAGCTTTGACGTGAACAATCTCTCTCATAACTACCTGGGCGATCCAGGGATGAGCCCGAACACTCCTGGTGAGACTTACAGTTTTCAGGTGGTCGTACCGACCGGGAATTCGCTCCTCCTTGCCTTCAACAATACGTCGCCTATCGGCTCGTCGCCCGAGGTCATTTCTTATACAGTCACGGGTTTCCCCGCGGTTCCGCTCCCGTCCGCCATGCTCCTTTTCGGTCCCGGGCTGGCGGGTCTTGCTGTAATCAGGAAACGGTTCAAGAAGTAGTTTGAAGTCCGATTTATCGAGAGGGCAGGGTCAGCAAACGACCCTGCCCTCTTTTGCGCGTACTATTGATTACCGCCGGTAGGCGTGCACTTTTAGCGAACGAGCCTTTTCGTTTGTTACAGTAAGTTAGCCTCATGAATGGAAAGTGTCGGGTTGATGCCTGTCTTACCCCCTACCCTCTCCCCCAGGGCAAGCGCATTTGAAAACTACCCCCTGAGTATCCTGGCAAGGTAGTCTGTATCCCATCCGGCCTTAAGCCTTTTTGTCTTTATGCTCCTTCTGAGGGAGGTTTCTTTTCTCAAGAGATTGAGCGCCATATGTCGTATGATAGCGAAATTGGCAGGGGCGTTGTCCTTCCGTATCCGTGATTCGTCTTCCCGGAAGGCGATGTCGAGCACCCAGTGAAGGCTGTTCTCGATGCCCCAGTGGCCCCGCACTGCCCGAGCAACATGTTCGGCATCGCTCTTGAGGCTTGTCACATAATAGCTCGCCTCCATGCTTGTTGTGCCGTTTACATACCGTTCCCTCTGCACCATGACGATGGATGAGAGGTTTTTCCAGAGCGCCCTGTCCGGCAGCCAGTCGATATCGGAGGTGGTCCAGTACCGTCTTGTCTCAATCCTCCCATGGTCGCCATCGATGGTTTCGTGGTAATCGTATTCGATGTCCTTGAACCCTGATGCCAGACAATCCTCGAAGTAGAGCTTCACGTCGTCATGGAGCGCTCCCTGGTTCCCCTTCAGGCCAAGCACATAGTCTGCGCCCTTGCCGATAATCGTCTTGACGATTTCCTTCTGGCACCCCATGGCGTCAATAGTCACTATGCACCCTCCCAGCTCCAGGACCGAAAGCAGTTCCGGGATAGCGGTAATCTCGTTCGACTTCTCCCTGGTCTTGACCTGTCCCAAGACCATCTTGTTCTCCACGGCCCAGGCGCTGACCAGGTGAATTGGGGATTTGTTCTTCTCGTATGAGCGACGCAGCGTCTTTCCATCTATGGCGACAATCCGCTTCGTCACTGTCTGCACAGCTTCTACCCATCTGAGAAAGGCCTGCTGGAACTCTTTGGGGTTCATGCTCGCAAAGACCCTGGCAAAAGTATCGTGACCGGGAATGCCGTGAGGTAATTCGAGAAACCGCTCAAACCACTCCCTTTTGGTATCACCGAACTCCTCTATATCTTCCCACGTATCGGCGCCGCAGATCACCGCGCACAGGGCTATGGTAATAATGTCGATGAGCTTGTGTCTCTTATTTGAGTCCCGAGGTTCGGTGAGGTCCGAAAAGAAGTCACTGATCGAGTTCCCTTTATCCATGCATGCCCTCCACCTAATAACGTTAATAGTTTCAGGTAGATAGCATATATATCATCAAATGTCTAGAAATTTCTATTAGTTAGATAGTTTTCAAATGCGCTTGCCCTGCCCTCTCCCCAAGGGGAGAGAGTAAGAGAAGGAGCCTACTCTTCGAGGGGCGGGAGGTAGAGAGGCGGTGCAGATATTGGGCAAAAGGGGCACTCACCGATTCGGACCCTGAAAATTCACCTTACGCTCCGTTAATTCCGGCATCGATTATGGTTGTACTCGATGCCGGATCGGGTGGACGACGGCATGATCGGAATCGATGAGATGTGGATGCCCTGCGAGGATCGTTGAGCGGAGCCGTACTGGACGTACGGCGTAGCCTCACGACCGCAGCAGGGCGCCGCAGATCGCGATTCCGACCATGCCGTTGGCCGGCCGACTATAGAGAAGCTACGCGGGTTGCGGTGCCTCCGGTACCTTTGGCAAGGCGACATAGAAGGTGGCCCCCTTGTCGGGCTCGCCTTCGGCCCACACCCTCCCCCCATGGAGGCCGACAATCCTCTTCACGATAGCTAGGCCCATCCCGTTCCCGCCAAATTCCTCCTGCGAGTGGAGTCTCTGGAAGACACCGAACAGTCTGTCTTTCTGCCGCATGTCGAAGCCGGCGCCGTTGTCTTTGACGAAGTAGACGTTTTCCCTTGCATGTTCCACGCATCCGACCTCGATCCTGCCCCCTGGCCTGTGACTGGAGAACTTGAAAGCGTTGGAAAGGAGGTTGGCAAACACCTGGCGCAGCAGGCCCTCGTCGCCGGTGCAAGGGGCAAGGGGAGAGATCGTCACCTCCCCTTCGGGATAGATCCTCCTCAGCTCCTCTACAACGGACCGGACCAGTCCGTCCAAGGGCACCGACGCCCTTCGAAGCGCCTGTTTGCCGAGCCTCGAGTAGGCCAGCAGATGGTCGATAAGCTGCTCCATCTTTCGTGCGCTCTCCTGAATAATACCCATGTGCTCAATGAACTTCCCGTCAAGGTCCCGGCCGTACTTCTTTTCGACCCTGTCAGCAAACCCGCCTATGACCATGAGCGGCGTACGCAGATCATGGGAAACCGTCAGGTTGAAAGCCTCCAGCTCATCATTGGCATTCCTCAGATCGAGGACTTTCCGTTCGAGCTCTCCATTGAGTCTCATGATTTCCGTCTCCGCGCGCTTTATCGCCGTGATGTCCCGGATGACGGCCAGGGTGGCAGGCTGCCCCTTGTAAGCGATCCTGACCACCGAGGCCTGTACCGTGCGTACCTCTCCGTCGGGCCTTCGGATCCTGTATTCAACGAGTTCGTCCAGAGACTCGCCTCTCTGCCTCGCCAGGACCCGCTCCTTTACTGCCTGCAGGTCTTCCGGCAAGACGAACTGATCGAGGGGGTGGCCCACGACCTCCGAAGCATCCCGGAGACCATGAATGGCGAGGAAAGCCTGATTCACAAAAACCCTTTCCGTCTTCCTGGTGATCGCAATGCCGTCGGCGACGCTCTCGACCACTGCCTGATAGAGCCTTTCAGTTTCGAGAAGCCCTTTCTCTGCCTCCAGGCGCGAGGCGTTCAACGTCTCCAGATGGCGTATGCTGTCGCGGAGCGACTCCATCTCTCTCACGAGCTGGTCCCTGTCCTTCTGTTGATCTTCCATGGCGCGTCCTTACACGCGTAATTAATTACCCTGTAAGTATACGACACCGGAGGGCCGGGCGCGATGGCCGGAGGGCCGGTGAGGACAATCTTGCGTCATACAGTATGCAAAGGCATGACACTAATTGTACTACCTTATCATACATCTTCAGGCAAGCAGGCTGCCCGGATGGAGCGAAGAGAAAGGGGAAAACGGCTCTGAGAGCAGCTTTGGACCATGGACGTCGGTGTTGCGCCGATGCTTCGCGAAAAAAAATAAAAACGTCTGACGAATTTGTTTGACAATGTGTAATGACCATAGTATACTCTCTCAGTTGATAAAGCCAAACCATCGGCGACGGTGGGGCGGAAAGCCATCGGGTCTCTGGTATGCACCTTGTGAACCATTCAGAAAGACGGCCGGGCTGCCAATAACCTTTCTTACGCGGAGGGAAGGAGGTGAAAAACGTCACGCGGCAGTTCATTTTCCGGCAGTCAAATCTGAATAGTACAAGGAGGATACGTGAAAAAGATTAGTTTGTGTGCAATCGGTCTTGTTTTGGCAATCGGCCTGTTGGTAGGCGCACCGGGAGTGGCGAAGGCGATGCCCATGGCAGCCTCCGAGACAATCGTGTCAGGTGGCTCGACAACCGCCATCAGCGGTCCCAGTAATAATGTATATACCATCACCGAAAGAAATAACAGTTGGAGCTTGTTGGGGAACGATGGCTCGGGAAATCAGATCGGCAACGCAGTGCAGATCCTTGGGGGAACAATAGTATTGAACAATACCTCAGGCGCAGCCACATTTACGGGAGATATCTCCGGCTACCCATCCTTCACCGCCACCGGGACGGTCTCCAACTTCGAAACTACCGGCGGCCCCATCCACTACTACGGCTGGGTTATCCAGTTCTCCGACCTTTCGGGGCTCTCCAATTCGCAGTTTACCGTCACCGGCCCTTATGCGGGGTCCCTGTCTGTTGACCAGACCCAGGCGTATCCAGTATCCGGCAAAAGTGCCGTCAGCCTTGACGTGACCAGCGTCCCCGTCCCGCCCTCAGCACTCCTTCTTGCCCCGGGCCTGCTCGGCCTCTTCGGGATCAGGAAAAGAGTCCAGGGGTAAGACCACATACGCTTTACTCCGTTCTTCAACAGGCAGAGACGAAGGTCTCTGCCTGTTTTTTTCGTCCATTCCTGCCACGGGGGAGGATGAAGGGCCGTGTTGGGTTTTGGGGGATCAACCCCATAGGCTACTCTGCACTCAAAACCCAAAACTCAACACTCAAAACTGTCTTTTGACGGGCGTGTCAGGGTTCTGCGGGCCGGGAGTAGGCCTCTTCCCAGAGGTGGATGTTCGACCTTATGTCCCTGTTCGTGCGCACCCATTGGCGCTGCTCTTCGGTCACGGCCCTGCGGAGACGCTCATCCCTGATCAACCCTGCCAATTGCGCCTTCCAGCCGTCGTAGGTATTCTCCGCCACGCAGGAGACCTTGCCGCTATAGGGCAGCACGTCGCTTGCCAGGGTCGCCGTCCCCGCCATGGCATATTCGTAGAACTTAATCACCGATTTCGTGCGGTCAAAGGAGGTGTCGGCCAGAGGGCAGAGTCCGATATCGAGGTTGATCTTTGTAAGCCTCCTGCCGTATTCCTCAAAAGGAACGAAGGGTTCGTGCTTCCACTTCAATTCTTTCAACTTCTCGTCAAGCTTTATGATGCTCCCGTACCAGCCCAGATCTTCGGGGTGGCGGGCCAAGGCCCTCTCGTGCCGCTCCTGCATGGTAAGGACATAGGTCTCCCACTTTATGGGGCTTAGACCGAATATGACGAACTCGAAATCGATCTCCCCCTGGAGGTCCCTGACTACATCGAGAATAAGGACGAGGTCTTCCGGGTGCGAGCCCCGTCCCTGCCAGCCCACCCTTACCTTTTCGTTGCGCCCCTTTCTCGGTTTCCATTTCGCCCGGTCGACACAGTAAGGGAGGGCGACCACGTTTCGGTTGAAGGGTGCGAACTTCTCCTTGAGGCCGGTGCCGGTGGTGGTGACGATGTCCGCCTCGGCCGCCAGCATCCTCACTTGAGAAAGGTGACGGCGTATCGACAGGTACTCCGGATGAGAGCAGTTGGGGGCTTCCAGCAGGTCGTCCGTCTCGTAGACAACCCTCTTGCCCTCCCCTTTTGCGTAATCGATAATATGCCTGAGCACGTCATCTTCGACATCATAGTGGCGGTTAAGGACTATCACGTCGGCCCAGGAGAGCGGTCCCTGATCGACATTTCTCCCGAACACCGGGTGCATGTAAGACCTGAATTCCGTCTCGAACCGCACTTCGTGCCCCCGTTTCACGAGGAACTCTGCCGGAAGCTTGTTACGCAAGTGAAACCACACGGTGTCGGTGGTATTGGGGATAATGAGAATTTTCATCGTATTTCGTTGTGTGCGTTAAAGATATACGCTCAAGGCCCCGCGTGAGCCTGCCGTAATGTTACCATGGGCGGCGGACCGCTGTCAACCAAGGAATAACGGGAAAAATGATGGGGCCTCACCTCTTTCGCTTTACAGGTTTCTTCTTATCCGCGGCAGCTTTTCTCGCTGCAGCCTGGGCTTCCTTGGCTCTGAGGAATTTCTCCATTTCCAGATCTTTCTCGAGTCCGGCAACTTCGCTCCTTGCCGCCTCTAGCGCACTCGCGGATTTGGCCAGATCCGCGGTAAGCGTCGCTGTTTGGGTCTTCAGCGCCTCTATCTCCGCCGTCATCCGGCCGGTTTCCTTTTTCAGCCCGGCGGCTTCCGACCGCAGGCCCTCTACATAAACCGCGGCCGCTGCAATAAGAAGCAGGGCTACAACGGGTATGATAAAAGATTTCGCCCGGACGCTAAACCAGGCAGGCGTGCTTTTCCCCATCCCAGGAACAACGTCGTCCCGGCTCTTGAAAAATGCTGCGACACTCCCTATCCTTTCTCCTTTCCTGAAACCAAACATCGTCCGTTCTCCTTAGACCGTGTCGGGAATGGCGAAAACCCCCCTTTGCCGCACATGCCCGCACCGGTAGTCTATCTCTCCCAAACGCCGCTTGGCAACATTTTTCAGCGGGAAGGCGCCGAGACGCGCGCGCGCCTCAACCCGTCGAGGAGGCCCTCCACCAGGGCGGCCCCTTCCGCCCTTTCACCTTCCGCACGGTCCCTGAAGATGATCGCGCCGGCCTCGTCGCCGTATGCGGCGCGCAGCGTCACGCGGTCGCCCGAAAGGCTTGCATTGACGCCGAGAGGCACGCTGCATCCGCCCCCCACGCCGGCCTGGAACGCGCGCTCCATCTCCACTTCGAAACGGGTCTCCTCATGGTCGAGCGGCTTCACCAGCAAGGCGGCATCGCTGCCCGACCTTGTCTCTATCCCGATGGCCCCCTGCCCGCAGGCGGGTACCATCACGTCCAGGGATAGGACCTCCCTGACATGCTCTTCGAGGCCCATCCTCTTTACCCCCGCATGGGCAAGTATGACGGCGTCCATATCCTGTTCCTGAAACTTCCTCACCCGTGTGTCCACATTCCCGCGCAAGGGCGCTATCTTGAGGTCGGGTCTCAAGGCGAGGAGCTGAGCCCGGCGGCGCATGCTGCTCGTGCCGATCCTCGCCCCGACCGGCGCGTCGGCAAGGCGTGCATGCTTCACGGAGATGAAGGTATCCCTCGGGTCCTCCCTGTGGAGGACGGCCGAGAGGCTCAGGCCCCCGAGAAGCTCCGTGGGCAGGTCCTTGATGCTGTGAACGGCGAGGTCGACCTCACCGGCAGCAAGGGCCTCCTCTATCTCCTTGATGAAGAGCCCCTTTTCACCGATCATGTAGAGCGGAGTATTCCATACGGAATCGCCGGTAGTCTTTATGATCTTCACGGCAAAGTCGCTTTCGGGGTAGAGGCCGGCCAGGGCGTCTATCACCATTCCTGTCTGGACAAGGGCGAGCTTACTCCCCCTGGTCCCCACCATCCATTTCTTTTTCATCTTCCTCCCCCGGTAAGAACAGATTCTTCATAAGGTCGAGCACCACGGGGCTCCCGTTCTTCTTGATCATCATCAGGTGCGGGTGGACGATCTTGTTGACGATTGCCCTGGTGAGCATATCGAGCCTGCCTGATCGTCTCAGGGTCCGCCCCTTTCAGCTTCTGGAGCGCCCTTTTCATCTCCCCGGTCCTTATGGCCTCCATGTTCTCACGGATTCTGGCGATCAAAGGGGTCATCTCCAGCTCTTTGAGCCGCATGCCGAACTTATGTACTTCTTCGTCCACGATCGCGTGCGCCTTTCGCGATTCCTCAAGCCTGTTCGAGAGGTGGGCCTGGGACAGCCCTTTCAGGTCGTCGATGTCGTAGAGGTAGACGTTCTCGATATCATTAACGGCAGCATCTATATCCCGCGGCACGGCAATGTCGATAAAGAAGAGGGGGCGGCTCTTCCTCTTTTTCATGACGCCGAGGACCGTGGCCTTGTCGACAATCGGCCTTTCCGCGCCCGTTGACGAGAGCACCATATCGACTTTGGTGAGGAGGCTCGGGATATCGTCGAAAGGATAGGCGATGCCTCCCATCTCTTCGGCAAGCTGCTGCGCCCTTGTGAAGGTGCGGTTCGTGACGAACACCTGTTCGAGACCCTCCTTCCTGAAGTGCTTCAGCGCGATCCCGCACATCTCCCCTGCCCCGATCACGAGTATCTGCCGCCGGTCGAACTCGCCGAATATCTTCCTTGCAAGCTCGACGGCCATGGCGCTGATCGAGACGGGGTTGTAGCCGATCCGCGTCTCTGTCCGCACCCGCTTTGCAACCTGGAAGGCCCGGCTGAATGCCTGACCGAGAAAAGGCCCCGCGAAGCCCGGGGCATCCGCCGACCGGTACGCGTCCTTTACCTGACCCAGTATCTGAGGCTCTCCTATCACCATCGAATCGAGCCCGGAGGCAACGAGAAACAGGTGCCTGTACGCCTCTTCGTCGCTCAGCGTATAGAGGTAATCGGCAAGCGGCGCCGACCCGAAGCGCTCGGCCATGAACCCCATGACGGCCCGTTTTGAGCCTTCGGCATCCGCGGCCGCCGCGTAGACCTCCGTCCTATTGCATGTGGAGATCACCACGGCCTCGGCGGCGCCTGCGCCTGTCAGCTTGCCGAGGGCATCACTGTTCGCCTCTTCGGGGATAAAGCACCGCTCTCTTATGTCAAGGGGCGCGGTGTTGTGGTTGAGGCCGACGACAATGAGGTGCATGGGTCTTTCACCTGTAAGAATGAAGTCCGCCCAGGAAAAGGTTGACGCCGATAAACGTGACGATTACGGAGACGAACCCGGCGATCATCATGTAGGCTGTCCTCCTCCCCCGCCAGCCGATGGCAAGCCTGTTATGAATGAGTATGGCGTACATCATCCACGTGATGAGCGACCACGTCTCTTTCGGGTCCCAGTTCCAGTACGAGCCCCAGGCAAGCTCCGCCCAGAGAGAGCCGGTGATAATGCCTATGGTCAAAAAAGGGAACCCGTAGGACATGCATTTGTAGTTGATCCGGTCGAGCGTCTCCAGCGAGGGAAAGCGCCCGGAAACATCCCGCATCCGCTTCTTCTTTATACCCCGCTCCAGAAAAAGATAGACCACGGAGACGAGGAAGCCCGTAAAAAAGACGGCGTTGCCGATAAAGGCGAAGGCCGTGTGAATGGGGAGCCAGTAGCTTTGCAGGATCGGCGGGAGGGGCCTGATATCGGCGCGGGAGGCAAGGGCCCCGACGAGCATGAGGCTGAGGGCAGGCAGGAAGATGCTGCCCAGCACCCCGACCCTGTAGACGCGCCTCAGAAAAATAAAGAAGCCCGCCGTGCACAGGGCGAAGAAGGAGAGGGATTCATGGAGGTTCGTGATCGGCACGTAACCGTTGACGATATACCGGAGGACCAGGGCAAAGAGATGAACGGAAAAGGCGAGGGTAAAAAAGTAGTAGGCGGGCTTTTCCAGGCCCTTCCTGGCCCCGGCCAGAGAGACAAGATAGCAGACGGCAGAGGTGAGGTAGAGGCCGAGGGCTATGTATAGCACGGAAACAACGGTCATCTCTCCACCCCTTTCACTGGCACGGTCGAAACTTTTACATTATACACGAGTAAGGTGAAACTTGCCACGGCACTCCGACGGCCATTCTATGTCTCTTCGGTCGGCCGGCCAACGGCATGGTCTTTGCGAAGGCCCTGCCATCAGATCTTTATGATTGTCCCTTTGGATATGTTTTCCGCAACTATGTCGCCCTCCCGGTCGGCGACGACACCGGAGAATATGCCTATTCTTCCTTTGTAATTGCGCAACAACTTTACTTGTATGAGCAGGTTATTTTCAGGCATGACCGCCTTTCGAAATCTTGAGTCGCTGGCTACTAAGGCGGGAAGCCCGCCTGTCCCGCTGAATCTGTTCCTGAACAGCAGTTCGGTTACCAGATCGAGCAGGCTTATTAGTGCACTGGGCGGGTAATAGAGATTGTTCTGATATCTGCGTAGCAGAGGATCGGTTTTCCCGATAAATTTCCAGGCCTTGATCTCGTCGGGAAACTCCGGGGCATAGGAACATCGATCAATCCCTACTTTCTGTTCCCGCATCCCCAAGAGCTTGGCTATGGCTTTCTTATCACTTTCCATTCCGGCTCCCCTTTGTCGGTACCAAAAAAATGTTTCATCGGCTCAATGATCGCTTCGCTCAAGCTCGCTACCATCGCGCTGCCGATCGGACGAACAGATTCACCGGCCGAAATGTGTTTCTACGGGCTATTCGATGACCGTTCCTTTACCGGTCTTCCGATACTCGAGCTCGACGTAGTTGACGAACGCCGTTCTGCCCATGGCATCGGCTCTAAATCCACGACTGTTGCACCAATCGACAAATGTTTCCGGGTCGATGTCCGCGCGAAGAGCGATATTGCCGCAACCCTTAATCTCTTCGCATTGCCTTCCCACAAGCGCTTTCCAGTCTTCATAGGTGGCGGGCATATTCTGGGGATCCGTAAAGATCGCACGCGCCCTCCGGTAAGTAAGCTCATCTTTGAACCACGCAATTCCTATGAGATCGTTCATTCTGACACCTCCTTTCATCTATCGTGGGCCCCTGGGTCGGCAGGGATGCTGTTTCATCCGGTACACTCTCATTCGCCGGGACGGCCTATAAGCCTTTACGGCTGCGATCTCTCTTTTCTTCATTATCAGAGAAACACCACAAGATTGCAACAACTATAGTAACCCTTTCCGTGAGAAGGCGAGAGGAATTTACTTTTCCGGAATCAGCATGTCCTCACCTTGACATGAATGATGCGCTGTATTACATATCCCGTATAAGACATAACCTGGAATAGCGAAAGCAGCGGCTAAGGTCGGTGGGACGGAAAACAACGGATTTTCTAGTCTGAGGCCCCGCACAAGCGCCATGCGGGGCCTCTTCATTGTGCCCAGAGGTGAGGACCCCGCTGACTTTTTTACAGGGTTGCCCGCACCCATGGATAAGCCCCTGTGCTTTCTATGTTCCAAGAGCAAGGAATGTTAATCTGCGGCCTGCGCCAAAAACCCCCGCACGCGGGCTTCTCAGGCGAGTGAAGAGTACCGCGTAAAAGAGAGAGGAATTTATTTTTTCAGAACCTGTACATTTTCTTGCACATGTCTTCTTGAAACTTAGTGATATGTAGTATAATATGAGGGCATAATCTGATAAAGCCAAACCATCCGTGAGGGTGGTGCGGAAAGCCGACGGCTCCCAGTTGGCCGCCTCTGGCGGTCATCAGCAAAGACCGCCGAGCTGCCGGATATAACTTCTTGCATGAGGAGGCATTCAGTGAAAAAGGGTTCAACAGTGCTGATCGCCCTCGTTCTTACCCTCGGCGCGTTGAGTGACGCCTACGCCGCCAACTACTCCTTTACCACCGTCGATTACCCCGGTGGTTCACCAGTCTATGCCGGCGCCCCTAATTCAGCAACCTCCGCGAACGCCATAAATAATGGGGGCACGATTGTCGGCACATACGCGGACGCGAGTGGGTATAATCACGGCTTTTCCCTGAGCGGTGGGACCTATACCTCTTTTTCTTACCCCGGCGCTCAATACACTTGGGCTAATGGCATTAATAGCGGAGGCACGATTGTCGGGGAGTACTGGAACGGACACGGTAGCAGTGTGGATAATGGGTTTTCCCTGAGCGGTACGACCTATACCTCCCTGAATTATCCAGGTCATCCTTCAGAGGCCATTCATATTAATGACGGAGGCGTAATTGTGGGCGATTACTGGGACACGTATAGTGAGGACAGTCCGCCCCATGGCTTTTCCCTGAGCGGTACGACGTACACCCCCGTGAATTACCCAGGCGCTTCATCCACCCAAGCCTATGGCATTAATACCGGGGGCACGATTGTCGGGGAGTACTATGACGCGAGCGGTGCGCTTCATGGCTTTTCCTTGAGCGGTACGACTTACACCCCCTTGAATTACCCAGGCGCTTCAGCAACCGCAGCAGCCGCCATAAATAAAGGCGGCACGATCGTTGGGCATTACAAGGACGCGAGCGGTGCATCTCACGGCTTTTCCTTGAGCGGTACGACTTACACCCCCTTGAATTACCCAGGCGCCTCCTCCACCTTTGCCTATGACATTAATGACGGCGGCACGATCGTTGGGCAATACTATGACGCGAACGGTGTGGAGCATGGCTTCTTGGCGATCCCCACGCCTGCGCTCTCCATCGGCTGGAACCTTGTCTCTCTGCCAGTGCAGCCTGCCAACACCTCCATTGCCTCCGTGCTTTCGGGCGTCAAGGGCGCCTATGAGGTGGTCTGGGCCTATCCCAACCAAACCTGGCAGGTCTACGATCCCAACGACGCGGCAGGAAGCACCCTTACGACCATGCAGGCAGGAATGGGCTACTGGATAAAGATGACCTCTGCAAAAACACTCGACCTCTCGGGCACTGCGCCATCTTCGTCTCTTACCCTTACTTCCGGATGGAACCTCGTGGGCTACAACGGGACATCGTGCGCCCCCGCCTCGACGGCCCTCTTCTCTCTTGGCAGCGCCCTTCAGGTCTCCTGGGGCTATCCCTCCCAGGGCTGGCAGTTTTACGACCCGACAAACCTCTCAAGCACCCTCAGCCAGTTCTGTCCAGGTGCGGGTTACTGGCTCAACGTCGGCCAGGGGGTGACGTGGAGCGGGTGGTAATACGTCCACGACAAGGACACGTCCCAGTAATGTGTCCATTAATGGTAAATGTGTGGACACATGTTACCAACATATCCACGGCATGAGCATATCCCATGCACAGCCAGCCTACGGCGCAGGGGACGTCACTGTCTGCATCTCTACCTCGCGTCACAGCGATATGGACAAAGAAGCGGCCATCTCCGGCAGACGTATCATCAGCTCAAAAGCCGGGCATGGGGAACGGCAGCCCCTTCGAAAACCCCAGCACCTGGATCGTCGAGCCGAGACCCTCGGGCATGATGAGCCATTTCACCGACATCCGCTCTTCCACGCTGAGCCCGCCGAGTCTCTCCAGCACCCCTGCCCTGTGAAGGAAGCGGTACTGCTCGGTTTCCCCGTCCTTGCGCCACCCTTCTTTGTCAAGCAGGGCCTCGATGTGGTCGAAGTTGACGTGATGGGTGATATCGGTCCTTCCGAGCGAGGAGAAGAGATCCGTGCGTATCCTACGGTCCCTGTAGCCGAGCGCGCTGCCGTGCGAAAATCTGCCCGCCGCGATATCGGCCTGATGGTAGCCGTAATCGAAGACAAGGAAGCAGCCCTTCCCCACGAGGCGTGATACCGCCTCGACAACCGGCGCCGCCGCTGTCGTCACCTCCAGCTCCTGATGCTCCTGCAAAAAGATGGGGTAGTCATCGAGGAACGATGCAACGGGTTCGCTCAAGGGCCCCGTTTCTTCGAAAAACCCGTCCTTATGGCCCACATAGACCTCTTCATGCCTGCCCTCCCGGTTGATCACCCTGTGAAAAGGAAGGGCATCGAAAAATTCGTTTGCCAGGATGAAGGTGAACCCCTCCATGGCCGGCAGCCTCTCGAGCGTGTTGATCCACCGGAGGGCGCCGGACCTTCTTTCCCTGCCCTTCTCCAGTATGAAATAGGCGTCCGGGGTAAGGTGGGTGAAGCCGGAGCAGATATCGCCGGCCAGCTTTCCCGAAGCGCCTCCCAGCTCCAGTATGGCAACCGACGGGACCTGCATGCGGTCACAGACTGCCTCGATGTAGCCGCCCAGGGTGCGGCCGAAGAGGGCATGTATCTCCGGAGACGTGCAGTAGTCCTGCCGGCCCTGTTTTCCGGCCCTATAGTATCCATGGTGCTCGTCGTAAAGCACCGTTTCCAAGAAAGCGTCGTAGGAGAGGAGACCGGTGGCGGCCATCCGCGCTTTGAGCTGCTCTTCCACGGGAGAGGGGTGGCGGCCGGTGGCGCTTTTCAACGGCTTCCGCTCAGGTCGACCCTGAAGCGATAGCCCCGATAACCGAAAATGACACCTCCGGGGACGATCTCCTCCAGTTTGAGTCCGGGCGCCAGCTCCTGCCCTTCCTGAAGGATCTTCTCGTTGATCCTGGCCACCCGCGTCCGTGGCTCGGGGCTATAGGCGTGGCCCGAAATCCTGAATTCCGGCAACCCCTTCCTCACGGCGGAGGGCAGATCGCCGAGCGGGAAGACCGCTCCATGGGACCCTTTGCTTTTTTCTTCACGGCTTTCGGGTTGAGCCGGCGGCTTTTCCGTCTGCATGGCTTTGGACGCGCGCACCTGAGGGACCTCCGGGGCTGCTGCCACCGTTGGGGCCGGCGGCCGCGGCATCACACCCCGCGCGACGGACGGGGCCTTCTTCTTACCCGGCCTCCGGGCCTGCGGGTGATCTTTCCTTGCCGGAGCCGTGAGGGGCGCGGGTGGGACGGACACCGGAGGGACGGCCACCTTCTCCGCAACGGTCGCGCGCCTTTCTCCGTGCCTCTCGCTGACCCACCAGATCATCGCGGCTGCGTTCAGGAGGAGCGCGGCTGCAAGCAGATAGGGCCACGACAACCGTTTCTTTCGCTTAGGTCGGGCCGCGCGGGAAAAGACGAACAGCTTGGGCACCTCCTCCTGCTCCCGCTTCTGCTCGAGTTTCTTCAGCGCCTCAAGTATATACGACATGCCTACCTGATCCCCTTTTCACTCCGGACGGCCTTGAGGACCGGGTCCCGAGTGGCTGCGCCTGCATTCGGCAGACGCAGGATCGTCTTCGGGCCCGCGATCCCGTCGGGCGCGACGCCTGCTGCGGTCTGAAATGCCCTCACCTGTCTTTTCACCTTCTCGTCATATATCGGGTTCTCTCCGATCGGGGCCGCCCGCCCCTGGGCGAGGGCCACCTGCCTTTCTATCCACGCCACGGCAGGCCCCCGGCTCCCCGGCTTCAAGGTGCCCCTATATTCCGGGGGCGCGCGCCAGAGGAGCAGATAATCGCCCGTCCACCGCTCGGCGATCTCCCGCGTGTCGACGGTCCTTGTCTCATCACCCAGCGTGAGGGTGGCCGTCTCCCCATCGAGCGCGGTCAGCAGGCCATAGTAGTCGCCGTGCGTCTTATCCTTAAACCGCAGCACCGCGGGCCTGTTCATCGCGATAAGATCGCCGACGGCGCCTTTGCCCATGAGGCACCTCACACCGGCCGACCTTGCCTGGGCGCACATCGAAGAGCGGTCCTTACCGCTGTAATAGGGGACATGCCATTGCGTGTAGAGTGCCCGGTATGCCATTTCCCTCGTGTCACGGCCGCTATAACCTGCAGGACGACTCAGAGCGGCCTTTTGGGGGGGCTTCGCCTTGCCGCCGTCAACAGCGCCTGTCCGGGACGCCTGCGTCGCCTCTCCTGGGGGCGCGGCCTTTCTCTCACCGGCAGCTCCCGTGGGCAGCGGCAGCGGCGCCTCTCGCGCAAGGGTCGCCTTTTGGACGACAAGAGGCCGGTCCAGCCGTGCGTGGAGGCGGCCGGAGGAGACCCATTGCCGCAGTCCGGGCATGTAGGTGAAAACCCCGAGAGCAATGCAGAGCGCCAAAAGGGCCGCCGCCGCCGTGTAGAGGCCCGCGCGCTTCCCTTTGCCGCCTTCCTCGGCCATTACTTCCCGCGCCGCCTTCTTTAATGTGGCAACGCTGACACGCTCCAGCTCCTGTACGAATGTCCCGAGCAAGGCCCTGTCGCACACCACGTTGATCAGGCGTGGAATCCCCCTGGTAAGCCCGTACACCTTATTGATAGTTGCCGGAGGAAATAGCCGGCTCCGCGCCCCGGCCACCGAAAGGCGATAGTTGATGTATTCGGGCACTTCTTCTTTTGACAGGGGACCAAGGTGATAGCGTGCCGTGATGCGCTGGGAGAGCTGGCGGAGCTGCGGTTTCGCGAGCATCTCCCTCAGCTCCGGCTGGCCGATCATGATCACCTGAAGCAGCTTCCGCTGATTGGTTTCGAGGTTGGTCAGCAACCTGACCTGTTCGAGCACCTCAGGCGTCAGGTTCTGGGCCTCTTCGATAATGAGGACTGCCCTGCGTCCCTTTTCATGGGCATCGAGGAGATAATCGTTGATGCGGGCCACCAGTATCCTGATGCTCGTCGTGCCTTCCGGGTAACTGATGCCGAACTCGTCGCAGATCGTTGCGAGAAGCTCCTCGGAGGTCAATTTAGGATTGAGGATAAAGGCCACGTCCATCGCCTCGGGGGTCAGCTCGAAAAGGCGGCGGCAAACAGTGGTCTTCCCCGTCCCGATCTCGCCCGTCAAAAGCACAAACCCGCCGTCGCCGGTGGCGCCGTACATCAGGTGGGCGAGGGCCTCCCGATGCCTGTCGCTCATGTAGAAGCAGGCAGGATCGGGGACGATCGAAAAAGGCTTTTTTTTCAGACCGAAATATTCCGCGTACATAAGTTACCCGGACAAAAGCCGTTTTCAAAGGGGCATCGTAGACTCGCCCTCTCTCTCGCGGCTAAGGTGATGTTTCACTGAGGAAATGATATCCCGTGGAGTGATAAAGATCAATACAAAACCTGATAATGCCTCACAACGTATCGGGTCTTCAGGGCGGCTCGCGGCCGGACCTTCCGGATGAAAAACCTGTGGCCGAAGAGAAAAACCATGCGGGCGATGACGGAATCCTCCTCTATGGTTACCGAAAGGTCCTCGATGCTCATTCCGGGAACTTCCACCTCGATCCGCACATGCTCATCCTCTTCGATCACGTCGACGCTTGGCTGGAACCATCCGCCCCTCTTTCTTCTCTACCTCCGTCATGGCAAACCTCTGCTGTTTTTTTAGACATATCCCCCCCCTTTATGTTTCCCCCACCTGCTTTTCTTGACAACAATCGTATATGGATATAATATACAATATGCGCGAACTCGATAAGGTGTTCTCTGCCGCTGAGTTTGAATGGGACCGGGGGAACATCGAGAAGAATTGGGAAAGACACCGCGTAGCTTACGTCGAATGCGAGGAAGTCCTTCTCAATGGGCAGTTTATCGTCAGCGAAGATATGGCCCACTCAGCATCGGAAGATCGTTACCGGGTGTTGGGCAAGACCGACGAAGGAAGGATACTCTTTCTGGCCTTTACCCTGAGAGGCGGCAAGATACGGGTGATTACGGCAAGGGATGCACACAAGAAAGAGAGGAAAGCGTATGAAAAAGCTGAAAAAAGTGCCGACCTTTAACAATGAGGAAGAAGAATTTGAGTTCTGGTCAACTCACGATTCTACGGAATATGTGGATTGGTCCAAGGCCGCAAGGGCCTCTTTCCTGAGCCTGAAACCTTCCACCAGGACCATTTCTCTCCGGTTGCCGGCATGGCTCCTTGATGAATTGAAAGTCCTTGCCAATAAGCAAGACATACCATACCAAAGTCTACTGAAAATATATCTGAGCGAGCGAATAGCCCAGGAGCGGAAGAAGACCGCGTAGCCGCCCCGCCTGAATAGGTATTTTTCAAAAAACTTATCGGCCCATTTGCGAAATAGCAAGCGGGCGCCCAGTCTATCGGCTACTTCCTGAACCCGATAACCGTCGAGTTTCTCTTGCATTCTCCGCGTACGAGTGAATTGATAGGTTAGACTGGGGGTCAACAGACTCGACAAGTGAAAGCGGTGAAGAACGTCCCCTTCGCCCAATCTCTTCGATTGGTAACAGTTTAGTCCTCTTCCTAGTTTTATTCATCTAGAATCCACCTGACATTCAATAAAACTGTTGACTAACGGTGATTTTATCGTTAAAATAATAAGAGTATATATACTCTTATATGGAGGATGGCATGCAGAGAGTCGATATTCTAAAAAAGCGTCGGGATAGGCTCAGGGAGGACATCGTTGCACATCTTGACGTCTTCCTTATCGGAACGGTAGCCAAATCTCCTTCCATGTCCGGCTACGGTCTTACCACGAAGGCGAAGGGGAAAACGGTATCCCTGTACGTGAGAAAAGGAATCGTGAGGGAAGCAGAGGAGATGACCAAGCGGTATAGGAGAATGTGGCTTCTTCTGCAGGAACTCTCCAGACTCAACTGGGAGATTCTTAAGCTGGAGCGCGAATAGGCGCCGTGCCTCGTCCCGCGTATCCACCGTATGGCTTTAGCTGCCCTTATACGGATCATTGTCCGCATCTGGATGGACTGTCCACCACGTGGGTTTTTGAAGGATACCGGCGTGCCGATGAGGTGTACGACGAACATCTTCGCATTATCGATGTACTGGACGCCCGGTTGAACGCAGTCATGAAACAGGTCCGGATTCTGGAGAAAGAGAATGCGGAACTGAAAGCGAAGAATACCGCGCTCCATCGCAGACAGTTCAAGGCAAACAAACCTCCTTCAGAAAGCGGCAGCCCTGCCGGAACAAGGAAGAAGCGAGGCGCTCCTACTGGCCATCCCGGATGGTCCAGACCCAAGCCTGCGCGTGTGGACAGAACCGTTCACCTTCCCGCCCCTTCGATATGTCCTCATTGCGGATCCGATAGCCTTCTGCCCACAGGGCAAGTCAGCGAGCATCTCCAGGAAGACATTCTGCTTCGTCCCCGGACGATCATTACGAGGTATGTGCACGAAGAGGCATACTGCGGCCATTGTCGCCGGTCGGTGGTTCAAGGGGGAGAGGATGAGCTTCTTAATGCCCCTATCGGGCCGGTGGCGAAGTCCGTCGCCATATATTTACGGTATCGGATAGGGATGCCTTACAGAAAAGTCACTGAGGTCTTCAGGGCGTTGTTCGGCCTGGAATTTGTGTGCGCCTCCGCATTGGGGTTCGACCGGCTGGCAGCGCAAAAAGGGGCGGCTATTTATGAAGACCTGCGAGAGAAAATCAAGGCATCGGCCGTCATCCATGCCGATGAGACCTCGTGGCGAAATGACGGCATAGGCCATTATGCGTGGTACGCGGGGAATCCTGATCTGGCGCTCTTCCACATCGACCGCCACCGATCGACGGAAGTGGCCCAATCTATCCTGGGATCGAGCTTTGAGGGCATCCTGGTCACCGATCGCTACGCCGCCTATAACGGTGCGCATGCCAAGGCGCGGCAAGCCTGTCTGAGCCATCTTATCACTCAGGCCAAGGAAATCACCCGAGAGCTTCTGCTCATAAAGGACCGCGACAGAAAAGCAGAAGCCTTTTGCGCCGGCATCGCCGCGGTCTTCTCGAAAGCCTGTGCGCTGGGGCGGGAACTTCTCTCCGGCGCAAGGACGTGGAAGCAGGCGCCCCGTATTGAAAAGCGGCTCGTCTCGGAACTCAAAAAGCTCTGTAAAGACCCGCTCGGTTACAAGCCTGCCGAAGCCTTGCGAGTCTCCCTCATCAAGGATCGCAAGAACTTCTTCACCTTTCTTCGCTACCCCGGGGTGCAGCCGACAAACAATCAAGCGGAGCAGTCGATCCGCTTTCTGGTGATCTTTCGGAAAATCATGTTCGGCACTCGATCCATAAGCGGACTAAGAACGCATAGTATCCTGCCCAGCCTTGTACTTACCGCACTCAGGCAGGGAAGAAATCCACTAGAGTTTCTCCAAATTCTTCTCACGTCCAATACCGCCAAGGCCCAGGCTGCCCTGTATCAGAACACAAGCTGACAGGCATGGCGCAGAAGGGGGACTAAACTGTTACGCGCTGGGGCAGGAACTTCTCTCCGGGGCAAGGACGTGGAAGCAGGCGCCCCGTATTGAAAAGCAGCTCATCTCGGAACTCAAAAAGCTCTGTACGGACCCGCTCGGCTACAAGCCTGCCGAAGCCTTACGAGCCTCCCTCATCAAGGATCGTAAGAATCTGTTCACCTTTCTTCGCTACCCGGGGGTGCAACCGACAAACAATCAAGCGGAGCAGTCGATCCGCTTTCTGGTAATCTTCCGGAAAATCATGTTCGGCACTCGATCCATAAGCGGATTGAGAACGCATAGCGTCCTGCCCAGCCTTATACTCACCGCACTCAGGCAGGGAAGAAATCCACGGGAGTTTCTCCAAATTCTTCTTACGTCCGATACCGCCAAAGCCCAGGCTGCCCTGTATCAGAACACAAGCTGAGAGGCATGGTGCAAGAAGGGGACTAAACTGTTACTTCGATTGATACCGGAGTTCAAAGGGTAATCGTGACCAGAGGCAGGAAAAAAGGCAGGGACGCTTGGTCCCTGCCCCTGGGTGTAAACTGTTTTCTATCTCTTAAACCTTCTCTTCAATCCAGTAAGACCGAGGACACCCGACGCCAGTAAGAGCAGGCCGGGAGGCGCGGGAACACTGGCAACACCGGTCAGCGAAAAGGCGAAGTCGGTACTAGTCGGGCCCAAAGTACCAAAGAAGTTCTGATAACCTTGACCATCGCCCCCAGTGCCTGCCGCCCATCCCCATTGCGGGGGAAAGCCTAAAGTCGGCACCACCGAGAGCCAATAAGAGGTGCCGGCTGCCGCTGAAAACGGGCTGGTAAGATCGACGGAGTAATCATAGATGGGAAATCCGTTAACATTGCTCACGAAGCTTTCATTGCCGGTGCCGGAGAAAGTGTAACTCGACAGGATGGTCCCCGGTTGACCCGCGTTATCAGCCAAGAAGTTCACGGTCCACGTAGTGATAGCGCTTTGGTTCGGGGGATTGAAGTATCCGCCTACCCAGTGCACGTCGGTGACTTGCGCTGGCGCAGCAAGCGTGAAATTGTCGTACGTTGTAGCGAAATTGCCATTGCCATTGGTGTCATTCTGTGATGCAAACAAATTACTGCCTCCATCCCATGGCTGCGAATAAATGGTGGTTACGGCAAAAGCAGCCGGCGCACTCATGGCTAAAAGCAGTGCCAGGCCAAGAACAAGGACAACATATTTTCTCATACAGTACCTCCTCTGGGATTTGTTACCTTCAACCATCTTCGACTTCTTGTCTATCATAAACGATAAACCCGCACGTGCTGTGTACGATGCTTTACCGAGCGGGCGCTGCCACAGTTTTTGCCATAAGCAACCTCCTGTAAGTTTCTTTTCAGGCAGCCCGGCTGTCTCACTGATGCATGTTCCGTGATGAATTAAACTGAGACCCTCAAGCTTTCCGTCCCACCCTCGCGGATGGTTTGGCTTTTCTGATTGTTATGTTATGTTATACTATGCATCACACAGATGTCAAGAAAAAAACGTTCAGGTTTTGAAAAAACTTCGCCTGGCTTACGGGCGGCGCTCTTTACTCGTCTGGTAAGGCCGTGCGCAAGGACTCGTAGGTGTTCTCGCGGTGAGCGTAATCTTCACGTCCGAAGCTGTGAAAAAATCCCCTATATTGCAGAGAAAACAGGCTTTTTTTCATGGATTCACCCCCTGTGGAATGGTAGATTTTTCTCGCAAGGACGGCGCATTCCAGGGGGTGCGGGCGTGTGGGGACGCTCTCTTTATTGCGCCGCTTGTTGGTACGATCGCAGAGAGTGAAATCTTCATCGACGATCGGCATTTCACGCCGGGCAGGCTTCTTCCTTAACTCATTAACCTGTACGCCTTTCAAAATAATGGAGATTACGAGTGGCATTCGTCGGCATTAAGACTTCTCGCAGCAACTTGTGGTAAAATACATCTCTTCTATATTTGTCACGGATAACATCCTATATCTCTCCTGTATCAGAACACAAGCTGAGAGGCATGGTGCAGGAAGGGGGACTAAACTGTTACAGGAGAATAGAGGCGGACGGTCACGGACAGTTAGCCCTCAAACCGTTCAGATTGGATGAACCGGCAGCAGCGATAAGGGATCGGTTGCCTCCCGGACCCGAGCATTGATGAGTCTGATGGCAATGGATCCTTTGATGATTTTCACGTCCTTGTTTTGCGTCTCTCCCTGACAAGATATCGAAGGCGTTCTGCCACCTGACCGTACAGAACGTTCTTCCGGCAGGTGCCACAAAGCATACAAACTAATGCTGCATTTCAGTCACGCTCCCCGGTAGAATAGAGGAAACACAGAGCACCGGAGACCTCCATTGGGAACGCGTCTGGACCGATGCTGCCTCCCATGAAGGCTACGGTGCCTGGCGAGTGAGCCACTGAAAATGTTTTTGACATTCAGGATCATGATTTTCCTTAGCTGGTTTTACGAGACGCTTGCACGCGCGTCACGATGGTCTTATACTCCGAATGGTCCTCTCACGAATAGGGGGCCTCTTCAAAAGCACCGCCGCGACAGCCGGGTAAACGAAAGGGGCCTGGACAATGGGCAAGGGTAAGAAAACCTCGGTCGGTAGGCCTCGCAACGGGCAGCCGCCGCCCGACCAAGCCGGCCCGGATCGGCCGGCCCCTGACCGGACGGATTCATTCCTCCCCGTGGTCGGCATAGGGGCATCGGCGGGCGGCCTGGAGGCCCTCCAGCGCTTTTTTGCGAACATGCCCGCAGGCGCGGGTATGGCCTTCGTGATCGTCCAGCATCTCGATCCGGACCATGAAAGCATGATGTCCCAGCTCATCGCCCGCTCCACCGTAATGACCGTGCGTCAGGCTGAGGACGGCATGCGGATCGAGGCGGACCACATCTACATCATCCCTCCCAACAGGTATATGGCCGCGGCCGCAGGCTCCCTGCGGCTGAGTGTCCCCACGGAGCACCGCGGCATGCGCCTGCCCATCGATTTTCTCTTCCGCTCCCTCGCGGAAGAGCAGAAGGAGCACGCGATCTGCATCGTCCTTTCCGGCACGGGAAGCGACGGGACCGCGGCCCTCCGGGAGGTGAACGCAGCGGGGGGCCTCGCGATCGTTCAGGACCCTGCCACCGCGAAGTACGACGGCATGCCGCGCGCTGCCGTTGAAAGCGGCTATGCCGACTATGTGCTCCCGCCCGAGCGCATGCCGGAACAGCTCCTCAATTACATGAAGAACTTCGGCGGCCTACGTACCCGGGAAACGCCGGTTCTCCCCGACCGCCTGGTGGCGCTGGCGAAGATAGTGCGCCTGCTCCGCGCCAAGACGGGCCATGATTTCTCCCTCTACAAAAAGAACACGATCTTCCGACGGATCGACCGGCGCATGAACCTGCTCGCCATCACCGACATGGCCCTCTACCACCGCTGTCTTCAAGAGCGGCCAGGAGAGGCGGAGAGGCTCTTCAAGGAGATCCTCATCAGGGTGACGAGCTTTTTCAGGGATCCCGAGGCCTTCGATGCCCTGAAAGCCAAGGTGCTGCCCATGCTTCTCGACGACAAGAACGAGGGGTATCCTTTTCGGGTGTGGGTGCCCGGCTGCGCGAGCGGGGAGGAGGTTTATTCGATCGCGATGGTCGTTTCCGAGTTCATGGAACAGACGAAGCGCGACTTCAACGTGCAAATATTCGGGACCGATATCGATGAGGAGGCCATCGCCATGGCCCGCACGGGCCTCTACCCGCCGTCTATCGCATCCTCCCTGTCCCCCGAACGGCTCAGACGCTTTTTCAAGGAGGATAACGGACAGTTCAGGGTCGTCAAGCAGATACGGGAGAACGTCGTCTTCGCCGTTCAGGATGTGGCAAAGGACCCTCCCTTCACGCGGCTCGACTTCGTCTCCTGCAGGAACCTCCTCATCTATCTCGAAACCGAGCTGCAGAATAGGATCCTGCCCCTCTTTCATTACAGCCTCAGACCGGGTGGGGTTCTCCTGCTCGGCACGTCCGAGACGATAGGACCCTTTGCCGACCTCTTCACCCCGGTCGAAAAGAAATGGAGGTTATTCCAGGCGAAGCCCACGGTGGCTACGATTGGCGCCCCGACGCTGGCCGTTTTCCCGGACAGACGCGAAGAAGGGCTGAGCCCCGAGCCACCGGATAGCAAGAAGGCGCGGCTCCTCAACCCGGCCACCCTCGCGCAAAAGGCCCTCCTGGAGCGCTTCGCGCCGCCTGCGGTCATGGTCGATGCGAAGGGCAACATCCTCTACTTTTACGGTGATACCGGCCGATACCTCAAGCCCCCCCAGGGGCAGCCCGTCCTCAACCTCACCGAGATGGCCCGGGAAGGACTCATCCATGAGGTGGTCGCCGCGCTCCGCACGGCCGGCACACAAGGCGGCGAGATCGTGCGTCAAGGCCTTAACGTGAAGATGAACGGCGGCTTCACGCTGATCAACCTCATCGTCCGCCCAATTCCCGCCTCCGAGAGCGGGGAAGCCCTCTTCATGGTCATCTTCGAAGAAGAACCTGAGAAGAAGGATACTGCAACGAAGCCTGCAAAAAGGGGGCGAGGAAACAGCGCTCGGGCCGACGAACTGCAACTGGAGCTCGCCTACACCAGGGAAAGCCTTCAGGCGACCATCGAAGAGCTGCAAGCCTCGAACGAAGAGCTCGAAATCGACGAACGAAGAGTTGCAGTCCACGAACGAAGAGTTGCAGTCCGCCAACGAGGAGATGGAGACCTCCAAGGAGGAGCTCCAATCCGTGAACGAGGAGCTCGTCACGGTCAACACGGAGCTTTACTCGAAGATGGAGCAGCTCTCACAGACCGAGACCGTCATGAAGAACCTCCTCGAGAACACGAACGTGGGATCCGTTTTCCTGGACGATCAACTGCGCTTGCTGCGCTTTACCTCTGAGGCGGCCAAGGTGATCAACCTGATCGCCTCCGACGTGGGCCGCCCCCTCGCCCACACCGTCTCGAACCTCCTCGACGAGAACCTCGTGGCCGATGCCGGCCGGGTGCTCGAATCCTTGCAGCCTATTGAAAAGGAGATAGAGAGCAAGGACCACAACTGGTACCTCGTCCGGGTGATGCCCTACCGGGCGCTCCACCAGGAGGTCACGGGAATCGTCATCACCTTTACCGACATTACCGCCATCAAGCGCCTCGCCCGGGAGCAGCAGGCAGCCCGCGAATATGCCGAAAGCATCGTTGACACGGTCCGCGAGCCCCTGGTCGTCCTCGATGCGTCGCTCCGTGTGATATCCGCTAACCTGTCATTTTATGGGACGTTCACGGTATCCCCCGAAGAAACCGTAAACAGGTACATCTACGATCTTGGGAACGGCCAGTGGGACATACCTGATCTCAGGAGGCTCCTCGCTGAGGTGATCGGCGAGGGCAAGACCTTTCGTGATTTCAGGGTCGAGCACGAGTTTCCGGCACTCGGGCGAAAAGTCATGCTCATCAACGCGAGAAGCATTCTCCGCGAGGGCAAGGCGCACCAGATACTGCTCGCTATCGAGGATGTCACAAAGGCCATGCCCAAGCAGGCATTGCGCCGCAAGAAGCGGGAGGGGACGTGAAAAGCAAAAAGGAGAAAGGAGATCTCCGTGCACGGGCGGAAGCGCTCATCGCCGGAAGACCCTCGGGCGCCCCCGTCGACACCCGGACCTACAATGAGGTGCTCCACGAGCTTCTCGTACACCAGATAGAGCTCGAGATGCAGAACGAGGAGCTCCGCAGTGCTCGGGACGTCATCGAAGAATCGAGGACGCGATACGCAGATCTCTATGATTTCGCCCCTGTCGCCTATCTCACCTTCGACGAGCATGGGCGCGTCATGGAAGCGAATCTCACCGCATGCGGGCTCCTAGGGGTCGACAGGCGCACCATCCTCGGCAAGTTCTTCCCCCGCTTTGTCGCCCCGGACGATCAGGACACGTTTTTCACACACCGTAGTGAGGTCCTGAAAGCAGGGGCGAAACAGACATGCGAGCTCGCCCTGCAGAGGCCGGACGGCAGCATGTTCTACGTTTCCGTGGAGAGCATAGAGGCGAAGAATGACAAGGGTCCGACGATCCGGTCCGCGCTCATCGACATTTCTGAGCGCAAGCGCATGGAGCGGGAGCGCGACGCGATGGAACGACGGATGAGAGAGGGCGCCGCTGAGTTGCAGCGGTCTTACGAGAAGCTCAAGAAGGAGATCAGGGGTCGGGAACGGGCGGAGGCCCAGCTTAGGCAGGCGCAGAAAATGGAGGCCCTCGGAGTAATGAGTGGGGGCGTCGCCCACGACTTCAACAATATACTGGCTGCGATCATCGGTTTCACCGAACTTGTGGCCGCCCATGCCGCCAACGGGGCCAAGGATCAGCATTACCTTGCGAGGATTATGCAGGCGGGCATCAGGGGCCGTGAATTGGTGCGCCAAATGCTCACTTTCAGCAGAAAGGGCGAGCAAGAGAAGAAACCCTTACGTTTGAGCAATATCGTCAGGGAGACGGTCAGCCTTATCCGGGGAGTCCTACCCACGACGGTCGCCATCTGCGTCAAGACCCTGAGTGAGTCCGGACCGATCCTCGCGGACCCTACCCAGATTCAGCAGGTCCTCATCAACCTCTGCACCAACGCCGCCCAGGCGATGCATAAGAAGGGCGGGACCCTCGATATCGAGCTGAGCGATCTTATTGTTTCGCCGTCGAACGGGGATGTCCATGCGATGGAGCCGGGTCCCTACATGAAGCTTGTTGTCAGCGACACGGGCATCGGCATGCCCCCCGACATCATGGATAGGATATTCGATCCCTTCTTCACCACCAAGAAAGTGGGAGAGGGGACCGGCCTGGGCCTATCCGTGGTCCACGGCATTGTGAAGCAGTCAAACGGGTACATTTTTGTCGAGAGCAAGCCCGATAAGGGCTCCGCCTTCACCATATACCTTCCCATGATCAGCGGAGATCTCGAAGCCGCGACGATCCGTGACGATGCGCTCCCCACAGGCTCGGAACGCATTCTCTTTGTCGATGACGAGGAAGCCCTCGTGGAGATGGGTGAAGAGATCCTTGCGGAGCTTGGGTATGAGGTAACCTCCCGGATGAACGGACACGAAGCCTTCGCGCTCTTGAAAGAAGACCCATCCCGGTTCGATCTTGTCGTTACGGACCAGACGATGCCGGAAATAACGGGTATCGAACTTGCGAGGAAGATCATCGCCATCAGGCCCGACATGCCCGTCATCATATGCACGGGTTATAGTCAACTCGTCGATGCCGATAAGGCCAGGGCAGCAGGCATCAAGGCTTTCGTCATGAAGCCTCTGACGAGGAGGGAGATCGCAGGGACGATCAGAAAGGTGCTCGATGGATCGCAAGGCCGTTCTGCGGCTTTCGTATAGGTTCTTTTCCAAAACCTCGCTTCGGAAAAGAACCTATACGTAATGTTGTGCATCCGAAGGCGATGGCAAAAACGCGCTTAGAGGAAGTTCTGCTCCCACCGCGGCTCCGCGTCGCACCTCCCGTATTACGATAGAGGCCCCGAACCATCATAATCAGGAGGTGTCTATGACATTACGAGAGGCAATTGGGGTGTTCAAAGATCATCAGAAGAACAGCGCGCGAAGCAAGACCTCGGGGACAACATTTTCCCCGGCCGGAGACATTTTTGATGGATTTCGCCGTGATCGAGGGGTCGCGAGCCGGAGCGTACTCGGCCGTACGTGAGGACTCGCGGCGCCGATGAGACAGGCGAAGGGCGCGAAAAGATCCCGGCCGGCGCTGCCCGTCCGCTAGAGCAGGCGCGTATGCTCCTGCTTCACGCACTTATCCATGACGAACATGATATTGTCTGCGTCGGCGAGGTCCTTTGCCTCCTCGTTGACGATGCCGAGCTGCAGCCATATCGCCGACGGACGCAACTTTATTGCATCCCGGACGAAAGGGAGGACCCTTTCAGGCTTCATGAAGATGTCGACGATATCGACCTTTTCATCGATATCCGCGAGGGACTTATACGATTTTTGACCCAGTATCGTCTCTTGCCCCGGATTTACGGGAATGACCTTGTAGCCCTTCTCCATCAGGTACCGGGCGACGACGTTGCTCGGCTTGTCCACGTCGGCGGACAGGCCGACCACGGCGATGACGCGGCTTGTCCGCAAGAGACTCCCTGATCGCGCTGTCCTGATCCATATTTTCATTGTATTTCCCGTCATGGCCCCTGTCAAGGCAGTCACTTACGGTCGGACCTTCACGGAAAACTTTTCATCGGCCCCCATCTGTGTTACCTTTAATGGTATGTTCGGCATCGGCCTACCTGAGCTTATCATCATCATAATCGTGGCCCTCCTTGTCGTCGGCCCCGCCAAGCTGCCCGAAGTTGCCCGGTCTCTGGGAAAGGCCCTGGGGGAGTTCAGGCGCATGGCCGATGACGTGAAGGAGACCATCGAGCACGAGATGACCGAGGAAGAAGAGAAAAAGGAAGAGCCGGAAGAGCAGAAGGGAGGAGAGAAGGAACAGGCGGGGACGGGCGGAGAAGAGGAGAAGGAGAGAGACGCCCGAAAAGCAGGGAGAAGAGCACCGGCGGCCTGGAGTCGGAAGCCCCTGGAAGGCACGAGCCCCTGATGAACAGCAGAAAGAAGGCATGATAGACGAGAAAAAGCCCTTCATCGCTCATCTGAAAGAGCTGAGAGACAGGCTGGTGGTCAGCCTTGCCGGCCTTGGCGTCGCCTTTATCGTTACCTACAGCTTCAAAGAAAGGATCTTCCATTTCCTCATGCGCCCCTTCATCAAGGTGATGCCGGCGGGAAGCTCCTTCATATTTACGAGCATCACCGAGGCGTTCATCACCTATTTCAAGGTGGCCCTCGTTGCCGCTCTTTTTCTCGCCGCGCCCGTTATCCTCTACGAAGTCTGGATGTTCGTCGCGCCGGGTCTCTATGAGAAGGAGAAGAAATATATCGCGCCCTTTATTATTTTCGGCAGCTTTTTTTTTGTTGGCGGCGCCCTTTTCTGCTATTACGTGACCATGCCCGCGGTCTACCATTTCTTCGTGAGCTATGCGGGGACCATGATCGTTCCCATGCCCTCCCTCAAAGAGTACATGAGCCTCACCCTGAAGATGCTGCTCATCTTCGGTCTCATATTCCAGATGCCCCTGGTCGCCTACTATCTCGCGAAGGCGGGCATCATCAACTACAGAGGACTGGCAAAGAAGAGAAGATACGCCATCCTCGGCATCGCGGTGCTGAGCGCCATCATTACGCCCCCGGAGGTATCGAGCCAGCTTCTCATGGCGCTGCCCATGTACGGCCTCTTCGAGCTGAGCGTGGTGATCGCGAGAGTCTTCGGAAGAAAGGAGAGCATCGATGGAGCGGCTTAACTGTGTGATACTGGCGGCAGGCAAAGGCACGAGGATGAGGTCGAAGATACCGAAGGTCGCCCACCCCATCATGGGCAGGCCCATGATCCGCTACGTAGTGGAGACGGCGCAGACCCTTGCGCCGGAGAGGGTCATCGTGGTGACCGGCCACGGGAAGACGCTGGTGGAGAGCTGCCTCGAAGGGACGGAGGCGACTTTTGCGCACCAGGAGGAGCAGAAGGGGACGGCCCACGCCCTCCTCGCTGCCGCAGCGCAACTCGCGCCGGGAGACATCCTCGTGCTCTACGGCGACGTCCCGCTCATCAGGCCCTCCACCCTGCACGCGTTTATGGAGTTTTTCAGGCAATCGGAGGGCATCGCCTTCATGACCACCGAGGTGGAGGACCCTTCCGGCTACGGCAGGGTCATCGTGGACGACCGGGACGGGATCGTCGATATCGTCGAGGACAGCGAGGCGACGGGGGCCGTGCTGGGGATAAAGGTGATCAATACGGGCATATGCATGATCCGGCGCGATCTCCTCCCCCTGGTAGAGGCCGTGACCCCGGAGAACAGGAAGGGCGAGCTCTACCTCACGGACATCTGCAAGACAGCAGGCCGGCAGGGCATCAAGGCCAGGGCCTTTCTTCACAAGGACGCATCCGAGGTCCTCGGCATCAATACGCGCAAAGACCTGCTTGAAGCCAACCTCGCCTTCAGGAACGCCATTCTCGACCGCCACATGGAGAACGGCGTCACCATCACCGACAGGAGCGCCTACATCGAGGCCGACGTGACGATCGGCCCCGACACGGTCATCTCCCCTTACTGCTATCTCATGGGGCGGACCGAGATCGGGCAGGACGTCTTCATCGGCCCCCACGTGGTGATCAAGGACTCGACTATCGAAAACGGGGTCTCCATCGAAGGCTTCACCTCCCTTGACGGGGCGCGGGCAGGGGAAGGCGCCAAGATAGGGCCGTTCTCGCGCATGAGGCCGAAGACGGTCCTCAAGAAGAACGTGAAGATAGGCAACTTCGTCGAATTGAAGAACACGACCATGGGGGAGGGATCGAAGGCGAACCACCTCTCCTATATCGGGGATGCCGAGGTAGGGTCCGGGGTTAACATAGGCGCAGGCACTATTACTTGTAATTATGACGGCAAGCACAAGTACCGGACCACCATAGGAGACGGCGCCTTTATCGGCAGCAACACGGAGATCGTGGCGCCCGTCACCATAGGAAAGGACGCGTATATCGGAGCGGGTTCCACCATCACCCGCGATGTCCCGGAAGGGGCCCTCGCAGTGACGCGCACGAAGCAGAAGCACATCGAAGACTACTCAAGGAGGAAGAAGAAATGTGCGGAATAGTCGGCTACCTGGGAGCAAGATGAGGCTTATCCGATCCTGATCGACGCACTGAAGAGGCTCGAATACCGGGGCTATGACTCCGCCGGGATCGCCGTCTCCTGCGACGGGCGGATCGAGATCGCGCGGCAGAAAGGCAAAGTTGACGAGCTGAGCGAAGATGTGCGAGGGGGGCTTCAAGGGGAGCCTCGGCCTTGCCCACACGAGGTGGGCCACCCACGGCACGCCCTCCGAGCGGAATGCCCATCCCCACAGGGCCGGGGACGTCGTCGTCGTCCACAACGGCATCGTGGAGAACTACGTCGAGCTGAAAGAGTGCCTGCGCTCGAAGGGGCACAAATTCCTCTCCGACACGGACACGGAGGTCGTACCCCACCTCATCTCGGAACACATGAAAGAAGGGGCCGGGTTCATGGAAGCGGTACGGCTTTCCCTGGCCGAGATGCATGGCTCCTATGCCCTCGGCATTATCAAGGAAGCACGAGCAGACGCTCATCGCCGCAAGAAAGGAGAGCCCCCTCGTCCTCGGCCTAGGCGAAGGGGAGTTCTTCATCGCGAGCGACGCGCCCGCCCTCGTCGGCAAGACAAACAGGTTCATCTTCCTCGAAGATAACGACGTGGCCGTCATGAAAGGCGGCGAGCTCCTTATCCTGGACGCGGACGGGAACCGGGTGGAGCGGCAGGTGCACACCATCAACTGGAGCGGCGCCATGGCGGAGAAAGGCGGCTACAAGCATTTCATGCTGAAGGAGATCTTCGAGCAGCCCAGGGCCATCTCCGATACGCTCCTCGGCAGGGTGAAGGAAGAGCGGGGCGAGATCGATTTCGAGGACCTGAAGCTCCCTCCCCTGGGCAAGGTCAAACGCATATGGATGATCGCCTGCGGCACCTCGTACCATGCATGCCTCATAGGCAAGCACATGTTCGAGGAAAACCTGCGCATACCCGTCGACGTCGATATCGCGTCCGAGTTCCGGTACCGGAACCCGATCATGGGGCAGAACGACATGCTCGTCCTCGTCTCCCAGTCGGGCGAGACCGCAGACACCATCGCCGTCATGAAAGAGGCGAAAAAGAGGGGCATCTTTACCCTCGCCATCTGCAACGTACTGGGAAGCACCCTTGCCCGCGGATCGGACGGCGTCATTTTCACCCACGCGGGACCGGAGATCGGCGTCGCGTCGACCAAGGCCTTTACCACGCAGGTATCGGTGCTCTTCCTCCTCATGCTCTACCTGGGAAAGAAGCTGGGGGTCATGGACCAGGACGCGCTCAGGCAGAAGATAAGCGAGATCAGGCGGATACCCCACAAGGTCCAGCTCGCCCTCGACCAGTCGGGGAACATGGAAGACCTCGCCCGCAAGTATATGCACTACAAGAATTTTCTCTATCTCGGCCGGGGCATCAGCTACCCCGTCTCCCTCGAAGGGGCCCTCAAGCTCAAGGAGATATCCTACATCCACGCCGAGGCCTATGCCGCCGGCGAGATGAAGCACGGCCCCATCGCCCTCATCGACGAGCAGATGCCCGTAGTCGTCGTCGCCCCCGACGACAGCACCTACAAGAAGACGTGCAGCAACGTGGAAGAGGTCGTCTCCAGGCGGGGCAACATCATACTCTGCACGGACCACGACAGCCACGAGATGGCGCCGAAGGCGTCGAGCATTTTCAAGGTGCCGCCCACGCTCTATGAGTTGCAGCCCATGGTCTTCATCATACCGCTCCAGTTGTTTGCCTACCATATCGCGAATTTGCTGGGGACGGACGTGGATCAGCCGAGGAACCTGGCGAAGAGCGTCACCGTGGAGTAATTACGGCCTGGTGAATTTTAGGGCAAACGTTGTCATCGTGCTCGGCCCGCATCCTCATGTACGAACGAGTACACCCCGGTGCGGGCCGAGCACGATTTCGCGTTATCCATGAAAAATCGTCCCGGCCGGGAAAAATTACGCTTCCACCATACGACATGCGATGCCGGGCCATTCCATGTGGTGATCCCAAAAGTCGTGTATAATACTCATAAGATGGAATTCGATGAGGTGAAATATGGATGAGGACAGACTATTGGAGAGGATTACTATTAATCCGGGGATATTCGGTGGAAAACCAATAATCAGGGGGCGACGGCTGGCTGTTGAGCACGTGTTAGGCATGCTGGCCGCAGGAGACTCGCCGGAAACCATCCTCGAAGGTTACCCATGGCTGGAAATGGAAGATATCCAGGCATGCATCGCCTATGCTCATAAGATTGTTGCCCATGAGAGAGTCGAGCCGCTTTACCGAGAAACGGGTACATGAAGATTCTTCTCGATACCTGCGTATGGGGTAAAACCATGCATAGACTGATACAGGAAGGCCGTGATGACCGAAAAGAAAGAATTTAAACGACAGAGCCTCCAAAGGCTCAAGTCGGGCTAGTCTACACCACCACCCTGATCGTGGTGTTGGGGTTGTTTTGCGGTCCTTTGAGAAAGTCGGCAAGCCAGGCCGATGTGACGCCCAGGATGTCGTTCTGCGTCAGGGCCGGGCCTGAGAGGCCGGTTGTCGTGCTCCCCTGTTTCACCTGGGTCATCGCTGTCTGGGCGGAGGTGCCGAGCGCTGACTCGGTGACTGTTGAGGACCTGGGGGCGGTCAGCGTTGCTACATCCAGTGCGGTAACGCTTCCCCTGAAGCCGGAGGCGTTCATGGTGCTCGTGCCCGAGCCCCCATCCACGAGCACGGAGGGCAGCGTACCCTCAAGCGTGATCCGGTCGTTTCCTCCCATAGCCTCGATCTCGAACCCCTTGACGCCCATGCAGGTGGTGGCGGAGTCGTTGACATCGACCATGATCGCGTGGGTGGTCATCTGCATCAGTAGGATCGTGTCGTTCCCGGTGGTCCCCGTGAAATGAGCTACGCCATAGCCCGTCTGGTCGGTAATCTTATTGGTCCCCGAGCCGGGATCGACTACCAGGCTGAAGGAGGGCTTGGAACCGGAGACGGTGATGCGGTCGTTGCCGCTTCCTGTCGAGAGGGAAAGGGAAGCGGTGGGGTTCGTGAAGGTGAGCGCATCGCCGGTGTTGCCGGAGAGGGTTGCCTGGCTCTGACCTATGGCAAGGGAGACCGTATTCGTCTGATTCCCTAAGAGGAGGGAGCGGGTCTGGGCATTCAGGTTGTCGGAGATCGGCCCCGTGAGGTTGGCATAACTGATGATGGAGCCATCGAGATCGATGCTGCCGGAGGCGGCGTTGGAGAAGGTGTCGGTGTCGTTCGAGACCGTGCCTCCCGTAAGGGTAAGGGTGTCGTTCACGCCCCCGTTGAAGACGATGCCGCCCGCGGGGATGGGATTACCCCCTGTGTAGTCGACGATGAAGCTGTCCGTGTTGGAAGAGCCCGTGAAGGTGAGAGAAGGGATGTTCCCCAGGGGTTGGGAGAAAACCAGCGTGTTGTTGAGGAACACCTGGTCGAGGCTGCCTGTCTCGACCAGACGGAAGGTGTCGGGCATCCCGTTTCCTACATACTGGCGCGCATCGATGTTCGTATCTTCCAGGACGGTAACATTGAAGGACTGGGAGGCTGTCCCGACGCCGGCGCTCACCTGAACGGTAAGGTCATAGGTAGCCGCGCCCTCTCCCTCCGTAGGGGTAAAGGCGAAGAGGCCCGTGGAGGGGTCGATGCTTGCCCCCTTGGGGGCGCCGGTGAGGCTGTAAGTGAGGGTCCGGCTCGGATTAACGGTGGCAGACGTCTGGAGGGTGAGGGTGTCGCCTTCGTTCACAGTCTGGTTGGCAATAGGCGAGAGTGTCAACGATTGAAGCACCTGGGTCTGAGCTTCAGGGGTTGTGGGCGCTGCCTCGACATTGCCCACGTTGTCTGTAGCAATGCTGTAGAAGGCATAGGTGTCGCCGACCTGTCCCGTAAAGGTGGCCGAGGTAGCGGTTGTGTGGTCCTGCCATTTTGTATAGGTTCCGCCGTTGGTAGAGACGTAGATCGAATACGAAGCCACGCCGGAGCCACTGTCATCCGCGCCGGACCATTGTACGGTGAAATTGGGATTGTTTTCCACTGTCGGCAACGGTGCGATACTGCTGGTCGGCGGAACCGCATCGATCGTCACAAGCGCCATCTTGGCGGGGTCGGTTCCCTGGCTGGGGTCTTCGTCGTTCACCTGGTCTGTGGCGATGAACGGCTGTCCGTCGAAGCTGATGTCGGCGACGTTGGTGATTTGGGTGCCCGTGGCTAAGCCCGTCTTTGGATCGATGGTGTAACTGACGTATCCTTTCCCACGGCCGGTCCCATCTTCCGGAGGCAGGAAACCCGTCAAGACATCTGGCGGCAGGCCTGTGGCGGGGTCGAGGCTCAGGAACGTCGCGTAGACCTGCCCGGTGGCAGTATGAATCCCCGCCGTGACCTCCACATCAAACGTCCGGCCGTTGTAAGTCATCGGCACCGTGGTCTGGTAATACTGGCTGCCGGCAGGAATGGTCAGATTGAAGTCGCCCCAGCCGATGGCGGTGAGCTGGAACGTGCTCCAATTGAGATTGCTGCCGAGCTGGTCGGTGATGGTCACTTCCTGCGCCGGCGCCGTGGCCGTCGGAGAGTTCTCGAAATCGATGGTATAGGGGAGAATCTTGCCGTTATCACCTATGTAATCGGCCGAGCCGTAGCCTGATGGCCCAATCAAGGCGTTGGGGTCCTGACGGGTAGGGACCACAGGGTTTATCGGGGGACTACTGGGACCGTCTGTCGGAATGGGGGTGGGAATTGGATTGGGACGGGGATTGGGTGAGGTGGGCCCGCCGCATTCGCCGTCTCCGCTATCGCCGTTACCGGTCCCGGCTCCCTCTCCCGCTGCTCCGCCAGTGGGTTGAATTGCCCCGGCATCATGACCGAATGTACCACCTGCCTAGGTTACTCTGCATCATCTCGGATGCATGCCCCATTATGTGGCCGGCGGTCCCAAAAACGTCAATCGCCGTGTTGAACGCTGACCAAGCTGCCCACCCGATTCCGCCAACTATGACTGCTGTCCCCCAAATTGGAAGCCCGGCTTCAATCAGTATTCCACCAGCGACTGCCGTACCGAGCCCAATATATATATCGCGTCCGATGCCAATTCCAATATTCTCGCCCAGTTTGGGCAAAGAATTAGAGCAAAGTCCACTTGGGTCGACAAGGACAGTCGGAGCGTTCAGTGCATAAGCGTAGGAATTAACCCCTCCCGCAATCCCAATCGGATCCTCTTGCGTAAACCTCCCCACACCGGAGCTATACTCCCTTAATCTCATGTTGTCGAGGCCCATCGCTCTTGCCGCTACCCCGAGCTGGCCGACAAACTGGAACGGGTTGGCCGTCGAAATCGTCGATGAAAGCAGCCCACCGAATGGCAGATAGCTGTACGTATTGACGTAGGTGCCCGAAGAATTGGATAGCCCCACCGTCGACCCAAGGGCATCGAAGTTATAATAATATGTTCCGCCCGCCGTGACCTGGCTGACCAAGCCGAGTCCATAGGTGTAGTCCGCAATCAGGCTGCCGCTGCCGGTGTATGTGCCGACCACATTGCCGAGCCCGGCGGGATCGATCAGATATTGCGTTGTTTGTCCGCCAGTGGTCGAGGAGACGAGCTGGCCAAGCGCATTGTACGCGTACGTCGTCGTGCCGCCGGGACCGCTCACGCTCGTTAATTCGTTGAGAGAATTGTAGCTGTAGGTATTGGTCCCGTCGTAGAGCAGATTCCCGTTGGCATCGTATTTATAGGCCACCCCGCCGACGCTGGTGTACTGGTTCATGTTGTTGGTCACACAGGTGGTGGTGATGCCGTTGATGACAGTGGTGGTGCGATTGCCGAGGGCGTCGTAACTATACGCGAGGTCCTGGTCCGGGACGACCGCCGTGTTGTTGGAGGCAAAAACGGCATGAATAAGCTCGCCGTCGGCGTCGTAAGCGTAGGTCCACGTCCCCTGAAGCGTTGTTTCGCCGGTCTCCAGCCCCAGGGAGTTGTACGTATAGATGAAGCTGCTGTTGATGCTCCCGTTCGGGGCGTAGTTGATCAACGTCAGGAGATCGCCGTCGGCATCGTAGTTATACGTCGTGTACGTGCCGTTGCCGTTGGTATCCTTCATCAGGTGACCGCAATTGCAGTACGAGTATTTGACGATTAGGTTGCCGCTTCCGTCGGTCAGACTCCGTCAGCCAACCGTCTGCGTTGTAAAGGTAATCTGTCGTGAAGCCGGTCTGGTCGACCATTTGCGTGCGCTGTCCCGCGGCGTTGTAGCTGAAGGTCAGGGATGTGCCGTCAGGATAGGCTACCTTGGTGAGAAACTCCGTGGTCGCCTCGTAGGTAAAGGTCGTCGTGCCCGCGGCATCGGTCGCAGTGAGCAAATTGCCGAAGGTGTCATAGGTATACGTGTACTGGCTGCCGTCGGAGAAGGTTGCGCCGGTCACCTGTCCGGCGGAGTTGTAGGTGTACTTGATCGGCTGTCCGTTAGGGTCGATGAAGGACGTTGCGTCTCCCTCCGGGTCATAGCTGAAGGACTCAGAGGTACCGTTGGCATAGATGATATCGAGCAGGTTGCCCGATGAGCTGTAGGAATAGCTTGTCCTGTTGCCATTGGCATCGGTCATCGACGAAAGCTCGTTGAATGGCCCTGCATAGGAAAAATTTGTCGTGTTGCCGAGGAAATCGGTCCAGGAGGTCACCTCGCCGGCAGAGTTATACGCGAAGGATTCGGATTGGCCCAGAGCATCAGTCAAGCTCGTCAGGTTGAGGTTACTATCGTACCGGCCGAGGTTGACATTGCCCAGCGGATCAACGGTCTTGATCAACAAACCGCCTTCGTTGTAATAGAAGTCGGATGTATTGCCCAGGAAATTAGTCACGCTCACCTCGCCCTGGTTATAGGCCAACGTGTAGGTGGCTGCGTTGTTGTCCTGGTACGTGCCCGCGAGCCGGCCTTCGCTGTCGTAGGTGAAATACTGGTGCGTAGTGCCGGGAAACGTGATCGAGGTGAGGGCATTTTGGGCAGGCGAGCCGCTCGTCGTGTTGTACGTGTAGCTGGTTATCTGGCCGGTAAAACTGCTTACGGAAAGCAGGTAGTGGTTTGACGGGTCGTAATTATATGTGGTGACGCGTCCCTGGGAATCGCTGACGGTAGAGATCAGTCCGGCGCTGTTGTAGCCGATGGTGATGGACTGTCCGGAAGAAGCCGTCAGGCTCGTGAGCAGCCCGACCGTATAGCCGGCGGTGATGCGGTTGCCGACCGTATCTTGCAGGTAGTTCAGCTTACCATTGGAACTGTAATCGGTTTCGATGCCGTCGGCCTCGGTAAGCAGATAACCACCGCTCCCGTCGGCGGTCAAAGTGCCGGTGTCGCCCTGCGAGGAGAAGTAGGCCCCGGAGGTGCGCGAATCCGGCTCGAAAATACGCTGAGCACCCCCAGGCTCGGAAATGGTCACGGTACCGTCGGTCGCGACGCCTGCGGTTGTCTGCCATTGTGTGGACCAGCCCATACCCAATGGCCCCATGGTGTCGCGGCCATCGATCGCCGAGGTGAAGACACGGCTGAAATTCAGGGACAGACTGCCGGGCGTCGCCACGGAATCGTCGGTTGCTGAAGCAAGATAGGGTCCCACCGGGTTCAGTGCATTATCCGCCTGCTGAACGGCGAATCCCCACAACCGGCTGATGTCGTTGACATTCTCGCCGAGTGTGCCCAGATAGGCGGCCTCGTTGTCGAGTGCCTGGACGTAGCCGCCCCATGTAGCGCCAAGCTGGGACGTAAGGTTGCCGTAGATCGTATTCCACGCAGCATTCGACACGCCTGCCGGCCGCAAGGATGCCTGTAAACTGCTCCAGTCAACCGAATCGGTGTCAGTGGTGGTAAAGACCCGCAAGTCGAAGGCGAAGGAGCTTTGCAGCGGGCTCGGCCAGGGTTGCTGCATCCCGGCGTAATAGACGGGCACGGTCACCGATTCGCCGGGCTCCAACAGGCCAGGGGTTGCCCCACTGGCCAGAATTTCGATGGTGTTCGAATAGCCTTCAGGAAGCGCCGAAGTCCAATAGCCGGAAACCTGCACCGCCGGATTAAGCGTGAAAAAAGGCAGGTCCTGGGACAGAGAAGATTCCAACATGATGATCGGCGCGGCCATGGCGGCATTGCCGGTATTGGAATACTCTACGTACATCGTGGAAGACACGTGGTAGCCCATGGAGCCGGGAGCGATCAGCTTTGTCACCAAGTTCGCCTGTCCGGGTGCCGTGACCGTGAAAGCCCCGAGCAATTGGCCTTTAGCCCCGTCGCCGTTCGTCACACTCACGGAATACGTCCCTTGCGGGACGGCGGACAAATTGAAGGTTGCCGTCAGTTGAGTGAAGGTATCGAAGGCGACACTGCTTGCAGGGTATACAGTGCCGCCCCCGGCAACCAGTGAGACCGACGAACCGGCGTTGAACCCGGCCCCGGTTACCGTCATTTGCGCCCCGGCATTTGCGCCGTACTGGACGGGCGTGACGCTCTGCACGACCACGGGGGAGGACGATGCCTGCAAGGTGAAGCTGTCCTGCGTCGGAACAGACTCGCCATACACCAGTACGTACCACGTGCCGGGCGTGGCATCGGGTATCAACAGCGAGTGGCTCGCGCCCGTCCCATTGTCGGCGTACCCAAAGGTCTCCCGCGTGGGTGGAAGCCCGAAGCCGGCGTACAACTCGGTGTGATCGCCGGTGGAGGGATCGGTGAGGACGATGGAAAGCGGCTGGGCCGTGGTCACGGTCACGGCGAAGAGCTGGGCCTGGCCGCTGCCGGTGAAGTTCCCGTTGTAGAGTGTGCCGGGCGGCAGACTTGCCTGGCTCGTCTGGGCCATTTCAAAGGTGTAATTGCCCGTCGCGCCGCCGGTGCTATTGGCGGTGAGCGTGTACTGACCGCCGGTGGGCAGCGTCACGAGGGAGGAGCTGCCGCTGATGTGAGGGAATCCGGTGAAACCGTTCGGACCGGTCAGACTGTAGACCACGCCCTGGGCGGACGCACTGCCCAAATTGAACTGTACCTGCGTCCCGGCCGCCGCGGAGAAGTTCCACTCATCGACGGCGTAGGGCGACATGATCCGGCCATTCTCCTTTTGACCCACCGTCAAGCTCAAGACATTCGGTGTTGAGTCCCAGACGGTGACTGAGTAATCACCCGTGTTGGAGGCATGAGCCGCCGAGGCGCGCACCCGGACGGAGTAAGTGCCGTCGGCGGGGAGCGCTATGTTGTTCAGCGTAAGCAATTGACCTGCCGAAGTGTTGCTGCTGGTGGCCAGCACATTATTTGATGAATCCAATAATTGCACCTGTGCATACTGCAAGGTCGGCGACAGCACGGCGCTGGAGCCGGTGTCGATGGCAACGGTGATAGATTCCCCCGCCCGCCCGAAGAAAGTCCAGGAGTCGAGGCCGCCGGCAATCTTTATGGTGCTGGGCGTCGTTTGGCCTAGATTGACCACTCCACCGCCGGCTATCTGAGTGATTGACCCGCCGACAACGCTTCCGGCAATCAATGTCGCTCGTGCGTAAAGGTTCAGGCCGTTGAGATTGAGGGTCGTGCCCGCGGGGACGATGAGGGTGTTGGTATAGAGTGCCTCTGCGCCTGTTCCCCCTGAGTTAACCGACTGGTCGATGAGCTTCACGTAGGTATTGTTCCCCAGCGCCAGGGTACCGTAGACGAAGTTGTTCTGGAACCCGCTCGCCTTCGACCCGAGGTCCTCGCTCATGACCTCCAGAAGCTGGGGACTGGCGGCAGTGCCGGAACCGTTGAGGGTGGTAGTACCAGGGGGGCTATACCGGTCGGCGTTCTGCGTATTGCCCAGCAGATTGCCGGTAATCGCAAACGCGCCCCCGGTCGCGCCTGCGAGCACGCCGGAATCGTCTACCTGGAGAGGTCCGTTAAAATCGAATATACCGCCGTTCAACGGATTCAAAACGCCCTCGTTGGTGAATGCACCGGTATTGATGGTCAGCGTGACGCCGCTGAGGGTAAGGGTTGCGAGATTCACGAACCCGCTCCCTGTGCCTGTTGTGGTAAGCGTGTCGCCGCTCCCCCAGACAGGGTCCCAACCGGCAGGGAGAGTCCACACGGCGCCGTCGGCGGCAGTGAGGGTTGTGCCGCTGAGCCTGGTGATCCCTGCAACCCCAAGGATGCCCGTCCCGTGAACCGTCATAACGGTGTTGCCCGTGATCGCCCCTGCCAGGTCTATTTCGCCGCCTCCAGTCGCGGATATCCCGAGGTTGTAGCCGCCGAAGCCCGCATTGCTGCCGGCCATGGTCGCCAGGTGGGATAAATCGATCTTGCTGCCCGTGCCGCTCGCCTGGATGGTGTAGTTGGCCGTTACCCCATCATCGTAGGCGGTGGCTAAGGGAAAGAGGATTTGACCGCCTGTCGATGCGGTGAGGTTGTCGGTGGTAAGGGTGGTGAGGGAAGAGAAGTCGAGCGTGTCCCCATTGCTGACGCTCACGGTAGTATCCTGGAGACTTGTCACCGCTGCCACATTGAGCACCGAAGCAGTGCCGGAGAGCGTGATGTAGGTGTTGCCCGTGATCGCCCCTGCCAGGTCTATTTCGCCGCCTCCAGTCGCGGATATCCCGAGGTTGTAGCCGCCGAAGCCCGCATTGCTGCCGGCCATGGTCGCCAGGTGGGATAAATCGATCTTGCTGCCCGTGCCGCTCGCCTGGATGGTGTAGTTGGCCGTTACCCCATCATCGTAGGCGGTGGCTAAGGGAAAGAGGATCTGACCGCCTGTCGATGCGGTGAGGTTGTCGGTGGTAAGGGTGGTGAGGGAAGAGAAGTCGAGCGTGTCCCCATTGCTGACGCTCACGGTAGTATCCTGGAGACTTGTCACCGCTGCCACATTGAGCACCGAAGCAGTGCCGGAGAGCGTGATGTAGGTGTTGCCCGTGATCGCCCCTGCCAGGTCTATTTCGCCGCCTCCAGTCGCGGATATCCCGAGGTTGTAGCCGCCGAAGCCCGCATTGCTGCCGGCCATGGTCGCCAGGTGGGATAAATCGATCTTGCTGCCCGTGCCGCTCGCCTGGATGGTGTAGTTGGCCGTTACCCCATCATCGTAGGCGGTGGCTAAGGGAAAGAGGATCTGACCGCCTGTCGATGCGGTGAGGTTGTCGGTGGTAAGGGTGGTGAGGGAAGAGAAGTCGAGCGTGTCCCCATTGCTGACGCTCACGGTAGTATCCTGGAGACTTGTCACCGCTGCCACATTGAGCACCGAAGCAGTGCCGGAGAGCGTGATGTAGGTGTTGCCCGTGATCGCCCCTGCCAGGTCTATTTCGCCGCCTCCAGTCGCGGATATCCCGAGGTTGTAGCCGCCGAAGCCCGCATTGCTGCCGGCCATGGTCGCCAGGTGGGATAAATCGATCTTGCTGCCCGTGCCGCTCGCCTGGATGGTGTAGTTGGCCGTTACCCCATCATCGTAGGCGGTGGCTAAGGGAAAGAGGATCTGACCGCCTGTCGATGCGGTGAGGTTGTCGGTGGTAAGGGTGGTGAGGGAAGAGAAGTCGAGCGTGTCCCCATTGCTGACGCTCACGGTAGTATCCTGGAGACTTGTCACCGCTGCCACATTGAGCACCGAAGCAGTGCCGGAGAGCGTGATGTAGGTGTTGCCCGTGATCGCCCCTGCCAGGTCTATTTCGCCGCCTCCAGTCGCGGATATCCCGAGGTTGTAGCCGCCGAAGCCCGCATTGCTGCCGGCCATGGTCGCCAGGTGGGATAAATCGATCTTGCTGCCCGTGCCGCTCGCCTGGATGGTGTAGTTGGCCGTTACCCCATCATCGTAGGCGGTGGCTAAGGGAAAGAGGATCTGACCGCCTGTCGATGCGGTGAGGTTGTCGGTGGTAAGGGTGGTGAGGGAAGAGAAGTCGAGCGTGTCCCCATTGCTGACGCTCACGGTAGTATCCTGGAGACTTGTCACCGCTGCCACATTGAGCACCGAAGCAGTGCCGGAGAGCGTGATGTAGGTGTTGCCCGTGATCGCCCCTGCCAGGTCTATTTCGCCGCCTCCAGTCGCGGATATCCCGAGGTTGTAGCCGCCGAAGCCCGCATTGCTGCCGGCCATGGTCGCCAGGTGGGATAAATCGATCTTGCTGCCCGTGCCGCTCGCCTGGATGGTGTAGTTGGCCGTTACCCCATCATCGTAGGCGGTGGCTAAGGGAAAGAGGATCTGACCGCCTGTCGATGCGGTGAGGTTGTCGGTGGTAAGGGTGGTGAGGGAAGAGAAGTCGAGCGTGTCCCCATTGCTGACGCTCACGGTAGTATCCTGGAGACTTGTCACCGCTGCCACATTGAGCACCGAAGCAGTGCCGGAGAGCGTGATGTAGGTGTTGCCCGTGATCGCCCCTGCCAGGTCTATTTCGCCGCCTCCAGTCGCGGATATCCCGAGGTTGTAGCCGCCGAAGCCCGCATTGCTGCCGGCCATGGTCGCCAGGTGGGATAAATCGATCTTGCTGCCCGTGCCGCTTGCCTGGATGGTGTAGTTGGCCGTTACCCCATCATCGTAGGCGGTGGCTAAGGGAAAGAGGATCTGACCGCCTGTCGATGCGGTGAGGTTGTCGGTGGTAAGGGTGGTGAGGGAAGAGAAGTCGAGCGTGTCCCCATTGCTGACGCTCACGGTAGTATCCTGGAGACTTGTCACCGCTGCCACATTGAGCACCGAAGCAGTGCCGGAGAGCGTGATGTAGGTGTTGCCCGTGATCGCCCCTGCCAGGTCTATTTCGCCGCCTCCAGTCGCGGATATCCCGAGGTTGTAGCCGCCGAAGCCCGCATTGCTGCCGGCCATGGTCGCCAGGTGGGATAAATCGATCTTGCTGCCCGTGCCGCTCGCCTGGATGGTGTAGTTGGCCGTTACCCCATCATCGTAGGCGGTGGCTAAGGGAAAGAGGATCTGACCGCCTGTCGATGCGGTGAGGTTGTCGGTGGTAAGGGTGGTGAGGGAAGAGAAGTCGAGCGTGTCCCCATTGCTGACGCTCACGGTAGTATCCTGGAGACTTGTCACCGCTGCCACATTGAGCACCGAAGCAGTGCCGGAGAGCGTGATGTAGGTGTTGCCCGTGATCGCCCCTGCCAGGTCTATTTCGCCGCCTCCAGTCGCGGATATCCCGAGGTTGTAGCCGCCGAAGCCCGCATTGCTGCCGGCCATGGTCGCCAGGTGGGATAAATCGATCTTGCTGCCCGTGCCGCTCGCCTGGATGGTGTAGTTGGCCGTTACCCCATCATCGTAGGCGGTGGCGCCCGGAAGCGATATAGTGCCACCATTCTCCGCATAGATATTTATTGCGCCCAGATCTACCGTACCGCTGGCGATCACCTGTGCGGTAGCCCCGTTCGCAGTTAAAGTGGCATTGCTGAGGTTCAGAGTCCCCACGTTTGCGGTAATATTGCCCGTTTCATTGATAGTGCCCGAGAGATTCAACTGGGCCGCGCTTGCGGCAATTTGGATGGAGCCGCTGTTTGTCGTCTGCTGCGTGACCGACGTGGCGCCGGTCTGCACGACAACGGTATCGGCATTGTTCAAAGAATCGATGGTAACGCCCTCATCGAGCGTTACTGTGGGATTATTTGCAGCGTTAATGACAACCTGGTATGTAGTACCCGCCGTGTTGTTCGGGGCCGCCCCTATGTCCCAGTGGGTGGGATCGGACCAGTTGCCGGACCCTCCGATCCAGTGGGCCGTGACGGCAGAAAGGAGGATTCGAGGCTCCAGGGGTTCGAGGAAGGCCCTGTTCCGTCTCGCCGGTACCTTACTCTTCTTACCAAACAGCCTGCGCAGATTCCGGGACATGCTCATGACCTTGCTCCTTACCACCCGCTCCACGTCGTTGCCTGGTTGACATTGATCCAGTAGCCCGCGCCGGGGCAGATGTCGGCGAGGGTGCTTGCAGAGTTTGCGGGATCGTAAAACTGCCAGCCATGGGAGGGATAGCCCCAGGAGACCTGGAGGTTTGCCCATATGGAAGAGAAGGTCGCCAAAGGCGGGACGCATGAGGTCCCGCTGTATCCCACAAGGTTCCATCCGGGAAGAAGGGCAAGGGAAGAAGGGGGGGCAGACCCCGAGACTGTCGAGACTGAGAGCACTGCTTTGCAGAGGTCATCTTTATCCAATAACCCATTCCTGCCTGTATGGTCGTAAGGGTGCTCCCTGCCGTGTCGTTGGGATCGTAGACCTGCCATGTCTGGTTTGGATAGGCCCAGACCACCTCAAAGGCGCCCTTGATGCCCGAGAGCGCGGAGGTGAGGGAGGTAATAGGAGGCTGCAAAGGCAGGGAGACGAGGTTCCACCCTGGGGAGAGGGAGACAAGGTTCCAGCCGGTGGAGGGGGTGTTGCCGAATTCTACCTTCACCGCCAGGGCGTCGCTCTTGCCCCACCACTGCGTGCTGTCCCACGGAGCGGTAGTCCAGAGAGAGGCATTGCCGTAATCGTTGTCGAAGACAGCGTAGGTCTGAGGAGTGGCGCCGTTCCACACCATTCCCCACTCGCCGCCGCCGTCGCTGTCGTTGCCGGTATAATTCTTCGAAACACTTGCGAAAATCACGTATTGGGCGCCCGGAGTCACGCTGATCCCAGGGCTGAAGCTGAAGGTGATCGCCTGGAATACGTTCGGGTCTGATGTTTGCACGGGGCTGCTGTGCCAGAGCTCGGGGCCTGTCGCCTTCGAGCCGTCCCATGCATAGACATATCCCGCAAAGGTGAAGGGGCTCTGCTTCATATAAAAGGTGAAACTCTGAAGGATGTTGGTAGGGGCCGTCACCACCTGGCCAAGGGTTGCCGTGTTGTCGGGGCCGTTGCCGAAAGCCAGGATATAGGCAGAGCCGTCCCACGAGGGCGTTGTGTCGATGACGCCCGCTCTCCCGGCGCCGGCCGTGGATGCGATCAGGACAAGCAC
>CAVYJH010000013.1:0-73233 GCA_963768735.1 uncultured delta proteobacterium | reverse complement strand
CTTGAGCGAGACCGGCTCGCGCGCCACGGTGATGAAGAGTTCCTCGAGGTCCTTTTTCCCGTGCGCGGCAGGCAAGGTGTTCGGATCGCCGCTCAGAAGGATCTTTCCATGGGACAGAAAAAGGACCCGGTCGCACACGGCTGCGATCTCGTTCATATTGTGCGATGTCCAGACTATCCCGGCCCCCGTTTTCACGGCATATTCCTTTATTTTCTCGCGGACGAGCCGTGAGATGCTCGGGTCGAGCGAGGCGGTCGGCTCGTCGAGGAGCAGGAGCCTCGGCGTGTTCATCAACGCCTTGGCGAGATTGAGGCGGCTCAGCTCTCCCGAAGAGAGGAGCCCGGCCTTGGTGTTCGCAAAGCGTTCGAGGTCGAACTCCTGCAAGAGAGCGTCTATTCTCAGTCTCATCGACTTGATCCCGTAGAGGAGGGCGAAGACGCAGAGGTTCTGGCGGACGGTGAGGTTCGCGGGAAGATGGGCGTAAACGGCCGCAAAATTGATTTTGTTGCTGATCTCAGACCGGCGCTTTTCGAGCATTTTGCCCAACACCTCGATAGAGCCGCTCGTCGGCTTCAGGATGCCCAGGATCATGTTTATGGTGGTCGTCTTGCCCGCCCCATTGGGACCGAGGAGACCGACTACTTCCCCCTCATGCACGGAAAATGAGATATGGTCGACCGCCTCGAAGGAGTCATATGCTTTCGTCAGACCGGTAATGGTAAGGATGGCTTTGTTAGTCATAGGCAAAGGCGGGACGGTCCCTCTCAAGAGAGATTATACCTCAAGAGCCCGGCGCGTTGGCGGAAAATCGAAAAAATCGGCGCAGGTCTTTAGAAAAATCACGGAGCTGCCGATAATAATGGAAGTGACCATAAGGGGGAGTATCGCTTGCACGCACAATACAGCAGTTCGTTCGTAACCGGCATTACGCATGTATTCAAGACCATGTGCGATATTGATTTGATCCATCGCGACCCGTTCGGGAAAGACGACAGAAAGACAACGGGTGAAGTAACGGGCGTGATAGGGTTTACCGGCGACAAGAGGGGGGTCATGTCTCTCAGTACTTCCACCTCCGGGGCGCTGACCATTTATGCCAGGCTCCTGCGTGAAGAATACGACAGAATAACCCCGGAAATCGTCGACGCCGTGGGAGAGATTACCAATATTGTCTCCGGTCAGGCGAGGAAAGAGCTCGAGAAAGAAAGCCTTCATCTCAAGGCCCACGTCCCTATGGTTTTCGTGGGAAAGGGCGTTCAAATAAGCTACGTGACGAAAGGCCGCATCGTATCTATCCCTTTTTCCTTTAAGGCGAATGGGTTGACCGAAGAGGTAAGTCTGGACTACGTGTTTGAATGATACGCCGCTAACGCGTGTAAGAATCGCTCGGGCACGCGGGCGACTTTTTTTGACCGATAGTTGAAGACGACTATGCCCGTTTCGGCAAGTGCAAGCGTTTTTTCGCCCTTCCTGATCCTTTGAAATGCGGTGAAACCGTGGCGGGTGAACGCGCCGAAATGCGTATCGATCACGATCTCGTCGTGAAGAAAACCTTCCGCCTTGAAGCTGACGACCATGTCGGCGGTGATGGTGCCCGTGACGCCGTCGCCGAGGTCGACCTCGGTCAGGCCCATCGAGTGAAAGACCTCAGCCCTGGCAGCGCTTGCGAGTAAGATGACATTGTCGGCGCCCAGGTGGTTGCCGATGCTCAGGTGCCGCGGCTCAATCCTGACGGGATAATGAAATGCGTACCACTCCTGCTCCACCAGCACTATATGCGCCATCCGCATCTCTCCCCAAGGTCCTGAAAACGACCCGCATCTCTCCTTTTCAAAACGCCCCTTTGAGCATCCGTGCTAATGTATGCTGCTCCTGCCGGCGTTGTCAAGCGGGATTGCGGGGCGTAAGCAGGGCAAAGGCATGTGGAAACTATCTACCCGCACGACCGGATGACACCCGTAGGTTCGCACGCAAAGCGCTCCGCCGAATATCGTCTTTCGCGCGACCACCCTGAAAGAATTGCTGTAATGTCAGGGCATTTTTCTGGAGTGTTGTTTTTGTTATTGACCTTCTTTGTTTCGAATGATATCAATTGATAGGTAGGGGCGGCGGTGAGTAATGAAAGGTTTCAAAAAAGTTCTTTTGGCGTGCGGATTGGTCGCTTTCCCGGCAGTTCTTATCTCCGGTTCGGTGATGGCTCAATCATATACCTTCCCCTGGTCCACAACATTCAACTTTCCCGACATCTACAGCGGGAGCGTGTCGAGTGCCACCAATTACCTTTTCCCCACCCTCTCCCCCGGCACAATTACGAGCAACGCACAAGCAGCATCTTATGCCGGTTACAACCTGAATTTTTCAAAGGGCAGTGGCACTCAGTATACTCAGGTGCAGAGTACCGCAAACTACTTGGGCGGCGCAGGGGGCAACGGGCTCAGGTTCTGGGTGGGGCATGACGGCTCAGGCAATTACAACAACAACCATTCCGATCCCGTAGACCTTTTCTTAGGCACAGCGAATAATCCCGGAAAACAGTATCCTGAATTGTGGTTCCGCTGGTACATGCGGTATCAGGCCGGTTTTCAGTGGGTTGCGGCCACCGGTCCCGGCGGCGCTTCCGGGGGCGGCCCCAACTACTCCAAGAACATCTACCTGTGGTCCACGACCATGTCGAATCCCGCAGTGATCTTTGAGTATGCCTACACGAATAATTATCGTATATATGTACAGCTTAACAGTGGCGGAACATCTCTCTACGGGAATTCCGGGTGGCAGACCGTTCAATGCGGCGGCAACGCAAACCTCACGAGCGACGGCAGTTGGCATTGTTTCGAAGCCCATATAAAGGCAGACACGAACGGCTCCAACGGCATTGCCGAATTGTGGATCGATAATGTGCAGCAGATCAGTCAACCGCATGTAAACTTCGGTACGCCCGGCGGCTGGAGCATGATGGAGCTTAATTCCAATTGCAGCAATCCCGCCAATAGGGGGGTCAATTATTATATCGACTACGACGATATAGCGATCAGCACCACAGGACGCATCGGGCCTCTTGGCGGCGTGGCAGCCTCGGTCCCGTCCCCCCTATTTTTCCGACCTTTCAGTCTAGGCGGAGCTTAGACCAAAGGTTGTCCGTCACTTCCCGGAGATCCCTATCACGCCGCACGCGACCCGTGGACCCGCGTTGCCTGCCGGCTGCGAGACCAGATCGTCGGCCATGGCGTGGACGATGAGGCCGCGTCCTATGATCGAATCGCGTCCCTCGAAGGAGAGGAGCTTGTCGGTCCATTCGAGGTGGGCTTTGCCCTCATTATCCGCTGCTATGTTCCCAAGGTCCCCCACGTGGCGCTCTCGACCCGTCGGTGCTCCGTGCATCATCCCTTCCGGATTGAAGTGACCTCCCGCAGAATCCGCATTCGACGCGGAGCAGTCGCCGTACTGATGCACATGGAACCCATGCATGCCGGGGGTCAGCCCCTCGATGTCGGCAACCACCTTGATCCCGTTCGGCACCTTGGAGAACGTGACTACCCCCGAGACCTTGTTGCCCGCGGTAGGGTGCAGGACAGCGATGGCCTTCACCACCTGTTGATCACTGGCAACCTGTCCGGACACGGACGCGGTGGCGCCGAGAAGAAAGAAACCGAGAATGGCACAGAATACCGCAGCAGTTCTCATTAAATCCTCCTTTCACACAATTATTCTATTCACACAATCAATTTGGATACCGCCTTCCTGGTACCGGTTCGGCCTGCCACGCACCACGCGGATCACCCGGCGGCAATGCCCTCAAAAAGTGACGGGCGCCTTGCCTTGTCTGTCGTCCCCTAGTAATCATAATCGCTCTTCGGGCGGACGGGCACGGACAAATCCTTATAATTATATTGACTTTATGGGCCTTTTTGGAGTCTAATATACCACTTTTACACAAAGATACAGACGGAGGGAGGGGAACGATGCATGACGGCAGTCATTATACGAGACGGAGAGTCTTTTGAAAGCGCCTTGAGAAGGTTTAAGAAGCAGTGTGAGAGAACCGGGATCCTTTCTGAAATCAAAAGAAGAGAACACTACGAAAAGCCGAGCGTTAAGAGAAAGAAAAAAATCCTTGCCGCAAAGAAAAGGGCCTTGAAGAAGTTGAGAAGAATGATGGAGAAGGGCCTGTACTAAGGGAATGGCATACAAAGACGAAATCAACGAAAGTCTGAAAAGGGCGCTTAAGGAGAAGGATGCGCTCAGGGTGTCCGTGCTGCGGATGCTTTTGTCCGCCCTTGGTTATAAGGAGATCGAGAAGAGGAAGCCGCTGACCCAGGAGGAGTTTTTCGGGGTCGTGAAGACCATGATAAAGCAGCATGCCGAGTCTATCGAGAGCTTCAAGAAAGGTCAGCGGCAGGACCTCGTGGAGAAGGAAGAAAAGGAGCTTCGGATTTTGAGGGAGTTCGAGCCCGCCCAGATGTCCGAGGAGGAGGTGGCGCAGGAAGTGGATAACGCCATTGGGGCTCTTGAGGCGCACGACCAGAAGGACATGGGCAGAGTAATGAAAGTCCTGATGGAAAAACTTGCATCCCGTGTGGATGGAAAGGTATTGAGTGAAATGGTGAGAACCAGACTGTCTTCTCGAAGACCGTCGTGAAGCCATTCATGGCAGATAAGACTTTAGAGTATGTAGACTACCTCAAACTCCTCGAAGTTGTGCAGCGCTATTCATCAACCGGATTTATCAGTGAAGAACTGCGTAACCTAAGACCTCTTACGACAATTCATGAGATAGAAGAACGCCAGGACAGGATAGAAGGCGCGTTCGAAATTGTGAAGCAGTATGGCCCGATCCCCCTGGGCGACATTCCCGACATAAGGAAGCAGGTCGCCGGGCTATCGCTTCCGGAATTCACCCTGGAGATACCTGATTTCCTCGCGGTCGCACAGTTTTTGTCCAGTTGCAGGGGGATTGCTGCGTTCCTCAGAAAAGCCGTGAAAGAGAGCCCTTACATCGAGTCGGTCATACAGGGCATAAAACCCCTGCCGGACGTGACCGCCAGGATCAAGAAGACAATAAACGAAGAGGGATTCATCGAGGACAGCGCGTCTTATGAGCTGTCCAAGATCAGGTCCGACCTCTACCAGTTGAAGGAAAAGGCAAGGAAATCCCTCGATAGGATAATGGAGAGGGATGAGGTGCGGCCTGTGGTGCAGGATACGTATATTGCCGTCCGCAACGGAAGATACGTGATACCGCTCAAGCCTAACTACAACCAGTTTTTTCAGGGCATTGTGCATGATTACTCTCACTCCCTGAAAACTTCCTTCGTGGAGCCTGTCGAGGTCATGGAAGTAAACAACACGATCAGTGTGCTGGAGAGGGAGGAAAAGGAAGAGGAAAAGAGGGTGCTCCGGGATTTGACCCGATGGGTCCGCCCTTATGTGCCGGAGATTAAAGCGACTCTTTCGCTCGTCGCCGAACTCGACCTGCATCATAGTCTTGCCCTTTTTGCCTCGGCATTCAATTGTGTGAGACCACGCATCGAGGCGGGAGGGTCCATCGAGATACGAGGGGCCGTCAACCCTTTCATCCTGCTTTCCAAAGGGGAAAGGGCCGTACCCGTCGATATCGTTATCGGCGAAGAGAAGCAGGCGACCATCATCAGCGGGCCGAATGCAGACGGGAAGACCGTTGCGTTGAAGACAACGGGTCTGCTCCTGCTCATGGCATCGACCGGCATGTTCATCCCGGCCGGGGCTACCCCGAGGGTCTCTCTTTTTCCCCGCATTTATGCGGTAATGGGGGACGAGCAAGATATTTCCATGGAGCTTTCGACGTTCACGGCCCACGTGGAGGCGATCAAAAATGTGTACGAGCACGCATCAGGCGGGGAGCTCGTGCTGATCGACGAGATCGGGGGCGGCACCGAGCCGCAGGAAGCGTCGGCGCTGGCCATGGGTATTGTCGATGCCTTTGTCGAAAAGGGGTGCAAAATAGTGGTGACCACCCATCTCAATCTGCTCAAGGCATACGGCTCGGCACGCCCCTTCGCCTTGAACGTGGCTACCGATTTTGATCCCCGCACAATGAAGCCGCTCTACTCGCTCCTCTATGGAGTGGCAGGTGTCAGCAACGCGCTCCAGGTGGCGGAGAAATGCGGCTTGCCTCGCGAGATCGTGGAGAAGAGTTTTTCCTACCTGGGGAAGCAGGAGTACGTGCTCAACGATCTTATCAGGGACCTTGAGGCTGAGAAGAAGGCGGCGGAAGCCGAGCGGAGGAAGGCGGGTCTTTACAGAGAGGAGATGCGGCAGAGACTTGAGGCCCTCAAGGCGAAAAGGGATGCCTACCTGCTCGAGGCGGAAGAGCGCTGCCGGAGACGGGTGACGGACCTTGAGGCGGAGCTTGACGAGATACGAAAGGAGGTAGCCGCGAAGGACCGGGAGTCGCTGCGGAAGGCCAGGGAAAAGGTGTCCGAGGTGAGGCGGAGGGTTGTCCCCGAGCAGAAGGGCGTGCTTGCGGAGATCGCGATCGGCGACTATGTTAGGGTAAGGACCATAGGGAAAGAGGGCTACGTTGCCGCGCTCGATGGACAGAAAGGGATGGTAGAGATTGTTATCGGCAATATGCGGATGCGGACAGGATTGGATTATGTAGAGCATGCAAGTCGGGGAGCCGAGGCAAAGGAGAAGCGGGCAGTTGCTGGGGCTCAGCGCCCCCTCCACGAGCAAAGCTCGCAGAGCACCCGCTCGCGGGTCGTCCCCCCTCACGAAAGATCCATCCAGATAAACGTGACCGATATCGCGGTGCCCGAGATCAACGTGCGGGGACTGAGGGTGGAAGATGCGCTTGAAGAGGTCGACAGATTCGTGGACAGGGCGATCGTACACGGCACGCCCCTGCTGAAGATAGTCCACGGTATCGGCACGGGGAGGTTGATGCAGGCCATCAGGGCGCATCTTGCGGAAGCGGGCCACATAAAAGATGTGATAAAGGACGAAAAAAACTCGGGTGTGACAATAGTGGAGCTTTTATGAGGGGGGAGGCTTCATCCGGCTCTGCCGGTGGAGGGGGCGCTGAGCCCCTATATTGTGGAGCTTTTATGAGGGGGGAGGCTCTACGAGCTGTGCTCGTGGAGGGGGCGCTGAGCCCCTTAGATAGTGGAGCTTTTGTAAAACTTATATGAGTTCCGTTCTTGATGAAGTACTGGAAAAGGTGAACATCCTGGACATCGTGTCCCAGTACGTGAAATTGAGAAAAACAGGGAGAAATTTCGTAGGGCTTTGCCCGTTTCATAAAGAGAAAACACCGTCATTCACTGTAAATACTGAAAAACAAATATACTATTGCTTCGGCTGTCATGAAGGTGGCAACGCGGTCAACTTCCTCGCCAAATACGAGCGATCGAGCTTTTCGGAAGCCCTTGAGACGCTGGCGCACCAGGTAGGCATAGAAGCCGCAGGCAGGTTGAGCGCCAGGAGAACGCCGATAATCGACGCCCTTTCCAGGCTGACCGACTATTATCACGAGCGTCTGCTGCGGTATGCCCCTGCCATGAAATATCTCAACGACAGGCAGATCGATGGTCCTGTTATTGCTGAATTCAAGCTGGGCTACAGTGACAGGAGCATCTATGGGAAGGAGTTCGCGAAGCGTCTCGGCATCCCTATGGATTTGCTTCTCGGCACGGGCATACTGAAAATGAGGGACGGCGGCGAGATGTACGACATATTCCGGGGCAGGGTAGTAGTGCCTATCTGCGACATGCGTGGAAAAGTGATAGGCTTCGGAGGGCGCGCCATCGTGAAAGATGCCCTGCCGAAGTACATCAACTCACCGGAATCGCCTGTTTTTTCCAAGCGGTCCGTGCTCTACGGCGTCGACAAGGCCAAGCGGGACATTGCCGAAAAGGATGAGGCGATCATCGTTGAGGGTTACTTTGACCTCATTGCGCTCCATGCGGCCGGGGTAAAAAATGCCGTGGCAACACTCGGGACCTCGGTCACTGAGGAACAGATTTCACGTGTGAGGAATTACACCGAGAATATCACGCTTATGCTGGACGGTGATGAAGCAGGCGTCAAGAGTGCGCTCCGTCTTATCACGCTTTTTGCCGAGATGGGGATCAACGGGACCATGGTGGTGCTGCCTGAGGGGCACGATCCGGACAGCTTCATGCGGCTGCACGGTGTACCCGGCTTCCAGAGGGCGATGGGGGAGAAGAAGGCGCTCCTCGATTATTTTTTCGATTTGCATGTGAAGAAATACGGCTTGGGTTCGCTTGAGGGCAGGATGGCTTTTATCAAGTCGGTTGTCCCCCACATTGAAGGGATGAGGGACGCCGTCAAAAAAAGGCTCTACATACAGAGGCTGGCCGAGTTGACGGGTGTAGAGGAATATCACTTTCGGGACAGCTTCAGGGATGGGCACAGAGAGAACGCGGAAGGCGGCGGGAAAGAAACCGGGAGCGTCATAGAAGAAAAGGTCGTCGGCATTGTGATGAACAGGCCGGAGTCTTAAGACTTATCAAAGGAAAGGGAGTGGAAGCGTCTATCGGGGATAGAGACCTGGGGGAAGTGCTGTCCAGGCTGCTTAAGTACGAAGAAGAGCATCCTGATCCGGATATCAAGCTTTTCCTGAACGTGCTCGAAAAGCCGGAGCTAAGGGAAAAGGCAGTGGCTGCGGCGCTTGGTGGGGCCGAGTGTGATGGGGAAGAGGTGGAGAGGATCGTGTCGGACTACCTCTGCCACAGGGAAAACAAGCTTATCCGTGAACAAGGCAGGGAGATTACTGAAAAATTGGCGGAGGCTGAGAAGAGGGGAGACGAAGAGGCACTGCGAGAGTTGCTCGAAAGAAAGAGAAATGCGTTGACAGCCATGAAGAATAAATCCGCGAAAAGAGGTAGCCATGTTTGACGATATGGACAGCAGGATGAAAATGCTTGGTTTCAACAGGGCAAAGCGGTTCCTCCCCTACGATGAAGGCCGGGAAGCCGGTGAAGTCTACCTGATAACGGTGCCTACGGGCAGCGAGGATGAGGCGGCTTTTTGCGATGACATTGATCTTTACGATATGAACGCGGAAGGAGAGGGGGGCTTGATCCGGCCGGAAAGGTTTAATTTTGAGGACGGACTGGAGGGCGCCTGCGACGACGAGCCGTCGAGCCCCATAAAACATTACATCAAGGAGATGGGATCCGTGGGACTTCTTTCTCGGGAAGGGGAGAAAGAGGTTGCCGTGCGCATTGAGGAAGCGAAGGAGGAGGTCAAGGACGTCCTCCTCTCCTATCCGGGGACGGTGAGGGAGCTTCTCAACCTATATTCCGGTCTCAAGATGTCCGAGTCGAGTCTTTCGGAGATAGCACCATATGTCGAAGATGAGGAAGGGCCGGGCGAGGAAGAAGGCCGGAGGGAAGGGATCGTCCGTCTGCTGGAAGCGCTGAAGCAGAGCTACGACCGGTCGAAGAGGACCGGCAGCAAGGAAGAAAGAGACCGGTGCCGGGCCGATATGAGGCAGATCGCCGGAGATATAAGGTTCAGTAAAAAACTGGTGGAGCGGATAAGGGGCAGGATGCAGACCTGTGTCGAAAGAATCGAAAGAACCGAGGGGGAAATCGAGCGGCTGGGGCGTGCGGCCGGCGTTGGTGGAAACAAGGGTCTGGAGATGCTGTATAAGAGGGTCGAGAGGCTCGAGAAAGAAGCAGGAGTCCCCGGGGCGGAGCTGAAGCAGCTTTTCGGGCGCATCGAGAGGGCCGGCAAAGAATGGGTCGCTGCCAGGAACGAGTTGATAAAGGCGAATCTGAGGCTGGTTGTCAGCATTGCGAAGAAGCACAGCAACCGGGGCTTGTCTCTCCTTGATCTCGTGCAGGAGGGGAATATCGGTCTTATGAGGGCGGTGGAGAAGTTTGAGTACAAAAGGGGCTACAAATTCAGCACATACGCCACATGGTGGATAAAGCAGGCGATCACAAGGGCTATTGCCGATCAGGCCCGAACCATAAGGATTCCGGTCCATATGATCGAGACCATCAACAAGATTATCAGGGTCTCGCGGGACCTTGTTCAGGATTTGGGAAGAGAGCCCTTTCCTGATGAAATCGCGGAAAGGATCGGCTTTTCCGTCGACAAAATCAGAAAGGTCCTTCGCATCACGAGGGAGCCTATCTCGCTTGAAACGCCGGTGAGCGACGATGAAGAGACACACCTCTCCGATCTCATAGAAGACAAGAGCGCGACCGTGCAGCAGGACTCGGTCATATTGCACGATCTCATCGAGCACCTCGACAGGACGCTCTCAACCCTCACGCCGAAAGAGGAAAGGGTGATCAGGATGAGGTTCGGCATCGGGGAAAAATCCGATCATACCCTGGAAGAGGTAGGCCACGTATTTGAGGTGACCAGGGAAAGGATACGGCAGATAGAGGCAAAGGCGTTGAGAAAGCTGAAGCACCCCGTGAGGTCGAGGAGACTGAGGTGCTTCGCGGACGTCTGATGGACTGCCGACAGGCAAAAAATCACGCCCTTTAAGAGAGCGTGTGATCGAGCGGGCAGTAAGGGAGAGTGAAAGCCTCCGCAACCGCCCTGTAGGTAACGGCCCCATTCACCACGTTTACGCCTCTTGCCAGGGCCTTATCCTGTCTCACCGCGTTTTGCCAACCTTTTTGCGCTATCGCGAGCACGTAGGGCAGGGTGTTAAGCGTGAGCGCCCTGGTTGCCGTTCGCGGGACGGCGCCGGGCATGTTTGCCACTGTATAGTGAACAACTCCTTCCTCGATGTAGATGGGATTATCATGTGTCGTGGGCCTTGACGTTTCGGCACAGCCTCCCTGGTCGATAGCCACGTCGACGAATACCGCCCCGGTCTTCATGGTTTTGAGCATGGATTTCGTGATCAGACGGGGGGCCTTCGCCCCTGGGACCAGGACCGCACCCACAAGCAGGTCGGCAAAGGTGAGGGCCAGTCTGATATTGTAATTGTCGGCAATCATGGTGACGATCCGGCCTTGGTACCTGTCGTCGATCACCCGGAGCTGCTGCGGCACGATGTCGAGGACCGTAACGGAGGCGCCCATGCCGAGGGCGATGCGGGCCGCCTGAGACCCCACGGTCCCGGCGCCGAAGATGACAACGTTCGCGGGAGGGACGCCGGGAACCCCGCCGAGGAGCACGCCGCGACCACCGAAGGTCTCTTCGAGATACTTGGCCCCTTCCAAAGGCGCCATCCGGCCGGCGATCTCGCTCATCGGGCGCAAGAGGGGCAGAAAGCCTTCGCCCGTCTCCACCGTTTCATAGCCTATGGCGGTCACCTTTTTACGGAGCAGGCTGAGGGTGAGGCTCTCAGCCGCAGCAAGGTGGAGGTAGGTAAAAAGGATCTGACCCTCTCTCAGCATGTCGTATTCGGCTGGAAGCGGTTCCTTTACCTTCAGGACCATGTCGGATCGGCTGTAAAGGTCTGACGGCCCTTCCGTGAGCTCGGCCCCTGCCTGCACGTACTCCGCGTCATCGAAGCCGCTTCCGAGACCCGCGCCCGCCTCGACGAGCACTTTGTGTCCGCGGGCGGTAAGCGCTTCCGCTCCCCCCGGCACGAGGGCGATCCGTTTCTCTTCGACCTTGATCTCTTTGGGTACACCGATGACCATTGCGCCGCCTCCTTCTTGTCGTTCTTTATGTCTCTCTTCTATTATAAAGGCGCAGGGCTATTTTGTCATCGGAGGCGATTCCTCAATGTCTTTTTAAGATAGGTCGTATAAGTCCTATAGGACCTATCTTAAAAAGACATCGCCATCCCACCGACATTGATGGGAAGCGAAGGCAGGCGGGGTGGCGATGGGTCACAAAGGCGATCGCGTGAAGGCATTCTGCTGCATCATGAGCGTGATGAGCTTCGAGCGGCTCGAAGCGTTGCATTTCCTGAATATTCTGTTGAGGTGGGCCTTTATGGTGTGCTCGCTGAGGGAAAGCGAGACGGCGATCTCCCTGTTGGTGCATCCCCGGCACACGAGATCGATGATTTCCTTCTCTCTTTGCGTGACCCCTTCCCCTCGAGGCGCCGCCGGCGCGGAAGTCCCTTGGCGGAGAAAAGCCTTCAGTGTTTTGTTGTCGACCCATATCTGTCCGTCCGTTACTACCTGGAGCGCCTTGTTAAAAAGGGGGATCTGGGTATCGACGGACAGGACCCCATGTATCTGATACGAGAGAAGTGCCTGCACGATTTTTTCGTTCTCTACGCCCGTGTCTATGAGAAGGACCTTCGATGCGGGATAGCGGGCGCTCAGGTTTTCTCTGATACTCGTTATATCTACAAGGATTACGTCGGGTACAAAGCCGGCACCAACCGATTCGTTCCGGACGGCCGCTGCCCCTTCGTGGCCGTTCCTCAGCAAAAGGTCCTTAATCCCTTCTGAAAGAAGATAGCTACTCAAGCTTACCAGTACGTTCATCACTTCACCTCGTAAAGGGATCAGCCGTAGTGTAGTAACTTATGGTGTAGCAGAAGCTGACTTTTCTCCTAAATCTCCTGTAGGCTCCCGCATTGCGCTAAAGATATTAGCGCTTTTGAAAGGAGAAGTGCAATGAAAAAACCAAAACATTTTTAACGAAAGCGCATTTGAAGAATAAGTCCTATAGGTCTTATAGGACCTATTCTTCAGCTATTGTTTTGCGATATACGTGGTAAGCGTGACCGAGCGTTTCTTCTTTTCCCAGAAGACCTCGATATCGATTTGTCTCACCTGGTCGATAGGCGTGTCGGTGACCACCATTACGTAGGAGAAGCCCTTAGGGTCCTGCTCGTCTATGAGACCTTCGGTCTTCCCCACGTCGGGAAAACCCGTTCTCTCGACTTCTTTCAATTTGTCGTCGGCCGCGAGGGTTGCGTCGGTAACCTTCCTCGCATGATCTTCCAGATCCATGGAAGTGACAACCAACGTGATAAATGAGACAAGGGCGATAGAAGCGATTGCTATCGCAACCATTACCTCAAGAAGCGTTGTTCCTGTTCTTGACCGATATTTCCTGGATGTAACCATTCCTGCCTGCGACTTTTGCCGTCAAAGGGTTTACGAGCAGTGAGTAGTATTCCGAGCTTCCTTCAAGGTGGATCAGAGTCCTGTCCACCATCCCGCTCGCGTAGAAAGTCATGTAGCATTTGCCCTGGGGAAAGGCGTTTCCATTGATGACCACGTCTTTAATGCGGTAATCTTCCGATAAGCGCAGGAGGCCCGTTTCCTGGAATCCGTTCTTCACATCCATTCTTCCCACACGGACCTCGCCGCTCGAGACGTCAAATTCCAGCACCCTTTCTTCATAGTGGGAGATTGCATCTTCCCGGATCGCCGCGACCTTGATCGAAAAATCCTCTAATAGCGCATCTTTCCCCTTCTTGACGGCGACATTCCAGTTCACGGAAGCGAAGGTGATAAATATGGAGATGATCAGGATTACAATAAGCAGCTCAACAAGGGTAAATCCCTTAATCCTTCGCAAGATCGGTACTGGAAATGTCCGCATTTTTACCTGTCCCGCCCAACTCCCCGTCTGAGCCGTAGCTTACGATCTCGTAATCTTTCCCGTCCGTCGTGGGGGAGACATAGTAGTAAGGGTTGCCCCATGGGTCTTTCGGAACGGTGGTGCCGTCCAGGTACCCGCCTTCCCGCCACTTCTTCGGGATAGGCGCTGTCTCGGGCTTTTTGATAAGGGCGATAAGACCCTGCTCGGTGGTCGGGTAAGACCCGTTGTCGATCTTGTAGAGCTTGAGCGCGCTCTCAATGGCCTTGATATCCATCTTGCCCTTGATTCTACGGGCTTCCTCGGGCCTTTCCATTATCCTTGGGATGAGGAGTGTGGCGAGAATGCCCATGATAACGACGACGATCATCAACTCGATGAGCGTAAAACCCTTCCTGTTGCTGTGGTGTCTTTTGCGCGGCATGGTTCCTCCTTGCACAATTATTGGGGCTCAGCGCCCCCTCCACCGGCAAAGCCGGCGGAGCCTCCCCGCTCACAAAAGCATTTTGCCGAGACGCCGGCAAGCGGGTACCTGGTCGCCCCATAAAAAGGAAGAGACAGAAATGGTCGTTTCTTCGTTTCCCTTTGATCTCTGCATGAAACTCTTGATATATTCCATCATCTAGCGAGTACTTTGTTCATCTCGAAGAGCGGAAGCATTATCGAAACGAGGATAAAGGCTATGACCGCCCCAAGAATGACTATAATGAGCGGCTCCACCATAGAGGTAAACGCGGCAATTTTCTGGTTTGCGTTTGTCTCGTAATAGTCCGAGACGCTTATGAGTATTTCCTCCAGATTTCCGCTCGATTCCCCCACGGAGACCATATCCGCGACGTAAGAAGGGAAGATCGGGGTCTCCCTCAGGGCGATCGAAAGGTCGGCGCCACGCTCGACCATCTTGGACATATTCATCACGGCATCCGATACTACGCTGTTTTTCATGGTCGAGCTTACCACGACAAGGGACTGGAGCATGTGGACGCCGCTCCTTAATAAAGTCCCCATGATCTTGGCAAACCTGCTGATCAGGACCATCCGGTAGAGGTTCCCGAACAGGGGAGATCGCAGGACGAATTTGTCCCAGAACTGTCTGCCCTTCAGGTTGTGCTTGACCCACCGTGAAAAGCCGAAAATGGCGAGCCCGAGAGAAATGGCGATGATAAAGAGATAGCTGTTGACAAAATTTGTGATGGCCATGAGTATCTGAGTCGGCATCGGCAGTTGTTGGTTCATCCGGTCAAAGATTTTGGTGACCATGGGGACCACATAGCTGACGAGGAAGAGGAGAACGCCCGCTCCCACGATGCACATAATAATGGGATAGACCAATGCTGCCTTGATCTTTGATTTCACGTTCGCGCGGCTTTCAAGCAGATCCGCCTGATACTTGAGGATCGAATCGAGGGCGCCTGTTTTCTCGCCCGCCGCCATCGAATACACGAAGAGGTTGTCGAATATCTCAGGGTAGGCCTTGAGCGCCTCCGAGAGCGGGGCGCCGCCTTTTATCTCATCGCGCAGATAGCCGACTATCTCCTTTTCCCTATCTCCTTCGAGCTGGTTCGCGATAATGGTAAGGGCCTGAAAAAGCGGCACTCCGCCTTTGAGCAGGGAAGCAAGCTGGCGCGCCAATTGTATGGGTAATCTCTGTTTTATGCCGAAGGAAAAAAAGAAACTCCTCTTTTTCCCCTGTATTGCCGTCTCCTTGAGCGAGACCAGATAGAGACCCCTGCTCTTGACTTCGTTTTTCGCGGTTGACTCCCCGTCCGCCTCTATGCGTCCCTGTTCCATTTTTCCCGTTTTTCCTATTGCGTAGTACCTGAAATTCATGATGTTCCGTTATTCCCCGTCCGCCCCCTTCCTTTTAGAGCGGGCCTTTCCGTCACTCTATGGTGACCCGGACGATCTCGGACACTGTCGTGTCTCCTGCCAGGATCCTGTTGATACCGTCCTGCCTCAAGGTCACCATTCCGTCCTTTACCGCCTCCGCCTTTATCTCCTCCGAAGACACCTTCCCCTGGACCATCTGTCTTATCCTGCCCGTCATTGTGAGAAGCTCGAATACGCCGATCCTTCCCAAGTAGCCGGTACCGAGACATTCGGGGCAGCCCTTGCCCTTATAGACCACGTGTGTGATGGCTATGTAGTCGCGGAGGAGTTGCCTCTCAAACTCGGTAGGCTCGTAAACCTCCCTACAGTGGGGGCATATCCTGCGGACGAGACGCTGCGCAAGGATGGCGGTCACAGAGGACGTGAGCAGGTAGGGCTCTATGCCCATATCGATGAGTCTCGTAAGCGCGCTTGCTGAATCGTTCGTGTGGAGGGTCGAAAAGACCAGATGGCCCGTGAGGGCCGCCTGTACGGCGATTCTCGCCGTCTCCTCGTCGCGCACCTCTCCCACCATGATCACGTCGGGGTCCTGTCTCAAAAACGACCGGAGGGCCCTGGCAAAATCGAGCTGTATCTTCTGGTTGACCTGTATCTGGCCGATACCGTCCAGGATATATTCCACCGGGTCCTCCACGGTCAAGATATTCTTTTCCGGTGTGTTGATATACTGGAGCACGGCATAAAGCGTGGTAGTCTTGCCGGAGCCGGTGGGGCCGGTCACAAGGAAGACCCCCTGGGGCCTGGTGATGAGGGAGATTATCTGCCTTTCGAGGTCCGGGTTCATTCCCACGGAGTCGAGGCTTATCAGCGCCCCGCTTCGGTCGAGGAGCCTCATGACCACCTGCTCGCCGTAGGCCGAAGGTATGATCGAAACCCTCACGTCTATATCCTTCTCGTTGATCCGCACCTTGATCCTCCCGTCCTGAGGGAGTCTCTTCTCGGCCACGTCGAGGCCGGCCATGACCTTTATTCTGGAGACGATCGCGTTCTGCGCCCGCTTTGGCGGAGTGTAGGTGTCGTAGAGAAGGCCGTCGATCCTGTAGCGGACCCGCAGGTCTTTTTCGAGAGGCTGGATATGGATATCGCTCGCCCTATCTTTTGCGGCTATGGAAAAGAGGAGGTTGACCAGCTTAATAATGGGCGGTTCGTTTGCCGCATCATCGAGGAGGTCGTGCCCGCTTGGTATTTCCTGGGCGATCTCCGTGAGCGTGCTCTCGCCCAAGTCCTCGACAACGCCTATCACCACTTCTCTTCCCTGTTGTTCCTTGAACATGTTCAGGTATTCGACGAATTCTTCTTTCGGCAGGCGCTTCTTTTCAAGGGGCATATTCAGGAAAATGCCCAGTATATCGGAACGCGACGGGCTTTCGTCCTGGTTGATCACCACGACGAGAGTCGGGGGATCGCCCTTTACGCCGAGGGGAACAACGCCGTTTTTCTGGAAGAACGAGTGGTGTATCCTGGCTATGCGGTTGGGGACAGGCGCCAGATCTTCTTCCCGGGATGCGAGCGATTCCATTATTTCTTTCCTTCAGGCCCGAATAATTGTTGCTGCTGGGACTTCTTCTCATCGCTGATCTGCTGGAGCATTTTAGGGTCATAGACGATTCTGGGCGTGAGGAAGACGAGGAGGTTCGTTCTGGTGTCGCTCTTGTTGCTGTAGTTGAAAAGAGGTCCAAGAATAGGGATATTTCGAAGCAGCGGTATCCCTTGCCCGGTGTCGGTAAGGGTGTCCGAGATAATGCCGCTGATGACGATAGTCTGGTTGTCTCTCACGCCGACGGTGGTCTTCGTGGACCGCTTGGTGGTCGTCGGCGCGGTCTGTTGCCCGGTTCCGACGGTGGCGAGTGTCGTCGTCACCTGTGTTATCTCGGTGAATATATTCAGATACACCAGGCCGTCCTTGTTGATGTAAGGTTTTACCTTGAGCTTGACCCCGACGTCCCGGTAGTCGAAATTGGTTATCGGGTTGCCCGCCGAGTCGAGCCTCGTGCTCGTGGTGTACGGGATATTCGAGCCGACGAGCACCTCCGCCTCCTCATTATTCAAGGTGAGGAGCTGGGGTGTGGAGAGTACTTTCGTCCTGGTGTCGGCGGCAAGGGCTTGCACAAAGGACTGGACGGTCGGGAACGACACCCCGCCCATGGTAATATTGGCCCCCACCACCCCGATATTGAGCCCGGACTTCAAGGAGCCCAGGGCTGTTGCAGGGGTATTTGCCGCGAGGCCCGCGGCAAGGGGGACCAGGGCGCCGCCCGACGAGGCGTCGGTGCTGATAATATTGCCGCCGACGACCTTTGCGCCGTTGTTCGATCCGCCGACAAGCCATTCGACGCCCAGGGTCTGCGTCTTGGTAAGGGACAATTCTATGATTGCCGCCTCCACGAGCACCTGGGGTCTGAATGTGTCGATCTCATCCACGATACGCCTGATCTCCTTCATGTCTTCCGGCGGCGCACTGATGAGCAGCGAGTTTGAGGGGGCGTATGAGGTGACGAAGATCTTCTCCTTTGGGGTTTGCGCCTTTTTTCCCTCCGCGAGCAGGGCCTGCAATGCCTTTGCGAGATCGGCCGCACTTGTGTGCTGCACGTTATAGACTTCAATCCCGGAGAGCTGCCGTGATACAGGGACATCGACCAGGGCGATCAGGGCTTCGAGTCTTTTGAGATTCGACGCGGTGTCGATCATGATCAGGGAGTTCGCTGTGGGAACGCTCACCAGGTAGGCGTCGCGCGACATAAGGGGTCTCAGGATGCCCACCATGGCATTGGAATCGGTGAATCCAAGGGGATAGACAAGGGTCGTGATCCTCTCCTCGGGGGGCAACTCCGCGATAGCGGCCTTGTCCAGCGTCTGCACTGCCATACCCTTTGCATCCGCCGCCCTGACAATCTTGTATGCCTCAGGCGTCGCCATCACGGTAAAACCGAAGTAGTTGAGAACGCTCTCAAAAGCCCTGAATACTTCATCTTTTGTAAGACTTTTTGGTGAGAGCACGGTAACCCTGCCCTTCACGACAGCCTCGTCATAGATGAAATTCTTCCCCATGATGTTGCTCACGAACCTGATCAGGTCACGCAGCTCTATGTTATCGAACTGCATTTGGACGAGGCCGGCTTGTGGTTGCCTCGATGCCTGCGGTACACTGCCGGGTGCCTGCATCCTGGGAGGAGGTGCGGGAGGGGCGGGCGCAAGGGGCGGCGGCCCCGCCGATTGATCCCGGGGCGCTGTTTTCCTTGTTTCGTCGGTCTCACGCTCTTGCGCCTGCGCCACTACCCCTGTGGGCAGTCCCCTGAAGACGGGGATATCGTCATCTTGAGCCCGGGGGGCCGAAGTGAGGATGAGGGGTACGACGAGAAGGCAAAGCAAGGAGAGTGCCCGTTTTGTGTGCAGCAATAAATTAGCCTCCCGCCTACCTTATTTGGTAACGGAGCGTCTGGGATTTCCCGCTCCGCAGGACCGTGACCTCAAAATCGGTGGCATTCTTCAATGAATCATAGACCGTGCTCATGTCTGCAGTCGATCCCAGCTTGTGGCCATTCACTTCTTGAAGAGTATCGTTAGGAGCGAGGCCTATTTGTTGCGCGATGCTTCCTTTGTCGACCGCAACAATCTTCACTCCCTCGCGAGAGGGCCTCACTGCCAATGAAGACATGATCATAGTATTATCAGCCCTCAGCCGTTCCGCCAGAGATTTTGAGATTCGGGTGACCGTGCCCTCTCTCTTTATCTCTTTCCGGGGATTGATCTTGCCAATGGCCGGTTTCGCCGCGGCCACGCCTGTCGTCCGCTGGTGGACTGATGAGAAAAGTTTCAAGACAACACCGAACTCCTCTTTTTCAATCCTTACCGAATCCTTCCCGATCTCTTTGAGGGTGAGACCTTTTTCTATGACGTCTCCCGGCTCGTAGACCCATACGCCCTTTTGCCCGCCCAGGTCTATGACCGCGTAGTTGTCCGGCTTGCGCGGACTGAGCATCACCCCTTTGAGCACCATGGTTTTGACGATGGCGGTCAATGTCTCTTCCTCAATCTCCTTTTCCGTTTTTGGCTTGGGGATTTCCACCTGAAGCATCGCGCGGAAAAGGTTCCTTTCCGTGATGGCCTTGTAATCGGGTTCCGCAAGGGCGGTAACTGCCCCGGGCGCGGATGTTGCCCTTGGGGGCGGGTTGTCCGGTACCTTAAGGAAAGAGGCATTGACGGCTGTCAGCACGATAATGGCCGCAACCACACCGGAAATGGTAGAAACGCCAAAGATAATGAGTTTCTCTTTCTCATATCGCATAGCTTTCCGCAGTTTATAGTATCACCAACCATTGAACCTTGTCAAACAGCAGCTGGACACATAGGCCGGCGCTTAAAGAGGCCCTGCCTTGCTACTCTGCACCCTGTCGCCGGGGTTCGCGGGTCCGCTTACCGGGGCTTTAGCGCCCGCCGGCATCCCGGCCTCCGGCGCTGAGACCGCGACGACCGGCGCCGCCTGGCTTCCGGTTACCGTAATAGTGCCTTTCCCTTGAAAAGGGAAGGATCTGGAGAGTACCTGATAAGAGAGCTTCAGGTCGATGCCGTGATCGGGCTCCCCCGATTGCGCCACGCCCGCGCCCGAGAGCGCAATCACCTCGCTTGAAAGCGTCAGCCTGTTGATGGTGAGCCTCGGCCCGTCTATCTTCCCCTCGACGACAATCTCCTTGTAAGGGATGATCAGCCTCGGCATGTTTTTGACCTGAAGTCCTTTGATCTCTCCGCCTCTGAAGTTGAGCCGGAAAACACCGGTCTCCTTGTCGGGCCTGCCGATGGGCGTTTCTTTCCTTATCACCCCGTCGAGGATCCCGCTCATGCCTTTGAACCAGGGGAGGGCGCCTTCGGGGCATTTGCCGATATTCACGTGATCGAGCTTGAGGGATATGTTGGGATCGGAAGGGCCGATGAAGGGGATCCCTTCCACCGTACATCGGAGCGTCCCTTCATAGAGGGCGGCTTTCGAGTAAATGGTAACCTTTCCCTTAAGCAACGAGAGCGGATTCCAGAAGATATCGACCTTCGACAATTCGAAGGGCGCCGTCTGCCCGGTGATCGCATCGGGTCGAAAGAGGATCCTCGATGCCTTGACTCCCATTAACTTCATGGTCACGCCTTCCATGGATACCGAAGCCCTGCCGTTGCCCACCACGTTCTGCAAGGCTATCCTGAGTGCTTTCTGATAGGGGAAACACAGGTGGATAACGAACGCCATGACAAGCAAGCCCCATCCCACGACGCCCAGAAAGAACAATATCTTTCGCTTATCCATTGGAGCGCTTCTCCATGACGGTCGCCTGCATGTCCAGTGACGCGGGGTTTGCCGCAGGCACAGAGAGTCGTAATCTGCCAACGTACAGGCCGAGGTTGTCCGCAGACCTGACAAAAGAGATGATCTCTCCCAGCGCGGCGCCGGTCACTTTCACGTCAACGGCCAAACGCTGGCTCCCTCCTTTCTCTTCCTTGCTTGTTACGGGCTGCAGCGCGGTGAGCGTGCCGCCTATGAAGTTCTTTGCCACCATCTCCTCGACCATGCCGAGGGAGATGGTGGCGCGGTTTTCAACTTTTTTGGATACGGCCTTTTCAAAGGCGCGCTTGTGCGATTCATACACGTCCTTGAGCTGAAGCACTTCAGCGTAATCCTTTTGCTTGGACTGTATCTTCTTCTCAAGAATACGCGCGTCTTCACTCAAGAAGTATGCGTAAATCGCCGAAATGCCGAAAATGGACAAAAAGGCGAGGACATATGCGCTGCGTGGGACAGCCGGAACGTTGTCGAGGATCTTCATAGTTTTCCCCTCAGTCTGAATTTCACCTGCCTGCCGGCGGCAAGGTCAAGGTTTTGTATCTCCACCTCCGATACGCCTTTAACCTGTTCGAGGGCTGTCTTGACTTTTTCAACCGAGGCAAAGGAGACGGTGGTCCCGGAGACGCTAAACTCCTTGTCATCCGAGGCAAATTCGTTGAGCTTGACGTCAAGATCGGGTCCTATCTTGCTGCTGACCTCGTTTAGTACGGAGAGCGGGCTCATCGCCGCCGCTACTGAACCCGGTTCCTTTTCCAGCAGCCTGATTTTTTCCCGGAACATCCTGGCCGGGTCCTTTATTGGGGGAGATTTGGGGAATGAGAGGCGGTATATCCTGTTGGGCTCTGAGACCAGGTACTGGTAAGCCCGTTCCTTGAGATAGTAGTCGAGAAAGAAAAGACCTGCCACAAGAAGGCCGCACGCGGCGAGGGCGGCGGAGAGACGAAGGGCCGTTTTCGTGGACAGGAAGATGTAGCGGCTCCCATTCCCCGTGAGGTTGAGCTGGCCCTTGGGCCTCAGTGAAAGGAGCGCGGTGCCGATGGCCGGCCACAGCCATTCGGGGGCCTCCTCATTCCTGAGCAGTTTCTTCAAAGACGGCATTTCGATATCTATGTGGAACGTCTTCTCAAGGTCTTGCTTCTGTTGCGTCGCATCGACGCCATCGCTCACCATTACATAAGCGCGCGGGCCGTCCGCCTGGCCGCCTGTTAACTCGGCCATAGCGTCCCGCAGAGAATCCGATTGCGGAGAATAGAAAAACTGTCTGAGATAACCGAGACGATTGCCCTTGAAGCCCATGATCACCATTGTGTCTCCGTTCCTGTGGAGAAAAACGAAATCTCCCCGGTAGATCACATTGAACCATCTCAGGGCGTAGAGGACTGCAACGCTCTGCACGGTAGTGATCCGAAGGTGCTTCGATTGGGTCAGCTCTTCGGAAAGCGATTTGGGGATTGCTGCCGCAAGCACGTTCCCCTTCGTGGTCTCCACAAAATCTATTGTCAGGTCGTCCGCAGAGGCGGGCAGTCTCTCTTCAAGCTCACTACTGATCACAAGTCTGATCTTCCGCTTATCAGAGAAGGGAAAGTCCAGGTTGAACAGGTATGCCGAGCCGTTTTCAACCGCGGCGCCATAGCCCCCCTCTTCGAGGACATTTCGCAATTCGGCGAGGCCCTCCTCTTCGAGGATTTTCAGTTCGGTTATCTCATTTTCCCGGACGGCAAGGGTTACTCCGCGCCAACTTCCGTTTTGCTGGACAATGGCCGCTCCTTTTCTTCTCAAAACTCCCTCCAGGAAACGGTTGTTATGGTTGTGTCTGCTCTCTTCAAAAGGGCCTCCACATTTTTTACGACGCTGCCGATAGTATACCTGCTGTTGACCGTAAAGTAAGCAGAGTTCACCTTGACGAGGGGCGTCGCCGCTGATGCCTGATCCTGGCTTGTCTTGATGGCCGACGCCATATCGGTCACCTTCTTCAGGTCGTGCCCGTCGCGGTAACGGACGAGGTCCTGTATGTCGCTTTGACTCATGGGTTGGGCAAGGCTGTCCGTCTTTGTGCCGAGAACTGCGTACAGGACCTGGATCGGGGCTGTGTTGAGGTTCACTTTGCCGTCCGTGGGGGCAACCGTCAGATAACTTTTCAGGTTTTTGTCGATCAGCAGTTCTTTATCGAACCCCTTGATGAGACTAAGCTCGTCCAAAGAATCCAAAGGGCCGTTCTTGCAGCGATAGCCGCGTTGCTTATAATAGTCGTCCTCGGCGCCGTCAGTGCCCGTTGTTTCGTTGTCGGGGTCGAGCCAGTCGATCAGGGCATCGACGATCTCCGGCTTGCCGCCCAACTGGGTAATGAGACTCCTGAGCCGGGTGTCAAGGTCCTTGTTTACCTGATAGGTCGTGCTGCCCGTTGCCTGGGTGGTTGTACCAGCAGCCGTAGTGCCGCCCGTGGCCGTTGTGTTGCCTGTGGCCTGGGTGGTGGTACCCGCGGCCGTCGAGGTGCCCGTGGCCTGGGTTGTAGTGCCCGCAGCCGTCGTGCCTCCGGTGGCCTGGGTGGTCGTACCCCCGGACGTCGTGCCTCCGGTATTTGCAGTAGCTGCACCCCCTGTGGCATTCGTGCCGCCCGCCGCCTGGCTGCTCTTTACGGGGGTCACCAGGTTGTTGATCGGGATTTTGCCGTCTTCGTCCGTTACCACCACGTTGAGGATGCCGTCCCCGAGCGCGAGAGACGGGAAAGCAGAAGCCCATTTATCTGTTTTTGCATCATAGCTGGCATCGTCCGCCTTCAGGATGCCTATGGCCCCTGCCACCCCGGACCGGGCGAGCCGAAGGGCCTGAAGGGAATTTCGGAAATTCTCGGCCTGCAAGAGGTTGAGCTGCACCTTTGCGCTGAAGGCCAGAATGAGCGGGAGGAGCACCGCGATCACGAGAAGGATAGTGACCAGTATAAAGCCTCTCTCATCGGTTTTTAGCTTATTGGCTCGCACTTTGACCACTCGCGTTCGTATTTTGACCACTCTGGTTTGTACCCTGACCACTCGCATTCGCACTTTGACCACTCGTGTTCTTGCCCTGACCACTCTGACTCGTATTTTGACCACTCGCATTCGCACTTTGATCGACCTGACTCTGGATAGCCTCCTCTGCCACGAATCTCCTGATCTTCCCCTTCGCGTCGGAGACATCTATCGTGACCCTTATCTGCGTCGGCATCTGTCCGCTCAACCCTGAATCCCAGCTCTGGACCCAGTCGGACCCGTTATAAAACTCGATGAGAAATCCGGATATTATTGTCGATACCTCGAACACTTTCGGAAGATAATCGGCAGGACTTTTATCGAGGAGATCGCTCAGGTCCGTCGATTCTCTCCTCACGAGGGTTTTTTCGTCATCGTCAGACATGATAAGCGCGTAGCCTACCCTCCGGAGCCTTTGGGGATCTGTTGCCGACAAGGCGTTGGTAACAAACTCCAACTCCCCTAAGGGGGTATTCCGGATCACGGTATTCTTACCCACGAGAGAGTACCGGGCGGGACTGATGGAGCGAATGTCCCTCTTTATCAATTCCGACAGCGTCCTGCCCGTATCCAGGGCGTCCTGGCCCTCTGTAGCCGCGTCGACCGACCTGTTTATGGAAAAGTAGGTCCAATAGACTATGGTGAGAAGAAGCGCCGACAGGGCGACGGCAAGAACGACCTCGATCAGCGTAAAGGCCCCGGTCGTGCCGGCTTTGCGCGGCAACACCGCTCCCATTGCACTGCCCCTTATGGTCAGACTTGCTTCTCTTCGTAGTATAGTACAGCCCGCCCTCATCTACCTGCCTTTTTCAATGGTAATGTAGTCGCCGAACTTTATGCGATGTTTTTCCACAAACCCCTGATTCACTTCGATTGCATGCCGAGCGTTCACGCGGGAGGTGTATACGGGGCAGGCGCCGGGGTCCTCTCCGGGGCAGGGCGCCATGTTTTGCATGTCAACGATCCTTAATGCGTCGTCAAGAAAAATGACGGTCAGCGGTATACGGGTATGGTACATCCAGAAAGTCTGGCGAGCAGACCCCTCGAAGGAGAACATCATAGCCTCCATCTCGCCCATCGATGTCCGGTACATAAGCCCTTTGGATCTTTCCTCAGGTGTTTCGGCCTCTTCCGCTGCTACCGATACCCCTGACGGCATAAACGTGATTTTTCGCTTCGCCGCTTTCGCCGGCGCGGCTGCCAAGGCAGTGGAAAAGTAAAAGAGCGCCATTACCACCGCGATGGACCGCACCCCGACTTCTATTCGGGACCAGGCCCGGTCTCCTTGTCTCACCGTGTCCCCCTTTTTCGTCTTCTTGCTAACAGTTCCTTTATGGAAGTCATGGCTACCAGTATACCACCTAAAATCGGTCCGATAAAGGACGTGGGCTGCAGGGCAGGGCTCGACATACGTGCTTATGAAAAACAACGTCGGGGCCTCTTGCCTGGGTGTCCCGGCCTCCTTGATTTTCCGGGGCCGGGACACTAGGTTTAAGAATCCGGAGGGCAACGCAAAAGAATAGAGCCTTTTGCGAACCGAGTAAGGAGTGTGGCGTATGAGAGAGGTGAGACAAAGCCCTGGAGAATATGCGTCAAGCCCCGAACTTTACCGTATTTTGGCCACGAGCATATCGATCTTCGACTCCGCGATCACCCTGCTGGGAGAGCCGTCAACACGCGGGGTGAGTTTTCCCGGCCCCGCCCAGGTCGCATGCATGAGGTATATCCTGCGTTGCCTCGGAATAGGAGAAGATGCGCCTGATTTCTCTTGACGAAGGGGCAGCCGTTTCAGGACCGGACGGCCGTGTCTCCCTGCGCAAGACTTGTCTCATAGGATGAGACTGCATCTTGTGCTGCAAGACTGGAGTGCTCTGCCGGCAGTGGAACTGTTTCCCGGACAAAGGACGGAATCTTGGATGAGCCATTACAATTCCTCGGACAGTCCGGAGTCGTTCGTTTGGCACATTTTTTGTAAAGGAATCTGACACCAAGAGGCACACATGGAAAAAAGAAGAACAATGAACGTGCTCCTTTATTCAACCGGTGAGGCCGGAGAACGGCTTCAGGAATTGATCCGGAATCTGGTGCCGAAGGAGAAACTCGAGGTGTACAGGACCTTCGACGGTTTTTCCGAGAGGCTACGAAAACCGATGGATGATATACCTGTCGCCGTCATCCTGGCCGCAAGCGAGAATGACCTTTTGACCATCCTTTCCATTAGTCATTTGCTGTACGACGTCCGTTTCATATTAATTCTCCCCGACAGGGACGATCCTACGGTCGCAATCGGTCACAGCTTGAGACCGCGCTTTCTCGGCTACAAAGACAGCGATTTCAGAGAAGTTACGGCTGTGTTGGGTAAAATGATCGGTGGGTTCTACTATAGCCGGAGGGCCAGGGACTCCGTCGCCGGCCAGGCGTACCCGGTACGACACACGATCGGACGCCAGCCGGATTGCAAGAAACTCGCTTCATAGGAGGGCGCGGCACCCCCGGTCAGTATTTGTTTCTGTAACCCCCCCGGTCTTGCCTTGGCTTTTGAGGCTTGGCTTCTTCGATTCTTAAGGCCCTCCCCTTGAAATCCGTGCCGTTAAGTGCCTTCTGTGCCTTTTCCGAGTCTTCGGAGTTCGACATCTCAAGGAAGCCAAACCCTTTTCCCTCAATGACGTTCGCTTGCTTCACCTCGCCGAACTGAGAGAACAACTCCTTCAGCTCTTCGTTCGTCACAGAGTAGCTCAGGTTGCCTACATACAGCTTGCCGCCGTCCATGTTTGCTCCTCCCTAGGGTTTCTTTTTCCTCATTGCGTAATCAACGGTCATACGGACGAAGTCTCGTGGTTGCCGGGCATTTTTGATAGTAAAGAGGTTGATTGCCGCACATCTCTCTTCAGGGATTATAAGTCCCGTTCTTAGACGATATCAAGGCCGGGTGGAAAAAATTCCGGTCCTTCGCGTGAAGACGATCTGCCTGATCGGACGGACCTTGTCCGCGTATATCGCTTGACGCTAAGCCGTAATTCTTCTATATTAGTTTAGCATTGCCCGCGGTTTGTCGTGAGGATTATGAGTTTTCCGGCATGTTTTTTTCGGATGTCTGCCCAAGGGGTGAGGAGACAAGGAAATGGGCCATAAGGACTATCTGTATGATCTTCTCGTGCATGACCTTACGGGACCCCTGACCGTGATGGCGACAACGGCAAAGGGTCTTCTTGGCAGGATGGAGGTGTATGGCTCGCTGACGGACCAGCAAAAGCGCAGCCTTGAGCGCATAGAAAGGAATTCTAAAAAGGCTCAGCTTATTCTGAGGGAAATCCTTGATGTGAGCCGTTCCGAAGAGCATCTCTTTCAAAAAGGTGAATTCTATGTGGGTGGGCTGGTGAAAGACGCCCTCGTGAGCGTGATGGAGACGATGGACGCGGCTGTTGCCGAAAGGCTCGAGAAGCTCGAAAGTCCGGAAGCGGTGCGGGGTGTCTTCGAGGAGCAGGGTATTTCCGTCAGGGTCACGGGCAAGTACGCAGTGACGCCTTTCTTTCACGACAGGAGGAAGATACAGTTGATCCTGGAAAACCTGATGAGCAATGCGTTGAAATACCGCAGAAAGAGAATGAACGTCTCTATAAGCGGAGAGACGGACCTGGAGATTCTGGTTTCCGATGACGGATGCGGTATTCCGCAAAACGAGCAGGAAGTCATGTACAAGCGTTTCACGCGATTGAAGCGCGATGAATTACAGCAGGTCCAAGGTCTCGGTCTTGGGCTGTTTTGTGTTAAGGCCCTGGTAGAGACCATGGGGGGAAAGATTGCGGTGACGAGCGGCGAGGAGTGTGGGACAACTTTCACCGTGTACGTATCTCCCCTTCAACGGGGATGACGATCCCTTCTTGATGGGTCTTATAAGTCCCTAGGACTCATACGACCCATCAGGGCACTTGGAGCGCCGGGGCGTCTTCATACTTCGATAAATTTCATGTATGTTCGCAGTTCCCATGGGTAATAACAGTTCTCGATTGAATACTTTCAGGAGGTGCGCTAATGAGATTCAAGAACAAGATTGTGTTTATCACGGGTGGGACCAGGGGTCTTGGCAAGGCCATGGCGCAGGGCTTTCTTTCCGAAGGGGCCTCTGTGGCGGTGAACGACAAGGACGCCGAAATGGTGGCGAGGTGTGAAGAGGAGTTCAGGGGAAAGCCGTTCCTGGCGTACACTGCCGACATCACGAACTATGAGGAGATGGAGGGTGTGGCATCGAAAGTCTGGGATACATGGGGGCGGGTCGATGTGCTCATCAACGGCGCCGGCGTCGTTGCGCCTCTGGTTCCTGCAGAGAGGGCGAAGAAAGCGGATTTCGACAGGGTTATCGACGTGAACCTCAAAGGGACTTTTTATGTGACGCAGATTTTCGGCAGGAAGATGATAGGGGAAAAGAGCGGGAGGATTATCAGCATTGCCTCCCAGGCCGCCCTTTTTGGCGAAAGAGGGTTCTTGTCTTACTCGGTCAGCAAAGCAGGGGTGATGACAATGACCCGCAGCCTCGCGTATGAGTGGGGGCGATACGGGATCACTACATGCGCGATCGCCCCGGGGTTCATGGCGGGAGGCATGAACGAGGGGCTGCTCCGGCGACCCGATCTCGTCGATTTTATCTCAAAGAGGACGCCCGTCGGCAAGATGGGGCAGGTCGATGAACTGGTTGCCGCCATCCTCTTTTTGGCATCGAAGGAGGCATCCTACATCAACGGCGAAACCCTGGTATTCGATGGAGGCGCGACCGGCTATGCGTCGGAGACGCTGCTCGACGCGATAAACAGGGGAAGGTGACGGCAAGGGACACGTTGAACTCCGCATTTGTTGCATTCAACTGTGCGAGTTGATCGACGATCTTGTGCGCTGGCGAGATATTATGGCATTACTCCGGCTCAACGATATTTCAGTATCCTTCGGCGGACCGCCGCTGCTCGATGGGGTGACGCTCCAGATCGACGCCGGTGAGAGGATCGGCCTCGTGGGCCGCAACGGCTCCGGCAAATCCACTCTCATGAAGCTGCTGGCCGGTGAGATTGCCCCTGATGGGGGCGCCATCGTCCGCGAGGGCGATGTGGGAGTCGCCTTGCTACCACAGGACGTCCCCGACTGGCTGACGGGAAGGGTCTATGATGTCGTGGCTTCTGGTTGCCGGGAACATATGGAGCTGCTCCGGGAATACCACGAGCTTACCTTTCGGATCGGCCAGGGCGGCAAGGGCGTGGGTCTACTCGGAGCCCTCGAGGAGGTCCAGCGCAGGATAGAGATATCGGGGGCCTGGCAGAATCACCAACGAGTGGAAACGATGATCGCGAGGACCGATCTCGACGGGAATGCCGAGTTCCGGTTTCTGTCCGCGGGCATGAAACGCCGGGTTTTTCTGGCCAGGGCCCTGGTAAGCGAGCCGGACGTGCTGCTCCTTGACGAGCCCACCAACCATTTGGATATTGCTACCATCCTTTGGCTTGAGGCGTTTCTGCTCAAGTACGAGAAGACATTTATGTTCGTGACCCATGACCGGGTGTTTCTCGGCCGCCTGGCGACACGCATTGCGGAAATCGACCGCGGGTGCCTCGGGGTCTTTGCCTGTGATTACGCGACCTATCTGGAACGGCGGCAGGCCCTGCTGGAGGCGGAAGAGAAGCAAAGGCATGCATTCGATAGGAGACTTGCTAAGGAAGAAACGTGGATCAGACAAGGAGTCAGGGCGCGCCGCACCCGCAACGAGGGCAGGGCACGGGCACTGGTGCGGATGCGACTGGAGCGGGCGGCAAGGCTTGAGCAGGCAGGCGTCTCCCGGCTCCTCATCCGGGAGGCGGAACGGAGTGGACGGATGGTCGTCGATGCCAAGGCAATCTCCTTTTCCCGGGACGACAAGAAAATTGTGGGCGCCTTCTCCACCACTATCGTGCGCGGCGACAGGGTGGGCATAATAGGACCTAACGGCTGCGGCAAGACCACTCTCCTTAAACTCCTGCTCGGCGAACTCCATCCTCAGCAGGGGTTGGTCCGTCTGGGGACCGGACTCAAGATCGCCTATTTTGATCAACTTCGTGAGCAGCTCGATGAGAACAGGACGCTCAGAGAAAACATTGCCGACGGCAGCGACACGATCGTCATGGGAGACACCTCACAGCATGTCGTCGGTTATCTCCAAGCGTTTCTTTTTTCACCCGAACGGACCATGTCTCCCGTTCGCACGCTCTCCGGTGGTGAGCGGAATCGTCTGCTCCTGGCAAAGCTTTTCGCCAGGTCATCGAATGTGCTTGTCCTTGATGAGCCCACCAACGACCTTGACGCCGAAACGCTCGAACTGCTCGAAGACCGGCTCCTCCTGTACAAAGGTACGATCCTGCTGGTCAGTCACGACCGTGAATTTCTCAATAATGTGGTCACCTCCACAATTGTCTTCGAGGGTGAGGGGCGCGTGCAGGAATATGTAGGCGGTTACGACGACTGGCTCAGACAGGGCAAGCCCTCCAATGAGCCGTCACCGGCGACCGCGCTAAAGGAGCGAAATCGGGAGAGGGAAAACGCGCCGAAGGGGAAACAAAAACTATCCTACAAAGAGACCAGGGAACTGGAAGCGCTGCCACAGACAATTGAAGCCATGGAAGAGGAGAAACGGCGCCTCACGGCAACCCTGAATTCCCCGGAATTCTACACAAGCTACGATGCGGCTAAACTGAGGGCGGCCAACGACCGGCTGGAAGCCCTGGAAAAGGGCCTGGATGAGGCTTACCACCGGTGGGACGAGTTGGAAACGTTGGCAGCCGCATTTAGCGCACGCTAAAGATAGGCACGCCGGCCACAGGTCTAAGCGACCGGTTGTTTCTTTCCGACCCGTTTGACGTTTCCCAAGGACCCGACTTTTTTTTGAAGGCTCGCAAGTTCTCTCGTCAGGCGCCCGACGCAGATCTCCTGCACATCGTTGTCCGCCATGGTCTTGAGCGTCTCCAGCAGTCGGTCGGCTTGTTCGAGTCTCTGCGCTGAATCGAGTGCTACTTTCCGCTCTGTGAGGAGCGCTACCTGTTTAACGAGCGCCTCAATTTGTTGCCTGACGTCAACGAATTCCGCCACAGTAGCCATTTTGCAATCCTTCCAGTAGGTGCTGGTAATAGCGTCGGGAATCGAGAATCGATCGTGACCCGTATCAGCCGATCTCTTGATTGAGCCGCGGAAACGAAGAGGGTAAAATCGACTGGCCCCGATAGTATACTCCCTTTCTCGAGAAGTATCAGGAAATCTCACCCGAAGAAAAGAGATTGACATGTGACCATCATTCGTATCATTTTATAGGGTGGGCGGGAAGCACACGGCACGCATGGATGCCAAACCGGATGCTGTACGGGCATTCTTGGGGAAGAGGCAGGGGGAGGTCATGAAAAGTAAAACAGTCGTGGTCGTCGCCATAACACTCGTAGGAGCGTTGCTCGCCCTTCCCGCGACAAGTCACGCGTGGAGAGGAGGCTGGGGCTGGGGTCCGAGCGCTTTCTTTGGAGGCGCCCTGCTGGGCGCCGCTCTCACCGCTCCCTATTACGCGTATCCTCCTCCGGCCTATGCCTACCCGCCGCCCCAGGTCGTCTACTCTGCTCCGCCGCCGCCCGCATATGCTTATCCGCCGTCTAATCAAGGCTATGCCTATCCGAACCCGCCGCCCGCTCCGCAGGTCCAGGGCAAAGGCCAATGGATCGAGGTACCGGGTCAGATGGTGAGCAACATGTGGGTGCCCCCGCATAAGGTATGGGTGCCCGACAATTCGCCCGGCAATTCAATTAGTCAGCCGGCCGGCGGCTCTCATTGAACCGGAGGGGATCATGAAAAGGGGATTTTCCATTTTTGCCCTCACGACGCTTTTTGTGTGTCTCTTAGCTTTTGAGAGTTGCTATGCCCAGGGGAGTGGGAAAGAGGACACGGGTGCCATCGCACAGGGAGGCGCGGCGGCGGCCCCTCCACCCACGCAGACATACGCGGCCCCTCCACCCACGCAGGGCTCACCTGCAGGAGTGTGGGTGCAAATCCCCGGTGAATCGGTCGGAGGCACATGGGTTCCTCCTCATTTGGCCTGGTCGCCTACTCCCGAAGAGCCGCGCCCCATGCAATACCGATACGCGGTCCCGGCATATGCCGTGGTTCCCGCCCCTAACTTTGGCAGCGTCTTTCTCGACATCGTTTTCCTGCGGCCCCTCGGTATTGCCGGATTGGTCGTCGGCACCGCGGCCGCCGTTGTGGCCACGCCCTTTGCCCTCCCGAGCGGGAGCGAGGACGTAGTGGGCAGGACGCTTATCGGTGGACCCTGTGACTTCACCTTCCGCAGGCCCCTGGGGGTGTGGTAAAATTGGGCAGGACCTTTCTCCTCATATCCGGCTTTGCCCTGGTCGCGCTATTTTTTGTCTCGGGCGTGTCCTACGGGGTCAAGCAGGAGGACCTCGATAGGCTTGCGGCCACAGGGCAATGTCCCTTCTGCGACCTATCTCATAGCGATCTGCCTGCCGTGGACCTGTCCGGCACGAGACTTGCCGGCGCAAAATTGTCGGACTCCAACCTGACCGGTGCAAAATTGTCCCGCACCAACCTGCGCAACGCCTTTCTGTCCCGCACCAACCTGACCAATGCCAATTTGTCAGGCGCCGACCTGTCAGGCGCGAGTCTGCCCAATGCCCAACTTTCCGATGCCAACCTGTCGGGCGCCAAGCTGATCAATGCCAACTTGCCCAAGGCCAACCTTTCCGGCGCCGATCTGTCCCATGCCAACCTTTCCGGCGCCAACCTTTCCGGCGCGGACGTTTCCCATGCCGATCTTTCCGATGCCAACCTTTCCGGCGCAACCTGGCCCGATGGAAAGAGATGCGGTGCGGGCTCTCTTGGGGAATGCAAGAAAGATGGAGCCGGGTCGGATAATACGCCGGGCAGCATGCTCGGCCCGACGGGCGGCCCCCGAACGGGAAGGGGGATTTGACGGTCCGGGAGGACTCGCAAGACTCGTACGTGCCTCGGCGGTACGATTTTCGGGGTGATGCACGTTCTTCTACAAAGTTGATGAACAGACCGATCTGCGTTTGATCGAGCGCCGGCACAGCGACGAGCTTTTTACACTCATCGATTCCAACCGGGCATATTGGCGGCAATGGCACCCTTGGCTTCCGGACGCGGTGCGGTCCGTCGCCGACGCCGAACGGTTTATTGCGGGATGGCTCCAACAGTTTGCAAACAACAGGGGATTTTGTGCCGGCATCTGGTTCGAAGGACGTCTCTGCGGGATGATCTACCATGTGAATGTCGATTGGGCAAACCGGTCGGCTGCGCTGAGCTACTGGTTGGATGAGGCTCACCAGGGGAAGGGTATCATGACGGCATCCTGCCGCGCATTCATCTCTTACGCTTTCACTACGTGGAAATTGAATCGCATCGCAATTCAGTGCGCTACGCGGAACACCCGCAGCCGCGCGATTCCCGAACGTCTCGGATTCACGCTTGAAGGGATGCTCCGTGAGGCGGAATGGCTCTATGACCACTATGTTGACCATGCGGTGTATGGCTTATTGAGATCGGACGACACGGACGGCACCTTTACGGACGTCCGGGGGTCCTCCGGATAGAATATTCCGCAGAGAGTATTAGGTGATGCTCGACCTGATCGGTCCTCTTATCTTCGGCCTTGCAGGGAGCGGACATTGCCTCGGCATGTGCGGCCCGCTCGTCCTGGCTTACTCGCTCCACCTCCGAGTGTCGGATTCAAGGGGCCGCGCGGCTGTATGGTCCGCAAGCGCTGGTCACCACGCGGCCTTTCACGCCGGCCGCCTCTTCAGCTACGGTCTGCTGGGCGCCGCTGCGGCCGGGATCGCCGGCGGCGCGTTCCATCACCTTGCCGCTTTCAGAAGCATGATCTCTCTGGGTGGGGGCGGCCTCATGGTCCTTTTCGGCGCATGCATGCTCGGCGTGGTACCTTTGCGCTTGTCCGGGCTCCCGCAGGCGGCAGGACCATGGGCGCCGAAGATGGTCCGCCGCCTCTTCTCCTCTGAGCGTCTTGCAGCGAGGCTCTCGCTGGGACTTGCCGCCGGATGCCTTCCCTGTATGCTCTCACTATCCATGATTGTCAAGGCAGCGGCAACCGGCCGGCCGTTCCTCGGGTTTCTCACCATGCTCTCCTTTGGCCTCGGCACGTTGCCTGCCCTCTTCTTCACAGGGCTGTCGGCGTCGCTCCTCTCTTTCAGGGCGCGCCTTTTCGGTGAGCGCGCGGCAGCGGGCATGGTGATCGTTATGGGTCTCATTCTGATCCTGAAGGGCTTAAAAGCACGCGGCCTGGTCTGATGCCGAATTGCCTTGCCGGGCCGCACCCTCCGGGCGAGGCCCTTGCCCATGCGAAGTTTTTTCTTATAATACATTGTCGTCTAAGTTTGTGTTCATAGTGAAGAAAAGTCGGCGCTTCCGTGAGGATTTGCGTTATTCTGTGATATTACATGCTTGTTGAGAGTGGATTTTTTGACGTCAAAAATTCTCTTGACATAAAATCTAGTATATATTAAAAAGTTAAAAGGGGAAGATCATAATAAATTTCATCTTCATAGTTATTCTCGCATCACGCTGCCGTAATGAGAGTCGGAGTGGACTGATTCGCGAAGGGCCCGGGACCTGAGCCCCTTGCTCGGGCAGACCTCGGGTGTTGCTCACAAACCAAAGGGCTTATGCTCGTTGGATGGAGAGGAGAGTCTATGTCGGAAGCGCTGAAGGTGATCTTCAAAAGGCATGAGCGTGGCCGCGACGCACTCATACCCATCTTGCAGGATGTACAAAAAGAATTGGGCTATATCTCGCCGGAATCGGTGGCGGCCATCTCCCGATATCTCAGGATCTCGGAGAACGAGATCTTCGGTGTTTCCTCCTTTTACGCGCAGTTCAGGTTCACCGCGCCGGGCCGCCATTCGCTAAAGGTGTGCCTGGGAACGGCCTGCCACGTGAGGGGAGGCAGCAATCTGCTCGATTCCATCGAGAACGGGCTTGGCATTGCATGCGGGGAGACAACCCCGGATCGGCGCTTCGACCTGGACCGCGTGGCCTGCCTTGGCTGCTGCGCGCTTTCTCCGGTCGTACAGGTCAACGGCAAAATCTTCAGCAAGGTCACGGTGAACAAACTAACGGAGCTGCTCAAATATTATGAATAGGCTCAAGAAAAGGATCGAATCGGCGAAGCGGAAATGGGAAGCCCTGCACAGCAGCGAGACCCCGGTCATCTATGTGGGGGCTGCTTCATGCGGAAGGGCCGCGGGTGCGGTCCAGCTCATCTTGCAAGCAGAGCGTTTCCTCAAGGAAAACAAGGTTTCGGCGGAGATTGTCCAGGTGGGCTGCATAGGTCCGTGCTACCTGGAGCCCCTCGTCGACATTCAGATGCCCGGCGCGCCGCGCGTCAGCTACAATAATGTCACGACGAAATCGCTTGTCCCTATTCTTCAGTCCGCCCTGGTGGAGGGGAAGGTGCCGACAAGGGGCGCCTTGGGTCACTTCGGGCAGAATGCCTATAAAGATATTCCACGATTTTTCGATCTGCCGATGTTGAAACCGCAGGTGAGAATAGTCCTTCGAAACTGCGGCCTTATAGACCCCGATCAGATCGATCACTACCTTGCCGTAGACGGCTACCTCGGGTTGATGAATGCGCTCCGGATGACGCCGGAGGAGGTGATCGGCACGGTGAGGCAGTCAGGCTTGCGCGGGCGCGGAGGAGCGGGCTTCCCGACCTTTAAGAAGTGGACGTTTTGCAGGAATGCGCCGGGTGAGCAAAAGTATCTGATCTGCAATGCCGACGAGGGTGACCCCGGCGCATTCATGAACAGGTCTCTCATCGAATCGGACCCCCACGCAGTGCTCGAAGGCATGCTGATCGCGGGTTATGCCATAGGGGCGAGCAAGGGTATCATTTACATCCGCGCGGAATATCCGCTCGCCATAGAGCGGTTGAAAACGGCCCTCGGACAGATGCGTGAATGCGCGCTGCTCGGTGAAGGCATACTGGGTTTCGACTTCAGCTTCGACATCAAAATCAAGGAAGGTGCGGGCGCCTTTGTGTGCGGCGAGGAGACCGCCCTTATCGGATCTATCGAAGGCAAGCGCGGAATGCCGCGCTCCCGCCCGCCTTTCCCTGCCATTTCCGGTCTCTTCGGCTGCCCTACCGTCATCAACAACGTCGAGACCCTGGGCACGTTGGCCAATATTTTCAGAAACGGGGCCGAATGGTACACACGGTTCGGGAAAGAGGGAAACAGGGGGACAAAGACATTTTCGCTGGTCGGAAAGATTCGTCGACCGGGTCTTATCGAGGTCCAGCTCGGAACCACTTTGCGAGAAATCATCTTCAATATCGGGGGAGGGCTTCAAAAGCCGTTCAAGGCCATCCAGACAGGCGGTCCTTCAGGGGGCTGCCTCTCCGAGGAGTTCCTCGATCTTGCGGTCGACTACGAATCTCTTGCGGCCGCAGGCTCCATCATGGGCTCGGGCGGCCTCATAGTCATGGACGAGGACACATGCATCGTCGACCTTGCCAGGTATTTTCTCGATTTCACCCAAAAGGAATCGTGCGGCAAATGCACCCCCTGCCGGGTAGGCACGAGGCACATGGTCGAGGTGCTGGAGAAAATCAGCCACGGCGAGGGGAGCGCGGAGGACCTGCTCGTCTTGAGGACCCTTGGCGACACGATACGGAAAGGGGCGCTCTGCGGTCTGGGCCAGACGGCGCCCAACCCGGTGCTGACCACCCTTCGCTATTTCAGGAATGAGTACCTGGAGCACATAAAGGACCGGCGGTGCCGGGCAGTTGTCTGCAAAGACTTCATCGAATACCGGGTTGTCCAGGAAAAATGCACGGGCTGCCAGTCCTGCGTCAGGGTCTGCCCGACGGGGGCAATATCGGGGCCGAGGGCAGAACCGCACAACCTGGACGCGTCGAAGTGCATAAAATGCAGGTCCTGTTATGAAGTATGCCGCTTCGAGGCCATCGCCGGCGATGCTATCATGATTCGCACCGCGGAGAAGAAGTCATGACAAGGGAAAAGACATTCACCATCACCGTGGACAACCAGCCCCTGAACGTGAAGCCGGGGCTCACCATACTGGAGGCTGCCAGGCAGCACGATATCTATATACCATCGCTTTGCGCCCTGGAGCGCCTGCCTTCCTACGGTGCGTGCCGCATGTGCATTGTTGAGGTCGACGGGCTGCGCGGCTTCCCCACCGCCTGCACCACCCCTGTAGAGGAGGGGATGGTCGTCAGAACGGAGTCGGCAGAGATCAAGTCGTTGAGGCAGGAGATACTCAAGCTCGTGCTCAGCGAGCATCCGGCCAGTTGCCTCTTTTGCGGCGAAAGCGAAGGGTGCAAGCAGTTTCAGGGCACCATCAGAAAGGTGGGGATGACGACCGGCTGCAGGTACTGTCCCAATGACGACCAATGCGAGCTTCAGCAGATAACGGAAAAAGTGGGCCTCACCGACATCTCCTACCCCGTCCACTACCGCAACTTCCCCGTGGAAAAGGATGACCCCTTCTACGACCGTGACTACAACCTGTGCGTGCTGTGCGGCCGCTGCGTCCGTATATGCAACACCGTCCGCATGAACGGCACCCTCAGCTTCAAGCAGCGCGGCAAACTGACGACCATCGGTCCTGCCTTCGATCGCTCCCATGTCGAGGGCGGATGCGAGTTCTGCGGCGCCTGCCTGAGCGTCTGCCCTACGGGGACCCTCAGCGCCAAAACGAGCAAATGGTACGGGAAACCCGAAGGTGAGACAGGGACTACCTGCCCCTACTGCTCGATAGGCTGCCGCCTCATGGTGCAGGTGTCGCGCGACCAGGTGATCGACGTGCTGCCTGATTATGCGTCCCCCGTGGACAACGGCCTCCTCTGCGTGAAGGGCCGCTTCGGGGTTCCCGAGCTCGTGAACAGTGCGCAACGCTTTACCGAACCCCGCATGCTCACCGCTATGGGGTACGAAGTCGTCTCATGGGAGCGGGCGATGGATGCGGCACGAGAAAGACTCTCCGACACGCCTCCCGACCAGTTTCTCATGCTTCTTTCTCCCCAGTTGTCCAATGAAGACCTCTTTGTCGCCCAGCAGTTCAGCCGTCAAGTAATAGGCTCCGACAATATGACATCGGCGCTGACTCTGGGGCTGGGAACAAGCCTGCCCTCTTTCCTGGGGCTCGCATGCAACTCCGATGGCCTCGATGCCATCGAGAAGGCGGAGGTGATCCTCACCCTCGGCTTTGATTCCAGATACGGTTATTCCCCCATCGGCGTGCGGGTGAAAAAAGCCGTTGAGAAGGGTGCGAGGCTTTTTACCGTGTCCGATATGGATACCAATCTGGACATGCTTGCCGACGGGATGTTTAAGATCGAACCTGCCCGCTGGGCTGATCTCCTGGCTATGCTGCTTTCAAAGGAGGACAAGGAGCACCCCGCTTTATTTGCGGGCTTACGGGACGAGGTTGGCCTGACGAGGACGGCGCTCGCCGGTTCGTCCTCCAAGGTGATGATTGTGGGGCCCGATGTGCTCCTGACGCCTCAAAAGTCTCAAATTTACGAGGTTCTGGGAGAGACAAGACATACCCACGGGTGGAAGATTGTGGCTGCTCATCCTTTCACGAACCTGTCGGGGATGGTCGCAATGGGGGCCATGCCGGGGATAAAGCCCGGAGAGGCAATACGCAAAAACAGCACCGAGACTCAAGGGACGAGCCCGGCCATAAGAGTAAGGCCGCTGGATATCCAGCGGCGCTGGAAAGTAGTCTACGTAATCGGAGAAGCGTGCCCCGACTGGCTGCCTCCGCACGATTTTCTCATCTACCAGAATGCTTTTCCCGCCCAATCTTCCTTCCGGCCGGACCTTATCCTTCCGTCGGCCCTATTTACGGAATCGGCAGGGACCATGTTCAACGTGGAGGGAAGGCTTATGGCTGTAGCGAAAGCGGTCGAGCCGCCCGGCAGCGCGAAGCCGGATTGGTGGATAATGAGTGGGATTGCGCAAGCCTTGGGCGGGTGCCAAATGGGTTACGATGAAGTCTCGGCCGTCCAGGCCGAGATCAGGAAGAGCGTCAAGTCGTTCCCGGAGATGAAGAAGCGGATTACTTTTGCGGCTTTTGCCCGGGATGACGACCATGAGCGGATAGACTCCGGAAGCCCGTTCCTCCTCGACTGCAAGCGCGAACCGGAAACCTACAGGGGTTTGCCGCTCGCCGAGGCCGTGCCGGGTATGAAACTAATCCAACCCGCGGCCCATCCGACTAAGGAGAAATAATGAATAAGGTAATCGAGCGGAGGATGATTGTACCGAACCTTCACCTGCTTACCCTCGAGGCGCCCGACGTAGCCCGGAAGGTGAGACCGGGACAGTTCATGATTGTGAGGCCCCAGGACGAAGGAGAGAGGGTCCCTCTGTCCATTGCCGATTGGGACGCCGAAAAGGGGACGGTGTCCACCGTATTCATGGAGGTGGGCGCATCCACGGGCAGGCTGGCCCTGCTGAAACCCGGTGATACTATTCCCACCTGCGTGGGTCCCCTGGGCAATCCAACGGAGATCGCAAATTTTGACACTGTCCTCTGCATCGGGGGCTGCTACGGGATCGGCAGCATTTACCCCGTGGCCAGGGAGCTGAAAAAAGCGGGCAATAAGGTGCTGACCGTCATAGAAGCGAGAAGCTCCTATCTCATGTACTGGCAGAAAGAGCTTGCCTCGGTCTCATCCCGGATGTTTACCGTGACGAGGGACGGAAGCCTGGGGGCCAAGGGACATGTGGAGAGGATCATCGATTTCATTAAGGAGCAGCCAAAGGTGCCCGACAGGGCAATCGTGAATGGGTGCACCTTTTTGATGGCCCGGGTATCGGAGGTGACGACGAGCCCTCGGCATACCGACCATCGTCAACCTCAACCCCATCATGATCGACGGTACGGGTATGTGCGGCGTGTGCCGTGTGACGGTGGCCGGGCATACACGCTTTGCCTGTGTCGACGGTCCCGAGTTCAGCGGCCATGACGTCGACTGGAAAGAGTTCCTGGCGCGAAGGAAGGCATATATGGAGGAAGAAGTCCTCTTTACGAGGAGGAGCGCACCTGTCGAACCAATTCATCCGGAGGGGAAGTGTCATTCATGAATGCTGAGGAGCCGGGCAAGGAAGAGCGGACGAAGAAACTGGATTTGAACCGTCACGAGATGCCAAAGCAGCCGCCGGAAGTCAGGCGCCGGAACTTCAGCGAAGTGGCCCTCGGCTACACGGCCGACCTGGCGGTGGCCGAGGCGAAAAGGTGCATGCAGTGCAAGAAGCCGAAATGCGTGAGCGGGTGCCCGGTCGAGATAGACATCCCCGGCTTCATATCCTTTGTCAACAAGGGGGATTTTGCTGGCGGCATCAAGAAGCTCAAGGAAAAGAACTGCCTGCCCGCGGTGAGCGGCCGCGTCTGTCCCCAGGAGGCGCAATGCGAGTCCAAGTGCATCCTGAAGAATAAGAATGCCGAGATAGCGATCGGCAGGATCGAGCGTTTTCTCGCCGATTGGGAAGCTGCCCAGGGGGAGGTCGAGCTCCCGGCGCGGGCAAAGCCGACGGGCAAGAGGGTGGCAGTCGTCGGCTCGGGTCCCGCAGGCATTACAGTCGCCGGCGACCTGATCCTCCTCGGCCATGAAGTGACCGTCTTCGAGGCCCTCCACAAGGCGGGCGGCGTGCTCACGTACGGCATTCCTGAATTCCGCCTTCCCAAGAGCGTGGTGGCCCGGGAGGTAGACTATGTGAGGAAGCTGGGCGTGGATGTGGTGACCGATTTCGTGGTCGGCAAGACACGGTCCGTCGACGAGCTGCTCGAAACCTACGATGCCATTTTTATCGGCACCGGAGCAGGGCTTCCCTGGTTCATGAATATACCCGGAGAGAACCTGAACGGGGTGTATTCCGCCAATGAATACCTTACCCGCATGAATCTCATGTCCGGGTATCTTTTCCCTTCTTCCGCCACACCAGTGAAAAAACATACCAGGGTTGCCGTGGTGGGCGGGGGTAACGTGGCCATGGATTCGGCAAGGACAGCCCTCAGGATGGGCGCCACGGAGGTATATATCGTCTACCGGAGATCCCATAAGGAGCTGCCGGCACGATTGGAAGAGAGCGAGAACGCGGAGGAAGAGGGCGTGATCTTCAAGACGCTTACCCTACCCGTGCGCTATATGGGTGACGAGAACGGCTGGGTGAGGGAAATGGAGTGTCTGCGCATGGAATTGGGCGAGCCCGATGCCTCGGGAAGGAGGGCCCCCGTGGAGGTGAAGGATTCACACTTCCGGACGCCCGTGGATGCGGTGGTGTGCGCCATCGGGAATAGCCCCAACCCGTTAATCCCTTCGACCACGTTGGGACTCCAGGTGACCAAGCGGGGGACGCTCGTAGCCGACGCGGAGACCGGGAAAACCACCAGGGACCGTATATGGGCTGGGGGTGACATAGTCACGGGAGCCGCAACAGTTATTCTCGCAATGGGCGCAGGGAGGAAAGCGGCGCGTTCGATCCACGCGTTTCTCTCGTAGTTTAAGGTCTCATAATAGTCCTGCACGCCGGAATCCTGTGTCCTTCCGGATGTCCCCGGCTAAAGAGATGCCGGGGCAGGCTTTGTGGCGACGCATAGGCAATTGCTTCATACGGTCTGACGCGTGTGAGACCCTTGGTATCCGAGACGACAAGGCTGTTCACCGTTGCCGCCGGTGGATCCCCATGATCTAGACGGGTTTCTTCATGAGGAAACTGGCAAGGTAGTCACAGTCGCCGTTGTCTTCGAGAAGGCTCACCTTCATTTCAATAGAGCATGGAATACCCAGGTGCTCCACGATCCCCTCGAAGAAGGGGATGAGCGTGGGCCACGTAAGATACTCGGCTATGTTCAATCTTCTGGCAATGCGGTAATACCTGCAGGCGCCAAAAATTCTTATTACAGTCTCTTCCGGCGTATAAGTGAGGAACGCAAAATTGTATTCCGGGCTGCTCGTATACACGGCTGTAACGAACACCGTTGCCGGGGCGCGGCTGTCCGGGGGGAGAGAGACACCCATTTCCAGGGCCTCGGCCGCTTTCAGCGACCCTAGCTCGCGAAAAAGGGCTTTCGAGACGATGTCGACTTTGTCCCATCCGCATTGCAGCCCCAGATGCTTCAGGCCGAGCCCGTAAAATGCCGCGGTAACCTGTGAAAGCTTTCGAGCCGATGCCTCCGCGTTTGGCGGGTACACCGTGCTCACAAGGTGCTGCTCCAGATCGCCCTCGGGATAGACATCTTTCCCACGCATGCCCTTCATCCGCCCGTACTCAGGGTTTTGTTCCATTGCTCAAGCCCTCCTTGTCACACTAATGATAGTGCTTCGTGTATCGTGATTATACCACTTAGCGCCCGTGAAAGCCGAGGGACGGGCCCACCTGAAGAAACCGGGGCCATGGGGGAGCTATACCTTGGCACGGCGCATTTCCGGACATGCCGTGAGCCTTGATCAGGTCCTCCGGCTATCTTCAAGTACTTCCCGAATGTGGAAAGAGAGCGTGCCAAGGTCGAAAGGTTTCTGGATGAACCCGTTGCAGCCGCGCTGCAGGATTTCCGAAGCCTCGCTATTGACACTGTATCCGCTGCAGAGCAGTACCTTGACGTGCGGGTCGATTTCCTTGAGCGCCTCGTAGGTGGCCTTCCCGCTTAGCTCCGGCATGATCATGTCAAGGATTACCAGATCGATCTTGTCCTTTCGGCTGCGATAGACATCGATAGCCTCCCGGCCTCCGGCGGCTGTAAGCACGGTGTAGCCCATCTCCCGGAGCATCTCCCCCCCTGCGTCGATTATCTCCCGTTGGTCGTCGACGAGCAGGATGGACTCCGATCCCCGCCGGATAGCATGAAAACCCTGCTTTTCCAGGGCAGGCGCCCTGTCGGAGGCAGGGAGATATATGGTGAACGTGCTTCCCTTCCCTTTCTCGCTCTGCACCTCGATGAACCCCTGGTGGTTCCTGATTATCCCATAGGTCGACGCGAGGCCGAGGCCGGTACCGTGGCCCATCTCCTTGGTGGTAAAGAAGGGTTCGAATACCCGCCTGCGGGTCGCCTCATCCATGCCGACGCCGCTATCCTCTATGGATACCTTTGCGTAGGAGCAGGATCTGAGACCGCGGCGAAGGGCCTCCTGCTCGTCGATAAAGACGTTCTCGCTCCGGATATGGATCGTTCCGCCCCCCGGCATGGCCTGCCATGCATTGACGTACAAGTTCAGGATGGCCTGCTCGATTTGCTTCTCGTCAACCGCTACAAAGGAAAGGCTTCCGTCGAGCGTGCTGCGAATGACGATCTCCCTTCTAGCCCGGCCGAACATTTCCGCCGTTCTGGTAAGGAGGGCGTTGAGGTCTGCAACGGTCACCCGGTATTTGCCTCCCCTCGCAAAGCCGAGAAGCTGGGCGGTAAGGTTCGCGGCGCTTTCCGCCATCGTTTCTATGCCCTTCAGCTTTTCGTAATCCGGATGGCTGCTATCCTTACGGAGGAGCATGAGCGACGCGTAGCCCTGTATACCCATGAGCACGTTGTTGAAATCGTGCGCGATGCCTCCCGCCAGGGTGCCGATAGCCTCCATCTTCTGTGCTTGAAGGAGTTGGGCCTGAAGCTTCTCCCTCTCCTCTTCGGCGCGCTTGAGGTCGGTGAAGTCGATGAGCGAGGCGATACTCCTGGTCGTGCCAGAGATCATATTGACCGTCGAGTACATGTGGCGCCTCTCGCCGCTGCGTGTGACGAAGCGGAACTCGTAGTGCCCAGGCGCCTTTTCCTCATTCTGTCGCCTCATGTGGCTTCTATCGAGCATGGCCGGCAGGTCCTCTTCGGCCACGGTTTGGGTCCAGCTCATCTTTCCCTCTAGCTCCGCTTTCGAATGCCCGCTCAGATGTGCATATCGGGTGTTCGCAAGGCTGATGGTCGTATCCTTTTCGACAATCACCATGGCGGTGCCTGTATTCTCGAAGATGGTGCGGTATGTCTCCTCGCTCTGACGGAGCGCTTCTTCGGCACGCTTCAGCTCGGTAATATCCTCGTAGGTCATGACCGCGTATTTCTCCTGCAAGCTGTCCCCGATGCGTGACGCGCTTATCTTGCAGAGCATGTCTCTGCCGTCCTTCCGCCGGCAGGGAAAGACCATGTTGCATGTCCGTTGTTCCTGAAGGGCCGGATAGAGGAGCTTTCCCATTTCGTCCCATGCTTCTTCACTCCCGTACAGCATCCTCGTGCTTTTTCCTGCCATCTCTTCCGGCTTCCAGCCAAAGACCGTCTCCACCGCATTGTTCGCAAAAACGATGCATCGTTCCTTCACCCCGATGACCGCATGAGAGATGGCGGCAAGGATAGACGACTCCAGTTCCTCCATCTCTCTCAGTATGCCATCTTTCTCTCTCCGCTCCTGGATTTCCCTGATGAGCCGTCTGTTGGCGCTGTCGAGCTCCTTCGTCCTTTCCTTGATCAGGTCTTCAAGGTGGTTTCGGTATTGCTCCAGTTTTTCTTCCGCTTCGATACGCTCCTGTATCTCTTTCGTGAGCATCTCATTGGTATGCGTCAGCTCGTTCGTTCGAGCCTCAAGTCGTTTGTACGCCTGGCCGAGCTCTTCCCGGGCGCGTTTAAGTCTGGTAAAATCGACAAAGGAGAGGACGTGACCTTTGGACGGGTCGGCCTGGCTCCTGGGGGAACCGGTAACCATGCACGGAACGCAGTGGCCGTCCTTGTGGGTGAAGTCGCATTCTTCGGCGACGAGCCCGGAGGGATAGGCGATGCACACGCCGCCGGGCATTCTTCTGCACACTTTTTCACCCTGGCAGATGACGCAGACTGACTGGCCGATCAGCTCATCCTGTTCCCAGCCAAGGATCCGGGCGAGGGCTTGGTTGCTCCACGCAAAGACGTTGTTCTTGATTAGGCAGATACCGTGAGGTGTACTTCCGAGGACTGCCATGAGGAAATCCTCGGATTGCTTCAGCTTCTCGTTTGCAATGGAGATCTCTTCCGCTTTCTCCTGCATCTCTTCAAGATTGAAAATATACTCCTGGAGAATGCGCCTTTGAAGCTCGTCCTGTCCTTTCTTGTCATTCTTCATCGCGCGTCGGCCCCAACAAGCCGCACCCTGCTCTTCACCCTTTCTCGCAAGCGCGGATTTCGGTGAGAATATCGGGGAAGCTTATCGGCTTGCACAGGTACTTATCCGCGCCCGCGTCAAGCCCTTCCCTTATTTCTGCCGTCTGTGCCCTGGCGGAAAGCATCAGAATCACGATATTCTTCGTTGTCTCGTTCGACTTCAGCCGTTTGCAGACCTCGGTGCCGGTCATTTTCGGGAGCTTCACGTCCAGGAGGACAACGTCCGGTAGGTGGGTAAGGGCCATGTCAAGCGCCTTTTCACCGTCGTCGGCCGCATATACCTCGTAGCCCAGTTTGGTGAGCTTCCTTTGCAGATAGGAAGATATGGCCTCTTCGTCATCTACCACCAATATTCTGTTAACCGTCACGGCAACCCTCCTTTCACTTTAGCCATGTGCCTCATTCCATGATTGCGACATGGGCAGCGACACGACGAATACGGAGCCCTTTCGTTCGCCGCCGAGCGGAAGATCGGGAAACGCGGTCTCCCGGAGCGGGCTTTCGCACGTTATGGAGCCGTGATGCTTTTCGACTATCCCCTTGCTGATGGTGAGACCCAGGCCAGTGCCGCCGACCTTCTGGGCCATCACGCTGTCCGCCTGGAAGAATTTCTTGAAGATCTCATCGATCGCCCAGACAGGAATGCCGTATCCATTGTCCGCTACCATGAATTTCACGGTTTCTTTGTCCTTTTCTACCCTCACTATGATCACGCCGCTGTCAGGACTATATTTCACCGAGTTGCTCAAGAGGTTTATCACTACCTGGACGATGCGGTCTTTATCCGCCTCGACCACGGGCATGTCTGCGGGCAGGTCTCTGACGATATGATGCCCGTGCTCGCGGGCCAGGTCGTTCACCTCGGCTATCGCCCTGTCGACAATCTCGTCCGCCCGCGTCGGCGATACGTCCAGATCGATCTTCCTGGCTTCGATCCTCGAAAGATTGAGCAGATTGTCCACAAGGCGCATCAGGCGTTCTATACCCCCTTTTGCGACGAGGAGGTCCTCCCGCACCTCTTCGTCGATATTTCCGGAGTAGCCTTCAAGTATGCCCGATATACTGAGCAGCATTGCCTGGATGGGCGTCTTAAGCTCGTGTGACGCAATCGTGACAAAATCGGATTTCATTTTGTCCACTTCCGCTATCGACTTCGCCATCTCGTTGAATGTGGCGGCCAGTTGTCCGACCTCGTCGGTTGATGTCACTGCTATGGATTGGTCGAAATTGCCCTGGCTCATGGCGAGAGCCCCTTCGTTCAGGCTGCGGAGCGGCTTCACGATGTTCAGGCTAATCACCACGGATGTACCGATCACGAGGCATCCCGCCGTGAGCATTATTGCCATCATCGTCCTGCGGTTATGCGCGGCCTTCTCGTTGATGAATTGCCGGGTCTTTGCGTTCGCCAGCGCCATCTCCCGCCCCTCCTGGAGGATGCTTTTTTCTATGGTGACCTTGGTCGCCGTGGCGTCCTTGTGGAAGTCGTCGACATTGGCCCCGATCGTTACGTAGCCGAAGCCCCTTTTTGATTTTCCATATTTTCCCGTATAGTAGGGGATGGCGGCATAGGTGGTCAATTTCCACAAGTCGCTCCAGCGAATGAGAAAAGACCCCGAGCCGCCGTCCTCCGTGCCCTGGTGCCAACCCTCGCATTGGGGCGCATTATCGAGCACGCGGCAATCGAGCGAGATATTCCCCTCTTTCACCTGCTCTACGGACCCGTGTTTTTTCTGCGTGAAATTTCGGAAGGGAGGGAGCTTCGCGACGAACCTGTCCAGCGTAAGGCCGCTTTTTCTATACTCTCCGTACGTATCTTCGCTTAGCCAGCCGGGCACCTCCTTCCCCGTCCGCGGGTCGTAGCCGCAGATGAAGAAGTCGCGGGCGTGGGATATGCAGCGGTCCCGGTGGTCCCAGATAAAGGCGTAGTCGCCGGACCCGCCGTCCGAAAAGATAGAAAATCTTTCTTCCGTAGGCATCACGTGGTCGGTGAACTCCATGACGTGGGTGTAGTCCAGGGCCATGGTCACATATCCCGCTTTCTTGCCTCCGGCGTCGAAGACCGGTGTTGCCCATCGCACAATCCCCTCGAACTTCCTACCGCCCGGATTTTCCTTTCCGGCATAGGCGCTTTCCGGTTTCACCCTGAGTCCTTGTGGGGTCTTGTAAAGCCATCCCCTGACATAGGCCCCTATCACATCCGACACGTAGATCTCGCCTTTTTCAAGGTCTTTGAGGTGCCGGAAATAATCCTCGGCCTTGCAGTATGTCTGTTCGACCCTGCTTACGTCCATGAGTTCGCTGCAGATCTTCCCGTCGACGATCTTGATCTTCTCACGGCCTGCCGGGTCGACGAAGGTGATTTCCTTGTAAAGAGGCACCGCCTTCGTGGGGAACCTAATGGGCGGTCTGTGTCTCCATTGCTGACTGTTTTCTGCGTTGACGGACTCAAAAGGGGGAAGAGGTTCTTTCGGCCTGGACAGCAAGGCCGGATCAGTTTTAACGACGTTGCCTTTCGATGCGAGGTAGACGTCGAGGTAGCGCCCCGCGTCAGGGGTAAAAGACGACAACATCAAAATATCTCTATCTCTTTCGTGAAGGAAGTCGGCAATCCTGCTTGCCAGCTCCACCGTTCTCACCTCGATGGCCTCCGTTGACTTCAGGTCTAAGGCCTGGACGCTGTCTTCTATTGATATCTTTCCGAGATGGTTGGCGGATGCGAGGTCTTCATCGCTCATCTCTTCCGCCCTTTGTGCTGCCTGCAAACCCGCGTTGCGGAGGTTCTTGTTCGCGATGTAGCCCAGTATGAGGAGGGGAATGCCGGAGACGATCAGGAATGACAGGAGAATTTTTTGCAGAATGCCGAAATGGAATCCCCCGGATCTCATCATCACTTTCATCTCCGCCGCCCGTTGTTGTGGGTCAGTCTTCTATCCCGCATGGACTGCCCTTCCCGGGCCCCATTTCATCATTACATGGTTATCGACACATCCGACGATTATCATAAATACATGGATCGGTTCGAACAACCGTATCAGGCCGTGTAGTTCTCCGGGGCCCAGGCCGCCAGCGCCCGGGGCGGTTGGGCTTTACAGCAGACACGGTGCGGGAAGGCTGGCTCGATAGGCAGCGCTCACGAGTGCCGGTATGTCAGACCAACGGCAGAGAGAAACGGGACTTTCCGGACTTGAAAGGACTTTGGAGGCGTTGAGCCGAAGCAGCCGGGCGATGATGCACGCCGGCAGCGTAGTAGAATACCTGGAAGCCGTATGCAGGGTCATTGCCGAGTGTTGCTGCCGCCCCATGGTGTGGATGGGCCTTGCGGAGGAAGGCGAAGCGAAGAGAGTCGTACCCGCCGCGTTCACAGGCTTCGACGAAGACTATATAAAGCAGCTCGACGTCAGTTGGCTGGATACGGAACGAGGCAGAGGCCCGGCAGGCACCGCGGTCCGCACCGGAAAGCCGGCCCTGTGCAATGTGCTCACCGACCCGGAGTTTGTCCCCTGGAGGCAGGAGGCGCTCACACGAGGGTATGCGTATGTGTTGAGTCTTCCCCTTATAGACAATGACCGGGTGCTTGGGGCCATAACGCTATGCGCGCCCGAAACGAATCGGTTTTCAGAAGAAGAGGTGACGCTGCTCATGAGACTGGGCAGCGACGTGGCCTATGGCATAAGAACACTCAGGCTGCGCGAGGAACATGCGGGCGACATTGCCGAGCGCCGGAAAGCCGATGAGCAGCTCCGGGAGTCGGAAGAACGCTATCGCGTGGCGATAGAAAGCTCGAATGACGGGGTTGCGCTCTTTAGGGGACACGAGCTCATCTATGCCAATCGGAGAGTTCTCGACATGTTAGGATACGACAGCCTGGAGGAAGCGCAGCGCACCGATTGTTTCCTCAAGATACACCCGGACGACCGGGAGATGGTCCTCGAGTATGCCGCGAGGAGACAGAGAGGCGAACAGGCCCCCTCATCATACCAATGTAAAGCGATCGGGAAAGACGGCGCAACAATGCATCTGGAGGTCTCCGTCGCCCCTGTAACGTATCGTGGAGAGCCAGCCTCCCTTGCGTATCTCAGGGACATCACCGAGCGCAAGTGGACAGAGGAGGCGTTGTTGCAGAGTGAGAAGAAATATCGCAGTATCTTCGACAACGCCATAGAGGGTATCTTTCAGACGACGCCGGACGGCCGTTACCTGACGGTGAACCCCGCCCTGGCCCGGATGTACGGCTATGACTCCCCCGAAGAGATGATGGAGACGGTGACCGACCTCCAGGAGCAGCAGTATGTAGTCCCCGAGGACCGCGTCAGGCTCAAGGCACTCTACCGGCAACAGGGCTTTGTGGAAAGGTTCGAGACCCAGGTCTACACAAAGACGAGGCATAAGGTGTGGATTTCCATGAATGCATACGCCGTCAAAGATGCGGACGGCGACCCGATGTACTATGAGGGCACCGCCGAGAACGTCACCGAGCGCAAGAACCTGGAAGCCCAACTCCGCCAGGCCCAAAAGATGGAGGCCATCGGTACCCTGGCCGGGGGAGTGGCTCATGATTTCAACAATCTTCTCACCGTCATCATGGGCTTTTCCAACCTGATCCAGGCTCAGATCGGCAGCGACGATCGCCTGCGGCCGTACATAGACCAGGTAATTGCCTCGTCGGAGAAGGCCGCCGACCTCACTCAGCGCCTCCTGGCATTCAGCCGCAAGCAGCGCATCACCCTCGAACCCCACAACATGAACGATATCGTGAAAAGCACGGCGAAGCTGCTTAAAAGGCTGCTGCCCGAGGACATCGAGTTGCGACTGGAACTCACCGACGCAGATCCTATCGCCTATGCCGATGTCGGCCAGATGGACCAGGTGCTTATGAATCTTGCCACGAACGCCAGGGATGCCATGCCGAGAGGGGGTGTGCTGATCATAAAGACCGAGGTGTCGGCGCTGGGCGAGGAGTTTTATGAAGCCCATGGTTTCGGCAGGCCGGGCAGGTACGCATCGTTCTCCGTTTCGGACTCAGGCATGGGCATGGACAAGAAGACGCTGGAGCGCATTTTCGACCCGTTCTTCACTACCAAGGAAGTGGGGAAGGGTACGGGTTTGGGCCTCGCGAGCGTCTACGGTACCGTCAAACAGCATGGAGGATATATCACCGTCGCGAGCGAGCTTCGCCGGGGGACAACCTTTCAGATATACCTCCCCCTTGTCGACGCCCCCCGCCCGCAGACAACCGCACCCTCTGAAAGGATCGTAAAGGGCACGGGGACAGTGCTTGTCGCCGAAGACGATCGGGACGTGAGGAACATGTTGACCATGATCCTTGAAAACCATGGCTACGTTGTCATACAAGCCGTCGATGGAGAGGATGCGGTCCGCGCTTACAAAGAGCACAAGGATCGAATAGACCTGGTGATCCTCGATGTAGTGATGCCGGCTAAAAACGGCAAGGAGGCCCTCGACGAAATCACCCGCATCAACCCCCGGGTCAAGGCAATTTTCGTAAGCGGCTATACGGGTGATGTCGTGATCGACAAAGGCATTCAACACGAAGGCGTAGAATTTCTCCAGAAGCCCCTCTCGGTGACGGCGTTGCTTGCGAGAGTGCGAGCAGTGCTGGACTGGTAAAAAAAGGCAAAACACTACCTCCTGAATACCCCTACTATGTCGAATTCCCGCCGCTTTCAATACTTTGGCATTCGAGACGGATCGGTGTGCCCTATGGTGGATCTACGGCGAGGCTAATGGTTCACTTCAATGAACACGGTGCTGATTCCAATGAGCAGAATGGACAGACGACATTGTTACGACGTTCTTTCACCGGTCCGCGAATGGCACGGAAAATCAGCAGGTAGGATATTCTTGACTAATTTACTATGTATAGGTATATTACTTGAGGTCGTGGTAGTTCATCGGCTTCTATTGTGAACACTGCATTACGGTAAGGAACACAGTCAGCCGTTCTCCACGGGTTCCATAGAGGGCACGACGGAGAATACCCGAGTCCGAAAAAGGGCTGAGCGCCGTGCGTGCGATAAACTGTGCGCTTTTGATAAAGGAGAATGCTGAATGAGAGAAACGAGAGACGCCGTACCGGGAAACAAAGAGACGATTGACGAAAAGATACGGAAAATACGGCTGGTTTTGCTCGACAGAGAGGCAGAAAAGGAGCGATACTGCACACTCGACGAAGCGGAAACTTGGGACTGGGCCAATCCCGAACTTTGGAGGATAGTCAATGGCTGGCAGATCACCAGTTTTGGCGACCTCCTCACCCTTCTCTCCATGAAGGCGGACAAGGGCATCGAGGAAATAGAGATACTCCAGGCGCCTCGTTTTATGATGCTGTCCGGGGGGTAAGGAAGGACATGCGGCTGGGCTTCGACGCTCCCAGGGATACAGGATAAGAAAGGATGGTAAAACATGGAGTCAGCGGTACGAGATAAGATTGAGGACCCACACCCGATATTCGAGGCCTTTGAGACAGCCTCATATGGCATAGAGATATCGGTCGAGGAGACGATGACGCTTCTTGCCTCGGAAAAGAACGCCCTAGTACTCGATATCCGTACTGAGACGGCATTTCACCTGAGCCGCATCAGTGGCGCCCGCCACGTTTCGGAGGATAAGCTCATGACGTATGTCGCCGGCCAGCCAAGAGAGAAGGGCGATCCTATCATCGTTTATTGCTCAGTCGGCATCCGTTCCGTTTCCGTGGCGGAGCAGTTGAGAGAGCATGGTTACCTTAATGCCAGCTCCATAGCGGGAGGATTTACTGCGTGGCGCGTCGCCGGTTGCCAGGTGGTGAGCGACAACAACCTTTCCGTGGGACAGATCGAACGGTACAGCAGGAACATGTACCTGAAGGAAATAGGCGAAGCAGGGCAGATCAAGCTTATGAATGCCAGGGTGCTTCTGATGGGCGCGGGGGGACTTGCGTCTTCGGCGGCACTCTATCTCGCGGCCTGCGGCATAGGTACTATTGGCATTGTCGACTTCGATACTGTTGATGCATCAAACCTGAACAGGCAGGTGATCCATGGCGTGGAAGACATCGGCAAGCTGAAGGTTGAATCGGCAAAATCAGCGATGGAGCGCATCAACCCTGACGTCAACATCATTTCCTTTGCCGAGCGACTGGCGCCCCAGAACGTACTTTCTATTATTGACGGCTTCGATGTTGTTCTTGATGCCTCGGACAACTTCGGCACAAAGTACCTTCTCAACGATGCGTGTTATCTCTCAGGCAAGCCTTACGTATTCGGTGGAGCAGTAGGCTTCGACGGCCAGGCGGGCGTGTTCTGGCCGAGGAAGGGCGGGCCTTGTCTGCGCTGTCTCATGCCGGAGCAACCCGATAGCCGGCTGTCTCCCAGTTGCAGTGAGGCCGGAGTCCTGGGCATGGTTCCAGGGCTGATAGGCCTCGTTCAGGCTACGGAGGTCGTGAAGGTGGTCCTAGGAATAGGAACGCCCATGATTGGCAGATTTTATATCTATGATGCGCTTAATCTTGGCAGCCGGACGGTTGAGACGGGACGAAGGCGAGATTGTCCTCTATGCGGCGAGAAACCACGGATAACCGCCGTATTCGGAGATGGCAGCGTGGAATACAAAGGCAGGCAGTGCGACGTTGTCGGAGGAGGATAGAGGAGAACCTTTTCCGGGTGGAAAAAAGTTCCCTGCTAGGAAACTTGTTCCGCCCGGAAAAGGAAAGTTCCTCCGAAAGCACGCCCGCTGTAATCGGCCTCACACGGTAAGATTTACATTGGAGCCGGTGCTGGCGGCATAGGACCCGGCCATGCTGCTCCCCAGGTCCTGCATCAGCGTGGCAAAAGCGCTCTGGGCATCCGAGATGTTGCCGGACTGCAGGGCGGTGCCGACCGCCGCAAGGTCGGTGCTAAGGGTGGTACTGCCGGTATCGCTGGCACTGCCTGCTGTCTGTGAGCTGCCGCCGTGGTGGTGGTGATGGTGGTGATGGCCATAAGCCTGCTGTGTGCCCTGCTGGGTCTGTGCCGCATTTTGCAGGTCCTGCGTGAGCGTGGCAAAGGCGTTCTGGGCGTCTTTGATGTTGCCGGACGTCAAGGCGGTGCCGACAGCCGCAAGGTCGGTGCCGATCTGGCTTGTTCCCCCCGTTTGCTGTATGCCATCGGCCTGCTGCACATTCTGCAGGTCCTGGGTTAATGTGGTATATGCCTGCTGGGCCGTCGTGAGGTTACCCGATGACAGGTCCGTCTTAAGGGTCGTGAAGTCCTTCATTATTTGTTGAAGCTGGCTTTGGTAGGAATTGGTGCTTGAGGAAATACCGGAGATAGAAGACATAAGGGAACCTCCTTCAGTTTAATACAAACTCTTTAAGCAAGCGGCGTGCCGTTACGTTTCATTATGCAGGAGAACCACCGGCTGTCCCTCGTAGGCGCATTGCCTCTTGTTTTCTCATCTCAGATATTATCGGAAAGAAGGCGAGCAGCTTAAATGCTTTCATGCCGCTTAGGCTCAGCGGCAAGGAGCGAAATGTGCCCGGCCCCTCTTCCTATCCGGCCCAAGCGTTGACAAGCAGGCCGCCTTGTGACAGAATTGCACCATGGACGAGATCATCAGATCTATCGCCGGCGGCGCCGGGACGGAAGAAACGGTTGAGAAGGTCCTCGGTCTGCCCGGGGAGCTACAGGAGAGGCTGATTTATACCCTTGGCAGCCTGAAGAGCGAACACGCCGCGCGATTCCTGGGTCTCCTCTATCCTTCCCTTGGCGAGAAGAAGCTGCAGAAACTGGTTAAGAAAGCACTTTTCCGGCTGAAAACAGCAGGCATACCCGTCGAGGAACCGAGGATGCCGGGAGAGTCCGTGTTGAAAAAGGTGGAGACCGGCCGGGAGGCACGCGCTTTCCTGTCGAATTACGACCCCGGGATGACGAGGGTGGTGATGGTCGCCATGGAGATGAAAAAGAATCAATTTCTCCTGAGCCATGCGATACTCCATTTCTCCGACGGTCTGGTGGATATGAAGAGCTTGCCTGCGGCCAGAACGGACCTTGAGGGCTTCCTGAAGGACTACGTCCTGCGGTTGCCGCCGCCTATGGTGTTTTTACCCATTTCCGCCGCCTACGCCGGATATCTGATTGAAGAAGCCTCCGGGCTCTCCGGAAAAGAGGCTCATGAGGCTGCAGACCTCCACCACATGCTTTTAACAACGAAGAGTGACGTCAGAAGGCCCAACGACATCTATCTGCTGGGGGGGGCGGATACTGCTTCCGCGGCTTCGGCCGATACCATTTTCGCTGATGAGATCTTCCAGCCCTTTTCACTCCAATGGCCGGGTATGGAGGAAGACCGGAAAAGGCTGAACGACGTGTTGAATCCCACCATTGTGCTGCCGCCCTATGTGCTGGAGGAGAGAAAACAGGCGTTTCTGAATGAGCTCGTGGAGAGCGAGAGGCCGGCGGCGAGACTGCCTCAATTCAGACGGACCCTCGAGGACTACGCCTACCTCTTTTACTGCCTCGGGAAGTTTGATTATTATATGGGGCTTCTTGTACAACTCGTGGAGCCGGCGGCAGTGAAAAGTGCTTTTCTGCGTTTCGCGCAGAAGGCTTTCGGGAAGGCAGAGGAGAGGGACCGGCCGCAGGAAGGCGTCATCGTCGACCCCCATTCGCTCATGAAAAGGTAGCATCGTAGACAGCCCATGCACGCGCGCTATATAGTAAAAGATACCTTCTACAAGAAGGCGAAAAAGGAAGGATACCGGGCGCGAAGCGCCTACAAGCTCGAAGAGATACAGCAAAGGTTCAGCATAATAAGGAAAGGGGATCGCGTACTCGACCTGGGGGCAGCGCCGGGGAGCTGGGTGCAGCTCGAATCCGCGCTCGTGGGCGACGGGGGCCTGGTTGTCGGCCTCGACATCCTGCCTGTAGCACCGGTAGCCGCCTCGAATGTGGTGCTGAAGAAGGCCAATATACGTGAAGTGGATGTGCAGGCTCTGCTGCGGGAGGCAGAAATCCCTGCCTTCGATGTGGTTGCCTCCGATATAGCCCCGAACCTCTCGGGCATCAGGGAGGTCGATATCGCGCGGATACACGACCTTTATCTTGCGGTGCTCAGGGTCGTAGATGAAGGACTGAGGAAGGGTGGGAACTTCCTCATCAAACTTTTCTTCAGCCCGGACTTCGCCGATATGGCAGCCGAACTCAAGCCGCGTTTTTCAAAAGTCACCACTTTTAAGCCCAAAGCCTCGCGGTCCGTCAGCGACGAGGTATATCTCATCGCCACGGGAAAGCGGTAGCGATTGACTTCTAGGGCCTCATCTGTTTAAATAGAAATGATTTCTATTTAAAGAGGTGTCCGGCGTGCAGGACTTCGAAGGATTGCTGAGGAGGCTCAAGCTGAAGGTGACTTCGGGGAGACGTGCAGTTCTCGAAGTCATGGCGGCTGAGTCGACCTTCCTGAGCCCCGAGGAGATATGGAAGAGGGTGGGTGAGCGCGGCAGAAGCGTCGGTCTTCCCACGGTATACCGTATTCTGGAGGAGCTTGCCAATGGCGGCGTGGTGACCAGGGTCCTCCACGATAACCGCCAGCTCTATTATTATCTCTGCGCGAACAAGAGCCACCACCATCACTTTGTCTGCCTCTCGTGCCGTAAGGTCGAAGATATCGACCTCTGTCTCGGAGAGGCTCTGGAGCAGGAAGTGGAGATGCGGATCAGGGGCGCGCTTTTCTCCCATATCCTTCAGCTTCAGGGGCTCTGCCACGAATGTCGCGGAAAAGGGGGGAAGGGGTGAGAAAGAGCGTCGTTTTCTTCTCTTGTCTGCTCTTCCTTACGCTGCTTGCCTTCAATGCGTGTCAGCCCCGGAGGGAGCCGAGCGGGCGGAAGGCCCGGCTCGTGGTGGTGACGACGCTTTTCCCTCTCTACGATTTTGCGAGGAATGTGTGCGGCACGAAGGGGGACGTCGACCTTCTCCTTCCCCCCGGCGTGGAGCCTCACAGCTTCGAGCCGAAGCCGGGGGATATCGTGAAGATAAACAGGGCGGACGTCTTCGTTTACACGGGCGATTTTATGGAACCCTGGGCCGCAGCGATCATTAAGGGGGCGCTGCGACGCGACATGGTCGTCGTGGACTCGAGCCGTGGCGCCATGCTCAGGCAGGAATCGGGGCTCCACGGATCGGCAGGCCGGGGTCCGGACACGGCCGCAGGGCACGACGGGTCGGCCTCCGGGCCCGTAGACCCCCATATCTGGCTGGATTTCGGCAACGCACAGGTCATGGTCGACAACATCCTCGCGGGATTGATCAGGAAGGACCCGCAGAACAGGTCATTCTACGAAAAGAACGCGGCCGCCTACAAGGCGCGGCTGCGCGGGCTTGACGAAAAGTTCGGGAAGGGTCTGGCTTCCTGCGAGACGCGGCTTTTTGTGCATGGCGGCCACTACGCGTTCGATTACCTGGCGCGCAGGTACAACCTGAGCTATGTCTCGGCCTACGGTTTTTCTCCCGACGCCGAGCCCAGCCCCAGACATCTGGCGGATATCGTTCAAGAGATAAAGCGGCACAACATAAAATGCGTCTTTTACGAGGAACTGCTCCAGCCGAGGATGGCCGAAACCATCGCGCGGGAGACGGGCGCCCGACTGCTCCCGCTCAACGGCGGCCATAACGTGACCGCGGAGGATCTGCGAAAAGGTACGACCTTCATCGAACTCCTGGAGCGTGACCTCAATAACCTGAGAAAGGGTCTCCAATGCCGGTAGAAGTCGTTTCCGTCAGGAACGTGAGTTTCACCTACGAGAGCAGGGACGTCCTGAGCAATATCTCCTTTTCTGTTGAGGCAGGTGATTATGTGGGCCTTGTGGGCCCGAACGGCTCCGGCAAGAGCACCCTCATACGGCTGATTCTTGGCCTGGAAAACCCGCATACAGGCTCGGTCTCGCTGTTTGGCGAGGCGTTGTCGCGTTTTCACGATTGGCACAAAATTGGGTACCTGCCTCAGAAGAACGCTGCCCTCAGCCGGTTCTTCCCCGCCACGGTGCAGGAGATCGTGGCGCTGGGACTTGTCCCGAAAAGGGCGGACATCCCCGGTGGGGACGGCCGGGATGCCCTACGGAAGGCGCTAGACCTGATGGACATCGCGGATATACGGGACAAGCTGATTGGCGAGCTTTCAGGGGGACAGCAGCAGCGGGTCCTCCTGGCGCGGGCCCTGATTAAGGAACCGGAGCTACTCATCCTCGACGAGCCGACTATCACCGTGGATCCGGAGATAAGGGAGCGATTCCTCAACATCCTCATGGAGCTGAACCGGAAGAAACAGGTCACGGTGCTCTTGGTGACCCATGATACGGGCAGCATCGGCAAGTATGCGAAGCGGCTGCTCTATCTGGATAGGGAGATGATCTTTTACGGGGGGTTCGATGACTTCTGCCTCTCTGCGGAGATGACAAAGGTGTTCGGCTCTTTTGCCCAGCACCTTATATGCCACAGACACGAGTGACCCTCCCGTGACAACGGGGGGCGCGGTCTTTGAGGTCTTCTATGGAAGTGTTGCGGTTTTTTGAGTACACATTCATCCTGCGGGCGCTGATAGCCGGATCTTTCATCGCCCTTCTGTGCGCGAACCTCGGGGTGCTCCTTGTGCTGAGGCGGCTCTCCCTGCTGGGAGACGGCCTTGCTCACGTGACCTTCGGAAGTGTTGCCCTAGGTTTGCTCCTCAAGGTTCAACCCATCTATGTCTCCGTGCCGGTTGTTGCCCTCAGCTCGCTCGCGATCCTCAAGCTGGCCCAGAGAGCGCGTGTTTACAGTGATGCGGCCATCGGGATCGTATCCGCTTTCGGCGTTTCAGGGGGAGTGATGCTGGCAGGTCTGGCCGCAGGGTTCAATGTGGACCTCTTCAGCTATCTCTTCGGCAACATACTGTCGATTACGACGGGCGAAATGATGATGTCCATCGTGCTTTCCCTGATCGTGCTCTCCGTTATCGCCTTGCGGTACAGCCAACTCCTTTCCCTGTCTTTCGATGAGGAGTTTGCCCGGACGTCGGGCATCAACGCCGGCCGTATCAACGCGCTTCTCGCCGTGCTGGCGGCAGTGACGGTTGTCCTCGCCATGAAGCTTGTCGGGATCATGCTCACGTCGGCCCTTCTCATAATCCCGGCGGTAAGCGCCTTTCAAATCGCAAAGAGCTTCAGTGGCACGCTCTTCTTTGCCGCGTTCACCGCGATCATTTCCGTGTGGGCTGGCATTTTCCTCTCTTTCCTCATGAATGTGCCCACAGGGGCGACGATCGTGCTCCTCAACCTCGCGTTCTTCCTTCTGCTCTATACGTTCAAGGCGTTGTCTGCTTTCCTTTCCCCTCGACGATAACCGTATATTCGCCCCTTGTCTCGTGCGCCGCGACCTCTTGCAGCACCTCTTCGATAGGGCCCCGCATGACTTCCTCGTAGAGCTTCGTGAGCTCCCTGCAGATGACGACCTTCCTCTCCGGTGTCTCTTCCTTAATGATGCCGAGGGTTTCCGTGATCCTTCGGGGCGATTCGAATAGTATCACCGGGAAAGGGCCCGAAAGGATCTCCCGGAGCACCTTCTTCTTTTTCCCCTTTTTCAGTGGAAGAAAGCCGTAAAAGAGGAACCTGTCGGGGGACAGGCCCGATATAGAGAGGGCCGCGATGGCAGCGGAGGGTCCGGGTATTGCCTGCACCTCGATGCCTGCCTCATGGCTTGCCCTCACCACGATGTCGCCGGGATCGGAGATGCATGGGGTACCGGCGGCGGTAATGAGGGCGGCCTTTTTCCCTTCCGCGAGCTGCCCGACGATCGTGTGAGCCCGGTGTCTTTCATTATAGCTGTTGATCGTGGTAATCGGCTTCCTGATATCGAGGTGGCTCAATAACTTGAGCGCCCTTTGACGATCCTCGGCCACAACGAAATCGACCTCACGGAACACCTCTACGGCCCGAAGCGTGATGTCCTTCAGATTCCCAATGGGTGTGGCAACGACGTAGAGAAGACCTGCCATGCGTGACAATCCTCCTTGAGCGAATATAGTACCGCGAGCGGACGCCTCGGGGCAATAGTGTGAAGGGGGTAGGACGACCGCGATTGGCCCTGAGAATAGGTCCCATAAGACTTATAGGACCTATTCCTAACGGCAAAAGGCTTGACAATTACCGATTATTCTACGACAATAAGAGCGGTATGCTTAGGTGCCTCTTCCTTTTTGCCGTCATTATCCTGGCGCCGCTGCCCGGTATGGCGGCCATTTATGGGTACGTCGATGCGGAGGGAGTCTATCACCTCACCAACATCAGGCCGGCCGGCAAAGGGTACCACATCGTGATCGAGGAGCGCGGCAGGGGCGGCCCTGCGCTCCCTTCCGTCGCGGCTTTCAACAGGAACACGTACGACCATCTTATCAGACGGCATTCCGAGGCAAACGGTCTCGACTATCGTCTGGTAAAAGCGGTGATGTTAGCCGAATCGAACGGAAACCCCTCGGCGGTTTCGCAGAAAGGCGCACAGGGTCTCATGCAGATCATGCCGGATACGGCCGTTGAGATGGAGCTCCGCAACCCCTTTGATCCGGAGGAGAACATTCAGGCGGGAGCGAGGTACTTAAGGCTGTTGCAACAGCTTTTTAAGGGCAATCTTGAGCTTGTGTTGGCTGCGTACAACGCCGGGCCGCAAAGGGTCATACAGAACATGTCCGTCCCCCCCATAAGCGAGACGATCAGCTACATCAAGAGGGTCAAACTTTACTACGACAAACTAAAAGATTCCCAATGAAGAGCAGGGACGAAACAACCTCTGTCTGGACGCTTCCAAACAGATTAAGTCTTGTAAGAATACTTTTCATACCGGCAATACTCTACCTGATATCGACGCAGAACGAGCGGCTTCGCTTTGCCTCGTGCATTCTCTTTATTATCGCCGGAATTACCGATGGTCTCGACGGATTGATCGCGCGTCGTATGAGCATGAAGACGCGGCTCGGCGTGTACCTCGACCCCATTGCGGATAAGCTCCTCATATCGACTGTCCTGATCACGCTTTCTTGTTACCGGCACTCGCCCGATGATGCTCCCTTTGTGCCGCTGTGGGTCACGATCGTCATGGTGAGCCGCGAATTTGTAATAAACGGCCTGAGATCGTTTTACGCGGGAGAGGGTATTGCAATTCCCTCGTCATTTGCGGGAAAGCTGAAGACGACGCTTCAGATCGTGGGAATATCCTGTGTGCTTTTCAGCCCGTCATTTTATGTGCCGGGCCTTGTCGTCATCTATGCGTCGCTCTGTTTCAGTCTCTATTCCGCCTATAGATATATTTACGTGATCTTCAGGCCTGAAGTGCCGGGATAGCCGCAAGACGGAAAATAATATCGTTGATTATTCCGCTCGACAATCTTATAATGGGCCAGCTTTGCAAGATTCTGTACGCACGGAGGTTTTTTGCATGCTATACTCCTGTGACCGGGCATCATACCGTTGCGCGGCGCGGTGATCCAACAATTATGGGAAAGCCTGGACTATGAAAATCTCAGCGAAGAATCTTACCACGGGGATGAAATTGGAGCGTCCGGTCGCGAACAAGAACGGCCTCATGATGATCGGGGCGGATACCGAGCTTACCGGGGCCCTTATCGAAAAGATACAAAAGATGGACATTCAGGCGGTTTACGTGCACGGGGTGTCCGAAGCGCTTCCTCCTCGCGAGGAGGTTTTGGCCCAGTTGGAGGGGCGCTTCCGGAATGTGGGAACCGCGCCCTATATGGATGTGCTCAAAAAGCTGCTGACAGAGCATATAGAAGGTCTTTACGAAGCGCATGGATCTAAAAACACTGAAGACTAAGATCGAGGGCATTCAGACGCTTGCCACGATCCCTGCGGTCGCCAAGCGTGTACTGGAGCTGGTAGGAAACCCGACGGTTTCACTCGCCGAGATCAGCCGCTTCATCTCGCAGGACCCTGTGTTGACCAGCAGGGTGCTCAGGATGGTGAATTCGCCGATCTATGGCTTTCCGGGAAGGATTTCGTCCGTAAACCAGGCTGTGCTTCTGCTCGGCCTGAACGTGGTGCGGGGTCTCCTTTTCGGCGTTACCGTGTTCGACCTGATGCAGCAGACAATGATCGGTCTCTGGGAGCACTCCATGGGCTGCGCGATCCTTTCGCGTCTCATGGCCGGGAAGAAGGGACTGAAGGACCCTGAGGAAGCCTCAATTCACGGGCTGCTCCACGATATCGGCAAAGTCATCCTCTTGCTCAAGTTCCCCGATGAGTACGAGAAGGTGATGGATGATGCCCGGGAGAAAGACCTTACGGTATACGAAGTGGAGGCGGACTATTTTTCGACGACCCACGCTACGGTGGGCGCCTGGGTCGCCGAGCAGTGGAGCTTTCCGAAGCCTCTCATCGATGTCATCCAGTATCATCATAAGCCCCATCTTTCAAAGATTGCGCCCATGGAGACGGCAATCGTGCATTTTGCCGACGTCCTTCTCCGTGGCAGGGGGTTCGGGTTTGCAGGAGATTTTACCGTTCCGCCCCTGCATCCTTCCGTATGGGAGTTAGTCGGGCTATCGGAGCTTGACATTAAATCTATCTTGAGAGAGGCCGAGAACCTGCTGGAAGAGGCCTCCAACCTTTCGTTATAACGGATTTCCGAATGTCTGTAATGAAAACCGGTGTTCTCATCTCGCGTGATACCGCGCTGGTCGCCATAACCGAGAAGCTCCTCGAAGGCATGTGCCGCATCATCTCCTTCAGCAACATCGGGTCGGGCCTCGACTATATCTACTCTCTTATTCCCGACCTCCTTATTATCGATCTCGTCGTCGACGACGCAGGCACCGTCACTATACTCAATACACTGAAGAACGACCCGATTTTCACCCACCTGCCCGTGCTTGCGGTGATCGATGAATCGCTTCCGCTACCGAGCTGGGATTCGATCTTTATCGAGGACTACGTCTGGCGGTCGCGGATGGATAAGGACCTCTCGGCCCGCGCCCGGCTCTGTATCCTTAGGGCCGAGCGCGTGGTGGAGGTAAACCCCCTTACCAGGCTACCGGGCAATACGTCAATCAACAGGACTATTCAGCAGTTCATAGACAAGGGCGTCGTATTTGCCGTCGGCTACGCGGACCTGGACAACTTCAAGCCCTTCAATGACCACTATGGCTTCACGCGGGGCGACGAGGTGATCAAGATGACGGGAAGACTCATCCTGAATATCGTCAAGAACAGGCAGCCCACCGGGAGCTTTGTGGGACACATCGGAGGGGACGACTTCATCTTTATCGTGGACGCCGACCTGGTCGACGCAACAGCTTCCGAGATGGTAGCCACTTTCGACCGGATCATCTCCACCTTTTACGACGGCGTCGATAAAGAAGCGGGGGGTATTGTCTCCGTCGACAGGCAGGGCAACCAGAGATCGTTCTCGCTCATATCCCTCTCGATAGGGATCACCAGCAATAGCAATCGTCCGTTTTCTCACTATGGAGAGGTTACCGAGGCTGTTTCGGAAATGAAGCGGTATGCGAAGCTGACGAAGGGGAGCTGCTACAGGTCCGATATGCGCCACACAGGATAGGGGCGGCCGGGCGCTTTCGCGCCATGCATCAAAAATCGCCTCGGCCGCCCCTACCCTGCGCCCGCCATAGATTCTGACGCAACCTAAAGAATGACCGCACCGGACATGTTTTACTTCCAAAAAAATCGAAGGGGGACACCCCTCCGAAAGCAAGAGGGCGAGAGGAGTGTCCCCCAACCTTCTTTTGTTCCGACAACTCGACAACTGAACCGGGGGCAATATCGCGTTTGCCAACAGCGCTTATCTGATTCCTGTAAGGGTGACTCTCAATGGCCCTTCAAATCTTTATACTTTCATCTGGTAATAGAGCCATCAGCCTGCCACTTCCCGAAACGAAGGAGCATGAGGCATTTCCTTATTGTATCGTCTGCCTCCGTTGGCTATAATTTATCATAAAGGCAGATATCGATTGCGCGGAAAGCTCGGCCCGCATGTGATGGAACAGGGCCGCAACCCTTACCGGACGCAGCATATAGGAGACAGTGAATGTTATCGAGACAGAGCGTGGCATTCTTGCTTTTCTTTGCCTTTGCGCTCAGCGCGGCACAAACGGGATTCGCCCAGCAGGCAGGTCTATCCCCCGGTCAGTTGCCGGATCAGACCACGCCGGTCGGCCTGCGGGGAAAGGTCGTTGAGGCATTCTCCGGTGCCCAAGCCCTGGTCGCCGCAACCTGGGGTTGTCCATTGGTCATCATGTACAACCTGCGATACAATGACGCGGTGGGCCCCAAGCCCAAGGCGCCTCCCAACTCAATTTGGCGTATGGAGGACATCTCCACACCCAAACTCTCCCGGGAAGCCGGATACGTGACGCCAAACGTCAATACCCTCTACGGCTTCGGCTTCCTCGATCTCGGACCCCAACCCGTCATCCTCAGCGTGCCCGACTCCGGGGAACGCTACTACATGGTGGAAATCGTCGATATGTGGACTAATGCCTTTGCCTATGCCGGTGGCGTGGCGACCGGCTATAAAGGAGGCATGTTTGCCCTAGTCGGACCCGGCTGGAAGGGTAGCCTGCCGCCTCACCTGAGGCGCATCGATTGCCCGACGCGCTGGATCATGATCCAACCGCGCGTCCATGTCCGAGAGTCCGGGGACCTTCCCGGCGCCAGGAAGGTGTTGCAAGCCATCACCGTACAAGGACTGGCGCAATTCACGGGCGAGCGGGCATTGCCGGTACCCACGTATAACTATGCTGCGCCCGACCTGAAAGATCCGGACTTGCCGGTCAGCGCCATGGATTTTAAGGATCCGCTGCAATTCTGGGAAATCCTGTCCGCGGCAATGAACGAAAATCCTCCGCCGGAGGACCAGGTAAAGGCTCTACTGCCGATGTTCGAGCCCCTCGGGCTCGAGCCGGGCAAGGCGTGGGATCGCTCCAAGGTGAACCCTATCGTCCTGAACTCGATGAAAACCGCCGCCGCCAACATCGGCGCCATGCTAAGCCAGCTACCCCAAGGCGCGAATGTCGACGGGTGGCAGATCCCGTCCCCCACCCTCGGCAACTTCGGGACAAACTACCTCCTGCGCGCCGTTGTCGCCCGCGTCGGCCTCACGGCCAATACGCCGAGGGAGGCGATTTATTATTTGTCGCCGAAGGATCGCGAGGGCAACTGGTTCACCGGTGCTCAGCGCTATACCGTGACGTTCGCGAAAACACCGCCCGTCATTACGCCGGGCTTCTGGTCCCTGACGATGTACGATTCCGAGAATAACTACACCGTGCCGAATCAGATCGATCGCTATTCGCTGGGCAGCGATAACAAGGGGATGAAGTTCAACCACGATGGCTCCCTGACCATCTACGTTCAGAATGAGAGTCCTGGTCCCGACCGGGAGGCCAACTGGCTACCAGCCCCGCCCGACAACTTCTACCTCATTCTACGCTCCTACGCACCGGGCCAGGCGATGGTCAAGTCGTTGACGGACCGGACGACCTATGCCCCTCCGGCAGTGGCGTTGGTTAAGTAACCGCCAAAAATTGGATAGGTCGGCGTCACAAGCGATTCTCACATGCACGGCACGGGGAGGGGAGTCTCGGACGTTGTTTCCCAGTGTGATTTGTTTCATAGATAGGAAGGCAAACTGGGCTGCGAGGCGGGAAGCAACAAGTAGTGAACATTAGGACGTCCACAACATTCCCGAAACTACAATGTCTCTGCCCTCTATCAGCCTTTCTTACTTTTAACGAGGCAGATCGAAAGGCAGGGTATAAAAAGGCAAACGACGGTTATGATGAAGGGGCATTCGGACCAGTTGTCGAGGCGGTTCCCGGGCGCGGGTCTTTCGGTGAGAAGGTAACCGCCGCACATGGCCGCTCCCACCAGAAACCAGACCGCAAAATTACTCAATGGGGTCCCGAAGTATCCGCCCGGCTCACTCCAGACCCACATGCCGGAAGAGGTCCCCAAGGGATCGAGGACGAGGTCGCTTGTCATAATGTAAAAACCGCATAGTGCGCCTTTTACGAGCAGACGTCCCAATGACAGGGCGCCCTTGGGCCCGTTCGAAATGGAATGCACAAACCCGAGCGCCATGTAGGCCAGATCGAACCAAATGAGGAGAACGAAACAGGGCACGCCGCCCGGCAACCTCGGAAGCAAGGCCGGATCGTAGCTATACGGGCTTCCGAACAACCCCCAGTGAATTCCCATGCTTTCGGCGGCGTAGGAAACGAAAACGGAAAAACCGAACAGCCGAAGGGCATTGGAAACCGAAACGCTACGGCAGGCGTGACAGAACACGGCTGCGGTGAACAGCAGCACCAGCCCCTGAAGCGTGAGGTTCATCTCCGCCCAGAAATAATGCGTCTGCCGGAGGAAGGGAACGCACAAGGCGGGAGCTATTATCGCCAGCGTTGCAAAAATGAATTGCCCGATCAGGGGTTTTCCCTTGGAACCCCTAACCCGCCCATCGGCCCGAAAAGTGAGTAACGGGGACCCGATCTCCATATTGTATTCATCCTCGTACCATAATTGCCGATTGTAACATTATAGATTGTTTCGGTCGAGCAAATTTTAGACCTTCAGGAAGGATGGGAGGAGGACCAATTATCAAGAACATGCACAAGTAATGAACATTAGGAAACAACGACATTCCCCCAACATTCCTAAATTGTTTGTACCAGACCGCCTCTCTGATCTATTTGTGATATATTATGGCATACGCTTGGGAGGGAAAGGCACATGGCAGACTTCGACCCGAAAAACCTCGAAAGGAACTTAAAGAAATGGGAGCAGGTGCTAAAATACATCTACCGCATATCGCAGGAGATTGGCTCGCAGAGCGATCTCATTGAGATACTGGAGAACACCGCCGAATGTGTGAGGCAGGGCCTGCAGCAACCGGAGATGACCCGAGCAACCGTGAGGATAGACCAGTCAGAAAGATCGAGCGGGCCTGTCGTCAAAGGAAAGGACGCCGATTTCAGTGTCGATGTCACGGTCGAAGAGGAGAAGAGGGGGAGGATCAGCGTCTGGTGCCCCGATGGCGCCGAGCTCCTTCGGGAAGAGGAGGAGCTTGTCAAAGCTGTGGCCCAGGTAGTGTCGAGGGTGCTGGAAGGCCGCGAGGCCGGGCTTAGGCAGCATGCGTACAGTTCATCCTCTCCGGGTCTTGCGGATCGGAGATACAAGGATCTCTTTGAGAAGGCCCCCACGCCTCTCCTCATATCGCACTACAACGGCGACATCATAGAGGCAAATCCCGCTTTTTACAGGCTCCTCGATTATCCGGCGGACGGCTCCGTCGAACTCAACTTCGTGAGGGACAGGCTTTACGAGAAGCCGGAGGTGAGGGCCGTCATCTACCAGAAGCTCTTCGAAGTCGGCGGCACTGATGGAATGGAACTCAATCTCCTCGACCGGCGCGGAAAGACGGTCCCCGTCCTTGCCTCCCACACGCTCGTCGACATCGAAGGCGAGCATTGCGTAGAGTCGGCCTACAAAAACATTAGCTTGCGGAAGGCTTTGGAAAAACAGCTGATGTTACAGAACGAGAGCTTGGAGAAAAACGTCTGCGACCGCACAACCGACATCGAGCACCAGAAGAACCTCCTCATGAAGAAGAACCAGGAGCTGACCGCCATGACCGAGAAGCTGAAGGAGCACAAGAGGAGGCTCCAGACGCTCTTCAAGGCCATTACGGACACTGTCGCCGTGATCGACCCTGACTTCAACATACTGATGTCCAACCAGAAGCAGATCGGCAACAGGGGAAAGTGCTATAAAAAGATCTTCGGTCAGGAAGACCGGTGCCAGGACTGCCTGGCCGAAAGGGTCTTCAGAGAGAGGACCTACGCGTCAGCGGAAAAGGTCGTCGACGATGAATACTACCTGCTCCAGGCGTACCCGATCTTCGACGCAGAGGGCCAGATCACGGGCATTCTGGAAATATCGAGGCTCATCACCAAGGAAAAGAACATGGAGCGCCAGCTCCTCCAGGCGGACAAGCTCGCCTCCCTCGGACAGCTTGTCTCCGGGATCGGCCACGAGATCAACAACCCGAACACGTTTATCCGCGGCAACCTCTTCATTGTCTAGGAGGCGATGCAGGATATCTTCCCCATCCTGGACGACCACTACAAGGCCCATCCCGATATGAAGGTCGCGCGCCTCGGCTATGAGGTCTTCAGGAAGAACATCCCGGTTCTCATTGACGACATGGTCGAGGGCGCCAACCGGATCAAGGGGATCGTCGACGGACTGCGGAAATTCGGCAAGCGGGACGAGGGGTTCCTGAACGAGACGGTCAACCTGAACACCGTCGCGCAAAGCTGCCTCAGGCTCGTCGACAACCAGATCAGGCGCAATGCAGACGTGAAGGTCAGCCTCGACGAGAACCTGCCTACGGTCATGGGCAACTCCCAGAAGCTGCAGCAGGTGATCCTCAACATCCTGATAAACGCCTCCCAGGCGATCGACAAGCCCAGGGGGGCAATAAAGGTGTCGACGCTCCCCGATGGAAAGGATGTGGTCATCAGAGTGAAAGACAACGGCAAGGGCATGGACGAAAAGACGATAAGCCAGGTCTTCAATCCCTTTTTCACGACGAAGAGACACCAGGGCGGGACGGGCCTCGGCCTTTCCATCGCTTACGACATCATCAAGGAGCACAAAGGCAGGATAGAAGTGGTGAGCGAGGTCGGCGTCGGCACCACTTTCTGCATCTACCTCCCTATGGCCGGCGCGGAGCAGGGGTAATGAACCGGATACCCGTGATCGACGACGATCAGGCGGTCATCAATTACTCGGTGTTGTGCGCAATGTTTCCGTTTGATAGCAATCTGCGGTACCCTTAAGCGTCGGGAAAGCTATTTACGGAAGGAAGCTTCATTCCCGGCCAATATGCGGTTATTTGTGAGGCCCTCAAAACGTTGGATTCCGCTCACGGGCGGAATGAGAAAGATTGTGAAACTATTTCTGAGACACTACGTTAGAGTCGGCAGGTTTCCAGTCTTTCTTTGAATTCGTCGGGGCTGAATCGGTATTCCTGTGTGCCATAGCATTCGACGGCAAAGGACGCACAGACACTGCCCATGCGCGCGCAGTGCTCGATCTCCAGTTCCTGGACGAGACCCGTGATCAGCCCGCCCCTGTAAGAGTCTCCCGCCCCTGTTGGGTCGAGCACCTGTCTCGCCTTCACAAGGGGAATGCTTATCTCGCCGTGTGTGGTGGTGACCGTTGAGCCTAGGTCCCCCAGGGTGGTGACTAGGGCCTCCGTCCGTTCGAGCAAGGCTTCTTTCACCAAGCCGGTCTTCTTTATGATGAGGTCGAGCTCGTAATCGTTGGAGATCAGGATCCTGCACCCCGAGATGACTTCGATCAGGTCTTCATCGTTCAGCATCGGCAGCGATTGTCCGGGGTCAAAGATATAGTCGATGCCCCTCTCTTTACACATGCGTGGATAGCTGATCATGTCGTCGAGATTGCCCGGAGAGACGATGCATATGGTCTCCTCCGGCTTCAGCGTGTCGAAATCGAGTCCTGATGTATATTTCATGGCTCCAGGATGGAATCCGGTGATCTGATTGTCGGCCAGGTCGGTAGTGATATAGGCGCTTGCGGTAAATTCACCCTCGATGATCCTGATGTGCGTCGTGGAGATGCCGTTTTTCTCGAACCAAAGAAAATAGCGGTGGTAATCATGGCCGCCCACGGATGCGGAGACAAGGGGGTTTTCGCCCATGAGGCTTAGGGAGTATGCAATGTTGCCCGCCGTTCCTCCGAATTTCTCCCGCACGTCGTTTACCTGGAAACAGACATTCAGTACGTGTATCTTATCAGGCAGGATGTGTTGGGAAAAATGTCCCGGGAAATCCATGATCCTGTCATAGGCCAGCGAGCCTGAAACGACAATGGTTTTTTTCATATATTATTCCTGCCGGCAGTCACGATAGAAAGAAAAATATAGGCAATCCGGGCAAATGTCAAGGACAATTCTCGCAAGGGAACGGATGACGCGTGGTCGTGTGGGCAGACGGTTTCCAGACGCCCCGGCAAGGGCCTGCAAAACAGATTGACATGGAGAAGAGATTCTGATACTTCTTTTATGCGAATGATGATGGGCGCGTAAAAAGCGGCCTTTAACCGGAAACCTAAGGTTTTGGGGGATCGTTCAATGGCAGGACAACGGACTCTGACTCCGTGAATGGGGGTTCGACCCCCTCTCCCCCAGCCATTTACTACCAGGGCAGAGATGAATCCTCGTATGCGTTCCCGGACCTTTCAATGGTCCGATCCGGCCGAAGCCGCAAGAACAATCGAAACCGTCAGCGGTCCGGACTATTTGCGAAGTCTTAAGGATCATATGATCGATGAGCCGCCCATCGGCCGGCCGATCGATCCTGCCCTCCCGGAGGTGGAGATGCTCGCAATCTTTCCATTCGGCAGTGAACAGGCGGCAAATAATGGACTACTACGAAACGAGGTGTAGCGATGGTTTCTCTCACTACCGTCAGGGTGGATATCCCGGAAGGCATGAACGTGATCATCGGGCAGTCGCATTTCATCAAAACGGTGCCGGACCTCTATGAGACCCTCGTGGCATCTTCGCCGCATCTGAAATTCGGTATCGCTTTTTCGGAAGCGAGCGGTCATTGTCTTGTGCGCCACGAAGGGAATGACAAGGACCTCGAGAAGATGGCGGCGGATACGGCCTTTGCTCTGGCATGCGGCCATGTCTTTGTGATATTTCTGAAGGAAGGTTTCCCGATTAATGTCCTCAACGCGATCAAGGGCTGCCAGGAGGTCTGCCGCATCTTCTGCGCAACGGCCAACGCGCTGGAAGTGGTAGTGGCATCGAGCGAGCAGGGCAACGGGATTATGGGCGTCATCGACGGCTCCCGGCCGAAGGGTATCGAGGATGAAGAGGGCAGGGCCTGGAGGATCGACCTGCTCAAGAAATTCGGCTACAAGCTATGAGGAGCGCGTTTTCCCGAGGCGCCCTTCACGCCGTCTTAAAGGGTCATCAGGACGAGGTCATGCTCGTTAAGCTCTTTGTAGAGCGCATATAACTGTTCCTGGCTCTCCGCCGGGAAGGTGGCCGTGACGGACAGGTACTTTTCCCCGCTGCTGGTCCGGCTGGAGTAGGTGATTTCACTGCCGGGGGCCACGTACTTCTCGACGATTGCGCTTACCACCGAATAGAACTCGCTGGTATTCCTGCCCATTACTTTGAGCGGGTAGGAACAGGGGAACTGAAAAGGCGTGTTTTTGTCCTCCGTGGCCATAGCGTAATTCCTCTTTGCCTACAGTCGATAATTGGTCACGAATGCGACCGCGTCAATGGTTATAATATATAGATCGGGGACGGTTCCCGCAAGAGGGAAAGGGGGATGAGGGAAAGCGCTCTCCCTGTGGAGAGAGGAGGCGACGATGGCAGTGGTGCCTGAAGTGGCAAAACATTACGGCAGGCTGAAGAATTACATCAATGGCGAGTGGGTGGATGCGGGCACGGGGGAGTATTTCGAGACCACAAACCCTGCCACGGGTGCGGTCATCGCCGAGGCGCCCATCGCGTCCCGGAATGACGTGGAAGCCGCGATCGGCGCCGCCTATGAGGCCTTCAAGACATGGAGGGATGTGCCGTTCAGGGACCGGGCTAAAAAGGTATTTACCCTGCGGGAGCGGTGCGCGGAGAAAGCTGAGTGGCTGGCGCGCATCCTCGTCCAGGACCATGGCTGCACCATAGACGAAGGAAGGGGGACCTGTGCGCGAATCGTTGAGAATGTCGAGGCGGCAGGCACTCCATGTTTGGCCCCTATCGGGGAGAACACGTCGACCAGTTGGCGACGGGCATCGACTGCTACCAGATCCGTGAGCCCGCCGGTGTCTTCCTGATCATCACACCCGGCAACATCCCGACCCATGCCTGGTCGTCTTTCGTGCCCTATGCCCTCGCCTGTGGCTGTACGGTAATAGTCAAGCCCAGCAGACAGGTCCCGGTGGCCGCGGACTCCGTGATGAAGGTGACCGCCGAGATAGGTCTTCCGCCCGGTGTGGTCAACCTCGTCCATATGGGACCCGACAGGGAGTTGAACAAGGTGATTCTCTCCGACCCGAGGATAAAGGGCGTCGGCCTCATAGGCTCCACGCGCGTATCAAAGGATCTCTTCGAGATGTGCGGCAGGTATGGGAAGCGCTCTTCCCTCAACGGGAACGGGAAGAACTGGATCGTCGTGATGCCCGACGCGCCGGCGGACAAAGCCGTTGGCTACCTGCTTCGCGGCTGTTTCGGCATGTCGGGACAGCGCTGCCTCGGCTCCGACAATGTCGCCGTCCTGGGTGACGACAGGCGGTACAACGCGGTGAGGGATGCATTTCTTGCCGCATCGATGACCATGAAGATGGGGTACGGCCTCGACGAATCAGTGGAGCTCGGACCTCTCACGAGCAGCCTGGGAAAGGAGAAAGTGGAGCAGTTCATCGAGGCCGGTCTGCACCTCGGCGCGCGGCTCCTTCTCGACGGCCGCGGTGCGCGGGTAAAAGGATATGAAAGGGGATATTTTCTTGGGCCGACCATTTTCGAGCAGGTGACGCCGGAAATGGACCCTCTGGCGAAAGAGGAGGCCTTCGGCCCCCTCGCGAACCTCCTGAGACCGGGGGACCTCGACGAGGCGATAGGCTGGATCAACGGAGGGCGCTACGGCCACTCGGCATGCATCGTCACGGAGAGCGGCAAGGCGGCCCGCAAGTTCATCAGGGAATGTGAGGTCGGCAACGTGGGCGTCAACGCGGGTATCCCCCAGCCTTATTCATTTTTCGGACTCGGCTCCAAGAAGGATTCCTTCTTCGGCATGTCGAAGTCGCGTATGGACTCGGTTAAGCTCTTTCTGGATGAGAAAACGGTAACATTAAGGTGGGTGTGATAAATCGGGTTGGCATACCAAAGGGGAGGGAGCTAAAATGCCGTCTTTAAGTGAGGAAGTCGCACAATCGATGTCAAGGCTTGACGCGGTGCCGCTCGGAAAATTTCATCGCAAGCTCATACTCGTCAGTGGGATTGGCTGGATGTTCGATTCCCTGGATGTCGGCCTGATCTCCTTTGTCGTGGCGACTCTTGCGCGTGAATGGAAACTTTCCCCAAGTGAAGTCGCCTGGCTCATCAGCACAGGTCTTCTCGGCATGCTGGTAGGAGCGGCCACCGCGGGCAGCCTGGCGGATCGCTGGGGACGGAGAACGATGTTTCAGGCTACGCTGCTGATATTTAGCCTCGCAACCGGTCTATGCGGACTTGCGTGGAGCTACGCCGCCTTGATATGCGGCCGGTTCCTCGTAGGCTTCGGATTGGGGGGCGAACTTCCCATCGCCAGCACCCTGGTAAGCGAGTTCTCGCCCGCCAAGTCGCGCGGAAAGGTGATCGTCATCCTGGAAAGCTTTTGGGCTTACGGCTGGGTCTTGGCTGCCCTTGTTGCGTTCTTTGTGATCCCCCGCTTCGGGTGGCGCATTGCCTTTCTTCTCGGCACCCTGCCCGCATTTTATACCTTCGTATTGCGCCGGTCGATTCCTGAATCGCCCCGTTTCCTCCTGAGCAAGGGCAGGGTGAAAGAGGCTATGGCCGTCGTCCGCATGGTGGAGAAGGCCACCGGGCTGGCGCCTGCAAACGAAACTGTTCAGCAGGAACAGGCCGCGAGCCCGGCCAGGCCGACCGATCAAGGTATGCTCAAGAACCTCGGGGAAATATGGCAGCGGCCTCATCTGCGACGGACCATAATGTTGTGGATTTTATGGTTCACCATAATTTTTTCTTACTACGGCATCTTTACCTGGCTGCCGACTTTGCTGTCGGCAGGCGGCCGCGGCCTGACTAAGTCGTTTCAGTATGTGTTGATTATCACTCTGGCCCAGATCCCGGGATACTTCAGCGCAGCCTATCTTGTGGACAGAATAGGACGCAAGTGGACCCTTGCCCCCTATCTCTTCCTGACTGCCGTGGGCGCCTATTTTTTCAGGAACGCCGGCGCCCCCGCGGAAATCCTTTTCTGGGGATGCTTCATTTCCTTCTTTAACCTGGGTGCTTGGGGCGTGGTGTATACGTATACTCCTGAATTGTACCCCACAAGGATCAGGGGTACAGGCGTCGGCTGGGCCGCAGCCTGCGGGCGTTTTGCAGGCGTTATTGCGCCGTTGGCGGCCGGTCAGCTTCTCGGAAAATGGGGAGCGGGCTATCAATCTGTGTTCCTCTTGTTCGCGGCGGTCCTGCTCGCCTCTGCCATTAATGTGCTTGTGCTGGGCGAGGAGACAAAAGGACAAACTCTGGAACAGATTGCCGG
>CAVYJH010000012.1:0-25891 GCA_963768735.1 uncultured delta proteobacterium | reverse complement strand
CAGAAATTGCGAACCACGAAAAATCACCAGTAGTAGGTGAACTGAGTAAGGTCATTTTCCGGACGGGGCCATTGCTCATGCCACCACTGACCCTAACCCTCTCCCGCAAGGGAGGGGGACCCAGGGATGAGGTGCAGGGCTGCTGACAATTGGGCTCCCTCGCCCCTAAAATTTCGGCATCGATCATGGTGGTACTCGATGCCGGATCGGCTGGAGGCGGCATGGAGGAATGGTCGGGTATCGATGCCCTGTGAGGATGGTTGAGCGGAGCCGTACATGGGCGGGGTGCCCATGTGAATATTGCTTTGCTGGGTCGCAAACGGCGTAGCCTCACGACCGGAGCAGGGCGCCGCAGATCGCGATTCCCTCCAGGCCATCATCCAGCCGTTACCCCGTCACTTTTGGAAATAATCGTTGACCTGGTGCATGAACGCCTCCAGCCTGGTCGTCGTATTGCTCTCCCCCTGGCCGTCATAGGCGACATTAAGCACGGGCACACTGTATTTGTTCTGTATCAGCGTCATGATTGCGCTTGAGACCATGCCGGGCATACAGGTAAACGGCATGGAGTTAATGATCCCGGAGGCGCCTTTGCGAATGAAGTCGATGCTCTTGCCTACGGTCAGTATCGCTTCCCCCTCAAAGCTTTCATCCAGGTAAGGCATTGCCTGGTTCAGCACATACTTGATCTTCGGTTCCTGCCCTTGTCGCAGGTAGTGCTCGAATATCTTTTCCATGCGGTGCTCGTCCTTCCTCTGTATGTAATCGGTGAGCACTATCTGGAAAAGCCCCGGCAGGCCGCCCTGCTCCAGGCTCTTCTTCTTTCCCGTGTAGTTCACATAGGTGATCCATTCGGTGATGGGGGCAAGCCATGCCTCCCCTCCAAATTCCTCGACCCTCCTCACCAGGTCATGATTGCCGAACCTGTTAGAGCGTATATATATCTCCCCGACGATACCTACCACAGGCTTTTGCTCTCCTGTCCTCGGGATAGTAAGAAAAGCCCGGACCGCCTCAGTGAGCGCTGTAAAAACGGCATCCCCGCCCTCCTCTATCGCCGTACCGATGCGGGCGAGCTGCGCCGCGTACACCCGGTCCGTTTCCCCGGAGACCCGCTCGTAAGGCCTCGTCTGATGCAGCATCTTGACCAGGAAGTCCGTCGCGACAATCGCCCTCCACCCCAGCCTTGCGAACCTGCCGCCCACGATATCGAGCTCGCGGTAGAGTCTGTCGTCCTGGTTCGGCGAGTAAATAGGCACATTCTCGAACCCGTGCTCGCTCAGCACCATGCGATGGAAGCGGTGGTACTGGCCAAAACGGCAGGGCCCGCTTCCCGACGGCATAAAGAACGCACTGCCGTCGGGGTCGAAATCCGGCCTCTTGCTCGTCTTCAGCATATCGCCCGTGGTAAGGATACAGGGAAAGCATTCTTTCCCCAGCGTATGTTTTCTCCCGATCTGGATCGTCTCTTCATCCGATTCCCGCATCACTTCGGCGTCTACGCCGCAGGCCCTGAAAGCGCCGGCAAAGGCGAATGAATGGTCCGACATATAAGGTATGTAGATCTTCCGGGCACGGCCGTCGGACATAAAGGTCGAGGGGGTCCGCTTTTCGGCAATTGCCTCCGTCTTCGCATTCTTGATGCTGTCGAGGAACGCCTCCAGGCGGGTGATGATGCCCGCATCTCCGCTGTGCTCGTCGATCTCCAGTTGCAGAAAGGGTTTGCCTTCCATGATCTGCTTGAAGAAATGCGTAATGAAAGAATCGGGGCCGCACCCGAAATTGGTGATATATATCCCGTAGAGGTTGGGGTGGGACCTGATGATCTTCGCGGCCCTCAGGATTTTTTGCCCATAGCCCCAATACATATCCTTCAGGTCGTCGTCTTCCTCTACGCTGTCGAGAGGCAGCATGTCGATGGGGACGGACGAGACGCCCAGGTCGGACAGCTTCTTGTGGACGTTGAGGTTGGCCCCGGGGTCCATGCTGTTGTACGGCCTTCCAACGAGCACCATTACCTTCTCGCCGGGTAATATGCCCGCGAGGAACCTTGACCCCTCATCGAGACACGCCTGGTAGAACCGGTCCTGGACATCGTTGGCTGCGGCGAAGGCATCCGCGATCTCCTTCTTCGATTTTCCGAGGCTCTTCCCGAAAGCCGTCAGGTTGGCCAGCGCGGTCTTGGCTTTGTCGAAAAAGACGACCGGAGACTCCACCTTTACGCCCAATTCGTCGAAATCGATGGAAGCCCTGGACGTATAGGGGAGCGATTGCGCGTAGGGGCAGGCAAAGCTGTTCAGCGTGCCTTCAGACTGCTTCCTGAGGTTTATCACACTGGGCATGAAGACTCTGCGTATCCCCTTGTTCATCACGTTGAGGATGTGACCGTGGGCAAGCTTGATGGGGAAGCACGACTCGACGATAATGGTCTCGACCCCCTCCTTGATAATCTTCTTGTTGGTGGCGTCGGAGAGGACCACCGAAAAGCCGAGTTCCGCGAGAAAGCTCCGCCAGAAAGGCAGAAGCTCGTGCATATTGAGGATTTTCGGCAGCCCGATCACCTCCCCGTCGTTATCCTTCCGCCCGTTGGTATCGTGGAGCAGCTCCTCCCTGACCTTGAACAGGTCCTTCGCCCCATGCCCTTTGACGCGCCTCACCACATCATATTTCTCGCACCTGCTGCCGTAGTAGAGCGGCGTCTCACCCTCGCACGTCACCCGCCTGATCTCGCAGAGGTTTTCGCACCCCTTACACTCGAACGTGTCGATCTCATAGGATCGCTTGCTCAGATCGAATCCCTTGAACCCGCTCTTTTTCCAGTCCCTTTCTTTCATGGCCAGTATGGCGACGCCTATCGCCCCTGTCACGTCGTGGTGCGAAGGCACGGTAATCGGCTTGCCGCATACCTTTTCGAAGGCGGCGACTACACCTTTGTTAAATGCGGTCCCACCCTGAAAAAAGATCCTCTTCCCTACCCTCCTGTCACCGACGACTTTGTTCAGGTAATTGAGCACTATCGAATAGCACAAGCCCCCAACGATGTCATCCGTCTTCGAATCCCCCTGCTGGTGATGCATGACGTCCGACTCGATGAAGACCGTACACCTCTCACCCATCTTAGTAGGATTTTTCGCGCTGAGGGCGAGGGCCGAGAACTCGTCCTTGATGGATATGCCCAGCCTTTCCGCCTGCTCCTCCAGGAACGAACCCGTGCCCGCGGCACAGGCCTTGTTCATCTCGAAGTCGACGATCACCCCATTGTCGATACTGATATATTTCGAGTCCTGGCCACCGATCTCGAAGATCGTGTCTACCTCGGGGTCTATCGCGATTGCTGCCTCCGCCTGAGCGGTTATCTCGTTGCGCACGAGGTCGGCCCCGATAAAGTCGGCCGTCAGGTAACGGCCGGACCCTGTTGTCGCCACGCCCAGGATCTCTACCCGGTCGCCTACCTCCACGGCTATCTCGTCGAGCCCGCGCTTCACGGCCTCCAGAGGCCTCCCCTCCGTCATGAGGTACCTCTTGGCAAGCACGTTCTTCTGCTCATCGATCACGACGAGGTTGGTGCTGATGGAGCCGACGTCCACACCGAGATAGGCCGGCACCATCTTTTGCGGTCTCTTCACCTCATAGGTCACGTGCAGGTTCCGGTCCGATATAATCAGCGGCTCGTGGGCCTCCGCAGTCTCTTCCCTGGCCGGATACTCGTTTATCCCGCCCGCGCCGATAAACCGTTGTTTGAGCCGGGGCTCGTCGAGCACGGCGAATACGGCGCCCAAGGCGCCCATCGAGGTGAAATGCTCAGGCACGATCAACTGGTCGTCCAGGGAGAAGACCTCTCTTATCGCCTTCCTCATGCCCGCATTCGCGGCCACCCCGCCTATAAAGGCCACGGGCTTCCTTACCTCCTTGCCCTTGGCAATGTTGCTCTTGAAATTCCTTGCAAGGGCAAAACAAAGGCCGGCAACCAGCTCGTAATCGGGCGTGGCGATCTGCTGAAGATGGATCATGTCCGACTTCGCGAAGACCGTGCACCGGCCGGCGATTCTCGGTGTATTCTTCGATTTCAGGGCAATCTCGGCGAACTCTTCGATAGTGAACCCCAGTCTCGACGCCTGCTGATCCAGAAAAGAACCCGTGCCAGCGGCGCACAGGGTGTTCATGGAAAAATCCTTTATCCGCAACCGCTTACGCACCCCGTCCATCTCGAATATGATGAATTTGGAGTCTTCCCCGCCGATATCGATAACACTTCCCACCTGTGGCAGGAGGTGGTGGAACGCCTTGGTAAGAGCGATAATTTCGTTGGTGAACGATGCCCCGACGAGCTGCGCGAATGTCTTGCCGCCCGTGCCCGTTACAGCCACAAACTCTATCTCGTTCCCGTATGCAGCCTGGAGTTCTTTCATCACTGCGCCCGCCGTAGGGATCGGTGTGCCCTTATGGCGCACGTACCGGTCCTCGGCGATATCTCCCTTTTCATCAAGCACGACGACGTTCACGCTTACAGACCCGATGTCAACACCAACTCTGAACATCCACTTTCCTCCAGCCTGAAATGAGTTGATTTAGAAAGAGTGACTATGCTACTAATTATAATACAAACGAGCACCTGTTCAACAGAAAATCAATGATGAGAAGGGCAAAAATAGTAGTGACCGGAATCGTGCAGGGCGTCTACTACCGCTACAACACAAAGCGGAAGGCTGATGAGCTGGGCCTTGCGGGCACGGTGAGAAACCGACCGGACGGCTCGGTGGAGGTCGTCTGCGAGGGCGATGAGAAGAAGATCGAGAGACTCATCGAATGGTGCGGGCACGGTCCGGAGGGCGCCTTCGTCAAAAAGGTCGACGTGGAGTGGCTCGAACAGTCCGGCGGGTTAACCGGTTTTTCCATCGTCCACGGTTAACCTTCCGACACCGCTACCCGGCTGTCTCCCGCGTTAGTTTCTCTTCCGTTCCACCAACTCGACGTCCACCTCGCCCTTGAAAGTCTCTGCAAGGTCGGCCTGGAGCTTCTCAAGGGCGTCCTGCTGCTCGAACTCGACGACAAGCTCCCGCTCATCCAGCACCTTCAGACGCCCGTATTTCTTTACCACCTCGATAACCTGCCCCGGGTCGGTCGTCACCCAACCCTTCATACGGCGAAGCAGCTCCTCGCCGGAAAAAGGCCTCTCGATTGTGAGATCGACCCTTCTTCTCTTCGCCTCCCAGCCCACGACGGCCGGCTGTACGAGAGTGGGCGTGACAGGGTCGTGCATGGCGGCGCACCGGAGCCACAGCTTTGCCCGGACCATAAATTCGCTCCTTCAACGATTTTCCACAAGATATCCGCAAAAGGCCGCGATGTCAAGACGCTTCTCCTTGATTGCCCCTTGACACCCGTTATACAACGTGTGAAAATAAAGGGAATCTGTAACAGCCATACCAGCTATACCCGGAGGTTTGAAACCCCTGTCGCGGCAAAGCGTAACTGCGGCGGTGAGAGCGCACGGTTGCCTTCAATAAGGAGGTATTTCATGAGAACGGCCCCTTTGAGAGCAGGAATGTTGTCTCTCTCCCTTGCCTTCCTCCTTGCCGTATATGCGTTGGCCGGCAGTCGCGCGGGAGCGGCCTCCTATTCCATCTCGGGCACCGTGAAGAACATGAGCACCATGCAAGGGATCGCCGGCGCCACCGTAACCGTCACAAACAGCCAAAAACAGGCGGTGGGGACAACAGTGACAAACGGGTCAGGGCAGTTTTCCGTCTCTGTTCCGGGCACAGGTGTTTACTCCCTGAGCGCAGCCGAGGCCGGATACGCACTTTTCGGGGGCCCGGGGGTGGCGCCCGTGGGGACGTTTGCGCCGAACTACACGGGATGCGTGATCTATATGTCACAGACGTCCAGCCTCGCCCTGAAGGCCGGCTGGAACTTTATCTCTCTGGCAAAGGCGCCCTCCGACACGTCCATAGGTACGGTCCTCGCGGGCGTCCTCAGCGACGTGCAAATAGTATGGGCCTTTGATAATGCCGCGAAGCAATGGCTGAGATACGCGCCCTTGGCGACGGATAACTCTCTTTCCGTCATGGAGCCGGGCCTCGGCTACTGGATATATGCAAATCAGGACACCTCCATCAATACGACGGGCTGGCTCCCGAATTCCGGACCTACGGCGCACCTCTACACGGGATGGAACCTGGTGGGCTACGGCGACACGGACGATGCGAGCGTGTCTACCGCCCTCAGCCGTATCCCCGGTAAGTGGTCCATCCTCTGGACATGGGATAGCAACCAGTGGTACGCGAAGGACGCAGCAATCCCAAGCCTCTCGGTGTCTCCCCTCGCCAACCTCCATCAGGGCAAGGCGTACTGGCTCCTGGCGACGGATGACGCCAACTGGTTTCAGGCCGCCGTCGTGAACGGCGCCGAATGGGTGAGGGAATCGACACCCGCCGACAGCGCGACGCAAGTGACTCCGGCTACGGGGTTGGATCTTCGCATGTGGAACGCCATCGACGGCTCCACCGTGAACAGCTCAACCCTCGCCGTTTCAGCCACGGGGGAGTACGGCACAATCTCTGTGTCCGGCTCGGTGAGCTACAATGACGCGCTGAGGACCTTCACCTACCAGCATGCGGCGTCCCTGCAGACCGGGTCCACCTACACCATAACCCTTAACGAGGGCCTCAAGGACACGCTGGGGAACACCCTGAGCGACACCTACACGTGCTCCTTTTCGACCATGAAGAACCAGATCAAGCAGTACGTTGACTACAACCTCGACGGAACGGTAAACGATTACGGCGTGTACACGTTTGACGGGAGCGGCAACGTTGCGCAGCACATCAATTACGGCGGTCCGGGCACGGATGGCGCGTGGTTCACGGCGGACGACGCCATCGCCTATTACGAGACCTTTACGCCGAGTGCGCTCGGCGTGGTCTCGGGCGATGGCAGGTGCGACGATCCCGGCCCGGACGGTATCTGGTTCACGTCTGATGACCTGGTTTTATCATTCTCCTACACGTACGATTACTTGCACGGTAACCGGAGGCAACTTAATTCCTACGGCGACTTCCAGCTCGAATATTCATACGACGCCGCCGGTTTCCTCACGCAGGTAGCCTACGGCTATCCCGCAGGCACGGACGCAGGCAGGTATGTCTCCTACAAGAAAATACTCTACACCGGCGGGGTTAAGGCGCAAGAGATCTCTTACACGGACCCTGGGCCCGACAATCAATGGTTTACCGCGGATGACCTCGTCGATTGGGGTGTGACGTACACATATGACAATAACGGCCTGCTTGCGAAGAGCACCATTTGCACGGGCGGGGCGGACGCCTCGGGCGCCTGTCTGGGCGGCCGGCTCTCGTCCTACCGGACATACACCTACGGGGCGAACGGCCTTGTCGCACAGAGCGCCTGGTACAGGGACCCGGGGCCTGACATGAAATGGTTTACGGCCGACGACATGGTGTTCGAGTACACGACCTACACGTACGATCAATTGGGGAGAAAGGTGGGCTCCGTGCTGTACAACTCGTCGGGTGCGGATAATCAATGGTTTACAGCCGACGACGGGGCCTTGACGGTGAATACCTATGACACAACCTGGTAGAAGCGGGGACCGATACCAGGCACCCCTGGTTATCGGAGGGGCGGTGTTGGTCGCCTACCTCAACGCCTTCCAGGGCGATTTCCAGTTCAGCGACTACAACGTGATCGTTTCCAACCCTGCGGTCCATTCGTGGTCCGGCTGGCTCGATACGCTTAAGGCCCTCGGCATACGGCCCCTTCTGAAGTTCTCGTACACCCTCAATTGGGTCTCGGGCCTCGGCCTCTTCGGGTACCATCTCTTCAATATAGCTGTCCACTGGGCAAACGCCCTTCTTGTCTATCTTCTTTCACGCAAACTTATTGCGTCATGGGGGGCGGCGAGCTTCGAGGGCCGGCCGAAGGCCCCGGCAATGCTTGCGGCCCTGCTCTTTGCTGTCCACCCGGTCCAGACGGAGGCCGTCACTTACATATGCGGCCGGTCCTCGTCTTTGATGACCATGTTCTATCTTTGCAGCGTCCTCGCCTACGTCCGTGGCGTCGAGACGGGAAAAGACCCGTGGCGCCTCATCGTCTCCCCTCTCTGCTTCATAGCTGCGGTTGCCACCAAGGAGGTCGCGCTGACGCTGCCTGTGGCGCTCGTGTTGTGGGAGGCTACGACCAGGAAGAGGACGTGGAGAGAAATTTTTTCGGCCCAGGCCCTGCACTTGCTCGTCCTCGCCGTGCTCGTCATCGCCATTCTGAGCAATACGCGCTATCTTCAGCTTCTCATGTTCAGCTCGGGGCTCCGCAACGCCCACGACAACCTTCTCACCGAAATTAACGGCATCGTCTACCTGGCCTCACGGTTCATCTTCGTGCACAGGCTCAATATCGACCCCGACCTCCCCGTTGTCGTAAGAATGGGCTACGGGACACTCGTCGAGCTGGGCTGCCTCTCGGCTTTCGTTGCCCTCGCCCTTTGGCGGCTGAAACAGCGTCCCTGGCTGACCTTCGGGATACTCTGGTTCTTTCTTGTCCTCTTGCCTAGCAACTCCATCGTGGCACGGCTGGACGTCGTCAACGAGCGCCATCTGTACCTTGCCTCGTTCGGCGTCTTCCTCATGGTCGCCATGGAGATAAGCCGGCTGCGGCAGCGTCTTACGCGCGGCAGCCGCATAATCGTACCGGCCACGGCGGTCCTCGTGGCGACACTGGCCGTCTTCACCGCCGTCCGCAACAACGACTATCGCAGCGAGGTCGCCCTCTGGGAAAGCACCGTGCAAAATTCACCGGAAAAGGCGAGGGGCTACAACAATCTGGGCTGTGCCTACGAGCTGGCGAACACGCCGGAAAAGGCGAGGATTGCGTACATGCGGGCGCTCAGCCTCGACCCGGGACAGGAGTATGCCCGGGGCAATCTCGACCGGCTGCTCGCGAGGAACGCGGAAGCACCGACGCATCGATGAGCAGGTCGGCCCGCAGGGCCATACAAGGGGAGGTACGCAATGTTATTTACGGGCAAGGGTACGAGATCATCCGTAGCAAAGGCGCTTCTCGTCGCCATAGGTTTGGCCTGTTCCTGTTGGTGGGTATACGGGCAGTCGGCCTGCACCTGCATCGACGTATTCGACATCAAGAATTTCATCAAGGACCAGCAGGCAGGCAAGAGTGCCTATGAGCAGGCAAGTCAGCAATATAAGGACCAGGAGGCGAGCCAGGGCAGCCCGGACCAATTCACTTCGCCCGCAAATCAGGCTACCATTAAGGCTTCCGCTGCACTGAAGACGGCGGCCCTTTGTTCCGACCCTTCAACCAGCAAAATGGTCGCATTCCAGGGCGCAGCGACGAGCGCGTATTCCTGCACCATCGGGAACTATCAATACCGGATCGGCTGCAACGGCCCGACTATGGACGGGTCGCCCACCCCCTGCCTCAAGGCGCTTGTCGACGCCCACGAACAGGTGCACGTCGCCGCATGCCAGAGGATATTGAGCGACAAGACTTCGGTGTTCCATTGGGGCTACACGTCGTATGAATCGATGGCCGAATTCACCGACGAGGAGGTGCAGGCCCACACGGCGGGCGCCAAAAACGCGCAGCAGATACTGGACCAGTTGCAAAGGAATCCCTGTTGCGGTTTGACCCAGCCGCAATCGTCTCTCAAGCCGAGCCTCATGGCTATACTGCGGAATCTGTTCTCTTAAGGCGGCAGAGTATGAAAAAACAGATTCTTTCCTCAGGTTTCACCAAGACCGAACTCCTTAACGCATTCAAGAAGGCGGAGCGTCCCCTTTCGATCACCGACCTGAGAAGCCTGGTCGACTCATGGAAGGAGCGCAAGAACGAAGTCAAAACGCTCCTCCGGGAGATGGTGAAAGAAGGCGTGCTCATCAGGCTGAAAGACAACAGGTTCGGCATTCCCAACGAAATGAACCTCGAGGTGGGCACCCTCTGGTGCACGCGCAGCGGGAACGGGTTCGTCACGGCCGACAAGGAAGGGGGAAATGACATATTTATCCCCTCCCGCTTTATTAAGGATGCGATTCACGGGGACAAGGTGGTCGTCCGGGTCGAACACCTGACGCGAGGCAGGAGGGAAGGCCGGGTCGTCAAAGTGACCGAGAGAAAGACAAAGAACATCACCGGCTTCATACAGCAGCATAAGAACCTCTTTTTCCTTGTCCCCGATGATGAAAGGATATCCGCCCACTTTATCGTGGAGGCCGGCAAGAAGACCGTCGATCTGAGGCATGGGGACCTGGCGGCGGCGAGGGTGACAGGGTTCCCCGACGGCGGGGACCCGGGATGCAAGATCGTCAAGGTGTTCAGGGCGTTGGACGATCCGAAAAAGATATCGCAGTTCATCGCCTATAAGCAGAACCTCTCCCCCCGCTTCCCGAGAACCGTTGAAAACGAGGCGAAGCAGACACATCTCGATATCGTCATGCGCAAGAGGATAGACCTGAGGGCCACTGGTCACGTTACCATCGACGGTGAATTTGCTAAGGATTTCGACGACGCGGTATGCGTTGAAAAGACAAAAAAGGGCTTCCTGCTCTATGTATCGATAGCGGACGTCTCCCACTACGTGCAGCGCGATTCTGCCATGGACAGGGAGGCCTATGTCCGGGGCACGAGCGTATACTTCCCCGGCACCGTCATACCCATGCTGCCGAAACAGCTTTCCAACAATATTTGCAGCCTGAACCCCAACGAAGAGAGGATGGCCCTGACCGCAAGGCTCAGATACGACGCCCAGGGAAATCTCCTCCAGGCTTCTTTCGACCGCTCCGTCATCAAAAGCGCCCACAGGCTCACGTACCATCAGGTGGAGGACGGCCTCGTCAGAAAGGATAAGGATGCCGAACGGGCGCTCTCGGAGCTGATGCCGCAATTGGAGCGGATGGGCGAGCTGGCGCATATACTGAAGGCGCGCCGCGAGGCGAAGGGAAACCTCGATTTCGACCTGCCGGAGCCTGAGCTGGTCCTCGACATGGAAGGGGGGATAAAGGACATCCTGAGGTCGGAGCGTCTTTTCTCCCAGAGCATCATAGAAGAGTTTATGATAGCGGCAAACGAGGCTGTTGCCCGTTTCATTGCGGAGCAAAAGCACCCCCTCATATACCGTGTCCACCAATCACCGGAGCCCGAGAAGCTGCATGATTTCGAACGGTTGCTGCAAACCCTGGGAGTTCCGTACAAAACCGATTCCAAAGGCAGGCTTCCACTCCAGTCAATATTGAAGAACGTGCGGGAGAAAGAGCATGAATTCCTGATCAACCGCATCCTGTTGAAGTCGATGAAGCAGGCAAGGTATTCAGCCCAGAACCTGGGCCACTTCGGCCTCGCCCTCGATTTCTACAGTCACTTCACTTCTCCTATCCGCCGGTATCCGGACCTCGTCTGCCACCGCATCCTCAAGGAGATTATCGGCGGCGGGGACGGCACGCGTCCGCTCTATGGAGAAGAGGAGCTCGAAAGAATGGCGGTCCACCTCTCCGAAAGAGAGCGGGCCGCCATGGAGGCGGAGCGGGAAACAGAGGACCGCACCAGGGTGCTCTTCATGAAGGAGAGGGTCGGCCAAACATATGAGGGCATCATCTCCCATATCACCTCCTACGGTTTCTTCGTGGAGCTCTTCGATGTGTTCGTCGAGGGACTTGTGCTTCTCTCAAGCCTCCATGACGACTACTATGCCTTTGAAGAAAATAAGTTCCGCCTCCTGGGCAGGAGAACCCACAAAATCTTTCGCATAGGAGATCATGTGAAGGTCACGGTCGCCTTGGCAGACGTGGAGAAGAACCTCCTCCACTTCGCCCTGTTAAAAGACACGCCGCCCGCCTCACGGCCGCGACGCAGCAGGAGACGATAAGCTTATAGGTCGAATAGGACTTATACGACCTGTTCTTTCCCACTGTTGACCTTTTACGGTAATGCCGAGGTACGCGCAATCAAGGAGAAGGGATGAAGGAGAAGATCGAAAAGGTCGCCGAATGGATCGTCAATTCAAAAAGGGTGGTCGTCTTTGTCGGCGCCGGCATGAGCACCGAGTCGGGCATTCCTGATTTCCGGAGCCCCGGTGGCGTGTGGGACAAGTATGACCCCGAGGACTTCGACTTCGGGCGGTTTCTCTCCAGCGAAAAGTCCCGGCAGACATACTGGCGGATGGCCACCGAGATGTACGACTCCATGAAGAACGCCCTGCCCAATGCAGGTCACCTGGCAATCGCCGAGATGGAGAAGCTGGGAAAACTCGATTGCCTGATCACGCAAAATATCGACGGTCTTCACTTCAAGGCGGGAAATTCGCCCGAATTGGTGCTGGAGCTGCACGGGACAGCCATGCATGTGACATGTCTGGACTGCGGCGCGCGGTATGAGCGGGATGCGGTACAGGCCCGTCTCCCGAAAGAAGAGAAAGCCCCCCGGTGCGGGGCCTGCGGGGGGATCCTCAAGCCGGCCACCATCTCTTTCGGCCAGGCCATGCCGGAAAGGGAAACGACGGAGGCATACCGGCGGTCGGAGTCTTGCGATCTCTTCATCGTTGTCGGCTCGTCTCTCGTCGTCCATCCTGCCGCCGCCATGCCGGTTGTCGCAAAACGGGCAGGGGCCAAGCTCGTCATCGTCAATCGCGACGAGACCGCCTGCGACAATCTGGCCGACCTGATTATACACGATCAGGCCGGTCCGGCCATGGCGGCGATCCTCACCCGCGTGAGGCAGCTTATGGCCTGAAAAGCCCGCCTCAAGGGAGAGGCGAGCCGCAAGGACGGCCTTAACCCACGGTTAAGTGCAAATAATCACACTGAAGGAGGTTGTGCCCATGTTGGTCATCGCGGTGAACGGAAGCCCGAGAAAGAAGAGGAATACGGCAACCCTGCTTGCAAAGACCCTTGAGGGCGCCGCTTCGGTCGGGGCGGAAACAGAGCTATTTCATTTGTATGATATGGATTACAAAGGGTGCGTCAGTTGCTTTGCCTGCAAGACCAGAGGGGGCAAGAGCTACGGCAGGTGCGCGGTCAAGGACGGTTTGACCCCTCTTTTGGAAAAAGTTGACAAGGCCTCTGTTATCGTGCTGGGATCACCGCTCTATCTTGGGATTGTGACAGGCGAGATGAGGTCCTTCCTGGAACGTTTGCTTTATCCCTACTTCACCTATACGGACCCCAGGGGGTCGCTTTTCCCCAGAAAAGTGCGCACGGCCTTTATCTACACAATGGGCGCTACCGAAGAAGCGCATAAAGAACGGGGGTTCGCCAACTACATCTTCTCGAACGATTCGTCCCTGAAATTCATATTCGGCCATACCGAGTCGCTCTGTAGCTTCGATACCAGCCTGTTCGACGATTATTCGAAAGTGGTGGCACCCGGTGTCGACGCCGAGGAGAAGGCGAGGCGGCGGGCGGAAGTATTCCCGGTTGATTGCACCAGGGCCTTTGAGATGGGGGCAAGGCTGACTAGAGAACTGGCAGAGTAGCTACGGAGGGAGGAGTGACCTATTGGAGAAACTGAGATTTAAAAAGATCTGGCTTGCCGTCGGCTTCTTGTTGGTCGGGCTGGTGGTATACGCTTCATTGATGCCGAACCCGCCGGATCTCACACATATTGAGGGGGGCGACAAGATCGAGCACGTAGCGGCCTACTTTGCCCTCACCTTCTGGTTCGGTCAGATCTACGCGCGGAAGCGGGTACGGTGGGCCATCGGAGTAGTTTTCATCGTGCTTGGGGTCGGCATGGAATACCTCCAGCGTATGACCGGGTACCGGACTTTTGAGTACGGCGATATGGCGGCGGACACGGCGGGGGTGTTTTGTGCGCTGCTTGCAGCCCAAACCCCGTTGGCGAGAGGCCTGGCGGTGGTGGAAAAGTGTTTGCTCCGCCTTGTGCGATAGCTATCTCAGCCCGTCCTCTCCCTTGGCCTCCGCCTTCTTCAGCCCGCCCACCCTGGCATGGGGTCTCCCACCGGCAGTAACGGCAACGGCAACGAGTATCTCATCCCCCTTCGGCGCATCGTTCACGGAGACGGTCATGCCGTCGAAGTGGGACCGCACAAATGCTGCGTCCTTGAAATGAAGGGGGATATCTATCCCGTCTCCCATCCTCCCGATCTTCTTGACCGAGGGGATTATAGCCTTTCCGCCGCCCACCGCGGCCCGAAAAGGCGTACCCAGTTTCGGATGGAGAAGGGCCGCCGCATGCTCGTACTCACCATTCTCCCCGACTATCGCGGCCTTCCCGTAACTCTCGGGCTTCCTCCCCTCCAGCGCGGCAACCGCCCTCTCGCCAAGGACCCTTCCCAATTCCTCTCCGTCATCGATGAGGACCGTCAGGTCTTCCTGATAGACACCCGCATAGGGGTTCTTTATGACGGCGATAGCCGCCGCCTTCCGGACCGGTCTCTCGGCAGTTTTAGCGCCGTCGATGAATATGTCCTCAACAATGGTGACAATTTTCCGCACTTCCATGCAACACCTCCAGTTTTATAACGCTCTTTTCATCCAATGTGTGCATCGTGCACCCTTTCAGGATAACGACGGCCTCCCTGATGACCCCTGCCGATTTCAGTCTTGCCGCCTCCTCCCTGCCCTTCGCCACTGCGGCCATGACCGCCTCCGTGTCCAGACAACCCCTGTCAACGGTCACAAGCTCGTCCGGTATGTCGGTGAGCGGGTCCACTTCCCGCGCCCTTCGCCGCACGACCCCGGCCGCCTCCACGGTGGTCCTGTTTGCAATGAGCGTGGCCGCGGCGTCCGCGAGGGCGGCGGAATCGGCCGTGACGCTGACTATGTCCGCAAGGCCGAGGGTAAAGCTCCTTCCGCCGAAGCCGCTCGTCGCTACCCCGAAAGAGCCCGGCCCCTCCACTTTCAGTACGTAGGGCGTAGGCATGCCGCTGCCGGCATCCCCTATGCCTATCGTCATCGTCCGGCCCGACCTGTTGCATATGGATATGTCGCCGCCGTTATTCACGGAGAGAAGGTCCATCTCCCCTGACGAGGAGAGATACTCTTTAACGAGGTCGGCCACCGCACCCGCCACCGCGGCCATAGGTGTGAGCGTCTCCTCGTCGACGGCCTTGACGGCCATGATCATCCTTTTCGCCGGCTCCGGCAGGTAGTCTGTCTTCCTGATCCTGTAGGCCTTCTGCCTGAGAACAGGGAGGGCTTCCCTGATCCCGTTGAGGATCCGCCCCAGGCACGCCTCGACCTCCCCACGTTCGAAAGCAAAGACCTCTCCCCCCTTTTCTCCCGCAAGCACCAGTGTGGCCGGGCCCACCTCGATCAGCACTTGGCGCCCTTTCGCCTCAATACCTTTTCTATGGGCTCGATCGCATCGATGTGACCCCCGATGTCGGCAAAGGTATCTTTTCGCATCGTATACTCGATGGGCAGCACGAATGACGGCGTGGGAGAGAGATAGATGCTGCCGTGTCTGATCTTTCCCACATCCACCAGGAAATTTATGCCGCCTCCGGGGAGGATGAAAGGCCGCGCCCCACCTATGGTGATAGCCACCCTGCCCTCGTGCACCGCCCTGGTCAGCTTTATGGGGTTCTTCGTCACACCGGCCCGTGCTGACCCACCCACGCCTGCAGCGAAAACCGCGCTGACCGTGGCGAATTCGCAGGAGTCGCGCAATACCTCGATGAACTCCGTTGCTTCGGGGGTCGGCTCCTCCCGCGTAAGGTTACCCTTCCTCATCCTGTAGAAGGCAAAGCTGCGGCCCGTCGTCTCCGTGATGAGGAGGCTCATGCCCTCTCGCAACTCCTCCGTGTTTATCCCGGAGATCACCTCCAGAGGCTCCGTGATGTCGGTGCCGCCCCACCCCTGCCCCTTGCCGACGAAGTACCTGCCGTCGGTGCTCTTCCGGCCGATTATGGACACGCCGGACCTGGGTTTGCCTATATATCTCCCTGCCGGATGCTCGCTGAAGAGGGCGGTAATGTGGCCGTCGAGCACGATTACCTCGTCTGCGGCGCGCGCCATATAGGGCGCAAAGAGCCCCGATACCGCGCTGCCGCAGCCGACACGCATCCGTTCCTCCGGCACCCCGTCGATCCGCGGCCCCTTGCCCAGGGCGATCTCGATGGTAGACCCGCCCTCGATCTCCACGGTGACCCACTTGCCCCCGAGCAATTCCAGCATGACCCTGGCCGCGAATAGTCCGTCCTTTGAGGTCAGCGTGTTGACCCCGCCCAGGGAAAGCATCTTCGAGCCGTACTCCTCGGTACAAAGATGGCCTATGCGCCGTTTCCCCTTGCGTTTCACATAGATGCCCTTCGCTTCTTCCCCCAGGAAGCGGTCCGTATCTATCTTTACCTTCATCCCGCTGTAGCTTAAGGGGGCTTCCGTCACCACCGTGACGATGTCGATGCCCTCCCTCACGCCGCTCACGATGAAAGGGGAAGGCCTGAAGTCCGGATAGGTGGTTCCGGAACCGATGCCGGTGAGGAGCGGCCGTCCGATGGGGGACGGATCCGCAGACTCCACCAGGTCGGCCACCTCTTCGTACGTGTGGACCCTGCCCTTTCGGTTGATGGCGCCCGCCTCGTTGTAGTAGCGCATGCAGGCGCCAAAGCAACCCTCCGGTATCCTGCAGGCGATGGGGCAGGCAGCGCACACAGGTGTCTTATCGAGAGAGTTCGGGGTAAACACGTCCTTGGGACAGACCTTCATGCACGTCTTGCACTCGACGCAGCCCTCCCCCGTCCGCACCTTCTTCCCCTCGACGGAGAGGATGCCCAGGGGACAGACCTCCCCGCATATCCCACAGCCCGTGCATTTGGCCAGGTCGATCTTCATGGCGCCTCTCCCCTCACCGCCGGCTCCGCGCTCTGCCGGGCACGCGTCGAAGCGTTGCCCTTCCCTTTTGTCTAGGTTATGGCTATCCGCCTCACCGGCGGCGGTGTGTTCCTGCTCACTTCCACCTTGATCACACCGTCTACCAGGACGGCTGCAATGCCCGGAATGTCGCCTATCTCGATGGCCCCTTTGGCGTCCGTCCCCGCCGAGCCCATGGGCGCGTCGATCACCTGTAGGTCCGCGGCCTCTCCCACCCTCACCAGTCCCTGGGCCAGGGAGAAGACGGCCTTCGTGTTGCCCGTGGCGCAGCAGACGGCGGTCTCTGCGGGAATTCCACAGAAAGCGGAGATCAGATTGATCATCCTCCATATGCCGAGGGGCACGACGCCCGTACCCGAAGGCGCGTCGTTCCCGATGATGAGGCGGGAAAGGCTGCCTTTCTCCCTGAGGAACGTCGTCACCTCCACTGCTGATTTGAGATTTCCGCAGTGGACGATCTCGATGGCGGCCTCCGACCGCTCCATCACCCTTTTGGCCTCGGGGACGGAAATGCTCGTCGGTCCGCCGTTGAGGTGGCAGACCACCGTGGGCCTTGCCTCAAGCACGTCATCGCACGTGACGGTCGAGCTGCCCGGGATCGATGTCCCGCCCACGTGCATGAGCACCTTCATGCCGTATTTCTTGGCCCACCCGGCCATCTCCCGCGCCTCGGAGGCCGTCTTCACCGTGCCGAGGCCGATCTCTCCCACGAGCCAGACACCCTCGGCCGCAAGCTCCCTGAAATCCTCCTCCAGGAGCCCCTTCTCCAGGATCAAGGCGCCGCCATAGACCTTCACCCCGCCCGGACGGCTCGCCGCAAACGATTTGTGCGCAAGCAGCGCGAGCGCCTTTGTCCCCTGCCTATCCTTGGGTCTGCCCGGCAGGTGGACTTCACCCGCGGAGATCATGGAGGTGACGCCGCCGTGCAGGCTGCTCTCGATGAACCCGAGCTGGTTCTGCCTCGGGGTAAAGTCGCCGAAGACCGGGTGCACGTGGGAATCGATGAGCCCGGGGCAGACGGTCATCCCCTTCACGTCGACCGTCTTGTCGCCCACCGTATGCAGCCCCTTCTCGACGGCCTTTATGCGCCCCTCCTCGATGACGATGGAAAGAGGACCTTCCTGGAGAGGCGCCCTGATATCGCCGGTAAATATCGTCCCCACATTGCCTAAGACCAGTCTCATTCGTCCGCCTCCTCTCGTTTTGTCACTTTCTTCTGTTCCATCAACCCTTTCAGCCGCTCCATGTGACACGGCAGCTCGTACACCCTGACTCCTGCCGCGTCCCTGATGGCGTTCACAATGCTCGCGGCCTGGGGTATGAGTGCCGGCTCCCCCACCCCTTTTGCGCCGAAGGGGCCCGTAGGCTCCTCGTCCTCGACAAGGAACACCTCGACCCTCGGCATGTCCATGGAGGTAGGGATATAGTAGGTATCGAAGGATGCCGTCTTACCCGGGATGAACTCCTCCATGAGGGCGAGGCCGATGCCCATGGCAACCCCTCCGCATACCTGACCTTTGATACCCTTCGGATTTATGCCCTTCCCCACGTCATGGGCGGCATACACCTGCTTCACCCGGCACGCGCCCGTCGACTCTTCCACCTCGACCTCCGTCATGTGGGTGGCGAAGGCATAGGTGGCGTAAGGCACGCCCTGGCCCGTTTCCGCATCAAGGCCGGACGCCGGGGGGTTGAAAAATCCCTCAAAAAGAAGTGGGCCTTCGTCTTTGGCACAGCGCGTAAATATCTTTTAGACCTTTTCCCTTGTAGTATCCCCTCCTGTCGAGGAATTTGCGGAGCTTTAGCCCCGCGTCGTGGACGGCCCTCCCGGAGATGTACGTCTGACGACTCGCAGACGTCGAGCCCGCGTCCTTCGACGTGTCCGTGTCGCCTCTGTCGAGGAGTACTTCGTTGCAGCCCATTTGAAGGGTTTCAAGGAGAATCTGGAGCAGCGCCGTATCCGACCCCTGGCCAATCTCACATGCCCCGTATGAAGGACTACCTTCCCCTCTTCCAGAAGTTCCACCGAGCATAGGCAGGATTGGCCACACCTGTATTTCCGCATGCCATAATACATGCACCCCAGCCCGAAACCGTCTTCCGCTGCTTTTTCCGCGCCCTCCAAAAGGGCTCGAACCTTTCCGAAGGTCTCCACCAACCCCGCACTGGCTGAAAGCACCTGGCCCGTGGCCGTGGTTGATCCTCGCCTCAATGCGTTCCTGATCCGTATATCGATCGGGTCCATCCCTATAGCGTTACAGCTATCTCGTCGAGCTGGGACTCGTGGGCAAAGGCGAGTTGGGGGACGCCGAAACCCCTCATGGCCCCGGAAACGGGCCCGTTGTTGGTATAGAACATTCTGCTGTCTGCCCAAACGTTAGCCACTTCATAGGGCCCGGCCGCGTGGACGGCGGTCCTCAGGCAGACCGCATCCCCGTAGGAGGCGTAGGCCCCGTATCGCCGATGATGTTCACCTTCACCGCGGTCAGGGCGCCGTCCTTCCTCGCACCCGTGCTGTACTCTATATAGAGGGGGTGCCGTTTTGTGTTGGAAAGGAAGCTCTCTTCCCTGGTATAGCGCATCACGACCGGCCGCTTGAGCGTGATAGACGGCCAGGGCGAGAAAGCCTTCGACCGTCACATCCAGCTTCCCGCCGAAACCTCCGCCTGTCGTCGCCTGGACAACCCTGATCCGTTCTTCCGGCATGGCAAGGAGCCGTGCAATCTCCACCCGCTTATAATGGATATTCTGCGTCGACGATATGAATCACGATCGCCCGGCTTCGTCCATGTACCCGGTCCCGCCTCCGTTTCGAGGAAGGCGTGGTCTATCCACGTTGTACGGAAGTGTTGGCCACGATAACGTCGGACTCAGCGAAACCTTTCTCCACATCTCCTTTCTGCACCCTCTTATGACAGCAGAATGTTGCCGCTATCATAAATGAGGTCCGGCCCTCCTCCGGACGCCATGGGCCCGGCACCGCTTCGATCTCATCGTAGTCGATCCTGACCTGCGACGCCCCTTGCGGGCAACTCTCTCATTTCGCCTATGACGACGAGTATCGGCTCTCCCGCGTACCTGACCTTTGTTTCCGCGAGAAAGGGCTGGTCCTTACGAATGGCGCCGAAGGTGTTCTCACCTGGGATGTCTTTATAGCTCAAATATCGAACTATCCGGGAACGGCAATCGCTTCCGAAACGTCAATGCCGGCCGAGCGCGCATGGGGCCTCGTGCTTCGCACCACGCAGGCGAACAGCATTCCTTCCATCCTCAGGTCGTGGGCGAACTCCGCCGTTCCAACACTTTTGCGACGGCATCTACTCTGTCCAGGTCCCTTCCGATCAACATCGCCACCCCCGAGCGCTGACAGGAGGAGGTCTCTCACCACGGGCAGTTTGTAGACGAACGAAGGCCGTATCCCAGCTGATGCCGCCCTATCTCGTCAAGCACCATCCTGACCGCTTCCTTTACCACGCTGTCTTTTCCTCCCTTTCCCGATGAGGAACGCCTCCGCCGACCGCGGCCGAAAGGCAGGGGCGTGCAGCTTCCCACGGCAATCCTCACATCATTGAACATGCCGTCCGCATCCGCCAATGCCCATGCCACGGAGAGGCGGGAGATTGCCCACCCTTCCCTTTCGCGACCCTCCGGTAACCTTCCTTGTGGCCGCCGAGGGTCTCCACCTTTATGGAAGTAAGGATCTCCTTGCTTCCCAGTGTGGTCCTGTAGGGACGGCGATGAATCGCTGAAGTTTCTCGGTCCTCATCCCATCCATCGATTCTACGTCAACTGACGGCATTGTGCACGAGGAGGGGAGCAAGGAATCGGCCGAGGGCGATGCATTGACCAGGTTCCCTCCCAAGGTTCCCATGTTCCGTATCTGAGGAGAACCCACGAGGGAGCAGCCGCGGATGAGGCTCGCCGCAGATCCTTGCAATGGTCGGGTCGTGGCGATGCTAGCGTGCGTTGTGGCGCTGCCTATGGCAAAGTGCCGCCCTCGTCCGTCACGCCTGCCAGTTCTGCCACGCCCCCCAGGTCGATTACATATCGGTGGGCTTCGCCTCTCTTCATCCTCACGAGGAGGTCCGTTCCGCCTGCGAGGAGCGCCGTGCCGCTCAAGGACGCGAGAGAGATGAGGGCTTCCTGCTTGCTATGAGCCGCTACGTATGAAAAAAGGGGCAGCATCTTTGATCGCCTCCATGATCTGTACATACCCCGTGCACCTGCACAAGTTGCCGCTCATGGCCTCCCTGATCTGCTCGTCCGTCGGTTCCCGGTGCTTGAGGAGCAGGCTATATGCAACGAGGAGCATGCCCGGGGTGCAGAACCCGCACTGCACGGCACCATGCGAAATGAATGACTGCTGAAGCGGGTGAAGAAGGTCTGCGCGGGCGAGATACTCCACGGTCTTCACCTCCCTCCCTTCACCTTTGCGGTAAGCGTAAGACAGGCGTAGCAGGCTCGTCATCGATAAGAACGGTGCATGTCCCGCATTCTCCGATGGAGCAGCCTTCTTTCACACTCGTTATAGACAACCGGTTGCGCAACGTTTCGAGGAGCAGCTCGTTCTCCTCTATTTCTATGTTTACAGCCTTGCCGTTAAGAGTAAATTCCAATGTCTGCACAGCGCCCTTCCCTATCCTGTTTCAGTCCCTTCATTTTCGCAGTCCGTAAAAACCCCGCTTCCGAAGTCGCCGGCATGAATCCTAAACTTTTCCGCCGACGGCCTCTTTTCACATTGCGAGACCACTACTGACCGGCAATCTGTTCCAGAGTTTGTCCTTTTGTCTCCTCGCCCAGCACAAGCACATTAATGGCAGAGGCGAGCAGGACCGCCGCGAACAAGAGGAACACAGATTGATAGCCCGCTCCCCATTTTCCGAGAAGCTGACCGGCCGCCAACGGCGCAATAACGCCTGCAAAACGCCCGCAGGCTGCGGCCCAGCCGACGCCTGTACCCCTAATCCTTGTGGGGTACAATTCAGGAGTATACGTATACACCACGCCCCAAGCACCCAGGTTAAAGAAGGAAATGAAGCATCCCCAGAAAAGGATTTCCGCGGGGGCGCCGGCGTTCCTGAAAAAATAGGCGCCCACGGCAGTCAGGAAGAGATAGGGGGCGAGGGTCCACTTGCGTCCTATTCTGTCCACAAGATAGGCTGCGCTGAAGTATCCCGGGATCTGGGCCAGAGTGATAATCAACACATACTGAAACGACTTAGTCAGGCCGCGGCCGCCTGCCGACAGCAAAGTCGGCAACCAGGTAAAGATGCCGTAGTAGGAAAAAATTATCGTGAACCATAAAATCCACAACATTATCGTCCGTCGCAGATGAGGCCGCTGCCATATTTCCCCGAGGTTTTTGAGCAGACTTTGATCGGTCGGCCTGGCCGGGCTCGCGGCCTGTTCCTGCTGGACAGTTTCGTCTGCCGGCGCCAGTCCGGTGGCCTTCTCCACCATGCGGACGACGGCCATAGCCTCCTTCACCCTGCCCTTGCTCAGGAGGAAACGGGGCGACTCGGGAATCGCCCGGCGCAATACGAAGGTATAAAATGCGGGCAGAGTGCCGAGGAGAAAGGCAATGCGCCAACCGAAGCGGGGGATCACAAAGAACGCAAGAAGGGCAGCCAAGACCCAGCCGTAAGCCCAAAAGCTTTCCAGGATGACGATCACTTTTCCGCGCGACTTAGCGGGCGAGAACTCGCTCACCAGGGTGCTGGCGATGGGAAGTTCGCCTCCCAATCCGAAGCCTACAAGGAACCGGCCGCATATCAAGGCGGCGTAGCTCCACGCAAGTCCGCATAGACCGGTTGCGAGGCTAAATATCAGCAGTGTAGCCTGAAACATCATTCTCCGTCCCCAGCGATCCGCCAGGCTGCCAGCGGTGGCCGCCCCTACCAGCATGCCGAGAAGACCTGTGCTGATGAGCCAGGCGACTTCACTTGGGGAAAGTTTCCATTCACGCGCAAGAGTCGCCACGACAAAGGAGATCAGGCCGACATCCAGGGAATCGAACATCCAGCCAATTCCACTGACGAGTATGAGCTTGCGATGAAATTTTCCGAGCGGCACTGCGTCAAGCCTTGACATTGATTGTGCGACTTCCTCACTTAAAGACGGCATTTTAGCTCCCTCCCCTTTGGTATGCCAACCCGATTTATCACACCCACCTTAATGTTACCGTTTTCTCATCCAGAAAGAGCTTAACCGAGTCCATGCGGGACTTCGACATGCCGAAGAAGGAATCCTTTTTGGAGCCGAGTCCGAAAAATGAATAAGGCTGGGGGATGCCCGCGTTGACGCCCACGTTGCCCACCTCACATTCCCTGATGAACTTGCGGGCCGCCTTGCCGCTCTCCGTGACGATGCATGCCGAGTGGCCGTAGCGCCCTCCGTTGATCCAGCCTATCGCCTCGTCGAGGTCCCCCGGTCTCAGGAGGTTCGCGAGGGGGCCGAAGGCCTCCTCTTTCGCCAGAGGGTCCATCTCCGGCGTCACCTGCTCGAAAATGGTCGGCCCAAGAAAATATCCCCTTTCATATCCTTTTACGGCTGCACCGCGGCCGTCGAGGAGGAGCTTCGCGCCGAGGTGCAGACCGGCCTCGATGAACTGCTCCACTTTCTCCTTTCCCCTGCTCGCTCGTGAGAGGTCCGAGCTCCACCGATTCGTCGAGGCCGTATCCCATCTTCATGGTCATCGATGCGGCAAGAAATGCATCCCTCACCTCGTTGTACCGCCTGTCGTCACCCAGGACGGCGACATTGTCGGAGCCGAGGCAGCGCTGTCCCGACATGCCGAAACAGCCGCGAAGCAGGTAGCCGACGGCTTTGTCCGCCGGCGCGTCGGGCATCACGACGATCCAGTTCTTCCCGTTCCCGTTGAGGGAAGAGCGCTTCCCGTACCTGCCGCACAGCTCGAAGAGTTCCTTCGATACGCGCGTGGAGCCTATGAGGCCGACGCCCTTTATCCTCGGGTCGGAGAGAATCACCTTGTTGAGCTCCCTGTCGGGTCCCATATGGACGAGGTTGACCACACCGGGCGGAAGACCTATCTCGGCGGTCACCTTCATCACGGAGTCCGCGGCCACCGGCACCTGTCTGCTGGGCTTGACTATTACCGTACAGCCACAGGCAAGGGCATAGGGCACGAAAGACGACCAGGCATGGGTCGGGATGTTGCCGGGCGTGATGATCAGGAAGACGCCGGCGGGCTCACGGATCTGGTAGCAGTCGATGCCTGTCGCCAACTGGTCGACATGTTCTCCCCGGTAGGGGCCGAACATGGAGCTGCCTGCCGCCTCGACATTCTCAACGATTCTCGCGCAGGTCCCCCTTCCTTCGTCTATGGTGCAGCCATGGTCCTGGACGAGGATGCGCGCCAGCCACTCGGCTTTCTCCGCGCACCGCTCCCGCAGGGTAAATACCTTCTTCGCCCGGTCCCTGAACGGCACATCCCTCCATGTCTTGAAGGCCTCATAGGCGGCGCCGATCGCGGCTTCCACATCATTCCTGGACGCGATGGGCGCCTCGGCGATGACCGCACCCGTGGCAGGGTTTGTGGTCTCGAAATACTCCCCCGTGCCCGCATCCACCCACTCGCCATTGATGTAATTCTTCAGCCTGCCGTAATGTTTTGCCACTTCAGGCACCACTGCCATTGTTCCCTCCTCTCTCCACAGGGAGAGCGCTTTCCCTCATCCCCCTTTCCCTCTTGCGGGAACCGTCCCCGATCTATATATTATAACCATTGACGCGGTCGCATTCGTGACCAATTATCTACTGTATGCAAAGAGGAATTACGCTATGGCCACGGAGGACAAAAACACGCTCTTTTCAGTTCCCCTGTTCCTACCCGCTCAAAGTAATGGGCAGGAATACCAGCGAGTTCTATTCGGTGGTAAGCGCAATCGTCGAGAAGTATGTGGCCCCCGGCAGTGAAATCACTTACTCCAGCCGGACCAGCAGCGGGGAAAAGTACCTGTCCGTCACGGCCACCTTCCCGGCGGAGAGCCAGGAACAGTTATATGCGCTCTACAAAGAGCTTAACGAGCATGACCTCGTCCTGATGACCCTTTAAGACGGCGTCAAGGGCGCCTCGGGAAAACGCGCTCCTCATAGCTTGTAGCCGAATTTCTTGAGCAGGTCGATCCTCCAGGCCCTGCCCTCTTCGTCCTCGATACCCTTCGGCCGGGAGCCGTCGATCACACCCATAATCCCGTTGCCCTGCTCGCTCGATGCCACAACCACTTCCAGCGCGTTGGCCGTTGCGCAGAAGATGCGGCAGACCTCCTGGCAGCCCTTGATCGCGTTGAGGACATTAATCGGGAAACCTTCCTTCAGAAATATCACAAAGACATGGCCGCATGCCAGAGCAAAGGCCGTATCCGCCGCCATCTTCTCGAGGTCCTTGTCATTCCCTTCGTGGCGCACAAGACAATGACCGCTCGCCTCCGAAAAAGCGACACCGAATTTCAGATGCGGCGAAGATGCCACGAGGGTCTCATAGAGGTCCGGCACCGTTTTGATGAAATGCGACTGCCCGATGATCACGTTCATTCCTTCCGGGATATCCACCCTGACGGTAGTGAGAGAAACCATCGCTACACCTCGTTTCGTAGTAGTCCATTATTTGCCGCCTGTTCACTGCCGAATGGAAAGATTGCGAGCATCTCCACCTCCGGGAGGGCAGGATCGATCGGCCGGCCGATGGGCGGCTCATCGATCATCTGATCCTTAAGACTTCGCAGATAGTCCGGGCCGCTGACGGTTTCGATTGTTCTTGCGGCTTCGGCCGAATCGGACCATTGAAAGGTCCGGGAACGCATACGAGGATTCATCTCTGCCCTGATAGTAAATGGCTGGGGGAGAGGGGGTCGAACCCCCATTCACGGAGTCAGAGTCCGTTGTCCTGCCATTGAACGATCCCCCAAAACCTTATGTTTCCGGTTAAAGATCGCTTTTTACGCGCCCATCATCATTCGCATAAAAGAAGTATCAGAATCTCTTCTCTATGTCAATCTGTTTTGCAGGCCCTG
>CAVYJH010000011.1:0-205707 GCA_963768735.1 uncultured delta proteobacterium | reverse complement strand
TGTGGCTAAATGCAATGGGGATGGAGGCGGTATGAGCAGACCTATTATTAGTTGTATTCTCGTTTTACTCCTTGGGTCGGTGATCCCTTTACAGTTGTATGCACAAGGCGCAGGGGCAGCCGGCAGCGGTACGGGTACGGGAACAGCAGGCACGGGTGCAGCCACGGCAACAGCCGGCGATGCGGCGGGCGCAGAAGCCGGGGCGGCGAGCAGTGCCGGTGCCGGTGCCGGTGCAGGGGCGGCGGCCGGGATAGGCGCAGGGACTATAGCGCTGGGGGCTGCTGCTGCTGCGGCCGTGGCCGGGGCGTTGGCGTTATCGGGCGGCGGCAAAGGATCATCCTCCGCTACGACTACGAGCCACCACTAGGGGTTGCCCTTTTCAAGGCGTCCGCCATGCGTTCCAGGCCCTGTGTCAGCGTTTTCCTGGGGCAGGCAAAGTTGAGTCTCACAAATCCCTTCCCGCCGTTGCCGCATTCCGCTCCATCAGTGAGGGCCACCCTGGCCTCCTCAAGGAAGAACTCAAAGGGGTTTCCCTCTATGCCTGAGCGCCCGCAGTCGAGCCAGGCGAGGTAGGTCGCCTCCATCCGCGCCATCCGGAGAGAAGGGAGATGCTCCCTCACGTATTCGGCCAGGAAATCCCTGTTGGCGGCAAGGTAGCTCAACACTTGATCGAGCCATTCCCTGCCGTCTCTGAAGCCTGCCAGGGCCGCTGTCAGCCCCATGATGTTGACGTGCGGAATCAGTCCCTGGCGCCCTCTCATCCACGTCTCACGGAGCGCCGGGTTGCTGATGACGGCAAAGGCGCATTGCAGACCCGCCAGATTGAAGGTCTTGCTCGCCGACATGAAGGTGATGGTCCGATCGGCTACCTCGCGGCCGAGGGTGGCAATAGGCATGTGGCAATAGCCGGGGTAAAGGAGATCGCAATGAATTTCGTCGGCGCAGATGAGGAGGTTGTGGCGCAGACAGATCGCTGCGAGCCGTTCCAACTCGTCTTTTCTGAATACCCGGCCCACAGGGTTGTGCGGGTTGCAGAGGACAAAGATCTTTGTCCTGGGTGTTATCGCCTTCTCAAAGGCGTCGAAATCGATCTCGTAGGTGTCGCGGGTCCGGACCAGCGGCGGATCGTTGATCACCCGGCCGCGGGCCGCAGGGTCAGTGATGAAGTGGGAAAAGACCGGCGGCTGGACCAACACCCCGTCCCCCGGACCGGCATAGAGAAGGAATACGAGATTAAGTCCGGCTACTACGCCGGGAACGAAGAGAATATGTTCCGCTGGGACCTCCCATCCATAGAGTCTCCAAAGCCGTTCGCAAATCACCCCTGCAAGCTCGTCGCTCGGCCGGACGTACCCGAATACCCGGTGGTCCACCCGCTCGTGGAGTGCCCGGACAACCGGCTCGGGAGAGACAAAATCCATGTCTGCGACCCACAACGGTATGACGTCGCTCCCATACCTTTGCCACTTAAAGCTGTCGGTACCCTTTCGTTCGACGGGTTTATCAAGATCGTATCTCATCTGCGCGAGATTACCCCAAAGTTCGTTTCAGTCGGCCCAGACGTACACCACCCCCGCCTCGGGAGGGTCGAGGTTGAAGTGTCTCCTGATCGAATCGATTCTGCGGGTGCTGAGCATAACGCCTTTTGATAAGAGCAGGACCCCCGTGCCGCTTCTCACTTCTTTGGAGAGGGCCATGCCAGGCATGAGGTCGGCTGGGTGCAGCCCTTTTTCCACTCTACGGTTCATGAGAGCGATGTTCCCTGTTACTGCCTTTGCGGCCTCCACCAATGCATAGTATAAGCCTGGATCGAATTGTCTTTCAACCAGGTCGTGTATCTCTTCCAGCGCCGCTTCCATGGTGCGGCTGCTGAGCAGCCTGTCGTATTTATCGGCAATGGAAATTATGCGCGACCCCAATGGTATCTTGTCCCCCGCGAGCCCGTCGGGAAATCCCTTCCCGTCCATCGATTCGTGGTGATGGCGTATAAGAAGCCCTGCCTCCCTGAAGACCTCATTTGCATCCAGCGCGGCCTGACCTCTGACGGGGTGCTTGCAGTACTCATGCATTTCATAAGGGGCCAAACTTTCAACAGGTTTCAGCAGGACTATATCATTGATGCCGATCTTCCCGATGTCGTGGAGCTGCGCCGCAATGGCGATGTTTTCAACCTCGGTGCCACTCAGATCGACGGCCTCGGCGATCTCTCTCGAGATGACCGCCACATTATTCGAGTGATTCGCGACGCTCTTATCCCTCAATTCGATGAGGTTCGAAATGGTGACGGTAAACTCCCGAAAATTCTTTGTCAGTCTGTCGTTCACTTCCAGGAGTTCCTTATTCTTGAAAGTGAGGTCTATGGTCTGCTCTTGCACGTACGTCTCCAGCTCCGTGCTCCACTTCGTCAGACTCTTCGTTCTGTTTCTTCGTCAGTTCGACGAGGCGTCTGTTTTCTCCTATAAGCCTGTATTGCTCGACGGCGCCGCGAACCGCGAGGATCAGATCGTCGTCGTTCCAGGGTTTGGCGATATACCGGTACGCCCCGCCTTTGTTTATCGCATCGATTGCGGTCTGCGCATCGGCGTAGCCCGTCAGGATGATTCTCACTGAATCGGGCCTTATCTTCCTCGCAGCTTCAAGGAATTCCGCTCCGCTCATCTGGGGCATTCTCTGGTCGGATACTATGACCGCAATCTCGTTGTCCCGAAGGATCTCAAGCCCTTTCCCCGCAGACGTTACCGCGAAAATATCATACCCTTCATCGATGAACAGCCGCTGCAAAGAGCGAATGACATTTTCTTCGTCATCAACGAAAAGTATCTTTGAAGGTGTGGTCACTTCTCGCAACAAAACGCCCGGTTCTCCCAACAAGGATTGTCGGCAGAAAAGGCAAAGTATTAAGATGTCGCGGCGAAGAATCCACTCCTTCTTTAAGATATGCGGATTTTGACCGAATATCTCCATGAGGACCTGCCTCGGTGGCGGAGGGACCGTGGACAAATGGAGGATCTTCAGATCGTGGCCTATCCGCAGGAAATTACTGCTTTTGCTGTTGATTATCTTCCTGCCTGCCTTCGGGGTCATGCTTGCAAACGGGCTCAGTCAACGCGAGGACGAGATCGTGAAGGCGCAAAACAGCGCGCTGATGCTGGCCCAGAGTCTCGCAGCCCAGCAGGAGAAGGTGACCGCCGCGACAAAGACGATGCTCGGCGTCCTGGCCCGATTGCCCATAGTCCAACACCTTGACGCCGGCGCCTGCAACGAGCTCTTCCGCGAATTGCACGGTCAGTACCCCTTCTACTCCGTCATATTGGCGGCCACACCCGACGGAAAGGTATTTGCCGCCTCCATGCCGCTCAAGCCGCGCGGCATCAACCTGTCGGACCGGAAACATATAAAGGATGCGATCAGCACACATGCGTTTTCCGTGGGTGAGTACATCAAGGGACGGGTCAGCAATATGCTCTCCCTCAATTTCACCTACCCTGTCCTTGACGCCCGCAAAAAGCTTATTGCCATTGTTGTTGCCGGCTTCAACCTGAATGAATATGTGCACTTCGTCTCGAAGGTCAACCCGTCGGACGGATACGCGGTGGCGATTACGGATTGGAAGGGCGTGCGCCTCTTCCGATTGCCCGAGCACAGTGCTGCCGGTCCCGGCAAGCCCATCCCTCGCGAAGTTTTTGCGCTTATATCGGGCACCCGGGCCAGGGGTTTTTCTCAGGGGCGACCCAGGACGGCATAGACCGGGTATACGCCTTCAGGCAACTGCGCCTGGCCGAGGATTTGCCTCCCTATCTCTACATGCTCGTCGGTATATCCAAAGAGAGGATCCTCCACAAAGCAGACGCCCAGATGTTCCGGAATTTGTCGATCCTAGGCTTCGCAGCCTTCATTGCCATGGCTCTGGCATGGATGTTCGGGAATGTCGCGTTCATAAGACCCTTAAGCCGGCTTTTCACTGCCGCGCATCGGTTCGGCGAGGGCGAGATGGCCGCGCGGACGGGACTGCCCCATGCGTCCGACGAGCTTGGCCGGTTGGCCAAGTCCTTTGATGATATGGCGTCGCTGGTCGAGATGAGGAGTATCGAGCGGGAGAACGCGCAAAAGAGGCAGGAACTGGCGAACAAGATCCTCCAGACGCTCAACAGTCCCGACGGGATTGCCGGTATCCTCCACCATATCCCTCCCCTCCTGAAAAGCGCCACAGGGATCGAAGCTGTCGGAATCCGCCTGCGGGCAGGGCAGGACTTCCCCTACGTCGCAACCGAAGGTTTTCCCGAACACTTCCCCGAGGGCGGAAAAACCATCCCTGGCGAGGGGCGCGGGCGCTATGGGTGCCTGTGCGGTATTGTCATAGATGGGCGGACGGACCCTTCCCTGCCTTTTTTCACGGAGGCGGGCAGTTTCTGGACGAACAGCATGACAAAGCTCGTCGCGTCCGTCTCTCAAGAAGAATTCCCGGGGTGGGCAGGAAGTCCCTGCGTGGGTGAAGGCTATGAGTCGGTCGCCCTCATCCCCCTCAAGTCGGGAGAGGAAACGGTAGGTCTCCTGCAGTTAAACGACCGGTTCACGGACTGTTTCGGCCCGGCTCTCATCGAATTCCTCGAAGGGATTGCGACGAGCATCGGCATTACACTCTCCCGGAAAAAGGCCGAAGAAGAGGTTTCCGCAAACGAGCAGAAATATCGCAACATTTTCGAAAGGGCCTTCGAGGGAATTTTTCAAATAAGCGTCGACGGAAAGTTTATCAGTGTGAACCCCTCTCTCGCCCGCATGCACGGATATCTGTCGCCCGAGGATATGCTGGCCCACATTACGGACATGTCGGCCCAGTTGTATGTGAACCCCGAAGACCACGCGAAGTTTCTCGCGATTCTCAGCGAAAAAGGTTCTCTTGAGAGGGATGAGACCCGGATGTACCGGAAGGACGGCAGCATCTTCTGGGTTTCTCTAAGCATACGTGCGGTCAGCGATGCTGCAGGAAGAATGCCTTACTATGAGGGCATGGTCGAGGACGTTACCGACCGCAAAACGGCGGAGCTGTCGCTTCGGAAAGCGCTCAAGGAACTCGAATCGGAACACAGGGCACTGGAGACCGCGTGGAAGGAGCTCAGTGAATCACAAAAGAAGATCATCCAACAAGAAAAAATGGCCTCCATCGGCCAGCTCGCGGCCGGCGTGGCCCATGAGATCAATAACCCCATGGGGTTTATCATGAGCAACCTCAATTCATTAAAGAAGTATATGATGAAGATACCGGAATTTATCAGGATTCAGTCAGAGGCCATCGGGGAATTATCCGGGGAGAACGGGTCGGAAAAGAGCGTGCTTCGTCGCACGGCCGAAGCCGGGCGGTCTTTGAAGATTGACTATATACTCGAAGACACGCAGAGCCTCATCAAAGAATCACTCGACGGCGCCGAGAGGGTCAAGGTGATAGTGCAAGACCTCAAGAATTTTTCCCGTGCCGATGAGGCGGAGTACAAGCTTGCCGACATAAACGGGATACTGGAGAGCACCTTCAACATCGTCTGGAACGAGTTGAAATACAAGGCAACGGTGAAGAAGGATTATGGAGCGATTCCTTTGGTGCTGTGTAACTCGGGGCAGTTGGGCCAGGTATTCATGAACATCCTGGTCAATGCCGCCCAGGCGATGCCGCACCATGGGGAAATTGCGATAAAGTCGTGGGAAGAGGGCGCCTTCGTCCAGGTGGCCGTGGCCGATACGGGCAGCGGCATCCCGGAAAGCCACTTGCCGAAAATATTCGAGCCTTTCTTTACCACGAAAGAGGTAGGCAAAGGCACCGGTCTCGGGTTGAGTATCGCCTATGATATCGTGAAGAAGCATAAGGGTGACATTGAGGTATCGAGCGAGATAGGCAGGGGCACAACGTTTATCATAAGAATTCCTATTGGGAGCAACTGATATGGATGAAGCGGCGAGGGTGCTTTTTGTGGATGACGAGCAGAACATACTGAATGCCCTGAGGAGGGTATTCATCGACGACGACATCAAAGTCCTCACGGCCACGAATGGCCCGGACGCACTCGATATGCTTAAGGGGAACGACATTTCCGTGGTCGTTTCGGACAACGTGATGCCGGACATGGCGGGTACCCAATTCCTCGACGACGCGAAGCGCATCGCACCCGACAGCATCAGGATCATGCTCACGGGTCATGCCGATGTCCTGGCGGCGGTGGAGGCAATCAACAGGGGAGAGGTATATAAGTTCCTCACGAAACCGTGGGATGATAACGAGCTGAGGAACACGATTCTTCATTCGATAGACCGGCACAGGATACTGCGTTTAAATGAGGAGCTCAAAGCCAGACAGAGTGAATTGGAGCGGCTCAACGAAGAGAAGAACCGGCTGATCGGCGCGGTTGCCCATGACTTGCGCAACCCTTTGACCGTAATCATGGGGGTGGGCGAACTCCTGAGCCTCCAGTTGAAGGACATCCTGAATGAAAAACAGTTGAGGCACGTCGAGCGACTGAGGACATCGAGCGTCTTCATGCTCAACCTGATCAATAACATGCTCGATGTGCGCATGATAGAATCGGGAAAACTGAATCTGGATGTCCGGGAGACGGACATCGTCGATCTCGTCCGGCAGAGCGTCGATCTCAATAATTTTCTCGCGGAGCCCAAAAGCATTACTATCCACTTCACCTGTGACGACCGGATACCGAAGCTCCGCATCGACCCGTCAAGAATGGAGCAGATGCTCAATAACGTACTCTTTAACGCCGTGAAATACTCCCAGGCGCGAAGCGCGGTATGGGCCGACATTGCCTTGAGGGGCCCCCACGTAATGATTTCGGTGAGGGACGAGGGCGTGGGCATACCGGCCTTGGAGATAGGAGCGATATTCGAGCCCTTCACGAAGGGAAGCACAAGACCGACGGCAGGCGAGAAGGGCGTGGGATTGGGCCTCGCCATCGTCAAAAAAATTGTGGAGGAGCACAATGGTACCATCAGTGTCGAGAGCAAGGTAGGGTGCGGCACGACATTTCTTGTCGCCCTGCCCGTGCCGGCAACAGCCGAGGCAGGGGAGGGCCCGTGCCGGCCGGAAACTGTCGGTCCTTGTGGCGCATGTGCGAAGTCATCGCTTCCGTTTTCCAACAGCCTTTGACCCGCCGCCGCGGCGTTGAAGTTTTCCGGTAGCTGTGGTATCACAATAAATACAGCCTCTTGAAGGCCCCCGCGTGGCGTTGTCCGTCCCCATGGGGGAGCCTTCAAAAGGAAGGTCTTTCGGGAAAACCAGGAGACATGAAGATCCTCGTTGTCGAAGATGAAAAGAAACTTGCAAATTTCTTGAAAAAAGGGCTGCAGGAGGAGGGCTATGCGGTCGATCTCGCCCACGACGGAGAGGACGGCCTCTACATGGCAAGAGACTTTGGCTATGACCTTGTCATCCTCGATATCTACATACCGAAGCTCGACGGTTTTGCCGTCCTGAAAAAGCTCCGGGAACAGGAGGTGACGACCCCCGTCCTTCTGCTCACCATAAGGGCTACCATTGAAGACAAGGTCCTCGGTCTCGACCTGGGCGCCGACGATTATCTCACCAAGCCTTTTGCCTTTGAGGAGCTCCTCGCAAGGGTAAGGGCGCTCCTGCGTCGCCCCGCCACCCTCGATAACCCGGTCCTTCGGTGTGCCGACCTCGCCCTCGACCCCGTCCGTCGCACGGTAATGAGGGGGACGCGGAAGATTGACCTTACCTTCAAGGAATTCGCCCTTCTTGAGTACTTCATGAGGAATACGGGCCGGGTCGTTTCCCGGACCATGGTCATCGAGCATGTCTGGAATTATGATTTTGATACGGGGACGAATGTGGTCGATGTCTACGTCAACTACCTGCGAAAGAAGATCGATACCGACCGGGATGCAAGGCTCATCCATACGGTGCGCGGCGCCGGCTACGTGATGAAGGTGGAGTGAGGTGCGTATCCGCTCTATCAGGACCCGGCTCACCTTCTGGTTCTGTGGTCTTCTTGCTCTCACGTTCGTGATCCTTGGTGTTACCGCTTATCTGCTCGTCAGCTATACGCTCCACAAAGAGGCGGATTCGGCCCTCCGCAGCGTCGCAGAGGCCCTCGCCGAAAGGAACGTGGCCGAAAGCCGGCGGCGCTTGCCGCCCGACGTGGACGAAGTTTTCCGCCGTTTCTTCGGCTTCGTCCCCGCGACACCCTATTTCGAATGGCTCGACCCGAGGGCCGGCCTCAGGAATGGACTCAACGAATCAGCCGCCCCCCCTCTGAGCCCGCAGGCGAGGGAGGCCGCCCTGAGAGGCATGGCGACCTTTGAGACCATCAAGGGCGCAGGTCCCTATCCGGTCAGGTTCCTCACCTGGCCCGTCATAGATTCGGGCAGGGTGATTGCCGTGGTCCGCGTAGGCATGTCGCAGATGAACCTTTACAGGACCCTGTCCAGCTTTCTTTTCACTATGGCTGCCCTTTTCCCCCTCGCCCTGGCCCTTGCGGGCGGGGGCGGATGGTTTTTCGCCAATAGGGCACTCGAGCCCGGTGGACAGGATGACGCAGACCGCGCGAAAGATCAAGGCGGGCCAGCTCCACGCGCGGCTGGAGACCACGGGGGCAAACGACGAGCTGGACAGGCTGGCTGATACCCTCAATGAAATGCTTGGTCGACTGGAAAGCGCCTTTGCCGAGATGCGCCAGTTTAGCGCGGATGCTTCCCATGAGCTGCAGACGCCTCTCACCATTTTGCGCGGGGAGATAGAGGTGGCACTCCGCTCAAAAAGGAGCGCCGAGGAGTATACGGAGGTGCTAAAGAGCGCACTGGAAGAGATACAGAGGATATCGGTCCTTGTGGAAGGGCTTCTTCTGCTGGCACGCTCCGATGCGGGCATGCTCAAGATGGACCGGGCGCGCGTCGACCTTGTGCTGGTCGCGGAAGAGGTCTTGAATCGCCTCGGTCCGCGTGCGGCGGCAAAAGCGGTGACCCTCACCCTCGGGGAGATAGAGCCCCTTGAAGTCTCCGGTGACCATGTGCACCTCAGGCGCCTTCTTTTCAACCTTGTGGATAATGCCATAAAATATACTCCGGCAAAGGGAGCAGTGCGGGTCACGATCAGCGCGAAGCGGCCCTTTTGCGGCCGTCTCCGTCGAGGACACAGGGATAGGCATGCCCCCCGAAGAAGAACAAAGGATATTCCAGCGGTTCTACAGGTCGGCCGATGCCCGCTCCCAGGCACAGGGGGGCTCGGGTCTGGGACTTTCCATAGTCAAATCGATTGCCGAGGCCCATGAGGCACAGATCGAGATCGAAAGCGAGCCCGGCAGGGGAAGCGTCTTCAAGGTACTCCTCCCGCTGGCGGAATCCCCGGAAGACGTCGGGAAAGAGTGACGGCTTGTTCCGTTCTTCTCACCAGGGGACAGGCTTACGGGTGGTGGCCGATATGAGAAAATTCTAATCTTTCTTTAATTTTATTCTAATCTTTTTGGTTTATACTATCTTTCGATAAAGCGGACCTTCGTGGTCTTCCGTCGGTCCGTCAACAACCCGAAAAGGAGGAACGGTCACAATGGATAGGCTGAAAAATTACCTGTCGGCAAGGCGTTTCAGGTACCCTGCAGTATTCGCGGGAGCGGTGGTCCTTCTGGTAGCCGGCATGCTTATTGCGTCGCCGGCCGGGCTTGCCACGCACGTCTACGCGAGCCCCCACCAGGCGGCAACGGCGGGCGGCGCCCCCCCGTCTTTTGCCGACCTTGCAGAAGCGGTTGGACCAACGGTAGTCAATGTCAAGATAACCAAGATCGAGAAGACTCAGTTTCCAAACATGCCTCAGATAGAGGAGGGACCCTTCGGCGAGATGTTCAAAAGGTTTTTTGGCGACATGCCTTCGCAGCCCCATCAGTTCAGGACCCACGGGGCCGGGTCGGGCGTGATCATCGACGGGGACGGCACCATCCTCACCAATAATCATGTCGTGGAAGGGGCGCAGGAGATTACCGTCACCCTGAACGATAAACGGGAATACAAGGCCCGCGTCATAGGCCGTGATCCCAAGACGGACCTTGCCGTCATCAGGGCCGAGGGGAAAGGGCAATTCTCGGCCGCGAAACTGGGCAACTCCGAAACACTTCGCGTCGGAGACTGGGTCCTTGCGGTAGGAAATCCCTTCGGCCTTACCAACACCGTCACCAGCGGCATCGTGAGCGCGAAAGGCAGGATCATCGGCGCGGGCCCCTACGACGATTTCATTCAAACGGATGCGCCTATCAATCCCGGAAACTCCGGCGGTCCCCTTTTTAATATGAGCGGCGAAGTGGTAGCCATTGCCACCGCTATTATACCCAACGGGCAGGGGATAGGATTCGCCATACCCGTAAATACCGCGAAAACGCTCCTGCCCGAGCTCGTTGCAAAAGGCAGCGTCACGCGGGGCTACCTGGGTGTCAACATCCAGAACATCACGGACGACCTGGCGGCATCCCTCAACCTCAAGAGCAAAAAGGGCACCCTCGTGAGCGAAGTGGTTCAGGGGAGTCCTGCGGAAAAGGCAGGCGTGAAGCGCGGGGACGTCATTGTGGCGTGCGACGGGAAAGAGATTGCGGGTAATCATGAGCTGGCCTCTCTTGTCGCCACACTGCCCGTGGGTAAAGAGGTCCCTCTGCGCGTGATAAGGGATGGAAAGGAGATGACCCTGACCGTAAAGATCGCCACCCTCAAGGACCGGGAGACTGTCGCGGGAAAAGCGGGCGAGGAGACCAGCCAGGGCAAATGGGGTCTCCAACTCCAGGACCTGAGCCCTGAAGCTGCGCGCGAAGCGGGTCTAGGGCCTGACAGGGGGGTGGTTATCGCCGGCGTCCGGCCCGGAAGCCCGGCCGAAGAGGCTGCCCTTCAAAAAGGCGACATCGTCCTGGAGGTAAACCGTCAACCGGTGAAAAGCGTGGAAGACATGAAAGCGAGGATGGCTCAATCAGGCGACAAAGGACAGGCCCTTCTCCTCATACAGCGGGGCCGGAACACCTTCTACATAGTCCTTAAAGGTTAAGCCGCGGAGAAGGGATGCCTGAGTCGGGAGAGGCTTCGCCGCCGGCGGAAACCGGCGGCGAAGCCTCTCTTGCCCTACCATTCCTCCTTGTTCTCGTAACCCCTGGGCGTTATCATCAGGTTGTTCCAGACACGCGTCTTCGAGCTGCCGATGATCACCGTCGTCTGCATATCTATCTGGTCGAAGGGCATATGGGCAAGGTCGGTCACTATTACCGACTCATGCTCCCGCATCGCCGCCTTGACGACCCCCACGGGCGTCGCCGGGTTCCTGTATCTCAGGGCTATCTGCTGCGCCTTCCGGATATGGCCGTGGCGTGTCCCGGACTTCGGGTTATAGAGGACGATCACGAAATCGGCGCGGGCCGCGGCATCGAGCCGCTCCTCGATCGTCCGCCAGGGCGTCAGCCGGTCGGAGAGGCTTATCGACGCGAAATCATGCATTAAAGGCGCGCCGAGCCGCGCGGCACACGCATTGAGGGCCGATATGCCGGGGATGACCTCGACCGTGCAGCCGCCCGAAGGGGCGCCGCCTTTCTTCAGCAGTTCGAGGACCAGTCCCGCCATGGCGTAAATGCCCGGGTCCCCGCCGCTGACCACGGAAATCGTCTTGCCTTCGGCCGACAGGTCGATAGCCCTTTGACAGCGGTCGATCTCGCGGGTCATCCCCGAAGTGACGCGTTCCTTGTCCGTGATCAGTCCCCCCAGGAGGTTCAGATAGGGGCCGTAACCGACAATAACGTCCGATTCCCTGATAGCGGCCGACGCGGCCGGCGTAAGGTAGTCGAGGCTCCCCGGTCCAGTGCCGACAATATAGATAGTGCCTTTCCCGGCTTTCTGCCTTTTATCTTTTTCCCGCGCCTTCCGGCGCGTCCCTTCGGCGATGGCGATTGTCACATTGCCCATCCGCTGTTTCCGGACGACGAGTCCCCCGCCCCCGGCGCCAAGAATCGCCGCAGGCTCCGCCACGGCCCGTGCGCCCGTCGCCCTCCATGCCGCAGGAGAAGACGTCACGCCGGCGACCAGGTTCAATTCATAAGGGGAAAAGGTCACGAGGGGCAATCCGGTCTTTTTCGCAAACACGCCGAGCCCCGGTTCGCTCCCTTTTCTGTCGATGGTCGCGACGGCGTGGATAGAGAGGAAGGAGAGCTTGTTGCCGGCGAGGGTCTTTCTTAGGGCGTCCTCGATTTCATCCGCCGAAGTGCCGCTGTTGCATCCTATGCCCGCGACCAGGTTCTTCGGCCGCAGGACAAGGGCGTCCCGTTGTAACGCCTGCCCCTCTTTGTTCGTGACGACGATGTCCGCGTGCGCCGGGTCTTCCGTGGAAAGAAAAGCCTCGGGCGCATCCAGGGGGATATCCGAGAAGAGCAGCAGCGTCCTTTGGTCCGCCAGTTTCGTCCCGGTCTTCGGAAGGCGCTTCCAGTCCTCGATGGCGAGGTCCTCTTCCTTAGCCCAAAGGTCGAGGCCGGGAAGCCCGTTGACATCGGTCGCGGTGGTGATGACTGCGCGCCCGCCGATTATCTGCGCGATCTCCCCCGCCAGCACGTTTGCCCCGCCCATGTGTCCGCCAAGCAGGCTGACCACATGGGCGCCCGACTCGTCCAGACAGACGACCGCCGGGTCCGTCCGCTTGTCCGTAAGGAGCGGGGCGATCGCCCGCACAACGATGCCTGCCGCCATGATAAACACGAGTCTCCCGCCTTTTGCCCAGCTCTCCCTGACCGCGCCCGTTGAAAAGCGCTTCCTCCCGGCCTCCGGGTAGTCTCCTCCGAGGGTCTCCGCCAGTCTGCGTCCCCTTTCGGTGACATAGAAGAAGATCATGCTATTTCCGGTAGCCATGCGTGAACGCCTTATGGTAGAGCTTCGACTCTTTCCCGAGGTTTTCAACCGATGCCCTGAGCGACTCACCCACATAGATGAGCGCCGTCTTCTCCACCCCGGCCTCTCTCGCAAGGGCGGCGATTTCTTTGAGGCTGCCCCTCACGACCTTTTGCCCGGGCCATGACGCCTTCTCGATCACCACAACAGGGGTGTCCGCGGGATAGCCCCTTCGCAGCTCCTCCACGACCTGTTCGATCATCCCGGCGCTTAGGAATATGACCATGGAGGCCCTGTGCCGGGCAAGACCGGCGAGGTCCTCTCTCTCCGGCACCGGGGTACGTCCGCCGAGTCTCGTGAAGATCACGGTCTGGCTTATCTCGGGTATGGTGAGCTCCTGTCCCAGCAGGGCCGCGCCCGCCATCGCGGAGGAAACACCGGGGACCACCTCGAAGGTGATGGACAGGTCCCGGAGCCGCTCTATCTGCTCCGATATGGCGCTGTAGAAGGCGGTATCTCCCGTGTGGAGCCGCGCGACGAGCAACCCGGTTTCAGCCGCCCCTTTCATGATCCCGATGATCTCATCCAGCGTCATATGGGCCGAATCATAGACCACGGCCTTACACCCCTCCAGAAGGGCCGGGTTTACGAGACTTCCCGCGTAGATGATGATGTCGGCCGCTTCCAGGACCTTCCGGCCTTTCACGGTTATCAGGTCGGGGTCACCCGGTCCCGCTCCGACAAAGCAGACGGTCGCCCTCTCTTCTGCCACTCTCTCATGCTCCTTTCGTGTTTTTTACGATTACCAGTGAAAAATAGTCGAGGTTCCGCATCTCCAGGCCGGCGAGGTCCCTGGAGACGAACTCATCGGCCATGCCCAGCCGCGACACGTAGACGGCCTGCCCCAGAAGGCCTCGATCGGAGAGGATCGCCACGATCCGGTCAAAGACCTTATAGACCTTCATCAGCACCACCGTGTCAAATTGTGTCAGCACGAGGCCCAGGCTGTCCAGGGAGGCAGCGGGCAGGATGGCGATCCGCTCTTCGCCGAGGCCGAGGGATATGCGGGCCCGTGAGGCGGAGGCGTTGATGGATGAGACGCCCGGGATGATCTCTATGCGCAGTCCGGGGCTCGCCTCCAGGAGCCTCTCATAGAGGTAAAAAAAAGTGCTGTAAACGCCGGGGTCGCCGATAGTGATAAAGGCCATATCGACCCCTCTTTCCAGCCTGGCAAGCATGGCTGCGACAATCTCATCCCACCTGGCGTCGAGCTCCCGCGCGTTGGCGGCCTTGTCGCTTCTTTTCATGGGGAAAAAGGCCTCCACCACCTCTTTGCCTTCAATGCTGACTGCCTTGCGCACAATCGAGAGGGCAAGGCTTGCGCCTTCTTCCCTTCCCTTCGGCACGCAAATGGCACCCACCTGTCCGAGTATCCGCGCCGCCTTGAGCGTCATCAGCTCGGGATCACCCGGCCCTATACCGACCACATAAAGGGTTCCGGCCATCTATCCCTTTTCTCCCGTTATTACGAACACCGGGTTAAGCGCAGCCATATGCTGCTTGTCGCCCACCGGTTTTGTCCGGGCCACGGAGACTTCCGATATCCTTATCCCGTAACCCGCCTTTTCAAGCTGCCGGCACGCTTCGTGCAGCGTCTCCAGGGTTGCCGCATTGACAACGATGATCCCGTCTTCCATCCTGCGCCGCACGGCACCGACGATCCTGCGGAATTTCCCGCCGCTCCCGCCGATAAAAACCCGGTCGGGCGCTGGAAGGGACGTGAGTGCCCGGGGCGCTTCTCCATCCACGATGGTGAGGGCAGGCAGACCGAAGAGCGCGCGGTTTTGGCTGATGAGTCCGACCTGCCCCTCATCCCTTTCAACGGCAAAGACCCGAAGCCCCGGGCAGAGGCGTGCCGCCTCTATGGAGACAGCGCCCGAGCCGGCCCCTATATCCCACAACACGCCTTTCTCGGGCAGCCTTAAGGCATGGAGCGTGACGGCCCTGACCTCGTCCTTGGTGATGAGCCCGCCTGAGTGGGCCATCTCCTCTTCGCGGAGTCCAAACCTCGGATACGTCGTGGCGCGAACCGGGGGCGGGCCTCCCGTCTTCCTGATGATCACCACATTCGGATCTTTGAACGACATGGCGGCAATTTCATCGGGACTGCCTTGGGTAATCGTCTCGTCGTCATGGCCCAGCCTCTCGCACACGGAAAAGAGAAGGGGCGGGCAAGACACGCGGGCGGAAACAAAGGCAGCGGCAATGACGGCAGGGTTATGCGCCCTGTCCGTGAGCACGGCTACGGTGTGATGGGCCGTCAGAAGTCCGGGCAGGTCCCCCGGCTCGTACGGTAATTTCCCCCGTCTGCCCGGGCCGGTGTTCCCGTGAAGGCTGATCAGCAGGGCGTCGTCCCAGGGTTCCTTGATACGGGAAAAGGCGAGCTGGATACTGGAGACGTCCGGCATGAGTCTCAACGCCATCCCAACCGAATTCCAGGACCGCGCGCCTGCCTATGCCGAAGAAAAGCGGATCTCCCGACGCGAGGAGCACGATGGGCTCTCTTCCCTGAGTGAGGCTTTCGTGAATAAACGCCATAGTCTCGTCGGGGCTGTCGATCTGTCTGATCTGCCCTCGCGCCTCTGCGGCCTCGGCATACCCGGCGAACACCTCGCAGAGTCGCCGGGGACCGACTATAATTTGGGCTGATATGGCGGCCTGCCGGGCCCTCGTGTCGAGCGGTCTCCCCCCTATGCCTATAATCGTCAGCTTAGCCATCCTGCGCCACGACCTCCTTTTCGTACGACACGAGATAGGCCGAGACCGGGACCCCGCGGGTGATCGATTCGGCGAAGCGCCTTGCCGCAGCGCAGACGCGCCAAAAAACCGGCGGCCGGGCGCTGCTCGACACCGCGATCAGGTCGAAGATCTCCCGGGTAGTAGTACACTGCCTACCTTTCAGGTCAGGAAAACCCAGGTCCCCGAGGAATGCCGCCGCTCTTGCCGGGCTGATCACCCCATGACTCACATGGGTCTGCGGTGTCGCCATGGCAATTTTCAGCATTTTTGCCCACTGCGCGCAGAGGTGAACCCTGATGAACCCGTGCTTCTTTGCCTCGAGAAGCGCATATTCCACGTAGTCGCCCATCATCACATAGGTCTCTTCGGGAAGGGCGTACCGCGCCATGTGTGCCGCTTCGGAAGCCCGGCCCGCCGAGAGCACGATCTCTTTTCTCCCCATCGCGTGGGCCACGCTCATCGATGCAGACGATCGTCGCTGTCCAGGCCTCGCTCGAAACGGGTCTCACTATACCAGAAGTACCGAGGATCGAGATGCCGCCCACGATCCCGAGGCGCGAGTTCAAGGTCTTGCGGGCGAGTGAGACGCCCCGGGGGACCGAGATTGTCACCTCGATCGCGGCACGCGGCCGCGGCACGCCGGTCAGCGCTTCCATGACCGCCTCATGCACCATCGTCCTCGGACCCGGATTTATTGCCGCCTCCCCGACAGCCAAAGGCAGCCCGGGGCGGGTGACGACACCCACGCCCTCACCGCCCTTGATCACGACGCGGGGCACCTCTTCTCCCCCGGCGTCGGCACCGCTTCCGGCGGTACGGGTGAAGACGACCCGTGCGATGATCTCGGCTCCGTGCGTCACATCGGGGTCATCACCCGCATCCTTGATGACCGACGCGCACGCCGCGCTTCCTGCGCGCTCATACCATGCCCTTTCTATCTTGAAGGTATGTCTTGAGCCGTCGGGAAACGGGATTTCCACATCCTCCACCGTGCACCCTCTTGCCCGCCCTCGCACCGCCCCTTGCGCCGAGGCGAGAGCCCCGGAAAGCAGGAGCAGAGTTGCTCCCTTAGCGGCTGCCGCGGCGCAGGCGCCACTCGTATAGCCGGGCCGCAGATGTCTACTTTTCGATCCCACGACGGGCCCGCACCCCTTTGTCATAATAGTGCTTGATCTGACGCATTTCAGTGACCAGGTCGGCCTCCTCGATCAGCGCCTCGTGGGCGTTCCTCCCGGTGAGCACCATCTCGACGCCCACGCGCCGGCCTCTTATCAACCCGAGGACCTCCTCCACGCTGATGAGCCCTACACTGACCGCCACGTTTACCTCGTCGAGGATAACGACATCATACGAGCCGGAGCCGACGGCGTCGCCGATCTCCCGCAGGCCCTCGCGGGCCCCTGCGATGTCCTCGGGAGCGGGAGCACCCCTGATCAGACCCCGGCCGTACTGCCGATACGTGATCATGTCCCCGAGTCGCTCCAGCATCGCATGCTCGCTGCACCGCTCTTCCTTGATGAACTGGGCGATGAACACTTTCAGCCCGGCCCCGGCCGCCCTGAGGGCAAGCCCGAGGGCAGCCGTTGTCTTCCCTTTGCCGTTGCCCGTGTACACCTGCACATAACCTTTACGCACGGGATTCCTCCAGAAGGCGTAAGATCTCTCTTCTCGCTTCCCCTATGGTCAGCGGCACCTTTTCGAAAGGGACACGGTCCTCGTGCTTCAGCCTGTAGATCAACTCGGCGATCCTCGGCAGCCGCAGCCGCACGTGCTCCATATCCCGGGGGGCCGTGAAAACCGCCTCCGGCGGACCGCTCCTGACTATTCTGCCCTTGCTCAGAATATGGAGGTCATCGAGAAACAAAGGGACCAGGTCAACGCTGTGGGTCGCCATGACGATGGTGACCGGCCCCTCCCTGTTCAGCCGCACGAGGAGGCCCATCATCTTGTATTCCCCCATGGGGTCGAGCCCGGCGGTAGGCTCGTCGAGCAGCAGGATCTCATGGCCCATGGCAAGGAGCCCGGCGATGCATACGCGCTTCTTCTGCCCGAAGCTGAGGGTCTGGATCGATTTGTCGAGATAGCTCCCCATCTCGACATCGGCGAGCGCCTTTGTCACCCTTGCCGCGACCTCTTCCTTTGAGAACCCCATGTTGAGAGGGCCGAAGGCGACATCCTCCGAGACGGTGGGTGCAAAGAGCTGGTCGTCGGGGTTTTGAAAGATGAGGCCGACCTTGCGGTATATCTCCTTTGGCGACAGCTTTCTGATATCGGTCCCATCGAGCATGACGCTGCCTTTGGACGGCTTCAGCAGCCCGTCGATGATTTTGAGAAGCGTTGTTTTCCCCGAGCCGTTGGAACCGAGGAGACCCACAAAGGCCCCGCTTTTCACCTCCATCCTGATATCGTGCATGGCGGCCGTGCCGTCAGGGTAGACAAAAGAATCTATGGCGACGCTGAGTCTGGCTACATCCTCCATACCACCCCCATGAGGAGCAGGAAGAGTGCCGACATCGCCAGATGACCGCCTTTCAGGCGCTCGTTTCCGGTGGAAGGCAAAGATCCGTCATAGCCCCGCTGGATCATGGCTATGGCGCACGTGCGGCTGTTCTCAAGGGCCTTCAGCACCAGGGCGCCTGCGAGCACGCCGAAGGAGCTTACTCCCAGCCTGACGGTCGAGTAGCCCAGGCGGTTCTTTTGCGCGCAGTAGATGACGGTCGCATCATCAAGGAGCAGAAAGATGTAACGGTACGCAAAGATCGATATCTCTATGAAAGCCTTGGGGACCCGAAGCCATGCTAGGGCGCCGAGGAATTCAACGAAGGGGGTTGCAAAGCCGAGCACGGCGATCAAGGAGACGGCGCCGATTATCCGCGCGCCGAGAAAAATACCGTCCATGAGCCCGTCTCTGTGGGCATGGATCTCTATCCCCAGGACGTGCCAGGTCCCGATGACCTCTTTCCCCGAGAAGAGGAGCTTGAGCACTATCAGGACGACGACAATGAACGCGGGTTCCGAAAACCGCACCAAAAGCCTTTTCAGCGGTATACGCAGAGACGCACAGGCCAAAAGACAGAGCATGGCGACGAGAAGGGGAAAGCACACGCCGCGGCACGTGAGCACCATGGAAAGAACGGCCGCGGCGCAGAGGAGCTTGATCCTCGCGTCGATCGCCGTGAGGGGGTGGCTCCTCTTTTCTTCCCAAAGAACGGTGTGCATCTGCTAATGCCCCCCTTGTTCCATCAGCTTCCTCCAGTAGTACCCGGCCACAAAGCCGCCGACAGCGCCCGCGGCAAGAAAGACAAAAAGAAGAAGGTCTCCCCGGCCGACGTCGATAAGCGGAGGTCGCGCCTCTCTGTGGTATTCCCGTGCGATTTTTTCTACAACCGCCTCATCTACCCCCTGCCATTTTCCCTCCCCGTGGTTTTCGGCTGCAGCAGTGCAGAGATAAGGGAGAATAAGCACCGACGCAATGATGCAGAGGCGGATCGCCGCTATTGTCAGGCCGGCTTTCGTGCCCTTGTTGTTCAAGGTGCAACCTCCTTAGCGTTGAGCGCTTTCATCTTCACGCGTCCTCCGCCGCCATTTTGAGCAGGGCATTGACGATGGCGACGGCAACAGGCGTCCCGCCTTTTCTGCTCAGGTTCGTGATAAAGGGAAACTCCCGGCTCGAGAGCAGCACCTTTGACTCCAGCGCGTTCACAAACCCGACGGGCACACCGACAACGAGCGGCGGGCGGGCGGGCGGCGTTGCGGCGAATGTTTCGATGACCTTCAGCAGCGCTGTGGGCGCATTGCCGATAGCGATGATACCGATATTATGCTCCCCCTTGAGTGCCCGCTCAATCCCCGTCTCCGCCCTGGTCTCCCCTTGCGGCGTATGCCCGTTCACGCAGCCGGCCGATATGCCGGCCGAGACGCATCCGCCCCACCGGGCAAGGAGCCTCTTATTGATCCCCGTTCTGACCATCTCCACGTCGGTGAGGATATCTTTTCCGGCCCTGATCGCGCCGATGCCCGTGCTCACGGCATCGGGGTGCACAATGAGGCTCGACGCGTACTCGAAATCCGCCGTGGCATGGATGACCCTCTTGACGATGGGCAGCACTTTTGCCGGCAGCCTGCCGAGGGCTGCTTCCCCTTCCCGCGAGATGATCTCGAAGCTTCGCCGTTCTATATCGTCGGGGGCAGAGGCACTCGCCGAGCTGATCCTCTCGAAGGCTATGCGCGCGAGACCTTCGTGGATGCCGAGAGGCCGTGTATAGACGAACTCGACACCGGGATGTCTTTTCTCCGCCTCCGCGATCTTTGCAGGGATGTCCTTTGTCACGTGCACGCCCCCATAGAGGAAGAAGGGGTGGACGATGACCTTACGACTGCCTTCGGCGACGCAGGCATCTATGGCGGCCGCGATATCGGGCTGGGTGAACTGGAGGTAGGCCACCTTCACGCACGTGTCGGCGCAGCTCAGGGTGGAGCATGCGATGGAGGAGTCCCGCGATAGCCTCCACGTTGTTTGCGTCTTTCTTTGGACTGCCGTGTCCTACGAGGATGATCCTTTCCATCGGTTTCTTAGGTCCTTCCTTTTTTTATGAAATCGACAAAGCTCCGGCTCACCGCGCCGTTGCTGCCGAAATGGACGTGAATATAGCTTCCCAGCGTATTCTTGTATCGGTATCCTTCGGTTGCCCGGCTTTTGCCCGATCCGTCCGTCACCGCGTAGACCCGTCCGCCGGGCAAGCTCCACCCCCCCTCCACTACGTCGGAGTAGCGAAACTCATGGCCCCTCACTTTCTGCCCGGCCGGCCCGAGGATACACGCTTCCCTCAGCAGCACCTCCCGGTACCCGAGGTGCGCCCTCTCTTTCCCCATGGCCGTCTCGAAAGGGAAGACGCCCGCCATCCCGAAGACGTTGTCGTCAAATGCGCGTATGCTCCGGGAAAGGTACATCAATCCGCCGCACTCGGCGTAAAGCGGCCCGCCTGAGTCGGCCCATTCCCGGATCGCCCTCCGCATGGAGGCGTTCTCCGAAAGGGGCCCCGCGTAGAGCTCGGGGTACCCGCCGCCGATATAGACCGCGTCGATGTCCACGGGCAGGCTGCCATCCGCCAGGGGGCTGAAGAAGCGTATCTCGGCCCCCGCCTCCCGCAGGAGGTCGATGTTGTCCTGATAGTAGAAGCAGAAGGCCCTGTCGGAGGCGACGGCGATGCGCGCCTGCGCGGGGCATTGCCCCCTTTTGAGCGTCTCTCCGGCCGGTGAGGCGAGATGCGAGCCCGTGGAAGCGGAGAGGGCTTTGATGCCATCGATATCGACGTGTGCGATGACCGCCTCGGCGAGCCTGTCGAGGGCCGCAGGCGAGACGGGCTCCTCTTCCGCGACCATCAACCCGAGATGCCTGTGGGGAATTTCGAAGCGCACGTCCCTCGGCACGTAGCCAAGGAGAGTCACTTCTTCGACCCCATGGGTCAACCGCTCGTAGTGGTGCGTGGAGGCGACACGGTTGAAAATAACTCCCTTCATCTCTATAGGGTAACCGGGCATATCAGAACCCCACTGCCGGAACCCCTTGATCAGCGGCCCCGCGCTCTCTGCCATGCCGTAGGCGTCGACGACGAGGATCACCGGCAGCCCAAGGACGTGGCTGAGACGGGCCGTGCTCAGTGGCCCGTCATAAAGTCCCATGACCCCTTCCACAACCGCGATGTCCGCCTTTGATCCATGCCGGTGAAAGCAGTCCCTCACGTAGGCGTCCCCGCACATCCAGAGGTCGAGGTTGCGCGAAACCGAGCCTGCCGCGATCCGGTGGAGGCCAGAGTCGATAAAGTCCGGCCCCGCCTTGAAGGGCTGAACCGTGAGGCCCTTCTTCCGAAGGGCCGAGAGCAGACCGAGGGTCACGGTGGTCTTGCCGCACCCTGAGTGGGTGCCCGCTATCACGAACCCGCGCATATCTCCGCCATCTCCTTCAGGAGTCGTTCGTTTTCCAGCCGCGACCTGACAGCCACCCGGATGTACGTGGGGTCGAGCCCAATAAAGTTCGCGCAATGCCTTACCAGGATGCCCTTCCGCTCCAGGGCGGCCACCATCTTCGGGGCCCCTTGCCCCACCTTGAGCAGATAATAGTTGGCTGCGGACGGGATAAACGTAATGCCCATTTTTTGGAATTCCGCCTCCACGAACGATTTTTCCCGCTCCATCGTTTCCCGTGAGGCCTTTTGGTAGGCGGTGTCTTCCAGGACCATGGCCGCTGCAACCTGGGCAAGGGTATTGACCGTCCACGGTTCCTTGCAGACCCTTATCCTTTCCGCTACCGAGCGATGAAAGACGCCGTATCCTATCCTTATACCCGAAAGGGCATAAAATTTGGTCAAGGACCTGAGCACGATCAGGTAGGGGTTGCGGGCTGACCTCCGTGGCCACGGATGCGGCAGGACAGAAATCGATGAAGGCTTCGTCGACAACGAGGTAGCACGAGAGACTCCCGGCCGCATCGGCTATCCTGAGCACCCCCTTTTTGGAGATGAGCCGTCCCGTCGGATTGTTGGGGTTGCACAGAAAGGCCATGCGGCACGGCTCGGGCCCGCTGCCCAGCCCTCCCGACATCGCCTCGATAAAGAGTTCCGGGTCAACGTCGAAGGCTTCTTCGTGTCTCAGCCGGTAGCCGACCACTACCGATGCGCCGCTCCCTCTGCATGCCCTTTCGTAGTCACCGAAGGTCGGCGCCGGGATAAGGACCCTGGCCGGCCTTAGTGCGCGGGGGATAAGGTAAATCAGACTCCGTGCTGCCGTTTCCACAGACGATTGTCTCCTCGCCGGCCCCGAGCTGCTTCCCGATATACGCAGCAAGTCCCTCCGCATAAGGCTCGGGGTAGTGGCGGAGACGGTTGATATGCTCCTTCATGAGCAGCGCCGCCCGTCTCGGTATGCCGAGGGGATTGATCGACGCGCTGAAATCGAGGATCTGCTCCATGGGGATGCCGGTCCTCCGCGATGCTGCATAAATATCTCCCCCGTGGCCGCTCATATGACCGTCCTCAAGCCCAGGCACAGCAGTGCCAGCACGACCGTAAGGGATGCCGCGCAAGCCGCGAGGGCGACGGCGCGCTCGGCCGATCGCAGGCTGTCCGCAGCCACGCCGTCGCCGATGAAAGGCTTTTCCATGATGACGCCGCCATAGGTGGAAGGACCTCCGAGCCTCACCCCGAGGGCGCCTGCCATTGCCGCTTCAGGGATGCCGCTGTTTGGGCTCGTGTGGTTCTTGCCGTCCCGGCGCATGACGGCAAAGGATCTGCGCGCAGCGCGGCAGGCACCCGAGGCGCCGCCTGCAAAGAAACAGCAGAAGGCCGCAGGCACAAGGATGAGCCCGGTTATCCGGGCGGGGATATAGTTCGCCGCGTCGTCGAGCCGCGCCGCAGCCCAGCCGAACCTTATATACCGCGCGTTTTTGTAGCCGACCATGGAATCGAGCGTATTGACCGCCTTGTACGCGATGGCAAGGGGCAACCCTCCCACCACAAGGTAGAGCAGGGGCGCAACAAACCCGTCAGAGAGGTTTTCGGCCAGGGTCTCTATGGTTGCGCGCAGGATCGCCTCTTCCCCGAGGTTGTCCGTGTCGCGGCCCACGATCATCGCGAGCCTTTGCCTTGCGACGCTAAGACTCTTCCCCCTGACCGCGGCGATGACCTGCCGGGCAGCGCCGATAAGGCCGCGCAGGGCAAGGGTCGTCGACGCCAGGTAGACAAAGGCGAGGGTACCGATAACGGTGAGGGGACGGCCGGAAAAGGAAAGGAGCAGACGGCCGGCGAAAAAGGCGATGACCGTCGCAGGCAGCACCACGGCGCAGACCAGGAGCACGCCTGCCGCCTTCTCATGCTCGCCGTTGAACCAGCCGCGGAGGAGCCCCTCCATAGCCTCGCAGCCCTTCCCGATGATCCTCACCGGATGGGGCAGCCACCGGGGGTCGCCGATGGCGAGGTCGAGGAAAAATGCGGCTATGAGGTTAACCGGTGTTATCACAGGCCGAGAATCCTCCTCACAAAGCCGATGTCCACGTGCAGCCGCAGCAGGTTGGCCAGCCTGTTGAGGGCCTGCTCCTTCATCTCCGTGTAAGAGACCGAGTTTCCCAGGGGGGGCAGGCCCTTCCTCTCTCTCAGCCGGTTCAGGACGCCCCTTCTGAATGCGTCGTTTTCAAAGATGCCGTGGATATACGTACCCCAGCAATGCCCCCGCGTCGACCCGTCCGGCAGGGAGCCGCCCACCTTTGCCTGTCCGGAGAGCCTCTTTAATTCAAAGAGGCCGATATCGCCTGTGCTTTCTCCCATGTGGATCTCATAGCCCTTCAGCTCTCCGCTTCCAAGGCCCGGAAGCAAGGCTGCCGGTCCTTGCGCGATCCTTGCCTCCACCCGGCACGTAGTCTTCGTCTCTCCGAAGGTAGTCTCTATATCCAGAAGACCGAGGCCGTCAACCTCGCCGTGCGTGCTTTCGACACAATGGGGGTCGTAGATCTTCCTGCCCGCCATCTGGTAGCCGCCGCAGATAGCGACGATCTCGGCACCCCTGTCGTAGGCCGTCCGGATGCTCCTGTCAAGCCCGGCGTCGATAAGCAAGAGCAAGTCCTTCACGGTGTTCTTCGAGCCGGGGATGATCACCATGTCCGCGTTCTCTATATCGGCCGGGCTGACGGAATATTGAAGCTGCACGTCCGGCTCGCAGAGGAAAGGGTCGAAGTCGGTGAAGTTGGAGATGTAGCGCAGCCGCACCACGACGATCCTGATGGTGCCGTCTCCCCGGCTCATTGTCCCGTTTCTCAAGGAAAGGCTGTCTTCTTCGGGAAGCCCCAGGTCTGCCACGTAGGGGAGGACGCCTATCACCGGCCTGCCCGTGGCCGATTCTATCATGTCCAGGCCGGGTTGGAGTATGTCAAGGTCCCCCCTGAACTTGTTAATGAGGTACCCCTTGATGCGCCTCCCGTCCCTACCGAGGAGCTTCACGGTCCCGTAGAGGGAGGCGAAGACGCCGCCTTTGTCGATGTCCCCGACAAGGAGCACCGGCGCGCCGGCGAGCTTTGCCGCGGACATGTTGACGATATCGACGTCCATGAGATTGATTTCGGCCGGGCTGCCCGCCCCCTCCATCACGATCAGGTCAAAGGCCTTCGAAAGGCGGCGATACGACTCTTTTACCGCCTCCCAGGCCTTTTCCCTGAAGCCATAGTACTCCCGCGCCGACATGTGACGGTACGGGCGGCCGTGGAGGATCACCTGGGACCCCATTTCCCCGGACGCCTTGAGCAGCACGGGGTTCATATCAACGGTGGGGTCGATGCCCGCGGCTTGCGCCTGAAGCACCTGCGCGCGGCCGATCTCCCCCCCGTCAGCGGTGATATATGAATTGAGGGCCATATTCTGCGCCTTGAAAGGAGCGACGCTTAACCCCTCATCATGGAGGATCCTGCACAGCCCCGCGACGACGAGACTCTTGCCCGCACCGGAGCCTGTGCCCTGTATCATCAGTGCTTTAGCCACTTTGTCTCCCGGTCTCCTGAAGCCTCTTTTTAAGGGGCTTCAGGGGCCTCGATTTCTCCCGAGACCCCTGCCTCGCTGAATGTCGCCATTTCCCGGTATATCTTCAGACCGCCTTCGATAAGCAACATGGCCAGCGCAGAGCCTGTGCCTTCACCTAGCCTCAGATCGAGGTCGAGGATGGGCTTGAGCCCCATCCGGTCGAGCATTGCCTGGTGACCTATCTCGACGGACTTGTGGGCCGCGAACATGTAGTCTTTCGTATTCGGCTCCAGGGCGTAGGCGATGAGGGCGCCCGCCGTCGAGATGAGGCCGTCTATCACCACCGGTACCCTGGCTGCTGCCGCGCCGAGGATCAGTCCCGCGATCCCCCCTATCTCGGTGCCGCCGACTTTCGCCAGCACGTCGAGCGGGTCGTCCGGGCGGGGCTTATGAAGGCGTATGCTCTCCTCTATCACCGCGACCTTCCGGGCGAGGGAGGCATCCGTAATACCGGTGCCCCTGCCGGTCACTTGCGCTACCGGCTTCCCTGTGAGCACGGCGGCAATGGCGCTGGATGGGGTCGTGTTGCCGATGCCCATATCCCCGGTGCCGAAAAGGCGGTATCCTTTCCCCGCATAGAGCGATGCAAGCTCAATCCCCACGTTGAGACTCTGCTCGGCCTCATGCCTGGTCATGGCCGGCTCCTTCAGCATATTCCTCGTACCGGGCATCACCTTTCGTATGACGAGGCCGGGCGCCTCGCTGAACGTGTGATCAACCCCGATGTCGACGACGAGGACCTCGGCCCCCGCATGACGGGCAAGCACATTTATCGCCGCTCCACCATTCAGAAAATTGAAGACCATCTCCGGCGTCACCTCTTTCGGGAATGCCGACACCCCTTCAGCCACGACGCCGTGGTCCCCGGCGAAGGTAAAGACGATCTTCTTGCCAAGGACAGGCATTGTCTCCTCGGTGATGGCAACGAGCCGGCGGGCGAACTCCTCAAGCCTGCCCAGACTTCCCACCGGCTTGGTGAGGTCGTCGAGCCTCGTTTGGGCGTTTTCCATGAATTCCTTTTTCACCGGCGCGATCTTCTGTATGATTCCGTCTCCGACCTTCCATCCTTGTTGTTGCATAGTCTCTCCTCCGTGATGAGCGCTTTCCCTCGACCGGGGCGCCCTACTTAATTTTCACCGGTATGCCGGCCGCCATAAGGTAGACTTCGTCCGCAAGCCCCGCAAGACGCTGGTGGAGCCTCCCCGCCATGTCCCTGAACTGCCTGGCCATTTCATTGTCAGGCACTATCCCCATGCCGACCTCATTCGAGACAACGAAAACATCGAGGGTCAGGCCGGCGGAGGCCAGAGAGTCGATAAAGTCGTCTTGTGCCGCCGCCGCATCGAGAGTGCTGCACAAGAGGTTCGAAAGCCAAAGGGTCAGACAGTCGATCACTGCGACCGCGTGGGCGCCGGAAGCGGCCCTCACGGCACGGCCCAGATAGAGCGGCTCCTCACAGGTAGCCCACGTGCTGCCCCGCTCCCTTCTGTGCTTCTCGATCCGCTCCTCCATCTCCGCGTCGAGTGGTTGGGCGGTAGCTATATAAACCCTGCTGCTTCCGACCGACGCCTCTCGCGCCTTAGCCAAGGCAAAAGCGGTCTTCCCGCTCCGCGATCCGCCGATAATGAATACCACTTTGCCCATTGTTGTACCCTACTCGGGTGACAAATAAAAATCCCCAGGACATAATCGCCTGGGGATTGCACCCTGATTTACTTGATCCCCGCCTTCCACCCACGGGAAGGCAACTCTTTTGCGTTTCAGGCAGGTCTTCTGGCTCTCCCGACCCCTTGCCGGCCTTCCCGTCCCCGACGTCAGGAACAGTGACCCTACGTGGCAGAGGCGCTTATTCCGAGGTTTTCGGAATCGGGATCACAGCGGCGGGACCGCTCCCGGATTTCACGGGATTCCCTATTAAGCTTCGCTGCACCTGAACGCGCTTACTTCTTTCTCTTCTCTAGTTTGTACAACAGACTGGGCCCGTTGTCAATCACGATTTCGAGCCGCCACAAAATACCTGACGCGGGCTTTCTGTAAAACGCCTATACGACAGTCGCAAAACCCTGTATTGTCTGCTGCTGTGCCGCCTGTCCGCATTGGGCAAGGTAGTTCTTCAACACGTGACTGACGCCGGTGGGCTGGTCTGAGGCTGATCCGGCCGCCTCCTTTGCGTCATGTGCCGGAATCTGATAATTGGCGGGAGACGACGCCGGATATGACAGGGAGGCACCCTTGTGCCCGACGGTCGAAGCCCCCTTGCCGGCCTCCAGCGCCGCTCTGATCTCCGTCTTATCGATCACGCCGTCTCCGCTCGCATCCAGCTTCTTGGACAAGACCATGCGCATCTGTGTTGCCGTATTCGAGCTTCCTATGCCTGTGATCCCATCGGTCATGAGCCGCTCCTCCCAAAGAGATAAGAGATAGACAAGCAAAATACGGGCCGCAGCCGCGGCACCGACGGCATCGCCTGCCTTGGGGGCGAAAATCACCCGTCACGCACCTCGCGCCGCAAGAGGGGCCTGGGAAAATATTTCCCTGCGATACGGAAAGAACTTCCTTCGCCATGCCATGCCGCATGGGGAAAACGCGGTGCCCACGCAGCCGGGCGCGTTGTCCCTTGCAACACGGCGCACCCGACGTTACATTCACTAGAGAGCAACGTGAGAAAAAAAGGAGGCCCCTTTGAAGTGCGCCATGATACTCACTATCGTATCGACAATTCTTATGCTGACGACCTTCCCTGTTCACGGGAAAGCTGCCGGGCAGGGAGGGGATGGCGGGCAGATCGAGAAAGCGACCTTCGCGGGTGGGTGTTTCTGGTGCATGGAGCCGGCCTTTGACGGGCTGGAAGGCGTGATATCGGTGATGCCGGGCTATACCGGCGGCCGGAAGAAGAACCCCACCTACGAAGAGGTATCTTCAGGCAGCACGGGGCATGCGGAATCGGTGCAGATCGTCTACGATCCTTCGAAAGTCGGTTATGCAAGGCTGCTTGATGTTTTCTGGCACAATACCGACCCTACCGTAAAGGACAGACAGTTTTGCGACGTGGGCAACCAGTACCGTTCCGCAATCTTCTATCATAATGAGGAACAGAGAAAGCTCGCCGAAGAATCGAAGAAAAAACTGGAGGAGTCGAAACGCTTCCCCGGTCCCCTCTATACCGAGATCGTGCCGGCGTCGGAATTCTACCCGGCCGAGGAATATCACCGGAAGTATTACAAAAAGAACCCCGTGCGATATAAATTCTATCGCTGGAATTGCGGCAGGGACGCGCGCCTCAAGGATCTCTGGGGCGAGACCGGCGATGTCCATGAGTAGGTGATTTTCATTGTTGCTCGCTGATCCGCTTCTTTGCCTCCTGAAGCAACTCTATTGCCTGCCCTGCCTGGTCAAGGGTAAGAGAGACGCCGGCCGGCGTCTCTACCAGCTCACCGTCGTCGGCCGTATGATGAAGCCGGAAATCGATCATGTTGGTGCCTTTGACGTTCCTGATGGTTACCAGCAATTTCTGCCTGTTTCTATCGTTGATCTTTCCTATAAGCATAAATACTCCTTTTTGTTATGAGCCCGCACCGTGAGGCGCCGGCCCTGTTCGCTTCTTCCGACCATGCGAAACCCCGATAGGTGCACATCCTCCTTCTCCCGCCTCGACACGGCCCCTGGGACCAGCAGACTCACACGCCTATTCGCAGGTCTCAACGGCACCTTCTTCATCCTGCCCGGCTGATCGACTATGCTTTTTGAGAAATGAGAACGGGAACAAGGCTATACGTGCTGAACAAGATACTACCACAGAAACATCGGGATTGATAGGGCCGCACTTCGCTGATCCGGCCGGGCGGATTCCCGCAAAGAAATAGAGGCCCCTGGAAAGGGGCCTCTATTATCGTTCGGTCGGTGGTCTAGCCTACCACTACGTTGACGGCTCTTGGGCCTTTCGGCGTTTTTTCGACTTCGAATGAAACGGCCTGACCCTCGGACAGGGTTTTGAACCCACTGCCGCTGATCGATGTATGATGCACAAAAATGTCATCGCCGTCTTCTCTGCTGATAAAACCGAAACCCTTAGCTTCGTTGAACCACTTAACAGTTCCTTTTGCCATACCCGAACACCTCCTTTTTAGCGTTAAGAAGGTTACGAGCAGCAATAAAAAAGCCACAAAGCTCGAGTCTTTGCGGCCTTCATTACGGCAAAAACGTAAACTTCCGATTCATAGTATGCCAGAATACGGCACAAAGGTCAAGAGATATCTTCGACCCCGATATAGTCACACGCCATGCGTCCTCATTTCAGGGGTCTCCGATCGCCATCTGCCGATGACAAAACCCCAGAATCCGCATGGCCCACGGGATTCTTAAGAGACAGTCTGCTTCTTGACGATCCGTTTCTTCGGTTTTAACGCCTCGACCTTTACTCCAAGGCTGCCGAGGAGCCTCGTCAACCGACCGACGGCGACCTCCTGGACGTCGTTGTCCGCGAGGGCCGTAAGCTTTGCCAGTAGCTGAGTTGCCTCGTCAAGCCTGACCTTTGACTGGGGCAGTGTTTTCCGTTCGACCAGCGTAGTGATTTCTTTGGCAAGAGATTCTATCCCCTGCCTGATCTCAATAAATTCTGCGACATTATTCATGTGTTGGTCCTTTAGCTTAGTAACGTGAGAAACATCTTTAAGAATCTCAATAAGACACCGGCCCTTCTTCAGCCGATCTCCTGCCGGGCCGCGAAAGCGATGAGACTGGGACTGGCCGACGATACAGTATGCTCCTTTAGTATACTCTTTTCCGAGCCAAATATCATCAGGCGAGCCGCGCCCTTCGGAATGCTGCTTTTCTCCTTCTCTGCGAGGATTGTGTACGGGTCTGCCAGGGAGGACATCGCCGATGGTCGGCAGTGTGCGTTCTTTCCGGTTCCTTGTTGCCGCCGCGGCAACAGGCAACTGGAAAGAAATAAGGCGGGTGCGAAAAGAAGGCAGGGCCTCTCCCCTGTCTATCCCCCTGACCCCGCCTCCGCGGTAGGTGAGGGAAAGGAGAGCGCTTTCGCCAGGACGTAAGCCGCCTGCAGCGCCTCTGTAGGGCAGAGGGGGAAGCATTCTTTGCAGTTCCAACATTCCTTAGATGCTATCTCAGGAATGAAGCTGATCTCTTTCCTTATGCCTCTGTCAACAAAGCCGATGGCGTGCTTCTTCTTGACCTCGGCGCAGTATCTTACGCAGAGACCGCAGTGGATGCAAAAAGAGGGCTCTTTTTCAAAACGGTTTCGGTCGGCCCCATACTCCTGGGCCAGGTCCTGCAGATCGAAGGCATCCGGAGCATGGGCCAGCAACAGCTGTAGGACCATTTTGCGGATTCTGTCCACCTTCTCGGACCTGGTCCTCACGACCAGGTTCTTTTCCACCGGGTACACACAGGAGACAACGAGCCTTGTCCAGCCGCGCATTTCCAGCTCCACTATGCAAAGCCGGCAGCCGCCATAGGGTTCCAATTTCTCGTTGTAGCAGAGCGTCGGGATATGTATTCCGGCGCTTTGCGCTGCCTGCAAGAGGGTCATCCCTTCTTGTGCCTTCACTTCTTTGCCATCGATCTGCAAGAGGATTTCACTCATTTTTGTTTACTCTCCCTGACTATCGTTCTCGCTTCTTCGGGAACAGGAGGCGGCACGGGCTCGCCGGAAATCTTCCTCACCGCGCGAAAGCGAGGGGGGCACACTTCAAAGCACGTTCCGCACTTTGTGCATTTCTCCTGGTCGATTATACTGATCAGGTTCTTGCCGCCCGTAATCGCCTCGGCAGGGCACTTCTTAAGGCACACCATACAGGCCTGACACTTAGCCGGGTCAATATGGAAGGCGATGAGCTCCTTGCAGGAGAGAGCCGGGCACCTCTTCTCCTTGACGTGCGCCTCATACTCATCTCTGAAGTATTTTAACGTGCTCAGAAACGGGTTGGGGGAACTCTTGCCCAAGGCGCAAAGGGCGGCTTCCTGGGCTGTCTCTGCCAACTCCTCCAAGAGCTCGATGTCGCCCTCTTTCCCCTTCCCACGGGTTATATCAGTGAGAATCTTAAGCATCTGCCTCATGCCTTCACGGCACGGGACGCATTTGCCGCAGGATTCATCGGTGAGGAAGTCGAGGAAGTACCTGGCGACATCCGGCATACAGGTATCTTCATCCATGACGATCATCCCGCCCGACCCCATCATCGAACCGGCCGCTGTGAGTTCATCGAAACCGACCGGCAGATCCAGCAGGTCCTCGGGGATGCATCCTCCGGAGGGTCCGCCGGTCTGCACCGCCTTGAACTTCTTGCCTCCGGGAATGCCGCCGCCTATCTTGAAAATAATATCCCTCAGCGGCGTGCCCATGGGCACTTCCACAAGGCCGGTATTGGTGATCTTTCCTACCAATGAGAAAATCTTCGTGCCCTTGCTGCTGTCGGTCCCTATTTGAGTAAACCAGTCGGCGCCGTTATTGATGACAAGGGGCACGTTGGCCCAGGTCTCGACGTTGTTCAACACGCTGGGTCTGCCCCAGAGACCCACGACGTTGGAGCGGACGTACTTCGGTCTGGGCTCTCCTGCCCTGCCTTCCAAGGCCGTCATCAGGGCGGTCGATTCGCCGCAGACGAAAGCGCCGGCCCCCTGGTGCACCTTCACAATGAAATCAAAGCCCGAGCCGAGGATATTCTTCCCGAGGAAGCCGTACTCCTCGGCCTTCCTGATGGCCATGTTGACATTCTCTACTGCCAGGGGGTATTCCTGCCGCACGTAGATATAGCCCTCGTGGGCGCCGACGGCATAGGCCCCGATGGTCAATCCCTCCAGGACCGAGTGAGGGTTCCCTTCCAGGACGCTCCTGTCCATATAAGCACCGGGGTCGCCTTCGTCCGCGTTGACGATCACGTACTTTATCTCGCCGGGGGCCTTGCGGGACCCTTCCCACTTGCTCCCTGCCGGGAAGCCGCCGCCTCCCCGACCGCGCAGGTTGGCTTTCTTGACTTCCTCCAATACCTGCTCGGCGCTCATGCCGGCAAGGGCCTTTGCCAGCGCGGAATAACCGCCGATTGCCAGATAGTCGTCTATACTCTTGGGATCGATCTTGCTGTTGGAGCCGAACACGATCCGCTCCTGGTATTTGTAAAAGGGTATATCCGATTCATGGACTATCTTTTCGTTAGTGGCAGGGTCTGTATAGAGCAGCCGCTCTACCACCTTATGCTCTTTTATGGTCTCGGAGATAATCTCGGCCACATCCTTGGGCTCTATATTGAAATAACATATCTCCTCGGGGTGGATGACTATGATGGGACCCCTCTCGCAAAAACCATGGCAGCCGGTCCTTTTGATGTCCACATCGTTGCCTAAGCCCTGCTTTGCGATCTCCTCCGAGAGGGCCGCGGCGACTTCCCCGCTGCCCGAGGCATTGCATGCAGATCCGGAGCAGAGTGTGATGCAGGGCTTATTCGGGTCTCTTTTCGACAGGATGCCCTTTCTGAATTCTTCCAATTCGGCGGGTGAATTTATCTGCGCCATAGTTTTTATCCTACTCGTAATTTTTTAGTATATCTGCTGTCTTGGACGGCGCCATCTTGCCGTGGGTCTTCCCATCCACTTCCATCACCGGTCCCAAAGCGCAGCAGCCGAGGCAGTTAACGGTTTGCAGGCTGAACTTCAGATCCAGGTCTGTTTCGCCGGGCCTGATGCCGGTCAGGTCCTGGATCGCGTCGAGGACGCGCGTGGCGCCGCGCACATGACAGGCGGTACCCACACAAATGTGAATTTCGTGGCGCCCTTTAGGGACTAGGCTAAAAGCCTTATAGAAGGTAGCGATATGCTGAACCCGGGTCAAGGGCACCTGCAATTTGTCGGCCACCCTCCCCAGGGCTTCCTTGGGAAGCCAATGGTTCTCGCTCTGAATCTCCAGCAATACCTGAATGAGCGAGCTGGGCTCACAATGATGCTTGTCGATAATCTGATCGATCCTCTCGTTATCCATAAGTCGCCTTCCTCATCTCGTTCTCCACTCCAATCGACCGATGCGCTCCTTCGTCTCAGGCGAGGGCATAGCGCTTCTGATCTACATCGTACCTGACCAGCCCGTGCCTCGATGAAGTATTCATGTGTCTCGATACTTCAGAGGGGGTGAGGCCCAGGATCTTCGACATCTCCCCGGTTGTCATGGGTCCTTCCCGCAGGAGGGACAGGATTTGGCCCACCGACAGCTTGTCTGCGATCAACTCCTTAAATAGCCTGTTTGCCTCGTCGCTGTCGAAAAATTCATCGTACTCTTCAGCCGATTTAAAGGGTAGCCTCAGCCTCTCCCTTTCCACCAGCCTCAGATAGGGGATCAGCTCCGTCACTGCGTCAAGTTTGAACTTTAATCCCTTTTTGTCTATCCCTTCTTTTTTGCCGAGCGGCCCCAACCCCTTCACGGTCTTGACAAAATCATTGACACCTTCCACGAAAAGGTTGGCTTCACTGCCGGACATGAATGCGATCCTTAACCTTTCCGGGATCAGCCCTATATGCTGCATCATTTTTCTGCATATCTTCACCATGCTCAATGCATGGAAGTTTCCGTTAGTAAGGTAGTTGCACTCATTTAAATGACAGCCGCCAATAAACACCCCATCCGCGCCCTTCGAGAAAGCCCTGAGTATATGCGACAGGTCGATTCTGCCCGTGCACATGACCCGAATCAGCCTCATTTCGGTGGTATATTGCAGTCTGGAAACTCCAGCCAGGTCAGCAGCGCCGTATGCTCACCAATGGCATACAAAACCTAATATTCTTGGCTTAAATTTAAGTTCCGTACTCATTCGCTCTCACCTCCTACTGAATAATCCAGTCGAAATTAAAAAGGCTCTTCCCTTTGGACTTTTCACTTTTCCCTTTCGACTCCATGCTTCTACGCATCTCCAATCGCCGCATCAATTTGCTGCATGATCTCTTCCTCTGAGACCGCCGCATCGATTTCACTCATGACCTCTTCATCGGTAAAGTGCTTCAGAGAAATAGCAGTTGTCGCACACACCGTATTGCAGACACCATCTCCCTTGCAGAGGACGGGGTTAACCTTGGCCTTCCTCCCTTGGGGTGTCTCATAAAACTCTATGGCGCCATACGCGCACGCGGTGATGCATGCCCCGCAGGAAATGCACTTATTCTCATCTACCTCGCACACTGAGCCTGAGGCTGTGACCGTATCGTGTGAGAGAAGCGTTAAGACCCGGCCCGCAGCGCCATAAGACTGGTTGATCGTTTCCTGCATAAACTTAGGATAATGGGCCAATCCACACAGGTACACGCCGTCCGTAGCAAACTCGACAGGTCTCAATTTCACATGGGCTTCTTTAAAGAAGCCGTCCGGGCTCAGCGTTACCTTGAAAAGTCCGGCTACTTCCTTGGTTTCCGCGGCGGGAATAACAGCAGCAGCCAGAGCAAGTATATCGGCATCCAGCTCAAGCTTTTTACCCAAGATATAGTCCGTCGCGGTAACCTTCAGCACTGAGCGGCCGTCCTCGGCCTCACCCGGCTCTACCTGGGGCGCATCCTCGGGCTCGTAGCGGATGAACATCACACCTTTGTCTGCCGCTTCCCGGTAATAATCCTCTCTCAGCCCGTAGGTTCTTATATCCCTGAAGAGGACGTAGATATCCATTCCGGGCGTTTTCTCTTTGAGCAACAGGGCGTTCTTTATCGATTCGCTGCAGCATAACCGGCTGCAATAATTTCTTTCTTCATTCCTGCAACCCACGCATTGGATCATCACGAGGCTCTGGGCGTTAACGACCTTTTCATCTCCCTGGACGATTTTCTCCTCCAGCTCCAGGTGGGTCATGACCCTGTCGTCTTCTCCGTAAAGATATTCGGCAGGTGTATAAACGTCGGCACCTATAGCGATCACGGCCGCCCCATGTTTTATCTCCGCCACCCCTCTGTCGGACTTCACCGTGGTGACGAAATTCCCCACATAACCCGCAGCCCCCGTGATGGTCGCATCGGTATACACATGTACCAAGGGGTGTCGATATACCTCTTGTATAAGATCCCGCAGATAACCCTGAACATCGAGTCCTTCCAGGGTGGAATGAATCTTTCGTGCGATCCCCCCCAGGTCCTTATCCTTTTCCACCAGGTAGACCTCATGTCCCTGCTTGGCTATTGAGAGGGCGGACGTCATGCCGGCTATGCCTCCGCCAACCACCAACGCCCTTTTGTCGACGGGCAGATCGAATTCCTGCAGGGGCTCCAGATGGCACGCGCGCGCGACCGACATCCGGATTATATCCTTTGCCTTGTCGGTGGCTGCTTCCTTTTCTTTCTGGTGCACCCACGAGTTATGCTCCCTGATATTCGCCATTTCGTAATAATATTGGTTAATGCCCGCCTCCCGGAGGGTATCCCGGAATAACGGTTCGAGGGTCCTGGGGCTGCAGGCAGCGACAACCACCCGGTTAAGCCCTTTTTCCTTTGTGATGTCAGTGATTTCTTTGGCCGAATTCGTCGCACAGGAAAATACCTGGTTCTGGGCGTGGACGACGTTTGGCAAGGTTTTGCAATATTCAACTGTAGAAGGCACATCTACGATGCCTGAGATATTGGCCCCGCAATGACACACAAAGACCCCTATCCTCGGCTCCTCTTGGGAGACGTCCCTTTCCTCCGGATATATCCTTTCTTTCGTGAGATTTCCCCGCCTGTAGTCGAGAAATTCACCGATTTGGGAGCTGGCTCCGCTGGCGCTGAAGACAGACTCAGGGATATCTACAGGGCCCTGAAAGGCCCCGCTTATAAAGATCCCGGGCCTGTTGGTCACCATAGGGTTGACCTCATTCACCTTGCAAAAATTATGACCGCTCAGCTCAATGCCGTATTTTCTTGCTATCTCCAACGCATCCTTGGGAGGATTCAATCCGATGGATAATACCACCATATCGAACTCTTCCTCTTTTACTCCGTCGTTGGTGGTAGAATACCGTACGCTTACATTCTTGGTTACCGGGTCCTCTTTCACTATCGATGTGTAGCTTCTGAAAAACCGGACACCCGGAAGGTTCTCTGTCCTCTGGTAGTACCGCTCAAAATCCTTTCCGTAGGAACGGACGTCGTTGTGGAATATCGTGCACTCTGAATCCGGGTGATGATCTTTTGTCAAAATCACCTGTTTCTGGGTATACGTGCAGCACACGGCCGAACAATAGCTGTTGCCGCCCTCCAGGACCTGCCTCGAACCGACGCATTGAATCCAGGCTAATTTCTTGGGATGCTTCAGGTCTGAGGCACGCAGTATCTCACCGCCGTACGCCCCCGTGGAGGATAACAGCCGCTCGAAGTCCATGCTGGTTATCACATTCTGGAAGTCTCCGTAGTGATATTCTTCCCTCACCTTGGGATCGAAGGGCTCAAGGCCCGGAGACAGAATTATGGCCCCTACCTTTATTTCTTCCTTCTCCGCCGTCTGACCCAAATCTATGGCCTTATTCTCACATACTGCCTCGCAGATACGGCATTTCTTCTCTTTGAGGTAAAGACAACTCTCGTCGATATACGCCACAAGGGGGATTGCCTGAGGGAAGTATATATGGACCGCCTTATTCTGCGATATGTCCTGATTAAACTGATCGGGGTACTTGACCGGGCAATATGAGACGCAGGTAGTACAGCCCGTGCATTTGTCCTCGAGGATATACCTGGGCTTTTTGACCAGCGTTACCTTGAAGTTCCCTGCTTCCCCTTCAACACTCTCAACTTCGGTGTACGTCAGGACCTCAACATTCGGATGCCGGCCGACCTCGACCAGCTTGGGTGCGAGTATTCACATCGAGCAGTCGTTAGTGGGAAAGGTCTTGTCAAGCTGGGCCATATGGCCCCCGATGCTCGGTGCTTTTTCGACCAGGTATACCTTAAAACCGGCGCCGGCGAGGTCGAGGGAGGCCTGAATACCGCTAATCCCTCCGCCAACGACCATGACGTCTCCGAAATTACTCTCTCCGAGACCCTTACAAAGCTGCCGGATATTCTCTTTTAACTCTATTACGTTATCCACTTTCTCTCACCTCATCACGTTTTATCTACCCATGCCATCCTCGTTCGGCCGGGTCAGCCGTCCTTAATTGGTCGTGCAGCCAAGCCGCTCCGGGTGGGAATACACCAGCAGCCGGTTTCCACGCGCATGACCGGCCAGGGCAATACCCAGATCACGAGCGAGGGAAACAGCCCTCTCCGTAGGCGAGTGCCGCGAAACAACAACGGGCGCCTTCATCTTCGCCGCCTTGAGCAGCATCTCGGACGAAACGCGACCGGTAGTGATTACCAGTCGATCTTTGGTCGATACTCCCCTTAAAAGACATTCGCCCTGGATCTTGTCCAGGGTATTGTGCCGTCCGATATCCTCAGCCACTACCAGCAACTTTTTTGTATCGGCCAGAGCCGAAGTATGCATGCCGCCGCTAAGCCGATAAAGATCGATCTGCTCCTGAAGCTGCTTCATGAGTGACAGTACTTCCTTTGCTGTCGTAACAAGAGCCGAATCGACCTTCTCTCCCTGCGTGACGAAGGTTGAACCGCCGCCGCACCCTGAGGTCAGTCTCCGCCGCGTCGGCAATTCAAGCTCGGGGTTGCTCAGTCTCACATCGACCTCCGACTCCTCGTCACACACCCGCATCATCAGCACGTCGTCCATGCCTGAAATTATTCCCTCCGAGTACAGGAACCCGAGGACGAAGTAATTCAGCTTGGTTGGAGTGCACAGCACGGTGACCAGTTCCTGCAGATTGACGTAGACGGTGAACTCCTTTTCTAGAGGCACGTGAACAGAGGTCCCTGTCCAGCCCTCCTCCGAAAAGCGATTGCAGGCTATCTCCGCTGCCACACCCGTCATATCCGATACGTCAATCGCCGCGTGCACGTCCAGTTTCCCCATCCGCTAAATCACTTCCTGCAGAATCTCCGTAATGTCCTTGACCTGTATGTCGTCGGCATGATTCAGGACCAGCCTGCTATCCTCAAGAGCGGTGATGCAATAGGGACAGGAAGTAACCACCTCCTCGGCCCCAAGCTCGATAGCTTGTTCTACCCTGAGGTTGGAGAACCTTTCATGCTTTTCGGTTTCCGCCCAAATCCTGCCTCCTCCCATCCCGCAACAGAGACTATCTATCCGCGACTCGGGCATCTCGACCAGCTCCAGACCGGGCATCTTCTTCAAGACCCCCCGGGGTTCGTCGAATATGCCGTTATGCCGCCCCAAGTAACACGGGTCGTGGTAGGTAATTCTCTTTCCATAGGGCTTCGTGATCCGAAGCTTTCCGTCATTCACAAGCCCGAACAAATACTGGGAGATATGAATGACCTCGAAATTTACCTTGAATTCGGGATACTCGTTCTTGAAGGTGTGGTAACAGTGGGGAGAAGAAACGACTATTTTGTTCACCCCGCTGTCGATAAAAGTCTTGATGTTTTCCCTGGCTAAACGCTTGAACAACTCCTCATTGCCCGTCTTGCGGATGCTTTCTCCGCAGCAATTCTCCTTGGAGCCCAGTATCCCGAAATCCACCCCTGCCTTATTCAGGATCGTGGCCGTGGCTCTCGCTACTTTCTTGAGTCTCGGGTCGTAGCTTGTGTAGCAGCAAGGGAAATATAAGACATCCATCCCTTCGACGAAGGGTTTTACAGACAGGCCCTCCGCCCAGTCCGCCCTGGTTTTCCGGTCTTCATTGAAGGGGTTGCCTTGAGCGGTAAGGCCCGAGCTTATGGCGCGGTAAGGCTTGACAGCGGCAGGAAAAACACCATATCCCGTGGCCACCCTGCGCAGGGCTATCATGTCGTTTATCTGCTTTACGTCCCTGGGACATCGCTGGGGGCATTTTCCGCAGGTAGTACAGCGCCAGATCTCTTCGCGTTCTATCTCGCTCAAGCCGAAGGTAGCCTCACGGATCAGCTTGCGCATACTGAATTTTCTCACCTTATTCCAGGGGCAGACAGTATCGCACTTTCCACACTGATAGCAGAATTTTACCGCCTCTCCGCCTTTCTCTCTTACCTCATCCATTACCTCTTTGAAGGGGGCTACGGTTTCCACGATATTTTAATCCTCGTATGTTATCTTAACGCTTTAGTCCTTCTGTGCCATCCGGGCAACGGTATCCACTACCTTCTCCAATCCATATTTATCGACCATCGATTTCAGTCCCGTCTCCACTGCCTCCGACTCCACCGATTCTTCCACTTCCTCTTCCCTTTCTTCGTAAACCAGGACATCGTTGAGGCACACCTGAACACACATCGGCTTCTCTTGCGGCGGATCGTCCTCACACATATCGCATTTGAGGGGGAGACCGGAATCGGGTTCTTTGAAGAGGTCCCTGGATGGGCAGACAGCCCTGCAGAAGTCGCACTCCTCGTATTCCTTTCCGTCAATCACATACTTGTCCCTGCCCATGCATTCGGCCGGAGTATACTCACCAGCGAATACGGGGAGCCATTTATTTTCCATCCGGTTGGTAATCACCTGGATGCGAGACCTTGCCGGATTGTTGCTGCTGTATCTCGGTGCAGCGTGAAAGGCGGAGCAGACTATCTCACATCCCCGGCAGCCATTGCACTTATCGGCATCAATTTTAATTGTCTTGATTTTCTTCTTAATTTTGGCCATCTTTCAATATCCCTCTCTTTTCTAAGTCGTCGGCGACGTAACCCAGATCTAATTCCTCCAATCTTTGTCTCGTAGGAATACCGTCATCGTTCCAGCCCTTGAACTTGTAATACGTCGACAAGAGTTGTTCTTCAAGCTCGGGAAATCTCCTTTTCCAATGGTCCTGGGGCGGCTTCTCATCAACTCTTCTCATGCCGAGTCTATTATTTAGGGCCCTGTGTAAATTCCGGCTCCTATTGGCTATCTTCTTCAGTCCGGCTTCATCTACGTCCATCCCCGTCGCCGCCGAGATCAACTTCGGGTAGTTGTGTATATGATAAGGAGGCTTCAGGCAGAACGAGGACATGCCGGCGCAAATGCAACACGCGTCATCGATGTTGTGTAGCATCTCCATCCAGTCCACAATCTCGGAGCACATATCGGGAGTCGGGTAATAAGGTATCGCGTGATCGCCCCGTAATTCCCAGTCCAGCAGGTATTGTTTGAAATGTTCATCGGGCAGTTGGGGCCAATCCTTTACGAAGGCTTCTCTCTGCTCCATCGTAGGAAAAGCGGACTGGGGCCATTGCCCCTCGATCTGGGTAATGCTTATCTTCTCGTTGGTAGCATACATAAGGAAATACAGCGGATCCAGCGTCCCCAGCTTGAGGGGAAGCTGCTCATGTTTTTTGATAGTATTGTGATCGAATTCTTCCGCCCCCTTGCCGATCTTTCGGGCCGCACGATAGACACCGTCAGCCAGGATATCTCCGATGCCTTCCCGCCGCACAACCCTGTCGAGGAGCCAGAAGAATCTCCCTTCTCTATCGGGGGGACATCCCTCGAAATCTTTGTCTGTCAGAATACCGGCTTCATAGAGCTCCACGGCGAAGGCCAGAATCTGCGGGGTCGAGAACGAGTCCACCCCATACTCCGTCGCGCGTTGAAGGATCCTGAAGTTAAAGCCCAGGTCGTCCACATAGGCCGCCATAGAATAGGTGAGCTTCCCGAAGCATTTCATCATGTATCGTGGGCCTCCCTGGTAGGAGACCAATGCCCCGCAGTGCTGCGGACAGTTAAAGCAGCTTATCAGCCGCTGCACCGTCGCGAGCTGAGCCGTCGTCCAATTCGTTTCGTTTTCCTTGCTCCAGAAGTCTCTCCTCCGGGTGCGGGCATTCCCCCACATGAAATTTTCGGTGTGCCACTTCTCATCGGTATGGACCATCTCCTGCGGCGAGCCGATCCCTGACAGAATGGTCATTACGTCGGGAATAGGGTTTGCGTTCCGGAACTTTATATATTCCTTCACGCCCTCCAGATGTTCCATAAACTCAGCCCCTCGGGCCAGGTTGACGTCCTTTGTGCCGCGAACGGCTATCGCCTTTATCTTTTTGTCTCCCATAACGGCGCCGCCTCCGAGTCTGCTGGAGCTCGACCTGGACTGCTCGATGGAAGCCGTGAAGACCCTATTCTCACCGGCCAGGCCGATAGCTGCCACCTGGGCCCTCGGCTCGTTCAACTCCTTTCGAATAAGGTCTTGCGTTTCAAGGGCGCCTTTGCCCTGCAAATGAGTGGCATCACGCAGTTCTATCTTGTCGTTGTGTATCCACAGATAGACCCACTTAGGGGACTTGTTGCGAAAAACTACTTTGTCATAACCGGCATACTTCAGTTCCGCGGACCAAAATCCCCCCATCATCGGATATGCCAGCAACCCCGACTCGGGAGAAATGAAGGTGACGACGGTACGGTTGGCGCTGAAAGCAGGTGTGCCGTTGAAAAGGCCGGTGCTGAATATCAGGAGGTTCTCTGGATCGAATGGTTGAGTCTCAGGGGGAACCCTATCCCAGTGCATCTTGATGCTGGTGCCGAGCCCCCCGAGATGAAGCTCCATTAATTTCGGGTCGGTTTCTACCCTCTCAATATTTCCTGTGGCGAGATCGATTTCTACATTATACCCTGTCTCTGCGTACCTCATATGCTTGCCCCTCTAGGTATCTTCTTGGCCCGTCTAGGTATTTTCTTCCCCATCGATGCGTCCTCTGCCCCTCGACGCATCTCCAGTGCCATGGCCTTCAACCGCGCATATCGGCCTTCTCGTTCTTTGCTTCACAACCATAGTAACCTACCAAACTAGGAAACCCTTGTCAATACCCCGAACATGAAATATTTCACAAAGTGCACGAAGGCCCGATTCGTGGCGTCTATGTGGGCCTTGTGACGATTGTAACAATTCCGTCCCGCCTGCCCTCCCAGCCTCTCCGGGGCGAAGGCCGTCGACGGCGCAGGTCGGTCTGCCTTTAGGTGTTTTCAGGGCCGGGCCTGGATTTGCCTCCACCGGAACTGTTATAATCCTCTCATCTGCCGGCCGGAGGATCATGCGACACGTGCGTAGGCGCAGCCACGACACCGAATCTCCCTTATTACGAGCAGTATTACCATGAAAGGTATGTCTCTCGGCCTCAAAGAGGCGTTGCGTTTGACACTGGAAGGCATAAGACCGCTCCCTGCGGAGAACGTTGCCCTCCTTGACAGCGTCGACCGTGTGGCCGCCTCGGATATCTATGCCCTGGTGGATTCTCCTTCCGCTGATGCCTCCCTTAAAGACGGGTACGCGGTCTTATCCCATGAAGTGGCCGATGCCACTGCCGAGAACCCTGTCCGACTGCGCCTTGTGGGTTCTATGGCCGCAGGAGGCGAGCAGGATATTCACGTCACGACGGGCACAACGGTGAGGGTGCTGACGGGGGCCCGTATCCCGACCGGCGCCGACGCCGTGGTGGCCGAAGAATTTGTGAAGCGGGGAGAGAATCATGTGCTTATAGAGACCTTTGCCGAGCCGGGCAGGAATATCCTGCCTCGCGGCAGCGATGTGGCGTTTCGGAACCGTGTCCTCCGGTCGGGCCAGCAAATATCGCCTGGTATGGGGGGTCTCCTTGCCGCGGCAGGGCACAGCATGGTACCTGTCTTTAGGAGTCCCGTTGTAGGGATCATCGGAACGGGAGACGAAATCGTCGAACCGGGTAAGCCCCTGGCAGAGGGCAAGCTGTACGCAAGCAACATCATGACCCTGGCAGGATGGTGCGGCAGATATAAGATCAGGACCCGCCTGACAATCATAAAGGATGATCACGATGCCATCTCCGGCGCCCTGAAGACGCTCTCCGACAAAACGGACGCCTTGATAACAAGCGGAGGGGCATGGACGGGAGACCGCGACATGCTGTCCCAGGTCCTTGAAGGGCTTGGATGGAAGAAAGTGTTTCACCGGATTCGTATAGGGCCGGGCAAGCCGGTCGGTTTCGGCATACTGGACAAGAAACCCGTATTCATTCTATCCGGCGGACCCTCTTCCAACCTGATGGGATTCCTGCAGATCGCCTTACCCGGCCTCCTTGCCCTTTCCGGTCATGTAAACCCGGGGCTGCCCAGGATTAATGCCAGGCTTGCCTCTGAACTCAGGGGGCGCGAGTCCGGCTGGACGGATTTCTTCTTCGGCACCCTTGAACCCGATGACGGGTTGCCGGCCTTTTATCCGTTGAAAGAAGACAGCCGCTTGGGCTCCATAGCCAGGGCCACGGCCGTGGCATCAATACCTGAAGGACAAGACCGCCTTTTGGAGGGATCGGTAATTAACGTACAACTGCTGAAATAGGCGGTCAATGGCTGACGGCCCCAGGCGCGTCAGAGGCTGCCCCTATCCCCGGAGCTCACCCACCGTAACGATCTTTCTCTTCGACACCCCGGTCGTGGTCCAGCGCCCGTCTGCCGAGAAGCGGACGCCGGGTATCTCCAGGTACTCCCCGGCGATGCCGATTCGCACCGCGCCAACCTCGTTGAGCGCGTGAAGGACTTCCTGGTCTGTCGGGCTGCCGCCCTCCTCCCTGTGTACGTCGATATGGAGCCGGAACTTTCCGTTCCTCCCTTTTGAGACGGTGACCCGGTAGTCGAGCAGGCCGGCCAGCCGAAAGAGAGCCTCATCCATGTCGGAGAGAGTCAGAGCACACCTAGGACCCAGGCGAACAGCGCCATCCCATCTGCCCCTGACACGCTCCATCCGCCGAAGGCTGCTGCCGCAGGGGCAGGGCCGAGGGATGATCCGGGCAATGTCCCCGGTCCTGTATCGTATGAGAGGCATGCCTCGCCTCGTAAGGGTTGTGAAGACCACCTCGCCCATCGCGCCATCGGGGCACGCCTCTCCTGTCTCATGATCGACCACCTCGAAGTAGAGATCGGCTTCTCTGAGGTGGTACCCATCCAGGGCCTCACACTCGACCCCGCCACCGAGGCCGGTCTCGGTCATGCCGTAATGTGTGAACACCCGGCAGCCCCAGACCTCCTCCAGGGTCCCTGCGATTGCCCGAGGGACGTAGTCCGTGCTCAACAGGATGCTCGCTATGCTGCCCTTGCCGATCGCCGCCCCCTCACGTGTTCGGGCCACGGCAAGGACCTGCGTAGGGATACCGACGAGACAGTGGGCACCGAAAGAGGCGACCGCGCGGGCGGCGTGCAGGGGGTCCATGACGGGGCCGTAGGCAAGGGCATCTACATCCATCCTTCGAAGGCCCCGCACCAGGAGGTCCCCCACGCTGTCAGGTCTCTCACCAGGAAGGAAAACCACTACTTTTTGCCCCGGTCGTACAAGGGTCGACATGCCGTGATGGAAGAAGTCCACGGTCAGCTCCAAATCCTCTTCCGTGAAAAAGAGTCGCTTTGCCTCCCCTGTGCTCCCCGACGTGCGGAGAGTGACGATTCGGGCTACGTCGTCCTGACGAACCGCCAAGAAACCGGAAGGGTCGTCGATCAGCTCCGACGGGGTGGTAAAGGGAATTCGGGCGATATCGGAAAGGGTGGACAGGGGCGCAGACGGGAGGGACGCCAGACGGCAACGGTAGAAAGGGGCATTGCGCCGGGCGTAGTCGATGACTTCGTTCACCCTCCGGAGATGATAGACCTCGAGTGCTCCTGGAGAGAACTTCCCCCTTGTTCCGGGTCCGATATAGGTCTTTCGTGCGATCCATGCTTCCAGGGGAGTGATGCCGATCATCACGAGCCCGATCCGTTCCGGCGGCGGTAGAGGCTCCTTCCTTCTCTGCTGGTAAGGTTATAGGCACAGAACGGGACAAGCCTGCCGTCGGCCGATGCAACCGATATGCAACAGCCTCTGAGCCGCTCCAGGTCGAGGTTGTCCGCATCCTGGAAGGCCATGGCGGATATGGTGAAACTTCTGGAGGCGACTTCCTGGAGAAAGAGGTCCAGGTCAAGAAGACCTTCGACCCTGGTCACGCTCGGACTGCCCCCGCCACAGCAGGGGGTCTTGGCCGGCAGGGGGGATAGGCCGGATAATGGCGCTGCCGACGGCAGGCTCCAGCGGCGCGAGACGGTCTCCACCGTTTTCCTGACTCCTCCCGCGCTCATATCCGCCGAACAGCAGCCATCCCCGTGTGCCGCCCCTATCGGTCTCAAGTCCCCTTCGGCCTCATGCATGTACGTGGCGTGGAAGGAACAGTGGGCGTGCTCACAGCCGGGAGGGGAAAAGTCGGTCACCTTGACAAGGCCCCTGGTCTGTTCTTCGAGGCACCTCATCAGCTCGGGGAGGGTAAAGCGGCCTTCGTCGCCGTTCTGCTTCGGAAAGCGGCCGAAATAGCTGACCGGCTGGAAGTGGATGCCGCGCGCCGTGGGGGTCAGTTGCAGGGCTTGCCGTACTATGGCCCCGATGGAATCGGTGTTCACGCCCCTCACGAGGGTAGGGACGAGGACGACGCCGAGGCCTGCCTCTCCGCAATGCGCGACGGCCCGGAGTTTCTCATCCAGGAGCGCTCTTCCCCTCAGGCAGCGGTAGATCTCATCATCGACACCATCAAACTGGAGGAAGACCGTCGAGAGACCTGCGGCCCGGAGCCGTCTTCCGTAGCCGATGTCTGCGGCAAGGCGGAGACCGTTCGTATTGACCTGGATGAAGGAATAGCCTATCCGTCGTGCGATCTCGACGATCTCCGGAAGGTCGTCGCGCAGGGTGGGCTCACCCCCCGACAACTGGAGATTGCACGGACCTGCCGCAGCCATGGCCCTCTCCAGCAGCCACGAGATCTTCTTAAGCGATGGGTCCTCCGCCTCCCCACTGCCGGAATCGGCGAAGCAGACGGCGCAATGCAGGTTGCACCGGTGCGTCACCTCGAGCAGGACCGAACAGGGAAGCTGTTCGTGGACGTCACAGAGGCCGCAGTCAAAAGGACACCCCTTTTCAACTTTCCCATAGCAGAGGTCCGGATGGACAGGCTCCTTCGGCCTCCGCCATTCGGCCATGGACGGCTCGCCTCGCCATATGACGCTGCTGAAGGGACCGTGCTCCCCGCACTCCTTGACCAGAAAGACCTCGTCGCCCCGAAGCAGCCGTGTCGCCTTGATCCTCCTGAGGCACACAGGGCAGAGGCTTTCTGTTTCATCGGGGCACGCCTTTTCCAAAGATTCATCCTTTTTATGAGGGGGACGACCCACAAGTGGGTGCCCGATGAGCTTGCTCATGGAGGGGGCGGCCGGGTACCCGCTTGCGGGTGTCCCGGTAATTGCCGTCATCCATTCTTGCCGACAGCAGGGTCGAACCCATGGCTCACGAGGATATCCATGCACTTTCCATAGGTATCGGCCACGATGCGGCCGCATATGCTGCGGTCGGGGAACTTTTCCAGGATCTCGTCGCATCGCATCCCGCCGTACTCGTCGTCTGCCTCCCCGCTGAACCAGTCCACAAGCTCGCCTACCATCAGCACGTACCGGTCATCGGCCTTCTCCTCTACACCCCCCTTACCCACGTAGAGCGAGATAAGGCAGGCCCCCCCTGACAGGGCTCCGCAGACCTCGCCGGCCCCACTGATGCCGAAGCAGAGGCCGCCTACCGATCTCACAAGATCGGCATTGGTCTTACCTTGGGCCTCCAGCGCGAGGATCAATATGATCTGGGCGCAGCAGAAGCCTTTGGCCTTTAGTCTCATCAACTGCAGGATCATGTCGTCCATGGTTCACCATCTCCTTTGTCTCCCACTGAAAAGCGGCCCCGGCCGGCAACCAGGAGGAAATAGCTTATCCCTGCATAGTCCGCATTCTTTCGTTCCTCTCCCTGTCCGCACGCCCATGGATACGGAAGGCGAACGCCCGCAAGGATCATGCGGGCCACGAATTCCTTAAGAAACCCTTGGTGCTCCTCCCAGAGGAGGAGCGAAAAACCGAGCCTTGTCAAAAGGCGGAGGAGGTCCTCCTTGGTGAGAAGCCCTTTTGTCGGGAGCCCTTCCGATCGTGCTTCCCTCTGCCCCTGTCCGGGCATGCCTCGACCGAAAACGTCGCTTACGATCAGAAACCCCCCATCTTTCAAGACCCGCGCAAATTCGCCGAGCGCCCTTGTTCTGTCACTGAGAATGGAAAGGACGCACTCACAGAAGAGGGCATCGAAGGCACCTTTCTTGAAGGGGAGTGTTTCGGCCAGGCCCCGGATGAGGCGCCCCGACTCAAGCCGGGGGACGACTTCCCCGAGGAGCGGCTCTGAACAGTCGAGTCCCACCGGGCGGTAGACGCCGGTCCGCTCCAGGTGTTCCAGGGTTTCTCCTCCACCGCAGCCGATATCGGCAACCCGGGAGCCGGGTGGGAGGTCGCAGAACGCGAGCGCCCTCTCCGTGAGGACAGGACCTCCCGGCCTTATGCACGGCCCCGCGATGCGACGGATTTCCGGCCAGTTGAACGCGCAATCGATCTTCATGCCACGGGCTCGCCGGGAGGGCTACTTGTCTTCAAGGGCCTGCTCTGCCTCGGCCATCTTCCCCGTTGCCAGCTCTTCCGAAATCAGTATCATACCGCAGCGGGGGCACGCAGGAAGATCGAGGGCGAAGATGGTCCTCAGATACTGAAGCCTCACCTTGCGAACTTCCAGGGGCACCTTGCACCGATTACAGATCCATCCGCTATCACTGCCCGACTTCGCCCCATCCGTCATGGCCTACCTCTTCTCTTCATCTCCATCCTGTGGGAATAGGCGCTATGGACGTGATAGTCTTCGCCGACCCGGCTGTATTCCACCCAGTACGTGACTCTATCCGGCCTCAGGGATGTGAGAGACCGGCCGTTGGAAGGGTTTAGGAACTTCTCCCCTGTGGTCTCGGCATGATGAATTGCGCGTTGCAGGTCCTCCCTCAGTATCCGCCGTTGCTCCATGAGACGCTCGACTTCCTCGGGGATACGCAAACGTATCTGCTCATATGCATCCATCTGTTCCTCGGTCCTGCCACGGATTTTTCCCGGCAGTCTTTTCTTGAGAAGATGCCTGTTTTCGTGACAATCGGCAATATCTACCGCTTTACGGCGATATTGTCAATAGTCGGTCCACGAGAAGAGGGTGCCATGTGGTCGGATGAACCGTGTGCGCTATATCTCATCATGATCGATTAACTGGATCGCAACTTTTTCTCCGGCCCTTACTTTTGTAATGTTTTCCGGAACTATGATCAGACAGTTCGCGGCGCTCATCGAGCGAAGCACGGAGGGCTTCTGATTGCCTGTTGTTGACACGTAAAATTCATTATTCTTGAGAGTAAAGCAGCCCCTCAACAGATGATGGACTTTGCTCGAATTGATATCCTCTTCGAGAAATGCGTTAACCACCGGTTTCTTTATCTTTATTGCACCCATTAGCCTGAGCAATGCAGGTCTCACAAATTGAATGAATAGTATAAGGGTCGGAACGGGATTTCCGGGCAGGCCGAAAACCAGCTTATTATCCTTCTTTCCAAAAACGCACGGGGTGCCGGGTTTCACATTAATCTGTTCAAACTGTATTTCAATATTGAGCTCGGAATAGATATCTTTGACGAAATCGTACTTCCCCGTCGACACGCCGCCCGTGGATATGACGACATCCGATTTCAGGGCTCTCAACAGTATTTCCTTCGTATCTTTCAACGTATCTTTCGCAATGCCCAGATAATCGGGAAGGGCGTTATACTTTTTTGCTTCCGAGTATAGGGTATAGGCGTTCACGTTTCTAATCTGACCAACCTTAATATCTTCGCCTAGATCGGCTAATTCATCACCTGTGGAGATAATTGAAACGGTGGGTCGTTTGTACACTTTTACCGTACCGTGATTCAGCGACGCAAGGACGCCTGCATCCGCTGAACCCAACCGCTTTCCCTTATACAGCACATTGTCTTCTTTCCTGATGTTCTCTCCCGCAAATCTGTAATTGTTATATCTCACCGTCTCGCGGAATACTTTTACATAACCGCCTTCTTCTTCCGTATCTTCAACCTTGACCACCGAATCGGCGCCTTCCGGCATCGGAGCGCCTGTCATTATTCTTATTGCCGTTCCTTCCGAGACGTGTTTACCAATAATGGAACCGCCGGCCTGTATCTCTCCCACGATGTAAAGTTTTGCAGGATTGTTTCTCGATGCCCCGCGTGTGTCATCCGCGATTATTGCATAACCGTCCATCGCGGAATCATCCAGAGGAGGTATCATCCTATCCGACACAATATCCTCATACAACACACGGTTGGATGCTTCCAGGATAGAAGTGTCTTCACCGCCAAGAGGGCTGACGGAATTCAAGACAATTTCCAGCGCTTCTTCAACGGATACCACTAGACCTCTACCCCGCCTTCTTCCCGCAATCTTCCCTCTTCATCGGGTAAGCCAATTACTTTTTCACGGCTTCCTGAGGAACGTATCGGACTCCATATCTTATTCTTCCAGCGCACCTGACAATTCTACGATTCTCCGGATGACTGTTTCATCGCACCCAAGCCGTTTGGCGAGAACGGATATTGCTGAAACCGGAACGGGCTCTCCGCGGATGATGTCTGCCTTCTGCATGGCACGCTCAGCCGAGGGCTTTGCATTGTCGGCGGGAAGGTAAATCGCGCATTCAGGGGTGATCTCCTCGAGTATGCGGTTGCTCTCGATTATCAAAAAACGCGCGTTGCCGTGCTCGGCAGCGATAGTGGAAAAACTTGTACCCATCCGGTACAGATACCCATCGCCGCCCGGTTTGCGCGCATGATGTCCGATCTTTATTCGCACTGCGCCGGGCAGTAGTCGGCACAGCGCACGCGCAAGCTGCGTTTTCCCGATATTAGAACGCGCGCCCGAAACGACAATAACTTTCATGCTGCCCGCTTGTGCCCAGGTCCCTTCGGCTGTCCGGGTCGTTCATGTCCGCCGCACCTTTAATTGTATAGCAGAGAAAAACACTTGTCAACGGCCTTGTGAAGTAATGAACTATCGTCTCTGCTCACACCGCGTGTTACCGCGTGTGTGCACCTGTGCTGACGCCCGATTGTGTAAAGTTACACAATCGGGCGTCAGCGTGAAACGAGAAGTCGACCGCCATATATGGTAGTATGATAAGGTCTATGAAAGGCTTTCGTATCTCAGATGCGGGAGACACCGGTCCTGCATGGACTATTTAAGCTGCGAAGGAGGATAGCGTGCCATCCGACGACAAAGGGTCTCAGGAGCATTTGATGGACAGGCTTCGCTCGTTGTTCGGGCAGCCGGGTCAGCGAAAAGGGAAGGACGGTCTGCCCCCGAAGACCCATTTCAGTATCTGGTATCTCCTGGCTGCGATCCTTCTTTTTATGTATGTGCAGCAATACTTCTTTTCCTCCAACGTGGAAACCATCCCTTACAGCCAGTTTAAGCAGAAAACAGCGGAGGGCTTGGTGAGCAAGCTGACCATAGGCCCGGAAAGCATCTCCGGCACATTGAAAGGGAAGGACAACAAGCCGGACCAGCAGTTCGCCACGGTCCGGGTCGATGACCCCGGCCTCGTCAAGGAGCTTGACGACCGCAAGATAGATTATTCCGGGCGTTACGACAGCAAGGTACTGGGAAGCATCCTCTCCTGGGTTCTTCCCATCGCCCTTATGTTCCTTATCTGGCGATTCGCCATAAAAAGGATGGGGGGGGCCGGGCAAGGGGTCATGTCTTTCGGCAAGAGTAAGGCAAAGCTCTTTGCGGAGAGCGAGACGAAGGTCACCTTTGCCGACGTTGCGGGGATCGACGAGGCCAGAGAAGAGCTCCAAGAAGTCGTGGAGTTCCTGAAGACCCCGGACAAATTCCAGAAGCTCGGCGGGAGGATCCCCAAAGGGGTGCTTCTGGTGGGACCGCCGGGGACAGGCAAGACCCTCCTTGCAAAAGCCGTGGCAGGGGAGGCAAAAGTGCCATTTTTCAGCATCAGCGGGTCCGAGTTCGTGGAGATGTTCGTGGGCGTGGGCGCATCCCGCGTGCGCGATCTTTTTTCCCAGGCCGCCGGCCAGGCCCCCTGCATCATCTTCATCGACGAACTGGACGCCTTAGGGAAGGCCAGGGGGATGAACGTCTTCGGAGGCAACGACGAGCGCGAGCAGACGCTTAATCAACTCCTGGTGGAGATGGACGGCTTCGAATCGAACAAAGGCGTCATCATCATGGCTGCCACCAACCGACCTGAAATCCTGGACCCCGCACTTTTGCGCCCCGGAAGGTTTGACCGGCAGGTGCTGGTCGACCGCCCCGACATAAACGGCCGGGAAGCGATCCTGAAAATCCATTCCAGGAGCGTCCTGCTGGGCGCCGACGTCGACTTGCGCAAAATCGCGAGCCTCACCCCCGGTTTTGTGGGGTCCGACCTGGCCAACCTCGTGAACGAAGCCGCACTGCTCGCCGCCAGGAAGAATAAGGAGACCGTAGGATCGTCGGAATTTGATGAAGCCATCGACCGGGTGGTCGGTGGACTGGAGAAAAAGAACAGGGTCATGAATACCCAGGAGAAAGGGATTGTCGCGTTCCATGAATCCGGACATGCGCTTGTGGCCGAATCCTTGGAGCACGCCGACCCGGTCGCCAAGATCTCCATAATCCCCCGAGGGATTGCAGCCCTCGGATATACCCAGCAGCAGCCGACCGAGGACCGGTACCTGCTTACGCGTCCGGAGCTGCTCGATCGTCTCGCCGTGCTCCTGGGCGGCCGGGTAGCGGAGGAGCTGGTGTTCGGAGAGGTTTCCACAGGGGCCCAAAACGACCTGCAGCGAGCCACGGACATCGCCCGATCCATGGTGGCGGAATACGGTATGAGCGATCGCCTGGGGCTTGTCACCTACGAGTCCTCTCGCCAGCCCATGTTCCCGCCCGAAGGCTATTCACCGAACAAGACCTACAGCGAAACAAAAGCGACCCAGATCGATGAGGAAATCTCAGCGGTGATGGAGCTGGCCCACCAAAGGGTACGAAAGATCCTTTCCGAACGACGGGAAGTGCTCGATGAGCTCGCACGCCTCCTCTCCGAGAAGGAAATCGTGCAAGGGCAGGAATTGAGGGACATGCTGGCCGGGTCAAAGCCGGGAAGGTCCGCCCTTTAAGACCGGACGGCCGTCGATGCGCACGGTTGCGCCGCATGCCCTTTGTCTTCTTTCCGGTTACCGCTTGGCTGACACCTTCCGTAAAATACACCGTGATTTCTTTGTGAAGGACTGGAAGAAATCGATTGCACTTGTTTCTATCATCTTCGTCCTGTGGATCTCATACTGCCCCTCGAACATTGCGTCGAGACGAATGGCATAATGGATGACAATGAACGTGCCCGATTCCCTGGCGGCCATCTTTGTCACATCCGATTGATCGATGTTACAGATGAACGCCCCTTCATCGGTAGTCAATTGCATGGCTACCATCCTGTCTTCCGTCGGTTTTTGCTCGATCATGAACCCTCCTTTTGTCGGACCGCACGTATGATCCCGTTTCCAAGAATTGCGGCTGCTTTCACACACGCATGCATCAGGGGGCACAACAACGCCCTATGCGAAGAAGGGCAAAAACAGTGGTGGGATATCGGAGGACAGTCAAGCCTTCAGTCTCCTCCGAACCTCTTTTCAAAGATGAAGCCCGGTTTGCCTAAGAACGGCACAATCAGAACACCGAAGCGTATTGAGGCGGGAACTGTTCCCGGCCGGTTTTCGAGTCATCGTCGACTATCGATGTATGGAAGGCTTAGTCTACCACGTTGGCCGCCATTAAGCAAATTGCCGCCGGGAATCGGGTGCAGAGATCATATCCCGTGTACGGTTATGTATATGATACGACAGTGAACTATCTTTGCGATGGTGAAGAAAGTCCCGGCCCACAAATCCTGGGGAAAGACTGTGGGCCGGATACGATAGGCTCCCGGAAAAAGGGGGGATTGGGGGGGGTCCTAAGAACCGGGAGTCCCTGAGTACTGTGTCGCCATAGAGGCCGGCTTTATCGTAGCAATAACCGGACCAAAATCAGGGCCTTGCAAACAGAGAAGACCAGGGGAAGGGCCGTAATATGCGACAGATGCACCCGACACATATGCCGGAAAGGCATGGGGGCTGCACAATATGATGAGATTGCGGTGTTTCTATGGCCCGACCCGGAGTTTCACCATCCTGTCGGGGAGGAGGTACTTGTGCGCGGCGGCATTGACCTCATCCCTCGAAATCTTCCCCACCTTTTCGGGCCATACCTTAAAAAAACCGGGCTCCAGGCCGTATATGGCGTCCAGACACATGTTCGAGGCGATAGGTCCGTTTGTCTGCATCCGTATGTAATGGTTCCCTACCATGTAGCGTTTTGCGTCGGCCACCTCTTCTTCGGTGAAGCCGGCTTTTCGTATCTCCTCGATCTCGGCCTTCGCGATCCGTTCCACGTCCTCCGCGTGGGTGAGGTCGGTGCCTATGTAGATACCGATTGCGCCCACTTCGTAGGCCTCCTGATTAAAAAAAGTGAGGGCGTACGCATAGGGGTTCTCTTCCCTCAATTTCCTGTGAATCCTTCCGCCCATGCCGGAGAGTACGGCAGCCATCACCTCGACGGAAAACCTGTCGGCATCGACAAAACCCGGCCCCATAAAGGCAAAGATCATGTGCGTCTGGAACATCTCGCGCTGCACCACCCGCTCCCTGGCCGATGTCAGGGTGTAGGCCATTGTCTTCAGCTCGCGGCCCTTGCCCTTCCACTCTGAAAAAAGCGACAGTACCGACTCTTCAACCGCTTTCGGCCCAAGGTCGCCCGACAGGGCAAGCACCGCTTTCCGGGGGCCCACGTAATCCCTGTACAATTCCTCTATATCCTGAAGGGTCATATCCGCCACATCGCGGGCCGATCCCATATGGTCCGTCGCGTAAGGGTGACCATCGTATAATAATTTGTTCATTTCCATGAACGTATACTGCACGGCGTCATCATCACGCCTGCGCATCTCGGAAAAGACCTCTTCTTTCACCTTCTTCAGCTCGTCTTCGTTGATCACGGTGGAGACAATGAGGTCTTTCAAGAGCGCGAGCCCCCGGCCAAAATCTTTCGCGAGAAACCTCCCGGAAAGACCGAATACGTTTCTCCCGCTCACCGGGCTGATATTCCCCGCCAGGGTGTCGATTTTCCGCGCGATGCCCTGGCTGTCGAGGTCTTTCGTCCCCCGCAGCAGCATCCGCGAGAGGATGTTGAAGCCCCCGTTCTGTCCCTGCCTCTCTTCCTTGAGACCTCCGACAAAACCCATCATAAAGGAAAAGCTGGGGCTGGCCGCGTTTCTGTTATAGACGCACCGCAGGCCGTTATCGAGCCGAAAGGTGACGGGGTTGGAGGCTTTCCTGGGCAGGAGGGCAACCGTGCGCTTCTTCCCCTGCACGAGGTACGCGGCGAGGACCGACATAACGTCCTCGGCAGTGACCGAGCCGACGGCGTGCAGGTACCTGTCGGCATAGGCAGGGTCGTCCGCAAGCGCGTCAAGATTGCCGATCAGGCGCGCCTTTCCCTGAACCGGTTCAGCCCCGTAGATATACGAGGCGCTGACGAGGTTCTTTGCTTTTTCGAGCTCCCACGGGGCAATGCCTTCTTGCGAGATGCAACCGCATTCGGTCTCGATTGCGGTTGCGACACTTTCGTAGTCATGTCCTTTGAACGTCGCGAGAAGTACGAAAAGACCGTTTTCCCTCGGCGAGAATACATAGGAGTCCGTGTCCGTGACTAACCCCTTGTCATGCTTCAGGGTCGCCTGCAGGCGCGAACTGTCGCCATCGGTCAGGATCCTCGCGAGCACGTCAAGGGCCGGCGTGTCGTGGTCCAGGAAAGGGCCGATGGGGTAGGAAAGGGCGAGGTAGCTCTCCGCGATCTCTTTCTCGATGACTGTCACGGGGTCCGCCGTGCCTGAGCCGCTGTCGGTTGTCTGCGCCCCCCTATCAGCTGCCGCCTGGTCCACCTGCCATGTCAGGTGCCGGTCGATCAGCTCCCGCACGCGCTTTTCGTCGAAATCCCCTACCACCACGACCGCCATGCTCGAAGGTGTGTAGTGCTCCTTAAAATACGAGAGGATGTGGGAGCGGCCTATGGCGGAGACCGATTCCCGGTAGCCTATGATAGGCCGGCCGTAAGGATGGACGGGGTAGCTGACCCGAAAAAGCTCGGTGAAGAGCTTCCGCTGGGGGTCGTCCTCGCCCATCTTTATCTCCTCGATAATGACCTTTTTCTCCTTTTCCAATTCATCTTCCGGGAAAGCAGGGCTGCGGACGGAGTCGGCCAGGAGCTGGAAGCCGGCTTCAAAAGAGTCTGCGGGCATAACGATATGATAGACCGTTGTCTCATGAGAGGTGAACGCATTGATGCTCCCGCCCATAGCCTCGATCTTCGGGGCGATCTCATAGCCGTCGCCCTCGTCCGTGCCCTTGAATATCAGGTGTTCGATAAAGTGCGTAATGCCGGCTACCCGGTCGGCCTCACAGCGGCTGCCCACCTTTACCCAGACCTGCATTGCGACGACACCCGCCCCCTCCCTCTTCTCGAGGATGCACGTCAACCCGTTGTCCAATCGCATCACGTCCATTGTTCTCACACCTCCGGCAGTACTAGAGTCCCCTCTTCCCCTCCTCGAAGGCCCTTATGCGCGGCGCGTGGAGCTTCTTCGGGAGGAGGTCCGTAAGAGCGCCTATAGGCTGTTCCACTCATGTCGGCCTGTTGCCTTCGCTTGTATGCAGATGCAGGTTCTATTCTTCTATAAAGTCGGTCGGTTGTCAAGGAGTTTGAACGCGCATCAAAAGTCACGTCGACCGGAAAAGAGCCTGCCCATGCGCAAGTTGTGTGTGGGGCCGTGGTGAACGAACAAGTGCAAAAACGGCCGTTTTTACCATTTTTCACTACGTCTTGCCCTCTTTCTAGCCTTTTCAGCGCGGATTGTTCACCAACCGTCTCAGCAACCCTTTCCTGATTCCCTTCTCCTGCAAGGTATTTCAGAAGGGGGGTTGACGAAAGTGCACGAAACTGGACGGTTAGGGGGTGGGGGTAAGAAAATAAGAAAGTGTTGGGTTTTCAGTTTTGAGTGAACGGCCGGCCGGGCAGCGCCCCTGTCGGCACGGCCATTGCAGCTCAATTGTCAAAGAGCGGGCCGGTTTGCGGGACCTCTCCAAACCTACCGAAACGGGCCGGGTCATGTCATCTTTGCAGGTCTGTGAAACCCACTGCCATGGGCGGGGTGCCCGGCTCCATATTGCTTTGCTGGGTCGCACCACCCGACCGGCAGGGAGGGAAGGGTGCTCACAATATTTTCCGGCTTTCCCGCTCTCCTGTCAAAGTGACAAGGAGAGCCGACAACCAGGCATGACAAAAAAGCATCCCGGCATTCTTAAAAAAGAGGCAACCCCACGTGTTTCGCCGGCGATATGAACCGGGACCTGTTCCGGGGCTTTCTTCCTGTATTGCTAGATTCTGCCCGCCCAAGCCGGCGTTGAATGTTACAAGCGGCATATTCACTTTTGCGGACACACATGGTACGCTCGTATATATCACAGCTGTCACGATGAGAGAATGAATGGGTGTTACTTTTTTACTCAAGGGCATGGCCATGGGCCTTTCGATTGCTGCGCCTGTCGGACCTATCGGCGTCCTATGCATACGCCGCACGTTGGCTGAGGGGCGGGTGTCTGGTCTTATAACTGGTCTGGGAGCAGCCACTGCCGACGGAATATACGGATTTATTGCTGGCTTCGGCCTGACCTTTATCTCGAATTTCCTCGTCAGCCAACAAGCCTGGTTGCGCCTTATCGGCGGTGGTTTCTTATGCTACCTGGGCCTCAAAATCCTGCTGTCGAGAGTCTCAGAACAGGCGGTCCGCGTTAAAGATCGTGGTCTCTTGGGTGCATATGGTGCGACGTTTTTTCTAACGCTTACGAACCCGATGACAGTCATCTCATTCGCCGCCATATTTGCTGGCCTGGGTCTGGCAAGCGTAGGTAGGAGCTACATGGAGGCGGCAGCCCTGGTATCGGGGGTGTTCCTTGGTTCGGCCCTGTGGTGGCTCATTTTGAGCAGCGGTGTTGGTATGTTTCAAGGAAAGCTCAACCATCACAGTCTGCAATGGGTTAACAGAATTTCCGGTGTAGTCATAATCGGGTTCGGCTTGTCCGCCCTTTTGAGTGGCATTCTTCGCGCGGTATAAGTCGGTAAGGTTGTGCACTCGTAGGTGGAAGCGCCGATAACGTCGCCTCAAGAAACAACAACACTTTCTCTTGCAGGAACCCGACCGCTCTGGCAGGACCGCATCACTACAACAACCCGGGGCACGAACCGAAAGCAACAAACCGCTATTTCAGGAAAAGCCTTCATCATAGGACGTGAGAGGCCACGACGTTATGCTCGGCATCTTTTCCACTCCTCCCCCGCTACGCTTTGCGGGCGGCGAACATCCTCTCTATGCGCCGCCCGATTTTCGCCTCCTCCTCACGCGTGGGCGTCCATCTGAACTGGTCCCGGTAACGCTTGGCAGACAGCCGCTGATGTGCATCTATCACCGGTCCCCGGTCGGGCTCGGTGAGGTCAGGGCCTGCCATGTTCACCGCGAGCCTCATGGCCTCTTCTTTCCTTGCGCGGTCGATGCGCCCGCTCTCGTCGAAATAGGTGATGAAGAAGTCCGTGCGTAGCACCGAGATCGCGATTCGGTCCTCGAGCTCGATCACCACAGAAACGCACTTCACTGCTTTCCTCGCGTACTCGGGGAACCGCGTCGAAGGATCCCCCTTGTAGAGGATCTCGTACCTGCTCCACGGCACGGACCTGAGAGTTCCATCCTCCTCAAAAAAGAACATTCGCGAACTGAGGCCCATGGGATGCATCGTAGCAGATCGGGCTGGAAAAGGCAAAGGGACGCCGCTTAAGTCAGCGATCAGCCGACCAGGGCCAGCCGATCCGCCGCGGACCAATTGCTCTGAGACGTAATCGTGTGTTAGCGATAATCAGGGTGGTTGAGGTCTCCACCTACCATTTCGTGCATTAAAGTGACATCGCGGAGATCCAACATTACCGGATGAAACAAATGCAAGAGATTTCCAAAAACCCCCCTATTGTAGCGATGGCTACAGACATTGCTTGCCCCTGCATTTAAACTATAGGTATCTGGTTCGGGATAACAGAAATCTGTCACCCTCGGGAGGACCTATGTCGAAGGATCTGAAAGAATATTTCAACAAGATGCCGCGGTTGGGAGCCCTTGCCACAGCAAGCAGGGACGGAAAGGTTGATGTCGCCTACTTCGGGTCGGCCCAGATGCTTGATGAAAAGACAATTTTCATGGGTTGCGGCAAGAACCGGACCCTCGCCTACCTCCAGGAAAATCCAAACGGAGTCTTCATGATAATGGAGCCGGGGCCGACTCCGCCCGAATGGAAGGGGGTCAGGGTCTACCTCAGGATGACGGAGTGCCAGACCTCGGGTGAGAAGCTTGACTCCCTCAAGGCCCAACTGAGGGCAAAAGCGGGAGAGGGCGCGGCGAATATGATGCATGCGGCGATCACCTTCGAAGTTCAGGAGATCAGGCCCTTTGCAGACTTTGGACAGGACTGGGAGAAGTCCATATAAGACCGGCGCCGGGCAGGTTGCAGATACCATTTTGCCGCAGCGCGGGCCGGTGAGAGGAGAAACTGTCGATGGACGTGTTGATTGCCTGCAAAGTACTCGAAAAGGAGCTTTGCCAATCGCTGCCCGATAATGCGGACATCGAGATCGTGTGGCTCGAAGCCGGACTGCACGCCAGTCTGCCTCGTTTGGAAGAGGCGCTCGGTGAGGCCATAGATAAGGCGAAGCCTCCGGAACGAAAAGTGTCTCTTCTCTACGGGCAGGGTTGTCATCCGGAGATAAGCTCCTTTCTCGAAAAGTACGGGGTAGCCGCTTTTCCGGTGAAGAACTGCATCGAAGCGCTTCTCGGTAAAGATGCGCCGGAGGTCAAAGATACAAAGACGATGATCATGACGCCCGGATGGGTGCGCGCGTGGCCGGCCATGATGGATGCCCTGGGGTGGAATGAGGTCGACGTGCGCATCAACCTGGGAAGGTATGAACGCATACTTATCGTTGATGCCGGGATCGAGCCTCTTACCGACGAAGAGACGCTATCGTTTTTCGACCTGGTCCAAGTGCCTTTGGAGACCAGAAAGATCGATCTTGCCCTCTTTCGTGGCCTCCTTTCGGAGCTCCTCTATCGCCGGACGAGGAACGCAGGCAACCTTTCGTGACCTTTGCTGCCGCAGCGGACGACGGGACGCTACTTCCCGTGAAAGACGAGATTGTCCCTGATGTCGATGCAGCCGATCACACTTTGGGCAGCGGGGCAGGAGGCGATGTACGAGGCGAAGGCTTCCCTTGCGTCCTGCGCCTTCTCCTGTCCCGCGGTCAGGTGATAGTCGACACGGATCTGCGTGATCTTGAGCACGCCGTTCACATTCTCTATATCGCCCTCGACCTCCGCCCGGTAGAGGTCCTCGGGCGTCTTGATGCCTTTTCCGGCCAGCGCCGCGGCCAGTGTGCCCATCATTCAGCCGGCTGTCGCCGCGATCATGTGATCGAGAGTCGCGGGATACTCTTTTTCCGTCTCAACGCCGTAGAACCTTTTGATGCCGCTGTGAATGCCATAGTAGACCGGCTCGCTGAACCCCTCGATGACGGCTTTTCTCGTAGGGCCTTTTTCCCTCACGATACTGATGCGTGATGTGTGGACCACGTCTCTCATAAGGTTCCTCCTTCAAGGTATCTTCGGTTTCGGATCAGGCATTCCTGACGAGCAGGTGCCGCTTCTGTTGAACAACGCTTCCCGCTTTCTTTAGCTCCTTCAGCGCCCTGGTGACGCTCACCCGATGGGCGCCCACGAGAAACGCGAGGTCCTCATGGGTTAGGGGGAACTCTATGACGAACCCGTCCCGGCTCTTCACGCCGTGCTCCAGGGCCAAGTGGAGGAGCACCTGGTGGAGGCGGGCCCCCAGGTGGGTAAGGGACATGCTTTCTATCCGGCTCGTCAGAGAGGAGATACGCTTGCTCAGGTTCTTCATCACCTGGAGTCCGATGCGGGGATGGTCCAGGACCAGGCGTTCGAATCTCTCTTTCGTAAAACCACAGGTGAGGGTCTCTTCCATGCACCACGCCGTCACGGGGTAGGTCCCCTCTTCGCTCAGCATGTTTTCGCCGAGGAAATCACCCGACTTTCTGATGTCGAGAGTAAACTCGGTGCCGTCCTCAAGGAGTTTGTTTAGCCTCACCCGCCCTGCCTTCAGCAGGAACATCCGGTCGGTAGGATCAGCCTGGAGGAAAATTGCCTGGCCGGCCGAATAAACCTTCCTCGCCGCCGCCCCTATCAGGGCCTGCATATCCTTGGGTTCCAGGCTCTTGAAGAGCCATACGTGACCGAGGCACAACTCCATCGCCGTGCCCGTCACCGGCATATCGTTGCAGGGACATGAAGCGTTTTTCTCCTTAATGGTCTCCCTGCCACTATTATAACACAAGGTCCGGTCCCTGTCCTGCCAGCGCGTGTTCTCCAGGCCCTGCCCCGGGTCTCTGAAAGACCTGAACCTCAAGCTTCGCAGGCAGCTCATGAATGTGCGGATTACGCATGGCGCCCAGCATTTGCGGTACGTGCCTTAAAACGGTATTCCGAGCTTCGAGCAGACGCTGCGCGAGAAGTCGCGCACGCTTTCGTTGGGGTCTTCAAGCCCGAGCTTTATCGGCACTTCATACTTCTCGCCGTAGCTGTTCATCATGAAGGTCAGCGCGTTCAGCTTCCATTTCCAGAAGTTTTCCGGCTTTATGTACCAATATTTGGGGGCCAGGGTGCGCCCAATCTCGTCGTAGCCAGCCGCCATGATATTTTCCGGACGCATTGACGGAGTGAGCGCCTCAAGCCCGGGAAAGTCCTGGCCGCCTGTCCATTTACCTTTGTTGAAGGGGCATGCATCCTGGCATGCATCGCAGCCATACATCCTTCCACCTATCTGCTCTGCCATCTCGAGAGAAGGTACGCCCATCCCCATATTCGTCGATAAACTCGTCTGAAAGGTGACGCACCTGATCATCGACATGGTGTAAGGTGCGCTCAATGTACGAGTCGGGCAGGCCTCGATGCATTTGCCGCATTTCTCGGAACAGTCTTTGAGCTTCACCTCGCGGACAAGCTCGAGCTCCCGATCCACTGCGAACATTTCTATGAAATTGTACGACCCGTTTGGCGTGTAGAAACAGTTGTTCCGTCGGATGATGCCGAGGCCTGCCTGATACGCTGCCCATCGCGCCGGCGCTTTGATTGTGCCCATGCCCGGCGCTGTGATTGCGTACGTGCATTTAAGACCGAGGCCTTCAAGAAACGAGGAGAATTCCTTGCCTATCCCGAAAAACGGCGCTTTTTCGTCCGTCCTGCTGTCGAACATGAGGTACTTGCCGTAGACGCCGTCGAATTCGCCGGGCACGTTGTACCTGTAAAGAGGGGCTATGGCAACTACGATGGATTTTATCTCTGGATCGTTCGCCGAAGGGTCCGCATAACGCCTGTAGCGCCCGTATATTTCTTCTCCCATGGGTATCCGCGTGATGCGCTCCTCCAGCTTTTCGAGATAACCGGCCAGCGCGCCGACTTTAATGATGCCGCAGTCCTCGTATCCAAGTTGCAGAGCCTTTTCACGTATTCTGTTTTCCATGATCAAAACCCCTCCTCCCTCCTGCTGTCCATGCCAAGTCGTAACTCTGTGCCGCCCTCTTGAAGGCCTCCATGAGTTTGCGTCTGTATTCTTACGTGACCTCGTTTCTGTCGTGCTTTTCGTGAAGCCGGCTGCCCAATAGCCTTCCCGCCTCCATTGCTGCGCTGACGAGGTTCTGATCCTTCATCACGAGTTATGGAGAAAATACCGCTCGATTGGGTTACTCTTCGTCTTTCTATAAAGTTGCCGTTCTGCAAGCCCACAGTTGCAACGAATGCCGCGTGAACTGAGTAACGGCCTTTTGCGGCCGGAGGGAATTTCGATTTTTCGACTCGCGGTCTCGATGAGACATGGGCCGGGTGCCCAGCCTCCATATTGCTTTGGCTGGGTGGCAAGGCGCGAAATTAACCCAGCCGCCCTCACGCTACCCCGGAGGGTCGTAGGATATTATGTCGCGCACGATCCGCTCGGTCCCCCTCAAGCCCTCTATCAGGTTGTCGACAGAGAGTCTCTCGTTCAATCCGTGCATCCTCATCTCCTCTTCCTTCGGGAGCGCAATCGGAAAGAAGCCGTATGCGGGGATGCCGATATTCCGGAAGTGGCGCAGGTCGGTCGCGCCGGTGGTGAGAAAGGGCAGCACGGGGATGGCGCCCCTGGTCGCCCGGACCGCTGCCGCTATGTAACGGAAATAGGGGGTGTTATGAGGCGATGCCGCTGAATCCGTCCTGTTGGTGAGTAGCAGCTCGACTTCGGGCCCGGCGATCTTCCTCATCCGATCGAGGAAGTCCTCGTGCGACTCCTCGGGCAGTATGCGCGCGTCGAAGCAGGCGGTCGATTCCGTGGGGATCACATTCACCTTCTCGCCGGCACTCAGCATCGTAGCGGCGACCGTGTTGCGCAGCATGGCGTTAAGTAAAGGATCGTTCTCCAGGAACGCGCGGAACCTTAGATTGCGAAGGGCGTCTTTCAGATTCGAGAATCGCTTGCCCGCTATCTTCCTGCCCTGCAAAAGGCCGTTGAGGTACCTGGTCACCAATTTGGTGGGCTTGAAGGGCAGCCGGGTGGATATAATCTTGTTGGCTGCCCTGATGATCTTGTCGTTTGCGCTGTCTCCGTGGGGCATCGAGCCGTGGCCGCCGGTCCCCCCGGCCCGCAGCATAAACTGGCAGACCTTCTTTTCGGCCACCGCCACCTGGCCATGCCAGACACCCGCCTCTTCGAGGATGCTGCCCCCCTCGCTCAGGACGAAGGAGGCGTGACGCAGGTCTTCCACCTTCTCCAGCATGTATTCCGCACCAAGCTCTCCGCTTGCCTCTTCGTCGGCGGTGGCCAGAAAGATCAGGTCCCTCTCGGGGAGGATGCCTTCCCGGTGGATTCCGATGAACGACAGGAGCTGACAGACGACCTGGGATTTCATGTCTATAGCGCCCCTGCCGTAAATAAAACCATCCTGCACTGCCCCGCTGAAGGGCGGCGCCACCCATCCTTCGTCATGGGCAGGCACGACGTCGAGATGGCCGAGCAGTATCACGGGGCTGCCCCTCTTCTTTCCTCTCAGCCTGGCGAGGATATTTGCCCGTCGCGGCTCGGGCGAGAATATTTCCGCCTTTATGCCCTCCTTCAGCAAGAGGGCTTCGAGGAACTGGACCGCGGCCTCTTCGTTCCCCGGTGGATTTGAGGTATCGATCCTTATCAGATCGGACAGGAGTTTTACTACGGGATGGGTCTCGTTATCAGTCTTCGTCATAGCGCACCAGGTTCTTTCCTTCGTTTTTTGCCTTATACAAATTCTCATCGGCCAGGCCGATGAGCTTGCCCGCGTCTCTCCCGTCGCGGTAGCTTGCGACGCCTCCGCTTACGGAGACGGATATGGTCTTCCCATCATGGGGGAAGAAGGTCTCCGCCACCCTCTGTCTCAAGCGGTCTCCGATCACCGCTGCATCCGCGCCCTCCGTTTCCGGCAGGATCACGAGAAATTCCTCGCCCCCGTATCGCCCCACGCTGTCGATCCCCCTGACCCCTTTCCTGATCATCTGCGCTACTCCCACCAGGACGGCATCTCCTGCGAGGTGACCGTACGTGTCGTTGACCTCCTTGAAGTTATCGACGTCGAAAATGATCACGGAGAGCGGAGAGCCGTACCGTTCCGACCTCTGCACTTCCACTTCCAGTTTTGAGACGATGGACAGGTGATTGTGCAGACCCGTAAGTCCGTCGCTCACCGACAGGGACTTTATCTCCTCGAAGAGGCTTATCTTTTCGAGGGCGGTCGCCATATGCGCGCAAAACCTCTTGAACACCGATTCTTCCCTGTAGTCGAAGGACGTGCCCCGGTAGATACCCGAGTAGCCGTATGTCCTGCTGGCCGTCACCAGAGGGACTATGATGGATTTGAGTCTCGTCGGAAGGAGACCGGCTGGCCGTTTTTTCCTGGATGACCACCTTCACCTTCTTGTCCTCTTCGGCGAGCCGCGCCATTCTCTTGATAAGCGCCCCGGTTATTGTCTCCCCGATGTCTTCGTTGAGCGCCACGTTCGGGTAGACGTAAATCTCCGCTTCCTCATGCCTGGGGACAAGGGCCGCAAATGCCTCGAAGGCAAGGTAATTCTTTATGAGAGAAAAGGAGTGCTTGAAAATAGACGCGGGCTCCTCTGTCTCGCCTATCATATGCTGCAGGCCCTTCACCAGCTCCAGTTCCAGCAGGTTGAGCCTGTCGGCTTCGCACCTGTCCTTCATCTCTGAAACGGCCAGGGCCGACTCGCGCCTTTCCCTGTAGGCCGCGATAGCGTTGGAGACGGTGCAATAGATCTCACCGCTGTCGCTCAGGGGCTTCACAATGCTCGAATAAGCCCCGCCCTCCAGCGAGCGAAGCCTCTCCTTCGCATCTCCCGCTTCCGTGAGGGTGATGATGGGCAGATAAGGCCCGATTGTCCTTATTTCTTGGAAGATGCCCGTATCGAAACTACCTGTTGATGGTATATCCAGAAGAACTACGTCCGGCTTCCTCGCAGTTATTCGCTCTATTGCGTCATGCGATTCGGAAAGCAGATCGCCTTCCAGGTCCTTGTAGCGCGCAAAAAAGTCCTTGAACCACGCACGCACCGCCTCGTCCCCGGTAGCGATGAGAAGCCTTTTTCTTTCGTTCATAAGAGGAGGCGGGGGCGAACCCCCCGCTACTTCTTACCCTTCTTGTCTTTTTTTGGCGCCTCTTTCTTTTTTGGCGTTTCCTTTTTAGTCGCGCAACCTTTCACTCCGCATGTCATGCTCGCTCACCCCCTTTACCAAAAACCATATTAAGTAAAATGGTTTTATTTGTCAACAAGAATCGGAGCTTTATGCGGAGACTACCTCTTTCACTTCCGGTATTTCCTTTTTCAGCGCATTTTCGACACCCATTTTCAACGTCATCATGCTCATGGGGCAGCTCCCACAGGCCCCCGTAAGCTTCACCTTCACCACACCGTCGGTCACGTCGACGAGCTCTATGTCCCCCCCATCCCGCTGGAGCATAGGTCTGATCTTGGTGATCACCTGTTCCACTTTTTCTTTCATTTGGTCCTCCATATTAGGTTTATCCTCGTACAGCATCAAAAAATATAAACCTTGAAACGCATTCTGTAAAGGAGGAGGCCGGGTATGCGGCGACCCGAATATTGACTTCATCGGCTCCCTATGCAACACTATCGCGAGGAAACGGAGATGAGCTATTCACATATCTTTTCCCCCGGACGGATCGGATCGCTGACCGCAAAGAACCGCATCAAGTATGCCGCTACCGAAAGCAACTTCAATACGCAGGACGGCTTCGTCACGGACAGGGAGATCGCCTATCTGGAGGCGCAGGCGCGTGGGGGCGCAGGTATCGTCACGACGCAGGGCGCCTACCCCGACAAGCGTGGTGAGGGCAAAGGCTTTCGCGGCACCATGTCCATCTCTGAGGACCGGTTCATCCCGGGGCTCGCAAAGCTCGCGAAAGCAATAAAGGATAATGGGGCCCTTGCGGCGTGTCAGATCCTCCATTGCGGGAGGGAAGGGGGCGTTGACTTAGACTATTGTCTGATGCCGTCCGTCGTGCCGCAGCGCCTTTCCTACTTTAAGCCGCCCCGCGAGATAACGCCGGCCGAGATAAAGCAGGCCGTCAAGGATCACGTGGCGGCGGCAAGGCGGGCTGTGGCCGCGGGCTACGACATAATCGAGCTGTCCGGCATCGTCGGCTACCTTATCTCGACTTTCATCTCCCGGTATACGAACAAACGGCAGGATGAATACGGGGGGGAGACGGTGCGGGAAAGGTGCCGCCTCATGGTGGAAATCCTGGGCGGCATAAAAGCGGAGGTAGGCGACAAGGTACCCGTGGGGATTCGTCTGTGCGGCGCCGAGATCCTCGACGACCGCGACGGCAATACGCTGGAAGAGAGCATCGAAAGCTTCCATATTGCGGAAGAAGCGGGCGCCGACTACGTGAGCGTCACCGTTGGCTGGCATGAATCCTCGATATCCGTCATTACGAGAGACGTGCCCATGGGCCACTGGCTGTGGGTGGCCGAAGCCGTGAAAAAGGTGGTCCACGTGCCGGTCATGATGGCTTTCCGGCTTTTCCTGCCCGACATTCCGGAAAAGGCGATTGCCCATGGCGCGATCGATTTCTGGGAGGCGTGCCGGCCCATGATAGCCGATCCCGAGCTGCCTCGCAAGGCGGCGGAGGGGAGAGAGGCGGAGATCATCCCTTGCATCGCCTGTAATCTTTGTTTCTCCCGCCTCTACTACCACCAGCCCATCATGTGCACGGTGAGGCCGTCCCTGGGCCACGAAAAGGAAGACGCCTGGGGCTACTGCGGTTTTGCGCGGGCACCGGAAAGAAAGAGGATCGCCGTCGTCGGCGGCGGACCGGCCGGCCTGCAGTATGCGGCGGTGGCGGCCCGGAAGGGGCATGACGTTACCCTGTGGGATACCCATACGTCCCTGGGCGGCAGTATACTGCTGGCGTCACAGATAGACAGGGGAGAGGAGGAGTTGCTCCGGCCCATCCGCTATCTGGAGGGGGAGTGCCGGAAAGCAGGCGTGGAGATCGGGCTCGGACAGGCATGCACGCCGGATATGCTGCGTGAGAGGCATCCGGACGTGGTGGCTCTGGCGACAGGCGCCCGGTTCAAGACCTTGCCGGCAATTCCGGGCCTCGACCCCGAGCAGATAATCGGCCGGGGGAAGAGGCCGGGGGAGGCAGTGCTCATCGTCGGAGGAGACGGCGTGGGTCTGGCCGTGGCCGTCTATCTGCTGCACCAGGGCGCATACCGAATCACCCTGGTCGAGGAATCGGGGAAGCTCGGCCGTGACGTAAGCCCCTTTTACCTCTGGCGCTTCTTAAAACTCTTCAAGGAGAGAGGCGTTGCCTTCTTCACGAGGGCGCAGAGTCGCGAAAGGGCCGGGAAAAGCGATCTCCATTTCCTCGCCGAGAGGGGAAAAAGAGATCGAGGTTGACGACGTTGTTGTGGCGTTGAGACAGGCCCCTGACGACGCGAAAGGCATATTCGCGGATTGCGCGCCGGTTGTGTACGCGATAGGCGATGCCAGGCGGCCGAGGCGGCTCCATAATGCCATTCACGAAGGCTATCGCGCAGGCATGCAGATATGATACCCCTTATCGATGAAGATAACTGCACCGGGTGCAGGCAATGCCTTGAGGTCTGTCCGCCTCAGGCGATCGTGCTCAGCGACGGGCAAGCCCGCATAGAGGAAGAGTTTTGCGAGGAGTGCGGTTTTTGCGCGGCGGAATGTCCGGCCGATGCAATCCGCATCCCCTTTGAAAAATCAGGCGCCTGATCCGGCAAAGGCATCATCTGCCGATATGGAAAGCCGACCGGGTACGCCACAGCCTTATTAACCGCGCTGCCGTCGCTTGACGCGCCTGCGGGTTACCCTATAGAATAATGGGTGTTTACACTCGGCAGCCTTCACCTCTCGATGCCTTTTATACTGGCCCCGATGGCCGGGGTGAGCGACCTGCCTTTTCGGCTTATTGCGAGGGAGTTCGGCTGCCCCCTCGCCTTTACGGAGATGATAAACAGCCGGGCCCTGGGTCTCCGAAACGGCAAGACCCTCAGGCTCCTTAGGTCGTCGCCTCTGGATAAGCCCCTCGGCGTGCAGTTGCTCGGCCGTGAGCCGGACGTTCTCATAGAGGCCCTTGATGCGCTTGCCGACTACCCCTACGACGTGGTTGACCTGAACGCCGCCTGTCCCGTCCATAAAGTAACCCGAAAGGGGGAAGGGGCCGCGCTTGCTGAGGGAGCCGGAGACGCTATTCCGGCTCGTCAGCGCCTTGGTGCAACACGCGCCGGTCCCGGTGACGGTAAAGATACGCTCCGGATGGGACGATCATTCGATCAATGCGCCGGAGACGGCGAAGCGCATCGCGGCGGCAGGGGCAAGCGCGGTCTGCGTCCATGGACGCACCAGGAGTCAGGGATATAGGGGCAGGGCAGATACGTCAGTCATCAGGGCGGTGAAAAAGGCGGTAGACATTCCCGTGATCGCAAGCGGCGATGTCTTCTCTCAACGGGCAGCGATGCAGATTGCGGAGGAGACGGGGTGTGATGCCGTGATGATCGCCAGAGGCGCTCTCGGGAACCCATGGATATTCCGGGACCTTGCGCTTGCCCACGAAAAGGCCGGCGCGGGGTGCAGCACCGGTGCGGACCCGTTTTCCACATTGGCGCGTGGGGGTGTTCCCACGGTGACCGAGGTGAAGTCGTCATGGAGAAGCACCTTGCCCTGTCGGTCGACTACCATGGACCCCTTACAGGGGTAATCAATTTTCGCAAATGCTTCGTCTGGTACACCCGGGGGTTGAGAGACGCGCGACCCCTCCGCGTCAGGGCCGTACACGCAACCGGTTTCGATGAGATGAAGGCCCTCATCGATGAGTTAATGCGCTCATGAGCGGGGGCGACCCGCACGCGGGTGCCCCGATGAGCTTGCTCATAGAGGGGGCGCTGAGCCCCAACCTAGCCGAGTTACAAACTCCTCTATTGCACGGTTCGTCTCCTCCGGCTTCTCAAGCATCACCATGTGGCCCGCATCACGGATCACCACAAGCCGAGACCCCTTGATCTCCCTGTTGAGATATTCGGAATATTTTACGGGGGTAAGGGCATCGTCTGCGCCCACGATGATGAGGGTGGGCAGGTCGATAGATTTGACGCCTTCCATCAAGTCGACCAGGTCGCATGCAGAGAAATCGCCGTGTATGACCTCTTTCGGGTTCGCCGTCATTTCCGTGATGCCCGCTTCGATCAGGCTGGGAGCGGTCTTCTCGGAAAAGGCAAAGCTCGCGATAACCCGTACCGTCTCTTCCTTATCGTTCAGGATGCCCTCGAGTATCTTCGGAAATACCTTCAACCTAGCCCCTGTTCCCGCAAGGACCAGCCCAGCGAGCAGCTTAGGTGCGGCGAGGGCCAAAGAGAGTGCGATAGCTCCGCCCATCGAATGGCCCGCCACGTAACACCCCTCCAGGCCGTTTTCCGTTATCGCCGTGCGCACGCTTTCGACGTAGCCGCCAATGTCCCGCAGCCCCCCTCCTCCGGATTTCCCATGGCCGGGCAGATCGACAAGGATAACCTCGCAGACCGCTTGCAGCCTTTTTTGAAAGTACCAGGAAGATGTACTGCCCCCTGCTCCGTGGAGAAAGAGTACCTTCTCGCCCCTGCCGTACCGCTCCAGATAAACGCCCATCATCCCTCCAACAATTCTATTGAAAATGGTAATCAGCCATTATAGTATGTCAGGCATGAGGCTCTTTGCAATCCTTCTCGTATGCCTCCTTTTTTGCACATGCACGAGACCGCCCGAATCTCTACCCATCAAGACCGGCCAAGAGGCCCTTGGAGAGGAACAGTACAAGAAAGAGCTTGACGAGGTAAGAAAGAACATCAAAGGCGACCTCAGGATTAAGCTAAAGAGGGACGGGAAGGGCGACTTCTACACGTGGGAGATCTCGGGCAAGGACGCCGGTGAGATACTCCGGGCAAACGACGTGCTTGTGAAGAAGCTGGGGAGCGCGGCGACGGCCAGGTGATCGACGCCTGCACCCCGGCGGATTTGCCTTGCAACGGGCACAGGCGTCTAGTAATTCCTGGATGGAGGATCTGTATGAAGGTGCATCTGCCCAAAGAATTTATTCTGATTCCGCTGATTTTCCTGCTGGTCGCGTGCGCCTCCACTTTCTTCAATCTGAAGAAAGTGGAGCGCGGCATGACTTCAGGAGAAGTCGAAGCTATTATGGGCAGTTACCACGGCGCAAAAACTATCGAGAAGGAGGGGTTCGTCTATACCCTCTATCGGTATGAAGACCATCTTTGCAATCCAAACCTTTCTTTCTGGGATAGATGCGACTTCCTCGTGGTCTTCAAGAACGGCAAGGTCATCGAGACCGGTGTGAAGCAGGGCGGGAGCTACAGCCCTAACCTGGCTCACCTCTCCCTTTTTCAGCAGCCATAAGTCTGAGCGCCGGCGCGCCCACAGGCGGGCCGTCCCTGAGAAAAGGCCACACATCTCCGCGTGAGGGGAAAGGTAAAATTTTGAGTGCTTTTTTCTTTCCGAATGATACAATAAGGAAGACCGTAAGCGGCAAGGAGGAATTATAATGGAGGGAAGCGCGAAGCGTACCACCGTCTCATTCGAAGAAACTTTCATGAATTTTCTTCTTCACCATCAGGAAAGACACAACCGCACCCACCACTTTCTTATCCTCATGGACGCCTTGATCAGCGCTGCAAAGCATATCCAGTACTACTACCTGACGGGCGCCCTCAAGGGGAACCTCGGCCTTGCGGGGGCAATCAATGTGCAGGGCGAGGATGTGATGCAGATGGATCAGATCGCGCATGAGATCACCATCCATTACCTGAAGTCTTCCGGCAGGGTCATCCATGCGGTGAGCGAAGAATCGGATGAGATCATCCCCATAAATCCCGAGGGGGGGCGTTATTTCGTCTATTTCGATCCTCTGGATGGATCGTCGAATGTCTCGCACGGACTGCCGGTCGGCTTTCTTTTCGGCATCGCCAAGCGCAATCTGACGGGCCCCGAGGACGGGCACCTGAGAGCCGGAAAAGATTATATCGCTGCGGGCATGTTTGTGATACCCACCGGGACGTTTACCATGGGCCTCAAAGGAGCAGGGACCTGGCGCTTCCATGTGGATGAGACCATGACTTTTGTGCGGCCTACCCGCATGGCCCTGCCTGAAGACCCCAAGAGTTGGGAATTATCCTTCAACGCCTCCAATCGGCGCACCTTTTCGGAAAAAGTGCAAAAATGGATCAGGGAGAATGAGGAAAAGTACGCTTTTCGGTACCTTGGCGCCTTGGCGGGCGACTTCCACAGGACGCTGACAAACGGCGGCATGTTTATGTATCCCGCCATCGTGAACCATCCAAATCCGAAGAAGAACCGTCCCGAAGGAAAGCTCCGTCTCATGTATGAGGCCGCGGTTGTTGCCTTCATGTGTAACGAAGCCGGTGGGACGGCGGTCAACGAAAAGGGGGTGCCCATTCTCGAAATCACTCCCGAGCACCACCATCAGCGGTCGACGCTCTATGTGGGGTCGAAGAGGTTGGTGGAGGATCTGGCAAACTCCCTGCAGTGACGGGACCGAAGAAGTCGCGCTCGGCTCGGACGCAGCGTTTCTCAGAGGCAATGCCCCTGCACGTACTCTGAGACCTCTCGGAGCAGCCTAAAGGCGTTGTCGACGGTCGTGGTGTTGTCCGCGTTCAAGAGGTTGCAAGTAGCCGGGGCGATGAGGCTGTTTCGGCAGATGACGTCCCTGGGCAGGCCTTTCTCTTCCAGCAGACGCCACATAGCCAATAGTCGGCCGGCGATGCTCGTCACGTCCTCCTTCGTAAACTCCTCGAAAAGGGTCGGCACTATACCCCAGCTCACTATGTTCCCTGCTTCGATGAAGCGCCTGACACTGGGGTAAGTGACAACGATATCGCCGAAGGCATACGCATTAAAGGAGATGATCTCCAGGGGGAGAGAGAAGAGAAAATCCCAATCGGGATTGCCGCATAGATGGATGCCCCGGGGACCGTCGATCCCGTCAAAAAAACCGACCAGGTCGGCCTTGGCTTTGACATCGCCATAGCCGCTCATGGCGCTGAATACGAATTGCAGCCCGGGATCGTCAAGCCAGACAAAGGCATGCCCGTTCCTTTCGGCGAGTTCGGCACGCTGCACATTCACCTTCTTCTGAATGAAAGAGAAGATGAGGTCTCGCATCTCATCATTGTAGGCGATGGGTTTGCCGTGTTCGTCAGTGATTTTGAGAACCATGCTCACCGGGCTAATCATCTGCCCCCGGATCGCTTTGTAGGAAAGGAGATCGAGAGAGAGGAAGCGTCCATACACAAGTGAAAAGTCGGCCGAGATGCGGAAAAAATCGAACGATGCTTCCTCTTCGAGATACGCGGGCAGCTCATTCATGAACCGCTCGCTTTCCACGTGTATGCGCCGGTTCTCCTCATCGATCACGACGCCCGGGAAACCTTCCATGGCCTGAACGTACATATCTTCGTGAAAAGAGACCCGCGGAAGCTGGGGCCAGAACGGGATATCCAGCCCGAGGGACGCAACAAGAGCCAGGTCGAGAGACTCATGGGGCAAGATCCCCATGGCAGTGGTCGCCAGATCACCGGTAAACGATAGTCTTTCCTTCATGATCACATGTCATTGTACGGCAGTGCGTCCTGCCGCTTCTTCCGCGGCCTGTGATTTCTTATCCTGCGGCAAATGGGCAAGTTTGGTGGAGATGGCGGGATTCGAACCCGCGACCCCCTCGTTGCGAACGAGGTGCTCTCCCACTGAGCTACACCCCCAATCCTAATATCCTATTTCATAAATTCGTTCAGGTCAAGCGATCTTATAAAAGCGCCAAGCTCCTCCCTCACTTCCGGATGTCTCAGGCCAAGGTAAAGATTTGCTTTTAAGAATCCCACTTTGTTCCCCGCGTCAAAGCGGGTCCCCTCGTATTGCAGACCAAGAAACCGCGTAGCACCGAGGAGGCGCCTTATGGCATCGGTGAGTTGTATTTCTCCCCCGATTCCTGCCTGAGTTTCACCAAGAACAGAGAATATCTCGGGCGGCAGCACATACCGGCCGATTATGGCAAGGTCGCTCGGGGCATCCGCCGTGGCCGGCTTTTCTACCATATCCTTTATTTCATAGAGCCGATCCCTTATCGGTTCGGGTTTGATAATGCCGTACTGGGAGACATGCTCCTTCGGCACGGCCTGCACGGCTATCACGGGGCTCCTGTATTCATTAAAGACCTCAAGGAGTTGCCCGATGCAGGGTCTCTGGCTGATGATGAGATCGTCGGGCAGAAGCACGGCGAAGGGCTCATTGTTGATGAGGCCTCGCGCGCAGAGGACGGCGTGGCCGAGGCCCATAGGGTACGACTGCCTCACTGCCACGATGCGGACCATGCTTGACAGCTTCTTCATCATGTCGAGGAGATCGTCCTTTTTCTTTTTCTCGAGGAAGATCTCCAGTTCGGTGAAGCTGTCAAAGTGATCTTCTATGGACCCCTTTTCCCTGCCCGTAATGAGGATAACCTCTTCTATGCCCGACTCGGCTATCTCCTCTACGATAAACTGAATGAGGGGTTTGTCGACAACGGGAAGCAGTTCTTTCGGCACGGCCTTTGTTGCAGGCAGCATCCTCGTGCCAAAACCTCCCGCCGGGATTATTGCCTTTCTCACCTTCTGCATGCCTAGACCCCCAGGATGCTCTTGATGGTATCTTTGAGTTCCCGCATATCCGCTGATTTTACCACGTATGCGTCCGAAACCCAGCTTGAGAAATCTTGCTTGAACTCTCCGTAGGCAGAGCAAAGGATCACGCGTTGTTCCTTGTTCAGCTTTTTGATCTCGTTGAGTGTCTGAATGCCGTCCATGCCCGGCATCTTTATGTCGAGCACCACGAGGTCGAACCGGTCGGTTTTGAGCATCTCCAGCGCCTCAAAACCGTTTGAGGCAAGACCCATAGAATACCCCTCCTCCTCGAGCTTCTTCTTTGAAGAGAAGTCTTATGTGCTCTTCATCGTCCACCAGCAGGATCTTTATCTGTTCCATGACCTCTCACCCCTCCTTGGTTGTGCTGCTTTGGGAGGGGAGATAAACGACAAAAATGGCCCCCTCTCCAGGTTTATTCTTTACTTCAATGTCGCCCCCGTGATGAATGACGATCTTGTTGGAAATGGCAAGACCCAGTCCTATCCCCTTTTCTTTGGTCGTGAAGAAAGGATTAAAGATATTCTCCAAGAGAGCCGGGCCTATACCCCCACCGCTATCATTAATCGATACGGCAAGGAATGGTTTCCCCTCAGAAGTCGTTTGCTCCGTGGCGATCGTGATGGCCCCTCTCCCGTGCATGGCCTCGAAGGAGTTCATGAGGATGTTGATAAAGACCTGCTTGATCTGTTGTACGTCGCATAGTGCAAACGGAAGATGCGGGTCGTATTTCTTTATGACTTTGATGCGGGCCCAGCTTTTGTCCGAGGCGAGGAGATAGACGAGCTCATCCAAAAGGTTATTGATATCGCAAAGCTCAAAAAGGAGCGGCGCTTCTTTGACGTAGTTGAGTATCTCATTAAGGATCGACTCGAGCCTGGCGACCTCGTTTGTGATAATGTCTACATACCTGCCTTCGTTTTCGTCAAGACGGGCCGTCTTCGCGAGCCTTTTCGTGAAGCCGCCGATAACCACAAGGGGGTTCTTTATCTCATGGGCGATGTTTGCCGTCATCTCGCCGAGGCTGCGCATCTTTTCATTCTCGATCAGCCGCCTCTGCGCATCCCCCAGCTCGCGCAGGGCATCTCGCAGCTTGATGTTCAGAAGCACATTTTCGAGGCCGCTGGAGATATAACTCGCGATCATGTTGAGGAGATACCGGTCTTCCTGGTCATCGGCAATATCCCTTTGCTCCTCTTTAAGACAGAGGGTAATCGTTCCGAGTATGCGGTCTTTTGCCACAATGGGCACGGCAAAAAGAAGAAGAGGCGGTGCGCTGCCTTCTTCCTCGGTTCGGGCGTCTGCGCGGAAGACCGGCCGGCCCAGCCGCAGCGCTTCGTTTTCGAGACCAAGGACCTGTTCCTCCATGGAAGATGTTATTGTCCCTGAAGTAAAGCGTTGCCCATTGAATTTTATAAAGGCCAGATCGAGTTTGATCGTGGTGAACCAGGCGTTGAGTGTCTTGGCGGTGATGAGTGCGATATTTTCAAGGATTGCGTGAGGCTCCAAGGTCGAAGTGAGGATGCGGCCGAGTTCCGAGAGGGTGGCGAGCTCGGTGATCCGCTTCTTCGAGGACAAGAGGAGATCATAGGTGCGGAGGATACCGCCGAGTTCCCGCGAAAGGATGGATAGGACAACCTTCTCCTCGGCGCTGATGTTCTCTCTCGATGAGGAACCGGCAAGAATCACGCCGTAAAGGAAGCTATCGTCGGCAAGGGGGAGACAACCGAACACCCTGTACCGGGGAAGAACATCATCGAGCTGGGAATAGAATAGGCAACCCAGCCGGGGCGGCACATCCTCGAACGTGAAGAATAGGGGGGACCTCTTTTGTGCTACGGTGCCTACCACCCCCTCTCCTATGTGGCAGCGGTAATCATTGAGAAGGTCGAAGAGTTGGCTGCTCCTGTTCATAAACCTGCAGGAAAGCCGTCTGTCTTTATCGAGCGTATACATAAGCACTTCTTCAAACTGGAGGTCGCCGGAAACAATATTCAGAATCGCGTTGATGCGGGACGCTATTTCAAGATTTGAGTGAGATATCTCAATGACCTTGCCAAGTATGCTAGCGAAATTCATGGTGTTTTATGGCTTTTTCGTAAAGTGCCTTATATGCTTCCGCGGATTTCTCCCACGAAAAGTCCTGTTTCATGCATCTGCCCGCCATGGACATCCAGTCCTCGGGGTTGCGGCGGACGGCGAGGGCGCGCTCCACGGCCTCCAGGAAGGCGCCAACCGTGTAGTCGCCAAACTTGAATCCCGTCCTTGATTGGGGATCGGCGGGTTCGTCCTTTATCGTGTCGTCGAGCCCTCCCACAGCGCGCACGATGGGGACCGTGCCATATTTCAGGCTGTAAAGCTGGTTGAGCCCGCACGGTTCATAACGGGAGGGCATGAGAAACATATCGGAACCGGCTTCGATGAGATGGGCGAGGCCGTTATCGTATGCGATCTTCAGGGAGAAGGATTGAGGGTATTTTTTCGCAAGGTCGGAGAAGAGTTCATGGTACTTTCGCTCGCCTGTTCCGAGAAGGATATACTGGACGCCGAAGGAGAGCATCCGTTCGAGCCCTTCGGAAACAAGATCGAACCCCTTCTGGTCGGCAAGACGGGAGATACTCGAGATGACCGGCCTGTCCCGGTCGACGGGCAACCCGAACGCCTTTTGCAGGGCCGCTTTGCAGATAGCCTTGCCGGCAGGGTGTTCGGCGCTGTAGTTCGCGGGTATGTGGGTGTCTATTTCGGGGCTCCACTCATCGTAATCGATCCCGTTGACGATGCCGTAGAGGGCCGCCTTTCTTGTCCTCAGTATGCCCTCGAGCCCCGATCCGAATTCGGGGGTCTGAATCTCCTCGCTGTATCTCTTGCTCACGGTATTAATAATATCGGAAAAGACTATGCCGCCCTTCAGGAAGTTGATCTTCCCGTAAAACTCCAGGAAGTTCGGCGTGAAGTATTCCCAGCCTATGTTGAGGAGGTGCCAGTCCAGGTGCCAGAAAAGCCCCTGATAACCGAGATTATGGATAGTAAGAATGGTGGCGATCCTCGCCAGGAGTGGGTCCTGCCTGTAGGCGGTGTGAAGAAGAACGGGAACGAGTGCGGTTTGCCAGTCATTGCAGTGAATGATGTCGGGCACGAAATCCGTCGCCTTTATTGCCTCCAGGATCCCCCTCGAAAAAAAGACGAAACGCTCGGCGTTGTCTATGAAATCACCATCCTGAGTGCCGTAGAGATCGTCCCGGTAATAATACTCGTCCCTTTCCACAAGATAGACGGTGACGCCGTTGGAGTGGCTCTCGACGATCTCGCCCTCTACCAGTCTCTGAGAGACAGGGACCGAGATTCGATACCCCGGGTAGGTGATCGGCAACCCCTTCTCCTCGATGCCTTTATACTTGGGCAGTATCACCCGCACCTCGACGCCCAGCCTCGAAAGCGCCTTGGGAAGCGCCCCCGCCACATCGGCGAGTCCGCCTGTTTTTGAAAAAGGAACTGCTTCGGAGGAGACGAAAAGAATTTTCATATCTTTCTCCTAAACATCGGCTTCCTGAAGGTATATCGTCGCTTCTTCCGGCGGTGTGGGGTTGATATAAAAGCCTGTCCCCCATTCGAAGCCCGCCATCTTCGTGAGCCTCGGTATAATTTCGATGTGCCAGTGATAATAGGGAGATTCGACCAGCTCAACGGGCGTCGTATGGATCATATAGTTGTAGGGTGGGCTGTTAAGCACCTTTTTGTGTTTCTTCAGGACCACGGAAAGGGCGTCCGCGATGCCGAAGTAGTTGTCAGGGGTCTTCGAATGCAGGAAAGACTCCTCGTGCACCTTGGGGAGTATCCAGGTTTCGAAGGGGAAACGGGAAGCGAAGGGAGAAATGGCGATGAAATGGTCGTTTTCGTAAATAATCCTTTCTTTCTCCTCGGATTCCTGCGCGACAATATCGCAGAAGACGCACCTGTCGCGGTACCTGTAGTAATTGAGCGACCCGCCGATTTCCTCCGAAAGCCGTTTCGGAACGATGGGGAGGGCAATGAGCTGCGAGTGAGAATGGGCAAGGGAGGCGCCCGCCATGGACCCCTGGTTCTTAAAGATCATGATGAACTTGAACCGCCTGTCTCTCAATAGGTCGAGGGTTCTCTCCCGGTAAGCGAGAAAAAGATTCTGGACGGCCGGCACGTCCAAGTCGGTCAGGGTCTGGCTGTGTATAGGCGTTTCAACGATCACCTCATGAGCGCCGACCCCGTTCATTTTGTCGTAAAGGCCGATCCCATGCTTGTTAAGATCCCCCTCGATGCGCAATGCGGGAAACTTGTTCGGCACGACTCTCAGGCTCCAATTAGGGCTATTGGGCGGTGAGGAGACGGAAGCGGGACGGATAGCGAACACTTCGGGGGGGGTCATGGCTTCATTTCCCGGGCAAAGCGGGCAGATCGTGCCCGGCTTTGGCGCCTCCGCAGCTTCTGCGAGGAAGACCGGTCTCTTGCCGCGCTCAGACGAGATGATGACCCACCTGTCGATGATGGGGTCTTTTCTTAATTCCGGCATATTCTGCTCCACTCCGGTGGTTTCTTTGACACGGCTGAAACTGCGTGGTAATACTACATAGAATATGATACCGCTGAAGGACAATGTCCCGACACGCACATTTCCCATTATAACAATAACGATAGTGCTTGTAAACATATTAGTCTTTCTCCGTTCTCTCACGCTTGCCGATGGTGTGGGGCGACATCTGGTGCACGCATATGCGCTGATACCAAAGGAGCTGCTCATCGCAGCCACCGTCAAGCCGGTTCTGCTGCCGTATAATATTCTGACCATATTCACTTCCATGTTCCTCCACGGCGGAATTCTCCACATAGGGGGAAACATGTTATATCTCTGGATCTTCGGCAACAATGTGGAGGACGCCGTGGGCCACTTCAGGTTCATCCTTTTTTACCTGCTCTCCGGTGTGGTGGCCGCACTGGTGCAGTGCTCGATCGATCCAGGATCGGCGGTGCCCATGATCGGGGCGAGCGGGGCCGTATCGGGAATCCTCGGGGCTTATTTACTCCTCTATCCCTGGGCGAAAGTGAAAACGCTCATATTCATATTCATTTTCATCACCACCGTGGACATACCCGCGGTGCTGCTCCTGAGCTTATGGTTTTTCTTCCAGATCGTCTTTTCCCACGGCCAGGGCGTTGCCTGGTTCGCCCACATAGGCGGCTTCCTGTTCGGGCTGATTACCATAAAGATATTCACCAGGGGAAGCAGGCCGAATACGAGGCCCGCGTGGTGATACCAGGACACCTGCTTCGCTCCCGACGGACATGAAAAAACCCTTACAGGTCCTTCTCATAAACCCTTACATCTATGACGTGTCGGCCTACAGTTTCTGGTCTGCCCCTTTGGGACTGCTCCAGATCGGCGGCATCATCAGGGAAAATGGCATGCAGGTCGGCCTTCTCGACTGTCTGAAGGAAGATGACGGCAGGCGCAAAGATGACGGCAGGGCCCCCTTCGTGAAGGCGAGGGTTGAAACGCCTCTGCCGCTCCGCACCGCCGGAAAGAGGTTCAAGCGGTACGGTCTGTCGCCGGAGGAAGTGGAGCGCCGGCTTTCGGGGATTTCGCCTCCGGACCTTGTGCTCGTGACCTGCATCATGACGTACTGGTATCAGGGGGCCGAGGAGATCGTGCGTCTGGTGCGGCGGCTCTTTCCGCTGACGAAAATCGTGGTGGGAGGCCTTTACGTCTCGCTCTGCGAAGAGCATGCGCGACTTCACCTGGTAGAGGCCGACTTGCTGGTGACAAACAACGACATGGGCCGCTTCTACGCATTTCTCGAAGAGACCGGCTCATGCCGGCTATCGTTCAAGCCTCGGCAGACGGACCTCGACGCATTTCCCTTTCCCGCATTCGATCTGTACGATCGCCGCTATTTTGTGCCGCTCTTGACCTCCCTCGGGTGCGTCTACAAGTGTACGTATTGCGCCACCCCATACCTTTATCCGCGCCATGTCCGAAAGGCGCCGGCGGGTGCACTCCGCGAGATCTCGCACTGGTGCAATCGCGGGGTTTCCCGGTTTGCCCTTTACGATGACAACTTTCTTTTCAGGGCGGAGGAGTTTGCCAAGCCCCTTCTCTCCGGCATCAGTCGCCTTCCCTTCGACGTCTCCCTCTATAACCAGAACGCCCTCAACGCCTCGCTTATCGATGAGGAGACAGCGTCTCTCCTTGCGTCCGCCCATTTCCGGGAAGTGCGGTTGGGCCTCGAGACCATCGACCCCTTGACGCAAAAGGCAACGGGCGGCAAGGTCACCACCCACGCCTTCGAGACTGCCGTAGACTTTCTCTCCCGCGCCGGATTTCCAAGGGGCGCCATCAGGGCCTATGTGCTGGCCGGCCTGCCCCTGCAGAGGCATGAAGACGTGCGGAGAACGGTCGATTATGCCTCGGCGCTCGGCATCAGCGTGACCCTCAACGCGTACACGCCGATCCCCCACACCGAGATGTTCGAAAGGTATCACGCCCTTGCCCGCTACCCCATCGCCGGCGAGCCCCTCTTCCAGAACAACGCCCTTTTCCCTTTCGCCTGGGAAGGCTTTACAGAGGAGCACCTGAACGATCTGAAGCTCTATGTGCGGCAAAGGAACGCGCGCGCCGGGTATTAGTGTAGTTTTCACCGACCCTCTGTCGTCCGGTCAGGGCCCTTGAAGACGGAGGGTTCGGCTTTATCCGGATGTGGCAATGTGCTATAATTTAGGCAGACTTACCACCAACAGGTCCGCAACTATGAGAATCGGTAAGCTGGAAAAGATCGATCCCCGCGCAAAAAGCCGGAAACGCGTCTTGGAAGCAATCGGGAAAAACCCTGACGACGGGAGAACGCACATAAAAAACGATCGGAGACAGGGCGGCCGTGCGAGGGAGGGCCAAGGGAGGGGGCATGAAGCACAAGTTTTCTGACCTTATCGATGTTGCCGGGGTCCAGAGGCTCACCGATCTCTTCTATAAAGCGACCGGCATTCCCTCGGCCATAGTCGGTCTTGACGGCACCTCCATTACAGCTTCGGCCGGGCAGGAGATATGTACCAGGTTCCACCGCGTGAACCCCGAGACAAGACAACGGTGCACCGAGAGCGATACCATCGTCGCCAATCAGCTTGAGGCCGGACAAAGGTACACGGTCTATAAGTGCAAGAACGGGCTCGTGGACGCGGCGGCCCCCATAATCATCGAGGGTGATCACGTCGCAAAATTTGTCACGGGGCAATTTCTCTTCGAGCAGCCGGACCTCACGTTCTTCTGGGAGCAGGCCCTACGGTTCGGTTTCGATGAGGAAGCCTATATACGGGCGGCGGCGGCGATTCCCGTAATCAGCGAAGCGCGGCTCCAGCAATTTCTCGATTATTTTTCCGAGTTTGCCGAAATGCTCGGAAGCCTGGGCCTCACGCGGCTCAGGCAGATGCAGGCGCAAGAGGCTATCTATAGGAGTGAAGCCCTGCTCCAGGCGGTGGTAGAGGGAACCACGGATACTGTCTATGTGAAAGATCAGAACGGCCGCTATCTCCTTTTCAATACTGCGGCAGGCCGGGCAACGGGCAAGGAACCGCATGAGGTTGTCGGCAAGGACGACACCTTCCTGTTTCCCCCTGACGAAGCAAAGGCGGTGATGAACGGTGACAGGGCGGTGATGAACGGTGACAGTACGCGGACCTATGAAGAGATCGTTACGGCACCCACGGGAAAAACGACAACGTACCTCTCCACCAAAGGCCCGCTCTTCGATGCCGAGGGCCGGCTCGTGGGTCTCTTCGGCATTTCCCGGGATATTACCGAGCGCAAGCGGGCCGAGGAGGCGTTGAGGTTTACGCAGTTCGCCATCGACAAGACAATAGATCAGGCCTTCTGGATGACAGAGGATGCACACTTTTTCTACGTCAACGAAGCCGCCTGTCGCACGCTGGGGTACTCACGCGAGGAGCTTCTGAAGATGTCGGTCCCGGATATCGGCCCGACCTTTCCCCCTGAGGTGTTTGCCCGGCACTGGCGCGATCTGCAGGAGCATGGATCGGCCACCTTCGAGTCTTTCCATCGCACAAAGGATGGGCGTGTATACCCTGTGGAGATCCGCGCCAACTATGTGGTTTTTGATGGTAAGGAATACAACTGTGCCTTTGCGACGGATATTACCGCCCGTAAGGAGGCCGAAGAGGCCCTGCGGGAGGCCCATGACAAGCTCGATCTCCGCGTCCGTGAGAGGACCGCCGAGCTGCGGGAGGCATACGAGCAACTGGAAGCCGAAATGGCCGAACGAAAACAGGTCGAAGAGCACCTCCGCCAGGCACAAAAGATGGAAGCTATCGGCACCCTCGCGGGAGGCATAGCCCACGATTTCAACAACATGCTTGCAGTGATCATGGGCAATGCGGAGTTGGCCTACGATGACATCGAAGAGAACGCCGGACCCAGGCGAAACATTGAACGGATACTGAAGGCATCCAGGCGTGCACGCGACCTGGTCAAGCAGATTCTCACATTTAGCAGAAAGACCGAGCGGGGAAAAAACCCGTTGAGACTGCGACCCCTTGTCGAGGAAACGATGAACCTCCTCCGCGGTTCTTTACCGAGCACCATCCGTATGGAGCTCGATGTGCTGACGGAATCGGATACCATCCTGGGCGACTCGGCGCAGATTCAGCAAGTCCTGATGAACCTCACCACGAATGCAGCCTACGCCATGCGCAAAAAGGGCGGCATCCTCTCCATCGGCCTCTCGGATGTGATTTTGGGACAAGGCGCTCCGATGCCGGATTCCGATATGTCTTCAGGACCCTATGCGAAACTGACTGTCAGTGATACGGGGACCGGTATGGGAGGCGATGTCCTGAAGCGGATTTTCGAGCCCTTCTTCACGACTAAGGAGGTCGGCCAGGGGACCGGCATGGGTCTGCCTGTAGCGTATGGAATCGTAAAGAGCCATGGCGGAGCCATTACGGCAGAGAGCACATCCGGCAAAGGCTCCATATTCACCGTTTTTCTGCCTCACGCTTCCGTGAGCGCACGCGACGAGAAGGAAGAAGGAGGAGATGTTCCTCGCGGCAGGGAACGGATACTCCTGGTAGACGACGAACCTCTCGTTGTCGAAACGGCTTCCGGGACACTGGAGCGCCTCGGCTATGAGGTGACCACTGCACGGAGCGGCTTCGAGGCCCTGGAAATGTTCCTGAAGGAGCCTCACCGCTTCGACCTTGTTATTACGGATCAGTCCATGCCGGATCTTACCGGCATGGACCTTGCGGCAAGGATGCTGGGGACGAGAAAGGACCTTCCTATCATTCTCTTCACCGGTTACAGCGAAATGGTCTCACCGGAAGAGGCGAGGTCCGCGGGCCTCAAAGAGTTCGTCATGAAGCCTATCGTAAAGAAGGAGCTTGCGGAGACGATAAGGCGGGTGATGGGCGGCCGGAGATAGCCCAAGATCGCATCTCCCCCTTTTTTTCTTGCAAAGTGCGACAGAAACGATAACCCTATGTGAGAGGAGTCTCACCTGCCGACTGTTCCACGGGTGTTCGTGGTGGGCCCTATATCTCGCACAAGAGGGAGGAAAGAGTATGAGACCGAGATCGATAGGATTGGCGTGCCTGGTCGTCATGGTGGGTGTATGTCTGAGCGGGTGCTTATGTTCTTATGAGGCCGCGCCCTCGGCCAAGCCGACAGCGCTCGAAACGTCCGGTTCCGTCACGCTTAACATCGAGTTCGATACCGCTAAGTCAGACATCAAGCCGATGTACAACGATGAAATCAAACAGGTGGCCGATTTTATGAAGGCGCATCCTGAGGCGAAGGTGATGATTCAGGGACATACCGACAATGTCGGGAGTGAAGCGAGCAATATCGCTTTGTCCCAGGCGAGAGCGAACAGTGTCAAGGACTATCTCGTCGAGAAATTTGGAATCGCGGGCGACCGTCTTCAGGCGATGGGTTACGGGCCAAACAAACCGATAGCAACCAATGCCACCGCAGAAGGCAGACAGAAGAACCGCAGAGTGGAAGCGGTAGTAGAAAAGATGGCAAAATAGGACCGGCTTCTCCGTGCACTGGAGGGCGACGGCCGGATCCTGCCGTCGCCCGTACCCGGGCCGTGCCTGCTGCCCCCGTTCCTGAATGGGCGGGAGCCGCGAAGGCAGATTATCTGATATTACATACATGCGGGCTTTTCCACCGAGTGAAGAATCCCATCTAAAAGCGAGCGGAATCTATTTTTGGAGCCTCTATGTTTTTTTCTTGACAATGGGTGATACCGGGTATAACATAACAAAATAGTCTGAAAAAGCTAAACCATCCGTGAGGGTGGGACGGAAAGCCAACGGGTCTCAGTTAAGTCATCATGGAACAGCCACCAGTAAGATAGCCGGGCCGCCTGTAAAAAAGCTACATTAGGAGGAGGTTTTCTATGATAACTTCTAAGGGCAGGTCGGGTATGGCAAAGATTCTGGCAGCCACGGTTGCGCTTCTCGTATTGTGCTTCTTTGGTACGGCACAAGCAAACAACCTCATTCAGGACGGAGGCTTTTCTGGGGGAAATGTAACCATTAGTGCGGCGAACTACCTTCCGGGGGGAGTGTGGCTGGTCACCAAGGGCAACGTTGACTTACTCAACAGCGGTTACTGGAATCCCCCTGTTGCCGGTCAAGGAAGCGTCGATCTCGACGGGACTACGGCGGGAGGAATAAGCCAGACGTTCACGACGACGGCTGGACAATCTTATACGGTTACCTTCGACCTCTCCGCCAACCCGGAAGGTGGAACAGTGGGCACTAAAGGGCTTCTGGCAACTGCCGGAAACTACAACGGACCCTTTTCCTATACTTTAACTGCAAGTAACGGCGATCACAATATGCTTTACGAGCCCAAGAGTTTCACGTTCACCGCACAGGGATCATCGACAACCCTCGCTTTCACCAGCACGGATGGCGCAGGGAGTTACTATGGGCCGGTCATAGGCAATGTCACTGTTGTCGTTGCCCCGGTTCCCATTCCCGGCGCTCTCTTGCTTTTCGGCCCAGGTCTTGTGGGTCTTGCAGCCATAAAAAGAAGGTCGAAGAAGTAGGCGTTATTCACCAAAGATGGCGGGCAGGGTCGGCGAATGACCCTGCCTTTTTTTGTTTACCACCCATTGCCGCAGGGCCTGTCTATCCCCTCAACACGTTCATCTTCCTCACACACCTGCTATGGAAGAGACGGAGTGCACCTTCGCCTTCGGCGAGCATGTCGAGGGCCGCATCCGGGTCGATCACCTGCACGCCGCACAAGGCCCGCACATTATGCTCGAAGAGGACGTCGGGAAGCATGCTTGCCGTAGGGCCTGTGACGACCACGTCCGCGCCCGGTTTTGTATACTCGAGAAGGTCGTCTATCGTTCGATTTGCCATCGTCGCGCCTGTTATGATGACGGTGTCGCACGAGGAGAGGGCTTCATGAGCTTTTTCGGCTGGCACGTAGAACCTCATCTCGTCTGTCTTCAGGACTTCCGGCTTCTTCTCTATGAGGACCAGGTCTATACCGGGGACCGCTTTGAGCTGCTTCAGGAAGGGTATGAAGGCGCCAACCATCCCTATTCTGCCGGCCTTATCGAGGTCTATCAGGTCGAGGGCGTCAGCGTCGTAGACGATCCGGTAGCGGTCGGGCGTTATGAACCGGGAAGAAAGGGCGTTCATCACCACGAGCTTAACGAGATGGGAAAGCGCCGAGCCGGCGGGCTGCTCCAGTACGTCGGACACGTCCATCCCCTTCAGGGGGGCTGAAGACGGACGCTCGGCAGCCATGGAATGACAGCAGGTAACGCCGTGCAAATCGTCACGGGGCGTGTAGGCGACACCTCCGGACCCGTCCGAGAGCTTCACCCCCGTGAAGAATATACCGATAACGATCCTGTCGATCTTCAAATTCCTTATCCTCTCTCCGTGGAAACGGTGCAGAAGGTCGAGGGTCCTGTCGAAAATCATGGCCTCTCCTTTGGATTCATAGATCGGCAATGCCGGGCCGCAACCCATAGTATACCTCTTTTTTGCGAGGGTCGGGTGAGTCTTGCGCCGAGCGTCCATCTCTCGGGAGCACTTTGGGTTGATTCTTAACGTTCCTTAAGAATGCCCCCTTCTGCCCCCCTCATTCGCGGCTGGAGGTCCGTTGCTGTGTGCCGCGACAGACGGGCGCCCTGTCAAGAGAGGGCGAGGCTGACTTTTGTGATGCCCTCTTCCTGGGGCTCCATCGTGCACCCCAGCTTGGCGGCCATGTTGATCATGCGGCTGTTTTCCGAGAGCACAAAACCATAGATTTCCTCAAGGCCCTTCTCCCGCCCGATGCCGATCACCGTATCGACAAGCTTGTACCCGAGTCCCTTGCCCTGGAAACGATCATGGACGATTACCGCGAACTCCCCTTTCTTGAGGTCGGGCTCTGTGATCAGGCTCGCGATCCCGATGATCCGCCTCTTCTCACCTTCCCTGATCTCGGCGACGATGGCGATTTCCCTTTCATAGTCGATGTTGCAGAAACGGGCATGCATCTCGTGGGTGATCTCTCCGACCGTCCGGAAGAACCTCTGCTTCAGCGTTTTTTCCGAGAGGCTCGTCAGCATCTCGTGCTCCAGGGGCTCATCTTCCGGCTTTATGGGCCTGAGCAAGACATCCATGTCCGAGAGCCGCCAGTGCACCACGTACTGCGCGGGATAGGGGCTGATGATCAGGTGGGGATGGCTCGCGTAATGGGGATCGAGGATAATACGCGCGTCGAGGGCGTAGGCCCTGCCGCCGGAAAGGGCGATCGGGTTGATATCCATCTCGGCGATCTCGGGGAAATCGGTGATGAGGTTGGAAAAGCGCAAGATGATCTGCTCCAGGGCCTGAAGGTCCGCCGGGGGTCTTCCCCGGTAACCCTGGAGAAGTTTGTACACCCTTGTCTCCTCCATCAGTTTTCTCGCCAGAGACTGGTTGAGGGGGGGCAGGCCGATCGAATAGTCCTGGTAGATATCCACCCCGACGCCGCCCATGCCGAAGAGGATCACGCTGCCGAAATCCTCGTCCTTCTTTGCCCCGAGGATCACCTCGTAGTCGATTTTCTCGACCATCTTCTGGACGGTGACCCCTGTTATAGAACACCCGGAACAGTATGCACGAACCCTGTGCATCATCTTGGCGTACTCATATCGCAGCTTTTTGTCGGAGCTGATCCCAAGGACCACGCCGCCCGCGTCGCTCTTGTAGCATATGTCGGGCGAAATGATCTTCAGCGCCACAGGATAACCCTCGGCCTTGGCGGAGCGCACGGCCTGATTCAGGTCGACGGCGACACGGCTCTTCACGGCGGGGATCCGGTAGCTGAAGAGGAACTTTTTCGACTCTTCCTCGGTGAGGACGGTCCGGCCCTCGGTGAGCGCCTGACGCACGAGCGCCTTCAGGGTGTCCCCAGGGGGCGCAAGATCGACGGCTATATCCGCGGGAGTCTCATGGAGGGTCTGCAGATTCCGTTCATAGTTGTACATGTACCAGTAGGTTTTCACGGCTCGTTCGGGTGTATCATATGTGGGAATATCCTGCGCGAAGAGGATTTCTCTGCCCTCCTGGGTTTCCTTTCCGCCCAGCCACGCGGCGATGACGGGCTTCCACGCCTGAGTAGCCACACGAACAACCGCGCGCGCGAGATCATCGGGCCGCGCCTCCCCCTGGGGGGTAAAGATGACCACTATTCCATCGACGCCCTGGTCTTCCAGGCAGATGCCGAGCACATCCTCGTAGCGCGAGACGTCTGCGTCCCTGCGCAGGTCCACGGGCGTGCCGTACCTCCACGGGGCAGGCAACAGCCCTTCGAGCTTATCCTGAGTTTCCACCGAGAGCCTGGCAATCTTTCCGCCCAACCCGTGCAGCGTGTTGACGGCCATTACCCCCACGCCCCCCGCATTGGTGACCACAAGCAGCCTCGGGCCCTTGGGCAGGTGCCGAGAATGGAGCACACCCGCGGTATTCAACAGATCGGCCGCGGTCTTTACCCGGACCACACCTACCCTCTTGAAGACCGCATCGTAGACGCGATCACTTGTGGCGAGGTATCCCGTGTGTGACTGAGGCTGTGTGCCTCCCTCCTCCATCCGCGCAGGCTTGAGCAGGACGATCGGCTTGTTCCGCGCGAAGCCTCGGGCGGCGCTGATAAACCTCCTCACGTCGCCGATATCCTCCTCCATGTAGACCATGATGCTTCTTGTGTGCGTATCATAACCGAGAAAATCGATAAGATCCCCGAAGTCGATGTCGATCATCGAGCCGAGGGAAGCAAAGAGGCTGAGACCAAGGTGCGTCCCGATACCCCATTCGACGAGCGCCCTCCCGAAACCGCCGCTCTGCGAGATGAAAGCAATGTTCCCCGGCACGGGGTTAGAGGCAAGAGACGTGGCGTTCAGGCCCAGGTGCGGCCTCATGAGACCAAGGGAGTTCGGACCCATGATCCTCATCGAGTACCGCTTCCTAAGTTCGATGATCTCCCGCTCACGCAGCACGCCTTCCGGCTCTGCCTCCCTGAAGCCGGCCGAAACTATGAGTGCCCCCTCCGCGCCCGCCTTGGCGCACTCCTCGACCAGTGCCGGAACCGTCGGGGCAGGTGTCGCGATGATCGCAAGGTCGATCTTTTCAGGTATGTCGGCAATGGACCGGGAGACCGGGATGCCAAAGAGGGTTTCTCTTTGCGGGTTGACGGGGAAAATGGACCCATCCCGCTTCAGGAGCAGGTTGTCGAGTATCGACTTACCGATGGAGCCGGGCTCGTCGGTGGCGCCGATGAGAGCGATTGTGCGCGGATTGAACATTTTTGCGATGTCGCCCATGCTGCCACCACCTCCCTCAAAGCATGGGGAAGGACCCCACCGAGACCTCTTCCGCTCGACGGGCAGAAAGTAGTCATTTTGCGGCGAGACGAGATGTTTGTCTTCATGTGCGCCTCTCACTACACTATAATGTTTTCTGCTCCCGATGCCAATTCCATGGCATCGGGGCGCCCGCTCGAAGGGCTCCGCTCGACAACGCCGAACCCGGCAACAACACCGCAAGGGGCGAAACGACCAACAGCTTACGGAATCCCTTAAACTAGAAATGGGCGTTGAGCCTGCGAAAGAAATCCGCGCTGTCAGGGCAGATATCGGGGTGCCACTTCCTGCCTCCGCACCGATGTCGGACATCGCCCGCCCGGCGCGTCAGCGGCAATTAGGCTCGCGTTGAACGCCTGTCTCTTGCGCCCGTCTTGCCCCACACACTCTTCTCCTCGGTCCCGCAGATGTTTCACGTGAAACATCGATTCCCCACGTCCCATGCCAGGCCCCAGTGTCAAGAATTATGGGCCTGTTGCCCGAAGCGGCTTTGTAATCGGGAATCATTAGATACCTCACCCCCACAGAAAGCCCAGCTCCGTAAGACCGCCAACCGGCGCTCGTTTCCACCGAAAGGAAAGATAGACGTTGATGCAGGCCCGCACTATCCTTCCTAAAGTCGTGAAAGGGGCGGTGATTACCCCCTTCGTCGGTTTCTTTCCATACCGGATCAGCGTCTCGATGTTCTGAATGGCCGACACAAGGTACTCCTGGATAGCCACTCTCCATAGTCCCCGCCAACGGGCTCGATCAAAACCGAAGCGATTGCTTCGCGCATAGGAGCGTTCCATAAGCTGCTGGCGGGTCTTCAAGTCTTTTCTTGCCGCATAGGTCTTCGTGAGGGCGAACATATGATCAAGTTCTTCATGACGAACATGACGTTGTACCGTTCGCGGTCCTTGCGCTCTGGTGCACTGAGATCGTACGGCGCAGCCGGCGCAGTCCTTCTTTGACGCCGCGTATTCGACGTTCTGTTTGTCTTCGTGGATTGACCTTCTCCTCAGCATCTTTCCTGCAGGGCATGTAAAGGCGTCATTCTCCTTATGATAAACAAACCGCTCTTCCGGGAATATCCCGTTTCGTGAACTCGTGCCGGTCGTGATAGCCTTGATGGTGGGCATGTGGGGCTGTATGCCCTTGTCGGAGCAAAGCAAAAGGTTTTCTTTTGTGCCGTACTTGCTGTCGGCCACCGCGGTCTTTACCTTCGAATCAGTATTCGTTTCGTGTTGATCAATGAGAGAGCCCATTTCATGGCTGTCGTCGATGGCGCCGGGAGTCGCTTTCACCGCCGTGATCACTTCATGGAGTCCATCGACCGCCCGGTGGGTTTTGTACCGGAGCTTTGCCTTACCCCCTGTATGGCGGACAATGGATGCATCGGAATCCGTGGTGGAGACGTAACGGTTGTTCACTGGTGTATTCCGAGAATCGGCGTCTAGCCTTTTTTCCAGCTCCCAGATATCGTTCGTTGAGGTAGCGTTTGAGAGCATGGGTATCCACGACGGAGTTGTTTGAGGCGTCGGCTTCGATGAGGCTGCTATCCATAAAGATCTTCGCGCCGTCGATTAATCCTGCCTGAACACACTGCACCACGATCCGCTCGAAGAACTGCTTGAAGACTTCCTCGCCCCATCTTTTTCTCGCCTTTGAAAGCACGCTGTGGTCAGGTATGGACGATTCGATAGTGAAGCCAAGAAACCAGAGCCAGTCCAATCGCTCGGGGAGGGTATCCATGAGTTCTCTTTCCGACCGGACATTGTAGAGTATGAGGAGAAGCATGAGCTTGAGAATGACCGGGGGAGGGACAGAGACGTTGCCCTTCTTTCCATAGGTCTTCTCCACTTCCTTGTAGATGAAATCGAAGTCGACCGCTTCCTTGATCTTCCGTAGCGGATGGTCCTTCCGGATCCTCGTTTCTAACTGAACATTGAAGGAAAAAAGGGGGTCATTCGGGGGTGGATGGTAACCCATCATGGGCCGTATCTCCTTATCCTGAGCGCTCATATAGCTTACCATACTCCCCGACAAAAGGCCAGATAATTGTATACAGTGGTGAACATTTCTACCGTGATTTCCTTCCGGCTTGTGAGGAGATAGCGGTTTGGGCAACAGGCCGTTATTGATTGCCTTTCGTCGCACTATCCGGCTTCATGCCACACCCGCCTGCCCTTTGTCGGCGTTGTTCCGATGTTCCGGCAAGAAGGGACCGAGCCGATGGCAAATGTTGGAATTGGCAATGGTTGCGGGAATTGGGAGCATGAACTGTTCGTGAGAGGGCCGGGGGAAGGTTATTTGCTTGCCCTTCGATACCGCTGCCGGCTGTTGACAAGACCCTTTCTTTTGTATAAATATTCGGGGAGAGGTTATGGAATGGGTGGCATTCAGTTCATAGTCTGGAAAGATGAATACGAAGTCGGTCATCCGGAGTTGGACGCCCATCATCGGCACTTGATCGAGGTCATCAACACCCTCTACGAGATCGCCACGGCCGGTGCGTCGGAAAAGCAGATAGACGAAACCATGAGGGAAATGGACGCATACGCAAAACTCCACTTTCGGACCGAAGAGGAGGTCCTGACCGCGGTGGGCTACCCGCATCTCCGTCACCATCAGGGGGCGCACGAAGCATATGTGCGCAAGCTCGATGAATTGAAGCACTCCTTCTTCCTGCCTTCCGGCAGCCTTTCTCAGGAGATCCTCCAATTTCTGAAAAACTGGTGGCTCAATCACATCTTGAGAATGGATAAGGAGTATGCCGGTTACGTAAGCCTGCCGCTACCAGGCTGAAGGCGCCGGAGGCACTGATTTGAATTTCCTCATTGATCTCATTTCCTGGGGGCCGACAGTACCGAATGTCCCCACGACTTCACGACCGCCGAGCCTGTGGCGGGGCTTCGGGAAAGGCAGCGGCTCAGAAGTCTTACCCTTGCGCTTCAGGCCGGGATAAAGCGTTTACCGCCTATGCGGCCTCGACAAAGGCGAACTGTTTTTCGTAGAACTCCCGCGCCGTGGCCTGCTTTTCCAGAACGGCTTTCAGGATTACATCGTAGTTCTCGAGGAGAAGGCCGACTATTTTCGGGTCCAAGAGTCTCTTTGCGGGCAAACTGTGTGAGAATGCCCGTGATCTCCCCCCTCGACATGCCCTTTCTGTACGGCCGGTCCTCGGCGAGCGCGGTGAACATGTCGGCCGCCATGATGATTCTGGCCCCGGTACTCAGCTCGTCTGCCTTGCAATGAAACGGGTAACCCGATCCGTCCAGCCTTTCGTGGTGGTAGGCCGCCCATTCGGCGATGTTCTTGATGCCCCCGATGCTGTTGATTATGGAATAGGTGTAGTAGGTATGGGACTTCATCAAGGCCATCTCTTCCTTGGCGAGAGGCCCTGGTTTCTCCAATATACTGTTCGGTATCACCAGTTTTCCGATATCATGAAAATTGCCCGCCACCTCCATCAGCGTCGTCTCCAGATCGGTCAGACCGAATATCCTGGAGAGGAGCGACCCGGCAGTGGCCACGCCCGAAGAATGGGTAGCGGTGAAACGGGACCGGAAATCGATGATGTTTCTGAAGAGCTCGGCTATGAGCGATATCCTGGAAAGACCGATCTCCGTCCCCCTGAAGGGTCCCTCATTCAGCAGTATGGAGTAGAGCCTGGGCGAGCAGAGATCAAGCCAAAATTCTTCCCGTACACACAATGCATCTATGAGATCCAGCATGTCGGGGTCAACTGAACTACCCGCAAGGCGCCGGATCCGAGCGAGTATGTCCTCATGCTGATGGAGGATGTATCGGTCCCGGTCGATAAGCCGTTCCAGATAATCGGCCAGAAAGAGGAGTTGGGAATCGAAGACGAGAGGCGATCCGATGGGCCCTTCGAATCTTTGCCGCTCCGTGTGGTGAAAGCGCACGAGCATAGCCGCGTCCTCAAGCCACGGCACCGTCTGGAGCAGCATCTGGCCCCGGATGCAGTGCTCGTCGGTCTTGTCGCTCTCCCAATTGTGGAGGGCGATCTTTTCCTCCAGCGAGAGGGCGCCGACATCGTGGAGGAGGGCCGCTATGAAGGCGTTTTCGAGGCGCCCGTCCGGAAGACCGGCAGCGCGTCCGAGCTCCGCTACTATGAAGGCGGTCCTTTGCTGGTGTTGCGCCAGTTGAGGGCTCGCCAAGTCCATAGCGTCAGACAACGACAAGACCAGGTTGCCCAGATTAACCGAAACGGTTCGTTGCATTCTTATTCTTTCGCGCGCACGCAAGGAAGATGCCCCTGATCTCCCGCTCGCTGCCCGCGTCGGTCCTCCTCATAGATATTATCGGCTAAGGCGCGTGAGGAATAAGGCGTTCCTCTTTCTTTGGGCTCGCATATTTTGCCCGTGGGCTCCTTCCTCCTCACATGTGTCTTATTGTCTGCACAGCTCCGGCAGAAATGGTAATAGTGATGCGGGCGCGGGGAACATCGTCTTAGGTGAAGGATAACAGTTTCACCCCATGACTCCCCGGGAAGTCTGTCGCCGGGGACAGGCGAACGTTGCCGGACTGGCATCCTGCGTAAAGCGGCGCAACGTAACCGCTCTTCGCCGGACAATCGCACTAAGACGTGCCCGTAACCTGGGCCCTAGTGCGGCTGTAATCGCCAGTCATGTCGGAGTGAACACGCCAGCCGTCGCCGGAGCTATCGAAAGAGCCGCGCAGAGGCCGCGATAGGGAAGCAATAGCAATGAACATCAGGATGTCCCCAAAGCGCTCCCTTTGAACCGATGTCCCCTATATTGCCCTACGCAATCTCGGACGACCCAATGATCGAGCAAGCCGCCTCTCAAGCCTGCCGACCACCCCTGCTACCTCTCGTCTGCCGATCCGACACTTCCTGCAAAGGCCGATTGTCGGGAAGGTGAGGCAAAATCGTCCAGGAGCGCGAAAAGAGGGTCGGGCTATACAAGTACATGGCCCACCCCCTCGAAAATTGATCCTGACGCAATTTTGCGGTCTATGTATCGGAGTATACCCCTACCCCTTCACCCATGCCCACCAACGCCTGCCCGGTGCGTCAGGAATTCAGTTCATGTTGAACATCTGTCCCCTACCTCAGTCTTGCCGCGTACACCCTGGTCCCGGGTCCCGCAGATGTTTCACGTGAAACATCGATTCCCCGACCGGCCATGCGAGGCCCCAAGACCGGATTATTCATCGCGGCTCGTCGCACCACCCTTCCTCATGCCGTACGCCTCCCGCCCTTTGTCGGCCTTGTTCCGATATTTCGAGAGAAAATGTCTTCATAAACTATTCTCTTGGAATCCTTTTCCATTCATGCAATAGTATAAATCGCAATGCGCACGTACGCGGGTCAGAGGGACGTGGTTGAGAGAAGGCCGAGAGCGATGTCCCTACGACCCCCCCCATACGAGACAGCGGCAACAGGGAGTATAATATAGAGAGATGCAACCTCAAGGGGGAGGTTTATGGAGCCAAGAGTATTGTCGTATACGGTAGTTTTGAGGCCGGAGCCTGAAGGCGGCTATACTGTATTGGCACCGTCGCTTCCTGGGTTAGTAACTTTCGGGGATACTATCGAAGAGGCAAAACAGATGGCCTTGGATGCCATTGAGGCATACTTGACGAGCATGGAGAAACATGGCGAGGAACTGAAGGATGATTCAGATACCCTGGAGAGTCTCCTGACCGTACGACATGCCTAAAGCACCGACGCTCACAGCCGATGAAGTAATTAAGATTCTAGCCCTACAACGATATTTGTTATGCATGAGCCAGTTTCCGTTTCCTATGTGATAGGTAAGCCATATGGTTCCTCTTCTGTATCCAGGCTATCAGGGCGATACAGGCTGTAGCGTCATAACGCCGCATGGGCAGAACCACCTTCAACAAAATCCTAAGCTGCGACAGAGTAATGGCTGGCGCTTTTTTTCCCCAACCTGAGCTTGAGGTGCCAGAGGAAGAAATGGGCCAGCATGCAGGTCATCATATGATGGACCCAGCCGGGGAATTTGCGCACCTCGTACTGGTCCATTCCAAGCTCCGTCTTCGTTTCCTCAAAGCACTGCTCGATGGCCCAGCGAATGCCGCTCAGCCATACGAATAGTTTGAGGCGGGCGCTCAAGCCCGCATTGCTGATGAAATAGGAATACGTCGGGGAATCATCGAGGGTCCTTCTGATAATGAGCCACACTTCCCTGCCCGGAAGACCACCCCGGGATAGAACTACCCGCCTCTTGGTGAACTCGTATTCGATAGGCCCTTTGGTTCCTTCCGAAACCTTTCGCCGGTACCAGAAGAAGTTGTTGAGGCTTTTGGCAAACGTTTCGAACGACACAGGGTCCTTCTCGTCTTTGAGACGAAGCTTTGAGCGGATTTCTCCCTTGAAGCGGTACTCCTTTTTCACCACAAGCGGCCGTCGCAACCAGCAGAGCGTGTCGTCAGGCATGGCCACAAAGTACGTAACGCCCAAAAGTCCATCCACGGCATCAATGAAGTCGGGGCTGTTTCCATAGGTGCTGTCGGCGACGATGAAGCGGAACGGAATTTGTCCGTCCTTGACGATCTCCTTCAGGAGATCGACCGCAAGCTGCGGTTTCGTTTTGAACTCAAGATCCTCAGCGAACCTGCACTTTGTCCGTCTTTCGGCATATTCATCGGCAAACCATTTTTCAGGGACAAAGAGCTTGCTGCCGAGCAGACCATACCCGTGCCTCGATGCGTATGCTGCAAAAACGCCGACCTGGCAGTTCTCTACTTTGCCGATGCTGCCACAGTACTGTCGTGCGACACCGGCCGAATCGTTTCCCTTCTTCACGAAACCAGATTCGTCGAAGATAAGGGCCCCGTCCGGGTCTCCCATGTCTTCGCCTACCATACTACGATAAATGGAGATGACATGATCGTCCTCCCAGACAACATCGCTGACGAAGAACTGCATCGCCCGGACTTTAGCATCCTTGACGCTCAACGCGATCGGCTCGATAGATTTCCGCTCAACCTGACTCAACTGCCCCACCATGTACTGAAAGAAGTTATCCCTTGGCTCCTGACGCGAAAAGCAGTCGCGAAACTGCTCATGGAACCCCTTCAACTCCTCAATGAGATCCTTGATGTCCTTTCTGTCGAGGTCGAACTTGGGAATCGGATATGGATCGGTCTCGCATCTGCACTCGGGTAGCATAGGCTGCCTCCTCTCCATCGTTTTCGAGAGAATAGCAGAATAATCATCGTAGTGCAAGGACAAAGATTAGTAACTATCGTTGTAGGGTTAATGCGAAACAGATTCCTCCTTGACCATCAAAGCGGAAGCCACAGAGTTTACTTAAACCGAGAGACCAAGAAAAGGGTCGTAGTTCCTTATCACAAGAAGGACCTCCCAAGGGGAACACTGCTTTCGATTTTGAAAGAGGCGGGCTTGATCGATCGTGCCAAATAGGCTAAATATACTGTGCAGAGCGAAACAACAGCCGACGAGAGTTACCGAAGGACGTCCCCGCCGCCGCCCTTACAGAGGTTTCACGTGAAACATCGATTCCCCACGTGCCATGCGACGCCCCGGGGCCAATGCTCTATTCGTTGTTCGTCGTCGTACTATCCAGCCTCATGACCCACGCCGCCCGCCCTTTGCCGGCCTTGTTCCGATATTTCGAGAGAATGGAGAAGCGATCTGCCGCGAATTAGATAACTTCCAGTATTTTAACTTGACAGATCATAGTAATTTGACTACACTAGTCACAATAGGGGATCACCATAAAAAAAGTCGCCGTAGCGGACCTCAAGAGCCACTTGAGCCAATACCTATCCCAGGTAAAGGAGGGGGAGGAATTGCTCGTGACGTCGACCGGAAAGGCCATTGCCCGCATCGTACCGGTCAAACCCGAGGAGAAATCAATAGAAGAGCTTGAACGCCTTGGGATAATCAGGGCAGGTCATAAAGGGTTACCGAAGGATTTCTGGTCCCGGCCCCGTCCGGACGATCCACAGGATCTTGTAAAAAAAGCTCTTCTTGAAGAACGTGCTGAAAGCAGATGATCTTCTGGGACTCATCGGCGATCCTCCCCCTGTGCATCAATGAAACGATGACCTCCACCGTCAGAGATGCGGTTATCAATGATCCCGATATGGTCGTCTGGTGGGGAACCCGTGCCGAGTGTCTTTCTGCGCTTTCACGGCGACTCCGGGAAGGAACGATAGGGCCGGCAACGATGCAACAAGTGCGATTGTTGCTCGCGGAATTGGCTTGCCACTGGCATGAGGTCCTTCCGACCGAAACGTTGCGGCAAAGAGCCGAACGTCTTATTATGGTTCATCCTTTGCGCGCTGCAGATTCCTTACAGCTTGCGGCGGCGCTGGCGTGGATGCAAGAAGAGCCCAACGGGGCATCAATGGCTTGTCTCGATCAGAATCTGAGGATTGCCGCGACAAAGGAAGGTTTTACCGTCCTGCCCTGGGCACTTCAGCAGTGACCGTCATCTGGAAGGAGAGATTCCTCTTCGCCGGCTACGACTGTTACAGGCATGGATCGAGATCCATCGAGACGAATTGATGGCCGATTGGGCGCTTGCCGGGGAGGGGAACACGCCATTCAAGATTGAGCCTTTGAAGCCAGCCACCCCTCATACGCACCCGGCTATCTCTACCATCTCGTCTACAGACCTGACCCTTTCTGAGAGGGCCGATTGTCGGGAACGCGAAGCAAAATCCTCCAGGAGCGCGAAAAGAGGGTCGGGCTATACAAAGTACATTGCCCACCCCGTCGAAAATCGATTCTGACGCAATTTTGGCGCTCCATTATCTCCATTCTGCCCCGCACACTTTTCTCCCCGGTCCCGCAGATGTTTCACGTGAAACATCGATCCCCCACCACGTGCCATGCGCAGCCCGAAGGCCGATAACGATCGATTCTTTCTCGTCGCACTATCGAGCCCCACCCTCGACCGTGCGGTCGCCGCAGCCGGCAGAGAAAGGGCGGCCGACGGTCACCCGGGACCCCTCGGGCAATGTCTTCCTGGAAGGCCACATTTTTCTTGACCGAACCCAGAGAGCAAATGGCAGAATCCGTAATGAATGCTGTAACGGGGAGCATGAAACATTCGTGAAAGGGCAAGGGGGAGGTTATTTACTTGCTTAAGAATGTCCACTTCTGCCCTCCCAACATTGCTGGTGGCTATTATTAACACATGTGGTGGGAGCAGAGAGGCAAAATAACATGTTGACTTATGTGCCCTGGGACCGCATAATGTAATCATATATGAATACACTGTGCACGAGGTATTTATGAAGAAAGCTTCTTTGATAACAGTGAGAGTATCGGAAGAGTTGGCCACACGATTAGAGAATCTGTCAAAAGCGACAGATCGATCGAGGTCATATCTGGCCACCCTTGCAATCGAAGAGTTCGTGGCAGTCCAGGAGTGGCAGGTGGAGGCTATCAAGGAAGGCATAGAGGACGCCGAAAAGGGGAGGGTTGTTTCTCACGAAGAGGCGATTGCCGAGTTAGCAAGATGGGGCAGGAAATAGCGTATGCGCCTGGAATGGACCCACAAAGCCATGGGTGATCTCCGGGAAGCAGGTGAATACATAGCCCTCGATAACACCGAAGCAGCCCAGCGAATGGCCACGAGAATAATAGAAGCAGTCGAGTATTTGATAGATCATCCAAGCATAGGAAGGCCAGGGAGACTGTTGGACACACGCGAACTGGTTGTTTCCGGCACCCCGTTCCTCGTTGTTTACCGGGTTCGAGGCGCCGCCGTCCAGATACTGAGAGTGCTGCATCACGCAAGGAAATGGCCGTGATTTCCCACATGCTCATGAATGCTGTTTTTCACGGCAAAAAGGTGCACATGCTTGTTAATCTTGGGACATTTCTCTGCTCATGGTGGATACAAAGGTGGCGTGTGGAAAGGCTGAACAGGCTACGCTACGTGCCCTTTGCCGGCTTTGTTCCGATATTCCGAGAACAAGGGGGACGGGGTGGCAGCCACGCAGTCTCAGTGGACCAACGCGCCGCGGGTGCCTCAGCGTGCGGGTTCGCGACATTCCCCGAACGTGCCATCGGCCCCACCCGGAGAGAAGGAGCGGCACACGGTCACCCGGCACCCCTCGGACAATGTCTCCCTCTGAAGACAGATTTTTCTCGACCGAACCGATAGCAAATGGTAGAATCGGTAAGCATTGCGGAAATGGGGAGCGTGAAACATTCATGAAAGGGCAAGGGGAAAGTTATTTACTTGCCTAAGATGTCCTCTTCTGCCCCTACCTCGATGCCTTGGTGAAGAAGAACCAGGGGGCGACAGCTTAAGACGGAGGTAAGGATATGAGCGTAGGCGTCATGGTGGAACTGAAGGTGGAAGACATCGCCCACGGGATAAAGAAGCTCAACAAGGCGGACAAGGAAGCATTGTTGCTGCTTCTTTCCGGTGAAGGCAGGGAGATAAAAAAGCGTCTCAAGGAGATAGAGGCTGGTAAGGTAAAGACGCTGACCCGGGAAGAGATTCTCCCCGATGTCCTATAGGGACGAGTACCATCCGAAGATAAAAGCCGATCTCAAGAAACTCGATAAGCCGGTCGTCAGGGAAGTCTTCGACCACATCGACAAAATCCTTGCAGGTCCCCACAGCGCAGGCGAAGCGCTTCACGGAAGCCTCGCGGGCATATCGACGTATCATTTCACGAGGAACAGGGTCGAGTACCGCATAGCCTTCGCGGTTAAGGAAGAATTGGGGACCGTCTATGTCCTCATGGTCGGGAAGCGGGAGAACTTCTACGAGATTCTGCGGAGACGGTTGGGGTGAAAACGGCCTGGCCCGCGTTCGCTTCGGGCACCGCGCGGTCCCTTCCGCCTCCCGCGCGCACGGAAGGGGCACGGGGGCGGAAGGGTTGCCCTACTCAAGAGATTTTTTTCCATTAAAAAGGAAAGGGGAGAAAAGAGGGCCTTTTCTAAAACTCAAAGCCGGGCGGCGGTGAGATATACCGAGAAGATATCCATCACGACAACCATAGACCCAACGTCCGATGTAGTCATGACACCGTTTCGCGCATTGCCGAAGATCTGACCCCTCCCGCGAACGCCGATTGTCGGGAACGTGAGGCAAAAGCCTCCAGGAGCCCGAAAAGAGGCCCGGGCTATACAAGTACATGCCCCACCCCCTCGAAAATCGATCCTGACGCAATTTTGGCGATCCGTCATCTCCGCCTTGCCCCGTACACTTTTGTCCGCGCTCCCGCAGATGTTTCACGTGAAACATGGATGTCCCTCGGGTACTCTCAGATAGTGGTGATTATCGTGTTATGCTGTTTTTCTTTCGAATACTTTCACTTCTTCTTCGATGCGCCCTTTCAACTTCTCCTTTTCTGTCTCAAGATCATATCTCGCCTGAAGATTGAGCCAAAAGCGCTCTGATAGTCCAAAGTACCGGGAAAGACGAAGAGCTGTATCCGCGGTTACTGAGCGTTTGCCGTGCACGATCTCATTTATGCGACGAGGCGGCACGCTGATATCCTTAGCCAGTCTGTACTGGCTTACGTTGAGAGGCTTGAGGAATTCCTCAGACAATATCTCTCCGGGGTGTATTGGCTCCATTCTCTTAACGGTCACGGGCTCCTCCTTAATGGTAATCAGCTATTTCAACTTCAAAGGCGTCTCCTCCTTCCCAAAGAAAGCATATCCGCCATTGGTCGTTAATACGGATGCTGTAGCCACCCTCCCGGTCACCGACGAGTCTTTCCAACTGGCTTCCGGGCGGTACCCGCAAATCGTCGAGTTTTTCAGAAGCGTCCAGGACAAGTAGTTTCCTTAGGGCCCTTCGGCAAATATCCTGAGAAAACCTTGATACTGTTTCGCTCAGAAAAACCTTTTCGGTATGCTTACAGCGAAAGGTTTTTATCATTATGATGAATAGTATCTCTTAGCGTTAATAATGTCAAGCGTTACTATTCGTCTGGTGTCGCGGGAATGACTTCCTCGCCGTCAAGGCAGACAAACTGACAATTCAAGGCCTCCGCTGCCTTCCTTACGGACCACCTTGCCGCCGCCGGACTCCGCCTGCCCGATGCGTCAATGATAGGTTCACTTCCTCTGCAGATCCGGCCCTTTCTGAGAGGGCCGATTGTCGCGAACGGGAGGCAAAATCCTCCAGGAGCGCGAAAAGAGGGTCGGGCTATACAAATACATGGCCCACCCCCTCGAAAATCGATCCTGACGCAATTTTGGCGATCCGTCATCTCCGCCTTGCCCCGTACACTTTTGTCCGCGTTCCCGCAGATGTTTTACGTGAAACATCGATCCCCCCCACGTGCCATGCGCAGCCGGAAGGCCGATAGCGATCTATTCTTTCTCGTCGCACCATCGAGCCCCACCCCCGAACGTGCCATCGGCCCCACCGGGAGAGAAGGGCCAGCGGATGGTCACCCGGAATCCCTCGGACAATGTCTCCGTCTGAAGACAGATTTTTCTCGACCGAGCCGATGGCAAATCGTAGAATCGGTAAGGATTGCGGAAACGGGGAGCATGAAACATGCGTGAGAGGGCAAGGGGACAGTTATTTACTTGCTTAAGAACGTCCCCTTAAGCCTTTGGGCATGCCGGTCGATCTCTTGATCGTACCCCCAACGGCACCCTTTTCAGATATGAGGATGTTCCGACGGAAACGGCGATAGACCGTGAGCCGACACGGGTTTAGCCGAGCGCGGCCAATCCCTTACGGTCGATAAGATCAAGAAGGCGTTGCGCGGGCCCGCTCGGTTTCTTTTGTCCCTGTTCCCACTGCTGCACCGTCGTCTTCCCAATACCAAGGATCGCCGCAAACACGGCCTGGCTCACGTGGTTAGCCGTCCGGATGCGTCGGATATCCTCGGGCCGAAAGGGGCGCTCCGGGGGTAAACAAAGCGCTTCAATTTTGCGCATGGTGATTTCGTCCATGGCTCCGGCCTTAACCAGGTCTTGCGCCATTTCATGAGCAATATCCAAAATCTCACTCATAACACTGTACCTCCCATATCGAGCCTACAGCGAGAAGCTCTTGAAGTTGTTTCTCCGTCGTTGAAACAAAAAACTCGGCGACAAAGCTTAAGGCGGCTTCTTCCCTGGCGGATATGTTGGCCTTGTCGCTCTTGGCGAAAGCGTAAAGAAAGATAATCCTCTCCTCGCTTAGCCTTTTGTAGCCCACAAGAACGCGGTATCCCCCTCGTTTTCCTCCACCTGCCCGCGGCAACCGCTTTTTGAACAAAAAGCCTCCCAGGTTGGCTTCAGCCTGACCTGCGGCGACTTCCTCCGCCGCAGCGAACAAAACAGCATCCGATATACTTTCCCTGCGCGCCCAGTGGTTGAACCACTTGTTTTTGACCACCCTCATCTCTTCAAAGCATACCACTCAGTGAGACACTTCGCAATGCCTTCTTTGCAGATGTTTCACGTGAAACATCGATTCCCCACGTGCCATGCGTAGCCCGAAGGCCGATAGCGATTGACTCTTTCTCGTCGCACCATCCAGCCTCACCCTCGACCGTGCCGCTCGCGCGACCGGGAGACAAGGGGCGGCAGACGGTCACCTGGGACCCCTCGGTCAATGTCTTCCACGAAAGCCAGATTTTCCTCGACCGAGCCGATAGCAAATGGTAGAATCGGTTAGGATTGCGGAAATGGGGAGCGTGAAGCATTCGTGAAACGGCAAGGGGAAAGTTATTTACTTGCTGATTCCTGAGAAGAAAGTGCCCTTTCTGAAGGGATCAATCGCCACCATCGTTGTGTTACCCCCATCGTGAAGATGAACTTCTTAGACAAGGGCAGACTGGTTATTTCGGCCAAGAATACCTTCAGGCGAATACAAACAGACGATATGCAGCCTTCCATGGTCCTTGTCAAGGTCCAATGGGCCTTGGCCCACCTCTTTATGTTGCAGGCTATCAGCTTGCATGCTACGGCAAAGCATACTTTTGCCAGCCGGCGCACGCGGAGCCTGCCGATTCCGTGAGATCGCTTCAATTCGGAGTTCGTTGCCTCTATCCCTGCGCGGATCCTATACCGGTCCTTCCATTCAGGCGTCTGCTGACGGGAATACATCTGATCGCGCAGGCGAAGCTCGGCAGTGATCTCCAGACGAAAGTCGCCGACCGTGTCACGGACCTTGCAGCCTTGATCGCGATGGTTGGGAGCCCGCACCGGACATTGGTCGAGCATCGTGCACGATCGACAGAGGTTCCCGTCGAAGATCGCATGGAGGGAACGGCCCGTCGTGTTGTGAGCGCTCAATTCGCGATGGTCTGTGGGCTTGTGGCCCATTGGACATTGAGTCGCAAACCCACTTGCGTCGAAGACGAAACGGTCTCTGCCCACGACATCGTCGGACAGCCTGCTGCGGTTGACGGGCGTGACGAATTCGATGCCCTGCTCTATGATCTTTGCCGCTGAAGGGACAGATGGATAACCGCCGTCGGCAAAAAGCGCTTCAGGCTTCAACCCGGCAGCGTCTAAACGCTCGATGACCGGAAGGGCTTTGCCAATGTCGGAACGGGCCGCCCCGTGTACCTCATAGTCGGTGATGATTTCTGTCTTTTTGGCATTGTTGCACGTCTCCGTAACGTGGAGGCTGTATCCCGCCCCTTTATGGCCGTACGACGCATCCGGGTCGTAAGGGGATTGAAGAGAGGCGCCTTCGGTTTTCTTTTTGACCTGGACCTTGACTGAGGAGGTGTCGTTTGCAAGTTCGCACTGCTCCGAAAAAAGGCGCTTCAGCAATTGGTAAGGCTCGCTCTCCGAGAGTTCCTTCTCGAAGAGAGTAATAAGCTCATAGAGATACTGAGCCAGTTCTTCCAGTTTGACCTTCTGCTCGGCAGGACCCAGTCCGAACCATCCTTCAGGCTCTGCATGCCATTCCTGAATTGCCTTCGGGACCTGTAAGAATCGATCCTTATTGAGGCTCTTGAGAAAGTGGGCAAGGGTGTTTGAGAACAGGGCCACTCTACCGTGGACGCGTATATTCGAGATAATGTGGGTAGAATCAAGCCGCTGGCTGGAGGACGAGAGGCCAAGCTTTCCTATTGCCGAGTCTCTGATATTGTCGAATATACTGCGGACCAGCTTCATCTCGGGGTCTTTGGCCGCCAATCGCCTGCGGAACTCAACGAGAGAACGGCGGGACAGATAGTCTTCTTCGTCGCTGACATCCAACGCGTATCGCCAGCGGATATCGAAGCTGAATTCGTCCAGGGCCTCCTGATCGCTCAAGTCGTTCCACTCCTGCAGGAGACACAGACCCAAAAGACGGGCAACGCTGAAATTGGGACGGCCTGTTGTGCCGTACAGCGTCGCATAGCGATCTTCGTTCCTGAACAGGATTGGAAATACCTCGCCTCTAAACAGGTGAGCCCATGAAGACTCAAGACGATCTCGCAAAGGGGGGGATATCTGGGTCTCTACGCCGAGTAGTTTTTGTTGGGGTGATGTTTTCTTATACATGAAATATTCTACCATTGTATGTAATTAAATACAATAGTTTTTTGTTGAGAGTTACTTCTCAGGAATCACTTGCTTAAGAACGTCCCCTTCTGCCCCACCCATCATCGCATCATCGGCTTCAGAAACATCTTGATACACGGCTACGACACAGTGGACGACACAATTGTCTGGGGCGCTATCTCGGGTCACTTACCTACACTAATAAGTGAAATTCAGGAACTTTTGGAGGCATGACCAGTTGCACCTCAAGAGCGTCGGCAGACATACTGACCATGGCTCCAAGTGTCAATTCCGTTCCACCCTGCCAACCGCCCCTCATACACCCCCGGCCATCTCTACGACCTCTCGTCTGCCCATCTGACCCCTCCCGCGAAGGCCGATTGTCGGGAACGCGAAGCAAACTCCTCCAGGAGCGCGGAAAGAGGGTCGGGCTATACAAGTACATTGCCCACCCCGCCGAAAATCGATTCTGACGCAATTTTGGCGCTCCATTATCTCCATTCTGCCCGGCACACTTTCTCCCCCGTCCGGCAGATGTTTCACGTGAAACATCGATTCCCCACACGTGCCACGCGTAGCCCGAAGGCCGATAAAGATCGATTCTTTCTCGTCGCACTATCGAGCCCCACCCTCGACCGTGCGGTCGCCGCAGCCGGCAGAGAAAGGGCGGCAGATAGTCACCCGGAACCCCTCGGGCAATCTCTTCCAGGAAAGCCATTTTTCCCTCGACCGAGCCGATAGCAAATGGTAGAATCGCTAAGGATTGCGGAAACGGGGAGCATGAGCTATTCGTGAAAGGGCAAGGGAGCAGATATTTACTTGCTTAAGAACGTCCCCTTCTGCCCCAGCGAATGGCCACGAGAATAATAGAAGCAGTCGAGTATTTGATAGATCATCCAAGCATAGGAAGGCCAGGGAGACTGTTGGACACACGCGAACTGGTTGTTTCCGGCACCCCGTTCCTCGTTGTTTACCGGGTTCGAGGCGCCGCCGTCCAGATACTGAGAGTGCTGCATCACGCAAGGAAATGGCCGTGATTTCCCACATGCTCATGAATGCTGTTTTTCACGGCAAAAAGGTGCGCATGCTTGTTAATCTTGGGACATTTCTCTGCTCATGGTGGATACAAAGGTGGCGTGTGGAAAGGCTGAACAGGCTACGCTACGTGCCCTTTGCCGGCTTTGTTCCGATATTCCGAGAACAAGGGGGACGGGGTGGCAGCCACGCAGTCTCAGTGGACCAACGCGCCGCGGGTGTTTCAGCGTGCGGGTTCGCGACATTCCCCGAACGTGCCATCGGCCCCACCGGGAGAGGAAGGCCAGCGGATGGTCACCCAGGACCCCTCGGGCAGTGTCGGCCCCTAAAGCTGGATTTTCCTCGACCAAGCCGATAGCAAATGGTTGAATCGATAAGGATTGCCGTCTTTATGCCCGACGGATGAAGAACGGAATTGAAGAACTTCCGAGATCAGGCCATACTATTGCATGATCAATCTCGCGACACTAAAGCCGCAAATCGACCGCATTTGTCGAGACTTGCCCGTAAGGCGCCTTGGCGTTTTTGGCTCCGCTTTAAGAAAGGATTTCGGGGCTTCCAGCGATATCGATGTGCTGGTGGTTTTCGATGCCGATACCAGGACAAATCTCTTTGACAAGTATTTTGAGTTGAAGGAACGCCTGGAGGAAGTGTTTGGACGAGAGGTTGATCTGATCGTGGACAAACCTTTCAGGAATCCGGTCTTCAAGGAATCCGTTGAAAGAACGAGGACCATCGTATATGAACGATGAGGTGCGGAAGGATCTCTTCGACGTTCTGCAAGCCGTCTCCGGCCATCATCGCATCATCGGCTTCAGAAACATCTTGATACATGGCTACGACACAGTGGACGACACAATTGTCTGGGGCGCTATCTCGGGTCACTTACCTACACTAATAAGTGAAATTCAGGAACTTTTGGAGGCATGACCAGTTGCACCTCAAGAGCGTCGACGGACATACTGACCATGGCTCCAAGTGTCAATTCCGTTCCACCCTGCCAACCGGCCCTCATACATCATACACCCCCGGCCATCTCTACGACCTCTCGTCTACCGATCTGACCCCTCCTGCGAAGGCAGATTGTCGGGAGCGGGAGGCAAAATCGTGCAGGAGCGCGAAAAGAGGGTCGGGCTATACAGGTACATGGCCCACCCCCTCGAAAATCGATCCTGACGCAATTTTGGCGATCCGCTATATACATCCTGCCCCGTACACTTTTGTCCCCGGTCCCGCAGATGTTTCACGTGAAACATCGATTCCCCCCACGTCCCATGCGCAGCCCGAAGGCCGATAACCATCTATTCTTTCCCGTCGCACCATCGAGCCTCACCCTCGACCGCGCAGTTGCCGCAGCCGGCAGAGAAAGGGCGGCAAACGGTCACCCTGGACCCCTCGGACAGTGTCTCCGTCTAAAGACAGATTTTCCTCGACCGAGTCGATAGCAAATGGTAGAATCGGTAAGGATTGCGGAAATGGGGAGCGTGAAACATTCGTGAAAGGGCAAGGGAAGAGTTATTTACTTGCCCTTCTGCCCCCCAAGGGCTGTGGAAGGCTATACTGGAGCAGGGGAAACAGGATCGGGATAGGTAGAGAAAAAGCAGGAATGAAATGTGGGCAACCTTCTCGTTGCCCGAGTGGAGATCCGTTATGCCCGACGGAACCGATCCATCCGAATATCAGTCCAATGACCCGAATCAGATCATCGGGGAATTGTTCTCGGGCAAACTATCAATGCAGGAGGCAGTTCGTCGCCTCAGGAACAGACTGCTCGATCTGACTTCTCGGAACCGGCTCCTCAATTTCCGGCACCCCAAGAACCGCTCTGTTCAGTTCGTCGATGCACCTGAGGTCGACGTCGTCTTCGAGCGACTTCTCGACAATAAGGCTTTTGTCATCAAATGGGTCTCGGAGCCAGAGCCACGCAGTTATATTGGAAAACGCCCTGAAGCCAAGCAGCACGCAGAGACGCTCGGTATCAACACGTCGTATGAATTTCCCCTTTCCCCAAGAACACAGCAACGCCGCAAGCTCGGTCTTCAAACCATCCTTTATCCGGTGGACCTGGAAAGGCTCCTCAGGAGAATGAGTACGGAAGCCAAGAGGGCTATTGACGAAACGGGCAGCAACATGCTCTTCCTCATTTTCGGCTTTCTCGAGTTCTACGAGAGCGACGAATCTGAGAAGCCTTTATTGGCTCCCTTGATTTCGGTCCCGGTTACCCTCGAAAGAGCGGACGTCGACCCTGACACACGCGTGTATCGGTATGCGTTGTCTTACAACGGTGAAGATGTTACCGAAAACCACACTCTTCGGGAAAAATTCAGACAGGATTTTTCGGTGGTTCTGCCCGAGTTCGAGGAAGAAGACGCACCTGAGTCCTATTTTGTAAAGGTTCAGACTATCGTCTCGGTCAAGAAACGCTGGAGGATAAGACGGCAGTTGACGCTCGGCATGTTGTCCTTTGGTAAGCTCGCTATCTGGGCTGACCTGGACTATAACAGGTGGCCGGGCCTCTTGGAGCACCCACTCCTAAAAATGATCTTTGAAGGCGGCGCGAACGGCAGCGATCGAGGCATTGGTGCGGAAGACTATAAGATCGACGAGAGCACTCAGGCCGACCTGCCGCTTATCTACGCGGCTGATTCCTCGCAGCACAGTGCAATCATCGATGTCCTGGCAGGCAAGAATATGGTCATCAATGGACCGCCCGGAACCGGCAAGTCGCAGACGATTACTAACGTGATCGCGTGTGCATTGTCCGAAGGGAAGAAAGTTCTCTTTGTCTCTGAAAAGCTCGCGGCTCTTGATGTAGTGCAACGGAGGCTGAATCAGGCCGGGCTCGGGGACTTCTGCCTGGAACTTCACAGCAACAAGACACAGAAAAAGAAACTCATCGAAAGCCTTGAAGACCGTCTGTCGAAGTCTTTCCTGCCGGTGCAGCTCGAGCCCAGGCTCTCGGCCCTCTCGTCCCACAAGAAAAAGCTTGCCCGATACGCCGAGCTCGATGGGCAGCTGCGTGGGTAACACGTTGGGATTGACTATCAACGAGGTCCTCTGGGCAGACTGAACACCGCCGGCAAGAGCTGGGCGCCGCCTCTGACGCGTTGTCTACGCTTTTTCTGACCGGGGCGCAGGAGTGGACACACAATGATCTGCAAAGGCGGCGTGCTGCGGTGGAGAAGATCGGAAGCCTGTTCCCGGAGATAGGTGGGTTCAGCCCAAGGCATCCGTGGTGGGGGTTCAGCCCGCAGCCGCTAATGCCCGGTGACGACCGGATCGTGACAGAGATTCTGCTCAGGGCAATTAAGGAAGCACACGCCCTGACGGTCTCCTCGTCGGAGTATCTATCGCTTGCAGAGGAAGACTCACTTGTCATGTCTGCTTTCGCGACTGTTGCAAAATCCTTGGGGCGCGTCCCGGAGCCCCCTGTTAATCTTCTGTCTGGTCTGCTCCCCAAGTTCTTTGGTCCCCATGACATGGGCGGCTACGGGGCAGAAAGGACCCTGAAACGAGTCTTTGAAGAAATACATAGGGCGAGAAACCTCCTTGAAGAGGCAGCATCCGTGCTTGTCTCAGGCCACGGCCTGATGGCAGAGGAAATCCGTCCACTCTTCGACGCGGCAAGCAGAAAGTGCCACGCCTCTGTCCTCCAAAATGACCCGATTACACAACAGATCATTTCCGATGCTCTGCAGGCAGCGGTCGCGCGGTTTGATGGTCTTTTCGGCCTCGCCTGCACCCAGTACGAACAGGTAACGGAGGACTTCCTGCGTGGACTTAGCGAGAAATTGAGCGCCGTCGCCGGCCTCAACATCGATGAAATGCCATGGGGGGAACTGGAGGAAGCCACTGTTGCAGTGACGGAGAAGCTTGGCCATCTCAATACCGCCCTGAAAAAAGTACGAGCCGTGACGGAGAATAGGAACCTCTCCTTTGATGGCTCGCCGGATGCGATCAACAGACTGATGATATCGGGCCCGGCCGATCTCAAGAGGGGCTTGAGTATAACCGATGAAGAGATCTTGAAGGCAAGGGATCTGTGCCGGTTTCCGCTCTCCGGGTATAGCCTTGTGAAGCTTAAGGCGGTCGAAGAAGAGCTACACGGGTTATGGGACACCCTCCGAAAATCGTTCGAGCCTCTTGAAATCGACCGCAGAGGAGCTTGGGATAGAATTCGACGGTACGGAGCAGTCGGTGCGCGACATGGCCGCCCTTGCCGAAATTGCAAGCCGCGCTCCACACGAACTGCTCCCCTACAGAAGACCTTCTTTCGGGGAGTCAGCGACGTCCGACTTTATCATGAGGGCGGAGGAAGCGATCAGGCGTGAAGCGTCCTGGCGCACCCAGCTTGAAGACTCCATCTATCTGGATGTGCTTCCGTCCGTTGAGGAGTTGAAGACACATGTCCGCACGTTCCGTCAAGGAGACAAGTTTTTCAACTTCCTCAACAGGGATTGGCGCGAGGCAAGAAAAGTATTCCGCGGCATCGCAAGAGACAAGAGAAAATGGAAGGCGGAGCAGTGTGCGGAAGTCCTTTTCACGGCTCTTTCGTGGGCCGAGCACCGCCAGGCATTTCTCTCAAACAATCAGTTTAAGGAGTGCTTCGGAGTCCTCTTCTGTGGGTTTGAGACCGACATCTTCAAGGTCAGATCACTTTACACCTGGTACCAGGAGAGTCATAAGGCGCTTCTCACAAGACCGTGCCTTTCTGACAAAGTGGACTTGACCCTGTTTGAGGCAAACAAGCTCGGCGAGCTTGCCGCCAAGGCCGACACCATATCCTCGGCCGCTTCCTCGATACTCAGGGGGTATGAAGATGTGCACGCCATTGTCGGGATGCATGTGGCAAGTCTTGATGACGTGAAAAAAGAGAAATGCTCGGCATACATCGCCTTTCTGCTCAAGTTCTCAGAAGATGTCAGCGAGGTCATCCAGTTCTTCTTGAGGTACATCGATCCTTCTATTTCGGCGCAGCGAGCTCTCGATCTGATGGAAGCGAGTAGGGATCTCGATCTGCTATCGGCCGAACTGGCCCAACTGGGCAGTAACAAGGAGATACTCAGGGCAGGCGGCCAGTCGCTGGAATTCCTATCATCGATTGAATTCCAGTCGTGGTTCGGATACCTGATGCAGGTCGACAAATCGTGCCTCGCAGTACAGTACTTGGCCGAATACCTGAAAGGTTTTCCAAAAGAGAGTTCGCCGGTTTCGGCGTATAGCTTTGTTGAAGCCAAACTCGCACTTGACGAGATATTGAAAAAAACAGCGGTCGGGTGGCGGTTGGTGACCGACTGGCCCACATATGTGGGGGAATCAAGGAACGTGCTCTCCATTCTCCAGTCGGTTACTGGTCTTTTTTCAGGAAAGGTGGCGGCTGATAAGTCTGTCGGTGATGCGTTTACAGCCCTCTTCCAAGAGGCGGAGGCCCGAAAGGTTTTGTCAGAATTGGCCGATGACGCGGAAGCGAAAAACCTGCTCGGGGATTCTCTAAAGGGCCTTGACACCGACCAGAGTGCCCTCCAGGTCACGCTGGAATGGGGGAGAGCCGTTTCGCACTCCGGTCTATCGGAGACGATCGCACGGAAAATCCTTCAGGACCAGGCGAGGGAGCAGCTGGGCCTCGTCAGGGACATGGTGGCCCGTGTGCTGTCATCATTCGACAACGTTGCCAGAATGCTTGAGGAACTGAATCAATTCGGGCCATTCAAGTGGGACGACTGGCAAGACCAGGTGCGAAGCCAGCAAGGTAAGGACCTACCAGAAGAGATTACACGTCGTCTGGAGACAGCCTTCGATGGGCTGGAAGGCCTGCTTCCATGGTCCAAATATCTGGCCCTGAGATCGGATTGCTCGCAGGAAGGACTGGGCGAAATAGTAAGACTGATGGAGTGGGAGAAGATACAGCCATCCTTACTTGGAACCGCCCTGGAGTTCGCTGCTTACCAATCAATTGCAAAAATCATTTACAGAGAATTCCCTGAATTGACAAAGTTCGATGGTCCATCGCACACCAAAACACGCCAGGAATATCAAACTCTGGATCGAGAGATTATTTCGCTTATGGGAAGATACCTTGCCCACACCATCAACACTCAAAAGGTAGTACCGCCAGGGAATTCGGGTCCGCGCGCAAAGGACTACACGCAGGGGCAACTCCTCCAGAGGGAAATCAGCAAGCAGCGTCGACACATCCCGATCCGGCAGTTGCTTAAACGCGCTGGAAGGGCAGTGCAGGGACTGAAACCGTGCTTCATGATGGGACCTCTCTCGGTTGCCCAGTACCTTGAGCCCGGTTCGGTAAGTTTCGACCTGATCCTGATGGACGAGGCCTCACAATTAAAGCCGGAGGAAGCAATAGGGGCCGTCGGGAGAGGCGCGCAGATCGTCGTCGTGGGGGACCCCAAGCAGTTGCCGCCGACGAACTTCTTTGAGCGTATGCTGGAATCAGGCGACGAGGAGGAACAGGAGGAAGCCCCCGCGCTTCAAGACATGGAAAGCATCCTCGACATCTGCCAGCACCTCTTCCAGCCCGTCAGGAGCCTGCGCTGGCACTACCGTTCCCAGCATGACTCATTAATTGCCTTTTCTAACCATCACTTTTACAGGAACTTGGTTGTTTTCCCGTCGCCATTCAGAAAAGCGGGGCACCTTGGCGTCCGATACCACTACGTCAGGAGTGGGGTCTACAAAGACCGGCAGAATATCCCCGAGGCACAAAGGGTTGTCGATGCGGTCTGCGAGCACATGATCAAGCACGCCGAGGAATCGCTCGGGGTTGTCACACTTAATCAGACACAGCGGGACCTGATCGAAGAGCTTCTCGACAGGAAATTCAGGATATTTTCGGAGGGCCAACAGTTTTTGCTTGTCCACGAGAAGGAGGGGTGGCCCTTCTTTGTGAAGAACCTGGAAAACGTTCAGGGTGACGAACGGGATATCATCTTTATTTCCACGACGTTTGGTAAAGCGCCCGGTACGGACCGCGTCCGTCAGAACTACGGCCCCATAAGTCGGCCGGACGGCTGGCGCCGCCTGAACGTCCTGTTCACCAGGGCAAGGAGGAGAATCCATCTATTCACCTCGATGGTCCCGGAAGACATCATCGTCGACGAGAAGACTCCGGCAGGGACAAAGGCACTCAGGGACTACATAGATTTTGCGAGAACAGGGATCATCGGGACATCCGGCGTAACGGAAAAAGAACCAGACAGTGATTTCGAGATCGCGGTCGCCACATTTCTGAGGACAAAAGGATATGAGGTGGTACCCGAGTTCGGAGTGGCCGGGTTCTATATTGATATGGTCGTCCGCAATCCAGACCATCCAGGCGAGTTCATGGCCGCCATAGAGTGTGATGGCGCCGCATATCACAGCGGTTTTTCGGTAAGAGACCGCGACAGAATACGGCAAGAAATACTTGAGTCTCTGGGGTGGAAGGGCAGAATTTGGCGTATCTGGTCCACCGATTGGTTCTACAATCCGAGAAGGGAAACCGAAAGGCTGCTCGAGTTTCTCGAAAAGTGCCGGGCTACGAAATGCGCGGAAGCCGCGCCGGAGTATGAAATAGAGTACGAGCAGGAAAGGGAGAGAGCGAAAGAAGAGATATTCCCACAAAAGAACGGCCGACTTGAAGAAGACGTCAGGAGCGCCTTGAGCCTCGCAACGAGTGACGATATCTTCGCCGAGGTGGGCGACCGTGTTACTTATTGTTTTATGGACAAGCCGGAGGTGAAATATACCGTCTGGATCGTTGACGGTCCTGGAAACCCTCAGAGAAAGATGGTGAATGACAACACTCCTATCGCTAAGGCCCTTTTGGGTTTGTCGTGCGGTGAGGAAAACGAGATAGGGCTTCCGGGCCAACAGACCAAGATAATCAAATTATTGAAAATCGAAAAAGCATGACCTCACCATTGAAGGTGCTCCGCGTCCGTTAGAAAACCCCTTTTCAAGGTAACGAATAGGGGGACGAGTTCCGTTCATTCCGTTGACAAGTGATCGTGAGTCGCCTGCTGACATGTGACGTGCAGGGGTGCCGGGAAACAGCAGATTTTCCTGACCGATTCCGATAGGGAGGGAAGAGGAGGAATTATGAATTCAGAGAAAGGCTTTTCGCTCAAGGGGTATATGTTGCCTCTGTCTCCGGAGGGTCGGTCATCTCTCCTCGATGCCCCGCCGTGGCATTATGGAGGAGATGTGCTGCATCTTATTTTCAAGGCAGACGAGAAAAGGGTAAAAGCCCTGCTGCCGCCGCCCCTTGAAATCGGCCCCAATCCCGGTGAAGGGGTGGTATGGTTTGTGGAGTGGGTTTCGGTGAGCGAATCCAACCCGGACCTCGCCTTTATCAACCCTGAGCGGTCCATCTATCATGAATGTGTTATAATGGTCGGGTGCCAGTTCGAGGGCGTTCCCGGCTATTACGTGCCGTATATCTGGGTCGACAACGACTTTACCCTCATGCGGGGATTTATTCAGGGATTCCCTAAGAAGCTCGGCCGCATCCATATCACGAAACTCCATGAGCTCACGCCGAAGGTAGGGGGAAAGAAGCCTGGAGCGAAAATGAAGGGTATCTGTGTAGCCCACGAGGAGAGGATCGTGGAGGGGTCCCTTGAATTCAAAAAGCAGGTCGCGCCGGCGGACGTACCGCCTTTCAAATTCTATCTCATGCGCCATTTACCGGACTATGAAAACCCCGCGAAGCCTTTGGTGCATGATATCGTGGTCAGTAATGTGGCAAATGCGCGAATCGCCGACGCCTGGGAAGGCGATGCCTCTGTAGCCTTTATGCCTTCACTCTTCGAGGAGGTGGCCGATCTGGGGCCTGTTGAAGCAATGAGCGGATTTTCCTTTCAACTCGGCATGACGATTACCGGAGGCAAGGTGCTTTACCGGTATCGCTGATACGGCTCCTCCGCATCCTTGGGGTGAGGTCGGGGATACCCTATATCTCATCAGAAACCACCTGCAGAACGGGTCCGAAAAGCCTCAGTCTGACACGGATGACGCCTGCGGTTTGAGGTTTGGACGCGGTTCGGAGAGAATCCCTGCCAGGGCAAACGCATTTGGAAATCCCAATTTGGATCGGAGCGTATGGCCCCCTCCCCGCGCACGTATGCGCAACGACATAGGCCGGGGACCCAGATCCATATTGCCTTGCTGGGTGGCAACCAGTGTAGGCGGACGGGAGCGCTCGCGAAGCGATGCTGCCGGATGCTCGGGCCCGCTCAAGTTCTCTCCATCCGGCAGCAAGCGAAGGGACGCCTTATGCTGGTCGGGAGTGGAGCTAAACGTGCGCGGGGAGGGGGCCATACGCTCCGGCGGGCGGACACTTTCCAAATGTGGTTGCCCTGCTGCTATGCGATGTTGCCATTGTTGATGGTATATGGTATTGTTAATGGTATGGAACTCAGGATCGATAAAGCAGGGCGGATTGTCGTCCCCAAGCCTCTCCGGGAGCGGCTGGGCTTCAAGCCGGACACGGAGCTGGAGGCTATTGAGCAGCCGGAGGGCGTGCTTCTCAAGCGGGTCGAACAACGGCCTTCCATGGTCAAGGTCGATGGTCTGTGGGTCCATCAGGGCAGCGCGGAACCGGGGGCAAACTGGGAGCGCATCCTTGAGGACGTGCGCGAGGAGCGGATTGAGTCCGTTCTGAAAGCGTAGCCAGGTGGATATTTTCTTCGATACGACAGTTCTCGTTGCCGCCTCCGAGCAAAGCCATCCACACTACGCGCAAGCCAGGCCTGCGCTGCTGCGCGTCGCCGCGGGGCAGGACAAGGGATTTATGGGACTGCACTCGATCGCGGAAGTGTTTGCCGCACTCACGCGCCTGCCGGTCCAGCCGCGCATACATCCGGTTGAAGCGGCGCGCATCGTCAGCGAGAACATCCTGCCGCATTTTGAGGTCGTGCCCCTCGGCAAAGAGGACTATCTGGAGGCACTGAACACGATGGCAAGCGGCGGATGGATCGGCGCGAAAATTTACGACGCTCTGCTGCTGCGCTGCGCGGCACGATGCGCGGTAGAACGTATTTACACGTTCAACCTTGGGGACTTCAGGCAGTTGGCGCCGGCCGGTCTCCGAGAAAAAATATGCGCGCCATGAGGAGCTTCGCCCCGCGCGGAACCCTTCGTCAATAAATGGAGGGGTTGGTCATGAGCTTCGGCAACCTCTTTGGCCGGACGAATCCCCCTTTCGGCACGAGGTCTTTCCGGATCTCGCCACATGGTGCGGCCGAGGCGATTTTTGATGCAAGGTGAAAACTTGAATTCCATGGTTTTGGGAGCAAGTCTCCGCGTACGGGGAGGACGATCCTTTTGGCATTTACACCCAAATGACCTTAGCGAGATGCTCGATCTTTTTGAACTCCGGGTCTCCGGTCACGAGAGCCGCCTTGTTTTCCAGGGCGGAGGCAAGGGCAAAGCAATCCGCATAGGAAATGCTGAACTCGGCCTTATACTCGGAGGCCCTGAAAACCAGCTCGTTCGGGACGGAAAGGATTTCGATGCCCATGCGCTCGATCGCCGCGAGACATTCGATCTTTTTTTGGTCGCCGAAAGCCCTCTTAATGATGTAGATGATCTCTCCGTAGTTTACGGCGTTCATAAGGGCGCGCCCGCCGGACGCCGACACATCCCGGAGAAGCCCGACGACCTTCCGGTATCCTTCTTCCTTCTGGAAGACCTTCAGGAGGGCATAACTGTCAAATACATACGTCTCCGCCATCACCGGGCATCCTTCTTTCGTTCCTCAAGCAACTCTCGGGATAGAGAAGACCCCTCGGGAAGGATGCCTGTTGCTGCCTCTATAGGATCGTCGGTCGGGGGTATGAGGTACATGACGTCGCCATACTCCATGATCTGCAATTCCTTGCCCGGCTCTATGTGATATTTCTTGCGGAGATCCGCCGGAATAACTATTTGGCCTTTCGCCAATGTCTTGACCGTAGCCATGAGTGCCTCCACGAGTTTAACGTTTCTGTAATAATGTACAACGTACCCGGTATTCTGTCAAACTACTGGGGTCGATGGAGACACGTGTCGCTTCGCGCCCGGAGGAAATCTTGATGCATGCACCACATACCGTTCTTTCCCCCGCAATGCCAAAAAGCTTCACGGTCGCGAAGGTCTCAGAATAAGAGTAGGGCCTCCTCCTCGGAGCGTCAATCTGATTTCGACCCATGCTTCAACGTTTTGGAACCGGTGCCGTAGCCAAAGGCAGAAACAAGGTCAACGGTTTGGTCGCTGTTTCAAAAAAGCCATGGTGCCGGTAAAAGTCCGCAGCTTTTTCGTCCTTGGCGTCAACCACCAGCGCATAGGCTGCAATCTCGGAGCGAACCACACGCATGAGCGCATCGGCCAGTAACGCGGCGCCGAGCCCCTGCCCCTTGAACGCCTGGTCTATGGCAAGACGTCCCATCCGCACCGCGGGAACGGAGGGATACCGCGGCAGTTTCTTGGTGATCTCTGCCGGTAAGTCCCCAAAGAATATGCTTGCCGAAGCTAATGTGTAATAGCCCGCAATGCGTCCATCGCCCGAGAGAGCGACAAAGCATGCCGTTACCTTACGCCGGATGTCCTGTGTAACTTGCTTTTTAAAGTAAGAATCGAGCGGTTCCGAGCCGCTATTGAACCCGTTGCGATCATGAGCATGGTCGAGCGGAGCCACCCGAAACGGCTTGTCACTCATTCAGCGGTCACCAGCTCGCGATGACGGGCAAAAGCTCGTTCCAAAACGGGCGTCGCTTTTGGCGGCGACAACAGCGCTTCCGCAAAGCATCGCTGATCGGCAAGCGACAGCTTGATGACTTCCGTTTGCTCTATGACGTTTTCGGCCGCCTCTTGAACGGCAGTGATGACGAAGTCGGTTACGGTACGGTTCTGTAGCGCAGCGGCGCGCTTGAGAGTAGCGTGCAGCTCCTTGCTGATACGGGCTTCAAGGCGCGCGGTCGATGTAGTGCTTGAACGCATAATGCACCTCCTTCTGAAAGTATACGGCAATATGCCGTACATATCAAGCAAGTAATTCTCACTCACTAACATGTGTCTGTCTGGGCTCACGTCTTTCATTGTAGCATCTTGGGCCAGGGTCTGCCAACGACATTGGTCTTGCGCCCTATTTAACGGCGGCAATCCTTAATTCCTCATACGAGCCCGTTATGCGCGCTTGCCGGTCAAGCAGGTAACCCCTCTCTCGGCCGGAGAGATTTTCGATGGATGGCGCGAAAAGCGCCCGGCCGCACCCTTGTGATCAGCGCTCAAACATGATAGCATTTCTGATGCGCCTCCCCCCCTCCCCCTCCGCCGTCACCGCCGGCATCTACCTCGTCGGCAGCTCCGACCTCACCGACGGCAGGGACTGCTCGATCTACCTCGTGGACGCGGGGGAGCTTGTCCTCATCGACGCCGGGGCCGGCGTCAATACGGGCCAGATCGTGAGGAACATAGAGCTTCTCGGTCTCGATCCCACGCGGCTCTCCACCCTCATTCTCACCCATTGCCACATCGACCACGTGGGCGGCGCAGCCTACTTCAGGGAGCGCTTCGGCGTGAAGATCGTCACGCACACCCTCGACGCAGCGGCAATAGAGCAGGGCGACCCCATAAAGACGGGCGCCTCCTGGTACAACCTGCATCTCGCGCCGCTGCCCGTCGACGTGAAGATCGGCCAGGCTGAAGAGGCCTTGAGCTTCCGCGACGGCACGAGACTCGTATGCCTCCACACGCCGGGACACACACCCGGCTCTCTCTCGCTGTACCTGGACCGGGGAGACGAAAGAGTGCTATTTGGCCAGGACATCCACGGGCCTTTCCTGCCGGAGTTCGGCGCCGACCTCTCCGCCTGGAGGCGCTCCATGGAGACGCTCCTCGGCCTGGAGGCCGACATCCTCTGCGAGGGCCATTTCGGCGTCTACCACACAAAGCCTGCCGTCAGGCAATATATCGAGAGCTACCTGGACCAGTACGGTTTGTAGGATTCCGGCGAAGCCTTACTCCCGCCGATTGATGTTTCACGTGAAACACCGACTTCTCGCGTGCTATTCGCGTGAGCAAAACCGTACGGCCTTTCTTTCTTTGAAAGACAATTCTTTCCCCCCGCAATTCCAAAAAGCTTCATAGTCGCGAAGGTTTAAGAATAAGAGGTGGTAATTATGGTATAATAGAGGTGTTCCGTTGGTGGCTGCCACCAATCAACCCACGTTTAACCGCTTCTGCGTATTCCTGAAAAGCCGTCCGAGGCTCGGGGTGCCCTCAGTAAGCCCCTAACAAGAGAAGGGTACCGTTATAGGGTCCACGCGGCCGTTTCGTGCAGCGGTCATGGTTGCGACCCGAACAACGAATCCGGACAAGGAGTCTCATACATGGAAACCGGTACAACTGTAAAAACCTTCAGCGGCCAATTCCTCCCGAGAAGGACCTCCATACGTGAGAAGGAAAAGCCCTTTCGCACGAAGAATTACCTCGACTTCCTGGTCCACTATGATGCGGAGCTTGTGCAGATCGATGGGCCGGTAATGGTTGTCAGATGCAAGACCGGCATTGAATTGCCCTTGGAGCAAAAAGGCAAGCTGCAAATGGTGAAGTCCCTGCTCGATGAGTTTGCGACCGTCGATGGTACCAACAAAGCGATAGGAAACTACAGAGCTTCACATTCCTGAGTCTTTCCTCAAACCGGAGTGCAGGCAGAGGAGTGCGTACCGCTCCTGATCCGGTCATCGTTGTCCCTTGAATACCGCCTGGATCAGGTTGTCGAGCCGCTGGAGAAAATGGGAACGATCCCGCTTCCCGTAAGGGGCAGGCCCCTTGGTTATGTTCCCCATGTCGCGGAGATAGGCCATCAGCTCTCTATTCGCAAGCGCCTCCCCGATGGATTCTTCGGTGAAAACGCGTCCTTTCGGGTCTATCACCCGAGCGCCCTTTTCCAGGCACCGCGACGCTAGGGGAATATCTCCCGTTATGACAATATCCTGGTCCGTAACGCGCTCTGCAATCCAATCATCCGCGGCGTCAAAATTGCTGCCGACAATCACCGCCTCAACCGATTCGCCCTGCCCTATCTGTATCTCCGAGTTGGAGACAAGATAGACCTTGAGCCCATAACGTGCGGCCACCCTCATCACTTCGTCCTTCACAGGGCTGGCGTCGGCATCAACGTATATCTCGACCACACCGACTCCTTTCGCTTCGGGACCTCTAGCGTCTCAGGATAGCTCCGCTCATCCTGAGGTGCGTGCGCCGTCACAACAATCACGTGCTATTATCGGAAAAGGGGGCATGTTTGTCAACCGAGTTAAACGAAGGCGGCAGAAAAGACGGGGGCACCCTTAGGCGACGACATCGTGCATTCCTCTCTCTTCCATTCACAGACAGGTATAGGCTCGACAAGGAACCCCGCCTCACTCTTCGCAGAAACTGAATGAGGTCCCTTTGCGGCTTCAACAACTTCGGGGCTTTGCCGGAGGATGGCAATATTGTACAATACACGGTGTGCCCTTGCCCGCTACACTCTCTCATGAAAGGCGGTCAAGCCCGGAGGACTGAAGAATGGGAGGAGAGGCAATGGAGACGAAGGAGACGGCAGGGTGCGCGGCGGACGGTTCTATCGTGTTTGTGGATAGAGACTGCAGGGCGGGGGAGATCCCGTGGAATCAGCATCCACGGTTCAAAGGCGTCTACCTGAAGCATCTCGTCACAGGCGCCGATACCGGGGGCATGCTGAGTCTGTCACGTAGTCAGGATCGACCCGGATGCCGTACTGGAGGATCATATCCACGAAGACCAGTGGGAGCTTCATGAGGTAGTGGAGGGTGAAGGCACCTTTGCCCTGGGGTCGAGGGAAACGCCTTACTGCCCAGGACGTATGGCAGTGATCCCGAAGGGTGCGGCACATAAGGTAGTCGCAGGCAAGAACGGTCTGGTTCTGCTCGCGAAGTTCTTCCCCGCGTTAGTGTAGCGTGGAACCCTCCGGCGCATAGGAGGCGGCGGCGATGAAAAGACGAGACCCCGAGAGACTCCGTTTCTTCAGCCCTTCTGACATAGGGTGCGTTCAGGCCGTCCACGGCAATGACGTGGCACACGCATTTCCCAGACATTGCCACAACGGGTTCTGCCTAGGGGTAGTCCGAAAGGGGGCGCGCGTCATTTATCAGGGCGGGGTCTCCACAATAATTCCCGAAAACGGCCTGTTCGTGATCAATCCCGGGGTATCCCATGCGTGCGCATCCCGGTCCGGCCGACACAGCTACTTTAGTATCTGCGTCGAGGCGGAAACCCTGAAGGACGTTGTCTCGCAGATTGCCGGAAGGGAGCGTGCCGTCCCTCATTTCAGAAATATTTTATTGCACGACACAGGGCTTGCCTGGCGCATCCGTCACTTTTCTTCGCTTGTTGAGAACGCGGGCGTGACGATGGAAAAGGAATTTGCGTTGAATTGTCTCCTCTCCTCCCTCGTGCTGCGCCACGGGGACGAGCCGCCCAACCCCCGTCGCGTGGGTCTGCCGAGTGACGCCATCAAGAGGGCTTGCGCATTCATCGGTGAGAATTATGCACGAGACCTGTCGCTGAGACAGGTCGCCGAAGCGGTCCACTTAAGTCCGTTCTATTTTCAACGCCTGTTCCTCGGGAAGACCGGGGTTTCCCCTCACGATTACCTTGTTCAGTACAGGATCAGGCAGGCCCGGGGGCTTCTCTCGAAAGGGCGTAGCATAGCCGAGGTCGCTCTCGATACGGGGTTTGTCGACCAAAGTCATTTCACCCGCTCTTTCAAGCGCGTTATGGGGGTTACACCTGGAGCCTATCTCCGCGACGGGGGGAAATAGGCGGCCGGTCCCAGAGGCAGCTTCAGACCGGTTTAGGGCCGCACGCCTTCGATTCCGTATCCTTACCGACCTTTTCCCAGATCACGTCGGTGACGAACTTGAGCGCCTCTTCCTTGTCGTTGTCCATCACTATGGCCCTCAAGAGTTGTAGCTCCCTGTCGTCAAAGGTCACACTCTTCATCATTATTACCTCCCCCGATAGGCGAATGTCATCGGCACCGATACTCACCCCCCGCACGCGCACTCCACCGTGGGGCCGCGGGCCGGAGCCTTCTATCAAACATAATGGCCTTCCTGCGTTGCTGCAATACATATAGGTTGCCGGGATTACCAAAAGGCGCTGTAATTTACTTGTACGTTTAAGCCCAATAGGGCGGGTAACACACTGATGTGTCCCAAACGATGGTGTTCTCATGCGAGAGCGCCATTTTTTTACCTTTTGCGGCCGGACGAAGGCGTCCTTGCTCCAGGTGATGGACAAGGGCGTTTTCTTATTTTAAGGGAGGAGGTTTTTATGAACACAGGTGATACGGCGTGGGTTCTTATGTCGTCCGCGTTGGTCATGCTCATGACGCCGGGTCTCGCCTTTTTCTATGGCGGGATGGTCAGGCGCAAGAACGTGCTCAGCATACTGATGCAGTGTTTTGTCATACTCTGCGTCCTCAGCATCCAATGGGTGCTCTATGGCTACAGCCTTGCTTTTGCGCCCGGCAAGGGGTTTTGGGGCGGCTTTGACTGGATCGGGCTTACCGGCGTAGGTTTCGAGCCGTTCAAGGATTACGCGCCGACGATCCCCCATCAGGCGTTCATGATCTTCCAGGCCATGTTCGCCATTATCACACCCGCCCTGATCATTGGGGCCTTTGCGGAGCGGATGAAGTTTTCGGGCTTCCTCCTCTTCACAATCCTCTGGGCCACCTTTATTTACGATCCCATCGCCCACTGGGTGTGGGGCGTGGGCGGATGGCTCAAAGACATGGGGGCCCTCGATTTCGCCGGGGGTACCGTCGTCCACATCAACGCGGGTATTGCCGCACTGGCAACGGCGCTCTTCATCGGCAAGAGAAAGGGCTACAACGGAAGCGCAGTGCCCCCCCATAACCTGCCTCATACGGTGATCGGCACCGCCCTGCTCTGGTTCGGCTGGTTCGGCTTCAACGCAGGAAGCGCCCTCGCCGCAAACGGTCTTGCCGTCAACGCCTTTGTGGTCACCAACACGGCAGCCGCCACCGCGGGCCTCACATGGGCCGTTATCGAATGGATCCACAACGGGAAACCGACCATTTTCGGTACCGCCACCGGCGCGGTCGCGGGCCTCGTCGCCATTACGCCTGCAGCCGGCTTCGTCAGCGCCATGTCTGCGATAGTGATCGGCATATTCGTCAGCCTTTTCTGCTTTATCTTCGTCGCACTCATCAAACCCCGGCTGGGCTACGACGACTCCCTCGATGCCTTTGGCGTCCACTGCGTGGGCGGCATCTGGGGCGCCCTGGCCACGGGCCTCTTCGCCTCCAAGCTGATCAACCCTGATGCGGCCAACGGCCTCTTCTTCGGCAACCCCAAGCAATTCCTGATCCAGGCCCTCGCCGTAGGGGTTACCCTCGTCTACAGCTTTGTCGGCAGTCTGATCCTCTATAAGGTCGTCGACTGGGTCGTCGGCATGAGGGTCAGCGAAAAGGAAGAGATCATGGGTCTCGACCTGACGCAGCATAACGAAAACGCATATACCCTTTTAGAGTAGGTGTAGCCAAGACCTGTATGAAAGGCCGGGAAATAGGAACCAAGCTGTGCATCGAGCGAAGCGACCTGAGGGGGGACGACCCGCACGCGGGTGCCCCGGGTAGCTTTGCTGCCGGAGGGGGCGCTGAGCCCCAATATGGCTTTTGTGAGGGGGGAGGCGCTGCGGGCTTTGCTGCCGGAGGGGGCGCTGAGCCCCAATAACTGAGCGAAGCGAACTGAGGGGGAAGGCTCCGGTAGCTTTGCTGCCGGAGGGGGCGCTGAGCCCCAATAACTGAGCGAAGCGAACTGAGGGGGAAGGCTCCGGTAGCTTTGCTGCCGGAGGGGGCGCTGAGCCCCAATAACTGAGCGAAGCGAACTGAGGGGGAAGGCTCCGGTAGCTTTGCTGCCGGAGGGGGCGCTGAGCCCCAATAACTGAGCCCCAATAACTGAATAGGAGGCCGACGATGAAGATAATTATTGCCGTGATAAAACCGGACAGGCTGGAGGCGGTGAAACAGGAGCTCTACAAGGCGGACGTGAACCTCATCACCGTGACCGAGGTGCTCGGCCACGGGCGCCAAATGGGCGTCACCGAGGTCTACCGCGGCGTCAAGGAGATGGGGAACCTTTTAAGAAAAATTCAGCTCACCATCGCCGTAAACGACCCCTACGTCGAACCGACGATCAAGGCCATTGTGAAAGGCGGAAAGACGGGGGAGATCGGCGACGGCAAGATATTTGTGCTGCCCCTGGAGGAATGCGTCCGCATAAGGACGGAGGAGCGGGGCGGGGCGGCTATCGGTTAACCTTGCGATATGTCGCAAGGCGTGGTTACCAGACGACGAGATTTTTTACTTGTATGCCGCGTGACGTGTATGGCGCGCGGCGTCCTATATCCCTGTCTCAAGAATGCCGGCGTTCTGAGGGTTTCAGCCGAAACCGCTGAAACCCTTCTACGCACGAGGCTTGCGAATGACGGGCACGGACAGCAAGAACAGGCTCAGATTGGCCAGGATCGCCGGCGACAGCGTCCTCAACGAGAAACTTCTCCCAAAAGAGAGGCTCGACAGCCGGCTTCTGGGCGTGATCGTAGGGCAGATGACGAACATCGTCGAAGAAATGGCAGCGGAGTGGGAATCGAACCCTGCATCAGACGAATTGAGAGAGGGGTTCGCCCTGCTGCGCCGCTACCTTGATTGTCTGAAAACATACCGAAAAGGCAGCATATAAAAACAAGGAGGAAATATATGGAGAAGAAAACCGGCGCAAAAGTGAGCGGCAAAACATTCCGCTGGACAGGAGCGGTCACGGACAAAGACGTGCAGGGCGTGGCGAAGCTTATCAAGGAAAACAATATCCAAGTCGTGGATCTGAAATTCTGCGACCTGCCCGGCCTTTGGCAGCACTTTTCGATCCCCGCGACCGAGCTGATCGACTTCAAAGACCTCGTAACGAGCATATGGGAGGACGGCATAGGCTTCGACGGTTCTTCCATCAGGGGTTTTCAGAAGATCAACGAGTCCGACATGATCCTCCTGCCCGACCCATCGAGCGCGGTGGTCGATCCCGCCTGCGCCATACCCACCTTGAGCGTTATTTGCGACATCTATGACCCGGTGACGAAGAAGCCCTATAGCCGCGATCCCCGGTACATCAGCAAGAAGGCAGAGGCCTTCCTGAAAACGACCGGCATTGCCGACACGAGCTACTACGGCCCGGAGCAGGAGTTTTTCATCTTCGACGACATCCGCTTCGATCAGACCGTCAACGCCGGCTACTATTTTATCGACTCCGTCGAAGGCGCCTGGAACTCGGGCCGCGACGAGAAACCGAACCTGGGCTACAAGCCGCGCTACAAGGAAGGCTACTTCCCTGTCCCGCCCACCGATTCCCTCCAGGACCTGCGCAGCGAGATCCTGCTCGTCATGATGAAGGCAGGGCTCAAGATGGAGGTACAGCACCACGAAGTCGCCACCGCCGGCCAGTGCGAAATGGACATGAGGTATGCGCCGCTCGTCCAGATGGCGGACCAGTGCATGCTGTACAAGTACATCGTCAAGAACGTGGTCAAGAAGCATAACATGGTCGCGACGTTCATGCCGAAGCCCCTTTTCGGCGATAACGGCTCGGGCATGCACACCCATATATCCCTGTGGAACAAAGGGACAAATATCTTCTACGATCCCAAGGGGTACGCCGGCATCAGCCAGGCGGCCAAGTACGCCATCGGCGGCTTGCTCAAACACGCGCCGGCGCTGCTCGCCTTCGGCGCGCCAACGACGAACTCCTACAAGAGGCTGGTGCCCGGCTACGAGGCGCCTGTCAACCTCGTCTACTCGGCGAGAAACCGCTCCGCGGCGGTCAGGATACCCATGTACTCGGATAATCCAAGCGCCAAGAGGCTCGAGTTCAGGCCGCCCGACTGTATGTGCAACCCTTACCTGTCCTTCCCCGCGATCCTGATGGCCTGCATCGACGGCATCGTCAACAAGATGGACCCGGGCAACCCGACCGACGTGAATACCTACCACATGGCGCCGGAAGACTTCGCCAAGATACCGACCGTTCCGGGCTCCCTTGCCGAGGCCATCGATGCCCTGGAGAAGGACAATGAATTCCTGCTCCGCGGCAATGTCTTTACCAAGGACCTGATCGACATGTGGATCGACTATAAGAGGGAAAATGAGATCGATCCCATCCGGCTCCGGCCGCACCCTTACGAATTCTACCTCTACTTCGATCTCTAGGAGGGGATAAAGGGCCGTGAGCGGCAAGGTCTACATCATCACCCATGCGGAGAATGAAGGGCCCGGACTGATGGGGGGGGTTTTCGAACGCCTTGGCTGCGAAGAAGTCGAGTCTCTGCCTTTGGCGGGGCGACGAGCTTCCCATGGACCTGGACTCCGCCGCGGGTATCGTGATGCTCGGCGGCCCCATGAACGTGTATCAAGAAGAAGAATATCCGTTTTTGAAAAAGGAAGACTTGTTCATAAAGGGGGTGCTCAGGGAGGAGATTCCCTTCCTGGGCATCTGCCTTGGCTCTCAGCTTTTGGCCAAGGCCTGCGGGGCCGCGGTCACGAAGTCGCCCGAGAAAGAGATAGGATGGTATGACGTGCAGTTGACCGAAGAGGGGCAGCAGGACGAGCTTTTCCACGGTCTCGGGCAGACGCTCTCCGTTTTCCAGTGGCACGGGGATACCTTCGCCGTCCCCGATAACGGCATACTCCTTGCCACGGGAAGGCCGTGCCGCAACCAGGCATTCAGGGTGGGCCGTTGTGCCTATGGCCTCCAGTTCCATCCGGAAGTGACGGCCGCTATGGTGAGGACGTGGTCGGAGGAGGAAGGGATATCCTTCGGCGGCGGCCTCATCGAAGAAGAGGCGGCGGCGCAGCGAGCGGGGTTTGAAAGGCAGGCCCAAAGACTGAGCGACAACTTCACGCGGGTGGTCGCCTCATCCGTCAGGGTGACGGGGGCGTCCGAGCCCTCCCTGAGGGCCGAGGAAGACGGCTCGGCTAACGCTGCGCCTTCTTAGAAGAGGGGCTGCTCGCGCGTATGCTTGTGATGGATGACCTGTCAAAAGCTATTGACAATAGCCCGAATCTGATGATAGATTAACGACGGCACAGAGGGGTGTCAAAAAGACCAGGACGTCCGCTCCGGACGTCCTTTTTTGTGGGTGGGAATATTATGGAGGCCAGTCAGGGCAGCACCAACACCGCAATCTTTTTCTGTCAACAACTCGATCCCGATCAAGACACGAACAGGCGGCTCCTGGAAAGGGAGATGGGTCGGGGAATTCGCTTTTTCCCCCTGCCCTGCAGCGGCAGGATAGATGCCCTGCACCTGCTGAAGGCACTCGAGACAGGTGCGGAAAAGGTCTACCTTATCACCTGTCCCGAAGGCGCCTGCCGGTACAGGCAGGGCAACGTGCGGGCGGGCAAGCGGCTTGAATACGCGAAAAGCCTGATCGAGGAGATAGGAGTGCCGGCCGGATGCCTGGAAATCGTCCGTGCGCCCGGGACCCTCCCGCTCTCGATAGACGGTCTCGTCCGGCAGCTCCTCGGGCTGCCTCCGGCAGCAGGTCCCGTCCGCCCAGGGAAGACAGACAAAGGAGTGAAGCATGATAACCGCTGAAAGAAAACCCTTCCAGGAGATAAAGGCGAGCACCGAACCCTATGAGAAGATCCTGATAGTGGGATGCGGCACCTGCGTGGCCGAATGCGCCGCAGGAGGCGAGAAAGAAGTCGCCCTGCTCGCGTCTCAGCTCCGGATCGACAGGGCCAGGGACGGGCGAAAGACCGAAATCACAGAGATGACCGTGGACAGGCAGTGCGTCTATGAGTTTATCGATCAGGTCACCGCCCTGGCCGATCAGTACGACGTAATCCTCTCCCTTGGATGCGGGGCGGGAGTCCAGGCCATGGCGGAAGTGCTGCCCAAGATTCACATTATCCCCGCCCTCAATACCACCTGCATCGCCGAGACAAGGGAAGCAGGGGTGTGGATTGAGGACTGCCGCGGGTGCGGCGACTGCAAGCTCGACCGCTTTGCCGATATTTGTCCCATTACCCGGTGCGCCAAGGGCCTCTTCAACGGACCTTGCGGCGGCTCGAAAGAGGGCCACTGTGAAGTCGACCCGGAGGCGTTGTGCGCCTGGCACCAGATTATCACACGCCTTGAGGAGACGGGCCGGACCGAATCGATGGACGAGGTATATCCGCCCGCCAATTGGGCAAAAACCCAGGGGAAGGGGCCCAGGAAAATCGTGAGGGAGGATCAGAGAGCGTGATGACCGAGAGCAGGCTGAAAAACGTACTGAGCATGGGCCATTTTGCGGTTACCGCGGAGTGCGGCCCCCCGAAAGGCGCAGATCCTGAGGTAGTCCGGAAAAAGGGCAGCCTCCTTAAGGGCTATGTGGACAGCGTCAACGTCACCGATAACCAGACGGGCGTCGTTCGTCTCTCTAGTCTTGCCTCATGCGTGATCTTGAAGGGAGAGGGCCTCGATCCTGTGCTGCAGATGGTGACGAGGGACCGAAACCGCATCGCCTTGCAGTCGGATGTGCTCGGCGCCTCCGCCCTGGGGATCAGAAATATCCTCTGCCTCAGCGGCGACCACCAAAGCCTTGGCAACCAGCCGCAGGCAAAGGGCGTTTTCGATCTCGACTCCATGCAGCTTATCCAGGTCGTACGCCAGATGCGCGACAAGGGCGTGATCCTTGGAGGCGATCAACTGAGCAGCATACCCGATTTCTTCATCGGCGCCGTGGAGAACCCCTTTGGCGACCCGCAACAATACCGGGTCACACGGCTCGCAAAAAAGGTGCGGGCAGGGGCCGAGTTTATCCAGACCCAGTGTGTCTACAACCTGGATCGTTTCAAAGAGTTCATGCGGGAGGTAACCGACAGGGGACTCGACGGGAAGGTCGCTATCCTCGGCGGGGTAACGCCGTTGAAATCGGCCCGAATGGCGGAATATATGGCCAAGAACGTGGCAGGCATGGACATCCCTCTCGCGGTGATCGATCGCATGAAGGCCCTGCCGGCCAAGGAGCAGCGCCAGGAAGGGATCAGGATTGCCGTCGAGACCATCCGCGCCCTCCGGGAGATAAAGGGCGTGCGAGGCGTCCATATCATGGCGATCGAGTGGGAAGAAGCCGTCCCGGAGTTGGTAGAGAAAGCGGGATTACTTCCAAGACCTTAAAGCGTGTGAGGAATAGCGATGCCGGCAAAATATCATATAAACACCCAGCCCGTCCCCAACAGGTTCCAACCCGTTATCCGCTCGGGCGTCATTGCCTGGGAGGAGGGCTGCCTGAAGTGCGTGCGGTGCGTCAAGAAGGAATGTGTCTACAAGGTGTACGAAAAACGCGGGCTCGATCCGCGGCAGATGCTCGACTCCCTCGACACTATTTGCAAGGACTGTTTCCGCTGCGTCCAGAATTGCCCCAATCGCTTAATCGAGAAAGGCATTAACCCTTCATACAAGGCCCTTGGAGACGAGTACTGGACCCCGGAGATCATCTCATGCCTCTGGCTCCAGGCAGAGACCGGGCGCATACCGGTGTCGGGCGGCGGATACGGCGGCCCCTTCTCGGGACCCGGCTTCGACGCCATGTGGACCGATATGTCGGAGATCGTCCGCCCTACGAGGGACGGCATACATGGACGCGAATATATCAGCACGACCGTCGATCTCGGACGAAAGCTGAAGGCCCTGCAATTCGAGGCCGGCAACGGCCGTCTCATTTCCTCTATGCCGCCCCTCGTGGAGCTGCCCCTGCCGGTGATCTTCGATGTGCTTCCCTTTTCGCCGCCGGGCCGTCTGGTCACCCAGGTCGTCCTGAGCGCCGCGAGCCAGTTGAAGACCCTGGCCGTAGTGCGCGCTTCCGCATGGGATGCCGATTACGAGCCTTATCTTGAGGAGACGCTCCTTTACGTCGATGAGGAGATTGACCGCCTTGACGCGCTCCTCGGCGCAGTGCGTCTTGTCGAGATCGACGACTCACCCGATGTCCATTCCCGCCAGGGGGCCCTAAAAGAGCGCAATCCCCGCCTCGTCGTCGCCGTACGCCTGCCCCTGGACGGCAATTCTGCGGCCAGGGCGGCCGATCTTACCCGTGAGGGCGCCGAGGTGATCCATCTCGTTGCCGACACCCACGGTCTCGACGGAGAAGTCCCACCCATGTTCATAAAAGACCGGATGAAGCAGATCCACCTGCATCTGGTCGACCAAGGCATCCGCGACCTGGTGACCCTGATCGGCGGAGGAGGCGTGGCCATGGCCGAGCACATGGCAAAGCTGATCATCTGCGGCGCCGATGTGGTCTCCTGCGACATACCCCTTCTCGTCGCCATGGAGTGCCGTGTCTGCAAGCGGTGCAGCCAGGGCATCCCTTGCCCGGTGGAGATCGACACCGTCAACCCGGGATGGGGTGCGGCGCGCGTCCGCAACCTTATAGGGGGCTGGCACAACCAGCTCATCGAGATCCTTGGCGCCATGGGGATCAGGGAGGTGCGCCGTTTGAGGGGCGAGATGGGCAGGGCCATGTTCTACGAGGACCTTGAAAAGGAGTTCGCAACACTAGGAAAGCGGAGTTAAACTCATGGCAGATCACGCTACATTCATCCTTCCCGAGGCAAAACGTACGCCCAGCCGCTTCCGCAACCCCCACTCGAAATACCGTCTGATCATCGGTGAGGCGTGCGATAACTGCGGCCTGTGCGTCTCCCTCTGTCCTTATGGGGTGTTTCGGAAAGGCGCGAAAAGGCCCAAGGCAATAGGCGATCACCTCTGCCTGGGGCCGGCGTGCGAGAAGAACGCCTTTTACTGTATTCGTCGATGCCCTAAAGCGGTCATAAGCATGCCCGTCAACCCAACATATGAGATGCTCGGGGACAGACGTTGGACGCCCGATCTCCTTGCCGGTACATGGTACATGGCGGAGACGGGGGATCTCCCCTATCAGGACCTGAATTACAAGACAGGCGCATCAAACGGCGGGTTCGACAAGATCCGCTTTGTCTATCCGCGCCAAAACGGGGAGATTGCTGGGGCTACTGCGGCTATTGCCGGAGAGGATATCTCCTGCGCCGTCAACCTGAACCACTCAGGCGACGGGCGTCCCCAGTTGCAGATTCCCCTGCCCCTCTATCTGGGGGGCATGTCTTTCGGCTCTATCAGCATCGTCTCCATGCTCTCCAGGGTCAGGGCCGCATCCCTCCTCGGCACCTTTTGCTGTACCGGAGAAGGGGGCTATCCCGACGAGCTCAAGCCCTATGACGATCACGTGATCACCCAGGTGGCGACCGGGCTCTTCGGTGTCCGGGAGGAGACGATCAAGCGGGTCAAAATAGTGGAATTCAAGTATGCCCAGGGGGCAAAGCCGGGTCTCGGCGGACACCTGCTGGGCGACAAGGTGACCCCCAGGGTGGCGGCCATGAGAGAGGCTATGCCGGGGAGCGCCCTATTCTCTCCCTTCCCCTTCCACAGCGTCTATTCCGTGGAGGATCACAAGAAGCACATAGACTGGATAAAGGAAGTGAACCCCCAGGCACTCGTAAGCGTGAAAGTCTCCACGCCCACCGACGTCGACATGGTTGCGGTGGGGAGCTTCTTCGCTGGCGCCCATATCATCCAGCTTGACGGAAGTTACGGCGGGACCGGTGCGGCCCCGGATATCGCGAAGAAGAATATTGCGATGCCTATAGAATATGCCGTCCCCAAAGTACATAAATTCCTTAAGGAGGAAGGGCTCCGGGACCACGTCACCTTCGTCGCAAGCGGCGGCATCAGGACCCCTCACGACATGGCAAAAATTATCGCCCTCGGAGCGGATGCCGTCTGCCTCGGGACCGCAGATCTCGTTGCCCTGGAATGCCTCCGCTGCCACCACTGTGAATCGGGTCGCGGCTGCGCGCGCGGCATCGCCACGACCGACGACGAGCTGACGGCCCTCATGGATCTGGAGTGGGGCACCCAGCGCATCGTCAACATGTATCTTGCCTGGCACAAGGCGCTCGTCGCCATCCTCCGGCGCCTCGGCATGCGGAGCGTCACCGAGCTTGTGGGCCGTACCGACCTGCTTGTCCATTTGGACTATATGAAGAAGGAAGATATCGACGGAGAACTGGATTGATGCTTTTCTTTGAGGGGGAGGCTCCAACGGCTTTGCCGGTGGAGGGGGTGCTGAACCCCAATAATTGACTAAGAGGATCACATGAAAGAGGAATCGTACGCCGCACTAATCGCCAATTCCCGCACATACCTCAAGGACAAAGCGCCCAAAGGACCTTTCTGTGAGGCAGAGGAGGGGGGGTGCGGCGTCACCGGTTTCGCGTGCAGCATCCCGGTAAGCGGCCGCCATATCATCGAGCCCTCGGTGCAGATGCACAACCGCGGGAACGGCAAGGGCGGCGGTATCGCAGCAGTGGGTCTCGCCGCGGGCCAGCTCGGCGTCGACCAGAAGACGCTCGATGAGGCGTTTCTCCTTCAAATCGCCCTTCTCGATGATTCTGTCCTGTCCGAGCTCGAACAGCGGTTCATCCGGCCCCATTTCCGCGTCGACCACGAGGCGATTCTCGACACCATCGGCGACTACCGCGACATCCCGGGCCTGGAGGTCAAACCCCCCTCGGTAAAGCGCTACTTCGTGCGCGTCAGGCCCGACGCACTCGTCCGCTTTCAGCAGGAGCGCGGCCTTCAACACCTGCCCCTCGACAAGGTAGAGGAAGAGTTCATCTACCAGAATACGTTCCTCCTCAATCAGGCATACTACAGCTCTCTCGGCGACAAGAAGGCCTTCGTCCTCTCTCACGGACGAAACATGATGATCCTCAAGATCGTCGGCTATGCGGAGCAGGTCGCCCAGTACTACAAGCTGGAGGGCTTCAAGGCTCACGTCTGGATAGCCCATCAGCGATACCCCACCAAGGGCCGCGTCTGGCATCCGGGCGGCGCTCATCCCTTCGTGGGTCTCGACGAAGCCCTGGTACATAACGGTGATTTTGCCAACTATTACTCGGTGACCGAATATCTCCGCCAGCGGAATGTGTACCCCCTCTTCCTCACGGACACGGAGGTATCGGTCCAGGTGTTCGACCTCCTCAACAGGGTCTACGGCTATCCTCTGGAGTACATCATCGAGGCCCTGGCACCGACAACCGAAATGGATTTTGACCACCTGCCCGAAGAGAAGCAGCATATCTACCGGCAGATTCAGGCCACCCAGATTCACGGCTCGCCGGACGGCCCCTGGTTCTTCATTATTGCCCGCTCGATCCCCAGGGAGCGTCGGTTCCAACTGATCGGCATTACGGACACGGCCATGCTGCGCCCCCAGGTCTTTGCCCTTCAGGAAGGCGCATTTCAAGTCGGTCTCATCTGTTCGGAAAAGCAAGCCATTGACGCGACCCTCCAGAGCCTTGCCTCGGAGGACCCGCGGTTCGGTACCATCGCAGACCGGTATTGGAACGCCAGGGGCGGCAGCTACACCGACGGCGGCGCCTTTATTTTCACCATCTCCGAAGCGGGAGCGGGACACGCCCTGACCTGTACCGACAAGTTCGGCAGGGAGATCACGATACCCACCCACCAGCAGGCTTACGACTTCAGCGCTGCCTCCGCCCCCGTCGCCCTTCCCGCGACCGAAAGCGCCGGTCTGAAGAAGACGGCGGCCGACGCGGATGCGCTGTTCCGCTATTTCACTCAAGGTCTCTCGATGTGGGATTTTGCGGAGATACGGGGCCGCCTTGCCTTCCTCACAGCGCTCGCGACCGAGGAAGAATCGAAGCCCGTCGTTGTCGAGCTTCTCACGCGCCTTCTCGACTGCCGCTATCCCACGGGTGCGAAAAGGAGACGCTCCCTCCTCCAGATGCTGACGGGTGCGCTCGACAGCATTTTCCTTGACGTGCCGCTTATTACCGGGACGCCGAAAGGCGCCTGGGTGAGAATCGATTTCGCTTCCCGAAAGGGTTTGCGGCCGCCAAGAGCGGGTGAAGAGTGCCTCGTCACCGACGCTGGCGGTTTCCCGCCGGAGGGGGGCGAGGGTCACGCCAGGCTTATCTGCGACGCCTACGCGCTCGGGTGGCGTCGATTTATCTGCTTCGGCCATCGGGGACAGCGCTTTCTAGGCGCAGGTCTCGGTCCCGAAACCCAGGGCGTCCGCATCGACGCCTACGGCTCCACAGGCGATTATCTCGGCTCCGGCATGGATGGTCTCGAACTCTACGTGCACGGGAACGGTCAAGACCAGATCGGCCAAATCCTCAAATCGGGCAAGCTCGTCGTCTACGGCGATGTGGGCCAGACCTTCATGTACGGCGCTAAGGGCGGAGAAGTCTACATCCTCGGGAACGCCGCGGGGCGGCCCCTCATCAACGCCGCCGGGCGGCCGAGGGTCGTCGTCAACGGCACGGCCCTCGATTTCCTCGCCGAATCATTCATGGCCGGCGACCCGTATAACGGCGGCGGCTTCGTAATCGTGAACGGCCTCTTCTTCGACGATGAAGGGCGCATCGTCCCCCAGGAGACGCCATACCCCGGCTCCAACCTCTTCTCCCTCGCCTCGGGCGGCGCTATATTTGTTCGGGATCCGGAGGGCACCCTCGTGGACGAACAGTTGAACGGGGGGCAGTTCCTGCCCTTCGGCGACGCCGAATGGGACCTGATCAGGCCCTACCTCGAGGAGAATGGGCGTCTCTTCGGCATCACCGTCGACGACCTTCTCACCGTAAACGGCGGCAGGCGGAAACCCCACGAAGTATACAGGATGATAGGGGCGTTAAAGCTCTCTGTCCTCGCCGCGGGCGGGGCCGCCGCAACGCAGGAATGGGATGGCGACGAATAGCCCGCGTCCCGCCGGCGCAATAATTGCCGCTAAATAAATTCTATTCCCATCAGCGCCATTCTGTGATAGAAAGATATGCGAGAGGAATGTAATGGCGCGAGCTCAACAGGAGATGGACCGGCTGCTTCAGGACCTGGGAAATCCAGACTGGGAGGCACGCTTCAAGGCGGCAGAGGGCCTGGGAAGGCTAAAACGGATAAGGGCCGTGAAACCGCTTTTTGAGGCGCTCAAGGATGAAGAGGAATATGTCAGGGAAGCGGCGGTGTGGGCCCTGGGCGAGATCGGCCACAAAACGGCGGTGGATCCCCTCATACGGGCGGTGACGGACAAGGACAGGTACGTGCGGGAAGGGGCGGTTGCGGCCTTGGGCAAAATCAAAGATCCCGGCGTGGTCCAACCCCTTATCCTCGCCTTACAGGATAGCGCTGAATCGATGAGGCGGGCAGCGGAGGAAGCCCTTGGAAGCCTCGGAAAGCTTGCCCTCCCGGCCCTCGTCACGCTTCTCGGGGCTGAGGACTGGGATGTCCGGTGGCGGGTTACCCATATTATGGGTCGGACGAAAGATAGCTCCGTCCTCGGTGCGCTGTGTCGTGCGTTAAAGGATGAGAACACGTATGTGCGGGAAGGGGCGGTTGCGGCCTTGGGCGACATAAAAGATCACGGGGCGGTGGACCCCCTGATAGAGGCATTGGGCGATCCGAATAAATATGTGCGGGAAGAGGCGGTCAACGCGCTCGGAGAGCTGCAAGACAAGAAGGCCGTCGACGCGCTTATCGCCGCCCTTCAGGACAAGGATTGGGGCGTCCGATGGGGTGCCGCAAATGCCCTTGGGCAGATAGGGGACAAGAAGGCGATAAGCCCCCTTATCATAGCGCTCGCGGACGAGGCGAGATACGTCCGTGAGGGTGCAGCCCTCGCGGTCTCACGGATAGGCAAACAGGCGGTGCCTGCCCTGATCGAATCGCTCACCGATAAAAACCGCAGCATTCGGCGCTGGGCTGCGTGGACCCTCGGCAAACTGGGGGATGAGAGGGCTGCCCGTCACCTCATCACGGCCCTTGACGATGAGGATGGCGGCGTGCAGTTCGCCGCCGAGGTCGCCCTCGCAGAGATGGAAGAGTAGGCGACGCCCTCTTGCTCGCGCGGGCCGCATAAACCCCACAAGCGTGCCCGGCCCCAGAGGTCGAACCATGCGTACACGCGGAAACGAAACCCCTAAGGCGGGTTATTGAAGCTCTTCACCTCCCTTTTCATTCTCCTTGTAGTGTCGGCGTTCGCCGCTGTTGCGTATTATTCGGTCTATCCCGACGTATCGAGGCTCAAACGACTTAACCCCCGCAAGACCGCGTTCATGGAATACAGGGAACAGGAATGGAAAAGCAAAGGCAAACAAATCAGGATTCGGCAAAAGTGGGTCGGTTTCTCTCATATTTCGTCCTATGCGGCAAAAGCGGTGATCATTGCTGAAGACGATAAGTTCTGGTCACACCGGGGTTTTGACCTGGAAGCCATAGAGAAGGCCATGGAGAAAGACCTCAAGGAGGGCAGGCTAAAGTTTGGAGGCAGCACCATCAGCCAGCAGCTGGTCAAGAATTTGTATCTTTCGCCTTCCAAGAACCCGCTCAGGAAGCTCGCAGAGGCCATCATCACGTGGCGGATGGAAAAGACGCTCTCAAAAAGGCGGATCCTCGAGCCTCTATCTGAATGTGGCCGAATGGGGTGAAGCCATTTTCGGGGTCGAGGCCGCGTCCCTCCACTACTACGGCAAGTCGGCGTCCCTCCTTTCCCCTGAAGAGGCGGCCCGGTTGGCCGCTGTTCTCCCAAACCCGAGGCGATATGCGGTGAATGGCGACTCGCGCTACGTGAACAAGCGGACCCGGCTAATCTACGATATAATGGTGAAAAGGGGGATTGTGGTGAAGGATTATGAGGAGGCCACGAAAGAGTCCGACCAGCCGCTGCCTGCGCTGGAAGAGGAGAGACCGTAGAGGTGCCACATTATGTGAGGGTAGCGGTACCCGTCGCCAATTTGAGAAAGAGACCGATAGAGGGGGGTCCGCTCAACATCCACGATGAGATGCAGGAGAGCCAGGTGCTGTTTCACGAGGTCCTCCTCGTCACGGAAGAGACAAAAGACTGGCTGCAGGTCGAGGCCCTGGAACAGCAAAAGTCTGTTTCCCGCGGATGGCAGGGCTACCCGGGATGGGTACGGAAAAGGGATATCACGGAAACGCTAGGGCTCGGGGAATGCGACGGCGTGGTAAGGCGGCCCTTTACCACACTCCGATCCGCCCCATCCGCGGCGGGACGCGTCATCTTTCCCCTCTCCCTGGGCACGAGACTCTCTCTGGCAGGAGAGGCAAAGGGCTTTCTCGAGGTAGTCATGGACGGCCGGCACATCGGCTGGACCCTGAAGAGAGATATCTCCCGAACTGCTGACTGCCCGTCCGCCCAGGAGAGGGCGCGCGACGTGGTAAGGACGGCCCGCCTCTTTCTCGGCGCAGCCTACCTCTGGGGTGGAAGGAGTATGCCCATGCCGTGGTCCCGTGGTCCAGTCATGGGCGTCGACTGCTCCGGACTCACAAACCTTGTCTTCCGCGCCCTTCACCTTGAATTGCCCCGCGATGCCCACGACCAGTGGATGACGGCAACCGCTGTCGCTCCACAGGCGCTGGGGCCGGGCGACCTGATATTCCTTTCCCGGCAGGGAGAGGCGGGTTCCGTCGATCACGTGATGCTCTCTTTAGGCGGCGAGCAGTTCATCGAGGCAGCGGAAACGGGAGATATAGTGCGCATCGCGACATTCTCACGGAAGTTCGGTTTTGGTCTGCGGGCACTGGAGGAGAAAGATCTTACCGTACGCGACAGGAAAATCTATTTCGGCAGAATAGAGCGCTGAAAGGAGGATTTTGTGTTCGGATCGGTCGGATCGCCATTTTTGTGCAAAGGAGGGTCTTATGTCGGTTTTGCTGGAGATGGCCATGTTCCCGACGGACAAAGGGGAGAGTGTAAGCAGCTATGTGGCGAGGATCGTCGCCGTGATCGATCGGCGAGACTTCGCCTACCGGCTCACGCCGATGGGCACTATAGTTGAAACGGCCGACATCGATGAGGCACTCGGGGTGGTCGCCGATGCCTACCGGGAGCTTGAGCCTGACTGCAACAGGGTCTACGCAACAGTCAAGCTCGATATCAGGAAAGGAGAGGGCGGCAGGATTAGCAGGAAAATCGAATCGGTCGAAAGAAAACTGGGCAAAAAGCCAAAAACCTGAAAAGCCCGACCCCCGCCCCTTATGTCGCCAGCCCTATCCTGAACTTCTCCACCATGTGGTCCGGGTTATAGGAAAGCTTGGCCTCTCTCAGGCCGGGTTCTCCCAAGTCCTGCTCCCGGTTGATGAAGCGCATATCCGACCATTGCTTCTCGCAAAACTGCTGATTTATAGCGTTATACAGGCCGCGGATCTCCGTATTTGCCTTTTCGATGTGGACTACCGCGGTCTCCTGGTTGAGTTGTTCGCCCAGGGTGAATGCCTCAACCTTATCGTTGATCAGTATTACCCCCCCTTTTATCTCCAGGGGTCTCAAATATTTCAGGGCTTCCCGTGTCGCATCCCATTCGCCTAACAGGTTCAGGTCGTCCTCGCATCGCCGAAGGGTGCACCAGTTTTCGGCCATACCGAGACAGGCGTCGACGTGGGCCTCGGTGATGGGCTCATAGACGATACTGTACGAGCGCAGCAGGTAGTTCAGGTGGTTCCGTTTCGCGCGGTAGGTCTTGCCCGAAAGCGCGACAAGGTCCGCAGTAAGGTACACATAGTCAAAATGGTCCCTCACCGGCTCGACCACAAAGCCTCCGCCGCCCTCCACCTCGGATGCGAGCCTCGCGTCTGCCCTGTCTATCCGTGGCTCGGATATGTTTCTCTCCTCCCGCATCCACGTGAGGAGCATCCGACTCACGTCCATACGCGACGGGGGACCGACAGGGGGGAGGGCCTGGACGCCGTTCCCCGAATTTGCGCCGACCACGAGCAGCCAGTCGCCATAGAGAGACCATTCGAAACCGTAATGCGACCTCCATATGAACATGTTGGTAAAAGTCAACTCAGATGTCTCGGGCAGATACTCCCTGAGCTTGCTGTCGATCAGATCACGATCATCGATGTCTATCGGCTTGAATGAAGGAAATTGAGGTACCATATCGTTATTATATACCCTTAATTGTTTTTTGCCCTTCCCTGGGGCCTATCCCCATCCAGGCGCCGCAAAAAGCCCGCCCACCAGATACCTCTCCGGCATTACCCAGGCTCCTCATCCGGGATTCGGGACAATAATGCCCGCCACGCCACCGCCTCGGCGTCGCTCGGCGCGCGCCAGTCGCCTCGCGGGGACAAAGAGCCGCCGGAGCCCACCTTCGGGCCGTTGGCTATGCAGCTCCGCTTGTACTGGCTGAACTCGAAGAAGCGCTCGATAAATACGGAGAGCCACCGCCTGATCTCGCCTATAGTATAAGCCCTTCGCATCCCTTCGGGCACGTCGGGCCAGAGGCCGCCCGCCTCGTCATGCCAGGCAGTCCACGAAAGAAAGGCCACTTTCGGCGGGGAGAAGCCAAAGCGAAGCACGTAGTAGAGTGTGAAATCCTGCAACCCGAAAGGGCCGAGCACGTCTTCCGATCGCTGGCCCGGTTCCTCTTCGCTCTCGCCGGGCACGAGCTCGGGGCTTATCACCGTATCGAGCACATCTTTCAGGGCAATGCTCGCATCCGCGCCAAAGAATGCCTTTTCCGCGACCCACCGTATCAGATATTGGATCAGCGTCTTCGGCACGCTCGAATTCACGTGATAGTGCGCCATATGGTCGCCCACGCCGTAGGTGCACCAACCCAGGGCAAGCTCGGAAAGATCGCTCGTCCCCACCACCAGTCCGCGCCTCAGGTTTGCGAGCCGGAAAAGATGGCTTGTCCGCTCACCGGCCTGCACGTTTTCAAACGTGATATCGTAGACCGCCTCCCCCTTTGCGTAGGGGTGGCCGATGTCCTTAAACATCTGGAGACAGGAGGGACGTATATCGATCTCTTCGCGCGTGCAGCCAAGGGCGTCCAGAAGCCTGCGCGCCTGGCTTATGGTGCGCGCACTCGATGCGAACCCCGGCAACAGGCACCCGAGGACATTGGTCCTGGGAAGCTGCATGACGTCCATGGCCCGAACGGCAACGATGAGCGCCTGGGTGGAATCGAGCCCGCCCGAGACGCCGATCACCACCTTGTCGACCCCGGTGAATTGAAGCCGCTTTGCAAGTCCCTGCACCTGGATCTCATAGACCTCGCGGCACCTGCGGTCCTGCCCCTCGACGTCGCTCGGCACAAAAGGGAATCGCTCGTAAGTCCGGTCGAGCAAAAGCGTCTCGTCTCGGGGGATAGCCGCATTGAAAACAATGGGAGTAAAATCGGCGAGGTAGCGTCTGTGGTGGTGTACGGACTGGCCGAAGCTCCCCTGCCTCATCCGGTCCTGGCTTAGCCGGTCGAGATCGACATCCCCGGCCACGAGCTGTGACTCGTATGAAAACCTCTTTGATTCCGAAAGCTTTGTTCCGTTTTCGTATATCAGTCCCTGTCCATCCCATGCCAGGTCCGTCGTCGATTCACCGAACCCCGCAGCCGTATAAAGATAGGCACTGATGCACCGCGCCGACTGGTTTGCCACAAGCTGGCGCCGGTAGGCGGCCTTTCCCACGGTGATATTCGAGCCGGAAAGATTCACGAGCACGGTTGCCCCTGCAAGGGCAGCGTACGAGGAGGGAGGGATCGGCACCCAGAGGTCCTCGCACACCTCGACGAAGAACCGAAAGGCCGGTTGCCCTTCAACCTCGAAGAGCAGCTTGTTCCCGAAAGGCACGTCCCTCTGGCCGAGGAGGTCGAGACGCGTGCAGGCAGCGTGGTCGGCCGGGGCGAAATACCGCAGCTCGTAATATTCGCGATAGTTGGGCAAGTAAGTCTTGGGGGCAACCCCGAGGACCTTCCCCCCGTAGAGGACGACCGCGCAGTTGAAGAGCAGGTCCTTCACCGCAAGAGGCAGGCCCACGATCGTGATGACCGGAATACGCGCAGATGCTTCCAGGACCGCTCCAAGCGCCTCCCGGCAGCCGTCGAGAAGGGCTTGCTGGTGAAACAGGTCATCGCAGGAGTACCCTGAAAGCCCCAGCTCAGGAAAAGCCGCGAGCAGGGCCTTGCGGCGGCCGGCTTCTTCCATCAACGAGATCGTCTGCTCCGCATTGAACGTGGTGTTGGCGACGCGCACCCTCGGTATCGCGGCAGCTACCCGGACGAAATTATGGCTGTAGAGATTAAAGAAGGCGGCCCTTTGTGTCACTTTATGAGACTCCCACCATATTCACAGACGGCGCCGAGATAAGGGCATCAGCCGGCCAGCAGCTCGCTCGCGTAGTTCAAGGCTTCCATGGCCAGGTCGGCCGGGACCCCACCCTGAGCCATCTGGGGGTTGCCGCCGCCCTTACCGTTGTATTTCGTCGTGATCGACTTAATGATCTGTCCCGCGTTAAAGACATTGACAAGGTCTTTGGTGACGGCTGCCACGATAAGTCCTTTTGTCTCATCCCTGGTGCCTACGACCACTACGCAGCTTCTCAGCTTGTCGCGGATCATGTCGGTCGCTTTCCTCAGCTCGTCGGCGCTCCCGCCCGGCACGAACAGGGAGACGACCATGGCGCCGTCTTTCCGGTGCGCACTTTTTATCGCCTCCTCGATCCGCTGCCGCATCATCTCGTCTTTCAGGCGTGCTATTTCCTTCTCTTTCGCGGCCATATCCTGGAGGAGCGCCTCTACCCTTTCCGTCAGACCTTCGATATCGGTCTTCAATTCCCGGCTGACGGCCCGCGCCATATTTTCGATCTTTCTGCGGTAGGCCACCGCGCTCTTGCCCGTGACCGCCTCTATTCTTCGTATGCCCGAGGCAAGGGAGCTTTCGCTGATAACCGAGAAGCTGCCGATCTCTCCGCTATTTTTTACGTGGGTGCCTCCGCACAGCTCCCGGCTGAATCCACCCATCGACACGACCCGGACCGTCTCACCGTATTTCTCTTCAAAAAGGGCGGTTGCCCCTTCCCGGATCGCGTCTTCCCGGCCCTTCACCTCTGTCTTCACGTCAACCATGTCGAGTATTTTTTCATTGACAATATCCTCGACCCTGGCGAGCTCTTCTTTGTTGAGGCCCTGAAAATGGGTGAAATCGAACCTCAGCCTGTCTCTTTCGACGAGGGAGCCCGATTGCTTGACATGCTCGCCGAGCACGGTCCTGAGGGCGAACTGGAGGAGATGGGTTGCGCTGTGGTTCCTTGCCACTGCCCTTCTCTTCTCCCTGTCCACCGCCAGGTGCACGAGTTCACCGGCCCTGAACACGCCCTTCTCTACCTTCACTGCATGAGAGGAGAGGTTTTCCTTCACCCTGGTCACGTTGCTGATCGCCCCCACCGCGCCGTCCCCTTCCATGATGCCGTCATCGCTTGCCTGTCCTCCGGCCTCTCCGTAGAAGGGCGTCTTGTCGAAGAAGATGTGGGCATACTCCCCCTCCCGAACTTCCTCGACGGGCTGCCCCTCCTTCAGGATGGCCACAATGGCGGCGTCCGACTCAAGTGTGTCGTATCCGGTAAAGATATTCTTCAAATCCCCTGCCAGTACCGCGCCGGACTCCTGGACGAGTCCTTCCTTCTTCATGCGGCGGTCGGTCCTAGAGCGCTCCTTCTGGTCGCCCAGCGCCCTCTCGAAACCGGCCATATCGAGGAAAAGGCCGTCTTCCCTGGCCATCTCATCGGTAATATCAACGGGAAAGCCGAAGGTATCATAGAGCCTGTAGACTACGTCCCCCGGGATCACCTTGTCTCCCCTCGCCATGCTCTCTTTCTTGACGTCTTCGTAGAGGCGCATGCCCACGTTGAGTGTTTCGAGAAAGCGCTCTTCCTCGCCTTTGAGGATAGCCAGGATAAAAGAGTAATTGTTTTTTATTTCCGGGTAGACATCCCCCATCATATCGACCACCAGCCTCGAGAGGTCGGAGACGAAGTCCTTCTCGATGCCTATCTTTTTCCCATAGCGCAGCGCACGCCGCAGGATCCTGCGGAGCACGTAGCCTCGCCCTTCCCTCCCCGGCAGAACACCGTCGTTGATGATGAACGTCGCGCCGCGCACGTGGTCGGCGATGACGCGGAAGGCGGTATCCGCCGCCCCTCCCTCCCCGTAGGCCTCGCCGGAAATCTCTTCCAGGCGTCGGAGGAGGGGCATAAAAAGGTCGGTCTCGTAGTTGCCTATTCGCCCTTCGAGCACGGACACGATGCGCTCGAGCCCCATACCGGTGTCAATAGAGGGGTTCGGCAGCTTCTTCATGTCGCCGCCCCGGGAGCGCTCGTATTCCATGAATACCAGATTCCATATCTCCAGGTACCTGTCGCAGTCGCACCCTACCGCGCAGCTCGGCTGCCTGCACCCCACCTGAGGGCCCAGGTCATAGATAATCTCGGAGCAAGGGCCGCAGGGCCCTTCATCCCCCATGGACCAGAAGTTGTCCTTCTCCCCCAGTCTCACGATCCGCGACGGCGACACGCCCACCGCCTTCCACAGTTCTTCCGCCTCATCGTCTTCCCTGAAGACGGTGACCCATAAACGCCCTTCGTCGAGGTTCAGGGTTTTCCGTAAACATTCCCAGGCATAGCCGATCGCCTCTTTCTTGAAGTAGTCTCCAAAGGAGAAGTTGCCCAGCATTTCGAAGAAGGTGTGGTGCCTCAGAGTCTTGCCCACATTGCCCAGGTCGTTGTGTTTGCCCCCTGCCCGCACGCACTTCTGCGAGCTTGTGGCCCGGCTGTAGGGCCGCTTCTCAAGACCCAGAAACACGTTCTTGAACTGTACCATGCCGGCATTGACAAAGAGAAGGCTTGGGTCCTTTTCCGGGACAAGAGAAGAGCTGGTAACAATCGTATGCCCGCGGGCTGCAAAAAATTCCAGGAACGATCTTCGCGTTTCTTTCGACAGCACGTTTATTCCTTTCTTAGACCATAATGAACGAGCAGTTTCGATTCCAGGTCGGCGGCCGTTTCCGGGTGGCTCTTGAGAAATTCCTTGGCGTTCTCTCTGCCCTGGCCGATCCTCACATCTCCGTAAGAAAACCATGTGCCCGCTTTTTCCAGCAGGTTCGTCTCAACACCCAGGTCGATAAGATCACCCTCCCTCGATATGCCCTCGCCGAACACGATGTCGAATTCCACTTCCCTGAAGGGGGGGGCAAGCTTGTTCTTCACGACTTTCACCCTTGTCCTCGCCCCGACCACTTCCTGGCCGTCCTTTATTGCCGAGATGCGCCTGATGTCGAGCCTCACCGACGCATAGAACTTAAGGGCGTTCCCGCCCGTCGTTGTCTCGGGGTTGCCGAACATCACGCCGATCTTCTGTCTGATCTGGTTGATGAAGATAACGATGGTCATCGATTTGCTGATCGTGCCGGTGAGCTTTCTGAGGGCCTGGGACATAAGCCGCGCCTGGAGCCCCATGTGCTGGTCACCCATATCTCCTTCAATCTCCGCCCGGGGCACGAGGGCCGCCACCGAGTCGACGACGACTATGTCGACGCCGCCGCTCCGCACAAGGATTTCGGTAATTTCCAGGGCCTGCTCGCCCGTGTCGGGCTGAGAGACGAGGAGCTCTTCTGTGTTGACGCCTATCCTGTTCGCGTAGTGGACGTCCAGCGCGTGTTCGGCATCGATGAATGCGGCCGAGCCACCCGCCTTCTGCGCCTCGGCGACTATCTGAAGGGCAAGGGTCGTCTTTCCCGAGGCCTCCGGCCCGAATATCTCGATCACCCGTCCCCGGGGTATGCCTCCGATGCCAAGAGCGATGTTCAGCCCTATCGAGCCGGTCGATACAACCGGGACGTCTTCGATAGGCCGTTCGCCCAGCTTCATGATCGCGCCTTTGCCGAAAAGCTTCTCGATCTGCGTCATCGCCATATCTATCGCTTTCCCCTTATTTCCTTCCTCTGCCTTCATCCTACCCCCTTCTTCCCTCATCGGTCTTCGCCTCCAAGTTTTATCTTCCAGATCGGGGCGTAGATGGCACCGCCCGGCGTCAGCGTGCTCCTATAGAGAACGAGCTCCTCGATAAGAAACTCCCTCTCTTCGATGGGCATCGGGTCTCCGTTGGGGAACGGTTTCGGTATTCGCCTCCTGCCCAGGGTGAGATGCGGCACCAGCTTTCTTCTTTCCCTTTCTATGTCTATCGCTGCAAGCCGTTCCTCGACCTCCTCGAATATGGCCTGTGCAGGCTCAACCCCCTCTTTCAGCCGCACTACGACGACCCTTGCGCTCCTTTTCGCAGGAAAGGCATCGAGGCCGCCCAGGCGGGCTCGAAACGGCTCGAAAAGCGCGCCGACCGGGGTCAGGGCCGACCGCACCTCTTCCGTCCTGCCCTCCTCGATCTCACCCAGGAATTTCACCGTGATATGGATGCCTTCGTCTCTTACCCACCGCACCCCTTCGGTTCGCCTCTCCAGGCGGCCGATCACCCCCCTGAGGTAGGCAACAATATCTGCCGGGACAGGAAGGGCCAGAAACGTTCTCATCTAAGCCGCGCGCCCTTCCAGATAATCGAGGACGAGCCTCAGTGCCTCGTCCGCGCTCTGCCGCTTTATGGCGGAGCGGTCGCCTGAGAACTTATGCTGCCGCACGAGGCTTACCCCAACGGCTGCGAGCCCCATATAGACCGTCCCCACCGGCTTATCGCTCGTGCCTCCGCCGGGGCCGGCAATACCGGTCACGGAAAGGCCGATGTCCGCCTCGGCCGCATGACGGACTCCTTCGGACATCCTTGCTGCCACCTCCGCGCTCACCGCCCCCTTTGCCATGAGCAGGTCCCGGGGCACGGAGAGGAGGGTCGCTTTCGCCTCATTGCTATAGGTCACCAGACCTGCCTGGAAGTAGACCGATGCGCCCGCCACATCGGTGATCCTGCTGGAAATAAGGCCTCCCGTGCAGGATTCCGCAACGGCGATGGTAAGCCCCTTCTGCGTGAGCAGTCGATTCAGCCTTTCTTCGTGGCTCATGCCGGCCTCTCCCGTTATGAAGCATAGCCGCTAACTTCCTAATATTAGCTTAAAAACGGTCCTCTTTGCCAATTTTTTTGCGTCTTGCCTTCCTTTCACCCCTCTCAGCATGGAGTGCTCGCTCACCGTCTCAGCGCCCCTCTTTACAATTCCCTTCTCTCGCAAGCCTTTCAGGGGGGTTGACGATTTCCCTCACGAGATGGCCTTTTTCAGTTGAATCCTGTATGATGTGGTGACCGGGATACGGCCCCCGGTCGAGAGTGCATGCTCACACAAGCCGTGAGGAGGGAAGCTATGATTTACGTGGTTGTCTCCGTACGCGTGAAGGCAGGCAAGCTGCCGGAGTTCCTTCAATTATTCGGATCGGTCGCACCCCTCGTCAGAGAGGAGCAGGGCTGCGTCCAGTATGTGGCCGCAACGGATTTCGACAGCGGTCTGCCGCCGCAGGTCTTCGATAAGGACGTGGTCACGATCCTCGAAAAGTGGGAGGGCATCGAGGCGCTCCGGAACCATCTTGCCGCCCCCCACATGGCGCCCTTCTTTGAAAAGGAAAAGGGTCTGACAGAGGGCAGCTCCATCAAGATACTGACAGAGGCGTAGCCTTCCGCGGCAATCGATAGAAGACGTGCTGCCATGCCAGCGAAACATCCTCCCATGACCGACCTTTTCCGTCCCTTCGGCCCGCTCCTCTATGCCCGCTTCATCGGGCGTCCCAACCGTTTCCTCGTCGAATGCGACCATGAGGGGCGCCTGATCCGGGCATATCTCCCCAACCCCGGGAGGCTGCAGGAGCTTCTCCTCCCGGACAGCCGCCTCTGTATCGTCGAAGAAGAGGCGCGCGGCCGGGCCACGCGGTTCACGGTGGTGGGTGTCCTCCGTGACAATGTCGACTGCCCCATCATGCTCCATACGGGGAAGACTAACGCCGCGGCGCGCCACCTCCTGGAAAAGCGGCTCATCCCCGGTCTTGAAGAAGCATCCGTGGTGAGACATGAGGTAACCGTCGGCCGCAGCAGGTTCGATTTTCTCCTCCGCGACAGACAGGGCGACATGCTTCTGGAGGTCAAATCGTGCACGCTTTTCGGCCGGAGGGTCGCCATGTTCCCGGACGCGGTCACGGCCCGGGGGACCAGGCATCTCGAAGAGCTGGCGGTGCTTGCGGGAAAAGGGACGAGGACGGCGGTGCTTTTCGTCGTCCATAGCCCTTCCCCCGACACCTTCATGCCCGACTATCACACAGACCTGCGCTTTGCCCGCACGCTGCTCGCCGTGCGGGGAGCGGTGCGCATTATTCCCGTCGCAGTGCGTTGGATGGCCGACCTTTCCCTCTCCGATCACGTGGCCCTCCTCGATATCCCCTGGTCCTACATCGAGGGAGAGGTCGAGGACAGGGGGAGCTACATCCTCGTCCTCTCCCTTGCGGAAGACCGCTTCCTCGATGTCGGTAGGGCGGGCCGTCTCTTTTTCAGGAAGGGCTTCTACCTCTATGCGGGCTCAGCAATGGCAAACCTGACTGCGAGGATGGAGAGGCACGTGGCTAAGCGCAAGCGGTTTCACTGGCATATCGATTGGCTGAGGTCGGTGGCCGTTGTCCATGCCGTCCTCCCCGTCCGCTCCTCCGCAAGGCTCGAATGCGCCATCGCAGAAGGTCTCGCCGCTCACGCGGCATGGTCGATACGGGGGTTCGGCTGCACGGACTGCGGCTGCGCCTCGCACCTCTTCGGCAGCCCTGACGATCCCCTCCGGTCGGCCTGGTTCCAGGGGTTCCTTCTTTCCCTCCGGATGGATAGGTACGGTGGGCCGGACGCCCCGTCGAGCGGTACGGGCTGAGCGCCTTCGCCCCACAAGCGACGCACTTCATGCACGTATCTCCGTGCGTCCTGCTAAGCAGCTTTCGATTGTTGCTCGTTTTGAATAACGATCTTAGGATCGACATTTATGGGAGGTACAGGCAGGCCCTGTTCTTTAAGCAGGCTTACATGTTCTATCATGCCCCATTTCGCCCTGTACAGGCAGTCCTCTATAGAATGACCTATACCCGAGAATCCTTCCAGGTCCGGTGAATAGAACCCGAAGTAATCGGGTTCTTTAGTTGCCTCAATCACCAAAGAATACTCTAGTTCTATCAAGTCAACCTCCGAAATCTTACTTTTTCAATCCGGCTGCTTTCATTACCGCATTGCATGTGCCCGTGGGAATCTCTTTCGAGCCATGGTAATCTATCCGAATCAGCTTATCCCAACCCGTCTTTCCATAGTATCTTATAGAGCCCTTCTCTTTAACAAGCTTAAAGCCATTTTGCTCCAGGAGCCTTGTAAGTTCACTGAATGTCATGCGATTCCTGAACCGATTATACTCTTTCCCGGGCTTCTTGTCACGTCCAGCATCATAGTCACGCAAGCGCCGGCTACAGGCTCGCAACTCGGCTCCGGATACTCAATTTATTCACTTTCAATTACTTTCGGTTCATGCAATAGTATAAACGACACGCGGGTTTTGCAAGGTTCTCGTGGATCGTTGAAAAAGGAGCGAAGGACTTGAAAGTTATGGGAGCTTTGGGAAACACGCTTCACCGGAAAAGCCGGGAGAGCCTTAAGGTCCTGACAAATGAGTAAGCCTTTCATCACGAGACAGCTTGATTTGTTTGAAGACGAGACGGGTAAACCGACCGACAAGGGCTTGCGCGACCCTGCCTTCACAGAGAACAAGAAGCTCCCCATCCATCGCTGGGTACCCTGGATCGCCGGCTACTCCGCCGCATTCATCGATGATGTTATGGCTGCCTATGCACCCCAAGACCCTCTCAACCCTTCAGCCGGCGTCGTACTCGATCCTTTCGCGGGCGTCGGCACCACCCTGGTACAGGCGATGCTTCACTGCTACCGCACCGTGGGCTTCGAACTCAACCCGTATGCGGCCCTGGCTGCGAACGCAAAGGTGCGCGCTCCCTCTCTCGATCTGCCAAAGCTTAAGGGTTTGCTTGGGTGCTTCGAGACAGAGTCGCGCCGTTGGAAGCACGGGGCGACGGGGGCGAGGGCGACGTCGCCGACCGCTTTCCGGTCGCGCATCCCTTTTTTCAGCCCCTCCGTTGAAAATCAGGTGCTTCGCATTATCGATTTCATCAACGCTATCGAAGACGAAGACCTGCGAGACCTTTTCCGGGTGGCCTTCGGCTCGGTCATGGTGACATTTTCAAATTACACTTACGAGCCCAGCCTCGGTACGCGCCCCGGCGCCGGGAAACCCCTTATCGAGGGGCAGGACGCTGCGGCAACCCTGACCGAGAAGCTCAGGCAAATGACGAGAGACATCGAATGGGTGCAGACGCGCGGTCTCCCGCCGTTACCCTTGTCCCCGTCGCATCGGGTTTTCAATGAAAATTTCTTCCGGAAGGGTGAAGAACTCCTCTCCGGCCTGTCCGTCGATCTGATGGTCACATCGCCGCCCTATATGAACAACTACCACTACGTTCGGAACACGCGTCCTCAGCTTTACTGGCTGGCGCTAGTAAATACCTCTTCCGAGATGAAGCAACTGGAGGAAGAGAATTTCGGCAAGTTCTGGCAAAACGTGCGCACTGCCGCTCCCCAGGAGCCTGTCTTTGCCAATTCCGGCCTCAACCTGTTGATCCGGGAGCTGCGGCAAATTCGCACGGAGAAGGGACCTTACGGCGGCCCCGGCTGGGCGAACTACGTTACTGCCTATTTCAACGATGCGCAGAGATTTCTTGGCATACTAAAGAACGTGCTCAAGCCGGGTGGCGTCGGGGTGATCGTAGTGGGGAACTCCATCGTTCAAGGGATTGAGTTCAAAGTGGATCGGTTTTTTGCCGAGCTGAGTGAAGGTGTCGGCCTGACTGTTGAAGCCGTGCGTCCGATCCGACAAAAACGGGTGGGGACGAGTATCACGCAATCATCGGTCCGGCGCGGGGGAAAGAACGGGGCCAGCCTGTACGAGGCAGCGGTGGTGGTGAGGAAATGATGCGCATCGAGCCTCCTTATAATCCCCTGGATAAAAAGAACCTCGGCGATGAGATAACCCCGGCCAGCCTTGGGCCTTGAAGTGCCAACCCAATAAGAGAAGCGCCGAGGAAATATTCGAACAAGTACAGGCGGCGCTGAAAAAGATGGGGGAAGAGAAGAAGGCGACATAGTTCCGGTAGCTGCACGGAGAAGAAAGGAGACGATCCGCCGCGCCCCCGGCTTGGCTCCAGCAAAGAAGGGTTACGCACTTTCCACCGCTACCGAGCAAAGTTCGTTACTTAGTGAGACACCCTCCTCCGGCCGGGAGTGACGCCGGAGTTGTGCCATTCGTGAAACAATGACAAGAGGCGACCGTGGCTTCCTGGAAGAGGGCGGTTGACGGGTTTTCTTGTAATAGCGCATTGCCGATGGTAATGAATAATAGACAGAATTAAGAGCGTCGCAAAGGGGGCAAGACTGATAATTTGGGATGTCCGCCAGCCGCACAGTGGTAATTCAGAGTCGTCAAAGGAAAAAGGGGGGCTAAATGCGATCCCGAATCGTTTACCTGGTTGGTATCGTCATTTTGGGAGTTTTAGTGTATCTTGGAGTACGAGCCGACTATAAGAGTTTCGTCGCCTCTTTGTTTGCGGCCTTTGTTTCGATCTCTATTGTGGTTTTCGTTGAAGCGGAGCTTAGACCGCAAATCAGTATCGTACAAGAGAGTGTACCGCTGGTTTTACCGGATGGCCGTGTGTTCCTCCGCGTGCTTGTGGAGAACGATGCGCTTTGGTGGCCCCTGAAACTGGTGATGGACCGCCGCCCTGTCTATCAAGCCCGCGCATGGGTCACATTCCTAACCGAAACAAACGATCCAGTTTTTGGTCCAAGACGTGTGATGATCGGCCGCTGGTCCAACACTCCAGAACCCATTCGCCCCATCTCAATTTTGGAAAACCCGGGTGGAAGCCAAGCGATAGCCGCTTTATGGGATTTAAGCGTAACTCGTGATGCGATTGACATTGGTTCTGCGGGGGCTGAACCCTTGGACGTTGTCATGCGCGCCCCAGACGAGAATGGGTGTCGCGGGTGGCATAACCGAATGATAAATCGACCCGATACACCAACCGAAGCTCAGTTCGAACTATCGAGAGGACGATATAATGCGCTGGTACGAATCGATGCATCGGGGAGAAGCACAGGCGCTCTCTTTCGTATAGTGTGTGACGTTGGTATTGAAGACTTCCGTCTCGAAACCATCCGCGGGAGGCTACCCGGAGGGCTCTAACTCATGTTCTACACTTTTCCTCCATTTTTGCCAATTGACCCACGTATTCATGCGGGTTTTCGGGCAATAATCTGAAAAACAGCCCTTTTCGTAGTGCCACGTCATTGCCATTATGTTCTTGACTGGTAGGATAATATAATTTAGTATAGTGGTGATATGTTCTTCAGGACCAAGAAGTCGGGACCCCGGGAGTATCTCCAGATTGTCCGCAATCGGAGAGACGAAGGAAAGGTGAAGCAGGAAGTCGTCGGGACCATCGGCCGGACCGACCTCCTCAAGGAAAGCGGCGCCATCGATAGCCTCCTTCGCTCCGGCGCCCGGTTCTCCGAGAGGCTTGCCCTTCTCGATGCCTATGAAAAAGGGGAGACACCTCCGGCAAAAGATACGAAGATCGGCATACCCCTCATCTTCGGCCGTCTCTGGGATGAGCTCGGCATACGGGAAGTTCTCGATGATCTTATTGCCCGCCGTCAGTTCCAGTTCCCAGTTGAAAGGGCCCTTTCCCTCACCGTCCTCCACCGCCTCACGGAAACCGGCTCCGACCGCCCTTGTGACGAATGGCAGAAGGACTACCGGATAGAGGGGACAAAAGATATTGCCCTCCACCATCTCTACCGGGCGATGGCATGGCTCGGTGAACCTCTTCCGGATCAAACCGACGCTACGCCTTTTTCCCCCCGCTGTGTGAAGGACATCGTGGAGGAGAAGCTCTTCGAGAGAAGGAGAGACCTCTTTGCCGACCTCACCCTTGCCTTCTTCGATACGACGAGCATCTACTTCGAGGGCGAGGGAGATTACCTGGGGGAATATGGTAACTCGAAGGACAGCCGCCCCGATCTCAAGCAGATGGTGGTCGGTGTCGTATTAGATCAAAATGGAACCCCCATCTGTTCCGAGATGTGGCCCGGCAACACCGCCGACGTAAAGACCCTTCTCCCCGTCGTCACACGACTGCAAAAGCGCTTCGGCATCGGCAGGATCTGCGTAGTCGCCGATAGGGGGATGATCAGCAAGGAGACGATCATCGAGCTGGAAAGACACAAGATCGACTATATCCTGGGCGTGAGGATGAGAAGCCAAAAGGAGATCGGAACGGATGTCCTTTCCAGAGCCGGACGCTACCATGAGATCGAGGAGAATCTGAAGGTGAAGGAAGTCTTGCATGGGGGGAAACGCTATATCGTCTGCGTCAATGAAGACCAGGCGAAGAAGGATGCCCATGACAGGCAGGCCATAATAGCGGCGCTTGAAGAGCGCCTGACGAAAGGGACGAAAGGCCTCATCGGAAACAAGGGCTACCGGAAGTACGTCAGGATGGAGAAGAATGCCGTTGCCATCGACAATGATAAGGTCGCCAATGAGGCGCGCTACGACGGTAAGTGGGTGCTCACCACGAACACATCCCTTAAACCGGAGCACGTAGCAAGACAGTACAAAAACCTCTGGATGGTGGAGCAGGCGTTCAGGACGATAAAATCTGTGCTCAATACAAGGCCCATCTTCCACAAGAGGACCGAGACGATAAGAGGTCATGTCTTCTGCAGCTTCCTGGCACTCATCCTCATGAAAGAGCTCAGGACCCGGCTTGTGAGGAAAGGCTGGAAGCTCGAATGGAACAGGCTGATCCGCGATCTCGATCATCTCAAGGAAATAGAAGTGTCGGCGGTCGGGAAGGACGTGATCATCAGGACGGAACTCCGGGGCGATACGGGCAAGGTGTTCCAGGCAGCGGGCGTTGCCATTCCCTCCACCGTGAAACTGATAAAGCGGACGGAATCAGATGAGTCATGAAACTTCAGTACCAATCTCTTTTGTGGTGCCACGCCCTCTTTCTGTCTCTATAAGTTGTTGAATTAGCAGAAGAATAAATTTGTTGGTGTAGAAGATGAGTCTAACTGCTCCGACACTGGGACGTAATCTGGAGGCTCGATGTCGATTACCCCCTGAGTCACTTCATATAGTCTTCATGACAACATCACAAACCAAGCTGGCTATGTGAACCGAGGCGGACCAGATCGAGGTGGTCATCGTCAGGCTTACGGTAAATTAGGATGAGATCGGGTTTGATATGGCAGTCGCGATGATCGGCCCACTCACCAAAAAGCGGGTGATCAACGTTGGCAGGGGACAAGGGGGTATCAGCGGCGAGCAAATTCACAACTTTTATCAAGACGGCATCAATGATTTTGCTATACCGCCCTGATTTCTCCCGTTTGTAATCGCGCTTAAAACGCATAGTGGGTCTAATCGTCCGCATTCAGGCTCGCGAGCAGTTCATCGGCATGGCCAGACCACACAAACTCACCGCGCCGCGCGGCTCTCATGGCCTCAATGGTTTCGTCATTGGGGACGAAAGGTTCAAAAGGCAAGGCCTTTTCCTTCGCAATGCGAATCATCATCATGCGGAAAGCATCGGAAACGGTAAGCCCGATAGAAGCAAGCACCGCTTCGGCTTCGGCCTTAATATGCTCGTCAATGCGCGCACGGACAACTGAATTTGTAGCCATATACAGTTCCTCCTGTTGAGCTATATTGTAGCCCACAGGGAGCACAAAGTCAATCCTAAATCCGCCGCCTCTCCCTGCCTTATCCCCCTTGAGGCCCCTAAAAGGTCGGGTTGAACAGAATCTACCCGAAAAAAGGCATCAAAAAGTGGCCGTCAATGGGATGAGATACACCCCGGCCGACGCTGGGCTTCGAAGTGCCAACCCAACAAGAGAAGCGCCGAAGAAATACTCGAACAGGGGCGGGCGGCGCTGAAAAAGATCGGGGAAGCGAGGAAGGCAACGTAGTTCCGGCAATTGCGTGGACACCCAAGACCCTTCCCCGGAATGTCACTATTTCAGTTACCCTTCTGCCGCCCCAAGAGGTGCCCGGGACCTGACCCAGGGCTTTCTTCCCGTAAGGCTAGATTTTCATCCACCGAGACGTTGAGAAATGTTACAATGGGTAATGCTCGCGAGAATGGCGGGGAGTTCCTCATTCAACAAAATGACACCGCAGCCACTCGGATTTCAGATAAGGCAAGAAGGACGCCGTGTGTGAGCTCTGCATTACGGGGTGAGAGCAGCTCTGTGCGATTTGAACTTGGTCACGACAGGCGGAATATCTCAGACGACGATTTGTTGTCTGACATCCGGCGCGTTGCGTCGGAACAGGCAGAGCAACAGGTGAAGCAACGGACCTATAAGGCCCATGGGAAGTACGGTGTTACAACTGTCATTCGGCGTTTCGGTTCTTGGAATGGTGCTGTGGTCGCGGCGGGACTAGAAGCTACAGTAGAACGAAATATCCCAGACGAGAAGATGTTTTCGGCTCTGTATGAGTTGTGGGTTGCACTTGGCCGGCAGCCCAACTACTCCGAGGTACAGAAGCCTGCATGCCAATTTCACGCAGCTACATACGAGAGAAGATTCGGTTCTTGGAGGCAAGCCTTGGAGTCGTTCGTTTCGTTTGCCAACTCCGAAGATATGACTGCCCCGGTTGGTACAGAAATGGTCCGCACAGAATCCCGCCGAACATCACGTTCCCCGGACCTGAGGCTTCGTTTCAAGGTACTCCAACGTGACCGCTTCCGCTGTTGTGCATGTGGAGCATCACCGTCCGTTACACCAGGTGTTGTGCTGGAGATCGACCATATCAAACCATGGTCCAAGGGGGGTGAGACCGTATTAGAGAATCTGCAAACATTATGTCTTGCCTGCAATCAGGGAAAAACAAACGATCATGAAACGCAACAAGCCTGGTAACGGTGCCAGTGGACAGGTCAAATGCTGCGCTTTGAGGTTCTTGTTGCTTTTGTGTGGCAATCTCGAACGGCACCTCGATGGGCGTCTCCAATAATAGTAGGTGTTGTGCGCAACGGCCTGCCACCTTATTTTCCACTGAAATTTTCAGAACAATCGAGGCGTGAACCGCTTAGGATAGTGGCTCCGTGAATCCGTGTCTTACCCACCTAAATTCCGGCATCGATCATGGTGGTACTCGATGCCGGATCGGCTGGACGGCGGCATGGAGGGATCGATGAGATTGGGATGCCCTGTGAGGATCGTTGAGCGGAGCCGTACTGTACGTACGGCGTAGCCTCACGACCGGAGCAGGGCGCCAAAGATCGCGATCCCTCCAGGCCGCCGCCCGACCGCCCTAAGTGAGCGCATACGCTCCTGCGAAGAGCACTATATTTGCGAATATCCCCGCCAGCACGTCATCTGCGATGATACCGTACGCGCCTGGCAGACGCTCCACCTTTCTTATAGGGTAGGGTTTTAGTATATCAAAGGCGCGGAAGAGCACAAAGGCCTTGACGATGTTCCAGATAGTGAGGTTGTGGCCGACCGTGGCGACAAGCAGGCCGATCATCTCGTCTATCACTATATAGCCGGGGTCTGCCTCTTCTCCTCTTATCCGCTCGATGGCAAAAACAGCGAGCAGCGCCAGGACAATGATGGCGGCCGGGTGGTTGAAAGAGGGGATGAAATAGAGGATGCCGCACGTAAGGACTGACGCCCACGTCCCTGGCGCGAGGGGCAGGTAGCCGGTATAGCAGCAGGTGACAAACCACTCACAGATCCTATCCTTTATCACCGTAGACCGCTTTTTCGTCGAACGCCTTTTCACCGACCTCAATCCATCCGTCTCTCCAGGACCGGAAAAAGCAGCTCCAGTGGCCTGTATGGCAGGCACCGACCCGCTGATCGACCAAGAGCAGGAGCGCATCACCATCGCAGTCGAGGGAGAGGCCGCGCACCTCCTGGTAGTGGCCGGAGGTTTCTCCCTTGAGCCAGAGCGTGTTTCTGGAACGGGAATAGTAGTGCGCGCGCCCCGTCGTGCGCGTCAGCTCCAGGGCTTCTGCATTCATGTAGGCAACCATCACCACATCGCGCGTCCGCTGGTCCTGGACTACCACCGGGATAAGCCCCCGGCTATCCCATTTGACAGAATCGCCGATATTTTCCATCCTCTTCTCCTCGCTCACAATATCCTCATGGTGTCAGAACGTGGCTCGGTCTGAGCGTTTTCTTACTGCCCAGTAACGCAAATAGGCCGGGGACGCAAAAATCCGCTCTTATAACCGGACGGCTACCCCGCGCTTTTGCAGATATTTCTTGGCATCGATCACCGTGTGCTCACGGTAGTGAAAGATGGATGCTGCGAGCACCGCGTCTGCCTTGCCGTCGACGAGGCCCTCGTACAGGTGCTCCAGCGTGCCGACCCCTCCGGAGGCAATGACCGGTATGGTGACTGCCTCCGAGATCGTCCTGGTCAGCGGTATGTCATAGCCGACCCTGGTACCGTCCCGGTCCATGCTGGTGAGGAGGATCTCGCCGGCCCCGAGCGCTTCCACCCTTTGCGCCCATTTGACGGCGTCGACGCCCGTGGGCCGTCTTCCCCCATAGGTATATACCTCGAAGCCGTCCTGCGTCGCTTTCGCATCGATGGCGATGCAGATGCACTGGCTCCCGAACATTTCAGCCGCATCAAAGACAAGCTCCGGCCGCTCGACGGCCGCCGTGTTGATAGTCACCTTATCGGCCCCGGCGAGAAGGATATCTCTTATATCGGCGAGCGTATTTATGCCCCCTCCTACGGTGAGGGGCATGAAGACCTCGGCGGCAACCTGCTCAACCACGTCGATGATTGTTTTTCTCGATTCGTGAGACGCGGTGATGTCCAGAAAGCACAGCTCGTCCGCCAACTGCTCTTCGTAGGCCTTGGCGTTCTCTACGGGCCCGCCCGCGTCTTTCAGGTTCACAAAATTTATCCCTTTTACTACCCTGCCCCCCATCACATCGAGGCAGGGGATGATCCGCTTAGTCAGCATAAACCATGGCCTCCTGCACCCCTATTTTCCCTTCATAGAATGCCTTGCCCACGATGGCGGCCCAGACATCCAGCTCCTTCAGGCGTTTCAGGTCGTCGACGCAGCTCACGCCGCCGCTTGCGATGATGGGAAGGGCGGTCATCGATTTCATGCGGCTGATGCCTTCGTAATCCGGTCCGGTGAGCATACCGTCCCGGGCGATATTGGTGCAAAGGAGGGCCATGACGCCGAATCTCCGGGCATCCGCGAGCACTCGCTCCATGTCTGCGGCCACGACCTCTTTCCAGCCTTTCACCATCAGCCTCCCCTCATACATGTCCAGGCCGAGCACGATATTCGGGAAGACCGACAGGCGCTCAAAAAATGACGGGTCCGTCAGGGCGCTGGTGCCGACGATAATACCGTTCACCCCGCAGTGCGTGTAAGACGCGATATCCTCCTCCCTCCGAATGCCCCCTCCCACTTCAAGGTAGCCCGCAACTACCCCCCGGATCGCCTTTATCTCCTCCCGGTGGCTGATGCTGCCCGTCCGCGCGCCATCGAGGTCGATTACGTGGAAGTCCCTTGCCCCCTCGGCCAGCATACGGCCGATCATTGCCGCCGGGTCGCGGCTGTACACGGTCATCTGCTCGAAATCGCCGCGCACGAGCCTCACACAGCATCCGCCTATCAGGTCCATGGCAAACAATATTTTCATGGCGCTTTCCCCGGCTGCTCGGCCGCCAGATCGTCCGTAAAAAACGAGACCGCTTTGCGGACGCCCTCGCGGCTCAGCTCCTCGGCGGTGATCCACCTAGCTCCCCTCCTGAGGAAAGTGAAAAAGCCGAAGACGTTTTCCGACAAGGGCCGTTGCGTCTCATCGAAGACAAACACCTTCGCGAGGCCGCTTTCGTCAAAGAGGTGGACGTGGAAGCCGACGCTCGCGGGCCGCTCCACGGAAAACGCGCCCCCCCGCCGTTCCTGAAAGCGGTAGATAAGCACGTCGAGGCGGCGTGTTTCGCCCGGCTCCTCTGTGTAGTCGATCCCCGCATCGATGAGGGCCCCGCCCAGCTCGGTTTCTATCACATCTTCCGCGTTCTCGTGTATGCCGCCCGGCACTATCACCTTGTGGCAAACGGGGCAGAAGTTCGCGTTTAAATCATTGAGCCGCTCCACATAAAGGCCGATTGCGTAGGCCGAAGCGGACAGACCAACGAGCACGAGAAGGGCCGCAGTGACGACACGCGCTATTCGCATAATCTCACAAAATTCCTTAGCAGCCTGAGGCCGACTGCCTGGCTCTTTTCCGGATGGAACTGGCAGGCGAAGATATTATCCTTTTGCAGAGAGGAGATAAACCGCACGCCATAGTCGGTAACGGTGGCGGCTACCGATTCCGCAGGATCGGGAAAATAGGAGTGGACGAAATAAAAATAGGAACCGCTGGGGATGGCGTCAAATATCCCCGAAGGCCTCACGACTTCCACGCTGTTCCACCCCATATGGGGTATCTTCATGGCGCCCCTGAAGCGGACCACGCGCCCCTTGATCACCGCCAGACCGGCGATCCCGGGCGATTCTTCCGACGATTCGAGGAGGATCTGCATGCCCAGGCAGATCCCGAGGTAGGGCTTTCCTTCGGCTATCTGCCCCTTCAGGATCTCGAAGAGGCCGAATCTTTTCAGGTTCTCCACACACTTGCCGAAGGCGCCGACTCCCGGCAGGACCAGGGCGGCCGACTCCCGGATAACAGACTCATCCCTCGTGATCACTATATCCGCGCCGAGGCGCGTGAAGGCGTTCGTCACGCTCCTCAGGTTTCCCATGCCATAGTCTATTATGGCTATCATCACAGGCACCCTTTCGTGGAAAGGGGCCCCTTCACCCTTTCGTCGCTCGTCACGGCCTCCCGGAGCGCCCTCCCCGCAGCCTTGAATATCGCCTCGATCTTGTGGTGCAGGTTCTCGCCATAGAGCAGGTTCACGTGGAGGGTGATCCGCGCCTCGTTCGCAAAACCCCTGAAGAACTCCTTTATCACCTCGCCGTCGAAGGCGCCGACTTTCCCGTTGATATCCCCATTCCATACGAGACCCGGCCTGCCGGAGAGGTCTATGGCCACCATGCAGAGGGCCTCATCCATGGGGAGGATGGAATGGCCGAATCGCCTTATCCCGGCAAATCCGGGGAGGGCTTCTCTCAGCGCCTTCCCCAGTGTAATACCCGTGTCCTCAATGGTGTGATGATGGTCGACCTCTATATCGCCTTCCGCCTCCACCGTGAGATCGAAGAGACCATGACGGCTGAAAAGCTCCAGCATATGATTGAAGAAGGGAATGCCCGTCGAGATGCGGTAGGCGCCCTCGCCGTCCAGCTTCCAGCCGACCCGTATAAGGGTCTCCTGCGTCTTCCTGTTTACGTCGGATTCCCTCTCCATGACATCCTCCTAGCTTTTGTGAGGGGGGAGGCTCCAGCGGCTGCGCCGATGGAGGGGGTGCTGAACCCCAATTATAGTATCACTTTATTCAATGGATATTCCACGATGCCTTGCGCGCCCGCCCTCCGGAGCGAAGGGATGATATCGCGGACCACCTGTTCGTCGATGATCACCTCCAGTGCTACCCATGCGCTATCCGTAAGGCCCGAGATCGTCGGCGTGTGCAGGGAGGGGAGGGTGCCTATGACGATATCCAGCTTCTCCCTCGGCACGTTCATCTTGAGCCCCACCAACTCATCGGCAAGGAGGGCCGCCTTGAGGAGCATCACGATGTTCTCGATCTTCGTCTTCTTCCACTTGTCCTTCAACGCGGCCTTGTTCGCAACCACCACGGTTTCCGATTCAAGAATGGTCTCGATGATGCGCAAGTTGTTCGCCGTGAGAGACGCGCCCGTTTCCGTCACCTCCACTATGGCGTCCGCGAGCAGGGGCGGCTTGGCCTCTGTGGCCCCCCACGAATATTCCACCACGGCATCTATTTTATGCGATTTCAGATAGCGTGTGGTGAAACCCACGAGCTCGGTCGCAATCTTCTTTCCCTGGAGCCCCGATAAGTCTTTGATCTCTGAGTCGGCAGGCACTGCCACTACCCATTTGACGCCCCTGAATCCCACCTTGCCATAGCGCAGGCGTGCGACCTCCACGACTTTCGAGTTCTGCTCGAGCACCCAGTCGAGGCCGGTTATCCCCATGTCGAGGATATTGCTCTCCACGTACCGCCCCATCTCCTGGGCCCTGATCACGAGCCCTTCCAGCTCCGGGTCGTCGATAGTCGGGACGTAGGACCGCTCCGCAAGCTTTATGGTATAACCCGCATTTTTGAAAAGCCTGCGCGTGCTCTCAAACAGGCTCCCTTTTGGTATCCCTATCCTCAGCTTCACCCGGGCAGCTCCTTTCTCACCCTTATCGCCTCACCGTGGGCGTAAAGACCCTCTTTGTCCGCGAGGCGTGCGGCCTCTTCCCCGTACTTCCTGAAGAATGACTCTTCTATCTTAACCAAAACCTGCCTCTTTGTAAACCGTTCCACCGAGAGGCCCGAGGAGAACCTTCCCGCGCCGCCGGTAGGCAGCACGTGGTTGGTGCCTATGTAGTAGTCGCCCATGGCGACACACGTGTAGGGTCCCACGTAGGTGATGCCTGAATACCGTATTTTTTCAGCGGCCGTCTCATCCCCTATGACCTCCACGTGCTCGGGGGCGATCGCGTCGATCGCGGCCAGGGCGTCTTCCACCTTTGTGTAATCGACCAGGAAACCGTTTGTCCCGAGCGCCCGCTCGACGATATCGCGCCTCTTGTTTGAGGAGATAAGGCGCTCCATGGCCCTCAGCACACCGTACAAATCCTCCTTCGAAGGAGAAAAGAGTCCTACCGTTGCCATCTCATCGTGCTCCGCCTGGGAGAACAGGTCCCATGCGAGCATGGAGGCCGGGAACCGCTCCGTCGCGAGGATCACAAGCTCGCTTGGGCCGGCAAGCATGTCGATGCCGACCCGGCCGTATACATCCCTTTTCGCTTCCTCCACATAGGCATTGCCCGGACCCACGATCATATCCACCCGCGGTGCGCCACCCGCGCCGAAGGCGAAGGCGTAGATTGCCTGCGCCCCTCCTATTCTGTAGACGCCCGTAATGTCGAGGAGCAGTGCCGCTGCAGCGATAAAGGGGTTGAGGCTCCCTCCATGAGCAGGCGTGGTTGCGTAGATTTCCTTAACGCCCGCGATGTGCGCCGGTACCGCCCCCATCACAAGGCTCGACGGGTAGGGCGCTTTCCCGCCGGGCACGTACACGAGGGCCCTCTCCACAGGCACGGACCGCTCGACGACTTTCAGGCCCTGTCTTCTGTAGGTTCGCTGACGCTGCTTCTGGCTCCGGTGGAAGAGGGTCACGTTCTTTATCATGCCCTTGAGCGTGCGCTCATCTTCTCTTCCAAGCGTCGAGGCGGCACACTCCAGCTCCTCCCGGCTCACTTTCAGCGGATGATCTTGAGTCCATCCGTCGAATTGCCTGGCGTAGGATATGAGCGCCCCTTCCCCCTTCTCCAGCACCTCCGCCCTGATGGCCTGCACCTTATCTCTCACGCCGGCCTTGCGTTCTTCCCTTGCAGAGGTGACGGCAGCGATGAAAGCGTCGTACTCTTTCTCAAGATGCCAGATTTTCATCCTTCCTCCTCTCGATCCTCGCCCCAAGCATACTCAGCTTCTTCTCGATCGCTTCATACCCCCTGTCGATATGGTAGACCCGGGAAACCTCAGTAGTGCCGTAGGCGCAAAGACCCGCCAGGATGAGGGACGCGCTCGCGCGAAGGTCGGTGGCCATTACCTTTGCGCCCTGGAGCGCCTTGACCCCCTTCACTATTGCCGTATTTCCTAGGACGCGCACTTCCGCTCCCATCCTCCTCAGCTCAGCGGCGTGCATCATCCTGTTGTCGAAGATCGTCTCGCTGATCACGCTGACACCCCCGGATATACTCGTGAGCGCCATCATCTGCGCTTGCATGTCGGTGGGAAAGCCGGGGTACGGCAGTGTCTTCACGTCGAAGGCCGCGGGCCGCTTCCTGGTCATCGACGCCCAAATAGAGCCGTCTTTCTCCTCTATCTCCATGCCTGCTTCCTTCAGTTTTTCGATCACGGCCTTCAGGTGCTCGGCCCTGGCGCCTTCGAGCACGATACTGCCCCTGGTCAGGCCGCAGCCGACGAGGAAAGTGCCCGCCTCGATCCTGTCAGGAATCACCGCATAGTTACAGGGTGCGAGCTCCTTGACGCCCCTTATTCTGATCATCTCGGTGCCGATACCGTCGATCCTGGCGCCCATCTGCGTCAGCATAAGCGCGAGATCGACCACTTCAGGCTCCCGCGCAGCGTTCTGTAGTATCGTCTCGCCTTCGGCGAGCACCGCGGCCATAAGGATATTCTCCGTCCCCCCCACCGTGGGGGCGTCAAAAGCCACTCGTGCCCCGCGCAGCTTTTTCGCGCTCACGTCGACGTACCCTTCGTGTATCCGCACCTCACACCCCAACTGGGAAAGCCCCTTCAGGTGGAGGTTTATCGGCCGCTCTCCGATTGCGCATCCTCCCGGATAGGAAACGACGGCCCGTTTGAGCCTCCCCACAAGGGGCCCGAGGACGAGGACCGAGGCCCGCATCTCCTTCACTATTTCGTAGGGAGCGGTGTAGTTCCGCGCCTGCTCCGTGTCTACAACCAGGGTATGGTCGTCTGTCCGCGTAGTCTTGGCGCCTATGAAGGAAAGCAGCCTTATCATAGAATCCACATCCCGGAGCCGGGGGACATTGGTGATTCGATAGGGACCTTCCTGGAGCAAGGTCGCCGCAAGCACGGGGAGCACCGCATTTTTTGCGCCGCCAACCCTGACCGTGCCCCGAAGCCGCTCGCCGCCTTCTATGACAAACTTGTCCATGCGCCACCATTATTGGGGCTCGGTGCTCCCTCTGCGGGCAAAGCCCGTAGAGCCTCCCCCCTCACAAAAGCTATATTCATTGGGGCTCAGCGCTCCCTCACAAATGCCTTTATCACCCTCTGCCGGCCCGCGAGGTCGTGCAGCACCCTCACTTCAAGCCCCATCTTTCCTAAAAGCGCGCCCAGAGGAATCGCCTGGCCATAGCCCCCGATCTCGCAAAGGAGGGTGCCCTCTTCGGAGAGATAGTCGCCGATCTCTTCCAGGAATCTCTCGTAAAGCTCCGTTCCCGCATCCCCGCCCACCAGGGCCTGCTTCGGTTCGAACTCCTTCACCTCAGCCATAAGCCCCTCCCACTCATGGAGCGCCACATAGGGCAGGTTGGCACATACAAGGTCGAAAGTCCGGCCCTTCCTGATTGCAGAGAACAGGTTGGAGGCCACAAACTCGATGCCCGTCTGAAGCCCTGAAGCGCGGGCATTCTTGCGGGCCACCGCGAGGGCGCCGGGCGAGATATCGGCGCACAGGACACTCCCGGCCCCATTTTTCGCGAGCAGTATGCCTATGACCCCTGAACCGGTCCCCATGTCGAGCACGTGCGGGCATCCCTTCGACCGCATGATTTTCAATGCCTCTTCCACGAGCAGCTCTGTTTCCGGTCTCGGTATCAGGACACGCTCGTCCACATAGAAGGGCTCAGAAAAGAACTCCCGCAGGTGAGTGAGGTAGGCGAGTGGCTTTCCCTTCCGTCTCTCCCCGATGGAGCGCCCTATTTTCTCCTGCTCCGACGTAGCGAGCACCCTCTCCGGTTCCATCAGTATCCGCTCGGCGGGGAGCGAAAGCACATGGGAAATGATGCCGATGAGGTCGGTTCTGGGGAGGTCTTTTTCGGAAAGAAATATCTCTCTGACGCGCACGATGGTCTACCGTGTCTTCAGAAACTCTGTCTGAAAATGGGCGGCCAGCGGATCAAGAAGGGTGTCGAGATTGCCCGCAAGCACGTCCTCGAGTTTGTAGATGGTGAGGCCGACTCTGTGGTCGGTCACCCTGCCCTGGGGGAAGTTATAGGTGCGGATCCGTTCGCTCCTGTCTCCCGTCCCCACCTGTTTTCTTCTCTCCTCCGAGACTTCCTGGGCGTTCTCTTCCTCCATTCTTTCTTTGAGCCGTGCCCGCAACACCCTGAGGGCCTTCGCCTTGTTCTTGTGCTGCGACTTTTCGTCCTGACAAGTCACCACAAGACCCGTGGGTAAATGAGTAATCCTGACAGCGGAATCGGTCGTGTTCACATGCTGGCCGCCTGGACCGCTCGACCGGTACACGTCGATGCGCAGGTCCTCCGCGTTTATGTTCAGCTCCAGCTCTTCCGGCTCCGGCAGCACGGCGACGGTGACGGTGGACGTATGGATCCTCCCCTGAGATTCCGTCTCCGGCACCCTTTGTACCCGATGCACCCCGCTTTCATATTTCAACTTCTGAAATGCCTCGGGCGCCTCTACGGCCACGGTGATTTCTTTGAAGCCGCCCAGGTCGGACATGCTCATATTGAGGATCTCCGTCTTCCAGCGCATCTTCTCCGCATACTTCATATACATGCTGAAAAGATCGCGGGCAAAGAGCGCTGCTTCTTCGCCTCCGGTGCCTCCCCGTATCTCCAGGAACGTGTTGTTCACCCGCTGCTCGTCTTTCGAGAGAAGCTTGCCTTTCAGGAGGGATTCGAGCCTCTCGTTTTCCTTCTCGAGGAACGCCGCCTCCTCCTTCGCGAGGTCCCTCATTTCTTCCTCTGTCTCCTGATGCACCATCTCCTTCGTCTTTTGAAGCTCCGCCCCGACCTTCTTCCATTCCCGAAACATCGTGACGAGCTCGCGCAGCTCGAGCGTGCTCGCGGCTGAGCTTTTTGTACTCCTCGATATTGGCAATTGCGGCCGGCTTTGCCATATCGGCCTCTATCCGCTCAAACCGCTTCTCGAGGTCCTCGAGCTTCCCGGAGATCATTCCTTATCCTTTACCACCCTCTTGCCATACTTCCTTTCGAACTTTTCCACCCTTCCCGCGGAATCCCGGAGCTTCTCGCGTCCGGTAAAGATAGGGTGGCACTTCGCGCATATTTCCACCGTGATCTTCTCCTTTGTCGAGAGAGTCTCGAAGGTGTTTCCGCAGGCGCAACGCACCTGGGCCTTCTTCATTTCCGGATGAATCTTGTCTTTCATTGTTATCCTCCTCTGTCAATTATCGGGGTTCAGCACCCCCTCGCCGGGCAAAAGCCACGACCGCTTGGCGGTGCCCGCCTCCCCGCTCGGCTCGCTTCGCTCGGTTCTTGGGGTTCAGCACCGCTCCAGCGGCGGAAGCCGCGTCGGGGCACCCGCTTGCGGGTCGTCCCCGCTCACCACAAATCTGCTCATCACCCCCCCCTGCTCATCGAATTGAGAAAGTCTTTATTAGAATCCGTTTCCAATTACCGGGGTTCAGCACCCCCTCCAGCGGCGGAGCCGCGTGGAGCCTCCCCGCTCATCACCATAAATTTGCCCTCATCACCCCCCCCTGCTCATCGAATTGAGAAAGTCTTTATTGGAATCCGTGTCGGAGAGCTTTTCCAGGAGAAACTCCATCGATTCGACCGTATTCATGGGCTGGAGCACCTTGCGCAGAAGCCATATGCGCGACAGGTCGCCGTTGTTGATAAGAAGCTCTTCTTTTCTCGTGCCCGACTTGTTGATGTCGATGGAGGGGAACATCCTCTTTTCCGTCAGTTTCCGGTCGAGATAGATTTCGGAGTTGCCTGTTCCCTTGAATTCTTCGAATATGACCTCGTCCATTCTGCTGCCCGTATCGATAAGGGCCGTGGCGATAATCGTCAGGCTTCCGCCCTCTTCTATCTTCCGGGCGGCACCGAAGAAACGCTTCGGTTTCTGCATGGCGGAAGCGTCGATACCGCCGGAAAGGATTTTGCCGCTGCTCGGCACGACGGTGTTGTATGCCCGGGCCAGCCTGGTGATGCTGTCGAGCAGGATTACCACGTCCTTCTTGTGCTCGACAAGCCTTTTTGCTTTCTCTATCACGATCTCGGCCACCTGCACGTGTCTTGTTGCCGGCTCGTCAAAGGTAGAGTCGATCACCTCGCCGTTTACCGACCGCTCCATGTCGGTAACCTCTTCCGGCCTTTCGTCGATGAGCAGCACGATAAGATAGATTTCCTTGTGGTTTGTCGTGATGCTGTTCGCAAGACCCTGGAGGAGCATCGTCTTCCCCGTCCTGGGCGGCGCCACTATCAGCCCCCTCTGACCCTTTCCTATGGGCGTGAAGAGGTCCATCACCCTTGTGGAAAGCTTGGTCGGGGTTGTCTCCAGCTGTATGCGCTCGCACGGGTATATGGGTGTGAGATTGTCAAAGATGATCTTGTCTTTGGCAATCTCAGGGTCGTCGAAGTTGATCTTCTCGATCTTCAGAAGAGCAAAGTACTTCTCGTTGTCCTTGGGTGGTCTTATCTGGCCCGCGATTGTATCCCCGGTCCTCAAGCCGAACCTTTTTATCTGCGACGGGGAGACGTATATGTCGTCCGGGCCGGGCAAATAGTTGGAGTCTGTCGAGCGCAGGAACCCAAAGCCTTCCGGCAGGATCTCCAGTATGCCTTCGCCGTGGATGAGCTCGTTTTTTTCCACGAGCGACTGAAGGATAGCAAAAATAAGCTCCTGCTTTCTTAGGCCGGTTGCATTCTCCACGCTCAGTTCTTTCGCGATATGCGTGAGATCCCCTATCTTTTTTCTCTTTAGTTCATTTAAGTACATTTATAGCACCTCCCCTTTCATTATCTTTTCGAGGAGCTCGTCAACCTGTTCCACGAGCCGATCTTCCGTCCCATTGTTGTCGATGATATAGTCTGTCATTTTTCCCTTTGCCTCTAATGATATTTGAAAGGAGAGCCTCCGTTCGATATCGTCGGGGTTCATGCCCCTTTTTTTCAGCCTTTCCCTGATGGCGTTCATGGCCGCAGTGACCACGATGATTTTATCGAGCCTCCTGTAAAATCCCGTTTCGAAAAGGAGGGGGTGGTCGATGAAAACCATGGGTGTGCCTTTTTTTTCGAGCACATCGAGCCTTCTCCTTATCTCCTGTACTATCCGCGGATGAATAATCGCTTCGAGCATCCGCAGGTTTTCTCTTGTGAAAGCGATCCTCCCAAGGCTTTCCACGTCAACCTTGCCGTCGATGACATATGCCGGGCCGAAGGCTTTCTTGATGTCGTCCTGGGTTTCTTTCCAGGTGAGACTGTTTTTCGCGAGCGCGTCGAGGTCGATTACTTCCAGACCCCGCTTTCTCAGCAAGGCGGTGACGGTGCTTTTACCGCTCCCCAATATGCCGGTTAGCCCGATAACAATCATATGTCAAGCGTTCGGACATCTACCGCATTCTCCTCGATAAATGCTCTCCTCGATTCTATATTGCTCCCCATGAGTATCGTAAACATCTGGTCGGCCTGTATGGCATCTTCGATAGAAACCCGTACCAGCGTCCTCCGGGCGGGGTCCATGGTTGTCGTCCAAAGCTGCTCGGGGTTCATTTCGCCCAGGCCTTTGTAGCGCTGTATGGTGATGCCTTCCTTCCCTTTCTCGTTGACGAATACAAGGAGCTCCTCCTCGGTAGTGGAGCGGATGGCGCCGTCCTTGTTGAGAACCCGTATCTCGTCCTCGTAATAAACCGCCGCTCCCTTGTAAGCGCGATAGCTTTCCCGATAGTCTTCGCGGTTGCAGAACTCATAGTCGATGACAAGCTTGTGATCCTTCTTCGTACTGTCCGAAATATCTACCGTGTAAAGATTGTGCTCACGATCGGGAAGGATGCAGGCATCGTATCCTTCCTTGGCCAGGCGCTCTTTCAGGACGGAGAGCCTGTCCGGGCTCTCAAAATCTGCCCGTCTATAAATATCTGCCTGAAAAAGAGATAAAACTACTACCTTCTTTATCCCGAGGCGCGCCATCTCTCCGATATATTTTTCAATGCTCCTTATGTGTCCGATATCCTCCTTGAAGCGGTCGCGCCCCACTTCTTTGTCCCGAATAAAGCATTTTATTTTTTCCATGCTTCTTTGCACGATATAGTACTCAAATTCTTCATCGTTCTTTATGTAGACTTCCTTGCCGCCTGCGGTAATTTTGTAAAGCGGGGGTTGGGCAATATAGAGATACCCTTTTTCAATGAGCTCCGGCATTTTTCTGTAAAAGAACGTCAGAAGAAGGCTCCGGATGTGGGAACCGTCCACATCGGCGTCCGTCATAATCATCACCTTTTTATAGCGCAAGTTGTCTATTCCGCTGCCGTTGACGCCAAGGGCGAGATAAATGGCCTTAATTTCCTGATTCGACAGCACTTTTTCCTCTCGCGCTTTTTCCACGTTGAGAATCTTGCCTTTTAACGGCAGAATGGCCTGCGTTTTTCTGTCGCGCCCCTGTTTTGCGGAACCGCCAGCAGAATCGCCTTCCACAATGTAGAGTTCTCTGAAATCAGGGCTTCTTTCCTGACAATCGGCGAGTTTTCCGGGCAGTATGCCGGTCTCCCCGGCGCTCTTGCTTTTTATCAGCTCCCTTGCCTTTTTCGCTGCTTCTCGCGCCCTTTTTGCATCGATTGCCTTGTTGACGATTGCCTTCGCCGCATTCTCGTTGACATCGAAATATTCGGCGAGCTTTTGATTCATGAGCGTTTCGACAAGGCCCTTTATCTCGCTGTTGCCGAGCTTCGATTTCGTCTGTCCCTCAAACTGAGGGTTCTGTATTTTTACGTTAATTACAGCCGTGAGACCTTCTTTGATGTCATCCCCCAAAAGGTTTTCCTTGATTAACTTCCTGCGCTCGGCAAAGCTATTAATGCACCTGGTGAGGGCCGACCTGAAACCGGCAACATGCGATCCGCCTTCGTGGGTATTCACACTATTGACAAAGCTGTGTATATGCTCATTATAGCCGTCGTTATACTGAATTGCCGCTTCAAAATGGTCAAGGCCGGGCTTCGTTCCCGTCACATATATGGGCTGCTGGGTAAGCAGACTCTTATTCGAATTCATATAGGAGACAAAAGCCCGCACACCGCCCGTGTGTTTAAACTCCTGCTTTCTCACTTTTCGGTCGTCGCTGAGAATAATATAAATACCGTTATTCAGAAAAGATATCTCCCGCATCCTCTGACTGAGTATCTCATAGCTGAATTCTATCGAATCAAACAGTGCGGCATCCGGGAGAAAATGTACTTTTGTGCCTGATTTTACGGTATCGCCGATTATCTTGAGTTCCGTTATTCTTTCCCCACGCTCGTAGCGTTGAAAATAGACCTTGCCCCCCCTGCGTACTTCTATCTCAAGATATTCGGAGAGCGCATTCACGACAGACAGACCTACACCGTGAAGGCCCGCTGAGAACTTATAGCTCTCTTTATCAAATTTACCGCCTGCGTGCAATTTCGTAAGCACGACCTCGAGCGCAGACAAATTATCGCTGTGAAGATCGACAGGAATGCCCCGCCCGTTGTCCTCGGCCGTCACACTGTTATCCGTATGAATGGTAACGGAAACTCTGCTGCAATATCCTTCCAGGGCTTCATCGACGCTATTATCGACAAGCTCATATATCAGGTGGTGCAACCCTTCGGCACCGGTATTCCCGATGTACATAGACGGTACTTTTCGCACCGCATTTAACCCATCGAGAATTTTTATGTTTTCTGCCTTATACTCCCTCACCTTTACACTCTTATAGGCATCACAATATTCTTGTAATGCTCATCTTTCTCTCCTTCAAAAAGCACGGCCCCATAGGTTGAAGGCGCTTTCACTATGATCTTTTCCCCATCGATGTGGCTTGCCACGTCCATAAGAAACCTGATATTAAAATTCATGTTCAGCTTCTCGCCGTTATAATCGACATCAAGCACTTCCTTTGCGTGGCCGATTTCCGATTCCGTCTCAATCTCCATGGAGCCCTCCGACAATGTCACCTTTATCGGCTCCGACTTGCTGATAATTGTCGCCACTTTCCGCAATCCTTTTATAAATCGCGTTTTGTCCACGGTGAGCACATTTGTATTATTCCTCGGCACGACATTTTCATAATCGGGAAAATTCCCTTCAAGGAGCCTTGATACTACAGTCACGGAAGGCGTATTAAATTGAACATGCTTTTCACCTACCACACACCGTATCTGGTCTCCCTCTCCTACCATCCTCCCGATCTCAAGAATCGCCCTCTTCGGGATAATAATACCGGGGAACCCCTTAAGACCCTCCACCTCCTGCTGGTAGAGGGCCATCCTGAAACCGTCTGTCCCCACTACCGATATAAGTCCCTCGGAGCCGATGATATACATACCTGTGAGCACATATCTCGTTTCATCCGACGATATGGCAAATCCTACCTTATCGAGCATTTCCAGGAACGTCGCGCCTGAAAGAGAAAACTCTTCAGAGCCCGTGATTTCTCTCACCTCCGGAAATTCTTCCGGGTCTTGCAGGCTGAGCACAAATTCAGCTTGTTTCTGTTTCATCGTCATCGTGTTGTCGCTTATATCAAGGTTGAGCGCATCCGTGTCCATTTCCTTGAGTATCTCAAAAAATTTTCTCCCGTGAACCACAATTTTCTTTTCGCTCTCCCCCTGATAGGGTACGTGACTTATTGCGCTCAGCTCGAGGTCTGTCGAATAGATATTGATCTCCCCCTTGGCAAATGCAACAAGGATGTTTGAGAGAATGGGCATAATGGAACGGTGCTCCGTAATGTTAACGAGTTTTGTGAGTGGTGTGAGGAGAAGGCTTCTTTCGATTATTATATTCATAATATCTCCTTATACGTCGTATTCATAAGAGATGTTGATTTGTGGAAAACCGGCTTTCCAGAGGAAATAAAAGAAAAAAAGTTACTACTCCCATTATTGTTTCTGTGAAAAACATGTAGATTCATGTGGACTTGACCCGCAGTTCTATCTTTTCCACAGTCTCCTTAAAATCCTTTTTTACTTTCATTTCTTCTTCGATTTTTTTGATCGAATGGATAATTGTCGCATGATCTTTACCACCGAATTTGTCGCCGATGCTTACCAGAGAGTTACCCGTCAATCTTCTTGAAAGGAAAATAGCGACTTGCCTGGGGAGCATAATCGACTTTATGCGCTTTGCGGATTTCATATCGGAAATTTTGACGGAGAAGTACGAAGCGACTTCCTTTACAATCATATCTATGGTAATTTCCTTTTTTTTATCGGTGATAATGTTTCCCATTACCTCCTTTGCGAGGACCATACTTATAGGTATATTCCGAAGAGAGGCGAATGCGCTGAGACGGATGAGAGATCCTTCAAGAACACGAACGTTGTGATCGATATTTGAGGCGAGGTAGAAGGCGACATCCTGAGGCAGAACAACGTTTTCAAATTCAGCTTTTTTGTTAAGGATAGCAACCTTTGTCTCGAGGTCGGGAGGTTGAATATCGGCAATTAACCCCCATTCAAACCTCGACCGCAGTCTCTCCTCAAAATTAGGGATGTCTTTCGGAAATTTGTCACTGGTCACCACAATCTGCTTTGTATTATCGTAGAGGGCATTAAAGGTGTAAAAAAATTCGGCCTGGGTCCGTTCTTTGCCTGCAATGAATTGTATATCGTCAATCAACAGAACATCCATTTTACGGAAACGATTTCTGAAATCATCCATTTTCTCAAAGCGAAGGGAATTAATAAGCTCGTTGGTGAACTCCTCCGCAGTAATATAAGAGATGCGGCTGATACCGGCGCTCTGTCGGGCAACGAGAAAATTGCCGATAGCATTGAGAAGATGCGTCTTCCCAAGGCCGACCCCCCCGTAGATGAAAAGGGGATTATATACTTTTCCCGGATTATTTGCGACGGCAAGGCACGCCGCGTTTGCAAACTGGTTGCTCGCTCCCACGACGAATGTTTCAAACGTATATCTGGGTTTAAAAAGATCGGAAGACGCCTGCTTCTTGAGGGCAACATTCTTTTTCTGGGTTTGTGCTTCTTCCTTCTTGAGAAGATATTCGATCCGTGCCTCTTCATGAGTCGCTTCTTTAAGAAGGGTCTTAAAGAGCGCTTCAAAGTTTTCTATAATCCAGTCCCGGAAAAAAGCGTTGGGAACGACAACCGAGCAAAGACCGTCTCCATAATTGAGAAATTTGATGGGATCGATCCATGTTTTGAAGTTATCTTCACTTACCATTTGCGCAAGGCGAATCTTGATTTGAGCACAGACATCGTCCATGGAATACGCCTTTTATAGAGTCAATTTCAACATGTTTTCAACATATGTGGAAAACTTTTGATTTCCTGCGGAAAAAGGAATGATGGTAGTCTACAACAAAACTGAATCTGTTTCAACGCTTTTTTGCAATACACCAGCATGGACTCATTCTAAAGATGTAATGGGATCCGGGTATCAGGAAATAGTGTCTCCGATCTCCAAAGGCTCCAGCGAGCGCCGGGTCACTTCTGTTTCAGATAAACAAGGTCAGTGGGCATAAAGGAGGCCGCCTTAGTGATCTTTGCCCACGAAGCATCGACACCAAAAACCTCGACGACTTCCACGTCTCCTTTGTAGCTTCCCTTGGTTTTCCCCAGAGGCAGATTCGTCGTTTTATCGATGATCTGCACCCCCGGAGAGTATACCTCTAACACGTCGCCCTTTTCAAGACCAGACAACCTGCCGGCGTTAAGAAAAACCCTGTCTGTTTCGATGGAGGCAATGCGTCCGTGCCAGTCGAGGGATAAGAGGCTCTTGAGGAGATCGTCGGCAATAAGTTCTATAGCAACATTGATTGCCTTTACCTTTGCCCTGTCGGAGCTCATCTCTCCGTTCTCCCGAGAGAGAAAGAACGGATTCCTCGCACTAAGACGACGAAGTATCTTGCCCGTTTCGGTGTTATAGATTTCGAGAGATATCTTGCAGAGGGCAAAGGATACCTCTTTGTCGTTGGCCCCGTCGATCTTTGACGTGCTTGCATAGACATCGGAGAGGGCGCCCTTGACCACGGCCTGAACCCCGTAAAGCTCGTTGAGGGTTTTCATGGCCTCGGGCGTCGAAGGATCGGCGGACAGGTTCAGGGTGTTTGGGTCTACGACAATAATGGCACCAGAGTTTTCAAGGCGAGAGATAAGCTTCTTGGTAGTCATCTCATCGAGATGCTCTTCCTTGTAGTTGGTTGTGTCGGCCAGGGGCAGGACGAGGACGCGCCTCTTCATTTTAGGCGAGGGGTAAGCAAAGGCGATCGCCCGGACGGGGCCCGTAAGGCCCGTGGACGGAAGAACGGCGGTCTGCACGGAATTGGCTGTCTGAGAAGCCGGCTTCTTGTTTACGGCCTCTGCCTCGATGTGTGCCGTGCGCTGTTGGAGCTCGGCGCGCTCTTGTTTATCGTCAGCGCCCCGGCCGGCTGCCCGGCCGGCAACAGAGTCGAAAACGCCTGGCGAGTACTGATCTTTAGGCACCCACTGGTACTCGGGCTCGTTGGGACTGATATTAAATTTGCGGTTTCGTGCGTAGATGTATTCTACGCCGTCGACCACCCGGACGTCACCCGGCTTCGGTTTGTCGCTCTGACCGACCATTTCGCCTTTTTCGGTCTTCATGGGGGTGCTCGTCTTTTTGCCGAAAGGCCAACTGCACGACACAAGGAGGACGACAACGAGAAAAATCAATAATTTACGCATAGGTGGTATGTTACACCGAAGGGAAAGAAAATGTCAAAAAGAATTTGTCGCGCAAAAGGGGCGCGGCGGAGCCCACATCCCTTTCCCCATCGAGCCCCAGCCTTCCGTTGCAATCGCCCAGCCCTTCGTGTATTTTATGACTATCGTGAAGCAGATCCTTTACAGGAGCACGAACAATCAGGCCGATGAGGTCAATTTCGAGACGGCCCTGCTGAGAGGGCTGGCGCCCGATTACGGGCTCTACATGGTAGACAGGGCAGATATACCGAGGCTCGGATATGGACGCGATAAGGGCTATGCGGTTCATGTCTTACGGGCGCATCGCTTTCGAGGTACTGCGCCCGTACCTCGCGGCAGAAATTGCCGAAACGGACCTCGCCGCCCTCCTTGATGACGCCTATCGGGAAGAGACCATTCCCACCGAAGTGCAGCGTGTAACGGAAAACACCTCCGTCATGTGGCTCACGAAAGGGCCCACCTACTCATTCAAAGACTATGCGGCCCGTTTTTTTGGACGCGCCCTGAACTATTTTCTTGAGCGGCGGGGTCTCCGGAGGGTCGTCATAGTTGCTACCAGCGGGGACACGGGTGGCGCCGTTGCAGACGCCCTCCGGGGCCTGAGCAATGTCGACAATGTCGTTTTTTTTCCCAAGGGGGCCGTAAGCGAGGGCCAGCGAAGGCAGATGACCACTCTTGGCCGGAATGTCCACGCCTTTGAGGTGAATGGGGATTTCGACGTGTGCCAGGCGCTTGCAAAGAACCTTCTAGGAGACCGTCTGTTCGCCGAAAAGGTGTTCGGGGACGGGGACCGCCTCACTTCGGCAAACTCGATCAGCCTCGGAAGGCTTCTGCCCCAGGCGGTCTACCCCTTCTTCGCCTATGCGAGGATTGCAGCAGACGGAAGGCCGATGGTAGCGAGCATACCCTCGGGAAATTTCGGCGACATGATGGGCACGGTCATCGCGAAGGCCATGGGCCTTCCTCTCTCCCGCATCATATGCGGCGTGAACGAAAACCGCGAATTCCCCGATTTCCTGTATGGCGATGCGTATACGGTGACTGCTTCCAGACGATCGCCCTCTTCCGCAATGATTGTGTCTCACCCGAGCAATCTGGCCCGACTCGTCGATTTCTATGGCGGCCACATGACTGACAAGCGAGACGCCGCAACAGGAAACGTCGTGCGGCCCGGGGTTGTTGAACAGATGCCGGACATGGAGGAGATGAGGCGGGATCTCTTCTCGGTGAGCATCGATAACCCCCAGCATTACAGGACGATGAAAGAGGTGTTCGAGCAGTACTGCATCATCCTCGACCCCCACGGCGCGGTCGGATGGAGGGCAATCGAGGCCTATCGGTCAGGCGGGGACCAGACCGAGGCGGTCGTTTACGAAACAGCAGACCCGGGAAAGTTTCCCTACGATGTCGAGCAGGCAATCGGCATCACCCCTGATTTGCCTCCGGGCATGAAGAGGCAGGCATCCCTGCCGGAGCGCATATATGTGCTTGTTGAGGAGCCCCGTGCCACGGCAACGGGGCGTACCGCCAGCCCCGGGCAGATAAAAGAAGCGAAAGAAAAGATAGCGGCTATCTTTTCAACAGACGCGCAATAAGCAGCCGCGCGCGCTTTTGTGCCGAAAGGTCAGGGTGGACATTTTGCACATATTGACCTGAACTGCATGACACTCAGGTAACGGTCTCCACGGTCGGGCAGCATGACGACAATCGTGCCCCCTTTCATCCGCGCAGCTATCCGCAAGGCGCCTACCATTGCCGCCCCACTCGACATGCCGACGAAGACGCCTTCCCGCAGGGCGAGAACCCTCGTCATCTCGAAGGCTTCGCCGTCTTCAACGACGAGCTTCTCGTCGAGCTGGTCGGGATTATAGATCTTGGGAACGATCGATTCGCCCATATTCTTGAGGCCCTGTATCGCATGGCCGAGCGTGGGCTCGACGCCCACAATCCTGACCAGGGCGTTGCGTTCCTTCAGATACCGGCCTGTGCCCATGAGCGTGCCGCCCGTGCCCATTCCCGCGACAAATACGTCTACCTCACCCCCGGTCTGCCGAAAGACCTCGGGCCCCGTCGTCTCGTAGTGCGCCAGCACGTTGCTCTCATTGTCATACTGATTGGGCATATAGTACCTGCCGGGGTCCGCGTCAAAAAGTTCGTGTGCCCGCCGTATGGCGCCATCGGTCCCCTCCTTTGCGGGGGTAAGGGAGACTTCCGCGCCGAGGGCCTCCAAAATAACGCGTCTTTCCGAGCTCACGCACTCCGGCATGAACAGCTTGATCTGGTACTCTTTTGCAGCGGCTATCATTGCGAGGGCAATTCCCGTATTGCCCGACGTGGGCTCCAGAATGACCTTGTCGCGGGTGAGCTGTCCCGACTCCTCGGCCCCCTTGATCATATAGTACGCGGGGCGGTCCTTGACCGATCCTCCGGGGTTGCACCCCTCGAGCTTGACAAAAATCCGTGCCCCGGTGCCGCCGTTGAGGTGCATGAGCTGCACCATCGGCGTATTTCCGATGGCGGACAGTATGGACATCAATACCTCCGAAAAAAGCTTTTTGAGCCCCTATGCGTGGGTTCTGGAAGTGGTGAAAACCCCTTCAAGAAAAAACGTTTCTCCCGGGCTCGGCGGACAAGCGCATTTCCCACGTCGATAGGTTTTTGGCCTCTTTTTCGAGGACGTACGTCACCTTCGCGCTCGCCCTCACATTCGGTGTCGCTCCCGAAAAAAGAAGGACTCCTTTTTGTTGGGGAGAAGCCTTTGCCCTGGCGCCCGCGCCTTCCGTCCCCGCCCTTGTGAGGACTACCACCGCGGATGCGCGCTCCGCAGACGCCTTCTCTTTGATTCGTCTCTTTATTATTTCTTTCTGAAGCTCCGTGCGCCACACAAGGGAGACGCTTTTGAACTCGTCTCCCTTGCCCTCCCTGTTCCCCGGTTCGCCTTTGTAGGCAAAAACAGCAATCGGCGTTACGGCTCCCTTGCTGCCCAGCGCCCTCTTCGCCATATCTGCCGCTCTTTCAAAGGCGGCTTTGAGCACGGCCGGGAGCGACACTTTCGCATGATTTGCCGCGGCGCCGCCGACCGGGGGGGCAGCAGGCACCGGACTCTCCGGGGTGTTCGGGTCGCCTTTACTATACGCGGGGTTTTTCCTCTTCCTTCGTGTCATCTCTCCTCTCAACTATATCGCGATGTATGCAATCTGTAAAGGAAAATTGCAGTACCGGGGGCGCGGGCGCGGGATACGCGCGCGGTGCATCGACATGGGGCGCGCCTATTCTACGTCCATCATCAACGTCTTGCCGGTCCTGTACCCCTTAATCTTTGTGCCTTTTGCCCTCTCGAAAAACATGCGGACCAGAGCGTGGTCGACGGGCTCGTCAGCCGTGCAGCCTTGTTCCGGATCGTAATAAACAAACCTCTTGTCCAGGAGGAGGCGCTCGAAAATCATCCGTCTCCTCCCGTCCGCTGCTACGGCTTCACTAGTGAGGAGGTCGCGTGCCCCTGTCTATGCCGTCGTGCCTGTCGAGGAGCTGCTTGACGTGGTTAATGAACCTCACGAGCTTCACAAAGGTGTAGGTGACAGTCCTGGGAAACAGCGGGTTGAGGGGAAGCATGACACTTGAGCGCATCCACTGGAGGGGAACACTACCGGCGTCCTCGATGGATGCGCTTGCCGGACTGCCCGGCGACAGGTAGAAGATGCTCGGACCGAGCAGCAGCCTTTGGCCCATGAGAAAGCATAGGGTGTCGAGCAGGTCCGTCGGGCGCTGCCCCGGCAACCCGATGATGAAATGGACTTCCACCAGGAAGGGTGAGCGATCGAGAGAGGGGAGGAGCTGCACGAACGACCCCTGGGCCGTTCTCCCCTGCGTGACGAGGACCGATTCGGACAGATCGACGAGGGAAAAGTTGAGTCGCCGAAAGCCGGCCCTGTACATGAGCCCCAGTGTGAACATGTCCATATTCGCAGGATAAATGCCGTTCATGGCAGACAGGGTGATCCCCCTGTCGACGAAGAGCTCCAGCACTGCCGCAAAGAACGGCTTGTCGAGGTTGAGCATGTCGTCCTCGAAGTCGATCGCCTCGATGTGTGAGCCTGCGCACGCGTCTATCTCACCCGCGATACTGCCGATACTCCTCTTCCTGTAAGGTACCGGCGGTTTTCCGCAAAAGCCGCAGGAGAAAGGACACCCCCTGGAGGTAAGAAAAAAGGTGTACCGTTTCTTGTGTATCCTGTAACGGTCCGCATCCAGAAATTGTCGCCCGGGCAGCAGGTTTATGTCGCTCTCGACATTCGGGTCGGAGAGGTAAAAATGCCCCCGTTCTTTGAAGCAGAGACCGCCGATCTGCCTCCTTGCCTGTATGCTGCCCCGAGACAAAGCGGAAACCGAGCTCGAAGAACGGCGTTTCGCCCTCTCCCCGCACGCAGTAGTCGACGTCCTGGTGAGAAAGAAGGCGCCCGGGAAAGAGCGTGGGATGGACGCCTCCCACCACCGTCACAATCTCCCGACTTGCCTCTTTGGCCGCCGTTGCCACCTCTAACGCCTGTTTTTCGTAGGCGCTGCACATGGAGCCGACAGCTACCACGTCGGGCCTTTCCTTTTCCACGGCCCTCTTTATTTCGGTGAAAGTGAGTCCGAAACGGCTATAATGGCTGAAAAAGGAAAAAGGGGTATATATTCCTTCCTTGTAAAACGGCTCAAGCTCATGGAATTCATGTTCTTTAAACCGCTCGGGCTTGCAGCCGGTCCTTGCATCGAGGACGACTACGTTCGCAATGTCTCCTAAGCGCGCGGCGACATAGAGCAGACCGAGCGGGTACGTCCTGATCGGGGTGTCGTAGAAGTCCTCAATGGGCGGCTGTACAAGGAGCACTTTCATGATATCACTATAGTGAAATAATCGCACGAAAGAAAGAGGGGAGCCCGCGCGCCTCAAAACTCCGATTGACACGCCGCCCCGACTCCTGTTACGCTCTTTTCAAAAAGGGGGCACACGTATGTCGTTAGATGGACGCGTCGCGAGGAAGACCGAGATAATCGCAGCTTCCCCCAAGAGTTTTGACCATGCGGTGCAGGTAGGATTCAAGAGGGCTTCCAGGACGTTGAGGGGCATCACCGGCATAAAGGTGGACAATTGGCGCTGCAGGGTGGAGAACGGGACCATAGTCGAATACCTCGTTACCCTTAACGTCCTTTTCGTTCTCGAAACGTAGAACGGGGATGGCCGGGACCGGCCCACGCGCCGGGATGAGTCGCAGCCCCCGGCCGAGACAGACCGGATACCCGCAGGCCGGTACCCGGCAATTGCGTGACAGTTGACAGTTCGTCCTGAACCTCTGGCAAATATACCGGAAAATTCTGCTGTATTTGACGGTTGACGCGCGTGCCCCCCGGACTCCGCTCCCTTCGGCGCAGGCGGGTCCTGGCATGTTTTATGCTTGAGACTACTGCGGCCCTAGTAGTCGCCGGTAAAGGCACTCGAGACGAGGAGGCCCTCCGGCATGCCTCGTGACAGGGCGTGCCTTTTTGCTCGCGAAGGGTGGAGCCGTGACCAAGGGGGGGGCGCAAGGAACTCGCGGGCCCGGAGAACGGGCGGTTGGCAGGCTATTTGTCTCCAGCAATGAAAACAACTATATTGATCTATGGTTAGCCGACACAGGCGGCCAATCTGAGTAACCGGGGGCATTATGGGAGAGGATATCGATCTGTCCAAGGTGGAGGAGATCCTCCAAAGGTTTGCAAAGGAGGAAGCATCTCTTATTCCCGTGCTGCAGGAGGTTCAGGGACTTTTCGGTTATCTGCCGGAAGAGACGCTCGGGGTTATCGGCAGGGGATTGGGCGTGTCCATGAGCAGGGTATACGGGGTCGTGACGTTTTACTCGCAGTTCTACCTCACGAAGAGGGGGAGACACGTAGTGCGGGTATGCCGGGGCACGGCGTGTCACGTGCGGGGCGGGAAGTCGGTCCTGAACACCGTGAAGGATTTTCTCGGCGTGAACGACGGAGAAACGACGGGCGACTTCAACTTCTCCCTGGAAACGGTGGCGTGCCTCGGCACGTGTTTTCTCGCGCCCGTGATGATGGTGGACAGGAGTTACTACGGCAAGCTTGTCGGCCCCAAAGTACCGGCGATACTCGAGCAGTTTGCCGAAAAGAAGGGGGACTAAGGTGGGAAGGCTGGCATCACCGTCGGAGCTCGATCGAGCTCCGCACGTCGTTGCAACAAGGAATAGACCCGAAGAAGATCGTCGTCCGCATCTGTATGACAGGGTGTCGCGCCTATGGCGCCCTGGAGGCAAGGGACAGCTTCGTTCAAGAAATCCGAAGCCGAGGCCTCGAGGATAAGGTGGAGATCCGGGAGACGGGCTGCCATGGGTTCTGCGCCCGCGCACCGGTTGTGGCCATCGATCCCCTCGACATATTCTACCAGCAGTTCTCGCCCGCGGATGTGCCTGAGATCGTCTCGGAGACGATAGGGAAGGGGCGCATCGTCGACCGTCTCGCCTACCCCCATCCTTTAACGGGCGACGGCATCGCGCACATCTCGGAAATCCCTTTCTATAAAGGTCAGACGCAGATCGTCCTCAGAAATTGCGGAAAGATCAACCCGCAGAGCATCGAGCAGTACATCGCGAGGGACGGCTACGCGGCTTTGACGCGGGCCTTGCGCCAAAAGCCCGAGGACGTTATAGAAGAGATAAAAAAATCGGGTCTCAGGGGCCGGGGCGGAGCAGGCTTCCCGACGGGCGTGAAGTGGTCGTTCCTCCGGGCCGCGCCCGGAGACGTGAAATACCTGATCTGCAACGCAGACGAAGGGGACCCCGGGGCCTTTATGGACCGGGCGGTGCTCGAAGGGGACCCGCACAGCGTTATGGAGGGCATGCTGATCGCCGCCTACGCCACCGGTGCACGGGCGGGATACGTGTACGTGCGGGCGGAATACCCCATCGCAGTGGAGCACCTGAAGATTGCGGTGGCCCAGGCCACCGAACTCGGGCTCCTCGGAGAGAACATCCTGGGCTCGGGCCTCACGTTTCATCTCAAGATCAAGGAAGGGGCAGGCGCTTTTGTCTGCGGTGAGGAGACGGCGCTCATCGCCTCCGTAGAAGGGCGTCGCGGCACGCCGAGACCGCGCCCCCCCTTCCCGGCACAGGCGGGCCTCTTCGGAAAACCGACGAATATAAACAACGTGGAGACCTTTGCGAACATCGCGCCTATCGTATTAAAAGGGGCGGACTGGTACGCGGGGATGGGCACGCAGTCGAGCAAGGGGACAAAGATATTCTCCCTCGCCGGCCGCATCAACAATACGGGGCTCGTGGAAGTGCCCGTGGGTGTGCCGCTCCATGAAGTCATCTTTTCCATCGGCGGCGGCATCCCGAGGGACAGGCGCTTCAAGGCCGTCCAGATGGGAGGACCCTCGGGCGGTTGCGTGCCCATGAGTCATCTCAACCTTCCCATTGATTACGGCTCCCTGGAGTCGGTCGGCGCCATTATGGGTTCGGGCGGGATGGTCGTGATGGACCAGAACACGTGCATGGTCGACGTGGCCCGGTTTTTCCTCAGCTTCACGCAGGCCGAGTCCTGCGGAAAGTGCGTTCCCTGCCGGATCGGCACCAAACGCATGCTGGAGATCCTGACAAGGATCACCGCAGGCGAGGGACGCGTTGGGGACATTGAGCTGCTTCAGGAGATGGGGCAGTCGATTAAGGACGCGAGCCTGTGCGGTCTGGGGCAGACGGCCCCCAACCCGGTGCTGTCGACGATCCGTCATTTCAGGGACGAGTACGAGGCGCACATCAGGCAGAAGCGCTGCCCCTCGGGCGTGTGCGATGCCCTTGTGTTCGCCCCCTGTGAGAATACCTGCCCTGTCCGTTGCGATGCGGTCGGCTACGTCTCCCTCGTTGCGGCGGGCAGATACGAGGAGGCCCTCGACCTCATCCGGCTCACCATGCCGCTCCCCGGGATCTGTGGGAGGGTCTGCAATCATCCATGCGAAAAGGTCTGCAAGCGGGGCGAGATCGATGATCCTGTCGCCATCTCCGCGCTCAAGCGCTTTGCGGCCGACTGGGAGATAAAGCAGGGAAAGCTTGCGCCGCCGACCTTCATCGAGAAACCGAAAAAGGACGCCGTTGCCATCGTGGGAGCGGGTCCCGCCGGCCTCAATGCGGCGTATCAGCTTGGCAGGCGCGGCTACCGGGTCACGATCTTTGAGGCGCTCCCTGCGCCCGGCGGCATGTTGGCCGTTGGCATACCCCGTTTTCGCCTGCCCCGGGAAGTGCTCGAGCACGATATCCGTTTCATCTGTCAGCACAACGTGGAGATCCTCACGGACAAGGTGCTCGGCAGGGATTTCACCGTAAGGGGGCTCCGGGAGCAGGGCTACAAGGCGGTCTTCCTCGCCTTGGGCGCTCACCTCGACCAAAGGCTGAATATCCCGGGCGAGGACGCGGAAGGCGTCCTCGCCGGCGTCGAGTTCCTCAGGCAGGCGAATTTGGGACAAAAGGTCGCCATTGGTGAAAAAGTCGCCATAATCGGCGGCGGGAATGTCGCCCTGGACGCGGCCCGCATGGTCCTCCGTCTCGGCGCAAAACACGTCACCATAGTGTATCGCAGGACACGGGAGGAGATGCCCGCGAACATAGAGGAGATCGAGGAGGCCGAAGATGAAAAGATCCGGTTCCTCTACCTCCTCTCGCCGACGAGGGTCATCACCGAGGACGGCAAGGTGAGGGGGATCGAGTGCCAGCAAATGAAGCTGGGCGAGTATGACGCGAGCGGTCGGGCCAGGCCCGTTCCCATCCCCGGCTCGGAGTACGTGCTCGAAGTCGACACCATCATTCCCGAGATCGGCTACGTGCCCGAGCTCGCCTGTCTGAAGGGGGAAAGCGGTTTTTCCCTGAACAAGAACGGCACCCTCGCGGTCGACCCCGTGACGCTGGAAACAAGCGTGGCCGGCGTCTTCGCGGGGGGGGACGTGGTGAGCGGTCCGTCGACTATTGTCGAGGCGATGGCGGGCGGATATGACGCGGCCGTATCCATCGACAGGTACCTGAAGGGCCAGGACCTTTCCAGGGACCGCGTCTACCAGGCGCTGAGGCGTGCCGATGTGGTGCGCACCGAGACAGACGCGGAAGAGGCGGGCTCGGAGAAGGAGCGCTACCAGATGCCCTACCTGGGCGTCGGCTACCGGGTGAGGGGGTTTGCCGAAGTAAATCTGGGGTTTGATGAGAAGACCGCTGTCTGCGAGGCAAAACGCTGTCTGCGGTGCGACCTGGAGAGAAAGGGGGAGGAATCATGAGCGGAGTCACGTTGACCATAGACGAGCAGACCGTGGAGACGCCGGCGGGCACCACGGTCTTCTGGGCCGCGAGAAAGGCCGGGATCGAGATCCCGCACCTCTGCTACCTGGAGGGGCTGTCACCGACGGCCGGATGCAGGCTCTGCGTCGTGGAGGTGGAAGGGAGCCGCAACCTCTCGGCGTCGTGCAGCCTCCCTGTGGCGAACAAGATGGTCGTCAGGACCAATTCAGCGAGGGTAGCGGCCGCCAGACGCATGGTACTCGAGTTCCTCCTCTCCGACCACCCCCGTGACTGCATGACCTGCGAGAAGTGCGGCGCCTGTGAGCTGGAGGACTACGCCTACAAGTTCGGCATCCGGCAGTCCGGCTTTGAGGGGGATCGCCACAATTACCCTTTGCGCGACGCCAACCCCTTCTTCGTGCGCGACTACAACAAATGCATCCTGTGCGCACGCTGCGTCACCGTTTGCCATGAGATTCAGTATTGCCGGGCAGTCGACCAGACGCACCGGGGATTCGCGACAAAGGTGGCTGCTCCCGGCGACCGATCGATGCAGTCGACACCCTGCGTCTTTTGCGGCAACTGCGTCAGCGTCTGTCCTACAGGGGCCCTCACCGAGAAGGCGGGCCGTTTTGAAGGCCGCTCCTGGGAGATGAAGAAGGTGCCTACCATCTGTTCGTACTGCGGGGTGGGATGCACCATCGTCCTGAATGTGAAAGAAAACAGGATAGTCAAGGTCACCTCCGACAGGGAGAAAGGCATGAATAAAGGCTGGACCTGCGTCAAAGGCAGGTTCGGCTACGATTACGTCCACAGCCCCGACCGTCTTTCCACCCCTCTGGTGCGGGAAAATGGGGACCTGCGCCCGGTCGGATGGGATGAGGCGCTCGACAGGGCGGCGACCGGTCTCACAAAAGTGAAGGACCGGTACGGAGCGGACGCCATCGCCTTCCTTGTTTCTGCGAAGTGCACGAACGAAGAAAACTATCTCCTCCAAAAGATAGCCCGCGCCACCATCGGGACGAACAACATCGATCACTGTGCCCGCCTCTGACACAGCTCTACGGTCGCCGGTCTGGCGATGGCCTTCGGGAGCGGGGCAATGACCAATTCCATCAGCGAGATAGCACAGGCCGACGTGATATTCGTCATCGGATCGAATACGACCGAGAATCATCCTGTCCTCGCCTTGGAGATAAAGAAAGCGGTCCAGCGGCATGGGGCAAAGCTGATAGTTGCGGACCCCCGGAGGATCGAGCTGGTCGATTACGCCGCCATCTGGCTCAGCCAGCAGCCCGGAACAGATGTGGCGCTGGTGAACGGCATGATAAATGCGATCATCACCTCGGGCTTAGTCGATAAAGCATTTGTGGCGGAACGGACCGAGGGCTTTGAGGTGCTCGCCGAATCCGTGTCGGGTTACACGCCGGAAGCGGTCGAGAAGGTGACGGGAGTGAAAGCGGCCGATCTTATGGCGGCCGCACGCCTCTTCGCGGAATCGCCGGCCGCGTCGATTCTCTATGCCATGGGCATCACCCAGCACACATCGGGCACGAATAACGTCCTCGCCCTTGCCAATCTGTCGATGGTGAGCGGACAGATCGGCAAACCCGCATCCGGCGTCAACCCCCTCCGGGGCCAGAATAACGTCCAGGGCGCCTGCGACATGGGCGGGTTGCCGAATGTCTTCACCGGGTACCAGAGGGTGGATGACGAAGCGGCGAGGACGAAATTCGAAAAAGCCTGGGGAAAGCAGCTTTCCGCCCGACCGGGGCTTACCCTCATGGAGATGATGGAGGCTATAGGCGAGGGCCGCATAAAGGCGCTCTTCGTTCTGGGCGAGAACCCACTCCTCACCGATCCCGATGCGACACGGGTACGCGATGAGCCTCTCACACCTCGACCTCCTGGTGGTCCAGGATATATTCCTCACGGAGACGGCGGAATTGGCCGATGTCGTGCTGCCGGGCGTAAGTTTTGCGGAAAAGGACGGCACCTTTACGAACACGGAGAGGAGGGTGCAGCGGGTAAGGGCCGCCATAAGACCCCTTGGGGCCAGCCGCCCCGATTGGCAGATACTCTGTGAGCCTCGCCTCCCGGCTGGGCCGTCCCATGAGCTATGACTCGCCCGAAGAGATCATGGACGAGATTGCCTCCCTCACGCCCTCTTACGGGGGCATCCGCTATGCGCGCCTCGACGGCCAGGGTCTCCAGTGGCCTTGCCCGGACGCGGATCATCCGGGGACGCCATACCTGCACAAGGAGCGTTTCGTGAGGGGCAAAGGGCGGTTTCATGTCACGCCGTATGTGCCGCCTCCCGAAATGCCCGACGCAGACTACCCCTTCCTCCTGACGACGGGCCGCATGCTTTACCACTATCACGGCGTCCTTTCGAGAAAGTCGGAGGGCCTTTCCGGGATGGCCCCGGCGCCGACGATAGAGATCAGTCGCGCTGATGCGGCGAGACTGGGTTTCAACTTCGATGAAGCGATGGTTTCCGTAGAGTCGAGGCGGGGACGTATCGAAGTCAGGGCGCGGGCGGTCGATTATCTCCATGACGGACTCGTCTTCATGACCTTCCACTTCAAAGAGGCGGCAGTAAACAGTCTGACCCTCGCCGCCCTCGATCCTGTGGCGAAGATTCCCGGATATAAGGTCTGCGCCGTGAGAATCCGAAAGCTTGATTGAGACGAGGACGCCGGCCGCAGCGGGTGTGAGAGAAAGCCGATTCTCCTAGGAAAATACCTTATTGACAGGTGAGCGGGAAGATGCTATCCTGAATTGTGATTTCCTTCACTTCCCTACTGTCATACACGATAATCTCTATATTTTCTCGCAGCAGGAGTATTCTTTCTGTTTCCGGAAACGAGGACCAATTCTAATGATAAGGGAGAAATGAGCATTAGCCTGGGACCGACGCAGAAGCGCGCGGTCCTTGCGGTCACGGGTTGCAGCTTAATTGTCAGGACAGAGTAACGAAAAGGAGGTAACAGTATGTGGGAACTGAAAAATGATGCGCAGGCAAAGGTGGAGGCTGCAATTAAGATATTCCTCCCCCCGTGTCAGAACAAATGCCCGATCCGCGAAGACATTCAGCGGACAAACGTGCTCATCTCCTTGCTTCCCAAGGACCCTGAAAAAGCACGGGAGGGCGTGCTGCAAATCGGAGACCACCTCTACGAGAGGAACCCTTTTTTCACGGTGTGCGGTTATATCTGCGGCATCTGTGAGCGGGAATGCAACTACAAAACAAAGGGCGGCTCCGTGAAGAGGAGGCTTTTGAAGCGTTTTCTCTCCGACACCTACACCCCTTATCTGAAAACCAAGGAGCCCTTTGTGGTGGAGAAGGACGGTGAAAAGGTAGCCGTCATCGGAGGCGGTCCCGGCGGCTTGATGGCTGCCTGGGAAATGGCCAAGAAGGGACACGACGTGACCATCTTTGACAACAACCCCAAGCTCGGAGGCGCCGTCAGGTATATCCCCAAGTACCGCCTTCCTGAAGATGTCCTCGATACCGCGGTCGACAGTCTTGTCCGCATAGGAGGCATAAAGGTGGAAAAAAACACCACCTTTGAAGGTGTCGACGCGATTTCCACGCTCAAGGCGCAGGGCTTCAAGGCATTCTTTGTTGCCACGGGCACGCCTTACCCCCGCCCCCTCACCTTCGGTGTCGACAAGGTGGAGTGGCAGAGTATGGAGGGTGTGAGCTACGGCCTTACCATGCTTGACGAGGCGGGAAAAGGACTTCTTCAGCCGGACTACTACAAGGGGAAAAGGGTCGTCGTCATCGGCGGAGGCAATGTGGCCTTCGATGCCGCAAGGACAGCCTACCGGCTGGGCGGACAGGTCACCGTTGTCTGCCTGGAGAACGAGGACAAGACATCGAAAGACGGCATCCCCGCGGATGCGGAGGAGATAGAAGGGGCCATTCAGGAAGGCATCAAGATCGTCTATTCCAGGGGCGTGAGAAACATCATCGCCGAGAACGGAAAGTTCAAGAAGATCGACTGCCCTAAATGCGTGGGCGTTTTTGACTACAAGGGGTTCAACCCCCAGTTTGACTGCAGCGACTGCCATGACGTGGAGGGCGATGTGCTCCTCATCACGATAGGCCAGATGTGGGACCGGAGCCTTCTCCAGAATGCAGGGCTTTTCGACGCGAGCGGCAGGCTTGCCGTTGACCCCCTTACCAGGCGGAGCGCGGTGCGGGAAGAGGTCTTCATTGGCGGTGACGTGAGGAGGATCGGCTTCATGGTCGACGCCATGGCGGAAGGCAGGGAAGCGGCCCAATCGATGGAGAGATACCTCCGCGGCATGCCCATGCAGCGCTGGGGCCTCCGAAGAGAGACCACGGGGACGCCGACAAGGGGCGCCTTCAAGCCGGAGCCCAAGGCAAAATGGACCGCGCCGACGGAGAGGAAGACCTTTGACATGTTCGAGATCGGGTTCACCCTCGACGAGGCGACGGAAGAGGCGAGGAGGTGTCTCGAGTGCGGCCCGTGTCCTGCCTGCAAGGCCTGTGTCTCTGCCGGCATCCAGCCCGAGCTGCCGACGGTGGTGATCAACGAAAACCTCTGCTCCGGCTGCGGCATCTGCGTGTCCGCATGCAACTATGAGACCGCCCAGCTTCTTGAGACGAAAGAGATTATCGAAGGCAGGGAAGTGGGGACGCGCCTGGTGAGCTATTCGGACCCCATAAAGTGCAAGGCCTGCGGTCAGTGCGTCTCCGCGTGTCCTTCCGGTGCGCGCGAGTTGACGCCCGATCTCTCGAAGATGGAGAAGCAGAAGATCGCCGACAAGCCGGGTATTGTCTGCTTTGCCTGCAAGTTCGGCTACGGCTATTGCGGGAACGGGACCCTGCCCGAGATGAAATCGTTCATTCCGGTGGTCTGCATCGGCAAGGTGGATACGACGGACATCATCAACGCCTTCAGGAAAGGAGCGGACGGCGTCCTTCTCCTCGGCTGCGGGGACGGCGACTGCCACTTCCAGGACGGCAACGAGGAAGCGCGGAAGCGCGTCTATCTCTTGCAGAAGGTGCTTGAATCGTTCAGTATAGAGAAAGAAAGAGTACAGGTGGTCACGTCCTTCGATCCGGAGGGCACGAAAATAGCGGCACTCGTCGACGAATTCGCACAGAGACTCAAGGGTCTTGAACCAATCAGGGTTTAGGAGGAAGATATGGCTGATAAACCGAAAGTAGCAATAATGTGGCTCGGCGGCTGCGGCGGATGCGACGAGGCCGTCGTCGACCTTAACGAGAATGTGTTGAAAGTGGCCAGCGCCGTCGATTTTGTGCTCTGGCCCGTGGCCCTGGACTTTAAATATCACCACATAGAGGCGATGAAAGACGGGGAGATCACGCTGAGCATCATCAACGGCTCGGTGAGGAATTCCGAGCTCGAGGAGTTCGCAAAGGTGCTCCGCAAAAAGTCTCAGCTCGTGCTGGCCTTCGGGGCATGCGCTTGTTTCGGCGGCACGCCGGGCTTGGCCAACTTCCGCTCCAGAGACGACATCTTTCAGTGGGTCTACAAGGATGCCCCCACCATCACCAACCCGAACAACAATTATCCGCAAACAACGACGAACATCGACGGCAAGGAGTCTGACGCTGCCCTATCTTTTCGACGACGTACACACCGTCAATCAGATCATCGACGTCGATTACTACCTGCCCGGCTGCCCACCGCCCGCCAACCTTATCCTGGACGCAGTGAGCGCGGTGCTGGAGGGGCGGCTTCCTCCGAAAGGCTCGACCCTTGCCCCCGAGAGGGCCCTCTGTGACGCCTGCGAGAGAAACCGGACCAAGCCGGACCGGCTCACCGTCTCCGAGATAAAAAGGATACATGAGATAGAGGCCGACCCCGAGAAGTGTTTCCTGGCCCAGGGCGTGATCTGCTCGGGACCGGCGACGAGGTCAGGGTGCGGCGAGGTGTGCTTGAAGATCAACATGCCCTGCAGGGGCTGCTTCGGCCCGGTCGAGGGCGTCGCCGATATGGGCTCCAAGTACCTCTCGGCCTTTGCCTCTCTGATCGATGGGGGAAGCGTGGAGGAGGCGATGAAAGTAGCCGATACCCTTGACGATCCCACGGGATATTTCTATCGTTTTACAGCCGCGTCTTCTCTCTTGAAAAAACAAAGAGACGCATCCAAGAAAGAGGTGTGAACATGGGCAAAAAAATATCGATAAATCCGGTAACAAGGTTGGAGGGTCACGGGAAAATCGAGATCTTTCTCAATGACCAGGGCGATGTGGACGACGCATATTTCCAGGTGACCGAGCTGAGGGGCTTCGAGCGGTTCTGTCTGGGAAGACCCGTTGAGGAGATGCCGAGGATCGTGCCGAATATCTGCGGTGTCTGCCCCACGCCTCACAACATGGCATCGACAAAGGCCCTCGATAAGGTGTACGGGGTGGAGCCGACGGTCACCGCCAAGTTGATCCGGCAGCTCCAGTATGATGCCTTTTATGTGGAAGACCATTTTATCCACTTTTTCTTCCTCGGCGGACCGGATTTTGTGGTCGGCCCTGAGGCGAATCCGGCGGAGCGGAATATTCTGGGCGTAATCCAGAAAGTGGGCATGGAGATCGCGGGCAAGGTGATCGAGGTCCGGAAAAGGTGCCGGGATATCATGCGGCTTCTGGGGAGCAAGGCCCCGCACCCGGAGAGCGGCCTTCCGGGCGGCGTCTCGAGAGGCCTTTCCGAGGCGGAGCGTGTGACCGTAAAGGAGACGGCCGACTACGCCGTCGAGTTCTCGCGGTTCGCCCTCCAGTTGTTCAAGAACGTGGTGGTGAGGAACCCCGAATATCTGGAGCTTGTCCTCAACGACGCGTACAACCTCAACACCTATTATATGGGGATGGTCGACGAGAACAAGTGCGTCAGCTTTTACGACGGCAATATCCGGGTGGTCAACCCGGAAGGCAAGGAGAGGGCCCTCTTCGACCCCCAGTTCTATGCAGACCATATTGCTGAATGGGTCGAGCCTTGGACCTATATAAGACTCACCTACCTGAAGGTCCTGGGATGGCAGGGGCTGAAAGAAGGATACGGCTCGTCTCTTTACCGCGTGGGGCCGCTGGCCCGCTTGAATGCATCCAAGGGCATGGCTACGCCCGAGGCGCAGGCGGAATACGAGGAGATGTACTCAATCCTGGGCAACAAGCCGGCGCACAACACCCTTGCCTTTCATTGGGCGCGGCTGATCGAAGCCCTGCAGGCGGCCGAGGACATGCAGCGCATTGCGAACGATCCTGCCCTGACCAGCAAGGATATACGGAACATGAACCTCCGCCTGACGAAGAAAGGCATCGGGTGCGTGGAGGCGGCAAGAGGAACGCTGATCCATCACTACGAGACGGACGACAAGGGACTCCTGACGAAGGCGAACCTCATTGTTGCAACGCAGCACAACGCTGCCCCGATCTGTCTTTCGGTAAAGAAGGCAGCCCAGGGTTTTATAAAGGGAGGAGAGGCAAGGGAAGGGCTCCTCAACATGGTCGAGATGGCGTTCCGCGCCTACGATCCATGCCTCGGATGTGCAACCCACACGCTTCCCGGGACAATGCCGTTCGAAGTCGTGCTCCGCGACAGACAGGGGAACGTGGTCGAGCGGATAACCCGCGGCATGTAAACAAAGAAGGTCTGAAAGGGCCATGGCTTCAAAGGTTGGGGGGACACTCCTCTCGCCCCTTGTCTTTCGGAGGGGTGTCCCCCCTCCAGTCTTGACGGACCATGGCCTCACTTTTACTATGGATTCTGAAAAAACTCTTGTCCTCGGGCTCGGCAATACCATCCTTGGCGATGACGGCATCGGCATCCGCGTCGTGCGGGAGATACGGAAGAAGTGGGCCGGCCATCATCATGTCGAGCTTGTCGAGGCAAGCCTCGCAGGCATGGTGCTCCTCGACGTGATCACCGGATTCGACAAGGTGGTCGTGGTCGACGCGATTATGACGGACGACCTGAATCCCGTAGGTTTCGTCTACGAGCTGACGCTGGACGACCTGGGAGAGCTGGTAATGCCCTATGCGTCCCATGCGCTCGATTTGAAAACCACCATCGAGCTGGGGAAAAGGCTTGGATACAAGATGCCGAAGGCCGTACAAATCTATGCCATAAAGATAGAGGAAAACACGCTCTTTACGGAGGCGCTCACGCCGCCCGTGGAGAAGGTAGTGCCAGTCCTTGCAGAGCGCCTGGCCGGGGAGCTTGGCAGCATCGACCCGTCATAGCCTTTATGCGTGTACGTCTGCTACTGCAGCAGAAAGGTGTCGATCAGCCCCTGTTTCCCCGGGACGTGCTCGGCAATCTCCTCGAGGTCGATAACGCCCTTCTTGAATAAGGAGAGCAGGCGATCGTTGAGCGTTGCCATGCCTTCTTTCCGCAGATCTTCCATCAACAGGAACACCTGGTTTAGCTGATCATCCCTGATGATGTTCCGCATGGTATCGTGAATCGGCATCACCTCACAGGCACAGACAAAGCCGTGTCCGTCCTTGCGCCGCACCAGTCTCTGGGAGATGACGCCTTTCAGGCTGTAGGCGATTTGCACCCTGGCCCGTTTCTTTTCACCTTCGGAAAAGTAATCGAGCAGCTTGTTGATGCTCTGGACCGCGTTCCACGCGCGCACGGTGCAGAATACCAGATGGCTGGTCTCCGCGGCCTCGAGGACCATCTTCACCGATTCTTTGTCTGCCATGCCATCGACGGCGATGACGCCGGGGCTTTGCCTGAGGATGTGGTGGAGGGCATCGGCAAAGGAGCGGGTATCCTCGTTGATCTCTCTCTGGGAGATAACACATTTCTTCTGCCTGTAGACGTACTCGATGGGGTCTTCGACGGTCACGATGTGGGTCGCCGTCTCCTCGTTGACCACATTGACCATAGCGGCGACAGTCGTCGATTTACCGCTCCGCGCGGGCCCTGCCACCAGCACCAGCCCGCTTCTCATTCTGGCGAACTTCGTGAGCCTCTTCGGGCAGGTGCAATTCCTTGAGTCCCGGCACCCGCAAAGGGATCATCCTGACCGAAAAGGCGACCGAGCCTCTTTGGAAGTAGGCGTTGATCCTGAAACGGGCCTTGCCCTCCAGCTCGAACGCCACATCGAGCTCCTTTTCGCGCAAGAACTTTTCCTTCCGTGGGTCGTCCCGCAGGATCTCGTCCAGAAAGAGCTTAAGCTCGCTTCCCCTCAGGGCCGTGTTGCCGTGGAACGTCAGCCTTCCGTCCACTATAAGGGAGGGCGGGTTGCCCTCCACGAGGTGGAGGTCGGACGCACCCTTCTCGACCATCGCCTCCAGTATGTCCCTCATGCTCATGTGTCTCTCCACCTATCATCATACCCGAAACATGTCTATTTCACAATCTTTTATCAATGAAAAAAGGCCGCCCGTCCCCCCCGGGCATGCCTTAGGGGGGGACGGGCGGGGACGCCTATCCGGAGGGCGGCGGGTATGGCTCTTTCGACAAACGGCGCCCCGGGGACCTACCTGTCCGTATTATTGAAGTTTACCGCACAGTTCATGTTTACATCGGTAGTGCCCGCTTTCGTGAAGGTCATGGAGCCTGTGGCGGCAGTGCAGGCCGCATCGGAAAAGCCGTTGACGCCCCCTCCGGGTCCGATGCTCGAAACGAGGTTATTGCCGGCGACCTGCTGGCACCCGACGCCATTCACACGGAAGTAGGCGGCGGCGCCCGAGTTCCAGACCTCGTACGCCGAGCACCTGCCGCACGACAGTTTCGACTGAAGCTCCGGCAGGGTGGCCCAGACGACGATATCGTCATAAGAGTCGGTCGGACGGTTCATGTCCCCCGGGTAGTTATCGACCTGTATGCCCGGCCCGTAGGTGTTTATTGTCGTTGCCACGGTTACTGCTTTGCTCGCGGCAGTCTGGTTATTGAAGTTACTTGCCGGGCTCACCAGGATGAAGGCCACATTGTTGATGCTGGTAGATGCCGAGCAGGCGGCGTTGCTGCAAATCTTCAGGGTAATGTTTGTGGTGGTGCGGCCGCACACGTTCGTCGTCAGGTTGTTGTCGAATATGTACTGGACGGGGTCTCCCCAGGAATCGGTGGGGCTTCGCACCACCGTCGGGAACTGGGCGAGCGCGGGGAGCACGGGGGTGGCCCCGCTCGTCACGGCATAACCGAAGAGGGCATCGCGGTCGGCGCTCATGTTGTCCTTGGTCTCGGTCGTCTTCATCCGGATGGTGAGGGGGCCGATGAGGCTTGCCCCGATCGTGGCGAGAATGCCTATGATCACCATGGATATGGCGAGCTCCACGAGGGTGAAGCCCGCCCTACGACCCTTCGCGCTGCCTTCGTCCTCCTTGTCCGGCGCAACCCGCATTCGCCGGAATAGATAAAGGGGAGACTGTCTTCCTTCCACGGCGGTTACAGTTGGAAAAAGAGACTCACTATGGTCCCCGAGGTGTAGGCCGCATTACCCTGGATCTGGCCGGTGTTCCAAACGCCGTCATCGTACTGCATATCGAGGATGAGCGCCTTTTCGGCCGGCATCTGGCTCAGGCCGACCCAGTTGAACCCCGCCGCGGCATTGGTAGGGCTCGTGAAATTGCCGACGCCGATGAATCCTCCATAGGCATTGGTGGGATTCATAAAAGCATTGGCGCCCGTGGTGGCGCCGCTGATGAGCCCTTCCAGCCTGAGATCGTCCCAGAGGTTGCACCCCTCGACCCCACCCCCTGCGCAGGTAAACATGTTCGCTACCGTGCCCGCAATCTGTCCGTTTCCGTTTCCGTTGACCGCCGTGGCCCATCTCGTGGTGGCGGTGTTGTCGTCGCCCGGGTATTTTCCGTACCTGTCATAATAGGAGTATATGGCCGCCATGGCCTCCTGTTTGGCGGCGTAAGACCTCTTGATCTTTGCGCTGTCGATCATCGCCTGCCCTTTCAGCACCGCCCCCAGCATGATGCCGATGATGACGAGCACGATCGCGAGCTCCACCAGCGTAAAACCCCCATTATTTCCTGAGGTGTTCCATCGTTTCATATACAGCCCCCCGCAATAGTTTTGGATTCTTCACCTTCTGAAACCTTTATCGGCAGAGTGCGGGTATTCATAAGGAGCCGGGCGCCCAGTCGTGCCGTAAGGGACGAATTGTCTTGATTATTGGGGGATTGTGTCTTTATAATTGCTCACCTTGACGAGAACGTGGGTCGTCATTATTGTCATGCTCCCCTCCGTGCTCTATGCCTTCTGTTTCGAGGAGGCAGAGCAGAGGTTCGGCATCGACCGGCGCCTGCTCGAAAGCATAGCCATGGCGGAATCGAACATGAACTCCATGGCCGTGCACGTGAATGGGGACGGCTCCTTTGACGCGGGACTGATGCAAATCAATTCCTCGTGGATCGGGGCGCTCGGCCTCGACAAGGAGAAGCTCGTCGCCGACGCCTGCTACAATGTCATGGCAGGCGCGAGAATACTCTCCGGGTGCCTGGAGCGCTACGGGTACCGGTGGGAGGCCGTGGGCTGCTACAACGCGGCGAGCATGCGGAAGAGGATTGACTACTCGTGGAAAGTCTATCGCATCCTGAGAGAGAAGAGGAAGACCCCAGGGGCTCCGCAGGGGCCGGGCTCTTCCTTCGTCTTCGAGGTGCGCGACAGCGTCCAAAAGTGAGGGAGGGATGAGTCTCCTCGCCGATCTCCTCTCCAAGACGAGCACCGGCCACCGGGAGGGCACCATACCGCCCGTGCTCGAACGGGTCGTGAGGGAGGCCGGAAAACGGCGGGCGCTGAGAAAGAGGGTCCTTGTTGCCTCCGGCCTGGCCCTTGCCGTGGTCTGTTTCGGGCTTGGCTTTGTCTCCTACCTCGAGAGGGGCGCCGGACTTTCCCGGGAGCGGGGGGAGAGAGCGGTGAAGAGGGAGCCCCTTCGGGTCCCCGCCGAGGGTCTCTCCCCCCGGGCGGCGTCGGGTCTGCCCGACCTCCGGCCGGGTGAGGCAGGGGAGGACCGGGCGGGGCTCATTGCCCACGCAAAAACCCGATCTCCTTCCCGGGGGCGGGGAGAGAGGGCGGAATCCGTTGGCTCCTCTCCGGGGGCCTTGCAGGACGAAGGCCGCAAAGCCGCTGCCCGGACCGAAAAAGGCATGACCGGGAGCGCCGAGGGTCTCCAGGGAAACGAGAAGGCCGAGAGGGCCGCCCTCCTCTATGCAGCGAAAAATAGCGAGGCGGAGAGAGATTTCCCCAAAGCCCTCGATTGCTACAAAAAAGCCTTGCGGCTCGATCCCCGCAACTACGCCATCATGAGTAACATGGCGGCCATCCTGATCACCACGGGCCGCGTCGAAGAGGCGTTGAGGCAGGCGAAAGAGGCCCTGTCCGTAAATGGCGCCTACCCTCCGGCCCTTGTCAACTGCGGTATCGCCTCGGTCCGCCTGGGAGACCCGGTAGAGGGGAAGAATCTTCTTTTGAAGGCGCTCTCGGCGGACGCGTCAAACAGGCAGGCCCTTGTCAACCTTGCCCTTCTCCATGAGAGCCTTCAGGATCTGCACGAGGCGGAGAAGCTTTATGGAAGGCTTGCGGAAATGCGGGATGCGGCGGGTTACTTAGGCATCGCCCGGCTTGCGGAGAAGGCGGGCAAGACCGCCGATGCGAGGCAGGCGTACGCGAGGATACTCGCCATGGACCATGCAGAGGCCGAAGCGAGAAAGCTCGCGGCCGAGAGGCTCTCCACCCTGGAGATCAGGTAGCCTCCCGCAGCGTCAGCGCTCCACGTTCATCCTGACCACCAGACCGGATACCCAGGCCTCGCCCCCGTCGGGCATCCGTATCTTGTACCACCTTTCTCCATCCCCGTTCGTATGCTCCTGGAGCGCGTCGTAGACGGTCCCTTTCAGGATAATCGAAATCCTCTCCGCGTCCGTGGAAGGGCCTTCCCTCACATTTCCATCGCTGAGGGCGACGACCGTTTTCTTCATGACAGGGGAGGTCCCCATCAACACGGGGTTGCCGGCCCGCCCGGTCTCGCGCCCCACGGTCCTGTCGAGTATGTTGGTCGCAAGGAAAAAGACGCAGAACGCGACAGCCGCCAGGGCAGCGACCCTGGCGACCCCGGCAAGGCCCGCCCGCGCCCACCCCCCTCTCTTCCTCTCCCCCAGGTGTTTTTTCGCATGTACCACGTGCTGTCTCGTCACCACGCTCATCCCGTCCACATAGGCCGCCATGAGCGCCCTCGACGAAAGCAGGTTTATCAGCCGGGGAGTGCCTTTCGAGAGCCTGTGGACCAACCGCGTTGCGCCGTCGGCAAACCGGACCGATCCTTTTCCCGCCTTCATCAACCGAAAATTGACGTAGTCCCGGGTCCCGGCCGCATCGAGCGGCTTCAGCACGGCCTTTATCGATATCCGCTGATCGAGCTGCTTCAGGTTTTGGGCCGAGAGCCTGCGTGTCAATTCCGGCTGGCCCACAAGCACGATCTGCAGGAGCTTCTCTTTCTCCGTCTCAAGATTTGAAAGGAGTCTCAGCTCCTCCAGGGTCTCGTAAGACAGGTCTTGCGCCTCATCCACGATTATTATCACTCTCCTCCCCATAGACGAACGTTCCAGAAGAATATCCCTGAAGGCCCCGATCATTTCATTCTTGTTGCGCGTCTCCACCGGCACGTCCAGATCTTCGAGGACAGCTTGCAGAAACTCTTCCGGGGAGAGCCTCGGCGTCATGATGAGCGCGATCTCGGCGCTCTCCTTCCATTTGTCGATGAATACCTTCAACATGGTCGTCTTCCCGGTGCCGGGTTCTCCCACGATAAGGGAAAAGCCCTCTTTCTGCGCTATCGCGTAGTCAAGGGAGAGGAGGGCGTCGTGATGCTCGCGGGAGGGATAAAAGAAATGGGGGTCCGGCGTGAGCCGGAAGGGGTCTTCGTCGAGACAAAAAAATCCGAGATAATCCACGGCAGGTACCCCTCAGTTATTTGAGCTTTGTCACCACATCGTAAATGGGAAGGAGTATCGCCATGACCATGAGGACGAATATCAGGCCGACGACGCTGATCATGAGCGGCTCCACCATTTTCCCCAGCCTTGCCGAAATCTGGTCAAGCTTTTTAAAGTAGTATTCCGAGAGGAAGGCGAACTGACCGCCCAGATCTCCGCTCGATTCCCCCACCTCGACCAGACGGCTCACCATATTCGGAAAGATGTCGTGCTCCCTGATCGCGTCCGATATCCTGCTGCCCGCCGACACCCTGTCGCGAATATGCATGAGCGCCCTCTTGAAAACCTCCGACCCGAGCGCACCGGCGGTGATGGTGAGCGAACGGTCAACGGTGATGCCGGCAACGGTCATGATCTTCATCTGTTCCGCAAAGGAGGCCACGTGCTTGTAGTGGACCAGAGACTTGACGATGGGAAGCCGCATTTTGAAGAGGTCGTAGTAATAGCTGAAAGCCTCCTTCTTCTTCGCAACCTTTATTACCAGCAGGGCCGCTGCGATCCCCAGGACCAAGAGATACCAGGAGGACCGGACAAGAGCGGTGGCAGAGAACATGACCCGTGTGATGAGAGGCAGCGTGCCTCCCAACTCGCCTATGATCGATATGAGCTTGGGAAAAACGTAAACGACCCAGAAAAGCAGTGCGCCGCCCGCGACAAAAAAGACGAAGGCCGGATAGACCAGGGCCTGTTTCACGGTGACGGCCAGGTCTTCCATGCGCTCCAGATGGTTCGCCACATCGAGGAGGCTGAGCTCCAGCCGTCCCGTCTCCTCACCTACCTTCACCAGACGGATGAGGATGTCGGGAAAGATGCGCGGGTGGACGCTGAAGGCATCGGACAGGTTCGAGCCTGATATGATCCTGTCCCGTATGTCGAGGACGGCATCCTTGAACAACTTCTTCTCTATCGTATGGCTCACATCCCCGAGGGCGTCCAATATGGGGATCCCTGCCTTAATCATTGCCCCCATGTTTCTTGCAAATTCTATCGCGTCGCGTCTCGACGGCCTGAGGGGGAGAGAGCCGTTGGAAAGGGCGACGGCGACGGCGCTCGTTCTCTTGACGGAGAGCACCCTGAGATGCCTCGCGCCCAGCAGCCTCTCCGCATTGGCGGCATCTTCAGCCTCCACCGTGCCCGCCGCCAGGGCTCCGTCAACGCCGATCCCTTTGTACGCGAACAAACCCATGGTCTCAGCCCGAAACCCTCAACGCCTCTTCGATCGTGGTAATGCCCCTGGACGCCTTCGCCATGCCGTCTTCTTTTAGCAATTGCATGCCTTTCCGCCTCGCGGCTTCTCTCATTGCCGTCACCGAAGCGCCCGAATAGATGAACTCCCTGATCTCGTCGTCGACGACAAAGACCTCCCCGATGATCGTTCTGCCGGAATAGCCCGTCATGCGGCATTGCGGACACCCCCGACCCCTGAACCCGGTAGTCGCTGAGATGCCGTTCTGCTCCAGGATGCCCCTCTCATTGTCGTCGAGGGTATATTCCGTTTTGCAGTGGCCGCATATGGTCCTTACGAGCTGCTGGGCCACAACCGCCGAGAGCGATGCGGAGAGCATGTACCTGTCCACGTGAAGGTCAAGAAGCCTTGGGACCGACGTTACCGCGTCGTTCGTGTGTAGGGTGCTTATAACGAGGTGACCCGTGATCGAGGCCCTCACCGCTATTCTCGCTGTCTCCTCATCCCTGATCTCGCCCAAGAGAACTACGTCCGGGTCCTGCCTCATGAAGGTCTTCCCTGCGAGGGCAAAGTCATAACCTGCCTTTTCATTGACCTGCGTCTGTCTGACGAAGCTCAGTCTGTACTCGACCGGGTCCTCTACGGTGATCACGTTGCGCTCGAGCCTGTTTACCTCTGTCAACGCCGCATAGAGGGTGGTTGTCTTCCCGCTCCCCGTCGGGCCGGTCGCCAGTACTATGCCGTAGGGCTTCTGGAAGAGCATCCTGACCTTGGCCGTATCAGTGGGCGAGAAGCCCAGTTTCTCGAGCCGCAAGAAGGAAGAGTTACGCCGCGTCAGTATCCTCAGGACCACGGTTTCACCGTGGATGGTAGGTGCCGTGGACACCCGGATGTCGTATGCCCTTTCGAGGAAATCGAAGGCAAACGCCCCGTCCTGCGGCAGCCGCGATTCTGCGATGTTCATCTGCGCGAGTATCTTGATCCTCGAGACGATACCCGCGTGGACGGCTTTCGGCAGGCAGTGGGCAAACTGCAGGACGCCGTCTATCCGGTAAAAGACGTGTACCACGTCCTCGGTGGGGTTGACGTGGATATCGGTTGTCTCCCTCCTGATCCCGTCTATGATGATAGTGCTGGTGAGCGAGACGACCTCTTCGCCCGCAATTGCGCCCGCTGCCTGGACATTCCCGACGATCTGCTCCATTCTCTCCAGGATCGGGTTTTCGAGGAAAAAATAGGAGCGGTCCATGGCTTCGTGATAGGAGTCTCTATCGACCAGATAGACCTTCGGCTGGTGCCTGCTGACCCTCACGACCGTGTCGATGGCGTGGATGTTCCCGGGCTGCACCACGCCGATTTTGAGCCTGTCGTCTTCGATCGCGAGGGGTATAAACTCGGCAGCCTGCGCCACCTCTTTGGGCACAAGCCTGAGCGCCTCTTCCGAGGCGTGGAGCGTGCTGATATCGTAGAACTCTATCCCCGATTGTTCGGCCAGCATCTCCGCCCGTTCCATAGAGGAGATGAAGCCGAGCTTCACAAGCACGTCGCCGAGAAGGTCGCCGGTGATTTTCTGGTGTATGAGGGCGATCTCCAACTGCCTGTCGCTGATCAGCCCCTTTTCCTTGAACATGTCCCCGAGTTTCAGGGTTGCCATCGTATAACCTCTATCTCCAGTCTCAGTCGGCGAGGATAGGCTGCAAGAGCACGACGAGCTCGTTCTTGATCTGCTGCTTGTTCCTGCTCTTGAACAGGTAGCCCAGGAAGGGGATGTTCCCCAGGATAGGCACCTGATTGTCCTGTACGCTTTCCTGTGCCGAGATCAACCCCCCGAGGATGATGGTCTGGCCGTTTTGCACCTTCACCGTTGTGCTTACCTCTCTCAGGTCGACCACCGGCAGGGAGACGCTGACCAGGCCGCCCACATTGGCGGTGTTGAGGGCAACCAGGTTCGAAACGATCGGCGTCACCGTCATGGAGATCTCTCCCTTCTCGTCTATGTAGGGAACTATGCCAATGAGCATGCCGGAGAGAATGCTGCTCGTCTGGACGGTGTAGGTGGTGATGGGGGTGAGGCCCTGGGTGATGGTGGTGTCTACCCTGGCGATAAAGGAAGTGCTCCTCCCTACGCTCAGGAGGGCCGTTTGTCCGTTCATGATGCTCACCCGCGGATCGGAGAGTATCCTTACGTCGCCCTGTGTCTGGAGGGCTTGAAGAACGGGCGAGAACTTGCTACTCGTTACCGCGATCTTTGTGAGGGGCCCGCCCGATGGGAGGACGGAGGCAAAATTTTGGGTGCCCATGGTGACGCTTCCGACTACGTAGTTCCAGTCGATGCCGAACTGGAGGTTGTTGTTGAGCTGGACCTCGATTACCTTTGCCTCTACGAGCACCTGCCTGCCGATTGCCCTTTTAAGGTTCTCGATGTATTTTCCCACCTGCTCAAGCTCCCTTTTTGAGCCGGTGACGAGTACCGACCCGGCGAGCCTGTTTACCGTGAATGTCTGGGGCCTGACAAAAGGCGCCCCCGTGACGGAAGGGGCCCCTGTCAAGGAAGGGGCTCCGGCGGCGGAAGGGACCGGGACGCGGAGAATCCCCGCGATAGTCTTTTCAACTGCCTCCCAGAACCTGTAGGCCGTTTCATCGCTTTTTGTGATCTGGTTCACGGCCCCCTTTACGCCCGTCGACCCGGCGGCAGTTCCGCCTCCAGCGCCTCCCGACGTGCTGCTCGTCGCCGACGTTGCCCCCGCAAGCATATCGCCGCCCACGTCGATAGTATATCGCTGCTCCAGGGCCGGGTGGCCAAGCTCGAAGAGGCGCGTGTCGATGGCCTTCACAGTGAGCGCGTTGTCCCTGAACGTGTAAAAATAATCGACGGAGCTGAAAATCATGTCGAGGGCTTGCGCGGCGGTGACATTCTTCAGTGTGAAGTTCATGGGCGTTGTCGGGTCGACCCCTCGCTCCATGATCAAATTGAGGCTCGCCGCCTCTGCGATGACGTGGAGCACGTCGCTAAGCGGGGTGTTTCTCGCCGCGATGTTGACGACCCTGCTTCTCAAGGGCGTGGCGTCTTCGATAGCGGGGCTGAAATCGGGGGTCTTGAGCAGGGGTGGCGATAGGTGCGCGACCGGCTTCTGCTCCTCGGGGATCTTAATATCCCATGCCGGCTTCATATCCGCCTTGGTCCGCGCGACGGTTGCCGCACAGGAGGCGAGGCAGGCCCATGCCGCTACGAAGAGTACTACCGTAAAGGGTCTCCACTTTCTCATTTCAGGGACTTTATCCATTATCAATCCTCGCGCGCCCTTACAGGCGTATCTTCTTGCTTCTGAGGGGCTCGGCGCAGATGTCCGTGAATGCCACCGCAAGAACAGCGCCTGCGCTTCTCGGTCGGGCCCGAAAGGGGCGCACCCCCTGGCCGGCCTGTTGCATTTATGAATTTCCCGCCTTCTCTTTCGGCCTCTTATCGACGGCTTCAGGGGCCGGGCTTCGATCCCCCGGCGTTTCTGATTCGGGCTGCAGGGAAACCCATTTGCTTCCGCTCTTCGTTCCGAGCAGAACGCGGTCTCTTTCGATGCGCACTATTCTTCCCTGGTCTATCCTGTCTCCTTCTTTCACGATCCGGCTATCCATCACCGCGATCTTCTGTCCCTGGGAGAAGAGGATGAGCGTGACCCTCTCCCCGCCCGCTTCACGCACGGCCTCTGAAAGGGGCGTGGAAGGAAAGCCCCGGGGCGTCGCAAAGGATAGGGTTACTCCGTCTTTCGCGGCTCCCCCCCGGGTCTGCCTCTCGCTCCGGATCTCCGGAGGCTCGAGAAGAAGACCCGCGAGCCTCTCCTCCCTTGGGGAAAGAAAAGGCTTAAAAGTGATTGCCCTCAGGGTTGAGCAGACTGCAACAAGGACCGCGGCCGTGATGGCCAGGAGGAAGATTATGTGCTTGTACTCGTTCACTTGTTCGTTCCCGCTCCCTGCCGCTCCCTTTCCGTTGTGTCTCCCGTCCCCGCCTTAGGCGTACTCAAGAGGCCCTGGATCTCGTAAGAGGTCTCCCCATCCGCCGCCTCTCCTTTCGCTACCGTGATCGAAAGGCTGCTGACGGTAAAGAAAGGGAACTTCATCGCCTGAAGAGAGCCGAGGCCCTTCAAAAAAGCACCATAGTCCGAGATGGGGCCCTTGATCGTTACCGCGAGGCGTGTCTCGTTGCCCGCCTCCTCCATGACGCCCACCCCCATCTCACTCTTTGCAAAGCAATATTTCACCGAATCGAGGCCCATGGAGATATAGGTCTCCGGCGGGCAGGCGAGAGTGCCGCGCGGGGTGCCCTTGCCTGCCTCGGCGAGAAGGTCGTTCATGCGCTGCACGGCTCCATTCGCCTTCGCCATTCTGATTCTGAGGCCCCCAAGCCGTTCTGCGGTGGTGGCGGCGGCGGCGGCGTAGCTGCCGAGAAACAGGGCCGACGACAAGACGAGGGCGGACAGCAGGGCCGCAAAGAGATAGAAGATAAAGAAGGGCCTCAGTGCGCCCTTGACGTAGATGTTCAGGTCTTCCATCGGGCCTCGATAGAAAAAGCCATGTTCTTCAGGTCCAGCCCTTGGCTGAGTATTTCGACGCCCTCCGCGGCTCCTACCCTATGGATCAGGTCCCGGTATTGCTTGTCCATCTCGGTGAAGCTCCCGGTGATAAGCACGCCCTGCAGGTTGATGATGAGGTCGTTCTCCTTCGGGCTGATCCGTATGGAACGGATCCTGACGCACTCCGTGGGCACAGAGGCGAGAGCGGCAAGGGCCCTTTGTACGTCCGGAGAGGAGCGGGCCTTGTTCATGCTGTCTATCAGGGGCTGCACTTTTTGCAGCTCGCCGTGTAGTCTTTCGTATTCGCTGACGAGCGACCCCTTTTCCGCGATCTCCTTCCTCAGGCCTTCGATTCTCTGTTTGGACGACGATATCCTGGAGAGGGAAAAGGCAATACTCCCCACGCCCACGGCGCTGAAGAGGAGGAGCGCCGCGATGGAGACGGAGAGGATGCGCTTCTTCAGCCTGAGCGACTGGTATGGGCGAGGCAGGAGGTTGCCTGTTCCGCCCCCTGAATGACAGAGCGCCGCGGCGAGGCCGACAACGTGCTGCTCGACCATTTCGGGTGCACCCACGAAGCTCGAGGGGGGCTTCATTTTTCTGAGCGGCACTATCACGCCCTCGAGTCTGCCGATCGACGTCTTCCCCGGCGCCGATAAGCACTACCTCGGATGGAACGATCCGAAGGGTCTGCCGGAAATAATTGACGGTCATATTGACGTTGTCTATATCCCCGGCGCCGATAGTGGCGTTATCCGATTCTATCGCGCGCACAAACCGAAGCTTTCCGTTCGTGAGAAGGAAGAAGGTCTTGTGGCGGCCTGCATGAAGGACGCAGAGAAGGTTTTCCTCGGGCGCGGAGGTGTCCGAGCGAAAGAGCGGCGTCAGGGCGAGCACGTCCGGATAGAGGGCGAGAACCGTCTTGCCGTGGCGGCTGAATCTTGTGATAATACCGGCCATATCCCGGTAATCTACGGCGTACACGAAAGTCTCCTTTACCTTTCTGCCGCCGTGTTGCGTCTCCTGCAGCACCTCTGAGAAGAAAGAAAACGCTTCCGCTTCGGCGAAGTTCTTTTTTGCTTCGGCGTACGCCAACTGGGGAATATATTTCTCGCTTGCGGGAGGAAGGGACAGGAGGTCGTGATAAAATGTGCGAAAGCCGCTGACGACGATGAAACAGCGTTCGCGAGCGGTGCTCAGATACTCGTCGAAGTCGTGGTCTTCGAAGGTGCGGCACCTTTCGAGAACCACGGTGCCCTGCCTGATCTTTGTCCATGCAACCCTTGCCAACCCTTCTTCGAGGCTGACCACCACCATCCGCGATCGACGAGGGAAGAGGCTCACGCTGCCCCCCCTCCTTCAGGACCCGGGTCGGTCCTCTCCACTGTTAGACGATGATATTTTATTCTTCCCCTCCTGATACCTATATATATTTTGAACCTTCCGGTCGTGTCAATCTTTATTTTTGCGGGAAAGGGTTTGATCCGACTTCGGGGAAGGGTTGAGCAAGGACTGCGACCGGCAGGCCGCATAGATAAAAAAAAGGAAGGATCGAAGGACCCTTCCTTTTTTGTGTTGGTGAGGTTTTACTTCGCAGGGGCAGGAGCAGGAGCAGGAGCGGCGGCAGGAGCTTCTTCTTTCTTCATCTCTTTCTTCATCTCTTTCTTAGGAGCCTTCTTCTTAGGAGCCTTCTTCTCTTTTGCCGGCTTCTCCTTCTCGGGCGCTGCTGCTGCGGGCGCTGCTTTCTCCGCGGGTGCTGCTGCGGGCGCCTGAGCAAAGCCTGTGGCGACAAATGCAACTGCGATCACGACTGCGAACACGAACACTAATACTTTCTTCATCTTGTACTACCCCCTTCTGGAGTGTTTATTTTGTTAGGAATCTTCATTGCAGGAGCCGTGCCATAAGATCGAGGGGGGCAGAAGATTTGTATCCCGGTGCGGCAGGTCCGGCAAAAGGTGCGACAAAACGAGCCTTTTCAAGGAAAAGGGCGTCGGCGGAGCCCCCCTTGTTTATGATTATCCCAACCATGCGGAAAGGGAAAAAGTCGGAATTGTCCGAATCGAGTGGCCACATGCGTCGGAAAACTCCGACTGTAGAGCCTTGCGCTTTTTTCAGCCCTCCTCTCCTTCATAGATGCATCCGGATTCGGCGCTCTCCTGGACAACGATCCTGCACAGATTCGGCACTACCTGTTGCAACCGTTCCCAGATCCATCGTGCGACGTTCTCGGACGTCGGATTCTGCAGGCCCTCGATGTCGTTGAGGCAGCTATGATCCAGCATCTCGCGCAGGGGGTTGAAAGCCGCGGCGATATCGGCGAAGTCCATGACCCAGCCGGCTTCGGGCAGGAGAGGGCCCCGGAAGCAGATCTCTACTCTGAATGTATGCCCGTGCATCCCGGAACACTTGTGGTTTTCCGGGACATTCGGCAACCTGTGTGCCGCGGCGAAGGTGAAGGCCTTGTAGATAACCATCTGTTCTTACCCTATGGTATGCCCAGTATTTTGTGTGTTTGAAGGCTCAGCCTCCACTGCGGATGCCGGAGGCAATAGTCCACTGCCAGCGCCGTATGCGCCCTTATCCGCGGGCCGTCTATGGGCTGCAGGAAAAAGTACCTGAAATCGAGGGCAAGATAGTCTTTTGGATCGACTCCCTCCTGAGGGAACAGGAGTTTCAGCTCGTCCCCCGCTCGTACGTTGAGTGCGCCGCCGCCTTTAGGGCTGACGCACACCCAGTCGATGCCGGCCGGCATCGGCAAAGTCCCGTTTGTCTCCACGGCAATCTCGAAACCCATGTCATGTAAGGCGGCAGTGAGAGGCTCGTCGAGTTGAAGCAAGGGCTCTCCTCCCGTAGCGACTACCAACCGTCTGATGCCCGGGCCTGAAGTAGGAAAGAGGGTCGACACACGCGTCGCAAGCCCTCCCGCATCGTCGAAGGTACCGCCTTGAGTTCCGTCAGTACCCACAAAATCCGTGTCACACCACGGGCAAAGAGATCGGGGTCGGTCCTCGACCCTGCCCGACCATAAGTTGCAGCCCGAGAATCGGCAGAACACGGCGGGGCGACCCGCGCGCGCCCCCTCCCCCTGGAGTGAATAGAATATCTCCTTTACCTTGTATGCCATCTACGCTTCAATCCTTCCCGAGATAGCACACCGGGTCGGGAATGCCCATCTCCCGGAAACCCTTGAGCCGCAGCAGGCATGCATCGCAAGCCCCGCACGCGAAGCCCTCGGCGGAAGGGTCATAGCAGGTGCTTGTCAACGAGTAGTCGACGCCCAATTCAAGCCCCTTCCTGATTATCCCGGCCTTGCTCAAGCGGATGAGGGGGGCGTGAATCGTGAGACGCCTGCCTTCGACGCCTGCCTTAGTAGCCAGATTTGCCATCCCTTCGAAGGCTTCTATATATTCGGGCCGGCAATCGGGATAGCCGCTGTAGTCCAACGCGTTTACGCCGATAAAGATATCCGACGATCCGAGCACTTCCGCCCAGGCCAGAGCGAAAGAGAGGAAAATGGTATTGCGGGCGGGAACATAGGTGACGGGTATATCCCTGGAACGTTCGTCATCGCCCCGCCCTTTTGGAACCGGGATGGCATCGGTAAGCGCAGAGCCGCCGAATTTCCGAAGGTCGATGTCGACAATAGTGTGCACAGCCGCTCCGAGCGCCGCCGCAACTCTGCGCGCCGCCTCAATTTCACCGCCGTGCCGCTGGCCGTAACGGAAAGTGAGGGCGTACGTTTCGAAGCCCTCTGATTTGACCATGGCAAGCAGCGTGGAAGAATCGAGCCCTCCACTCAGCAACACCACGGCCCTTGGTTTTTTCGCCGCTTCTTCTCTACCCCGCATCTTTCCGAGACATCCCCTCCGAAAGTCATTTTACCACTTTATAATGATTGAGGGGTAGTTTTCAATGACATAGAGCGGCCGGTTTCTTGACGTATTTGGTTATCGGGAAAGCCAAGGGCACGGTTGACAAAGAGGTCCACATACAATAAGATAACGGGGTATCCCTATATACTGAGGCTTTATTGGAGAATCGATGACGGCAAGGGCGAAACCGAAACTGAC
>CAVYJH010000010.1:0-158381 GCA_963768735.1 uncultured delta proteobacterium | reverse complement strand
AGCAGGATATGCTCGATGTGGCGCGGACCATCATGGCGAAGGCGGCAGACCGGCATGTCAGGCTCTATCCGCCGGTAGACTGCGTTGTCGCGCAGGTTGCCGCGGTTGATGCCGTCACGAAGCAGGTGACCGTGCAGGAGATTCCGAAAGAGTGGATGGCCCTCGATATCGGGCCGGCTTCGACGACGCTCTTCGGGGAGGCCTTGGCCGACGCCAAGACCATAGTCTGGAACGGCCCTATGGGCGTGTTCGAGCTTGCCCCCTTCAGCAGGGGCACCTTCGGCCTCGTCAACTCTGTGGCATCCGCCCATGCCCTCAGCATCGTGGGGGAGGGGACACGGATACCGCCGTTCATCAGGCGGGCGCGGCATCCGCGATATCCTACATATCGACCGGAGGCGGCGCTTTTCTGGAGGTATTGGAGGGGAAGAGCATGCCCGCGGTGGAAGCCTTAAACGCGTGCGGGGGTGATCTGTGAGAAGATGGATGCTTGCCGGCAACTGGAAGATGCATCTCACCATAGGAGAGTCGACGGCCCTTGCACGGGCCATCGTCGACGGCACGGCGGGTACATCCGACGGTGATATAATCGTGGCGCCTGTTTTTACGGCGCTTGCGAGTGTGGCCGGGGTCCTCAAGGGGAGCCCTGTCGCAATGGCTGCGCAGAACGTATTTTACGAGGATAAAGGCGCATATACGGGGGAAGTGGCGCCCGCCATGGTGCAGGATGCGGGCTGCACGTATGCCATTATAGGGCATTCGGAGCGGCGAAAATACTTCCACGAGACCGACGGGACCGTGAATGCGCGGATCAAAAAGGCCCTGTCCGCCGGGCTCAAGCCCATCGTGTGTGTGGGAGAGACGGAGGAAGAACGGGAGAAGGGCGTCACCGAGTTCGTGATAGGGCAGCAGGTAAAAGTCGGGCTCTACGGGATCGACAGCCTGGAACACGTCACTATCGCCTATGAGCCGGTGTGGGCAATAGGAACGGGCAAGAACGCCACGCCCGCTCAAGCCCAGGCCGTGCATCTATTTATACGGCGTCTGATCGGCGAGGCTTACGGCAGCGCGGCCGCGGCCGGCGTAAGGATTCTGTACGGGGGGAGCGTCACACCGGACAACATCGGTGGGCTCATCAATATGGAAGACATAGACGGCGCCCTCATCGGCGGAGCATCCTTGAAATCTGAGAGTTTTATCGGTATAATAAAAACGGTTTTTGGTAGGTAAAGATGACAACTGCAATCAGCATCGTACATATTCTGGCCGCGATCGCCCTCGTCCTTATTGTTCTGCTGCAGACGGGACGGGGATCGGAGATCGGAGCGGCCTTCGGAAGCGGGGCGAGCCAGACGCTCTTTGGCAGCTCCGGGACGTCCGGCTTCATGACGCGGGTTACGACTATCGTCGTCATCGTCTTCATGCTGACCAGCCTTGTCCTGGCCATGATGTACAGCAGCGGCCGGTCGTCATCGTCAAGGAGGATGTCGATCCCTGCTCCGATAGAAGAGAAGCTGCCGGTTAAAGCGAAATAAAAGCGTGCCGATGTGGTGGAATTGGTAGACACACCATCTTGAGGGGGTGGCGGGGAGACCCGTGCGGGTTCGAGTCCCGCCGTCGGCACCATTTTTCCCTGGCAATACTTATCTTTTGCCATCCCCTTTCTTCCCGATACCCTTGACGTCCACGGGCGTACACGTTCCCGGACAACCTGCCGGCCAGGCAGTTCAGACAGGTACTCAGGAAAGTGCCTGCCCTGCTTGAAAGCCCCCGGCCCCATGATACCGAGCAATTGAACGGGGAGCCGTAGACAAGTATATCGGGAACCTAAGCGTCTATTACGCCGGCATCATAAGCGGCAACCTGTCAGGGTTTAGGGTCACATCGTTATCCTTGACTTAAGGCCCGTCTTCCCTTTACGCCTCCTTCATGATTACTATGGGAAGGGCAGGTTGTTCAATCGGAAAAACAAAATTGTGGTAGGAGGAAGCGGTGCACGGAATACGTTTCACGAATTCAGGGATCCCCTCGGGTCGGGTCTGACGGACGGTTCGGGCATTACCCACCTGACCTCTGTGGATCGCGACGAACAGCGGCCGAAAGCCACCAAGCCATCTGTTCCGCTTCGTTCTATCGTTGCCGGCAGCGTCTTCTATGCCCGCTTCCTGCGCATGCCGTCTAAGGGAATTGATTTTGCCCTCCCGAATATGGTATCAGCTTACAATGACGGAAGCAAAAAACGGCCCTGAACTTCTCGACCGCCCTGAGATCCTGGAGAGGCTCTTCTTCCCCCGCCGAGCCTCGCGCGAGGACTTGACTTCGCCTTACGGCGTGAACTACGTCATAGAGGCTGCGCCCGGCATCTCCATAGGCTGCCGGTTCTATCCCGCAGGAAGCAAGGCGCCCAATATCCTCTACTTCCACGGCAACGGGGAGATAGCTCCCGACTACGACTACACGGCACCCCTGTATCAGGAGCGGGGGATCAACCTCTTCGTGGCGGATTACCGGGGCTACGGCGTGAGCACGGGCAGCCCCACGTGCAGCGCCATCATCGAGGACGCCCATCCGGTCTTTCACGGGTTTGTCGCCTTCCTCAAAGATGGCGGCTATACGGGCGATCTCTTCGTCATGGGCCGGTCCCTCGGCAGCGCACCCGCCATCGAGGTTGCCTTTCACTACCAGGATAGGCTGAAAGGTCTGGTCGTCGAAAGTGGGTTTGCGAGCACCACTACTCTGCTCGAAAGATTGGGCGCCTCCCACCTCCTCGATGAAGTTCCCGACGTGGCCGGTTTCGGAAACGACGTGAAGATCGCAAAACTCATCATCTCTACCCTCATCATCCACGGAGAGGAGGACGAGATCATCCCCGTCGAGGAGGGACGGGCCCTTTACTCCTTATCTGCCGCCACACGGAAACGATCCCTTTTTATTCCACATGCAGGGCACAACGACCTCATGGTGCATGCCATGAATGAATACATGGAAGCGATCGCGGCCTTTACGGGCTCTTCGGCCCCGTAAAGCCGGCACCGCCCGGAATGAAGGTGGACGTAGCATGAACATCCCGTTTTACCAGATCGATGCCTTCACGAGCCGGGTCTTTGCCGGCAACCCGGCCGGCGTATGCCTCCTCGATGAGTGGCCGGAAGACGGGATCATGCAATCGATAGCTGCTGAGAACAATCTCTCTGAAACAGCCTTTCTCGTAACTACCGGCGACTTCTATGAGATGCGCTGGTTCACCCCGACGATGGAGGTCGACCTCTGCGGCCACGCCACCCTTGCTTCCGCCTTCGCCATTTTCGAATATGTCGACCCCCATGCTTCAAAGGTCAGCTTTCAGACAAAAAGCGGCATGCTGTCAGTCGAGCGACAGGGAGACCTCCTCGTGATGGACTTTCCGGCCCGCCCCCCGAAGCCCGTAGGGCCGGTGCCGGACTTGAGCGACATGCTCGGCCTCCGGCCTACCCAGGTCCTCGGGTCGAGGGACCTCTTTGTCGTCTGCGAGGAAGAGAATGAGGTCCGAGAACTGGCGCCAGACCTCTCCCGCGTCGCCGCCCTCGATTACCTGGGCCTGATCGTCACGGCGAAAGGCAGACACTCCGATTTCGTCTCGCGTTTCTTCGCACCCCGTGCAGGCATCCCGGAAGACCCGGTCACCGGCTCCGCCCATTGTACCCTGGTGCCCTACTGGTCCAAACGCTTACGTAAGAAACATCTGCATGCCCTCCAACTCTCGGCGCGCGGAGGGGAGCTCTTCTGCGTCGACAAGGACAGGAGGGTGCTGATAGGAGGGAGGGCGGCGACATATCTGTCCGGAAGTATAACGATATAGGGTGTTTGTCCCGGCCTGTTGCCTCTTTGTGTCTTTGTAGCCTAAAGGACAACTTCCTGAAAGTCTTAACCGACTCCGTTACAAAAACGTTAAAGGTTTCTGACGGCATTCGCGATTTTGCCGATGTTTGCTGCTCAGTAGTCCGTGGGAATCAAACTCACACGCGTACCGCGTAACTACATGAAATAACTAATGGTAAAATCGTGTATCCGCCCCGTATCCGCTCGGTTGTTCCGCCCCATCCATTATTGATACCTCATTTTTAAATGAATTGTCTCTGCCTCCGTGTGTTTAATTCGGTGGCCGCCCACAACAGGCCAAAGTGTAGCGGGGGTTTTTCAGAATCACAACAAGGAAAATTGACTACCCCGCCGCAAGCAACGAGCCGGTCGGTTAACGTGTTGATAATGGATTCCGAAGATGGCAACTCCCTTTGATTCTAAACGATGGAGAGGGTTTTTGACTATTTTCTCACAACGATTTCTTGGAAGGAAGATGTGCCTAAATTCATTGATCATAAAGGTCCTGCTGCGCTTTTTCAACACGTTAACCGACCGGCTCGCCGTAAGCAGCGGGGTATTAGGAGCCAAAACCAAGAAACCCTTCGCCCCAAGGGGCGGGGAATACAACCCATAGAGATTCAAGGCAGAATTGGGACGGAAGGCTACGGCGTAGCTGCGGTTCTCAAGGCCGCTCTGGAACCGAGCATTCGGAGCCCCCCCCTGTGCCTCGTCAACAATTTTTGTGGTCATTTTGTGGTCATTAATCGCCTGCGTTGGAGTTCGGGTCTTTAAGAAGAATGTCTATAAGTTGCTTCAGTTCGTTTCTGATCGCATTCATCTTCTGCGCATCGAACATCGAGGCTATCTCCAGGTTCAACTCTATCGCCGCAGGGGTCAGAATGTCCTGAAGTTCCTTCCCCTTGTTTGTTAGAAATACCCGTTTCTGTCGGTGGTCGGAACCCGACGTTGCTCGTACCACGAGATTCTCCTTATTTTCCATAATGTCTAACATTCGAGCCAAACTCGCCTTATCCTTTTCTGCCATTCTTGCCAGCTCGGCCTGCAGTAAACCGTCGTTCTCCCACAGGCACAGAAGGATTTGAAACTGCTTATGGGTAATCTTGGACCCAGTGCTCCTGAGTTTCTCGTTCAATCGGCTGATTATTAGTCGATCAATCCTGTGCACGACACAGCCAAAGCAGTCAAGGCCGTACATCTGTTTATAGATCTCGTCGAAGCGCTCACGCCCCATTTGATGGATAAGATCCTCTGTTGATGTTCTGTCTAACAAGGAAACTCCTCACGTAACGTTGACTGCATGTGTCTGTCGCATAAATTGCAGCTTCTTAAGGTTATCAATCTCTTGATATTGAGTCAAGCCCTCAGGTTACAAATGCCTTCAAAATGAACACAAGGCAGGGGGACAACCCTCGTGAAAAAAAAGTTGACACCCTTCAGTAATGTCTATATCATTGTTACATCAACGATGATACATCAACGATGATACATCAACGACTGCGAGAAGCCGGAAAAGGAATTGACAGCATGGCTGACACCGAGAGCCTTTGCCCGGTGTGCTTGGTGAAGATACCCGCCCAGCGGACAATCCGCGATGACGGCGTTTACCTAATCAAGGAGTGTCCGGCCCACGGTCGCTTCAAAGCCTTGCTGTGGCGTGACGCCGAGCTGTACGAGACGTGGGCCCGGGGCAGCGAACATGCCCGGCCGATCAATCGCGGACGGGAAGGAACACCGGATTGTCCATACAACTGCGGACTCTGTTCCGAACATGAGGGCGACACCTGCACCGCTGTCTTTCATCTCACGGATGCTTGCAACATGGCCTGCCCGATCTGTTTCGCCGACGCACATGACCACAGCGCAAACAATGTCACCCTAGACGCGGTACGCCGGACATATGAAGCATGTCTAGAACGGGGAAATGCCCCATCGGTGCAGCTCAGCGGTGGCGAGGTCACTATCCGCGAAGACTTGCCCGACATCATACAAATGGGAAAAGATTTGGGCGTTCAGCATATCCAGGTGAACACCAACGGTCTGCGTGTGGCCAGAGAGCCGGAATACTTGGCGAGACTCAGGGAATCAGGCGTGGACCTGATATACCTGCAGTTCGACGGCACAACCGATGACGTGTATCGAACAATGAGGGGGCGGGACCTGATGGAAGTCAAGCTCCAGGCCTTGCAGCATTGCCGAGACGTTGGTATTGGCGTGCTGCTGGTCCCTACCATCATGCCCGGTGTCAATGACCGTCAGCTCGGCGATATCGTGGCCCTCGCCAAGGAGTGGATGCCCGTCGTCAAGGGCATCCACTTTCAGCCGGTGAGCTATTTCGGGCGTTTTCCCGGCGAGCCACCCCGCGATGAGGACCACATTACGCTGCCTGACGTGCTCAAGGGGCTCGAAGCGCAGACAGCGGGAGAAGTGGCGATGGATGCCATGGTGCCGAGACGCAAATTCGATGCCCACTGCGCCTTCAGCAGCGTATTTCTTCTCGGGGAAGACGGAAAGTTGCACCCCACGACCGGACGTGACGAGATCTTCGAACCCGTCATTATGGAGAATGGGCATGATCCGTTCGCGAGCCAGACCATCACATTCACCAACCGGTTCTGGCGTATGGGGAAGGTCGATCCGTGCGGCGGCCAGTGCAGTCCGCTGTCGCGTGTGGCGACCCGTCTGAAGAACTATACGCTGTCCATCACCGGCATGTCGTTCCAAGATGTATGGAACATCGATCTCCAGCGGCTCAAGGGCTGCTGTGTTCACGTCGCCACCCCTCAGGGAGAGCGCATTCCGCTCTGCGCGTATTACCTCACGAGCGCCACAGGGCGGAGGCTCTATGGAGAAGCTCGGGAGCCGGGTTGATGGGAACGCTGTTACGCACAACCGAGAGCCTCTGTCCGGTCTGCTTGACGAGAATCCCTGCCTCGATCACGGCGGACGTGGACGGGGTTTTCCTTGAAAAGGGGTGCGGGGCGCACGGGCCGTTTCGCACGATCATCTGGCGTGGCAGCCGGCCGGCCTATGATGCCTGGATCGACGATGCCGGCCCGGCTGGCCGAAGCCATCCGGCGGGTCCCCACCGTGCGTGGGAACGGGGATGCCCGTTCAACTGCGGGTTGTGCCCTGACCATACCGGCGAGAGCTGTAGCGCGGCACTCATGGTGACGAGCCGCTGCAATCTCGACTGCCCGGTTTGCTTTACTCGGGGGAAGGCAGAGCCCCTTCAGGAGCCTTCTCCGGCCGCGATTAAAGAGACGCTTACCTTTTACCGGGAGACCTCCGGTGGGCCATTCCCTCTGGAGCTGTGCGGCGGAGAACCGACCGTACGGCCGGACCTGCCGGCCATCGTCTCAATGGCCCGCGACATGGGGTTCTCCTCTATTCAGGTCAACACGAACGGCATCCGCCTCGCCGAGGACCCGGAGTTGGCCTTTCGCCTCAAGGAGGCCGGGGCGACCGTCATCTACCTAGGCTTTGACGGCGCTGACGATGCGGCCTACCGGACCACCACCGGACGCAATCTCTTTGAAATCAAGGTGCGGGTCGTGAGCCGTTGCGCCCGGGTGGGACTCGCGGTCGTGCTCGTCCCCGTGCTCATCCCAGGGGTGAATACCGACCAGGCCGGACGGATCATCGAACTGGCGAAGCGATGGGTCCCCACGGTCAAGGGGGTCCACTTCCAGCCGGTCAGCTACTTCGGGGCCTATCCCAACGTCCCGTGCGACGAAAACCGCCTGACCATTCCCGAGATCCTGAAGATGCTCGCCGGGCAGACTCGCGGTGAGATCAGCGAGTCCGATTTCATGCCGCCGGGCTGCGAGCATCCCCTCTGTTCTTTTCAGGCCCTCTATATGGTGGGACGGGATGGCAGACTGAAGGCGGTCACAAAGCGCCATGGGAGAACAGATAACGACGGCGCAACACAGCGCGCCCGTGCCGTCACCGCCAGACAGTGGCGGGCGAATCCCGCCCGCACCCTCACCGTGGGGGGAATGCTGTTTCAAGACGCCTGGAACATCGACCTTGCACGCCTGCGGCGCTGCATCATCCACATCATCACGGCAGACAGGGGCCTCGTGCCCCTGTGCGCGAAGTACCTCACCGCCCAGGACGGACGCCGGCTCTATCCGGGGCTGGCATAAGGTGAAAACGATGGGAACTACCCCCCTTTACTGTTCGCTCTTCACGCTCTGCCAACGGCAGATCGCCTCCGATCCGGAATTCATGGGGATGTGCGGCCTCGACTCAGCCCCCCAGGTGGATGCCCAGCTTTTCGAGGAATATCGTCTCTTCAAACTCCGCCGCATGCTGGCCTACGTCGCGGAGCGGAGCCGTTTCTACAGGAAACTCTTCGCCGATGCGGGCATCAAGGCGGGCGACATGCGGTCGATCGCCGATCTTGGCGCCGTGCCGCTTACCGGTCCTGCCGACCTGGCAGCAGAACCCTATGCCTTTCTGTGCATTTCCCGGGGCCAAGTCGAATGGGCGATCACCTTTAGCAGCTCCGGCACCGTGGGGCCGAAAAAGCGCGTCTTCTTCTCGGAGGCCGATATCGAGGCTATCACGGACTACATGGGCGCGGGCATGAAGACGGTGGCCGACGAAAGCGACGTGGTGCAGATCCTACTCCCCAGGGGGCCGGCATGCGGCCAATCCGACCTCCTGGCAAGAGGGGTCGCGAAGATGGGCGGGCGGTCGGTCGTGACGGGCATGTTTGCCCCGCCGGAAGAGCAGATTGAGACCGTCCGCAAGAACGGCTCCACCGTGATGTTCGGCGAGACGCACCTCATTTACCGCCTCACGAAGGTAATGGAGAAAACGTGCGACTTGTCAGCACTGGGGATGCGGACCCTATTTCTATCCACCAGTTATGCCTCGCCGGTGATGATCGATTATCTTGGCCGGACATGGAATGCGAGGATCAGCACCCACTACGGTATGACCGAGATGGGTCTCGGGCTTGCCGTGGATTGTCCTGTCTGCGGCGCGTACCACTTCAATGAACTCGACGTGATCGGAGAGGTGATCAATCCGGCTACGGGCAGAACCCTGCCCCCTGGTTCCGCGGGCGAACTGGTCTTCACGACCTTGCAGCGCGACGCCATGCCGTTCATCCGCTATCGCACGCGCGACCTCGCGACCTTCGGTATGGCGAGCGATGAGTGCGGGTCGCCCCTCCATACCATCGGCCATGTGAAAAGCCGCATCGAATCCCTGGTGCACCTGGGGAACGGCTCCGTGCTCTATCCGGCCCTGTTCCACGATGCCTTCTTCTCCATCCCCGAGGTCATAGACTACGAGCTGACCGTCGATACCCGTGACGGCGGCGATCTCGTGATCGTCGACGTGGAGGTTGACCGTCCTCTCGACGCGCTCAGAGACCGCCTTGTCGATACCCTTCGAAACGATCCCGCAGCGGACGGGCTGAAACGGGCAGAAGCGCCGGTTGAGGTACATTTCAGAGAGCCCGGCTCCCTGCAACAGCAGGCCCATTTCAAGAAGGTGGTGGCGGATCGACGGCAGCACCCTGTTTCCCGGGAGAAAGTTTCTCGTGAACGGATGGCGGGCAGGATGATCGCCCGCGCAGACTTCATCACATCGTGAGGAGGATCCATGGCACTCGGCACGAAAGACATGGTCGAGGAATTCACGAGGGAGCTTGCGGCTGCCCACGGCGCCGGCCGCGTGCCGGCCTGCTACCAGTGCGGGAAATGCACGGCAGGCTGTCCCGTAGCACGGGTGACGGACGCCTTCAGCCCTAAGAAAATCATCCGCCTGGTGCAGCTAGGCCTGGAAAAGCCGGTTCTCGATAAGAAGAGCCCGGTCTGGCTCTGTGCTACGTGTTACAACTGCCTGGAAGGATGCCCCCAGGATATAGAGCCGACGAGCATCTTCCTCGCGTTGAAGGCCATGGCCGCAAAAAGGGGGATTGTGCCCATGGGACGAAAAATGGCCTTCGCCTCTCTGGCAAAAAATGGCCGTATGTTTGAGATCAAGGAAGAGGCCCGGCAGGCGCGGGCCGACCTGGGACTGGAGGCCTGCCCGGAGGTTGATACCGCCAAGACCGTCGCACTTCTCGAAATGCGGGAGGTTTTGCACGTACTTACCGGGAGAAAATAGGATGACCAGTTTCGCCTTCTTTCTCGGATGCGGCATCCCGAGCAACGAGAACAATTACGAACTCGCGACCCGCCGGATACTCGATAAGGTCGGGGCCGGGCTTGACTATATGCCCGGAGCGGGTTGCTGCGGGCATGATCTCGAACAGATCGACAGGCCGACGTTCCTCGCATGGGCCGCGCGCAATCTGTGCATCGCAGAGGACATGGGAAAGGATGTCATGGTGCTCTGCCCGTCCTGCTACTTGACGCTGAAAAGCGTGAACGATTGCCTGAAGATGGACGAAAAGGACCGGCAGGAAACGAACGCGATGCTTGCGGGGATTGGTACGGCCTTTCGGGGTTCGGTGAAGGTGATCCATTACGTGGACTATCTCCTCGGGGACGGCATTCTTCCGCTCCTGGAAGAGACATTGACCCGTCCCCTCGAAGGATTGCGGGTGGGTGTCCACTATGGGTGCCATCTGTTGCGTCCGAGCCGCGTCTTGGGATTTGACGACCCCGTCGTACCGGGCAAGATCGATCGCCTCGTGGATGCCACCGGCGCGAGGAGCTTCTCTTACCTCGACAAGACCATGTGTTGCGGCATGCCCCTTCTGGGCACGGATATGAAGTCGAGCCTCAGGATTGCGAGCAGCAAGCTCACCAGCGTCAGGAATGCGGGTTTGCACGCCATGGTCACCGCCTGTCCGGTCTGCCACATGATGTTCGACGGCAACCAGTCGATGATGAACAAGATTCTGAACGAGGACCATCATATCCCCGTTCTTCATCTCACCCAACTGCTCGGCCTGGCCGCCGGTCTCAGCTTCGAAGACGTGGGGTTGCACAGGAACAAGGAGGACGTGCATGGGTTACGGGAAATCATCGGGTAAAGAAGGGCAGACCCGAAAGGATAAAGGCGGCGATGCTGCAACGGGGGCGGTTTTAGTCGTCGGCGGCGGGATTGCCGGTATCCAGGCTTCTCTCGATTTGGCCGAGTCGGGATACCGGGTCTATCTGGTTGAGAACAATTCCGCCATCGGCGGAACAATGGCCCAACTGGATAAGACCTTCCCCACGAACGACTGCTCCATGTGTATTCTCTCTCCCAAACTGGTGGAGACCGGCAGGCATGCGAATATCGCCCTTTTGACGTGCACCGGGGTGAAAGAGGTCAAAGGGGAGGCAGGGAATTTTACGGTCACCCTCGTGAAAAAACCCCGCTTCGTGGACATGGACAAATGTATCGCCTGCGGACTCTGCGCGGAAAAGTGCCCCGGAAAGGTGCCCAACGAATATGACGGGGGCATTTCCCTTCGCAAGGCCATCTATGTGAGGTACCCCCAGGCCGTGCCCCTTAAATATACCATCGATCCCGAGCACTGTATCAGGCTGACCAAAGGCAAGTGCGGCACCTGCGAAAAGGTGTGCCCGGCCGGGGCCATCAACTTTGAGGATGCCGCAAGGGAGTTGGACATCGGGGTGGGCGCCGTCATCCTCGCGCCGGGGTTTGCCCCCGGTAATCCATCGCTCTGCAGTGAATACGGCTACGGCCGCTATCCCAACGTGGTTTCCAGCCTGGAGTTCGAGCGCATGCTCTCCGCATCCGGGCCGTATGAAGGCCGCCTGATGAGACCCTCCGACCGACGGATACCTGAGAAGATTGCCTTTATCCAGTGTGCAGGATCGCGCGATATCCGCCACTCGCCTTACTGCTCGTCCGTATGCTGCATGTATGCCGTGAAACAGGCGGTGATAGCCGGGGAGCACGCCGCGGGGGTACGGCCGCATATCTTCTATATGGACCTCCGTGCCTTCGGCAAGGAGTTCGAGGAATACTACGCGCGCGCGAGGGATGAATACGGCGTTCAGTTCGTCCGGAGCCGCGTCGCGTCTGTTCAGGAAGTCGAAGGCGGCAGTCTGCTCCTCCGTTATGAGAGCGGCGACAGGGCAAAGGAGGACGTCTTCGATCTCGTGGTGCTCTCCACCGGTCTTTCCCGTCCGAAAGAGAGCGATGCGCTGGCCCGTGTGTTCGGAATCGACCTGAACGAATACGGCTTCGCCAGGACGGATATGCTCAAGCCCCTCGAAACCTCGCGGCCCGGTGTCTTTGTCTGCGGCGCCTTCAGCGGGCCGAAAGACATCCCTGACACCGCGGCACAGGCTTCCGGCGCGGCGGCAAAGGCAGCCGCCCTGATTGCCAAGGCGCGAGATACCCTGGTGAGTGCCGGAGAGATGCCGCCCGAACGCGACGTTCTCGCCAAGACCCCGCGCATCGGCGTATTCGTCTGCCATTGCGGTATCAACATCGGCGGGGTTGTGGACGTACCCTCCGTAACCCGTTACGCGCGGACCCTTCCGGGGGTCCGCTATGCGGAAGACAACCTCTATACCTGTTCTCAGGACACGCAGGAGCGCATCAAGGCGATGATCGCCGAGCATGACCTGAACAGGGTGGTCGTCGCTTCCTGTACCCCCCGTACCCACGAGCCGCTCTTCCAGAAGACCCTGAGAGAAGCAGGCCTCAACCCGTACCTTTTCGAGTTCGTCAATGTCCGCGAGCAGTGCTCGTGGGTGCACATGCACGAGCCGGAAGCGGCTACGGAAAAGGCGAAGGACCTCGTGCGCATCGGCATTGCCAGGGCGGCCTGGCTCAGGCCTCTGGAACGTGTCCTGACCGGCGTCACACCGGTTGCCCTCGTGATCGGCGGCGGACTCGCGGGAATGACTGCCGCCCTCGAAATCAGCCTCCAGGGCTTCGAGGTGCATCTGGTCGAAAAGACCGGTAAGCTCGGCGGCAACCTCAACCTTCTTTCCTGTTTCATCGACGGGAGCGATCCGCGGGCCAAAGTTGAGGCCCTTGTCAGGGAACTGAAGTCGAATGAGAGGGTTCACGTCTACCTGGAGTCGCAGGTGACGGCACTCGACGGCTATATCGGGAACTACCGGTCCACGGTGAGGACGGCAGGCGGTGGAGACGTCCGGATCGAGCACGGCGTGGTGGTCGTGGCGACGGGAGGCGTGCCCCATACCCCGGACGAGTACCTTTACGGCAAGGACCCCAGGGTGCTCACCCAACTCGAACTCGAAGACCACCTATCCGGCGGAAAGGTGGATGCCGCGACGGTCGTGATGATCGGTTGTGTGGGTTCGCGGCAGGAGGGCCGCCCCTATTGCTCGCGGATATGCTGTACCCATGCGGTCAAAAACGCCCTGGAAGTCAAGCGGCTCTCCCCGGACACCGACGTCTATGTGATCAACCGGGACGTACGGGTCTACGGGTTCAAGGAACGCTATTACACCGAAGCCCGCGAAAACGGTGTGCGCTTCATTCGGTATGACGTCGAACAGAAGCCTGTCGTCACGATTGAGAACGGCATGCTGAGGGTGACGTGCATGGAACCGACCATCGGCGAAGAGTTGACCCTGGATGCCGATCTCGTCGTGCTCAGCGTACCCGTCGTGCCGGGCGTCACGAACATCGACCTCGCCCGCATGCTGAAGGTGCCTCTCAACAAGGACGGATTTTTCCTTGAGGCCCACATGAAGCTCCGGCCGGTGGAATTTGCAACCGACGGCGTTTATCTGTGCGGTCTGGCCCACGCGCCCAAGCTTGCCGACGAGAGCATCGCCCAGGCCTGCGGCGCCGCAGCTAAGGCCTGCATCGTATTGACGAAGCAGGCGATCGAGGGTGAGGGGATGATCGCCCGGGTCTATGAGAATCTGTGCAGCGGGTGCGGCCTATGCGTCGAACTGTGCCCGTACGGTGCCATATCCTTGAGTGATGCAACGGGCAAGGCCTCGGTGAACCCCGCATTGTGCAAGTGCTGCGGCGCATGCGCAGGTGGATGCCGAATGGGCGCCATCCAGCAGGCCGGCCTGGATGATCGGGAATTGATCGAGGTTCTCGACGCCGCTCTCTAGGAGGAATGAGATGACGCATGCCGTTGAAAAAGAGAAACGTCAAGAGGGCAAGGCCGCCTGGCGGCCGCGCATCGTGGCCATTCTATGCAACTGGTGCTCCTATGCCGGCGCGGATCTGGCAGGGGTGAGCCGTTTTCAGTATCCGCCGTCCGTGCGCATCGTACGTGTCATGTGCACCGGGCGCATGAATCCATCGCTCGTAATCCGGGCGTTCCAGGATGGGGCGGACGGCGTTATGGTAGCAGGCTGTCATCCCGGCGACTGTCATTATCTTCACGGTAACCTGTACGCCCGGCGCCGGTACGCTGTGCTCAGCGAGCTTTTCGACCTCCTCGGCCTTGAGCGCGACCGCTTCATGATGACCTGGATATCGGCGAGTGAAGGGGGCCGGTTCGCGGAGGTCGTCACCGAGCTGACAGGGAGGGTGGGAAGGCTCGGGCCCCAAAGACAGCTCGGGAGGATGTGACACGATGGGCCTGGAAGAGATCAATGACAAGCTCCGGTCCCTGCTTGAATCGGGCGAGATTCGCTGCTTTATCGGATATAAGGTGGGGGCCGGCCCGTTTATGGCCAGGCCTTTGATTGCCTCGTCGCCGGAGGAGTTGGACAAGGCAATATATTCTCCGCTGTGCGTCGGAAATCTCGTGCGGATCGTGCTCACAGAGCGGAAACAGGTGCTTCCGCGAGGGCAAGAGAGGGACCAGAGGCCGGTCGCCCTGGTGGTGAAGGGCTGTGACGCCCGCGCCGTAAATGTCCTCGTGCAGGAACACATCCTGAAGAGGGATGAACTGCTGCTTGTGGGCATGCCCTGCCTCGGCGTTGTTGACCCGCAAAGGGCGGAAAAGCTGTGGTACGAACGCAGCGGAAAAAAGGATCTCAGCCGCGTTCGGCTCACCGGCGCGGGCCTCTTCGAACAGGACGGGCAGAACCAGGCAATCCTTCTGGCGGACTTCGATGAGGTAATGGCACCGCAATGCCACGTTTGCCGCCACCGTAACCCCGTCGGTTGTGACGACCTGATGTGGGAAGAAGTCGAGGAGCACGGGCTCAAGGTCAAGGACCGGTACGCGGAAGTGGACAAGCTCCGTGCGCTCCCTGGAGGTGATCGCTGGCAGTTCTGGCAGGAGCACTTTTCCCGATGCATTCGCTGCAATGCGTGCAAGAACATCTGCCCCCTGTGCTACTGCGACGAATGCACCATCGCCAAGGACTCCGAACAGGTCGTCGATGCCGACGAAAAGGCCCGAAAAACTGCGTGGGTCGATAAGGAGGTATCTCTCTCCAACAATGTCGCGTTCCATATGCACCGGGCCCTGCATCTTGCAGGCCGCTGCGTTGATTGCGGAGAATGCGAGCGGGCCTGTCCGGCCGGTCTTCCCCTCCGTCTGCTCTATACCGGGATGGAACAGGCCGTGCATGGGCGGTTCGGCTATGAGGCGGGCCTCGCGAGCGATTGCGCGCCGGTGCTCGCGACCTACGCCGACACGGATGGAGAAGATTTCATCGAAGGCCCAGGGAAAGGGACGTAAGATCATGGAACAGTATCTGATAAGGATTCAAGAACTGATACCCGCCCTCGCGGAGAGGGCAGATCTCTTTCTCCCAAAGGCAGAAATGGGGCCGGGGCATGAGGGGTACCCGGACTTCGTCGAAATCCCGTACTACCGATTCGCGCCATGGGACGGGCGGACCGCCGACCTGAAGCGTTACCGGACCACGAGAATCGCCCTGAAGGAACTCCTGTTCCCCGAGTCGGAAACGCTCTACCGCTACGTCTCCGGAGAGGAAGTCCGGATCGTTCCGGAACCGGTAGCCACGGGCGAGTGGGTCGTCCTCGGCGCGCGGCCATGCGATTGCGCAGCCCTTGTCCGGCTCGACGCGGTCTTTGAGAGGGAGCCGATTGACGATAGCTACGACGCGCGACGCAGGCGCCTGACGATCATCGGCCTTGCCTGCGCGGGACCGGCGGGACCGGCCTGTTTCTGCACAAGCGTCGGCATCTCGCCGGAATCGACGGAGGGCATGGACGTCCGCGCCACAGCGCTGGATGGCGATGACGTGTTGCTCGAACCTGTCACGGCCCAGGGCATGGCGGTGATCGAGAGACTCGGCAAGACCCGCCTGCGAACGGCGACCATGGAAGAGAAGGATCAGGCGATGGATGCCCGCAAGCGAGCGGCGGCCGTGGTTCCTGCGTATTCCCTTCAGCCCGAAGCATTGTCCTTCGCAAGTCCCCTTTGGGGTCGCGAGGCCGCGACCTGCGTGGGATGCGGAACCTGCGCCTTCCTGTGTCCGACTTGCCATTGTTTCACCATGGAGCACCACGGCAACAGGCAGCACGGACGCGTGATCAGGTCCTGGGACACGTGTCAATTCCCGGCGTATTCCCTTGAGGCCAGCGGTTTCAACCCGCGCCCCAACAAGGAGGACCGGATGAGGCAGCGCATCCTTCATAAATTCAGGTATTATCCGGAAAGCCACGGCGGTACGCTCATGTGCGTTGGCTGCGGTAGGTGTGTCCGTCTGTGTCCGGCGGGTATAGACCTTCGCGATATCCTTGTGGCGCCAGCAGACTTTCGGCCGGAGGGGAAGAGTAATGGCAATGCATGAGAGACACCTGAAAGATCCCTATCTGCCGATCCCCCTCCCCCTGATCGAGGTCGCTGAAGAGGTCGCGGGGCCTCGCGCGATAAAGCGTTTCACGATGAAGAAGGCCTTTGACTACCGCCCCGGCCAGTGCGCCATGCTTTCGTCACTCGGGAGGGGCGAGGTGATGATCGCCATCAGCTCGTCACCCACCCGGGACGTCATGGAGTTTGGCGTGATGCGCACCGGTGTCGTTACCAATGGACTGCACGAGCTGGAAACCGGCGACACGATCTGTGTGCGGGGGCCGCTGGGCAACGGTTTCCCGGTCGATGCGTGGCGCGGCAGGAATCTCGTTCTCATAGGCGGCGGCATCGGCATAACCCCGGTGAAGTCGATCATCGACTATGCCCTCGATAAACGCTGCGATTTCCGGCGGATCGATCTCATTTACGGCTCACGCACATCGGCCGATCTCTGCTATCGGAAGGACCTGGAAAAGCTGTCGAGGCGTCGCGACATCAACGTCCACCTTTCTATCGATGTAGCGGAGGGGGGATGGAACGGCTACGTCGGTTTCGTGCCGGACAACCTGTTGAGGGTGGCTCCCTCGCGGGACAACGCGGTGGCCGTCACCTGCGGACCACCCGTCATGATCACGTTCACGGTCAAGAACCTGATGCGCCTGGGTTTCTCCAAGGAGCACATCTTCACCACCCTTGAGCGGCGCATGACGTGCGGCATCGGCAAATGCGGCCGGTGCAACATTGGGGATCTTTACGTATGCAAGGATGGGCCGGTCTTTTCATATGATATTCTGGAGCGCTACCCCGAGGCCCTTGAATGATTAAGAGCAGATAAAGAATGAAGAAACACCAAGAGAGGGAGCGTAGCATGAGTAGACTGTACGCAGGAGTGGACATCGGATCGACCACGTCAAAGGCGGTACTGGTCGACGATGGAGGCAGGATTCTCAATTTCTCGATTATCGATACGAGTTTCGACCGCAACCAGAGCGGCGAGAATGTCCTCGCAATCGCCTTGGATGCCATCGGAAGGAGTGATAAAGACCTCGCGTTTGTGGCGTCTACCGGATACGGACGCCGGTCGTTCAAGCGGTCTCAGAAGGTGCTGCCGGAGATCATCTGTCACGCACGGGGAACCGAGTATCTCATGCCCGGCACGAGGACGATCATCGATATCGGCGGTCAGGACAGCAAGGTAATCGAGATGGGCAGCAACGGTCTGGTCGAGAAGTTCGAGATGAATGACAAGTGTGCCGCCGGTACCGGCCGGTTCTTCGAAGTGCTCACGAACCGCCTACTCAACGTCTCACTGGATGAGCTCGGCCCTTTGGCGCTCACGTCGAGGAACCCCTGTGTTATCAGCAGCATATGCACGATCTTCGCCGAGTCGGAGATTATTTCCTTTCTGTCTTCAGCGGTCCCGAAGGAGGACATTGCCATGGGCATGCTCGTGTCCGTCGCCAAGCGCGTTGTTGCAATGGGCCGTCAGGCCCGGATTTCGTTCGTCGAACCGATTGTCTTCTCAGGCGGCCCGGCAAGAAACACGGCCGCCAAAAAGGTCCTCGAGGATCTGCTCAAAAAGGACATCGTCGCCCTGGAGAACCCGCAGATGACCGCTGCGGTCGGCGTGGCGCTTTACGCCAGGGATGAATTCGACATAACGGTCACGCGACCGCGTGAAACAGCCCCGGCACGCGAATGACGACAGGAGAGGAAGGCAGATATGGAAGCCAGCGAGGTCAAGATTACTAATGAAGAGGAGATCGTCGCTCTCGTTGAGAAGCGCGGGATCACCCTTGACGACATCAGGGAAGCAATCGCCGCAGGCGAGACCACCGGGAAGAAACTCTATCGCGTCGACGACGACAACCGCTTTCTCGCCAGAGCCATGGTCGGCAAATTCAATGTCTACGCAGAATACAGCCCCGATGGGGACTCCTTCACGGTCCACACCTCGTATGCCCATATGGTGATGTTTGTCTCGGGAGACCGAGGATAAGGAGAGCACGGGATGGTTGAATGGAAATGTTTTCAGTGCAAGGTTGAGGTCGAAGAGGTCGACGATATCAAACTTCGCTACAAGGATATAGAACTGCCCGATGCACCGGGATACCGATGCCCTCAATGCGGTCAGGAGATGCTGACCGAAGAGTCGGTCACCACGGAGCTGGCAGATGCAGAAGAGATGCTCCAGGCCAAGTGATCCTGTGTCTTCCTACTCCGGACACTCCGGGGAAGACGCAGCGTGCAGGCCCCTTATCGAGGTCTTCGGCACGAGACCTAAACGTTTCGATCTGCTCATGCGCGGGGCCGGGATCGCGGGTGTCGGGCGGGATGACTTCGTGGTCGAAGCGGGGTGTGCTTATGGCGCCGCCGCCCTCTTCCTCGCAGGCAGCCTCGGATGTCGGGTGCTCGGGGTGGACTGCGACGCGAGGCAGATAGCCGTGGCCGTGAAGACCTTGGACCGTGTCGGAGCCACAGGCGTATCCTTCGCCGTAGGCAGGGCCGAGGGTCTTCCTCTCAACGGAGAGACGGTTGATTTCATCGTCAGTGAAGCGTCATTCTCCCTTCTCGCCGACAAGGCGCGTGCAGCGGCTGAATACGGACGCGTCCTGAAGCCGGGCGGACAGGTGATCATGAACGACTTTATTGTCCGGGGCCATGTGGACGAGGCATTACGCCGCCAGATGAGGTATATACCCTGCTTTGCCGGGGTACGTAGCGGCCGGTCGTACCAGGACATTTTCGAGCGGGCCGGTTTTGCGACCCGCACGGTGACCGACACGTCGAGCGAGTTGATTAAGACCGCCCTGTGGATAAGCAAAGCTTACGGGGGCAAGCCTGCCGATATCAGCCGTATCCTCGCAAGTCTCATGGGCGGTCCCCCGGCGGAGGGATGCACGCCAAATGAGTTGGTCTGTAAGGAATTTTTGCGGCAAGCACGCCTGGCGTACGCACAGCTTATCTTCATGAAAGAGACCTAAGGTGCAGGCACGACATTGCCATGAAGGAAGGAGGTGAATTGAGCGGGTTATGGTGCACGCGGGGTATACCGGCGGTCTTTGCCAGGGATAACCCGCGTGGCGATCACGCAGCCAGAAGACCGCCAACAAAGGTGGTCCGAAGGTGTTTCAGGAAGCTTCATCAAAGGGGAAAGGAGGGAACAAGATGGAAAAACTGATCAACGAATTTGGCGATCTCGCCAGACAGAGGCCGGTGCAGCTAAAGAAAGCCAAGAGCGACGGCAGGAAAGTCGTGGAATTCATCGGGAACTATGTACCGGAAGAGCTGATCTATGCCGCCGGAGCCGAGCCGTACCTTATGTGCAGGGGCGGCGAGCCCGAGCCGCCGGAAACGGTATTGGAGTATATGCTCAGGTTCATGAATCCCCTGGCAAGGTCTCACGCAGGCTACTATTTCATGGGTCTTGATCCGGTCACCCCCATCGCGGATCTGATTGTTGCCAATCAGACCGATTGCCATATCGGGAGGATCTCCGAGCTGATGGAGTTCAAGGGGCTCCCCGTTTACAAAGTGGGCGTGCCGTCCGACTGGAAGAAGGATTTTGCGGCGGAGTATTATTACAAGGCGCTCGTGAAGCTCAAGAACAGGCTTGAGGAATTGACTGGGAACACGATAACCGAAGAAAAGCTGAAAGAGTATATCGGGTATTCCAATAAGATCAATGAGGCCTTGAGGAAAATTGACGGGCTGAGGAAGAAGGAGAATCCCGCCATCGGAGGGTATGACTTCATCCACCTCAATCACTATTCGTTCTTCGCGGAACCTCCTGTTGCCGCGGAAAAGCTGAACGGGATTTATGAAAAGGCCAAAGATGCCGAAGGCAGGTTCCCCAAGGGTGCGCCCCGTATTCTCCTGGCCGGCCATGCAGTGGCCATAGGGGATTATGTAGTGCCGAAAATGATTGAGGGAGCAGGGGCCCTCATTGCAACCGAGATGCTGGACGACGGCATGAGGTGGTACAAGTGGGACACTGCCACGGAGGGCGATCCGCTCAGGAACATCTGGCGGGCGAGATATCTGGACAAACCACCTATCAACATCTTCCAGCCTGCGTGGAAGGACCGGTTTGCCTATATGAAGTCTCTCATCGAGGAGTATAAGATTGATGCGGTCATCTGGTATCAGCTCTCTTTTGACGAGATCTACGACATGGAATACACGTGCCTCGCCAAGTGGCTGGGAGAGATGAAGATGCCGTGTCTGAAGCTCGAATCATCCTACGAGTATTCCAGAGAGGCGACGGGCCCGCTCACCACAAGGATCGAAAGCTTTGTCGAATCCGCGAAGGGAGGGAAATAATCATGGCAAACACCATATACGAAGAATATCTTGAGCTTGCAGGATTTGAGGGCGAGGAACGACAGAAGATACTGCCTGACTGGATCGAGGCATCCAAACGCCTTGGACTGACCGAGAGGGACGTGGAGTTCGCAACGAGGGAGTGGATTCCGAAACATTGGGACATAAAATACCTTGGTGTGAGAAAGATGATAGGCGGATTCAGCCTTGAGGCTATGGAAGTTGCCAAGGCGGTCGATTACAAGAAACAAGGCGTGAAGATCGTCTATGGAATCCTCCCGGCGCTTCTCACGAGTTACCAGGCTGTCAAGAAAGCCGGAGGAGACAAGGTATTCGTATCGTTCCCGGATATATCGCTGATGACGTTCTTGAACTCCTTCTTCCACAAGGCAGATCCATACCTGGAGACGGCCGAGAGGACGGGCATGACGTACGGGTGCAGACATTGCGCCCTGAACAAGACGCGAATAGGCTCCAGGTATAAAAATGTCATCCCTTCTCCCGATGTTATCTGGTCATGGGGGTTCAACTGTGACGAGGGGCCGAAGACCGACGAATATATCCAGTGTCTCTTTGACGATAATTGGAACTACGTGATCTCCAGGGTACCGCACGACACCGCGTTCGGCCAAATAGATGATGAAATTGTCGAGAGGGTGGAATACGTGGCGGCTCAGCTCAAGGACGGCCTTGAGCAGATACAGAAGTTCACGGGCATCTCCGTGACGGACGAGCATATGGCCGCGGCGATGAACGACACCATGCGCTACATGTTCAAGGCGGGCACGCTGCAAGGACTGGTCGCAAAGGCAGATCCTCAGCCGCTCAGAGGAAACGCGGCGGCAAATATCACCCAGCCCATGAATTATCCGTTCAATTCGGGGCTGGGGCACATGGAAGAAGCTCTCGATATTCTCACCAAGGAAGTGAGGCAGGAGATCAAGAACGGAGCCGGGATACTCCCGAAAGGACATCCGAAGCTGGGCGCCTATTTCGTGCCGTTCATCATACCCTGGGTCGACACGATTTTTATGGAGAACGGCGTTGCCCTGATGTTCAGTCTCGTTTTCACGCCGTCGAAGAAGCAGCTTACGCCGCCGAGCTACGAGGACCCCTTCATGGCAGCGGCCGAGCAGTGGTTGAAAATGCCCTTCGGACAGAACTGCAGGGCAGAGGTAGATAGCATGATCGAAAAGGTGATAGCCACTAAGCCCGACGGCATGCTCATGGGGTTCTTCGACTTTGACCGGTGGCTCGGGGCGCATCACAAGATGTCCGCCAAACTCATCGAAGAGGCCACAGGGGTCCCGACCACGTACGTAGAAGCGGATTTCTGGGAGGACAGGGATTACAGCTCTGAAGCGCTGAGAACCAGGATAGAAAGTCTATGCCAGGTGCTAAAGATGAAAAAGACCATGCAGGGCTACTGACCAAACAGATCCGGTGCGCCACCAACTTCTCACAGTTTTTGTCCGACTGCATGGAGAAGGTGGCGCATCGGAAAAGCCCGATTTGCCGCCGCGATCGTCGAGACGTTGGATGCATTCATAAAAATGCGCCCGAGTTACCAGAGACAGCGGAAATGACCTGAGTATGCGCATTATCAAGGGATATCCTCAGAAACTACAAAAGAACAAAAACCAATAGTTGCAGGTGAAGGCGGTATGTCCTGTATTTTCTCGTTCTTCTCACAACCTGCCAACGGGGATGATGTAGAGAGGCTCTTCCCTTATGCCGAGTACTTCCTTTACCTCCTTGTCGTCGAAAGCACCCACCATCACCGCGCCGAGACCCAGGGCAACCGCCTGGAGGGAGAGATTCTGTCCCACGTGGCCCGCTTCCATGTGGACGTAGCGAACGGCACGCCGGCCGTAGCGGGCGGCTGTTCTTTCGTATTCGGCTGCGATGACGATATCGATCGGCGCGTGTGAAATCATCCCCTGTCCGAGGGCGGCATCGGAGAGTCTCCTTCGGACGTCCCCGTTGCGCGCCATCTCCAGGCCGTGTCCGGAAGGGAGATAGCGAAGGTAGGTCTCCAGAGGGTACGTCGCCCCGGCCGACGACGCCGTTCTGTGATAGAGGTTGCTGCCGGATGCCGCCCATAGGAGTGTGCGAGGCCTCTTCCAGGGAGACCGGGCCTTTTTTCGTGACTTTCGGAAGTCTTATTTCTCTCGTCATGTCGACCTCCATCCTGTCATCTATTATATGGCTTATATGTTCTCATGGAGAGCATACCACATAGAAGCCGTTTTTGGCATGTCCGTCGGCTGGATAGGGTTCAACGCAAAGTATCTGCCACGGGTCAAGAAGGTACGATGATATTTGACTGCCGGACCAACGTGCGATAATAATATACTGTCATGGGCGCAATATGACCGATCGGGATGGGCGGGATAAGAAAGAGCCGCCCCACATCAACATCTTTAAGGGGTGGTGCAAGGGCTGCGGCATCTGTGCGGCCTTCTGCCCGAAGAAAGTGCTTGCCCTCGACGAGACCGGCTCACCCTACGTGAAAGACCCGGCGCTATGCGCCCGCTGCGGCCTATGCGAGCTGAGATGCCCCGATTTTGCCATCACCATCGAAGAGGATAAGGAAGAGGAGAAGCCGGGGGAGGTACATGAAGAAACGAAACCACGAAGCGGTGTTGCTCCAGGGGAATGAGGCGGTTGTCGAGGGCGCCCTGCGCGCCGGTTGCCTGTTCTTCGCGGGCTATCCTATTACACCGGCCACAGAGATTTCTGAAATCCTCTCCGTGAGGCTCCCTGCCCGCAAGGGCACGTTCATTCAGATGGAGGACGAGATTGCGAGCATGGGCGCGGTGATCGGCGCATCCCTTGCCGGAGTCAAGTCGATGACGGCGACATCGGGTCCGGGGTTCTCGCTCATGCAGGAGAATCTCGGCTTCGCGGTCATGGCGGAGGTGCCCTGCGTCGTGGTGAACGTGATGCGGGGAGGCCCGAGTACCGGACTCCCCACGCTTCCCTCTCAGGGAGACGTGATGCAGGCGAGATGGGGCACCCACGGAGACCACCCCATTATCGTCCTTGCCGCTTCCACGGTACGCGAATGTTTCGACCTCACCGTCCGTGCCTTCAACCTCTCCGAGCGGTTCAGGAACCCCGTTATCCTGCTCCTCGACGAGGTGGTGGCCCACATGCGGGAAAAGGTGGAGCTTCCGTCCGACGACGCAATCCAGATCATCAACAGGACGAGGCCGAAAGTGCCGCCCGAATGGTATGTACCCTACGAGGATACTCCGGGCGGGGTCCCCGCCATGGCCGATTTCGGTGAGGGCTACCGCTACCACGTGACCGGTCTCACCCATGATGTACGCGGCTTCCCCACGGAGAGGCCCGACGAGATAGGCCCTTTCATGGCCCGTCTCTTCAGGAAGATCAGCCAGCATATGGAGGAGATCCACCAAGGTGAGTTCTACCTGACGGAGGATGCGGAGATAGTGGTCATCGCTTACGGGAGCACGGCCCGTTCGGCGAAGCGGGCCGTGCGGGACGCCAGGGCTCACGGCATCAGGGCCGGTCTGCTGAAGCTGAACACGCTTTGGCCTTTCATGAGGGCCGCTGTGGAGAAGGTGCTCGGGAACGCGCGTGTGCTCGTAGTCCCGGAGATGAATATGGGGCAGATCTCGCGGGAAGTGAAGCGGGTGAATCAGGGGAAAGCCCGGGTGAGGGGGGTCAACAAGCTTGACGGGACGATGATCACGCCCGATGAGATACTGAGACCCATCATGGAGATGGCGTGATGGCGGAAATAACCCGGCTCATCCACGAGTATCTCCGTCATGATAAGAAGTTTCCCCACGTGTGGTGTCCGGGCTGCGGCATAGGCATACTGCTGGGCGCCCTTATCCGCGCCATCGACAGGACCGGTTTTGCAAAGGACGACATCGTGCTGATCTCGGGTATCGGCTGCTCCAGCAGGCTGCCCGTCTACGTCGATTTCAACACCCTCCACACGACCCATGGTCGTGCCCTTACCTTTGCAACGGGGGTGAAACTCGCGAAACCCCGGCTGAAAGTAATTGTGGTCATGGGAGACGGAGACGCGGTGGCCATCGGCGGGAACCATTTCATACACGCGGCGCGGCGGAACATCGATCTCACCGCCATTGTCGTCAATAACAGCATCTATGGCATGACGGGGGGCCAGTATTCCCCGACGACGCCCTATGGGATGAAGTCGACCACCACGACCTTTTCGAGCATCGAGCAGGCCTTCAAGATCTCCGAGCTTGCGGTGGCGGCCGGCGCTTCCTTTGTCGCCCGGGGGACGGTCTATCATGCGAACCAGCTCTCGGGGCTCATGGAAAAGGGATTTCTGAAGCAGGGGTTTTCCGTGGTCGAGGTGATCTCCCACTGCCATACCCAGTACGGGAAGCTGAATCGAATGGGCGGCGCAGTGGCAATGCTGGAATGGCAGCGCGACCATGCCGTGCCCGTGGAGGATGGCGAAAAAATGTCACAGGAAAGCCTCACGGGCAAGTTTCTGACAGGTGTGCTCGTCGACAGGGAGATGCCGGTTTACCAGGACGAATACGAAAAGGTCAGGACGCGGGCCAGAGAGACGGAAGGAGGGTAAGGTGCGCTACGATATCCGGCTCTCAGGCTCGGGCGGCCAGGGGATCATCACGATGGGCATCATACTTGCCGACGCCATCGGTCTTCACGAAGGAAAGTACGTTGCCCAGACCCAGAGCTACGGTCCCGAGGCCCGGGGAGGCTCCAGCAGGGCCGAGGTTGTCGTGAGCGACGAGGAAATAGACTACCCGAAGGCCATGGGGCTCGACCTCCTTCTGGTCATGAACCAGAAGTCATGCGACGAATATTATCGGGACCTCAAGCCCGGCGGCACGTTTATCGTCGATTCCACGTTTGTGACCCAGTTCCCCGTGCCCGAAGTATTTGCAGTCCCCTTCACCAGGATCGCGCGGGAAAGGCTGAAAAGGGAGACCGTCGCCAATATAGTGGCCCTCGGCGCCATCAGCCGGCTTACCGGCATCGTGTCGAAGGGCAGCCTGGAGAAGGCCCTCCTCAGCCGTATGCCGAGGCAGACCGAGGCACTCAACCGGGAGGCGCTCCGGGCAGGAGTCGCGGCAGCAAAGCGGATCGGGAGAGATCACGCCCTCTCGCAAGGGATCTTGTGGGAAAATGAAGATTTATGAGCACCAGGCAAAGGAGCTTTTCGCAAGGTATGGCATCCCTGTCCCGAAGGGCGTAACGGCAGCCACTCCTGCTGAGGCCCTTGAAGCCGCCCGGTCCCTCGGCACGATGCCTGTGGTGCTCAAAGCGCAGGTCCATTCCGGGGGGCGCGGCAAGGCGGGCGGCGTGCGGGTCGTCGCGAGCCTCGATGAGGTGGAGGCCGTCGCGGCCGGGATCCTTGGCCGGCCGCTCGTGACTGCCCAGACCGGACCCATTGGGCAACCCGTGCGGGTCCTGCTCGTGGAGGAGGCGGTCGGGGTCCGGCAGGAGCTTTATGCGGGTATCGCCATCAACAGGTCGGCCGGGCGTCCATTGGCGCTCGTGTCGGCTGAGGGGGGCGTTGAGATTGAAGCGCTCGCGGCAAGGGCCCCGCAGAAGATCGTAAGGGAGGCGGTCGATCCCGCCTTTGGTCTTCGCCTCTTTCAGGCCCGCAGGCTCTTCTTCTCCTGCGGCCTCGACGCCGGTCTCGCTGCTGCGGCCGCCCGTGTCCTCCTCAACCTCTACCGCCTCTTCCTGGAGAAAGATTGTTCGGTCGTGGAGATCAATCCCCTCGTGGTCACGCGTGGCTTGGAGGTGGTGGCCCTCGACGCAAAGATAGATGTCGACGAGAACGCCCTCTTCAGACATCCCGACCTTCAGGCCCTCGCCGACACGACCATACAGGATCAACGGGAAGTTGATGCGGGGAGGTTGGGCCTCAACTACATAAAGCTGAAGGGCAATGTGGGATGCATGGTGAACGGGGCAGGACTGGCCATGGCCACCATGGACCTGGTCAAACTGGCCGGCGCCGAGCCCGCAAATTTTCTCGATGTAGGCGGAGGCGCCACCTCGGGCATGATAGGAGAAGGGCTGCGCATTCTCCTCTCCGACAAGGACGTGAAGGTGGTGTTCATCAACATTTTCGGTGGAATTCTTCGCTGCGATACGCTTGCCGCCGGGGTAAAGGAAGCGGCTGCCCGTCTCGACATCAGGCTTCCCGTCGTGGTCAGGCTTGAGGGGACGAACAGGGAGGAGGCGGAGCGCATCTTCGCCTCAACCGGACTCGACCTTATCCCCGTAAAGGATCTGGGAGAGGCGGCGGAAAGGATAAAGGAGCTTTTGTCAATCCATGAGCATCCTGGTAGATAAGGAGATAAAGGTGGTGGTCCAGGGTATCACCGGGAGGGAAGGCACTTTCCATGCCCGTGAGATGAGGGAATACGGCACCAACGTCGTTGCAGGCGTGACGCCTGGAAAGGGGGGCGGCAGCCGTGAGGGCATCCCGGTTTTCAACACCGTGGCCGAAGCGGTTCGGGAGACGGGGGCAGAGGGGTCGGCCGTTTTCGTCCGGCCGGCGTCTGCCGCCGATGCGATGATGGAGGCCGCGGATGCGGGCGTCGGCCTCGTTGTCTGCCTGACCGAGGGCGTACCGACGCTCGACGTGATGCTTGCGCGCCGTTATCTGGAGGAGAGGAAGACCAGGCTGATCGGCCCGAATACGCCGGGGATCATATCACCCGGCAGGTGCAAGATAGGGGTCATGGCCGGCTACATTCACCGGGAAGGCCCGGTCGGCATCATTTCAAGGAGCGGGACCCTCACGTACGAGGCAGTGCTCCAGCTCACCATGAGGGGGATAGGCCAATCCACGTGCGTCGGCATAGGAGGAGACCCGATAGTCGGCCTCTCCTTCGTCGACCTCCTGGGGCTTTTCCAGGAGGACCGGGAGACGGAGGCCGTGGTCATGATAGGGGAGATCGGCGGGAGCCAGGAGGAAGAGGCCGCGCTTTTCTTTCGCGCCTGCATGACGAAGCCCGTCATCGCCTATATCGCAGGGGTGACGGCACCACCCGGCCGGAGGATGGGCCACGCGGGCGCCATCATCTCAGGGGGTCTGGGTGGTGCGGAAGAGAAAATCCGGGCCCTGGAAGCAGCAGGGATCGTGGTGACCAGGAACCCTGGGGAAATCGGCGCAACGGTCGAAAGGGTGCTGCAGGCCGGGAGTCGCCCCCCTGTGCGCACTATTGCGCCAGTCTGAACCGCCATTTGCAGAATGTGTCCCTGGGGTGTTCGGGCGGGGCAAATAGACACTCCACCTCTATCCTCGGATCGATTTCATGGGCGAAGGACTCAAACTCACCCTTGTGCATGTCGCGACACCAGAATTCGCCGAGGCCCCTGCGAAGGCGGGCACTCTGCGTGGGGCAATCGGACACCGTGATAAGCACCTCGTCATCTTTTTCCTCGATCCGATACCCTACGAGTATTGTCCAGGGGAAGAACTTCAAGGCATGGGTGAAGCCCTTGAGCCCCTTCTCCGTGATATGAAATCGATTGACCAGGTCGGTCGCGGCCATCTTCGACACCAGCCCCCACACCCGCTCGTTGATTCTCTCGGCTGCTGGCTGGTCGAACTTCTCCGCCACATAGAGGAACCAGAATGCATCGATCACCCTATAATGCCAGAGCAGAAACCGCAGATATTCCCGCATCTCCGATTCACCCATTTCCTCCAACACATCCTCGTTCATGGCCGCCTCCTCTCTATCAGCGGTATATACGATGGCCGTCGGGCTGAAAGGACCAGGCGCCGGCCCTGCCGGAGACACGATGCCCGGCAACTATGTGTCTCAGCCATTGTACCATCGCGGTGAGTGATGTCAATTAAATTGTCCCCGGAAGAAGCGGGGGAAGGCATTTAATTTCTTATTTTGAAGCTGCGATTCAATCTCAGGGATCAACTGGGCTCTCCGGCCGTCCGAGGTGTCGGTCACCCGAGTAGCTTAGTTGCGAGCTGATGAAGTTCCTGATTTGCAAGGGCGAGGAGTTTCTTCTTCACGGCTCGGGAAAAATACTCTTTCTCGGTTTTTGTAAGCTTCTCACCCCGAAATTTCTTCAGCACCAGTTGTTTCTGTTTCGCCGAAAATACCTGTGACAATGAATAGTCGAGATCGCTGACTATTTTCGCGGAGAGCAGTTCCGAAACAAACCTATGAGTTTTCCCGGTACCGGCATCTGCGAAGGCATGGACATAATAGTTTCTGAAAGCAGTCAACAGTCTCTCGGACGACATGTGGTGCCCGCATACGCTGAATTCGCTTTCATTCTTCAACTTCTCCGCAAAATCCTCTGGTTCTGGAGCCTCTTCCCTGCGAACATATTGTCTCAAATGCTCTGTCCAAGCCTCATCGACGTCCGAGACACGATAAAGCGCCAGGGATAAGGCCATCAGGCAATGAAGCTTAGAGACTTCCGCGTTGGAATGCAGATAGGTATTTCGGAGCTGCTCGTAATCGAACAGATTTGCGTCCATTGCGTTTGCCAGCATGACAGGAAAGCCTTCCCAGAGCCGCTTGTTTTTGCTCTGTACCACTTCCGCAAGTGTCCGGTTCGTTTCTGATTTCGGATCTACCTCGAAGACAGGGAAACCCAACTTTCCCACTCTTTCGTTCAAGTCTGTGCTTCTCTCGACCATTTGTCAGATCTCTCCTTTGTTTGCTCCATGAATATCTCAAAAGTCTTGTGGCACTTCTCCTCTCCGATTACGTATTTTGCGGCCTCTTTGAAACGCGCTTCGAGAGAGGCCGTGTCTATCCCGCCGCGCCTGCCTTCAAAGAGGGTGAGACAATCCTCGATATCCATTGAAGTACCCCTGAACAACTTGCTTATGATCAGATCATAATCGTTCAGCGCACCGAGATAGATGTGGCTGAATTCCCTGATCAACGCATGGTTGCCAGGGATCAAGGGGGATTCGAGCAATTCCGTAGTATGGATGAAATTGCCCTTGTAGATATCGAAGATGAAGACGTCGTTTGCGCTCCAGCTATGGCCGCCTATGCATTTGTACCCAAGATCTTCCAGCATTCCCAGAAGATACGTATACTCTCCGTCATTCGGCACCATCAAATCGATATCCTTAGTCGATTCCTTGAAGCCAAGGAGAGTAAGGGCCGTTCCACCACATGCAATGAGCCGAACCTTTCTCCTGAGATATCCGTTCCATATGATTAGCCTCTCATAGAGTCCGTCTATGCCTATTCGATATTGCATCATACAATCACTTGTACATATGCATACAACATATTGTATTAATAACTCCAATTACGTCAATTGTCAAGCCCCCAGTGAGACCTACGACATGGATTCACTGGATAAGGATGGGTACTAGTGGGTATGTTACGCATTGAGGCCCCGTGTCCAAGGAGGTGTATATGACGGGGAAGGGGGTCATGTGGACTCTATCCCGGAGGATGCTTCCTCCGTTACGCGACCCCCAGAAGCTGGGTAACCCTTTCCATTTCGGCCTTGATCCCGTCAGCCTCCTCCAGCAGGATGAAGCCCTCGGGGCAGAGGTCCGCAGGCCTGTTGTCGATGAAGCTGTCCGCCTTCGTCACGAGGTCGACGAGGGCCGTCGGGCGCTCCGGCCCCTCATGGTGTGTCCTGATGACCTCGGAAAATTCTTCGGGGAACCTCCACTTCACGGACATGAAGTAGCCTATCTCCTGGTGGTCGATGCCGAAGGCCTTCTTTTCGAGGGAGACGATGTCCCTGCGCATATCCCGCGCCTCTTCGGTGAGGTAGCGATACCGATCTCCGTACATGAAAAGGGGAACCTTGCCTATGTCGTGGAGCATCGAGACGGTGAAGACCTTCTCCGGGTCCTCGGTCATCGTCCTTGCGGCAAGGATCTTCGCCGCGTAGGCGACGGAGACCGTGTGCGTCCAAAGGGCCTCTATGTCGGTCTGACTCAGCTTCCAGTGGTGCAGCATCTCCTTGAGGAAGACGAGACACATGACTATCCGCCTTATCTCGTCGAAGCCTATTGCCGTCATGGCCCTTTCCAGGTTGACTATGCGCGTTCCTCTGCTGAAGTAGGCGGAGTTGGCCATGCTGATGACTTTCGAGGAAATGGCCTGATCATACTTGACAATGCCGAGGATCCGGCTGAACGACGCATTCTCGTCCGACAGGACCCCGAGGGCCTTGTCGATAATCGCGTTCAGGGTAGGCAGGACTTTCAGCGTCTCCGCTTTTTCGAGAAGATCCTCCCTTGGCGATAAGGTCTGCATGTGACCGGTCTTTCCATAGGTAAGATTCAATCCGTCCTCCCGGATAGAACCCTAGTCGTTTTACTCTTTTTCCAGTACGCATCTTAGGAAGAAGGTGTCTTTCACGAACACCGCGCAAAGTTTACTCTACTAGAGTTTCCGCGTTTAAATCACCTACCCATATGGGTAGGTTACTCCATCTCTCGCGGCTTTTTAGGTGCTTTGGACGGAAGTTCTCACGCACGGTTTTTCGTTTCAGTCGTTGCAGATTACCCTGAATTTTTCCTTCAGAAGCGCTTTCTTTAATAACTCGCCGCATTTTTTGCTGCAGATCATGAAAAGGATGTCATTCCCGGCCTTTCTCGCTTCGGACCCGCGGGCAGGGACGATGGCGGGGACCGTCCTGCCGCTGTGGGTCAGCGGTATCCTGACGGTCGAGCCCTCCCGGCCTTTCAGACTCATTCTGCCGCGTGTCCTGGCGCCAAGGCCAAACACCTCTCCGTCCTTTTCGATCTCCCCATCGCACCAGGCACAGGTGTACACCGTTTCCTCGCCTTCCGATTCCGCGAAGACCGAAACCTTCTCGCACTCCCATGGCAACATGCCGCAGTCGCCGAAGGCGTCCTTCTTGTCGGAGCACGCTTTGCATATCTCCCAGTGTTCACAGGTGATGCCCTTCGCGACGGGCCGTCCGCATTCCGAGCACCAGAGGTAGCCGCATCTATTGCAGAATCCGAGGGTAATATCTTCTATGCCCTGCACGTTTTCACAGTCTTTCGTATCCTTGCTTCCGCACCTGGGACACTCTCCCACGAATATCTCCCGCACGAAATCCTCGGGCGTTTCGGCCGAGGACTCCTGTACGGCTTTGGCAAGCTCATCCTGCAGCTCTTTCGGAAGGGCCTTCCAAAGTTCCCCGAAATCGTCTCCCTTCTCCTTCTTCTTTTTCATACATTTGTATTATACACCTAGTGTGAATGCTTTTTCCATCGGCGAGGGCGGCTTGCCGGGGCTGGCCCGTGCGGCAAGTGTGAGAGGCCGCACCCAGGAAAGATATGCGACAGCGTCTGTTTCATGTGATAATCTACTCAAAATGATGTACTATTAAGGATACGGAGGAAGATGTGGAACACGAGATAACGCCGCCGAACCATGCGAAGACGCCCCTTGTCGCTGTTGTGGACGATGATCCCGATATAGTCGAGCTTGTATCGGTCCATTTGAAAAAGACGGGGATGAAGGTCAGGGAGTTCCTCGACGCCGAGTCTTTCTACCGTTTTCTCCGACAGGACGTGCCCGACCTCGTGCTTCTCGACCTGATGCTGCCGGACGCGGATGGCGTGGAGGTGTGCAAGTTCCTGCGGAGAAACGAGCGGCTCGCCGCCGTGCCGGTTATCATGTTGACCGCGAAGGCGGACGAGGTGGACAGGGTCCTCGGGCTGGAGCTGGGGGCGGATGATTACGTGACAAAGCCCTTTTCCCCCAAGGAGCTTGTGGCGAGGGCCAAGGCGGTCCTGCGGAGGGCAGGTCCCCAGACGCCCCACACACGCAAGGTGGAGATCGGCGGCCTCCTGACCATAGACCTGCAGACGCACCAGGTTGCGGTTGAAGGGCAGGCCGTGGAGGTCACGCCCGTCGAGTTCCGCATCCTCGAATTCCTCGCGTCAAAGGCAGGCTGGGTATTCTCCAGGGAGAAGATACTCGACTTTTTGTGGGGCCATGACAAGATCGTATCGGACCGCACCATCGACGTGCACGTGAGACACCTGAGGGAAAAGCTGGGCGCGGCGTCCGGGCTCCTCAAGAACGTGCGGGGGGCCGGTTACAAGCTGGAAGCATGAAGAACTCTTTTTTCGCGCGCATATTCGTCGGGTACCTGTTCATCATCCTCGTGCTTTCAGGGGCGAGCCTGCTCGCCTTTTCCGACACTTTCAAGGGGCTCTACTACCAATCCGTCGCCGAAACCCTGACAACCCTTGCCCTCACGCTCAAGGCCGATGCGGCCGAATCTATCGAGCAGGGTTCTTACGATCGCTTTGACGCCCTTGCAAAGAGACTGGGGAAAGTACTGAAAGAAAGGATCACGGTGATCGATGCAAAGGGAAAGGTCATAGCCGATTCCATCGAGAACCCCCGGTCCATGGAGAACCACAGGAACAGGCCCGAGGTCATTGAGGCCCTGACCGGCAGGACCGGGACGTCCAAACGCTTCAGCAGCACCACGACCAAGGAGGCGCTCTATGTTGCGCTGCCCCTGGAAAAGGACGGGAGAATCGAAGGGGTCATCAGGACGAGCCTCTTCACCAGCGATATCAAAATACCACCCCGATTGATGGGCCATATGATCGCAATGTTGGCGTTCTTTTGCCTTCTTGCCCTTATTGCGACCCTGATTGTCTCAAAGAGTATCTCGAAGCCCATCGGTGAACTCACCGGCGCAGCGCGAAAACTTGCCTCGGGAGACTTTAACACCCGCGTTTTCATGAAACGGAACGATGAGTTCCGGGCATTGGCGGACACCTTCAATTCCATGAGCCGCGAGCTTAGCGGCGCATTCGAGGATCTGAAACGGCAGAAGGCGGAACTGAAGGGCATTGTCGACTCCCTCCGGGAGGGTCTTCTGGTCGTCAGTAAGAAAGGCGCCATCATCTACTGTAATGAAAGCCTGAAAGCGATTCTGGGACGGGACTCCGCCCTGGAGGGGCAGCTTTACTGGGAGGCCCTGGGACAGTCCCAGTTCATAGAGCTCATGGAGAAGGCGCGGGGCGGGACGCTCAGCCCTGTGGAAGAGGTGGAGATCGAGGGGAGGATTTTCTTATGCAGTGCCACTCATGTTGAGGCCGAAGACGAAATGGTCCTCGTCCTCCACGACATCACCAGCATGAAAGAGGTCGAAAAGATCAAACGGGATCTGGTGTCCAGTGTCTCTCACGAGCTGCGCACCCCCCTTACGTCGATAAAGGGGTTTGCCGAAACCCTTGAGGAGGAAGTGGAGGGGAAGAGCAGGCATTATGTGGAGATCATCAAGAGAAATACGGACAGGCTCATCAATATAGTCCGTGACCTCCTCCTCCTCGCCCAGCTCGAGGAAAGGGGCGCTGAGCTGGAGATCGAGGAGGTCGACTTGAAGGCGCTCGCGGAGCAGACGATGCGCATATTCGACACCCAGGCAAAAGAGAAGAACCTCGCACTCACCTTTGAAAGCCCCGCCGACCTGCCGCCGGTGTACGCAGATCCCTTCAAGGTCGAACAGGTGCTGATCAATCTCCTCGACAACGCGATCAAGTACACCGATAAGGGAGCAGTCAGCCTGGTGCTGGGCCGCAGCGACCGGAGCGTGACCATCTCGGTCCACGATACGGGCATAGGCATGCCGAAGGAGAAGCTCTCCCGCATCTTCGAGCGCTTCTACGTGATCGACAAGTCCAGGTCGAGAAAAACAGGCGGCACCGGGCTCGGCCTCTCCATCGTCAAGCATATCGCGCTCCTCCACGGGGGCGAAGTGACCGTAGAAAGCGCGCCGGGGGCAGGCAGCCATTTTCATATCAGATTGCCGATCCGATCGGGACTTGGAAAGCCGGACCCGGCCGGCGCCTCTCCTCATGAAGGCGGGCAGAATTAACCATAGCTTAACAAATGCTTCACCAATGCTTAACTTAAGACAGATAGAATTGTATACTGCGCAAGAGACAACTTTGAAGGAGGCGTGCCGTGCAAAAGACGGAAGCCTTGAGTGAATCCATCACCTGCAACGGCAAGAATCTCCTCAAATGACGCCGGGGGAAGAGGTGAGGACCGGTACGCAAGACACGGCCGCGCCGCTCCGCGCCGGCGCCTTGCCTGCGAAGGAGGCGGCAAGGGCAGGAACGGGCGCCGTGTACGGATCGAGGACCGTGCTGTCGGAGCCGGTCTTCAGGCGCATCCTTTGCCTCTCCGGGATAAGTCTCCTTCTCTTGCTCTCGGCTGTCTTTGTCTCTCTCTTCATTGCATCGGGCCCTGCCCTGCAACATCACGGGCTCGGCTTCCTCATCGGCATGGTGTGGGACCCCGTGGCCGCGAGGTTCGGGGCGCTCCCCTTCCTGGTGGGCACGCTCCTGACCTCCTTCCTCGCCCTCCTGATTTCACTCGTCTTCTCTCTGGCTGTCTCCATTTTTCTCGGCGAGTATTTCCGGGGCGGGTTCATGTCTGCTTCCATCAAGACCGTGATCGAGCTGCTCGCGGGTATCCCCTCGGTTATTTACGGGTTCTGGGGGTTATTCTTTTTCGTGCCGGCGGTGAGATGGGCGGAGCTGCAACTCGGCGTCGTTCCCTATGGCGTCGGCATCCTGACCTCGGCCCTGGTGCTCTCGATAATGATCATCCCCTATTCTGCCTCCCTTGGCAGGGAGGTGATCGGTCTGGTGCCCGGCGACCTGAAGGAGGCGGCCTTCTCACTGGGCGCGACGAGATTCGAAGTCATCAGAAGGGTCATTCTCCCTTACGCCCGGTCGGGCATCCTCGCAGGCGTTATGCTCTCCCTGGGGCGGGCCCTCGGAGAAACCATGGCGGTCACCATGGTGATAGGCAACTCGAATATGCTCCCGAAAAGTATTTTTTCACCCGCCAATACCATGGCCAGCATCATCGCCAACGAGTTTTCCGAAGCAACGGGCAAGATCTATCTTGCGAGCCTCACCGAGATAGCCCTTGTGCTCTTCGTGGTCACGGCCGTTATCAACATCGCGGGAAAGATTATCATCATCAAGATGAGCGTGGAGAGGTGATATGAAGGAAGGGCACCTGCAAAGAAGGATACTGGCCGATAAGTTGTTCAAAGGCCTCATAGTAGTCCTCGCTTTTGTCTGCATGCTCCCTATGTTCCTCATCCTCTTCTTCATTGTAAAGAACGGCATCTCCGTCATAAATTGGGGCTTTCTCGTCAGCCTTCCCCGGCCCATGGGCGAAGCCGGAGGAGGCATTTCCAACGCCCTTGCGGGCAGCGCGATCCTTGTCCTCATCGCCTCCGTCATCTCCATACCCATCGGCATTCTCGCGGGCATCTATCTCTCCGAATACAGGAAAGTCCGGTTCGCCTATTTTTCGAGGCTCTCTGTTGAAATACTCCAGGGCATACCATCGATAGTCATCGGCATCATCGCCTACATCTGGATCGTCATGCCGATGGGTTCCTTCTCAGGGCTTTCAGGCGGCGTGGCCCTCGGCATCATGATGCTTCCGGTCATCGTCATGTCCACCGAGGAAACCCTGAAGCTGATCCCCGACCCCCTCAAAGAAGCTTCCCTGGCCCTGGGCGTCCCCTACCCCCGCACTATCCTCAAGGTGATCCTGCCTGCCGGCCTGAGCGGAATAGTGACCGGCGTTATCCTGGGCATCGCGAGGATCGGGGGTGAGACGGCCCCTCTGCTGTTCACCGCCTTTGGCAGCCCCTTCATGAGCCTGGACATCTTCAAACCCGTCAACTCGCTGCCCCTGCTCGTCTTCAACTATGCCACAAGTCCTTACCCTGAATGGCATACCCTTGCCTGGGGCGCTTCTTTCGTACTGGTGGTCTTTATTCTGTCGTTAAATATTCTCGCGAAAATGGTGACCCGCAGATGGAAAGTGCAGTTCTGAAAATAGAGGGTGTCAGCGCCGGTTTTGATAAACAGACGGTGGTCAATGATATCAACCTTTCCATCGCCGTAAACAAGATAACGGCGATCATGGGACCGTCGGGCTGCGGCAAGACCACCCTGATCAGATGTATCAACCGCATGCACGAGCTGGCGCCCAACGCAATCTTTTCGGGAAGAATCCTGCTCGATAACGAGAACATCTTTGAGACGGACCCCATCATCGTGCGAAGGAAGATAGGGATGGTGTTCCAGAGACCCAACCCCTTTCCCACCATGAGCATCTATGACAACGTGGTCGCCGGCTACAACCTCAACGGTATACGGATCTCCAAGGGCGACAGGGACCGGATAGCGGAAGAGTCCCTGCGGAAGGCCGCCCTGTGGGACGAAGTGAAAGACTTCCTCCACAGGAAGGGCACTTTCCTCTCCGGGGGGCAGCAGCAGAGACTCTGCATCGCCCGCGCCCTTGCCATGTACCCGGAAATACTGTTGCTCGACGAACCCACATCCGCCCTCGACCCGAAGGCCACGGCCCACATAGAGGAGCTGGTGGTAGAGCTGAAGAGCACGGTGACCATCATACAAGTGACGCACAACATCCCCCAGGCGGCCCGCATCTCGGATTTCACCGCCTTCATCTACCTGGGCAGCCTGGTCGAGTTCGGACCCACGGAGAAGCTTTTTACCGTGCCCCAGGACAAAAGGACGGAGCAGTACTTAACCGGTAAATTTGGATAGCAGCCTGCGCCCGGAGAGGCTTGCTTTTGTGAGCGGGGAGGCTCCATCCGGCTTTGCCGGTGGAGGGGGCGCTGAGCCCGCAACCTAGCCAAAAGAACGGAGCAGTACCTGACGGGTAAGTTTGGATAAGCAGTTCCGAATTAACCAATTATTCATGTGAAGTTCACGCCACGTTTATCCTCGTCCTGTACAATCGTAGCAACGTTGAAATAAGGAAAAGGCGATTACGGGTATAGTCCGTCCAGAAACGATCATGAAGGCCGTCGGAGGCGAAACCAAAGCCGACCTTCATGTCCATTCGAGCTACTCCGAAGCGCCCACCGAGTGGTTCATGGAGCGTTTCCAGGTTGCGGAATCCTATTCCAACCCTTTGCTCATCTACAGGAAAGCAAAGAGGGCGGGCATGGATTTTGTGGCCGTCACCGACCATAATTGTATCGGCGGCGCCCTCTTGCTCAAGGAGACTCATCCCTCGGACGTTATTGTGGGTGTCGAGGCTACCGCGTCATTTCCGGAGGACGGGTGTCACATCCACCTGCTTCTTTACGGGATAGGGGAGCAGGAGTTCAACGAGGTACAAAAACTGCGCAAGGACATCTACGAGCTGCGCGACTACGTACGGGAGAAAAACCTCGCCCATTCGGTGGCGCACGCGACGTATTCCGTCAACGGGCGCCTGACCGTGGAGCACATCGAGAAGCTGATCGTGCTCTTCGATGTCTTTGAAGGCATAAACGGCGGCCGAAACAAGACCGACAACAATTTGTGGATGGACATCCTGCAAGGTCTCAGCGTCGACCGTTTCGAGGCGCTCTGCAGAAAGCACCGGCTGCAGCCTTACGGACCGGAATCATGGGTCAAGGGGTTCACCGGCGGCTCCGACGACCACGGAGGGATCTTCATAGGGAGAACATGCACGGTAACCGAGCGGGTTCCGACGGTCGAGGCGTTCCTCGCCAATTTGCGGAGCAAGCGGACGCACGCGGAGGGGAAATGCAATGACTACCGGACCCTCGCGCTCACCGTCTACAAAGTGGTCCATGACTACTCCACCCACCGCCGGGGAAAGGAGAGCAGCCCCGATCTTATCGGTCAGGTGAGCGACCTCATGTTCGAAGGAAAGCGGCTGGGGTTCCTCAAAAAGCTGCAGATCCGGAGGGTAAAGGTACTCAGCAGGCGCAAGGGAGATAAACTTCGGGTCATGTTCTGCGAGCTCCTTGACAGGCTGCAAGAGCAGAACTTTGCCTCGGTCGACGACATGCTCGACGCGGTTTACGGCCGGCTCATACTGATATCGGACGAGTTCGCAAAGCGTTTCTTCCGATCACTGACGGGCGATCTCGCGAGGATCGACTTTCTCGGCGTCCTGCGCAATATCACAGCCCTGCTGCCCGGCATCCTCCTTTCCCTCCCCTTCATGGTGACATTAAAGCACCTCAACCGTGGGAAATCCCTGTCGGAAAGCCTGATGGAGCGGTTCGACTGTCAGAGGCAATCGGGTTGCCGGATCCTCTGGTTCACCGATACCCTGGTGGACTTAAACGGCGTTTCCGTAACCCTGAAAGAGATTGGCTGGCACTCGCATGTCCAGGGGATCGATCTGAAAATCGCGACCGCGATTGCCCCGGAGGACCTGACGCCGGACCTTCCGCCCAACATTGTCAACCTGCCGTACGTCCATCAGTTTAACCTGCCCTACTATGAGACATACGTCCTGAAACTCCCTTCGCTCCTTGCCTCTCTGAAACAGATGTACGCTCTCGCTCCGGACCGTATCTTCATTTCCACGCCGGGTCCGGTGGGATTGATGGGGCTGATTGCGGCCAGGCTCTTGCAGGTTCCCTGCATCGGCGTCTATCACACGGATTTTACCCTGGAGTCGAGAGAGATCATCAATGACGCATCGGTTGCCCACATCCTGGAATCGTACACCCGGTGGTTTTACAACCTGATGGATGAGATACGGGTGCCCACGGCTGTCTACCGGGATATGCTGCAACAGCGGGGGCTGGCGGCCTCAAAGATGAAGATCTTCAGGCGCGGGATCAATGCGGCGCTTTTTTCACCGAAGGTCTCCGACAGACGGGTGCTCCAGGAACAGTGTGGCATTCGTGGCGGTATCTCGCTGCTTTACGCCGGACGAATTTCACTGGATAAGAGCCTCGATTTCCTTGCCCGTGTCTACCTCCGGCTCTGTCAGGAAAGGCCCGATCTGAACCTCATTATCGCGGGTGACGGCCCGTATCTCGACGAGATGCGCCGGGTGCTGGCCGGTACCCGGACGGTCTTCACGGGCAGGCTCAGCCAGGAGATGCTTCCCGCGCTCTACGGTGCATCGGAGCTCTTCGTTTTCCCCAGCGGTACCGACACCTTCGGCAAGGCCGTGCTGGAGGCGCAGTCCTGTGGACTGCCCGCAATCGTATCGAACATGGGGGGGCCGCAGGAGATCGTGGCCCATGGAAAAACAGGGTACGTCGCCGAGGCGGGCTCCCTTGCCGATTGGGAGGCCAAAATCCGCCTCATGCTCGACATGATCGAAGGCCACCCGGAAGCCTACCGGCAGATGAGGAAAGAGGCGCGTATGCGTGTGCTGGATAATTACCGCTGGGAGAGCGCCTTTCTGGATATCACCAACGATGGACGGTCTCTGGACGAGAGAGAAGAAAAGAAAATCGCATAACCGTCTCCCTTGCCCGGTTTGTTTCCCCTTGCCTATGTGAAGCCCGGCTGCAGCAGGCCGGTCATCATACCAACATACAATGCCGTCGACGCGGACATAATTAAAGCACACGTGCGAACCGCCGGCGACCAAATAAATGCATAGTCAGGAACTAATGAATGACCGCATAATGGCCGAAAATGGAGCATGCCGCAGTGTCCTTAAAGTACTGTAGGGAAAAATAAATGACTGACGTCGATTTCCCGGGTCTTCCGGCGGTCAAGAAATGTCTCGATGAGGCAGTCTCGTAGGGCCTGTGGTACACCTACTATTCGTCCCATCCGGCTGAACCTGTGCCTTCCGACATTACCGCCGAAATACGAAACCGGCCTTCAAGGCTGGAGACGTCAGGGAGTCACTGAAATCATTGCTGGTTTCCATTAATGTCAATATGTCACTTACGTCCCCCTCGCCCCCTTAATATTTATTAGTTCAGGACCTTCCTGATTGTCGTCGACTCTGGCACATCTTTAGCTACGGTACCCAACCAAAACGTTGTTCCGATTCGGAGGCAAAGTGCTTAAAGGACGCGAAAAGGCGTAACAAAAGCATCTCTTAAACGGGATCACTTCGCCGTCTATCGAGGCGCCGTCTCGTTCCGGGAGAGAAAATAATAAAGGCCGGTTGTGACAAATGTCACCGCGGCCATAACAAAGAACAAGCCGCGATATCCCGTGTATGGCAGGAGGGAGCCAAATAGATAGGGGCCCACGCCGAAACCTACATCAAGAAAGATATAGTAGGTGGCTGTTGCAAGTCCCAACCGATGGGACGGAGCATTCTTTATGGATATTGCCTGCCCGCATGAAAGGAAGTTCCCGTACCCTAACCCGATTACAGCCCCTGCAATCAATAAGGCGATTCCATGATTGGCCCTGCCCAGCAGAAATATGCCGACCGCAAAAAGCAGGATACAGGGGTATACGACGAAATTCGCGCCTCTCGTATCGAGCAGGCGACCTGAAAATGGTCTCGATACGATGACCATCGCTGCATAGACAACAAAGAAGAAACTCGCAACCTCTTCGAGATGCAGTTGTTTGCTGTACAATTTCATGAAAGTCAACACGGCGGAATAATTGAAACCGACGATGAGCACGATGATCGAAATCGGTATCGCCGAGAATTCAAGAAAACTTGATATCCGGAAACGTCCGGAGGCTTCGGGCTGTTCCTGCTTTACGGCTTTCCGAGCCGGTTGAGTAATGATGAAAGAGATTGCGAAGCCGGCGGCAGCTATGATTGCATTAATAATAAAGATCATGCTGAAATCAATATGGCGGCTTAAGACTATTCCGATGAGCGGTCCGAGGGCTGTTGCAAGTATCTGGCTCATACTGTAATAGCCGATACCTTCCCCCCGCCTTTCATCAGGGATAACCTGTGCTACTATGGTTCCCGTGGCCGTGCTTGCCACTCCATACCCAAAGCCGTGCAAGAATCGCACGATGACCAGCAAAGGTAATGTAACGGCGGCAAGATAGAGCGCCGATGTGATGACAAAAAGCAGCGTTCCGATAACCAGAATTCTCTTGCTTCCTACCTCTTCGACGATGCGCCCCGTCCCTAATCGTCCGATGAGTATGCCGATAATGAAGATGCCGGAAACAAGCCCTGCTATGCCGGTGGAAGCTTGGAATTTATCGACCGCATAGGCAGCCATGATAACCATGAGCATGTAAAAGACCATATAGATCAGGAAATTCGTAAGGGCCACGAGCACAAAGTCTTTTCTCCACAGCTTCTGCTTATTCATGATCCGTTCCCCTCGAAGGATGTAAAGAACCGACCGACGATGTGTCGTGGGCAGCCCCTTCTTCCAGATACTGCAATATCCCGAGCAAATCATCAAACAATAATAAATTGTCCTCGCTATTTCAAGCAGTTTTGCGTCCTGCCCCGATAACCCCATTTTTTCTGCTTCTCCGGGGACCCACCCGCTGCATTAGTCCTCCGACAAAAAATGCGCACAGGGTCACCCCTTGACGGAGGACAACTTCTCTCCCAACATATCCAGTTCTTTCCGCATTGTTCGGTCTTCTTTCATACGGACGTTGAGCCTGTTTACTGTCTGCGCCACCGCAGAGAAGGTGAAATTCTCGAAGCAGGCTCAGGGAATTGTCCTCGGTCAAGGGGTGCCCCCGCCACCCTGATCGATTCCGGAAGTTGGGTGGGCAAGAAACGAATTCATGGAGGAGGCAAGGGGGACGACCATAAGCAAAGGAGGCAAGGGGGACGACCATAAGCAAATAAATAACATAACTATGCCTCGCCAAGCACGAAGCCTTTTTCCCGCGCAATCGCTTCGCCCCGGTCGGCCACGTAGCCTACCCCCGGCTGGGTCATGCGGAGAAAAGAAGCGGCTGTTGTTGCGGCACAGCCGAGATCCCTCACGGCCCAGAAGCAGAAGAGGCTCCGAGCTTCAACCAGGCGAGCTTTTCGGCTTTTCTCCAAAAAAAGATCAGGATTTATTCCGTAAAGGGCGCCTACGCGTTGTGCGAGTGTTTTGAGCAACATCTTTGGGGCGCGCGGGCGACGCATCTCTTCTTCGGCATGAGATAAGGATGCGTTGAACAAATGCGCTCTCTCCCAGTATACGTTCATCGCCTTTGATCCGCCGGCCTTCCTTTTTCACTTCCGTCCATGACCCATAGCTTCGCCTTAGCCCGCCGCCGGTAAGATCGGCCCTTTTCCCCCTGGCAAATCGGCTCTCCATGAAGGAAAGATACCCTTGCCTGGCAGAGCGTGGGGAAGCGCCGAAATTAAGGAGCACCTAGTCGGCGTCCTGCCAGGGACGGACGATCTCACCCATGAGGGCGGGATGACCGGAATAGGGATAGCCGCTGAGATCGGCAAAGTCCTTCACTATTCCTGCTCTAAGCGGATTGAGATGAATGTAACAGACAAGTTCTGATAGATAGGCGTCTTCCTGACAGAGTATGGATTTGTAACGATTCTGAAAGAGCTGGCCGTGACGGCGATGGCGCTTGTTAAAGGCCGCTGCATGGCCGGTGAGAAGACGAGCCATCACTTTATGAAGAGGCGCCTTGCCGGTCTTCAGAAGAAAATGCGCGTGATTGCCGAGGAAAGCCCATGCATAACAGGGCGTGCCAGTCTCCGTGAGTATCTTGCCCATCCGTTCGACAAAGCGGTCTTTGTCCACATCGTCCCGGAAGATTAAGCGGCGCTCAATGCCGCGGATAATAATGTGATGGAGGACGCCTTCGGCGTCAAGACGGGCATGGCGAGGTATGGCCGATTGTATCAGGAAAAAAGGAGCAGAGTCAAGGCGTATTTACATACTTATGGTCGTCCCCTTCCACACCCCTTTTCTCCGGCCCCACCATGTCAAATAAGACATATTGCAATCCTGGAAACGGCCGTATATGCTAGGTAAAAGGCATAATTAAACCATAGGGATATGCCCTCCATCACGGCTTCAATTACATACTGGACTGCATATCTTGAACGACGGAGGCTTACCATGAGCAAGATGTTGATGATCTATCCGGACCGATGCACCGGCTGTCACAACTGCGAGCTCTCATGTTCGTTTTTTCATGACCGGGAGTTCCGTCCTCATACCGCGAGGATTCACGTGTCTTCCTGGGAGCAGGAGGGTTTCTCCGTACCGACCACCTGCCAGCAGTGCGAAGACGCCCCTTGCGTCGCCGTCTGCCCCACTACGGCCATGCATGCGGACCCTGCCCTCGGCCGTGTCGCCTGGGAGGAGGCAAAGTGTATCGGTTGTCGTATGTGCACCCTCGCCTGCCCCTTCGGCGCGGTCGTCTATGAGACCGCTAAGAGCAGGATCATCAAGTGCGACCTCTGCGAGGGCAATCCCGAGTGCGTAACATTCTGTCCCACGCAGGCGCTTGAATACGTGGATGACACCGACGCGGCAAGGTCGCGGCAGAAGGCCGTCGCCGTCGGGCTCAAGAAGAGCGTCGAGGAGGTGAAATAATGTATGGCTGGACAGGAACGATCCTGAGAATCAACCTGTCGAGTGGATCAATCGCCAAAGAGCCGCTCGATCCCGCACTGGCGAAGAAATATATCGGGGGCCGGGGCCTCGGCAGTTACCTTATGTTCACCGAGGTTGACCCCGGCGTCGATCCGCTCACTCCTGGAAACAAGCTTATCTTTGCCCCCGGGCCGCTGTCGGGCACCAACGCGCCGTCGGCGGGTCACTTCGACGTGGTGACGAAAGGTCCCCTGACGGGGACGATCGCCGCGTCAAGCTCAGGCGGTGTCTTCGGCCCGATGTTGAAATATGCGGGTTACGACCTCCTCGTCGTGGAAGGCAAGGCGGACAAACCCGTCTATCTGTGGATCGATGACGATGATGTCTCCATACGCGACGCCACGGCGCTCTGGGGAAAGCTGACGCCGGAGACGACCGGGGGCGTGCGGGCCGAGACAGACGAGGAAGCGAGTGTGGCTTGTATCGGCCCCATGGGAGAGAGGGGCGCTCTTCTGGCCAACGTGATGAATGAGTATGGCCGGGCAGCAGGCCGGACCGGCGTAGGGGCCGTCATGGGCTCCAAAAACCTGAAAGCCGTGGCAGTCCGTGGAACCGGCGCGGTGCGGGTAGCCGACGTGGACGCCTTCCGCAAGGCCATGGTGAATGCGTGGACAAAGATAAGAAATCATCCCGTGGGCGGAGGAGGACTTCGGCTCTTCGGGACGGATGTCCTCGTCAACATCCTGAATGAAAACGGGGGATTACCGACCAGGAACTCCCGCGAAGCCTTCTTCCCGACGGCCGATAAGGTCGGCGGAGAATCCCTGTCAAAATATCTCCTCACGCGACCGAGGGGATGCTTTTCCTGCATCATAAGCTGCGGACGCGCGACCAGGGTCACCAACCCGAAGTATGCCGGCTGCGGGGAGGGTCCCGAGTATGAAACGGCATGGGCTTTCGGACCGGCGTGCGGCATCGACGATCTCGATGCCGTGACCAAGGCCAATTACCTGTGCAATGAGTACGGCATGGACACGATCTCCATGGGGTCGACAGTGGCGTGCGCCATGGAGATGTTCGAGGACGGCATTATCACCCTGGAAGAGACAGGGGGCATCCCGCTGAATTTCGGCAACGCCGAGGCCATGGTGGAGATGGTCCGTCTCACGGGGACAGGCGAGGGTTTCGGCAAAAAGCTTGCGATGGGCAGCTACCGGCTCGCCGCGAGCTACGGCCACCCCGAGTATTCGATGACGGCAAAGAAGCAGGAGATGCCTGCCTACGATCCGCGCGCTCTTCAGGGGATCGGTCTCAACTACGCGACCAGCAACCGGGGAGGCTGCCACGTCAGGGGTTACGTCACGGCCGTCGAGATACTGGGCAATCCGGTAAAAATCGATAGCCTGGCCACGGAGGGGAAAGCGCAGTGGGTTATCACGTTTCAGAACTTGACGGCAGCGCTCGATTCGACAGGAATGTGTCTCTTCTCCACCTTCGGGTTAGGCGCCGAGGAGCTGGCAGAACTGACCAGCGCGGCCACCGGGACGGCGTACACCACCGAGGAATTTATGCGGACCGGTGAGCGCATCTGGAACCTGGAGAGGCTCTATAACCTGAGAGCGGGTTTCACGGCAAAGGATGACACGCTGCCGGAGCGTCTTCTCAAGTTCCCCCTTTCCGATGGCGGCGCAAAGGGGCACGTCAGCGAGCTTCCGAAGATGCTGCCCGAGTACTACAGCCTGCGCGGATGGGACGAATCGGGCATACCGGGGAAGGAAAGACTGGCGGCGCTAGGCCTCTAGGTCGGGGCTCAGCGCCCCCTCGGTCAGCAAAGCTGCCCGAGCCTCCCCGCTCACAACGGCAGGTGCAGTCGGGGCTCAGCGCCCCCTCGGTCAGCAAAGCTGCCCGAGCCTCCCCGCTCACAACGGCAGGTGGGGTTGGGCAGGTGGGGTCCGGGTAATGTCGCACAGGATGTGATCGATGGACCATCTCATTATAGGCGGGGGTCCTGCGGGAATTACCGCGGCAACGTGTCTGCGGCGTCTGGACGCGACGAGCCGCATTACCGTACTCTCGAAGGAAGAAGTCAACCCCTACGCGAAGATGGCCCTTCCTTACCGTCTTTCAGGGGAGATGGACGAAAAGCACATTTTTCTGCCTGTGCCCGTTGGCGTCTCGCTATGCCTCGGCCGGGAGGTTGCAAGGATTGAGCCCGATCGCCACCGTGTTTCGACGACCGCGGGTGAGACGTTCGCCTACGACAGGCTCCTCATTGCGGGAGGCGGCGTCCCCGAAAGGCCGCGCGTTGAGGGTGCCGATCTGCCTTTTGTTTTTACGATCCGGGACCTTCCGGACGTTCTCCGGCTGAGAGACTGCCTCCAGAGGCGTTCCGGGCGCGCCGTCATCGCGGGGGCCGGTCCGGTGAGCATGGAAACGGGAGATGCCCTCCACAAGCTGGGCATGAAGATCACCTTCGTTGTTTCATCGGACCACATATTCTCCTCCATGCTCGACCGGCCGGCAGCGGAACTGGTCCGGCAGAAGCTCGATGCGCTCGGCATCGAGATAAGGACGGGTGATGAGATCACACGGATCGGGGAGGATGGGGACGTCTCCCTGAGGTCCGGGGAAAAGAGGACCTGCGACGTGGTGATCTTCGGCAAGGGGGTGAACCCCTGCGTGAATTTCCTCGCGTGGAGCGGCATCGCCGTGAAAAGAGGTATTTCCGTCGATGCCCGTCAGCAGACGACCGTGCCGGACGTCTTCGCCGCGGGTGATGCCGTCGAAACAATGGACATCGTTTATGACGAGCCGCGGGTCAACGCGTTGTGGCCGGCCGCCGTGGAGCAAGGCAGGACGGCGGCCCTGAACATGTCCGGGGTGCGGGTCTCATATCGGGGGAGCCTCGCGAGAAATATACTCCGTGTATTCGGCATCTCCATATTTACCGCGGGCAGGAGCAGAGACGAAGGGCCGGGCGTCTACCGGCAGGTGGACGGTCGGTCTTACCGAAAGGTTGTGCTCGAAGAGGGCGTGCTGAAGGGTCTCATCTTCATCGGTGAGGTGGCTCACGAAGGGTTCTACGTGAATCTGATCACTCAAAGAACGGAAGTCTCCTCGCAGATAAACCGGCTCCTCAAAGGGAGCTACGTCTGGTCGCGCTTCTTTTCCCGGTCCATCAGGCAGGGACAATAGGCGATTCGCCCGCCCTTCTCTCCATGTTCCACCAGTTCATTCTTGCCGGCGCTTTCGTCTCTCACCCGCCCTCGCGTTACCATCCGCCGGCCTCGGAACTCCGCCGCCGGGAGGACGCAAGTTTGTCTTGAAAGTCCTCTCCCCCGTGAGGGATAATAGAGCGAGAGGCTGTCTTTCACGTGATTGCAACACGGCTGATCTATTTTGCACGAATTATAAACCCGCAGAGGCAATCCTTGCCTCGAAGCGTAGAAAGTCGAAAAAATGATCGAAAATATTCTTGTCCGTAAAAGTCACAATAGTATACTGTAGTAATGTTATCCATATTCTCCGCCTGAGGGGATAGACTCGTGGAAGGGCGGCGAATATGGGGGATTATATGACAGTAGAGATACGCTTATTTGCAACTTTCCGTGCGTTCCTCCCTGCAGGGAGCAAAACGTTCTCCTTTACAAAAAGTTTGGAGGAAGAGACTACGGTAGAAGAGATCTTGAGAGAATTAAAGTTGCCCGAGCAGACCCCAAAGATCATTATTGTCAACGGTATTCACGCCGAACCCGGCCGCGTGCTCCGGGACGGCGACATACTGAGCCTCTTTCCACCCGTCGGCGGGGGATAGTAGGGGTCGCTTCAGGAAACGGAAAAAATGGTACGCTGAGCATCGTGGACGGAGGCTGGAACCCAACGGTAAAGGGGGGCCGACGGGGACATCCTATAGTCCTCCTGTCAAGCACAATTTTCAATAACGAGTCATGTCAATGAGTTAGCGAAACCCGCCGCTAGGACGCTCGTCTCTCCCGCTCCGTCCCGTTGTGGTACGCCAGGTATGAGGCAGCCTCGGCCCGCCCCATCAGGCGTTCCAGCATCTTTGGCTCGCATTTGGTCAGGTCGACCATGACGAGCCCGTCCAGGCCGTTCGCGAAGGACCGATCGACATTGAAGCCCATCAGCCTTCCCCCCATCCGTATGTACTGTCTAAGGAGGACGGGAACACCTTTCCTGTCTGTCTCCAGGTCGGAGACGAAGGCGGACAGCTCCTCTATGTCGGTGATCAATTCGGGGTCCACGCGCAGCCTGACGGAACGCTTGTCCCCGGTACGCATGGCAATTCTCGGCTTTACCATCCGGGCAAGATGGGGCGCATAACTCTTCCCCTTGAGGAAGGCGACGATGAGCTGCCGGGAGGCGGGGCTGTACATTTCGCTGATGGTCACAGCCCCGAAGAGGATCCTGTACTGCGGGTTGAGTCCGATGAAACGCGCAATCCCTTTCCAAAGCAGCAAGAGCGGCGAATACGATTTCTGGTACTCCGGCCGGACGAAAGAACGGCCGAGCTCCACGGCGTCGCGCATATGGTCGAAGAAGGTCTCTTTGTAGGTGAAGAGGGTGCTCGTATAGAGACCCTTTGTGCCAAAGCGTTCGATGACGCGATCGACAGGGGCGATGCGGTAGGAGCCGACCAGCTCGCTCTTCTCTTTGTTCCAGAGAAACAGGTGGGTGTAGTAGAGGTCGAAACGGTCCAGGTCGATGGACCGGCCGGTCCCCTCGCCCGCTCCCCTGAAGGTAAGCTCCCTCAATCTCCCTATGTCATAAAGGAGATTGGGTATCTGCTGCGCGCTTGCGTACATCACCGAGTACTGGTCGGTTTCCCAGAGCACCTGTTGGGCGGGGACCAGATCGATCTCCTCCTGAATCACACTACCCCTCGGCCCGTCGACCACCCTTTGCGGCTGCTTCACTCTTTCCCCCGATGGGTGCATAACATTCCTCCTCCTCTTTTTTGCAGCGGGCCGGCGGTAATACAGCACGTAGGTACGGGCCCGTAAGTAAGCCATCAATTGACCGTCGTTCTCAAAACCCTTGATCTTCTCTGATGAGATGAGGTTCCCTATGTCGAGACGCACTTCCCTGGAGCTTTTGTTGAGCAGCTCGTGCGGCAGGAGCGCGGTGCGCAAGAGCGGGTGGACCAGTCCGGCCACCTGAAAGAGGGCGCTGTTCCTTCCGTGGAAGAACACGGGGAGGACAGGCGCGCCCGACTTCCTGATAATGCGACCGACCATTTCGCTCCACGTCGGATCGAGAACCTGTTTTTTCGTCAGTTGAAGGTGTGAGACCTGCCCGGCCGGGAACACGGCCAGCACCCCTCCATTTCCCACCCAGGTGAGCGCATCCTTCAGGGGCTTCAGGTTTCGCCACACGGACCCGCTGCCGCCGAAGGGATCGACGGGAATAATGAGACGGCGCATTTCCGGTATCCGTCCCAACACGTAGTTGGCCATAATCTTGACATCCGGCCGGACTGCCTGAAGCACGGCCGCCAGCATTAATCCCTCGACGCCGCCAAAAGGGTGGTTTGCAACGACAACCAGAGGACCCTGCGCCGGAATCCGCGTGATGTCGTCCGGCTCGACGTGATAACCGATCTTGAGAAAGGCCAGCGCCTGTCCCGCGAACCCACCCGTCTCTTCCCGTTTGGGCATTTCCACATAGATGTCGTTCAACCGGTCCAGCAGGAGAAGACGCTCGATAAGGCCGTTAAGCCTGGAAAAGATCAGGGTGCGCACGGGGTCGGGGAACGTGATGTCCAGTTTAAAGATACGACCGCCATGGCTGTTCATCTGTGAGAGAAACCCAGGTTATGGTAGAGTATATGGTAACCGGCTGAAGGTCGTGTGCAGACGCGTGGATCGAGATGAAAGAGCCTTCCCATAATCTGACGTCAATATTACAGGATGAATGTTAGGAGGATATGAACCCTTCGTGAAAAGAGCGTTAATTCGTGGGGAAGAATATGATTAACAAATTATTAACTATCTATTCACCTGTTCTTAACGGACTAGAGATATACTGGTTACCAAAGCACTGAGTTGAGACGATCCGATAGGCGAAAAACAGGCTACCAGCGGAAGACGGGGCATGCGCCCCATGGCTTAAGAGAAATATCCGTGCTGCCGGGAGGCTTTGATGCTGACAAACAAGCAGATCGTTGTCGTCGAGGACGAGATCGATATTCTTGATCTGATCTCCCTGCACCTGAGAAAAGAGAGATTTGGTGTGCGGGGATTCCTTAACGGGTACAGCTTCATGAAATACCTGGAGGCGGAGAAACCTTCCCTTATCGTGCTCGACCTCATGCTGCCCGATGTCGACGGCTTCGAGATTTGCAAGCAGCTTAGAGAGAGACCCGACTGCGCGTCAATTCCCATTATTATCATTACCGCCCGCTCCGGCGAAACCGACAAGGTCCTCGGCCTCGGCCTCGGCGCCGATGATTACATGGTGAAACCTTTTTCACCGAGAGAGCTGGTTGCACGGGTGAAGGCCGTGCTGAGACGCGCCGCGAGACAAGAGATGGACAACGAAAAGGAGAAAATCGAGATCGGCACTACGCTGACTATCGATCTGCAGAAATATGAGGTCGTCGTGGAGGGCACAAAGATTGAGCTGACGACCACCGAATTCCGTATCCTGCAGCTCCTTGCGTCCAAGAACGGTTGGGTCTTCTCTAGGGAGAAGATACTTAACCACCTGTGGGGGAGCGATAAGATGGTCCTCGATAGAACGGTGGACGTCCATATCAAGCACCTCCGGGAGAAGATGGGGAAAGCCGGCTCCCTGATAAAGAATATGCGGGGGATCGGATACAAGCTTGCAATGTGACCGGGAAAGAGAGCGGGCCTTGCGACAGGCAGGGAGACACGTTTTAACGGACGGATACGGAGAAAGATCGATTACGGGAGGTATTACATGAAGTGGTTGGTACGGGTTGTTCTGGTTCTTGCAATTGCCGGCGGGTTCGTTACGTCCGCCCTTGCCGCGGAACGGGAAGTAATAGGGGCAGGCGCTACCTTCCCCTACCCACTCTACTCAAAGATGTTTGATGTCTATGCGAAGGAATATAACGTGAAGGTTAATTACCAGGCGATAGGGTCCGGCGGTGGTATACGCCAGCTTATCAATAAGACCGTCGATTTCGGCGGGTCCGACGCAGTCATGGGCGATGAGGATACAAAGGCGGCGGGGGACGCCGTTCTCCATATTCCGACCTGCGCCGGGGCAGTCGTCGTTACTTACAACCTTCCCAATAGTCCGGAGATCAGGTTCACCCCCGATGTCGTGGCCGACATCTTTCTCGGAAAGATAAAGCGGTGGGACGACCGGCGGATTCTTGCCGCTAACCCCGGGGCCGCCCTTCCTTCAGTGGATATTACCGTGGTGCACCGGTCGGACGGGAGCGGGACTACAAATATCTTCAGTGATTATCTGAGCAAAGTGAGCAGGGACTGGAAAGAGAAAGTGGGCGCGGGCACGGCCCTCAACTGGCCTGTCGGGCTCGGCGCCAAGGGAAACCCCGGTGTGGCCGGGCTGGTGAAACAGACGCCGGGCAGTGTCGGCTACGTGGAGCTTATCTACGCACTGCAGAATAAGATGTCTTACGGGGGCCTCCTGAATAAGAAAGGAAGATTTGTAAAACCGAGCCTTCCCGCCGTAAGCGCGGCCGCCAATATCAGCCTTCCTGACGATATGAAGGTGAGCCTGACCGACAGCGCGGCCCTTGATGGCTATCCCATCAGCGGTTTTACCTGGATCCTTCTCTATAAGGAGCAGAAATACGGGGACAAGACGGAAGACAAGGCAAGAACATTGGTACGCCTTGCCTGGTGGATGACCCACGAAGGGCAGAAGTACGCCGAGCCGTTGCAATATGCCCCGCTCTCCAAGGCCGCGCAGGAAAAGGCGGAGAGACTGATCAAGTCCGTCACCTATGCCGGTAAGGCGGTAATGAAATAGATCGATCCGATCGGCAGGACGGCGGCGTCACCCCGCCGTCCTGCCGGACCTATTTTTGCAGGAAGCCTTAATTCTCCTGATTTACCAGCCTGTCAAGAAGCTCCTCGATCTCGGCGAACTGGAGGTCCGTTATCCGGCCGTACGACGCATACCGTATTGTGCCCCGCCTGTCTACGAGCACCACATTGCTCTCGTTCTCTTTCATCTGATAGTCCCGGCCCATCCGGCCGTCCCAGTCCCCGTACAGTGTTATGCCCACCCTTTTCGAATGTTTCCTCAGGCTCTCCCTCCATACGAGGCTGATCGGCCAGAATACCCGGGAGCAGTCAAAAACAGGCACGCGGACGATGGACTGCCTTGTCTCCATGTCCTGCCGGTCATAGAGACCGTTCAAACGGTCCTTCACGTCGCTGTTCTTCCTGCTCGCCTCTTTTGTCTCGTAAAAAAGGACCATGACTCTCCCCCTCACCATGTCCAGGGTAAGTCTTTTGTTGTCCCCCGATTCAACGGCAAAGGAGGGTGCGGGCTTCCCGAGAAGCGCCTGCGGCGATTGGGCGGAACAGGGAAGGACCGCCGCCGCGAGCAGCGCCGCAATGATAAATAGTTTTATCAAACCGCCACGATTATAGCCAATCTTTATTAATTATCGATGAACATTGTGTGTTCTTTTGACAAAGACCTTCGGGAGGGCGACTAGGCGGCAAAAAGCATCGCCCGTCCTTCATGAATAATTAACCCGTAACCGCGACCATGTTTAACATTGCCGTGGGTAAAATACCCATGATGGAAAGACATAGCATGAAGGGGGAGCGATGACGCGACAAAGGACGGTACGTTTAATGTCCACGAAGAAAGAGCCGGACCCGGCCGCCGGGACGAATCGGCTCCGGGCCCTTCTCTCATCAGGGGACCAGCATCACAGTCCTTTTATCTTCTCACCCGGCGATACGACCGCGGGCTCGGAAACCGAGTTGCAAGCTGCCGTGGGAGGCAGCAAGACCGATGTGGATCTTGCCATCAGCATAGAACAGTCGAACTATCTGGCCGACGTCATGCGCCGGGCCGCCGCCGGCGATACCCCGCGAAAGACGGGCGCGGAATTGAACAGGTTCCTGAACGACAGCAACCGGAATATATGGGAGAACAGTTGGGTAAGGCTCCCAAAAGCTGCCCTCAACGAGTGTGCCCTCGCCACCCTGCGCCACGACCTGCTGGCCGATAAAACAAGCCCGGCGGGAGGGCCCCGCTCGGATGCCGGCAAGTTCACCTATCGGCTGGACGGCTCTGACTTCCTGCGCGTGCCCATCAGCTATCTTGTCAAGCTGTCCCTTGCCGACGTGCTGGGCGGCAATAACGTTCACCCCCTTGTGTTCCGGACAGGCGCCCTGCTCCTCGATCATTTTCTGAGCGACAATACGTCGCCTGAAACCCATTCTTTTCATATCACCACAGGTGCGCAGGGATTGGGGCCGGGAAGGGGCCTTGCCCGCGAGACGGCTAAGCGCTTCCTTCTTACGCAGCTCCTCATCATGTACGCGAACAGGAAATTCGAGCTGGCCAAGAACGGTCAGAAGGCCATGCTTTATTTTTCACCGCATCCCCCCGTGAGGCAGAAGACACTAAACAATTGCATATCCGATTTCTTCTACCGCGAGCTTTTCATGAGCCCTTGTCTGTCGGGATGGGACAGGGGCGAGGAAAAGCAGGATTACATGCGCCTGTGTCATGAGGTGCTGAGCCGGAGTCAACTGAACGCGGTTGCCAAGCTGCGCGATGCGGGGATCATCACGAGCAACCTGGTTGTGCTCCCCACTCTCTCAAACATAAGCCTGGCCAATAACGGGACCCACGTGAGCTTAGGCAGCGCGACGCTTACCCGCCTGCGCGGATGCGACTCATCGGGATTCGACCTGGGCCGGGAGAAGGATATAGGCGATCTCGTCATAAAGGTGGCCGAACACTTCCTCCCCCTTTTCGTGAAGACTTACAGCGCAGCCCCTTACCGCCTAGATTTTGCGGATTTCCACCCCGAGAGGGTGCTCGGATTTCTCCCCCACGAACTCGATTATACGCACCTTAGAATGCTGTGGCGACGTTGGAAAGCCAAGGCGGATATCAGCTTCTGCCGCCAACCGATCACCCCTTTCGGCCCCCCTCTCCTGGACGCAGCAATAAGCAGGCTCCTTCGTCTGAAAGGTGATTTTATACCTGATTTCAGGCTGATCGACTACCTCATCTGTCTCTTGAGCACGGAAAGGAGCCCCGGCCTCGATGGGGTTCCCGGCAACAGCGAAGCCCTCAAGAAAGACCTCGCCGACCTTGGCGTATTCGACGACCGCATGTCCCTCTATCTTCCCTTCAAACTGAGGGAGTTCGACAGGGTCGGTTTTTGCGGTTTTGAAGGAAGACATTACAGCCTGTTTCCGAGCATCATGAGCGATATGACTCCCGCTATCGACCTCCAGAACCTTGTCATTGCGCTTGCCTTCAGATACGTACTCGACGGAAAGGTGACCCATGACCATATCCCTGACAGCCCGTTTATCGAGAGCGAGCGCAGGCAGATATTCTTCGGATCGGCAATCGGCATACCCACGTTCTTTGTCCGCCACGATACAAAGAACCGGTTTCTGAAGGCTATCATAGAGAAAACGGCCGATGTGCGCAGCAGCAGGAGATACCCCGGATACCTCCGCGTACACAATGTCGCATATTGCAAGAGCTTGATTCGTCTGCTCAAAGACGAAGCAGCCGAACTGGTCGAGCTCTTCGGGATGGAAGACGCGATCGCGGATCTTGAAAAGCGGCTCGAAGAGCCTCGAAGCCACGCGGCAGCGGAGAGGCTCACCGGCGGCATACTCGAACACCTTGGCGTCCGCTCGCCCCTAAAAGTGAGCGCCCATGAGTTCAACAGCGCCGCGGAAGAGTTTTACCGCAACTCTCTCCGTCCTCGGCACATAGCGGAAGGGCTCGACGTAGTGGAAGACGATCTCCGCGCCCTTGCCTCGCCATCGTCGTCTCATCACACTACTATCGGAAGGCTTCTCTACGGCCTGATCCCCTCAGACGAGCTTTTCCGCTACGTCCATGACATCCGGGAACTCATCATGAACGAAACAGCATCAATCGACGATTTGAGGCGTCTCATCTTCGCGATTCTCCTCACGATCAGGGCGGATATGCCGTCCGCGGAGGACCTGGAGCCTCTTTTTAAGGAAACCGGAGCATGATGCCGCACCAATATATCGACCGGGAGACATTTGCCCTCCGTACGGAACGCCTCTATCGGGACAGAGTGGTCTGCTTCATCTACTCGAGACTGCGCGAGGACGCGCCCTTCCTGTTCCGTCTCCTCACTTCCAGACGGGCGTCCTCCCTGATCGCGTTCCTCAATTACGAGCCTCTTTCTCTCCCGGCGCATTAGTGGTGCGGCGCCATTCCTCGAGCCTTCGGCCCTTGAGAGGAGCGAGTGGCTTGACCCTCCCTGGACGCTTGACACGCCGAAAAAGATCTTCGAGCGCAAGATACGCTACTGGCAGTGCCGGCCGATGCCGGATCACGAGAACGCGCTGGTCTCGCCTGCCGATTCCCGCATGCTGGTGGGGTCCCTCGGGAACGGCTCCGCCCTGTTCCTCAAGGGCAAATTTTTCGATCTTGAGGACCTGGTCGGCAAGAAGGTCTGGGTCGAGACGTTTCAGCGGGCTGATTATGCCGTCTTCCGTCTTACGCCGGACAGGTACCACTACAATCACACGCCCGTCGCCGGCAGGGTCGTCGACTTCTACGAAATCCCCGGCGTCTACCACTCATGCAACCCCGGCGCCATTGTGGCCCTGGTAACTCCTCATTCGAAGAACGCCCGGGTTGTCACGGTGATCGACAGCGACGTGCCGGGGGGGAGCCGGGTCGGGCTCGTAGCCATGATAGAAGTCGTGGCTCTCATGATCGGCAAGGTTCGCCAGGCATACAGCGAGTATGAATACAAAGAGCCGAGACCGGTCGAGAGAGGCATGTTCCTCGAAAAGGGCTGCCCCAAGAGCCTTTACGAACCGGGAAGCAGCACCGATATCCTTCTTTTTCAGCCGGGCAGGATCGGATTTGATGCCCAGCTCGTCCTCAACATGCGCAGGCCCCTCGCATCGAGCCGTTTTACCGAGGCCTTCGGAAAACCGCTTCTCGAAACCGAGGTGAAAGTACGCTCACTGATCGGTCTTGCTCACCGGCAGCCCTAAACCTTGAAACTCTGAACGGCCCCCTCCAGACGTTTCGACAGGTCGGAAAGGCCGGCGGCTGCCTGGGATATCTCCTCTGAAGAAGAGAAGGTCTCCTGCGTCACCACCGAGATCCGGTTTATGTCCTGTGCGATCTCGTCGGTAGTGGCGCTCATCTCCTCGGTGGCGGTCGCTATCTGGTGTATGTTGCCGTGCAGGAGGTTGATGCATTCTATGATCCCTTCCAGGGCGGTCGATACCTGCGAGGAGTATTCCACCCCGGCGCTCACCTTATCTTTTGCCGTGTCCATGGAGACCACGGTCTTTCTTACCCCCTCCCTGATGAGGTTGATCATACTCGCTATTTCCGTCGTGGAGGTGGAGCTCCTCTCCGCCAGTTTCCTGACCTCGTCGGCGACAACGGCAAAGCCCCTGCCGTGCTCGCCTGCCCGCGCCGCCTCGATGGCTGCGTTGAGGGCGAGCAGATTTGTCTGGTCGGCGATATCGTTTATGACGGTGACGATGTCGCCTATTTTTACGGACTGTTCGCCCAGATCCCGCACGAACCCGAGGGCCGTTTCCACGGTCTCCGCTATCAGGTTGACCTCCTGGACGGACTTATCAACCACCTGCCGTCCTCCTGCCGCAACGTTGACCGCCTCAGTGGCCGACATGGCGACCTGGGTGGAAGTTCTCGCGATATCGCCCGAGGCCTGGCTCATCTCCGTCGAGCCCGTCGCCGCCAGATTGGCCTTCTCCACCTGCTCCGTGGCCCCTTTCGAGAGCTTCCCCGCGAACATGATCAACTGGCTGCTCGCGGAGGCCACGTTTGCTGCCGAGGCCATTGCTTCTTTGAGCATCTGCTTGAGACTGGAGTTCATCACCTCCATGGAGCGGGCAAAGACCCCCATCTCGTCCTTCCTCTTCAACGCGTGCTCGGAGACCGGAATGGAGAAATCGCCTTTTGCCATGAGGTCTATGTGCGCAGCGCAGCGGACGATAGGTATGGTGATGCTGCGGGTGATCGCCCGTGATAGCGCGACACCCACCAGAAGGGTGATGATACCCACAACGAGAAAGACCATGCGGGCCGCGGAGGCGTGGCGGTCCGCTTCTTCGTATCTGAATTTGATTCTCCCTTCGTTGTAGCGGACTAGATCGTCGGCCGCCTGGAGGTAGGCTGCCGTGGTGGCAGAAAGGTCCCGAAACCCCTCCAGGGCCTCCTTTCCGTTCCCTGCCATGGCCATATCCAGGAGCCTGTCATTAGCCTCTCTGCCCTTGGCCACCTGCTCCTTGAGCTTCGCGACGAGCGCTCTGCCTTCCTGATAGGACTCAAGCCTTTCAACTTCATCCAGCGCCTTCTTATAGCCGGCGCGAGTCTCCTGAATCTTGTTTCTTGCTTTCTCTTTCACACTGCTATCCCCACTCGTGACGATCTCGCCTATAAGGAACGACAGGTCGCTCAGCGATGCCCGGACATCGTGTGCATTCTTGAGCCTGACGCTGTTGACGTCTGCTATGTACCGGACGTTGCTTTTTATAGTGCTGAGGTAGAGTACCCCTGAAACGGCAATGACCCCCATCAAGGCCAGGGTGATGCCGAAGCCGACTGCGAGCCTGTGACCGATCTTTAGGTCTGTGAAAAGTTTCATGTTGTCCTCCCGGATAGAAACCTTAACTGCTTTTTGCGAGTTCTTTCCGCGGAGACTACGGCGAGCAAACGACGGGCGATTTCTTCCGCGCAATCCCGTTAAGCGTACCAGGCGAACGCCTTTCGGCGACGCCTGCCCGATACCTATTTTTTCGGACGGCATCTCTTTTTCTTAAGGCCAATGTGGTGGGTATCAGGCTGTAAGGCGTGGGGTCATGAGTGAAAAGTATTTTCCGCCGGGCACGCGGCGCACAGTGCGTATCAGTGGATAATTTTGGATCCGTGACAAAGGGACGCGGCCAACCGGAGGCAGGTATTCCGGACAGTCAATAGCGTGGGGGTCAGCCTTGCGCTCCGCTCACAGTTGTATATTCTCAACGGCTGACCCCCGTCGCTATCTACTATCCTTCAACCAGGTCTGTCCTTTCGCCGCGATCCACGGCAAAAAGCGCTTCCCGTCGCTTTCCATGGGTAATATCATAAACTATTTTTGTCTATTTGTGTAAGGAACTAAGCAAAATTATTATGGTCTTTTTAGGGATAAACTGTGTAGGTAATCTGCATAGTTATTTGAATGAAAGGAGATACGACCTGAGATTCACCTTCTTGTTGCTTAGGCCGAGCTTGCTTCTGATATCGTTTCTGTGGCTGTGCACCGTAGCCGTACCCATGTTAAGCGTATGTGCAATCTCCTTACTCGTCTTCCCGTTCTTGATGAGATTTGCTATCTGAATTTCTGTTGGCGTGAAGTGGGAATAGCCGGAGGACATCTTCTGCAGAAACGGCGAGATAACATGGTTCAGGTTTTGTTCGATTATGCCTACAAGGGTCGCCTGATTCTCCGCGAGGCACATGCTTTTCAGCTTTTCCAGGTAAGGGAACACCAGTTCCTCGATATTGGTGCGGACTGCGGCCTCAACCCCTTTCTTGTCGTCTTCCCTGAGTTTCAGCAACACCTTCAGCGCTACATTGGCTTCCTCGAGATTGGCCGATTTCCTCTCCAGCTCCTTTTCCCTTTCCTTCAGTGCCGCCTCTGCCCGCTTGCGGTCGCTAATGTCCCGCCACACACTGTAGAGGATCCGCCGGCCCCGCACTGGGATAGCGGTGAGCGCAACGTCTACCCAGAACTCTTTGCCGTCGAAGCCCTTCCTTACCCGTTCGAACCGATGGTGTCCCTCCCTCAGCGCTATGGCGATGTTCTCGCGTATCTCATCGGCCGACAGGCGTCCGTCGGGCTGGCGCTCGGGGGAGAAGTCGAGCGGGTGCAGGCCGATCACCTGCTCCTTCGAGGAGCACTTGAGTAGCCGCAGGACCGCTTCGTTGCAGTCGACGTACGTCTCCCCGTCCAGAAGCACGGTGGCGTCAGCCGACTGCTCGAAAAGGAGCCGGAATTTCTCTTCGCTCTCGCGCAGCTTCTCCTGCGCGTCTCTGCGTTCGGTGATATCTTCCGCAGTCCCTTCATAGTAGAGGATGGTCCCCTTCGAATCCCTGACTGTGCGCGCGGTGAGCGAAACCCAGCGCTTCCGGCCGTCCTTCCGGTATACTTCGCATTCGAAATTCTTTACCTCGTTTTCTGCATCCAAAAGTATCAGGAAATATGCGCGACAGTCCCGGTCGACATAAATCTTCGCAAGGTTATCGACGTTCCGCATGAGCTCTTCCGGTGTGTCGTATCCATGAATTCGGGCCATGGCGGGGTTCGCTGAAAGGATGCGGCCATCCGGGGTCGTCTGGAATATCCCTTCGACTGCGTTTTCGAAGATGGTGCGGTACTTCGCTTCACTCGCCCGAAGCGCATCCTCCATCAGCTTGCGCTCAGTGAGGTCCGTCACAGACCCCAGTATGGCGGGCTTCTCCTTGAACTTGATGAAAGTAACGTCAACCTGTGCGAATTTCTCCTCCCCTGATTTCGTGACGACCTTCAGCTCATACTTTGCAGGGGCGGTGCTGTGTGTCTGCTGCCGGGCCGCGGCCTTGGCTTTCAGCACTTCCCGCATCTCGGGAGGGACGAGGTCCCAAAAATTCATCGATGAGAGATCCTTCAGGGTGTATCCGGTGGCCTCGGTAAAAACAGGGTTTATGTAAACAAACCTCTCTCCCTGTACGATGAAGATGCCCGTGATAGTGTGCTCCGCGAGGGCCCTGAAGTTTGCCTCGCTTTCACGCAGGGCAATTTCCGCCTGCTTATCGTCCGTATAGTCTTCGCAGCTCATCACTACCTCATCCCAAGAAAAGATCAGCGGCCCTTTCGCCGCCCTCCGTCTCATTAACCATGATACCCCTGTCAAAGTCAACAGGAAGGAGCGCGCTATACAGGCCCTCACGGTCATTCGTAGTGCATTCGGCCTTTTGGAGGTGTCTCCTTACCACCTATAGCTCACGTCTATCATCACCTTGCCGTCGCCCTGGGTCGCCGTCGCGGCGCTCACGACCGGCGCGCCTGCAAAGGGCGGGCTCGTCGCCTCGCCGTAGACGGCATAATGTACATTCCCAGTCCGCAAAAACGTCCAGCGGGCGTAGGCCGCGCCCTCCAGGCCGCGCAGGCCCATGCCGCCCCTGAGCCCGATCTCCCTCTCGTTGAGGAAGGCCCAGAAGGGGCGCTCCTCTTTTGTGTCGATCTGTGAGGTGCCCGTCTTTGTATCGATCATAGAGACGGCGTCTATCTTGTTGCCGTCGCCGGCGGCCACCTGGGCCGTCGCGGTCACCTGCTTGTCCGGGTCCTTTGCGATTGCGTCGGGCAGCTTGAGGTCATGGACGATGACGGCCTTTTCCTGAGTGACGATCTGCACTGGTCCCGGCACGCTGACGTAGTGGACCTCTTTTACCGCAGGGATGGGCGGAGCGGGCGCGTACTGCGCCGCAGGGGCGGGCGCCGTCTTATTGGTCGTCAGGTTATAGACCTCGTGCAGACCCAAGGCCGCGACAACGAGGACAAGGACGATTTCAAGGACCGTTCGCAGGCGCATTGCTCTCTCCCTTAATTGTGGGGGACACTCCTCTCGCCGCTTGTTCTTCGGAGGGGTGTCCCCTAGAATTTTGATGCCTTGGGCAGGGCCATGAGGCCGCCCGCAAGCAAGAGCACCTCGGCCGGGTTCATCTTGAGAGCCGTCTGATGATATTGGCACCATATGTAGGACCAGAGCCACGCGCCGACGACTGCGACGGCGCACACGGCGCCTGTCGATACCTGACTGTCGTCGTTACCGACGAGGCCCCAAAAAAACCGTCCAAGGAAGGCTCTAATCATTGGGGGGACACTCCTCTCGCCCCTTGTTCTTCGGAGGGGTGTCCCTGCCCGGATTGTTGAGCTATGCGCTCTTCGCCGCCTGGACCACGGCCGTCTTCACCGCCTCAGCCGCAGTCTGCGCCGCCTGGGCGGCTTCCTCGGCCTGCTCCGCGTATCTCGCCGCCTTCGTTGTTGCCGATGACCATTTTCCGCGCGAAGTAGGCGTGCCTGATCTCAAAGTAGATTACCGCCGCCACTCCTATGATGATCCCTGTAAGCATGATAGGTCTCCTTTGATTTTATTCCCGCCTTCCGGTCCGGGTCCTACGCTTCTTTGTAAAAATCGTGTGCCCCTATACTCGCCGTGAGCGCCAGCCGCCCTTCCGCCTTTTCCTTGTCGAACCAGGCGTTCTTTGTGCCGTGGACTTCATAGAAAGTGGCGCCGTCGAGCATTTCATCCATATCAGCAGAAGGGTCATGCCAGGCCGTCGCGCATTCCCCAAGGGCCTGGTTCAGTGAAAGAGCCTCATGAAAGTTTGCGGCGACTTCCAACAGCTTTGGATAGTTGGGGTCCGCGCTCAGGTAACACGAAAATTGATTCGGCGCATAGACGATATCCCTGATGCTCTTTCCGCCCTTTGCCCTATTCCTGATGACCACGCCTATCGCCTGTTTTCCCTCGAGGCTCTGATTACGGGCCTCTCCGTAGATCGTGAGAATGGCCGCTTCGTCATCGGCCAGGGCGTCGAATATCGGCTTATCCTTGGGATTCATCTGTTTCCTCCTTCTCTATTCTTATTTGAGTATGAAAATCAAATCCCTTCCATGACGAGCACCGGCGGCACCGGCGAGGAACAATCGAGATGGCCTCCTCTTCTGTATACTCCCGATAAGCCCCGCAATCAACCATAAAGCAGGGAAAGAACTTCATAGTTTCCCTTCCTCGTGAAGCTCGAATATCCGCTCGATGCTCTTTTCTATCCTTGTTTGACCATCCGACAGGCCTTTCAGCGCTACCTCGATACCGCTGTGCGCGCCGCAAAACTTCCCGTTGCCGTTAGATCGGGGCCGCATAATGACCACCCCTGCTATTGCCCATCCCGTGCCGATTATCGCCGCCGCTGTGCCGTAGTCCATATCTGCCCTCCATATCGAGAGGGGACACTCCTTTCGCCCTATAGCTTTCGGAAGGTGCCCTTCTGATCATAGTCCCATCCCCATCGGCGCATTCGCCTGTATCAGGTAAGCTCCTGCGGGCGGGATCGAACACAAGTTGCCGCTGCCGTCAGTTACCCTGTTTCCGTTAAGGTCGAGTACGTTAGGCGTCCCGGAGATGAGATTGACGACATTTGATCTGCCGCTTGCCGGTGAGCCGATCATGGGTAGGAGATTCAGCCCTGAGACTGACGTATAGAGCGGATCGGCCTGTATGTCGTTGGCCGCTGCCTGATGGGCCGTGCCTGCAAGATTAAGCACCTTCGCGCCTACGTTTGTTGACTGAAGGGCTGTCTTCCACTGGCTTATGCCTGCGCCGTAATCCCCTGCATGAGAGCCAAAGCACAGGTTTGTCCCAAGGTCGCCGGTATAGTCCAGCTTCGCTATATCAGCCCCATTGACGGCCCATAGGACGTTGCTGTCCTCATAAACAGTGACAAGATTTTTGCCGCCGCCAGCATCTGAAATAGTAATCCCCTGGTTGTTCGTGCCGTAGGCTCCTATATCGTAGGCGATGCAGTTGCCGATCTTGCCCTTTATGGCCGTGCCCTGGTGCACGATGCCATGCCCCGTATATGCGGCCACATTGGAGCCGCTCGGATTATGGACAAGGCTGTCGTTCGTGTACTCTATCGGAGCCGATCCGGGGTCCTGCTCGTTGTCGATGTTGTTCACGGTCGAATTTGTGCCCTGGCTCCAGGTGATCTTATTGCCCCCCGTGCCGCTCGACGTGCCGTGCTCGTAGTTGATGTAATTGCTGTCCGCCTTGTGTCGTGTGACGAGATTGCCCGATGCAGCGGTCCCGAATTGGACCCCGCCGCCTTTGCCGCCCCGCCTACGCCATAATTGCCGCAGCCGTTGTTATTGGTCGTGCTCCCGGCAATACATTGTTGTTGCCGAATATCCATATGCCCGTCCCGCACACGTTGTTGGAGGCGGTCGCGTTCGATATGGTCCAGCCATTAGCCGCGAGATATATTCCTCCGAAGGACCCTGAAGCGCCCGTGGGGTTGTTGTTATTGAACGTGCCTCCTGACAGGGTGCCGTTAGGCGAGGCCGCATCAACGTAGAGGCCCTGGTCTGTGTTTCCCGTTGCCGAGATATTCGACAGGCTCGCATAGGTCACGGTCCGGATGTAATAGCCGTTATACAGCACGTTGTAGTTTGCCGCGCCGCCGTTGACGGTGATTGAAGGGGTGCCTGCGGAACCGGAGAAGTTATAGGCGTAAAGGCCATATTGGTATCCATAGTTGAATCGAACGGAGTTCCAGGCCGTAGCGGCAACATCCACGTAGGCGGCATAGGTGTTGCCTACGCGCAGAGTGAAGTTGTTGAAGGTCATGGCATAGTGGGCGTAAATCATGTACGAGGATTTCGCCGCCTCCAGGATACCTGTTGAGGGGATTTGTCCGACGTTGGCGCAGCTTCCATGATTTGTCGTGTCATAGCAGTAGTGGTTCAAGGCCGGGCTGCACGTGGATGAGGAGCACGTTGCATCCTGGGTGAGCAGGCGTTGTGGTCCCGCTCACCGTGTAGATTGCTGAGTTGGGCTGCGTGGTCATCGAGCCGTTGCCGGACCAATATACATTCCCCGATACCTGTGTCCAGGTGATGCCTGAAGGCGTATAGGCCCCCGAGAGAATCACCTCATCTATCCCGGCAGGATAGGCGTTGCAGGCCGAGCCGGAGCAGCTTGCGGCCACGCCCGCCGCAGAGACGCCCTGCATGGTGCTGCCCGCCCAGTTGGCACCGTATGGAGGTCAGCGAGACGGTATAGAACACCCCGTTGACATAGACCGTGTGCGGCCCTCCGGAGGGATTGAGGCTGATGACCGTCGCGGGCGCCGTGGCTGCTTTGGCCCATGTGTCGTAGGGCGACGTGTTCGAGCCCGAGGGCGAAACATAGTAAGTAGTTCGGCCACGCCGGGCCGGCAAGGGCGAGAAGGATAAGGATCGAGAAAAGAAGCCGTCTCATATCGCCCCCCTATTGCGGCGTCAGTAAGCCGCTGTTCGTCACGAACCAGGACCCTGTCGCAATGGCCTTGAGGTCTACCCATGTGCCGAATACCGTGCCCGTGGTGAGCGAGTTCGTATAGGGCGTCCCGTTGCCGGGCATGAGAAAGCCGTCTGTGCCGTTTCGGGATTTCAACACGCGAGGCGTAGGCCGTCTGCTTCAGGTGCTGATAGACATAGCCTGCCGTCGCGTCGGGGAGGGAAATATTGAGCTGCGCGGTCTGGCCCGTGTCGGTATCCCATATGATAGACGGGTTCTGCACCGGCTTGACGATCAAGGAGGAAAAGGTCAGCGACGTGCCTGCGCCGCCCACGCTGTTGATTGTGAGAGCAGCCGCGCTCCCGGCCAGCATATAGGCCCGGTAGTCCTGCCCGGCAGTGGGCGTGAAGCCCGACCCGTAGACCGTCACGCCTCCCATGGTCAGGTAATATTCTCCCGTCGAGGTGACCGCCGAAGGCACAAGGTCGATCTGGTACATGTGCCGCTGGTCGGCGTCCATGAGATCGGGTAGAACGTCCCCGCCGACGTGCCGCAGACGACGGTCCCGGCTCGAGATGCTGCACCCGCCCGTGAGAGTGACATTGGATGAGGAGAAAGTCGAGCCGGTAATGGAGACGGCTGCGGCGCCCCTGATGGAGGCGAGGGCAAAACGGCGGCGGATAGGAGACGCTGCCGCTTATCGTGCCGCCGGTGATGTTGACGGCGGAGGGGTTAAAGGGCGCCGATGATGCACCACTGGCGAAGGGCAATGATGGGACACAAAGAGATCAGTCACGATCAGACTGATCAGTCCGAGCAGTCGGATCATTTCATAGAGCCTTTTCATCACTTTTCCTCCGTAAACCCGACAATCGGCGCTGCCTGTTGCCGTGATGCAGTACCAGGAGACGTTGCCGGAGCTGCGGTCAAAGGCCATGCTGTGACCTTGCGTTATCAGCAAAAAGCCTGCATTGCTCGTGCTGATGTCCGGTCGGGGCGCGATGAAGACGGGCTGGGTACCCTGAAGCTCGAAGGTGATGGCGAGCCGGCCGAAGGGCTGGGCACCCCCGCTTGCGGTCGTGGAGTAGAGCAGGGTAGGGGAAGCGGTGCAGGTCACCTGACCGGAGACGGAGGCCGCCCCGAGGGAGGTCACGGATTTCACATCCTGCGCGAAAGCAGAGGCGCAGAGGCTGACGGTCAAGAACAGAGCAAGAATTCCCGGTGCTTTTGTTATTTTCATCGTAGCTCCTTTCACTTCACTATATTGACCTTGAGGTCATCGATATAGAGCGTCCCGTTGTTCACAGGCCACAGGTCCAGGACAATGGCAAAGTGTGTGGCCCAGGCAGGCGCCGTGGGCAATGCCGAGTAATACCCGCCCCCGAGCGCGAAGCTGCCAGGATTTATCTTTGTCCAGGATGTGGCGCTCAGGGTTGCATCCGCAATGTCTGTAAGCTGGGAGAGGCTCATTGTCGTGTAGCCGTTCACGCCGCCCTGCCACAAAAGCGCATACCAGCGCAGGTCTATGTTGAAAGATTGGCTGCACAGCGCCCAGAGCTCGAAGAAAGGCCGCTCTCCGGGGCGGATCGGGATCACGATAGAGACCGTGCCCGTAGTCGACGCAGCCCCTGTTTTTCTGACTGCCAGAGATTGTGCGCCTGAGTGGTATTGCGCCGCGCTAAGCGCAGCGGAAACAGTCGATGACGCCAGCCGCCCGGTGATCCCCCCCGCGTCGGCCGACACATAGATATTGTCGAGGACATAAGAGGGGTTTTCAAACCCGCCGTCAATCATCACGTTCGTGAACGGTGAAATGATGGATATGACGCCGCCCGGGTTCTCTATGTCAAGCCGGGCCGTGTGAATGAAGCTGAGCGCATTGCCTGCGTTATTTACCAGGTACCCGCTGCTCACGTACACGTCGAGGTAGACGCTGTCCAGGATGACGCCGCACACGTTCGATCCTGTGCCGTTGAGGTTGATGAGCGAGCCGTATTGAGTGCTCCCGCTCGCCCCGACAGCCAGGTAGCCCTGCTGCATGTCAAAGACGCCGTTGGCCCCTGTCACCTCTATAGCCGCGTCCAACGCCGCTGTCGGGTTGTTGACCTCGATATGACAACCCACCAGATGCAGTTTGTACCCGTCGATGTTAAAGAGCCTCGCCGTTGCCGATGAGCCGTTGAAGTAGAGGAAAGAAGAGCCGATGAAATAGATGTCCTGGCCGTTTCCTCCCGCGGTGTACACGTGCCAGTTCGTAGGCCCGTAGAATTCTCCCGCCGAAAAACCGTATCTCGCTGCCGTAGCTCGTTCCGCCCGTGGGCAAGGATATCAGCGTATTGCAGTAATTCACGTCGATCTGATACCCACTGATGTTGTACGCCTGGCTGAAGAACTCGATGCCGGTGTCAAAATGATCGACCTGGACCCGGGCCATGGAAATGTGGCTCGGTCCCTGGCCCGACCCGGTGAGCATATCGAAGAGGATACCTACCGTCCCGGCGACCGTCGCCCCGAATAGCCGGAAGCCTTCCAGGCGGTTCATGGCCTGCGTATAGGGCGGGTTGACGCTGCCCGTGGCCGTAATCGCCGCGCCCGTGGTAAGGCCGGTCGCGTCGATGGAGGCGTTGTCACCTTTCAGGCTTGCGTAAGAGAGGTTGATGCTCACACCCGTCGTGAGGGTGCATGATGCCGGCAGCTTCACGGTGAGCGGCAGAGCGGAGGCTACTACGGAGTCGTTCGCGGCCTGGATGGCCGAATCCCATGACCCTGACCCGCTATAAAACCATGCGGCTTTGACTTCTTCTACTGCATGCGGCCCCCAGATGATCTGCAGAGCCGCTGAAACCGGAAAATGCCTGTCCCTCCGCCCGGAAGGTCCCGTTGATGAAGAGCGTGCCCCCTGCCTGCGTGATAAGGCCCCCTTCCGCCACGCTGATGCCGATGTTCGCCGGTACGCTCGTCGCCCCGGTCACCGTGGTGGGCGCGTTGACGAGCAGATCCATGGGCGCCGAGCCGATAGCGGCCACTGCGGCGGTCAAAGACGCGAAATTCGACATGTAGACGGGTGGGGCAGGCAGCGCGGAATGTAAAGACGTGAGGATCCCCGTTGCCACGGCCGAAAGTCCGGAATCGAGTCGACCCGAGTCCCATGCAACGGTCACCGTGGTCACCGTCGGTGAGCCGGAGGACGCGGACGCCGTGACGGTCCCGTAGATCGTTCCCGCCGAGACAATGGCCTGGAGCCTCATCCCCGTCTGGAAAAGGCCGTCTGGTCTCCCGGAGTCGTGAACTGGGCGGCGTTCACATAGGTGAGGAGCAGGGCCTGACTTGTCCACTGGTCTACCCCTGCCCCTGCCGCGGGCGAGGAAGAGACATTATCTCTGGTCCAGACAAGGTTCCCGGCCGCATCCTGGAGCACCAGCTTCGTGTAGCCCGAGAGCCACACATCCGCCTCGCCGCTCGGATCGAGGACCACGGGGTTCGTGTTGACTACGAGGCCGGTGGCGTCCGAGAAGCTCGCCTTGAGATACCCGAAGCCCGACGTGCCCGGCTGCAGCGTCCAGAGTTTCCCGCCCGAGAGCGGGTTCCCCGTGCCGGGGTAAAACGCCTTGAATCTGACAGGAGGGGCTAAACTGACACTCATTCATCACCTCTCTCATTTGTTGCCCCCGGTTACGTGACATTCTGCCCGTAACCAGGGGACGCACCCATATCCCCGCTAGAAATTTATCCCGTACTGTTTTCCTCTATTGATCTCATCGAAGAGGGCTTCCAGGCCCGCTTCGTCCATGGTGAGCCTCTTCCCCTTCACCTGTTTCGCGCGGTCCTTCACCAGGTCTACCGCCTCCCTGATCGTGTCGCCGAAGCCGATCACCGTGCCCACGGACTCGAAGCCGGGCACGCAATAGTAGTCCTCACCTTTGCGGACCGCCATGCGGAGCTTCAGCCACCGGCGCAGCTCCTTCGGGAACCCGATGTTGACCCATGCCCCGCTGGCCTCCAGCGACTCCAACGCCAACGCGGCCGCATATTTGTGCGTAATGGCGGGGGCCATCTTCTCTCCTGTGGCGAGGCCGTAAATCACTTCCGTATAATTCTCGAACAGCTCCGTCTGGATAGCCGCCACGCCGGGGGCTGCGAGCCTGATGGTCGGGTCGATCAAATACGGGGTGCGCTGATGGCCCGATTTTGAATTCTGCCGAGTAAAAGAAGCGCGTCTTTGCCCGTTCGAACTCAGGCGAAAGCCCCTCGTTAACCCATCTCGCCGCGTCGGGCAGGTCCGCCTGCGAGCCGGTAGACCCGGCTGACGACGCCGGAGCCTTTATGCTCATACCCCAGGGTCGTGGGAAGGACCAGCTCGCCTTCCCAGGTGATGGCGTCGATTCCAGGCTCCACCCCTTCAACCAGCTCCTCGCAGATGAAGACCACGTCCTCTTTATACGGCCCGAGCTTGCAGGCGATCCTGTCAACGGTCCATTCCGTCTGGTGCTCGTCGATATGCTTGAAACTTTCCTCGATGCCCCGGAACAGGTCGATCTTGATGAAATAGTTCTTGTAGTCCCTGATGAATTTGCGCAGGGCCGTCACGCCTTTGATGCGGTGCGTCTCCTGGACGGGCAGGCCGTTTTCCTTCTGCCTCATGCGGCCGTACCAGCGGTCCAGCTCCAGCCTTTCGGCTGCTCCCGCCCCGGCCACGGGGTAGTCGTGCTTCTTCAGCCACTCCACGAGGTCCGCGCAGAGCGTATCGGGGACAAAGATAAAGTCCGCTTCGTCAAGATGTTTCTCAAAGCTGCGGACCCGCTCCATGCCGTCGAGACCGTCGCCGATCTTCGCCTTGAAAGGCTCGGGGAAGGCGTCGGCCCACGGCACGAAGTATTTGACGTGCGCGCAGTCGCGGAGCAGCCGGAGGGCGTTCTCGGTGAAGAGACCGAGGTCGTAGACCAGGGCGTGCTTGGTTTTCAGGTTCATGGTCATGGTCGCATTTCTCCTTCGTGCTCGGTCTTTAATAGGTCCTATTAAAGACTTTCCGCCTTGTTCCTCGCTCTTCGTCCTGGGCTCCGCTCGATCCTGTCGAGTACCTCTGGGACTACCCGAACGAGCAGGTGATCGACCCTCCTCTCCGTCGGCGCTGCGGGGGGATTCAGAGGAAGCGATTTCCCGCTCCACCGGGGTGGGCCCCCCTTCGCTATCTCATCCCGCACGCGCATTTCCTGGAGCTTCTTCCTGATCCGGGCGTTCTGCCGCGCGTCCCCATAGGCGGCCACGGCCACCACATCCTGGAGGGAGGGCGGGCGGTAATAGACGGACAACGCGTTGATATTTGAGGCGCGCGGCGCCGGCGTCAAACAATTTTTCCACTCAGCCATGATTCACCTCGTCGATTTTCGGCATCCCTATTACAGTCCGTAGGTCCCCGAGCCATAGCCGTTCTGTCCGACAAGCGCGTTAATAAGCGCCTGCTGGTTCTGGTTGGTCAGATACGTGCCGTAGCCGCTCATGATGTTGTTTGAGAGGTTGTTCAACCCGCTCGCGTAGGCATTGGCTGCGCCCACGGTCCCCGCGGCGAGCGCGTTGGCCGCCCCTACCCCGTAGTTGCCCATGCTGGTCGCCGCCGTAGAGCCTTCCTGGCCCAAATTTTGGGCTGCTGTCTGCCCGGTCCCCGAAAGTCCTGCCAGGAAGTTATAAGGCATGGTGTACTGGGAATTCAGGTTCGCATTGTAGGCATTCAAGGCCTGGTTGTAATACTGGTTCATGTACTGACTCGCCGCGCCTTGGCCGTAATTCTCCAGGGCTGTTCCCATGTTCCCGGAGCCATAATTGCCCGCCGCCGCCGCATTCGTCGCTTAGCGCCGCCATGCCTTGATTCAGCACGAACTGGTAATCGGGATTGTTCGCGATCTGCGTTGGGTCGAAGGAAAAGGCGGGGATGCTTGAGAACCTGCCTCCCGGCCGTGTCCCGGTTGCCAGTGCGTTCACCGCACCCGTCCCGGCCGTGAGCCAGGGCTGCATGTTCGCCTGCTGCTGGAGCCATTCCTGGTACTGAAGCTGCGCCGCCTGCTCGTTGGCTGCCGCCGCGGTCTGCGCCGCCGATTCCTGCGCATCCGCCGATTCCGATGCGCCGTAGAGACCCAAACCCGCGCCGAGCAAGGAACCACCCACTATTGCACTAACCGGATCAAACATGACGTATCTCCTTGCAGTTATTGGGGCTCAGCGCCCCCTCCAGCAGCAAGCTGCCGGAGTCTCCCCCCTCATCTCGCTTCGCTCGTGGTTATGGATTACATATCTCCTTCCTCATTAATGTCCTTAAGGCGCTGTAGCCTTTCCTTGTCCACATGGCCTTTTCACTGTCGAAGCAGAAAAGCTCCATCACTTCCGCTTTGCTCTCGACGGCGTGGTGGACGGCCTGCTCATACAATCTCCAGGCCACCCTCGTATGCCTGTGTTCCATGTCCACATAGAAGTGTTGCCCCACGGCGTGCACCTTGCCCGTGCTCGGCTCGGGGTAGAGAAAGAGGTCGAGGAAGCCTGCGAGCCTTTGTCCTGTCTCCGCCACGAACATCACGTAATTGCCGCTTCTCATATGTGCCAGGGCCATTTTGCGCCACCATTCAACATTCGGGGTAAAGTGGGGAGCCAGCTCCCCTACCATGGCGAGCCAGAGCCGGCCCGCCTTGTGGACATCGCCTTCCGTTGCCCTGCGGATGACCACCGTTCTTCACCCTAGGTACTTCCATGCCGCACCCGTCCACCTGTAGTACCCCTCACCGCTCCCCGGGTTCCAGTCGGTCCCGTTCGCGTAGGCCAATAGGCCCGGTCTGCGGGTTTGCCGGGGCCGCACTTTGCCGAGATTCGGGTTCGTGCGTGTCGATGGACTTCAGCGCATTCCCCGTGGCTAAAAGCTCCTGGAGCCACTGCTGCCACTGAGGGTCCGTGAGGGGCAGGGTAGCGCTCGGACATTGACGTATCATGGCGACCTCCGGTTTAATCTCTAAAGATCCGTCGGATCGGACCGATCCGTCTGATCCGACGGATCAAAAGCAAAAATTCAGTATTGTCTTCACGCCGCGTCCGCTCCTATAAGGATTCTTTTCACCGGGTCCGAGATGGCCACCCGGAAGATCCTGTCTCTTGAGTATCCCAGCCGCCTCCATATCACCCTTGTCCTGTAGCGCCCCGCCGCACCCATGGACGCCGCATACTCGCTACTCCACGTGTGGCCGCCGTCATCGCCCAGGAAAGCGCCGCCTGCGGGTCTATCCCGGTCTGTAGTGCGGCATCGCCGTCGCCGACGCCCGTTTCCATGTCCAGGGTGAGGCGGCGGATGAAGATATGCTCCATGCCTTTCTTGTCCCAAAGATGCTGGCTTGTCCTCATGCTCACCAGGGGCTGCCCGTTGTCTTCATACACGTCGGACCGCATCTCGTAGATATTGCCGTTTTGCCAATCCCCGATGAGGTGCATGCCGTTAAATCCGGCATAGCAGTTGCCCACGTGCCGCCCATAAGATTGCGGTGCCATTCCTGCGCCGTTTGCAGGTGTGGCTCCGCTCGAAGCTTGCTCTCCGCTCGAAGCTTGCCCCGTCCATGTCGAGCGCTCGTGCCACATCTGCGTTGCGGCGTCATAGACCCATGTGGCGTTCCCCACGGGAAAGGTAACCACGTAGAAGGTATGCCCCTCGCTGCTGTAACAGTAGGCGAAGGCGTCACTGACGGTCGCGTACCGGCTCATCCGGTAGACGACGGCGGGAGGGGTGATGATCTGAGGCACAAAGGCCGACACCTCGACGACGCCGACATACTCCCCGTTGTTATTGTTCCGCTGGTTGGCAAGGAAGAAAAGGGAATTGTCGCCGCGGGCAACGGACGCCGGTGCAGGGGTGCCGTAGTCGATGACCGCTCCCGATATCCTGCTGAAAGGAAAACCCTGGGTCGTCGGCGTCCCCGCGTCGTACCAGACCTCGGACGTATACTCCTTGATGACCCAGAGCTGTTGGTGCACGTTGATCACGGCCCGGACCAGGTCGGGGGCGGCGCTTGCGGGAGACGTGGCAAGGCTGCTCCAGGTGGTTCCGTCGTAGAGGTCGGAGGCTGAAGCCGACATGCTGTTTCCATTGCCGATCACAAAATAGCCGTCGATGTATGTGAGGCCCTGCGCGCCTGTTGCCGGCCAGCCGCCTCCCGATATGGTCGTGAATACGCCGGTTGAGACGTTGTAGATATAGCCCTCATCACTGCCGTCCACGATCATCAATTGGTTGCCGCCCACCCCGCTGACGGCGAGGCCGTTGTCTTCCATCGCCACCAGGCCCGTCGATGTCGCCAGCGTGCCCAAGGCCGCTGAGATCGTGCCCGTCGTAGTGATGGAATAGAGCTTGCCTCCCGCCACTACGTAGAGGAGGCCGCCGAAGACGTGCATGCCCCTGACGGGGAAAGGGCCGATTTGAGCCCAGAGCACGGTCCCCGGCGTGCTGACGAGGGCTATCACCGACTTGGCATCTGCGGCGTTTGTCTCGGGGTAGAAGTTAACGGACCGGCTGGCGTCGATATTCGATGAGCGGCCGTTGTAAGTGGCACCGACGAAAGGGATGTTCACCTGTATTCCCCCGTATACACGTTGTAGCCGCTTCTCTTGCCCGGCGTTTCTATAGTCGCCGTCACGCGCCGCGCGTTCATGGTTTCGATGGTGCGCATGGCTTCGGCCGACAGCGCTTTCAGATCGTTCTCCACGGGTTGCGACCCGGCGTGGTACTGGGGCCACAACCTCACCGCGAGGTTATACTCCAGCGCCTCATAGTACGCGGGCTGGAAGGTCACGTTATCCGTCAGGTTTACAAACTCCGTCAGCGGCCCCTGTTCGCCCATGTAGAGCGTGTAGGGCGTCGAAGGGTCGGGAGCGGGATAGAGGTTGATCACCCCGAGGGGGCTCGCAGCTTGCGTGAGACCGGGGTCAAACCACAGCCCCTGCGGCCGGCCGGTGGCTATCGACTTATCGTCAATCGCGTAATACTCGTCGGAGGAGAGGATCTCCACCGGCGTGTCGCTACCGTTGCCGTCCCGGACATAGGCGTCGGTCACGGCGGATGGGCGAGGCGTGTCGAAGTCGCCTCCCGGCCCGATGGTATAGGCATACTTCCCGGGGGTGAGGGGAAACGCCTGTAGGACGGTCCCCAGGACCATGAGGGAGTCGCACCGCCCAGGCATCGATCATAAAGTTGAGCTTTGTGAGCCCGTCCGTCATCTCGTCGGATGTCGGCGTTTCCGATTTCGCCACCGCCCCGATGTCCTGGAGGGCAAGCTTGATGAGCTGCTGCACCTGAATCAACATGGTTGGGGGACACTCCTCTCGCCCCTTGTCCTTCGGAGGGGTGTCCCCCCTCCATTTCTTATCGCACCTTTTGCTTCTTCTTTTTCAGCTCCTTCAGCATGGCTTCCGTCTCGGCGATCTTTGCGTCCAGTACGGCCGCCTCACTGAACCGGACCTGGTTTTCCACCCAGCCTTCCGCAAGGGCCCGCTCCATTTCCTCCCGGTTCGCGACAATCATGGCCGGTTTCACCACGTGGTACACCATTTTTGGAAACTCCCGGTAGCCGTCAGTCATAAACCCTCCCTGTGCGGGTGGCGGGGCGTGCGACACGCCCCGCCTGGAGCATGTGAATCGCTGCTAGCCGCCTGCCGTCAGCCCCATCATTGCATCGACCTCTTGGGTGGCATTCGCCAGCTCGACGAGCTGCTGGAACGTGAATCCGGCCGCTTCCTGAGTAAATGGCGTGTAGGACGCCGCCTCTGTGCCGGTGGGCACCTGGTCTCCCGCGAGAAACACATACCACTCTGCGGGCGGCGTGATAGCCGCGCCCGAATTGTTTTGATACGTGAGGGCCACCTGATTTGCCGCGGACACCCTGCAATTGACAATACCGAGGCCCGGCTGGTTGCTCATTTTGTTGACGAGGACGCTCCCCGGCGCGTTGTTGATGAAGCTCACGCCGCTCAGGGTGAAGGTCTGCTCTGCGGTGGTATTTGCCGCAATCGACGCCGGAGTGAGGAGCGCCATGACGAACTGAATAGGCAGCCCCGGATTCTGCCTCCAGACGGACAGGCTGTATATCTCGTTGGCAGTAGGGGTAATCCCTGCCGCGGTGGGGTTGACAAAGCTGACGCGCGCGGAGTTTGCCCCGCCGACCCTGCCTGCGCCCACGAGGAGGCCCGCCTGAAAAGTCGGCTTCTGCACCCCCACGACGGTATCCGTGGTGAGGAGGCCGTTGAGGCTGAGCGTTGCCTCAGCGCTCGTGATTGTGCCTACGGATGAGATCGTCCCTCCGCACACATTGGCGATGAAGATCTTGCTGCGCGCCGCCATTTCGTTTGTCGCGACCATGGTGTACGTCTCTGCGTTCGGGGTGATCGCCGAAGATGTGTTGTTGAAATAGTTTATGGCGATGGTGTTGGCACCTACAACCCTGCATCCGCCTATGCCGAGGCCCGCCTGTGCTGTCGGTTTGCAGACGGACAGCGCCATGCCCCTCGCGATATTTATGCCGCCCACGAAGGAGACAGCGGGCGCAACCTGGTAGCCGGCGCCCCGGTGGACAATCTGCACGGCGACCACATTGCCGGATGAGTTGATGATGGCGATACCCGCCGCACCCGAGCCGTAAGGTTCGGCGGCCGTTGCCGCAGGGGCGTCGAGCCCGTCCGCGGTCCCCGTCTGCACGTCGGTGGGGTTCGGTCCGCCACCCGCAAAAACGACCGTGGGCGGTACCACGTAGCCCGACCCCTGAGAGGCGATATTCACCGTTGTCACCTGCCCTGCTGCATTGATGACCGACGTTGCTACGGGGGCAACCGGCGCTATCGTGAACTGCTGCTCCATCGAGGTGTTGGCGGGCACGGCAACCGGTGTGAGCGCCGTTGATACGACCGGGAAACCCCTCAGCACGAAGAGATCGTACACCTCTGATGGCGTGGGGGTAATCGGCGACCCCGTGTTATTGCTGAAGGTAAGGGCCAGTGTGTTGGCCGCGGAGACACGGGCATTCCCTATACCGAGGCCTGCCTGTGCCGAAGGCTTGCTGACGCTCAAGACAAAGTCGGATGTCTTAAGCCCCGTGACGGTGAACGTCTGCTCTGCCGTGGTGTTCGCAGCCACGGCCGAAGGGCTCAGCGTAGGGAAGAGGTTGACGACTTCCCCCATAGGCTGTCCCTGGATCGGTCCCTGATAGGGGCTGCCTTTCTGCGTGATCGGGGGTGCTCCATAGAATCCGATCAGGTCGGTTGGCGACTGGCCGATGTTCCAGCCGTCGGGGTTTGCATCCGTGAGATTTCGTATAGGCATGGCTTCTCCTCAATTGTTAGGGGGACACTCCAAAGACGGTGAGGGGACACTCCTCTCGCCGTTTGTTCTTCGGAGGGGTGTCCCCTCTCGATATTTTTGTGTCCCCCTATCAACCTGTGATCCTGCAGGCCAGCTCAGGCCGCAGGGTCGCCCATCCCGCGAGCACGTCGATGCGGCACGGGAACTGTGCGTTGTTGATGTCATAGGCCCTGACGATCAGCATGCTGATGCCGTCATAGGTCTCCCTGGCCGCGAAATCGACGCCCTTCGGCATCTCCAGGTCGGCCGTGGCCAGCGTGAAGGCATCCTTGTGGTAGGCGATGTTCATGGGATACGGGGTATTTGCGGACCCCGACATCAGGTTCACCTGTGCCCCGTTAGCCGGGCTTGCCGTCACCGTGCCGTTCGCAACCTGAGGCCCCGCAACGATGATCGAGGGTGCAATCGGTATTGCTGCGTTGCCGCCCGAATCGGACGAGCAGGCTTCCGTGACGACAAAATTCTGGAGGTAGCCGGTGCTCGACTGGTTTTCCGGGTTTACGCCATACACCCCGGCGATGGTGATGATCTCCCCCGCGTTGAGGACATTGCTGCTCGAAGCCGTCCACCCATTCGAGGCAAGGAGTGCCCCCGTCTGAGCCGCGCCGGCTACCACCGCACCGGTGTAGCCCGCATGGGTACCGGTCACCAGGAGGTTGACGTTCTGGTCCATGGCGAACTCAAACCCGAGGGCGGTGCCGATAACGCCCTTCTTATACTGTTTCGCGATCTCGCCGGCATCCTGGAACAGCCCCTTCAAGCCGCTCACGGACTTCGCCATGGCAGCCGGGTTGACCACGCACCGCCTGTTCTCGTCCCGGGGAGTCGCCATGTTGTCCATCATCATGCCCGCGTTGAGATAAATGTCGGGGGCGTTGTAATTGAGCAGGTCGTTGATGAAGGTCCCGCCTGCGAGCCCCGGCGTTGTTCCCGGCGTGCCGACCTGATTGTAGACATTTGCCGCCTCACCGAGGCCGTCCTGGTCGATCTGCGACGCCAGGCGTGCCATGGCGGGGTTCAGGACGCGCTTCGAGAAGTCATCGAGGGAAAGCGTCAGCTCGGCCTGGGTGAAATTGAGGCCCACCTGGTAATTCGTGGTGAGGCTCACGGGTACCGTGGCCTCGTTCGTGTTCTGGGCCTGGAGGGCCGTTGTCTTTGCCACGTAGTAGCGGTTCGGCAGCCTCACGTTGATCGTGGAGCCCACCTTCGCCCCTGATACGGCGAATTCGGAGCTATACTGCTTGTTGACGTTCTTGACAAAAACGAGGTTGTTGTGGAGCACCCGAAGGGCCTCGCGCAGCACCTGCGTCGGCGTCAGTAGTTTGTTGGACATAGCCTTCTCCTTTTTTTAGTTCCTGGTTTTGATCGGTCCTATCGGACCGATCGGACCGATCAAAAACCATCCCATAATCAGCTTCTTCTCCCGTATTGTGCCTCATTTCTCCGTTTGACGAACTCGTCGATCGGCACCCGCTCGTCGTCCGTCTCTATGCCGCCTTTTGTCCCGCCCACGGGGCGCACGGGCTCCGGCGCCTGGGAGACGGTCCGTAGGTCTCGTGGGTGTGACGGCGCTTCCGCCGCCTCAATCTTCCCGATCTCCCGAGCCGCGGCAATGGGGTTCATGCGAGCGATCCTCACCGCCTCATCCCGGTGGGCGGACAAGTAGCGCAGAATCGAGGGCGCCGCTTCCGACTCCTTAATGGCAAGCGCCATGGGCAGGCTGACGGGCAGGGCCGGGTCGTTCTCGATCTCCAGAAGCGCCGGGTCGCCTTTCGCCGCCGCGGTCATTCTCTCCCGGTACCGGCGCTCGATCTCGCCTTGAGCTTCCCGCACCCGGTGGGCCTCCAGCTCTTGTTTCAGGTCGAACTTAGCCTTTTCGACGACATACCGGGTGCGCGCTTCCTCGTAGTCCTCCGCGCGCTCGAAGTCGGCCAAAGCAGGGAACTCGGGGGCGCCTGCCGGCAAATATGGCTGGGGGGACACTCCTCCGAAAGGATTGGGCGAGAGGGGTGTCCCCCCTCCATTGTTCGCCGGTCTTATCCTGCCTTCCGCGATGCCCCGCCAGTATGCGGCCTCCTCGCCCCTCGCCGCCTCCCGCCGCTCCGCTTCCCTTTGCCTGGCCACGAGCTGCTGGATGCGTTTCTCCACGCCCGAGGGTGCCGCCCCCGGATCCTTCGGTGTTTCCGGCGCGGGCTGGGTACCCGGGTCCCAGGTTTGAGCGGGTTCTTCGGCTTCCGCCGCATTGGGTGCGGGTGACGAATCCGCGAGAGCGTCCGGCGTCAGCGTGGTGGTGACGATTGAGTCTTCCATCGTTTGTCTCCTTTTTTTTCGCGGGCCACATAAGAAAGCGGCACATGAGTGTGTGGGCACCCACATGCCGCTTCCCTATGTGCTTTTCGTCTCCTTTCGGCCCGGCCGGACCTTAAGGAGAACCCGAGTTGTTTATCCGATCCTTCAGATCGGACCTATCAGACCGATCAGACGGATCAAAGACTTTCCGGTCCTGCCGGGGGCTCCGGCGCGAAGACCTCACTCAAGAGATCGAGGAGCATGCGCCTCACTTCCCCTGTCGTCTCCTGCACCTCCTTGAGGGCCTTGAGCTTTTGCACCTTGAGCTTTTCCTTCTCCACCTCCAGGGCCGCTCGCTTCACCTTTATCTCCTCCATCTGCACGATCATTTGAGGGGGCGGGGGGACCTCGGGCCTGGGAGGTTGCCCTTCCTTGGGAGGCACAAGGGCAGGGGGCATGGTCCTCTCGATGCGCTCGGCGATCTCCTCCGCCCCTAAGAAATCCTGAAACTTGTAAATCAGGTCGCCCGCGATCTTCATGATCTCGGGATAGGCCCCGACGAGCCGCTCCAGGGATTGGGCCGCTTCCTGCCTTTGCGTGCTGTAGCTCGGGCCCGTGGTGACGACCACATCGTATTTGCCCGCCGTGAGGTCGTTATACCGGGCAGCCCTGCCGTTCCTGACAATAAGGCGTGCGAGCCTCGTCTTGTCCATGCCATGATACTGCTCCGGGTTCCTCATGATGGCGTCGAGGGCTGCCCCTGCCGTGGTGTTGACGGGCACAAAGGTCTCCGTGTCGTCCACGTTCCTGATGCGGATATCCCGCTGCGTGTCGTAGACCTCGGGGATCATCTCGTTAATCACCCTGCCGCAGTGGGCGATGGCGCGGCTCAGGTTGTCGATGAAGGCGAAGGTCCCCACGTCGCCCGGTTTCTGTCTGAGCATGATCGCCTTGCCCGAGAGCTGCGGCCCCGGCTGCCCCAGGTCCTCCCCGTACATGCCGATGGTGTCCTTGATGGCCTGTTTAGCCTGCCCGATCTGCTCGAAGACGGCCACTGGAGGGGCAGGGGGGTTCATCCGCTGCGGAGGGGGCGCGCCCTGATCGATATTGTACTTGAGGAAAGGGAAGTTCTCCGCATTGGCCGCCGCATAATCCTGCTCGTAGCCTTCGAACTGTTTCGCCGTCCCGATCCAGGGCGCTTTCGGGATCATGTCCACGATCTCGGCAGCGTCGGTTACCCAAAAGTTGAGGAGTCGCTGGGGGTCCTTGGCGTCCCTGATGAGGCTCCGTACGTAGGACTTCCCCTCGATCACACGCTCGGGACCTTTCACAAGAATGAGGGGGATGTACTTGCCCGGCACATCGTTCGGCCCGTCGAGGATCCGGTCGGCGCAAATGGCATAGTGCCTGACGCGCGTCGTTTCCGCCTCTCGCTCCTTCAGTATCGCGGGAAGCGGGCGGGCGGGCGCCGTGTCGCTCATTACAGGTCCTATCGGACTTATCGGACCCACCTCTTTTACGCGCGCTTCGGCTTCCACCTTTTCGAGCACCTCGCCCGTGTCCATGAGACACATGGTCCTTTTCTCGGTCTCGATCACATAGTAATCGGCGATGAAGAACGCATCGCCCTCGTACCAGACTTCCTGGCCGACTCCCTTGCCGACTCTCAGCGCGTCGCCGGGCAACTCTTCGTCCGGGTACCTCTCCTCAAATTCCTCTTTGGTCACCTTTTCCAGGACGAACCCGTACTTTGCGTCGGTGCCCACTTCAGACTTTGCATTGCTGTCCAGATAGACGAGGAAGGGGTTCTTGATGCGCTCCAGGTATATCTCCTGGAGGAACGGGTTCTCCTCGGTGTACCTCGTGAGCACGCGCCACGCGCCCAGACCGCAGGAGGTCGCCATTTCCCCCGCGTAGTCGTAGATCGCCTCGGCGTTCGAAAGGTACTCTATATTGGCGATCACCCCGCTCCTGATCTTGGCTATGTTCACGTCGCCTGCGGAATCGACGGGCCGAACCTTGATGCGCGCCCTGTTGTGGCGCATGTCGCCTACCACCTGGTTCACGTACTTGGGCAGCTCGTTCGTCTTGAGGCACGGTCTTCCGCGCAGGCGCCGGCGCTGCTCTTCGGCCGGGTCCCACTGGTCGCCGTTAAGGAATCTCAGGTCTTCCACGGCCGCCTGACGGTTGTGCTCGTCTGCGTCGATCTCGCGCTTCAGGCGCTTCGCGGCAAGGTCCAGAAATGCTCGCTCATCCATCACAACCTCGGGTTCTTTTTAGGTTTTTGATCCGACCGATCCGACCGATCCGACCGATCAAAGACTTTTCACCTCATCCCCCTACCACCCCGATCTCACGCCCATGCCGTTCATGATAGAGGTAACCGACTGTGCCTTGGCCTTCGGACGAAAACCAGCCGCGCATGTCCGGAAAGCGTCGGCACCATGAGAACACCAGTTGTGTAGCGGATGATCGGCCAGCTTCTTCTGCTGCTCGATGTACTCCGCCTGATAGCCTTCAAGGGCGGCGATGCCCCGGCTGCACTTCCGCTCGTCAAACCAGCACTGGGACATGATGTTCCTGGCTGCCTCGATGCCTGAGAGCACCGCCTGAGTATCCCGCGCTCTCTGCACAACGATGACGGGTCTGATGCCGAGGTTCTCGGCGGTTGCTTTCCGGCTCGTCCCGGTCCCAAGCTCCCGGACGTCGGCGTCGTGGGGCATATAGTGGTCTCCGTAGACATAAGGCTTCTCCTTCAAGACCTTCGCATAATGGCTGAGCCCCTCGCCTTGCGCCTCGTAGTAGTCGATGAAGCGAAGCTCGCGGCCGATGGCCTGCATGAACCAGATGGAGGTGGAATCGTCCATCCCCAGGTCCCAAAAGGTGTAGACCTCGTGGCCGGAGGCGTGCGGCACGGAGGTAACGCGGTTGTCTGCCCGCGCCTGCCGGAGTTGTTTCGCGTAGTACGCCCCCCTGACCATACCCTCAAAAGAGCACATGTACTCTTGGAGAAAGAGCATCTCGCCTTGGGTCTCGCCAAACTCCGCGATAAGCTCACGTCTCTCCTGAGAGAGGATATCCGGAGAGAATACGGGGCTGTGTGCTGCATCGATCACCTGAGCGAACCATCCTGGCTCAGTGCGGGCGAAATCAAGCATTGTTTTGCCGTGGTTGTTGCCCCTTGGCGTATAGATGAAGAGTGCCCACCCGTCATTTGCCGCCAGTATCGGCCGCAGGTACGCCCACGCCATAGGGTCGGCGACGGCATACTCAGAGAAGACGATCCCGACAGGGGAGGACCCCACCAGGCTGTTGTAATTGTCCGAGCCGACAAGCTGCCAGGTCGCGCCGCTCGTGAATTCGATGAACATCTCATGCTCGCGGGTTGTGCGACGAATATCGGGGGGAAATGCCTCATCGATCCTGCGCTTCCCCGTTTTCGGGTTGCGTGCGTCCCACGCCACCTTACGGGCCTGGGCGTACTCAGGCAGCATGTGCCAGTAGTTGCCGGGCCTCTGCATCATTTGAGTTGCGGCAAAGTGGAACGCCACATCGTTTTTCCCCCAGCGCCTATGCGCCACGCAGACCGCGCGCTTCCCGCCCTGCTCCAGGTAATCCCAAAGGTCGCGCTGATCCGGCCGGGGGACCCAGCCGCAAGGGATATCGATTGCTTCCGTCATTTACGCCTCGCCTCCCCGCTCATAAAGGCGTTTCCCGCTCAGAGAGAGCCTGCATTTTTCCGTCATTTACGCCTCTTTCGAAAACTTTATTACGCGGACAACCAGACCGCCTGCCGGGTGAGGGTCCTGCACGTCCTTCCGCCTGTAGCCCTTGTGCGCCTCTATGTCCTGCCTGGCCTTCTGCCTGATCGTTATCTGCTTCACATCCGGCTCCTCGCCCCCGACATGCAGCTCTCTCTCGAGTTGCTCGACCAGCAGATCGTCCGGGATGCGCTCGTTCAGCTTCGTCACGAAGGTCTCATAAGAACGAGTGTCAACCCTTCCCGTTTTCTTCCCCTTCTTCATGATAACAGCTTAGTTGATCGCCGAAATCCTGTCAAAACGACAAGGAGGGGTGACAACCGGACGTGACAAGGAGGGGCGACATGGAGGGGTGACAAAAAGCATAAAAATAATTTTTTTCGTAGTACTATATACGATGGCCGATTATACGCTTGTCGCCACGGCGACCTTCGGGGTGGAGTCCATTGTGGCGGAGGAGCTGAAAGGCTTGGGATATACGGGCGTCCACGTGGAGAACGGACACGTTTCGTTCCCCGGCACCGCGAGAGACATAGCCCGCTGCAACATCGCCCTGCGCTGCGCCGACCGCCTCCTCATCCGGATGAGTGCCTTCGAGGCGACCGACTTCGAAGAACTCTTTCAGCAGACCCGCGCGCTCGCCTGGGAAGACCTCATCCCCGCCGACGGGAAGATGCACGTCATCGGCAAATCTGTGAGGTCGAAGCTCGCAAGCGTACCCGATTGCCAGGCCATCGTCAAGAAAGCCGTTGTGGAGGCAATGAAGAGGAAATACCATGGGTCATGGTTCCCTGAGACCGGCCCCGTCTACAAGATAGAGGTGGCGCTGGCGCACGACCGCGCCACCCTCACCGTCGATACCTCGGGCCCCGGCCTCCACAAGAGGGGCTACCGTACCGGGAGCGGGGAGGCGCCCCTGAAGGAGACCCTTGCGGCGGCCATGGTCTTCTTAAGCAGGTGGGAGCCGGGCAGGGAATTGGCCGATCCCTTTTGCGGCTCCGGCACTATCCCTATCGAAGCGGCCCTCATCGGCAGGCGCATAGCCCCCGGCATCAACAGGTCCTTCGTCGCGGAAACCTGGCCCATCATGCCCCTAAACCTCTGGCAGGAGGCGAGGGAGGAGGCGCGCTCGCTCATTGTCGCGGCGCCGGATTTCAGGATACTTGCCTCCGACGTGGACGGCACGGTGCTCAAGGCGGCCAGGGCGAACGCCGAAGCCGCGGGCGTGGCCGACGCCGTATCGTTCCAGAAACAACCGGCAGCTCAATTCAGATCGGGCAGGAAATACGGGTGTATTGTGTGCAACCCGCCCTATGGAGAGAGGACCGGGGAGATCGCGGAGGTGGAGCGTATATACCGGACAATGGGGGAGGTCTATGCGCGTCTCGATTGCTGGTCGCTCTTCGCCCTGTCGCCCCATCCCCGCTTCGAGCATCTCTTCGGCCGCAGGGCGGGGCGAAAAAGGAAGCTCTTCAACGGCAACATACAATGCTACCTCTATCAGTACCTCGGCCCCCTGCCGCCTAAAAGAGCCGCAAAGGAAAGTCTTTAATAGGACCTATTAAGGCGGACAGGACCAGACAGCCATCCCCATTCAGGGCGACTCGGTCCCTTACCACCACCGGGCGCCTTTACTGTGCCCACCAGACAGGCAGGGCGCTCTGGCGTTTGAGTATGGCATCGCGCAGCTCGGTCTTGTGCTTCCGCACTTCCGTGATCTGCTTGTCGAGGGCCGCGAGGTCCAGGCTGTACTGTATGGCAGAGGGCAAGAGGAGTGGAGCTGCCGGTACCGCGCCGCCTCCTGGTTGTAGCTCGTTGTCGGCGCGCCGCTGACCTGCGCGATGAGGTCGTCGACCTGCGATTTCACCCTTACAAGGGCATCCATCTGCTGCTGCAGTGAAGTTTCCTGGGCCGTGTACTGTTCATACTGCTGTCTGTACACCCCTTCAATCGCATCCATATCCTGGGCGGCCGCGATGAACGAAAAGCACGCCGGGAAGAGAAGGAGCATTGCAGGAAGCACCTTGCGGAAAAGGCCCATACTATGAAGTGTAATCAGGAAACCCCGCCGGGGCACGAACGCGCCCTTTCTTCTTGTTTTTTAAGGATCGGTCCGATAGGTCCGATCCGACCGATCAAAAGCCGGCTTTTTCTTCACACGAGGAACTCCCCGCCCCTGTAGATGACCTCGCCGTCCGCAAGGACTTCGCCGTCCGGTCTCATGTCGGCGAGGAGGTCCCAGTGGACCGGAGATTCATTCCTGCCCCCTGCCTCGCCGAACCCGCCGCCCAAGGCCATGTGGATGGTGCCGCCGATCTTTTCGTCAAAGAGCATGTTGCGCGTGAAGCGGCCGATGCCCTTGTTCGTGCCGATTGCCGCCTCGCCGAAGCGGTTCGCCCCGGGCACCTCCAGGATTCTGGCGAGCAGGTCCTTTCCTTTGGCCGCGTCGAATCCCACGACCTGCCCGCCTGTCACCGTGAGCCGGACGTCCTCTATCTCCTGTCCCATGTAGATGCCCGGATAGGAGAACCGGATGTGCCCTTCGACGCTCTCCTCGACGGGCGACGTGAATATCTCGCCGGAGGGCATGTTGTGTTTGCCGTCCGAGTTGATCCACGTCCTGCCCTCCGTGGAGAAGGAGATCTCTATGTCTTTACCCCGAAAAACGATGTGCCGCCGCTTGTTCAGATAGTCCACCACCCGCTGCTGGCCGGCGTGCACCTCCAGCCAGCGGGCCCGTGGGTCAACATCGTAAAGGAAGCACGCCGAGGCGATGAAATTCTCATACTCCCGCAGGCTGAGTCCGCAGGCCTGCGCCTGGGCGTCTGTGGGAAACTCGCAGAGGCTCCACCGCAAGCTCCCGATTGCGGCCCGCTCCCGGAAGCGCTGCCTCATCCCTGCCTCACTGATGCTGACGGCCTTCTTTTTCTCGGGATCGACCGTCTCCAGCTCCCGCGTGTGGAAGGGTGCCCTGATCGTGAGAAATGCCTCGTAATGCTTGACGGCGTACGCAAAGAGGGGGGATACATGCGAGAGCTGCTCCATGCTCCCCTCGTCATAGAGGCAACGGGTGATCCCGTTGAGTGTGATCCACGTCTCAGGGTGCGCCCCCACGGCCAGGGCCTCCCGATAGACTTCCTGCACAAGCGGCTCGGCCAGAGAGGTCGAAACGATCAGGAGCTTGTCGCCGGACTTGAGCGACAGCGAATAGTGCACGAGCAGATGCGCGTACTTCGAAAGGTGTTCCCTCATTTTTCACCCTCCCCCGGAATCCATAATCAGCGAGCACTATTGCGAATAGGTCAGGAGAAAGTCCGCCATGCGTTCGGCCACCATCTCGATCTCCTCCACAGGCGGCAGGAAAACCAGGCGAAAGTGATCGGGCGCCTGCCAGTTGAAGCCTGTCCCTTGCACCAGGAGCACATGTTTTTCTATGAGGAAGTCGAGGAGGAATTTTTGATCGTCGGCGATGTTGTATCTTTTTATATCGATTTTCGGAAAGAGGTAGAGCGCGCCCCGGGGTTTTACGCACGTGATGCCGGGGATCGAGCGAAAAGCGAGATATGCGGCCTTTCTCTGCTCGTACAGTCTCCCGCCCGGCGAGATCAACCTGATGAGGCTCTGGTAGCCGCCCAGGGCCGTCGGGACCGCGAGCTGGCCCACCATGTTGCCGCACATGCGCATGCTCGCCAGGGTATCCAGACCTTCGGCCGTATAGTCGCAGGCTAGTGCCTTCTTTCCGCTCACGATCATCCATCCCACGCGCATGCCGGGGATGCGATGGGACTTGGACAGCCCATTGAAGGTGACGAAAAGGATATTGTTCGAGAGCGAGGCAAGAGGGACGTGCCTAGCCCCATCATAGAGGATCTGATCGTATATCTCGTCCGCAAAGAGAATCAGGTCGTGCTTCTCGGCAACCTCGACGATCTTGAGCAGAACCTCTTCGGGATATACGGCGCCCGTCGGATTGTTCGGATTGATGACGACGATGCCCCTGGTCCTGGGGTTGATCTTTGACTCCAGGTCTTTCAGATCGGGGTTCCACTCCGAATCCTCATCGCACCTGTAGTGAACGGCCTTTCCTCCGGACAGGGTTATCGCGGCAGTCCACAAGGGGTAATCGGGCGACGGCACGAGCATCTCGTCACCGTCGTTCAAGAGTCCCTGCATGGCCATCATGATCATTTCGCTCACGCCGTTGCCGACGTAGATGTCTTCGACCTCGACATGCTCGATGCCCCTGACCTGGCATTGCTGCATGATCGCCTTGCGGGCGGCGAAGAGCCCCTTTGAATCACCGTAGGCCTGGGCGGATTTGATATTGAGTATCACGTCATGGATGATCTCATCGGGCGTGGTGATGCCGAAGGCAGGAGGATTGCCGCTATTCAATTTAAGGATGGTATACCCCTCTTCTTCGAGCCGTTTCGCCTCCCTGAGCATGGGACCGCGAATCTCATAACAGACGCCGTTCAATTTATTCGACTTTACAATCTCACGCATGGTAAATCCTGCCTTCGCATCGTTGTGACGACCCGACGGTCTCTTGCTATAGGGTCCCCCAAAAGCGTATCGCACTACGGCGGCCCTGTCAATTCGGAAGCGGTCGTTTAGCAGGGCGGGCGCGACGTGAAAAAGGGGAGCAGCGCTCCCCTTTCATTTCAGTCCTGCGGCTTGTACGGCAACGGGCTTACTGCTGCTGCGCCGGCTGAGGCTGCTGAGTTTTTGCCTCCTTGATCAACTGGGCTACCCGTGAATTGGCCGCAACCGGTTCGATCACCACGATGTGGTTGGAGTTGATATACATGAAGTCGGGAGCATGCCACTCGTTGCCTCGCTTGATGAGGATGTTCTTCACTTCCTTCCCGTCGGGTGACGCCTGTCTCCCGATGTAGTAAACTTCCCTTAATAATGGGTAAGGGGCGCCGGCACGTTCCATCTTGCCGAAGAAGACCTGCCCGTTGTCCATGAAAACCGCCTGGTATTCGGCGGTGAAGCTCGGTCTTTCTGCGCCGCATCCTTGAAGAGAAAAAAGAGCGGCCACCAGAGCGATACACAACAAAGCGGGAATTCCGTGGAACCTCATCCTGAAAATCATTATATGCCTCCCATCGTTAGATTATTGTATCAATACGGGAACCGATGAAACCGGCATCGGGTCTCTCCGGCCAAAGGCCGCTACATGTTATTATACATTTCCCTGTGCCGTCAATAAGGTTTTAAGGAGACGGTGGGTAAAGCTATTTCGGAGGCACCACACTACTTGTCCTTGCGCGTCCCGTTCCCGCCCGCCTTGAGGTTGTCCAGAAGCAGCAACCTCTGGATAGTGGCCCGCAGGTCGAGGAATCCCTCGCCCCGGCATATATTCTCTATCCCTTCCTTCAGGACTTCAAGCGCCTCGGCAGCGTCGTCGCCATAGCCGAATACGGAGATGCCTGCGGCGTGCGCCACGAAGCCGGGTTGGGCCGGCTCGATTACGGCAATGAGCGGCATCTTGAGTTGTTTGCCGAGGAGACGGTCAATCTCGACGCGGCACGGGAAAGATTCTTCGACTTTGTCCTGTCTTGCCATAAGGGCGCTCCTAGCAGTATTATCGGCCGCCCCCATCGTAACATAAGGCATGATCGGTTGGATAGCTCTATTTCGGGTAGGTGAGAATCATTTGCCTGACCGGTCCGGCTTTCCGGCCCCCGAGAGACATCGTTGCAGGAAGAGCGAAGAATGCCGGGTGACGAGTTTACAGGGGTCGAGCCCGTGGAGGCTCGACCCCTGTAAAGACTTATGTCGGCAGGACAGGGGCTACGCTGCTTTCAAAGGGGCGGATGTTGCCTCGGCCCTGCGGGCCCGCCGGGCGGCGGCGATCACCTGCACCTCTAGGAGCACGATCACTAGCGAAACAAATATCCCTACCAGGGCCTGGACGCTGCAGATCCGGCTGACACTCCAGTTCCAGGAGAGAAGGACGCCTCCGATCGCAGGGGCGCCCATGGCGCCTATCTTGGCGACGGCGTATGCCCAGCCGATCCCCGTGGCCCTGATATCGGAGGGGTAGGAGACCGTTGTCACCGCGAGGGTGCCCGTCTGGCTGCCGTTGACAAAGAGGCCGCAGACAACGGACAATACGGCAATGATGACGAAAGGACCGGCTGCGGCAAACCCAAACGCAACGATGGCCAAAAAGCCCAGCAGGAAGCCGATTTGCAGCACCCGGAACGGGTTGACCTTATCCATCAGCTTGCCGACGAGGACCGACGAAATAGCCGCGCCGAGGTTGAGGCATGCATAGGCCATGCTGTACTGCATGACCGTGGCGCCGCTCTTCTTCAAAAGCGTGGGCGACCACGTATTGAGAATCCAGAGCATATAGAGTGCTCCGCTGCACATGACCCACAGCAATATGGTAGTGGGGGCGCGCCCCTCGGTGAAGAGTCGTTTGACCGGGACACCGGCGACTCTCTTCTCGGACGCGACAAAAACCACGTTCTTATCGGCGGCGAGGGCCGGTGCGACCTTGCCGATGATCCTGCGGACCCGCTCCTTGTGCTTACCCTGACGCGCGAGAAATTCGAGGGACTCAGGGAGGAATAACGCCACCGCCAGCGCGATCAGGATAGGGACCCCGCCGCCGAGGACAAAGAGCGACCGCCAGCCGAAATGAGGCATCAGCACAGCCGCGGTAAGGCCGCCTATCATGGCCCCCGTTGGCATGCCCGCGTACATCGTGGCTACGAGGCTTTGCTTGGCCCGGGTCGGCGCATATTCAGACCCGAAGGTAAGGGCGTTCGGGATAGCGCCCCCTAGGCCGAAACCTGCGAGGAAGCGGAAGAGCGCCAGTTGCCCTACACTGGTGATAAGTACGGTCAGTACGGTGAAGACGCCGAAAATGACGGCGGAGATAAAGAGCATCCACTTGCGTCCGCACCGGTCCGCGATGCTGCCCAGAAGGAACGCCCCGACCAGCGGGCCGAACTGGCCCGCGCCCAGCGCCAGGCCGAGGGCGCTTGGCTTTGAATGGAGAAAATCCGCGATCTTCGGCAACGCTACCCCGATAATCGTCAGATCGAAGCCATCGAGAAACACTACCAGGAAACAGAGGGAACAGACTAGATACTGGTAGGTGGTAAATGTACTGCCGTCAAAGACTTCTTTGACACTTACGGTCCTGCTCGCCATTCCTTACTCCTCCTCAAAGATTAAGTTTTCCGCATCCGTCAACAAAGGTTCCTGCCCCTGGTCACCCAGGCAGGAAAGCACCTGTAGTATTCCTTAGTGCATTATTATGGTCCGACGGATCCGCCCGATCCGACGGACCGGACGGATCAATTATCAAAAGCAGTCTTGCCGCCCGCTTTAAGCATAAACTATGCCAGTAAAGAAAAGCCTGCCCTTCCCTACGGATTCCTCGTGACGCTTTTCACAAATGTCACATACGATAGAAGCATTTGACATATGCGTCACAATCTGTATTTGTAATGACACATACGACAGAAAAGGGTACATAGATGCAGATTAACGAGAACGAGTTTTTCCGGGAAGTGAGCATTCGTATATGCGGGAGCCTCGACATAGAAAAGGCCCTCTGGAGACTGTTTTCAGTTCCTTTGTGAGGTGATGCCCATCAACGAGCTCATGCTCGTTGTCTATGACCGGGCGCTGGGGTCCACCACGATTAAGGCCATGGCCGATGTGACGGGCGGATGGTCCTGTTCCGAGGAAACGCCGCTGCCTGCCTGTTTGCGCCGCGAATTCGAGGAGGTGGAACGGTACCCGCGCGCGAGGGCGGCGAATGCCTATGACGACCCTATCATCAGTTACGTTGCCCGCCGCAGGCACTGGGAACATTCTTCCGTGCTCGTCAACCGCCTCGTGGTCGACGGAATATACGTAGGCGCCCTGGTGGCCCGCGCTATCGGCAGGGACAGGTATACGGAAGAGCATCTGCATTTATGGACGCTCGTGAACGAGCCTTCGGCCATCGCCCTTGCAAATAGTCAGCAGTACAGGGAGATATCCAGGCTCAAGGACCTGCTCGCAGACGACAAGTCGTACCTGGCGGAGGAACTGCGGAACAGGCCCGGCAGCAGGCTGGTAGGCGGGGAATTCGGACTGAAACGGGTCATGGAAGCGGTGCACCTGGTGGCGCCCCTCATGAGCCCTGTCCTTATAGGCGGGGAAACAGGCACGGGCAAGGAGCTTATCGCTAATGCCATCCACGACCTTTCCCCCCGGCGGGATGCGCCGCTCATCAAGGTGAACTGCGGCGCCATTCCGGAAACCCTGATCGACAGCGAGCTCTTCGGTCACGAGAAAGGCGCTTTTACGGGGGCGTACGATCAGAGGCGTGGCCGCTTCGAGCGCGCCAACGGCGGGACCGTGTTCCTCGACGAAGTCTCCGAGCTGCCTCCCCAGGCGCAGGTAAGGCTCCTGCGGGTGCTCCAGGAGAACGAGATAGACCGGGTGGGTGGATCTGCGCCGATCAAGATCGATGTGCGGATCATATCGGCGACGAACAGGCATCTGGAGGAGATGGTGGCGGCCGGTCAGTTCCGGGAGGACCTCTTTTTCCGGCTCAATGTCTTCCTGATCCCGATCCCCCCGCTGAGAGAGCGTAAAACCGACATACCGGCCCTCGTCTATCACTTTATCGAGAAGAAGTCCCGGCAGATGGCGCTTCCCACCGTCCCGACCCTGGCCCCCGGCGAGATAGACAGCCTCATGGCCTACGACTGGCCGGGTAATGTGAGGGAGCTCGAGAACGCCGTGGAGAGGGCGATTATCGTCTCCGGCGGCAAGCCGCTCACCTTTGGCGACGTCGCCACCGGGAGAAGGGGCCGGGTGGGAGAGGCCTACCCGGCTGAAGAGACGATGTGGACCCTTCGCGAGGCAGAAGCGAGACAGATCAGAGGGGCCCTGGAAAAGGCCATGGGCAAGGTGAGCGGCAGCGGAAGCGCAGCGGAGCTGCTTGGCATAAACCCGGGCACCTTGCGGCACAGAATGAGAAAGCTGGGCATACCCTTCGGCCGAAAGGGTGTTCTAAAAAAAATCTCTTGACAAAGGCTAGTGAAGATATCATAAATATACCATCCAACCAGTCGGGTTCTGAAGACACCGACTGGTTGGTAGCGAAACCGACTGGTTGGTAGCTACATCGACCTGTTGGGCAGTGCGGGGCAGCATGTGCGCGATATGGGGAGCGTACAAGAGGTCCTTACTGGAACCGCCACGCTTTACGAGGTCGGGTGGCGGGGGTTTCGTTCTGTTGTATGGGGGGGGGGAGACATCATTCCAGGTTCATTGTTCTCAAAAAGAGGATGTTCGGGAGCCGACTAAGGGGATAGGCGGTCCGTGGCCGGCAGGCGTGTGCCTCGCGCAGGCGACGGACTACCGCGGGTACGGGGTATCCGGCGGACCATCACCCGGGGAGCTCTCCGGGCACTTACACATGGAGGACTTTATGATCAACGCATCCCTTATCGGGGAATTTCAGCAGATTGTCGGCAAGGAGAACGTACTCACCTCGTCCGAGGCACTGAAGGCCTATTCCTATGACGGCACCACCAACTGGATCCATGAGCCCGACGTCGTGGTCTTCCCCACGACCACTCAGCAGGTCTCGGCCATCCTTAAGATAGCCAACGCGGAGAAGATCCCCGTCACCCCCAGAGGCGGCGGCACCAACGTGAGCGGCGGCTCCGTCCCCTGGATGGGCGGCATCGCCATGGTCATGACAAAGATGAACAAGATAGTAAGGATCGACAAGGAGAATCTCACCGCCACCGTCGAGCCCGGCGTCGTGCTCCAGGACCTCACCCTCCGCCTCGCGAAAGACGGCCTCTTCTTCCCCCCCGACCCCCAGAGCTTTTTAGGCGCCACCATGGGGGGCATCATCTCCGAGAACGCCGGCGGCCCCGCCTGCGTCAAGTACGGGGTGACCAAGCAGTACATCCTGGGCATCGAGGTAGTCCTCCCGACAGGCGACATCATAAACCTCGGGGGCAGGACCCTCAAGAACGTGGTGGGCTACGACCTCCTCCACATCTTCATCAGCGCCGAAGGCACCTTAGGCGTCATCACAAGAGCAGAGCTGAAGCTCAACCCCATACCCCCCGCCAAAAAGACCGCCATGGCGGTCTACGACGACATTGCGGCAGCAGGAGAGAGCGTCTACAGGATCCTCGAGAACGGGGTCGTCCCCGGTAAGATCGAGCTTCTCGACAACTACATAATCAACAGGATAGAAGAGATGATGCCCATGGGTCTCCCCAAGGACGCCGACGCGGTCCTCATTTTCGAGTGCGACGGCATAAGCGAGGCCGTGGAGAAGGAGACGGAGAAGATCGTGGAGATCACGAAAAAGTACGGGGCAAAGGAAGTCAGGATTGCTCGTGACGCGGATGAGGCGGCCAAGTACTGGATGGCGAGAAAGGCAGGGTTTGCGGCCACCTTCGGTAAGGCCAAGACGGTCTTCGCCGAAGACGTCACCGTCCCCAGGGGCAGGATACCCGACCTCATCAACAAGTGCAAGGAGCTGGCAAAGAAGTATAACGTGGAGATCACCGTGCTCGGCCATGCGGGCGACGGCAACCTCCACCCCGCGATCCTGACGGATATAGACAACAAGGAGCACTACGAGAGGTCGATCAAGGCGATGGAGGAGATCATCGAAGGGGCCGTCGAGCTCGGCGGGGTGCTTTCCGGCGAGCACGGCATCGGCCTGGAGAAGCAGAAGTTCTTCAACAAGGTGACGAACCCCGTCGTCGTTAACATGATGAAAGGCATAAAGGCGCTCTTTGACCCGAACAACATAATGAACCCGGGCAAGATCTGGGATTAGGGGCTTACCATGAAGGACCTGGAAGAGCTTAAAAAAGTCGGGCAATACGCGGACCAGTGCATGAAGTGCGGCTTCTGCAGCTTCTTCTGCCCCGTCTACCAGGAAGAGCGGACGGAGACCTCTGTTGCGCGGGGCAAGAACTACCTCACCAAGCTCATCCTGAAAGGCGAGCAGGAGTTCACGCCCGAGATGGCCGAGATCCTCGGCAAGTGCCTCCTCTGCAAGCGCTGCGTCGCCAACTGCCCCTCGAAGACCCAGATCGACAGGGTGGTGGTGGCGGCCCGCGCCCAGATGGTGAAGGAGAAGGGCCTCGGCTTCATAAAGAACTTCGTCTTCCGCAGGGCCATGGCGCGCAGAAAGGCCATGGGCCGCTATGCGAGGCTCATGCAGACCTTCCAGTGGCTCATGCCGAAGACTGAAGGCACCGTCCGCCACCTGCCGGACTTCATCAAGTCCTTAGGCGGCAGGAACTTCCCCGCCCTTGCAAAGACCTTCCTCAGGGACCGGGTAAAGCCGGTCTATGCACCCTTAGGCCCGCGGAAGATGACGGTCGCCTTCTTTATGGGATGCGCCACCGATTTCGTCTACCCCGAGCTGGGTCTGGCCCTCATCACCTTCCTCACCCGCAGGGGCGTGGAGGTGAGGGTGCCCCTGGAACAGAACTGCTGCGGGGCGGCGATCCTCTTCTCCGGCGACTTCGAGACAGCCCGTTTGTTAGCCGACCAGAACGTCAAGGCCCTCAAAGACGTCGACTACGTCGTCACTGCCTGCGGCACGTGCAGCTCTACCCTGAAAGACTACAAGAAGTACCTCGCCGGCAGTGAAGACCAGGAGAAGAGGTACGGGGAGCTGGAATCGAGGGTGAAGGACATGACGGAGTTCATCATCGACGTCCTTAAGGTCAAGCCCGAGGAGCTGACCCTCAAAAAAGAATTCCAGGGGAAGACGGCCACCTGGCACGACCCCTGCCACCTGATAAGATACCAGAACATCAAGGACCAGCCCAGGGCCATCCTGAAGGGCCTGAAAGGTCTCAAGTACGTGGAGATGCCGAACGCCGACCTCTGCTGCGGCATGGGCGGCTCCTTCAGCGTCTCCCACTACGACATCACAAAGAAGATAGCGGCAAAGAAGATGGAAGGCATAAAGGCGACGGACGCGGACATCGTGGTGACGGCATGCCCGGGGTGCATGATCAACCTGCTCGACAATGTCCTGCTGAACAAGATGCCCCAGAAGGTCTACCACCTACTGGAGCTGGTGGAGTAAATAGAGGCAAGCGCGCCCGCGCAGTGGGGAGGCGCCGGACAAATAAGGGAATAGGAGGGGAGGAAGGGGACGGAAAGTCGTACGGGCGACAGTATAAAAAAAGGGGGAAAAGGGGGGTCTTATGCAAACCGGCATCGTTGATCCGACATTATCCTGGACAGTCTGGGGATTATTGATTCTAGGCACATTCCTGATGACTATTATCGGAACCTGGATTATCGCGAGGAGGTGGGAAAAATGAATCCGACATTTCTCACTATTCCAACTCCGACAACAAGCATGGCGATCGGCGCAACCATAGGGATCGTTTGCCTTCTGACAGTGGCGGTGCTGTTGGGCGCCATGGCGAAGAAGCAGTGGAAATCCTTCGATGAATACCTGGTCGGCAAAAGGGACATCGGTCCCTGGGTCACCGGACTTGCCCTCACCGGCTCCTACATCTCGGGCTGGGCCTTCATGGGGAGCACGGCCGTCGTCTACAAGGTCGGCTTTTCGGGCATGTGGTTCGCGGGCATCTGGACCCTGGTCGGGATCATCCCTACGGTCTGGCTGGCGGCGACAAAGACAAGGGACTTTGCCCAAAAGCTCGGCGCCGCGACGATTACCGAAACGATCGGCAGGCGCTTCGAGTCGAAGGGCCTTCAGACGTTGATAGCCGCCTGCATGCTCTTTTTCCTCTTTATGTATTCGGTGGGACAGCTCAAGGCGGCCGGTACGGTCTGGTACGCGGTGACAGGTCTCCCCTCTATCTGGTGCCTGCTGATCGCGGTCATTATTGCCTGGCTTTTCCTGATCCTGGGCGGTTACATGGGGACCCAGTGGTTCATCGCCGTGAAAGGCGCCTTTCTGGGGCTCGTCGGGGCCGTCATCGGTGTCTGGGCGCTTATCCACGCGGGCGGCTTCGGCGCCATATCGACCGCCCTCATGGCACAGAAACCGAACCTCATGGCCCTCATCGACCCCACCCTTCCCAAGGTGGGCATGACACAGCTCTTCTCAAGCTGGGTAGGCATTCTTGCGACCCCGGTCATCTTCTTCACCATGTCCGTTGGTTTTCCCCACAACGTGAGCAGATTCCTGGGCATGAAGAAGTTGTCGAGGAAAGAGTTCATCCTGCTCTGTTTCGTGGTCTGGCTCACGGCGGGCATCCCCGTGATGCTCGATTGCTCTAGTAATGGGCTCGTGGCGCGCATGATCTTCGGCACGAACCTCCTCGCCAACAAGACATGGGGCGCAGACCTCGCGGCCCCGATGCTCACCTGGGCGATAGGCGGTGTGCCGCTGCTCTCCATCTACCTGACCGGTGTCGTCGGCGCGGCCCTGGGAACCCTGTCGGCCATGGTCTTCATCATGAGCGCGAACGTGACAAGGGACATCATAAAACTCTGGCGGCCGGACGTCTCCGACAAGTCGATGTTTTATCTCGGCTACTTCCTGATCGCCCTGTTCCTTTTCCTGCCTTTCTACTTCACGCTGGAGCGGCCGCCCGCGCTCCTTGCCGTCTTTATGGGGCTCGCGGCAATGGGTCTCGGCGCGGTCTTCTTCTTCGTCACCGTGGTTTCCTACTACTGGAAACGGGCAACTAAGTTCGGGGCGACCCTGACGGTGATCTACGGCACCGCGGCGACCATGTGGGGCGGATGGGCAGTGCTCGGAAGGAAGCCGCCTTTGCTCGGCATGGGCACCATGGAGTGGATACTTATCGGCGGCTGCTTCGTGCTCTACGTCGGCGGCAGCTTGATCTCGAAACCGCCTTCGGCTAAGTTGATCGACAAGCTTTTCTCGAAGCAGGCCTAGGCACACTCGGCGGGCGCGATGAAAGCAGGCGCCCGGGAGACGAGCATGGGAGCAGGATATTTGTTAAGGGTGAAGAGTCCGACAGCTTATGTGTAATTAAGGGGGAACGCAGAATGAAAAAAGTCTTACAGGGAAACGAAGCAATCGCCAGGGGCGCGTGGGAGGCGGGTGTCACGGTGGCAGCCGCCTACCCTGGGACCCCGAGCAGCGAGATACTCGTCGAGCTTGCCGGCTACAAGGAGATCACGGCCCAGTGGTCGCCAAATGAGAAGGTGGCCGTAGAGGTCGCCTCGGGCGCCAGCATTGCTGGTGCAAGGGCCATGGCCTGCATGAAGCACGTGGGCCTGAACGTCGCCTCGGACCCGTTCATGACGCTCGCCTATACGGGCATCAAGGGCGGGTTCGTCATCGTGGTGGCGGACGACCCGAACGTCCACAGCTCGCAGAACGAGCAGGACTCAAGGAACTGGGCGCGCTTCGCCAAGGTGCCCATGCTCGAGCCGGGGGATGCCGAGGAGTGCAAGGCATTCACGAAGATCGCCTTCGATATCAGCGAGCAGTTCGATACGCCCGTGCTTCTGAAGGGTGAGACAAGGGTCTGTCATTCCGACTCTTTAGTGGAGTGGGAGAGAGGACGGCGTCGCCTGTTCCCCTCGGGCTCGATCAGAAGGAGGCGCCTAAATACGTGATGGTCCCGGCAAACGTCCGGGTGAGGCGGAAGATCATCGAGGAGAGGATGAGGAAGCTCGAGGCCTACGCCGATGAGTTTTCCGGCAACGTCATGGAGCTCAACGACCCGGCTCTAGGGGTCATCACTGCCGGCGCCGCCTACATGTACACGAAGGAGGTCTTCCCGAATTACTCATATCTGAAGCTCGGCATGGTCTGGCCCCTGCCGAAAAAGCTCCTCGCGGACTTCTTTAGAAAGGTGAAGAAGGTGATCGTCGTCGAGGAGCTCGACCCCTTTCTGGAGACGGAGATCAAGGCTCTGGGCTACAAGATCTTCCACGGTAAGGACGTCATCCCGAACATGTACGAGCTCACCCCGGAGATCGTCAAGAAATCGCTCCTTGGGATGAAGTATAAAGAACCTGTAGTCCGGGTCAAGCCGGAAGACTTGCCCAGAAGGCCGCCGAACATGTGTCCCGGCTGCTCCCACAGGGCGCTCTTCTACTCGCTTAAAAAACTGGGCGCCTTTGTCTTCGGCGACATAGGCTGCTATACTTTGGCCTCTGCCCCGCCCCTTCAGGCGCTCCACTCATGCGTCTGCATGGGCGCGAGCGTGGGTCAGGCCTACGGCGCGGGCAAGGCGCTGGGCAAAGAGGGCCTGGGCAAGATCTGCGCGGTCCTCGGCGACTCGACCTTCCTCCATGGCGGCATCGGCCCGGTGATGGACACGGTCTACAATAAGGGATATGCGACGACGATCATCCTCGACAACAGGACGACCGGCATGACGGGTCTCCAGGAGCACGCGGGCACCGGCTACACGTTGAGAGGGGAGCCCGCGAACATGGTCGACTACGAGCAGCTCGTCGGCGCCCTCGGCGTCACGCACATCCGGAAGGTCGACCCCTACAATGTCAAAGAGACCATGAAGACGATAAAGGAAGAGATGGAAAGGGACGCACCCTCCGTGATCATCACCGAGAACGGGCCCTGCATGCTCCACAGGAGGGAGAAGCGCAAGTTCGAGCACCCCTATTTCCTCGTGGACACGGACACGTGCAGGGGCTGCAAAGCCTGCCTGGAGCTCGGCTGCCCCGCCATCAGTTGGGTCGGCAAGGAAGGGAAGACGAAAGACGGCAAGAAGCGAAAGGGGACGGTCTCGATCAACAGGCTCCAGTGCCCCGGCTGCGGCCTCTGCGTCCAGGTGTGCAAGTTCGAATCGATCAAGGCAGGTGCTTAGATGGAAAACAAGGTCACCAACATATTACTCTCCGGCGTCGGCGGCCAGGGTGCGATCCTCGCGAGCAACATCCTCGCCCATGTGTTTGTGGAAGCGGGTTATGACGTGAAAAAGAGCGAGGTCCACGGCATGGCCCAGAGAGGGGGCGACGTGACGACCCACTTCAGGTTCGGCAAGAAGGTCTACTCGCCGCTCATCCCTTACGGCGAGGTCGACTTCCTGCTCGCCTTCGAGCCTGCTGGAGGCCCTCCGGTATATCAACCACTGCAAGGAGTCGGCACGTATCGTTATCAACGACCAGCGGATACTGCCCCCCGCCGTCAACCTGGGGCAGACATCGTATCCCGAGGAGATACCGGCGACCTTCAGAAAGTATTTCAAGGAGAACGTGCACGTCGTCAAGGGCCAGGATATCGCCCTCTCCCTCGGGAATGCCCAGGCAGCGAACGTGGTGCTCGTCGGCGCCTTCTCCACCTTCTTCCCCGAGATAAAGGACGCCCTGTGGATAGGCGCCCTCAAGGACCTGCTCCCGAAGAAGATCCACGAGCTCAACATAAAGGCCTTCGGGGAAGGGAAGAAAGCGCTGTAAGAAAAAGGGGGAATCATGAATTTTGCGCGTTTCTGCCGTCTTAATGCGAGTAAGTATCCTGAGCGGGAGTTTCTGATCGAAAGCTATCCATCGAAGAAGATGCGGCGGGCCCTCACGTGGCAGGGGCTCGAGGAGCAGACGAACAAGGTAGCCAACTACCTTATAAAGGAATGCGGCATCAAGAAGGGGGACGTGGTGCAGCACCTCCTCCTCAACAGCCTTGAATGGTACGTCACCTATATGGGGGCCCTCAAGGCGGGGGCCGTCATCAGCCCCCTCAACTTCCGTTTTGCCGGCGGTGACATCAAGTACGCGTGCGACGTCACGCGGAGCAAGGTCTTTATTCTGGGCGAGGCCTTCGTGCCCAGGGTCGAGCCGATCATGGCACAGATGGAATACTGCGCGCACTACATCTGCGTTGGGAGCACGTCGCCCGCGACCATGAAGGCATATGGGGAGATTATCGGGAAAGGCGACAGCTCGCCCGTCTGCGTCGATATGGCAGAGGATGATATGGCGGAGCTTATGTTCACCTCGGGCACGACGGGGGCGCCGAAGCCTGTCTCTCACACCCACGGGACCCTCTTCTGGATCGGCATCGGCAATGCCCTGACGTACAACGAGGGGCACATGAGCGTCTACCTTTCCCCCCACCCCTTCTACCACAGTGGCACGCTCTTTCTGTCGTTCCCCTGCTATATCGCGGGGGGGAAGATCCTTATGCCCATGGAGCTGCAGCCGGAGAACTATCTGAGGTCGATTGCCGACGAGCACTGCACGGGCGGCTGGAACACGGTACCCACGTGGGCCGACATCCTGGCCGCCATCAAGTCGGGTCAGGTCAATCTGCGGGAGTACGACCTCTCGGCATTGAAGCACATCGAGATAGGCGCGCAGCCCGTGCCCTATGCGCTCCTCGAAGATTCGAAGAAGATATTCCCCGGCCTGCCCATCGCCAACATTTACGGCATCACGGAAGGCGGCGGCGGCGGGACCCTCAACTGCTATGACGACGACATCATGAGAAAACCGGGGTCAATCGGCAAGGCGACCGCCTTTATGGAGGCAAAGGTGGTCGATCCGGAAGGCAATGAGCTGCCCGCGAACTCGGTGGGGGAGCTCCTGCTCAAGGGGCCGAGACTCATGAAGGAGTATGCCTTCAACCCGGAGATGACGGCGAAGACCGTCACCGACGGCTGGCTCCACACAGGAGATCTGGCGTACAAGGACGAGGAAGGGTTCATCTTCTTCGCAGACAGGGCGAAAGACCTCATCATCAGGGGTGGGGAGAACATATTCCCCGCGGAGGTCGAGGACGCCTTGCGGAAGCACCCGGCGATTGCAGACGTGGCGGTACTCGGTTACCCCCATCCCCGGCTTGTGGAGATTGTTATGGCGGTTATCCAGGTGAGGCCGGGCGAGGTCCTGGCGGACGATGGGGTGATAAACTTCCTGAAAGAGAAGGGACTGGCCAAGTACAAGTGGCCCGAAAAGATCGTCCTGGCCGATGTGCCTCGGAACCCCTCAGGCAAGATCGAGAAGCCCAAGCTCAGGGAGATGTACGTCAAATCGGCAAAGGAAGCGATGGAGAAGGAGTTCAGGAAACAGTGATTTTGTGCCACCTTTACGATCTACATGAGGGGGGAGGCTCCGACGGCTTTGCCGGTGGAGGGGGTGCTGAGCCCCAGTGATTGCAGCGATGGAGAAGGAGTTCAGGAAACAATAGAACGGCAGTGTTGAGTTCTGAGTGTGGAGGGGAAAGGAATTAGGGAAAAAGCAGGATCAGGCGGATCAAAAGAGAAGCATGCTCCTTTTTATAGGCATGTCGAAATTCTATTTTTGGAGGGATTTACATGAAACTCGGACACTGGATGACGGCGAAGGACGTGGTGAGAGTCAATGCTTTTAAGTGGCCTGACAAGATTGCGACCAAAGACCTGAACAAAGGCTTCACGTACAGGGAATGGAACGAGCGCTCCTGCCGGCTCGCAAGCGCGCTTTCGGGCCTGGGTTTGAAAAAAGGGGACAGGTTTGCGGTACTCGCCTACAATGCCGTGGAATGGATGGACTTCTACACGGCCGCGGCAAAGGGAGGGTTCATCTGCGTGCCGATCATGTTCAGGCTGTCGGCCCCCGAGATGGAGTATATCATCAACCACTGCGAGGCAAAGGCATTTATCGTGCAGGACCAGTGGGTAAACCACGTGAACGAGATGAAGAAAGGCCTCTCCACCGTGGAGAAGTACATCTCCTTCGCCGTAGACAACCCGTCCTTCGACGGCTATCTCTCCTATGAGGACCTCCTCGCCAAGGCGTCGCCGGAAGAACCCCCCGTAGCGGTGGACTCCGACGACATCTGGGTCATCATGTACACGGGAGGCACCACGGGCAAACCAAAGGGCGTAATGAAATCCCACGCCTCTCTGTTCGCCCAGTACTTCATCTCGATCTTCGACCACGACTTCAAGACCGACGACGTCAATCTGCTCGTCATGCCCTGCTGCCATGTGAACTCCCTTTTCTACTCCTACGTGGTCACCTGGGTGGGCGGGACGGTCATGGCCTACAACATGGTGAGCTTCAACCCGGAGAACCTCCTGAAAACTTTCTCCGACCATAAGGTCACCTTCACCTCTCTGGTGCCCACCCACTACATCATGATGCTTGCCCTGCCCGATGAGGTGAAGAAGAAGTACGACCTCACCTCTGTCAAGAAGCTCCTCATCTCGTCGGCCCCTGCGCGGAAGGACACGAAGCTGGGCGTTCTCGCCATGTTCAAGAACTCGGAGCTCTATGAGGCCTACGGCTCGACCGAGGCCGGCATAGTCACCATATTGAAGCCCCACGAGCAGCTCACTAAGCTCGGCTCCTGCGGCCGGGAGGTGATCGGCTCCGACACGATTAGATTCTACGACGATGACGGCAACCTCATCACCGGGCCGAACAAGGTCGGGGAGCTTTATTCCCGAAGCCCCATGCTTTTGGAAGGCTACTGGAAGGAGCCGGAAAAGACCGCGGCTGCCATGAAGGGCGAGTACTTCAGCGCGGGCGATATGGGGATGAGGGACGAAGAGGGCTACATCTACCTGGTCGACAGAAAGGCGAACATGATCATCTCCGGCGGAGAAAACATATTCCCTACGGAAGTGGAGAACTGCGTGGGAGGCAACCCGAAGGTTAAGGACGTGGCGGTCATCGGTGTGCCCCATGAGAAGTGGGGCGAGCAGGTGATGGCGGTCGTCGTGCTCCACGAGGGACAGACAGCGACGTCTGAGGAGATCACGGGCTTTTGCAAGGGCAAGATCGCGGGCTTCAAGGTGCCCAAGAACGTCGTCTTCATCAAGGACGAGGAGATGCCGCGCTCGGGTGCCGGCAAGATCCTGCACAGGATACTGAGGGAGAAATTCGGCATGTGGAAAGACCACGTATAGGATGCAGGGCGCACGCATTTTTGGAACGCCCTCGGGAACGGGCGGCGTCTGGTCCGGCGGGCGGACCGTTTCCAAATGCGTGCGCCCCGGCCCTGGTATAGGATACAATTGCTCCTAATTTTTTCGATGTTGTGCTATAATTAGGACGTCATGACCGACGATAAAAGAGCCGTCAACAGGAAGCGGACCGCCATCGCGAAGATTGCCGCGGATTTCTTCAGCAAAAGGGGATACGCGGAAACGAGCATGGAGGATATTGCCGCGGCTGCGAAACTGAGCAAGGGCGGCATATACCATTACTTCCCAAGCAAGACGGAAGTACTCTATTTTATCGTGGACAATTTTATGGAGACCGTGCTGAGAGACCTGACGGAAGAACTCGGCAATATGGATGACGGACTGGAAAAAGTGAAGAGGATCATCATGCGTCATGTCGAGCTCTATCCCAGGCATGTCGCTGAGGCAAAAACCCTGATCAACGCGGTGCACAACCTTCCGCCGAAGTCTTTTAAACAGATAGCCGTGAAGCAGAGGCACTATTTCCGCATTACAGCGGATGCGCTCTCCGAATACCTGGGCCCTTCGGCCGGAAAGAACGAGGTGACGGCCATCACCTTTATTCTCCTGGGTATGTGCAACTCGATCTACGCCTGGTATAACCCGCACAGCCCGCTGAATCCCAAGCAATTATCGCAGATGATGTTCGATCTTCTTCTCGACGGCATCTGCGGAATTTGGAAAAAGTCGACGGCTTCTCACGTCGAACTGTCGGATTAAAGAATTTTTTTGGATGGGGGAATTCGATTCGCGCCGGGGCCCGGAATGTTTTTTTCTTGACACCGGGGCGAATGATCGGTATAAGATGACGGCCCGATCGGGAAAGGCTAAACCGTTCGCGAGGGTGGGGCGGAGACCGATAGGTCTCGGATGGTTTTATGTGAATCTTCCCCAGCAGACAGCCAAGCCGCCCGACGAAGGGTGGCTTTTTTTGGGCCGGGGAGCGGGGCGGACGCAACTGCCCGGGATGACGTGAAAGGAGCTTTTGCCGTGTCCGAAAGGATCACCGATGATAAAGTGGCGCTGTCGGTTGTGGGAACAGTTCTGAACAGGGGTTCCCACGTCCTTTACGTGTTGTTCAGCGCGGCCTACATGGTTATCCTTGCCTACCAGGTCTATCTTTGGATAAGGGCAGGCGCCTGGACAAAAATCCCTACGGACGTTTTTATGGCCCGTCTCGCCGGGCAGCGATTCTTTTCACGACCGGGGGAAATGAACGCAGTGCTTCGCTGGGTGTTTCACATCGATATTGTCTACACCCTCTCCATTATCGCGACGATATTCTTCGGGATCAGATGGTTGACGGCCGGAAAGACCAAACGGTAAAGCGCCGGGGCGTTCCCTGTCAATTTACTGTTGACAAAATGGGAGCACAGGCTTAAAGTTTCGAACGAAGGTTATTCTTATTAAGGAGTAGTTTCCGAATGGAAGACGACCCTGGCGGTCAGCACTTATGTGATGGGAGCGAAACCGCTCCTGCTCAAGGCCCGCGAGGAATAGTTTCCTGAGCTTTTCCTCTATCTCCTCTTGAGCCGTAAGCGGTTCCTGAGGGGAGACATTTCCCTCCTTCGCTTCTGCAACAAGTAAATAGCTAGTAAACAGGCAAGTCAATACTCGGTTGAGCGGAACAGGAAGCTTCGACATGGGCAATCACGTAACAAAATCGGTCTCCGATTCCCCCAAGGGCAATATTCATCGGGACGCCACGGAAGACGAGCGCCGCCTTATCGATCTTTGCATGCTTCCCGTGGCAGAAGCCATGGAGATGCTCCGAACGACCGCTCAGGGCCTTGGAAGCGTTGAGGTCGAACAGCGTCTGGACGAGTACGGTCCAAACGAAATGTCCCATGCGAAACGGCTTGGCTTCTGGGCCGACGTCCTCCACCGCTGCAAGAGCCCCTTGGTCATTCAGTTGCTGGTAATCGCGGTGCTTTCCGGTGTGATCGGAGAGATAAAGTCGACATTTATCGTCAGTGCGATGGTCCTTCTGAGCGTCGGCCTTTCCTATGTTCTGGACAGCCGGTCGAACCGGGCCGTCGAGACCCTCGGAAAGCGGGTGCAGTCACGGACGGTTGCCTTGAGGGACGGTAAGGAAGTCGAGATCAAGATATCGGAAGTCGTCCCGGGTGACGTGGTGCTCCTGCAGGCCGGATCACTCATCCCCGCCGATCTGCGCCTCCTCTCGGCGAAGGATTTCTTTGTCAGCCAGTCCGCCCTCTCCGGGGAGTCCATGGCTGTTGAAAAAACGGCCGAGGCGGACAAGGCAACGGACAAGCCCGCCCTGGAGCTGATAAACGCCTGTTTTCTCGGCAGCACGGTGACGAGCGGCTCGGCTCGGGGCCTGGTGGTAAACACGGGAAGGCGCACTATCTTCGGGTCCATTTCCGAGCGGCTCGCCGGGGGCAGGGAAGAAACGAGCTTCGATAGGGGCATACGCTCCTTCACCTGGCTCATGATCCGGTTCATGGTGGTCATGGTATGCGCGGTCTTTTTCATCGTGGGGATGACCAAGGGCGACTGGGTGGAGGCACTCCTCTTCGGCCTGTCGGTGGCCGTCGGGCTCACCCCGGAGATGCTGCCCATGATCGTTACCGTGAACCTGGCGAAGGGTGCGCTCGCGATGGCCAAGAAAAAGGTCATAGTCAAGCGGCTTCCCTCGATTCAGAACCTGGGCGCCATCGACATCCTCTGTACCGACAAGACTGGCACCCTTACCGAGGATAAGGTAGTGCTGGAGCGCAGCGTCGACATTATCGGTCACCCGAGCACCGATGCGCTCACTTACGCATACCTGAACAGCTATTACCAGACGGGCCTGCGCAACCTGATCGACCGGGCAGTCCTCAAGCACGTCGATCTGGACGTCGAGCGGGATTGCACCCTCGTCGATGAGCTGCCCTTCGATTTTCAGCGCCGCCGGATGTCGGTTGTGGTCGACTACGAGGGCGACAACGTGCTTATCTGCAAAGGGGCCGTGGAGGAGATCTACGCCTGCTGCACGCACTATCAAATCGGCGATGAAGTCTACCCGCTCATCCCCATGATCAGGGCGGACCTGTTCGAAGAGGTCGAGGGTTTCAACAGAGACGGCTTCCGGGTGCTGGGCATAGCCTACCGTGAGTTTCCCCGCGACAAACGCGCCTTTACCACGGCAGACGAATGCCAGCTCATCCTGCTCGGTTATATCGCATTTTTCGATCCGCCGAAGGTCTCGGCGGCGCAGGCCCTCGATTTGTTGAATGAGGCAGGCGTGCGGGTCAAAGTCCTGACAGGGGATAACCACCTGGTCACTCAAAAAGTCTGTCGGGATGTGGGTCTCTCAAGAGAAAGGATTGTTACCGGGTCGGAGCTGTCCGGGCTCTCCCCCGAGTCCTTCTCAAAAACTGTGCGGGAGGCGGACATCTTCGTAAAACTTTCACCGTCGCAGAAGGAAGAGATTGTCCGCAACCTGCGATCGAACGGCCACGTGGTCGGTTTTATGGGAGACGGCATCAACGATGCGCCCGCCCTCAAAGCGGCCGACGTCGGCATCTCGGTAGACTCGGGCGTTGACGTGGCGAAAGAGGCCGCGGACATCGTGCTCCTGGAGAAGAGCCTGCTTGTCCTTCACGAGGGGATCATCGAAGGACGGAGGGTCTTCGCGAACATCGTCAAATATATACGCATGGGGGCAAGCTCCAATTTCGGAAACATGTTCAGCGTCATCGGCGCAAGCTACCTGCTGCCCTTCCTGCCCATGCTGCCGGTGCAGGTGCTCGTCAATAACCTCCTTTACGATTTTTCCCAGACAGGCATCCCCATGGACAATGTGGATCGAGAGCAGATCGCCGGACCCCTGAAATGGAACATCGCCAATATCAAGCGCTTTATGGTGTTTATCGGGCCGGTGAGCTCCGTCTTTGACTATGCCACTTTCGCCTTGATGTGGTTTTTCTTCAGGTGTAGCGCTTACGTCGATCCGGCATTACAACCCCATCAGCACGAGGCCCTTGCAAGGCTTTTTCAGACCGGGTGGTTCGTGGAGTCCCTCCTCACCCAAACTCTCATAGTCCACATTATCAGGACCCGGCGGATACCCTTTATTCAAAGCAGGGCGTCTCTCCCTATGACGCTCACCACCCTTACCATCATGGCCATCGGCGCCTGGCTGCCGTATTCATCCTTCGCGGCCGCCCTCGGCATGGTTCCCCTGCCTCCCGTCTACTGGGCATGGATTGCCGCGTTTCTTTTTTCCTATGCCCTTCTCACGCACGCCGTGAAGACGTGGTTCTTCACACACTATGGAGATGATTGATTATGGATACCCTTCTCGACGCCCTGCAAGAGGGGAGATTGATCGAGCTGCCCGATAACGACAAGTATGACGCCCTGCAGTTTCTGGCACACATTCTCGAGGCGATCCCATCGGTGCCCGCGGGCACCGACGTGGTGGGGCTGGTAATGGCAAGGGAGAGCAGCGTCAGCACGGCCCTCGGTAAAGGCTGGGCATGTCCCCATGCGCGGGTCTCTTTTGACGAGGACCTCATGTGCGTGGTGGGATGGAGTCCGACAGGCATCGATTACGGGGCGCCCGACGGAATTCCCGTCTCGATCGTCGCCATGTATTTCGTGCCCGCCAACCAGCGCAATCACTACCTGAGGGAGATCTCCATCCTTGCCAAGGCCCTTCACGCTTACGGCGAGAAAGCGGACTGGCGCTCCGCAAAGGAGCTGAACGAGGTTCGGGACGACCTGCTCGATTTGATCAGACTCCACGAAAGAGACGGTAGGTCCCGACACGCGGGCGCGGATGATACAGCTCCAGGCCAGGGCGGACGTCGAGGAAGTCCCGGCGCAGGATTTGTCGAATCTCCTGATCGAGCCGGTTACCCTGGTGAGCGCCCCGGGGTTGAAATACGTGGTGCTTGCCCAGAACCCCGCTCTAGTCGAATTGCTCGATTCAGCGACGGGACTCATGGATGCGCTTGCGTCGAAAGGGGTCTTCGAAAACGGAGGGTGGCGCGTGGTGAAGCGCGATACGATCGTCTACCAGGCCGATCGCGTGGTATACGATTGCCTGGCACTACGGGCAATGCCGCCGTTACCCGTAAAACCGGGGCCCAAACGGTGATGCCGCCCTGCTTGCGCCCCTGTCCGTTTCTTCACCAGTGGGCGGCGACGAGATGAAGGCCGGTGCCCTTACTGCCTCTTCACCGTCACACAGGGGCCCGCGAGAGGTTCATAGGCCCCTGTGTGAGGGATGACAGGTCGTTCGTTACCGGCCGCCCATCAGAAAGGAAACTGCCGGGGGGTGCGCTGCACGCTGATCCAGCGCAGCTCCGTAAATTCTTCCAGCGCCGCCCGGCCCCCGAACCGGCCCCAGCCGCTATCCTTTATGCCGCCAAAGGGGACCTGCGGCTCGTCGTGCACGGTTTGGTCATTGATGTGGACCATGCCTGATTCTATGCGCTCGGCCAGATCCAGTCCCTTCATAAAATCATTGGTAAAGACGCTCGCCGAAAGCCCGTAGGCGGTACTGTTTGCCACAGCGACGGCCTCTTCCGCGTTTTCGACCTCAATTATCGACACGACAGGCCCGAAGGTCTCTTCGCAGGAAAAGGCGGTGCCCGGCTTTACGTTGGTTACCACGGTGGGGCGATAGCATAACCCATCGGACGTGCCGCCGCACAGGATCCTCGCCCCCTCGCTGACTGCCTTCTCCACGCTGGTCTTGACCTGATCGAACTGGACCTTGTTGATAAGGGGACCGACAATCGTATCGGGCTCTTTGGGGTTGCCGACTTTGAAGGTTGATACCTTCTTGACGAATTTATCCGTGAACTCCTTTGCCACGGGCTTCTCGATTATGATGCGCCTGGTCGACATACATATCTGGCCCTGATGGAGGAAGGCGCCGAAGGCGGCCGCGTTCACGGCGTCATCGATGTTGGCGTCACTCAGAACGATCATGGGGTTCTGCCCGCCCAGTTCCAGGGCCACCCGCTTCAGGTACCGCCCCGCTTTTTCAGCCAACTGGCGCCCGACGGCAGTGGAACCGGTTAAGCTTATGCGGCGTACCTTCGGATTCTCGATGAACTCGTCGCCGATCTCGGCGCTGCCTCCCGGTCCGTTGGTGACGAGGTTGAAGACGCCTTTGGGAAAACCCGCCTCGTGGAAGACCTCTGCGAGGACCACGCCGCCGGCCGCGGCCGACTCGGTCGAAGGTTTGAGGACCGCCGTATTTCCATAGGCAATGGGCAGGCAGATCGAACGCAGCGACAGGATCAGCGGCGCATTCCACGGTCCTATGCCCGCCACCACTCCTACGGGCTGGCGTATGGCCATATAGAACGCCCCGGGCAGGTCCGCAGGGATGATTTCCCCGGTGGCGCCGTGCACCTGCGCAGCCGCTTCCCTAAGGAGACCGGGCGTGAACATCGACTGAAACATGGCAAAGCCGAAGGTGCACCCCGTTTCCTCGGCAAGGATCGTTACTATCTGCTCCTGCTTCTTTTCGAGAATATCGGCTGCCTTCAGGAACAACGCCTGGCGCTCGACCGGAAGCGTCCGCGACCAGGCGGGAAAGGCAGCGGCGGCGGCCTCGACGGCACGCTTTGCGTCGGCCCGTTTTCCCGCGGGGACGCGCGCGAAGATGTCGCCCGCGTAGGGGTTGAGATCGTCGTAGACCGCGCCGTCCGAAGCGGCGACCCATTCACCATTAATATACATGCGGTAGTCTCTGGCCATTCTTCCTCCTCCTTTTGTAGTGGTGCCTATTATGCGCTCTTCGGTCGCCTCTCCGGCACGAGTCGGTTTGTCACGCCGGGTTCTTGTGCTCCGTCTTTTTTCCTGTCCGGCCCCCGTGATGACCGCTAGAATTATATTCTCCACACGCTGCGTTTGCCCGATATATTCACGCGACAATTTGTCTTTACTCATGTCCGTCCCGCTTTGGCGCGGCGAGGAAGAAAGGATTATAATCAATACAGGTGTTGAAATGGATATTTTGGAGCGGCATAAGGCGCGGGGGTATCTATTCGACTTACCTTATCGGGTCTCAAAGTGTGACCCCTAAAGAGGGAGGAGCCTCATGAACAGCAGTACCGTAAAGATCAGACTCATGCAGGTGGACGATTTTGGCTCCGTGGTCCGAGTGGACGAGAAGGTCTTCAAGGCTTCCCGGCCGGACTACTATAGGCTGAAGTTTGAAACGCTCGTGCAATCCCCGGATCATTTGCCCACATCCCTTGTGGCGGAGGAAGAAGACGGAACGGTGGTAGGGTTTGTCATGGGGGAACTCTATATAGGAGAATATGGTATTTCCGAGGAAAAGGCGACCCTGCATACCATCGGCGTCGATCCCGATTGCCAGCATAAGGGTGTCGGCAAGCAGTTGATTAATGAATTCATGGATCACTTGAGAACACTGGGTGTTCAAAAAGTGAGCACCCTTGTCGACGGGGATGACGGCAAACTGATGCATTTCTTCACCGCGAACCAATTCAGCCCTTCCAAGACCATTAACCTGGAACGAAGCCTGGCATAAGTCTCGGGCTACCCTTCGAGACATACACTGTCTCGGAGGGATACGTGTGCATCCACCCCTCGCCCCAGTCCTCTCCCACTTCCCTTTCCCTGATGAAAAGATCGTGTTGACACGTTGTCGTCCCTTTAGGTAAGATGAGGCGCGACCATGAGGCATGGCGGGGGGCCGCACGGCCATGCCGGAGGATCGGAAGGAGTTTCATGCGCCATTTTTTCTATCCTGAAAGTATCGCGGTCTTCGGCGTATCGGACCGGTCCTCCAACCTCGCAAAAAGTATAGTCGGCAATCTCTTCCTCTTCGGCTTTCGCGGCGACGTTTTCCCTATGGGGAGCCGGCCGGGCGAGATCTTTGGAAAGCGCATTTTCACCGACCTCAGCCAGGTGGAAGGGGTTCCCGAGCTCGCGGTCCTGCTCGTGGCCGCCTCGCAGATACCGGCCATACTCGATGCCTGCGGGAGGAAGGGGACCCGTCGCGTCATCATCGAGTCTGCCGGATTCACCGAGCTGAGTGAGGACAAAAGAGGACTTGAAAACGAGATCCTGTCCATCGCCTCGAAATGGGGCATCAGGCTCCAGGGGCCTAATTGCTTCGGGATCATGAACATGGAGAACGGCGTCGTTTTGCCCTTCTTCGCCTTGGACCCGGGCTCCGTGAAGACCGGCGGGGCTTCGTTCATCGGCCAGAGCGGCGGGATATACTACGACACGTGCATGCTCTGCTCCGTGGAGCGGGTCGGGCTGAACAAGCTCGCGAGCATAGGCAACAAGCTGAACCTGAACGAGAACGACTTCCTGGAGTATCTGATTGGTGATACGGGCACGCGGGTCATAGGCATGTACCTGGAAAGTTTTTCGGACGGCAGGCGGTTGATGGAGCTTGCGCAGGCCACGGGCAAGCCGATCGTGCTTGTCAAGGGGAACAGGGGCCGGGAAAGCCGGGAGATCGCGCACTTCCACACGACCGCGCTGGCGGGCGACGACCGGACGGCCGATGCGGCGATGGCACAGGCAGGCGTCCTGCGTGTCCGCACTTTGAGGGAGATGATAGACGGCCTGAAGATATTCTCCTTGCCGCGGCTTGCGGGGCCGAGCCTTGCCGTCATGACGCGCTCGGGCGGCCACGGCGTGTTGTCTGCCGACAGCGTGGAGCGGTACGGGTTCACGCTGGCGCGATTTCCGGAGGCGCTGAAGGACAAGATCCGCGAGCACAAGAGAGACATCATCGGGTTGACCAACCCCCTCGACGTAGGCGACATCTACGATATGAGCACCTACCCGGAGATCATGGAGCAGATGCTGCAGGAAGAGGGCATAGACGGCGTGGTTTTCGTCAGCGCCCACAGTGCCGAGAGCGAGAACGTGCAGATCGAGAGGCTCATCAGGGAGGCGGCGCGTCTGTCGCCCCTTTACGGAAAACCGGTGGTGCTCTGCATGGTGACGAGCAGGGACCGGTGGCTCGCCCAGAAGGAGGCCGCGGATATCCCTATTTTCAGCGATGTGGATGACGCGCTTTACGCCCTCTCATTGTCCCTTGCGCACTCCCGGCACCAGGTGGAAAAGGGCCTCACCGGTCCCTGGACCGCTGGCGGGACGCAGAAGAGCGGCTCCCCCGGCGCCTCCGTTATCATGGACCCCGGCGCGACCTTCGCGCTCCTTCGGGGCCACGGTCTGCCCGTGGCAGCCTACGCCCTTGCGGCTTCGGCAGAGGAGGCCGTGGCCGAGGCGGAAAGGCTCGGCTACCCCGTGGCGGTGAAGATCGCCTCGCCGAACCTGCTCCACAAGACGGAGAAAGGGGCGGTAGCCCTCGATCTCAAGGACGCCGGGGCAGTGAGACAGGCAATAGGCCGCATGGAGGGGGAGCGCTATCTCGTCCAGAAGATGGCACAGCCCGGCTACGAGGTGATCGTGGGGGGAAGGCAGGACAGGGAATTCGGACCGGTCATATTCTTCGGTCTCGGCGGCGTCTTCGTGGAGCTGCTCGCGGACACGTCGATCCGGGTGGCGCCCATCGACGAGAAGACCGCCCGAGGCATGATCGCGGAGGTCAAGGGCGCAGCGATCCTGCGGGGCTTCAGGGGCAACCCCCCGGCGGACACGGATGGCCTAGCCGGCATACTCGTCGCTGTCTCGCGCCTGCTCAGCGGCAATGCCTCTATCCGCACCATCGATATAAACCCGGTGATCGTGGGGGAGAAGGGGAGGGGCTGCATGGTTGTGGATGCAAAGATAGAGACGGCCGGATAGCGTTGTTACCCGTGTGCTTCGGCCCGTGCCGCTGATCCGACCGATCAACCTCCAGGGCGCTTCGGCCGGAGCTATTTTCGATGGATGGCGCGAAATCGCGTTCGGCGCGCACCGGAGTGTACATTCGTACATGAGGATGCGGGCCGGACACGATGACAAAGCCAGGCGCGAAAATAGCCCGGCCGCTTGAAAATCCTCCTCCTTTGGTACTATAATAGCTCACCATGAAAAAGATCGCCTTTGTCCTTGCAATCGCTTTTGTCCTTTTCGCTTCAGCCGCCTTCTCACAGGATTACAACAGCGCGCTAAAGACGGCGAAAAGGGAGAATAAGCCGCTCCTCCTGTACTTCTTCAGCAAATCCTGCTACTACTGCACCCTTATGGACGCGAAGACGCTGGCCGAGAAAGAGATCGCGGCTACACTCAAGAAGGACTTCGTTTTTCTGCGCGTAGACGTGGATAAGTCCCAGGATCTCGGCAGGCTCTATCGCGTGACCGGCACTCCGTCCTCCTTGTTCCTCGACCCTTCGGGGAACAGCCTGGGTCTGATACCCGGAGATATCGAGCCGGGGGACTACAAGCTCATCCTTGACTATGTGAAGGGAGGGCACTACAAGGAGATGGGCCTCCGGGATTATATCAAAAAGGCTTCAGCGAAGAAATAAGTCGCCACACAGGCTAAAGGGCAGGGAACCGCGTGAAGCTACTGCGTCAGAGAATGCGCCTGAAGTGCGAGAACGTGCGCTTCCAGTAGACGCCATCGATGCTGTCTATTGTAACGCCCCTTGATTTCGAGGCATGGATAAACTCCTGCCGGTTGATCATGATCCCCACGTGATAGTCGCCCCTTATGCGGAAAACGACCAGATCGCCCGAGGCGACGTCGCTTCGCCCGATCTCGTACCCCATTCTATTCAGCCCCTCCGTTGAAACGGGCACGGCCATGCCGAACTGTCCGTACACATAATAGACAAGACCGCTGCAATCAAAGGCATCAGGCCCTTTGGCCGCATTTTTGTACGGTTTGCCGAGGAGGGTCACCGCATACCGGACAACGTCGCCGGACATCCTCGGGGCAGGGGCTGAATCGTAAGTCCTTATCGTTTTTTGGGCACAGCCGGAGGCGGCAAGGAGGGACAAGCTTATCGCGAGACTCACGAAAAACCGTCTGTCTTCGGGTATCCACTTCCGCCGGGCCGGTCTCACCTATGCGCTCGCAGCACCTCGAAAACCTCTCCGAAAGAGCCGTTGTACAGGGCATGATCGATAAAGGGAAGGACTTTCTCGCTCGGGTGATACCCGATGGCCACGCCTGCCTCCTCGAACATACCCAGGTCGCCCTCGCCATCGCCCACTGCCGCCGACTCTTCTTTTTTCAAACCCCTCTCGCTCAAAATCTTCTTTACCCAGTAGCCTTTGTGGCGGAGTCCGCCCTTCTCGTGCACCACATTTATCCTGACCTCGCCCGTAAGCATGCCATTTTCCACGATCAGCTCGTTGGCGACGGCAAGGGTCATGGCCAGCTCTCTTTTGACCCTCTCCACAAGAAAGGAGAGACCCGTCGACAGCAGGACCGTGAGCACGCCCTCGCCCCTGAGCCTCTGTATCGTCTCTCTCACCCCCTCGTGGTAAGGGATTTCTCCTACTATCTCAAGGACGCGCTTTTCGGTCATGCCCTTCCAGAGCGACGCATCCCGCCTGCAAAACTCTAGATAATCGATCTCTCCGGCGCGAAAAAGCCGCTGAAATTCGTCCGCCTTACGGTCCCAGATGCCGAGTCTTTCGTGGATGTGCTGCCAACTGCTCTTCACGGTAGTGAGCGTTCCGTCGCAGTCGAAGAAGACGATGCGTATGCCCATGCTGTCCTTATAGCACGTTGCCGGGGAAAAATCTATTATTTCAGGCATGGAAGCTTTATAATAGCAGGTATGCAGGTGATGGACGGGCACACCCACATATTCCCGCCCGAGCTGATTCGGCGGAGGGAGAAGATAGCGGACGACGATAAGGGATTTGCCGCCATCTACGGCGACATCCGCTCCCGGATGGCCGACGGCGACGCCCTCGCCGCCTATATGGAGCGGGAGGGCGTGGACCGGGTGGTCACCGGCTGCTTTCCCTTCAGAGACGCCGGGCTTCTTCGCCTCGCCAACGATTACGTGCTCGATGTGGCGCGGAGAGACGGGAGGATCATACCCTTTATCCTCGTGGACAGGGACGATGAAGAGAAAGCCCTGGCCGAGGCCCGGCGCTGTTTCGCGCTGGGCGCCCGGGGCGTGGGGGAGTTAGCCTGGTACGACCGCCCCTTCGGCAGCCGGGAGCGCAAGGGCATCGACGCCCTGCTTGGCTACATGGAACAGACGGGCATGGTGCTTCTGATGCACCTGAACGAGCCCCTAGGGCATCGTTATCCGGGCAAGACAGGGGCCGACTTCAATGAGGTCGCCCTTTTTGTGGAAGCGCACCCGGCCCTGAAGATCATACTGGCCCACCTGGGAGGAGGTATCTGCTTCTATGAGCTGATGCCGGAGATACGGAAGGCCTTTTCCCTGGTCTATTACGACCTCGCCGCCTCCCCTTTCCTCTACTCCGACGATCTGTACCGGTTTGCCGCGGCCTTCCTGCCGGACAAGGTGCTCTTTGGCTCCGATTACCCCCTGCTTACCCTGAGTCGCTACCTGCCCCGGCTGGACGGGCTCGAAGACGAGGTGAGGGAGAAGTTCCTGTGGGGCAACGGGAGGCGACTTTTTGGCGATTGATTGGGACAAACGACACCGGGAGGGCTTCTACGCCGGGCAGCACCGGGAACACGGCCTGCTTACGCGGCTTTTCCCTATGATACCACGAGGCAAGCCGGTAATCGACATTGCCATGGGTCAGGGCCGGGACCTCCTTTTCCTGGCCGGGAAAGGGTTTCCCGTCTGCGGCCTCGAAAGGTCCGGTGAGGCCATCAAGCTCGCCGGTGAGGCCGCCCGGCAGGGGCAGACGGTGCTTCCCATGGTTCAGGGCGATGCGCGCTTTCTGCCCTTTAAGCCTGCCGCCGCAGGATGTGTGCTCGTCTTCTACTTCCTGGAGAGGGAAATCATGGGCGACCTGACCAGGCTCCTCATGCCCGGCGGCCTGCTCCTTTACGAGACGTTTTTGAAGCGCCAAAACTTGATCGACAGGCCCAGAAACCCCGACTACCTGCTGGACGACGGCGAATTGCCGGGCCATTTCCGCGATCTGGACCTCTTATTTTATGAAGAGGGTATTTTCGCAGATAAAGGGAAGCAGCGCGCGCTGGCGCGGTATGCGGGGAGGAAGCGATGATCGTCGAATGGAACCCGGCAAGGCCGAAAAAGAAGACAACCGCTTTGATCAAGGAGAGCCTGGAAAACGGCGCTATCATCAGCTACCCGACGGACACCTTTTACGGTCTGGGATGCGACCTGTTCAACATCAAGGCCATAAAGACCCTCCATGCCATGCGGGGGCTCAGCGAAAAAAGGCCGCTGAGCATCATTTTCAAAGACATCAAGGACGTAAGCGACTACGCCGTCCTTACCGATTTCGCCTTCCATATCCTGAAGCGCACGCTGCCGGGGGCCTATACGTTCATCCTGATGGCAAAAAGGATAGTGCCGAGGCTCCTTATGACGCAGAAGAAGGAGCTGGGGGTCAGGATGCCCGACCACGAGGTGCCGCGGGCGCTCGTTAATTTGCTGGGAAGACCTATAATCAATACCACGGTGAAATCAGGCGGGCAGGAATACATATGCGATCCCAGGGAGATCGACCGGTATTTCAAGAACCAAATATCCCTTGTGATCGACGGCGGGCTCATCACGGGCGAACCGTCGACCGTCATAAGCCTCGTCGACGACAAGGTGCAGGTGCTGAGGGAGGGCAAAGGGCCGCTTACAGATCTGCTTCGGGACTAGTCTCGCCGCCCGCGAGGGCCTCTTCCATCTCCCCTTCGAATCCCTCGCCCAGCTCGTCACCGAGCTCGCTGCCCATTCTCTTCATCAGCTTTTCCATGGACCGCGGGTCGTTCTCGTCGAGACCGCCAAGCCTGGAAGGGTCGAGAAGACTCTCCATCCTCCGCTCCTCGCTCCTGATGACGGCAACCCGGGAGAGCACTCTTCTTACCGCCGGTGATTTGCAGTGCGTGCAATAAGGCTCGATTGCCTCATTCGCCCGGAGGAGCAGAAAGGACGATCTCTTCTTACAAGCATCACAATAGTATTCGTAGATGGGCATGCAATAAAGTTTATTTTTTTCAGTGTGATTTGTAAAGACTTTGGGCTATATTTTGTTATCGGCCTTCGGCAGGGGCGAAGCGTTCCTTCGGGAACGGCCCTGCAACCGCGAGTGCGTCACAGGCGACGGCGGCATGGCTAAAAGAGGGCATCAGGCTTATATTAACAGCAAAATTGTGATACCGGGAGACAACCCCGGACATCGACAGGACAGGTGGTGATCATGGCCAAGAAAGACTATTACGAAATCCTCGGTGTACAGAAAACAGCATCGGAAGACGACGTGAAAAAAGCCTACCGTAAGCTGGCCCTCAAGTATCACCCGGACAGGAACCCGGGGAACAAGCAGGCGGAAGAGCAGTTCAAGGAAATAAACGAGGCCTACGCCGTCCTGAGCGACAAGGACAAGCGGAAGGAATACGATACCTACGGCATGGGCGGATTCCAGCAGAAATACACGCAGGAGGACATTTACCGGGGTTTCAACATAGGCGATCTCTATAAGGACCTCGGTTTTGGAACAGGCGACATTTTCAGCATGATCTTCGGCAGACAGCCCGCGGGGGCGGGCGCCGGAAGAGAAACGGGGAGGGCGGGCAGGCGCGTATTCGACTATGGCGATTACGTCACCAGGGAACGGGCGGCAGCCGGCGAGCTTGACCTGAATTACGAGCTGGAAATTCCGTTCATGGATGCCATGAGGGGGGCCGAAAAACTCCTTTCCTTCACCAGCGAGCGTGGTTCGGAAGATATCAAGGTAAAGATCCCGAAAGGCATCGATACCGGCCAGAAATTGAGACTTCACGGCAAAGGGAGCAGGGACCCCTACACGGGCAGGAGCGGCGACCTGTACGTCACCGTAAAGGTCGCGGAACATCCTGTATTCAAGAGGGCGGGGAACGACCTCTATGTGAAAGCAGAGGTGAAGATGACCGATGTCTTTCTCGGGGGGACCGTGGAGGTGCCTACCATGGAAGGGCCGAAGCAGATCAAAATCCCCGCCGGTATGCGCAGCAATTCCAAGGTGCGTCTCAAGGGTCTCGGCGTGCCGCACATGGGCAAGCAGGCCAGCGGCGATGAGTATGTCGAAGTGGCCATGGAGGTGCCGCGCAAGCTCACGGACAGGCAGAAATCGCTGCTCGAAGAGATGAGAAAGGAAGGTCTCTAGCCTAGCTGTGCCGCCGAAGGGAGGGGAAGCGAGCAGTATCCGATAGAACGACGTGGGGATATGTGAAAGGGCAGGCCGCGAGGACCTGCCCTTTCTCTCTAGAGCTTGGTGACGTTTGCAGCTTTCGGACCTTTGGGGCTCTCCACTACGTCAAAACTGACTGCCTGACCCTCAGACAGGGATTTGAACCCTTCGTCCTGGATTGCACTATAATGAACAAAGACATCCCCCCCTTCCTCTTTCTCAATGAATCCAAAACCCTTAGATGCATTGAACCACTTGACAGTTCCCTTTGCCATACCGAAAATACCTCCTCACGCAAAAATGGAAAATTCGGACCATGCCGGAAAAAGGCCGCAACGTCGTTTCACGCATCGCGCCGCCGGGTCAAAACGTCCGAAACTTCGGGTATTATGATGGCACAGAATCGCACAAAGATCAAATAATTTAGCGTGGAAGACCGATCCGTCCGATCGGACCGATCCTACGGATCAACACGTGAACAGAGGAACGATATTTGTCTTGACAAAAGATATATTACAGTGTATAACATACTTAGCTGCTGAAAAAGGCCAAACTATCCGAAAGGGTGGGACGGAAAGCGCCGGGTCTCTCATCACAGGCACTGCCTGTTGTTGCGAGATCGCCGGAGCCGCCAGACAGCCCAAGAAAGCTGTAAGGGGTGTCTTTCGTGAAGGCGTTGGCGGCAGGTACAACCAGCATCGTTGTTCGTGGGGAAAGGCGTTCCTCTCCCAGGGGCCTTCGCTTCGCCCCCGCCCCATGGACAAGGCCCGAGGTAATCGAGGTAGCGGCGGCGATGACGGTCATCGACGGGCTTCCGCGAGTCACTCAAGTCCTGAAGCCCGACGGCCCGAACGATCCCCTCAGGGCCACGGCGATCGCAGCGTACCGGCGCAGCATGACTGCGCCCCCTCCCGAAGGGAAGGGCGCTCTCTTCATCGATACATATCTCTAACAGGGTTTTGACGGTCGCATCAAAGACGGGACGCCCATAAGCGGCCCGGCATCAGACGCTGTAGACCTCTTTACCCAGGGTCTGGACCCAGTTCCGGAGCAGCACCTCTTGGGCGTCCTCGGTCCTGTCCACGCCGAGGATGACAATTGCCTGTCCGCCCACCCTGCCGAGGTGAGGGTAAAGATAATGGACGTTGATGCCCGCCTCTTTCAGCGGACGAAGGACGGCGTTCATGCCCCCCGGATGATCGGGTGTCTCCACGGCGAGGACGTCCGTTTCCTTTGTCCTGAAGCCGCGACCCTTGAGGATGTTTAACGCCTTTACCGGATCGTCCACGACAAAGCGGACCGTGCTCAGGTCGGACGTATCGGCGACCGAGACGGCGCGGATGTTGACGCCCTCTCTCCCGAGTATCTCGCTGACGTGTGACAGCGCCCCGGGCACGTTGTCTAATATGATGGAAATCTGTGTAATGACCATTTTGTACCTGGCCCCCTCCGATCTATTCCCCTACATAATTGAAGCCCCGCTCCAGGGCGCTTCTGTTCAGCTTGGTCAACCGCGATTTTCCCTCTCCCAGGACTTCGGACAGGTTCTTGAGGAGGAGCTCGAAGGAGACGATACTGCTCACCTTGATCAATGCCCCCAGCATCACCATATTGGCCACCTTCACCGTGCCGAGCTGTTCCGCAAGCTCGCTCGTGGGGATCTCCACCACCTCTATGTCCCCCCTTGCCGACGAGGTGTCGACCATCGAGGAATTGACGCAGATGAGGCCGCCCGCGGGGAGGATGCTCTGAAACCTCACAAAGGAGGGCTGGTTCATGACAACGACGAATTCCGGCTCCGAGGCGACGGGTGAGGCTACCTCCTCGTCAGATACGACGACCGTGCAGTTTGCCGTCCCGCCCCGCACCTCGACGCCGTAGGACGGCAGATAGGTGACGTACTTCCCTTCGATCATTGCCGCATTGGCAATGGTATATCCCATGGAGAGGACCCCCTGGCCCCCAAACCCTGAAAAGATCGTCCTGATCAGCATAATCCGATAATACCCCTCAAAGTGACCCATTTGGCCGCGACTGAAGACAGCGGCCGTGATATGCTAACCGATTCTCCGGAGGTATTCAAGTATGAAAACCGGACTCGAAGAATTCCCGGCCACCCTTTGCAAGAGACGTGTAATCGTGACTCTGTGTGAACCCTGGGCATTTGGGGCCTCCACCTATGAATGGTTGAGTTGGCTCGATAGTCCGAAACGAGGATTACCGCGAGGAAGAGCTATCTTGCGACAGCAACGCGGCGATGCTGGAATTCGATATGTCGGTCTTCCGGGGCTTTTAGGTCAGAGGTTGCCCCCATGGAACCTTCCAAATCCCCGTGCCAGCATAAGTGCCATGAGCAGTGCCCCGAGCCCCAGAACAACAACGTGCCTCGTCTTGCGCAACTCGAACCGGCCAATGCGGGCCACCAGTACGTAAGCCGCAACTAGGTTGAACATTCCCCACAGGACGTTGACCGTCGACGATGACAAGCCCTGTCCGGGTTGTGATGCGAACGGGCTCTGGAACGGCCTACCCGAAATGCCGTTCATAAGATGTGGGATCGTGTTTGCGAGGAAAGCCCCACCGAAGAAGTAAGCGATAAAGTGATACCAGCACGTCACTGTCTGCATAAGACCCCAAATTCAGTCGTAATCTCACACATACCGACCGATACCTCCACGTCCTAATTCGACCTATTCTACCACTTGGCAAAGGGCCGGTCGAGCAAAATTCTTCGATTTCCATACTGGCGGACGAAATTGAGAGGAAGATTGCCGGTTGCCGTCGCCTTGAGACTGTCTTCTCCTATGGCCGCAAGCAGCAGGTCGAAAAGCCTCGCCATGGGAGTGTCCGGAGAAATGGGTTCAAATAAGGGGGAAACGTGACTAGATCCGGAGAAGAAAAGGCAAAGTGAAGAAAGCGGTGCATCTGCTCCAGGGAGAGTCCGGCGAAATCATCTTGGTAATGGACTACGATAAGCAGCTGTTACGACACGTTCCGGCGAAGATCACCGCCAGAGAGTCTTAAGGCCAAGCTTCCGATAGACGCCGATCCCCTTGTCCTTGGTGATGAGTGTGACGTTCTTCTTGATGGCCTGCCACACGACGAGCCGGTCAAAAGGGTCCTTATGCTTGGTCCGCGGCAGTCTATAGAAAGTCGACGCCGTATCCGCGTCTACATCCATTATCTCGAAATCCATCTGTCTGGAGGTATCGGGGAGGGCGTCGGGCAACACATTCGTCAGCACGAGCTTGCCCAGAGCGTATTTCAATGATATCTCCCAGTAGGTTGCGGAGCTTACATAAACGGTATTGTCCGGATCCCCTATCGCCTGGCGGGCCTTTTCACTTAGCCTGTCCGGCTCGAACACGGCCCAAAGGAAGACGTGCGTATCTAATAAGTAGTTCACGAGGCGAGCAGATCGTCGTCAGCGATTTCAAATCCAGGAAGAATCTCGAATCCGGCCTTGCCTTGAAGCAATCCGAGCCTTCTCTGTCCTTTAGGGCTGTATTCGTCGTAGGGCACGATTATCGCTACCTTCTTCCTTTTTTTTCCGTACGCAACCGCAATCTTCTCCCCGCCCTTAACTTGTTCCAAAATATCAGAAAAATGGGCCTTGAACTCGCCGACTCCCACTGTCTTCATGTAGTTCACCTCAACTGTAAATAATGTGCCAAGTATTTGACAAGTTGTCAAGAAAATGAAAAGGCTACCGTTTTTATTTATCGATGTCTTCCCACCATACCTCCTTACAACCTATCGACACATTGGAGCTTTTCAGGAGATGCAGATACAATTTTTCCCTGAATTCCCGGTCGCTATCATAGCGGCAAAAGTTGTCGGTAGGCATCAGGCCTTTGTTGTCCCAGGCATCGATCAGGCTGCACGTGCGGCGGTAGGCGGCGAACTCGTTTTGCCAGTACCGGCGGCATACCTTGGACGGTATCTTGACGTTTTTCGGGTACCTGCGGATTCGGAAAACCTCGGTGTCAGGCCAGGCGGCCAGCCATTGCCCGTAATGGAGCATCTCGTGGTCGAAGGCGATCATGATTTCCCGGAGATCGCTTTCGCTCTCGGGGCAAAGAAGCAGGTCGGGATCGAAAGTCAAAACCAGGTAGTAGTCCCTTTCCTCACCTTTCTTTATATTCGCCGGCACCGTTTCCGCGGTTAGCTCTTTAAGACCGCTCAGGTATTCGGAGCTGAAAAGCAGTAAAATTCGATTTTCGGCGATGAGCCGGTTAAGTTCCCTGACTGCCGGATTCGGATGCTGTTCAATTATCAGCTTGAGTGCCAGTCGTAGACGATTTTCCAGCTCTCCGGCAGGAATCCGACAGGTGAGCTTTTGTAGTTCGGCGGTCAACTCCTTTAACTCAGGCTTGACCGGAATCACGTCATAAGGATTTACTTCCTCAGCCGATAAATGCTGGCAAAAACATAGAAACAGGCATGATAGTAGTATGACTACGTTTCGTACAACCACAATTCCGAGGACCCACGCTTCAAAGCCATGTGTGTGCGATGTGCCCGCGCCGTTTCCGCCCTCCCAGCCTCTCCGCAGGTCTCCATCCCGTAACCCGCAGATATGTTACTTGTAGACGTCCCCACGGGGGGCGATGTTAACGACGGATATGATCCGTTCCTTTTTTAGGAGACCAAAGACAACCCGGTACCCCCCCGCCCGTAACCGGCTCAGTCCTTCAAAAGGACCAAGCAAGGGCTTAGCGTTGGGGTGTTCTAGAGGATTTTTATATCCGGCCAGCGCCGTCAGTTCCGCTCTGATGCTGTCTCTGGTTGGTTTTCCGAGCTTATTCAAATAATTTCCTGCCTTAGTTGAAATCCTAGTCGTCCAGTTCTGAGAGGTCTTTTCCACCACCTGCTTTTATCTCCTCCATGCCTTCCATGCATTCCTCGAGGAAGCCAGGTATAGAAAGAAGCTCCATAGTCTCCCTATGACGTTCGATGTATTCAACCGTCATCTCCTCATAAATATCAGCGAGAGATCTGTTCTCATACCCGGCGATCGCTCTTATCAACCGCAGTTTTTCTTCGGGCAACCTTAAAGTCGTCGCTACCTTTCCCGTTTTCATCAAATCACCTCACCCCCCTCATCGGGGATGGTTTTAATAAGAGACTCTCTGGTCTGTTCTCGGCTAGGCCGGTTTCAATATCTTAATACCTCGATATCATAATGTCAAGACGTTAATGGCATCGAAATGCGCTGCCCGAGAGGGGTGACCAATCTTTGTTCCAGGCCTCTCCGTGGGCGACGGCATCGCGGCCTTCACGACAACTCGCGGCATTCCTTGGAAGGCGGTTGATACGAGAGGCTTATTGAGATAATCGCCGGCACTCGGTTATCCCGGCGCCTCTTTCACGATGCCCAGGGGAAACTGGGCCGACATCACGTTGTCGATCCACGCGCACGCGTCGAGGGTGCTCATCTTCCAATTGGTAGGGCAGGGGGACAGGATCTCCACCATGGAGAACCCCGTCTTTTTCAACTGGTGCTCGAAGGATTTCGCGATGGCCTTCTTTGTCCTGAGGATCGCTGCAGGCTTATTGACCGCCACCCTCTCCAGGTAGGATGTCCCCGGGAGGACCGCGAGCACCTCGCACATCTTCACGGGATGGCCTTCCCTCTCCGACGTCCTGCCTTTGGGCGACGTGGTCGTTACCTGGTCGATGAGGGTCGTTGGCGCCATCTGGCCGCCCGTCATGCCGTAGACGCCGTTATTCACGAAAATAACCGAAATGTGCTCGCCCCGGTTGGCCGCATGAAAGCTCTCCGCGGTGCCGATGGCGGCCAGGTCCCCGTCGCCCTGATACGAAAAGACGAGGTTTCCCGGCAATACCCGCTTGATCCCCGTGGCAACGGCCGCGCCCCGGCCATGGGCCGACTCCAGGGTGTCGAAATCGAAGTAATTGTAGAGGAGCATGCCGCATCCTGCCGGGGCCACGCAGATGGCCTTGCCGCCCAATTCCATTTCTTCGACGACCTCCGCGAGCAGGCGGGTCACGATGGCGTGGCCGCACCCCGGACAGTAGTGGAAGTGGGCCTCCTTCAGGAGCCTGGGTCTGGCGTAGACTTTCTTCACTGTTTTTTTCCTCTGACCGACTGGTAGTAATGACGGGAAATGATGCGGAACAGCTCCACCGGCGTCGGCATGACGCCGCCCGGCCTTCCGTAGAAATGGACGTGCCCCCTTCCCTCTAGGGCAAGCCTCACGTCTTCCACCATCTGCCCCGTATTCATCTCGAAGACGAAGAAGTCGTTCACCTGGCCGGCTGCCAGCCGGATGGCCTCTTTCGGGAAGGGCCAAAGGGTGATGGGCCGGATAAGCCCCACCTTGAGATGCTCCTGCCTGAGCCGTTTGATGGCGCCCCTCGCGATCCTCGCGCCCGTGCCGTAGGCGACCACTATCATGTCCGCATCCTCGGTGAGGAGCGTCTCGAAGCGTACCTCGTTCTGCTCCATCCGCTGAAATTTCCTGAAGAGCTTCCAGTTGTGCTCCTCTTCTTCCTTCACGTCGAAGAGGAGCGACCTGACCATGCGGGAGGGCCTTCCATCGGCCCCGTCGAGGACATAATCCTTTACGTAGTCCTTTCCCCTCACGATCCCGTCAAAGCTCACAGGCTCCATCATTTGCCCGAGCATGCCGTCGGAGAGCACCACCACGGGGTTCCTGTAGCGGTCGGCGAGATCGAAAGCCAGGGGCATTAAGTCGGCGATCTCCTGAACGGAGGAGGGGGCAAGCACGATAGTCCGGTAGTCTCCATGGCCGCCACCGCGGGTCGCCTGGAGGTAGTCCGATTGGGCCGGCGAGATATTCCCCATGCCGGGGCCGCCCCTCGACATGTTGACGATGACGGCCGGAAGCTCGTCCGCCGCCAGGTACGAGATGCCCTCCTGCTTGAGGCTGATCCCCGGACTGCTCGATGACGTCATGGCCCGGGCGCCTGCAACGCTGGCCCCAAGGACCATGTTGATCGCCGCAATCTCGCTCTCGGACTGGATGAATACCCCTCCCGGCACGTCCGGCAGCCTGCGGGCCATGTATTCGCCCAGCTCGTTCTGCGGGGTGATAGGATAGCCGAAGTAGCAGGTGCAGCCTGAGAGCACAGCCGCCTCCGCGCAGGCGCTGTTCCCGTTCATGAGCTTTTTCACGCTTTGTACACCTCGATGGCCACCTCGGGGCAGACCACGGCGCACACGGCACAGCCGGTGCATCCGTCGCTGCGAAATTCCGCCACGAAATAGCCCTTCATGTTGAGCTTATTGCTGAGGGATATCGCTTTCTTCGGGCAGTGCTCGACGCAAAAAAGGCAGCCCTTGCAGCGTTCCTGATCGATCTCTATGGTCCCTTTCATGGCCCTCCACTCCCCTTTCGCTTGAAGAACGGGTAAAAATCCTAACCCACGCGGGAAAGGCTTGTCAAATTATTCCTTAACTTCTCCCGCCCCTCTCCGGGTCCCGGCAGAAACAGGCTCTACCTGTCGGGAATCGGCGACGAGCTCGGCTATCTCAACCTGATTTTCCACGGATTCAACGCCTTCGACTTCTTTCACGGCTATTTCCGCGGCCGATTTTTCCCACGGCACCTGCACGACCCCCGTTAACCTGACCTTGCCGCCCCCGCTCACGGAGCTGGAGATGTAGCCCGGCGGAAAGCCGCCTTCCGTAAGGGCGGCCTCCACCCTTGCCGCGAGCCCCATAATTTCCAGGGAGTTCTTCACGTCGGCAGAACGGCTTTTCGCGTCTTCGGCGCGGGCTATACGCACGATTGCCCGGACCGCGACATCGACGGTAAGATAGTCCATATTGAGGACCACGTCGTACATCTCGGGACTCTCCCAATCCCGGCGGAAGGCAAATTTGATAAAACCTTCTCTCTCGTGATCGCTCTTCTCCATTGCCGTGAGGGCCGCCCCCCTCGTGAAGCCCCTCTCCATCAGCGTCCGGAGACGCTTTTGCCGGGAAGCGATTATCCGGACATGAAGGGCACCGGGAATAGACCGGAGCAGTATGTTGCCTCCACGCCCCAGGAACACCGCGTTCCCACGGCAAGCAAGCGCATAAATGACGGCATGCAGGCGCTCGGTCAGGACTTCGGGACGGTGCGTGAAGACCCTTTTCAAAAAAGGCGGGGCCTTGTCGTCCACCTTTCCGATATCGTCCAGGATGCCCATTTCCCTGGCCGTATTCTCGATGGCCTCGGTATCGTAAAAGGCGTAGTGCAGCTCCTTTGCCACGAGCCTCGCAATTTCCGTCCCCTGGGCGCCCATCTTCCTGGAAAAGGTAATAAAGTACATCAATTTCCTCCCACATGCGTCACTCCATTTCTGTGATGACCCCTGACGCTCGCCCTATCGACGCACGTGCTCGGGCCGCTCCACTATTTCTAATGATACGGTACGGATAGTGGATTCGCAAGTACAGATCACCTCATCTTCATCAATGGCGTGAGGCGGCGAGTGAAAGGGTAAATCAGGCATTGAGATCGCCGGCGGAAGTCATGAGAAGACAAAAGAAACTTGCATAACCAGGTAGCCCCGGGAGAGCATTAAGACCAATCGCCCGGCCGCAGTCAATGTATTTGTGTGCCCGGTGAAAGAAGTGAAGATGGCCCGGCGCCCTCCTCGCCGACCGATGTTTTAACGCAAGAATAAAGATCTGCCCCCTGAGCCCCCCTATTGCCGTCATAGCCGATCACATCGGTTTGCTTATGGGCGCGTATTCACCCTGTATCTTCTCGTAATTTTGTATTGAAATATACTCCTGATTATTATACTGTAAAGTATATTTATTGTGAGGTGAGCCGTGTTCGTAGACCGCGAGTTAGAATGCAGGTTTCTGGAAGAGAAGTGGCACGAAGCAGGTGCCCAGTGCATCGTGCTTTGGGGCAAAAGGCGCGTGGGAAAAACAGAGCTGGTCAAGCAATTCATCAAAGACAAGCCCCACATCTACTTTCTGGCCGAAACAACCAACGAGAAAGAGCAATTGGCGAGGTTTTCCCGCGCCATAGGCGAATTTTTCCACGATGCTTTGCTCGAAACGCGCGGCTTCCCTGGTTGGGAGGAAAGCTTTCGATACATCAAGGAGAAAGACGAGAAATTTGTTCTCGTCATCGACGAGTTTCCCTACCTGGTCGAATCCAGCCCGCCGATCATAAGCCTTTTTCAGAAAGCCTGGGACGAATACTGGTCGAAAGGCAAGCTCTATCTTATTCTGCTCGGTTCGAGTATGGCGATGATGGAAAACGAGGTGCTTGGTTATCGGTCCCCTCTTTACGGCAGGAGAACGGGTCAGTGGAGGGTTGATCCGCTGTCCTTTGCTGCGGCCGGTCAATTCCGAAGGAATCGGGACTTTGCCGATAGAGTTTCTCACTTCTCCGTGGCGGGCGGCATACCTGCCTATTGGCTCCGTTTTTCGGCGGAGAAAACCTTCGCCCAGAACGTGAGAGACCACGTGCTGAGGAAAGGCGAAGTGCTCTACGACGAGGTCGAGTTCATCCTTCGGGAAGAACTGCGGGAGCCGCGTTACTATTTCGCTCTCCTTCAGGCGGTGGCGCAAGGGAAGAGGAAGCTTTCCGAGATCGTCAACGCCGCCGGCCTCGCTCAGCCCGCGGCAAACAAGTATCTCGGGGTCTTAAGCGACTTGAAGATCGTGGAGCGGGAGGTGTCGGTTACCGAAGAAAAGCCACTGAAGAGCAAGAAGGGCCTCTACCGGATAACCGACGAGTTCTTCCGGTTCTGGTTCAAGTTTGTCTTTCCGAATCGTGCGCGCCTGGAGATGGGGGAGGTTCAGCAGGTCTGGAGTTCGATCAGCCGTGAATTGCCGCAGCATCTCGGCTCCGTTTATGAACAGATAGCTCGCGAGGTCCTCACGAGAAACAGCCAACTCTTTTTCCCTATCAAGGCAATCGGCCGATGGTGGGACCGTAACGAGGAGATCGATGCAGTCGCCCTGGGAGACGATTCGATTCTTTTCGCCGAAGCAAAGTGGAGCAAGAATCCCGTCGGCGTGGATGTCTATGAGGCGCTCCGGGCCAAGGCGGAGAAGGTCGCCTGGGGTATCAAGGCCAGACGGGAACGCTTCTGCCTCTTCAGCAGGAACGGGTTTACAAAGGCAATGCTGGATCGAGCCGAACGAGAGAACGTCATCCTTTTTGAGGACGAGCGCCCGGTGGTCAAGAGGGGATAACGGTTCCAGAAAACTGGCGGAGAGGCCTTCGTCTCATGGATACAACCTCTGCCCACCCTCCCTGACTTCTTAAGGGCCCGCCGCCAGTAAGATCTGCCCGTTTCCCCATAGCGAGACCATCTTCTACGAATTGACGGTAGCGCTTCTTTGCCTGCCCCTCTACACTGCCGAATGAGGATAGGACGGACCCTTCTCCGAACTTTTCTCCGAACCTGGTCCATGTTTCTATGATTTCAGCTGCCCCTTCCGGCCCTTCGAATCGTCAAAGTCGGCAGCCTGCTTGACAGGCTTCCACCGATTGTCTATACTGAATTACATAATTACATAAACAGGAGTTGAGATTATGCCCTGGGCCAGAGTTCTGCGTAGCGGTCAGGTCACCTTTCCAAAGGAAGTGAGAGAATCCCTCAATCTCAAGGAAGGCGATATTGTCGATTTTCAGATCAAGGGATCCGAAGTGATTATTCGTCCGAAAGTGATGATCGATAGGGGGAAGGCAGAGGTCTGGAGGATGCTCGATGAAATCCATGAGAAGATGAAGGACGAAGACCCGCAGAAAATCGAAAAGCTCATCGACGAAGCAGTGAAGGAAACAAGAAAGCAAAGGACGGCCGGAAAGGCGCGAAAGCGTGGTTAGGGTTGTCCTTGATACGAATGTCGTGGTAAGCGCGTATCTGGTGCCGACCGGAAAACCGGCGCGGATTCTCTCGCTAGCCCGGTTCCTCTTGGCCCTTATGGAGGTCATCATTCTTGTTCCGGGAGCGATAGAGGTGGACGAGGTCAAGGCTGACCCCGAGGACAATAAGATACTGGCCTGCGCATTGGAAGGCAAGGCGGATTTCGTCGTTTCCGGGGATCATCACTTGACGGATGTAGGTTTCTTTCGAGGCGTCTCCATCGTGAACCCCGACACCTTTCTGGCCTTCATTGCCGGGCAGTCATGAGGTGATGGACGAATGGTAATCGTGGGAGAGCATCAAGTGATAATCGCCCGGCCGCTGTCAATGTATTTGTGTGCCCGGTGAAAGAAGTGAAGACGCCCCGGCGCGCCCTTGGCATTCCTCGGTAGTTGGTATATAATACCTACTATATGGTGACCGGACTTATCATTCACACCAAAGAAATCAAGGAAGATGAAACAATAGAAATCAAGGTGTGGCGGGTTCCGAGGACAAAGAACACACCTGACGGGGTCAAGATCTCGGTAGTATATGTCCGCAATGGTAAACGGTTGATAGGCTATGACAATGCAGAAGGCAAAGGATATCATCGGCACTTCATGAATCAAGAGGAGGCATACGAATTCTCCGATGTATGGACGCTCCTCGATGATTTTAAGAAAGACATACGAGCACTACGAGGGAGGAACTGGGATGAGAGCTAAGAAGATACACATTGAAATCAGGACACTCGACAGTGCCCTTCGGGAAGCCGGGGAAAGTTTCGAAAAGATAGCCGGAGGAAAAAGGGTAAGAAAGAAAGCGGCTCTGTACTTCAGCGATATCAAGGATCTTCGTAAAGTGCTCACCGAGAAACGGCTGGAACTGTTAAAGACTATCAAAGACAGGAAACCCTCCTCCATATACGAACTGGCACAGATGGTGGACAGGGACCTCAAGAACGTGCTTCAGGATGTGAGTTACCTTCGTGACATCGGCATGGTCGATGTCGCCGAGACCGAGGACAGAAAGGTTCCTACTGTCGGCTATGATGTGCTGTCACTTGAAGTAGCCATATGACGGTCTGCAAGAAGCTCCGGGAGCCGAGAGGAAAGGCCGTCAGTTTTGACGGTACTTTTCGCCGAGACGCAAGCCCATTATGCGGCAGCGAGCACGGGCGGCGAAACGAATCATTGAAGAAAAAAAGGAAAGTGTGATTGCAAGACCCGTATGCCCTCCAGCGCAAGAAAGGCAGCCAAAAAGGAAAGGGAACAATATGAAGAGAATGCAAAAAGATCCGAACATGCTTGAAGAATATGATTTCAGCAAGGGCGTTCAGGGGAAGTACGCAAAACGATATCAGGAGGGAACGAACGTTGTGGTCATCGAGCCGGATGTTGCGGAAGTCTTCCCTGACCACGACTCTGTAAATCAGGCATTGAGATCGCCGGCGGAAATCATCAGAAGACAAAAGAAACTTGCATAACCAGCAGGGATGCACCCAACCGGCCGGAAAACTGCCTCTGGGTGGTCTCCATCGTCAGCCGTATACGAAAGCAGCGATGGACGGATGATAATGCTGGGAGAGCATTAAGGATAATCGCCCGGTCGCCGTCAATGTATTTTTGTGCATACTTCTTTACCGCCTGATTTTCCAATAGTCGGGGTTCCTGCGGAGATGCATGACCGCAAGTATGAAAACACCTGCCTCTTCGACCGTATACAGTACGCAATACGGAAACCGGTTCACGAGGCAGCGATGGATGTCCTCCTCTATCACAGGCCAGGCATGCGGATGACCAACCACATTCTGTATTGAAGCGAAGATCTCTACGGAGAAATCGTAACCGAGTCCGGCTTCGCGATCCTCATAATATTCAATTGCCGCCAGGAACTCCTCTTCTGCCTCCGGATGAAACGAAAACGTCATTCTTTGAACCGATTGCTGATCTTCGCGAAAACTTCGTCGCCAGGCACAGGCTTCACCCGGCCAGACCTCAACTCTGCAAGGCGGCGCTTGGCAACGTTCACCCACTCTGCCTCCACGTCAGCAAGCATTGGGTTAATGCTCTGGAGCAGCGAATCGATGACTATAACCCTTTCTTCAACAGGGAGAGATTCCGCATCTTCAATTATCTCTTTCATGGCACGCATGGCAAACCTCCATTCCTCACTTCATCTCTCGATTTCCCGCGCACAGACACAGTATAGACCATCCCTAAGCGGCGGGCAAGGACAATTCACCAACGCTCCTCCCTGTTCAACCAGGCATGTTTACCGTGTTCACACTGCCGACACAATCTTATTGACGTTATCTCGACAGGGTGTCAAAATACACTCAACACGGTATGCGGAATGAATCGGCAGCGTTTCGATACCATGCCCTTGTCGTAATTTACGAGAGGCGTGGTTTTCAAAGTCAGCCACATATAATAGCAGCGATCGACGCATGGTGATCATGGGATTGCCTTGTATGAAATCGATAATTTTCTGTGAACTTTTCTGTGAACCTGTCTCCTCTGTCGGACCCTTCTCCGAACTTTTCTCCGAACCTGGTCCATGTTTCTACGATTTCAGCAAGGGCGTTCGGGGGAAGTATGCAAAGCGATATGAGGAGGGAGCCAACGTTGTGGTCATCGAGCCGGACATTCAGATTGACAGACCGCAACTATATGATATAAATTTGACGTTGATGCAGAGTCGTAAGGATTTATCTCGACCGAATGTTTTCGTTTCGACGTTGCTGAGGCTCCAGTATATGAGGAGGATTTATGCGTAGCAAAAGCACATCGAAAGAGATGGTAGAGATACCTAAGGATGAATATAAAATTCTGAAAGAAATCTACAGGACGGTCAAGCGGCAAAGACTATTGTTCCGAATTGAGGAAGCGGAGAAGAACTTCAGGACGGGTAAGGTGGAGAAGATCTCCGTCGATGACTTCATAGAAAACATCTGATGGATTTCAAGCCAAAGTACCTCTTGCAGGATAAAGCTTTTAAGAGGACTTTCGCCAAGTACCGCATTCTCTATTTCCCCTTCAGATCGCATTGTTTTCAGGATTCTTGATGACGGCGGTGTATTGCTGGTCGACATCGGCAGCCACGATGAAGTGTATTGATTGTCTGTTTTCCCTGACCACGACTCTGTAAATCAGGCTCTAAGACCGCCGGCGGAAATCATCAGGAGACAAAAGAAACTTGCATAACCAGGTAACCCCTGGAAAGCGTGAGAATAATCGCCCGGTCGCCGCCCATATATTTGTGTGCCCGGTGAAAGGAGTGAAGAAGACGGCCCGGCGCCCTCCTCGCCAACTGATGTTTTAACTCAAGAATTAAAGATGTGACCCCCCACCCTGCCTATTCACGAATATGCTCCCGGATTCGCCCTCGTTGAACAATCCACAGCTTACCGCTGATATCAGCCCGTTCGAGGGCGGTTACGAGCGTCCTGCACCCATCAAGGATATCCATGTGAGACAAACGGGCCGGAAGGCGTAGCACGGCAATGCCGGAATATTCCTCCGGTGGAAAAACCAGAGGATTTCCAAAACCCATGTCAAGGGTGACCAAACACCGCTTCTCCTCATTACACACCGCTATAAGTTTCCGGTCGTTGACCCCATCTAATTGCTGGGTTTTAACGGTGGCCGCATCGTGTCCGGCCTCCAGGAACAACTCCAGGGGTTGGTTTCCCAAATTTTCATCCAGCTTCAGCCTCATTTGCTGCCCCCGGCTACGTCCACATAGCGCTCTCTGGCCATCTCGGCGCCATAGGCGATGCATGCCAGTACATCCTCCTCGCTCAGGTCGTACTCACGCATGAGATCGTCCGTCTTCATGCCGCTCGCAAGCAGGTCAAGCACGAGAGAGACCCAGACCCTCCGCTCCTGCACACAGGGCTTTCCGAAACAGACCTGGGGATCGATGGAAATCCTCTTTAGAAGCTCTTCACGCTCCACGGCTCATACCCTCCTTTCGATATCGCCCTATCGACGCACGTGCTCAGGCCGCTTCACTATTCCTAGGATACAATACAGATGGTGGATTCGCAAGTACACTGCGACCGGCAGCGCCTCGATTTCGCGCCGTGCATCAAGAATCGCTCCGGCCGAAACAAAAGCCGACCATTGCCCTCCTGATCGACTCAACCATCCTCGATTTTCCTCATGACCGGGTAATCCTCGGAGAGTGTCAAGATGATCGCCCGGCCGCCGTCAATGTATTTGTGTGCCCGGTGAAAGGAGTGAAGATGTTCCAGCGTATGCGATAGTGGAGAAAGCAAGAATGTAAAGGATGTCGCCCCGCCGCCCCCAAATCACGCGGAGAAACTACCCTGATTCCGCCTAGTTAGGCTATGTCTTTACTTTCTTACGAACGTCCCCTTCGTCCCCCTTGATTCTTGTGCGCCCCAAAATGACAGTAGGTCTCTTAGTTTATCGTACTTGTAGTTCTGTATCGTTCGCTCTGTTACCTCATCATCGTCTTTAGCCACAGGCTTGTATTGCAGCATGCGTTTGCACAAATCCCTTGTATCGCGCTCCCACAAATGGTACAGGGCCGTCAACACGGCAGAATGTATTCCGTCGCTGAGCAAGAAATAATGATCAGCTAAAGAAGACTCGAAATCCGTTAGACAATCGTATGCATCCTCTCCTTGGACTCCGGCTTCGGAAACCTGCCTTTGAAAATCAGCCAATTCCTCAGAAAAACCTTCGTCGAGTTTCATACGCTCCAGCAAAGACAGGATTCTGTTCACAAATCCTTCGGAACGTTCCCGGTACAGCCTGATTCTACTGAATCTATTCATCGGACCCTTGGAGGTTTACCAACTGCACGTGTTCACTTCCAGGACCATTTCTAGACGTTGGTCATTCCTATCAGGCCTAAAGGGCCATTCACCGGCCACAATTATAGCACAGGGTGCCGATCTTATGTACCGAGAAACACTTTATTGTTGTGTTTTCCCCTCACGCTTCGTATGATAGCAAGGTATAGGCCGGAATGTTGAGCCGGAGGACGATGCAGTGATAAAGCTCACCGACAACGAGAAGCGTGAAATCCTGCGACTCATTGAGGCCGACAAGCCCCTGCCGGACAAATATCGCTTCCTGCTCTTTGACGAGAAGCGGGAAGTGGAACTGGTCTGGAACGGCAAGACCAACGAAGTGGCCAATATTGTTCTGCCCTTTCAGGTCATTGAACAGGTGGACGAGCCACGGGCGGAGAAAAAAGCTGACACGGCCTTGCAGATGGACCTTTTCGATACTCGCGGTCGCCAGAAGGCAGGATGGACAAATAAGCTGATATGGGGAGACAACAAGCTCATCCTCTCATCCCTGAAAAACGGCGGCATCCGGGATGAGCTTGAGAGACACGGCGGCATCAAGCTTATCTACATTGACCCGCCTTTTGACGTGGGCGCCGATTTCTCCATGGACATAGAAATCGGTGAGGACACGTTCACGAAGAAACCTAACGTGCTGGAAGAGCTGGCCTATCGGGACACGTGGGGGAAAGGGGCCGATAGCTTTATAGCCATGATCTATGAACGGCTCGTGCTGATGCGGGATTTGCTGGCGGAGGATGGGAGTATCTATGTCCATTGTGATGATAGAATGAATTCCCATATCCGACTTATCTTGGACGAGGTTTTCGGTGGGAATAACTTTCGCAGCCACGTTGTGCGAATTAAGTGCAACCCTAAGAACTATACCTCAAAAGCCTTTGGTAACATTCATGATACGGTCTTTTTCTACAGCAATTCCCGGCTATCACAGTTGATACGATTGCGAGAGGAACGCGATGATAAACAACTTGGGACAGATTTTCCTTTTACAGAGTTAGAGACTGGGCGAAGATATACTACTGTGGCCCTTCATGCTAAGGGAATACGGAACGGTCCCACTGGAAAGCCGTGGCGCGGGGTATCTGTCCCAACCGGTCGACATTGGGCATATATACCCGAGACGCTGGACGAATTTGATGTGAGGGGTTTGATTGAATGGTCAACCACCGGCAATCCACGGTTGAAGAGATTTGCGGATGAGGATGACGGGAAAACTGTTCAGGATATATGGGAATTCAAAGACCCAGGAGATCGGGCCTCTGTCTATACGACTGAGAAACCCGAAGCCCTTCTCGAACGTATTATCAAAGCGTCTTCCAACGAAAACGACATTGTAGCGGACTTCTTTTGCGGCTCGGGCACCACCCTTGCCGTTGCCGAAAAGCTCGGTCGTAAATGGATCGGCTCTGACCTTGGCAAGTTCGCTATCCACACGACGCGGAAACGCATGATTGCCGTGCAACGCGAGTTGAAAGCGGCGGGCAAGGATTTCCGGGCCTTCGAAATCCTCAACCTCGGGAAGTACGAGCGGGCGCATTACATCGGTGTCAACATGAGCCTCCGCGAAGAGGAGCGCCAAAAACAGACTCGAGCAAAAGGAAAAGGACTTCATTTCCCTTATCCTTCGGGCCTACAAGGCGGAAAGTCTTGAGAACTTCCGTTGCTTTCATGGGAAGAAGGCGGGCCGCCTCGTGTCGGTCGGCCCCATCAACCTCCCCGTCACTCGCCTTTTCGTCGAAGAAGTGATTCTGGAATGCCGGCAAAAACGCATCTCGCGGGTGGATATACTGGCCTTCGAGTTTGAAATGGGCCTTTTCCCCAACATACAGGAAGAAGCGAAGACCAAGGGCATTGACCTTGCCCTTAAATATATTCCCCGCGAGGTGTTCGACAAGCGGGCGGTCGAGAAGAACCAAGTGGTTTTCCACGATGTATCCTATATCGAAGTGAAGCCCTACGTGAGTAAGAACGCGGTCGCTGTCGAATTGACGGATTTCTCGGTCTACTATTCTCAAGACAGCATGGATAACGCTGCTGCTTCTCTGGATGCCGGAAAGAATAAGATCGTCGTTGAAAATGGCAAGATCATCAAGGTGAGCAAGGATAAGGACGGCATCGTTACGCGCGACGTGCTCACCAAAAAATGGACGGACTGGATCGATTACTGGAGCGTCGATTTCGACTTCGAGCACAAGCGGGAGATCGTGCGGGCGAAGAATGAAGCAACGGGGGAGGTGGAAGAGGTCTGGACGGGGGATTTCATCTTTGAAAACGAATGGCAGAGCTTCCGTACCAGGAAAGACCGGTCCCTTGAACTGAAAACCCCGTTCCATGAATGCCTGCCGCGCCGCTATAAGATCGCCGTCAAGGTGGTAGATATTTTCGGCAACGACACGATGAAGATCATCGAGGTGAACATATGAGCCGGACAGACCGTGAGACCGTGCTCCAGGAAATACGGAGTCTCAAGCCCCGTTTCGAGCGCATGTACGGGGTGACAAAAATCGGGGTTTTTGGCTCCCTCGCACGGAATGAGGCGCGGGATGACAGTGATGTGGATGTTGTCGTGGAGATGCGGCCGGACCTTATGAAGCGGGCGCGTCTCAAGGCGGAGCTTGAATCGTTCTTCCAAAGAAAGGTTGATGTGGTGCGCTACTGGCACGGCATGAACAGGTTTTTAAAAAAACGGATCGATAATGAAGCGCGCTATGTATGACAAGTCCCTGATCATTGAGCTTCTTGACGAGATTGACGAAGCAATTCGCAGAATCGAGCGGCGGTTTTCAGGGATAACCGAGGCGGATGATTTTGTCCGGAACGATGACGGTCTCGATCGTTTGGACGCTATCGGCATGATGCTGATTGCGCTGGGTGAAAACGTCAGGAGACTCGATAAGGTTACGGGTGGCACGCTGCTCGCACGGTATCCGGAAATCGATTGGCCCGGCGTGAAAGGGATCAGGGATGTACTTGCTCACGATTACTTCAATATAGATGCTGAGGAAGTCTACAGCATCGGCACCAACGATCTGCACCCGTTAAAACAAGTCTTGAGCAGAATGCGCGAGGAGATAGAGAGTGGCGATACATCGTTCCTTTCCTGACTCCCCTTATAGCATTCTCGACCCCGATTACCGATGGTTCCCCGCCGATGAAGCCCTGCGAGAGTCGAGCTATGAAAAGCTCCTGCCCCCTCTGGTGCACAAGATTCGCAGAGACGTGAAACAATGGCGTGAGAGCGCCTATGCGGGCGCATCCAGCACATCAAGGGCGCTGCTCGACTGGTGGTTCAATACCGAACATATCATGTCACAGGCTGACGGCAGCATGGCCGAGTTCAAATACTACTTCTCGCAACGGGAAGCGGTTGAAACCGTGATCTATCTTTATGAAGTCGCGGGGGTGAAAGACAAATACGATCTCATGCGCTATGACTCTTCCGGCGCGGTCTCAACGGGCATGTTTGACGAAGACTGGCTGCGTCTCGTCCTGAAGATGGCGACGGGAGCGGGCAAGACCAAGGTCATGAGCCTAATTGTCACGTGGTGTTATTTTCATAAGACCTATGAGCCTGATTCTATGCTTGCGACCAACTTTCTCATGATCGCGCCCAATATCATCGTCCTGGACCGGCTGCGGGCGGACTTCGACGGCCTTAAGATTTTCTGGACGGACCCGCTTCTGCCGGACAACGGCTATGCCGGGCAGAACTGGCAGGATGATTTTCAGATGACCCTGCACATTCAGGACGAAGTTTCTATTGTGCGGAAAAGCGGCAACCTGTTCCTTACGAACATTCATCGCGTCTATTCGGGGAGCGACACGGAACCGAGCTTTGAGGATGACGATCTGGAAGACTATTTCCTCGGCAAGCGACCAGCAGGAAAGACAACGGACTCCAAAGTGGACTTGGGTGTAATCGTGCGCGAGATTGACGAGCTTGTAGTTATCAACGACGAGGCACACCATATCCACGACCCCAGGCTTGCCTGGTTCAAATCCATCCAGGACATTCACAACCGCCTCAAGCAGAAAGACCATTTCCTTTCGCTTCAGGTCGATGTGACCGCTACCCCGAAGCACAACAACGGGGCAATCTTCGTGCAGACGGTCTGTGATTACCCGCTGGTCGAGGCAATTTGGCAGAACGTCGTCAAGCATCCGGTGCTGCCGGATGCCCCAAGCCGGGCGAAGCTGGCCGAGCGTCAAAGCTCGCGCTACACGGAAAAGTACGCGGACTATATCGCCCTGGGCGTGGAGGAATGGCGCAAGGCATACGTCGAGCATGAAAAGCTCGACAAAAAGGCTGTGCTCTTCGTCATGACCGACGACACGAAGAACTGCGACGACGTGCAAGGGTACCTGGAAAGCACCTATCCCGAATTCAAAGACGCAATCCTTACCATCCACACGAACAACAACGGCGAAGTGTCGGAAGCCGACACGAAGAAAAGCAAGGAGGAACTGGAAAGACTGCGGAAAGCTTCAAACCGAATCGACACGTGGGACAGCCCGCACAAAGTGATCGTCTCCGTCCTCATGCTAAAAGAGGGATGGGACGTGCGCAACGTAACCACCATCGTGGGACTGCGGGCCTACTCCGCCAAAAGCAACATCCTGCCGGAACAGACGCTCGGCCGGGGGCTGCGCCGCATGTATCCGGGCACCGATGCCAAGGAGTACGTAAGCGTCGTCGGTACGGACGCCTTCATGGACTTTGTGGAATCCATCCAAAGTGAGGGCGTTGAACTTGAACACAAGCCGATGGGCAGCGGAAGCAGTCCGAAGGCTCCCATCATTATAGAGGTGGACGACAAAAACACGCGGAAAGATATCGAAAAGCTCGATATCGAAATCCCTGTCCTCTCGCCTCGCGTCTACAGGGAATACAAGAACCTTGAAGAGTTGGACCCCGCATCGTTCAGAGTAAAGAGGCTGGAATACCGGGCATTCAGCGAAGAGGAGAAGCGGGAGGTCGTCTTCAAGGACATTACGACGGGGGAGATAAACCACGTAACCTTTCTTGATTCGGGGGCCGTGACCGATTACCGTAGCGTGGTCGGCTACTTTGCTCAGATCATCATGAAAGACCTGCGCCTTGTGAGCGGATATGACGTTCTTTACGGCAAGGTGAAGGATTTCGTTTCGAGTTGGCTCTTTACGGTACCCGTGGAAATTGACGATTTGAATACTCTTCGCAATCTCTCGGAAATGGAAGCCTGCAAGACCATTATCGAGACCTTCACGAAGAAGATAAATGAGTTGACCGTTCAGGATAAGGGGAGCGCGGAGATTAGGGATTACATAAAGCTCAGGAATACCCGCCCCTTTGTCGTCAAGGAGCAGCCCTTTCTTGTGCCCCGAAAGAGCCTGTTCAATAAGATCGTCGGAGACAAGAGCCGTCTGGAATTGCTCTTCGCATCCTTCCTTGACGGGTGCGCCGATACGGATGTCGTTTCCTACGCAAAGAATTACTTCTCGGTCCATTTCAACATCGAATACGTGAAGGCCGACGGCGGCATCTCGAACTACTATCCTGACTTCATCGTGAAGACCGGGGATAGGAATATCTATATCGTGGAGACAAAGGGTCTCGAAGACCTGGACGTGCCACAAAAGATGGAACGTCTTAAGCGATGGTGCGAAGACATCAACGCCGCGCAGGACAGGGTGCGTTTCGATTACGTCTTTGTGGATGAGGACGATTTTGAGAGATACAAGCCGGATTCTTTCAGCGACCTTGTCAAAAATTTCAGGCGGTATAAGGATAAAGCGTGCCTACAGGGGCGCTCGTGAAATGTTGCCATCCTGGTCACCCCAAGAAGTAAATGGCCGACGTTTCAACATTTCAAGAGCATTATATATTCGATCCGTCCCGACGCTCGATCAGGGTGTGGGTCTTGCCTCCCCCGAATTGAGTTACCAGGGTGAGAACGGGGGCCGAATTCTCCGTAATGCCGCTCAGGCGCTTCAAGACCATTCCCGTGTGCTCGCGGAGTGCCCTCGTGAAGCACGTGCGCGCAAAGAATTGAGCAGGATCGCAGTAATCTTCGGGGGCCGTCCCCGCAACTACCTGTTTCAGGGCTATCGCGAATTCATCGGGGTTGAACGAGCGCCCCTGTCGTGGGGCGGTCGGGGGCGGTCGGAACGTCGTTTCACTCGTTGCGTTCCGCACCTGCGTCTCTGCTAATGATTTTTCAGATACTGCTTCAAATCTCGATAGTAGTTTTCATGAGGACCGATCATAACCAGCTCCAGGTCCTGACCGACCTTTCGATAGGCAAGAAGGTGTTGCGTGGCGTTGAGTTTGAATTTGTGAACGAATACCCCCGTGAGGTCTCCCTTCTTTTCTTCTCCAATCAAAGGATTCTCCGCAATTCGTCGTACCTCCTGATCCAGGATTCCCTTTTCATGTTTCGGCAGTTTTTTTATCTTCTGCTCGAATGATCTTGACTGGTATATTGTCACGGGGATCTATCCGAATTTGTATTCCGTTTTTTCGCCCTGTTCCAATTCTTCCAGCCCGATCAGGATTTCCTTGATGAGTGTATACGTCAGGTCGGGGTTCTCTTCAGCGCATTTGCCCATACGAGCCCAATGTTCGATCTGGCCTGCGAGAGACCTGTGATCTATACGACTATACTTCTTCGCGTCATTGAGAAGTTCTTCTGATATCCTTACCGCTGTTGCCATATTGGGCCCCTCCGCTGTTCTTCGTTGCATTTAATGTCATTATATATCAATAGATAGCATAATACAACAGAGATGCGTCGATTGAAACAGCTTACCTCGCCTCAGACTACTGGGCCGAGTCAAGCGTTTGCGGGAAACGGCGGTGACCCCGCTGGCTTTGCACATGGCGGGACGCGCGGGGGCAGGCTAGGGCGCCTCTTTCCAGGCGTCTTCTATGCGTGCAACCCAAGACGGCCGCTCCATTATCATGCAAGCATACTTTGCATATACTCCACGTAGATGCCAAGTAAGGTTCTGGTCGATCTGAAAACATCGCAGAAGACGGTTCCTTCGATGATTGGCAACGTTTTTCCCGGCCGCTGATGTTACCCTATTTTTTACCCTCTTTTGCGGGCATTACCCTCTCTTCTTCCACGGCGCTCCAGGCCCGCGGCCGAGACACTCCACCCGACCCCCTCTTTGAAGGTCCTTCAAAACCTTCCGCAGCATATCCCTGCTTACACCAGGGCTGGCGTGCTCCAGATCCGATAAGGTAAATTGACCTGCGAACCGGTCTATTGCCGCAAGAATCAGGGTCGTTTTTGCACCCCGAGGGCTTTTCAGTGCGCCCACTCGTTCCTCAAACTCACGGTACGCAGCCTTCACCGTGTGGAGGACATAATTCACATAGGGCCAGGGATCGTGCTTCCCCTCGTGCCATCCGATAGAGCTTTGCTCCAGTGTCTCGTAATACCGCTCTTTGCTATCTTCGATAAGTCTTTCGAGGCTTATGTATCTTCCCACCTCGTAGCCCAAATGGTAGCACTGAAGCAGCATGAGCAGCCGTGACACCCGACCATTGCCGTCCCTGAAGGGATGGATGCAGAGAAAGTCCAGATTGAAGGCTATCAGCGCAATGAGGGGATGTACCCATTGCTCGACAAGACAGCGATCCCACATCTTGACCAGCTCACCCATCGACTGAGGCGTCTCTTTTGCAAGCACTGTGCGAAACCTTACTCGTGACCTGCCGTCGGGATACGTCTCTATGATATCCCCATCCTGTGTTTTGTAGTGCCCTGCATCCCATATCTCACCACGACAGAGCCGATGAAAACGTAGTATAATTTCTTCTGAAACGGGGAGGTCCTTGCCTTCCTGATGAATGAGATTGAGGGTGTCGCGATACCCCCTTATCTCCTCTTCGCTCCTGTCTCTGAGCGGGGGTTTTCCGAAGATGACGGTCGCTACCCGCTTCTGGTCGATGGTGATACCCTCTATGCGGTTCGATGAGACGGCGCTTTCGATAAGGGCATGCTCCCGCAGGGCCTTCAGCCTCTGCGGCGCTTGGTGCGTAAAGAGTTCCTGCTTTCCCCGTGACTCCGAAAGATCGCCAATGTACCACGCGGTGGATGCGGGAATTGCTTCCGGCCTGTGCGAGAACTGCCGAAGGGTCATCATTGTGAGCCGTCTCCAATCTTATCATACCCTTGCATCCTCAATTCTTACCACAGAGAGTAAGGGCTCGCAAGACAATTCAGAATCGACAATTCAGAAACGGTTGGGGGGACACTCCTCTCGTAAATTACGGTTGGGGGTAAATTACGATTGGGGGGACACTCCTCTCGCCCCTTGTCTTTCGGAGGGGTGTCCCCCCACAAATCTGGAGGGGTGTCCCCCTACAAATCTATAGTGTCCCCCCTACCAATTTAGAGGTCGAAACGGTCTAGGTTCATTACTTTGCTCCACGCCGCTACAAAGTCGTGGAGGAACTTCTCTTGGGAGTCCTCGCACGCGTAGACTTCCGCCAAGGCCCTGAGCTGGGAGTTCGATCCGAAGATCAGGTCGACCCTGGTGCCGGTCCACCTGAGTGCGCCTGTTGCGCGATCGCGACCCTCGAATACGTCATCGTCTTGTGCGGTTGCCTTCCACGTCGTGCCCATGTCGAGCAGATTCACGAAGAAGTCATTGGTGAGCGCCTCCGGCCGCTTGGTGAAGACGCCGTGCGGGGCGCCTGCGAAGTTGGTGTTCAGGACGCGCATGCCGCCCAGGAGCACCGTCATCTCGGGAGCGGTCAGAGTCAGAAGCTGCGCGCGATCGACCAGCAGCTCCTCCGCCCTTACTGCATATTTGGCTTTCAGATAGTTACGGAACCCGTCTGCAGCAGGTTCGAGTACGGCGAACGACTTCACGTCGGTCTGCTCCTGCGAGGCGTCCATGCGTCCCGGAGTGAAGGGAACCGTCACGTCTTGACCGGCGTTCTTCGCAGCCTGCTCTACCCCTGCGCAACCGGCCAGAACGATCAGGTCGGCCAGTGACACTTTTTTGCCGCCGGAGGCCGCGCCGTTGAACGCGCCCTGGATGTCCTCCAAAGTCTTGAGCACACCAGCCAGCCGGGCAGGCTGGTTGACTTCCCAATCCTTCTGCGGCGCCAGACGAAGGCGGGCGCCGTTGGCGCCGCCGCGCTTGTCGGAGCCACGGAAGGTGGACGCCGACGCCCAGGCGGTCGAAACCATCTCCGACACCGACAGGCCGGAAGCCAGGATCGTGCCCTTGAGGGAGGCGATGTCGCGAGCGTCGATCAGCGGGTGATTGACGGCAGGGATGGGGTCTTGCCAGATGAGCTCTTCTGCCGGGACCTCCGGGCCGAGATAGCGTACCCGCGGGCCCATGTCGCGGTGCGTCAGCTTGAACCACGCCCGCGCGAAGGCGTCCGCGAGCTGATCCGGATTTTCGAAGAAGCGCCGGGAAATCTTTTCGTAGACAGGGTCGAACCGCAGAGAGAGGTCCGTTGTCAGCATCGATGGCGCGCGACGTTTTGACTTATCGTGCGGATCCGGCACGGTATCGGCGCCTGCGCCGCCTTTCGGCTTCCACTGCTGCGCACCGGCCGGGCTCTTCGTCAGTTCCCATTCGAAGCCGAAGAGGATCCGGAAGAAGTTGTTACTCCACTTCGTGGGCGTGTTGGTCCAGATGACTTCCGGGCCGCCGGTAATCGCGTCGTCGCCTTTGCCCGTGCCAAAGCTGCTCTTCCAGCCTAGGCCCTGCTGCTCGATGGGCGCGGCTTCCGGCTCCGGCCCCACCAGCGACGGATCGCCGGCGCCGTGGGTCTTACCGAAGGCGTGGCCGCCCGCGATGAGGGCCACCGTCTCCTCGTCGTTCATTGCCATGCGACCGAAGCTCTCGCGGATATCCCGCGCCGCAAGCACAGGGTCCGGGTTGCCGTTCGGGCCTTCCGGGTTCACATAGATCAGGCCCATCTGAACGGCGGCGAGGGGGTTCTCGAGTTCCCTGTCGCCGGTGTAGCGCTTGTCGCCCAGCCACTCGCTCTCAGCGCCCCAATAGACGTCCTTTTCCGGTTCCCAGATGTCCTCGCGCCCGCCGGCGAAACCGAAGGTCTTGAAACCCATCGATTCCAGGGCGACATTGCCGGCGAGGATCAAGAGGTCGGCCCAGGAAATCTTCCGGCCGTACTTCTGCTTGACCGGCCAGAGCAACCGGCGCGCTTTGTCGAGGTTCGCATTGTCGGGCCAACTGTTGAGGGGTGCAAAGCGCTGGTTGCCGTGGCCTGCGCCGCCGCGGCCGTCGCCTACGCGGTAGGTGCCGGCGCTGTGCCACGCCATGCGGATGAACAAGGGTCCGTAGTGGCCGAAGTCCGCCGGCCACCAATCCTGCGACTTCGTCATCAGCTCACTGAGGTCCTTCTTCACGGCCGCAAGGTCGAGACTCTTGAACTCTTTGGCGTAGCTGAAACCCTCGCCCATCGGATTGGCCTTGGAGGAATGCTGGTGCAGGATATCCAGGTTCAACTGGTTCGGCCACCAGTCCCGGTTCGTCGTGCCGCCGCCGGCAATATGCTCGTGAAATCTGCCCATTTCTTTTTCATCCATGATATTTACTCCTTATCTCTGTGTGAATGCTATTGTTATTCCCTTCTGTTTTTGCCTAACACTCCCTGCAATACCCGTAATACTCCAGCCTGGTATCCGTGACCGAGAAACCGGTTTTCTTCGCTATCTCCTGCCGGTCGGCAACAGGAGGTACTTCGTAGTCGAGGATCTTACCGCAGCGCTCGCATACCAGGTTGAGGTGCTCTTCAAGGTTCCCTTCGTAGCGGTTCTCCATGGAATCAAACTGCAGCGTCTTGACGATGCCCAGGCGGGAGAGCTCGCTCAGCGTCGCATAGGTGGTCGACAAGCTCAGGCTTCTCTTTCTCTTCTTCGCTTCCTCATACACAGAACGGACGCCGGGATGGAAATCCCGTTTTTCGATAAGCACCTCGATGATAGCCAGCCTTTGAGGGGTAAGCTTCAACCCCTTCGCTTTCATCTGTTGTGCTATTGATTCTTTGGTTATGATCACCACTTCGGAACCATTCCTAAGTATAGTCAGTATATAAGGCCCCGTTTCTCATCTGTCAAGGAGATCTTTCACATACTCGGCAAATGCCCCAAAATCACAGACAAAGATTTGCGGGAAAGAACCCGAGAGGTTCTGAGGTTGCGGGATAGTAGTGGAAAGCCCCACCGAGTACGTTTGCGGGCGAGCAACATTTACGACAACCTTCAATCCATCGTTGGTAGCTCCGACAAGGCGTACTTCCCGATGGGCCCCGAGGTTACACACGTAACGCAGACCAGAGGATGGAGTCCAGCGAAAAGGTCGAATGGTTCCATCGGGAGACCGAACTTCGCCGACCACAGTGGAGCCGTTCTCAGAAGCGCGGCCCGGGTAGACCGACCGGCCGAGCACACCCAGGTCATGCGGTCCACCGGCCTGTGTCCAGCGAACGACGTGCGTACCGCTATCGGCCATCGTAACGACAGCGGTCAGCGCTGCTCCATCAGGGGATGCGCGGAGAACCCTTGCCGAGTGCCCTCCAAGGCTGCCAAGGTCCTGGATACCGCCGGCCGGGGTCCAACGAAAAACACGACCGCCTCGGGGCAATGGAAAATTGAAGGTCCCCGTCACCACGGCGCCGTCATCGGAAACACCTGCAATCATCGTGAGAGAACTCCCAGGAAGGCGAAGAATGCCGAGATTCTTGAAAGCCGTGCCGCTGCGTCCAAAGGGAATATTGTGGACCCGGATAAACCTTGGGGTCAGCCCGAACGACCAGGTCGTCCTCTCCCACCCATACCGAACCGTCAGAGGAGAGGCATACCACTCGCGTCGATCGATCTCCCACTCTTTTTCCCAAGTCCTGCATTCCACCGGCCTCGGTCCAACGAAAAGGGTGCAAGGTCCCGTCCGTGTCGACGAGATTTCCCATGACGACCAAGCCGTCAGTCGAAATTTGAATATTAATAAGCGGTTCCCAAAAGTAGTTGGATAGGTGAATGACGCCGATCGTCCGTACACCGCCTGCTTTCGTCCAGCGGAGGATAGTCACGGTTGCCGGGAAGTATTCTCTAAAAAAATGCCTTTCTACAAGGACCATTTCTCCGATTATAACGTTGCCATCACCGGAGATGGCCACTGCCCTTACGGAGGGCCCGAGATTGAGCCGAAGGCAATTATCCGGTACGGTCACTGCCTCATAATGGGCAAGACAACCACTCAGGGCAGTAACCGCCACACCTACCACTACCCACAGCCTAAAAACACACATGGCATTCATTCTTTACGCTCCTCGCACCATGGTCACCGGTGCGGCCCGCTGTGCCAGAGGGGATTCCCTTTCGGTTCACCCTCAAACTCCCGACGGTCGGCCCGCCCTCGTTCCTTTTTAAGGGTTCTTTGACAGGGAACCTCACTATATCGGATTGTAATATTCGACATTGTGGCCGGCAAGCAGAGTATAGAATCACAGCTATATTGCAGTTGATGGTTGAGTAGTCCGAGCGCATAGGGACACGCAGATTAGACGCCGAGGAGCGATCCCACCCCCAATTCACCGTTGGCCCCGGCATTTCCTGGAAGATGGCTCCCGTCGGCACTCACGGCGCACCTACAACTGCTCGCGCACGGGTTTCCTGGGCGAGTGAACAATGCCTGTCGAAAGTGAGAACAATTTATTTTTCTGACTTCTACGTTTTTCCTTGACACTTCGTCATACGCGTTATAACATAGGAATATAATTTGAAAAAGGCCAAACCATCCGTGGGGGTGGGGCGGAAAACCAACGGGTCTCAGAGACAGTCTATCCGAGATTATTCATCAGGAGACAGTCGGGCTACCGAAGATAATTTCATTCTGGAGGTGTGGCGCATGAGCAACCAGGTCATTGAGTTCATGAGACGCTCACGGAGCACGGGCGGGCGTATGGGCAAGCTGCTCGCTTCAACACTGGCCGTTATTTCATGTCTTCTCGTTTCAGTGGGTGTCAACGCTGCAACGATCAGCGGGGGCGTAGTTAATTCGGATCTCATTTCAAGGGACATGCGCGACGGCGCACAGGGGATCAATTTCATCGACCTGGGGAGGCCGATAACCGGCAGTGGTTGGATCACTTCCTGGTCCATCTATGCACAACAGAATTCGGCCGCGGGTTGGCAGGCAAACACCGAGTCGAGGCAGGTGGGGCTCATCATCTTCCAGGCCAACGGGGCTGCATATGACGTAGTGGGATATAGCCCTCTGGAGACTATCGGCACGAATGGGTGGAACCAGGTACACGTGTTCGCCGACTTGGGGACCGGTATCCATGTGAACGCAGGGGATTTTATCGGATGGTATTACCCGAACCAGGGATCGTTTGACGCTCAGAACCCGGGCGGAGTTATAGGGTTTAGCTGGACCCCAGGCAGCAAAGGCGACGACATCCGGTGGAATACACCCTGGGGGAACTCTGTTAACGCCCCGTTCAACGTTCCGCAGTCTGAATATACGGGCACCGGGTACACATTCAACAGCGGCTATAACCTTGGTGCCTACGGAGATGGCAGCAACGGTCGCATCTACTCGATCAACGTGAGCGGAACGACTCAGGCGCCTGTTCCCATACCTGCTGGGGTGTTCCTCCTCGCCCCCAGCTTTGTTGGGCTTGCGGCAATAAAGAGAAGATTCAGGAAATAGGCGTTATCCGCCACAAACTGCGGGCAGGGTCAGCAAATGGCCCTGCCTTTTTTTCTTCCGCACCCTGTTGATTGCTACGGGAAAGGATCCACCTTTCGAGAATGCCCCTTTTTGTTTGTTTCAGGAAGGAGGTCGCCCGTCCGCAACGAGGGAGCACCATGAAGGATTTTCACTGAAGGAGTTCCCCTATCGAATTCAGCCGCCCCTTCCGCCGGCCGCTCTTGCTTCGTACAACCCTGCCTCCTTCTTCATGTGATTAACAGTCTCATAATTATCCTGACAACCCTAAGCTTGTACGATTCTTGTTGACATCATGTGATGCTTAGTATAACATAATAATATACATCTGATAAAGCCGAACCATCCGTGAGGGTGGGGCGGAAAGCTAACGGGTCTCAGTGAAGTCATTACGGGATACACATCAGAGAGACAGCCGGGCTGCCTGGAAAAACTGCATCAAAAGGAGGTTTATATGGCAGGCAGGATTGTGGCAGCGGTACTTCTTTTTCTCGCGACGGTACTAACTTTTGGCTCGGCCCATGCAGATTCGGTATACCTTATAGGGGCTGGTAACTCGGCGGACAACAGCCTCGTGAGCAACGCCCTCACCGCCCGGGGTTACTCGGTCACCATTGGAGATGCGTACAATGTCTTCTCTGGAACGCCTTCGCTGAGTTCTTATAATGCGGTGCTTCTCATGCCCGGATTCGGCGGCGGTGGTTCTGACATGCCCACTGCCGGTCAGAGCGCCCTTCTCGGTTATGTAAACGGGGGAGGAGGTCTGGTGACGGCCGAGTGGAGCATATGGTTAGCGGGAACTTCGCGCCTTACAATCCTCTCGGCCGCGTTTCCCGCCACTTCGGGCGGGACTTATGACTATTATTCATCCGCCACCTACTCTCTAAATACACCCAATTCCGTGATTGACTACAACCTTCCCAACTCCTCGTACACCTTCAGCCCCCTCGTAAACGAGGGCGGAACGGAATCACAGTTGACCGCAAAGGGCGGAGCCGTGGTTTTCTTTAACAGCACCTACGGAGGAGCAGGGAGTGATGCAGGTGTCGCAGGGTGGGCTTACGGGTCTGGTCACGTCATAAGCCTTTCCACGTTGGCACCTCAAAATGATGCCAATTACCAGCAGCTCCTCGGCAATTCGGTTGCGTGGGCGGCCGGAACAACCGCTGTTCCGCTTCCGGCGACCATGCTGCTTTTCGGCCCCGGCCTCGTGGGTCTTGCAGCAATAAGGAGAAGGTTCAAGAAGTAGGCGTCGTCCATCCGGCATCGCGGGCAGGGTCTGCAAACGGCCCTGCCTTTTTTCTTTGTGCGTCCTATTGAGCGCCGTAGAGGCGGTAGGGATGTTGTTCCATGGAAGATGGCTCCCGTTGGCACTCACGGCGTCACCGTGCCCTTTAAGGGGTGTAACTGGTGTCTTTGCGGCGTTTTGAGACAAGCACGGGAAAACCGGCCGGACGAACCCTTCTTAAGACTTCAGCGGTTGCTGCCGATAATTATCAGGGGGTTTCGGCACATGAGGGACCAAAGGCAGACGAAAATGGAGCTACTTAACGAGCTGAGTCAGTTGCGCGCGCGAGTTGCTCAACTGGAAAAAGCGGGAATCGAGCATGAAAGAACGAACGAAGCCCTGTGTGCGAGCCGGTTGCAATTATCGGATGCAATGGACCTCGCCCATATCGTTTACTGGGAGGTTGATCCTGCAACGGGGGAGTTCATTTTCAACGATCCTTTCTATGCCTTCTACGCTACGACGGCCGAACGGGAAGGTGGCTACCGGATGCCCAGGGAGGAGTATGGCAAAAGGTTCGTGCATCCGGACGACGTGTGGCTCTTCAAAAAGGTAGCGGAAAAACGTGCGGCAAGCCATGAACTCGAATTCCTTTACGATGTCGAGCACCGCATTAACCGCAGGGACGGCAAGGTGCGCCACATCCTGGCGCGTGTACGCGTCAGCAGGGATGCGGCGGGCCATACTATTAAATACTATGGCGCAAACCAGGATATTACCGAGCGCAAGCAGGCCAGAGAGGCAGTGCTGAAGAGCGAGGCCACGTACCGTGCCTTGTTTGGCAACATGCTCGACGGTATCGCCCACTGTGAGATGGTCTTTGATAACGATCGTCCGGTAGACTTTATCTATCTCGACGTCAATGATGCTTTCGAGCGGTTAACCGGCTTGGAAGACGTGGTTGGAAAGAAAGTCACCGAGGTCATTCCCGGAATTCGGGACGCACATCCCGAGTTGTTCGAGATCTATGGGCGCGTCGTATTGACGGGAAAGCCGGAGAAGTTTGAGATTGACTTCAGACTTCTCAAGCGATGGTTTTCGGTCTCCGTTTATCGTACCGAGAAGAACCGTTTCGTGGCCGCCTTTGATAACATCACCGACCGAAAGCAGGCAGAGGAGGCTTTAAGGGAGAGTGAGAGCCGGTTCAAAGGTGCTTTTGAAACCTCTGCGATCGGCATGGCCATAGTCTCCCTCGATGGCCGGTATTTGCAGGTTAATCAGTCCCTATGCCTCAGCGTCGGCTATGCCGAGCAAGAACTGCTGAATGGGACCTTTCCGGATATAACCCATCCGGACGATCTCGAAAACGACCAGGAATATCGAAGAAGATTGTTGAGGGATGATATTTCCTATTACCATATTGAAAAACGATACTTTCACAAAGATGGTTATGTGGTATGGGGTTTGTTAAGCGTCTCCCTGGTTCGCGATGCCCGAGGCTACCCGTTGTATTTTGTTTCCCAGGTAGAAGACATTACGGAGCGGAAGCTGCTCGAAGAGAAGCTGCAAACCAGGTCGGTTACTGACGAGCTTACGGGATTGTACAATCGGAGGGGCTTCTTCGAGCTTTGTCAGGAAAAGCTGAGCATAGCTTCGAGAAGAAACGAAAAGCTGCTTTTCCTCTTTGCCGACCTGGACTATATGAAGTGGATTAATGACACCCTGGGCCATGACGAGGGCGACGCCGCTCTCGTTGCCGTTGCCCGGATACTCAGAGATACCTTCAGGGGGTCGGACATAATCGGCCGAATCGGAGGAGACGAGTTTGCGATTCTTGCCGTCGGACCGTCGGAAGACGCAGAAAACACTTTTCTGGCCAGGCTGCAGGATAACTTAACGACGTTCAATAAGACCAATGACCGTCAAGATTTCCCTATTTCCGTCAGTGTTGGAATTAGCGGGTACGAACCTAGCCGGCCTTGCAGTCTTGAAACGTTGATCGCTCAAGCAGATCAGCGTATGTATGAGGTTAAACGGGAGAAAAAGCGCTCCCGTTCTTATCATGCCGGGGAAACCGTGGCGAGAGGCAGTCGGAACTCGTCTGTCTCGGGCTACGGATAGCACTACGCAAAACGTGGGATCGCCTCTCCCCTCGCCGCAAGACAATCCTATATATTTACATTATGAGACTGCTGATATTTATCATACGTCGAGAACACAGATAAGCACCATCCGATATACAGCGGTCGCACGGTCTTATACGGGGCAGGGGGGCGATGGGGATGGGTCTTACGCCGCGCCGGGGAAACGCAGCTTGATGCCCAGCTTTGCCATGCGCGATCGGAGAGTGGATCGTTTCAGCCCGAGGACCGCCGCCGCTCCGCGCGGCCCGCTCACCTTCCAGTGGGTTGCCTGGAGCACCTTTTCGATGTGCTCCCGCTCGACGTCGGCGAGAGACATGGAACCCCGATCCTGAAGAGAGATTGCATCGGCCGGGCCGCGCTCCAGGCCCGAAAAGCTGATCCTGTTTCCATCGGAGAGTATTACCGCCCTCTCGACGAAGTGCTCCAGCTCCCTCACATTACCGGGCCAGTGATATTCCGTCAGCTTCTTCAATTCTTCACCCGGCACCCGTCTGATCCTTTTTCTCATGTCCCTGCTGAACTTATCGATAAAATAGTGCGCAAGGGTGATTATGTCCTCCTTTCTGTCTCGCAAGGGAGGCACGTAGACAGGAAAGACATTGAGACGGTAGTAAAGATCCTGGCGGAACATACCCTTTTCCACATCGGCAAGGAGGTCTTTATTTGTGGCGGAAAGGACCCGGAAATTCGATCGGATCGGCCTGGAGCTTCCCAACCGCTCGAATGTCCCTTCCTGTAACACCCTGAGAAGTTTCACCTGGACGTAGGGAGGGAGGTCGGCGATCTCATCGAGGAAGATTGTTCCCCCGTTCGCGAGATCGAATCTTCCCTTGTACTGTTCGTTGGCGCCTGTAAAAGCGCCCTTTTCATGCCCGAAAAGCTCGCTTGCCACAAGCTCCTCGGGTAGGGTCGCGAGATTGACGGGGATGAACGGCCCCTCCTTCCGCTCGCTCAAATAGTGAATGGCTTTTGCCACAAGCTCTTTGCCTACGCCTGTTTCCCCCATGATCAATACGGAGCTGTCCGTGGGCGCTACCTGTCTTATTTGCTCTATTACATGGCGTATCCCGTCCGAGTTTCCAATGATGGCTTCCGAAGGGTTGGCAAGTACCATTTCACGCTTGTAAAAAATCGCTTCCTGCTGATAGTGGTCCTTGAGGTCCTTTATGTCATCATATTCTTCCAGGTTCGAGAGACCCAATCCTATCTGACTACAGAGCAGCTTCACGTAGGGAAGCAGGTTGGCCTGAAACGGACCCCCGCCGAGCCGGTTGTCGAGATAGAGATAGCCGTGAACGTGCGAGCCGAGTCTTGCCGGCGTGCAGATCAATGAAGTAATGCCTGCTTTCGCGAGGGCGGCCTCGGGGAGGTTCGCTTTTTCTTCCTTTGACGCGGGCACGACGACTTCAGCGCAGTCTGAAGCCACGTGAGAGACGACCTGCCTGATGAGCTTGAACTGCTCCTCCTTGTAGAATAGAGAATCCAGGTTCCTGCTCGCGATGATCTTCGGCTCGTCTTTGGCCTCCATTGTAAAAAAGGCGCCGCGCATGGCCATGGAAAAATCTATTGCCACGTTGATCATCTGTTCGAGAAAAGAAGACCGGTCCTTTATAGTGCCCAGAGACTCGTTGATGCTGATGATCCTGTCCATTATCAGCTCTGTCCTCTGCTCCTGGGGCATGATGCCGACCAGCTTTTTGGGAAAGAGGCTCTTGTCGAATTTGGAGAAGAGTGTCCATGCCTTTGCCAGGTATGACTGCGCGCGCTTGACGTCTCCTCGCTCCAGGTACGCCTTTCCGAGGACGATCCTGGTGCGTGCAAGCTCTATCTCGGCGCCCGATTTCCTGAGACACCTCTCGCTGTTCTCGAGATCGGATAGTATGCCGTTTATGGGCTGTTGCCTTTCCATGGCTCGCAGCGCCCGGTACCGATAGGCGGCCCCTTTCATGTGGATATCCTGCCATTTCAGCATCCTTTCCACTTCCTCGTCGTAGTTCATCTCTCCGTGAAAGAACCCTCCCTTTTCAAGGGCGTCGAGAAGCTCGAAGGTCCATGCCCCCTTCAGGTACTTCCAGCCAACGTAATGCGAGTGTTCAATCGATTTTTTCAGGTATTCGTAAGCGCCCGCGCAGTCTCCCCTGTTCACGCATATGTAGGCCTTGCAGCGCTCGGCCGTGCGCAGGATAAAAGGGCCGGTCACATTGTCCGGCAATGCGAATATCCTGTCCAGGTGGGCATCGGCCTCTTCAAGCTGGCAAATATCGAGCAGGGAGAGGGCGCTCGCGACGTCGGCAAAAATGGAGACCTGCGGAAGGTTGAGCGACTCGCCTTTGGCCCTTAGCGCATCGAGCATCCCCATACCCCGCGCAACCCTGCCCACTGCCACATAAGCCATCCCTACGTTGCCAAGGGCCCTCAGTGTCACCTCGTCGTCACCGAACTCCTCCAGGTCCCCCACCACCTCCTCGTAGCGGCGAATCACCTCGGAGATCCTGCCGTGCAGGAAGAGGAATTCCGCTGTCAGCAAGGCGCCCATTTTAAGCATCCTTGGGTCGTCCATTCTCTTTGAGATCTGCCAGAAATCGTCAATGCACCTGAGCGCCTTCCCGAGCTGCCCGGCCTTCTGAAAGAGCTGGCCCAGCGTGAATTTTATCCTCGCCAGGGAATCCCACATTTTATAGCGTTTCGCCATTTCCTGTGCCCGGGTCAGAAGGGAGACCTGCTCCTCGATAGGCATGAGGTGTTTCAGAAGAGAGATCTTTCCGAGAACGCTGTCGAGAAAAAAAGCCGCATTGGAGCTGTCGGGGGCATTTTGGGAGAAATAGTTCAGCAGGTAATCGTAGTAGATAACGGCCTTCTCCGTTTCTTCCGATTGCGCGAGGATTTCCGCGGCTTTCTTTATATGTTCCAGTCCACTCGCTCCGTTTCCCAGTTTGAGGTAGAGATTTGCGAGGACCAGGGTCCTCTCCCTCCCGTCGGCCAGGGACCCGCCGCAAAACTCTGCCACTCTTCGCAGACCTTTGACTGTCTTCTCCTCGTCCATCTCTTTTTCTATGAATTTTGCGATATTCGCACTGTTCACAAAATATGTGCCTTTTAGCCGCCCCTGGCTCTCGCGTATGACCTGCTTTTTTTTGAGCCTGTCTATCAGACTGAGCACCTTAACGGCAGGAGACCCCGAAAGAGCGAGGAGCGTATCGATGGAGACCGGCGAGGACGCATGGAGAAGGTAGAGGACGATTTCATTCTCTTTGTCGTCCATCTCCCGGCGCGTCCTCCTCGGTTCCCGGTGTGCAGCTTTCACCCTCATCTCCGATACTTGTCTTGAGTACTAACGCGCCATGATTCCCTAGTGATGATAGAACAGAGCAGGGCGATTGTCAAACCCTATTTCATTCCAGTTGGCGATATATGGCCATATTTGGCCTTATTAAGCCACTCATCCAATAAGCCGCCCAAGATGCAGATGCCGGACAGCCAGCAATATCGGGTAGTTGCTGTAAGGGCACGTTTCTTGAATACCTGATATTTACACGGTGGAAATCTGTTGCTCGCTGAGAAGGCCGAGGAGTTGCTTGCGAGCGAAGGAAGACCCATACTACATTGGGGGTGATTCTTATGAACCTTGCAAAAAATCTAGAGCTCTCTGCTTTCTATTTTCCTCAGCGCCCGGCCATCAGGGAAAAGGGCTCCGAGCTCACTTACGCCGAGTTGAACGAGAGGGCGAATCGTGTCGCCACGGGTTTGATGGACATGGGGACCAGGCCCGGCGACCTTATAGGCATCTGTGCGCCCAACTCCGCCGAGTGGATCGTCTTCTATTTCGGAATTCTTAAAGCGGGCGGCGTTGCCGTGACCCTTTCCGCTGCCCTTACGGGCGACGAGCTGAAGAACCTCGTAAACCACGCAAGACCCAGATTCATTTTTATCGGTGAAAACAAACTGAAGGAAATGCAACAGGTAAAGGCAGAAGGAAATGTGGAAAAGATCATCTGCCCGGGTGGCGATTTACAGATGGCCGAGCTTATCGACAACGGGCAGGGATCGTTCAAGGCTATCGACAGAGAGCGCACCGATACAGCCGCAATCCTTTACACGGGCGGCACCACCGGTTTGCCCAAGGGAGTAATGCTGAAGCACGAGGGAATAAACTTTTCCAGTCAATCCATCGCCTTTTACGAACGGTCGACAGAGAGAGATACCGCCCTCTGTTTTCTGCCGTTCAACCATGTGTTCGGTCAGATACATATAATGAATTCAACCATTTTCAGTTCCGGCTGCCTGGAAATGCTGCCTGCCTTCGACATGGACCGGGTGCTCTCCATTCTGGAAGCCGGCCGCATCACCAAATTCTTCGCCGTTCCCACAGTCTATATCCGTCTGCTTACCCTGCCCAACCTGAAAGAAAGGCTCGGGCCGCTTCGCTACTGCTTTTCAGCCGGCGCAGCGATAGCGCTAGAGATCGTCAGGCAATGGAAGGAGTATACCGGTATCGCCATCTGCGAGTCCTACGGCATGACGGAGTGCATGCCGGTCACCTACAACCATTATCACGCGGACAAGCATCTCGCCGGATCGGTGGGTCAGCCCTGCCCCGGCGTTGAGGTCCAAATCAGGGACACCATGGGGCATGTTCTGGAACAGGGCAGGGAAGGCGAGATTTGTCTGAGGGCGCCCTCTTGTATGACGGGGTATCTGGATAACCCCGAAGGCACCCGCGAAGCATTCTGGGACGGCGGCTGGGTTCGTTCCGGCGATATCGGCTTCTTTGACGCCAACGATTACCTGTTCATCGTGGACCGTCTCAAGGATCTGATCATTACGGGCGGAGAGAATGTCTTTCCCGGGAGGTCGAGGAAGCGCTCTACGCTTTTGCCGATGTGGAGGAATGCGCTGTCGTAGGGTTTCCCGACAAGGAATGGGGTGAGCGCGTGGCTGCCTTTATCGTCGCGAAAAGCGGCAAAACGATTGTCCCCGACGAAGTGAAATCTTTTCTCAAATCCCGTCTTTCATCCTTTAAGGTTCCTAAAGAGTATGTTATTGTAAAAGAAATGCCCAAGAGCGCAGCGGGGAAGATCCTCAAGCGCGAGTTGAAAAACTCGTTCCTGGAGGGTAGGAAGAAATAGAAACGTCTCCGGTAGTTCCAGGAGAAGCAAAAGGGGGAATCCGTTTACACCAAAAAGAGTTATAATATTAAAACCATGAGGAGGTAAGGCATGAAGAAAACGGTGTTTTTTGTCTGTCTGGTGCTTGGCTTTTTTGTCCTTTCTCTCATCCCCGTATCCGCCCAGGCGGAGCAGAAGGCCATGAAACTGAGGCTTTCGGTTATGTGGCCGGCGCAACACCCCATTACGAAACTGTACGACCAATGGGCCAAGGACGTGGAGAAGGCAACCGCAGGAAGGATAACCATATCCATATTTGCGAGCAGTACCCTTTCGCCTCCAATGCAGGTTTATGACAACACGGCACTCGGCGTTGTCGATATCGGTACGAGCCTGCTCGCATATTCACCGGGCAGACTCCCGCTTTCAGAGGTATTGCAGCAGCCCTTGGGATACAAGAACGGTTATCAGGCGACCAAACTGGCCAATGAATATTATAAGAAATTCAGACCGAAAGAATTCGAGGACGTGAAGGTGCTTTTTCTTCACGGCGCGGCTCCGGGGTTCATTTTTACCCAGAAGCCGGTTAAATCGGTTGCCGATATAAAGGGACTCAGGATAAAGGCCAATGCAGAGAATGCGGACATAGTAAAGAATCTCGGCGCATCTCCCGTAACCATGCCCGTTACCGAGACCTACGATGCCCTTTCACGAGGTGTTGTGGACGGATGCCTTTTTCCGATAGAGGCGCTGCAGGGATTTAAGATCGGCGAGGTTGTCAAGACCGTAGTTGAAGACTATCCCATGTCGTACATGACATCCATGTATACCATTATGAACAAAGCGAAATGGAACGCGATATCTCCCGCCGATCAGAAGGCGATAGACAAGATCGATGAGGAGTATATCGAAAAGATGGGCAAACTGTGGATTGAAATGGATAACAATGCCATGAAGTTCGCCAAAGGGAAGGGCGTGACGTTCGTCGCAGTCTCCAAAGAAGATGAGGCGGCGACAGCTCAAAAGATGAAGCCGATCCTGGATAGGTACGTCAAGATGGCGAAGTCCAAGGGGCTTCCCGGCGAGGAAGCGTTGAAGTTCTGCGAGGATTTCTTAAAGAAAAACCAATAATATCATGCGCCATTGCGGGGGCTGTCTGTGCAGCCCCCGTTTATTGCAGTGGCAGCGATATAAGAAAGCATGTGGTTTCGGATCCTTTTTAAATGTGGAGGCGCGCGATGAAGCGTTTTTTGGCAGGGATCGTCAGTGTAGATAAGGTGCTCTACGTCGCTGCCGGCGGCGTACTGGCGTGTATGATCATAGTGACCCTCTGTGATGTGATCCTGAGGAACTTCGGCCATCCTATTACGGGATCCATGGAATTCATACAATATGGGGGCGCTATCGTCTTCGGGTTCTCAATTCCTTACGGCACCCTGCTGGGGGCACAGGTTATTGTGGATATCATGACGGAGAAGCTTAGCCCGGGAAAGAAACGCATCTTGAGCATAGCGACAAGGTGCGTAGGCATGCTCCTGTTTCTGTTCATTGCTTACAATTTCTTCATGTACGGGATGCACGTGAGGCTTACGGGCAAGCGTACGGCCAGCTTCAAGATACCATATTACCCGTTTGCGTATGCCCTTGCGCTCAGTTTTCTCTTACAGAGTTTCACGGTATTTCGCGATTTCATAAAGACGGTGAAAGGAGCGGACGATGAGTGATGTCGCAGTCGGAATATACGGGATCATTGTACTGCTGGCGCTATTTCTCACCGGGCTTGAGATGGCCTATTCCATGATACTGGTCGGGTTTTTCGGATTTATCTTTCTTATGTCGTTTCAAGCGGCGGCCAGTCTTGTAGTCAAGGATTTCTTCGACAACTTTACCACATACAGTTATACGGTAATTCCCCTCTTTATCATTATGGGCGAGTTTGCCTCACATTCAAATATCGCGAAGAGACTCTACCTGGGGGCGTACCGGTGGTTCGGCCATATACCGGGCGGGCTCGCCATGACAACGGTCGTAGGGGCTACGGCGTTCAAGGCCATGTGCGGATCGACGCTCGCTACCGTCGGGACTTTTTCAAATCTCGCGCTGCCTGAAATGAACCGGTACGGCTACAAAACAGAACTTTCGGCCGGCACCATCGCATCCGTCAGCACCATAGGCATGATCCTGCCCCCCAGCACGGTACTCATTATCTATGGGCTCCAGGTTGAGCAATCCATAGGCAGGCTTTTTCTTGCAGGGATTGTACCGGCGCTCATGATATCGTTTCTTTTTATGGGAGTTATAGCAGGATGGGTAAGCATTCAGCCTTCGATAGCCCCCCGGGCGGCAAAGTCGACATGGAAAGAAAGGCTCGGCGTGATCCCGGATGCTGTGGTTGTTTTTGCTGTCTTCGGCATCGTAATAGGCGGCATGATAAGCGGTTTTTTCAGTCCCACAGAGGCCGGCACGATAGGTACCATTGCGATTTTCCTTCTTGCCCTTGTGCGAAGAGAAGTGAATTCGCGCATGCTTATAGGATCTTTTAATGGGGCATTGAGAACTTCCATCATGGTCCTCATGCTTATTACGGGGTCTGCTGTTTTCGGGCATTTCCTCGCAATTACGGAAATCCCCATCATTGCGGCAAAATGGGCCTCCTCGCTTGCTATCCCCAGTTCTTGCGTCATGCTACTGATAGTGGCCATCTACCTTATAGGCGGCTCGATCATGGACGACCTGGCATTTATGGTACTTGCCACCCCGATCTTTTTCCCGACGGCCGTCGCGCTCGGTTATGACCCGATATGGTTCGGCATCCTGATTTGCGTTACCCTGATGATCGGCGGTATTATTCCGCCCATCGCAATTTATGTGTTCATCTTAGGGAATATAACGGGAATTCCTTTCAAAACGATTTACAAGGGGGTCGTGCCCTTCCTTTCGGCCCTTGTCGTGGCCTTGGCAGTGCTCTTTCTTTTTCCGCAGATCGCCCTATGGTTGCCCAATATGCTCATGGGCAAGGGATAACCGGTGTAAAGGGCGGGCTTTTGCATGAAATCGATCGATACCATACTGCCAGCGGATGAAACGATCGTCTATCGCACGAAATGCCACTATACAATTCTTTTCGGACCGATGCTTCTCATCCTTATAGGGTCGCTGGCAGTGAAGTCTCAGGGATTCCACGCGATTGCGCTCATGGCTTTCGGCCTCCTTTGGGGTGTACTCTCTTACGTCAGTTTCCGTAAGTCGGAAATTGGATTGACCCGACGGAGGGTCTTGATCAGTGCCGCATTTCCTCTGATGAAATCCTATGATATCGCGCTGGATAAGATCGCTGCCGTCGACTTCTCCCAGCCTGCCCTAGGGGCCATGCTCGATTTCGGCAAGCTTGCGATCGTGCACGATGGCCAGAGCAGATGCGTTATCAGGTTTGTCTCCTCACCGGCCGCACTGGTGACCCAGGTTCGGCAACAGATAACTGTACCAAGCCCTTCCTGACAGCCCCGAGGGGGCGTTGAAGGGCGCGATAGGCCCTTTTGTCTCGCAGCCTTAGTTGGACGGAATGGTCCATGTCCCTGCCCGATT
>CAVYJH010000009.1:0-45758 GCA_963768735.1 uncultured delta proteobacterium | reverse complement strand
GCCGCGCCTTGGCATGTGCGCCGTTATAGGCGGCGTAGCGGTCGGTGACCAGGATGCCCTCAAAGCTCGATCCCAGGATAGATTGGGCCACTTCCGTCGATCGGTGGCGGTCGATGTGGAAGAGCGCCAGATCAGGATTCCCCGCGTACCACGCATAATGGCCTATGCCGTCATTTCGCCACGAGGTCTCATCGGCATGGATGACGGCCGATGCCTTGATTTTCTCTCGCAGGTCTTCATAAATAGCCGCCCCTTTTTGCGCTGCCAGCCGGTCGAACCCCAATGCGGAGGCGCACACAAATTCCAGGCCGAACAACGCCCTGAAGACCTCAGTGACTTTTCTATAAGGCATCCCTATCCGATACCGTAAATATATAGCGACGGACTTCGCCACCGGCCCGATAGGGGCATTAAGAAGCTCATCCTCTCCCCCTTGAACCACCGACCGGCGACAATGGCCGCAGTATGCCTCTTCGTGCACATACCTCGTAATGATCGTCCGGGGACGAAGCAGAATGTCTTCCTGGAGATGCTCGCTGACTTGCCCTGTGGGCAGAAGGCTATCGGATCCGCAATGAGGACATATCGAAGGGGCGGGAAGGTGAACGGTTCTGTCCACACGCGCAGGCTTGGGTCTGGACCATCCGGGATGGCCAGTAGGAGCGCCTCGCTTCTTCCTTGTTCCGGCAGGGCTGCCGCTTTCTGAAGGAGGTTTGTTTGCCTTGAACTGTCTGCGATGGAGCGCGGTATTCTTCGCTTTCAGTTCCGCATTCTCTTTCTCCAGAATCCGGACCTGTTTCATGACTGCGTTCAACCGGGCGTCCAGTACATCGATAATGCGAAGATGTTCGTCGTACACCTCATCGGCACGCCGGTATCCTTCAAAAACCCACGTGGTGGACAGTCCATCCAGATGCGGACAATGATCCGTATAAGGGCAGCTAAAGCCATACGGTGGATACGCGGGACGAGGCACGGCGCCTATTCGCGCTCCAGCTTAAGAATCTCCCAGTTGAGTCTGGAGAGTTCCTGCAGAAGAAGCCACATTCTCCTATACCGCTTGGTCATCTCCTCTGCTTCCCTCACGATTCCTTTTCTCACGTACAGGGATACCGTTTTCCCCTTCGCCTTCGTGGTAAGACCGTAGCCGGACATGGAAGGAGATTTGGCTACCGTTCCGATAAGGAAGACGTCAAGATGTGCAACGATGTCCTCCCTGAGCCTATCCCGACGCTTTTTTAGAATATCGACTCTCTGCATGCCATCCTCCATATAAGAGTATATATACTCTTATTATTTTAACGATAAAATCACCGTTAGTCAACAGTTTTATTGAATGTCAGGTGGATTCTAGATGAATAAAACTAGGAAGAGGACTAAACTGTTACGGCAAATCCACCCGATCGGTCTGATGGGCTCATTATCCGGAACGAATATTGGTCGCGTTTCGCTCCGATAGAAAGCCTCGTCATGTGCCGTTTCTCTGTCGGGTAATACACTTAGTAGAATCACCCCAAGCCCTATTATCGGGATTGTACTTGATGTGGAACCTCCTCCACAAGCCTACCGCCTCTCTGAAGTACTCACCTCAACTCACTTCGCTTAATGGCCCGCCGCTGGAGTGAAAGTAATAAGTACATCCTTTCCTGAGGTAGTCACTTTAATCATACACTGTCCCATTTTTCTTACCGTGTCTAATGGAAGTTTGCTTTCTTCCACCGTTTCCGGCTCAAGTTCCCCGAGCTTCGTCAAGAAGGTCTCCACCCTTTCAGAAGTGAATGGTTGCTCGCAGGAGCGGAACGTGTCAATGAAAATGAGACACTTCCAGCAAATATTTAGTGTACCTCTCCATCGCTCGTCGGCGATGGCTTGTTGATCCAGACGGCGTCAGGCAGTGACGCCGGTGTCGGCATCCTCCCCTTGAACCGTTCCGGATGTTTTTCATAGGCAGCCAGCAGCACGTCCTTACGGTCTTCAATGATCCTGGACGCCTTTCCATAATGGACAGCCTCGGGGGTGAGAAGACCCAATCCCAAATGATAGTGCTCGGTATTGTACCAGGGGAAGAATGTCTGGCAAAAGGCCCTGGCATCCTGAATGGAACCGAACCTTTCAGGGAACTCAGGCCGGTACTTCATGGTCTTGAACTGAGATTCGGAATAGGGATTGTCATTACTGACCGAGGGTCTCGAATGGCTCCTGGTGACTCCAAGATCGGCCATGAGCAGGGCAACGGGCTTTGACGTCATGCTCGACCCCCTGTCCGCATGGATCAGGAGCTGATCCGGTTGGATCATTTGCTTGGCGCAGGTTTCCGCGATCAGTTTGCGGGCAAGGGCCGATAGTTCCCTGTGGGCTACCATCCACCCCACGACATAGCGGCTATAGATGTCGAGGATCACATAGAGATAAAAGTAGGTCCACTTTACCGGACCCTTGAGCCTCGTGATGTCCCAACTCCACGCTTCGTTGGGCGCTCTTGCAAGGATCTCCGGTTTTGCATACCGGGGACGGGATACCTGCTTTCTCCTCTCTTTCAGCTCACCCTCTTTTTCAAGGATCCGGTACATGGTGCGCACCGAGCAGAGATAGCTCTTCTCGTCGAGAAGGGTCGCGTAAATCTCCCGGGGCGCCTTGTCGATGAAGCGATCCGCATGAAGGATATCGAGTACCTCATCCCGTTCCTCGAAGGAGAGGGCCAAAGGAGAGGGACGGCATGAAGGCTCCTTCTCATGTGGATGCTGCCACCGGTAAAAGCCTGCACGGGATATGTCAAGGGCGTTGCAGGCCGGGCGGATACCCACTTCGTGGGCAAGCGACGCGGTGATGTTCATGACTTCTCCTCGCTTGATCCCTTGAGCAACTCGGCCACTTTTTTTTGGACGTCGATAATGAGTTCTGCCTGCTTGAGTTTATGCGCGAGCTTTTCGTTCTCCCGTTCCAACACTGCAATACGGCGGATGCCGGGATCAGTCTTTTGTGCGACAGGTCCTCTCTTCTTGGGAATAAGGCCCTGGGCAACCTGATGCCGCCACGAGGTGAGGCTCGACGAATAGAGACCTTCCCGGCGCAGAAGAGCTCCGATCTGACCCAGCTCGAGTACGACTCTCCGCCTCCTTGAGGATACGGAGCTTGTACGCTGCCGTGAATTTCCGGCGCACTGTCTTCTCCGGTACCTCCGGATCAGGGACTACCTTGGGGTGTGCCATTACGGACTTCTTCTCTTCCATGATCGTTCTTTCCTTCCCGCCCTCAGAGTCTAAACTATCGGGTGGGAAGTGTCTCACTTATATTGGCACAGAGGGGAGAGACTCGTTTCGTCCGTCTCAAGCGCAAACGATGCCTTAACGTTCCCTCCTTTACTGCTGTCCATATATGCCTTGAGTACTTTTTCGTAGGTTCTTCCTTTGATGGTGACTGGAGCGAATCTCTCTTCGGGTTTCTCGGTGGCATGTTGCGTTGTCTTTAATGCGCTGGCAGCGACAACTCCTTGTTCCCTCGATTCTCTCACCGTTCTGATAATTTGCTCGGTTCTGTCGATCCCTTTAGCCTTATCGTCCTTACCCATCTGGCACAACCGGGAAACCGCCTCCGCGAAATCTTTGAGCCCCTCTTTCACCATCACATGCTGTCTCATCCATTGAGATAGTTCCTCGCACGATTTCCCTTGATACCCAATTTTGTATGCACCGACTAATGTGTCCTCGGCAGTCTTCAATTTCTCTCTCAATTCATCCTTGATTGGCTCCTTTGCAATGGGAAGAGGCTTTTCGGCAACGGTGGCAGCCTTTGTACCGCGTGCTTCAGTCTTTGCCGCCAGTTCCCCCCATCTGCTTGGCGCTTTGTAAGGGAACGGTCTTTTCTCCGTCGCGAAGATAGGAGCCATCTCTTCGACCGTGCCTTCGCATACAATTTTGAATTCAACCGTACGATCATCAGCCGCCGTCCCTATAATGCGGTACACTTTTCCGGCTTCGAACAAGTAGCGCCGACTCGCCTCGTTGCTGGTGTAGGATCCAAACGCATAGCGATATGAGACCTCATGCTCCCCGGGAAGCAAATCAACTTCACCATAGCTGCCCCCGGTATTTAGACATTGTCCCGTGTCGATAACGAAGAATAGAGGAAGGACCTTGCCATAGACGCACCGACCATCAAGGCGGATGATTGCGGCGTTTTTCGTTACCACGACAGCGACTTCCTCAAGGGGCCTGTCAGGGCCTGGATAAGTCTTACGCACACCAGCCTCTAAAGATCCAGCGCATCCCACCAAGGCCAGTATAATCATCGTTATGCATAACTTCGGTGTTCGTTTCATTTGAACCTCCCTTCAACTGCGTCAACAGCAACTTGAGGCATTGTAACGCCGGACCTCAAGTTGCACTCAGGACAACATAGAACTCTTTCTCAGTGCCTCCGGGTCTATCCTGACAAACCGACCGCAGCCACTACTTCAACCAAGACTCGCTGACTACCGCACCTTTTTCGTCGCCAGCGGCTCGTTTGAGCGCTGCGGCCTCCCGAAAGAGCTTGCGTGCTTCTTCTGTCATGTTAGCACTCTTGCCTCGAACCATGCAGAACGCCAGTTCATGAAGGCTTCGGCCCTGTCCAGCCTTGTCACCTATTTCCCCCCTTAATTTGGCGGCCATTACGTATAATGGCTGGATTGATTTCCAGTCACCTTTGGGGTTATTGTCCGGCCTATTACACCAGGCCAGAGTGGTAGTACTTTTGGCAACTCCCGCCTTATCGCGAGCGTTCGCATAGGCGAGCGCAGCCTTCTCGTATAGCTTTGCAGCCGCATCCCAGTCTCCCTTGGGGTTATGGTCCGGCTGAAGGCACCAGGCCTGCTGGTTCAGGCTTGAGCCTTGTTCTTTTGGCTCATCGGCATCCCCCGCTAACTGAGTTGCCCGCTCGTAGAGCCGCCGGGCCGCATCTCAGTCGCCCTTGGGGTTATGGTCCGGCTCAAGACACCAAGCCTGCCGATGAAGACTTCTCCCCTGCTCGACCTTGTCACGGACCTCAGCATACATCTTCTCGGCCCGCTCGTAGAGCCACCGGGCCGCGCCCCAGTCGCCCTTGGAGTTATGGTCCGGCTCAAGACACCAGGCCTGCCAAAAAAGACTCTTCCCCTGCCCACCCTTGTCACCGGCCTCTGCGAACATCTTCTCGGCCCGCTCGTAAAGCCGCCGGGCCGCGTCCCAGTCGCCCTTGGGGATATGGTCCGGCTGAAGGCACCAAGCCTGCTGATGAAGACTTTTTCCCTGCCCACCCTTGTCACCGGCTTCAGCGTACATCTTCTCAGCCCGCTCGTAAAGGCGTCTCGCGGCGTCCCAAGCGCCCTTGTTGTTGTTGTCCGGCAGAAGGTTCTGAGCCTGGTTAATAAGGTGATCCCCTGTAGCGCATCCAGCAGCACAGATACAAAGAAAAGAAAGTACAAGACAGACCTGCCCCCATCTTTTGCACCGGAGACAATAAGGATGTTCCATAGTCGTTCTCCCTTGTCTAACTGATCTTTAACACCTGCCATAAAATAGTTTAGCTATTTCAGGCAGATAGGTGCGTTGAAAAAGTTCTTGGCACCACAAACCGTTCTTTGTACCCCCTATCGGCATCATGATACTTCCCGGATGGTAACAGGGAGCGCGACGCCCACAGCCTGAAAGACCTTGCCGCAGACACCCTTGCATGCGCTCCTGATGGCCAGTTTCTTGCGGTTGTCCTCGATAGTGATCTCCTGTAAGGCAGACAGGTCCTGTTTGATGTCCGCCCACTCGAAGTCGTGGCCGGCCTTCTCAAGCCTTCGGTACAACTCCTTGATCAACACCAGGGCCAGGAAGCTGCAGAAGACGTGGCCTTTGATGGTTTCATCTCTTTGGTGGAAGATCGGCCTGGTATCCAGGACGCTCTTCATGTCCCGGAAGACTTGCTCGACCTGCCAGAGTTCCTTGTACTTGAGGGCCACCTGTTCGGCCGAGAGACTGGTGTTGGTCTTGAGCACCCACTTCCCGTCGAACCGTTTCTCCTCTTCGACCTTCTCCTGGTTCAGAGAGACGGTATCGCGGTCCAGGGAGAGGTACTTCCTGTAGCCCTTGTTGCCGACCAGCGATTTGGGATTACTCTTGATCTTCTCGCTGAGGGCATCGATGATCGACTGCCGGTCGGCGGCATCCTTGCGGGCCTGTCGTTCATTGAGGCAGAGGATGTACCGGCGGTCATCAACGAGCACCTCTTTGACTTTGAGCGGGGAAGGGTCTTTAGATCGGCCTTCGGGGTAGACCTCCCGGTAACGGCCGGCCCGGGAGAGCACGTCCTGCCTGACCTCCTTCACCTTTCTCATCCGGGCGCCGAGGATGTACGGGATCTTCTCCTTTTCGAGATAGGCTACGGTATCCCCGCTGATCATCCCCCTGTCGGCTACGATACAGAGCTTGTCGATGGGGAAGCGACTTCTGACCCTCTGTACGACGGGAAGCAAGCTCGTGACATCTGCGGTGTTCCCCGGCCACATCTCAGAGCAGACCGGGTTGCCTTCCCTGTCGAGCACGACGCCCACGATCATCTGGTTCAAATCTGGACGGTGGTCCTTGCTGTGGCCGAGTTCGCCGATCCGGCCTCCCTCTCCTTCGAAGTAGAGGGAGGTGGTGTCGAAGAAGACGATGTCAAGAGCGCCGAAGAGATCCTGGTGACGATGAAACAACTCCTCTTCGATGACGTCCTTGGTGCAGCGCGGCAAAAAGGTGCGGTCTTTCTGGTCTTCGATCTCACTCCCCAGAAAGGCCATCGCACGGTAGAGATGATGAAGGGCCAAAGTCCCGGCTCCTTTGATGGCGTAATCCCGATGCCATTTGTCGCAGGACCGGTCGGAACCGGAGGGGAAGAGCCGATGCAGGACCGTGAGGAAGACCGCCCGTTCCACCTCAAAGCCGAACTTTCTGCCCCCGAGGAGATGCCGAAGAATGGCGTCAATCCCCAGTTCCTTCCAGAGCCTCCCGAAAACAAGACCCGGCCCTATCTTCTTTGCCTCCGCCTGGATGTCGCTTTTTTCGGAGAGTATGAGGAGCACCTTCTCCGAGAAGCGGGAAAGAGAACGAGTCAGTGTTTCTATCTGGCATTTCGCCTGCATCTGATCCATGCGCCCCACCGTGGCGATGACGTGCTGGACGGACTTCTTGTTCTCCCTGCGGTTCTCAACGATCTGGAGGTACTGATAAGGACCTGCCTTCTTTACTCTGGCAAACATGGGCGTCTCCTTTATGACACCCATAATCTACCAGGCATACCCCATAGCAGTCAAGGTAAATATGCCTATTCATTGGCACCACGCTATTGGCTATATTCGACTTGCCGCCAAGAGCCCTCCTAACAATTACGAGGGGTTAGGAGGGTGAAGCCCTGCGCAAGTGTTAAAGATCAGTCTAATGCATTAAGACCAGTAAATCTCCGCTCCCAGCCAAGCAATGGGTCAGGCTACCCTGTTCTTTCCATGCCGTCAATGTTGTTAACCGTCTCATAATTGTCCAGTACTCCGTCATTTCGACGGAAGCCGGAAACCTGTGTTTTCTGAATGCCGGATCGAGTCCGGCATTACGAGAGTATTATGAGACTGATAATATCTGAAAACGTGGCCGCGTTGACAGGTGCCGCTGGTATGGAAATGAGAGCCGATGCCAGAAATACAAATAAAACTGTCCATTTCTTCATCCGCATTTCTCCTTCTTCGGAATAAGGGTAATAAATGCACCTCTTTTGGAGATAGCTATCCGAACCACGCATCGCCCCATTTTCCTAACTCTATCCAATGGCGATCGGTTTTCTTCCTCGTTTTTTGGCTCATATGTATTGACGGATAGCGGTAAAGCTTCGGTTTTTTCAGGAGTCAATGTTTCGGCCCTTTTTTTACCGGGTGATGCACTCCCTTAGTGAATTCGCCCACCCAAGTCCTAATCGTCAGAAATTGAACTTGATAGAGGACCTCCCCCCACAAGCCTACCGCTTCTCTGGGGTACTGCGCTCAATGGGAAGAGGCTTTTCGGCAACGTCGGTAGCCTTTGCGCCGCGTCCTGCGGTCTTTGCTACCACTTCCTTCCATCTATCTGGAACTTTATGAGTATAGTCTCTCTTTTCCTTCAAAAAGATAGGGGCCATTTCCTCGACCGTCCCTTCATAGACAAATTTGAAACCAACTGTACGATCATCCTCAGCCGTCCCTATAATACGGTATACCTTTCCGGGTTCGAACGAGTACCGTCGACTCACATCTTTGCTGAAATAGTAGTTAAAGGAATAGTGATAGGAGATCTCATGTTCCCCAGGAAGCAAATCAATCTCAATATCTGGATAGCAATATAACTGACACCCTCCAAATAATATTCTGGTAAATATGCACTGCCCGTCAACGCTGCTGATTGCGGCATTTCTTGCTAGCACAACAGCGACATCAGAAAGAGGCCTATCAGGACCTGAATAAGCTTTACGTATAGCAGCCGATTGGGCGCATCCCGCAATGACCAGTACGAACATTAGTATGCACAATTTCGGTATTAACCCTACAACGATAGTTACTAATCTTTGTCCTTGCACTACGATGATTATTCTGCTATTCTCTCGAAAACGATGGAGAGGAGGCAGCCTATGCTACCCGAGTGCAGATGCGAGACCGATCCATATCCGATTCCCAAGTTCGACCTCGACAGAAAGGACATCAAGGATCTCATTGAGGAGTTGAAGGGGTTCCATGAGCAGTTTCGCGACTGCTTTTCGCGTCAGGAGCCAAGGGATAACTTCTTTCAGTACATGGTGGGGCAGTTGAGTCAGGTTGAGCGGAAATCTATCGAGCCGATCGCGTTGAGCGTCAAGGATGCTAAAGTCCGGGCGATGCAGTTCTTCGTCAGCGATGTTGTCTGGGAGGACGATCATGTCATCTCCATTTATCGTAGTATGGTAGGCGAAGACATGGGAGACCCGGACGGGGCCCTTATCTTCGACGAATCTGGTTTCGTGAAGAAGGGAAACGATTCGGCCGGTGTCGCACGACAGTACTGTGGCAGCATCGGCAAAGTAGAGAACTGCCAGGTCGGCGTTTTTGCAGCATACGCATCGAGGCACGGGTATGGTCTGCTCGGCAGCAAGCTCTTTGTCCCTGAAAAATGGTTTGCCGATGAATATGCCGAAAGACGGACAAAGTGCAGGTTCGCTGAGGATCTTGAGTTCAAAACGAAACCGCAGCTTGCGGTCGATCTCCTGAAGGAGATCGTCAAGGACGGACAAATTCCGTTCCGCTTCATCGTCGCCGACAGCACCTATGGAAACAGCCCCGACTTCATTGATGCCGTGGATGGACTTTTGGGCGTTACGTACTTTGTGGCCATGCCTGACGACACGCTCTGCTGGTTGCGACGGCCGCTTGTGGTGAAAAAGGAGTACCGCTTCAAGGGAGAAATCCGCTCAAAGCTTCGTCTCAAAGACGAGAAGGACCCTGTGTCGTTCGAAACGTTTGCCAAAAGCCTCAACAACTTCTTCTGGTACCGGCGAAAGGTTTCGGAAGGAACCAAAGGGCCTATCGAATACGAGTTCACCAAGAGGCGGGTAGTTCTATCCCGGGGTGGTCTTCCGGGCAGGGAAGTGTGGCTCATTATCAGAAGGACCCTCGATGATTCCCCGACGTATTCCTATTTCATCAGCAATGCGGGCTTGAGCGCCCGCCTCAAACTATTCGTATGGCTGAGCGGCATTCGCTGGGCCATCGAGCAGTGCTTTGAGGAAACGAAGACGGAGCTTGGAATGGACCAGTACGAGGTGCGCAAATTCCCCGGCTGGGTCCATCATATGATGACCTGCATGCTGGCCCATTTCTTCCTCTGGCACCTCAAGCTCAGGTTGGGGAAAAAAAGCGCCAGCCATTACTCTGTCGCAGCTTAGGATTTTGTTGAAGGTGGTTCTGCCCATGCGGCGTTATGACGCTACAGCCTGTATCGCCCTGATAGCCTGGATACAGAAGAGGAACCATATGGCTTACCTATCACATAGGAAACGGAAACTGGCTCATGCATAACAAATATCGTTGTAGGGCTAACCGTCTCATAATTGTCCAGTACTCCGTCATTTCGACAGAAGCTGGAAACCTGTGTTTTCTGAATGCCGGATCGAGTCCGGCATGACAAGAGTATTGTGAGACTGTTAATATCTGAAAACGTGGCCGCGCTGACAGGTGCCGCTGGTATGGAAATGAGAGCCGATGCCAGGAATACAAATAAAACTGTCCATTTCTTCATCCGCATTTCTCCTTACCCCGTAGAATTATTCGATAGCCCGGCTGTCTTGCCGATGATCTCCAGGTGGATTGACTGAGGTGGATTGACTGAGACCCGTTAGCTTTCCGTCCCACCCTTGCGGATGCTTCGGCTTTTCAGATTATATTCTCATGTTATACCGCGCAACACTAAGGAGTCAAGAAGAAACTATGCATGTGAACAAGTGATTTATTGCGGCTTTCAGGTGGCAGCCGATAGAGTCTATCAATGCGCCACAGCAACGCTTCGGGTGTAGTGAGTAAGCTATCCTGCGCGGCCGAAGGAAATTCCGATGGATTCCGCCATGATCGAGGGGTCGCGGGCCGGAGCGTACTGGTCCGTACGTGAGGACCCGAACACGCCCCGGCGACCGCCCCAGGCGCGAAAAGATCCCGGCCGCCCCCCCCATTGATTTTCTCAAGGAGAAATACTATTATTATCCAACGTTACCACTCTAAGGAAGAAGAAGATGCCCGGAACCGTTACGAAGTGTCCCTTTTCCAAAATAGAATGCAGGGAGTGCCCCCTCTACAGGGGACGCCATGCTTATGTCGTCACGAAAGAAGGCGACGAGGCCCCTGCCGGCAGAGTGCTCAAACAGGAAAACGACGACTGGCAGGAGAAGTTTAAGGATGCCCTCAGCGGCAAAGTATAAAATAAAAAGGCCTATTCGCCCTTCCCCCCTACGATAATCTCAGGCATTCTCAGCGTAGGCTGCGCGGCTATTATTGGGGCTAGCGTCGCCCCCTCCACCGGCGGAGCCGGCGAAGCCTCCCCCTCAAAGAAAAGCTATTATTGGGGCTAGCGTCGTTTTTGCGGAGATCCGCCTATTCGCCCTTCCCCCCCACTATAATCTCAGGCATTCTCAGCGTCGGCTGCGCGTCGGCCACGGGCACGCCCTGGCCGTCCTTGCCGCAGGTGCCGATGCCGAAGCCTATGTCGTTGCCCACCATATCGATATCCTTCAATGCCTTTGGCCCGTTCCCCATCATAGTGGCATTCCTCACCATGGGCCCGATCTGCCCCTTCTCGATCAGGTACCCCTCCTGTATCTCGAAGACGAAATCGCCCCGGACCGTATCTACCTGGCCTCCTCCCATCTTCCTGACCAGAAGACCGCTGTCGACCGAAGCGATGATGGCGTCCGGATCGGCAGCGCCGGGGAGGATCATGGTATTGCTCATGCGCGGGATGGGTTTGTAGCGAAAGGATTCGCGCCTCCCGTTCCCTGTCGACGAATAACCGTATTTCATCGCATGGAAGCGGTCGAACAGATAGTTTTTCAAGACGCCCTCCTCGACGAGCACGGTCCTCTCGGAGACCGTTCCTTCATCATCGTAGGCATAGGTGCCTCTTCTGAAAGGGAGTGTCTTATCGTCGACGATGCTGACGAGGGGACTCGCTATCGATTGGCCGAGCATCCCTTTATAGCAGGAAAGCCCTTCCATGGCAAGGTCCGCCTCCAGGCCGTGGCCGATGGCCTCGTGTATCATGGTGCCCCCGGCCTCTGAGGCGAGCACTACCGTCTTCGTGCCCATGGGGGCCTCGCATGCGCCGAGCAGCCCCGACAACCTCTCTACGGTCGCTTTGACAAACGTCTCTATCCGTTCCTCGGTGAGGAACTCGAAGCCGCAAAACCCGCCTATCGCCTCATAAGCCGTCTGCAGAACACCCGCATCTTCGCCCACGACAAGGAGGGTCAGCACGAGCTGCGTCCTCTTATCTTCCACCCTGGTCCCGTCGCTCGCGGCAACCCTGACGTGCTGGCTCATATCCCGGTAGAATACCTTTACCTGGGTGATCCTCTTCTCCATCTTCCGGGCCATGCCTTCAATGGAGCGGACCACGTCGAGCTTCTCGCGCGTGTCCACGTCGCCCGGCGGGACCATGATGAGAAAGGGGTAGCGCGCCGTGCGGAGACTCCCCGCCTGCACCCCGCCCGGCTCGCCCGCACCCGGCCGCGGCCGGACAAGCTCTTTCGCCAGATCGACCAGGTGACCCTCTTCCCTGGAATTGGTGGAGGCGAAGAAGGTTTGCCAGGGCCTTATTACCCTTAACCCCACACCGCTGTCTATGCCCTTTTCCAGCTTCTCTATCTTTTCCGATTCCAGTTGGATCTGTGTGGACGCCGTCTCTTCCTCGAACGTCTCCGCGTAAAGCGCGTCCCCGACCGTAAGGGCTGCCAGCACCTTCGTCTCATCAAACATTTTCTGCCTCCCTGAATAGGATGCCGAACCTCTGCATATCTGCCATTATGGATGCGACCACCTCGTGCGCTTCCGTCGGATAGGTGATCTCTACCGCGCCTGTCCTTCCGTCGCGCACCGTGAGCAGCGCCACATCCTCGTAAGATTCGAGAATCGCCTTGAAAAAGCCGATACCCTCTCTGTTCATTATAAGCTTTCTCACCGTCTCCATGTGCGTTGCCCCTCAAGCATCTCGATAAACGCCTCCAGCCGCAATTTCGTTCTCGTGTCGAGAGGTTTCGGCAAGTCGCCCTCTATGGTGATAACCGGCACGCCGAGGGTCTCTTTGAGTATAATATCTTCTACCGCCCGATAGCAGAACGCCTGTACGTAGTGGATCACACCACGGATGCCCCTCTTGTCTATTTCCTGCTTTATGTCCGCGATACGGGCGAATATGCCGTAGGGATATGTATAGAGAAGGTAACGCTCTACCACGTCACTGGAGGGATACGGCAGGGCGAACTGGCGCTGGACCTCGTTGTAGATCACGTGACATCCTAACCCCTCGACAAAGGCATAGATGTCCGGGTTTATAGGCGGCACGCCGACGTATCCCAGGGGTATCCCCCTGATGGGCTCTCTCTGCCCGGCTTCCCGGATAAACGCCTCCGCGGCCTTGCCATACTGTTCATAATCCCCTTCCATGTCGGAGGCGCAGAGCTGCCAGAGGTGGTTTTCCTGACCCGTGACTACCCTGCCCTCCCACGTCATGCGATCGATCAGCGCAAGGCTTTCCCGCACTCTCCGCAAGCCCCCTTCGACGGCCTCCAGCATCGTGCGGTCTACGCCGAAGGTCTGCATGAGCTTATCCATCTCCCTTGCCAGGCCTTCTCTCTCCCTGTCGAAGGGAAAAGAAAAGGGGATGATCCGAACCCCTCTGTAGCTCAATATCTCCGCCAGGGCCCTGGTATTGCTGGCAGTCGCCTTCCATGACGGTAATCACGGTGTCTATGGCCGACTCGCGCACCACACCGTAAAGACCCTTTATCCAGTTGCACATGTTCTTCGGAAACCCGTCCCTCTCCGCAGCCGCCACATAGTGGACCGGATCCGGATGGGTAACGAAAAGGTTATTGAGATCGCAGGGTCTGACACCCGCAGCAAAGAGGACCTCGACGGGGATCGTGGTGGTGAAGCCTGCAATTACTGGGGCTCGCGTCGCCCCCTCCATGAGCAAGCTCACGGAGCCACCCCCTCATAAAAAGGAAGAGACGTTTTATCTTTGGTGTTCACCTTTCCCCACTCAAATACCGATACATCTCCACAAACCCTTCCGGCTCTATCTCCTCCGCCCTTATGGAAGCCGGAAACCCGAAATGCCGATAAAGGCCGTCTATCTCGTCTTGTCCGAAACGTTCGGCAAGAGAATGGCGGAGATACTTCCTCTTATAGTAAAAACACTGCTTGACGAATGCAATCAACCCCTCATCCGGCCCCATCCCGTCATTGAAGACAATGGAGATGAATGCGCTGTCGACCTTCGGCGGGGGGATAAAGAGCGAGGGCTTGAGCAAAAGGAGCATCTTTACCACGGCATGCAGTTGGAAGATGACGGAAAGGGCGCCGTAGCTCCGGCAATGGGAAGGACTCACTATCCTCTCTGCAACCTGCTTCTGCATGGTCAGATAGGCCCCTTTTATTCCGGCCTTTTCAAAAAGGAGCTTGAACAGTATCTCGCCCGTGAGATAGTACGGTATATTGCCCATTACAATGATTCTGTGGCGGCCGCGGAAATCGGCAAACCTTACTCGCAGCACATCGGAAAAAATTACCGACATGTTCGGAAACTCCTGCTCCAGCCCCTTCAGGACATCTCTGAACCGCGTATCGAGCTCCACAGCGTGGAGAAAACCGGCTTTCGCCGCAATGCACCTGGTGAGGTCGCCCTGACCCGGTCCTATCTCTACGACCACGTCCTCTTTGCCGATGGCCGCCAGCCTTACCATCTTTTCCAAAAGGTTTCTATCCTTGAGCAGATGCTGGCCCAGGCTCTTTTTCAGCACTGGTCGGGGCTCCATCTCATACGGGAGAAGGCCCTCATGTCCAGGGCAGAAAAAAGACCCCTCTCGGCGTAAAAATACCCGGTAACGGCAACCATGGCACCATTGTCGGTACAAAGCCCCGGAGAAGGGAAGGAGACGGAGATGCCGTCGGCCACGCAGGCCGCTGCAAGCATGTCTCTCAACCTGTTGTTGCTCGCAACGCCCCCACCCACGACCACCCTCTTTACCCCCAGGTCCCGGGCCACCCTCACCGTCTTTACTGTAAGTACATCGCACGCCGCTTCCTGGAAAGATGCGAGAATATCAGAGCAATTACTCTTACTTATGCCATGTTTCTTCACGTAATTTATGAAGGCTGTTTTTAACCCGCTGAATGAGAAATCATGATTGCTTTCGTCGATCATAGGCCGTGGCAAGGGGACGGCATTTGCCTTACCCGCCCGGCTAAGCTCCTCCACAACCCGGCCCCCCGGATAACCCAGGTCAAGATACTTGGCCACCTTGTCAAAAGCCTCACCCGCCGCATCGTCCCGCGTACTGCCGAGCATACGAAAACCACAGGGCTCGGAAAAGAGGAGGAGCACGCTGTGCCCCCCCGACACGACCAGGGAGACAAAGGGGAACTCTACCTGCTCCTCGAGAAAGATGCTCATAGCATGGGCCTCCACGTGGTTGACGCCGACCAGCGGTTTCCCCGTCGAAAGGGCGAGCCCTTTCGCAAAACAGAGCCCCGCGAGCAGCGACCCGATGAGGCCCGGTCCCTGCGTCACCGCAATCACGTTCACATCGCCAAGGGATACACCGGCTTCCGTGAGGGCCTGTCTGTATATCACGTCGATCAGCTCCGTATGCTTCCTGGACGCAATCTCGGGCACCACCCCGCCGAAGAGGGCGTGAAGGGGCACCTGGCTCGACACGACATTCGACAGCACCCGCGTGCCATCCAGCACCGCCACCGACGTATCGTCACAGGAGGTATCGATACCGAGGATTACCATAGAAGACCTTGGGACTTCCTCATCAAAGAAGCACGATAACTTTCTTATTCATTGAAACCGAACCCACATTTATGGTTCGGGCGGCAAGTATGAGGATGCAGATTTGGTGCTGCGCAAGGTTCGAGGCGCGGAGGCGTACTTCTGTACGTCGCAGCGTCGCGGACCGCCGCGCAACGCCGAAGATGCGCCTCAGACGCCGCCGCCGCCATTATATTTCGTTCCAGTATACCCTGATCTTTATTGATTTCTTCAGGTCCTCTTTAAAGGACGCCAGGTAGGCGTCCCGCGCCATGGACTCAAAAACGCGCTTGTACGCCTCCTTCTCTTTCTCCCACTGGTCCTTATCAGGCTGCTTCTCGTCAGCACAGGCAAAAACATAGTACTTGCCCCCGACCTCCACGGGCTTGCCGTAGGTCTTTCCCTTGGGCAGGGCAAATATGCCCGCGCCCTCTCTTGGTATCTGACCTATCCCCGGAATGAAAGGGCTCGTTTTGGGAAGAAACTCCGTCTCTTTGACGAATTTCGCGCCTCCCTTTATCGCATCCTCGGCAGTGAGCCGGGCCATTACCCTCGCCTTTTCACCCGTCACCCTGGCTTTGATGGCTTTGAGCGCCTCGCTCTTGTCGAGCGGCTTCCCGTCCTCCCGGTCGACCATCTGAAAAATGTAGGACTTGCCCCCGTCCCTCACGGGAAGGGAAATCTCTCCCTTGCCCAGGCCCCTCAACCATTCCTGCGGTTTGAGCCTGACGAACCTAGCAATCAGCTCACTCTCTTTTGTCATGCCCGGTTCCACCACCTCAAGGCCTTTTGACTTACCGTACGCCGACATATCCCTCGACTTCAAAAGGTCCATGTACGCCTGGTCATCCCTCACGCCACTCTTTTCGTCAATAACCATATACTTCAGGCGGTACATGTTCTCCGACCGCAGGCCGCCCTTCTCCTTTTCGTAGAGACTTTCCAGATCTTTCCCGTCTATGCTCACCCTGTCCCTGTAATCGGCGGGATCGAAAATCGCCACGGACAGCTTGACCTGACCCCTCTCCTTGAGATAGGCCTCGTGGGCGGCCTTGTCGTCCACCTGGATGCCGTTATCGAGGATGATCCTCATCGTCTTTTCGATGAGCATGGCCTGCTTTTGTTCGTCTTCAAATGTCTTCGGCTCCATATTGTTCCTCTTCAGGAACTCCTCGTAAGCCTGCCGGTCGAAGGCGCCGTTCCTCCTGAAAGCCCCGATCCCTGAGAGGAATTCGTCAAATTCCTTGCCGGAGACCTTTACCCCCATGTCGTCCGCCTTTTTCAGAAACAGGTACTTGTCCACAAGCCGGCCCATCACCATCTCTTTCAGCTTCTGCTGGTTTCCCGTCTCCTCGTCGAACTTGCTCCCATAGAGGTCCCTGAAATACTTCTCCATCTTGGTGTGGGTCTGATAATACTCGGCGGCCGATACCCTGTAGGGGCCCACCTGGGCAACGGCCTTGTCGGGCCCGCCTTGTTTGAACCCGAAGGTAAACACAAAGACGACAGCAATAACGGCGCAGATAACCCCCAGCAACCACCTGCTCGCGTGCTTCCGCATGAATCTTAACATCGCTTCTCCATTCTGGTTCCGATTTTAGGCTTTACGATACTTTTGCGCTGCTTGATTTTGATACTTTAAAATAGTATATTAGCTCTTGCTTTTCAAGAGGCTTAATTATTAAGGGGAGAGCCATACAAGATGCTTGATGCTTTATTCGGCTTTATTTCGAAGGACCTCGCTATAGACCTCGGGACGGCAAATACGCTCGTCTACCTGAAGGGGAAGGGAATCGTCACCAATGAGCCCTCCGTCGTCGCTGTCCATCAGGACCAGCGGGGCGCGAAAAGGGTCATAGCCGTCGGCGAAGAGGCAAAGAGGATGCTCGGTAAAACACCGGGGAGCATCGTCGCCATAAGGCCTTTGAAAGACGGGGTCATCGCGGACTTCGAGGTGACCGAGGCCATGCTCAAATATTTCATCCAGAAGATTCACAATAAAAAATCATACGCGCGTCCGAGGATCGTGATATCGATTCCCTCAGGCATCACCCCCGTTGAAAAGAGGGCGGTCAAAGAATCGGCGGAGTCGGCAGGGGCGAGGGAGGTATACCTCATAGAAGAACCGATGGCCGCGGCCATCGGGGTGGGACTCCCCATCACCGAGCCGAGCGGCAACATGATCGTCGACATAGGCGGGGGTACGACAGAGGTGGCCGTTATCAGCCTTTCCGGCATCGTCTACTGTAACTCCGTCAGGATCGCCGGAGACAGGATCGACGAGGCGATCATCCAGTACGTCAAGAGGAAGTATAACCTGCTCATAGGAGAGCGCACGGCGGAGTTTGTCAAGATCAGCATAGGCTCAGCCTATCCCGTGCCGAACGAGCAGGAGCTCGACCTGGAGATAAAGGGCAGGGATCTCGTGGGGGGTATCCCCAAGACACTCGAGATATCCTCCAAGGACATCAGGGAAGCTATTGCCGAGCCGGTAAACGCAATAGTCGACTCCGTCAGGCTCGCGCTCGAAAGAACGCCGCCGGAGTTGGCAGCGGACATCGTGGACAAGGGCATCGTCCTCTCCGGCGGCGGCGCTTTGCTGAAGGGCCTGGACCTCCTCATCAAGGAAGTGACAAGACTCCCCGTCATCGTGGCTGACAACCCTCTTACGGCAGTGGTGGAAGGCGCCGGAAGGGTTCTGGACGAGATGAAGCTTCTTAAAGAAATAGCGGCGAAATTTTAGGCGCTAAAGTGTACCTTCAGCCTTGAAAAGTACTTTCGTCATCATAGCGGCTATCATGCTGCTCGTGCTCTCTTTTCTGCTCTTCACCAATATAGCTGTCTTTCAAAGAGGATACGGCAAGGCAAAATACTTTCTGGGCGACGGCGTCGGACCCGTGCTGCAAATCTTGAAGACCCCCGCGCGTTCCGTCAGCTACGTGCTCGGAAACTATGTCGACCTGATCGACGTGAAGGAACGGAATGAAGAGCTGAAGAAGAAGGTGGAGGCCCTGGAGTTGGAAACCCAGAAGATCCCGGAGCTGGAAAAAGAGAATGAAAGGCTTAAGGGTCTGCTGCACCTGGTGGAGCAGCAGCCGGGGGATCTTATTGCGGCCCGTATCGTGGGCGAAGATGTCATGAATTGGTTCAAGTGCGTGATCATAGATAAGGGGACCTACGCCGGCATAAAGGAGAAGATGCCCGTAATCACGCCCGCGGGCATCGTGGGTCAGGCAGTGGAGGTACATAACTGGCATACCAAGGTGATGGTGGTCAACGATACGAATTCAGCGGTCGATGTTTACGTGGCGGGCAAGAATGCCAGGGGAATTGCAGAGGGCACCGGCCAGACGACGCTCAAGCTCAAGTACGTGACGAAGAACGATGAGGTAGAGGTGGGGGACAAGCTGATCACTTCGGGCAAGGACGCGATATTCCCGAAAGGCCTCGCCGTCGGCATTGTCATCAGTGTAAACAAGAACAAGGCGGGGCTCTTCTCCGACGTTGACGTCATGCCTTTCAACAATTTCAAGAAGCTCGACGAAGTCCTGGTAGTCAAAAGATGATACGAAAGCTTGTATGCCTCGCCCTCGGTCTCTTCCTGATGATCCTCGAATCCTCCCTTTCCTCCTTTTTGCCTCTGGAGCTTGCGAAGCCCGACCTGGGGGTGCCTTTTATCATCTATGGCACCTTTTTCCTTTCGCCTGCCGAGGGACTGCTCGCGGCGATTCTCTTCGGCTTCACCCAGGAAATCCTTTCCAACAGCCCCGCCGGCGCCCTGGTGTTTACCAACGTCGCCCTCCTCCTTTCGTGCATTTTTCTCAAGAACAGGCTGTACATCGAATCGAGATATACCTTCTCCCTTGTCTGCGCCGCTTCGGTCCTCGCGGAGTCTCTCATTTTTCTGGCCCTTTCCCTCTTCTCCAAGGGAGAGACAAAAAACATTTATAATGTCCTGGTTTTTTCAATCCCCGACGCAATCATAACGGCCTTTCTCTCGCTTTTCATGTTCCGCTTCTTCGAACAACTCAAAATCCGCTATATGAGCAGGGCATAGTGAAGACGCGCCAGTCCGAGTCCATAGCCCGCGAGAAAAAATACAAGTGGTGCGAGTGGATACTTGTGCTCACCCTGATTGTCCTTTTCATGCGTCTTTTTGACCTTCAGATATTGAGGGGTGAAGACATGCGGAGACTCTCAGAGCAAAACCGGGTGCGCGTCAAGAAGATCCTGGCGCCCCGAGGGACCATATTCGACAAAGCGGGAAGAATACTGGCGAACACGCGCCCCTCCTTCAACCTTTACCTTATTCCGGAAGACATCAGGGACTTCAGCCAGACCGTCGACGGCCTTGTGCAGTTGCTCGGCATCGACAGGGAAGAAATTCTCGAAAAGCTAAAGGAAGCGAGAGATTTCCCGTCATCCTTCGCCGTGAAGATAGCATCGGATATGTCCATGGACCAGGTTGCCAAAGCGGAAGCCAACAAGTTTTATCTGCCGGGAGTGGCCATACAGATCGAGCCTAAGCGCAACTACCCTTACAACACGATGCTTTCCCATGTGCTCGGCTACGTCTCGGAGGTCAGCAGCGATGAGATGAAAACGGCCGACTACAAGAACTATTGCATGGGCGATACCATAGGCAAGTTCGGCCTGGAACGGATGTACGAAAAGTATCTCAGGGGTGTGGACGGGGAAAAAAGGGTGGAGGTGGACGCCTCCGGCAAGGAGGTGAGGGTCCTCAACACGATAGAACCCGTGTCGGGCAACAGCCTCTACCTCAACATTGACATGGAGGTGCAGACAACGGTGGAGCAAGCGCTGGAAGGAAAGCAGGGGGGGGCGGTCATCGCCGACCCGCGGACGGGCGGCGTCCTCGCCCTGGTCAGCCACCCTGCCTTCGATCCCAACCAGCTCACCTCGGGGTCCAGGGAATACTGGAAAACCATTGCCACCGATCCCTCCCATCCGCTTCAGAACAGGGTCACCCAGGGGCGGTTCCCGCCAGGATCGACCTTCAAGCCTCTCGTGGCGCTCGCGGCGCTGGAGAAGGGCGCCATTAACGAGAATACGACCTTTGGCTGCGGGGGACACTTCGCCTTTGGCGCGCATGTGTTCAAGTGCTGGCAGAAAAAGGGGCACGGCTCTGTTTCGCTTCACAAGGGGATCGTCCAGTCGTGCGACGTCTTCTTCTATAATACGGGGTTGAAGACCGGGGTAGATAGCATCCATGAAATGGCAAGGCTCATCGGCATCACCAAGCCCACCGGCGTGGACCTGCCCGGCGAGAAGAGCGGGCTTGTCCCGTCGACTGAATGGAAAAAACGGACGTACGGTGAGAAATGGTATGAGGGCGAGACCGTCTCGGTGGCCATCGGCCAGGGCGCCGTCTGGCTCACCCCGATAGGGCTTATGCAGCTCGCATCCTTCGTGGGCAACGAAGGTGTCACCTTCAAGCCCCAAATAGTCAGCAGAATAGTCTCTCCCGAGGGGAAAGTCATTCTAAGGTTCGAGCCGGCGATGAAAGCCAATGTGAAACTCAACAAGCACAACATCACTCTCGTCAAGGAGGCGATGAAGGGCGTGGTGAACGAGCCGGGGGGCACCGCGTACAGCAATGCCCGTCTCGATAACGTAAGCATAAGCGGAAAGACGGGGTCCGCGCAGTCAGGCACGGGAGGGGCCGACCACGCGTGGTTTATCGCCTTTGCGCCCAGTGACGCGCCATCGGTCGCCATGGGCATACTCGTGGAGCACGGACTCCATGGGGCTTCCGCAGCATCTCCTATCGCGAAGGCAGTGGCTCAGACCATGTTCAAGGAACCTGATAAAGAAATAAAATCGGCGGCCCTGAATGTACATTGACAAAAGACGGCTCTATCATCTCGACTGGTACCTGATCCTCAACGGCCTGGCCCTCCTGGCAATCGGCCTGATGAACCTGGTAAGCGCGACAAGGTCGATAGAGAGCGGCCCTTACAACCTCCTCTTGAAACAGATGGTGGCGCTTTGTATCGGGATTGCGGTGCTCTTTCTAGTCCTCTCCTATGATTACCGCCTCATTGCCAGCTACGCCCGGCACTTCTACGGGGCAACCCTTTTCTTCATCGTCTTTGTCCTGATTCTCGGCACAATAGCGGGCGGCGCGAAGAGATGGCTCACTATCGCCGGAATTGCGTTCCAGCCTTCTGAGTCTGATGAAGCCCGTCATGGTTCTCATGCTCGCAAATATGCTCTTCCAGAGAAAGAAAGAGAATGAGCCGTTGAACATGAGAGACATTCTCGTACCCCTGGTCTACATCTTCGTCCCCTGCGTCCTTATCCTGAAGCAGCCCGACCTCGGGACGGCGGTAGTGATTCTCCTCTCCTGCTTTTGCATCCTCTGGTTCGTGGGCCTCACGAAGCCGACATACCTCTTCCTCGGGTTTATAGGACTTTCTTCCATCCCCGTGCTCTGGGCATTTCTGATGAAGCCTTACCAGAAAATACGTATCCTCAGCCTTATCAACCCGGACCTTGATCCTTCAGGATTCGGCTACCACTCGATACAGGCAAAAATCGCAGTCGGTTCAGGGGGACTCTTCGGCAAAGGCTACCTGAACGGTACTCAGCATAAGCTTCATTTTATTCCCGAGCATCACACGGATTTCATCTTCGCGGTTTTCGGGGAGGAATGGGGCTTTATCGGATCGATCATTCTGTTTCTGCTCTTCGTCTCTTTTATATACCGGTGCCTTAAGATATCCCATAACACCGCGGAGCCCCTCGGCTCCACGATCTCTTTCGGCATTGCGTCGATTATCTTCATTCAGTTTACGGTCAATATCCTTATGGTCATCAACCTTGCCCCCGTCGTGGGGATCACCTTGCCCTTTATCAGCTATGGAGGGTCTTCCCTTATATCGACCCTCATAGGGGTCGCGTTACTGCTCAACGTCAACATGAGACGGTACATGTTCTAGCTCACTTCCCGGCCTCCAGCCATATGGCATACTCGAAGCCGTCCAGGAGCGCCAGAAAAGACGCCATATTAATGTTCTCGGATGTGGCAGCGACGCTCCAGATCGCGGCCCCGTCGGTAAAGATGATCGATACCTCCACGGTTGCGGAGGTCCCGGCCTTGGTGTCGTGGATCCTCGAAGAGAAGTCGAGGAGCTTAATCGCCTTGATGCAGGGAAAAATGGAGGCCAAGGACTTCTTCAACACGTTTGCAAGGGCATCCACGGGGCCGACCCCTGTTGCTGCCTCGTGCATCTCGCCGTGGTCGGCCTTGATGCTCACCGTCGCCTCCGGACGGTGGCCGTCATCGATAAGCCGATACGACCCTAGAAGCTGAAAAGGCTTCTTGTAGCTGTCCAGGGAGCGGAGGATGTTCAATTCCTTTGTGGCGTCAACGATATTGAGGAGACGTTTCATGCTTTTTCCTCTTCCAGGAGCAGCTTGTAATCGATGCTGTCCACGAGCGCCTGCCAGCTCGCCTCGATGATATTCTCAGAGACGCCCACCGTCTCCCACGTCCGGACACCGTCGCTCGACTCGATAAGCACCCTTATTACAGTCCCCGTGCCTTCCTTCGTCGACAAGGCCCTCACCTTGTAGTCGACCAGGGTCACAGAGCGGAGTACGGGATAGAACGTGTGGAGCGCCTTGCGGAGCGCCCCGTCAAGGGCGTTGACCGGACCGTTGCCAAAGGCCGCCGTGTGCTCGATCCTGTCCCCCACCTTCACCATGATGGTAGCCTCCGAAGGGGCCAGGCTCTTCTCCTGTCTCTCCGCAACCACACGGAAGCCTATCAGCTCGAAATACTTCCTGTGCATGCCCAGGGCACGCTTCATGAGAAGCTCCAGGGACGCCTCGGCGCCCTCGAATTTGTAGCCTCCGTGTTCCATTTCCTTGACCCGGCGCAGGACCTCTCTCGCCGCCTTCTTGTCGTTTTCCATGTTAATGCCGAATTCCCCTGCTTTGAGCAGGATGGTGCTCTCCCCGGAAAGATCGGACACGAGGAACCTCTGGCTATTGCCCACGAGGGGCGGGTCGATATGCTCGTAGGTGGCCGGGTTTTTCCTGACCGCTGCCGCGTGTATGCCCCCTTTGTGCGCGAAAGCCGCGCTTCCCACGTAGGGACGGTTCTTATTGGGTATCAGGTTGGCTACCTCATCGACGAAGATGGACAGGTCCCGCAAGGCTCGAAGCTTAGCGCGGTCTATACCCTCGCAACCCATCTTCAGGATGAGGTCCGGAATCACGGAGCAGAGGTTCGCGTTGCCACAGCGCTCGCCGTAGCCGTTCGTCGTGCCCTGCACATGGACGCATCCCGCTCTCACCGCCATAAGGCTGTTGGCAACGGCGTTCTCCGTGTCGTTATGACAATGGATGCCGAGTTTGACCGTCACCGCCCGGCGCAGATCACCCACCATGTCGAATACCTCGAAAGGCATGCTGCCCCCGTTGGTATCGCAGAGCACAACCACGTCGGCTCCCGCGCCGGCAGCGACCTTCACGACTTTTTCCGCATAGTCCCTGTTGCCCCTGTACCCATCGAAAAAATGCTCGGCGTCAAAGAATACGGTCCGGCCCCGCTCCTTCAGGAAGCGTATCGTCCGCTCGATCATCGACAGGTTGGTATCGAGGCTGACCTTGAGGGCATCCCTCACGTGCAGGTCCCAGCTCTTGCCTACAATGGCGACATACTCCGTATCCGCCCGCAGCAGGGGCTGCATGATTTCGTCCCCTTCGGGATCGGACAGGGCACGGGCTTTTATGGTGCTTGAGAAAGCCACGATCCGGGCATGGACAAGGCGGCACTTTTTCACTTCCTCGAAATACTGGAGGTCTCTCGGGTTCGATCCCGGCCAGCCGCCCTCTATGAAATCCATACCGAAGTCATCGAGCTTTTCGGTTACCCTGATCTTGTCGTTCAGGGAGAAGGCGATGTCCTCAGACTGCGCGCCGTCCCGCAGGGTCGTGTCGTAGAAATCGATCCTCACTGCTCTTCGACGACCTCTTCCGCGTCGAGGCCGAAGGCCGTGTGCAGGGCCCTGACCGCCAGCTCGCCGTATTTCTCCTTGATGACGCAGGATATCTTGATCTCGGAAGTGCTTATCATCTCGACGTTGATGCCTTCGTTCGCAAAGATGGTGAACATCTTTGTGGCAATACCCGAATGGGACCTCATGCCGGAGCCCACGATGGACACCTTTGCGATGTCTTCGTCGATCGCCACCAGCTTCGCGCCCAATTCGCCCGCCACCTTCTCCATGAGCTTGTATGCCTTCTTGGCATCCGCCTTTGCCGTGGTAAAGGTCATGTCGGTATGCCCCTTATGGCTCACATTCTGGACGATCATGTCGACCACGATGTTTGCCTCCGAAAGGGGTGTGAATATCCTGAAAGCCGTGCCCGGCCTGTCAGGTACCTCGCTCACCGTTATCTTCGCCTCATTCTTGTTATAGGTCACACCGGAAATCACTACCTGCTCCATCATCTGCACCTCCTCACAGACGAGTGTCCCCTTGCCGTCGACGAAGGACGATTTCACCAGAAGGGGAACCTTATATTTCCTGGCCAGCTCGACCGAGCGTATCTGCAGCACCTTGGCCCCGAGACTCGCCATCTCGAGCATCTCTTCATAGGATATGCGGTCGAGCCGCCTCGCCTTGGACGTGATGTTCGGGTCCGTGGTGTAGACGCCGTCCACGTCGGTATAAATCTCACACAGGTCCGCATGGAGGGCCGCCGCCACCGCTACGGCCGTCGTGTCCGAGCCACCCCTGCCCAGCGTCGTGATGTTGCCCCCATCGTCGATGCCCTGGAACCCGGGGACCACCACTATCTTTCCTTCCCGCAGGTGCGAAGCTACTTTCTCCCCCTCTATCTCCTCGATCCTGGCCCTCCCATGGGCCGAATCCGTGACGATCCTGATCTGGGACCCGAGCAGCGAGACGGCGTCTGCGCCCAGATCCTTCAGGGTGAGGGCAAGGAGCGCTGAGGTCACCTGTTCGCCCGTGGAAAGGAGCACATCAAGCTCCCGCTCGTCGGGCAGGCCGGAGAGCGACGCGGCGAGACGCAGAAGCCGGTCCGTCTCTCCCGACATGGCGGAAACCACCACTATCAGGTCCGCCCCTGTATTCTTGCAGGCAATAACCTTTTCAGCTACGTTCCGTATGCGCTCAGGACTCCCCACGGAAGTGCCGCCATACTTGTGCACGACCAGCATCCTCTACCTCCATCACAATCATTCTTTCCTCTTCCCCGACAACCTCCAAAGTAATTCTTATCCCATCCCCCCATGGGGGGAAGCGCTCCGCCCATTCGACGGCAACAACCCCCTTATCCATGAAGTCCTCTATATCGAGTTCGGCAACGGCATCGGCCTCAATCCTGTAAAGGTCCACGTGGCACAGGTCCATATTGCCCTCGTACACGTTCATAAGCGTGAAGGAGGGGGAAAGCACGTACTGCCAGTCGGGGACTCCCATGCCCCGGGCCAGACCCTTCACCAACTGCGTCTTCCCTGCACCCAGATCGCCGTAAAGCAGGAACAGATCGCCCATCACCGCGGACCGCCCTATATGGGCGCCGATAGCGATGGTGTCAGAGGCACTTTTCGATATAAATTCTATCCGTTCCATTCCTGATATCACGGATGGCCGCACCGGTCCCGGAGATCACGTCCTGGGCCATCAGGTCCATATCTGAAAACTCCCCGGCCCACGTGTCGGCGATATAACCGTGCAGATAGGCGCCGAAAAACCCCGACTCCGTGAGCGTATAACCCTGACCCTTCAAGCCGCCTATGAAGCCGGTCAACACGTCCCCGCTGCCTCCTTTGGAGAGAGCGGGGTTGCCCGTGGGATTGACGAACGCCTCGCCATCGGGCGAAAAAGTGATGGTCGGCGCCCCTTTCAACACGAGGCCGACCCCATGCTCTTTCACAAACCTGCGACCCCGATCGAGTCTGTCCCGGTTCACGTCCTTCGGGCTCACCCCCGCAAGGCGGCCGAACTCGCCGGGATGGGGCGTGAAAATCGCCCTCCCCTCGCCTTTTCTGAAGAGATCGGCATGGCCCTCGAAGGCGCCTATGCCGTCTGCGTCTATCACAAAGGACGCATCGAGATCCCCATAGAGTTTCCGGACGAGGGCCATCGTCTCCGGCGCCCTGCCGATGCCCGGTCCAACAACCACGACCTCCTTGTCCTCGGCAAAATCCCGTATCGCCCGGTAGGATGAGAGCAGAAAAGTGCCCCCGCCCTGATCGTCCACGGGGTATGTCATCGCCTCGGTAAGCTTCGAGGCCGCGATGTTGTTCAAGCTCCCAGGGATAACCAGGGTGACGAGCCCCGCGCCTATCTTGAGCACCGCGGTCGTTGCCATGACGGCCGCACCGGTCTTGCCGGCAGATCCCGCAATAACGGCCACGCTGCCGAACATGCCCTTGTGCGCCTCCGGCGGCCGTCTGCGGAAAATGGCGCGCAGCATCTCTCCGTCTACCACGTGGGCATCCACGCCGATCTGTGATGCCGCTGCGACAGGCAAGGAGATATCGACGACCGTCAGCCTCCCCCTGTAAGAAACACCGGGGTGGAGGAGCTGCCCGAGCTTCGGATGGCCGTAGGTATAGGTATGGGTCGCCCGCACCGCCACCCCGAGAGGCCGGCCGCTCGTCCCGTCGAGTCCGGAGGGGATGTCGACGGCGATCACCGTCTTCCCCGACCGGTTGATCTCTTCGATCACGGCCGCCTCGACGCCGGACACCTCTTTTGTGAGGCCCGTTCCGAATATGGCGTCCACGATCACGTCGCTCTCTCGTATGCCTTCCGCCGCCCTCGCCGGGCTATCGCCCACGGCGACCATAGCGCCCCCCATCGACAGGTAGAGCTCCATGTTGAGTTTCGCGTCTCCCTTGAGGCTATCGGGCGCCCCCAGGAGAAACACGTTCGTCGGGAAGCCGTCCCGATGCGCGTATCGAGCGATCACGAAACCATCGCCTCCGTTGTTGCCCCTCCCGGCCATCACGGCAACCCTGTTCCCCGACCGGAGGTACATCTCCAACATGCGCCGGTACGTGCTCCTGCCTGCATTCTCCATGAGCACCGCTGACGGAATGCCCCAGGTCGAGATCGCGTACTCATCGTACCTTTTCATCCTTTCAGGAGAAAGTACTATCATGGCTGCACCTGTGCACAGAAAAGATAGGTCGTATAAGACCTATAGGACCTATTCTTTCAAAAAGATTCCTCTACTCTCACCACCGCCACCGCAAAGGTGCGCTCATGGGATATGCTCACCTCATCATACCTGACGCCCTGAAACACCACAAAGGGGTTGTCTTTTTCGCCGGAGCGGACTTCTATGCCCTTCCATGGCAGCCGCCTGCCCCATGCCTTCATGAACGCTTCCTTGGCAGCGAACCTCCCCGCCAGCGACTCCGACCACCTTCTCTTACCCACGGCGTACGCGGCTTCCTCAGCGGTAAAGACTTTGCGGAGGAACGCATCGCCATAGGTCTCCCTGAGCCGCTCGATCCTTGCAACCTCGACTATGTCAATGCCGACCATGGTCCCTTTCCATGCATAATTTGCAATAATTCACGATCCGTCGGATCGGGCTGACCGGTCCGATCCGAAATTATCTTATCAGCGCGATCATGTCTCTCACGGCCTTGTCCAGGCCGACCAGCATCGCCCTCGCGATAATGCTGTGCCCTATGCTCAGTTCGTCAATCTCCGGGATCTGTACGATGGGACGCACGTTGTCATAGTGAAGGCCATGTCCCGCGTTGACCCCCAGGCCCGCCGCCTTGCCTGCCCGCGCCGCCGTGATGATCTTTGTCAGCTCCTCCCGCAGGGCGCGCTCATTCGGCGCGTCACTATAATGGCCCGTGTGGATCTCGATCATATCGGCCGCGACCTCCCGTGCCGCGCTTACCTGGACCTCGTCAGGGTCCACGAAGATGCTCACGGCAACGCCTTTCTCCCTGAGCCCCGCCACGGCGTGTCCGATCCTGTCCCTGTTGCCGGCCACGTCGAGGCCGCCTTCCGTGGTCAGCTCCTGTCTCTTTTCCGGCACGAGCGTCACCATGTCAGGCAGAACATCCCTCGCTATGCCTACCATCTCCTCCGTGGCCGCCATTTCGAGGTTCAGCTTTGTCCGGACAACCTGCCTGAGCAGCCTCACATCCCTATCCTTTATGTGCCGCCGGTCTTCCCTGAGGTGCACGATTATGCCGGATGCGCCGGCCATCTCCGCCAACCCTGCGGCGTACACGGGATCGGGGTAATAGGTGCCGCGCGCCTCCCGCAATGTTGCAATGTGATCGATATTGACCATCAGCTTCCACATCTCATCTCTCCCTACCTGCCTGTCCGCCTCAAAACGACCATCACGAAGGCGGGGTCCACCCTTCTTGCCTCCAGTGACTTTGCGTTGAGAGGAACCTTCACGACTTCCTGCTGCCGGGTGAAATTACCGTTAACCGGAAGCGTCTCCAAGACGGTCTCTCTTTCCAGCAATTCCCTGGGCCCTTCCACCTCGGCATATGCGGGGCGCCAGGAAGCGACTTCATAGGTATTCGCCACTTTCTTATCCAATTTTACTATAATGCGCAAGTGTTTTTCCACAATCTTGTCCACTTCCGCCACCACATAATCGGGCCTCGCGTCCTCCACCTTCAACCCGCTCGGCACGATCACGTCCCCTTTCCTGATGCTGAAGATCTGGCGCCCTTCTCTGGCGCGCGCAAGGTTGAGAGAAACCTTGATATCGTCGGCCTTAAGGTTCTTCAGGACGGAGAGAGGCCCGTTCACGGTAATCATGACATTCCTCGTATCGGTCTCTCTTACGATCATGCCCCTGCCCAGGTTCTCAAAAGAGACGGGGACCAGGAAGCCCATCTTCGACTCCCCAACGTAGGTCATAGAAAACCAGAGCATGAGGGCGAGCATGAGGGCGAGCGCTTTCAGCCTGATTTCGTAGAGGAGATATTTCTTCACCTGAACCATAAAGAAGCACCCTTTATCGCAAGCATCTCTGCTCTCCCGACGCGCGAACCGCCTTCCGTCACGATTGCGCGGCCCCCGGCCCCGGCGTGCGGGCGGCAGACGTCTTGTCGCCTTGAAGCAGCTCTTTCAGCGCCTTCTTCACCGCATCCGGGCCTGCGTTCCTCACAATGGCGCCATTGCAAGCGTAAGAGACCTGGCCAGATTCTTCCGAGACTACCACGGAAACCGCATCCGCCACTTCGGTGATGCCGATGGCCGCCCGATGTCTCGTCCCAAAATCCTTGTCCATATCGTCCCTCGCCGACAGCGGAAGAACACAGCTTGCCGCCCTTATCCTCCCCTCCCTGATGACGAGGGCGCCGTCGTGCAGGGGAGACGTGGGCTGAAACAGACTTATTATAAGCTCGGCGTTGACGTCCGCATCGATCTTGATCCCGCCCTCCATGAATTCATCGACCCCCATTTCCCGCTCCAGAACGATGAGCGCCCCGGTCTTTCTCTTGCCCATCACCGTGCACGCGTTGACCAGCTCATCGTAGAAGAGCGTTTCGTCCACGTAGGTGATCTTCCGGAAAAAAGGGCTCCTGCCCAATACGAAAAGGACTCGTCTGATCTCATTCTGGAAGATCACCACGATCACGAGCAGAATGGAAGAAACAAAATTATTGAGGAGCCAGCCAAGGGTAAAAAGCTCCAGCTTCCTCGCGACATAGAAGGCAAAAAAAACTATGATGAGGCCGAGGACGAGTTGAAGGGCCCTTGTACCCTTGAGCAAGAGGAGAATGCGGTAGATAATGAAGGCGACGATTATGATATCGAGAACGTCCTGCCACCGCATGAAGTGCATCATGGGGCTATAACCGCCTCTTCCTTTTCGTTACGGACCGGCATAACCGAGCGGAGCGAGCCGAGCGGGGTGGCTCCATGAGCTTCGCTCGTGGAGGGGGCGCTGAGCCCCAATAATTGCCGGAGCGAGCCGAGCGGGGTGGCTCCATGAGCTTCGCTCGTGGAGGGGGCGCTGAGCCCCAATAATTGCCGGAGCGAGCCGAGCGGGGTGGCCGGGCACCGCCAAGCGGTCGTGGCTTCGCTCGTGGAGGGGGCGCTGAGCCCCAATAATTGCAACATGTGCGTCATAGGGCTAATCCGTCGCGGAGGATGCCATCAGGGCTTCCATAAAAGCAACGACCCTGCGCGTCCTCGCCACGTCGTGAACCCTCACGATATCCGCACCGTTCCACACTGACATAGCCACACTTGCGAGCGTGCCCTCAGCCCTGTCTTCCAGGGTGGAGGTGCCCGTGATGCGGCCTATGAAAGACTTCATCGACGTCCCCATGAGAAGCGGTTGCCCAAGCTCCTTCAACCGCCTCAGATCCCTGATGATCGCCAGATTATCTTGCAGGCGCTTTCCGAAGCCGATGCCGGGATCGATAACGATATTCTCCTCGTCGATCCCTGCAGATCGCGCAAAGGCAATCCTTTCGACAAAAAACTCCCTGATCTCTCCCACGACGTCCTTGTAGGTGGGGTCCGTCTGCATGTCCCTGGGCGTCCCCTTCATGTGCATCAGCACAACCGGCACACCGGAGGCCGCAACGACGTCCGCCATATCCGGATCAAAGGAGAGGGAGGAGATATCATTTATTATGTCCGCGCCTGCCGCGATGGCCGCTTTCGCCACAGCGGCCTTGTAGGTGTCCACGGAAAGGGGGACGTCCGAATGCTTTCTCACGGCTTCGATTACAGGGATGACTCTCGACTGTTCCTCGGCAAGCGGGGTCGGCTCGGAAAAAGGTCTTGTCGATTCGCCCCCGACATCTATGATATCCGCGCCCTCGTCGATCATACGCAAGGCGTGGTCTATGGCCCGGTCCGGGGAAAAGAATGCGCCGTGGTCGTAAAAAGAGTCAGGCGTCACGTTCAGGATACCCATGACAAGGGGCTTATCCTTGAACCGTTTCCGCCAGACCATTCACTTTTCCCTTGAAAAGGTTATCGATCTCCTCACCGTCCAGGACCTCTTTTTCCAGCAGGGCCGTGGCGACGGCGTGAAGGGCATCGATGTTTCCGAGGAGAAGACCCTTCGCCCTCTCGAAGCAGCCCGACACAATCGCTTTTAGCTCGGCGTCTATATCGTTTGCGGTGTTTTCGCTAAAATCCCTCTGGCGATGCATCTCCTTGCCCAGAAAGACCGGCTCCTCTTTTCTCCCATAATTGAGAGGCCCCATCGCTTCACTCATGCCCCACTCGCAGACCATCTTCCTGGCAATTTCCGTGGCCCGCTCTATGTCGTTGCCCGCTCCCGTCGTTTGGTGGTTGAGGACGATCTCTTCCGCCGCCCTCCCCCCGAGGAGAATCGTGATGCTGTCCACAAGATAATCTTTCGAATACGTGTGCCTCTCGTCGATGGGGAGCTGCTGCGTGAGGCCGAGCGCCCGGCCGCGCGGTATGATGGTGACTTTATGGATGGGGTCTGAATCGGGTATCATCTTTGCGACGAGCGCATGCCCCGCTTCGTGGTAGGCCGCGTTTCTTCTTTCCTGGTAAGGGATGATCATGCTCCGCCTTTCAACGCCCATGAGTACCTTATCCTTGGCCTCTTCCATGTCGGAGAGGCTCGATCTCTCTCTTATCGTTTCTCGCCGCGAGCAGGGCGGCCTCGTTGACAAGGTTGGCCAGGTCCGCTCCGGAAAAACCCGGCGTGCCCCTGGCAATCACGGAAAGGTCGATCGCCGTGGAAAGGACCGTCTTCCTCGTGTGGACGCCCAGTATCTCTTCCCGGCCCTTCACGTCGGGTATGGGCACCATGATCTGCCTGTCGAACCTGCCGGGCCGGAGCAGTGCGGGATCGAGCACGTCGGGCCTGTTAGTTGCAGAAACCACGATGACCCCGCCGTTCGATTCAAAGCCGTCCATCTCCACGAGGAGCTGGTTGAGCGTCTGCTCCCTCTCGTCATGCCCTCCGCCGAGCCCTGCGCCCCTGTGCCGGCCGACCGCGTCTATCTCGTCAATGAAGATGATGCAGGGGGCATTCTTCTTGCCCTGGTTGAAGAGGTCACGGACGCGGGACGCGCCGACGCCGACAAACATCTCGACAAAGTCGGAGCCGCTGATACTGAAGAAGGGCACGTCGGCCTCGCCGGCGATCGCGCGAGCCAGCAGGGTCTTCCCGGTCCCCGGCTGTCCGACGAGGAGCACGCCTTTCGGTATTCTTCCGCCCAATCTGGTAAACCTCTTTGCATCGCGGAGAAACTCAATAATCTCTCCCAGCTCTACCTTCGCCTCCTCGATGCCCGCGACGTCCTGGAAGGTAACCTTGTTATCTTTTCCGCTCGCCATACGGGCCCTGCTCTTACCGAAGGCGAGAGCCTTCCCCCCACCCGCCTGCATCTGCCGCATAAAAAAAATCCAGACGCCTATAAGCAGGAGCATGGGGAACCAGGACACAAAAATTGACTGCCATATGCCCGATTCATCATCGGGTTTCGCCTGTATCGTGACCTTGTGCTGTCGCAAGAGCTTCACAAGCTCCGGGTCGTCGGGGGCGAAGGTCTTGAAGTCGCGGCCGTCTTTCATCACGCCGCTGATATTCTTCCCCTGCATGACAACAGACGACACCTGGTCCCCGGCAACCGATTCCGCGAAATCGCTGAACGCCACGTTCTCGTACTGCTTTTTTGGCTTGTGGTAGATGTTGAACAAAAAGAGGATAAGGAGAATGACGAAAAGCCAGATGAATACACCCTTATTAAAGGGGGTGATTGCCTTGTTCTTCATGCCAAGGGTTTTACCATATAATCCGTCTGCTTTCAATAGCGGCAAGGATCGGCAACCGTTTTTGCGGCAGCCGACGACCGTACGGCAGCAAAACACCGCCTGGGCGCCATCATGCGCCCCGGCAGAAAGACTTCTCCTTATGTTCCACGACCAGGGGTCCTCTCAGGGGGGTATCTCATGCATCCACTACCTACACGCAGCGCTTTCACCTGCCGCTACCCACACACGGGTTTCCCGGGAGAGTGAAGAATGCCCTGCACGGGGAAGGAAAAAATATTTTCACAACTATGACGTTTTCCCTTGACAAACTGTGATGCGCGGTATTACATGTATACATAATTTGATAAAGCCAAACCATCCGCGAGGGTGGGACGGAAAACGATGGGTCTCTGATAGGTTTGCTTTGGGTCTTCAGCAGCAGACAGCCACGCCGTCGGTCAACGCTATTACTCCGCTCACCCTCACAAAGGCGAGAGGAGAAGGAGAGCAAGCGTAGTCACGATGTCGACAACCTTTTCACCTTATTACATTAAAACGGGAGGCAGAACCATGAAGAAAGTTGGCCTATTAGCCGTGGTTTTGGCAGGCATGCTCTGGGCGGCGGCGAGTACCGGGCCGGCGTATGCGCAAACGTGGAGTCTCGGCACGAGCAGTAACTGGAACAATTCCGGGAACTGGACCCCAAGCGTAGTCCCCAATAGCTCCGGCGCGAGCGTGCTTATCACGGACAACACGAGCACGGTCACTTTGGACATAAACGCGTCCGTCGCTACCCTCCAGCTCGCGACGGGCAACACGCTGAACCTCGCTTCCGGCACCGCTCTTACGGTCTACGGCCCCGGCATTCCCACCATTAGCAATAGCGGCGTGATCGGGCTCAGTGGCGCATTGGGGCTTGCGGGCAACGTAACCTTGTCGGGTCCGGGGGTAGTCACCATGACCGGCAACGGGCAGATCGGGACCAACGGCAACGGCTATACTCTGACCAACCAGAGCACCATTCAGGGAACCGGCGCGATCGGTATCAACAGCACTTTCTATCCAAATCTGAACCTGAACAATACGGGGACCATCAACGCGAACTCAAACGGCCAGGCGCTCACGATCGAAAGCACCGGCACCTCGATCGTGAATGGCGGTCTCTTCGAGGCCACCAACAGCGGCACTCTGAACCTCTCGACTCAGTATGCAATAGACAATAGCGGCGGCAACATCACGGCCAACAACGGCACGGTGAACGTCGGCACCACGATCCAGGGCGGCACGCTGAACACGTCGAACGGCGGCGTGATGCAGACAACGGGTGCGGGCGCAACTCTGGATGCGAGCAGCCTGGGTGCGATCACCCTGAGCGATGGGAGCACGTACACGGCCACGGCCGGCACAACGAAAATCCAGGGAACGCTCAACCTCGGCACGGTCACGGGAAGCACCCTTGCGCTGGGCGGAGCATTGGAGCTGACCGGCAATACGACCCTGACGGGTCCGGGCGTGGTAAACATCAGCGGCAACGCCTCCAACCAGACCGGCGGGCAGATCGGGACCAACGGCAACGGCTATACCCTGACCAACCAGAGCACCATTCAAGGATCCGGCACCATCGGTTCCAACGCCATCACTTACCAAAATCTGAACCTGAACAATACCGGGACTATCAACGCGAACTCAAACGGCCAGGCACTCGCGATCACAGGCACCGGCACCTCGATCGTCAATAGCGGTCTCTTCGAGGCCACCAACGGCGGCATTCTGAACCTCTCGACCCAGGCAGCAATAAACAATAGTGCCGGCAACATCACGGCCAACGGGGGCACGGTGAACGTCGGCACCACGATCCAGGGCGGCACGCTGAACACGTCGAACGGCGGCGTGATGCAGACAACGGCTGCGGGCGCAACTCTGGATGCGAGCAGCCTGGGTGCGATCACCCTGACCGACGGGAGCACGTACACGGCCACGGCCGGCACAACGAAAATCCAGGGAACGCTCAACCTCGGCACGGTCACGGGAAGCACCCTTGCGCTGGGCGGAGCATTGGAGCTGACCGGCGATACGACCCTGACGGGTCCGGGCGTGGTAACCATCAGCGGCAACGCCTCCAACCAGACCGGCGGGCAGATCGGGACCAACGGCAACGGCTATACCCTGACCAACCAGAGCATCATTCAAGGATCCGGCACCATCGGTTCCAACAGCATTACTTACCAAAATCTGAACCTGAACAATACCGGGACTATCAACGCGAACTCAAACGGCCAGGCGCTCGCGATCACCGGCGACGGCGGTACCATCGTCAATGGCGGTCTCTTCGAGGCCACCAACGGCGGCATTCTGAACCTCTCGACCCAGGCAGCAATAAACAATAGTACCGGCAACATCACGGCCAACAACGGCACGGTGAACGTCGGCACCACGATCCAGGGCGGCACGCTGAACACGTCGAACGGCGGCGTGATGCAGACAGCGGCTGCGGGCGCAACTCTGGATGCCAGCGGCAGCCATCCGATCACCCTGAGCGACGGGAGCACGTACACGGCCACGGCCGGCCTCACTAGCATCACGGGAACGCTCAACCTCGGTACTGTCACGGGAAGCACCCTTGCCCTTGGCGGGCAATTGCAGTTGGTGGGCGATACGACCCTGTCGGGACCGGGCATGGTCTCCATGACCGGCAACGGGCAGATCGGGACCAACGGCAACGGCTATACTCTGACCAACCAGAACACCATTCAGGGATCGGGAGTGATCGGGTCCAACATCGGCGCTCTCTACCAGAATCTAAACCTGAACAATACCGGGACGATTAACGCGAACATAAACGGCCAGACGCTCTGGATCACCGGCAACGGCGGCTCTATCGTCAATGGCGGTCTCTTCGAGGCCACCAACGGCGGCACTCTGAACCTCTGGACCCAGGCAGCAATAAACAATAATGGCGGCAACATCACGGCCAACAACGGCACGGTGAACATCAACACTACGATCCAGGGCGGCACGTTGAACACGTTGAACGGCGGCGTGATGCAGACAGCGGCGGGCGGTACGGCTTTCCTGGATGCCAGCAGCCAGGGTCCGATCACCCTGAGCGACGGGAGCACGTACACGGCCACGCCTGGTTTCACTAAGATCACGGGAATGCTCAACCTCGGTACTGTCACGGGAAGCACCCTTGCGGTGGGCGAGCAATTGCAGCTGGTCGGCGATACAACTCTGTCGGGACCGGGCGTGGTAAACATGAGCGGCGACGGGCAGATCGGGACCAACGGCAACGGCTATACTCTGACCAACGGAAGCACGATTCAGGGATCGGGAGTGATCGGGTCCAACATCGGTGCTCTCTACCAGAATCTGAACCTGAACAACACCGGGACGATTAACGCGAACATAACCGGCCAGACGCTCTGGATCGCCGGCACCGGTCAGGTTACCAACAACGGCACGTTTAAGGCCACGGCGGGCGGTACGCTGGGCGTCACGTCCCACCTGACTAACTTCAGCGGCACTACGCTCAGCGGCGGCACATACATCGTGGACGGGACCGGCGGGGCCTCAAAAATGATTCTGGCGGTGGGTGGCGGCTCGGGCGGCGAGATCGTGAACAACGCTGCCAACATTACCCTGAGCGGCACGAACGCGAACGTCAGCTTTGTCGACGCCAACGGCAACCAGTTACTGAGCGCGCTGGCGGCCAACAGCACTCCTTCTTCCGGGTTGACCGTCAAAAATGGCTATGCCTTTAGCACGCCGGGGGACTTCGCCAACGCGGGGGCTGTGAACGTGGGGGCCGGCAGCAGCTTCACGACGGGCCCCGGCGGAGCGAATAGCTTCACCCAGACAGGTTCAGGTGCAAGCCTGACGGTCAACGGAACCTTCACGACCACTTTGGCAACGATAAACGACGGCATACTCTCGGGATCCGGAACGGTCGTCGGCAACGTGACGGTTGGGCCCTAACGGTACGGTGCATCCGGGCAATTCGCCGGGCGTCCTCACTATCACCGGCAACTACACGAATACGGGCGCCCTCGCCATCGACATCCTCAAGCTGGCAAACACAGCGGTGGCGGGAACAGACTTCAGCCAGCTTCAGGTGACGGGGATGGCCACGTTGGGCGGCACCGTGCAGGTCACCCTCCTTCCAGGCGCAACCTTGGTCAAGAACGAGGAGATTGACATCCTTCACTCTGCCGGGTTGAACGGGACGAGATTCACCTCGCTACGGCGCAACCGACCCGTCTCTTTTTACCCTGGTATATACGAGTACGGACGTCTACCTCGAAGCAACACGGAGCTATGGTAGCCCGGTTCCTCTGCCTCCCAGCCTGCTCCTGCTGGCCCCGGGTCTTGCCGGGCTGGCGGGAAGGCGGTGGTTCACGCGTAAGGGGTAGCGCCTTCGGCCCGGTAGCCCGATAACAAATCACGTACAAAACGGGGGGAGCATTGCTCCCCCCGTGCGTCTTCCGTCTTCAGGCCGGCGGCTGTTTTTTTACCAACGGCTTTAGCGCCAGGCCTGCCACCTGATTTTCGCGGAAAGTAAATATATTCTTGACAATACTTCCCCGATTTGCTACATAGTGGTGGGTCTATCCGATTCCCTGCACTATCAGGATGACAAAAGCCTATGATAAAAAAGATATTGCTCGTCGATGATTCGCCAGTGGCCCGGAAAATCATGATACATTGTATGCCGAAAGACCGGGGATACGAGTTTCATGAAGGGGTAAACGGGGAGGACGGCGTCGCGAAGTTCGCAGAAATTCAACCAGATGTGACCTTTCTCGATATTACCATGCCCATCATGGACGGTTTTCAGGTCCTTGAAAAGATCAAAGGGGTAGACCGTGAAGCGGTGGTCGTCATATGCACTGCCGACATCCAGCCCAAGTCCCTTGCCAGGGCAAATGAGCTGGGTGCGTTGACCGTAGTGCGGAAGCCTCCCACAAAGGAGGCAATCGTGGATGTCCTCTCCAGAGCAGACGATGCCCTGGCTGCCCTCAAGAAACAGCATACATGAGCGGAACTCCATCCGAGACTATTTCTCCTGAAGAACTGGATATGCTCCAGGAGATCATGAACATCGCCTTCGGAAAGGCTACCGCCGACCTCGCCGAGCTTATCGACATCTACGTGAATCTCAACGTGCCCGCCGTGAGGCTCATCAGCACCGCCGAACTCCCCATCTACATCAAGGACGAGATCAAAGACCTGAACGACATCAGCACGGTGCAGCAGAAATTCTGGGGCGGCCTCAAGGGCTCGGCCCTCCTCGTCTTCCCGGCGGGCGTCGGAAAAGACTTGATAGGCCTTCTGACCGGCGATCATATGGAATCTTTTGCCTCCGATCCCCTCGACGAACTGGAAAAGGGAACGCTCATGGAGGTGGAAACATCCTGATCGGCGTATGCGTGGGCAAGATCGCCGAGCTCCTTCATGACGGGCTTAGCTATTCTCCCCCTCTCGTCCATACCGGATAGGTCTCCCAGCGGATGTTTCCAAAGGCCCTCACCGACTCGTACGGTCTCACCATAGCCTTGAAAACGAGCTTCAGCTTCGAAAAGAGAAATGTGGTCGGCTTCCTTTTTATCATGACCAACCAGGAGTCGATAGCCTGCGTCAAGAAGGCGTTGAATGACTTTATAGAGCAGTACACGTGAACTTCGAGCAACTTTTCGATCTCGTGGATCTACGCATCGTCGTCCTCTACTGTCAACTGAGCGTCCACAAGTGGAACCCGTGGATAGAAAAGCCGGCGAAAAAAAAAAAAAAAAAAAAAAAAAAAAAAAAAAAAAAAAAAAAAAAAAAAAAAAAAAAAAAAAAAAAAAAAAAAAAAAAAAAAAAAAAAAAAAAAAAAAAAAAAAAAAACCGCCGACCTCGCCGAGCTTATCGATATCTACTAATCTCAACGTGCCCGCCGTGAGCTCATCAGCACCGCCGAACTCCCCACCTACATCAAGGACGAGATCAAAGACCTTAACGACATCAGCACGGTGCAGCAGAAATTCTGGGCGGGCTCAAGGGCTCGGCCCTCCTTGTCTTCCCGGCGGGCGTCGGAAAAGACCTGATAGGCCTTCTGACCGGCGATCATATGGAATCTTTTGCCTCCGATCCCCTCGACGAACTGGAAAAGGGGACGCTCATGGAGGTGGGAAACATCCTGATCGGCGCATGCGTGGGCAAGATCGCCGATCTCCTTCACGACGGGCTCAGCTCTTCCCCCCCTCTCGTCGATACCGGACAGGTCTCCCAGCGGATGTTTCCAAAGGCCCTCACCGACTCGTACGGTCTCACCATAGCCTTGAAAACGAGCTTCAGCTTTGAAAAGAGAAATGTGGTCGGCTTTCTTTTTATCATGACCAACCAGGAGTCGATGGCCTGGGTCAAGAAGGCGTTGAATGACTTTATGGAGCAGTACACGTGAACTTCGAGCAGCTTTTCGATCTCGTGGATCTGGGCATCGTCGTCCTCGACGGTCAACTGAGGATCCATAAGTGGAACCGGTGGATGGAACTGCACAGCGAGATACCGGCCGATCGGATAGTCGGCCGTTCGCTCTTCGAGTTTTTTCCCAACCTTGACAATCCCGGTTTTCGCCGAAGCCTGAAATACGTGATAAGCTTCGGGAACTTCTATTACTTCTCTCAAAAGCTCCACCAATACCTCTTTCCCTTCAAACCGGTCAGCTCCCTCGCGCCCAACATGGACTACATGCAGCAGAATTGCAGTATGGGGCTCCTCACGGAAGATGGGGGGACCAGATATGTCTATATGGCGGTTCATGACGTGACCGAAGCGGCCATCTACGAGAGGACCCTGCTTGAAAGCAACATGAGGGACAGCCTGACGGGCGTCTACAACCGCAGACACTTTGAAGACCGCTTGAGACAGGAATTCAAGAGATGCACGCGCGGCTCGGGGGTCTTCAGCCTCATCATGCTCGACATCGATCACTTCAAGGTCGTCAACGACACCTACGGCCATCAGTGCGGCGATTTCATACTTAAATCGATCACCTCGACCATGACCGCCACCATGAGGGACACCGACGTCTTTGCCCGGTATGGAGGCGAGGAATTCGCGTGTCTTCTGCCCGAGACCGGCATCGAGGGCGCGGTGCATGTGGCGGAGGGCTTCAGACGAGCCGTAAGGGACCAGACCTTCGATTTCCAGGGAAACCCCATTAAGGTGACCATAAGCCTCGGCGCGGCACGGCTCACCGAAGGCATGGCGGCCCCCGAGGATCTGCTGCAGAAAGCCGATGACGCCCTCTATGAAGCAAAAGGAGCCGGTAGAGACAGGGTAGTTGCGTCCCGGTAAACTACGTGCCGTAAAGGCGCTGCGATTTTCGGTCCCCCTCCGCGAAAGCCGCCCGGCCGGCCCCCGGTCTTCCACTCTTTTGACGCCGGCAGGACTTTCCTGTTATAGTCTTGCATGGAGATACTCGACGGCTTTGACACCCTGGCAGTAGAGCGGGCGGTGACGCTCCTCCGCCATGGAGAGGTGGTCGCCTTCCCCACCGAGACCGTCTACGGGCTCGGGGCGGACGCCTTTAACGCGGACGCGGCAGCAAGGATATTCGAGCTGAAAAAGCGGCCCCGCTTCGATCCCCTCATCGTCCACATCGCCCGGAAGGAATCGGTCGCCGACCTTGCCCGCTCGGTGCCCCCTCAGGCCGCACGTCTCATGGACCTGTTCTGGCCCGGGCCCTTGACGCTCATAATGGAGAAGACCGACATCGTACCGGATATCGTCACGGCCGGCCTGAAGACCGTGGGCATCAGGATGCCCGGCCACCCCGTAGCACTCGAGCTCATCACGCGGCTGGGCCGGCCCGATAGCCGCGCCCAGCGCCAACCCTTTCGGCTACATGAGCACCACCACGGCGCCGACGTGGCACACCTCTTCGACCACAGGCTGCCCCTCATCCTCGATGGGGGACCGGCGAGCTACGGCATCGAATCGACGATCGTTTCCGTGCGGGACGGCGTGGTCCGCATTCACCGCCACGGCTCGGTGAGCGCGGAACAGCTTGCCGAGGCCGTCGGAAAGGTGGTCGAGAAGGAACATGACGACGCGACGTGCGAGTCCCCGGGGGAGCTGCCCTACCACTACGCGCCTCACACGCCCCTGCGGATCGTCCGGACGCCCTCGGAGATAGAGGTCGGGAATTCGGCCTTTCTCGCCTTCCGACAGCCGCAGGGCCCGGTAAGGGCCCGCAACGTGCGGGTGCTTTCCCCATCGGGTGATATGAGGGAAGCGGCGGCTCGCTTCTTTTCGTCCCTGATAGAACTGGACGGCACGGCATCGGAAATCATCTATGCCGAAGCACTACCCGAACGGGGTCTCGGGAGGGCCATGATGGAACGCCTGCGAAAAGCGGCGAAAAAAACCGGCGGGTCGGACATATGAGAAAGATGAACATCTTTTTTGCCGAGGCAAAATTATTGATAAGCGGAGGCTTCCCATGTTACTCTAGGCCGGTCACGCGATTGCGCCGGCTATTTTCGGGAAGGAGCGACATATCGAGCACGTGAAAGCTTTTTTCACCAACTTTTTCACAGGTTTTCCACAGGAATTGCGCAAAGTCACACTGCCCGTCGCACTATGCGTGGTGGCGTGCTGCCTTGCCGGCCTCATTACATGCTCGACATCGAAGGGCGTGAAGAAGGAAAAACCGACGGCTCAGAACGCCGGGAATATCTCTCATTGCCAGCGAGCCCGATGAAGTAAGAAAAAAGATGGGGGAACCCACTATAGTGAGCAAGACGCAAGAGGACCATATTCTCTGGGTATACGCACCCCACTTGAAGATCCTGCCTAACGACAAGGGGACGATATATGTGGAGTTCGAAAACGGTAAGGTGATAAAAGTATTCAAAATAGAATAGGAGACGCAATGCTGTGTGAAAAGTGCAGCCGGGAGATAGATGCCGCCGTCTGCGGCGCCTGCGGGAGGAGCGTCTCGCAGCTCGGACCTTTTTGCTACTATTGCGGCCACGGGCTCGGGAAAGAGGCGGGCCGGACCGCCGCCGATGCGGGGCGGGAGAACGATGAAGTGATAGATTTTTCGGACCGGATCCTCTGCAGCGACGGGACCTGCATCGGCGTGGTCAACGAGCAGGGGGTCTGCAAGGTATGTGGAAAACCGTACACGCCAGGGTCCTGAACCACCAAGGGAAACCATGCGTCTATTTGACAAGATAAAGAGCGGCCTGACCAGGACAAGGGCCCAAATTCAAACGCAATTGCAATGGATGGTGAAGGGAAAGAGCCTCGATGAGTCCGCATTCGACGGGATCGAGGAAGCGGTGGTCCTGGCGGACGCAGGTCTCGACGTGGCCGGCATCCTGGTCGACGCCCTCAAGGAAGGATGGAAGACGGGCCGCGTCAAGACCGAAGAAGACCTCAGAGCGGCCCTGGTCGACGAGATAGAAAAGCTCCTCCTGCCCGTGGAAAAACCTCTCAGGATGAATGGCGCCTCACCTTTTGTTATCTTAACCCTTGGCGTCAACGGCGTCGGCAAGACCACGACCATAGCGAAACTGGCCAGAATATTCCAGGGGGAGCAGAAGTCGGTACTCCTGGGCGCCTGCGACACATTTCGGGCCGCGGCCATCGAGCAGTTGGAGATATGGGGGGAGAGGCTCGGCATAGAGACCATAAAGCACCGGGAGTGCGCCGACCCGGCCGCGGTTGCCTTTGATGCCACAAAGGCTGCCAGGGCGAGAGGCGCGGACGTCCTCATACTCGATACGGCCGGGCGTCTTCACACAAAGGTCAACCTCATGGAGGAGATGAAGAAGATAAGGAGAGTCGTCGGCAAAGAGATGGAAGGCGCCCCCCATGAGGTACTCCTTATCGTGGACGCCACGAACGGGCAGAACGTGATTGCCCAGGCGCAGAGCTTCAACGAGGCCCTTTCCGTCAGCGGCATCGTGATTACGAAGCTTGACGGCACCGCAAAGGGCGGCTTTGTGCTCCCCATAGCCCATACGCTCAAGATACCCATTCGCTACGTGGGGGTGGGCGAACAAATGGACGACCTGGTGCCCTTCAGGGCAAGGGAATTTGCGGAAGGCATGGTCGGCGTAGGCGTATGATTGTAATGAAACCTTCGGACGTCAGCGGAGAGGGCGCAGCCGACCGACATCCTTTCTTCACGCATACAACATGCGGTTTAGGCCGGACCGCGAAAAGGTCTTGCGGGCAGCGGCAGGGATGAGACGGGTCTTATTCCCGAGCCTGCTCGCCGCGGGCTCGCTGACCGTCGTGAGTTTCTTTTTCTCACGAAAGCTCATCCTCTTCCTCACGCACCACGTACACGTCACGCTCTATTATTTCAATCTTTCCGAAGTGTTCTTTTCATCGGTGGAGATCGCGCTCTACACCGGCATATTCTTCTCCGTGCCGGTTGTTGCGCTCATCGTGTGGCACGAGTTCCACGGGGAGCTCAGCCGGAGGCTGCTCCACGGCCGTCTCTTCGTGGCTTCTTCCACTTCCTTTTTTACTTGGAAGCGTCTTCTGTTATCTTATCGTGCTCCCGTCGGGCATCACCTTCCTCCTCAGCTACCAGGGCGGGGCCGTCAAGGCGATGATTTCCACCGAACGCTTTGTCCGTTTCTGCGTCGCCATGATATTCGCCTTCGGCGCGGCCTTCGAGCTGCCCATGCTCCTGCTCGCTCTGGGAAAGCTCGGAGTCGTGAGCTCCAGGACCCTCTCGAGGACGAGACGATACGCGGTACTGGCGATAGTGGTCGCGGCGAGCGTGATCACGCCGACGCCCGATATCTACAACATGTCGCTCCTCGCGGTACCGCTCTACGTGCTCTATGAGATAGGAATCCTGCTCATGCGTATGGGAGAGCGCGGCTGGGCGGGAAAAGATGGATTGACCGCAAAACACAAATCAGTGTAAGATTCTCGCAGTGCAAGAAACTATTACCCACTTAGGCTACATCGGGGTCCTCATCGGCACCTTCCTCGAAGGCGAGACGACTATACTCCTGGCGGCCATATTCGCAAAGCTGGGATACCTTAAGCTGAAACCGGCGATCTTCGCCTTGGCCGTCGCCGAATCCGCAGCCTTGGCAATGGCCAACCAGCATGGAGATGCCTCAAAAGTGTTTGATGCCCTTGCCGTGCTTTCGGAGGAATCTGAATGGCAAAGCATCATTTTCAAGATGAAAACCTCCTTGGCGGAGGCTCATTCCGTGTCAGATTTTGTCCGTAGTTTGAATTTGAAGCGTGGTGTGACAGGTTATTCTTTGCACGTCGTTCCCGTGGCGCTATACGCGTGGCTGCGTCATCCAGACGAATTTCGCACCGCGCTCGCCGCTGCTCTGGATTGCGGTGGGGATACGGACACTGTTGGAGCGATCCTTGGGGCGTTGTCGGGTGCTTGGTCGGAAAAACGGAATCCCAATTGAATAGCTCAACGGAATCTGGGAATGGCCAAGGTCAATTTCTTATATGCAAAAAGTCGCTGCAAATTTGACTGAACAAAAATATTCCGAAAAACCGGCTGGCTCCATCGGTTGCTTTTGGCCCGGAATCGTATTGCGAAATGTTGTCTTCATATTCGCAGTTCTGGTTCACGGGTTCAGACGGCTGGCCCCGCCATACTGAAAACTTCGTGTTTTGACCCCGTGCTAATCGTCACACTATTTAGTTCGTGTGGTGTCAAGTTCAGCTTTATTTCCGCCACGGTCGGCAGGCTGCCTTTCAAATTCTTGGGCAGGGATTCACCAGTTTCGTCTGCCATTGGGCGACGCCGATGGGCTTTTTCAAATCGCGCAACGCATATTCAACGGTCAGATGGTCACGCTCCTTGCACAGCAGCAGGCCGATGGACGGCTGTCATCGCATGGCGCAACCGGCCGTCCACGGCGGAGAGATAAAAATTCATCTTGCGGCGTATTCCGGCTCGAAGGCTCTCATTTTCAGTCAATCACGACGTAGCAGCGCAGCCGCAGGTGGTAAAACAGGAGGTCGAGAGAGTAATCCTGGCCGCTGACTTCCATGTGACATGCGACCCACAAATGCGAAGCCAACGCCGAATTCGAGGAGAAATTTCTGGATGTGGTCGAGCAAACCCTGTTCGAGGTCACGTTCATGTGCGTCACTGCGGAGCGTGAGGAAATGGAAATTGTAGGGGTCTTTGAGCGTTTGTTCGGCGAGATCGGACTGCGGCGCGGCAGGGTGCGTTGAAGTTGGTGACGGCCTTGCCTTCGCGCTCGCGCAGTCGCTCTCAATGTGGTGCGCGGCACCCGCGGGACCAGCCGTGTTCGATGGCCTTGTGCGCATACCAGAGCCGGATGGCGGGGGTGTCCAGCTTGGTCAAAAGCAGGCGGTTATGGCCCCACGGCAATTCCGAAATGGGCGCTGGCGGAGTCGATATGGCCGATTCTCTTCACGGCTGTGAGAG
>CAVYJH010000008.1:0-116086 GCA_963768735.1 uncultured delta proteobacterium | reverse complement strand
ATCGAAGGAGGAGATGCACAGAGACCATCCCCTCGAATATGAAAGGCTGTTCGGCAATGACGAGGGTTAGGTTTCTTCTTCCCCTGTGTCTCTTTCTGCTTATTCCGCTGGTTTCGGGCGGGCAGGAACAGAGGTGCCTGATGTGCCACGGAAAAAGGAATTTGAGAGGCATCGACGCTTCCGGGGGAGCGCGATCGGTCTACGTGAGCAAGGAGGCGCTGAGGGGGTCGGCCCACGGAAAGCTTTCGTGCGTGGATTGTCATCTCGACGTGACGGAACTCCCGCACGGGAAGAGGCTGAAAAAGGTAAACTGCGTGGTGTGCCACAGCAAAGGGACGACCTTCGACAAGGGGCCTGCCATTGAATATCTCGTCTATCGCGACAGCGTGCATGGGCGGGAGATGCAGAAAGGCAATCCGAAGGCGCCTGATTGCGCCACCTGCCATGGCAGCCACGATGTGTTGAGCCATATCGACATAAGATCGCGGGGATACCGACTCAATATCCCTGACAAGATGTGCGGCAGGTGTCATGGACAAGCGCTTGCGCCTACAGGAAGAGCGTCCACGGGCGGTTCAGCGGCAAAGGGGACGTCAACCCCCCTATCTGCACGGATTGTCACACGGAACACGGCATCAGAAGAACGGTCGATCCCTTTTCCACGGTGTACGCCACCAATGTCGTCGCCATGTGCGTCAAATGTCATGGTGATTTCGCGTCATGAAACGGTACGGCAAGAAGACGGAAGAGGTGGAGACCTACTATGAAAGCTTCCATGGCGTGGCGACCAAATTCGGAGAGAAGAATATCGCCCACTGCGTAGCTGTCACGGATACCACGAGATCAAGCCGAGGGATGACGTAACCTCGTCCATCAACCCGGTCAATCTCCCGCGCACGTGCGGCCAGCCGAAGTGCCATCCGGGAGCCACCTCGAATTTTGCGAAAGGCAATGTGCACGTGAACCCGAAGAGCAGGGACTCGGGCATCATCTTCTACGTTGCTTTCGGATTCAAGTGGCTTACCGTCACGGTGCTCCTCGTGCTCTTTGTCCACATCTTTCTCGATTTTGCGAGGAAGCTCCAGGAGAAAAAAAAGAAAAGGATTTAATGTAGCGAACGATGAAGGAAGAAACGAGACAATGGCGAATCGAAGCCCTGGAGAGGCTCCAGAAGGAGTTGGAGGAGGAGCTTCAAGAAGCAATCCCGGTGCCCTTGACGCCGCAGGATTCCGCCCGCATTGGAGAGGTCATTCGTCGAGAGATAGGGGAGAGGATCAACCTCAGGTTCCAGGAGCTGAAGAAGGAACTCCGCGAAGAGCTGGTGTTGGAAAAAAAGAAGGATCTTAAGGAGGCCATCCAGGGGGGCGAAATGTTTTACAGGTTCCGCGCCAACATCAGGGCCCAGCATTTTGTCCTCGCCGTAAGCATGGTCCTCCTGCTCCTTTCGGGCCTGCCGGTGCGATTCCATGATTCCGCGATCTTCAAGTTCGTCATCTTTCTTCTCGGCGGCATCCATAACTCGACATTCCTTCACCGGGTCGGGGCAACCGGCCTCATGATCGTCTGCCTTTGGCACGTGGCCTGGCTCGTCTTTACGAGGCAAGGGCGGAGGGATTTCCTCGCCTTGCTGCCGGGGCCCAAAGACCTGATGGATGTGATCCAGAACATCAAGTACTTTCTGCGTTTGAGAGACGAAAAGGCCATGTTCGACCGGTTCAGCTATATCGAGAAGTTCGATTACTGGGTCGTGTACTGGGTGTCGTTGTCATGGTCGGTTCGGGCCTTCTCTTGTGGTTCCAGGACATAACCCTCCGTTTTTTCCCTAAATTTGTCCTCGATATCGCAAAAGAAATGCACAGGGACGAGGCCCTCCTCGCGACCCTTGCCATCGTGATCTGGCACATGTATAATGTCCATCTGAATCCCCACAAATTCCCCGGGTCGCTGGTGATCTGGAACGGGCTTATCACAAGGGAAGAACTTATGGAAGAACATCCTCTCGAATTCGAGAAGCAGTTGAAGGAGCGAGAAAAGAAGCGTGGGCGTACGTAATCTCCTAAGGCGCCGCAGAGGTCTGCTCCTCTTCGTCGGGATTGTAGCCGTGGCCGGCTACATCGGCATCAATCTCCTAGCCTACAGCCTTACCTACAAGCCCGAGGCCTGCCTCGCATGCCACATCATGAAGCCCTACTACGACAATTGGAAGGCTTCGAGCCACAACAAGGTCGGGTGCATCGAGTGCCACCCCTACCGCCCTTCGACGATCGTCCAGTCATCCCTTCGCTACTTTGCCGGCACTTACAGCCTTCCCCTCAAGTCGAGGGTCGAGGACAAAGAGTGCAACGTGTGCCATGCCCCCGAATCCGTGAAAGTCGTCAATTTCAGGGGCACCCCTTTCAATCATCTGGAGCACGTGCAAAAGGCGAAGAGGGGCAAGACACTTCACTGCACAAGCTGCCACTACTCCCTGGTGCAGACAAAAAGCCATATGGATATCGATGAGGACGTGTGCGCTTTATGCCATTTTTATACCGCGCCGCCTCAGTATAACCAGAATTGCATCGTCTGTCATGGGGAGCGGAGAAAGCCGGTGAAGATAGGTGAAGTCGTTTTCTTGCACGAATCGTTCCTCAAGACAGGCGCCCGCTGCGTCGAATGCCACAGCCGGACGGTGACCGGACAGGGGGAGCCTCTGGACGAGCGGTGCGGTGTGTGCCACGTGGAGAGGCAGGCAGAGGGCAGGGACACGGCCAAGGTTCACGAGATCCACATTACGCAAAACTATGTCAACTGCTTCAGTTGCCATGCCAGGATAGCGCACGGCAAGGAGACCGTCCATTTCTCCGGGACCATCGATCTCTCGTGCAACCAGTGCCACGCCTCTTCCCATGCTCCAGCAAGGGATATGTATATGGGTATAGGCTCTTTAGGGGTTCGAGACGCGCCGTCGCCCATGTACGGCTCCAGGGTCGGCTGCATCGCGTGCCATACCCTCGAGAAAAGCATACGGGGGAAGCAGGTGCTCTCCAGAACCTGGGAGGCGAAGAAGAAATCGTGTGTTCTCTGTCACAAACCGGGGTATGAGAAGATGGCTGAAGACTGGAAAATGGGTATGGGCGCCTTCACGGAAGGGCTTTCACGCCTGATGGACCGGTACGGAAAAGTGCTGGAGCAGCGCAATGCCCCGGCAAGCCTCGTCAACGCCTACGACGCAATGGGGCATGATCTTCAGTTCTTGAAAGAGGGGAGGGGTGAGCACAATATCCGTTATGCCTTTGAGATCGGGCGGACTATCGTTGCCGGCGTCTTGGGGGGATATAAGAAGATGGGTGTGACGGAAAAGGTGAGCCTCCCTGAGTTTGTGACAAAGCCGGATGGATACTGCCTGTTCTGCCATGCCACGTATCGGCCGGAAAAGGAGATTTCCCTCAAGGGGCTCAACGCCAAGTTCGATCACCAGATGCATGTGGAAATAGGCACGGAATGCACGAAGTGCCACGAAGCCAGGCTGCACCGGCTGGGGAGTTTGAACAAGGCGGCATGCAAAGAGTGTCACAAGGGTATGGCCTTATAGGGGCCTAGGAAGAGCCGTAACTGTGGAGCCCGGAGAGGACGAAATTTACGCCGATATACGTAAAGATCACGCTGAGAAAACCGACGATGGAGAGCACGGCCAGCCTGCGCCCCTTCCATCCTCTGGTGAAGCGCGCATGAAGGAAAAGGGCATAGACGATCCAGGTGATGAGGGACCAGGTTTCCTTTGGGTCCCAGCTCCAGTAGGCTCCCCAGGCGTAGTTCGCCCAGACCGCCCCCGTGAGGATGCCTGCGGTGAGCATGGGGAATCCCACCATGACGCTCTGATAGTTCATCTCCTCCAGCTTCTCCCCGGACGGCATGCCCTTTACCTTGAGCAGGTGGAAGAGGCCGCACAGAAAGGAGATGGCAAAGGCGGCATAGGCGATGAAACAGGCGAAGACGTGGACGTGGAGCCAGTTGCTCTGGAGGGCGGGGATGAGGGGTTCAATCTTTCTGTCCACCGCGGGTGCCAGGGAAGCGTAGCCCATGCAGAAGAGGGCAATGAGCGAGGCGAAACCGGTGACGATGGGCAGACTCAGCTTCCGCTTCAGCAATATCACCGTGAGGGAGATACACCACGCATAAAAAATGAGGGATTCGTAGAAGTTGGACAACGGGGCGTGGCCCGGGCCTTGCGGGTAGGGTAGGGATAAGACTGCATTCCATGTCCAGGGTGAGTACGATTCGATCCATCGTGTGATAATACCGACGGAATGGAGACCGAAGGTGACGTAGAGGAATACCCAGGCGGCCTTGAGAAAGCTTTCCTTCCTTGTCGCAAAGTAGAGGAGATGGATGAGAAAGAGACAGAGATAGAAGAGCGTCACAACCCCGAGGATCTTGTTATTTAATGCCATTCGCCTTTTCCCTCCACTTCTCGAATTCTTCCCTGAAAACCTCCTTGTTTCTTGGAGACGTTCCCGCCACGAGTACGCCCTCGGATGTCTGGAGCAGGTAGATCCGTCTGTAGTATACGAAGAAATTAATATAGAGGCCAAAGAGGATCAGGGCAAATCCTGTCCAGACGACCCATATGCCGGGGTCGTGAGAGACCTCCAGCCCTGTATAGAACTCGCGGGCGATATCATCGAGCCTCACGGTGACCCCCCCGACCTCTTTTTCCCTCAGGGCAGGAACTGCCTTCACGAACCAGACCTTCCGCGTCTCGTTTCCCTCCAGATAGGCGATCTCGACCCCCGGGCCCCAGTTGTGGACGGAGGGCTCAAACCTGGTTGCCATAATCGTGAGGGCCCCGTCTCTGTACATACCGCCCTGGGAGAGCCTCACTTCTTTTCCGCCTACGTTAAAAATAAATACGGGATCACTCCCATAACTCGCCTGATAAATGCTCGTGCCCCTGTACGAGAAAGGATGGTTGACCCGTACGTCGGCCTTCTCGACGTCCTTCCCCTGGTCCACTATATCGATCCTGCTCATATAATCCTTGGGCGCTCCGTCAGGATAGAAGCTCACCTGAAAGTCTTGAAGCCTGATCCCGAATCCTAAGGGTATGGGGGTCCCCTTGGCGTTCCTTGCGATGATCGTATCTTTCGTCTCTCCTTTGCCCAGCGTCACAGAGCCGCGGTACCCAAACATGGCTCCCAAAAGACTGCCGATGAGGATGACGATGATGCTCCCGTGGATCACGTAGACGCCGTAACGAGAGATGGACCCTTTGTCGATAATTTTACCCTTGTCGTCATGGGCAGCTTGCCTGTACCCCCTGAACAAGCTTACCATCTCCTCAACCTTTCTTTCTTTAAGGAAGAAGCTGTTGGGCCATGCCCTGAGCGCCTTTTCATTCGGGATCCTGTCCTCCCTGGGGCTCTTGAACAAACGGCTAAACCTCTCGATGCTGCAGAGGAACAGGTTTACTACAAAAAGCCCTACGAGAAAAAGGAACCAGGAAGAGTGGAATACGTCCGTGAGACCGAGCAACCTGAAAATGGCGTATGTGCTCTCCGAGTACCTGGACAGGTATTCCTGCGCAGGCGCCTGCTGCGGCAGGAGCGTGCCGATGACGCACGCCACTGCTGTCAGGGAAAGCACAAAGATGGCGAGACGTACGGAAGACAGAAATTTGTAAATCACATCTACGCCGGAAGACCGGGGAGGGGTTTCCCCCTCCGCCGCCTTAGCTCTTCTGACGCTCATTACTTCTTATGACACTCAAGACACTTCGTAGGCGCCGCCGTCCCCTTGGCCGCCATTTCTTTGTGGCACGTCTGGCACCGGGTATGGAAGGCATCCTTTGCCGCAGGTGTGTTGTCTTTTACAGCGCTTCCATGGCAGGTGGTACATGCCTTGGGGCTCTGGGCATCCTTGTGGTGGCACTTCACGCAGTCGATCTTCAGCTTATCCACGTGGGTGGTATGGGCGAAGGTGATCGGCGCCATTTTTGCCCCGTCCAGCTTGATTGTCACCGGTCCCGTCGGGTGGTCGACGGCATAGACGGCGGGTGAAACAAGAAAGAGCAATGCGAAAGAAAACAACACTGCGTAAGAAATGAATCTGTCTTTCATAGGCTTGCCTCCTTGTAAGTTGTAGAATGTAATATCATACGGCAGGGACTGTAAGTCAAGAGCAGTGCCGTCCCTTCCGTTCTGCCCCTAATCTTGGCCGCGCCTGACGAAAAATCGAACAGTATCTTCTGCAATAGACCTGCCATGATTCGCAGTCCTGTAAGTTGGGTAAATCAAAGAGAATAGCGGCCGGGCCCAGACGGCGTCTGCTTAATATTGCGCTCCCGCAGGGGTATATCACGCAGCAGGGGTGGCGGCGAATCCCTGTCTCTGCCTATCTGCGCACCCGCTCGATATGGCATTTATCGCAATCATAGAGCGAGAAAGCGACACGACCGTGACACAGACCGCAGTATTCCCCCTCGAATATCTGGAACATCGAGTATTTCACCGTGCCCTTCCTGACACTCGGGAAGATGTCGGGGTGACAAACCTCGCAGCCGTTCCACAGGGCGTGCTTCTTGTGAGAGAAGACGATGTCCGGCATCCAGCCCCTCGACGTGATGGAAAAATCATCCTGAGCCCTCAGGGGGCGCTTTACGGATAGACCGGGAACGGCATCGGCGGGCTTAATGAGTCCCAGGGCTTCTGCCTTTTCCCAGTCGACGAAATTTCCTGTGCCTTGCTTCGGAAGGTTCCTGGTAAAGGAGACATAGTCATATTTTCTTTGGATTTTGCTGCCGACAGAGTGGCAGCGCAGGCATTCCCTGCTTTTTTTAGAAGCAGGATCGGTCGAGCAGGGTGGAAAGATCTGCTCTCCGCCGTCGGTAGCCCGTCCGTTATGACACGACCCGCAGTAGAATCCCTTCACGTTCATATCGGCCCTGATTTTGGTACCCTTCGCCTCCATGGCGAAGCCAATGTCCACGTGACAGACCCTGCAGGTGAACTTCGACCGATGGAGCCAGTGATCAAATCTCACCGGAGGGGATCCCCGCCTGAGAAGAGAAATTGTCCATGATTACCGCCCCGTAATCGGCGGGCGCAGGCAGGCTTCTCGCAGACGCGGCGCCTGCAAGCACCAGGACCAAAGAGAGCCCGGCCAACGCCCGCGGGACCCTTTTCATCGACGTGGCATCCTCTCCTTTCCCCCGGTTACCCTTGCCCCCGCCATTGAACGGGCCTCGTATGGCATCGCTGGCAATCGAGCAGGGGGAAAGCCACATTCGTGTGGCACACCCCGCAATACTTGCCTGCGAATATCTCCTCCATCGAATACTTGGTCGCCCCTTTCTTCACCCCCAGGAATATCTCCGGGTGGCATAGCTCGCACCCGTTCCACACGGTATGTTTCTTATGAGAAAAGACGATAGTCGGCATGCTCTCGAGTTTGGCGTCCAGCACAAAGTCTTTCGCCAGCGGAAGAGACTTCCTTCGTACCGGCGTCCCTTGCACAAAATCGACAGGCTTGACAAGGCCTTCGGTCTCCGTCTTCTCCCAATCTATTCCGTTCCCGAATCGCTCTTTTGGAAACCGTTGGGTGAACTCGGCAAAATCATATTTTTTTCTGACCTCTTTCCCTAAGGAGTGGCAGCGGTTGCATACTTCGACGTCGCCATGAGAAGACTTTTTCACACAGGAGGCAAATATAACTTGTCCCTCCGAAAGCATCTTGCCGTTATGGCAGGCGCCACAGTAATACCCGGCAATGTTGTCCGCCGCCTTGATGTCCGTGAGACCGGCTTTCATGGCGAAGCCGATGTCGACGTGGCAGACTCGGCAGGTGAATTTCGACCGGTGGAGCCAGTGGTCGAAAACCACAGGAAAGAGGCCCGCTTTTTGAGAGTAGTTGTTGAGGATGACCCGGCCGAACTCATAGGGCAAGGGCCTCTTCTTCTTGAGACCGGTCTGTGCCGCTACCACCCCAGCCGCCACCAGGACGACGACCACTGCGAGAAGGGCTTTCTTCATCCGTGACCTCCTTCTTCGGCATGTACGCAGTCCACGAGGAACTCCACGTTTTCAACGGGCGTGCCGGGCAAGATTCCATGTCCAAGATTGAAGATGTGTCCATTGACGCCTTTGACGCGGCCGATAATATCCTTCACCTGCCTCTCGATGTGATCGCGGGATACGAAAAGGGCCGTGGGGTCGAGGTTGCCCTGGATTGCGCAGTCCTTCTCGAGACGCTTCCATGCCTCATCGATCGGGACACGCCAGTCCAGGCCGACCACATCGCCGCCCGCCTCGTGCATCAGGGGGAGGAGGTGAAAAGTGTTGACGCCGAAATGTATGCTGGGGACAGACCGGTCAAGGGAGGCAAAGAGCCTCTTCATGTGGGGCAATACGTACTCCCGGTAGTCCTGGGTCGAAAGGGTTCCGATCCAACTGTCGAATACCTGTACGGCCTGAGCCCCGTGTCTCATCTGGGCATTCAGATACTGAACGGCCACGTCCGTCAGCTTGTCCATGAGCAGATGAAAGACAGGGGCCTCTGCGTGCATGAGCGTCTTGGTAGATTGAAAGTGTTTCGACCCGCCACCCTCTATGAGGTAACTCGCAAGTGTGAAAGGGGCGCCGGAAAAACCGATGAGGGGGACCACGTTGTCGAGCTCGGCCCTGGTCTGTTCGATGGCCTTCAGCACATAGGGGAGGTCCTCTTCGACATCGATGGCCTTGAGCCTGACCACGTCTTCCCTTGAGCGGATGGGCTTTTCGATGACTGGGCCGCCCGCGTCGGTGAACATGAGGGCGGCTCCCATTTTCTCAAGGGGCAGAAGGATGTCGGAGAAAATGATGGCAGCGTCAAGATTAAAGCGCCTGACCGGCTGAAGGGTAATCTCCACGGCAAGCTCAGGCGTTTTGCACATCTCCAGGAAGCTGTGCCCTGCACGGATCTGTCGGTACGCTTCCATGTACCTCCCCGCCTGCCTCATGAGCCAGATTGGGGTGCAGTCCACGGGCTCCCGTCTGCATGCCTTTAGGAAACGATCGTGTCTAGCCATTGTTCAACCGAGTAAGCATAGCGTAACGTTTACAGTCGCCTGTTTTCACATTTACCACAGATAGGCAAGGGCTCGCAAGAGAATTCTTCCTACTCATAATGCGTCCACATCCTGATGACTTTTACCGTCTTGATATCGTCAAGAACCTGGTAGACAAGGCGATGTTGGATGTTTATTCTTCTTGAGAAAGCACCTGAGAGATCTCCTAAGAGCCTTTCATATGGCGGAGGATTGCGGTACGGGTCTTCTCGGAGGATATCCAGCAGGCGGGACGCTTCGGCCCTGAAGCCGGAGCGTGCTATCTTCTTTGCGTCTCTCTGGACCTGTTTCGTAAACACCAGGCGCCAGCTCACCAGCGAGGTTCCTCGCCGCACTCTTCGACAGGTGTCTTGAGGCCCTTCTTGATGGACTCACGCATGCCCGGCATTGAAGTAAGGTAGAGAGTCTCTTCTATCGCCCGCCAGTCTTCCTCAGACACAAGCACTGCAGAACTCCTTTTGCCCACAATCTGGACCGGTTCATGCGTCTCCTTGACTTCGTCAACCAAATTATAGAGTCTCTTCCTTGCTTCTGATGCCGATAGCGTTGTCATTCTTTACCACCTCCTAAACGTACCACATATGGTACGCTGTCATCACTCTAATGTCAACTCATCCCGCAAAAAATATATCATCATTCATTATGCCTCTCCTTATATTCGGCGTAGGCGAAAGCCTTATACGTCATAGCTCCTGATCAAGCCGCGCGGAGATGCCATAATGAGAAAGAAAAGAGTCTGACGAATATTCCGCGTCGGCTGCATCCGGTTTGTTATGCATCTCATTTCACTTTTGATGGGAGGCGCGTTTCCTTGCAGGAATGATCTCAATCAGTGATTTCAGGGCTTTATTGACAGCCTCAGAATCGGGGAAGTATTTCCTTACGTCCGGCTCCAGCATAACTGCGCCGTCCTCAAGTTTGAAGTACTGAACGGATTTGGTGCCGTCTTCTTTGTGAATAACAACCTTGTGGCCCTCGCGATATGCTTGGTGGTATTTGCCCCGAACGCCACCCTTCATCACCCACTTTTCCTTTGGAAATACTGCTTGCTCTCAGCCCTGGCTATGCGGTCGAAAATCTGCCTGAACTTCTCGTCGTGTTCGCTCAGTTTTTCTTGTATAGATCGGAATTCAGGTTCGAGAACCTTTTCGTAAAAGTCTAAAAGGGCCGCCCAAATATCTTCCTCCATGTGTCATTCTCCGTCTTTCTGTGATCCGGTTCAACAACGATTACCTTGTGACCTTCCTGAACCAATCGCCGGTGATACTTCCCCTGAACCCCTTTCGAGTAGTCGAAATCGTATTCACGGCGTAACTCATCGATATCGTTTTTTCCCTTATCCTTCATATTTTTTCTTCAAAGTCTACCTCGACCTGTTGCAGCCCCACAAATTCACGTAACTCGTTTCTTGCTTCCGCGTCCATTTCCTCTAGAGCCAGCACCACCACTTCTTTCAGATTCTCCCGTAGCTCGTCCAGGCTTTCCGCCTGGGTGTGAGCGCCCGGAATCCCCGGAACTGTTCCGACGTAAAGCCCGGTGTCAAGGTCTTTTTGAACATAAGCGACAGCCTTATACATCATAGCTCCAATGCTCAGGAGTTGTCACACCTTTCTTACGTACCCTGATCCGCTCGATCTCGTGAAGTGTCTCCGCTTCAAGATAGCTCTCTCCGCGCACCTTCCTTCCCGCAGATTTCACATATCATTTGAGTACCGAGTCTATTTTTCATGATATATCGGAACGTGTCAATGAAAATGAGACACTTCCAGCAAATATTTAGTGTACCTCTCCATCGCTCGTCGGCGATGGCTTGTTGATCCAGACGGCGTCAGGCAGTGACGCCGGTGTCGGCATCCTCCCCTTGAACCGTTCCGGATGTTTTTCATAGGCAGCCAGCAGCACGTCCTTACGGTCTTCAATGATCCTGGACGCCTTTCCATAATGGACAGCCTCGGGGGTGAGAAGACCCAATCCCAAATGATAGTGCTCGGTATTGTACCAGGGGAAGAATGTCTGGCAAAAGGCCCTGGCATCCTGAATGGAACCGAACCTTTCAGGGAACTCAGGCCGGTACTTCATGGTCTTGAACTGAGATTCGGAATAGGGATTGTCATTACTGACCGAGGGTCTCGAATGGCTCCTGGTGACTCCAAGATCGGCCATGAGCAGGGCAACGGGCTTTGACGTCATGCTCGACCCCCTGTCCGCATGGATCAGGAGCTGATCCGGTTGGATCATTTGCTTGGCGCAGGTTTCCGCGATCAGTTTGCGGGCAAGGGCCGATAGTTCCCTGTGGGCTACCATCCACCCCACGACATAGCGGCTATAGATGTCGAGGATCACATAGAGATAAAAGTAGGTCCACTTTACCGGACCCTTGAGCCTCGTGATGTCCCAACTCCACGCTTCGTTGGGCGCTCTTGCAAGGATCTCCGGTTTTGCATACCGGGGACGGGATACCTGCTTTCTCCTCTCTTTCAGCTCACCCTCTTTTTCAAGGATCCGGTACATGGTGCGCACCGAGCAGAGATAGCTCTTCTCGTCGAGAAGGGTCGCGTAAATCTCCCGGGGCGCCTTGTCGATGAAGCGATCCGCATGAAGGATATCGAGTACCTCATCCCGTTCCTCGAAGGAGAGGGCCAAAGGAGAGGGACGGCATGAAGGCTCCTTCTCATGTGGATGCTGCCACCGGTAAAAGCCTGCACGGGATATGTCAAGGGCGTTGCAGGCCGGGCGGATACCCACTTCGTGGGCAAGCGACGCGGTGATGTTCATGACTTCTCCTCGCTTGATCCCTTGAGCAACTCGGCCACTTTTTTTTGGACGTCGATAATGAGTTCTGCCTGCTTGAGTTTATGCGCGAGCTTTTCGTTCTCCCGTTCCAACACTGCAATACGGCGGATGCCGGGATCAGTCTTTTGTGCGACAGGTCCTCTCTTCTTGGGAATAAGGCCCTGGGCAACCTGATGCCGCCACGAGGTGAGGCTCGACGAATAGAGACCTTCCCGGCGCAGAAGAGCTCCGATCTGACCCAGCTCAGTACAGCTCTCCGCCTCCTTGAGGATACGGAGCTTGTACGCTGCCGTGAATTTCCGGCGCACTGTCTTCTCCGGTACCTCCGGATCAGGGACTACCTTGGGGTGTGCCATTACGGACTTCTTCTCTTCCATGATCGTTCTTTCCTTCCCGCCCTCAGAGTCTAAACTATCGGGTGGGAAGTGTCTCACTTATATTGGCACAGAGGGTATACACCACGATGATTACCAGCTTGCCGGCCGGATGTGACCTCTATATGATAGCGCGGGTCCTGAAAAACGGCAAGAAAAATGACGGATATTGCCAGTTAAGAATCAAAACCGCACTGCTTTTAGAGGATTTAAGTTTCAAAACCGCACTCCGTGTTAGAATGCCTCCTAAAGAAAACTGAGGAGGGCGCGATGGGCGAGCAAATTCACAAAAGGCTGAGCGATGAGCAGGCGAAGATGATAATGGAGAAATACCTGGCGCGAGAGCTGAGCGCTACGCACGCTATGGAGTCTGTTGAGCCTGAAGCGGCGTCAATTCTTCGAATGGGCGCAGAAGTACAGGAGCGATCCAGAGGGCTTCAGCATTGGGTATCGGAGGAACGGCACAAACAGGCAACTCGACGAGAGAGTCCATGCCCATATCCTCCAGGAATTTGAGAAGGAAAAAGCCTTGATAGAAGATCCTTCAATCCCCATCCGGTTTTACAACTACAGCTATATTCAGGATCAGCTGAGGGAGCGCTACCAGGAGAAGGTCTCCCTTCCAGCAATCATCGACAGGGCAAAAAAAACGGCTATTACATCGCAAAACCGGATAAGGCCATCCACGACCGGGAGGTGATCACCCACCATGCGGGAGAGCTCATCCAGCACGACTCCTCGTACCATCGATGGTCCCCCTATATTGCCGAAAAGTTCTACCTGATCACGAGCCTCGACGACTACAGCAGGTATCTGTTCTATGCGGAGGTTACGGAAAGGGAATCAAGCTGGGCGCACATCATGGCCCTTGAAAGCGTGTGCACCCGCTATGGACTGCCTCTTTCCTATTATGTCGACAATCATTCCATGTTCCGCTTTCTCGAGAAGAGGGATACGATATGGACGAAGCACTATGCGCGAACGGATGAGAAAGACCCGCAGTGGAAACAGGTATTGCAGGAACTGCGGGTGAAGGTGACCTACGCGCTCTCTCCGCAGGCCAAAGGGAAAATCGAGAGGCCCTACCGATGGCTGCAGGATAGGATCGTAAGGACCTGTGCTCGGGAGAACATAACAGCCATCGCACAAGTACGGGAGATACTCTCCTACGAGGTTAAGCGCTACAATGAACGCCAGGTCCACAGCACCACCGGAGAGATCCCTCGTATGCGCCTTGAGAGGGCCATAGAGGAGGGCAAGACGCTCTTTCGCCCATTCAAGCTTCCCTTCCCTTGCGAATCCACAAAAGACGTTTTTGCCCTAAGAGGCACGCGAACCACAAACGCCTACCGCAAGGTATCCATCAACGGCATCGAGCTCAAGGTGCCAGGCGTCGATCCATACAAACCGGTCGATTTGAGGATGGTCCCCGATCCAGAGACGGGGCTGACGGAGATCAGGTTCTGGCACAACGGAAAGCTGGTGAGCACTCAGAAGGTGCAAACTGCCGCCTTGAAGGGAATGCGGTTTTGATCTTTAGACAGTGCGGTTTTGAAACTTCGCTAACAGAAAAATGACGGATATGCGGGGTGAAGGTCTGGCATTACCACGTTGCCGTCTTCGGTCTCCCCTACGTACCCCAAAAGGACTTGGTCGAGGAGTGGGGCCGGGGGACGGTCTCTATCGAGGCCATGGAAGCCTACGAGAACCCAGGCAGCTACATGTCCCGGTACACGGGGAAAGACTTCGCGGGAGAAGAATTAACGGACCACAGGCGGTTCTTTACCTCTCGGGGACTCTATCGGCCGGAAGAGACCGGGGCGGAGAGTGTCGGCGCGATCTTGGCGCGGCTGAATATCCCCAACGAGTGCAAGACCTTCGAGGTGACTTATATCAGTAACCCGCTCGTTGGGCCGGTAACGTATAGGCATTATGACCTACGCAAGAGGCTACAGAATACGGAGTGAGGAGCGAGCGGTGGTTAGCATCCGGGGTGAGATGGGTTCTGAACTGCTTCCTGTAAGAGAGCTTTGAGAGATGTTTCCTGCGCTTGAGGATACGGATGGTAATGATTAACACATGCGAGGGAAGCGGGGCGGGGCAACAGCAGGGCAAAGAAAATTGCACACCCCTCTTCTTGCAAGGCAGTTGTTTATCTTCTTAAGATCTCCCCTTCTCGTCCTGGTTTTATGAATGTGATTGCAATTTGCTGGTCATTCGTTATACTGATCTTTAACACCTGCCATAAAATAGTTTAGCTATTTCAGGCAGATAGGTGCGTTGAAAAAGTTCTTGGCACCACAAACCGTTCTTTGTACCCCCTATCGGCATCATGATACTTCCCGGATGGTAACAGGGAGCGCGACGCCCACAGCCTGAAAGACCTTGCCGCAGACACCCTTGCATGCGCTCCTGATGGCCAGTTTCTTGCCGTTGTCCTCGATAGTGATCTCCTGTAAGGCAGACAGGTCCTGTTTGATGTCCGCCCACTCGAAGTCGTGGCCGGCCTTCTCAAGCCTTCGGTACAACTCCTTGATCAACACCAGGGCCAGGAAGCTGCAGAAGACGTGGCCTTTGATGGTTTCATCTCTTTGGTGGAAGATCGGCCTGGTATCCAGGACGCTCTTCATGTCCCGGAAGACTTGCTCGACCTGCCAGAGTTCCTTGTACTTGAGGGCCACCTGTTCGGCCGAGAGACTGGTGTTGGTCTTGAGCACCCACTTCCCGTCGAACCGTTTCTCCTCTTCGACCTTCTCCTGGTTCAGAGAGACGGTATCGCGGTCCAGGGAGAGGTACTTCCTGTAGCCCTTGTTGCCGACCAGCGATTTGGGATTACTCTTGATCTTCTCGCTGAGGGCATCGATGATCGACTGCCGGTCGGCGGCATCCTTGCGGGCCTGTCGTTCATTGAGGCAGAGGATGTACCGGCGGTCATCAACGAGCACCTCTTTGACTTTGAGCGGGGAAGGGTCTTTAGATCGGCCTTCGGGGTAGACCTCCCGGTAACGGCCGGCCCGGGAGAGCACGTCCTGCCTGACCTCCTTCACCTTTCTCATCCGGGCGCCGAGGATGTACGGGATCTTCTCCTTTTCGAGATAGGCTACGGTATCCCCGCTGATCATCCCCCTGTCGGCTACGATACAGAGCTTGTCGATGGGGAAGCGACTTCTGACCCTCTGTACGACGGGAAGCAAGCTCGTGACATCTGCGGTGTTCCCCGGCCACATCTCAGAGCAGACCGGGTTGCCTTCCCTGTCGAGCACGACGCCCACGATCATCTGGTTCAAATCTGGACGGTGGTCCTTGCTGTGGCCGAGTTCGCCGATCCGGCCTCCCTCTCCTTCGAAGTAGAGGGAGGTGGTGTCGAAGAAGACGATGTCAAGAGCGCCGAAGAGATCCTGGTGACGATGAAACAACTCCTCTTCGATGACGTCCTTGGTGCAGCGCGGCAAAAAGGTGCGGTCTTTCTGGTCTTCGATCTCACTCCCCAGAAAGGCCATCGCACGGTAGAGATGATGAAGGGCCAAAGTCCCGGCTCCTTTGATGGCGTAATCCCGATGCCATTTGTCGCAGGACCGGTCGGAACCGGAGGGGAAGAGCCGATGCAGGACCGTGAGGAAGACCGCCCGTTCCACCTCAAAGCCGAACTTTCTGCCCCCGAGGAGATGCCGAAGAATGGCGTCAATCCCCAGTTCCTTCCAGAGCCTCCCGAAAACAAGACCCGGCCCTATCTTCTTTGCCTCCGCCTGGATGTCGCTTTTTTCGGAGAGTATGAGGAGCACCTTCTCCGAGAAGCGGGAAAGAGAACGAGTCAGTGTTTCTATCTGGCCTTTCGCCTGCATCTGATCCATGCGCCCCACTGTGGCGATGACGTGCTGGACGGACTTCTTGTTCTCCCTGCGGTTCTCAACGATCTGGAGGTACTGATAAGGACCTGCCTTCTTTACTCTGGCAAACATGGGCGTCTCCTTTATGACACCCATAATCTACCAGGCATACCCCATAGCAGTCAAGGTAAATATGCCTATTCATTGGCACCACGCTATTGGCTATATTCGACTTGCCGCCAAGAGCCCTCCTAACAATTACGAGGGGTTAGGAGGGTGAAGCCCTGCGCAAGTGTTAAAGATCAGTTATAATAAAATGTGCAGTAGGCTTCTCATGAGAAGGGGAGGCATTAACAATATCTCTGGAGCAGCAGATGATTACCCTTAGCATTGTTAACATGAAGGGAGGCGTAGCAAAGACCACGCTCGCAGTCAACATGGCGGATGTTCTTGCGAGGAGAGAAAACGCCGCCGTCTTGCTTATCGACGTTGACCCACAGTTCAATGCAACGCAGTGTTTGATGAGCGGTGATGAGTATGTGGTATATAGAGACTCTGGTCACACCACGGTCGACATTTTTGATGACGAACCTCGGGTCATCAACAGCCCAATTTCAGGCAGCCTAATACGTCAACCGACTCCCATCGAGGAAATCGTTCCGAAAAAACTGTCTGAGAATCTTCATCTGATTCCCGGGAATTTGGAGTTGTACCGGTTAGATAATAGGGCAATTCAGGGCAGAGAGAATCGCTTGCGATTGTTTGTTATTAACCGTCTCATAATTATATTGACATGATCCCTCTCGTTATGGTATTCATATGGCATTATGGATGCCAGACGACTCGATCGAAAGACGCTCACCGAATTGAGAAAAAGAGCAGTCACGAGCGTGCAGAAAGGCGAGAGCCCCGAAGTGGTTGCCCGTGTCCTCCAGGTAAGCCGTCAGGCCATGTACGGCTGGCTTGCACGATATAGAGACGGGGGATGGGATAACCTTGATGCGAGAAAACGGGGAGGACGCCCTCCGAAGCTCGACGCTTCCGCCATGAAATGGGTCTACGACACGGTGACTATGAAGAATCCTCTTCAGATGAAGTTTCCCTTTGCCCTCTGGACCTCGAAGATGATCGGTCACGCGATCTCCAAGCGCTTCGACATTACCCTCAGCAAGGCATCCGTATGCCGTCTCCTGAATCAACTTGGATTAACCCCCCAGCGTCCTCTCTGGCGCGCCTACCAGCAGAATCCTGAAGCCGTAGAGAAATGGCTCAGCGAGGAATATCCCCGGATCAAGGAGCTTGCAAAGACAATGAAGGCCCGCATCTTCTTCGGCGACGAGGCGGGAATACGCTCCGACCATCATGCTGGCACCACCTGGGCAGTGAAAGGGAAGACGCCGGTGGTGACGAGCACTGGGAGCCGTTTCTGACTGAACATGATCTCCGCCGTCACCGCCCAGGGGGAGTTCAGGTTCATGGTGGTGAAGGGACGGGTCAATGCCCCTCAGTTTCTTGAGTTCATCAAACGACTGGTTCACAACGCCGACCGTCCTGTCTTTCTCGTTGTCGACGGCCATCCTGTCCACAGGGCGAAAACCATAAAGACCTTCGCGGAGGAGAACAAGGACCGTTTCCGCCTGTATCACCTTCCACCCTATTCCCCTGAGCTCAATCCCGACGAGAGGGTGTGGAATGACCTGAAGAATAACGCCGTCGGGAGAAAGACCGTAGAATCACCCGACGAGCTCCAGAAGAACGTCATCGGCTTTCTCAGACAACTCCAGTGCTCGCCTTCCCGAGTACGCTCTTACTTTGCGAATGAGAGCACACGCTATGCGGCGTGAGTACATATTATTATGAGACGGTTAATAACCATGTCAGAAGCTTAGGGGAATATGAATATGTAATAATTGACACGCCTCCCACTCCGTCTACTTGGATGACAAGCGCTCTTCTAGCCTCGGATTACTACCTAATACCCGTGAAACCGGAGCCTCTCTCCGCTACTGGCATAGACTTACTAAAGGGCGTCGTTGAAAGAACAACCAAGAACTTCGGCATAAACATCAAATGCTTAGGAGTCGTTCTTACGATTGCGGAAGAACAAACGATTGTATACCGGAACACGATCACTTTCCTCGACCACAATGAGGTATGGAAAGGAAAGAGATACAAGAACGCACTTCCGAAACGCACCGAGATCGCCCGAGAACAGGCTAATCAGAGGCTCATACTTGATTTAGATGACTCTTTAGCAAAAATCGCCATTTCGCAGATTACGAAAGAAACTATTGAGAGGATTAACCATGAGAAAAAATCCTGACGAGAGCAAGATAAATGCTTCGACTGCGGATAAAAAGGTCAGGAATTTCTTGGAAGAACTGACCTGGCTTTTATCCTCTAACGCGACACTTGATTTCAAGAATCTCCCAAAGCACTTCCAGAAACTGGCTGGTGGGGTCTCGGATTCCGAATTAGGCAGTTACGTTTCTGAGAATCCTAACATTCATTTCCTAACGGGGGTGCTACCTCGCATCTTTACGGACGAAACGCTGTTCGCAGGTAACGAGGAGATTGCCGATTTCTCTAATACTGCCCTCGGTGTGCCCATTAATCGGTGGGCAAAACTAAACAAGTTTGAAATTATCGGACATATTGTTTGTCAGGTACAAACACTCAATGACTTCCAACTCAAGAATCTCGTTCAAGCGTTGAACAAGGTCCTCAGCGGAGATAAACGGGCACGCAATCTGGTGGCAAAGAAGACTGATGGCAAGAGGGATTGGAATCTTATTATTCAGGAATTGACAGCGGATGCCCAGGAATAATCCTGTTGATATTGCCACGAAGGAACTCATAACATTCCTCACTGGGTTTTCCCTCCACGCCGTCGCTTCAGACAAAGACTTCATTAAAGCATTGACTCGTATTTACAAACCATTTCATCCTCTCCTAATCTGGTATAACCAGATCAGGCTGTATCAGCCAGAACATTTGTCAGATGCGGAGCAATACGATCATTTTCGAGACTATCAAGCTCATGTTCTACACTTTTCCTCCATTTTTGCCAATTGACCCACGTATTCATGCGGGTTTTCGGGCAATAATCTGAAAAACAGCCCTTTTCGTAGTGCCACGTCATTGCCATTATGTTCTTGACTGGTAGGATAATATAATTTAGTATAGTGGTGATATGTTCTTCAGGACCAAGAAGTCGGGACCCCGGGAGTATCTCCAGATTGTCCGCAATCGGAGAGACGAAGGAAAGGTGAAGCAGGAAGTCGTCGGGACCATCGGCCGGACCGACCTCCTCAAGGAAAGCGGCGCCATCGATAGCCTCCTTCGCTCCGGCGCCCGGTTCTCCGAGAGGCTTGCCCTTCTCGATGCCTATGAAAAAGGGGAGACACCTCCGGCAAAAGATACGAAGATCGGCATACCCCTCATCTTCGGCCGTCTCTGGGATGAGCTCGGCATACGGGAAGTTCTCGATGATCTTATTGCCCGCCGTCAGTTCCAGTTCCCAGTTGAAAGGGCCCTTTTCCTCACCGTCCTCCACCGCCTCACGGAAACCGGCTCCGACCGCTCTTGTGACGAATGGCAGAAGGACTACCGGATAGAGGGGACAAAAGATATTGCCCTCCACCATCTCTACCGGGCGATGGCATGGCTCGGTGAACCTCTTCCGGATCAAACCGACGCTACGCCTTTTTCCCCCCGCTGTGTGAAGGACATCGTGGAGGAGAAGCTCTTCGAGAGAAGGAGAGACCTCTTTGCCGACCTCACCCTTGCCTTCTTCGATACGACGAGCATCTACTTCGAGGGCGAGGGAGATTACCTGGGGGAATATGGTAACTCGAAGGACAGCCGCCCCGATCTCAAGCAGATGGTGGTCGGTGTCGTATTAGATCAAAATGGAACCCCCATCTGTTCCGAGATGTGGCCCGGCAACACCGCCGACGTAAAGACCCTTCTCCCCGTCGTCACACGACTGCAAAAGCGCTTCGGCATCGGCAGGATCTGCGTAGTCGCCGATAGGGGGATGATCAGCAAGGAGACGATCATCGAGCTGGAAAGACACAAGATCGACTATATCCTGGGCGTGAGGATGAGAAGCCAAAAGGAGATCGGAACGGATGTCCTTTCCAGAGCCGGACGCTACCATGAGATCGAGGAGAATCTGAAGGTGAAGGAAGTCTTGCATGGGGGGAAACGCTATATCGTCTGCGTCAATGAAGACCAGGCGAAGAAGGATGCCCATGACAGGCAGGCCATAATAGCGGCGCTTGAAGAGCGCCTGACGAAAGGGACGAAAGGCCTCATCGGAAACAAGGGCTACCGGAAGTACGTCAGGATGGAGAAGAATGCCGTTGCCATCGACAATGATAAGGTCGCCAATGAGGCGCGCTACGACGGTAAGTGGGTGCTCACCACGAACACATCCCTTAAACCGGAGCACGTAGCAAGACAGTACAAAAACCTCTGGATGGTGGAGCAGGCGTTCAGGACGATAAAATCTGTGCTCAATACAAGGCCCATCTTCCACAAGAGGACCGAGACGATAAGAGGTCATGTCTTCTGCAGCTTCCTGGCACTCATCCTCATGAAAGAGCTCAGGACCCGGCTTGCAAAGAAAGGCTGGAAGCTCGAATGGGCCAGGCTGATCCGTGATCTCGATCATCTCAAGGAAATAGAAGTGTCGGCGGTCGGGAAGGACGTGATCATCAGGACGGAACTCCGGGGCGATACGGGCAAGGTGTTCCAGGCTGCGGGCGTCGCTATCCCCTCTACCGTGAAACTGATAAACCGGATGACATCAGATGAGGCATGATCCTTCACCACAACCTCTTTTGTGGTGCCACGCCCTCTTTCTGTCTCTATAAGTTGTTGAATTAGCTGAATAATAAATTTCTTGGTGTAGAAGATGAGCGTGAGTCGATGGGCCTTTTCTTTCGGCTGATAATCTTCGTTTTGGTGCCCTTGTTGAGGCTCGATTGGCATGTGTGGAAGCGGGCTGGCCAAGTGGACTATGACATACAAAAGGTGATGCATGAAGATTGAAATCGACAGAGAAGAAGATGGCCGTTGGATAGCTGAAATACCGGAGCTTCCCGGCGTGATGGTTTACGGAACTAGCCGAAACCAGGCCATTGCGAAAGCTGAAGCCTTAGCCTTGAGGGTCATGGCGGACAGGCTTGAGCATGAGGAAGAGATCCCGGAGCTTAAGGAAGTCTTCGCGATCTCAGCATGAGCCGATGGCCGTCAACAAGAGCACAGCATGTCCTCGCTGCCCTGCTGCACATCGGTTGGACAATCAAACGGCAGCACTGCACTTCCCGCCCCCGGTTAAGATGGCCGCTTTAGCTTTTTTTTCTGCCCATCGATTTCTCTGCGAGGCTAATCAGAGATCGAAGGGCCTCGTTGACTTCTTCTTCCGTGGTGAAAACCTTGGCCACGTCGGGACTCAGAAGCACAAGGTTCGTGCCCTGGCGATAGGATTCAAAGTACTTCCCCCGAACCCCTACGCCGAGGTCTTCCCGTTTGTACTCCGGACGGAGTTCATCGGATACCTTAACCTTCCTCATAAATCACCCTTTCGTTGCGGTCCATGAGACGCGCACTTATTATCCTGGTTCGATCTCCACGTTCAGTATGCGAGACGACGATAAGCCGCTTCTGTAGCGACAGGCCAAAAGTCAGGTGTCTTTCTTCGTCTTCGGAATGATCCGGGTCCTGAAACGTCAAGGCCAAAGGGTCGCCAAAGACGGTGGCGGCCTCTTGGAACGTGACTCCGTGCTTTTTCAGGTTCGCCGCAGCTTTCTTGGGGTCCCATTCAAATCGCATAAGTGGCCTTGCCTATAAAGATTATACCAGAAAAGTTTTCTTTGCAGAAAGAAACTCTTGACGACATTGTCGTGCCTTGTCCCGGAAGACCTGTGACGCTTTTAGAGAACGCCCCCGAACACTTCTAACTGATAGATCGATCAATCAAAAAAAATATCTTGACAAGGTATGCCGCCTCAATGTACCATTAATACGTGTCACACGTATTCTATATAGAGGGGGTGGACGATGAAAAAGAAGCTTACACTGACGATTGACAGCGACGTGTACGACGGCTTGGAGGACCTTCCGAGAAAGGTATCGGTGTCCGAATTCGTCAACTTTATGCTGAAGGCATACATCGAGGTGTTCAAGAAGGGGGGCCTCCCGAGCGACGAACAGCTTGACGAAGTTGTAGAAAAGATGGGTGGGGAGGAATTCAGGGAGAGGCTGAGGCACACGTTCCCTTCCTTGAATGCAGTAGCGCACATGATAAAGAACGCCATGGAAGAGGACGAGGGTAAGGGGGAAGTCACGCCATAAAGTGAGGTTGCAGAATCGTAGGGGGTGCATCCGTGGCAATCAAGCTGTTGAGCTACAAGGACTTATCGGAAAGGTGGCAGGTGCGGATTACGACGCTTCGGGTGTGGGTGATGGAAGGGAAGCTCAAGTGCATAAAACTCGGGCGGCTGGTTAGGTTCTCTTTAAGTTACATTGAGGACGTGGAAGCAAGAGGGCTGGTGCCCCGATGATCGTGGAAAAATGGAGCGCGTCCCTTAAATGCCCGGTCTATTACGTTCGGCTTAGAGATGAAAGTGGCCACCGAAAGCTTTACCCGGAAAAACACACTTCAAAGAAAGTGGCGGAACAGTATCAGAGAAGGCTCGTGGGGGAAATCGAGGAAAGGAAGATGTTTCCCGACAGGTTCCCGAAGAGGATAAAATTCACCGATTTTGTCACCGGCGAATACCTCAAGAAGCACGCCTCCAAGAAGAGAAAAATGACCTATCAGCAATACGAGAGCATCGCGGGGAAGCTGGTCAGGCATTTCGGCGATATCTACCTTGACGAGATCACGCTCGGAACGTGTCAATGAAAATGAGACACTTCCAGCAAATATTTAGTGTACCTCTCCATCGCTCGTCGGCGATGGCTTGTTGATCCAGACGGCGTCAGGCAGTGACGCCGGTGTCGGCATCCTCCCCTTGAACCGTTCCGGATGTTTTTCATAGGCAGCCAGCAGCACGTCCTTACGGTCTTCAATGATCCTGGACGCCTTTCCATAATGGACAGCCTCGGGGGTGAGAAGACCCAATCCCAAATGATAGTGCTCGGTATTGTACCAGGGGAAGAATGTCTGGCAAAAGGCCCTGGCATCCTGAATGGAACCGAACCTTTCAGGGAACTCAGGCCGGTACTTCATGGTCTTGAACTGAGATTCGGAATAGGGATTGTCATTACTGACCGAGGGTCTCGAATGGCTCCTGGTGACTCCAAGATCGGCCATGAGCAGGGCAACGGGCTTTGACGTCATGCTCGACCCCCTGTCCGCATGGATCAGGAGCTGATCCGGTTGGATCATTTGCTTGGCGCAGGTTTCCGCGATCAGTTTGCGGGCAAGGGCCGATAGTTCCCTGTGGGCTACCATCCACCCCACGACATAGCGGCTATAGATGTCGAGGATCACATAGAGATAAAAGTAGGTCCACTTTACCGGACCCTTGAGCCTCGTGATGTCCCAACTCCACGCTTCGTTGGGCGCTCTTGCAAGGATCTCCGGTTTTGCATACCGGGGACGGGATACCTGCTTTCTCCTCTCTTTCAGCTCACCCTCTTTTTCAAGGATCCGGTACATGGTGCGCACCGAGCAGAGATAGCTCTTCTCGTCGAGAAGGGTCGCGTAGATCTCCCGGGGCGCCTTGTCGATGAAGCGATCCGCATGAAGGATATCGAGTACCTCATCCCGTTCCTCGAAGGAGAGGGCCAAAGGAGAGGGACGGCATGAAGGCTCCTTCTCATGTGGATGCTGCCACCGGTAAAAGCCTGCACGGGATATGTCAAGGGCGTTGCAGGCCGGGCGGATACCCACTTCGTGGGCAAGCGACGCGGTGATGTTCATGACTTCTCCTCGCTTGATCCCTTGAGCAACTCGGCCACTTTTTTTTGGACGTCGATAATGAGTTCTGCCTGCTTGAGTTTATGCGCGAGCTTTTCGTTCTCCCGTTCCAACACTGCAATACGGCGGATGCCGGGATCAGTCTTTTGTGCGACAGGTCCTCTCTTCTTGGGAATAAGGCCCTGGGCAACCTGATGCCGCCACGAGGTGAGGCTCGACGAATAGAGACCTTCCCGGCGCAGAAGAGCTCCGATCTGACCCACTCAGTACGACTCTCCGCCTCCTTGAGGATACGGAGCTTGTACGCTGCCGTGAATTTCCGGCGCACTGTCTTCTCCGGTACCTCCGGATCAGGGACTACCTTGGGGTGTGCCATTACGGACTTCTTCTCTTCCATGATCGTTCTTTCCTTCCCGCCCTCAGAGTCTAAACTATCGGGTGGGAAGTGTCTTCACTTATATTGGCACAGAGGGCTGTACAAGGCAGAGAGCCACCAAAGCGAGCGTCTTCATCAAGTGGGTGTCTGCATGGTAAATCGGGAAGTGATAGTGCTCAAGGGGATGTGCACGAAGGGCGTTGATTGGGGATTTCTGTTGAAGAACCCGATCAAGGGCATCAAGCTCGGAAAGGAGAAGCCAAGGCCGCGATTCCTTAACGAAGAAGAGCAAGCGAGATTGATAGAGGCATGCGGCCGGGCGCAACATGCGTTTTACCTCAAGGATATGGTCGTTCTCGATCTTCACACCGGCCTGAGAAAAGACGAGTTGCTTCAGCTTAAGCGTGAAGACTTGCTGGTCGATGGAAAAAAGCTGAAGGTCGAAGACGGGAAGGGTGGAAAAAGACGGTACGTGCCTTTGAATGACACGGCCAGGGCGGTCCTTGAGAGACTTCTTGCCAGGAAAGGGAGCGACTACCTGTTTCACGACAAGAACGGCAAGCCCTTCAAGGATATCAAAAAGTCGTTTATCTCCGCCGTGGAAAGGGCGGGATTGAAAGACGTGGTGCTCAAGGATTTAAGGCGGACGTTCGGCACAATGTGCGCCCTTCGGGGGGTGCCTCCAAAGACGTTGCAAGGCTGGATGGGTCACGAGTCGATCACGACAACGATGAAATACTACGTGATCGCCCCCGAGCAGTACGAGCAGGAACAGATAAAGAGGCTGGACGGTATGAGTGGTCAGTGGCCACCTATAGGGACACTCACCACAAATGAGGACGGGGAAAATGGTCGGTAAGTTATTGAGTTTATTAAAGCCGACGCGGGGATTTGAACCCCGGACCTAGTGATTACGAATCACTTGCTCTACCACTGAGCTACGTCGGCACTCGTGACTCAAGCCTTTTGGGGCGGTTGCGAGACTCCCTATTATACACGTTTTCCTTTGCTTCTTTCCAGCTTTTCTTTCTTAGCTTCCCTCTTTGTTCGCCCTTAGCCCCCGGTCTTGTTCTTTGTCTGCGTTCAGCACCTCCCTGACCTTATAGAGGAACTGCCTCGGCGTGAGCGGCTTGGAGACATAATCCACCGTGCCTTTGAGGATGCCTTTTTCGAAAATCACGTCATTTGTATATCCGCTCATGAAAAGGGCCTTTATATCCTTTTTCATGGCCCTGATTTCCTGATACGCCTCCTTTCCGTTCATGACGGGCATGACGACATCGAAAACGAGGAGGTCTATCCTGTCTGCGTGCTTCTTGAATTTCTCGACTGCGTCTGCCCCGTCGGCGGCCTCTATCACGGTGTATCCCGATAGTCCGAGTATATCACAGGCCATCTTACGAATGTCGCCATTGTCCTCCGCGAAAAGAATGGTCTCGGCGCCGCCGGGCACGTCGGTGGGAACCGGTTTCGCATCCATGGTCCGGGCTTTTACTGCCGGCAGGTATATGCTGAAGGTTGTACCTATGCCGTCCTCGCTGTAAACGGTAATATACCCGCCGTGCTGCTTCACGATGCCGTACACAATGGAAAGGCCGAGGCCCGTCCCTTTCCCCACTTCCTTCGTCGTGAAGAAGGGATCGAAGATCTTTTCTCTTGTCTTGCCGTTCATGCCTGTGCCGGTATCCATCACGGAGATGAGCGCATACTCCCCGGGCTCGCCGTATCCATGGAATCTCATGAAAAGTTTATCGATCTGCGTGCGCGTTGTCTCTATCTTAAGGACTCCCCCTTTTGGCATGGCATCCCGCGCGTTTGTCGCCAGGTTCATGAGCACCTGGCCGATCTGCGTCATATCCGCCAACACGGTGACATCCTCGCCGAGGCTAATCGTAAGCTCGATATCTTCAGGCAGGAGGCGCCGAAAGAGCGTCGAAGCATCTTTCACGAGGGCGGCAACCGAGTAGGGCTTAACCTCCATCCCCTGCTTTCTGCCGAAGGCAAGAAGACCTTGAGTGAGACTGGCTGCCTTCCCTGTGGAGGCGAGCATTTGCTCCACATAGACCCGGAGGGGGTCCTCCGGATGCATCTTTATTTGCAGGAGGTGACCGTAACCCATGAGCGTTGTCAGGATGTTGTTGAAGTCGTGGGCAACTCCTGCCGCCAGCGCGCCGATGGCCTCCATCTTTTGGGCCTGGAGGAGTTGGGATTCGAGCGTTTTTCGTCCCGTGATATCCCTGAGATAGGCAAGGGTCACCGATTCACCGCGGTAGGTGGTCTCCGTCGCGGATACCTCGATGAACATCACATCGCCGTTCGCCGTTGCGCCCTTGAACTGATACGAGTCGGGCGCCTCCTCGATCCGCTGCCTGCGTTTGCTGTTGATCTCGACGACCCGCTCGCGGTCATCCTTATGCACCGTAATGCCCACCGGTTGACCGAGCACCTCTTTGGGGTTTGTGAAGCCGAACATCTGGAGGAATTTCCTGTTTACGTAGAGGTGTTTCTGGTCCTTTATGATGGCGATGCCGTCGTTGGAGCTTTCTATCGCGGTCCTGTAGCGCTCTTCCGATTCCCGCAGCTCTTTTTCAGCGCGCTTGAGCTCCGTGAGGTCCCTTATCGATTCGATGGCGCCGATGATATTCCCGTCGACGTCAAAGAGTGGGGATGCCTTTACCGACCAGTATGATCCCGCTTTCGGCGAGTCCGGGGGCATGCAGACTTCGGCGAAGAATGAGTCTCCCTCTCTGCGGACTGAGCTGAGGTATTTCGTGACGTCTTCGTCGTCCCGGAATATCAGGTCGATAACAAGCGGCCGGCGCTCTCCGCAAAGGGGAACGGCATAGGCGTAGTCGCCCTTTCCGAGCATCTCTTCCTTTCCGACGCCCGTCATCTTTTCCATGGCCTTATTCCATGCGATCACTTTTCGCTGGTTGTCGATGACCAAGGTGGCGTCGGGAAGGAACTCGATGATGTCGAGTACCTGCCGGTGGGCCGCAGCCAGCGCCTCTTCCGCCTGTTTACGCTTGGTGACGTCACGGCCTATGCCCTCATAATAAAGGACGTTCCCCTCCGGGTCACCGACAACACGGGCGTTGGAGGAAAACCAGAACGTGGTTCCGTCTTTTCGGTAAAACTGTGTTTCATACCGCTCCACAAAGCCATTTGTTTCGATGAGTTCCCTGAACCTCTTGCGGTCTTCCGGGTTGACGTACAGGCGGTTCCCGATGTCGGTAACCGTCGCCAGCAATTCTTGAGGGGATTCATAACCTGTGATCCGGGCAAGGGCGGGGTTCGCGCTCAGGAAGTACCCTTCGGGCGTGCTTTGGAATATCCCCTCAACGGCGTTTTCGAAGATGTTCCGGTACTTTTCCTCGCTCTGCCGGAGCGCCTCCTCTGCAAGGGCCGCACGAGACTCCCTTTGTTCCAGCCTTGTCGCCATTGTGTCAAAGGCCCTTGTCACCTCTCCCAGCTCATCGTTCCAGTGGGCCAAACCGGTGCGCGCCGTGAGGTCGCCCCGCCCCAACCGCCGGGAGACATCTGTGAGCGCATTCAGCCTTTTTACAATGAGGCTTCCCCCGAGAAACCACGCCGACACCATGGCGAGGGCCATGGCCGAGCAGAGGAAGGCCAGGTTTCGAAGTCCCATTCCGGAGCAGAGGATAAGACCGAGAGCAGGTAAAACGGATACCAAAACAAGCAGCAGCAGATGGGTCCTGATGGACTTGACAGAGATGACGTTCACTGGACCTCCCGACTAAGCAATTCCGACCATTTAGATTCTCATATTCGGACTCCCGGCGCAAGCCTAATAATAGGTTAACAATAGGTACTATGTGACTTATAGGACTTATTGTTAGGAAGACTTCACAATGCGCATGCCTTATGGTAGCTTAACGGATGCAACGGCCGGACCGGTTACCCGACTAACGCGAGAGATGAGAAAGCGACTGCGAGAGATATTTGAGAAGCTCCTTTGTGCATTCGGGCAGCGTCACTGGTGGCCCGGTGACTCACCTCTGGAGATCATGGTGGGGGCCGTCCTGACGCAAAATACGTCATGGCGGAACGTGGAAAAGGCGATCGATAACATGAAAGGGGAGGGTCTTCTGGAGATGGACGCCCTCTGCCTGATACGGGAGGATCGGCTTGCCGAGGTCATCCGGCCCGCGGGATTTTATCAAGTGAAATCAAAGCGACTGAAGGCGCTCATCACGGACATCAACGACCGGTACGGCGCATCTATCGAGCGTATGCAGCTCGGCGCCGACAGGGCAGCTTCGGGATCAGTTGCTGTCGGTAAAGGGAGTGGGCCCCGAGACGGCGGACAGCATACTGCTCTATGCGCTCAATCGTCCGGTCTTCGTGGTAGACGCCTATACGAAGCGGTTCCTGAAGAATCACGGTCTTTATGACGGCGGCGAAGATTATCATGACGTCCAGAAGTTCTTTACTGACAATCTTCCCCGGGATACGTATATGTTCAATGAATTTCACGCGCTTCTTGTGTGTCTTTGCCAGCGGCATTGCAAAAAGAAGCCCGACTGTCCGTCGTGTCCTCTTGCCGGTGAAAGCGCGCGCATAAATGAAGGCGGGTCATCCGTCCCGTGAGCGATAAAGATCTTCACGCGCGGCAAGCCGTGGCAAGATAGAAGTTTGCAAGACGGCTGGGAAACTATATACTATTATGATGATAATATGCGTGGTGGACGGCCAGGGCGGGAAGATCGGAAGTATCATTATCGCAAAGCTTAAGGAGCGGTTGAAGGAGGATGTAGAGGTGATCGCCTTGGGGACGAACTCCGCGGCCACCCAGAGCATGATGAAGGCAAGGGCCAACAGGGGGGCTTCGGGAGAGAATGCCATTGCCGTGACCGTCAGGAAGGCGGATATCATCATCGGCACCATGAACGTCCTCATGGCCAATTCCATGCTGGGGGAGTTGACCCCGAGGATGGCGCAAGCAATTACCGAGTCGGCCGCGACGAAATACGTGCTGCCGGTCACCCAGGAAAATGTGGTTGTGGTCGGCAAGGGTGAGTATTCGATCCCTCAAATGGTCGGCCTTCTGGTCGATATGATAGAGAAGGAGGCGGGCAAATGTGTGAAGTAAAGGTATTCAAGAAGGAAAAGGGCGAAGAGATCCTGCTTCTCAGGGACGTGTACCTGATAGAGGAGGAGGCCGACGGACTGAGGTTCGAGACGATCTTCGGCGAGCAGAAGGTGCTTGAAGCGGAGATCGAGTCGGTATCCCTGTCGGAGAATAAGGTGGTGATCAGGGAAAAGGGAGCATCGGCGCTATAGCCGGCATGCGTTTTTGGGGCCAGGGAGTCACACCTCATGTGGGAAGGTTTCCTGAAGTCGTTTATTCCGCTGTTTTTTGCCCTCGACGCCCTGGGTGTTCTTCCTCTCTATGCCCGTTTTTCCATAAACCTCGATAAGACAAAACGACACAAGGTACTTCGCGATTCCATAATCACCGCTTTTCTTGTCACGCTTGTCTTTGTTATCTTCGGCAACAAGGTACTCCTCTATCTGAATATATCGATTCACGATTTCCTGATTGCGGGAGGCGTTATTCTCTTTATTATCTCAACCAGGGACCTGGTAGGCGGCGGCAGGGACGACCTGGCCGGGCAGGAAGACCTTTTTGCAGTCGTGCCGCTCGGCGTACCTCTTTTGGCGGGCCCTGCGGTGCTCACGACGTCCCTCATCATATTCAATTCTTTCGGCTTCTTCTATGTCCTCATCTCCCTGTTGCTCAACCTGCTTATCGCGGGAATGATCTTTAAATATGCACTTACTATCCTCCGGTTTGTCAGCCGCAGGTGGGTCGAGGCGATATCGAAGGTTTTTGTCCTGCTCCTCGCGAGTATCGCCATCATGTTCATCCGGACCGGCCTTCGGGGCTTGCAAGCGCTGCGATAAGGAGGCGTGGGGGGACAGGCCGGAAGTGGCCTTGCAAAACCTCATTTGGCGGTTATAATTTATGTATAAGGATAAAGCCAGAGAGAGGAGGGGCGCCGTGACTCAATTGGAAATGAATGACGAAGAGGCGAACGTGCTCCGCAGCGTAATTGATAACTACACCGCTCATCTTGAGGTCGAAATCCATCGCACGGAAAGGCGGGATTTCAGGGAGGCCCTGAAAAAGCGGGAAAAGGTGCTCCGCGACTTGATTCAACGGCTCGGCAAGAGCGCGTGAGTCTCATGCGCCTCCGACGTCGTACGCTATCTCCAGCATCCGGTCGATCCTGAAGGTGCGCTCGCCTTTTCGGAGACAGCAGTAAGCCCTGAGTCCTTCGAAGGACTTCCCCCTGTATTCCATCTCCTCTAGGGAGATCGGACGCACGGTGCGGCGGGACTTCGTGTCGTCAGGCCTGAGGTAAAGGATTTGGAGGTTGAGTCCGCGCCTTATGGCATCTTCAATGACCCCGCGCTTCTCGTCAATGCCCATCCTCTCATCGGCCTTTCTGTACTGGAACATCGTGAGGAAGTCGGCTACCCGCCAGTCCGCGCGGATATGGGCCTTCGTGATCTTTTGGATGAGGGTGATGCCGGCCAGCCTGGTGCAGCGGCTGAGCGCCACATAGACCTGGCCATGGGCAAAGGCGCCGCGGCCTATGTCGATGATGACTCTGTCGAATGTCTTGCCCTGGCTCTTGTGTATAGTGACCGCCCAGGCAAGACGGATGGGATACTGGGTGAAGGTCCCCGTCTTTCTGGCGGAGATGCGTTTCGTGGTCTTGTCGTACTGATATTCGAAGATCTCCCACGTGCAGGGCGACACGTCGACAAGCGCGCCGTCGGTGAGTGTAACCGGCACCGGGTCGTCCTCACCCCGTGGGTTTTTGATGGCTGAGACCAGGCCTATCGTCCCGTTCACCCACCGGCCGGCTTTGTCGTTGTTGACGAGCATCACCTGGGCCCCCGGCTTGAAGCTCAGGGTTTCCTCTGCTGGCAGGGAGGACCTGTCGAATACCCCGGTGATAGTGCATGCATACTGCCGGACCGGTCCGGAGAGGGAATCGAGCATCTGTGCGTTGCGGGCCGCCGCAAGCGCGTTGGTGCTCGTCAGAGTGACGCAGAAGGCGTCGTCAGGGGGGATAAACCCAGGGCGGTGTCGTTCGTTCAGCTTCTCGATGTCGGCGTCTGTGCAGGACCTGTTGCGGATGGCATTGAGGAGGGCGATAAATTCAGGCTCTGTCTGGCGATAGACCTTCTCCAGCTCGATCAGATCCATGTCATACGTCGGTTCCTTAAAGACCTGGGCGGAGAAGAAGTAGGGTGTTTCATACCGATGCGTAAAGATCTCCTTCTCCGATGTAGTAACCACCGGCGGGAGCTGGTAGAGGTCGCCGATAAAGACCATCTGGACGCCCCCGAACCACCGGTTGCGGTGAGGTCCGTTCAGGCGCAGAAATTTCTCGACGCAATCGAGGAGGTCGGCGCGCACCATGGAGACTTCATCGATGATGATCGTGTCGAACTCCCTGTAGATATCGCCATCCGATACCTTCCTGATTTTGTCCGGGGTGACGCTCGGTTTGAAATTGAAAAAGGAATGGATGGTCTGGCCCTGCACGTTCAGCGCGGCCACGCCGGTGGGCGCGAGTATCGCGACCTCTTTGCGGGTGGTAGTTCGAAAGAGGTCGAGGAGTGTCGACTTCCCCGTGCCTGCCTTCCCGGTGATGAATACGTGACGGTTCGAGTGCTCCATGAGGTCGAGGGCATGGGCGAAGTCGGCGTTGATATCGATCGGGGTTTTTCGCATCTTCAGCCTTTCGTCCTTCGCCTCCGGTTATGCGGCGAGGTCCTTTCGCCCCAGGGGTGAAGGCTCGTGCTGTGGCTCTCACACGGTAGCATAAACACTCCCCCATCGCAAGCTTCAATGTGTGAGGCAAGGCGGGGGTTTACGTTTTGCGCCTGATTATGTTATAAATAGGGATGGAAATCACGGAGCGTGTAAAGGCGAGGTGGGTCGATGTCGTGCCCACGAAGCACAACGATATGGAGATGTTTCTCATCCGGGACCCTGAAGGTATCGCGGGTGAGTCGCTCCTCGTCTCAAGGGACGTCCTATTTCTCATCTCCTTGATGAACGGGAAAAGGACGGTCCTCGACATGCAGGAGGCATACACGAGGGCTACCGGCGGTGTTCTCCTGCCGGCCGACCGCATCACCTCGGTGATCGAAGCGATGGACACGCAGTTTCTCCTGCAGAACGACAGGTACGAGGGACAGGTGCGTGCGCTCAAGGACACGTACATGGGTGTGTCCTGCCGGACGGCATTTCTGGCGGGCAAGAGTTATCCCGGTGATGAGGCGGGGCTGCGCACCTTCATGGGGAGGCTGCTCGGGCAGGGGCAGGAACCGGCCCCATGGGACCACGTCAAGGGGATTATTGCCCCCCATATCGATTACGCGCGGGGTGCGGACGTGTACCGCCGGGCGTATAAGTTTCTTCCGGTGGAAGAGAACACACTGTTCGTCATCTTCGGCACCTGCCACAAGCCCGCGCCGAAGGTGTGGAACATTGCGCTGAGAGACCTGCGGACGCCCTTGGGCACGGTGAAGGGCGCCTCCGTTGTGGGGAGGCTCCTGAGAGAGGATACGCTGCTCGGGGCTTATGTGGATGAGTGGCCCCACCGGAACGAGCATTCGATCGAGCTGCAACTGCCCATCATCCAGTCCGTTCTGGGGCATGGGAAATTTGAGGTGCTTTCGATCCTTACCGGTTCCCTCCACGCGTATATGGAGGCGGGCAGGTCGCCGGGCCTCGGGGAGGCGGCCGAGCTGGCGGGAAGGTTGAAGGGAATCCTCAAGGCGCACGAAGGGCCGTGCGTTGTTATCGCGGGCGCGGACCTCGCGCATATCGGCGCGCAATTCGGGGATCCACCGCCGCTCGATGCTTCCATGATGGAAGAGTCAAAGGGAAAAGACGGCGTCCTTCTTAAGACGGTGGCACGGGTGGACGCGGCGGGCTTCTTTGAAACCGTGCGCGGCGAAAATGACAGGAGGAGGATCTGCGGCCTCGCGCCCATCTATTTCCTTCTCTCCATGCTCGATCCCTGCGAGGGAGAAGTCGTCGGCTATGACCAGTGGACCGACGGGGCGTCGTCGGTGAGCTTCGCCGGGGTCGTCTTTTCCTGACCGTTTTTTACCTCATGACGCGGCAAAAACTTTACTCTCCCGTAATCTGTATAATCACCTCTCTGGTCCGCGGCCTATTGTCGAACTCGGCCAGCACGACCTGCTGCCACGTGCCTAGAAGCAGCCTGCTTTCCTCGAAGGGGATAATAAGCGAGGGGCCGGTAAAGGATGCCCTGATATGGCTGAAACCGTTGGCGTCACCCCAGGTGTCGTCGTGGTAGTAGTGTTTGCCTGACGGTGCTATCTGCTGATAGAATTCCCTCATGTCGGCGATAAGGCCGGGCTCGTACTCAAAGGTGGTGATGGCCGCCGTGGACCCGACCACAAAAACGAGGACGCTCCCCGTCCGCAGTCCTGACTTTTGCAGCGCTTCGGCCACATACCGGGTGATGTCGATCATGTCGCCTGCGCCTTTCGTCTCCAGCCTGACGCGCGTGTTTATGATTTTCACAACCCACCGCACTATGATGAAGGAAGAATCGGGAAAAGAGCAAAAAATCGGGATGACTGGACTTGAACCAGCGGCCCCAGCGTCCCGAACGCTGTGCTCTACCATGCTGAGCTACATCCCGTGTAAGTAAAATACCAAACTTCGATGAAAAATTCCATTACTTTCGTGCCGCTGTTCATGGGCACTATCGTATCAGGCGATCTTGTCCAGTGAAACATGAAAACCTGTCGCTTCCACAAAAATGCGCGCGCCTGACGGCACTAGTTGAAAAAGGGGTGTGTTTCAAAGTATCATAACGCATGGAACGGATCGTCTTTACCATCGGATCGAAAGAGAATTTCTTCGAGGACGTCAATCTCCTCGCCTTGAAGTGGTCGCGGGAGCCCCGGATCGTCACCCTGACGGGGCCGGCGATCGGACCCGCAGTGACGGAAAAAGCTTCCGCGCTGTTTATCGAAGAAAGCCTTGTCCTTGCCCTGCTCGACCCTTCAAAAGAGGTGATCCGCCAGATCGAGGCAAGCCTGCGGGCGGTTTCGGTGCGGGCGGGGGTCATTATTTATTCTACGTCCGATGATCCCGGTCTTCCGCCGTCTCTCGGTGCAGTCAGGGTAGATCTGGAGCAGGAAAGGGAGAAGCGGATCAAAGAGCGGGTTCTGGCGGCGGTAAGGGCAGACGGCAAGAAGATGTCCGACAAGGCCTTTGCCCTTTTGAAGGAGCGCATACGCGACGAAGCGCTCATGGAAGGGGAATTGGCAAAGCTGATCAGCTACGTGGGAGAGAAAGGGGTCATTGAGGCCAAGGACGTCGCGGCCGTGGTGACGCAGGAGCAGCACGAGGAGGACCTTATCGCCCTTTCCGATGCCATGGCGCGAAAGAACAAGAAAGAGACACTGGGGATCCTTGAGACCCTTCTGGGTCAGGGCATGAATATACTTGCCGTACACGGCTTCATGACGCGCTATATGGGGCTCCTGCTCCAGGCGAAGGACAGTGAAGGGCTCTTCGCCGGGATGCCGGATTTTCGCGCATTTTCCAAGGCCTTCGGGAAATTGAAGGAAGACCTCGATGCCGGGCCGCTGGAAAAGAGACATTTTCTGGCCTTCCAGAAGCCCTTCTATGCCTATAACCTCTTCAGGGCGAGCCGGAAATATACTAAGGAAGACCTCGTCTCTTTCCTTGACATGCTCGCCCGTTTCGACGCCAAGGTGAAAAAGGGCACCAGGCATGACCGCACCAGCTTCGAGGCAGGTCTTTTAGAGGTGTAAATGTTCAAGCGAACGTTCGTGCACATCCTGCTGTTTGTACTCACGGTCCTCTCCACTATTTGGGTAGGAGGCGGCTTTTACAGCCTTTCGATCGCGACAATACTCCGAGGCAGCCCGATAGTCGTCGAGCGATTGATTATAGGACTCTTGTACAGCGGTGCAATCATGGCGATACTCCTGTCCCACGAGATGGGCCACTACCTTACGAGCAGGCGATACGGCGTGCCTTCCACGCTGCCCTATTTCATCCCTTTCCCCGTCTTCCCCTTCGGGACGTTCGGTGCGGTGATCAAGATGAGAGGGGTGATCTACGACAAGCGGTCCCTCTTCGATATAGGCGCGAGCGGTCCTTTGTGCGGCTTTATCCTTGCCTTTGTTTTTGCGTGTATCGGCATAAAATTGTCGATGGCCGTAAAGATGACCGGCGCGGCCGCCGCCGGCCTCATACAGCTCGGCGACCCCTTGCTTTTCAAGGCCCTGGAGTGGGTGATCGTCAGAAACCTTCCGTCGAATTACGAGCTGGTGCTTCATCCTGTTGCCTACGCTGCCTGGGTCGGACTGTTCGTAACCGCCCTGAACCTGATGCCCATAGGCCAGCTCGATGGGGGGCACATAGCCTATGCCGTCCTCGGCAGGAGGAGCATATGGGTGTACCGGACGCTTATCCCTCTCCTCGTGGTCCTCGCGATTTTCTACAGCTCCGGGTGGCTGGTCCTTGCGGTATTACTTTCGGTGTTCGGCATACACCATCCACAGCCCGTCGACAACGTCACCCCTCTCGATAAGGGGCGGAGGGCCCTGGCCGTGGTGATACTATTCGTTTTCGTGCTCTCTTTTGTGCCGGCCCCTTTTCCGGGCGGCAGCCTGATCGAGGTCTTCCATAAGCTGTTAGGAAAGTAACTTCACCTCAATCCGGTCACTTTGGGCTTCTTGTCGGTCAGCCATCTGATGCCGAAAAATATCGTCGCGATGATGGAAAGGGTATATACCAGGTCGATGTTGAGAACCCAACCGAGCGCCCAGTTCATTTCACCTGCGTGTGGAAGGAAGTGTCGCCCGCCCAGACGGCTTATGAAAGCGTCCGTGGGGATTTTTGTCCAGGCATGCACTCTTATCCAAAGATATGCCTGATAGGCAAAAACAACCATGTATGCCGCGCTGAACAACACGTAGAGGACGTGGGAACCTTTGTGCAAAGCTGTTTCCACGATCGACACCCCCGCTTTGTTATCCGTCATTGTCTCTGGCATAGCAAAAACTCCTTTCATCAACACTCGCAGGATTAAAGGGAAACAGCGCCATTGCCGGTGCCCCTGCGTAGGCCGCCGATTGATCACATATGAGGTCTGATGCCCTGCAACCCGTCTTGATAACCCCGGCCCCGGTCGGCCTTGGTCTTGTCCCGGTCGTAGACGAGACCGAGCCATTCCTCATGCTCCTGGAGGGTACCGAAATGCGGCCCGTGATAGAATCGACGAAGACCCCTCATGTACCCTTCGTGGTAGCCCGGCCGGCCGGACAGACCATACATGGTCTCAACCTGTGCCATCGTTTTGTTGAATTCCTGCTCAGTCATGAGTCACTTGCTCTATCCCCGGTCCTCTTTCAAACAGCCGCAGCGTTTCGCGGACTTTCTCAGGGTCGGTGGTCAGCAGTATGGCGCCGGGGGTTTCACGAAGTATGCGGAGGATTAAACCGCCGAGCATGCGGCTGTTCGTGTAACATAGCGTCCCAACACCGTGAAGGGTCAAGGGGAAATTCGTCATGTTGTCTGTCCTGCTCTCGTTCCTGGTCTGGTCTTTTGAAGCTTCCTTAGTATATTATACACTGTATCACGATTTGTCAAGAAAAACGTGCGGGCAAGTAACACAGATGTTGAAAAATAGATTCCGCCCGCCTTCGCACTGCATCTTTCACTTGCCGGAAAAGGCCGTGTGCATTATGCATGTGAAGCCCACGGGGGAGGTATGTGTTTAATGCACCACCATTCTATTTGGATAGCCGAGAGAATCTTGTTGACGTTTGTCTCGATGGGATGTCAGAATAGACTGAACATACTGCATATCCTCCTGGACTTGCTGGATTTAAGGGGTCTTAAAAGGCTTTTCCGGGAGGAACTGAGATAGGGGTGCGAAAGGAGGAGGCCACGAAGTGAAAGAGTCCCGGGCAACATACTTGTGGACGACCGGTCGGATAGTCTATGCCATGCTTCTCCCGTTATTGTGCTTCGGATGTGCCTCAGTCTCACTTCAGTCTGCCAAAGATACATCTTTCTCCGATCCTATCCATAAGCTGTTCGTTATTGTCAATAACGGACAAGTTGATACGATTGATCCGGCCTATACGCCATATTTAGTGGCCGCGCTGAGAGATGAGTTCACTCAAAAGCGTGTCGATACGGAAATTAGAGTCGTGAACCCGCTCACCCTCAATGAAAATGCGTATGTTGCCGAAATTGCCTCATACCGGCCGGAAGGCGTGCTCACGATAATCGCGAGCGGCGGGGTAACGGGACCTCACGGAGGCATGTCTAAGATATTGTACGACGTCAGCCTCTTCGATGCCGGAAAGAATAAGAGAATATGGAGAGCGCGGATTGACGCTTCCGGCACAACTGATGTAAGAGGAAAACGGATGAAAATGATGGCCCAAGATTTGGTGAAACGCCTCAGCGAAGACAATATGATCAGCTCTGAACCAAGAAAGACAGGGCTGAAACTGTAGCGGCTCCGGTTGTGACCGGGGTCGGCCTTGAATCACTTGCGGCCCTGCGAAACTAACCCGGCCGCCCGAGCGTCGCCCCCGGCGCTCTTGAGCCCAGCATTGCGGAGAAGCGCCGGGCGCTCTCGGCCACGACGGCGCCATACTCCTCCACGAGGGACGCGGAAAATGTCCCCATGATGAACATGCACCCCTTGATGCTTTCATGCACGTCAAAGACCGGGGAGGCGATCACGTTAATACCGGGGTTGAGGTCGCCCATATCGAAGGCGTAGCCCGTCTCCCGGCATCGCAAAAGCTCACCGTCCAGCCGTTTGCGGTCGAACTTTGACGCATTGCCGTGAAAATAGAGCTTTTTCTGTTTCAGGAGTTTTTCCCGCTCATCCCTTTCCATGAAGGCGACAATGGCCTTTCCGTTGGCACCGTGGGTCATGTGAAAGCGGTAGCCCACGCGGATGGTGACGCTGACGCTCCGCTCCTGCTCGTGCTTCGCCACGACAAAGATGTTTTCATCACTCAGGGTACAGTAGAGGGCCGTGCTTCGGGTCCTCCCGGCCAGGGCCTCGAGAACGGGGGCCACCACCTTGTTGTCATTGAGACCGTCCAGGACTTTCCTCGACAGAGAGATGAGTCCGAGTCCCAGAGCATACGTTTTTGTCATCGGGTCTTTCACCACAAAGCCGAATTTTTGCAGCGTATTGAGGATCGAATACCCTTTGCTTTTGTAGATGCCGACGCCCTCGCAGATATCGGTGAGGTTTGAACTCGCCGACGCGTTCCGTGACAGATAGAGCAGTATCTTCGATGCCTGATCGACCGCGGGCACCAGGTGGGTATATTCAGGTTTGGCAGACATCGCCGATCGCCGTCTCCTTCGCTACTTCGCGCCGGGCACGATGCTGTCGAATTTGCATACCTGGCCGCAGATATCACAGCCCACGCATTGGTCTCTATTAATGAACACCGTTCCCTTCCTCTTGTGGCCGTCCTTTGTCAGGCCGTCTCCCGCCCGCCAGCTTATCGCGGGGCAGTTGATTTCGAGACACGCCTTGCAGCCCCTGCATAGATCGGTGTCGATGAGATAGAACGGGTGCGTGAACTTCTCCAGTGGCTTTGCCCTGCGGAGCAACATACAGGGGCTGTTTTCGGTGATGATCACAGAGGCGGCATCCCTTTCCACCTCTTCCTTGATCACCTGGATTGTCTCCTTCACGTTATAAGGGTTTACCTTTCGTATATGTGTGATCCCGACGGCGCGCGCCAACTGCTCGTAATCGACCTTCCCCGCGGCCTCACCCCGTATGGTGTATCCGGTCCCCGCAGTTTCCTGCTGTCCCGTCATCGCAGTGATGCCGTTATCGAGGATGATCGTCGTGGAATATCCTTTATTGTATGCAGTGTCCATGAGCGGGGTGATGCCGCTATGGAGAAACGTGGAGTCGCCGAGGACCGCGCAGATCTTCCCCAGGCCCTCCTTACCGAGGACCTTTCCCGCGCCGAAGGCCCCGCCTATACCCGCGCCCATACACGTGGAGGCGTGCATGGCGGAAAGGGGCGGCGCGGCGGCAAGGGCATAGCAGCCTATGTCGCCAAAGACGAAGAGACCGAGCTTTTTCAGGGCATAAAAGAGGGGCCTATGGGAGCAGCCGGCACAGAGGTTGGGCGGTCTCTTGGGCAGCTCTTCAGGCGCGATGCGCACCTTGGGGGTTTTATAGCGCTTCCCGGTCACGGCTTGTGAGAGCGCCTGTTCGATGGCTGCCGGGGACAGCTCACCTATCGCCGGGATGAGATCCTTGCCGTGACTTACCTTGTAGCCCCTGGCCCTGATCTCCGTCTCAAGGAAGGGATCGAGCTCCTCGACGACGATCACCTTTCTTACTTTAGTGAAGAATGCGTCTATCATCTTCCAGGGCAGGGGCCAGACCATGCCGAGCTTAAGGAATGAAGCGTGGGGGAACAACTCTCGCGTATAGAGAGAGGAAATGCCGGAAGAGATGAAGCCGATCTTAGGGTCGTTGATCTCCATCAGGTTGTAAGGGAACACGGTATCGGCGTATTCGGACAGGCGCGCCATGCGCTCTTCAACGAAGACCCGCCTCACCCTCGCATACATGGGTACCATCACGTACTTGGGCGTCTCTTTCTGAGAGAGGCCTTTCTGCCTGGGCGGCTCCTCTCTGTCGCCCAACTCCACGAGGGAATCGCAGTGGCAAACCCTGGTCTCGCCGCGCAAGAGCACGGGGGTATCGAAGGTCTCGCTGATCTCGAAAGCGATCCGCGTAAAATCCTTGCAGTCCTGGGAGTTGCCCGGCTCCAGCATAGGGACCTTGCCGAAACGGGTCCAGTGCCTGCTGTCCTGCTCGTTCTGCGAGCGTGTGCTGACCGGGGTCGTCGGCCACAACAATCACAAGGCCGCCCTTCACCCCGGTATAGGAGATGGTCATCAAAGGGTCGGAAGCCACGTTAAGACCCACATGTTTCATACATGCAATGGCCCTTCCTCCCGCCAGCGCGGCGCCGTGGGCCACCTCCAGTGCTACCTTCTCGTTAGGCGACCATTCTGTGTCCACCTCGGGGTAGTGAGACAACTCCGTCATGATCTCGCTGCTCGGTGTACCCGGATAAGCGCAGCCGACAACCACACCGGCCTCCCAGGCGCCTCTGGCGATCGCCTCGTTGCCTTGCAATATTCTTTTCACCTTATCCTCCTTGCTCGTTCGATATAGTGGGGCTTTAGCAACGCCCTATTCGAGTGTGTGTCCGGCCCCAACGGGACCAGCCGGCACCGTTATTTTCACGCGCGCCGCCGTTTGTTCGGCGGCTGCTGTTTTGCCCACAGAATTGAGTTCTCTATAGAAGATACTAGCGAAGGCCAAGAGATTTGTCAAGAAAAATCGGGAAGGCGGGTCCGTGTTCCCATCCTGTGATCCATCCGCAACGGCAGAAGGGAACTGTAATATTTGTCAGAAATGGTGTAAAGTAGCACATTTGACAGTTACGGCATGCGCATGCCGGGAGAGAAACATGGACGGCAATCAGTTTTTCCGTGAATTTACCTTACGTATTTGCGGCAGTCTCGACCTTGGCGAGGCACTTCGGGATTGTCTGCTCTACGTCAGAGGCGTTATGCCAGCCGATGAGCTGATACTTACCGTCTATGATGCCTCTTTGGGCATCCTGGAGGTGGTCGCGCGCGCCGATGAGGCAGGGAGCGACGCGCTCCGTTCCGACAAGGTGGTAATGCCTCCACACCTGAGAAAGGAGCTTGAGGATGTGGAGCACTATCCGCGGGTGCGGGTAGGCGGGAACGTGTGGGAGGACCCCATAATCGAGAGGGTTGCATCCCTGTTCAGATGGCCCGAATCCTCTTTGATCGTGGCCCGGCTGATCATCAGGCACCGGTTTATCGGCTCGCTTATCGTGCGGGCGGCCGGAGAGGGCCGATATGACGAGAGGCACGGCCGACTTTGGTCCCTCGTTAACGAGCCCACCGCCGTTGCCCTCGCGAACAGCCGAAGGTACGTCGAGCTTTTGAAGCTGAGGGACATGCTGGCCGATGAGAACCGGTATCTGAGGGACGAGCTGCAAAGAGATTGGAAAGAAGAGATAGTGGGCTCCAGCTTTGGTTTGAGAGAGGTGATGGAGCAGGTCTGGAAAGTGGCTCCTCTGCCCAGCCCCGTGTTGTTGGTCGGGGAGACGGGAAGCGGGAAGGAATTGATGGCGCACGCCATCCATAACCTCTCACCACGACACAACAGACCGCTCATCGCCGTCAATTGCGGTGCAATCCCGGAAACACTGCTGGACAGCGAGCTTTTCGGTCATGAAAAGGGCGCTTTTACCGGGGCGGTGGCACAGCGGAGGGGCCGCTTCGAGCGGGCCGACAAGGGGACGATTTTTCTGGACGAGGTGGGCGAGCTGCCCACCCAGGCTCAGATCAGGCTCCTGCGGGTCCTACAGGAGAAGGAGATAGAGAGGGTAGGCGGCTCCCAGGCCATCAAGGTCGACATAAGGATCATTTCCGCGACGCACAGGAACCTCGAGGAGTTGGTTGCGGAAGGGGTTTTCAGGGCCGACCTTTATTATCGTCTAGGTGTGTTCCCTATCTTGATTCCACCGCTCAGGGACCGAAAGGCGGATATTCCGGCGCTCATCAGTCACTTCATGGAGAAGAAAGTACGCGAGATGGGGCTGCATATCACGCCTGCGCTGGCCCCGGGCGCCATCGACCGGCTCCTCGGATACAACTGGCCCGGAAACGTGAGGGAAGTGGCGAACGTCGTGGAGCGGGCCCTCATCCAGTCAAACGGCAAGCCTTTGACCTTCGACGATGTCGCCACCTCTCCCCGGCAGGTATCGGAGGCGCCTGGCAGGCCGTTCAGGCTCGAAGAGATGGAAGCGCGGCATATCACGGAGGTGATGAAGATAGCCAAGGGCAAAATAGAGGGTAAGAACGGGGCGGCCGAGATCCTCGGGATCAACCCGGCGACCCTGCGACACCGGATGCGGAAGCTTGGCATTCCCTTCGGCCGCGGCAAGGCTAAACTTGCAATCGGGTGAGGATAAATCGGCAGCCAGAATATCCTGGACGGGAAAGCATCGATTCCGTGCCGGACCTTTTTGAGTCAGGGGGCATATCCTTCGGAAGCCTGACTGTCGTCCGGAAAAAGGCGCCGGGCTCGCCGGCAAAGAGCCCTTTCAAGGATGTAAAGGATAGGGACATTGTATACATTGCGTTGCAGGAATTATGTTGACACTACATGGGTAATTCGGATAAGGTTGTGATAAATAGTGCAGGACTATGTTCTGTGGGAAGCACTATTCTATTTGCGACGGGTGTGAGAGCGTGACGCACTATTTCGTGGGTATCGATATCGGGTCCACGATGACAAAGGTGGCCATTATGGATGAGTCCGCCGTGGTGTCGTCGATAATCGGACCGACAGGCCCGGAACACCGAAGGTTGGCATACCGGGTGATGGAAGAAGCCCTGACGCAAGCCGGCCTGGTCTTTGAAAACCTCACCTTTGTTGTGGCTACGGGCTACGGGAGAATAAATGTGCCCTTTGCGGACAAACAAGTGACAGAGATCACGTGTCATGCAAAAGGGGTACACCACGTGCTGCCCACAGCGCGGACGGTGGTCGACGTGGGAGGGCAGGACAGCAAGGGCATCAAGATACAAGGCGGCAAGGTCACGGGCTTCGTCATGAACGATAAGTGCGCAGCCGGCACGGGCCGGTTTCTGGAAGTGATGGCCGATGTCCTTGGAGTTCCCCTGGCCCGGCTCGGGGAGCTTTCCCTTTCCGCCGAAAGGCCCGCCGAGATCAGCAATACCTGCACGGTTTTTGCGGAGCACGAGGTGACGGGACGGCTTGCCGATGGTGAAACCGTGCCGAACCTGATCGCCGGGATCCATGAAGCTGTTGCCACGCGGATATATGCGCTCGTGAGCAAGCTCAAGATAGAGCCGGACGTGGCCGTGACCGGGGGCGGCGCCATGAACATCGGCCTGGTGAAGGCCCTGGCCGCAAAGTTCGCCTTTCCCGTTCTTGTCCCGTCCGAGCCGCTCCTCACCGGGGCTATCGGCGCTGCGCTTGTGGGGAGAGAGGCATACAGGAACGCGCTCAGATGCGGAGAAACGCTGTTGAGGAGCGGGCGGGACCTGAAGGAGGCCACATTCTTCACGTAAGCTATACGCTCGGCATCGATATAGGCTCCGGTTTTTCAAAGGCGGTTGTCTGCGAAGGGGGGAGCGTCCGCGGAAGCGCGGTCATACCCTCGGTGGGGAGCTACAGGGAGGCTGCCAAAGCGGTTGCGGGGGCCGCCCTCGAGAAAGCCTCCCTCTCAATGGCCGACATTGCGTTTACCGGGGCCACCGGCTATGGGTCGGGCGCAGTCGATTTTGCCGATGAGACCGCGACGGACATCTCGTGTCACGCGGCGGGCGTGCACCATCTGTTTCCTCAGGTGAGGACTGTCGTCGATATAGGCGCGCAGTTCAGCAGGGCGATCCGGGTCGACGGGCTGGGGAGGATTACGGACTTTGTCCTGAATGAAAAGTGCGCCGGAGGGAGCGGAAGATTCTTGCAAGTGATCGCGCGCATCCTCCACATGACCGTGGAAGAGATCGGAGAAGTCTCCCTCAGGTCGAAGTCGCCCGTGGAATTTACGACGGGATGCGCGGTTTTCGCTGAATCGGAGGCAGTGTCGAGGATCGCGGAAGGGGCCCTCGCAGAGGATATTCTGGCGGGGGTCCATAAGGCCATGGCATCGAAGATCGCCAACCTCGTGACGCGCGTCGGTCTTGTCCCTGACTGTGCGGTCACCGGGGGCGGTGCAAAAGATGCAGGGCTGGTCAGGACTTTGGCAGCGGAGCTGGGCAGTGAGATCATTACTCCCCTGGAGCCGCAGATCACCGCAGCCCTTGGCGCAGCCCTGATGGCGCGGTAGCTGTCTGCGAAAAAGCATCAGGTTGGCGCGGGCCGGCTGAACTAAGGCCGGTCCGTTTTGTATGACAGTCGATTGTTAAGTCTTTTCCGCAAAGGCCGATCAATTAATAGGCGGCACTATCTCGTACCGAGCTGCAATCGAAGGTCCATCGAAGCGGCGAGGAAGAGCTGACGCAGGCATCGGGGCACCCACGGGGCGGGTCGAGCACGTGAAGGAGAGCGAGGAGGAGCCAACAAAGATGGGGTGAAGAAGGTGACCTGGTATCGGGCGAGCGGCTCTGTACCCGGCAAAAAAGAGGATCATGGCTGACCTACTATCGCAGAACGACCTGAACGCATTATTGGGTCTTGGCGCAGAAGACGAGGTGTCGGGAGCGGCAGAACCGGCGGAAGAGAGTGGGCCGGCCGCCGGTCTTTCCCAGGGGGACCTTGATTCCCTCCTGGCCGGTCTTGCGGATTTTGCCCCGGCAGCCAAGCCAACGGGCCCGGCCCCTGGCGGGGAGGAATGCACTGCATCTTCCGGCGAATCGCTCAGTCAGGATGAGATAGACCGGCTTCTCGCGGACTTCGGAAAGTAAGTGGTTGTTCAGGATTCTCTCACAAGGATATGGTCGGCAAGGTCCAGCAGAGCCTGCTTGTATTTGGAGGTGGGAAACAGATCGAGCAGGGTTTTTGCGGTATCGATGTGTTCTTTCGAGATGCGGGAGGTGTAATCGAGCCCGCCATGCTTTTCGATGATGCCTTTCACCCTTCGGAAATCCTCTTCCGTGGTGTGCAATTTTGTCAGGTTCTCTTCTATCGACTCCCTTTCCATTTGAGTGGCGGTCTTGAGCGCATGGATGAGGGGAAGGGTAACCTTTCCCTCTTTCAAGTCTCTGCCGGTATCCTTTCCGAGAGTCCTGTCGCTTGATGTATAGTCGAGCAGGTCGTCGGTGAGCTGGAAGGCCATGCCCATATGAAAGCCGAAGTCACGAAGGGCCATGCGCTTTTCATGAGCCACTCCGCCGAGCAGGGCGCCTATCTCACAGGCGGCGGAGAGCAGTACCGCCGTCTTGCCTGCAATTACCTCGTAATACTCCTCCTCCAGGGTTTGCATGTCGGATGTCTTGAGCAACTCCATGATCTCGCCTTCGGCAAGGTCGGTGGTTGCCTTGGACACCACCTTCAGGATCTCTTCGTTGTGATGGGTTGCCATCAAGTCAAAAGACTTGCTGAAGAGGAAGTCGCCCACGAGCACGCTGGGCTCGTTCCCCCATAGCATATTTGCCGTAGCGGCGCCCCTCCTCGTCTCGGCGTTGTCGACGACGTCGTCGTGGAGGAGAGTTGCGGTGTGGATGAACTCCACGACCGCGGCGTAGGGAAGGTGCTCGTCCGTGCGGCAGCCGCTCAGCCGTGAGCAGAGGATCACCAGAATGGGTCTTATCCTCTTCCCTCCCGACTTTGTGAGGTGGCGTACGACATCCCTTATGAATGGAATCCGGGTGGTGAGAAGCTTTTCAATAGAAACTTCGAGCTTCTCAAGGTCTTCCTTGATGAGCTGTACCACCTCTTCCATTTATGCCCTTTCACGCATAGTATGTTTTTACCTCTTCCGTGTAATCATTCTCCGCATATATGTAAAGCGGTGGCTCTACCAACAAGTTTACCCCACCGCTTTTCATGCATTCCACGAGGGAAAGCACGGCCTGCTCGCCCCATCGTGAATAGACCGGGCGGAGCCTTTTCGGCTCCAGACCCAGGGATTTCGCTGTGTACAACAGCTCGGCCAGCCTGCCTGCCGGATAAATCACGCAGAACCTGCCGTGAGTCGTAAGCATATGCGATGCGGCTGCCAGTAGTGAGGTAAGGTCGAGCGCCGACTCGTAGCGAGCCAGCAGACGGGACTGCCCCGGACTTTTTCTCCCTGTCCGCTCTTTTACGTAGGGCGGGTTCGACACGATCACGTGAAATGTGCCGAGGCCCTTGCCGGCCGTTTTTACGTCTCCCTTCACGAACACCACATTCGCGCATCCGTTCAATTCCTTGTTCCGTAACGCTAGGTCATATAATTCGTCCTGGATCTCTATTCCGACAATCCGGTTTTGCATGCCATTTCTCGAGAGATACACAGGTATGATACCACAGCCCGTGCCTATGTCCAAAAGAGTCTCGTGACGCCTCAGGGTGACGAAGTTCGCAAGCAGAAGCGGATCCATGGAAAGACGATAACCCTTCTTTTTTTGAATAAGCCGCATTTTCTCATCGCACAGCACGTCCAGCGTTTCGTCAGGTCTTATGGACTCAGGCATATTTGTGGAACACGAGCCCCGTAAGCGCTTTCGGATAGAAGTAGGTGGACTTGGGGGGCATGGAAAGCCCGTTTTCGGCTATATCCTTCACCTCTTCCACCGACGTTGCCGGCACGAAAACAGCGAAGTCGTACTGACCGCGGTTCACGAGCCGGACTGCCTCATCCGCACTGTTCAAAAAAGATATCTCGTCGTCTTGCACCTTTAAAAGGTTTTTCAGGACGCCCTTGTGGACCGCGTTTACCCTGAGGCTGCGCAGGCTCCGGTGGCTCTCGGGGTCGAAGTCCATCGCTCTTTTCTGCGTCAGCATGTAAAAAGAGGGTTTTCCCCCATTGAAGTAAAGGACCAAGGACAGGGCGGGAGAGGATGATATCTGTGCGACAAGCCCGTCAGGACCGGCCTGCGGCGGGTATTCCAGCTTCGAAACGTCAAAATAGGGCGCCGCGAGGGCGAGGATCTGCGTATCTTCTCTCTTTTGCTTCAGACTGACGACCCGGTGATAGGGGAGTATGGCTATTCCGTCCGCGTGCATATCGGTGAGATACATGGCGACATAGGGCAGCCCCAGCTTAAGCGCGACGCTCAGCCTGTGATGGCCATCTGCAACATAGAGTTTCTTCATCATGACGGACAGACTTGCCGCGAGAGTCGGGTCGGTCAGCCGGTAAAACGTGTTCTTTATGGACAGCTCATCAATAAAATCGTATATCGTCTCTCTTTGAGAGTCCTCGATGAGCCTGCCTATCTCTCCTGAACCGTCTTCATACATGGCGAGGATAAGGCTGGTGAAAGTGTGCAGCTTCTCGATAAGTTTCTCCCTGTCCTCCCTCGCCTCCCTCCGTGTTTCCTCATGGGTGAGAATCCGCTGCCTGTCCAGCCTCACGAGGGGGATCACGCCTCTGCGCCTGTGGGTCCGCCCGTTGAGCGCGAATTCCTGCTCGTACAGGTAGACAGACTCCCGATCGTCTTCGGTGAGGACCTGTTCGGCAAGCCACGTATCGAGTGTCTTTCGTGCCGTGTCGTACATGTCCGCCTCCGCCGTCCCGAGCGGCAATTCAAGGCGGATGGCGTTACAACCGCTTCGGTTGTAATAAGGGAGCGGATCAGAGATGATATCGTAAGGCGGGCAGACGCACGCCGAGATGTCGCCCATCTTTGTTTTGTTGTAGAGAAGACCCTTAAAGGGCTTGATGAGACCATCGGGCATGAACCCTTTGTTTACCACAGGGGCAGCACAATTGTCAATTGACGCGCAGGGTTTTGAGCAGGGCGCGGGTCGCTGATTTTCAAGTCGCCCACGCTTTATAACAAAATAATAGGTCGTATAAGTCTTATACGACTCATACGACCTATGACAAAACTGGGAAGCCCGTTCCTCTAAATTCCTATTTGAGGCGCGCCTCCGCTGTTTGCCAATTCACATTTTTGAAGAAGGCATCGATATACCCCGGCTTCTTCGTCCCGTAGTCGACCATGTAGGCGTGCTCGAACACGTCCATGATAAGGATGAGCGCGCAACTGGCCGGATGTCCCTGATCGTGTTCGTTAATCCAGAAATTGATCAGTCTGCCGCTGGCCGTATCCTGGTAGAGAGCGGCCCAGCCGATGCCCCTCATTGCGCCGATTGCCCTGAAGTCTTTTTCCCAGGTCTCGTAGCTCCCGAAGTCGGCGGCCAGCTTTTTTGCGAGGGCTCCATCCTTGTTGATCTGCCCTTTGCCGCCGAGGTTCTCGAAGTAGTATTCGTGCAGGCGCATGCCGTTAAATTCCCATCCGAGTCTTCGGTGAAGCTCCGCGAACTCCGGTGTCGCCGTCTTCTCGTCCTTGAGTTGGGCGAACGTGTCGAGGAGCTTATTGGTGTTCGTTACGTACCCCTGATACAGGGTAAAATGGTTATTGAGGAGTGTGTCGCTGAAGCCTTCCATGCCGATCAACTTCGCATAATCTTTCGCGGTGTACATACGTTCCTCCTTGCGTGAATGGGATCAGTCCCTTAGAATTTCTCTCTGGCGGCCTTCGGGGAGTCGAGAGGCGAGCGCCGCAAACCGTGTGCCATATCCCCTAATTCGTCCGGGGCATAGGTTAATATAATCTCTGATTTGGCCCACCGCCAGAAAAAGGCGAGACATCTCTTCAGGGCCAGGGGCACAAACTCGCGTTCTAGGTGTTTTTGCCGGTTGTCTTATGCACAAAATCTCCCCGCTCGATAGGGATGGCGACCTTCATGAAAAACGTGAAGATAAGGAGTCCCACGGCCCATACGCCAAAGGAGACGAAGAGCTCGACCTGGTTGGGCACGTAATCGTAAATCTCTCCAAGGGGAGAAGGCACAAAACCCGGCAGGACAAAACCGGGACCTTTCTCGATCCAGACGCCCACTATGATGAGCAGACAGCCCAGATTGAGCGTGGGGAGCCATCTCCTCGTCCGCCTTATGAGGAAAAGGAGAAAGGCCGTTACGTTGAAGCCGAGGGCCGTCCATATCCACGGCACGAGCACCCGGTGGCCATCCAGCCCCTGATAGAGATACCGTAGGGAGGCAAGATTGATGGTATCCGAATAGTATTCCTTGAAGGCTTCGGCGGAGAGGAGGAATAGGTTGAGAAACATCGCATAGGCGATCAGCTCGGCGATCTTGAAAAGCGCTGAATCCGCGATATTGATGTAAGAGATCCGTCTGACTACCTGGAACATGATGATCACCATGGCCGGGCCCGAGCAGAAGGCGGATGCCAGGAAGCGGGGCGCGAGGATCGACGCGTTCCAGAAAGGGCGTGCTTCCAGTCCGTTGTAGAGGAATGCCGTCACCGTATGGATGCCCACGGCCCAGGGGATGGAGATCAGGATGAGGGGGATCACGAATTTCTTGTTCGGTTCTTTTTCATAGTAGAGCTTCACGAGCATGTACACGGGAATAAATATGTTGAGGACCAGGTAGCCGTTAAGGACGAGCACATCCCAGGCGAGGAGGGACCGGGGGAAACTGAGCCATCCGATATAGGGGATGAGGTGCCAGAAACGGTCGGGCCGGCCCAGGTCGACGAAGACGAAGAGGAGGGCCATGACGATGGACGATGCCGCCCACAGCTCTCCGAGGACTACGATCTCCTTGATCGGCTTGAAGTCGTACACGTATGCAGGTATGACGAGGAGCACGGCTGCTGCCGCCACCCCAACAAGGTACGTGAAATTGGCGATATACATCCCCCACGACACCTGGTCGCGCATGTGCGTCACGATCAACCCCTGCTCCATCTGACGCAGATAGTAGGTGAGACCAAGAAGAATGATCGCGATCAGGAAGAGGCACCAGGTGTAGTAGAGGGGTCCCCCCGATACCACCAGCCTCAATGTCTTCTTGTAAAACCTCCACGCTTCCATGTCCTCATCCTATTCCGGCAGCAATTAATGGGGCTCAGCGCCCCCTCGACGGGCATAGCCTGTCGAGCCTCCCCGCTCAGCTCGCTTCGCTCGGTCAATGCAACCCTTCATCGCTCTTTTCCTTATTCCGCAAAAAAATAGTAAAACTTCGGTTCCGTATTCAGGTCCTCTTTGAGTCGGAACACCCTTTTGTGGTCGATCAGGTAACGTATCTCGCTGTCCCGATCGAGGAGATTGCCAAACTTTCTTGTCCCTGTGGGACATGCTTCCACGCAGGCAGGGTATCTCCCGTTTCTCACGCGCTGGATGCAGAAGGTGCACTTGTCCACCACGTTTCTGAACCGTGGCCGGTTGCCTAGATAGTGGACCTGCGTGTTCCATTCCTCTTTTTGCACCTTCGGCTCGGACCAGTTGAAAGTCCTGCCCCGATAAGGGCAGGCGGCCATACAGTACCTGCAGCCGATGCACCAGTTATAATCGACAACGACCAGTCCGTCCGGCTCCTTCCATGTGGCATGGACCGGGCATACCTTGACACAGGGCGGATTCTCGCAATGCTGGCACTGAACGGGCATGTAGAAATAGCCTTCCTCGGGCACTTCAGGCGGATCGTAGTAATCCTCGGCCTGCTCCAGATCGATGAGATTCCCCTTTTTTAAACGGAGGACCCTGATCCACTGAACTTGGGGATTATGGCGCGATAGGTTGTTCTCCTTTACACAGGCGTAAACGCATCGCCTGCACCCGATGCAGCGCGAGAGGTCAAGGCCGTACCCCCACAGGGTGTGGGGCGTAGCCCCTTGGCTGCTCACGCTGAATGTCAGTCCGTACTTCTCGTGGTAGCCGTCCATCAGCCTCTTGATCGTCTGCTTTTTCTCCTGGTCCGTCATCTCGAGGAAATGCTTCTGGAAGAATTGTTCTTTCTCGGCTTTGCTGCACGAGGCCAGGGAGAAGGCTGCGCCGGAGGCGCCGGCTATCGCCAGGGTGCGAAGGAACTCTCTGCGTGTAAAGCGTTTATGGGCCATTTTGTTTATCCAAAGGTCTGAATGGCGGCGGCTCCGGTTTCAATGGCTTGAATTTGGGGTCGTGGGGGCTGTGGCAGTTGACGCACAGAAAATAGGTCCTCCTGCCACCCGAGAAATAGCCGATTCTCTTGCCGTGGGCGCCCGCTTTCCAGTCCCGGTAATTGGTCCCATGACACTGCCCGCACAAGCGGTACGACTCGGTGAAATCGATCAGGTCCCCGTTGACCAGGTGAAGCTTGTCCCTGTTCCTTGGGTCGTGACAGCCGAAGCACCATGTGAGGACTTCGGGCGCGTGGCGAAGCCTGATATCCGTGTGCATGCCCAACTCCCTCTTCTGCGTGTTGACCTCCATGCCTTCGTGACAGGAGCTACAGGGGAAGATACCTGGGGAGAACGGCGGCGGCGGGACGGGGAATTCCTCGCCGCTCTTTTTATCCGGCGCAGACGCGCATATGCCTGCGAGTAGGAGCACGGTCACTGCCGGAATAAGGGCCGGCAGCACCAGCCGGTGGAAGACGATGCGAAAAAGAGCCTGCGGAGAAACAGCGCTTTTAGGCATTACGGCGTGCGAGTATGCCGATTATCATACTTTAATCCCTCCATATACGAATATAAGAGGCGCGAGGGACGGGCGCAACGGCGGCCGTCCCTCGCTATGCCACAGAGTCACAAAAGCGGACGAGCCCGGAAGCTGCGATCGGCGTCTGCCGGGCGCCACCGAGTATCGCCTTCCTGCGGCAGAAATTGTGGGCCATCTCTGGGTCACTGCTGCACCGGGAAAGAGGGCGGTTCAAAGGGCTACGCTTTCCCGATATCTTTTCCCATTATTTTCCAGAAGAGTTCTTCCATCTCGGAAGTCAGGTGCGGTATTCCCTCAGCCGCCATTGTTTCGATCCGCATGTCATAGGCGCTTTCGAGTTGAGGCAGGAGGGTTTTGACCTGCGGAGAATTGTCCACTCTTTCGCTGATTAGATTGCGCTGCTCCAGGGCCCTTTCGAAGTCTTCTTTGTCGATGGGGATGTTATAAAGCAGGTTCAACAGTTCCATGAGCCTGACTTTTCCCAGGTAATCCTCCTCCAACACAACGTACTGGGGCAGGGAAACGATCAGTACGAGTGCATCGATCCCTGATTCCGCTGCTTCTTTCGTAATCAGATTCACGATGGTTGAGGGGCCGTGATAAGTGATAGGCAGGGCGCCGGCCTTCTTTACATCCTGGAGCGCTTCTTCGCCCATCCCATACCCGCTGACGAGTAAAGGTCTGGTATGCGGCACCGCATCGTACATGCTCCCCAGAAGAATATATTTCCTCGCCTTGAAAGCCTTGAGAAGCTTCAAAACGGAACTGACATAGAGCTCCGCATGGGCATGAGGCTCCAGGAGTCGAAGCAACAGAAGATCATTCTGCCCCACCCTTCTCGCATAGTGAATTGATGTAGTGGGAACGGACAGGCTCACGAATGCCCTCTTCGAGATGTATAATGGGCCGGTATCTTGTGAAGTCGTAGAAATGCCCCGGTTTGGATAGCGTCCCCAATTCCGTAGCCTTGAATTGCGCCTCCACTTCGGTGAGTACCAGACTTCCCACATTGTTGACGTCTATCCAGGGTCGAAGGGTAGCCAGTACGTAAGGCTCGTTGCACTCCGGAACAGGGTCGCGCAATTGAAAACCACCTATTCTCATAACCAATCCCTGCCACAGGATAACATGCCTCTGCTGTCTATCATCTCCTATACATTACCATAAGATGAATTATTTATCAGGTGAAGATCTCTCGGTGAAGATCTCTCAATCTCAAGATTCTTATGCGCGGCCCCGGCCAGTGACCTGCCGGGGCAGGCTTGTAAGGTCCGGCATGACGAGTGTATTCTGAAACGGATAATTCCGGTAACAGACGCGGCGAGTGTCGAGACAAGTTGGTGTGAGAGAAGGGTTGACGTAAAGGGGGTCAAGAAAGTGACGACGTATATCTTCTTTTCCGCAGATATAGGTCAGCGTCGATATAAATATCTGCCCTGGTTTCTTGTTGACGACACCTCCACTTGATGAGTTTCCCCGCCGCAATTGCGAGCGGGATTTGAATCAGCAACCAGATGATAACCAGGGTAGTGAGACTCATACCTCATGATAAAGCAAGCATTGTGCCATACGTGATTCCTCGACTCGAATGAGGAAACTGCCGGGGTGAGAAAGCAACCGATCTCCCACACTGTGTGGTTTCCACTCAACCCATACGGCCCTCCCTGAGATCCTTGTTGACCTCTCGCCCCACTATACTGTCTGCCTCATGTATCTGCCTCAGGCAGTATGTCATGAAAATGACGCTTGTGAGGCAACGCCTCTCCCGACGCATGGTGGAAATTGCATACTGCGCCTTTGAGCGTCTTCGGACTACGCACCAGAGGCCCATCATTTCCGTTCTTAATGCGTGAGGGCCAGGTACGTAGCCCTGCCAAAAACCCTAGAACGGGGCTCAGTCAAACGGAGGCACATAAGTTGCATGCCGCATTTGGACGCATACAAAGCCCGATGGGCCCGAGAGAAAGCTGTAAAAGGAGGGCGAGTGAAGCTGGGGGTTTTCAAAGTTCTCGTCTGTAGTTCGCTATTATTGATGGCATGTTCTCTCACCGCGGGGGCGCAGACGCCCCTGGGGCCGGCTCCATCGGGCACCGCAAAAGCATCTCAGGAAGAGCCGCAGGTGACGGACGGCCAGTCGATTCCACGTGTGCCTGCGGTCAGTCCTGTGACCCAAACTGCGGTCAACCTAGGCGTGCTTTCATGCGCGAGTCGCATCAATCAGGTTGTCAATTTTCTCGGCGGCAGCGCACAGGCGGCAGGCGCCTTCATATTCCCTCCTCCGGCCCAGCCGGACCAGAGCATGTTTTCCGTATCGATGGAGGTCCCAGGCGGCGGAGCATCCAGCGCGTATGCGACCGCCACCTTTGCTCCTAATCAGGCCAACGGTTGCGGGGCCCTTTATGAAACAGTGGCCTACTGGTCTCTTACGTGTGACAAGGTGGCGCAAACATATTTCCCGGGCATGGTCCGTCTCCATGAGATCAGGCAGAATATCACCGTTCTAGGGGGGCCAACGCCCGCACGTGTGTTCTTGATGCGCGCGGGTACAGGATGCGTCACCATAAAGAAGGAGATAGTCAGATGAGTCTTTTTCGCGCAGGGAAGCATCGGAGGAAGAGCAAACTCATGAGACCTGTGCGACACGAGATAGAGAGTTGGACTGCCATGGTACAATTGGGCCCGCCGGCATGTATGAAAGTCCCATGGTCCGAGAGGCATAGTCACAAGGAGAGAGATGGATAATGACGTGATCGCGGAGAAACCGGCCGACGTTTTCACCGGGGCCCGATGAGGAGAAAGGGTGTGAGGAGCCTTGCAGCGATTTGCGCAGCTCTCATACTGGTGAGCACGTTTGCTCAAATTGTTCGGTCGCAAACGGTGACGAACGGCATCATCAATACGGGCAATATCACCACGGATACGCTCACGACAAACGGTGCAGCCACGCTCAATTCTGCAAGTATCACCAATAACGCCACGGTAGGGGGCACCCTGGGCGTCACGGGTGCCGCCAATCTGAACGGCGGTGCTGTCATACAGGGAGCACCTCTTGCCGTCAGCAACGGAACCTCCAATGTATTCAGCGTGGACAACGCAACGGGCAACACCACAGTCGGCGGCACACTGGGCGTCACGGGCGCTACCACAACGAACGGCATCTCGAATACGGGCAATATCACCACGGATACGCTCACGACAAACGGTGCAGCCACGCTCAATTCTGCAAGTATTACCAATAACGCCACGGTAGGAGGCACACTGGGGGTCACCGGCAATACGAATCTCTCGACCCTGAGCACCTCAGGCCTTGCCACCCTGAACTCCGCAAGTATCACCAACAACGCCACGGTAGGGGGCACACTTGGTGTGACTGGGGCGACAAACTTGGGGGGCACACTGGGCGTCACGGGTGCCGCCAATCTGAACGGCGGTGCTGTCATACAGGGAGCACCTCTTGCCGTCAGCAACGGAACCTCCAATGTATTCAGCGTGGACAACGCAACGGGCAACACCACAGTCGGCGGCACACTGGGCGTCACGGGCGCTACCACAACGAACGGCATCTCGAATACGGGCAATATCACCACGGATACGCTCACGACAAACGGTGCAGCCACGCTCAATTCTGCAAGTATTACCAATAACGCCACGGTAGGAGGCACACTGGGGGTCACCGGCAATACGAATCTCTCGACCCTGAGCACCTCAGGCCTTGCCACCCTGAACTCCGCAAGTATCACCAACAACGCCACGGTAGGGGGCACACTTGGTGTGACTGGGGCGACAAACTTGGGGGGCACACTGGGCGTCACGGGCGCTACCAATCTGAACGGCGGTGCTGTCATACAGGGAGCACCTCTTGCCGTCAGCAACGGAACCTCCAATGTATTCAGCGTGGACAACGCAACGGGCAACACCACAGTCGGCGGCACACTGGGCGTCACGGGCGCTACCACAACGAACGGCATCTCGAATACGGGCAATATCACCACGGATACGCTCACGACAAACGGTGCAGCCACGCTCAATTCTGCAAGTATTACCAATAACGCCACGGTAGGAGGCACACTGGGGGTCACCGGCAATACGAATCTCTCGACCCTGAGCACCTCAGGCCTTGCCACCCTGAACTCCGCAAGTATCACCAACAACGCCACGGTAGGCGGGACGCTGGGTGTGACTGGGGCGACAAACTTGGGGGGCACCCTGGGCGTCACGGGTGCCGCCAATCTGAACGGCGGTGCTGTCATACAGGGAGCACCTCTTGCCGTCAGCAACGGAACCTCCAATGTATTCAGCGTGGACAACGCAACGGGCAACACCACAGTCGGCGGCACACTGGGCGTCACGGGCGCTACCACAACGAACGGCATCTCGAATACGGGCAATATCACCACGGATACGCTCACGACAAACGGTGCAGCCACCCTCAATTCCGCAAGTATCACCAATAACGCCACGGTAGGGGGCACACTGGGTGTGACCGGCAATACGAGCCTCTCGACCCTGAGCACCTCGGGTCTTGCGACGTTGAATTCCGCAGGCATTACGAATAACGAAACGGTAGGGGGCACACTTGGTGTGACTGGGGCGACAAACTTGGGGGGCACCCTGGGCGTCACGGGCGCTACCACAACGAACGGCATCTCGAATACGGGCAATATCACCACGGATACGCTCACGACAAACGGTGCAGCCACGCTCAATTCTGCAAGTATCACCAATAACGCCACGGTAGGAGGCACACTGGGGGTCACCGGCAATACGAATCTCTCGACCCTGAGCACCTCAGGCCTTGCCACCCTGAACTCCGCAAGTATCACCAACAACGCCACGGTAGGCGGGACGCTGGGTGTGACCGGCAACACCAGCCTCACTACCCTAGGTACCTCTGGCCTTGCGACGTTGAATTCCGCAGGCATTACGAATAACGAAACGGTGGGCGGCACACTGGGTGTGACGGGCAACACAAGCCTCTCAACACTGAGTACCTCAGGTCTTGCCACGCTCAATTCTGCAAGTATCACCAATAACGCCACGGTAGGAGGCACACTGGGGGTCACCGGCAATACGAATCTCTCGACCCTGAGCACCTCAGGCCTTGCCACCCTGAACTCCGCAAGTATCACCAACAACGCCACGGTAGGCGGGACGCTGGGTGTGACCGGCAACACGAGCCTCTCGACCCTGAGCACCTCAGGTCTTGCCACCCTGAACTCCGCAAGCATCACCAATAATGCCACGGTAGGGGGCACGCTTGGGGTGACCGGCAACACGAGCCTCTCAACCCTGAGCACCTCAGGCCTTGCCACCCTGAACTCCGCAAGTATCACCAATAACGCCACGGTAGGGGGCACACTGGGTGTGACGGGGGCGACAAACCTTGGGGGCGCCTTGGCCGTCACGGGTGCTGCTAATCTGAACGGCGGTGCTACCGTGAAAGGCGGGGCCCTCGCAGTCAACAACGGAGTTTCCAACGTATTTACCGTGGACAACGCCACCGGCAACACCTCCACCAGCGGCACCCTTGCCGTCACCGGCAACACAAGCCTCTCGACCCTGAGTACCTCTGGTCTTGCCACCCTGAATTCCGCAAGCATTACCAACAATGCCACGGTAGGCGGCACACTGGGTGTGACGGGCAACACCAGCCTCTCAACCCTGAGCACCTCAGGTCTTGCCACGCTTAACTCCGCCAGCGTTACCAACAATGCCACGGTAGGCGGCACACTTGGGGTTACCGGCAACACCAGCCTCTCGACACTGAGTACCTCTGGCCTTGCTACCCTGAATTCCGCAAGTATCACCAATAATGCCACGGTAGGCGGCACACTGGGGGTTACCGGCAACACCAGCCTCTCTACCCTGAGCACCTCAGGTCTTGCCACGCTCAACTCCGCCAGCGTTACCAACAATGCCACGGTAGGCGGCACACTTGGGGTTACCGGCAACACCAGCCTCTCGACACTGAGTACCTCTGGCCTTGCTACCCTGAACTCCGCAAGTATCACCAATAACGCCACGGTAGGCGGCACACTTGGGCGTTACCGGCAACACCAGCCTCACTACCCTAAGCACCTCAGGTCTTGCCACGCTCAACTCTGCCAGCGTTACCAACAATGCCACGGTAGGCGGCACACTTGGGGTTACCGGCAACACCAGCCTCTCGACACTGAGTACCTCTGGCCTTGCTACCCTGAATTCCGCAAGTATCACCAATAACGCCACGGTAGGCGGCACACTGGGCGTGACCGGGGCTGCTAATCTGAACGGCGGTGCTACCGTGAAAGGCGGGGCTCTTGCAGTCAACAACGGAGTTTCCAACGTATTTACCGTGGACAACGCCACCGGCAACACCTCCACCAGCGGCACCCTTGCCGTCACCGGCAACACAAGCCTCTCGACCCTGAGTACCTCTGGTCTTGCCACCCTGAATTCCGCAGGCATTACGAATAATGCCACGGTGGGCGGCACACTGGGTGTCACAGGTAACACAAGCCTCTCGACCCTGAGTACCTCTGGCCTTGCCACGCTCAACTCTGCCAGCGTTACCAACAACGCCACAGTAGGCGGCACACTGGGGGTGACCGGGGCGACAAACCTGGGGGGCACCTTGGGTGTTACCGGCAACACCACTCTTACTACCCTGAGCACCTCGGGCCTTGCGACGTTGAATTCCGCAGGCATTACGAATAACGAAACGGTAGGGGGCACACTGGGTGTGACCGGCAATACGAATCTCTCGACCGTGAGCACCTCGGGTCTTGCCACCCTGAACTCTGCAAGTATCACCAATAACGCCACGGTGGGGGGCACACTTGGGGTGACGGGTGCCGCCAATCTGAACGGCGGTGCTACCGTGAAAGGCGGGGCCCTCGCAGTCAACAACGGAGTTTACAACGTATTTACCGTGGACAACGCCACGGGCAACACCTCTACCAGCGGCACGCTTGCCGTCACCGGCAACACGAATCTCTCGACCCTAAGTACCTCAGGCCTTGCGACGTTGAATTCCGCAGGCATTACGAATAACGCCACGGTAGGCGGGACGCTGGGTGTGACTGGGGCGACAAACTTGGGGGGCACCCTGGCCGTCACAGGCGCTACCAATCTGAACGGTGGTGCTACCATACAGGGAGGAGCTCTTGCAGTCAACAATGGAACCTCCAACGTTTTTACCGTGGACAACGCCACGGGCAACACCTCCACCAGCGGCACCCTTGCCGTCACCGGCAACACAAGCCTTACTACCCTGAGCACCTCAGGTCTTGCGACGTTAAATTCCGTAAGCGTTACCAACAATGCCACGGTAGGGGGCACACTGGGTGTCACCGGCAACACCAGCCTCTCGACACTGAGCACCTCAGGCCTTGCCACCCTCAATTCGGCAAGTATTACCAATAGCGCCACGGTAGGGGGCACACTGGGTGTGACGGGGGCGACAAACCTGGGGGGCACCCTGGCCGTCACAGGCGCTACCAATCTGAACGGTGGTGCTACCATACAGGGAGGAGCTCTTGCAGTCAACAATGGAACCTCCAACGTTTTTACCGTGGACAACGCCACGGGCAACACCTCCACCAGCGGCACCCTTGCCGTCACCGGCAACACAAGCCTCTCGACCCTGAGCACTTCGGGTCTTGCCACCCTCAATTCGGCAAGTATTACCAACAACGAAACAGTAGGCGGCACCCTTGCCGTCACCGGCAACACCAGCCTCTCGACCCTGAGCACTTCGGGTCTTGCCACCCTCAATTCGGCAAGTATCACGAATAACGAAACAGTAGGCGGCACCCTTGCCGTCACCGGCAACACGAGCCTCTCGACCTTAACTACCTCCGGTCTTGCGACGCTGAATTCTGCGAGCATCATTAATGATGCTACGGTGGGGGGTAACCTTGCCGTTACCGGCAACACGAGCCTTTCAACGCTGAGCACCTCGGGTCTTGCCACCCTCAATTCAGCAAGTATTGCCAATAACGCCACGGTGGGGGGCACGTTCGCTGTGGCGGGCGCAACCACCTTGAACGGAGGCGTCACTGTGAAAGGAGGCACCTTCGCGGTTACGGGCCCGACCAACCTCAACGGCGGGCTTCAAGTCACGGGCGCAACCACCTTGAACGGTCCCACCACGATCAATAGTACCTTAAATGTCAACAGCGGTCCCACGCTTGCTATGAGCGCGAGCAGTATTACGTTAGCCAGCCAGGGCTACAGCAGCGTTTCTTATACAGATCACCCCGTGCAGAACAGCATCACCGTGAGCAACGATCAATACTACACGAACAAGAACGGTGCGACGACGACCGTCCCATACGGCGTTATCGTCACCGGCCGTATGTACGTGGACGGAGACCTCGCGGTGAATGGCTATTTGACCAGTGCCAACCCGACTTCGTCATCGGGAATCGTGGTAAATAACAGCGGGGTCACCGTGAATGGTGCCAGCAACACGGTGAACATCGTCGCCAACGGAAGTGGATCTACCGCCGCAAACCACAGTCAATTGAACGTCCAGCCTGACAATGTTTCCGTTACCGTGCTCAACCCCACTACCCAGGAATCCCATGGGCTCACGGTGAATACCCAGGCCGCAACGCTGAGCGGCGGCACAAGGTCTACCTCGCTGATCCTGAACGACAACGGAGCCACTTTTCGCAACGATGCGACCCAGGGTCCGGCACGCGTCACGGGGATTGCCGACGGCACGAATCCTTACGATGCGGTAAACTACCGGCAGTTGGTGAAGGCCTATAGCGGTGTTGCGTCGGCCGCGGCCCTCGCCGGCATTCCCGATCCCGGTCCCGGAAAGAGGTTCTCCATGGGCATAGGGGGAGGTACCTATATGGGCGAAAGGGCTCTTGCGGTAGGGTTAGCGGCCCAAATCAGCGACCGCATACGGATGAAAACCGGTTTTGCTTACGACGGTACGCAGACGACAGTGAACGGGGGTTTCTCGTTCAGTTGGTAAGAGGCGTGATTGTCCTCTGGGTGGTGTCTTCCCCCCCTCATTTTTCTACTGCCTTGAGCGCCTGTCCTCTGTCAGGCGTAAGGTCCGCATCATAGAAGGCCCTATCGGATGGGAGAATCAGGTCGAACTCGCTCGTGTCGTCAACCTCCAATACCGCTTTGTCGACCCTGAAATCGAGCACGTGGCCACCTGCTTTCCGGTCAGTGGTGATGAAATGGAGATGGTAGCCCGGAACACTGACACCCTTGACATAGGGCGGACAGCGAAACCCTACAATAGTGCCTTCTGCTTTGCCTAAGGTGAAAAGCCCCTGGCTTTTCACCACTTCGTCCAGAGGTCTGTAAGGCTTCGCCTGGCGCGCCACGCTTCTTGCCCTGACCATTTCGAATGTCCCCGTGATCTTGATGGCATAAAAGACGTTGGGCGTCGGCAAGAGTTTGTCGGTCTTCGCGACAAATTGCTGAAGATCGAGGCCTTTCTCAAGAGGGACCGTCCGGTCGGCATCGAAAAAGGTGACGGCGGCAAAGGGCGTTTTCGTCCCCGGACCCGGGCGCTCGACTGTGCCCGCCGCCGTGATGCGGTAAAACTGCCCATCGAGCAAAAGCATCTCACCGTCCAAGTTGTTAAAAGTGCCAAGACCGAAGTCCCCCTTTTCCCTGAGAGATTCAAGGGTGGTTTCACCGTCGTAAATACCGGTCAAGAGGGCGTCGATGGTCGATACCTGGAAGAGAACGTCCCGGCCGCCGGCCGCATGTGCCGCACCCGGAGCCATTATCAGGAGAATCAAAAAGAATAGACAGTATTTGTGCATCCCTCCTCCTCACATCGTCTTGCAGGAATAGTAGCACATTTGCGCGTCAGTACAAATAAAACAGACACGCCGGATAGGGGAAGGATATCCATTTTTCATTCAGGTCGAGAAATTCCTCTGTTGAGAGACCAACATCTCGCAGAATTATGGAAAGAAGACCAGGTCCTATGGTTTCTTCATGGGCTGGGATAATTGTGGCTCTTCCATCGGGGTGTGTCAGAAAGACATGGCTTCCTCTCTGCCTATCGATGGCAAAGCCGATCTTCTTAAGGACGGAGATGAGAGTGGTACCGGTGAGGGCCGGAAGCGTGCTCATACCGCTACTTTTTGAATCCCGATAAACTCCATGGCCGGGAGGTCTTCTCCGCACACTTCCAGACAAAGCTGAATCGACTCCTTGACCCTCTCAAGGAGATCATCCAGAGAACGCGCCTGTGTGTGACATCCCTTTAATTCCGGAACGTCTGCCACATAATAGCCTTCTTCGTCTCGTTCGATAACCACCGTAAATTGTCTTGCCATGTGCGTCCTCTACGCTATTGTAATATATCAGATGCCCGATGTTGTCAACGTGGCGGTTTACCGGTAAGGAGGGCGAGGGGTATCTTCCTGTAGACGAAGAACCAGTTGGGAGCGGCGGGAATACTACGACATTTTCCTTGATTCACGAAAGCACTCCACTAGACCAACGCGATATCGATCACTTTCTGAATCTCCTTAAAGTGTTCGTCAAGGGTAAAAACCCTGCATCCCTGTTCCTGAGCGATAATAGCTATGTAGCAGTCCGCGAGATTCACCGTTTTTCCTTTCCTCTTAAGCTGGTAAGCCAGCCTTCCGGCACTGAGCCACGAGCGCTCTCCCTGATCGACAATAGTGAAGGCGCCAAAAAAACTTTCTATCGTCCCGATCTCGCGTTCCGACTTTGAACCTTGCAGCAACTCGGCGAGAACAATCTTCGGGACGCATATCTCAGCCTCGGACATCATGGCCTCGACGCGCCCGCCGACCTCGACCGAGGTATTTCTGAAGTAGGCAATCCACACGGACGTATCGATCAGCACACGATTACCGCTCATAGTGGCGCAACTCCTCAGCGGTAAGGTCGAATTCCAGCTTGCCTTTCATGGACTTTATCTTCTCCATGCGGCGGCGTCTCAGGTAGTCCGAGATAGCCTCCTTTACCGCAGTTGTTTTGCTTTTCGCGTGGGTTTCAGCCAGGAGTTCGTCAAGCATGGCCTTTTCAAGAGTGACTGTGCTTCTCATAATGTTGTCCTCTCTGTCATTACTGTGCTATATCATAGCACAGTATAATGTTTAATACCAGTGCAAACATTACCGCTTAAGCATCGGGAAGAGCTTGCCCCCCTTGCCCGGCGGTTTGCCTTGACTTTTTTTCTATATGTGGTATTCTTAAATTAATAATTTCATAATTTAACAGTATTTACGATTTGTACAAGGAGATAAGGAACATGCCTCTAATCAAAGTCAAAAAACATTCGCAAATAACCATTCCTCATGAAATTAGGAAGAAATTTAGGATTGCCGAGGGCGACTATTTGGAAATCGAGGAGCACAACAACGAATTGGTGCTGAAGCCGGTAAAGATGATCCGTCAGGAGGAAGCCTACTTCCATACCAAAGAATGGCAGGGTGGGGAGAGAGACGCCGACCGGGATATTGCCGAAGGCGACATGATCGGCCCTTTTGACAATATCAAGGACGCCTTGAAAGCCCTCAAAACCACCAAGGTATGAAGCTCGCCTTTACCAAGACCTTTGTCCGGGATTACCGGAAATTGCCCCAAGACATCCAGAAATTAACGGATAAGCAATTGGGGCTTTTATTATCCAATCCAAAGCATCCTTCCCTCAACCTAAAAAAAATGAAAGACCCCAGGGGCATTTGGGAAGGCAGGATCAGCTTGTCATACCGGTTCACTTTCCAAACCGTAGAGGACGTATATCTTTTGCGCAAAGTCGGCACCCACGATGTTTTACTGAACCCTTAGGAAGGTCAAGCGGTCTTAAATGAGGTGGATCAATGGTAAAAGTGATATCTGTAGAACCCATGGGTGATTATAAACTCAAAGTCGAACTATCAAACGGCAGGAAAGGTGTCTTTGATGTCTCTCCGTATATCGACAAGGGCGTCTTCAAAGAATTAAAGGAACCGGCATATTTCCGGTCTGTCAGGCCCGCTTTTGGAGGCATTATGTGGCCGCATGAACAGGATTTCAGTCCAGAGACTGTGGAGTGCGAGTTGCAGCCATGATTGCCCGACCAAGCGTATGTGGCGAATTGTCGAAACCATGTGCGAAGGAACAGCTTTCACGGCCCCATCGCCCATGGACAGGCGAAGAGGGAAGGGCATTCGCACTTGAAAGGGGCGCGCAAGATAAGAAATGTAAAGGGCATCCTTCCCGTCTACCCATGGTTTCCACATAGTCCATGGATAGGACGCTAATTCTCTTGATTATCCCATGAATAATTTCATTAAATAGTGTATGAGTAACTCCCCAAAGCACACCATCTCAAAAATCTTCGAGCGGTGTGTCCTTGCGATTCGGAAAGGCGTCCTGATCGAACGCGTCAGCAGCACCGACAAAGAATTCCATTTTCAAAACTGGTTTGAGAAACGCCTTCAGGAAAGGGCTTTCAATTACGAGATCGGCGGAAGAAACACCTATCCGGACTTCCGGATGGTTGCGGCGACCGAGGGATATGAAGTGAAGGGGCTTGCCTATCCCGGCCGGGATGCCAGTTTTGACAGCAACAGCCAGGTCCCGGCCGGCTATCATAACGGGAGAACGATCTATTATGTATTCGGAAGATACCCCAAAAATCCTGACGGCAACAGCTACCCGGTCCTCGATCTCGTCATTTGTCACGGCGACTTCTTGAACGCGGATCACGAATATGTCCACAAAAATAAGAGCGTCAAGGGATTCGGGAGTTACGGCGACATCCTGATACGTGACAGAAAAATGTATGTTGTCCCTACCCCTTTCAGAATTGCCGAAGGCTTGGCGCATCAAATGACACTCATTCTCCCCGCCGAAATGGAGACAAAGGCCGCTTTTATTGAAGTCGGCAGACTCTTAAGAAAGGAAGCGACAGAGCTGACTGTCGGATATTCCTTTGATCTAAAGAATAACGAGTTGAATCCTGACAAGCTACCTAACCCGAATGCAGGGCGAGAGCATCTTTTTCGCGCCTGGAGATTGCCTGGAAGCCCGGCTTCCCCTGTTGCCATGCGCCAGATACAAGAAATCGTCATAGATGATAAAGAGAGCGAAAGTGGAGAAACATCCGAGTAACTATCACCTAATCGAAACGGATGAATTCCCTTTTGAGTTCATTTCCCTGCTTGCCGAAAGGGAGAGCTGGCGCAAGGAGGTCCATCGGCCCATCTACCACATCCATAAGTGGTGGGCCAATAGGCTGGGCTCGGTCTTTCGCGGCATCCTGCTCGGCTGTGTGCTGCGTCCGGACGAGGACCTGACGCAACTATTTTATAAGAAACATGCCTTTTCGGGCGTTTCTGTCTTTGACCCTTTCATGGGCTCCGGCACCACCATCGGTGAAGCACACAAACTTGGTTTTACCGCGTTCGGCCGGGATATAAATCCCGTTGCCGTTGGATCGGTAAAGGCGGTTTTAGGGCCGTTAAATCAGAAGTCGCTTCAAAATGCCCTGACCGAGCTTTCCGAAGGAGTCGGCCGGAAAATCAGGGTACTCTACCGTTCCAGGGACTCAAGGGGCAATGATTCCGACGTGCTTTATTATTTTTGGGTGATGCAGGTTGATTGCCCGGACTGCCACGAAAAGACCGATCTGTTTCCGTCCTGGATCATTGCCCGGAACGCCTACCCCCAACGGAACCCCGAAGTTCAGATCCTTTGCCCTCATTGCGGGGACATTTTTCAAGGCATTTCCGCTCAGGAGAAAGCCAAATGTAACGCCTGCGGTCATAGTTTCTTACCGGAAGCGGGGACTGTCAAAGGCCCAAAGGCGACATGCCGGCACTGCGAAAATGTGTTTTCTGCAGTGAAAGCGATTTCAGAAAGCGGAAAAACACCTGCATTTCGCCTGTATGGAAAACTCATACTCACAGGGGAAGGGACCAAAGAATATTTGAAAGCTACGGCAGAAGACATCGACGAATATGGAAGATGCGCTCAATTATTGAAGAGCGAGATTGAAGAGAAGAAGGTCTCGCTGCCGTCCCTCAAGCTGGAGGACGGATATAATACCCGGCAAGCCATAAACTATGGTTTTTGCGAGTGGAAGGCATTTTTCAACGATCGTCAGTTGCTCGCCCTTGGCTGGCTCCAGTCGGCAATAAGAGAAATCGGAGATGAATCGACACGGAACATGCTCCTTGTCTTGTTCTCCGGCCTCCTCGAATTCAATAACATGTTCGTGTCATATAAAGGAGAAGGTACCGGCGCGGTGCGCCACATGTTCTCCCATCATATCCTCAAACCAGAGCGTCTGCCTATAGAAGCCAATGTTTGGGGCACGCCGAAGAGTTCCGGCTCCTTTTCGACGTTGGTCCGTCAACGACTCATCAAGGCAATCGAGTACCGCATGAATCCCACCGAGGTCAACGGGTCAAAGACCGGAAAAGGCGTCATCTCTTCCTTGGCGTTCAGCGGTAGGCTTGAATCCGAATGGCCTTCGAATGGATCTACGGTAAATCGTGGCATCTATCTCTCGCAAGGAGACTCGTCTGTTTCCGAATTATCCGATGGCAACATCGATCTGGTGGTAACCGACCCGCCTTTCTTTGACAACGTGCATTATTCCGAATTGGCCGACTTCTTCTATGCCTGGCAGCAAACAGGGCTTAACGGCTCATCCCCTGGAACAACCCGCAATCCTGCCGAGGTGCAAGATGCCGATCCGGAAAGTTTTTCGCACAAGCTGGAAAATGTCTTCCGCGAATGCAACAGGATTCTGAAAGACGATGGGTTATTGGTCTTTTCGTACCACCATTCGCGGGATGACGGGTGGAAGTCGCTGTCCAACGCGATTCTCAACGCCGGCTTCGTAGTCGTAAACTCTCACCCGGTCAAATCCGAAATGTCCGTTGCGACGCCCAAGGCGCAGGCAAAAGAGCCGATCCAGCTCGATATCATCATCGTCTGCAAGAAGGCCGATAAACTCCATGACCGCCGTCCCGTTTCCAGAGAAAGAGCCACGGAGACCGCCCTAGATAAAATTCGCAGGCTCCGGGCTTCCGGCTTTTCGCTCTCCCTCAATGACAAAAAGATAGTATTATTCGGCCAACTGCTCACGACACTCAGTTCGGCACAGGATATCGATCTAATCGTTGAATCGGTGAAACGTGGGCTGGAGCAGACACCGGCGGAAAAATCGGAATTCCTCTCGGCGCCATAACATTTTCCTTGTAATTTCATTCATATTGTAAATACTATAAGACTCAGGAGGACGGACGAGACGGTTTACGGCCAATGGAGAAGAACGGCAAAGTGAAAAAAGCGGCCTGTCCCTTTGCCGTTCTGTGGAATAACGGAATGAACGGAACTACGTCCCTGTCGTCGTTGCCCTTGGATAGGGCTTTCGACGCATGGTATCCCAGGCTGGAAGAGGACCTGGCGAAAGTTAAGACCGTCGGTGAGCCATCTACAAAAAAGGCCAACGGAGCCGATGATAAGAAGAGGGATGCGATACTGGAAGAAATACTGTAACTTACAAGAATTAACCAAAAACTGCTGAGAAATCCGGAAGGGAATCTTCACGACTCATTGGCAGAAGTGAAGGACAATCTGGCTGAATTACGCAATCGTTTAGAGAGATATCAAGAAACTCAACTGCGTCGATCTTTTCGCAAATGGAACCCGATGTTTGTTGAGGAACTCATGCAGTTGTCTCCGGTGTTTGAGAAGACTTTTGTTGGCATCCAGATTACCCTGAGTCTGCTGAAAGATGACTTCCCCTGGATTTACGAAGCAGGCCGAGAGGTCTTGGATATCTTGAAGAGCCGTAAATCTAGGGCAGAAAAGGAGCAAGCTATTCAGGAGTTCAACCGAATGGTCGAATTTTCATTCGAGCATCCAGTTATGCGAGAGATCTTTGGTTACAACAAGGAGTTGAGAATGATTTATAGAGACTTGCCCCATATCTTCATGAGGGCTCTGGAAGGCGTGATTGAACGCTAACCGTCAGATGCGGCGGGGTCTGCTGCTGGATGGGCATCACACGTCTGGTCGAATAACGGAATAAACGAAACTACGGTCCCGCCACCCTTGTCTATTGCGGGTGCAGTAAACGGAACCACATGAAACCCTTCAGCGCAGAAAAAGCAAAATTAGTAGAAAAGCATATGAAGCGGTTGCGGAACCTTCATAGAAGACCAATTTGTCTTGCAGTGGGAGAGTGTAGCGGAGAAATAGGCAGGTCGCACACAATATCTAAGACCAAGAGTCTTTGTTTGATCGCTGAGAATAATCACGTGTTGGTTCGTAATATGAACCTTTTCTCAACATTGGAGAATAAGCTATTACATTTCAAAAGTACCAGTATTAATGAAGCACTGGCTTTCCCAGGATTCTGCAATCAGCATGACCAGAATCTATTTAAATCTTTAGACCAGTCACCATTTATGGCAACCCCAGAGCAACTTTTTATGCAGGCTTATAGGTGCGCATGCCGGGAGTATTATTTTAAGGGTTGTCAGATAGACGCCTTTCTTGATGCAAATCAAATAGCAGAACTTCAAGGTCTCTCAAGCGACAAGGAATATAGGCTATCTCCAGAACTTGAGATAGCAAAAGCCTCAATGTACCAAGGAATGTCAGACGCAATAGCCTTCAAGAATAAATTTGAAGCATATATCACTCACGGCGATTACGGGAGACTGCAGTCCTACGTCATCCATTCTAATAGTTCTCCAGTGATTGCATGTGCTGGTTCTTTTTTCCCGGATTATCTCTCTAATGGAGAGTCGCTTCAGAATTACACTGATTTTGACTGTAATATGCAAAATCTATTTGTGTCAGTCATTCCTGATAATTCGGGTATCTTTGTTTTACTTTCATTTTTCGATGATGAGGCCAAAGCACCTACTCGTTTTATTGAAGATCTCGTAACAACAAATAATCTTACATGCAGATTGGTGTGGATGTGCACAACTCGTTTGGAAAATTTGGCTGTCAAGCCTTCATGGTGGTATGGACTTTCTGAGAAGACTCGTAATGAGATTAACGAAGCCGTCAATTATAACGCGGATGTATTTGATGGTAGGTTCCCAACATTCGATCGTATGCCTGACCTCGGAATTAAAAAATGGGAAATCCTTCATCAGTTTTGGATTTAGAATGCCAATAGGGACGAAAGAGGGGGTCTGCCATTGACATATGGGAATCAAGGATTTACGAACCTGAGAAGAACCTATAACAACTTGCGGGAGTAACGGCATGGGGGGAATTTTGCTCATAGGGCTTGTGCCTTTTTACTTTCGGGGAGTATCAGCTACTTTCGGGCTGATAGAACCCGGATCGGGTGGACGGCGGCATGGAGGAATCGATGAGGTGTGGATGACCTGTGAGGATCGTTGAGCGGAGCCGTACTGTGCCGTACGGCGTAGCCTCACGACCGCAGCAGGGCGCCGCAGATCGCGATTTCTCCAGGCCGTTGGCCTTCCCGGCTAGCGCGAACGCGTGACGCCCATCCGCCCGCAGAGGTCATAGACCGGGCACTTGCTGCACCACGGCGATATGGGATTGCACGTCCTTCTCCCATGCGTCACCAGCAGCGGATTATACTCCCTCCAGTACTCCTGCGGCAGGATCCGCCGCAGTGCCATCTCCGTTTCATCGGGCGTCTTTGTCTTCACCGCGCCCAGCCTGTTAGAGATGCGGTGGACGTGGGTGTCGACTGCTACACCTGCCAACCCGAAGCCCTCGGTGATCACTATATTGGCCGTTTTTCGGCCTATGCCCTTGATGGTGAGCAGCTCGTCCAGGGTATCGGGCACGGTGTTGTGGTATTTTTCGATGACGGTGCGGCTGATCTCTTTGATAAGGCGCGACTTCACTTTGTAAAATCCTACCGGATAGATGATCTTTTCGACCTCCTCCGTGGGGATCGACAGCAATTCCTCCGGCGTGCGGGCCCTTTCCATGAGGCGCTCCATGGCCTTGTCCGTTGTCTCGTCTTTTGTTCTCAGGCTGAGAAGGCAGCCGATGAGCACGAGAAAGGGGTCGGGTCGCTTATTGGGGCTCAGCGCCCCCTCCACGAGCAAGCTCGCGGAGTCTCCCCCCTCATCTCGCTTCGCTCGTCTGCTGTTGGCGGCGATCCTCGTGACAACGGGGACGTCGGACTTATAGAACTCTTTAAGCCGTTCGACCACTTCTTTGAAAGGGAACGGGATCAGGAAAGCACCTCCTTGAGGAGGCCGGTCATGCCCGTCGTGTGCGACCCCTCCCAGTAGACCCTCCTGCAGGAGGGGCACATCTTGAAGCGGCTGTAATGGTGATAGACAAACTCGGGGACGAGGGGCTCGATGTCCGCCTTGTCCGCCTCGGCCAATTCCACGTTGCATTTTATGCACCTGCCGAATAGCGCGCCGTCTGAGATAAAGGGCTTCAGCAGCGCCTTAATCTCCAGGAGTTGCTCTGATGCGCGCTCCGAGTCGATGCGAACCGTCTTCGCGAAGCCGGAAGGCGCTTTTCGCCGCGTGAGCAGGATACGGTCGCCATCATGCGCGCGGTAGTGCTCTAGGGCGGCGGGCGTTTGGGCACAGACCGTGTCGAACCCCAGGATACGCAGGTATTTCGCCAGTTTCCCCAGCATCACATCACACACGAATCTCATCGAATCTCATCGCACAGGGAGGTCTCTTGCGGCCCGCCGGGCTCGCTCCATAATCTCTTCTTCGCCATCCACATGGCGGCCCTCCATCACGACGCGGCCCATGCAGATGACCGTATCGACGACGTAGCCGTTTGCCGCATACACAATATCCGAGTAGATATCGAAATTGGGCACGAACTCGGGTCTCGCGAGGTCGAGGAGGATTATGTCGGCAAAGGAGTCCACCTTGATCTCCCAGTCGTCCAGGCCGAAAATGCGACCAGCTTCCCTTGTCGCCCGCTCGAAGGTCTCGCGGGCCGGGAGGAAGGTGGGGTCGTTTGTGGAGAATTTCGCGAGGAGGGAGGCGAATTTTATGGTCTCCATCATATCCAGGTGGTTGTTCGAGGAGCAGCCGTCCGTGCCGAAGCAGTAAGGGATGGCGTGCTCCTGGACGAGCCGGTAAGGGAAGATACTGCCCACGCATAGTTTGAGGTTCGAGACGGGGCTATTGATCAGGTTCGCCTTGTTCCGCGCCATGATGGCCGCATCGTTTGGGGTGATCCAGCAGCCGTGGGCGCCGGTGAACCTTTCCGAGAGCAGGCCCTGTTCTTCAAGAAACTCGACGGGCGAGCGGCCGTACTTTTCCCGGCTGAAATGCGTCTCGTCTTCGCTTTCAGCGAGGTGCATATGAACTATCAGGTTGTGTTGCCGGGAAAATTCCGCGATCCATCGGAGGCTCTCTTTGGAAACCGAGTAGAGGGCGTGGGGGCCAAGGCTGAAGACGACGTGAGGCCGGTACTTTTCCGCGATGCCGAATAGCTCTATATTCGATTCGATCTGCTTCTCCGCCTTTTTGGGATCGAACATATCGATGAAGACGGCGGAGAGGAAGCCCCGGATGCCCATGTCAGCCACGGCCCGGGCCGAATCCTCCCAGAACCAGTACATATCGTTGAAGACGGTAATGCCGTTTTTGATCATCTCGAGACAGGCGAGCTTTGTCCCCCAGTAGATGTCCTCACCTGTTAATTTGGCTTCGAGGACCCAGATCTTTTCTTCAAGCCATGACTTGAGGGGCAGGTCGTCCGCATAGCCGCGCAGGAGCGTCATGGCCGCATGGGTATGACCGTTGATAAGAGAGGGTAGGGCGACCTTATTCGCTCCGTTGATAGTCCGGTGGGCAGTCCTGGTACATGCGGCCGATATCTCGTCGATCCTGCCGTCTTCGATGAAGATGTCGCGGACCTGACCCTCGGGGAGACGAACACCTTTGATGAGGATGTCCACTAAAAGCCCTCGGCCAGGATTTCGTGGAGGACCGCCTCTATGGTCCTGCCGTTCTTCAGGATCTCCCCCTCGACCTCGTCCAGGGTGAGGGGGGCTTTCAGGACGCCGTTGCAAAAGTTGTCGATAGAGCAGAAGCTCACGTAGGGGATGCCATATTCGATACTCAGAGTCGCCTCGGAGGCCATTGTCATCCCCACCACGTCACCCAGCTTCTTGAGGACGCTCACCTCGGCCCTTGTTTCGAAGCGCGGCCCGGAGGTCTGGACATAGATGCCGCCCAGTATTGTTTCCACCTCCATGGTGGTGCAGATACGGTGCATCTTCTGCGCGTAGGCGGCGTCCATGAGCGGGATCGTGAAGCGCATCTCATAATCAAAAAAGGTGGGTATATTCCAGGGTGAAATGAAATCGTCAGGGATGATGAACGTGCCGGGCTTAAGGTTCGATTTGAGGCTTCCCACGGAATTGACCGCGATAATGCCTTCCACACCGAGGCTCTTGAGCGCCCAGATGTTGGCGCGGTGGTCGATCATGTGGGGGGGTACGGCTTTTTTCCCATGGCGCTGCAGAAAGAGGTACTGGGAAGCCCTGCTCACGGATACCTTGCCGTAGGGCGTCTCGACAACCAACTCATCCCAGTTCTTGAAAAGGGTCGAACGGAGTAATGATGTGCCTGCGATGATAGCTTGCATGGATTTTAGCCCCCTTTCGTCTCCCCGGTAAATCCGAGGAGCTCTGCGTAGGTGATCCTTTTGACTCCCAGTTTTTCTGCTTTTGCCAGTTTCGAGCCGGGATTTTCTCCCACGACCACATAGTCGGTGCTCGCCGAGACCTGTGACGCGGCATGCCCTCCGTGCCTCTCGACCAGCTCCTCCACCTCTTTTCTTGGTGCGGGCATGGTGCCCGTAATGACGAACGTCATGCCGGCAAGCGACCCTTGTGCCTTTTCGTCAGGCGCGAAATCAGGATTTTCCACGCACAGGCCGAGTTCCCCAAGAGACTCGAAGGTCTGAATATTCCCTTCGTCATGAAAGAACGTGGAGACCGCGTCGCTGATCGTTTCCCCCACCTGCTTTATGGCAAGGACCCTGTCAGGCGCTACCCGGTAAAGCTCTTCCAGGCTTTTGAAGTGCATTGCGAGCAGACGCGCGCCATACTCCCCCACGTGCGGGATGCCGATGGCAAAGAGGAACTTGGCGAGGGTGGTCCGTTTCGATCTCTCGATCGCGTCGATCAGGTTCTGGGCCGACTTGTCGGCAAATCGCGGCAGGCTGAGGAGGTCCGCCTTTTTCAGCCGGTAGATGTCTTCGAACCGCGTGATGAAGCCTGTCGAGTGCAGGAGGGCCACGATTTTTTCGCCGAGACCCTCGATGTCCATGCCGCCCCTGGACGCAAAATGTATGATCTTCTCCTGCACCTGGGCGGGGCAGGAGAGAGAGACGCATCTGGCGGCGACCTCGCCTTCTTCCCGCGCAACCGTCGAGCCGCAGACCGGGCAGTTTTCCGGAATGGGCAAACGTCTCTCGTCGCCGGTCCTTTTCTCCCCGACAACAGCCACGACATGGGGAATGACGTCCCCGGCCCTTTCGACCACCACCGTATCGCCGATCCGTATGTCCTTTCTCTCTATCTCGTCCCAGTTGTGAAGGGTCGATCTCGTCACGGTGACACCGCCGACACTTACCGGCTCGAAGACTGCATATGGGGTAATGACGCCGGTCCTCCCCACGCTGCCTCTGATGTCCAGTATCTTTGTCACTGCCTGGTGGGCCTGAGGCTTGTAGGCGATTGCCCAGCGCGGTTCCCTGGTCTTCGCGCCTAGTTGCCGCTGCAAAGAGAAGTCGTTCACCTTTACCACAGCCCCATCGGTCTCGAAGTCAAGGGAATTCCGGCGGTCCTCGATCTTCCGCACCGCCGCGACGGCTTCGTCTATACCCCTGACCTTTGTGAATATTTCGGGAGTGGGGAGCCTTGAGGAGCGAAGCCAGTCGATGAGGGCTGTCTGGCTCGGGAACTCTATCCCGCGCGTGGTGCCCACGCCGTAGCAGACCAGATAGAGCTTGCGGGAGGCAGTGACCGCGGGGTCGAGCTGCCTCACGGCGCCCGCGGCAGCATTCCTCGGATTAGCGAAGGCGGGCTCGCCTTTTTCCTCCCTTTCCCTGTTCAGCTTCCTGAAGTCCTCGATGTGCATGTAGACCTCGCCCCGTATGTCTATTTCCTCGGGGACCTTCCCGTCGGCCGCGATCTTGAGGGGCGCCGACTTAATGGTCATCACGTTTTTCTTGATATCTTCACCCACGAATCCGTCGCCCCTCGTCGATGCGGCCACGAGCATACCGTCCCTGTAGGTAAGCTCTATGGCAAGACCGTCGTATTTGGGCTCCACCGTGTAGTCGATATCCGCCTCTGTCTTGAGGAGCCTCCGGACCCTTTTGTCAAATTCACGCAACTCGTCGTAAGAGAACGCGTTTTCGAGGGAAAGCATGGGTTGGCCATGGGCGATCTTGCTGAACTTATCGGCGGGGGGTGCGCCTACTCTCTGGGTGGGTGACTCAGGCAGCACATAGTTCCAGCGTTCCTCCAGCTCCAGGAGACGCCGGTAGAGGTCGTCGTATTCCCGGTCCGTGATGACCGGCGCATCGAGCACATAGTAGCGATAGCTGTGGTAGTTGAGTTCGCTGACGAGCTTTTCCATTTCAAGTCTTATGTCTTCCGGGGTTGTCAGGGCCATGCCGTCATCCTTTTCGCGTGTGCGCAACTACCCACAGGCGCGCGGCCTGATGCGGTTTCTCGGGCAGCGGGCTACTATCGTATATATTGTAGCAAATTTTCGTAATTATCTATAAAATGTTCTATAGTTTTTTAGATTGACCTGAATCTTCCGCGTCCTCGCGGAATGATACCGATACCGGAATGCGACTTAAGGGATAAAGTCGGGCCCGATCAGGCAAAGGGGGAGACTGTGGCGATAAAGACGACAAAAGAAGAACTCCTCGCAAAGGCTGAAAAACCGGCGCGGGATGCCATGAAGATGCACCCCTACTATCGGGGCAAGATAGAAGTAGTGCCGAAGTGCGCCATACGGGATGTCGGTGATTTTTCGATATGGTACACGCCTGGTGTGGCCGAGCCGTGCAGGGAAATCCAGCGGAACCCGGAGGCGGCTTTTGAGCTGACGAACAAGGCCAATATGGTGGGCATCGTCACCGACGGGACGCGCGTGCTCGGTCTCGGAGACATCGGCCCCCTGGCGGGTCTTCCTGTTATGGAAGGAAAAGCATTGCTCTTCAAGTACCTGGGAGGGGTTGACGCCTTCCCGCTCTGCCTCGACACCAAAGACCCCGAGGAGTTCATCAAGACGGTGAAGTATCTCTGCCCCACATTCGGGGGCATCAACCTGGAAGACATAGAAAACCCGAAATGTTTCTACATCCTCGAGCGGCTTCGCAATGAGGCGCCCATACCCGTGTGGCACGACGACCAGCAGGGCACGGCGGCCGTGAGCGTCGCCGGTCTCATCAATGCGCTGAAAATTGTGAAAAAGGAGATGGGCGACGCGAGGATTACCCTCATCGGGGTGGGCGCCGCCAACGTCTGTACCGCCCGGATGCTCGTCAAAGCCGGCGCGGACCCGAAAAAGATGCTGATGGTCGACAGCAAGGCCATCCTGTCAAAGAGACGCGACGATATCGACGCAAAGACGCACCCGCAGAAATGGGAGCTTAGCCAAATCACGAACGGGGAAGGCAGGGACGGTGACATGGAAGAGGCCCTCGCCGGTCAGGACGTGGTCATCGCCCTTGCCAAATCAGGACCCGACGTCATCAAGAAAGACTGGATCGCAAGGATGGCCGATAACGCAATAGTCTTCGCCTGCGCCAATCCGATCCCTGAAATATGGCCGTGGGAGGCGAAGGAGGCAGGGGCGCGCATCGTTGCGACGGGCAGGAGCGATTTCCCCAACCAGGTGAACAATTCGATCGGCTTCCCCGCAATCTTCAGGGGCACCCTCGATGTCATGGCGCGGACCATTACCGACGAGATGTGCATTGCTGCCGCGGTTGAGCTGGCCCGGTGCGCCGAGGATAAAGGGCTCTCGGAGGAGCGTCTCCTCCCCACTATGGACGAATGGGAGGTCTTTCCCAGGGAGGCGGTCGCCGTTGCGACGAAGGCGATGGAGCAGGGAGTGGCCCGCCTGAACCTGAGCGGAAAAGAACTTTTTTCCATGGCTGAAGGAAAGATCAGAAGGGCAAGGGAAGAGGTAGGCCTCCTGATGGAGAAAGGTATTATACAACCTTATCGGGAGTGAGTGATGAGAGAAGTGCAGGTGGCCGACGTCGCGGTCGTGGTGGAGAAACTCCTCATAGACGCAAACATCAATCTCTCTGAAAGCGTGCGGGAGAGGTTGAAACGCGCCATGGACGAGGAGGTGTCGCCCGTGGGGAAGGAAGTGCTCAGCGACCTGCTGAGGAATGCCGACGTCGCTCGGGACGAGCACATACCCCTATGCCAGGACACCGGGTTGGCCGTTGTCTTCATAGAAGTCGGGCAGGACGTGTTTTTCACGGGCGGGAGCTTGAGCGACGCCGTCGGCACGGGCGTGCGAGACGCCTATGACAAAGGATATCTGAGAAAATCGTGCTGCGACCCTTTCACGAGAAAGAATACCGGTGACAATACGCCGCCCATAATCCACACCTCTTTTGCAGCCGGTGACAAGGTGAGGATCGTCGTCATGCCGAAAGGTGGGGGGAGTGAGAACTACAGCGAGGTGAGAATGCTCACACCCGCCCAGGGGGTCCCCGGGATAATTGCATTTGTGCTGGAGATGGTAAAGAGGGGAGGGCCGAACCCTTGCCCGCCTATTATCGTGGGCATCGGGGTAGGGGGCAATTTTGAGACCTCCGCGCTCCTCTCGAAGGAGGCATTGATGCTCCCTTTCGGGGAGGGGAATCCCGATCCGGCCATAGCCGATCTTGAGTTGAAAATATTGGCGGAAATAAACAAGTCAGGCATAGGGCCCGGAGGGTACGGCGGAAGCGTTACGGCGTTGGATGTGCATATCAAGGCGCTGCCGTGCCACATCGCGTCTCTCCCGATTGCGGTGAACATCCAGTGCCACGCCCACAGGATCCGGGAAGCAACGCTCTAGAAGGGGAGACGAATGGAGATAAAGCGCATTGCCACGCCCCTGGACGAAGAGTCGGTCTCCGGGCTGCGATCGGGAGATAGGGTGCTGCTTTCCGGTTGGATTTACACTGCGCGGGATGCAGCGCACAAGAGATTCATGGAAGTCCTCCGGAGAGGCGCACCGCTGCCCATCGACATCGAGGGGCAGGTGATCTACTATTGCGGGCCGACGCCTCCGGCTCCCGGCCGGGTGATCGGCGCAGCCGGTCCAACGACAAGCTCGCGGATGGACGCCTGCGCCCCCACTCTTCTCGCCTTGGGCCTGAAAGGCATGATAGGGAAGGGCAAGAGATCGGATCAAGTGAAAGATGCGATAAGGAAACATAAAGCGCTCTACCTGGGTGCTACGGGTGGCGCGGGGGCGCTGCTGTCAAAGTGCGTGCGCGCATACGACGTTGTGGCGTACAAGGACTTGGGACCGGAGGCAGTGGCCAGGCTTCTCGTCGAGGATTTACCGCTTTTCGTGATAAACGATATTTTCGGTAATGATTTGTACGAGATGGGCCTCAGTCGCTACAGGGAGGCGTAAACGACCGGATTTTGTTTTTGACTTTTCAAGGCGGATATTCTAAAAGAAAGAAAACTTCCAGGTGATTCCATGCGGGAAATTCGAGTAGGGATTGTTGGGGTGGGGAATTGTGCGAGCGCCCTCGCGCAGGGCATCGACTATTATGCCGGAACAAAGGCAGAGGAGCTCCCCGCCGGTTTGATGCACCGTGAAATATGTGGATATACTGCCGGAGACATCAAGATAGTGGCCGCCTTTGATATAGACAGGAGAAAGGTGGGCAGACCGTTTCATGAAGCGATCTTCGCTCCGCCGAATTGCACGAAGCGGATCACCTCCGGTCTCTGCGACGGCGGGTTCACGGTTTCCATGGGAAATCCCCTCGACGGTATTTCTCCCCACATGGCCGATTATCCGGAGGACCGCAGGTTCGTCCTTGCCGATAAGCGGCCCGACGATGTGGTCAGAACGTTGAAGGACCGAGGGGTCGAGGTCCTGATAAACTATCTCCCCGTCGGCTCGGAGGAGGCGGCCAGGTTTTATGCCAGATGCTGTCTCGAAGCCGGCACAGGCCTGATAAACTGTATCCCCGTCTTCATTGGGTCTGACGAGGGGTGGGTTGCCATGTTCGAGGAGAAGAAGATCCCGGTGGTAGGGGACGACGTCAAATCACAGGTGGGGGCTACCATCATCCACCGGACCCTGGCGAAGCTGTTTAACGACAGGGGTGTGACCATCGACAGGACGTACCAATTGAACACCGGGGGGAATACCGATTTCCTGAATATGTTGAACAGGGACAGGCTTTTGTCAAAGAAGATATCAAAAACGGAAGCCGTTCAATCCCTGCTCGACAGGCCCATCGACCCCGAGAACATTCATATCGGTCCGTCTGACTATGTCCCCTGGCAGTGTGACAACAAGGTCTGTTTTCTGCGAATGGAGGGGAGGATATTCGGAGACATCCCCATCAACCTTGAGATGCGCCTCTCAGTTGAGGATTCGCCCAACAGCGGCGGATGTGTCATAGACGCCATAAGGTGCTGCGGGGTCGCCCATGACCGCGGGGTGGGCGGCGTGCTCGAATCGATATCCGGCTACACAATGAAGCACCCAATACATCAGTTTCCCGACGACATCGCACGAAGGATGGTTGAAGAATTCATAAGAGGGGAAAGATACAGATAGAAGGGGAATAGGCACTGAACGGCAGTGTTGAGTTTTGCGTGTTGAGTTTTGAGTTGAGCCCCAACAATTGACCGAGCGAAGCGAGATGAGGGGGAACGACCCGCAAGCGGGTGCCCCGATGCGGCTCTGCCGCTGGAGGGGGCGCTGAGCCCCAACAATTGACCGAGCGAAGCGAGATGAGGGGGAAGGCTCCATGCGGCTCTGCCGCTGGAGGGGGCGCTGAGCCCCAACAATTGCGGGGAAAGATACAGATAGAAGGGGCAGCAGGAATTATAATTGATAAGCTCTAAGGTGGGCCATTCTTTTGATCCGGCTGTATTACGGGTTTATCGAATACTGTTCGGAAACAGAGTCGTCAGTCCGAACGTGCTCACTCTCTTCGGGCTCATTTTTTCGCTTGTGGCAGCCTTACTCGTCGGGCTGAAAGTGCCGCTCTTTGTGGCCGGCATCTGCCTTCTCGTGTCCGGTTTCTGTGACGTGCTCGACGGGGCTGTTGCGCGGGACGCGCACATGGTAACGTCTTTCGGGGGCTACCTCGACTCCGTGCTCGACCGGTATTCGGACCTCCTCGTGATGTTGGGCATTTCGATCCATTTTCTTCGTCTGGACCATCCCGACCCGCTTTTTTCGATGCTGTCGTTTTTTGCGGCCATCGGCGCCGCTATTGTCCCCTATGCGAGGGCGCGAGCCGAGGCTGCGTCTATCGCGTGCAGAAACGGTTTCCTCGAAAGGCCCGAAAGGATTATTCTTGTCACGATAGGCTTGGGTTTCGACGTCTTGAGGCCCATAGTGATCATTCTTGCCGTGCTCACCCACGTGACCGTGCTTCAGCGGGTATTTCTCACGAAAAAGGCTGTACGGGAGGGGGCATTCGGCAAAGACGGCGAGCCCGGGAATTCATAGGTCCCAGAAGTCGAATAGGACCCATGCTTTCTTCCTAGTGGGAAAAATTGTGTATTTCTTCCACTAGCATGTCTTTAGCCATTTCTCTGGGGATACCCGTTTTCTTGACGGCGCCCTTTGAAAAGAGCACGGCGTTCTGCGGGCCGAAAGCAATGCCGAGGTCTGCGTCGCGCGCTTCTCCCGGGCCGTTCACCTCGCATCCCATGATCGCGACATTTATGGATGTGTCGATGTGGGTAATCTCTTTTTCAAATTCCTCCACCACTTCTCTTAGATTTACCCTGCACCTGCCGCAGGTGGGGCAGGAAATGATGTTAATGCCCCGTTTTCTCAAGCCCAGGCACCGGAGGATATGGTAGGCCGCTGTCACTTCATAGACGGGGTCACCGGTCAAAGAGACCCTTATTGTATCGCCCATGCCCTCGTTAAGGAGAATACCGATACCCACCGACGATTTGATGGCGCCTGAGAAAACCGGGCCTGCCTCAGTGATGCCGACGTGGAGCGGGCAGTCGGAGAGGGCTGAGAATTTTCTATAGGCATCCATCGTTTGCAGGATATCCGAAGCCTTGAGGGAGACCTTAACGGCCTCGTGCCCCTCATCCTCAAAGAGCTTGACGCAGTAAAGGGCACTCTCCACCATGGCATTCGCGTCAGGTTTGCGGTATTTTTTGAGGATCCTTTTTTCCAGGGAGCCTATATTTATGCCTATCCTCACTGGTATCTGACGCTGCCGCGCAAGGTTTGCAACTTCCTTGACCTTCTTGATGTTATTTATCGTTCCGGGATTTATCCTGACGCAGTCTATGCCCGATTCTATGGCCTTCAAGGCGATGCGGTGATTAAAGTGAACGTCCCCAATAATCGGTATGTCTACTTCTCTCCTGAGAAACGGGATTATCTTGCATGTCTCTTCCTGGGGAAGGGCGATCCTAATCAACTCGCAGCCGGCCCTCTTCACGTCCCGCAACTGGTTCAGTGTTTCTTGCAGGTTTTGCGGGTCCGTCTTCAGCATGGACTGGACGGTAATCGGATTATCGCCCCCAATCTTGACGCCGCCTACGCTTATTACTCTTGTCTTTTTTCTCTCCATAATTCTCTATCGACGTTTGCCCCTGCCTATCCGTCTGTCGCAGGATGATGGTGGTTTCCGACTGATCTGCGTACAGTATCGTGAAAGAAAAGAAACGCATGAACTCTTAAGAATGGCGCGCCCAGTAGGATTCGAACCTACAGCCTTTGGATTCGTAGTCTTAAAACAGGGAAAATAGGGGGTTTCCGTAAACCCCCTATTTTCCCTGTAATCCGTTGACAGTCAACAATTTATCCTCTTTTCGTGTACCGGTAAGAACCGGTCAAAAACGGTCGGTTACACTTCAGCACGGTTACAAAAAAGGTTACAATTTTTCCTTCTGCCCTTCGATGGTAAGTATACCCACCGGCGCTTTTTGATGTCAAAGGTTTTCGAAAGAGATATCTTGACACAGAATGATATCAGCGTCTTTCGCGCTTGAAGTTCATAGTCAATGGTCATAAAGGAAGTGCCTGCTCGGAAACGGATCAAGGGCCCAACGCGCATGGGCCTTTCCAGCCGGCAGACGGAAAGCCTCCATAGGCCAATGATGTTCCATTTTACGCTATTAGGTTGGGATTCTCCAATCGTGCGATCACAGGTAGGGATCCGACATAGCTCGCCCCTCGGTAGCCGTGCAACTCGGCTAACCTCAATCGTTACGTGCCCCGCGCTCGCCAGTTTCTTCCATATCCGGCCCCGGTTGGAAGTGACAATAAGGCCGGCAAGTGCCGGCTAAGCCGCTAAAGTCAAGCTTCCGGACAGCTTTAATGGACTTTTCCGGCTTTTGTTGACCTTGCCGACAGCCGGACGTAACGTATGGCCAGGAGGAACCCATGAAAGAGGTGTTTTTTTCTGACTATCTCGAGAAACAGGCGAAGAAGAGCCTTGTGGCCTGCGTTGCCTCAGCCGTGGTCGCCATGAGCCTTGTACTCACCGGAGTTGCTATCGGCGCGGCCATCATCCTTGTATCAGGCCTGGTCGCCGTCGTGATGGCCCTTTTCGTAGCGGCCACGCGCGGTCCTGTCTATACAGCTTACCGGTGCGGAATGCGGGGCGAGCAGGTGCTCAGAGCCCATCTTCTCTCGTCGGGACTGGGTGACCACTACACTGCCTACTATAACCTCCCCTTGAACGGCAACGGGAGGAACTCCGATATCGACTGCGTTCTCGTCGGCCCCTCTGGGCCCTTCGTCTTCGAAGTAAAGCACCATCACGGGCTCATTTTCTATCGGAATGGAGTTTGGGCGCGGATCAAGATGGGCCGAAAGGGAACTCTCTATCGGGTTCAGCTCGGCGACCCCGGCGCTCAGCTATACCGCAATATTAGAAAGCTCAAGGAAATGCTCGGGCACACTGACGGTTTCTGGTTTCACGGCGCCGTCGTCTTCACGAACCCGCAGGCCGTCCTCGACATCGAAGGACTCCGATGGGTCAGGGCCATCACCGTGAGAGGACCTGGGGCAGATCCTTTCCGGAAGAACGGTCCTTTCCGTCGAGCAGACTCGACGGCATCAACGCCCGCCTCACCGCTTTCACCAAGAAGTAACTATGGTAAGATGGAGATTATGTTGCGATGCACCTCCATCGCGGGGACTGGCCCGAGAATACGAAGTCATTCCCTTCACATATCTCCTATAGAGACTCCAACCATTTCAGCAGGTCTCGCGAGAGAGGTTTGCCGCGCTTCTTCGCTTTGGATGGAGTGCCTACGCGCTCCAGCGCTTTTCGCCTCATTTCCATATCCGTCTCCACGTAGACCTCGGTTGATTTGATATCGGCGTGTCCGAGGATATCTCTGATGGTAACCGGCGGTATTCCCGCCTGCAGGAGGTGCATGGCCTTCGTATGCCTCAGCGAGTGGGGACTGATGCCGGGTCTTCCCAAAAGAGGCATCGCTTGCCGGGCAACGGCGAGGTATTTTTTCAACACATACCGTGCGCCGTGCCTCGAGAGTTGCTGTCCGTAACGATTTAAGAAACACGGGCCGCCTTTATGCCCTTGCTCGGCCAGAAAATTGCTGACAAGACGGGCAGTCTGGGGGAGGAGAGGGCAAAGGCGCTCCTTGCGCCCCTTTCCGGTCACTCGCACGAAGGCGGGTTTCTCCAGACGAAAGGCGGAGGGTTTAAGGTCAAGCAGTTCCTGTACCCTGGCGCCTGTATCATAAAGCAATGCGATAAGGACGTAATTGCGCTCGCCCCTTGCTGTGTTACGGGTTACGTGGTCAAGAAGGCTCTTCATCTCTTCTTCGGTCAGGTAGCCGAGCGACCGCCTGGTGGTCTTCTTGAAAGGTATTGCAAGAACTCTTTGACAGAAGGAGGCGAGCGCCGGCTCGCGGCTTAGGGCGTAGCGGAAGAAAGAGTGGATGGCGGTCAGACGCAAGTTGCGGGTCTGTACCGTGTTTCCCCTTTCCTTTTCGAGGTAGTTCAAAAAGTCAAGAATGACATCCACTGATAGATTTTCGAGCTCCAGGCAATCGATAGTGCGGCTGCACAGCTTGGCGGCAAAGCAGAGAAACATTTTGAGGCTGTCGCGGTACGCCATGACCGTATGCCGGCTTGCATTGCGTTCTTTCCCAAGGTGGACCATGAAAAAACCCGTGACCAGTGTTGAAAGTACGGCGGTAGTCATACTGTTCTCCTTTCTTCGATAAGATGTCCGAATCTCTCCTGATAGCGGTCTAATACCACGCCGAGGAGGTCTTCGGTCAGGCGAAGATAATACTGCGAACTCGACAGGCCGACATGGCCCAGGTAGGTGGCGAGAAGCGGCAATAGAGCACCGAGGTCGGCGCCCTGCTCGTACCACAGCATCATCCTCAAAATCGCATAGGAATGCCTCAAATCGTGCAGGCGAGGCCCCTTGCCCCTTCCTTCGTACGGGATGCCAGCCTCCGATAGAACCTTCCGGAACGAGAGTCGCAACGCATCCCTGGTATATCGGGAACCTTCGGGTCCGGGGAAGAAGTAGGCCTCTGGAGGCCGCACGCCCAAATGCTGATCCACAAGAAGCCGGCACCGCTCCATCCGGTCGGTGACATCCCTGGCCAAGGGCACAAGTCTCGACTTTTTGAATTTGCCCTGTCGGATCCTGGCGACCCCGGTAGAAAGGTCAACATCCTCGAGACGCAGGGACAAGACTTCTCCCACCCGCATGCCTGTCAGGTAAAGGGCCAGAAGCATCGTTCCATGCACTACCTGGCGTAGAGAAGCCTGCCCAGAGGTGAAGCAGAGGCATGCCTGCAAGAACCGCTTTCCTTCGTCGCGGGTCAGGATGCGCGGTATAAAGGGCTTTTGACGAATGCCGAGAAAGGATCGGGGCGGGATGGCAGTCCTTGGCTCCTCCAGCGCTAGGTAGCGGCAGAACTGTCTCATAACAGTCAAACGGCATATGACATTCTTTTCTGTGAGCGTTACGTAAGCCCTGACGATGGAATCGGTAATGACGGGATCGGTCGGCGAAAGATGCAGAGCGAGGAGCTCGTCCATAATCCTCAGTTCCGTCTCCTTCAAATCGTAGCGATATCCGGCAGCGCATTTAAACTGTTGGAACCGCCGGAGGTGAGAGGCTAAGGGCGATGCAAAAGTTTTCTCGCTCACGAGAGCACCTCCGCAATCGACAGGGAAGCGGAACTGAGTGCTGACACATCCACCTTCGTGTACACAAAGGTGGAATTCATCGTCGCGTGCCCCAGTACGTCGCCAATTGTCTTCATGGGGATTTGGGCGCGAAGCATCCTTGTAGCAAGGGTGTGGCGAAGGACATAGAGTCCGCGCGAACCGGGACGTCGGTTAAGGCCAGCCCTGCGGAGCGCTCTGAACATGATATCAGAAAGACCGTCTTTGGATGAGAACGGCTCGAACGGCGCCAGATGACGGACAAAGACGTTTCGTGCGAGGGTGGAAGGACGTCCTGCGCGAAGGTAGTCGATAAGCGCCTCCGATACCTCGGCCAGGAGCGGCAGGGTAACATCCTTGCCCGTTTTGGACTGACGGAACGCGATATAGTTATCGCGCCAGTGAATGTCGTCGAGACGGAGCTGGCGGATATCAGAGGGGCGCATCCCATATCCAGCTGCCAGCAGAATGACGGCATAATCCCTTCGTCCCGTAGGACTCGATCGATTTATATGGCTTAGCAGTTTATCGAAATCGGACTCTGTCAAAACATCAGGAACCCGCGCATAGCGAAAGTGTTTTGCCCCCCCTACTGCGAGCGATAAGTCACGCTGCAGCCCGCCATGGCTGAACACGTACTTCAGGAAACACCGAACATGGCTCATGCACCAGAGCCAGGTAGATGGTCTGCGGCTGCCGCGATTACTGCAAAAATCATGGATGTGATGAGCGCTGAGACTGCATAGGTCACTAATGCCCTTTCCGTCAACGAATTCTGTGAATTCGTGCAGGGAATACATATTGAGACAAAGAGTCCCATCTGATAGTCCGCGGTGTTCGCGGAGGAAACGCAGATAGGGGACCACCCATTCATTGAATATCGCCACCATCGGCTTAGCCGGCCGGCGGACCCGTCGGCTGAAATTGCCTTGGCCATCGGCTTCGATGAAGATTCTAAGGGTAGCCCTTACAAAGCGGCGGTTTTGGCGTCCCTCTGGAAACCGCCGTCGAAGGTAGGTCTCCACATCCGGCGAGTGGAAGCTGACGGGAACATCCAGACCTGCATCTTCGCAGTACTTCGTGAATCGAAGCCATTCGCGCACCCTGACTGGAATACCCGGTTTGTAGTACCCGAGGGCGTTCAGCCGCCCGGCGAGCAAGTCGATCCGATCCCGATACCGGCACTTCTCGTAATGCGCACGACATTCCTTTGGGCTTGTCCATTCAAACATCGAGACCTCCTTAGAAAATGACGTTGTTTGAAAAAGACTTACGCTCAGAGGGGTATTATGTGAAGAATTTTGTTCAGGCCTTCGCAGAAATGGCCGCGGTTAGAGGCGGCCGGTCAGAGCCATCTTACCATAATCTCCGTCTTACCATAGTTACTTCTATGATTAGCTAAACATAGAAGTAATATGGAAGTAGGACAAACCCAGGGAATGGGTCGGGCACGTCCGGAATATCTTCATTAGGCGGTTTGCCGAATAGCGAAATCCACCCGGGCGCAGGCACGGGTTTTCTGTTGCCGGAATCCGAGTTACGCAAAAGTCACGCACACAATGTATATGAATATTTATTCATATCACCCCGACAGGAAGGAGAAGAGAGATGACTACAAGCAGAGGAATGGGCATCATCGAAAGAATACTGGGCGACCTCATGGGTCTTTCCCTGGAGGAGAGCATACTGCTGTTCCTTCGCTGGATGGAGGGAGCGGACCTTAACCGCAAGGTTGCCATATTTACCGCATGGATGAACTCCGAAAAGGACATAAAGCTGAAAAGGACGCTCTTCGTTACATGGATGGCGGTTGAAAGGGGAAATCAAAAGTTCCTCAAGGGCATATGCGTCAAAGCCTCGGCCGTCTACGTGACGAAAGGGTTCGCCCGCGTCAATACAGCGGAGATCGAGGGTTGGATGGAGGGGGTATTCGAGAACGATATGACCCTGACGCCAGGCAGGGTCGCGCACATGGCTAAGAACAACTTCCGCATGCCGGGGACGATGCTTCCCTTTCTGAAGAGGCTCGCACGGAAAGTCAAGGAGAGGATACGGCTCCGACAGAGGAAGAAGACGGCAAATTCAGGTGAAGCCACTCCGAGGTGCCGTTCTTCCGCGACAGAAAAACTCCTCGCTGAAGGCACTTACTCGCTGAGTGTTCCCCTCGCTGAAACAGCACGGATAGTCAATACCAGGCGGGTTGTTCAACCACCCCTCCCCGGCCTCCTCGATGAGCCTCCCTCGCTGGACTCCAAAAGGAGGATAGAGGACTACGAGGCCCTCATCGCCCCCTACCGGCCCCTCCTCGCTGAGGTCGCCTCGATGGAGATCCTCGATGAGCTGCTCCGACTCCTCTATGAGGGCGGCGACGCCCCCTCGGTAGTCGGCTGGTCAGGCAAAACCTCCGATTGCGAGTATAAAAATCTGCGGGAGCATGAGCACTTCCTTGAAATCCTCCGGGGTGTCTCCCTCTATGACCACACCTACAATGTCCTGGAGGCCGCCCTCGATATCGCACGTGAGGAACTGCGGCAGCGGCACGACTTCCTGCTCCCCGCCATCATCATCACCGCCCTTGGCCACGACATAGGGAAAGTATCCTCGTTGTGGCAGTCTTCGACCCCCAGGAAACACACCCACGAATCCGCAGGGGAGGTCAAGCTGAAAGAGTTGCTTTCGCCCCTTGGGAACGAAGTCTTCACAGAAATCGTCGCCGACGCAGTCAGCCTCCACCACACTCTTTCCAAAGACGACACCGTTGCGAGGATCATCATGGGCGCCGATGCAAGAGCCAGAGAATATGAGATCACATCGGCCGATCCTGCCTTCGCTATAAAGCCCATGACCGAATGGCTGGACCTGCCAAGGCTTGCGGAGATCATCCAGCCGCACATCAATGAACTCGTCGTCAAAAACCGGAGAGCCGTCTGGGGGGCGATGTCCTTCGGGGGCATCGTCTATTGCACACCGAATTACGTCCGTGAGGTTCTCAAGCTCCTCGCCTTCGAAAAGAAGGTCCTCGACTACCGACTCGTCCGTCAATCGTTCGAGACCGACAACAAGGCAGTCCTGATCGAGTTCTCCGGGATACTCAAGGATCATGGATATCTCGCCTACGACATCAAGGACGGCTATTTCGGCCTGAGGTTCCTCTTCCAATCGAGCGTTCCCGCCATGCGCCAACCGGAACTCTACGCCGTCCCGGTGAAGATTGGGCTTTTTCCGGCTGACCCCTCGGATATCGAGAAACAGAAGACGGATTACCTCAAGACCGTTGTATCAGTGAGGGCCGTTGCCGGCGCTAGTGTTTAAACGGGGTTGCCGGATGGTTTCCGCTCGCAGCGAGTGAGGCAGGATAAAAGGTTTCAAAGCCGCTCTTGAAAGCGGGGGACGTCCCGGTTCTGCCGCAGACGGCCTTCCAAACAGTTGTGTGAGTGTGTATAATAAGGAATATTGATACACATAAGGAGGCGAGAGGTGAGAACGAACGTAGTGATAGACGACGACCTGATGGCATCCGCCCTCAAGGCTTCGGGAAAGAAGACGAAGAAGGAGGCTATTGAAGAGGGCTTGAGACTACTGGTAAAAATGAAGGACCAGGAACGAATAAAGGGTTTCAGGGGAAAGCTGAAGTGGACCGGCAGCCTTGACGAGATGCGGATAGACAAATGATCTTTGTCGATTCCTCAGTCTGGATCGACTACTTCAACGGCAGAAAGACGCCTCACACGGATTGGCTTGATGCCTCACTCGGGAATGCCCCGCTCGTCATGGGCGATCTGGTACTGACCGAAGTGCTCCAGGGGTTTCAGAGCGACAAGGACTTCAGGATCGCGAGGGACCTTCTCCTGGGGATGCCGTTCATGGCGATGGGCGGCCGCGCCTTGGCTCTGAAGAGCGCCGTCAATTACAGAACCCTCAGGAGAAAGGGCGTTACCGTTCGGAAGACGATAGACGTCATGATCGGCACCTTCTGCATTCATTACGGACTGCCTCTATTGCACGATGACAGGGATTTCGACCCCATGGTCAAATTCTTGGGGCTGAAAGTAATCGACACTTAGAGAATGGGCGCGCCGGTCAGGGCAGAACGGGCGCCTCTCGTCGGTGATACTACGCCGGTGTAAAGAGAAAGAACATGCAGATTTCTATAATGGAGGCAGACGTGAAGGATGCCGCTGAGATCCTCGCGCTTCAGAAGGCGGCGTACCGAAGCGAAGCAAGGCTCTATGACGACTGGACCATCCCACCCCTCACCCAGACGCTTTCCCAGATCGATGCCGAGTTCGAGACCAAAGTTTTCTTGAAGGCAGTACACGCGGACAAAATCGTCGGATCGGTGAGGGCATCCCTCGATTGTAACACCTGCCTTATCGGCCGGCTTATCGTTCACCCCGATTGCCAGGGAAAGGGGATCGGCACCCAACTGTTGATGAGGGCAGAAGCGGTCTTTTCGCAGGCAGACCGCTTCGAGCTGTTCACGGGCAGAAAAAGCAGCGACAATATTCGTCTGTACCAAAAGCTCGGATACCAGGCGTTCCGTGAGGAGGACCTATCCCCAAAGGTGCGGATCGTCTTTCTGGAGAAACGATTGTGTGACCGCCAGCAAGGCCTTCCGCCAAGCGCCTCGTCCTAGATAATGGGATAGGTATGACTGAGAGCGTTCTTTACGGACCGGCAAGCCACCTGGACGATATCCCGAGCAGCCGTGAGCACATGGTGCGTATTCTCGGAATCGAGAGAAAGGTCCGATTCAAGGTAGCCTCCGAGAATGATGAGGCTGCCCACGCACTCCGACAACGCCGCCTGAACGGCCTCAAGGGCCTTGAGATAGTCTTCCTTGGTCAATTGGTCAAGGGTCCTTCGGTCCTCAGTCATCATTTTCCGGTGTGGGCATCGTGATCCGATCTCTGTTCGTTCCTCGGCGACAAATCGCTTCTATTGTGTCTTTTTCTTGGTCAACTCTCTAAAACTCCGAGAAAATCTGTTAATATCCATTATAGTCTGACATAATAATATGTGTCAAGATTTTCCCGGACTCTCTCAGATTTTTGTCGTTGCTCTTACATTTTGTTAGAGATATGCTTGTGGTTATGGAAGATGACCTCAAGCTTCTCACCATCGACGATGTCACGAAACTACTTCGGATCTCCAAGGCTACCCTCCATAAGCTGATAGGACAGGGGAAGCTCATCCCCACAAAGATCGGCGGCCGCACGCTTTTCACGAGGAAGGAAGTGGAGCGGTTTATAGAACAGCAAACAGGAACAAGTACGGAGGGAAAGAAACGGGGCAGAAAGCCGACGAAACGGGGGAATGAGCCGGGATGTTGATAATGCTCCTTTTGCCTTTAGAAGTATCGGCAAGCACGCCCTCACCCTTTCCTACCTATAGGTTAGGTGCGCCTTTTTTGAGCTCTTGCTCGGCGACGTACGATCTTGCGCTTCCGCGCCTTTCTTTCAATCAACTTCCGCGCAGGGCTTCAAGCCACCCGTTAGGGTTCATTGCCTGCGACTGCCTTTCTTCCTGCTATACGTACCAAAATCTCTTGACCTCCGGATAGGCCGGGGTTCATTATTTATCCTGCTTTTTCTCCAAAGAAAAGGAGGAAAAAATGACCCAGGCCAAACCGACACCCAACAAATCAGACAGCACCAATGTTCAACCGGTACGTGAGCGGACCCCGATCGACCATGTCCTTGAGAGGCTCGTTGCGATGGACCTTCCCGCGAAGGACCACTTCGAGAGCTACATGCGTTACAAGTGGCGGGTAAACCACAAGCCGAAAACGATAGAAGGCTCTTTCACCTCGATCATGCTCTTTCTCAGGTTTTACGGGACATCGGGTAAAAGCGACATTGCTCAGATCAAACGCTCCGACCTCGAAGCATTCATCGAGCACGAGCAGGACCGGGGCCTGCATACATCGACCGTGAAGACGCGCACGGCTTCCATCGTCGCCTTCCTCCACTTCCTCATGGAACAGGACATTATCCCCCTGTCGATCCTCAAAAAGACGATCAGGTTCAAGCTCCCCGACGCGCTCCCCCGGGCCATGAACCCCAAGGATGTCAAGAAGCTCATCGAGGCCGTCAATGACGCCAGGGACCGCGCCCTCATCCTTCTGCTTTTGCGGACAGGCATGAGGATCGGCGAGGTCCTCGGTCTCACGGTGAACGACATCGATCTCAAGGAGAAAAAGGTCAGTCTCATGGAAGGAGAGAAGAACAACATGGGAAGGGTCGTCTACTTGAGCAACGACGCTGCTTTCGCCCTGAAGCGCTGGTTATCCGTAAGGAACAACGAAGAGCAGCATCTCTTTTACGGGCAGCGCGGCCGCCTCTGCTACAGCGCCGCCCGGAGCTGCTTCGTAAAGTATCTCAAGAAGGCCCGGCTCGATCAGAAGGGCTATACGGTGCACTGCCTTCGTCACACGTATGCCTCGGAGTTGCTTAATGCCGGCATGCGCCTTGAAGTGCTTCAGCAGCTTTTAGGACATGAAGATATAGAAATCACCCGCAGGTATGCCAGGCTCACGGACAAGACCAGGGAAGAAGAATACTTCCGGGCCATGGCCAAGATCGAGAAGGGAGGGATCGATGGAGACTATTGAGAGGTACCGGAGGTCCTTAAAGAGAAAGAATTTCTCCGCCCATACGATCAAGAACTACATAAACAGGATAGAAAGGTTTGCCCTCTGGCTGCGCGTTCCTATGGAAAAGACGACCCGCCGGGAGATGGGGGCCTACGTGGACCATCTCCTGCAAAAGAGGCTGTCGCCGAAGACGATCACCTGCCATCTGCAAACAATACGTCTCTTCTTCGACTACCTTGCCGACGAGGAGGGGATGGCCATGGAAAACCCCGTCCGGAGGATATCGATCCGTCTGCCGAAGCCATTGCCCCGGCACCTCAAAGATGGGCAGGCGGAGAAGTTCCTTGCGGTCATCAAAGACCCGAGGGACAGGGCCATGTTCCTTTTGATGCTTAGATGCGGCCTCCGGGTGGAAGAGGTTGCGCATCTAACGGTAGGTGCGGTAGATTACCGCAAAAGGCAGGTGTTCGTGTCGATGCGAAAAGGCGCCAAGGACAGGGTTGTGTACTTGAGCGACGATGCCCGCGCCGCCCTCGAAGCCTACCTGCAAAAACGGTCATCGAAGGCGGAAGAAATGTTCCTCGTCCAAAAGGGTCCGCTCACGGGCGCGCCGATCTCCGTCCGGGGCATCCAGAAGAGGATTGAGCACTATGGGCGAAAGAGCGGACTCGACGTCTCCTGTCATCGTCTTCGTCATACCTTCGCGACGCAGCTCTTAAACGCCGACGCCGACCTCGCCACCATCCAGGACCTTTTGGGCCATGAACACATTACCACGACCCAGAGGTACTGCCGGGTGGCGAACCTCAAGGTTCAGCGCGACTACTACAAGGCCATGGAGATGGTCCTGCAAAGGACCCAAGGAAGGGATGAAGACCGTAAACGACCCTGGGCAACGGCCAGAAGAAGAGCGTCCCTCCGGCTTGTCGATGGTGAAAGGAGGCATGGATGAAGAGTGAAGAGGAGCTGAACGATCTCGTCGACGAGATCGTCGTCGACGCTTACAACGACGACGAGCAGCTCTCGGCCTTTCAAGCCGTGATCGAGGACGAGGTCGCCCTGCCGGCGGACGCATCCGTGGTCGGGGAACCGGCGACCGTGATCGAGATCGATTACGACGGGAACGAGCGGCGGGGACTGACCGCGAAACTCCGCCGCGAGGACGGCTCCGAGCATACTATCTCCGCGTGCGATCTCGTCTTCCCGGAAGGCTCGAAAGGGGCCGACTATATCGCCGCCTACCGCAGGTGGCTCGGCATCGATCCCTATCCGAAACTCTCCCCGCGCAAGAAGCCAAAGGCGAAGGAAGAGGATCTCGTCATGGGCAAGAAGGTCGATCTCATCGCCCTTGCCGTCAAGGGGAACGCCGTCTCCTGCCGGATCCTCGGAACGGACCGCGTCCTTACCCTCAGGCCCTCCGGGTTCTTTGAGGGAGTGCCGGGCGAGATCATTACCGTAATGCCAAACAGAATGTGGCGCTATGCGGGCCATCCCTACCTCGCAGGCTCGATCAAGGCCTGGCGCCTCGACATGCCCGCCCTGGGCCTCAGGCCCCTCGTCCTGGAAGAGAAAGGAATGTGGGACCCCAAGGACCACTACTGGGGAGACGAGCCGATAGAGCCATGGGCGAGGCCCATCATTAAGAAAGGGTCCAGACCTGTCTATAAGATGGAACTGATCCTCCCCGGCTGGGACTTCGACGATCCCGACACAGACCCTATTCTCGAAGCCGTCGACCTGAAAGAGGCGGGCGACTACAAGAAGGCGCACCGCAAGCTTATGGACCTCCTTGCCGCCGATCTCCGCTGCCTCGACGCCCACGCCCACCTCGGAAACCTCGCGTTCGACCGCGATCCCGACACGGCGGTCCGTCACTATGACATGGGAGTGAAGATCGGGGATCTCTCCCTCGGCAAGGACTTTGGCGGCCTCCTTCCCTGGGGGTTTATAGAGAACCGCCCCTTCCTTCGTTGTTTGCACGGCTACGGGCTCTGCATGTGGCGCTTCGGTCGCCTGAGGGAGACAGAGAAACTATTTACCCGTATGCTCTGGCTCAACCCTACCGACAACCAGGGCGTGCGCTCCGAGCTCTCAGACGTGAAAGAGGGAGAGGCCTGGCATGAATAGGAAACCCCAAATGTGCAAATGTGGAAAGCCGTGCCGCCCTCCCACATTTGCACATTACGGCGGCGACGGAAGATGGTCGCAAACTCAAAGAAGGCAACGAATTGTCTTGACAGAGGTGCAGCACAAAAGTGATAATGGGAAATGATGCGTAACTAGATAATATCAAAAGAGAAAGCAGGATATGTTACGTATAGCTTCCTGCAATGGAGTACTGAAGAGAGAAACCCGAAAATCAATGAGGAAGGCAGTGAGAGACACTCGGTCGCTGATGGCGAGGCCCCCCAATGATCCGCTCGTCGTCCTGATTCATCAGTACTCAACCGGACGCCGGCCCTCCCTTCATTTTCTTCATAAGGGGGCAGTTTGCCGCTTCGGTTTATCCCGCGTTGTGGGGCACACCCATTCATCGGGCATCATTTTAACTGCACCCGCCGGCGAAAGCCCAGTTCACCCCCGATCTTGTGGAGACCCGTCACGTGGCCTCTCGATGTAATCCTCATCGTTCATACAGCCCAGGTGTTGCTCTTTCCTCGATGAGTAATATAGCAGTAACAAAGCCGCTCGTCACCAGGGCATAGCGGGGTAGCGGTGCACAGAAGGGCAAGGGCTCTATGTGGGAGATCGTTTGTGGCCAGCCAGGAGGAACCTAAGCGTTGCCCTCCTCGAAAATGTTGACATGGAAACCGATGAGAGCGACAATATTACCGGTAGACAATGAAGAACCCGGCAAACGAATACGAGTTCCAAAAACTGAACGCCGACTTCGACAAGAAGCTCGACCGCCTCAGCGACGAGTACAAGCGCAAAGCGGACGAAATCTTCCACGCGGACCGCTACGGCCTTGACATGCAGAAGAGAAGAAATCGCCTCTGGATGTGGTTTGACCGGAAAACCCGATACCAGCTCGTACCGAAAATCGTGATAATCTCGTTTTTGGTGATTCTTGGTCTTCTCAGCATCGTGATGGTGCTTCTCCTTCGTTACAACATGGAAACCCTTTTTTCAATAAATCTGGGTGCCGTCTTCGTTCTTGGTCTTATGTTTACGGGAGAGACTCATTGTGCTGTTAGCGGGTCTTCGACGAATTGGCGGGCTATCGTCATCACGATGATGCGTCGATGGATATAGTAACAAACCCGGCATGGAAACGCCTAAAGTGCAACGTCTGGCACCGCGAAACGGACGAATAGTCCGGTTCTCAGTTCTAGACCCGCCGCTCTCCGTCTCTTTGTTTTCCCCTGAATTCGCGCTCTGAACGAACTTGTAGGCGCCCCTCGCCTCTATGAGATCATCTCTTGGAATCTCTACCGAGAGAAGCGGCTCCCACAGGTATTCTGCATTGTCCGCCCTGTAGAAGGTAATGGTGTTATTGTCGATGACAAACTCCAGCATGAACTCCGGGATGGGGACAACAATCTCATCAATGCGCACCTCGAGCCCGTAACTCTTCACAGAAATAAGGATGCTGCTTCCTGACAAACGCTTCACTGCTTCCGGTTCCACATTGTATACCGGAACAATGATGCCGCCCTGCACCTTGAGACAATTATGAACAAGCTCCATCCGATCTCCCTTATTTGCTACTGTCTAGTCCGGATATCTTGTTTCTACCGACTTGGGCCTCAGAGTGGCCTTCGGTTTTGCCGGCGATGGCAGTGTCACCCCGTAGTTCCCTGCACTGTGGGCCGCTTTTTGATTCCGCACTTCGTTCATCCTTCTGAAGTATTCGTCAAATTCCTCCATATCCTTGGAAGTTGGGACTGCCGCCGAAGCCTGTTCCGGTCCTTCCCGAACTCTGGAACACCGCATCGACATTCGCCCTGGCTTGCGCGGCACATGTCTACGCCCTTCTCCAGTCCTGCTCCTGCCCAGAGAATTCTCTCCTGCCAAGCCGTCACCTGCGACTTGTCATCAGCCAGAACGCCGCCCCCAATCGTGAATCTCGCCTCGGACTGTTCGTCCAGCACGAGTTTGTTCACCCTCGCCATGTCCTGTCCTCCCCTGCCCACCTCATAGAGCCTGAGACCGCTGCCCGCATCGACTTTCATCTCCGAGACGAACTTTCCATCGCCCCTCACCACTTCCTGGTTGCTGACGGACCGAAAGTCCTTCACGACATAGGACCCGCTCTTGTCGAGCTCCATCGTGCCGGTGACCCATTGAGGCGCTTTGATCGACCTGCCGGTCTCGGGGTCCTTTCTTCCGGTGTCTATGTATTCGACCCCGGTGAATTGCCCCGTCCTCTTGTTCGTCCAGGTCTCCGCCGCAAGCTCTCCGGTCTTCCTGTCGAAATAGGCCTCCCTGAAACCGGCGCCGTAGATCGGCTTCCCTTCCGTGTCTCTGCCCATCTCGACCAAGCCCGTACCTATCGTCCTCTTATAGTTGTATGAGGTATCCATGAACCCGTGCTCGCCCCTGAAGCCCGTGGTCTGCCGGCTACGTTCAGGTAATTCGACTCGTATCCCTTTATCTCGGAGGTAATGTCGCTGCTTTCTCTGCTCGCGCCCCTGACGGCGAAGGCGGATACCACGTTCCCCTGCTCGTCGAAGTTCATCCTGATCCTGTCGCCCGCCTTGAAACGGGTGGAATACCCCATATCCTTCATGCGCTGATTGAGCAGGCTCACCGCCCCCGGATTGCTCAACGTAAGAGAATCCTCGCCGTGGTGCATGCTTGTGGTAGTCGTACATGGCCTTGAAGTCGTTATCGTCTTTTGCGAGTCCCAGGCCCTGCGCGAACTTCGAGAGCACCGCGAACTTGGCCGCCTCATTGAGGTTCTCGTTGGTCCTCGTCCTGATCTGCCCCTCTTCGCCGGTAACCCCTCTCGCCTTATCGTAGGACTGCGCATTGACGTAATTCTGACTCGCCGCTATCTCCCCGAGTTCCCCCGCCGCCTGGTGAGGACTGATGCCGCCCCTGGCCTGGGCATATTTCATGATCGTATCGGCGTTCGCCACGACGTCCTTGGTGGCGAGCGTCAAGGCGAGATCCTCCGGCTTCATTCCCCGCGCTGCCGCCGTATCGTTGAACGCCTGCTGCGGCGCCGTCCTCGTGTTCGCGAGAGACTGAGCATCGTTCCCGAACATGGTCTGCAGGTTCGACGCCTCGCCGAGCTGGGCGCCTGCCCCGAAGGTGTTCGCCGAATACGCCGCCGGCAGGCCCATGCTCTCCGCCGCCGCGCCTCCCGCGCCGAACCGCACGGCCTTGCCCGTGTTCATCTGGCGGTATACGGCTGACGCGCCTCCGACCCCCGAATGTGTCGACCAGTTCCATGCCCGATTCCGTGGCCCCGAACTTCTGCGCCATGCCCGCGTTGACCCTGTCCGAGTACCTGTACTTCGCCGAGTTCGCGATCGTGATGGGCGCCGTCTCCGTGGCGGAAAGCTGCCGCGCCAGCCCCTCCGGGGTCCCCACCGTCATGCCCGCCGAGCTTCCCGCGTGCTGGGCAATGCCGGTCGACAGAGCCCGCCATCTGCCCCAGTACTGAGCCTCCCGCGCCGACAAATGCCGCGGAGACGGCCCCGGCAAGCATCATTCCTCCCCACCGCATGCCGCCCATCACGGCGAGCACCTGCGCCGGTCCCGTCGAGAAGAAGTTGAGGCTGAGCATGCCGAGCTGGCCCTGGGTGATGATCCCGGAGAGCGTCGTCATCGCGTAGTCCATCGCCATGGAGTGGATGATGGCGTCGATCACGCCCCACGCGGTGATATAGACGAAGATCCCGCATATGAGATAGAGCGCCTTCTTCGCCAGAGGCGTGGGGAGGAAGATCACGAGAAAGGGGATGAGGGTGATGCCAACCGCCGTCATCACCGCCTTGAAGACGGGAAGCCATTCGTTCGCGGCCATGCCCGCCCCTATGAGGGACGAGCCCGTGTTCCTGTTCGCGAGGACGGTCATGGCGAGGCTCGGGCTGTTGTCGAGGAGCACCTCGTTCATGGTCTGCCCGATGAGCATCTGCTTGAAGACGTCGGATGTGGCGTAGCCTGTCCCCCCGGCGAGGGTATTGACCACCCCCGCGAGGGTATCCGTGCACTGCGTCAGTTCCTGGGCGTTCGTCGCGTCGTAGCCGGCGTTCGCGCAGGCGGCCTTTATGGCATTGGTGAACATCGTGCCGCCCGTGAGCTTCGAGACCAGAACGGCCCACGCGGCCTGGCAGGAGGCGGTCGTGTCCCCCGGGTACTCCACGGTGTAGACGGAGGGGCTGGCCGCCAGGGCGAACTGCGTCGTGAAATCGGTGCTCGTCGCGAGGCCGTTGACGGTGAGGGTTGTCCCCGGCCTCTGGAGCTCGAAGAGGACGCAGTCGTTGGTATACTGCTTGAGGGAGGCAGCGATGTCCGCGTCCACCTGGATCCCTCCTGCCTGGGCCATGTCGTACATGAGGTTGAACGCCCTGCCTCCCGCCATGTTCTGGTACGACATGGGGTCGGTCGAGGTGGTATAGATGGTATTGACCACGAACCGCTCGATCTCGTTCATCGTGCCCGCGATGAAGACGATCCCGTCCGGTATGCCTCCCACCGCCTGGTTCCTGTTGGCCACGGGATCGTAGATATAGAGATTCCCCTGGGGGACGATCATGGCGGCGTAGACCAGATACCCCGCCATGAGGGGGACTCCCCACGACAGCGTGGAGAACCTCCCTCCCACCGCCCTCATGACCAGGGCGATGCCCCCGAAGAGGATGCCCACCACCATGGCGACGACCAATGGCCGCCTTGAACCCGCTGTCCGAGAAGATGAGCGCTATCTTGGTGAAGGCGCCGACGATCTGCTCGAAGCCGCCGTAGGTGTAGTACTCCATGTCCAGGGCGAAGGCCGCCTTGGCGGCCAGGGAGACCGTGAGGAAGGAAAGGACGGCAAGGAGTCTTTTCATGGCTACATCTTCGCCATGCACGCGGTTCACGAAGCTCTTCGAGTACGACTTGGAGAGCTTGTCCCTGGACGTGCTCATGAAGTCGGCGTAGCGCTGGCTCACCGCGAAGAGGGCCTCATGCTCCGTGAGATACTTCTTGTAGTCCTCCTGAAGGATGGAGACCATCTGCCTGATGCGGCCGTCGAGTTCCTTGAGATACCCCACGTCGAGCGAGATGGACGAGATCTGGCAGTTCGACTTGGGGCTGTTGGCCTGTTTCTTCAGGGCCGTCTGGGCGAGGCGGATGTTGTACATCGCCTCGGTATAGAGGTCCTTGACCAGGGAAAGGGCATAGGCCCTCGCGGCGAACTCGGCGAGATCGAACTCGACCTCCGGCCCCTGCTTCGTGGCGACGGCGTAAAGCGAGGTTGTGATAGACGAGGGGGACCGTGTTGATGAAGGCCTGGTCGTCGCTTGAGAGGGTCCCCTGGGTGAGGAGGTTCTGGTAGACGCTGTCGACGCGGTTTTGGGCCCACTGGATCAGGTTGGCGTTCGTATCCGAAATGGGGACGCACGCGGCGTCGGGAGCCGATAAGGGCCTCACGTAGGCGCTGCCGTCCAAAAGGCTGTCGAGCCCGTAGGCGCTGTTCTCCTGGCAGGGGATCACCTGCGTCAGATGAAAGGTCGTGTTGCCCGACGAGTCGGTAATGGGATCGAACTGGAGGTCACCGACGAGACCCCTCACGAGCTCCACGTGGCTCGTGGGTATTCCCCTGTTCGCGGCCACGGCGGAGAAGACGCTTTGCCCCTGGGTCATGAAGAGGTTGACGATGTCGGCGGGGCAGCCGCTATACATCCCCGATTCGTTCGATAGCGAGGGCTGCCCGTTGTTCGACAGGACCTGCTTCTGGATATCGGTGTACATGTTCTGTATCCCCGTCACGAGGGAGTAGTTCTGCTGCGCCTCGGCCTCGATCTTCGGATTGTCCGTGAAGGGCGACACGATCTGCGCCGCGAGCACCTTCGCGTCGTGGCACTCGTTCATCTGGAGGTGGTTGAGATCGTTCGCGAGCGCCTCGAGACCTTTCATGATGTTAGAGCACTGCTGGCAGAGCGTGCTCAGGGCGAGGTCGAAGGCCATGGCGGGGGCGGCCTGGAGGATCTTCTGGAACTTCTGCACGAGGTAATTCACGTTCAAGAAGGAAAAGCCTCCCATGAAGAGGTCGATGCCCCCGCACCCCACCTTGAACCTGGGTGGTTCCACGGAAAAGAGGTGGTCGTTGGTCATCCCCCACCGGGCGGAGATCGAGCCGCCCGTCGCGTACCCGCGCTTTTCGCCTTCGAAGTATCCGGGGCTTGTCTCGGTCTTCTGCTGAAGCCAGTCGTCGATGAAGCCCGCCCGGGCGGTTGTGTCGAAGAACGCTGATCACGGCCAAAAGCAGCATAGAGAGCACCGCTATCCGTTTCATTACCTTCCTCCTTTTTTCATGGCGGGGGCCGTCACGTCGAAGGCCCCTCCTTTCTGGAACTCATAGATGCTGTACTCCTCGGGCGTGATCTCACCTGAAAGAAGCCTTATGCCCCGGTAGACCTTGTCCTCCATCTCGGATAAGGAGATGACCCCGGCGGAGACGGGTATGGCCTCCGTGCTTCCCCTGTACACCAGGAGAATGGTCGGGACGATGGTGACGCCGAACATATGCGCGAGGGCCTTCTCCTGCGTGAAGTCGATCCGCTTGATCTCCCAGCCATACTCTTTCTCGAAGAACCCCATGATCTTCTCCTGCTCCATGCAGTACTCGCAGGTGGGCGAGTAGAAGAAGAGGAGACCGTAATCTCCCCTTGCCCGCATGATCCTCTCCTTCACCTCTCCTTGCCTGGAGCGGACCAGGGCGTTCTGTCCGGGGATGACGGTGGGATAGTCCTTGTCGACCGAAAGCTCCGGGTCCTTCTGCATCACGTACCCCGCGACGTTCGTGAAGGCCAGGGCCTTCCTTCTCGCGATGTCCTGGACGTAGTAGTACTCCTCGACGTTCTCCGGCGTGGGCCTCCAGACCGCCTTCTTCTGGAAGTCCGTGAGGAGCGCCTGGAAGTCGTCGGGGTACATGTCCCGGAGCTGATCCACCGTATAGTCTTTCAAAGAAGGGACGCGGTGTTTCTGCTCCGGCTCTTCCTTCGGCTTCTCCGGCGCCTTTTGCTGCTCATACCAAAACCAGCCCCTCTTGTAGTCCTTGTAGTAAGGGACCGGTTCCGGGAGAAGGGCTTCCTTCGCGAAGGCGGCCGTTCCGAACAGAACGAGGCTACAGAAGAGGACGGGCAATGCCTTCAACGTTTCTCCTTTCTATGAAGCCGAGGTACCTCGAATCGAAGCTGTCCACATGACGGCCCGTGACGAAGAGCTTCCCCTCGGGCAGGGTCCCCGAATAGATGAAGGAATCGACGGGCTCCCCCTTGAAGGAATACCATTTCGCCGTTCCCAGGTAAACGCCGTGAGCAGTAATACTCGCGGGCCCTCGTTTCGAGCTTCTCGCCTGTAACGCACGACACCTTCTTGAGGAGTGTAGAGGGCTTTCCATTCTTTATGTAGTGCGACCGGACGGTGAATACGACGTAGTCATCCTTCCTGATCTCATCGGGAGTGAAGCTCTTCGTAACGACGAATAAGCGGTGATCCAGAGAGGGGCTTATCGCCACCACGATCCTCCCGGGAAGGAGCAGTCCGAAGACGAGGGCCGAGACGGCCGCGAGGTAGACGGCGAGTTTATTTCTGTCCCGGACGAACTCAGTAAGACACTTTTTCAAGGTTTTTCGATGCAATGACGTCCTCCAGTATGAGTACCTTGTTCTTGGGCTGGCTCTTCAGGGCCGCGATGTACCGTTCGAGGTTGCCCTTGAAGTCATCCATGGTGATCTTCTTCGCGAGGACCAGGTCCCTCTGCTGCTGGAGAAACCCGCTTACGTTCACAGCCACTACCTTTTGCGCGAACCAGCGGTCGTAAGCGGCTACAGTGGCGATCGAGCTCATCATGCTTACGACGATGACGAGGACCGCCGCATAGGTCTTCGTGATTCCCGGCCGCGCCTTGGCGAGGGGTTCGCGCTTGCCTTCTATTGCTGTCGCTTCCGTACCTTCCACGCATACCTCCCCGGTCCTGCCGCGATAAGCGCGGCAGGACCTAGTGTTGATAGAAGCCCTTCCTCAAGCCCGCGAGCAGCGCGCTCACTCCGGCGCTGTGGGTCTCCTTTTCGAAAGCATCGAGCACGTACTCGAAATTGACGTCCCCATGAACCGTCTGAAACGCGCGTATATTGATATTACTTTCGAGACCCTCGCTCTTCTCCGGGTCCCGAAGATTGCTCACCGTCGCATAGACGAACGCGGGGACCCGGGTGATATGGTAGCGTTCGAAGAGCATGGGATCGATGATCACCGCAGTGTCATAGGTCCGGCACGTGCTCTTTAAAGGGTCACAGCCCGGGTCTTCGAGAAGGAGGTCCCTGACGAAGCGCAGGGTCGGCTTTACGTATTTCGCCCCGCCGATGAACCCCCGCATGACGAACCTCACGTTCCGGTCGCCGAGAGCGCCTGCCGCGCTCGTGTAGCGGCGAAGGGTCTCCGTGGGTATCGACGAGGAGAGAAAGACGTAGATCCGCTCGTTGGCTCCGAGCCCTCCCGTTGAGCTGCCCTTTTTGCTGTCCTTGTAGTACGGCTCACGCCCGAAGACCTCCTTTTGAATGCGCTCCCTCTCGAGGGCGATCTTCTTCTGGAACTCCTCGGACTGATAGACCCTATAGGCCTCTTCCGCTTTCTGCCTCCCGATGGCCTCGTAGTCATTTTGGGGAAGGACCATGCCGGAAGCGTCCTTCTTCGCCTTCTCCTGGAGGCCGGAGACCTCGTCGGTGGATAGGTCGCCCGCGAAGGCGCAGAGCGATGAGAGCACCAAGACCGTTATTAGAGTGAATATCCTACACAGCATAAGTGTCTTCCTCACGAGCACCCAGTCGAAATTGTCTGAGGCATTGCCGCCTGCCGAATACGGGGGGTTCTTGCCGGATGCCCATATGAGCCCGCTCCGTCCGATGGGCTGGCACGTATAGTCCCTGACGGGCCTCATGATCTGGAGGCGGTAGTGGCTCTTCGTCCAGATGGGCCACATGGTTGCCCCGCAGACATTGGTGGCGGTGTCGAGGAGCGTGTACTCGCGGACGAGCTTGTAGATCAGCCTGCTCGCCAGGGCCGCGTTGTCCTCGACGATGGAGTCGTTGCCCTTATGCCCGGTGAGGGGATAGGCTGACCCCCACGATCCCATGCACCAGAAGAGGACATCGAGGGGCAAGCCGGCGTTTGCCGCGACGCTGTCCGCGATGCAGGAGAACTGGAGCACAGGGTTGCCAAAGAGCAGGGCCTCGGGGTTGAGAAGGAAGGCGAGGAGATCGTCGTTCCAGAGCGGGTCGACCTCGGTGATATAGCCCGACGTCGAAGCCGGTGTTCTCAAGGCACGGCAGATCAAGGAAGAGATCCAGAAGGGACCACACGTTGAGCATGTAGTAGTGGGCCTGCGCAAACATGCTCTTGGACGCCTTGGTAGTCTTTTGCGTGTCGCCCCCGAGAAACCCGTTGCCTCCCAGGTCCGCGCCGATCAGGTTGAAGCACCAGGGGTCCTTCACGGTCTCGATGATCCTCGCGGGCTCCCAGAAGGACGCACTGAGCCCTATCGTCGTCCCGCAGAGACAGATGGGGCTCGATATATCATCGGACGGAGAGTCGATGTCCGAGCCGAAGATGGTGATGCCGCCGATGGCGACGGGGAATATGCAATCCCAACAGATATCGGTGATCGGGTTGAAGAAGTTTGCCGAACAGGTGGTCCGCCCGGTTGTGGGGCAAACGAGGATAAAGACGACCACAGCGATAACCGAGAACATATAAAGTTTGACTCGCAAGAATATACCTCCTCTTGACGGAATGGAGTCTGAAGGTATATTACTTCGAGCCTCCCTTTTGGGGCGCTGACGAGCAATGGAACAGAAAGCGTAGTTAAGCAGGGTTCAAATTCGGAACGGTGCGAAGCAGGGCCACTCCGCCTATGGCAGTCGGTATAAAGTCGTAGCTGCAGTTGATGACGGGAGGCTTACCTGCTTCTTCCTGTAGCCCGCATCTAATGAATTCTCCTTGACGTAAAAGGATGCGGGCGGTAATCATTATCAGAGCGAGAGAGCAGGAGAAGGCGTAGCCGGACATGGAGCATGAAAGTCGTTTTAGGATCAGGCGTTTCCTCTACCCCACGGTTTTCAGAAAGGCCGGCCCCGATGTGGATTGGGAACCGAGCCCTCTGGATGTGGTAGACGAGATGATCGCCCTGGCACAAGTCCGTGAGACGGACCTTGTCTATGACCTCGGGTGCGGCGACGGCAGGATCGTGATCGCTGCGGCGGCAAAGACCGGTGCCCGAGGCATAGGGGTCGACCTCGATTCGCGAAGAATCACGGAAAGCAGTGAAAATGCCCTTCGGGCGGGTGTCGGCGGCCTGACTCAATTTGTCAATAGGAACTTGTTCGCGGCGGACATCGGCGATGCGACGGTCCTCTTCCTCTTCCTCTTCCCCGACGTGAACCTGAGGCTGCGGCCAAAGCTCCTGGGCGAGCTGAAACCAGGGACCAGGATAGTATCGTACTCTCACGACATGGGGCGGTGGCAACCGGACGAGGTTGTCCAAAGGACGGACGCCTACATCTATCTCTGGATCGCTCCCGCGAACGTGAGCGGCGTCTGGGAGGGCAGCATCGAGACCGGGGAAGGACAACTGCCTCTCCGCATGAGGATCAGCCAGGAATTTCAGAAGGTATCGGGCGCGGTCTTCGTCGGACAGGAGGTGTTCCAGCTGAGGGATAGCGCCATGAAGGGGGAGACGTTTATCTTCAGCGACACGGACAGCGGGGGCCGTGGGTTTGCCGTCACACTGAGGGGTACGGTCAGGGGCGATACAATCGCAGGGACCCTTCATAGGAACGGTTGTGCGGAAGAGATATCACCTTTTGCAGCCAGACGCAGCCCGTCCACCAGATCGTCTCTCGCCCAGTAAAGTGGTCTCTTCTGATGGCCGGGGCGCCAGGGATGTAATCTACACCTTTGGCTGGACAGAAGCGCCGGAGGTTCACTTCCTGAAAGAAATGAGATGTCCTTTCAAAGAAGACTACAAGACTTGAACTGGCAATCGCCAGGGCAGCAAATGAGAAAGGCAGAGCCATAGCCGGCCCTGCCCCTGCCCCGCATGAAGGAGACCTATTTCCTGAACTTTTTCTTTATGGCAGCAATTTCCGCACTGGATACAGGTCAACACCCTACTCGGGCTCACGCTTGTCATATAAGTTCTACGTCGTCTTAAGATCTTGGCTGCATCGAGAGCAGGGACACCCCGGCAACCTCTTTTGTCAGAATCTCCCCAGCAGGTGCCTGCCGATGAGCACTTTCTCGACTTCCTTTGTGCCCTCGAAGATCTCGAGTACCTTCGCGTCCCTCCAGTAGTGCTCCACATCATACTCCTTCAGAATGCCGTACCCCCCATGCAACTGGATCGCCTCGTCGGCCACCCTCACCGCCATTTCACAGGTGTACCACTTCGCCATGGCGATGAGGGCCGGATCGATATCGCCTCTGTCGGCAGCTTTCGCGGCCCTGTAGAGAAGGCTTCTTCCCAACTCTACACTGGTGGCCATATCCGCGATCTTTGCCTGCACGATCTGAAGCCCTGCGAGAGGGCCGCCGAAGGCTTTTCTCTTCTTCACATGGTCTATTGCCTTTTCGAGGGCCCCCTGGGCAGTGCCTACGCCGAGGCCCGCTACGTCGATACGGGCCCGATTGAAGAAGTGCATCAACTGGTAAAACCCTTTTCCTTCCACTCCCACGAGGTTTTCCTTCGGCACCCGCACGTCCTTGAATGCCACCTCCCCCGTATCCGAGCACCTGATCGACAGTTTTCCGTGGAGCTTGCTCGCCTCGTACCCAGGGCGGTCCGTTTCCACGATGATTGTGCTCAACCTGTCGTGTTTCTTCGGATTCTTCGGATCCGTGACACAGAGTGTCACGAGGTATTTACCTACGTTGGCGTTCGTGATAAACATCTTGTTGCCGGAGATCACGTACTCGTCTCCGTCCCTTACGGCGGTCGTTGTAATGCCTGCCACGTCGCTTCCCGCATCGGGCTCTGTAGACGCCATACCACATCTCCACTCACCTGCGCATACGGGCGGAAGGTATTTGAGCTTCTGCTCCTCCGTGCCGAACAGCGTTATCAACTGAGTACCGAAATAGGCGGCTACCATGACCTGGGCAATACCCGTATCCACCCGGGCGAACTCCTCTGAGATCAGACACTGTTCAAAGTGGCCGAGCCCCGCCCCTCCGTATTTTTCTTCTATAAAAACCCCCAGGAACCCAAGCTCCCCTGCCTTCTGCCAGAGCCGGTCGTCGAACCGTTCGTTGTCGTCCAGTTCGCGCGCAATATCTTTGAACTCTTTCTCTGCGAACTCCCGTGCCGCTTGCTTGATGTCTTGTTGTTCGGGCGTCAAATCGATCATTCCACCCCTCCATGAAAATAGCGTTTCTATTCCACCGCAATCTAACCCGCGATGCTACTCGCGGTTCTCGACGTTCCGGCGATTATCTCCTTGCTTTTGTGCGAGAGCATTTCGGCTGTTGACGAAAAGGGACTAAATGCCCTATCGCGAAAGAAATCAATCCAATCACCTGGGCGACCGCACAATTCGGTGGGACCGATATGAGCACCTGGACATGATCCCCTACGAGTCGCCCTTCCATCTCGCTTTCCTTCTGCTTAGCCAGTTCCATGAGCACCGGTCTCAATTGTTTCCTAAGCTGCCCTTAAAGCGCCTTCTTTCTGCATTTCGGTATTACACCACCCATGGAAGTTGCGATCCCACTTGATGGGATTTGGACTCTTAAAATCATTCATCGAAACCTCCTCCTTTGCAAACTGTCAGCACGTCACATTGGAGAAGACTTTCTCTTAATACCTGGCCCATCCTTACATCCTTGACCCCAGCTTTAAGCGCTCGAAATACTCCAAACTCTCCGGATTGACGAGGGCATCCCTGTTTGTCACCGGCCTGCCGTTGACGATATTGGTAATGGCGCTCTCCACCTTCTTTGAGCTGAAGGTGTAAGGGATGTCGGGCACTTCGATGATGAGGGCAGGGACGTGACGGGGCGAGGCCTTGTCCCTTAAGGCGTTCTTGATCCGCGTTTTAAGCTCGTCCGAGAGCGCCGCCCCCGGCGCAAGCTTGACGAAGAGGAGCACCCTCTGATCCCCATCCCAGTTCTGTCCTATGGCGGCGCTGTCGGCGATCTCATCGAACTTGTCCACGATGTTGTAGATCTCGGCCGTGCCGATGCGGACGCCCGAGGGCTTGAGTATGGCGTCCGACCTGCCGAAGAAGGTGACGCCTCCGGTGTCGCTGTAGAAGGTCACATAGTCCCCGTGACGCCATATGTTGGGGTAGACGGTGAAATAGGCGTCTCTGTACCGTGACAAGTCGGGGTCGTTCCAGAAGTAGAGGGGCATGGAAGGGGCAGGGGCTTCGCAGACGAGCTCTCCCTGTTGATCGTACACAGGTTTTCCTTTCTCATCGTATGCCTTCACCTTCATGCCGAGGGCCGGACCCTGAAGCTCTCCTGCATAGACAGGGAGGGTTGGGGTACCCATGCAGAAGCAGCCGTTGATATCCGTGCCCCCGGCCAGGGAGTTGAAATGGACGTCCCCCTTGATGGCGCTGTACACGTACTCGAACCCCTCCGGGGATAAGGGAGAGCCGGTCTGGCCGATGGACTTGAGGGAAGAGAGGCTGAAAAGGTCTTTTGGTCTGTAGTTCTGGGCCTTCAGAAGATTGATGTAGGTAGCGCTTGTCCCGAAGAAGGTGATCTGCTCCTCGTCCACGAGCCGCCACATGGTCCCCATGTCGGGATAGCCCGGGTTGCCGTCGAAGAGGACCGCTGCTGCCCCCACGCCGAGGACGGCCATGAGCCAGTTCCACATCATCCACGAAGGGGCGGTCATGTAGAGGACCTTGTCATCCCTGCTTCAGGTCGGCGTGGATGATCAGCTCCTTCAACTGGTTGACCAGTATGCCTCCCACGCTCTGGACCATGCACTTGGGTTTGCCTGTCGTGCCTGAGGAGAACATGATGTAGAGGGGATGGCTCGCGGGTACCTGCTCGAAGGTGAGCTCCTCGTTGGAAGAGAGGAAGTCCTCGAAGAGGACCGCGTTGCGGATGTCGCTGATGTCGGGCGCCTCGCTTGCGTAAGGAACGACAACCACCTTCTCTATCGACGGCACGGCGTCAACCACCGCCCTGACGTCGGGGAGCATGGTGAAGGGCTTGTTCTTGTAGAGATAGCCGTCCACGGTGAAGAGGACTTTCGGAGAGATCTGGCTGAACCGGTCGATGACCGCCTGCATGCCGAGCTCCGATCCGCAGGATGCCCACGTCGCGCCGAGGCTGGTCGCGGCGAGCATGGCGATGGCCGTCTCCGGGATGTTGGGCATGTACCCCACCACCCGGTCGTTTCTGTCTACCCCCAGAGACCTCAAGGCATTCGCGAGACGGGCGACCTTCGAAGAGAGCTCCTCATAGGTGATGCGTACTGCCGGTCTCGTTTCTGCCTTGAAGACGATGGCGGTCTCCCTGTCCCGGAACCTGAGGAGGTTCTCGGCAAAGTTCAGCTCCGCCCCGGGGAACCAGTTCGTTCCGGGGAACTTCGTGAGATCCTCCACCACCTTATCGTACTTTTTGGAGGCTTTGATGTCGAGGAAATCCCAGACGGCCGCCCAGAAGTCGGGAATGCTGTCGACGGACCACTGGTAGAGGTCGAAGTAATTGGCAAAGGCCGTGCCGTGTCTTTCGTTGACGAACTTCATGAAACGGGTGATGTTGGCGGTTTCGACTCTTTTTTCAGATGGCTTCCATAACGCGCTTTTCATTATTCTCCTCCAATCTGCTGGCATCGGTTCCTGTCAGAGTTTCTAAAGGGTCGGTCTCCTGTGCGAGAGAATAGACCCATCTTTGCTTCCGTATTTTCTTGTGCACTTTGCCCTTGGCCTCCAGGTAGAGAAGGTGGGCGAGGCAATCCCTCACCGCAAGAAACTTCACTACGCCAAGTGCCGCCTCCCAATCTCCCGCGCCCGGCATACCCCTGGTTTACCGGTTGAGGCAAAGGTTGTGGACGATGACGATCTGCCTCTCCCGCCCGGTGAAGATCTATTGCCTCTCCCTCATAGAATAGAGAATACAGTTCCGCCGAAGCGGACTGCGGCTTGTCAAGACGCTGGTGCTCGTCAGCCTCTCAGTAGTCCGCTCACAAGCCCTTCGCCCTTCTTTTGCTCGTGTCGATACCGAGTAACCCTGCCAGGTTTAAGCCGAAAATCTTCCGCTTATCTTCATCCGTCACTTCAATGTACCCGTACTTCTCCTGCAATTCTTTCGGCATCTGAAAGTCCCGGAACCCGCGGACTGCGAAGGCAGTCTGAAAATGAAGCGAAGGATCATCGGTGCCCCAGATGATCTTGTCCGGAAGTACGCCACATCACTGGTGAGGGGGGGGAAGTCAAGGGTTGAGGTGCATAACTACCTCAAGTCGGTCGGTCTGAACGACGAAATCGCGACGATCGTCACAACCGTCGCCTTTGAACTCTGCCATGATACCTGATCGAATGCTAATAGGCTTCGCATGCGGGTATAGGAGACGAACTGCACCTTCACAGAAGCTGTCCTATCCCGGATTAGCCGTCTCCGATCCCAGACAATCACTCACGTCGTTTCAACTACCCCCCTTCGGGTAGTTTTATCACAGAGTTCTTAGGTTACGCAGCCGGTCGAATGCTTATGATCGAAATCTTACACTTTTATTCTCCACCGTGGATATCGAGAAACTTGCCAAGATTGACGAATCATTCAAAGAGCTCGTCCGCTTAGTAACGTCCTTATAACCGTTGTCTCGAGAAAATAGCGTCCAAGAAGGTTCAACGTTTCGTTCCCCGGGGAATCCGATGGAGGACGTCTTCGCTTCTTTCACTTGCCGATCCACTGAAGGCGCCCCTCTCTTCTTTCACCGGTAAGTGCGCTATGACGTGGTGCATTTCATATACATGCATTACTTGCTCGTTCTCGACCGGCACAAGAGTGCCCTGGATCGATGAGGAGATCGGACAGAAGGGGTCCGCAAAGCTCGACCGGGTTCCACCGGTTGGGTTATCATCAGCAGAGCGGACTGAGATGTACCGGATTACGGCCGTCACCGTGAGGCCGGGCTACCACAGGATGTATGGTGAGTCAACGAATCTGTCATGGAAGCCTCTGTATTTATGAAAGACCTCCCTTAGCAGTGTGATGGCGCGGGAGGGTAATGTGCGGCGCGATCCGGGTGGGTTTTACCGCCCCGCCTGGGAGGTACGAATAAACCCGTATCTGGGAGGGACTTACTCCTTCTTGTCTCTCTCCTGGACCGCCAGGGATAAAGCAGGCACCTAACCATCCAAGGGTTGAGAACGGGAACATGGGAACCACATCGTGTCCGCCTGCAAAAGCAGGCTATCCGTGGAGACCGGGGAAGGATATGATGTGGGGCGGAGCCCTCGTATTAGTCTGAGGACGGGAAAGCCGTCCACATGGCGAAGGGGGGTAGGAGGCCGAGGCGTCTTGAAGCCGGGGGAATACTGTGGACACAGAGCAAGGGCCATCATGGTCTCATCCCCAGCGTGTAGAAAGACGTTCTCAGCGGTGTAGCTGAGATGTGCCGTGGCCTCTGGAGAGCCGGATACATAACAAAAGGTGTACGTCCGGTTCGGTGAGGGGCTACGGGAGACCGGTGGTTGAGAGACCGCACGGCGCCCATAGTCTACTCTACTGATAGAAGGCATAGGCTCGATCGGACGTGAGGACTTGCAGGTGAAGGCCGCAACTGGATAAACCATTTTCTCGGGCACGGATCGTCTCTATTCGGGTGCACCGGGTGGCGATTGGGGCTTGAACCTCGTTGCTGCGGGGGTACGTCTATCTACCAGGGTATTGCGACGGCTGCCAAAACCCCCAATTCTTAACACCTCGCTTCGTTATGAGAAGTAATATCTAAGGTACGGGCACCACAATGACCGCCCTGGAGGGATCAGATGCCTTACCTTTTGCATGTGGTAAAGGGCAAAGAAAAACGAGTGGTGGAGGTTTTCGGCCTCCACGGGGTGGCGGCGAAGAAAGCCCTCATCGGCGAGTACGTCGTCACCTACGACCCGAAGTCGGAGGAGCTGCGCTATCTGGATTCCATCTCCGGTTACATTCTGAACGTCTCCCCTATAGAAGACGACGAAGTGGGGAGATTCCTGGGGCTGAGCGAAACCGTCTTTCCGAAGTCCAGCATGGAGGCGGGGTGCATAGTCCGTATTCTCTCCGGGGAGTACCAGGATTTTCGTGGAGTGGTCCGTCGCCTTGCGGACGGCAGGGCAGAAGTAGACGTGATTGTCTTCGGGAGGCTGCGGCCTGTCATACTGGACAGGGACGACGTCGCGCCGGAGGCGCTTCCGGAGGGGTTCACCTCGTGAAAGGCAGCGGAAGGATAGTCGGCTACGCGGTGAACCGGAAGACTATTTCCGTCAAGATCGAATTGTCGGGCGCTATGGCTCTTCTCGATGAATTGGAACAATACAAGGGCAAGACGAAAACCATCAGGCTCGATACGTTCCACCTCGTAGGGAAGATCGAATCCATCACCATAAGCAAGAATGTCGGGTTCCTCATGCATCTAGCCAGACTCGATTTCATCAATCGTAGGTTATTCCGCCTCATGGAGAAAGAACTTCTCACAATAGAGGTGAGCACGCCGCAGCAGGACAAGCTACTCTATTTCCTGGAAACAGCGGCAAAGAAACGCAACAGAAAAGCAGCTGACCTCCTGTTCGAGCTGTCCTCTTTCAAAAAGAGGGACGGAAAGGGACCGGAACAGACAATCCAGGGGAAGACTTCCGTCTTTGATCTCTCGGAAGCACAGTCGGATGTCGTCTTGGACAAGATAAGCAGGCTCTCGGCCACCAAATAAGGCGGACCATGTTCGAGACGGTAAGGACGATAATCGCAATTCTCCGCGAAAAGGACCGTCAGGGTGAGAAGATCGTCTTGTCTCTCGATGACCTCTGTCCCATTTGGATCAAATACAACAGCTCATTCAAACCGGCCGCCGTTGTCAAAGAAACTGCGAAGGCAGTATCGGGACCGGAAGAGACGGCTCTTTCGTCGCCGCCCGGCGAAGACGCGGGCGTCGCGGGAGACCGGCCCGCGAGCGACAAGGCCCTTATGATGGTCCAGGCGTTCTACGGCGAGGTGATCGAACCCCACAAGGAAAGCCTCTCGGGCATGCTGGAGGGGATCAATAAAATGATGGAACTTCTCGAGCGGTACGGGGATTGCCCCTCGGTCGTCGATACGATCGCCGATTCGGAGAAAAAAGTGACAACCCGCGTAGGCGAGATCCTCTCAAAGGTCACCCTCCGGGACCACACCTTCAACGTCGTCCGCATCGCCCTCCGGCTTCTCATGGACGCCTATGATGACCCGGTAGGATACATCCCTGTCGTTATCATAGCTGCCCTCGGCCACGACTTGGGGAAGGTACCCGAACTGAGAAGCCAGGGCAAATACGTGAAGGCGGACCACCCCCTGACGAGCGTCTCCATCGTAGAAGATATATTCGAAAAAGACAAAGACGCCCACTGGCTCAAGATGGTCGTCAAAGCCATAGGCGAACACCATCAATCGGCGACCGACCGGTTATCCGAGTTGCTCAAGGAAGCGGACGGGAAAGCCCGGCAAATGGAGATCGAACAGGCCGAGAAGCGTGCCTCCCTCGCTTGGGAAGAGTGGTTCGACTGCAAGGAGTTCCTCCGCAGGGTCGGCGCGACCGTCAACGTGACGCAGACTGGGAACGCCTTCCGGGCCTTCTCCGTCGATGACGCAGTCTACTGCGATCCGACGTTCCTCTACGAAACGGCGGGCGCCATGGCGGCCGAGAGAAGCATTATCGACATTACGCTGCTAAGAGATACGGACAAGGACAGGGCCCTGCGAAGGATCATCGAGAGCTTGAGGAAATCGGATGTACTCACGTCCGAACTGGGAAAAGCCTATACGACCCGCCGATACGAGATCCAGATAGAACAGGGAAAGCCCAAGAGGGCGTTCCTCGTTCCGGTCAAGGCGAGCGCCTTCGAGAACAGGGCCGAGTTCGAAGCGATCAAAGGAAACGGCCCGCCGCTCATCAAGGGGATCATCCCGCTATGACGGCAGCCCACTTCATCGACTACCTGAGCCCCCTCACGTACATGTCCCATGCCCAGTACATGTCCTTGTGGCGCGTGCTTTTCCAGGCGGTGCTCCAGGGTTTCTGGGCGAAGTTCTTCGCTTCGTTCGCCCTTTTCCTCGCCTTCTTCCTTGGCGTCTACAGGCAGAGGATCGTGGCGGGCGTCCTGCTGTTCTTCCTCTCCGTCGCGATAGCCTACGGCGGATGCATGCTGAAATTCGTGCTGGGCTTATGAGCCAGAAAGACGGCGATAAGTCGAACGACATCACGCCGATAGGGATCGGCGGCTCAATTCGGCCGAAGAGCTTCATCGACGTGGTCTCCATCGTGCAGAACTACTTCCTCGCCGAGAAGCATGGGAACAACCTCCCGGAGAACCTTTTGACCCTCAAGGGCAAGATCGTGATCTCGGAAGTGGGGTTCAAGGGCGCCTTCATCTCCGGCCTTGTGAGCATTCTCCTGACGCCCTTTTTTGTCGGCGTCATCGAGAGGTGCGTCCCCATCTTCGGCTCCTACGAATTCACTCTCTTTGACCAGGCCTTCGCCGTGGCCCTGGCACTCAGCTTCGCCATGGGCTACAGCCTCATTCTTGCCTCCATTGGCAGGTACTATATAGGCAAGCTCTCGAAAAAAGCCATCAACTGGCTCATGGCCGGGCTGACGGTGGCCGGGGCCCTGAAGATCGTCATCGCCTTCGTCTTCTACAATACCCTCTACGCCTCGGTACTGAATGAGAGTCGCGTCTCCCGGTTTCTCCTCTGGTTCTACCCACAGGTCAGCTACCAGGCACTCAACAGGATCTACCGCTTTCTCATGGGCGTGAAGCCGGTGCTTCTCACCTCGGCATCCTTCGTGGTCCTCACCACGTTCCTCATGATCACGATCCCGTGGCTGTTCATCTACGCGGCATCCAGAAAAACGAGGAGGATGATCGAGCGCGAGCGCATCTGGAGATAGGAAGACGGGTTCATCCGGTCCTTCCGCGCTTGTCGGGAACAGCCTCCTCGTGAATCCGACGGTCGCCCGGAAGGTGAACATTTCATAAGGAAATAATTCTTCTACCTGCCTTCGACTTGGCCTAAAAGAATCGCAGTGCACCCGGCGCCCTTCGAAGTCGGCCTTGTTTTCCCTCGGAGGCGCGATTACCATACTGCCAGGAACTTGTCTCTATCAAAAGAGGAGGAGAGTTTGAAAAAATTGGTTCTTGCAACGGGTCTGATAGCAGCGGTCCTCATTCTCGGTCTGGTGACCCCCCACGCATTTGCGGCGGACCCCGATCAAAAAGGCTACTCGCCTGAGATGCAGGCGAAGATAGCGGAGATGCAAAAAGAATTGCAGGGATACAGGGACGACCGGGCGACGGTGGGAAAGAACATGGAGACCTTCGACACCCTGGACTATGTGGTATTCAGCAACCAGGAATGGACGAGACTGCATGAGAGCCATTCGAAAGACGTGATAGTGAACTGGCCCGACGGCCATCACACAAACGGCATCGAAAGGCACATCGCGGACCTCAAGGCGATGTTCGTCTATGCCCCGGATACCAGCATAAAGGTGCACCCGGTAAAATTCGGCTCAGGTGAATTTACCGCTGTCACTGGCGTCATGACCGGCACTTTCTCCAAACCCATGCCCATCGGCGACGGCAAGTCTATCCAGCCCACCGGGAAACAGTATTCCATTCCCATGTGACCATAGGGCACTGGAAGGAAGGCGTCATGATAGAAGAATGGCTGTTCTGGGACAACGCGACGTTCATGAAACAAATCGGCATAGGGCAGTGATCGAAGCTGTCTCTTTGTCTGTCCATCGGGGCGCACCGCTTAAGGACGTCATGGCGCCCAAACTTAACGCAATGCGAAAAGTATTCGGCTGATATAGGGGTCCTATTGTGATGAACGCGGCAAAACCTATGCCTACTGTTTTCTTCGGACATGGCAATCCCATGAACGCACTCGATCACAATGCCTGGACCGATGGTTGGGCTGCGATCGGCGCGGAGATCCCGAGACCGAAAGCCATACTGTCGGTCTCTGCCCACTGGTACATTTCTTCTACTCTCGTCACGGCTATGCCTCACCCTGAGACGATCCACGACTTCGGCGGTTTCCCGAAAGAACTCTATGAAGTACTTTACCCCGCGCCGGGGAGCAGTGGCCTCGCGGCCAGGGTTCAGGGCCTCTTCCCACCAGGTTCTGTCGGCCTGGATGAGCAGTGGGGCATCGATCACGGGACCTGGTCGGTACTCTGTCACGCGTTTCCAAAAGCCGATATCCCGGTAGTCCAGCTCAGCATAGACGCAACGAAGCCACCCTCTTTTCACTATGCAGTCGGGAAACGGCTCGCGGCCCTCCGCGACGAAGGGGTCCTTGTCATGGGAACCGGTAATCTTGTCCATAACCTCATGACCTATGCATGGGGAGAACCCGAGGCAGAGGTCTTCGAGTGGGCGGCCGGATTCGAGCAAGAGGTGAGGCGACTTCTTCTCGCGGGGAGGGACGAGACCCTCATCCATTATGAGGAATTGGGTTGCGATGCGCTATTATCCGCCCCCACACCGGACCATTACCTGCCTTTGCTCTATGTGCTCGCGCTCAGGAGAGAGGGCGAGCACATCGGTTTCCCCGTGGAGGGCTTTGACGGAGGATCGATATCCATGCTCACCGTGCGGATTGGATAGCCAAGTCAGAAAGGGGTAGCTACTATCAGATGCTCCCGCTATCAAATTCTCGTCTCTATGGATTTTCGCGTTTTATCGGAATGATCCACGCAAAATCAGGGGGTTACGAGTATGATAGGGGGAGAACATGCCTGCACGTGTCGAAGCCGGCCCCTCTTTCCTTAAGTTTTAGATTTTTCTTCCGATAAACAAGAAGCCAGACAGGCTTATCAAAGCCAAACCAAGGAGGCTCAAAATGATTAATGGTGTGACGAGCGCAGCCCAAACCCAGCCTGTGGTCCAACCCACGCCAGTGAATCAAAAGCCGACTCAATCAAAACCGCAGCCCGCCACCACCACGGACACCGTCCAGATAAGCAGCAGCGCCCAGGCAGCGCTCACGGCGCTCCAGGAAGCCACAGAGACTCCCGCCCAAACTGCCAAGGAAGCCGCGGGTGGAGATCATCAAGCTCAGAAGTTGCTCGCGAAAGCGGCTGCTGCAAAAGCGGCGGTGGAAGGGCGCCATTAGGCATGATTTGGGGTCGGGTTTCTTGAAATAGCTTGTCCATAGTTGTTGAACCTCAGGGGGTCATCGAGGTGACGCTTCATGGGCGTACGCGTTGAGCGCACGATTACGGAAAACTTCCAGAAATGCACGATCACGGCTTATACTGGATAGTTGATCATTACAGTAATGTTCGTCTGCCTTTTCTTACAAGACAAAAGAACTCGACCCTCTGAACGCTTCTCCTGCTATCAACGCAGATATCCCGATAGTGGACCCCCAAAGTGGGCTTGTTACACGGCTTGGCCCCGGTTGCGCCGGAGGAATCCGATAACCGCCGGCACGACGGAAATGATAATGATGGCAAGGATAACGACGCCTAATTGCTGCTTTACCACGGGAATATTGCCGAAAAAGAATCCCGCGAGCGCGAAACCGGCGACCCAGGCGATACCTCCGATCACGTTATAGCAAAGGAACTTCCGGTAAGGCATTGAACCGATGCCCGCGACAAAGGGAGCAAAGGTTCTGATGATGGGGACGAACCGGGCAATGATTATCGTCTTGCCACCGTGACGTACATAGAATGAGTGAGTCTGTTCGAGATATTCCTTCTTGAAGAAGCGTGATCTCTCTCTCCGAATACCTTCGGTCCTACTTTCCGGCCTATAGAGTAATTGACGGTATCACCCATCACCGCAGCTATCGCAAGGGAGAGTATGGTCGTGGTGAGGTCAAGGGGACCGAGGGCGGCAAGGGTGCCGGCGACAAAGAGAAGGGAATCGCCCGGCAGGAAGGGAGTTATGACGAAGCCGGTCTCGCAGAAAATTATGGCGAAAAGGAGCAGGTGTGTCCAGAGGCCGTAGTCCCTGATAATGAGGTCCAGATATTGGTCGAGATGGAGGACGATATTC
>CAVYJH010000007.1:0-169209 GCA_963768735.1 uncultured delta proteobacterium | reverse complement strand
ACGCAGTGCAAATCCAGAATGCCACTATCGTCGGCGGCGCCTTGACTGCCAGCAGCGGCGGCACGTTCAATCAGGGCGTCACTAACACAAACGTCTTTCTCGACGGATTGTCTGCCGGCGCGCTCACCATTTCCTCCGGCACCACCTGGAACACCGGCTACGGTTCGACCACCTACGTGCAGGGATCGATCGTCAATAATGGCGCCATCGCGCTGACTGCGGGTAACTACAGCAACTCAGTCCTTCAATTGCAGACCAACACGACCTTGTCCGGCGGCGGCACAGTCACCTTGAGCTCCCCGGACCACACCGCCACTGCCTACATCCAACAGGGGACGGGCGGTCTGACGCTGACCAATGCCGATAACACGATCCAGGGCTACGGCGTGATCGGCAACGGCGGCCTGGCGGTCATCAACAACGGAACGATCCTCGCAAACAGTTCCGGCAATACCCTGACTCTGAACGGCGGCGGAGGGGTGACGAACAACGGCACCATGCAGGTCAATCCCGGCGCCACGCTGGTGTTGAACAGCCCCTTCACCCAGAACGCCGGCGGCAAGACCGTGGTGAACGGCTCCCTCGACGTGAGCAGTTTCGGGACTACCGGTCTCCAGATCAACGGCGGCTTGCTTACCGGGGCCGGAACGGTCATCGGTATCCTGACGATTGGGCCTAACGGTACGGTGCATCCGGGCAACTCTCCGGGCGTCCTCACTATCACCGGCAACTACACGAATACGGGCACCCTCGCCATCGACATCCTCAAGCTGGCAAACGCAGCGGTGGCAGGAACGGACTTCAGCCAGCTCCAGGTGAAAGGGACGGCCACGTTGGGCGGCACCGTGCAGGTCAACCTCCTTCCCGGCGCAACCCTGTTCGCGGGCGAGGAGATTGACATCCTTCACTCGGCAGGGTTGGGCGGGACAACGTTCGCCTCGCTCGGTGCAACCGACACGTCTCTTTTTACCCTCGTATATACGAGCACGGACGTCTACCTCGAAGCAACACGGAACTACACTAACCCGGTTCCTCTGCCTCCGAGCCTGCTCCTGCTCGCCCCGGGTCTTGCCGGGCTGGCGGGAAGGCGGTGGTGGGTCGTGCGTAAGGGCTAGGGCCCTCGGCACCGGGCGTAGCCCGATATCGAACCTCGTACAAGACAGGGGGAGCAATGCTCCCCCTGTTGCAGTCTTCTGTCTTCCGGCTGGCGGCTGTCTTTTTTCACCAACGGCTTTGGCGCCCGGCCGGCAACCGGATCTTTCACGGAAAGTGAATATATTCTTGACAATACTTCTCCGATTTGCTACATAATGGTGGGTCTGATTTCCTGCACTATTCAGGATGACAAAAGCCTATGATAAAAAAGATATTGCTCGTCGATGATTCGCCCGTGGCCCGGAAAATCATGCTGCATTGCATGCCGAAAGACCGGGGATACGAGTTTCATGAAGGGGTAAACGGGGAGGACGGCGTCGCTAAGTTCGCCGAAATTCAACCAGATGTGACCTTTCTCGATATTACCATGCCCATCATGGACGGTTTTCAGGTCCTTGAAAAGATCAAAGGGGTAGACCGTGAAGCGGTGGTCGTCATATGCACTGCCGACATCCAGCCCAAGTCCCTTGCCAGGGCCAATGAGCTGGGTGCGTTGACCGTTGTGCGCAAGCCTCCCACAAAGGAGGCAATCGTGGATGTCCTCTCCAGGGCAGACGATGCCCTGGCTGCCGTCAAGAAACAGCATACATGAGCGGAACTCCATCCGAGACTATTTCTCCTGAAGAACTGGATATGCTCCAGGAGATCATGAACATCGCCTTCGGAAAGGCTACCGCGGACCTCGCCGAGCTTATCGACATCTACGTGAATCTCAACGTGCCCGCCGTGAGGCTCATCGGCACCGCCGAACTCCCCACCTACATCAAGGACGAGATCAAAGACCTTAACGACATCAGCACGGTGCAGCAGAAATTCTGGGGCGGGCTCAAGGGCTCGGCCCTCCTTGTCTTCCCGGCGGGCGTCGGAAAAGACTTGATAGGCCTTCTGACCGGCGATCATATGGAATCTTTTGCCTCCGATCCCCTCGACGAACTGGAAAAGGGGACGCTCATGGAGGTGGGAAACATACTGATCGGCGCATGCGTGGGCAAGATCGCCGAGCTCCTTCACGACGGGCTCAGCTATTCCCCCCCTCTCGTCGATACCGGACAGGTCTCCCAGCGGATGTTTCCAAAGGCCCTCACCGACTCGTACGGTCTCACCATAGCCTTGAAGACGAGCTTCAGCTTCGAAAAGAGAAATGTGGTCGGCTTTCTTTTTATCATGACCAACCAGGAGTCGATGGCCTGGGTCAAGAAGGCGTTGAATGACTTTATGGAGCAGTACACGTGAACTTCGAGCAGCTTTTCGATCTCGTGGATCTGGGCATCGTCGTCCTCGACGGTGAACTGAGGATCCATAAGTGGAACCGGTGGATGGAACTGCACAGCGAGATACCGGCCGATCGGATAGTCGGCCGTTCGCTCTTCGAGTTTTTTTCCCAACCTTGACAACCCCGGTTTTCGCCGAAGCCTGAAATACGTGATAAGCTTCGGGAACTTCTATCCCTACAACGATATTTGTTATGCATGAGCCAGTTTCCGTTTCCTATGTGATAGGTAAGCCATATGGTTCCTCTTCTGTATCCAGGCTATCAGGGCGATACAGGCTGTAGCGTCATAACGCCGCATGGGCAGAACCACCTTCAACAAAATCCTAAGCTGCGACAGAGTAATGGCTGGCGCTTTTTTTCCCCAACCTGAGCTTGAGGTGCCAGAGGAAGAAATGGGCCAGCATGCAGGTCATCATATGATGGACCCAGCCGGGGAATTTGCGCACCTCGTACTGGTCCATTCCAAGCTCCGTCTTCGTTTCCTCAAAGCACTGCTCGATGGCCCAGCGAATGCCGCTCAGCCATACGAATAGTTTGAGGCGGGCGCTCAAGCCCGCATTGCTGATGAAATAGGAATACGTCGGGGAATCATCGAGGGTCCTTCTGATAATGAGCCACACTTCCCTGCCCGGAAGACCACCCCGGGATAGAACTACCCGCCTCTTGGTGAACTCGTATTCGATAGGCCCTTTGGTTCCTTCCGAAACCTTTCGCCGGTACCAGAAGAAGTTGTTGAGGCTTTTGGCAAACGTTTCGAACGACACAGGGTCCTTCTCGTCTTTGAGACGAAGCTTTGAGCGGATTTCTCCCTTGAAGCGGTACTCCTTTTTCACCACAAGCGGCCGTCGCAACCAGCAGAGCGTGTCGTCAGGCATGGCCACAAAGTACGTAACGCCCAAAAGTCCATCCACGGCATCAATGAAGTCGGGGCTGTTTCCATAGGTGCTGTCGGCGACGATGAAGCGGAACGGAATTTGTCCGTCCTTGACGATCTCCTTCAGGAGATCGACCGCAAGCTGCGGTTTCGTTTTGAACTCAAGATCCTCAGCGAACCTGCACTTTGTCCGTCTTTCGGCATATTCATCGGCAAACCATTTTTCAGGGACAAAGAGCTTGCTGCCGAGCAGACCATACCCGTGCCTCGATGCGTATGCTGCAAAAACGCCGACCTGGCAGTTCTCTACTTTGCCGATGCTGCCACAGTACTGTCGTGCGACACCGGCCGAATCGTTTCCCTTCTTCACGAAACCAGATTCGTCGAAGATAAGGGCCCCGTCCGGGTCTCCCATGTCTTCGCCTACCATACTACGATAAATGGAGATGACATGATCGTCCTCCCAGACAACATCGCTGACGAAGAACTGCATCGCCCGGACTTTAGCATCCTTGACGCTCAACGCGATCGGCTCGATAGATTTCCGCTCAACCTGACTCAACTGCCCCACCATGTACTGAAAGAAGTTATCCCTTGGCTCCTGACGCGAAAAGCAGTCGCGAAACTGCTCATGGAACCCCTTCAACTCCTCAATGAGATCCTTGATGTCCTTTCTGTCGAGGTCGAACTTGGGAATCGGATATGGATCGGTCTCGCATCTGCACTCGGGTAGCATAGGCTGCCTCCTCTCCATCGTTTTCGAGAGAATAGCAGAATAATCATCGTAGTGCAAGGACAAAGATTAGTAACTATCGTTGTAGGGCTATTACTTCTCTCAAAAGCTCCACCAATACCTCTTTCCCTTCAAGCCGGTCAGTCCTCCTCGTGCCCAACATGGACTACATGCAGCAGAATTGTAGTATGGGGCTCCTCACGGAAGATGGGGGGACCGGATATGTCTACATGGCGGTTCATGACGTGACCGAAGCGGCCATCTACGAGAGGACCCTGCTTGAAAGCAACATGAGGGACAGCCTGACGGGCGTCTACAACCGCAGACATTTTGAAGACCGCTTGAGACAGGAATTCAAGAGATGCACGCGCGGCTCGGGGGTCTTCAGCCTCATCATGCTCGACATCGACCACTTCAAGGTTGTCAACGACACGTACGGTCATCAGTGCGGCGATTTCATACTCAAATCGATCACCTCGACCATGACCGCCACTATCAGGGACACCGACGTCTTTGCCCGGTATGGAGGCGAGGAATTCGCGTGTCTTCTGCCCGAGACCGGCATCGAGGGCGCGGTGCATGTGGCGGAGGGCTTCAGACGAGCCGTAAGGGACCAGACCTTCGATTTCCAGGGAAACCCCATTAAGGTGACCATAAGCCTCGGCGCGGCGCGGCTCACCGAACGCATGGCGACCCCCGAGGGTCTCCTGCAGAAAGCCGATGACGCCCTCTATGAAGCAAAAGGAGCCGGTAGAGACAGGGTGGTCGCGTCCCGGTAAACTGCGTGCCGTAAAGGCGCTGCGATTTTCGGTCCCTCTCCGCAAAAGGCGCCCGGTCGGCTCCCCGATCTTCCACCCTTTTGACGCCGGCAGGGCTTTCCTGTTATAGTCTTGCATGGAGATACTCGACGGCTTTGACGCCCTGGCAATAGAGCGCGCGGTGACGCTCCTCCGCCATGGAGAGGTGGTCGCCTTCCCCACCGAGACCGTCTACGGGCTCGGGGCGGACGCTTTTAACGCGGACGCGGCAGCAAGGATATTCGAGCTGAAAAAGCGGCCCCGCTTCGATCCCCTCATCGTCCATATCGCCCGGAAGGAATCGGTGGCCGACCTTGCCCGCTCGGTGCCCCCTCAGGCCGCGCGTCTCATGGACCTGTTCTGGCCCGGGCCCTTGACGCTCATAATGGAGAAGACCGACATCGTACCGGACATCGTCACGGCCGGCCTGAAGACCGTGGGCATCAGGATGCCCGGCCACCCCGTAGCACTGGAGCTCATCACGCGGCTGGGCCGCCCGATCGCCGCGCCCAGCGCCAACCCTTTCGGCTACATGAGCACCACCACGGCAGCCGACGTGGCACACCTCTTCGACCACAGGCTGCCCCTCATCCTCGATGGGGGGCCGGCGAGCTACGGCATCGAATCGACGATCGTGTCCGTGCGGGACGGCGCGGTCCGCATTCACCGCCACGGCTCGGTGAGCGCGGAACAGCTTGCCGAGGCCGTCGGAAAGGTGGTCGAGAAGGAACATGACGACGCGACGTGCGAGTCCCCGGGGGAGCTGCCTTACCACTACGCGCCTCACACGCCCCTGCGGATCGTCCGGACGCCCTCGGAGATAGAGGTCGGGAATTCGGCCTTTCTCGCCTTCCGACAGCCGCAGGGCCCGGTAAGGGCCCGCAACGTGCGGGTGCTTTCCCCATCGGGTGATATGAGGGAAGCGGCGGCTCGCTTCTTTTCGTCCCTGATAGAACTGGACGGCACGGCATCGGAAATCATCTATGCCGAAGCACTACCCGAACGGGGTCTCGGGAGGGCCATGATGGAACGCCTGCGAAAAGCGGCGAAAAAAACCGGCGGGTCGGACATATGAGAAAGATGAACATCTTTTTTGCCGAGGCAAAATTATTGATAAGCGGAGGCTTCCCATGTTACTCTAGGCCGGTCACGCGATTGCGCCGGCTATTTTCGGGAAGGAGCGACATATCGAGCACGTGAAAGCTTTTTTCACCAACTTTTTCACAGGTTTTCCACAGGAATTGCGCAAAGTCACACTGCCCGTCGCACTATGCGTGGTGGCGTGCTGCCTTGCCGGCCTCATTACATGCTCGACATCGAAGGGCGTGAAGAAGGAAAAACCGACGGCTCAGAACGCCGGGAATATCTCTCATTGCCAGCGAGCCCGATGAAGTAAGAAAAAAGATGGGGGAACCCACTATAGTGAGCAAGACGCAAGAGGACCATATTCTCTGGGTATACGCACCCCACTTGAAGATCCTGCCTAACGACAAGGGGACGATATATGTGGAGTTCGAAAACGGTAAGGTGATAAAAGTATTCAAAATAGAATAGGAGACGCAATGCTGTGTGAAAAGTGCAGCCTGGAGATAGATGCCGCCGTCTGCGGGGCGTGTGGGAAGAGCGTCGCGCAGCTCGGCCCTTTTTGCTACTATTGCGGCCACAGGCTCGAGAAAGAGGCGGGCAGGACCGCCGGCGATGCGGGGCGGGAGAACGATGAAGTGATAGATTTTTCGGACCGGATCCTCTGCAGCGACGGGACCTGCATCGGCGTGATCAACGAGCAGGGGGTCTGCAAGGTATGTGGAAAACCGTACACGCCGGGGTCCTGAACCACCGGGGGAAGACATGCATCTGTTTGACAAGATAAAGAGCGGCCTGACCAGGACAAGGGCCCAAATTCAGACGCAACTGCAATGGATGGTGAAGGGAAAGGGCCTCGACGAGTCCGCATTCGACGGGATCGAGGAAGCGGTGGTTCTGGCGGACGCAGGTCTCGACGTGGCCGGCATCCTGGTCGGCGCCCTCAGGGATGGATGGAAGACGGGCCGTGTCAAGACCGAAGAAGACCTCAGAAAGGCCCTGGCCGACGAGATAGAAAAGCTTCTGCTGCCCGTAGAGAAACCCCTCAGGCCGAATGGCGCCGCGCCTTTCGTTATCTTGACCCTCGGCGTCAACGGCGTCGGCAAGACTACAACCATAGCGAAACTGGCCAGGATATTCCAGAGGGAGCAGAAGTCGGTAGTACTGGGCGCCTGCGACACGTTTCGGGCCGCTGCCATCGAGCAACTGGAGGTGTGGGGGGAGAGGCTCGGCATAGAGACCATAAAGCACCGGGAGTGCGCCGACCCGGCTGCTGTTGCCTTCGATGCCACAAAGGCCGCCAGGGCGAGAGGCGCGGATGTCCTCATACTCGATACGGCCGGGCGTCTTCACACAAAGGTCAACCTCATGGAAGAGATGAAGAAGATCAAGAGGGTCGTCGGCAAAGAGATGGAGGGCGCCCCCCATGAAATACTCCTTATCGTGGACGCCACGAACGGGCAGAACGTGATTGCCCAGGCAGAGAGCTTCAACGAGGCCCTCTCCGTCAGCGGCATCGTGATCACGAAGCTCGACGGCACCGCAAAGGGCGGCTTTGTGCTCCCCATAGCCCACAGGCTCAAGATACCCATACGGTACGTGGGGGTGGGCGAACAAATGGATGACCTGGTACCTTTCAGGGCAAGAGAGTTTGCGGAAGGTATGGTGGGCGTGGAGGAACAAAAATAGTCAGAGCTCACCATGCGATTTAGGCCGGACCGCGAAAAGGTCTTGCGGGTAGCGGCCGGGGCGAGGCGGGTCTTAGTGCCGAGCCTGGTCGCAGCGGGCTCGCTGACCGCCGTGAGTTTCTTTTTCTCAAGAAAGCTTATCCTCTTCCTCACGCACCACGCACACGTTACGCTCTATTACTTCAATCTTTCGGAAGTCTTCTTTTCATCGGTGGAGATCGCGCTCTACACCGGCATTTTCTTCTCTGTGCCGGTTATTGCAGTCATTGTCTGGCGCGAATTCCGGGGGGCTCTCAGACAGAAGCTGCTCCACGGCCATCTCTTTGTGGTCTCTTCAATTCTCCTTTTTTACCTTGGAAGCGTCTTTTGTTATCTTGTCGTGCTTCCGTCCGGCATCACCTTCCTTCTCAGCTACCAGGGCGACGCCGTCAAGGCGATGATTTCCACCGAACGTTTCGTCCATTTCTGCGTCGCCATGATATTCGCCTTCGGCGCGGCCTTCGAGCTGCCTATGCTCCTGCTCGCGCTCGGAAAGCTTGGAGTCGTAAGCTCCAAAACCCTATCGGGAACGCGGCGATACGCTGTGCTGGCAATAGTGATCGCGGCGAGCGTGATTACGCCGACGCCCGATATCTACAACATGTCTCTCCTCGCGATACCACTCTACGTGCTCTATGAGATAGGGATCCTGCTCATGCGTATGGGAGAACGCGGCCCGGCAGGAAAAGATGAATTGACCGCAAAACATAAATCAGTGTAAGATTCTCGCAGTGCAAGAGACTATTACCCATCTAGGTTATGTCGGCGTCCTCATCGGCACCTTCCTCGAAGGCGAGACGACTATACTTCTCGCGGCCATATTCGCAAAGCTCGGGTACCTTAAGCTTAAACCCGTGATCTTCTGGTCGTTTATCGGCACCTTCTCAGGGGACTGTACCTTCTTTTTCCTGGGCAAGTTCTTTGGAAGGTCGGTGATCGAGCGGTGCGAATTCCTCCGTGTGAGGGCATCCACCTCCCACGGGATCATCCGCCAATACGACCACCTCATTCTTCTCACCATGAGGTTCATGGCCGGCTTTCGTTCGATCATACTCATCCTTCTCGGCTGCGCCAATCTGAGCACCGGCCGCTTCCTGCTCATCAATGCCGCTTCGTCGCTCACCTGGTCCGTTCTCGTTTCGTTGCTCGGCTATAGCTTTGCCAATGTGGTCTACATTTTCGTTGGCGACACAAAGGGTTATGAGAAGATCATCATCCCCCTCGCGGTGATCGTCGCGGTGGCGCCAATCTTTTTCTACCGGCACGTAATTAAAGAAAAGGAAGAGGAGCGGTTCGATGGAAATTGACGCCAAACTCCGACGGGAGCTGACAAAACGGTTCGAGATGGAGTCGCACAAGAGAGAGGCGGAAATCACGGAAACCTGGAGAAAGGACCTCGATGCCGTCTATAGGAAAAAGCACGAGAGCATGGCCTCTCTTCTTATCGACATCAAGGCGCTGCTGGAGCGTATGAATACCAGGGTGAAGACGCTTACGAGCATCATCAGGGAAGAAAGCCAGAAATGAAATACGGGGCCTTATCGGCAATTCTTGCGCTGTGCTTTGCCTCTACTCTGGCCGCCGAGCCTCAGACATTGCAAAAGAGGACCCCTTATCTCGAAAAGAGGGTTGCGAACCTGGAGAAGGAAGTGGACAGCCTGAAGAGTGAGATGGCCTCCATGAAAATGGCGGCTGTTCCCGACCGGCTCTCCCTGTGCGATAAGCAGATACCCCTTTCAAACGAAGACGTGCGTGAGGCATTCGAGCGGGAATTCTACCAGTTTCTGGAGAGGAAGGGACTCCTCACAATCCTGGTGAAGCGCTACGGGAAATTTCTCAACGTGGTGTCCGAAGAGCTGGACAAGGCAGGGGCGCCGCCCGACCTCATCTACCTTGCCATTACCGAAAGCTACCTGAACCCCAGGGCCGTGTCGAAAGCGAGTGCAGGAGGGTTATGGCAATTCATCAAAGAGACGGGCAAGAAAGAGGGCCTCTTCATCGACGACCAGATCGACGAGCGGTACAGCGTCACGAGGTCGACGAAGTGTGCCCTGGGCTATCTGAACAAGCTGCACGCGGAGTTCGGCGACTGGTTTCTGGCGATGGCCGCCTATAACGCCGGTGAGGCACGGCTGAGGGAGGCCATACAGAACCAGAACACCAAGGACTTCTTCGAGATGTTCCTGCCCGAAGAGACCGAGAGGTACGTATATCGCGTGGCCGCCCTCAAGGAGATTCTGGCTGATCCGCGCAAATATGGCCTGCCCATCGAAAGGTCGGACTATTACAAACCCTACGCGGTCGCGGAGGTCACGGTGGACCTGGAACGCGAGACCCATACCGCGCTTCTTAGCCAGGCGATGGACCTGCCCTACGGGACATTCCGGCAATACAACCTTCATATCCGTAAGTACAAGCTCCCCAGGGGCGTCTACCATCTCTACATACCGACCGAAAAGAAAGAGACCTTCCTGAAGCGGATAAAGATGAACCAGGCTATCGGCGTCGTAAAAGAGACTCCCTGAGGAGTCCTCGCGGCCGATCGCTCCGGTTGCGCGCCGGCATGCCTCCCTGCTGCATGCGAGGACGGACAACACAGGTGCAGAGAGTTCACTCCAATGAACGGACATTTCTTTAAAACGTTTCGCATGCGCAAAATATCCTTGACAAGATAGCGGTATTTAACGTATATTCGCATATGGCATCGTAAGAAACGGGGCTAATTAATCGGTATGATGAACAGCAACCCGGTCAGGATAAGAAACAGGCTTAAATTATGGCAGTTGATCGGAAAGAATATATGAGAGAATCGACGAGGAATTCCTTTGATCGATTGCCATGCATTGCGCTATACTCTTGAGGAGGCAGTATGTCAGGTACCATAACAGTGTGTCCCTTTTCGAAAATGGCGTGCAGAGAGTGTGCGATTTACAGGGGCAGGCACGTCGAGCTCTGCATTGCGCGTTTTCGGCTAAACGGGACAAAAGTGGATAGGCCAAGGGCTAAGAGTAGTGCCGTGTTCACTTGCTGGGAGTTTCCGGACCTTTCGGACAGCCCCAACGTAATGGTGGACATCGAAGATTTTATTGAAAGGAGGGGCATATGATAAGTGATTTTACGTATCTCAAACCTGGGAGCGCCGGCGAGGCACTCAAAATGCTCGCCGAGCACCAGGACGACAGCAAGGTTATCTGCGGTGGGCAGTCGCTGCTGGTAATCATGCGCCAGGGGCTCGTTTCTCCCGAGTACGTCATCGACATCAAGCGGCTCAATGATGCGAACTACCTGACGTACGACGCGAAGGACGGCCTCAAGATCGGGGCAACCTGTACGCACCGGACCGTCGAGCACTCGGCAATGGTCAAAGAGAAGTATCCGGCGCTCGTGGAGATGGAAGGGAAGCTCGCGTCCATCCAGGTCAGGAACTGGGGCACCATCGCCGGCAACCTGGCCCACGGAGATCCCGCGGGAGACCCTGCCCCCGTGCTCATGGCAATGGGCGCCTCCGTGAAGCTCGGGTCCACAAGGGGCGAACGTGTTGTTCCCCTCGATGACTTCTATCCCGACCTCTTCGAGACAGTGATGGAACACGACGAGCTGATCCTCGAGATCCAGGTCCCGCCCCGCCCGGCGAAATCGGCAACCAAGTATCAGAAATTCAACCTCCTCGACAGCGACATGGGCCTCATCGGCGTTGCAGTCACCGTGACAATGGACGGCAACAAGTGTAAAGACGCCCGCGTCGTGCTCGGAAGCGCAGCACCGACCGTCATCAGGTCGAAGGAAGCCGAGAAAGTGCTGATCGGCGCCACACTGGACGACACGGTCTTCGAGAAAGCGGGTGAGGCGGCCGCAGCGGAGTGCTCGCCTGTCTCCGATATTCACGCATCCGAAGAATACCGACGCCTTCTCGTCAAAATCCTCACGAAGAGAATGGCGAAAGCAGCCTGGGAACAGGCAAAGATTTCAGGCTGACAAGGAGGCTCTCCAATGGAAAAAAAGCTGTTTACTCTCAACGTGAACAATCAGGATTATGAACTTTACATAAACCCGAAGACCCTGCTAGTGGAAGCCATCAGGGACTATATCGAGCTTACCGGCACCAAGAGGGGCTGTGACACCGTCTCCTGCGGCGCATGCACGGTCGTGGTCGACGGCATGGCGGTAAAGGCGTGCTCCGTCCTCGCCATCCAGGCCGAAGGGGCAAAAATATTGACCTCCGAAGGACTGGAAGTGAACGGCAAGCTCCACCCGATTCAAAAGGCTTTCCTCGACGAAGGGGCCTTCCAGTGCGGTTTCTGCACCTCGGGCATGCTCATGTCGTCCGTGGCGTTTCTGAACGAGAGCAAAAACCCTACGGAAAAAGAGATCAGGGAAGGCATCGAAGGGAACATCTGCCGTTGCACCGGGTACAACAGCATTGTCCGCGCTATTGACTCGGTTGCCAAGGGCAAATACACGGAGGACAACGCATGAATAAATATACCGTAATCAATCCACACGAACCGTTCAGGGTACTCAACACGCACGTCCACAACGTTGATGGGTGGGCAAAGGTGACAGGCCGGGCCACCTATACCTTCGACGTTAAGCTTCCCGGCATGCTCTACGGCAAGATACTCAGGAGCCCGCATGCCCACGCGAAGATCGTGAACATAGACTTCACGAAGGCCCTGGCGTTCCCCGGCGTCGTGGCGGCGGCCTGCGGAAAACAGGACACCCTGGGCGTGAAGCAGGGTATCTGGCGGCGCTACAAGGACCTGTGCGACGAGCAGATCCTGCCCGTCGACAAGGTGCGCTACATTGGCGAGCCTGTCGCGTGTGTCGCGGCGGTAACGGAAGAAATCGCGGAAAAGGCGCTCGAGCTGATCGAAGTGGAGTACGAAGTGCTCCCGGCGGTTTTCGAACCCCTCGACGCCATCAAGAAGGGCGCCCCCGACATCCACGAAGGCTTCGAGCGGAACATCAATGTGACCCGCCACATCGAATGGGGTGAGGTCGAAGAGGGCTTCGAGGAAGCGGAGTACATCAGGGAAGACTGGTTCCGCTGCGGCGGCCAGGCGCACATGTGCATGGAGACCCGCTGCGCCGTGTCGAGCTACACCCCCGACAAGAAACTGACTATCTATCACTCCAATCAGGGTTGCTACTATATGCAGGGCCTCATGGCCGGCGTCCTCGGCATGAGAGAGGGCGACATCAGGGTCATCGGTCAGTACACGGGCGGCGGCTTCGGCGGCAAATTCGAGCTCGACGGCGCCATCTTCTGCAGCGCCATCCTCTCGATGAAATGCTACAGACCGGTCAAGATCGTCTATACGAGGGAAGAAGATTTCATCGCCACCAAGCGGCGGACCCCGATGTTCTATTACACACGGACCGGCGTGAAGAAGGACGGCACATTCTGCGCCCGCGAGGCAAAAGTCTTCACCAACGGCGGCGCATATACGGGCATGGGCGCAACGGCCCTCTACCTGACCGGTTTCTTCCACTCCTTCCCTTACAGATGGAAGGGCTACCGCTACGACGGCTATCGCGTCTACACAAACACCCTGCCCTCGACCTCGATGCGCGGTTTCGGCGCGCCTCAGGCCATGTGGTGCTCCGAGCAGCAGATCGAGTGGATCGCGGCCGACCTCGGCCTCGACCCGATCGAGATGAGGCGGAAGAACGCCCACCAGGAAGGCACCATCCTGCCCGGCCAGGCGACCATCGCGAGCTGCGGCATCGACCAATGCTTTGACGAAATAAGGAAATGGATGGACAGCAAGAAAGAGAAGATGCCGGCGAACCACTCCATCGGCATCTCCGCCTGCGGCTTCATGTCGGGCGGTATCTTCAACTGGTTCGACACCCCCTACTCCTTCTCCTCGGCCGTCGTCACCATCAACCAGGACGGCACCGTGGAGCTGCACGTGGGCGCCCACGACATCGGCCAGGGCTCCAATACGACGATGGCGATCATCTGCGCAGAGACCCTGGGCGTCAAGGTCGAGGACATCAAAGTACACTCGGGCGACACCGACCACTGCCCTCCGGACCTCGGCGCATGGGGCTCCAGGCAGACCCTCATGTCGGGCAACGCCGTTAAGATGGCGTCCGAAAGCGCAAAGAAACAGCTCCTTGAGTTCGCCTACGCGGCGTCAGGGCTGAACATCGTCTACGACCTCGACATAAAGGACAGGTGGGTGCACGCCATCGCCCGTCCGGAGAGGGGCGAAGACTTCGTCCAGCTCGTCAGGAAAGCGCTCCGCGGCAAGGACGGCCAGAAAATCGTCGGCAGGGGCTACTACACGCCTCACAGAAAGGGCATGATCTCCCCCGCCTACAGCTACATGCTCCAGGGAGTCGAGGTAGAGGTGGACGAGGAGACAGGCAAGATCACCCTCATCGACAGTCTGACCGCCCACGACTGCGGCCAGCCCATTAACCACCTCGGCCTTATCGGCCAGCTCGAAGGCGCTTTCTCCATGGCGGCAGGATATGGCTACCTCGAATACATGCCCTATGAAGACGGCAAGCTCATGAACCCGAACCTGGTCGATTACAAGATGATCAGGGCGCCCGAGATGCCTCAGGCGAACATCGCCGAGATCGACACCTATGAGCCGGAAGGACCCTACGGCGCGAAGGAAGCGGGCGAAGGTCTCACGAACCCCACGGCTGCGGCCATCGGCAACGCACTGTTCCACCGCTTCGGCGTCCAGATGAAGGAATGCCCGGTGCGACCTGAAATGGTGGTAAACGCTCTCAAAGAGAAGAAAGAGCAGGCAGAGAAGAAATAACCAAAGGAGGATGCGATGAGCTTAAGCGGTCCAATAATATGCCCCGTGTGCGGTAAGAAAGCAAAAACGGGCAGTGCGATAGATTGCGCCCGTCATATGTTCGGTACGGGCGACCAGCCCCACCGGAAATGGGTCGATGCGCAGGTTTCTGCGCAGGGCCTGACCTTCATCGATCTTCTCATCGAGCAGGCCACGACGCCGGGTAACAGAAGCTATGTGCTTCTGGGAGAAATCATCCAGAAAGACGCTGAGAAGACAGCGGCTGAGAAGAAATAGCGACGCGGAAGCGGCCTTTTGCGCATCTTCCTTTTTTTGGAGGGAGGCTCACGCCTCCCTCCCGGGCAGACGGTGCGAAGCGGGGGGCAGCAGGTCGCGCGCTTTTTGCGATGAACCAGTATATTGAACAGGAGGAATTATGATTATCGAAGGAACGTTCAACGTTAACGCGCCCATACAAAAACTATGGGACACCCTCTTCGGCGACGTGAAGGGCGTGGCCGCCTGTATGCCCGGCGTAGAGAACCTCGACGTGGTCGACGACAAGACCTTTCACCTCACCATGAAGCAGAAGGTGGGCATGTTCGGCATCACTATGAAGGGCCCCCTGGTCCTCATGACGGTACAGGCGCCGACCCATCTCGACATGGCCGGGGAGTTTGTCGACATAACGAAGCTGGGCCAGATTAAGTCGAAGATCACCCTCGACCTGGAAGAGAAGGCCCCTGTGGTGGAGCTCTCCTACAAGCTCGACGTCTCCATCTCCGGAAAGATGTCTGCCCTCGGCGTTGCCGACCGGTTCATGAAGACGAAGGGCGCGGTGATCGAAAAGGAGTTCATCGCGAAGTTGAAAGACTTCATCGCTGCGAGGGTATAACCGACAGTTCCTAAGCACACCGAAGGGCCTGCGCGTTGCCGCGCAGGCCCTTTTTTATCCCCTGCCGGCGTCTGTTCCTATGCCTGCCTGGCCTTTGCTGCGGAGGCCGGTGCGATTTTCCATCAATTCTTCTTTGACATGACTCAAAATAAATGTAATATTACACCGTTGCGGGGGCAAGAGATACGATATCCCATGCGCTCAGGAAGCCAGGGCGCTTAAGAGAGGAAAAATAATGATGAAACGATTCGTGCAATCAATGGTTTTCCTGTTCGTTGCTCTAGGGCTGGCTTTGCCGTCACTGCCGGCGGACGCCCCGGGAGTCGTCGTCGGCCGGGTAACCCACGTAGAAGCCGACCTGCTTCGGTATGTCCCCGAAGGAAGCGATTGGGTGGCGGCGATAAGGGATGTGCCTTTTGCCGCGGGCGACGCGTTCTACTCGGGCAGCCAGGGCAGGGCCGAGCTTCTCGTCCCCAACGGAAGCTTGCTCAGGGTCGGCAGCGCCACCCAAATCCAATTCCTAGCCCTTGATCCCGATTTCGCCGAGACGGATGTGGCTGCCGGCGTGGTCAGGCTTTATAACAATGGACGCGATACCGTCATTAAAGCCGACAGCCCCTTCGGGTATGTGCTTTCCTTTCCCGGTTCGGCCTTTGATTTTTATGTGGGCGAGAATTCCGCGGAAGTGGTCGCGGTGAAAGGGACGGTCAGCTTTGTCCACACCGCCACCAACGCCAGGTACGACGTGTCTGCCGGCTTTCAGTCGATCCTTGCCGACCGCACCGCGGTGGCTTCAGGCGAGGGCGCAATAGATCCCGATTGGGACGCGTGGAATATGACCCGCGAGCAGATCTGGGCGGCAAGGGCCAGGTTGATGGGGCCGTCCGCCGCGTATCTGCCGCCGGCTCTTAGGAGCGATGCCTATATTCTCGAAAAAAACGGAATCTGGGTGAAGGTCTTCTACGAGGGGAGAGAGTGCTGGTTCTGGAAGCCTACGACGGTGGCCGCTGGATGGGCGCCGTTTACTATGGGGCGCTGGAGCGAGTGGCATGGAGATCAAACGTGGATTCCTGCCGAGCCCTTCGGCTATCTCACGCATCACTACGGGGCCTGGGTCCTGGTGGGCGATCAATGGTACTGGGCCCCACCCGTCGCCAGACCGGGACAGCCCCTGTTGGACGTGGGCTTCGCCTGGTACCCTGGGAGGGTGTCCTGGATTCACAGCGACGGCTACGTGGGATGGGTGCCTCTGGCGCCCCGGGAGACTTACTACGCCCGCTATGCCTGGGGAGGTCCTCGCGTGGTCGTGGTGACCGACATTACTATGGGCAGGATGAACGTGGATGTTCGGAATTATGCGTATGCAGGACGTGCCGTGGTCGTCAACCAGAATAATTTCTATGGTGTGAACACGTATAGAAACGTCCAGGTAACCAACGTCAGCATCAACAACTACCGTGCCGCTCCTGTCGTCAACAACACGGTGATCAACAACTATACCAACATGAGACAGAAGTACGGCTACTCGAATGCTGCGGTGAACGAGAAGCCGCACGCAAGCGTGGTGGACCGGATCCGGCAGAATGAAAAGGTTATTCACGAGGGCAGGAAGGAAAACCCCGTCGCCCTCGGTCAACAGGTAAAGAACATCCACCAAGGAAACGTCGTTCAGGGGGCACGGGTGCCGCAACCGAAGATGACGAACTATATCGTCCCGGCCGCTCAAGTTAACCGGCCTATCTCGGAAGTGGCGCTTCAGCAGAGAGAGGTCAAGACTTCCGGAAAGGCACCGGGGGTCCGGCCTGGTCCGCAGGCCCCACCCGGCAGGCCCGCGGGGCCCGCCCCTGCGCCGCCTCCCGCTTCCCGGCCGATACAACCGGTGCAGAAACCACAGGGTCCGCCACCCGCCCCGCCGCAGCAAAGCAATGTCCAGGTCCAAAAAGCAGGCCCGCCGGCCCCAACACCTCAGGGTGTAGCACCGGCACGGCCCGGTCAAGGTGTTCCTTCCACCACGGTACAGCCTGCTCCGTTAGTTTCAAAACCCCAGGGGCCCAGGCCGGCACAACAGGCCTCGAAGCCGCAAGGCGCACCACCCGCCCCGCCGCAGCAAAGCAATGTCCAGGTCCAAAAAGCAGGCCCGCCGGCCCCAACACCTCAGGGTGTAGCACCGGCACGGCCCGGTCAAGGTGTTCCTTCCACCACGGTACAGCCTGCTCCGTTAGTTTCAAAACCCCAGGGGCCCAGGCCGGCACAACAGGCCTCGAAGCCGCAAGGCGCACCACCCGCCCCGCCGCAGCAAAGCAATGTCCAGGTCCAAAAAGCAGGCCCGCCGGCCCCAACACCTCAGGGTGTAGCACCGGCACGGCCCGGTCAAGGTGTTCCTTCCTCCCCGCCGAAGAAGCCTGCCCAGCCGACCGAGGCGAAGCAAGGCAATAGCGAGAAGAAGGCCCAAGACGGAAAGTAAAAGGGAGAACAGGAAAAACCGCGCCCGGCCGCCGCTTCGCACTAAACGCGACCGGCCATCAGGCCGTCGTGTTTACCGTCGAGGCTCCGGTCGAAGAAGAGCCGTTGATTAAGGAAAAGAGCGTATCGGGATTGACGGTAAGCAGATTGATCTTCTGGAGCTGATTCACGAGGCTTTCGGTACTGGTCGACGCGGAGGACGAACCGCTGCTTGCAGATGTCTTCTCCGCGGCGGTGATCTCCTTGACGAGGGCAGGATTGGACTTCATCAGAGATGCGCTTTCGGCGGAGAGAAGGATATTGTACACGGAATTGGTTGCGTCGGACCCCGAGCTGCCGGTGAGCGCGCTGTAGAGGGAATCGCTCGAATCCGACGAGGAGCCGCCCAGGAGGCTGACGATATCGGCGGCTGTGCCGGTGGAAACCGCACTTGTGCCGAGAGAAGAGGCCGAGCCCGACGACTGCAAGCTATTGAGCAGCGATGATGTGAGAGAGTTGTTGATGCTGCTGATGCTCGACATATGCCTTCTCCCTCCCTTGTGCATATTATCGGATGATCCGGAGATTACTTAAGCCTCTATGCGTCTTTTTCGGCCGGGTGATCCTGCCGGGGCAGGGCCTTGTCTGCGTGCTTTTCGATTTCTAGGCCCAGGATCGTCCGGGCTTTCTGCAGGGCCTCTTCTTCGACCTCGTCACACCATCGCCTGAATTGTTCCGTCAAAGCTTTGCCGTAATCCGTTAGTTGGTAGCCGTCTTTATAGCTTCCTTTTTTTTCGACCAGCTTATTGCCTATGACGGCTTCCGTTTTCTTTATTTTCCCCCATGCAGCCCTGTAAGACATGCCCAACTCCTCGGCAGCCTTCTTGAGCGAGCCATGGTATTCAATAAGCTCAAGGAGTTCGGCCCGTCCCGGCCCGAAGAATACCCCCATTTCCGTTCCCAACCAGAGATGGAGGTGCATCACACACGCATGTTCCGTCATCGGCGGTTTTGGTCTCCCGGAAGAACTCGTCACAAATACATCATGATATCGGCCGGAGACAAAGTCAACAAAAAATGGAAAAAATCCTTGACTCAACGTTGTATTATATGATATATAACGTAAGCGTCGTTATTGTAGGGATTAACCCGGTGTTTTCGGCAAAGCGGTCTTCGGATGCCTCTCCTTAACCGCCCACGCCTTTGGCCCGTCAGCGAGCGACCGGAAGGTTTGGCTGCCCCCTATCCTTCCGGCCCGCTCCTGGCCTTTCAATACTCTCTTACATCCTTTACAACGCGGCCGCTTTATTCTACTATAATAGAGTGTGAAATCACCCTGATGCCGGGATCAGGCGGCCCCGAATGCGGGGTTTTTGCCGGAACCGGCTTTCCTCACGCACGAAGAAACCAAAGCGAGGAATCAACATGGGCAGGAGAAAGAACGGCGACCCTGGATCCGGGAAGTCCGAGCCCCGTCAGTCGCCGGGTCTGCGCGCACGGACAGAGATGCGCCCGGCGGACCTGGAAAGGCTTGTCCATGAGCTTCAGGTCCGTCAGACCCAGCTTGAGATGCAGAACGAAGAGCTTAAACGGGCTCAATCGGAGATCGCCGAGCGCAAGCGGATGGAGGAAAACCTCAAGCGTTACGAGCTGCTGGCCAGACACAGTCGCGACATCATTCTGTTCGTGCGCCGCCATGATGGGCGCATACTCGAGGCTAATGAAGCTGCTCTCCGGGCCTACGGCTACCACAGGGACGAACTTCCGTCGCTGCATATCTACAATCTGCGGGGGCCGAAAGGCTACGCGCTTACCGACGCCCAGATGGACGAGGCCGATTGGTCAGGCATTCTCTTTGAGACGGAACATCGTCGAAAAGACGGCACAACGTTTCCCGTTGAGGTCAGCTCCCGGGGAACGACGATCGGCGGCGAGCGCGTGCTCCTGAGCGTGATCCGTGACATCACCGATCGCAAGCGGGCAGAAGAAGAAGTGCGCGGTGCACGCGAAGACCTGGAGCAGCGGGTCCGCGAACGGACCGCGGACATACGTCGGACCAATAGGCTGCTCCAACTCTATACGGTGCAATCCTCGAAGAAGGAGTATCTCGATGAAGTCGTCAAGCTGCTCCAGGAATGGACGGGGTGTGAGGCGCTCGGGATTCGTGTGCTTTCCGGGGAGGGAGACATCCCCTACGAGTCCTACGTGGGCTTTACCAAGGATTTTTGGCGGTCTGAGAATTTTCTCTCTGTTCATTGCGATCAGTGCGTGTGCGTCAGGGTGGTCGCAGAAGGACCCGACAGCCAGGATATGCCCTATATGACCGAAAAAGGCAGCTTCCATTGCAATGATACCGAGGAATTCGTCGCCGGCCTTTCGGACGAGGCAAAGGGGAGGTTCAGGGGCACGTGCATTGCGATGGGGTATGCGAGCGTCATCGTCATCCCCGTTTCCTACAGCGGCAAAATCCTTGGGGCAATCCATCTGGCTGATCGCGAAAAGGCGAAGGTGCCAAAGAAGGTAGTCGAGTTTATTGAATCTGTCCAGCCGCTCATCGGCGAGGCTATGCAAAGGCTTCATCTCGAAGAAGAGGGTGAAAAACTGCAGCAACAGCTCCGCCAGGCACAGAAGATGGACGCCCTCGGCACGCTCACGGGCGGCATAGCCCACGATTTTAACAACATGCTCGCGGCAATCATAGGTTTCACAGAGCTGGCGGCCGACAATGTCACCGAAGGGAGCCCTGAGGCTCATCACCTGAAGAGGGTCCTGGAAGCGAGCCTCAGGGGGCGGGAACTGGTCAGACAGATGCTCACCTACGCCCGGCAGAACGAGCAGAAAAAGAAACCTCTGCGACTGAGCACCATAGTCGCGGAGACCGTGGAGTTCTTGCGGGCATCCACACCGTCGACTATCAGCATGAGGGTCAATATTGCAAGTGAATCCGCACCTATCCTCGGCGACCCCACCCAGATTCAACAGATCCTTATGAACCTCTGTACAAACGCCGCCTACGCGATGCGGGAGAAGGGAGGGATTCTCGACATCGATCTCTCCGATTTCAGCGCGCCGGCCTGGCGCGGCTCTGACGGCATGAAGCCCGGTCTCTACATGAGGCTTATGGTTCGCGACACGGGTATCGGTATGCCGCCCGAAATCCTCGACAAGATATTCGATCCATTCTTTACCACGAAAAAGCCGGGCGAAGGCACGGGTCTCGGCCTTTCCGTAGTCCAAGGCATTGTGAATCAATCCAACGGCTACATTATGGTGACGAGCGAACCGGGTAAGGGTTCCACCTTCACCATCTGCTTCCCGAAGATTGCTCAAGAACAGGCTGCCGACACAATTAACGATAGCGAGACCCCCACCGGCGACGAGCGAATCCTTTTTGTCGACGACGAAGAGGCGCTTGTGGAGTCGGCCGAACAAATCCTTGCGGAACTCGGCTATGCGGTGACGTCCCGGATGAGCAGCATGGAAGCCCTCTCACTTGTGAAAGAGGACCCCTCGCGGTTCGACCTCATCATCACCGATCAAACCATGCCGGATATGACAGGGATCCAGCTTGCAAAACGGGTCCTTGCCCTGCGGCCCGACATGCCCCTTATCATGTGCACGGGCTTCAGTCATATTGTCGATGCGGACATGGCAACAGCGGCCGGCATCAGGGCATTTGCGATGAAGCCCCTGACAAAGCAGGAGATTGCGAGAACCATCAGGAACGTGCTGGACCGGCCAGGCCCTAGCGCACCCCGCTTTTTTTCGTTCTGTTTTTCGTTCCTTTTTTGCTATCGCCGATGCGCGCGGCCGCGGCGATTTTTGATGCATGGCGCGAAAGCGCCCCCGCTCCGCCCCGGAGCGTACTGTCCGTACGTGAGCAGGCGGAGCGGGGGCGCTGACAAAGCCAGGCGCAAAAAGCGCCCGGCCGCCGCGTCACGCTACCACTTGCCCGTCTTGAGATACTCGTCTATCGCCGCCGCGGCCTTTCGCCCGGCCCCCATCGCGAGAATGACGGTCGCTGCGCCGGTCACGATATCGCCGCCCGCGAATACACCCTTCCTGCTGGTCTTTCCCGTTTCCGGATCGGCCTGGATGTTGCCGGACTTACGCAGCTCCAGCCCCTCCGTGCTCTGGGCCAGTATCGGGTTCGGCCCCTGCCCGATGGCCACGATCACCACTTCCACGTCGATGATGTGGGCCGATCCCTTGATCTCGACTGGTCTCCGCCTGCCCGATGCATCAGGTTCTCCCAGCTCCATTTTCACGCACTCTATGCCTTTCACCCAGTTCTTTTCATCACCGACGATCCTGATCGGATTCGTGAGGAGACGAAAATCGATGCCCTCTTCCTCGGCGTGATGGGCCTCCTCCGCCCTCGCGGGCATTTCCGCCCTCGATCTGCGGTAGATTAGGTAAACGTGGTCTGCCCCAAGCCTTTTGGCAACCCTTGCCGAGTCCATGGCCACGTTGCCGCCTCCGATGACGGCGACCTTTCTCGCCATTCTTATGGGTGTATCGTAGTCCGGGAAAAGGTACGCCTTCATGAGGTTGGCCCTGGTGAGGAACTCATTGGCGGAATAGACGCCGTTGAGGTTTTCCCCAGGGATATCGAGAAAGTACGGAAGGCCCGCGCCCGTGCCCACAAAAATCGCGTCGTACCCTTCCTTGAAAAGCTCATCCACTGTCGCCGTCTGGCCGATGATGGTGTTCGGCTTTATGGTGACGCCCAGCTTCTGGACGTAGTCGACCTCGCGCTGCACGATGGCCTTGGGCAGACGGAACTCTGGTATGCCATAGACAAGCACACCGCCCGCTTTATGGAGTGCCTCGAAGATCGTCACCTCATGGCCCAATTTCGCCAGCTCCCCCGCGACAGTCAGGCCCGAAGGGCCAGCGCCGATAATTGCCACCTTTTTGCCTGTGGGCTTCGCCTTTTCTGGCGTCCTCACCTCGCCGGCGGCCAGCTCATAGTCTGCTGCAAACCGCTCGAGCCGGCCCACCGCGATAGGCTCCCCCTTCTTCCCGAGCACGCATTTGCTCTCGCACTGCGACTCCTGAGGGCAGACGCGACCGCATACCGCGGGCAGGCTGTTCGTCTCTTTTATGACGTGGATGGCGCCCATGAAATCGCCCTCTTTGACCTTGCCGATGAATTCCGGGATCTTCACGGAGACCGGACAGCCCTCGACGCACGCGGGCTTCTTGCATCCGAGGCAGCGCGACGCCTCGCGAAGGGCATTTTCTCTCGTATACCCCAAGGCCACCTCGCTGAAATTCTGAATCCTCAGCTTCGGCGCCTGCTCGGGCATCCGCTCCCGCTTCTTGCTTTTCTTTACCACCTGGGCCTCGAGCTTGCACGTGTGGTCCCACATGGCGCGCCGCTCTTCCCGATTATACATCTGCTGACGGAGCATCAACTCCCTGAAATTCACCTGGTGGGCGTCGAACTCAGGCCCGTCGACGCAGACAAATTTCGTCTGGTCCCCCACCGTGGTGCGGCATCCCCCGCACATACCCGTGCCGTCGATCATGATCGAGTTGAGGCTCACTATGGTCTTCAGGTTATGTGGTCTGGTCACGTCCGCGACCGCCCTCATCATGATGACCGGACCGATGGCGAGGACCATGTCTATTTTGGTGTTCTCCTGAATCAGCCGCTTTAGCTCGTCGGTGACAAACCCGTGGTGGCCGTATGACCCGTCGTCGGTCGTTACGAACAATCGGTCGCTGATCGCCTTCATCTCCTCTTCCAGTATCAGCATCTCCTTGTTCCGGGCACCTATGATCGAAATAATCTCGTTGCCTGCATGGTGGAGCGCCTTGGCAATGGGATAGACGGGCGCAACCCCCACCCCGCCGCCGATGCAGACCACGGTACCGAATTTTTCGATGTGGCTCGCCTTGCCAAGGGGGCCGACCACATCGAGGATTGTCTGACCCAGGTCAAACTTCGCGAGCTTTTTTGTTGACGCGCCGACTTCCTGAAAAATCACCGTTATCTGACCCTTTTCCCTATCGAAGTCGGCAACCGTCAGAGGTATGCGCTCGGCACGATCGTCGGCCCTGAGCACCACGAACTGGCCCGGCCTTACCCGTTTGGCGATGTCCGGTACATAGAGCTTCCACAACACCAGGGAAGGCGCCAACTCCCGTTTTTCCACTATCTCGTTAAGCTTTGGTGCCTCTGTCACAGCAAGTGCTTTAGCCATGTTTTCTCCTTTTAAAAGATTATCCTGTCGCGCCCGCCTGTTTCAAAGGGAGCTTGACGGTAAATGTCGTGCCTTTGTCTGCTTTACTGCTCACTTCTATGCGGCCGAAGTGGGATTCCACGATCTTTTTTACAATGGACAGGCCCAGGCCCGTACCGGGCGTGTACCTTGTCTGCGGACCGGATACGCGGTAGAACTCATCAAATATGTGAGGGAGACTCTCCCCGTCTATGCCAACGCCCGTATCCGCCACCTTGATATTCAAAAAATGGTTGCTCGGCCTGGCCGTGACGGTCACTTTGCCCTGCTCCACGTTGTACTTGATGGCGTTTGAAATGAGGTTCGTGAAGAGCTGCTCCATCTCCGATCGGTCGGCCTCTATAAGAGGCAGGGACTCGGGGATATCCACCTTGAATCGCAGCCCTTTCCCATCGCCTTGACCTTTGAGCAGCTCTGCCGTGCCCCGGAGGATGCCGCTCACGTCAAGAAGCTCCTTCTTTCTCACAATCCCTTTTGCTTCCAGCTTTATAAACTGGAGAAGGTCGCTCACCAGGTCGAGGAGCGAGTGGGTCCTCGCCTTTGCCCGGTCCAGCATGCGCCGGTTCACCTCGGGATCGGACCCCGCGGCCCCTGAAAGAAACGCTGAAAGATACCCCTCGATGGCAGCCAGCGGTGCCCGCAGCTCGTGGGCGACCATCGTGACGAACTGCGACTTTATCTGGTCAATCTCCTTGAGGCCCGTGATGTCGCGCAGTACGCTCACAACCCCCAGATCCAGGCCCTTTTCATCCCGCACCACCGACAGATTCACCATCAGCGTCCGCGGCTTGGGCACACGCAGTTCGATCTCCTCCGACTGTACGGTATACTGGGCGGAATGAGGGGAATAAGCCTTGCCGATAATCTCCACCAGCCCTTTGTGGTGGATGACATCTTTCATTGCCCCGCCCGCCTCCAGACGCCCATCCAGGTCAAGCATCTCGACAACCGCGGGATTCCACAACGCGAGCTGCTTCTCGCGATTGAACACCAATATGCCGTCAGTCAGGGAATTGATTATCGTGTGCAGTTTCGAAGTCTCATTAGCCACCTCCAGAAGCTTCCGGTCCCGCTCCTCCATGAGCTGCCCGGCCTGAAGGCGAAGCCGCCTCGTTTCCAGGCCCCTGTTCACCACCGCCATAAGCTGGTCCGGGGTAAAAGGCTTGGGGACATAGTCGTAGGCGCCGTGCTTCATCGCATCGACGGCGGTTTCCACCGTCGCAAACCCGGTAATGACGATCATGATGATCTCCGGGTCATACACCTTCACCTGTTCCATCATATCGAGGCCGCCCATGCGGGGCATCATGAGGTCCACGAGGATCAGGTCGAATGGGTTGGAGTGGACTTTTTCGAGCCCCTCTTCACCGTCGCCGGCCACTTCTACGGAGTGGCCTTCGGCCGACAAAATCCTTCGGCACCCCTCACGGATACCCCGCTCGTCATCGACCACTAATATTTGCATGGGTTGATCCATCTATCTCTTGCCTTGCGTGCCGGGTCTATTCCTGCCCGCTGCTTCTCGCAAGCAGATCCTTTACCCGCTTGAGCAGATCTTCCGGCAGCAGCGGCTTGCTGGCATAGTCATCCGTTTTCATCCAGTAGCCGTCCAACTCCTGGGAAAAATCATAGCCCGTCGTCCCCGCGACCGCCGTAAGCATGAGAATGGGGATGTTCTTGTATAGTGGATCGGCTTTGAGGGTCTTCGCAAAGGAAAAACCCGCATCGTGCTTCTCCATCATTAAGTCGAGCACGATAAGGTCCGGCTGCTCGAACCTCACCTTATCGAGTCCCTCCCGGCTTGAAAACGCGGCCACCACGTCGAACCCATGGTTTTCCAGCACAGCCTTGTTCAGATCGACAAAATCAACGTCGTCGTCCACGAGCAAAATTCTGGTCTTCTTGTCCATTTTTCCTCCCCATAAGTGCGTTTCTTAAATCTATCTGCTTTGCCTCATTCCGACTTCCGTCCCGTGCCAGCCCCCTGATCTACGGGAAGGGAGACCGTGAAAGTACTGCCTTTCCCCAGCACCGTCTCGACCTCGATCTTGCCCGAATGATGCTCAATGATGCCGTAGGAAATGGCGAGTCCGAGACCGGTCCCCTTTTCCTTTGTCGTAAAGAAAGGGGAAAAAAGCTTGTCCATGATCTCCGGCGGGATACCGGGACCCGTATCCTGAACCTTCACCCTGATCCGGCGCACGCCGCTCAAGGTCGTAATGGTAATCGTGCCTTTACCCTCCATTGCCTCGGCCGCATTGAGGATGATATTGAGGAACACCTGCTTGAGCTGCGCCCAGTCGGCGGTGATCGTCGGAAGTCCTGGGGCAAACACCTTCCTGATCTTGATGTTGTGAAAGAGAGACTGGTTGGCCACAAGGCTCAGTACGTCCTCCAGCAGCTCGTTCATGTTGGTGGGACCGGGACTCAGCTTTGTCTCTCTCGCAAAACTGAGAAGCCCCTGGACGATCTCCTTTGTCCTTGCCGCCTCCTTTATTACCAGCTCCAAATCCTCCCTTCGGGGATCGTCGTGCTCCAAGCTCTTCAGCAAGACATGGGCGTAGATCGTTATAGTGCCCAAAGGGTTGTTGATCTCATGGGCAACCCCGGCAGCGAGCTGCCCGAGGGACGCGAGCTTCTCCGTTCGTATAAGCTGCGACTGCGCCTGCTCCAGCTCCTGATGGGAAAGCTGCAGCTCCCGGTGCGATTTCTCCAACTGCTGGTAGATCTGCTTGCTTTCGGCGAGCAGGTAAGGCAGGCAGTATTCGGCTTCCACCATGCCCTGGGCAACAGCCACAGCCTTATCGCGACACGTCGTATAACCGCACATCCCGCAGTCCAGGTTGTGATGAGGCGGCTCTTTACCGATGGATTTCAGGATCGTCCTCACCTGATCCTCCCCGGGCGTGGGAAGCGCCTGCTCCATCGGCAGGAACTCGCGCTTAAGGTCGATATCGCCGTACCTCTTGATGTCGTCTATCACGGAAGCATAGTCCCGCCGCATCATCTCCGACTTGGTGTAACGTGCCACTGCCTGCCTCTTCCCGAGGAGAAAAACCTCCCGGTCGATGAAGGGCCCGTCGATGCAGCCCTCACAGTGGACGATGTCGAGAAACCTGGCATGGACATGACCGGACGCGAGCTGCTTGAGGACGTTCGTGCACCGCTTGTGTCCCCCCGTGGCGCTTATCTCGTCCATGAGGACGTCAACGGTGATGCCCATGCTCCTGTAGAGCCCCCCGATTACCGGCACAATCCTCGAGAGATAGGGCCTTGGTCCCTCAAAGTCGCTCTCCGGCAGCTTCCCCCTGGTGATGCCTGCCTGGTCGATCAGACGCCTCACATCCCTGAAGGTGATGACCTCATCGATAAAGCCCTCGACCTCCGGGGCTGCCATCTCCCCTATCTGCGTGAGACAGGACGTGATATAGATCATTTTCCACCCCGGTCTTGCCCGGCGCGCCACTTTTCCGATTGCAATCATGGGCGACACGATGGGCGCGAGGTCGGGTATCAACTGGGGCAGGTATTTCTGCACGTAGAAGACGATTGCGGGACAGACAGAGGAAATCACCGGCCCCTTCGTGTCATGCTGGAGAATTCTTGTGTATGCCCGGCTCACCAGCTCGGCGCCGAAAGCGCCTTCCCATACTTCGGTGAATCCGAGGTTTTTCAATGCCGTCACCCACTGACGGGGAGAACTGTTCACCACCGCCGCAGGGAAAGAGGCATCCAGGCAGGCAATGGTCTTTTCGCCTCCGGCGAGGTATTCCTTCACCCGGTTTATGCCGCTCTTGTAGTCCATCGCCCGGTGCGGACAGGCTTTGATGCAGTTCCCGCAAAGAATGCATCGCTCCGGGATAACTTTGATATTGTTCTCTTCGAGTTTGATCGCTTTGACAGGGCAATGCTGGACGCAGTACAGGCACCTGCGGCACCTTCCGGTCTTGATCTCGATATTGTGAGCGCTCTCTGCCTTAAAAATCTTCAAATGTGCCCTTATAACCGATAATTCAGCATTTTACAACAAATGGTTTTTTATGTCAAAGAACTTGTGATAATGCGCACAAGGAAATAGGTCGTATAAGTCCTATAGGACGTATGAAATTACTAAGAGATCGCCCTTGCAACACATGGGGGCGCAAAAGATCATTGTGGCCGATAAAACCTTGCGAGCTTTTGAGTGGAGACCCCCATGAGATAGAGGAGCATGATCGTCCGGTTTCTGAGCGTACATCGTACTACCCCTTCGCTGCTCCAGCGGCGGCCGGAGGTGCTCAGCTTCTCCGGAATGATGAAAATGGCGCGGCCTGCCCTCCTGATGCGTCTCATCAGGTCCACATCCTCCATCAGGGGCAACTCCCTGTATCCGCCCATGCGGCGGAAGTCGTCGCTCCTGATGAAAATCGCCTGATCGCCGTAGGGTATGCGAGTAAGACGGGACCGAAGGGACGCAGCCTTTTCGATTATCCGGAACGCTAGACCCCCGCCTTCAATGCCGAGATCGAAGGCGCCCCCCACAAAACGCCCCCCTTCCATGCACCCGGAGATTTTCATGAACGCGGCGGCGGGGAGCCGGGTATCGGCGTGAAGAAAGAGGAGGATGTCGCCTTTGGCCACGGCGGCCCCCGCGTTCATCTGTCCGGCTCGCCCCGCACCGGCCGCAAGACCTCTCACACCTCCGTCCTTTATGGCCTTCAAGGTATCTGCACCCGCATCTCCGTCCACCACGATGATCTCCACCACTTTATCCGACCGGATGGCACGGAGGTGAGCGATAGTGTCATTAATTATGACGTGCTCGTGCAGTACCGGGATGATGACGGATATCGTCATGTCACCACCGGTGCTCGCGCAGGTAATCTATTGTGGCGAGCACGCCCCGAGGCAAACCTTTCCACCGGTCGAAAAAGGCCGCCAGGTCATCATAGTCGTCAATGTCTCCCCACCGGCGCAGCAGGTGAAAGTCAAGGCCGTGCTCTTCGAAAATGTGCCTGGTCAGCTCAAAAACGGGCGCGGTGCCCCAGGGAAGGCCCTGGAATAGGTCGGGCACGAGGCAGCCCGAGGAAAGACCTATCAGATAGTAACCGCCGTCAAAAGCCGGACCGATCACCGCGTCGTGGGTTCTGAGACTGCGAAAGGCATCCTCCACCAGTGAAGGCGGGAGGTCCGGCGTATCGGTGCCTATGAGCACTGCCCGGCGACACGCCCGGAAGGCGCTGCGGAACGCGGCATACATCCTTTCCCCCAGGGAATTGCCCTCCTGCGGCTCATACGCGAGATCCCGGCCCAGCCATTCGATCATTGCCTCTCGCGCCTCCGGGGGGTGGAAGAAGATCGACGGCGCATAACCGGCTTTCCGGGAGAGTGCGATCGCGTCTCCGACAAAACACCGGTAAAGCTCGACTGCCGTCTCCTCACCTGTTCTGCGGGCAAGTCTCGTCTTCACCATGCCCTTTCCGGGGAATTTCGCGAACACCAGGAGCCGTTCGTCGCCCTGCACACCCTCTCCCATTCCTCTTATATTAGCGCAAAAACTGTCCTTTTGGCATCTTTTACCGCGTTTGCCCCAGTCCGGCCCTCCCGAACAAGATCGTGCATACCTTGATAGGGGTATGGTATACTAAGAAAAGGGAGGTTGTCTTGTCCTATTCGGGCACCTATTACTTCGGCCACGTGTTTTGTGATATGCCTTCCCGGGGTCGGTACGAGCGGCTCACCTATAGCCACGACCTGCTCCATTTTCATACGGATCTGGTAGACTCGGCTAAGAGGGCGGCGCGGGGCTTCCGGGACGCTTTCAACGTCTATTTCCGGCTGGCCGGTTACCCCGAGCTCTTAGGCGACCTCGACCCCGGCGAGATAAGCCTCGCCGCGGAACTGTCGAAGAACGGGCGGCCGGAGCAGGATATCATATGGCAGGTGATAAATCACCGCATGTTCAAACAGGTCAGGGACATCGCCAGGGGCACGGCCGGGATGGAGGGCGTAGAGGCGTGGGTCGACCTCTTCAACCGCTTCATGGAGGGCGGGGTTGCCCGTGCAACAGGCAGCCCACCGATCCTGCGCATATATTGCGCCGAGGCTGAGCGGTTCGCACCCTATTTCTGTTACCACGTGGCATCGAGGCTGGCCGGAGACAGGCCGTGCAGCCCCCTCTTTGAAGATCTGAGGCAGGCCATGGACAGGCTCCTCCAGGTCTCGCGGAGGCAGACGGCCTTCGATCAGGAATCCCTCGACCAGCTCCTTCAATGGGCAGGGCGCTACGGGGAGGCAGTCCGGCAGGAAGAGGAAGAGTAGAGCAGCCCCTGAGGGCAACCCCTCGCGATTTCAGGGCAGGTTTCATAGGTCTCCCTGCACGGCGTCTTTTTCAACGGACCGGCGCATCGCCCATCCATCGATTATAATACGGCGGTGGCTGGACGTAAAGGGGCCTGCCTGGCGGCTACACCAGCAACAACGCCAGCACGGTCGATGATCCGGCCCACAGGGTGGCGGCGAGGAGACCGGCCGAGGGGATTACAATAAGACCGGCAAGGAGCGCCGCCACGCACCCCCCGATCAGATCGGCCGCATAGAGCGGTGAAACCACCTTGGCCTGATCGGGGAGGCCATAGCGACCGGCACAGACAAAGATACCGGCCACCGCGAAGCCCGCGGCGGCGAGGATGGCGCCCGTTTCGACGAGCCCCGCGGCATGGCCGGAATAAAGCTGCCCATACACAAAACCGCAAAGGACGCAAAATCCCAGCATGAGGCCGCCACACCACAACCTGACCCCCTTCATCCGACCGCTCAGTCCTCCCTGCGCCCTTTCCACTGCCCACGCACCTGACGCGAGACCCGCCATGAAGCTCATGAGCAAGACACCGATATCCTGATAGAGGACACCGAATTTCACCTGGTAGTAGAGCATAGCCACCGATTCCAGCACCATGCCCGCAAAGCCCGCGGTGCCGGCCAGCAGAACCCTGCGGACCCCGGTTCTTTTCCGGACCGCCACAAAAAAGAGGGCAAGGCAGAGAAGCAGGACCCCTGACGAGCGAGGGGAGAGCTTACCCCACTGGGACATGTCCTTCGAGGCCAAGGATGGGAAAAACTTCGAAAGCCAGATCATGAGCGTGTACTGATAGCAGATGGGTCTGAGATCGGTATTCACCGGCGCCTTGACCGTTTTGAGCATGTCCCGGACCTCAAAGAACCTGTCGTTCGAATAGAGGTACCGGATATAGGGCGGAGAGATGAGGAGCGTGGGGATGGCCAGCCTGCCCCACCGGTCGACGAGGCGTTCCGGATCCGTCGGCAGCGGGCTAAAGGAGCCGGTCACCACATTCGTCTCGCCGGGCAAAAACAGCACCTCGGGGAAGACAGCCTTCAGAGCGGCGTATATGCTCTCCATCCTGCCCCTTGCGGCCGCTGTCCAGAGCGTTTCGCCGCTATGCAGCCGTAGGGCGAGGATCGCGCCGGGCTTCATACGCGAGGCGCACGCACTGAAAAACTCCCTCGTGTAGAAGCGGTTCGCCTGGCCTGAAATCGGCTCGGGCATGGCTACCATAATAAGATCGTAGGCGCCTCGGCCCTGCACGAAGCGCCGTGGGTCCGCAACTTTCAGGCTCACACGGGCATCCGTGGCCCATTCCCTCATCTCAGCGGGCACGTGCGACATCACCACGTCGAGTCTCGACCCTGTCGAGCACGACGCAGTCGATCCTGTCGGGCTTGTACTTGAGGAGCTCCCTCACCGTCCCGTCGATGCCCCCCAGAACGAGCACGTCCCCGATGGGAGACGGGTGCTGGAGGGCGGGCAGGTGGGAGAAGGCCTCGATCTCCCTGTCCTGCGTCTCAAAGGCCAGGGCGTCGTTTTCAAACACGGCGACCTGGCCCGACGATCCCGTGACCGTGACCCGGCCGTAGGGCGTGTCCCTGGTCGTGAGCAGACCCTCATGGTTCCAGGCAGCGGTCGTCTGCTCGATGGCACCGGACAGACAGAGCGCAGAAACCAGGATCGCGGCAAGCACGATGACAGGGGAGCGACGCGACAGGGCAAGGCGGGGATACACCGCAGGAGAGAGACAGGCCAGGCCGCAGACAACGGCAAGGGCAAAATTCTGCACGTCCCACCTGACGAAGAGCGTCGAGGCAAGCCCGCCCAGGAGTCCCCCCGCGCTCTCCACCGCGTAGGCGCGTGCCATGCCCCTGCCCTTTTCCATGTAAAGCCGCGATGCCCGCTGGAAGAGAAGCCCCAGAGGAAGACCCACCGACGCCATTGCCAGGAGCATGAGTGCGAGCTGCCGAAAGAAGGAGAGATAGGCGCCCGGTACACCGGAGAAGATGAGACGGCTCCCGCGCAGGAAGAGTATATCCAGGGGCAGAATCCACGCGAGAAAGAAAAAGGGCAGCGCTATTCCGGCCCTCGATGCCTCGCGGTTCCGAAAGATGAGGGCGCCCGTCGCCGTGGATAAGAGCCAGGCCCCCAGGGCCAGGTGTAGATCAGCTCGATCCCGTAGAAGGCGACATTGAGCTCCCGCAGGATAGCCACCTGGCTGAGCATCGAGACAAAGCCGACCAGGAAGAGGAAGAATGTCATTGAGGCCCGTGGGCGCGCTCTCCGAAGCTTATGGCCCGGAAGGTGGAGAACCGGGCGCCCTCGCGCCAGCAGGCCTCCTCCAGTCCCGCCTTGCGGCAGAGGTTGTCGAGCATCGCCGCGAGTCCCCAATGCTGCTCGACCGCCACCTGGGGGAGAAACAGGGCGGACGCTTCCCCCTTGGTCAGGAGGACGCCGTCTTTCCCGACCACGATGTCCGCTGCCCGGGGAACGGGCTTGAGCCGCGTGAGGACCGAAATCTCGATGTCGATCTCCGGCAGCTCGCGGGGGCTGACGGGACGGAAACGGGGATCGAAAAAGGCCGCCCTGATCGCCATCGCTCCCACTGCCTGCGACAGGGGCATGACCGGCTCCGTCTGTCCGATACAGCCGCGCAGCTCACCGCGCTCTTTCAGGGTCACAAAGACACCCCTTTTCTGCTCCAGGTTCTCCCCGAACCCTCTCGCAAGGGGAGCCGTCTGGGTCGATACTGCCCGGCTCATGCTCTCCCATGCGAAGGCGAGGAGCGCCCTCCTCTCAGGCTCGCTGAAGCTGTCGGAATAGGGGGGCTCCCTACCCTTCTTTCGTACACGGTCGGGAGCTTTTTCCGCTGTCATGACGACGGCCCCGTAGCCGACGACCCGTGATTGATCGCCTAAGGCCGTCTGCCCCGAATGGGCGTAGCTCACGACGCTTCCCCCCTTTGCACCGAGCCTTTTCGCGGCCTCGATTGCGGAAAGGATCGGCGCCTCGCCGCAGGCGCACGTCACGAGGCCCGCCACCGGCCGCCTCATGTCCGCCTCGATGGTCGATCTCACGCTTTGCCCGTCGAGGGAGGCGATTGCCGCGAGCACCTCTCTGTCAAGCCCTTCCGCAGCCGCAGCCGTTGGATAGTGCGAGAGATCGGAGCTGGCCACGATGAGGGCCCGCCGGTTCTTCAACACCTTTGCCAGGGCCTCGCCAAACCTGGCGCAGAGCGCGGGCTCGGGCGAGCCGACGATCACCGGGACTATCCGGGCGCCGGGAAAGAGCACCTGAATGAAAGGCAGCTCTACCTCTATCGAATGCTCGTTCGCGTGGACCCTCTCGTCGGTCACGCAGTCCGCGTCAGCCTTCAACAGGGCGGCCGCAATCTCCCGGTCTATCTCGGCGACTCCCAGGGGCGTGCGAAAGCCGCGGCCGTTGTACACCGATATCTTATGGAAGTCCGGCGTCGTGTGGTTCGTGCCGAGTATGACAACCACCTCGTAGCCCTCCCCCTCTACCTGCTTGAATCCATCGGCCGCTATCTGCCCGGAATAGATATACCCGGCATGGGGCACAACCAGGGCGATCGGCTTCTTCGCTGCTCGCGGCACGGCATCCCGGAGAAATGCCTGTACCGCAGTCTTCAGGGCATCGGCGGCATCGGGATAGAATTGTCCGGCCACGGCGGGCGGCCTCACGCCGTCGCCCGCGTTACCCGCGCAACCGGGCGGGACAACGACGAACAGACCAACCCACAGGATCGCAACGAAAAGGAAAAGGGTCTTCATCACTCGCTCCACACGCCTGCAATCTTTTGACGGCAAAAGGCGCATCTGCCATCCTCTATGTGCATCTCGACGACAAAGAATGAATCGCGCTTGACTACCACCTTGCCGCAGGACGGGCAGTAGGTGTGGTTGCCCGGGTGACCGGGTACGTTGCCCACATAGGCGTAGTGCATCCCCTTGGCAAGGGCTATCTGACGGGCGCGCTCCAGCGTCGCAACAGGGGTCGGAGGAAGATGGGGCATCTGGTAGTCCGGGTGAAAGCGGGTAAAATGGACGGGCACATCGGGCCCTGCTTCGCCTATCACCCAGTCGGCCAGGCCCTGGAGCATCTTTTCCGAGTCGTTGAGGGTGGGGACCACCAGATTGACTATCTCCAGGTGCGCTCCGCTCCTGGCGATCTGCTTGATGCTTCTCAACACGGGGCGAAGCTCGGCGCCGCACACGTCGCGATAGAATTGGTCGCTGAAGCCCTTCAGGTCGATCTTTATGGCGCCCAGGGCCGCGCACATCTCCCGGAGGGGTGCCTCGTTCATGAACCCGCATGAGACCAGGACGGAGCGGATGTGCCGTTTCTTCGCCTCTTGGGCGATGTCGATGAGATATTCCGTGAAGACCGTCGGTTCGTTGTACGTGAACGCGATGACAGGCGCATGGCGGGATGACGCCCCATCGACGATCGAGGCCGGTTGTATGAAGGGCGTCTGATAATCCTCCGGGGAGGCTTGTGAAATCTGCCAGTTCTGACAGAATTTGCACCTGAGAGGACAACCGGAGGTCGCCAGGGAGAACGCTGCCGACCCCGGCAGGTAGTGGTAGAAAGGCTTCTTCTCTATGGGATCGACATGCATGGCCATAGGGCGGCCGTAGACAAGGCTTCGCAACTCGCCTCCGACGTTCGTCCGGCTCTGCAGATGCCGCGCCCGCCCGGAGGGATGACGCACTGCCGGGCGCACAGGAGGCACTTCACCAGATTGCGGGCATGAGTGTATGAGACGCCCGTCAGTTTTTCCGTTGCCTCGTGACATGCCCCGCAATTACGGCCGGCCGAGGCAACGGAGGCCCAGAAGCGGGCCGGCGGCGCAGCCCGGAGCACCTCATCCCCGTAATCGGCTGCCCATGCCCGATTGCCGGATATGCATCTGGAGGTCCCCAGCCCGGAGAGGCAGGAATATACCGCACCCGCACCTCCCAGCAGAGAGACCGCCTTCGCCGCCGTAGCCAGGAACGTCCGCCGCGAGATCATCTGAGTCGACTCCGCTTTTTTTCGCAGCTATCGTCATGATAGTTATATTGTCAAATCGGGAACGCTGTCAACAGAAAATCCCCGGCAGTGTTGTCGTCGCCACGACTGCGGGTTCTTCGTCAATAAAGGGTATAAGTCCCTTTCGCGGACAGGGAGAGGCTTCTTCTTATCCGTCCATGGTCACAGGAGCACCCAATTCCGGAAGGAAGACCGTGAATGTCGAACCCAAGCCGGCCGCGCTTTCCACCTCGATGGCGCCGCGGCAGCCCTGCACAATCCCGTAGACCACGGAAAGCCCCATGCCCGTAGCCTGATCTAGCCCTTTTGTCGTAAAAAACGGCTCGAACATCCGGCCCTGCACCTCGGGCGCGATACCCGTCCCTGTATCCTTTATTGTCAGCTTCACATAGCGGCCCGACCGCATGTTTTTGTCCGGGAGCGAGTCAGGGCCGAGGGTGATCGATGAAAGCCCGATTGTAAGTGCTCCCCCGGTTTCCCGCATGGCATAAGCCGCGTTGTTCGCAAGGTTGACCACCACCTGCCGGACCAGGGACGGATCTGCGAGTACAGTATCCGACTCTGTCAGAAGCTTCAGGTCCATGCGGATCGCGCAGGGGAACGATGCCCTGAGGAGATTACAGGTTTCCTCCAAAAGCGGCCCCATCTTCACTGCTTCTTTCTGTCTCCCGTTCCTTCTGCTGAAGGTGAGGATCTGCTTTACCAGGTCCCGTGACCGCTCCGACGCTTTCAGTATTTGGTTAAGGCGCTCGCGACACCCCTCTTCAACAAGGTCATCGAGAGCAAGTTCCGCGTTGCCCATGATAACCGCAAGCATGTTGTTGAATTCGTGGGCGATGCCGCCTGCGAGTGTACCGATGGCCTCCATCTTGTGGGCCTGACGGAGCTGTTCCTCGGCACGCTTGTGCTCCTCTACCTCTGCCTGAAGGTCATTATAGGCTTCACTGAGCATCGCCGTCCTTTCCGCGATGAGGAGTTCAAGCTCATCCCTGTATTTCCCGAGTGCCTCCCCGGCCTTCTTGCGTCCGGCGGTGTCGCGCGTCTTTCCTATGGCGGCGATTACCTTCCCTTTGACCTTCCTTCCATGGACACTCACTAATGTTCTAGCGCCATCGTCCCGCTCGATCACCATCTCTTCGCTCGCGGCAGCTTCTCTGCCTTTAACAGATCGAGGCTGGTGGCACTGTTCATAGGAGGATCTCTCTTTAGCCATGGACCCGTTCTCCTTGTATATAGCTGAGATTTTGCAACTCTCTTCCCGCGTCCCCTTCCATCGAGCCGCTCCCACCGTAGCAGCCGTGGTTTGAGACTGCAAACCCACCGCGACCACGCAAACCACCCTTTCACATGGATGACATAATCTCACTCGACCTCAGGTTCTTTGTCAGATCTCTCGACACTTTCGCTTGCATTTGCCTGACGCTTTCCCTTGACGTACCGAAGCGCTCGCCGATTTCCCTCAGCGTTACCGGATCCTCCGCCATGATGCGATTGTCGAGGATGAAACACTCTTTCTCACTGAGCCGCTTCTTGAAATCGGCAAGCTTCTTGTGCAGCATTTCCGCGCAGTCCTTTTCGATCAATGTCTTCTCTATGTCCTCGCCGCTTCCTATCGTATCCACGAGAGGATCCCCGGTCCCATACTGGGGCGCTTCCAGGGAAACATCACCGTGATAAAGGCGCTGCTCCATATCTTCTATGTCTACGGCGCTCACCCGAAGGTTGTCGGCAAGGACTTCCGTGACAGGAACGATTCCCGATCTCTCCAGCTTCTCCTTCTCCCGGTTCAGGCTATAGAAGAGCTTCCTCTGAGTGTCCCTGGTGCCGACCTTCACCATGCTCCACGAGTCCATCAGGTGTTTCAACATATAGGCGCGTATCCAGAAGGATGCGTAGGTTGAGAACCTCGTCCCCCTGTCAGGATCGTATTTCCTCACAGCCCGCACCAATCCTACGTTCCCTTCCTGGATGAGGTCCAGGATATCGAGGTGGCCGCGGTATTCAAGGGCTATCTTAACCACAAGCCTGAGGTTCGCGAGGACCATCTTCTGCTCGGCTTCTTTGTCTCCTTCCATTTGTGCGCGTTTCGCCATTTTCCGTTCTTCTTCCTTTGTCATGAGGCGGTGCTTCGATATCTCACGAAGGTATGCTCTGAAGGGATCGCGAACTTCCGAGGTCTCGGATTCGTTATCGGACTGGACCAAGTCCTCTGTCTGAAGAAACGTCATGTGCTGCCTCCTTACCGTACGACCTTGACATATGGTGTCCCTGAAAGTATTGCGAGGTAATTACAAGAAGCGTGCCCGGCCCTGCCTTCACCGTCCGCTTCTCCTCAAACCTATATTCGGCGCGCCCTTTTCGTCCGGTCGGGAAAGAGTTGGAAACGCTTTTCCAAGGGCTTCTTGTCCTGAATACAGGATTGCGTCCTGACAAGGAGACTACACGCGCATGCCCGGTCGGGGGGCAGCCGGCGCTTTATCGCTGTTGCCGGCCCATTGGCGCCCGGCCTCCCCCCCATCCTGCTCTTGTTGCGGATTGCGCGGGGAGGGATTATTTTAATTTAGCATAAGCCATCGGTACGAAAGGAGAAGCTTACATGAGATTGGATAAATTCACCGTCAAAGCGCAGGACGCGATCTCGGCGGCCCAGAGGAGTGCCGAGGAGTCCGGGCACCAGATGATAGAAAACGACCACCTCCTTTATGCCCTCCTTCAGGAGAAGGACGGCACGGTGGAGGCAATTCTGGAGAAGTTGGGCGCAACGCCGGCCGCGGTCAGGAGCGACATAGAGAGGGAGTTGTCAAAGCTGCCCAGGGTCGAGGGGGCGGGCCGGGAAACCTACATGGGGCCCACGCTCAAGAAATCGCTGGATATCGCCACTGCCGAGGCCGAGAGGCTGAAGGACGATTACGTGAGCACCGAGCACCTGCTCATCGGCATTGCCGATGCGAATGAAGGTGGCGCTTTTAGGGTGCTCCGGTCCCACGGCGTCACCAAAGACCGTATCTACGCGGTCCTCAAGGAGCTGAGAGGGACGCAGAGGATCACCGACCAGAACCCCGAAGAGAAATATCAGGCGCTCCAGAGATACTGCAGAGACCTGACCGAAGAGGCGCGGAAGGGGAAGCTTGACCCGGTGATCGGCAGGGACGATGAGATCAGGCGGGTGATGCAGGTCCTGTCGAGGCGCACGAAGAACAACCCCGTGGTCATCGGTGAGGCCGGCGTGGGAAAAACAGCCATCGTGGAAGGACTGGCGCAAAGGATCGTTCAGGGCGACGTACCGGAAACATTGAAGGATAAGCGGGTCCTCGCCCTCGACCTCGGGGCCCTCCTGGCGGGCGCCAAGTTCCGGGGCGAGTTCGAGGACAGGCTGAAAGCAGTCCTGAAGGAAATAGACGAGGCCGCGGGATCGGTCATCCTCTTCATTGACGAGCTTCATACTATTGTCGGCGCAGGCGCCGCCCAGGGCGCGATCGATGCGTCGAATATGTTGAAACCCAAGCTGGCTCGCGGCGAGCTCCGGGCAATCGGCGCCACCACTCTGGACGAGTACAGGAAATACATCGAGAAGGATGCGGCGTTGGAGCGCCGTTTCCAGCCCGTCCTGGTGGGGGAGCCGAGCGTGGAGGAGACAATCGCCATCCTGAGGGGACTCAAGGCAAGGTACGAGCTGCACCACGCGGCGAAGATCACGGATTCCGCCCTCATTGCGGCAGCAACCCTTTCCCACCGGTACATTACCGACAGGTTCCTGCCGGACAAGGCGATAGACCTTGTCGATGAGGCAGCCGCCATGCTCCGGATCGAGATAGACAGCGTGCCCGCGGAGATCGATGTGGTCCAGCGGAGGCTCATACAGGTGCAGATCGAGATAGAGGCCCTCAAGAAAGAGAAGGACCCGGCTGCCAAGGAAAGGCGCCAAAAGCTTGAAAAAGAAGCGAAGGAGCTCAATAAGGAGGTTGATGAGAAGAAACTCCATTGGGAGAAAGAGCGGGAGCTCATCACCGGGATAAGGGATATAAACCAAAAGATAGACAACTCTCGCACAGAAGCGGATGAGGCGGAAAGGAAAGGCGACTTCGGAAAGGTGGCCGAGCTGCGCTACGGCCGGATCGTCGGCCTGGAGAAGGAATTGGCGGAGAAGAACAAGGAGCTTGCAAAGCTCCAGACAGATAAGAAGATGTTGAAGGAAGCGGTTGACGAGGAAGATATCGCCAGGGTCGTCTCTAAGTGGACCGGGATTCCCGTCTCGCGGATGCTCGAAGGCGAGAGGGAGAAGATGATACGTATGGAGGAGCGCCTCCACCTGCGGGTCGTGGGACAGGATGAGGCCATCGCGGCCGTGTCAAACACCATCAGGAGGGCACGCGCGGGCCTTCAGGACCCGAACCGGCCCCTGGGCTCCTTTCTCTTCATGGGTCCCACGGGTGTGGGAAAAACGGAGCTGGCTAAGGCGCTCGCGGAATTCCTCTTCGACGACGAGCAGGCCATCATAAGGGTCGACATGAGCGAGTTCCAGGAGAGACATACGGTCTCCAGGCTCATCGGGGCGCCTCCGGGGTACGTGGGCTACGAAGAAGGCGGCTACCTCACCGAGGCGGTGAGGAGGAGGCCCTACTCGATCGTGCTCCTCGACGAGATAGAAAAAGCCCACCAGGATGTGTTCAACGTCCTCCTGCAGGTGCTCGATGACGGGCGCCTGACGGACGGCCAGGGCAGAACGGTCGACTTCAAGAACACCGTGATCATCATGACCTCGAACATAGGCAGCCAGTGGATAACGGATGTGGCAGCCGGCGATTACAACGTGATGAAGGATCGGGTAATGGAGGCGGTCAGGTCGCAGTTCAAGCCCGAGTTCATCAACCGCGTGGATGAGATGATCATATTCAGGACATTGACGCAGCAGGACCTGCTGAGGATAATCGACCTCCAGCTCGTGTACCTCATGAAGAGGACCGAGGAACAGGGTCTTGTCCTGGAGTTCACGGACCGGCTGAAAGAGACCTTTGCCAAAGAGGGCTTCGATCCTATCTACGGCGCGCGCCCGCTCAAGAGGCTGCTCCAGAGAAAGATACAGGACGAGCTGGCCATGCTGATCCTCAAGGGCGAGGTCGGCGGCAGCGACGTGGTCGTTGTCGACGTGGACGACAGAGGGAATGTCGTATTCCGCAAGAAAGAGGTGAAACGGCGCGCAGCGGCATCATAGAGGTGAGCCTATTTCTTGACAGAAGGCCGCGTTCCTGCTTTAATATCACTCTCGGATGCACGATGTAGGCGCGTAGCTCAACGGGAGAGCGCTACCCTGACACGGTAGAGGTCAGGGGTTCAACACCCCTCGCGCCTACCATATTCTCCCCCTATTTTCCCCCAAATCCGAGCTCACCTGTTGCAACCCGAGAGCGGATAACACCTATTTTCTGCTTTTCAGGATGGGTCCGGTTGTTTTCACGTCGAAGTTTTCTCCCAGACCGTAGCGTTTGAGCAGGAAAGCCCAGTCCGGCTTTTCCCTCAGGTTGAGCAAGGCGGCGTCGACTTTTCCTCGCCATGGACTGCCCCAGGGTAACCCAAACGCAAAGAAAAATCTCCGGAGCCCGGTAGGAGAGATTACAATCTTCCCCTTGTAGTCATGGTCCCTATAGTAGCTGAGTGTTATTTCGTCATAGAGAAACCCGTCGATTTGTCGATCAATCACCCCTTTCAGGGCATCCTCTTCCGCCGGGAACAGGGTGTACTCTCCTCCAAGCTCCCTGAGCACCGTGGACTCCGCGCTGTCCTTAATGCCCCCAAGGCGCATGTCCCTCAGGCTATCTTCTTCGATTACTTCAACCCTTGCGCGGCTCTCCATGAGAGCGCTTGTGAGTGAAGCGATAAGCGCACTGAGAGCAAGGGCACAGACCAACATCCAGAGGAGACCCAGGATCCTTGCCAACACTGATTTGAGGGTGATGCCGTAGCAGACCCCTGACGCCAGCGTTGCACCGACCCAGTAAATGCCTGCGCCTACACCCTTTATAGGACCTCCCCCGAAATGTTCGGGATTGCTTCTCCGTTCAAGCAGCCAGAACAGGAAACCAAGAACGCAGAGTATGACACAGAAGACCCCAACTACTTTGAGGGTTCCCCAGGAGAAAAAAATCTTCATTGCCACCCACCAGGGATGGGCCGCCTTTTCGGGCAACATCGCCACGGCCAGCCGGGTGTTGCCGAAGGGAAAGGAATAGTGCATCCGCGTTGCGCGTTCCGCCGTCACAAAAAATGCTTCTATGGACAGGTCGATACTGCCCTCCTTCAAGCTGTCGAGCAGTTCATTGAATGTCATTTCCTTCAACACATAGTTCACCTTCAGTTCCTGAGCCACCGCCTTCCATATGTCAAGGTTGACACCGGTCCACTCACCGCCCTTCCGTTTGAAGATATAAGGGGGGTCATGAACCACGCCGACAACCAGGGCCCTTGTCGCGGCGACAGGGGCATCCGTCTGAGGTGCAGCCACTGACACGGACGATAGCAGTAACGTGAGGAGCCAACAAATCGCCATCGTGATGCGCATCCTCCCGCTCAACCGTGTCATCCTTTTATTGTTCCTCCTGAAATCAAGTTATCTCAATGAGGTGGACTTGGTCACTCGTCCACTCGTACGCTCGGTTCCGCATTACGTATAAGCCTCGCCACACCCGTTTTCACGATTATTCGCGGAGATGCTTGAGAAGAGGCTTGTGACGAGAAGGCTCGCCCCCACCTACGCATAAAGCATGGATAGCCTAATCGAACTTCTGCTTCTCGTAAAAGCCGTCCAGAAGGGGAGAGAATCGTGTCACGAAGGCGTTCTTGTTGCCTGCATTCCCCGGCCATCTTTGCGCGGGATTCACCAGCGGGAAATTGGGAGAGGAGGTGACTCCCGAAAGGATTACGCTGCCCGCGGGGTCGACGGTCAGTCCGTAGGCGCAGTCATAGTCCGTGCCTCCAAAGAACGTGGAGTAGCCTAAAGTGGCGCCGCCAGGGCTGATCTGCATAACGATGGCGTCATAATCCCCCTGAGAAGCGGGGAACAGCGCGTCTTTGGTATAGGGAAACGGCTCCGGGGACTGGACCGGAATCCTCGAAGGCGTGTACAGGACGCCATGGAGGGCAGAGGTCCGTCCGCCGATATAGGCGGCGCCGGTCGCGTCGATGCCCACGTTGATGCCATAGGTTCCCCAGATGTTGGGCATTCCGCCTCCCAGAAAGGTGGAGTAGACGAGCGACGCGCGGCCGCTCAAAGAGGGATCGATCTTTGCCAGGTAAGACTCATCTCCGGACGTGTAGTCGAGATAGGGAGCGCTGTTGTAGATGGAAGGCACGCCCGTATGGGTCATTGGAAAAGTCGGCGACATCGTCCTGCCCGTGACTACAATCAGCCCCTTTGGGTCCAGGGCCAGGCCGTACATGTCATCCCTGGCTTCGACCGCGTTAGACCCCAGGTAAGTCGAATAACGCATCGTATACCGGGAAGAGCGGGCGCCGGGCCGGCTGGATATGAACTGGGTGAGAAAACCGTTGCCCTGGTAGCTGGCCGGCGCTGATTGTCTGCGGTAGGCGTTGGCGGTCGTGGGGAAGTCCGTCGACCTCGTGTAGCCCCCTACAGTGATGTGGCTGCCGGAGGCGGCAGCCGCGACGACGTGCCCTTGTTCGCCGCGGTTGCCGCCGAGGAAGCTTGAGTAAACCAGAGAGGCCGGGCCGGCCTTAGATGGGTCTATGATGGTCAAAAAGGCGTCAGTATCGCCTTTCAGGTCGGACTGGACGGCATTGGGCGTTACGGGGAACTTGACGGCCCCGCCGCTGCCCGACGCGGTCACCCCCGTGACGTAAACCAGGCCCCTGGCATCCACGGCAATGTTGTTGCCGGGACTGCCGTCATCCACAAATGCCGTTCCCTCCTGCCCGCTGCCGCCCACGTATGTAGAATACCTCATATTCCCACGCGCGTCATATACGGTAACGAAGAAGTCGGTTTGGCCCTTGTACTGCGGCTGGAAGGCGTTCATGGTGGGGAACGGTCCCGAAGCGTCAGAACTCGTCTGCCCGACGACGGCGACCCCGCCATCCGGCATAACAGCGACCCCGAGGCCGAGGCTTTGCTGGTTGCCGCCCAGATAGGTACACCAGAGCGGTCGGCCCACGAAATCGTACTTCGCCACGAAAGCCGACCAGGTACTGCCTGCCGCAGGTTTCCGTTGCCAGGCGTTCAGTACTGGAAGGTCAGAGACTGTTGTGGCGCCGGTAACATAAGTGTTTCCTCCGGCGTCGCTGGCGGCATTCTGAGCGAACGTAAAGGGGTCGGTGGAGGAATCATAGGCTGTCGATCCACCAAGGTAGGTGGAAAAGATCAGATGAGGAGCGGCCCCGACCAATGTTCGGGATTGCGCATGCGCGGACGGACGGTCATTGCAGAGAATCGCGGCGATCACCAACAACAGAGAAACAAACGGATTGCGAACAAATCGTCGAATCATACGTCCTCCTTTTCATGCTACCTGGATTCTCCCAACAATTGAACTATACTAAAGCCGTCGGAACAGGACGTCACACTATATAGGGTACGTCGCGATTCCTGTAACGTCAGCGTCGGGATAGTTGGAGTTTCCAATATTATTGGTTGCAAGACCAAAGGTGAGGACATCTTGGGGACGATGATTTGCAGCGTGCCCGATCCGTCTCAATTCCCGGCTATACCTATGGCAACGGCGATCGCAACCGGTGTCTGGAACCATTCCGGCAGATAAGAGGCAAAGTAGATTCCACAGGCAGCAAAAGGACCGCATTCGAGAAAGGCGACGCGGCAGAGTTTATTGCAGCAACAGTTGCAGCAACAGTGCATCCCGTAGATCACGTGGAGCGTTTCGTGAGGCGGGATAGTTCTCGTTTGAACGATTTTTCGAAGCGTCTCAAAAGGCTCTTCCTTCGATGAGACTTCGGAATTGTCAGTGTTCCGGTGCGCAGGTGGGATGGCTTTTCGATCGGTCGCTTCTCGATCACGAGAACGCTGTCATAATAATGCAATGAGTGAACCGACTTGGTGAACTCCGTGACGCGAAACCTGCTCTTTTGCTCGGAATGCCACGCATTTACGTAGTCGACGAAGTTCTTGCTGTACTCTATAAACGTCCCGCGCCTCTTATAACCCCCGCCCCACCTCCGCCAATACGATGTATGCAGGTCCTCGCAAAGATAGACGCCATTCTGATCGATGTGAGAGAACAGCTCCTCAAAAGTGTATATTTGCTGCTTCATTGTGTGGCCGCCGTCATCGATCAGGATGTCTATTCGTGGAATCTTTTCTGCTAATGAGTGGAGAAATTTTCTGTCTTCCTGATCGCCTATAACTACTTCAATCTGCTCCTCTTCCAGATTCTTGCAATCCTGGTTGATGTCTATCCCGAATATTTTGCAATGGGGCCCAAAATAGTGTTTCCACATTTGCAAAGAACCGCCGTGAGACACGCCGAATTCAACGATGTGAGCATCGGTGCCCCTAAACCGTGAAAAGTGTCGGTCGTAGATCTCAAAATAGTGCTTCCACTTGTGAATCAGCGCCCCTGTGTTCTCCGTGAAATATTTTTCCAGATCATTCATGACTATATTCCTTCCTCTCCGGCCCCCTCGCGAATACGCCTTTTCCCGATTAATCGCCCCCTCTTTCTGGGGCAATTATATGTCGATGCCCTAGGCTTTGACAATACTATTCGTGGCAATAAAAATCGGTTGCTGTCGAAAGAGGAGAATGGAGGGGCTAGCGAGATGCGCGGGAACTGATCGCTCGCCAGCATCTCCACGACCCGTCTGACGCCGTAGGCGTTCCTGATGGTCACGATGCCGGGGTGGTCCTGCGTCACACGGCCCAGGATAACGGCGTTTTTCCCGTAAATGTTCCCCCTCATCGCTTCGAGGACCCGCCCTGCATCGGCTTCAGGCACCACTGCCACGAGCTTTCCCTCATTGGCCAGGTAGAGGTAATCGAGGCCAAGCATCTCGCAGGCAGCCACAACCGCCTCCGACACGGGAATACGCTCTTCTTCGATCTCTATCCCCACCGAGGAGCTCGCTGCGATCTCTTTGAGAGTGGTGGCGATCCCGCCCCTTGTAGGGTCCCGCATCGCGTGCACGGTGGGCGCGGCGTCGAGCATGCTCCTGACCAGCTTGTTTAACGGCGCGACATCGCTCACGACGGGGCTCTTGAAATGGAGGCTCTGCCGCTGGCTCAGGACGGTAACGCCGTGGTCTCCTATGGTCCCGCTCACGATTACGGCATCGCCCGGCAATGCACGCTGCACGGAGACATCCACGCCGTCCGGGACGACGCCGACCCCTGCGGTATTGATAAACAACCCGTCGGCCGCATGCCTTTCCACGACCTTCGTATCCCCGCAGACAATCGACACGCCTGCCTCAGCCGCAGCCTCGCTCATGGAGACGACTATCCGCTCCAGGTCCGCAAGGGCAAACCCCTCTTCGATGATAAACCCTGCGCTCAGGTAAAGGGGCTCGGCCCCGCGCATGGAGAGGTCGTTCACGGTCCCGCAGACGGCAAGCCGGCCGATGTTGCCTCCGGGGAAAAAGAGGGGCTTTACCACATAGCTGTCGGTGGTGAAGGCTGTCTTGCCCTGGGGCAGGCGGAACAAGGACGCATCTTCAAGGGGCAGGAGCACGGGATTGCCGAAATAGCGGACGAAGAGGCCCTCTATCAGCTCATGACTCAGACCCCCTCCGCTTCCATGACCGAGTAGTATCAATTTTTCATCCATAGAGATAGTAAGCAGCGCAGCTTCCTTCAGAAGAGACCATGCACGGTCCTATAGGGTGAAGAGGGGTACAGACTGTTTTAAAAAGTGGACACCCGTCAGGCTTAAGGATGCCCCTTATGACCTCGCCGCAATGGCAGCCGTCCGGCACTCTGCTCTCAGGGACCTCCACATCGAAGAGACGCCGGGCGTCATGGCGCGCATATTCTTCCCTGATGTGCAGGCCGCTCCCTGGTATTGTGCCGAGTCCCCTCCAGCACGCAGGGCCTTTCTCAAAGACCCGCTCCATCATCTCGTAGGCGCGCACCGTCCCCTCGGGCGTCACGCATCGCGGATACGTGTTCGCCACGCGGGGCTTGCCTTCTTCACACTGGCGCACAATCTCGAAAATGGCCCAGAGGATGTCGACCGGTTCAAACCCGGCCACTGCCGCCGGTATATGGTACGAGTCCGTCAGGAACTGCCATGCCTTCCATCCCGTCACCGTGCTCACGTGCCCCGGACACAGGATGCCGTCGAGTCCGATCTCCCGTGAATCGAGGATAGCCTTCATTGCGGGCGGCGTCAGCTTATGCATCGACAGCACTGCGTAGTTGTGGAGCCCCATTTTTTCGGCCTCCGCTATCGAGGCGGCCACCGCGGGCGCCGTAGTCTCAAAACCGATGCCGAGAAAGACCACGTGGCTTGCGGGCTCGTCGGTTGCAAGGGTGAGGGCGTCGAGCGGCGAATAGACCATGGTGACGCGGGCCCCTTCCGCCTTGCTGGTGAGGAGGCTTTCCCTTGTGCCCGGCACCTTCAGGAGGTCGCCGAAGGTTGCGACAATGACATCCGGACGCTTTGAAAGGGCGATGGCGTAGTCTATATCGGTATTATCGGTGACGCAGACAGGGCAGCCCGGCCCGGAGAACATCTCGATGGTCGGCGGCAAGAGCTGCCTGATCCCGAACCGATGTATGGCATGGGTATGGGTGCCGCAGAATTCCATGATCTTGACCGGCTTTTTGGATATGGCCCATATCCGCTTTTTTAGTTTTTCGACGATCGAGGGGTCGCGAAAGGTCTCACTCTTCTGCATCCAGCCCTGCCATCTCTTCCAAAAGCCGGAAGGTTTCTTCTGCCTCGGCGCTGTTCATCACGCTTATCGCGTAGCCGGCGTGCATGATGACATAGTCGCCCACCTTTGCTTCAGGGGTAAAGAGTATGTTGACGGTAGTCGTGTTGCCTGCAAGCTCGGCATCCGCCATGACGCCGTCGATATTCGTGATGAGCGCGGGGACTGCAAGACACATAAGACAGACAGTATACGATAGTTGCCACGGCCTTACAAGGGGCACGCTTCCGGTTTAGGCCACCTCGCCTGCGCAGGAGCTTCCCGCGCCTGCGGTACAGCCGTAGCAGTGGTCGCCCGTGACGATCCTGCGGCAGGCCAGCTTCCCGATGTCAAAGGCTGAAATGCGCCCCGGCGCGTCATCGTCCGTGGTCAGGCCGAGCATCTGGTTGAAATCGCAGTCGTGCAATCTTCCATCCCACCCCACGGAGACCATGCGTTTGCACATCATGCCCCCGACGGTCGCCGGATTGAAGGCCCTGACGAGCCCTCTCATATATTCCTCGTAATTGTCCGTCCTGCGCAAGTATTCCAGGTACCGGCCCACCGGCATGTTTGTGATGCAAAAGAGACGGTCGAAACATATGCCGTACCTTTCCTGAAGGGTCCGCCTGTAATGCGCCTCCAGGCCGGCCTGAGAGGCGGGCAGGTAAGCCCCGCCGGGATTGTGGGCGAGGTTCAGGATGAGGCCGCTCTCTCCCTGTCCGTACCCGAGGTCGTTAAGCCTGCGCAGCACCTCTATCAGTCGGGGAAATATCCCCCGGCCCCTCTGCCGCTCGGTCACCCCGGGCTCCATGTGCGGGAGAGAGACCACAACCTCCACGCGATGGCGGGCATAGAGATCGAGAAACATCTCATACCCTTTTTCCAGGAGGATCACCCCGTTAGTCCTCACCACAAGGCGACGTCCCAAAGGGGCGCACCGGTCAAGCAGCCACCCCAGGCGCGGGTGCAGCTCGGGGCTCCCGCCGGTAATATCGAGGGTGTCGATAGCATGGGCGCTGAAGACCTCGACGCACTGCTCCATCACTTCCGGGGGCATTGCCTCCCGCCTTTGCGGGCCGGCTTCCACGTGGCAGTGCCTGCATTCCAGGTTACACCGGTACCCGACGTTGACCTGGAGCACGTCAAGGCCTTCCGCCCTCACCCGGCCCGAGACCTTCTCCTCGAAGGGCGGCGCCTTCATTGCAGCGTCCATGCTCACATTTCCTTTTTCTTTATGATCTTCCGCATCTGCGTGGCATGGGCCAGCACAACCCCGGCCACCATTGCGGCGCCCACGTGAACGGCTTCCATCATCTCTTCCCTGGATACACCTAAAGATAAGCACCGCTCGGTATAAGCGTCAATACAATACGGACACTTCTGGGTAGCGGCCACGGCGAGGGCAATGAGCGCCTTTTCCCTCTCGCTCAGCCGTCCCTCCTTCATCACTTCGCCGTAATAGTCGAAATACCGATTCCCCATCTCCGGGGCATATTCTCCTATATTCGGGAAATCCTCAAGGTCCTTCTTCTCGTAATAGTCTCCCATATGCTCCCCCTCCTTTGAAAAATCATAACTTTTTTCATATTCAATCACCATATATTTTGGTTTTCCGGTAGCTCTTTTCACTTGACAGAAGGTCTCGATACCTGCCCATATTACTACATGAACATTTACGATCACGCGGAAGCAAAAGGCATCTCGACCCGGCAGGTCCTCGACTTCACAGACCTCGCCAATCCCCTCGGGCCTTGCAGCAAGGCAAAGCATGCGATGAGAAAAGCGCTGAAGGAGGCGCCGCTCCCCCCGGACCGGCAGACCCGCTACCTCAGGGGCTTCATCGCCAGGAAGGAGCGCGTGGCGCCGGGGAATATCCTCTTCGGTAACGGCTCGACCCAGATCCTCGATCTCTTATTGGCGGCGCTCAAACCGGGGAAAGTCCTCGCGCCGTCGCCGCTGCCCGCGTTCCGCGCCGGACTCTTCGAGCGGCACGGGACGGAGATCATCCCCTTTGCCTTGCGCGAGGCCGGGCAACGCGCTCCCGATGCAGCGCAGCTCATCCCCCTGCTCGGGGGCGCCGATATGCTCCTCATCCCCAATCCCCACCCCGTGACCGGCACGCTCTTCACCTCACCCTTCTTTCACGAGCTCATAGACGCCGTCAACGGGTCACACACGATACTCGTCATCGACGAGGCCCTCGCCGGGTTCGTGAAGACGGATTCCCCCGTGGAGACGGCCATCCAATCGGCCAACGTGCTCATCCTGAGGACCTTCTCCTTTTTTCATGGCCTCGCCGGTATGCGGCTGGGTTATGCGCTCGGCGGCCAACGGGTGCTCGACCTCGTGCGCAGCGTCGCGGAACCCGGTCCCGTGAGCACGGTCGCCGCAGCCGGCGCCCTCGCCTCGCTACGGGACAAAGGGTTCTTCACGAGAACCGCTGAATTCGTCGCGGCGGAGAAAGCCTACATAACCTCGAAACTGGGCCGCATCAAGGGAATCATGCCGATCGACACCGGCTGCAATTTTCTCCTCCTTACGGTTGAAGTACCGGTGGCCGATCTCCGGTCGCGGTTCCTGAAACGCAACATCCTGGTCGACGTCTTCGAAGAGGAGCAGGGCCGTCAGCTTATCCGCCTGCCCCTGCGGAGACGCCGGGAAAATGCGCGCTTCGCGAGGACGCTGACGAGGATCATGGCCGAGGAGTCCATGGCGTGACCCCCTGCGGCGACCCCGGCCGGAAGATCAAAGCACGTTTGATTTTTTGCATGTGAAAAAGTATAATGCTCCAGACGGAGAGATGACCGAGAGGCCGAAGGTGCTCGCCTGCTAAGCGAGTGTACGGCTTAAACCCGTACCGAGGGTTCGAATCCCTCTCTCTCCGCCATACATATGCTGTAATTTCAAGCAGTTATCCATTTTGAAATCACTTCTCTTTCACTTCTATTTTCTCACTTCGAAGCGGCCTCACCCTGCCCCTGTTAGTGACCACATCCCGCAATTTGGCAATGTCACCGTGGAAATACTTTTGCGTGGTCCTCACGTCCGAATGACGCATCAACTGCCTTGCCTGAAGGCTATTGAGACCCGATTCGCCTATCTGCGTGCAGAAGCTATGCCGGGTCGCTTCATAGAACGTCACCGAGACACCGGCATGTTTTCTCCACAGTTTGTAAAGGAATTCATACCTGTATCCCTTCCCCGTGACTGGATTGATGAAAAGGAAATCCTCACCGAACTTGCCGGCTGAATACCGCCGCACGATTTCCCATGCTTTCTCCGATAAAGGTATCGGCTTCTTATTCCTCGCCTTCGTGGTCTCAAGCAGTTTGGCCCCGCTATAGGTCCGCTGGACGATCCAGACGCCGCCCTTAAGGTCAAGGTCCTTGATCTTCAAAGCGCATACCTCGTTGATCCTTACCCCCGTTTCGGATAACAGGATAAAGGGGTCCCGGTGTTCTTCCGGAATTCTCGCCAGGGCTTCCGTTTGGTCTTCGATGTCCAGGGCGACCATGACCCTTGCGTCGTCCCCCTTGATCTCCGGCCAGACGGGCACTTCCGATATTGTCCCTTTCTTGCGAAGCCATATGAAGAAGGCGTGGAGGCCATTGAGAATATTACGTTTTGTCTTCAAGGAAACTGTCCGGGGGAGATTGTCCTTGAATCTCTCCAGTTGTTCGAACCTGATCTCCCGGACATCCCACCCCGAGAAGACGCCGAAATAGTTCCGATTGTAAGACCGGTACGCCCGCAGCGTCGCAGGGGAAAGCTCGTTCCCCCGTTCCTCTTCGGCCTTCTGCTCAAGCCACCTTTCCATCATGTTTTCGAACCGCCGCTCCCGGACCTGTTCGTCTGAGAAATCGGCAGGGTTGAACGTGCGGCTCTTGATCGCCTTATTGATATCGATGAGTTTGTCCCTCGCCCTTTCATAGGTGAAGACGTACCCCTGTTCGTCCCGCCTGTACTCGTAGTATTTGCCCTTCCAGTAGATTTGAACCAGACACTTGTAGTTGCCGCACTTGCAGACCCCGTCCATCTTCTTCCTGCAACGGTTGCACAGGATAAGCCCGGTCATGATAATCCCCTCCTTTTTTAAGGCATCTTGGGTGATTATGATCGACACGTCCGGCCCTGTCAAGGCAACCTCTCGCGTACCGTCGTTGGTGAAGCTCGGAAGCGCCCGGGGGCCGATTGATAATAGTTAGGTAGGTTCTCAAAAAAAAGTTAGTGTTTTTGGCGGTAGTTGGTCTCTTTGATAATTTTATCCCCTTGTTCGGCTTTTAGCCGTTCCCTGTAATATGTTTCCCGCCGCAGTTCCATTTTTTCTAAGGTTTTTTTGACGTTCTCTACTTCTTCTTTGTATCTCTCAGTGTTTGGCAGCGGGGCATCGATAAATGTGATTAGGGGTATGTAGGCTTCCAGGATTCTGTAAAGTCTGTCTCTTCGGACGAAATAATGAATGATTTGTTTATTTCCCCACACCCGCAAGGTCTCTCTCGAAACGCCAAAGGCTCCCGAGATACCCCCAGGCGATTCCATCTGATATTCAAAGGCATCGAGTATGAGGTACATGTCAGCGTTCGAGACCGAGTGATAGCCCCTCGGGTATTTCGTCAACACCCATTGAAGCTCATCGGTCATTCGTAGCATGCTGCCCTCACCCTATGCCGTTTGGCAATTGTCAATGTCCATTGTAAAACGGGGTGATTATCGTTGTCAAGATATTTTTTTGCACGATACTTTCTTGGCAAGTACCTACTTATAATGCCGATACTCATTTCATCGCTGTTAATTTCACTGATTTTATCACGATCACCGGAACTGGCCGAGGCTCTATCCCGCTCGAAAGATGGGTAGTCTGCAAAGTGAGCTTCGCCGCGATCGATTTCCCGACGATATCTTCGCCCTCAAACAATGCCGCCATTTTATCTGGTGCTATTGCATTTAAATAGATGTTTGAGGATGCCGGTTCGACGTAAAGGCGCACATACAAACAGGTATGTGCATCCAACCCCGCTTCCTGAGCCCGGTCAATGTCGCAAGAATCGACGAGGCCCACTTTAAAGATGCCATCAATGGTTTCACCAACGTGCGCGGTTGGGCGCATGACCCAAGCGCGAAACGAAGCTGGACCGGTCTTCCCAGTATCAACCGGTAGTTCCTCAAGATCGATTGGTTTTGGGTCGGGAAGATTGCACGATTTCTGAACTGCCTTGGCAAGAAGAGAAAACGATTCGGCTGGAGTAGTAGCGTTAATATCCACCGCCTGCAACCTTCTTATGGGGTCTGGTAGAGAACTGGGCGTCATACCTTCGTAACAGATTGGGATCACTTTCTTTTTTGAAAACCATGCAGCTCCTGTTTCGAACAAGATCCACGGACGATTAACAGACTCCGTGCTCAAGAAAACGAGCATCACGTCCGATGTCGTAATTGCGTCCTGTATTCTCTTGAACCAGTCGTCTCCGGGTTGAACCGAGTCCCAAGTCGAAGCAGCGAATATCTTTATGCTCTCCCCAAATGTTTTTTCGAGAAATTCCTTGGCAGCCGCAATCTTGGCCTGCTCATCAGCAATGTGGCTTATAAAGATTTTTGTAGGCGATACTGCTTCGTCCATTGATCCCCTCCAGAACTCGATTTATGGTTATCATACTAACGCAGCAACGAACATCCCCAAAGAAAACACGGCGTAACTTTAAATCAGGCCTTGGTCTCCCAACTGTTTGATGACGGCTGCAAAAAGGTCTTTTTCGCTCTTTCCGATGCGAATCATAAAAGATTCAAGACGAGACGTGAATGCTTTGCTCAAATTAAGGGCCTCAACAGTGAGGCTATCGAGCCGCCCCATAAGAACGGCCAGCTTATCGGGGTAATAGACAGCTAAATGACTATCGTCGCGGCTACGGTGAATAAGCCAATTCCTTTCCTTCAAAAACGCCTTAAGTCGGTCGTCTAGTCCCTCATCCAAATCATTGTTCTTTCGCAACTCGCCGATCAGTTGCCCCAATGTCTTCCCGGAAACCTCGTCGAGGACCCTGTACGCCATTTCCTTATCAACTCCCGGTTGCAAGCGATGGACCATAACGATGTAGTGAACTAAAGTGAACTCCAATAGCTGAATATGCCACATGGTCGATCCTACTTGTGAATTCACGGTATACAAGGCAATAGGGTCGACTTTTTGCCCTATGATGTCACGCAGAAGCGAAGACTGGTACTCTTTCATTTCAGCCCCCCTTAATCCGATTGACGGTAGGTAGGTTCTCCAAGTTGCTGCGTCGGCTTCTGCTTTCTGCACCAGAATATCATAGCACCCCGCTCCTCGCCCTAAATTAGGCACCTACGATAGCGGCATAGTTACTAATTTCTATACGACTCCGTTTGTCGACCGCTTGCTTAAATACTGTCTTGTATGGGATGTTCGTCGTAATAAAGTCCTTCACGTGTTGTGTCATACGACATCCAAAAATTATTGATTTTACTTTTTCACTGCCATATCGAACCTTTTCACCGGTTTTGCCTCTGCGGACTGTAGCGACGTTCTTCGAGGCTATCCATCTGTACTCTTTCTGGCATGCCCAATCCTCCGATTTAACACGCAAAGCTTTTTCTATGCGAACGCCCAACTCCTTGCCATCGGACAACCCGCAATTGAACTTTAGCAAGTCCATCACTTCGACTGAATCAATCTCTTGTTGATAAATAACCGGATTAGGGCTTTCCGCTTCATCGAATTCAAATTCTATACAGAACCCTTGATGTTGTGATGCATACAGAGACCAAAGCAGACTTGTTGTGCATTCTTCGGAGGCACAATAAATAGCGTAACTATCGATCATGTCGTTTAGATTCTTTTCTAAATCCGTCAGGAATTTTTCTCCGGCCGCAGTAAATTTGCCATCTGACACAAACCTATCTATCATAATTCTTTTTGCGACGTCAGCCGTCAAGCCTAGCCCAAGAAATTCTGAAGCCCCTGGCCGTATCAACTCGATCTTACTGTCGAACGGGTCATCGAAGGCCTTCCTGCTGGAGAACCAAGCATAGCAATTGAATAGTGCGTCCAAAGCTTTATTGTCTCCAAGAGCCTGTTGGAGGCTACAGCCCCTTCTTAGGCTCTCTGGCTTATCGATTTTATGATATTTGTAGATAATCATGCTCGATTGTACATCACTTTCGATTGCTTCTCAATTTCAATATTGCAAGGATCGAAGAACCGCCGCACGGCCTCCCCCCGGATCGCCACGAACCCTGCGAACCTGTCATTTCTCAAGGACTTCTCGTATCTCCGCTTCGGACGAGCCATCACCACCGAGCCGTCTTTCAGCCTCTTCTTCCGCTTCTGCGTGCTGTGCAGATACCGCCGAAGGAATCTCTTCAATCGGACCGTTTCTCCATCCGTGACCTTCTGCTCCTCCCCTTCCGCCTGCTCGACCGGCCCTATCATCCCCCAAAACCGCCCTATGCCCTCTCCCTCGATGGTGGACTTCTTCGAGACGTACTTTGCGAAGTAGGCGACGTACCCGTCATGCTCCCTCAGAAAGCCGAAGCTCTTCCGGTGCATGATGACCGCGAGCGCCTTTCTTACCTCTTCCGTTTTGGAGTAGGCGACCCACTTCAAAGCTACCTGAGTGAGCATCTCCGTATATTGTTCATCGGTCCAGCCTGGACCATAGGCCATGAAGTGATAGTGCGGGCAGGCTTGGCCCGTGTTTCTCCCGGATTTTCTTTCCTTCCATTCCCTCTTGTAGACGACTTGGAGATCGGGGTATCTTGCTTTTATACGGTCTTGCGTCCTATGAAGCACGGTATAGCCGTATCTTGCCTTTTCTTCTAAGGTCTTGCCCTCCATCACGTCATCGGCGAACCCGAATTCGAACCTGAAGCGCCACGAGTGGGGGAACCTGCATAGCATCTTTATCAGTCTATTTCTTGCTTTGGTAGAGAATTGCTTTATTTTGTCCCTCTTGACCCAGGCCGACGACCCCCTTATGTCGTCCTCCTTACCCCCGCCGTTGTCTATACCACTCATGCGCACGTGGCCCCGTACGAAATATGGACAGTTGCCGGGCATTCATCTATAATTGTGAAGGACATTTGATATGCCGACCGTTGCCGATATTCCGGGACCATATCGCTTCTTCTTTTACAGCTTCGACTGCAACGAGCTAATGCATGTCCATGTCCAAAGAGAAAAGATGCTCTGCAAATTCTGGATTCAACCAGTGGCTTTAGCACGGAACCAAGGCTTTGCATCGAAAGAACTTAACACCATTCGGGGAATAATCCTGAAGAACAGAGACAGGATCGTGGAGGCATGGTATGGACACTGCGGCGCAGATACAGGAAGTGAGACTTAAGGAGATAAGCATTACGGAAGACACGATTACTGCTCAACTCATGGATGGGCGCACAATCAGCGTTCCGCTTGCCTGGTCATGGCGTTTGTCCGAGGCTACGCCCAAACAGCGGGCAAACTGGGAAATCATCGGAGACGGTCATGGTGTACATTGGCCCGACATCGATGAAGATATCAGTGCGGAAGGCATGCTTTACGGTATTCCCGCTCCAAGACACCGAGTCGCCTCGAAGCTAATCCGAGGTCGGAAATAAGGAGTTGACCGAAGGGGGGCATAAGCAGCCATTTCTCGCCGACAGTGCTCCGCGCGAAAACAATGCCCGCCAAAAGTGAGATTCCCACGGGTCTCACGCCCATGGAAATCGGACGGCTTGCCCACACCGCATCATTCATGGCAACGAAAGAAAGCGGAGGCGGCTTTCGCCGCGCTGCCTGTTAAGTCGCAAAGTGCGCGGTCGGTCCTTTCGATCAGGGAGGCTTAGTGGGCTATCGCGAAAGTTCGGTGACGTATTCACTTATGAAATCCCCCCTCGCCCCCCTTTTTCAAAGGGGGGGAATTCTTACTCCTCCCTTTGGGAAAAGGGAGGTCGGGAGGGATTTCCGGGGATGTTTTTGAGTCATCGTATTTATGAAATGGACCACTTAGCTCTTACAGTGAAAGTGCGCGAAGTGCCCGGCCTTCATGGTGAGCCACTTATCTTCCCTCCTCTGCACGATTCTCGATACGCCGTCAGCGCTTCCGGGAGTATTCGTGCATTCTTGCAACACCTCTCGATAAGACGTGTGATTTTTGCCTGCCGTGAAGGCGCGTGGATGATTCTCTTGCTTATCGAAAATGGTGATTCTTCCATTCCCTATGAACCACATCACCGTCAAGAGGGGACCTCTCCTCCCAGGGGCTTATCTCCCAGTCGGCCCGTTTCCCTGGTTCGGGTATCCAGGGCGGCACCGAAAGACGAAAGTAGCGGGCCAGGGCGTACACATAGGGCTCGTAGGACTCCCGGAGGCGTTGAAGTCTGCCCTCCACCTCATGATCCTCCGCCAATTTCAGACCCGCGGCTTCAAGCATCGACCGGAGCCGTGCAAAACCCCCGTCGCCCAGCCTGTCATTTTCGCCTTTTTTGGGTGGTCGATTAAAAACCGCCGCAATATCCACGATAGCATGGCGCGCCATGGAAAAGGTCAGCTCTGCCTGTCTGGTGCATACACCCTCTACACCGGCCAGCACAAGGGCCGAGGTGTCGAGCACTGCCGTGAGGGCACCCAGCCATGACTGGTTGTCGTGCTGGGAGCGATAGTGCGCGAGAACCGGGTAGGAGAGATGGCTCTGGAGCAGCTCGGCCGACCACTGCTCCCACTGAGATAACTGTTCCCGGAGATCCTCTATGCCGCCCTCGTGGTTGTGCTTCTCCAGCATGCGAACGGCGGTGGGCGGTGAGCCGGCCCGTGCGTCCAGCATGGAAATGCTCGCTTCACGTCGTGAAAAAGACTGATTGAGGGCAGGAAGATACGCAACGACAAGGGCAAGAAAGCCAAAACCCATTCCCGCCTCGACAATCGTAATGACCCTCCCGCCAAAGGTGACCGGCCTCACATCGCCGAGACCAAGGGTGAAAAAGGTGGTACCGCTCATGTAGAGGTCGGCAGCGAAACCCTGGAGTTGATCGGGAGCAGTCAAGGCTGAACCAAGCCCCCAATAGAGCAGGCCGAAACCAAAAATGAGGACCGCGGCCCAGACACAGGTAAGAAGTAGGAGCGACAAGGGCCCGTAAAAACCGAGCAGCGTGTCCAACCGGTTTCCTGACGAGGAGGCATGGGCCAGGAAGGACCAGGGGGGCCAGGTGAGCCGGTAAAAGAGGCGGGCGAGCCTTAGGCGACGCATTACCTTGCGGGGAAGGACAATAGTCTCGAAACCGTCCCACAGGACGACCAGGATGAGTAAAATACCGATGATTCCTGCCGCGATGCTGATGCTGATTTCGCCTCACTTATGGCATAAACACAATAATAGGAAACGAAAAGAATGCCTTTTGTACTAAACGTAATTCCCGGCAGAGGGCGAGTCAACCTGCGACAACCCTGCCGGCCGAACTCTCGGCGCTTCCGTCAATCACGTGGGGAGGGCGGCACACTCTTGGTCCGAGTCGCCTTATCCCTGCGCCCGACCGCCCATCTGTGCAATCAAGCAACCCGTACCCGTATAGCCCATAAATACGATATCGTTATGGTTCATCGCCGGCGCTTCTTCATGTCTCGCCTTGTCGACAATACTCTTTTTTCGGTCGACTATGATAACTCCGGCAATTGAAATGCTGAGGGACGCCCCTGTGTGTCATACCCAGGGACGTCCCTCTCATACCCCTTATAATTGCAGCAGGGCCGTACGCGATGGGGAAAAGGTAATCTCCTTACCACCCCATGGCAGTAGGCTGCCAATCGTCATAGGGACGGTGTACTTTTGTATAGAGCGCCTGCAACCGCCCGGATGCCCTCAGTTTCTTCAAGGCGCCGGAGAGTATCTCATCGACTGCGTCGCCTTGCGGTCCCTTCGCGATAATGATGCTATCGTCGAAATCTGCCCAATGCTCCCGGGTGATCATGTTGAGCTTCATATTCCTGAGAGCAAGATCGACTTCCTCCTGGGCCCAGACAAGGGCGTCGATTCTTTTCTTCGCGAGTTTCTGCAGTGACATCGCCACGTCATTAGATGGACTGCCGGGAAAACCGAAGAGCCCCTCTATGCCTGCCGGGAGGTCGATTGCGTAAGGGAATTGCCCCTTCTGGGCCATGGCGGCCGCGAGCATCTTTTTCGTGATCTGTTTCTCCTTATTCGAGTATATGACGATACAGACGGTGCCTATTTTTTCCGTGGTAAATCTGTAGGGGAGTCCTGCGTCGGAAAGCGCGCGATTTCTTATGGTCGGTATATGAAAGTCGGCTTTCCCTTTTATCACATTATCAACCGACCGCGCGAAGGGGTATGTCTCTATCTTGATCTTCCCCCCCGTGTAGACGCTGCCCATTGCTTTCACTATCTCCACAAAGGGACCTTTTTCCGGAGAGTCTATGAGGCCCGGTATTAATGCCAGACTCCCGGTTAAGTCTTTCGGGCCCCCGGCGGCGCTGAGCAGAATCGGGGCACAAAGCATAACCATCAAACAGGCCAATACGCATGTCATTGTCTTGCCGTACATATAAACCTCCAATTTAAAGACCGGACGCGCTGCGGAAAAGGCGGTGTGCAGCGCGCCCGGTCTTCATCCACCTTAAGCCGCCTTTCTTTCTTCCTGAGCCGCACTTGCCGGCAAATGGTCGCTCAGAGGCCAGTAGCCGAAGAAGTTGCTGTAGATCACCATCAGCGGGAAGGTGACGGCGAGAAGCGCATTGGCGAGCCAGAGCTCCAGGTCGTACGTGGGCGGGCCGGAGTGCAGGCTCCCGGCGATCAGGATCGAGAACAACTGGTACACGTAAATCATGACCTGACCGAGAATAATCGTTACTATGAGAAGGAGAAAACCCTTCAGGGGCTGCCCGATTGTCTGGAAGGGCGACGTCTGGAACATCATCAGCATGATAAACTGGCCGAAGATCGTTGCAATCATGACGTTCACCATGAAGTGGACGACGTCCATTCCCATAGAGACCACAAAGATATAGAAGACGATATACGTGACGACCGCGTTAAACACCGTACCGATGATGCCGAAGATCGGCTGCTTTCCCAGGAAGGGCGCTGCTTTCGCAATCGCGGTGAGCGGCCAGAAATCGAACTCGACAAGAAACAGGTTGATGCAGACAAAGGCCACCCAATAAGCAAGGAAAGGCCATGCGTTGAAAAGACCGTGGGGGTCCAGGTTGGCGGCGTAGAAAGGCGCCCCCTTCATGCCACTGAAATCGAAAAAGGTACGGAAAATGATCCAGGTGACCACGTACGCAAGGATCAGGGTGCCGAGACCCACCCAGGCCGGGTGTTTCCCGAACATCACGATGGGCCAGCACTGAAAGATGGTGACCATCCAGATGGTGGTGATCACCGAAGTGATGATAAACATGATGACAAAAGGTGTGGGGGGTCTGAGGAACCCGCCCACAGTCCGCAACGACCAGCTTGCCACGATGAGGGCTATCATGAACGAAAAGAAGAGAAGGTAGATACCCTTCAAGGGCTGTTGCAGGGTCGCCGCTGGTGCGGGATAGTTATTCTGCCACACAAGACTCATAATGACGCCGGCCGGGATAGAGGCCATGGCGATGAAAGAGACCCACGTGCCGAAGGCTTGCACGTCGAACCAAAGAATGACTGCGAGGGACAGAAAAATCACTATTATTGTTGCAAGAACTCCCAAAACAGGTTGCTTCATACCACTTTCCTGTGCCATAATTACCCTCCCTTAGTTTTTGCGCCTTTGCCGGACATGACTATACAGGCAGTGCGTCCGGTGAGGTTTTTACCTCCCTTCTTCCGCGCCACTCTTGCTGATTTCCTGCGTTCCCCCTGGCTATAGGCCAGACGCAGTAATCAGGCACAAAACACTTTCTTAACCCCCTCACATAATAGACCTCCTCTTGAAGCAAGATGAACGGCACCTGGAAACCTAAATCCTTTGACGAAGCCCTTTACCGTCCAGGAAGCGTGCCCCTTTCAGGACCCCTTCCCCGCGAGAATGCCACACAATACCCCTGGCCGGTGGGGTCAGTGCATGGCTCTCCCTCCATCCACCAACAGGGTCTGCCCTGTGATGAAATCACTGTCATCGGATGCCAGAAAGATCAGAGCGCCGAAGAGATCGTGAGGCTGCTCCAACCGGCCCATGGGGGTGCGGCTCACCTCATATTTCGAGACATCACCTATTGCGTGGGCCGTCTCGGACTCGGTAAGTCCGGGCGCGATGGAATTGATGGCGATGTTGTGGGGGCCCAGTTCGACCGCGAGGCTCCGCGTCATCCCTACTATCGCTCCCTTGGAGGTCACGTAATGGACAAAACCGTGAGACCCAGTAAAAAAGGTCTCTGACGAGAAGTTAATGATCTTGCCCTTTCCCTGCTGTTTCATGTAAGGGAATACGGAACAGGTACAAAGCCAGGAGCCCTTCACGTTCACGGCCATCACCCTGTCCCATTCGGCTGGGTCGATCTCAAAGAAGGGTTTTCTTGTCAGCGCGGCGACAATGGCAGCGCAATTTACCAGAACGTCAACTCTCCCAAAGATTCTCACCGTTTCCTCTGCCATCTTCCGGGTCTCTTCCGGACTCGACACGTCTATCCGCAATCCTTTGGCCGTGCCTCCCGAGGTTTCGATCTCCTCCACGGTTCTCCCGCAGTCCGCGATGTCTGCTGCCGCTATTTTGGCGCCCTCGCCGGCCAGGGCGACGCTAAATGCCTTTCCCAGTCCCTGAGCGGCGCCCGTCACTATGACCACTTTGTCCTTGAGTCTCATCTTTCGATCCTCCGCTCGGTACACTTCGTAACCTCTTTACCCCATGCTCGTCCTCAAATCCCCCTCTTCAATCCTTCAGTCCAAAGTCCTTGCGGATCACCTGAAGGCAGTTATAGGAGCAGCCCCTGCCTGTACCCACCCCGTTATGGGTCGCCGAGGAGCAAAGGTAGAAGTTCTTTACAGGGGTTCTATAGCCTGATAGCTCAGGGGTCGGTCTGAATCGGTCCATCTGAGAAACGATCATGTCTCCGCACGCGATGGAGCCCTCGTGCATATTCGGGTGGGCGAGCTCGGTATCGTAGGGAGTGTTGACGTGGAAGGCTATGATGTTGTCCCTTGTCATGTTCGGGGCGTATATCTGCCATTCTTTCATTACGGCCGCTTCAAATTCGTTCCGCAACTCCTGCCAACGGGTCGGGGAGAAGAACCGGCTGGGCGCCGAGAATTCCTCAATGCCGATGATATGTTTCCCTTCAGGCGCCCTGGAGCTGTCCCAGATCGTATCAGGGCCGAGAAACATGAAGAGCCTGTTAGAGATGCCTTTCACAAATATCTCAGAAAGGTACTGGTTAGCCATATAGTCGGCATTTCGCGGCCCCACATACATTCTCGGCTGGGGACCGCAGTCCGGGTTGAAGGAGGCCGCCTTGTACTGAGGCAATTCGTGCATGGCAACCACTGCCCAGAATATGTTATGCCTGTCATACCGGATGTTCTTGACTCTCCTGACTATCTTGGGATCGAGGTGCTCCTCGCCTATAAGCCCGACAGACTGGAGGGCCGAAAGGTCGCTCACCACGAGTTTTCCGGCCTCGATCTCCGTTCCGTTCCTCAGACGAATCCCTCTTGCCCTGCCGTCTTCCAGGAGGAGTTTGACCACTTCGCTCCCGCAGAATAGCTCTCCTCCCAACTCGGTAAACGCGCTCTGGAGGGCATTCGTGACCGCCTTGCTGCCTCCTTTCGCAATGGCTGCCGGCTCCCAGGAAAGGACGAGGCTCACGGCGTGGATGAAACCGTGGATTCCGATCACATCCTGAGGCGCCCCACCGAATGAGGTCATGGCAGCCCGCATGAACAATGTGCGGAGCTCTTCGCTTTCAAAGACGTCGTAGGCCAATTGCTGGCTTGTCATAAACTGATATATGGGGTCGATGCCGTCTCTTGCGATCATCGCACAGTTCTTCCAATGCATTCTTCTGCCCCCACGGCGAGGGCGGATTGAAGCGGTATGCGCCGAAGGCGGCCTTCCACCGGTTCATATACCTCCCGAACAACTCCTCGGCCGTATCGGCGTCCCTCTGGGAAAACCGCCTGATTTCATTGAGGGTCTTCTGAAAGTTCTCATGGGACACCTCGGTCTTCCCCGTCAGCGGATCGATGACCTTCAAGGCCGAATAGCCCATGAGGCACGTATCGTTGTCAAAGACCATGGCCTCGCTGCCCTCGGGATAGATATACTCCAGGCCCTTCTCGCGCAGATTGAAATCGGTATATACAGGATGACCGTAGAAACGCGTCCAGTTGGCGCAGGGATTATAGGTGAAGCCGGGCATAGGACCGGCCTCGCTGATTACCGCTCCACCAGGCTTCTGCGTCATCTCGAATACTCCCGTCTTCATCCCTGCCTTCTGCAGGTAACAGGCCGTTATCATTCCATGGTGACCGCCGCCGACGACTATCGCGTCATAACCTGAACCGCTCATGCCACTCCCTCCTTTTCCGTGTACGGCTTGGTTGAGTGTCTCCCCCGTTTCTCTCGATTTACAACCCCCTATGCGCCACTCACTGTGCCGTCCATCCCCCGTCGACTGCGATGGTCTGACCAGTGACATAGGAAGAGCCATCCGAGGACAAGTAAAGCAACAGGTCTATACATTCCTGTACCTGGCCGCGGCGCTTCATGGGCGTGGTCTCGATGATCTTTTTCGTCCGCTCGTTAGCAATCTCTGCATCTTGGCCTGCAAGGCGTTCCTTGGCGATTTCAGTTCCCTCAAAATACCCGGGGGCGATGGCGTTTACCCTTATGCCGTCGCTTGCGTACTCCACGGCAGCTTGCTTGGTGAGCCCGGCCATCCCATGCTTGGCCGCAATATAACTGACCCTGGGCATGAGTTCCGGTTTAAGAGCAACTAAACCCAAAATAGAGGAAATATTGATAATCACGCCGCTCTTTTGACTTATCATTAACTGTATCTCTTTTTGCATACAGATGAACACGCCGGTCAGGTTGATAGCAATAAGCCGGTTCCACTCTTCGATGGGCGTCTCATGAAGTCGATAGGGCTTGTGGATAATGCCGGCATTGTTGACTGCTATGTCGAGTCTTCCAAATTCCGAAAAGATATCATTTTTCATGCGTTCCACGTCGTCGGTGCTGGACACATCGACCACGACAGGCAAAACCTTCCGGCCGAACTTTCCGACAAGCTCTGCTGTTTCGTCCAGGCTTGCTTTGAACTTTTCCGCACAGACCACATGGGCCCCGGCTTCGGCAAGTGCCAAAGAAAAAGCCCTTCCGAAGCCCTGCCCTGCACCGGTAACCAACGCAACTTTTCCCTCCAGATTGAAAACATTTTGCTTTAAAGCCATCACATTCCTCCCGTATTGCCATTCGTTGTTTTTATCTTCAAGATTTGATTATTATACTCAAACGGTGTTCCAATTCCTCCTAGTGCCTCCTTACTATAACTACCTTCATTACCATCTTCATTTTCCAGGCCCCGATGAGTAAGCCTTGCTTCCAATATATAATTATATCCCGCCGCTTCCTTGCCCCTGGAGCGGGCGATTTGCTGTCGTCGTTATGCGCAGGAATTCACACCACCTGTCTGCAAGTTATACGAGTTATATTATTTGCAAATTGAAAAAAGAGTTTTTTGATGGGTTCTGCTTCCGCTAACTTCATAGAACTCTGCATTGTGCTCTCATCCTGGAAAACCATCTCTTTTATGAATTTTGTCGATCCTTCCATGGAAAGCCAGACTGTATAGGCTTCGCACCCATGAGATTCCCAGAACGGCTTGATCTCATTCTTTGTAATCATCAGGTATTCGTCATGCTTCTCGCTGGGGACTTCATAAGTAAAAATAATCTTTAACATGGAACACCTCGTGTCCGTCTGGGGCGGCCTTATGCCGCCCCAGACGTTACATATCCACCTAATTGTAGCCGCCTATTTATTTGTCGAGTATGTAGATTGCCCCTTTGCCTCCGTCCACTCTTATACGCTGCCCTGACTTGACCTTTTCACAGGCAACGAAAGTATTGACGATTGTAGGAATTCCATATTCCCTGCCGATAATAGCCGTATGCGACAGCGTACCGCCTCTATCGCCTACAACCGCAGCTGCAATACCATATGCAATAGTCCACTCAGGGTTTGTGCCCGGGCATATCAGGATCTCGCCGGCCTTCAGTTGGCCGAGATCCTTGGCATCCATAATGACTCTCGCAGTGCCTTCCGCAATACCGGGGCAGCCGCAAATGCCCACGATATCCGCGCCTATTTCCTCGGCCGTCACGGTAGGCATGTCCCCCACCACAATCTTGATGGCAATCGGGTCGAACGAGGGTAGCATGTCCTTACCGACTGCTTCCATCAGGTCGGCGCGGTCCGTATAGAGCGGCACCCTGAATTCGCCCTCGTTAGCGAGTCTATTTGTCAATGCCTCCCATTCTTCCCTGCGCCTTCTCGTGAGCCATCGCATATCGGCCTTGCCCGGTACCATGACGCACGATTCGATTTCATTGGTGTTCATCATGAAGACGTCGTCGGGACGATCTACGCACCCCTGGTCGGTGAGCCACTTCCCTATCTCAAGGTAACCCCAGCGCAATAATCCCATCGTCGTCATCTCACAAAAGAGGTCATGCTCTTCACTGTAGGGAGCAGCCTGTTGGGCCAGATTAATGAGCGCCTTGAACGACTCCTGCTCCGAAGGGGGTACTTTAGCCAACATCTTCTTTACGGCCTCCTCTCTTTTTGCGGAGAGTTCTTCCCTTTTCACGTCCAGGACATATTCCTTAGCCGTCGCTTCGCCTGTTTCAATGTGGTCTTTTACTTTCTTTAACGGGAACTCGGGGGCTTCGAGCCAGGTGGGCGCGACCATATCGAAGGGATTGGTCGCCCTGAATCCCCTCGCCTCTAAGAACCGATTAAATTCCCTCAACCATAGCCTGCCGATGCTTGATTGTCCCAAAGCCGGCATGATCTCTTCCGGGGTCTTCGACTTAAATATATCGGAAAGCCCGATCTCTACCGCCTCTTTCGCCAGTACCCACAACTCCCTGTCGACTTTATAGATCTCACAGTCGTAGCCGCGCAGCATGTCTTGAAATTCCGCCGATTTATCGTCTATGCCGAAACGCTCCTTGCATTCTTTCTCCAACAGGATCCAGGCTGAATAGGATGATTGCATGCCGAGGAAATGGATCTCCCAGTGCCTCAGGCATGCCCGCTCGAGGTCCCAATGAAGATGGATGAAATCGATGGGCGTTGCTGTGGCGGGATTAAACTTTCTCGTCCTTGCACACATTTCGAACAGCTCTTCTTTGTTTTTCTCCCAGATTCCTTGAAAGTCGTCGAAATAGGGCTGCAGAGCCTTTTTAAACTTGGCTTCCCTTTCCTTTATCTTTTGCTCGTCCGTCTCTATGAGAAAACTCCAATAGATGCCGCCTTCCTTCCCCCTTCCCTGCCAGCCATAGCACGTGGGCAAATTAAAGTATGTATTGACGTACTTCAGCCCGTGGGTGCATCCTCTCGCCCAGAAGAGCTGCAGGCTCAAGGGAGAAAGAGGCGGACACGAATGAGTGCCGTCAAAAAAGTATGAATGATTCAGCGGTAAGTCGATCTCCGGTATCAGGTCATAACCCGGACTTACGTCCCACACAGCAACTTCAGCCTTTAGCTTTCCATCCTTCCCATCCTGTTCCCATTTCTTCCAGATCGCTCCACTTAATTCGTCTGTTCCCATTTGTACCCCCCTTTTTTTTTGGCTCCAAATTAGGTCTCTGACGACAAGTTGATAGTCCTGCCCTTTCCCTCCTTTCTCATATGAAGTAGCGCGGCCCTGGTGCAGAGCTTGGAACCCTCCACGTTCACGGCCATCACCCTATCCTATTCGGTAGGATCGGATCTCAAAAAAGCGCTTTCTGCGCAAGCCGGAAACGATAGCGACGCAGTTTACCAGGATGTCGACCCTGCAGAAGGCTTTCACCGCCTCCTCTGCCATCATCTCGGTCTCTTCCAGAGTCGACACATCCGTGCGCGGACTTTTCGCCGGACCCCCCGGCTTCTATCTCTCCCACGGTTGCCTGACCGACTGATCTCGCTAACGCTCCTTTCCCAAGCCCTCTCGGAGGGGGGCATTTCAATCCCCCCTCCCTATTTCCGCTGCCGGAGGCGTCTATTTGTCGAGTATGTAGATTGCCCCTTTGCCTCCGTCCACTCTTATACGCTGCCCTGACTTGATCTTTTCACAGGCAACGAAAGTATTGACGATTGTAGGAATTCCATATTCCCGGCCGATAATGGCCGTATGCGACAGTGTGCCGCCTCTATCGCCTACAACCGCAGCTGCCATCCCGTATGCAATAGTCCACTCAGGGTTCGTACCCGGGCATATCAGGATCTCGCCGGCCTTCAGTTGGCCGAGATCCTTAGCGTCCATAATGACTCTGGCAGTGCCTTCAGTAATACCGGGACACCCGCAAATGCCCACGATATCCGCACCTATTTCCTCGGCCGTCACGGTAGGCATGTCCCCCACCACAATCTTGATGGCAATCGGGTCGAACGAGGGCAACATGTCCTTACCGACTGCTTCCATCAGGTCGGCGCGGTCCGTGTAGAGCGGCGCCCTGAACTCCCCCTCGTTAGCGAGTCTATTTGTCAAGGCCTCCCATTCTTCCCTGCGCCTTCTCGTGAGCCATCGCATATCGGCCTTGCCCGGTACCATGACGCACGATTCGATTTCATTCGTGTTCATCATGAAAACGTCGTCAGGACGATCTATGCACCCCTCGTCGGTGAGCCACTTCCCTATCGCAAGGTAACCCCAGTGCAATACGGCCTGCATGGTCATCTCACAATAGAGGTCATGTTCTTCATTGAAGGCGGCAGCCTGTTGGGCCAAATTAATGAGCGCTTTGAACGATGCCTGCTCCGTAGCGGGTACCTTGGCGAGCATGTTCTTTACGGCCTCTTCTCTTTTTACGGAGAGTTCTTTCCGTTTCGTATCCAGGACATATTCCTGAGCCGCCGCTTCGCCTGATTCAACATAGTCTTTTACCTTCTTTAGCGGGAATTCGGGGGCTTCGAGCCAGGTGGGCCCGATCATATCAAAGGGATTGGTCGCCCTGAATCCCCTCGCCTGTAAGAATCGATCAAATTCCCTCAACCATAGCTTGCCCATGGACGATTCTCCCAGGGCCGGCATGATCTCTTGGGGGGCCTTCGACTTAAATACATCGGAAAGCCCCATATCTACCGCCTCTTTCGCCAGCACCCACAACTCTCTGTCGACTTTATAGATTTCATTGTCGTAACCGCGCAGCATGTCTTGAAATTCCGGCGATTTATCGTCTATGCCGAAACGCTCCTTGCATTCTTTCTCCAACAGGATCCAGGCTGAAAAGGATGATTGCATGCCGAGGAAATGAATTTCGTACTGCCTCATACATGCGCGCTCCATATCCCAATGAAAGTGGATGAAATCGATGGGCGTTGCTTTGGCCGGATTAAACTTTCTCAGCTTTGCATACATTTCGCCCAGCTCTTCCTTTTGACTATCCCAGATTCCCTGAAAATCGTCGATATACGGCTGCAGGGCTTTTTTAAACTTAACCTCCCTTTCCTTTATCTTTTGCTCGTCCGTCTCTATGAGAAAACTCCAGTAAATTCCACCGTCCTTCACCCGTCCCTGCCAGCCATAGCACGTGGGCAAACTGAAATAGGTATTTACATACTTCAGTCCGTGGGCACATGCTTTCGACCAGAAAAGCTGCAGGCTCAAGGGTGAAAGGGGCGGACACGAATGGGTGCCGTCAAAAAAGTACGAATGGTTCAACGGTAAGTCAATCTCCGGTATCAGATCATAGCCGGGACTCAGGCCCCAAATGGCATCCCCTGCCCTCAGCTTGCTGTCCTTCTGATCCTGTTGCCATTTCTTCCAGATCTCCGCTCTTGATACTTCTTCTGACATCATACCCCCTTTTTGGATCTCAGTTTTTTTGCATCTCAACCAAAACTAACTCCACCCCCGCTCCATATTTATCTGAGGCCACGTAATATGGCCTCAGAGTCCCAATATGGATCACTACATTGCAGGCTCGGCTTACTTCTTGCTATATCTCAAAACTAAAACTTAAACGCTATATTCTTTATCTTCTCTGCTGTTTTGGATACATCTACGGTCGACCTTATGTCGCTGGCCAGCCTATCGGCAAGGTCCTTCTGCTCCGAAGATACCTTCTTTGCCACGGTTTTAGCAGGACGCGTTTGGAGCAAGAATATGTTTTTGCCTGTCGGGAAGTCAGGATCCAATGCCCACTCCATATCCTGTGGCTTCCCCAGTTTTTGTTCCAGGTGCATCGCCACTTGAGCCACAGCCTTTATGTCCTCATCGGTGAGGCAAGGCTCGCACTGCTTAGCCGGCGGCACCTCGGCCCAATCAGCGCCTTTTTCCAGATAGAGGACGCACTTAAGCTTCGTACCTACGGCACGCTCCACGACGTTCAAAGTCTCCTTCTCGACGATCCACTTATCTACGTTCTCGACGCCGCTCACCACGCCTTCGCCTAATCCCCAATTAGCCTCGATGATCACTTTGGTGTCATCGCCGAGTACGGGGTCAATGGTAAAGCCTATGCCGGCAGCCGTGGCATTTACCATCTTTATCACCGCCACGCCGAGCATGTCGCAGTCAATGGGGAATCCTTTGGCGATGCGGAAGGCAATCGCCCTGGGCGTAAAGGAGCTGGCCCACACCTTTTGCACATGTGCTATCACCTCTTGCTTCCCCGCTATATTCAGATAGGTCTCGAACATCCCGGGCCGACTCTCAACCCCGGCCGATCTCACCGCCACAGGAACATTGCTGATACCTATCTTTGCACACAATTCATCGTAGTGCGCGCCTATCAGGTCCGCAACCGACCCGCGGCATCGGTTCATTTTCGATCATGGTACGGAGTTCGGCGCTTACTTGCCGAATACGGTCAATGCCCGCTTCCTTGAGATTCCCAAGGCTCCCCATGTACTGGGCGAGTCTTTCTCCAAGGCCGCTGTCGTGCAGAAACTTCTCGTACAGGGCAAGGGTAAGGGCAAATCCCGGCGGCACAGCTAATCCCAGCTTTGTCATCTCGCCAAGGTTCGCGCATTTCTTGCCCACGGCGGGGGCATCCTCCGCGCCTAACTCCTCATACCAGCAGACAAACGTTCTCCTTTCCATAACTCTCCCCTCCTATTGGTCCGTTATACGGTACTTTGCAAAATGCCAAATCGTCGTTCCTCAACAGGGAGACCCCCGGCTCACCTCTTGACTTCAATGCCCGCTTTCTCCCTATCCCAGGTGTTCGCGGTAACACCTGCTTGCTTCAACATATATTTCTGTACCCGCTCCGTGGGGGTCTTGGGTAGGCTCTCCATGAACTCGACGAAACGGGGCACCGCAAAATAGGGCATCCGTTCCGCTGCGTAAGCGATCAGCTCCTCGTAGGGCAGCGTTTCGCCGGGCTTGAGGACCACACATATCTTCACTTCATCCTCCGGCATTTCGGCCCTGACGGCAACGGCCGCGGATTCGAGGACCTTTGGGTGTGTGTTGATGGCCCGCTCCACCTCGAAGGAAGAGATGTTCTCGCCTCTTCTTCTGAGCGAATCCTTCTTCCGGTCTACGAAGTAAAAGTATCCGTCCTCGTCTCTCTTCGCTAGGTCTCCCGTATGGAACCAGAGGTTGCCGTACGTCTCAAGGGTCTTTTCCGGCATATTGTAGTACCCCAGCATCATGATGCCGGGCTCTTTCGGCCGGAAGATAATCTCTCCAGGCTCGCCCACAGGTACCTCGTGATCTTCATCATCAACGAGCGTCATTTCGTACTTAGGCAGCACCTGTCCGCAAGAACCAGGTCTCCGGTATCCGAGGTTCGTGTGAATCGGGATGCCGATCTCCGACATGCCGAACCCCTCCATACACTTGGCTCCAAATCTTTTCTCGAACCGGTCCATGACCGCCTGAGGGCACCCTGCCCCAAAGGCTATTTTCACCGGATTGTCAAGATCGTCGGCCTTCGCGGGCTGCTTTTCAAGGATGGGAATGACCGCGCCCAGGTAGTTAAACTGGGTGGCCTTGTACTTACGGATGTCTCCCCAGAAGCGGGAGGCGCTGAACTTGTCCGAGAGGACCACCTGGCCTTCACAAATGAGCGCTGTAATTGTCGTAAGGCACTGGGCGTTCATGTGATACATGGGCAGGAACGTATAGAAGATATCGTCCCGTGAAGCCTCGCGCAGGGGGTTCAATTGCTCCGCTACGGCAATCCACATCTTGTGCGGACCCAGGGTGCCCTTGGAGAGACCTGTGGTTCCGGATGTGTATATGATGTTTTGCGGGTCGGTGGGGTAAATCTTGATATCAACGGGCGTGTCAGGGGCGTCGAAGAACTCCTCCCAACTTATCATGGGAAATTTGATGCCAGCGCTATCCTCTTTCGTGAAACCCCCCAAGACCACGACCTTCTCCAATTTCGGCAGTTCGTCCTGAATGAGTTTGAGGCGATCCAGCCATTCGCGGTCAATAAGCAGCATCTTGGAATCGGACTGATCGATAAGATGACGCAAAAACTCACCCTTGAAAGAGGTGTTGATCGGGACCTCTATCGCGCCTATCCTTGCCGAACCGAACCAGATAAACATGTACTCTGGGCGATTGAGGAGCATAATGCTGATCATGTCACCTTTTTTTATACCCTGCTTCAGAAAGGCATTGGCGCACCGGTTCGCATAGCGATCCATATCGTTGTATGAGTAGGTCTCATCCTTGAAGTAAAGGAATGTCCTGTCGCCATTCTTCTTGGCGCGGTCCGCTAACAGCTCACCTTGAACGTAAGGTAGCTCATTTGTCGACATAGGTGCCTGCGTCTTAGTCATTATACTATTACCTCCTTCTTAATATAAATGTCATATAAATGTCAACACATTCCTGGTCCCGAAAAAACACTTCTTTCTCCGAAGCAGCGTCCCAAGCCCGGCCCCGACACAAAACTCCTTGCCGCAGTAAGCTTCCCGGACCGTTCCCCACCGAGGCAACATCCCACGCCTTTTGTTGCATGGGTCGCCCTCGATTAATGAAGACCGTGGTCATGCGCCGACTGTTCATGCCTTGTCCTATCCGGCTCCCGATCACTTCGCCTGAGCTTTCCTGCCGGAACTTGCGGCGAGCATCTCGTCGACTTCCTTGTCGGACATCGAATAGCGCAGCAGAAATTCTTCGTCGTCCACATCGGGTCCCGCGCCTATCTCTTTGCGAAGCTCTTTAATGGACGCCTGTGGAAATTCCTTGTTGAAGAACTCCTTGGCCTTGGGCAAAGACGCTATCTTGTCGAGCACGTTCGGATCGATGGGGACTGTAGGCTGCCCGAACCACCCGGCAGCATACTGGATGACGCCATCGGGCACCTGTTTGTACCGCGTGCCGGAGATGACGTTCATCGTTGACTGCGTTCCCACAAATTGCGAAAGAGGGGTCACCATGATGGGGTATCCCAGCTCCTTGCGCACCCGCGCCACCTCCTCGACGATCTCGCCCCACCGGTGTTCCATCTTCATCTCGACTAGCTGGCGCCTCATCGTAGAGACCATGCCTCCCGGCAGCTGATGCTCGTAATAGGAGACATCGTATTCGGCGATGGCTCCGCCCTGGCGTCCCTGTTGCTCTGCAAAGCCCGAAAGCATCTTTGACATTGAATCGAGCGCCTCGTCATCTACGTTTGCCTTATAGCCTAGATACCTGATATTCTTAAGGATATTGAAGATATCAGGTAGCGACGAGCTGTTCGCAAGGGGCGGCACGGCTGTGTGGAGCACCTTCACACCCATCTTCACCGCCTCGACGTAGCATATAGGGGCAAGGGCGGTGCTGCAGTGAGAGTGAAACTCGAAGTTCAGGTTCCCTATGTTCGACCAGATCGTCGGTATGAGGGTCTTTATCCTCTCCGGCGTAAGAAGCCCTCCCTGGTCCTTGAGATAGACGGTGTCGACATGTGGCGAGCTCACAACCTGCCGGGCCAACTCGGCGTAGTATTCGTCCGTATGGACGGGGCTGATGCTATAGCAGAGGGCCACCACAACCTCGCCTATCCCCGCCCTCTTCGCACTTTCGGCGTTCCTGTGGATCACCTTGATGTCATGGGAGGCCTCGCTTATCCACACACGGCCCATCCCGTTCGCCGCCATACGATCGTAGACCAGGTCCATGATGGAAAAGGGCATGGCCCTGAAGCCGATGAAACGCCTCCCGGTCGTCCCAAAGCTGAAAGGCGTGTTTTTCAGTATCCGTTTGGCAATCCTGATCCTTTCCCAGGGGTTTTCCTTGAAATAGCGGACAGACATGCCCATGTGGATGCTTGCCAGAAGATCGACGGCCTTCAATCCCGCCTTCTCCTCAAAGGGCAACATCGACTCAACCATCCCGTTGCTGATCCCGGCGGCGCCCCAGAGACTCTGGTTGCCGTCGCGAAGCGTCACATCTATGAACCTTACCTCTTCTGATGCAGTAGCCATTCTTTACCTCCCGCTTTTTGGTTAATCCATCACTTCCAAAAACGCCTTCACGACGGCCTGGGCAAATGCCGGCTCATCGATATTCGCATCTACCTCCACAACCTCGATCCCTGGTTTCAGCCGCTTTTTGAGGCCCTCAATGAAAAGGCGGATGCCCTTGGAATCGCACGACTCCTTTTCAATCGAAAGCCAACCCCGTAATGGAACGAGGAATTTGCACGATCCCTTTCCCTTGTTGAGCTTGTCCGCATAAATAGACGCCACTTCGCCCATCTCCTCGCTTGTCAGCCAGACGGTCGCTCTTTGGGCATCCATGAAGTAGTACTTCCTGCCCTTTAGCTCGGGGACGAGGGCCTCCTCTGTCAACCCTGTCCGGGAGTACGTGTGGACACCCGCGGGCGCCACCACCTGGGGGACACCCTTTTCCCCCGCAACCTCCAAACGTCTTTCCCAGGAGGTCCTTCCTCCGCCGAAGGCGGCATTCGTGATGCTCGAAGGTACGAGGTCGATGATACCGGCGAACAGGCCGTCCTCCACGAGCTTCTCCATCGTTACCTCCGGTATGCCCGAGGCATGGAACGTGACGGTCTCATATTTACTGTCCAGTGCCTTTTCCAGGTACTGGGAGCACTTCTCGGTGTATCCGTAAGTCGATATCGCCACCATGGGCTTCTCTTCGGCCGATTTGGCAGCCTCGTTCTCGACCATGCCGCAGATGGCCGATACGGCCCTCGTGAGCTGAAGCCTGAGAAGGCCGTTCAGGGCTCCTATATCCACGAGGGAATGCATCATGGTCAGGCCCGTGGGGCCGAAGAACCGGTTCGAGCCGGGCATGGAGGCGCCGGTGGAAAGAAGGAGCTTGGGAAGGGAAAAGGAGAGCTCCCTCATGATATCCGCTGCAAGGGTGGTATTGCTCATTCCGCCAAGGGCGAGGACGCCATCCAATTGGCCTGCATCGTAAAGCTCCTTGAGCTTCACGACCGCCCCCTTCACGACGATATCGATCATGTCCCTTCTTTCTTTCAGGTTCCTGACCTTCTGTGCGTCCGAGCCCATGGCCTTAGCGATATCGTTAACGCTTATGTCGGTAGGGATGGTCGCTTCGCCGCCGTAGCCGACATCGACGACGAGCGGTTTGTGACCCCTTTCCTCTATGGCCTTTCTGAGATAATCGACAGCCGCTCCCTTGGTGTCGAGGCTAGAAATGATAGCTATTGTCTTTTTGCCCATTGCGACCCCCATGCTTTGAATTCCTTCCATAATTGCTACAACGCCCTGCCCGGCCGCTCAATAAGGCCTGCGTCTACCAGACCACAGCGGCCTGGTAGAACCAAAACTAAAAATCAGGATGCGTTTCCGTCCCACTAGTTTCGTGTTTCGCACACCTATTCCGTTTGGGTATAACAAATCACTCAGTTGCGCTTCCTCCCCGTTTCAAAGAGTCACGGCAAATCAATATGTTGGCTTCCGCAGGTTATGGTCTTGTGCTATCAGCTGGTAACAATTATAGCTCGAACCCCTTGCGATACCGCCGCCGCCGAAAACAGCCGAAGAACACATATAGAGATCCTTGATATGCGTCCGGAAACCGCCGGGCAGTCCTCTGAATCGTCCGGCCTGAACGGCGCACATGTTGCCTTCGCCCCAGTTCCCGTCTCTCATATCCGGATGGGTATCCTGTAAATCCACAGGAGTAATAACGCGATACCCTATGACATTGTCCCTTGTCATATTGGGGGCATATGTCTTCCATTGCTGCATGAGAGAGTCAAAATATTGTTCTGCCATCTGGCGCCACTCCTTCCTCGAGAACCAGGACACAGGGCAGGTGTATTCTTCAAATGTGACTAAGTGTTTTCCTTCCGGCGCCCGGCTGGGATCCCAGAGAGTGTCAGGGGCTGACAGATTAAGGAACTTGGAGGATATCCCCAGAAGGTAAAGTTCGTGCGTATATCTCTTTTCAAAGTACTCGAGGTCTTTAGGAGCGAAATAGGTGCGGGGCGTGGCATTGATATCAGGACCGTACTGCTTCGCCACTTTATAATCGGGTAGCTCATGTACGGCTATAGCCCCCCACCAGACATTACCCATGTCAAAGGAAAGACTAGCAAGTCTTCGCTTCATTTCTTGGGTTTGATACTCCTTCCCGAGCATGCGCTCGAACAGTTGATATGTTCCGACATCGGCTACGACCATCTGCCTCGCCATAACCTGGCTGCCGTCGGCGAGTTGTATCCCTGTCGCCCTGCCATTTTCAACGATCACCTTAGTCACGTCAGCGTTGACGAAATATTCAACGCCCTGCTTTTTGCCTGCTGAAACGAGGGCCTCTGTGAGTGCCCCCGATGCGCCTTTAGCAACAGCCGCAGTCTCCCACCCCAGAGTCAGATGAATGGTAGGAATAATCGCCCCAAGACCGGGCACAGCGTCAGGAAAGATGCCGAAGGAGGTCATAAACCCTCGCAGGGTGAGAATCCGCATCTCATCGCTTTCAAAGAAATAATGGGCAATCTGCTGGCATGTCATGAATTGCATGGTTGGGTCCAGCCCGCTTTTAGGATCGAGCATAAGTTCTTCCAAGGCATCAGGCGTCCCGTAGGGTGGAGGCGGTGAATATCTATACTTGGCAAACGCCGGCTTCCATACGTCTCTGTATATCTGTGTCAGCTCAATGTATCTCTCTGCGTCGGCTTTAGAAAACTGAGCGATACTGTCATACGTCCTCTTTACGTTTTGCCTCGCTGTATTTTGTCTCTCCCGTTTCTTGATTCACCACGGGAAATGCTGCGTAGCTCACATACGCGGTTTCATCGTCAAATATGATGGCCTCATTCGTGTCGGGGAAGACGTACTGCAATCCCTCATCACGAAGATTGAATTCTTTATACACGGGATGACCATAGAGTCGCGTAAATTGAGCGCAAAAATTCATTTTGAACCCGGGCGCCGGACCAAGTTCGGTTACGCAGCTTCCTCCAAGATGATCCAAAAGCTCAAAGACCGCCACCTTCAATCCGGCCTTGGCCAGGTACGGGGCTATGATCGTCGCGTGGTGTCCCCCTCCGATGACTACCGCATCATACACTTTGTCACTCATCTCATCTTCCTCCTCTTATTTTTTTGAAACCCGTTGCTCTTTTGAACACATCAGCCAAGAGCCCTAAAAATCGCTGCCAGCTTTTCGGCCTTCTCGCCGGGTGAACCACCTTCTATAAGCTCACAATCCCTTCTCATGTCAGGCGGTGATGAAAGCGCAACGATGTTCATTTTCTGCAGCTTGTCACCAGCCGCTACAAACTCATCACTCTTCCATACGGGAATGGAAGTACCTCCTCTCAACATCGTCAGCATCTTAGTCTTCGAGATATACCGCAGCTCGCCGACCTCATTGCTCACCGTGACGAGTGCAGGCATTTTAGCCTTCACCTGTTCATACCCCCCGAGAATGTTCTTTTTGACCAACACGTCCCCGTCTTTCACGGTGATCTCCCGGGCAAGACTGACGCATGGAATTGCTAATATCTCAGCTAAAATCAGGCCTACCTGACCGAAATCCCAGTCACCGGCCTGCCTCCCGGTCAAAACCAGATCGTAGTCCCCTATCTTCCTTATGGCGTCCGCCAGGACACTGGCTGTGGAATAGCTGTCAAGATTTTCGAAGGCACTATCCTGAAGAAAGATCAACTGATCGGCGCCGGCTGCCAGGCTCTTTCTCATTACCGTATCAGAGAGCTTTTTGCCCACGCTCACTACCGTGATCTTCGCACCCATATCTTCCTTTATTCGAAGAGCAGCCTCCAAGGCATTTTCGTCAAAAGGACTGATGACCTGCGGCGCATCAACGACAACCTCCATTTTTTCAGCATCTACCGTGACATCCGACAACGGCGCCTCAGGGTCGGGTATCTGTTTGGCACATACTATTATTCCCAACTCTTTCATGACAGTTCCTCCAATTTTTGGATAAGAGCAGGCACGACCTTTTTGTAATCTTCAACAATGCCGTAATCGGACATCTTAAACATGTTGCAGCCCCGATCGGTATTGATGGTGATTATCTTTTTGGAGTGAATCATACCCACAACATGCTGAATAGCTCCCGATACCCCCACTGAAACAAAGATGTCAGGGGAAACCATGGTGCCCGTGAGACCCACCTGATGGTCGGACGTTATCCAGCCTTTATCTACGGCAACCCTGGTAGCTCCGACCATAACGTTCCCGAACGATTTACCCAGGGCGGATGCCAGGTCTCGAAGCATATCGAATCCCTCTTCCTCCTCCAACCCTGCTCCACCGGCAACCACAACGTCCGCTTTATCGAGCGCAACGGTCTCCTCCATGACGACGCTTATGGATTCCACCTTTATCATGGATTCATCGATTGTCGGCGCTATATCCACAATCTCGCCTTTCCCGTCAACCGCCGCGACAGGCTCGAATACCTTCCCCCTCACCGTCGCTAACTGCGGCTCGCCCTGGCACTTGAAAACCGAGACGGCATTGCCGCCTGCAACCGGCTTTGTGCGCAGCAAGAGCCCGTCTTTAGGATCGATTGAAAGATCGGTGCAATCCGTCGTAAGCCGGCTGTTTAAGCGACAGGCCAATCTCGGCCCCAACTCCATACCCAGTAAGGAGTGGCTCAGGAGGAAAACTTTCGGCTTGATCTTGCTGCACGCCTGTTCCAGGGATGCAATCCACAAATCAGGCTTGAATCCGCTTAGTAGGGGATGCTCCACTTTATAAACCCGGTTCGGACCGTAGGAGACAGCCTGCTTCGCTGCCTCTGAAACCTCGTCCCCCACTAATACAACGGAAAGGTCCACACCGAGCTCGCCGGCAAGCTTCTTTCCAACTCCCAGCAATTCAAGGGTCCTTATATCCAAAGCCCCCTCTTTCACATCTCCCAATATCAGCACATCATTCATCCCGAACCTCCTTCATACATAAAATGGAGACTACTAATCTGCCTCTTTCAACGCCTGTAAAACCAGTTCGTTCAGGTCCATGATCCGAAGTGTCTGGTTCAGCCCTGCGGCCTTACGGGCATCCTCCAGCATGATGCGGCACAAAGGACATGCGGTGACCACTATCTGCGCCCCCGTTGCCTCCGCCTCCCTGATCCGGACTTCGCTCATCTTGCCCACGCCCTCCAAATCCTGCCACATCCTCCCGCCGCCTCCGCCGCAGCAGAGGCTGTCAGCCCCGTGATGGCTCATCTCCACCAGCTTGAGCCCGGGGATCGAGCGAATGACCTCCCTGGGCTCATCAAAGATCCGGTTGTACCGGCCCAGGTAGCAGGGGTCGTGGTAGGTGACGGTCGCCCCGTCGCCCTGCCTGAGCCGGAGCTTCCCACCGGCTATCAGTTCCCGCAAGACCATGGTGTAATGACGCACACTGTAAGGAGCGTCAGGGTATTCATTTTTAAAGGTATTAAAACAATGGGGCGAAAAGGTTACCAGCTCGGTGATGCCGTATTCGTTAAAAGCATTCAGACTATTTTCCCTCTGCTCCATAAAGAGGCCCAATTCACCCATCCGCCTTGCTACGTCGCCGCAGCAGGGCTCTTTTTTGCCAAGAATGCCGAAATTGACCCCGGCGGACTGAAGTATCTTTGCAAACGCCTGGGCCTCTCCCTGGGCCGTGGCTTCAAGGGAGGTAGTACACCCCACAAAGTAGCAGATATCCGTTTTTGTATCCGTCTTTGTCAGATCGACCAGGTCCAGCCCTTCCGCCCATGCACCCCGCTTATTCCTGGATGATTCCCAGGGATTATCGTATTTGGACAGCTTTCCGAGGGTCTGATTTATGAGCTTGGGCACATCGCCCTCCTCGATAGCCAAAACCCTCTTTTTCACCGCGGCCTCGAAAGCGCCGCCGTACACGGGGCAGACCTCCAGACATGCACGGCACGTGGTGCAGTACCAGAATTTATCATCCACTTCGGTTACTTCACCCCTGCCAAGGAACCGGATATCCCCCAACGGGGAATGCTCCCGCCATATGGAGCGCCGCATCGCCTGCACAAAGTCCCGGGGTGCAAATGGTTCACCCGCCCCTGCGGAAGGGCAGGCCTCGACGCATCGTCCGCAGCGCATGCAGGAGTCAAAGAAAATCACGTCGCCCAGATCGAACTCTCCCGCCCCTTCCAGTACTTCGACCGGTTTGTCGTGTTCCTGGAAATAAATCCCGGCGGGTGCCCCCAGTATATGAAAAAGCTTGGTAAAGGGAATCGCTGCAACAAAACTCAGGCTCAGGACCCCATGTCCCCACCATAGATAGAGGTAAAGGTCTTTGCCTTCTGCGGGTGAAAAGAGAGACGCTACCCACCCGCCCACAAACGACCAGCGATACCATGGAGGATGCAGGTAGGCCAACTGAAGGCCCTCGACAACATAACCGGAAATAACCACCACCAGAAGCCATGCAGGCACTAGGGCATCCTCTGCACGTCTTTCAAGCCGTGGGACGCGCTGAATATATCTGCGAATGAGTGCCCACAGGATACCTGCCAGGAGCATAAGGCCCGCCACCTCCATGACAAGGGAAAACACCAGGTAAGGGGCGCCGGTCAGGTATGAATGCACATACTCGTGGGCGGCCATCATAACGGTGCCGATGGAAAGTATCAGAAAACCCCAAAACAGCAAGAGATGCATCGTGCCCGCGGCTATGTCTCCATGAAGCACGCGCAGTCCGAGGAAGGCATCCAGAATTACCCTCTTGAGCGCATCCCATGAAAAAGAAAGTTCGGCAGACGCTGCCTTCTTCTTCCATACACGGATATAGGCGGCCATGCCTGCGAGGAAAAACGCTATGGAAATTGCCGCAAGCGCGAAGAATATCACATGCGCCGTGCTGTCGATCTGCCAATAAATGATACGATAGGGCGTCATACAACTCCTCTCACAGTTTTATGCGTATCAAGAAACATATGCCTATTAAGAAAACCGGCGCTGATGATACTACCCTCATATGTTAATGGCGCCACTCAGTGGGCCACCCATCCGCCGTCGACTGCGATAGTCTGACCGAAATGAGATATTCTTACGTAAATGAGTAAAGCAAACCAACATAAACTTTCTTATAACTTCATAAGTTGTTTGCCGCGACTAGAATAATGAACAACCTCGTTCGCTCTGGTAAACAGGGGTGAAGAATGGGTTTGCGGGGCGTACGCCGTCTGGAGCTCAAAGTCTTTAAACATTGGGGCATACTCTGTCGTCCTCTCACCACTACATCGTATTTGCCCATTGCCACTACCCCCCCTGTTTGAACCATCTTGTGCATCCCGAGGGTCCCCCGATTCACAACGGCATCCAAACAGCCACCCCAACGTGGCTAACTTTGAAAATTCCGCTGTCCCCTCAATGGTTTATTCCATCATGTTAAGTCCCGATTATAACATTAGAATAAATCTATGGTTTATGCAAGCGAGAAAAAATTAACTTATGGTTTAGTTATTCTGAACTCTAAAATGTTCGCAGGAATACATTCGTCGGGGACCAGGGTGCGTCACGATCGGCACCTAAGAAAGGAATTCCTCGACAGCAATTATGTCAGACGACAAAGACCGGATGAATTCTTCTGCGGGAGGGGAAAGATACTTGCCCTTCTTGATAAGGATTCCGTGTCTGGAATATCCCACCCTTTCATCGGAGACGGTCATGTCGCAGAAAAACATTCGTTTCCTATCTTCAGGCTGAAAGACTATCCCCGGCGCCATAGAGACACCCATCCCCATTTCCACGTATCTCATGACCACCTCCCAACTGGCCGCTTCCATGGCCACTTTAAGGTTGGGGTTGCAGGTACGCAGCATACTTTCCAGGTACCTTCCCCCTGTTCCTGCCCTGTCGACCACTATGATGGGGTAGTTTGCCAGATCTTTGAAGGTGACTTTCTTCTGTTTTGAAAGAGGATGCCCCAAGGGTGCTATACAGTATCTATGGAACCGCCATAGTTCCTTGCCTATGATTTCGGGAGACAGGCTAGCCATTGACCCGATGCCGAAATCTACATCTCCTGCCATGAGCAGAGAACGTATTTCTTTGCCGGTCGTATTGATAAGGGTTATGTCGCACTCGGGATATGCTTCTCTGAAATTCGTTACATATTTCGGAAGGACATGGAGTAACAACCCTGTCCATGAGGCAATCTTAACCTCCCCTTTTATCTTTCCGGCTATCTTCTCAAATTCAAGTCCTATGCTCTCGCACCGTTCCACAATAGGAGCTACGAGATCAAACAGATTTACCCCGTGCGAGGTCAAAACGGTCTTTCTATTCGATCTCTCAAAGAGACTGCTTTCCCAGGCGCTGTTCAAGATCGTTCACCTGCATGCTGACCGCACCCTTTGTGATGCAAAGCACAGCGGCTGCTCGGCTGTAACTGCCGCAACGAGCCACGTGGTAAAACACCTTGAGTTTTGGGTAGGGGATATCACGCGTCATCAGTACCGGTCCTTGTATATAATATCATTTGTCCGACATACACACAAGGTCTCCACAACAGGGCAAAGGCATACGGAAAAACCCGCCAGGGCGCCTCCGTCATCGGCTCAAAGATGTTCTCCATAGTTATTTCGATCCTTCAGCACAGCAACAATATAATCTATATAATCGATATCGCCTGACAGCAGGTCCACGTAATACTTACAATATTTTGCGTTTCTTTGCATTTTATGCATTGCGTAGCGCAGAACACATCGATTAAAATAGATTCGCTTCGCAAGACGTGCCTGTCGCAAAAGGGGATGAATTTTCGTTCTCACGAGTAAATTATATCTTTGGCAACAATCACGTCCGGATATGACGGATTCAGCGACAAACATCCCACTAAGTATCGCGAAATAGATGCCCTCCCCTGTTACCGGCTCCACGAGCCCGGCGGCATCTCCCGTCAAGAATATGTTGTCCCGAGACGGCTTAGCAATAAAGTTCTGAAATGGAACAGGAAATGCGGCCGTTCTTTTCAAAAGGGAAGGCGCCTCCTTGCTTACCACCCGCAAGAATATTTCGAAAAGTCTGCGAACGGGACGCTCATTTTCATGCACTGGTCCACCGAGTCCAATCGTAACCACATCATGTTTTGGAAAGACCCACCCATAGCCGGAATTTATGTAATTGAAATATATTCTCGGATAAACCTCGCCTCCGTCATCGAAGCAACTCACCTCCTCATATTTCGCATCCACCTCTACAGCCACCGAAAAACCCCTGCGCCCACGCCCTGAAACCAAAGACGATCTGACCACGCTATTGGCCCCATCGGCACCTACTATGAATTCCGCAGAAATCTCGCTTCCTGAATTAGTAATGACCGAATTGCTGCCCACACGATTCACTGTTTCGCCGTACCTCACTTCACAACCCGCTTCGATCGCACGCCTGAGCAAGAACTCGTCAAAGACGACACGATCCACAAAATGGAGTTGTTTTGTGGGATGAGAATACGTACATATCTTCCCCATACTCGCTTCGAACAAGCCAAACGATGAGTAAACCGAATCGACATAGGCCTCGGAATCTATATCCTGATGTAAACGCTTGAGAAGCCTGACTGTCTTCTCGGTAATCATGCCTCCGCACAATTTTCTTCGAGGAAAGGTAGCCTTGTCTATTATGACGACTCGCCTTCCCGCCCGGGCGAGTACGTAGGCAGCCGTCGCCCCCGCACAGCTACCTCCCACGATAGCGACATCATACTGTTTCTCCATGCTCATTCTCTCACACACCCCTAGAGGCTCCCGAAAAACATAGGCCGGAAACGGGGTCCTGCGACTCTTCACTGCGCGCGTGAGGGTACCGGAGAGCCGGCCGGACTCATATTGATGAGATAACGGACAGGAGAGAGAAGGCCGGTCGCCATCAGGATGCACCACAGTCATAGGCGGACATGGGCTATCTCTGCACCTCTATCCGGTGGGGTGCCCCAGGGAAATCCCCTGGGAAATTATCAGCTATGCTTAGAACCGGTACCCTATGTTTACAGTGCCCTGAACCCCCTCAAGCTTGAAGTCGGCATTAATCGGCACCCCGGCAACGGTATCGCTGAGGCTTGCCTTGGTGAGCCATAGATACTTCCCCTCAAGGCCGACAAACCATTGAGGAGTGATGTTGTAGGTAATTCCTGCGCCCAGGAATCCTCCAACCACAAAGTCATCGGCATTGAAGGACCCCCGCCCAACACCTGTAACTGTGGCCGTGAGTGAGCCGTTGACGTAGTAGCCCCCGCCGCCCGCGATGCCGTAGAGTTCCACCGTCTTATCGATGGGGATTATACCCTTGATGGCTAGGGTGATCGGGATGGCATAGACATTTGCATCGACAGATACGCCATACCCCAAAACAGACATGCTCTCGGTTTTGCCGGCCTGTAGGTAGCCTGTGGCTATCTCGACCGCGAAATTAGGATGGAACCGCAGCCCGTAGGCGATCTCCCCGTTGAAGCCGGCATTGAGGTCTTTCAGGTCGCCTTCAGGGTAATACATGCCGCCCTTAAAGACAAAATAGTTGTTGTAACTCTTTGCGGCCCCAACGCTTGGAGGCTGTTGAGCTTCAACCACGGCGAACGAACAGAAGACGAAAAGTGCTACGCCACACAGTGGGATCAGTCTCTTGCTCATGGTACCTCCTTTTTTCGCTGTTTTCTTCTGATTGAGCCCATTTTATCACCATAGGGAGGAAAGTCAACAACATTATCCACAACTGTCCGCAACAATAAATATATTCAGGGGAATCGGGCATTGACGGGAAAAGGGTTCGAATCGCTCTCTCCGCCAGTTTTTTGGCTTGATTTTATTCGGCTTCATTGTCACGTTGGGCGACTACGCATCGCTAGTATCGCGCCAGGCTTGTCTTTATCGCTTTCCTCGACTGGCACCGGGCTGAAAACGACCCTCGGCGCATCAGTCGCCGGATGGTTTATGATCTTCACACGATTTAACCCACCTTCAGGGATAGGTCTTCCAGAGTAACTTTCTTGAATACGTCCTTGCTTCCAAAACGCTTAATGGCATCGAGGATCTCGATGCCGGCAATCTTGCCATCTGGGTCGTAATCGACGGCGATCCCTGGAGCCACATGCTCTGTCGTCACGGTCGCCTCGATGAACCGTATGTAAAGGGCGTCAACCTCGGAGTCGTACGTAATTCTCATGGTTATATCTCCATTTCAGTAAAAGTAAGTATAGACCGTTAGGACCACTATTTCATTATCTTCTTCCACAAATATGGGTCGCACCTGCTTGGTCTGGTAGTGCTTCTTGTTCCAGATTGCGTCGTAGGCGCAGTCCTTCCTGCATTCAAGTCTTCCCCGATCGGCCTGCTGCCACTGAGCCGTTTGAATGGCATCGAGGACCTCCCCTGCCGACGTCCCTCTGAAGGCGAGCTGCTCAGTCGCGTGCCCGGATAGTCGGATAGGCTTCATTCAGGACTTCCGCCAGACCTGCCCAGCTTTATGATTCGCCCGGTGAATTCCACTTCATAGTACGCCCTTCTTCGCTGCTCCATTTTCTCTAAGGTTTTTTTGACGTTCTCTACTTCTTCTCTGTATCTCTCTTTGTATCTCTCAGGGTAGCATCGTTGTTTCCCAATGTTCATTACTTGTTGTTTCCGGACTCGTGGTCCTGCTCAGCTTCCTTTCTGAGAAACAAGTCACGCTGGGAAACAACATTCCCAAAGTTGCCCCTCAAGCAATAGCGTCCAGGCCCTTTTTCCGCACCAGCGTCAACAGCTTAAGAGAGGGCCCCTGCGGGCGTTTTTCGCCTCTTTCCCATTGACTGACCAGGCTGACCGTGACATTGAGGTAACTGGCAAACACGGCCTGACTGACACCGGCCCGCTTTCTTACCTCAACAATCTCCTCGGGAGAAAGTTTCTCCACGGGCGTCAGGCACGACACGTCGAAATCCCGCATCGTTTTCGCATCTACCAATCCGATTCGATGGAGTCCGGCCACCGTCTTGTGTGCGGCAGCTAAGGCATCAGTCCGATATCCCTTTTTCACCGTCATAATTTACCTCCTCTACCTCACCTTCCTTCAAAGCTTTTTCCATATCCGCATCACTGAACCCCAAAAAGATTTGCGCCAATTTCCGGTAAGCATCCAATTCCACGGGGCCTAAATTTGCTTTTGCGCTTTTGGGAAAGCCGTATACGAAGACCGACCGGAACCTTGTGCGATAGACTATGATCGTTCTATAGCCACCTCTTTTACCCTCACCTGCGCGGGCAATCCGCTTCTTGATGAGACCTCTTCCCAACTCCCCGTCATTCAGGCCATTTTCCACTTCCCGGACAGCCGTGTTCAGCATTCTATCATCGATATGCTCTTTCCGGGCAAACCGCATAAACCACTTCGTTTTGAATATCCGCACGCGACCTCCGGTACCGGCGTTAAGATACTATATAGCACCCTGTGCTATAATGCAAGAGCGTTCGCTTTTACCTACCGTCGTTGGTGCAACTCGGAAGCGCCCGGGGGACGATTGACAATCATCAGGTAGGTTCTCAAAAAAAGGCTATTATTATTGGCGGTAACCGCCCTCCATGATACTATTGCCCCCATGTTCGGCTCTCAGCCGTTCCCTGTAGTATGCTTCTCGCCGCTGCTCCATTTTCTCTAAGGTTTTTTTGACGTTCTCTACTTCTTCTTTGTATCTCTCAGTGTTCGGCAGCGGGGCATCGATAAATGTGATTAGGGGGATATAGGCTTCCAGGATTCTGAATACTTTGTCCCGGCGCACGAAATAATGAATGATCTCTTTTTTTCCCCACACCCGCAAGGTTTCTCTCGAAATCCCAAAGGCTCCCGAGATACCCCCAGGCGATTCCATCTGGTATTCATAGGCATCGAGTATCAGGCACATCTCAGCGTTCGAGACCGAATGATACCCCCTCGGGTACTTCGTCAAAACCCATTGAAGCTCTTCGCTCATCCGTAGCATACTGCCCTCACCCTTTGCCCTTTGGCAATTGTCAATGACCATTGTAGAACAGACGGATTCCCCCTGCCAATAGATTTTTTTCGGTAGACATTTTTGGCAATAATTTACTTGCCTCCACCTAAAGGCCGGAGTATGCTCAAGGCAGAGAGGGAAAATTGCTGTGATTCCCTTCTCTCAGCATCTGTCATTTTTGAAATAGGGAGGGGTGCGGAAATACCCCATGCTCTTCAAACTCGTGTGCGATGAGAGCTACGACTCAACAAAACGCGACCCCCGCACGTATGTGGTTGCTGGTTACTTTGGCGATAATATTACCTGGGACATACTCAATCAAGAATGGAGTAGGATAAATACCAAATACTGCGTTCCAAGATTCCATGCATCAACATTGAACGCTAAAGATAACGAATATCAAGGCTGGGATGATGATCGAAAGCTCGCCTATAGCAAGGAAATGCTTAAAATCATTACTGATCAGGGAATGCGCCTACATGCTTTTGCTTGCGGAGTACATGCAGATGAGTATGCCCGAATTATCAGCAACCAGGGGCGTGAAAAACTAGGTCATCCGTATATCTTATGTCTCAAAACTTGTATTACCATGGTAGCAAAAGGTCTAGATATGGGCGGGTTTCCCCCGGAAGATCAAATCGCCGTATTCTTTGACAGAAATCCGTTTGAAAAAGAAGCTCAGATCGCATTTTATAACCTGAAAGATCACCCGACTTTTCCATATCGTACTCGCCTTGATAGCTGCACTCCAAAAGATATGGAAACGATGGTTCCCCTTCAAGCGGCCGACTTGATCGCCTACGAAGTATATAGGTGGTATCATGATAGGCGAGACAGAGAATGCAAGAATAGAGCAGTAATAGACATTATCACTGCTGTCCAAGATAATCCAAAATCGGTTACGCTCCCCTTATAGAACAAGGCTTTTGGACGGGTAATTCCCTTGATCCCGGATTAGGTCGGTGTTTTTCCGGTTTAGCATATGCGCCCCTGCTGTCCAATATACTATAGTCCCAGCGCGAGCTGCTCCCCCGCCGAGACTATGGGCGGTACCTCATAGGGGCTGTCGATCCATGCCCACAGGTCCCTGTACGTGAAGAGGTTGTATCGCAGCATGGCGATAAGGTTGGAAAGGGACCACGCGAAGCGCGAGCTGAACTTGAGGTACTTCAGAAGGAGTATGGCGATCAACGCCGTCCATATCTGGATCTTGAGCGCATTGGGTGAAGTCCCGACGAATGTCTTGATCTTGAGGTTCTGCTTGATAGTCTTGAAGAAGATCTCGATCTGCCAGCGGTCCTTGTAGACGGCGGCGATGGTGGTGGAACCGAACATGAGATGGTTGGTGAGAAGAACGATAACTTCTTTGTTCTCCTCGTCCCACACCTCAATCCTTCTCAAAGCGAAGGGGTAGCGTTGCTTCGAGTGATAGGCGTTGAAGGTGATGGTCTGATCCTTGAGGATGTTCCGGTTCTCGGGGACTGCCTTTTCCCCTACTACCGTATAATCGGCATTTCCCTTCTGCCTCGTCACAAAATAGACCCCTTCCTTCGTCCAGCGGGCAAAGAGGGCATAATCCGTATAGCCCCGGTCACAGGCCACGATGGATCCCCTCGGGAAGCAGAGTCTCCTTTGCGATGTTGATCTCATGGACATTGCCTTCCGTGATATGGGCAAAGACAGGGAGATAACCGTCGTGGTCGAGCAGGAGGTGGAGTTTGACGGCGCCCTTGGTCCGGCGGAAAGTGGCCCAGTCGAAAAGGGAGGCGCAGAGGTCGATCACCGAGGCGTCCAGACTGAACAGCTTGTTCTTGAAGCGGAACTTTTTCCCCGGTGCGATGGCCGCACACTTGCCGAGAAGCTGATAGAACACGTGCTCGTAGAGCTGCCAGGGGCGTTTCTCATTCGCGTAGGAGAGCGTAGACCGGGAGGGCGCTTTTTCTATACCCAGATGCCTGAGCTTACCGAGGCAGCTTGAGAGACCTCCGGTGATCTCCCGCAATGAGCGTGCCTGGCCCAACTGACAGAAGAGCATGGCGACGAACTGGCCCCAGCAGGTAAACCCCTTTGCCCCTTTTTCGCTCCTTGTCTCCTTTACCGCCGAGTAGAACTCGGTCTTCGGGAATATCTGTAGAATCTGGCCGAATATGCTGCTAAACTGGTTCATGGGTGGCCCCCTCAGGTGTTATTTTTTCTGCCGATCAAATTTTACCTGTTCGGGGTCGCCCTCGGAAAGTTATTTTGGACAGATGTGAGACATTATACAATCTCATAACGGATTTTTTGAAAGATACTATGGAGCAAAAACCTTTGAACAATTGAAGCCGGGAATTGAAGCTGCCATTTGCAATCCAAATGGACTAACGATTCTCCCCCCTGACGGGGGATGGTAGAGAGGCAACATGATAAAGACCGCCTTGTCGCTTCTGGCCATTTTCCTGATGTGCACCCCCTCTTTTGCTCAACAAGACCTCCAGGTAATACAGATTGGCCCCTTCGGAACACTTCTGATGGTGCAGGATGTGGGTGGGGCTTTCACCATCCCAATCAAAATATACTCGTCTCGTGACGTAGATAATTATATTCCTGATGTAACCCGCCCTGGATGGATTCAATGGAATATTGATGATTTCAGGACACAAAACGTCTACAGCACTTATCTTTACTCGCATTACAAAACGACCGCCATTTGCGAGGAAGCAGCAAAGGAAAAGGGCAGACCCGATTTGATTTCTGATTGCTCTATCTTTCGTTATAGGCGGAGACTTATCAAAGTAGATGTTCGGCAAAATACATTTACGATTTTGGATGACCTGGTACTTGATAATACAGGCTATTTCAATGGAAATGCAAACTATGGACGCTTCAACGATACCTTCTCTCTTTCTGACAAGAGGGTAGCGACCATGGCCGTGGCGATAAATCATATCACGGCGATAATTGAAAAAGAGATAAAACAAGCGGGGAATCAGCTGACCGCCCAAGAAGTCATGCGATGGAATGCAGTGGTAAGTTTTCATAACATTCCGGGAGCGCAACATACCGCCCAATGGCAGTGTGAAGATGGCTGTTTACACCTACCGGGAGCGCGACCGGGGCCAGCATTCGACGCTTGTATGGCCAGGTGCCGTCAAAAGGATTAAGCTCTGAAGGGTCTGACACTTCGAGGCTCCCTCTCCGGTCCCCCCAATCGCGTGCAATCGCGTAGATCATGTCATAAGAGGCCCAGGCCGACACGCCGATCCACAACCCTTGCCACCTATTTCCTGCGAAGAGGTCTCAAGTCAGCCCCATCCGAAACTGGATCACCGCATAGATAAACCGCCGTACCGTATCCTCTCTGATCGCCACAAACCCGGCGAACTTTGGATTTTTCACGGACTTTTCATATCTCCGCTTCGGACGCACCATAATCACCGACCCATCTTTCAGTCTTTTCTTGCATTTTTGCGTGCTGTGCAGATACCGCCGAAGAAATCTCTTCAATCCGACCGTCTCTCCATCAGTGGCCTTTTGTTCTTCCCCTTCGGCCTGCTCCACCGCCCCTATCATGCCCCAAAACCGCCCTATGCCCTCTCCCTCGATAGTTGACTTCTTGGAGACGTACCTTGCAAAGTACGTGACGTAGCGGTCATTCTCCCCGAGACAGCCGAAGCTCTTCCGGTGCATGATGACGGCGAGCGCGTAGTCGGTACAAACCTGGCCGCCCCTTGCCTGATTAAGATGAACGTCAGTCTTTCAGGAGTATATTGAATCCGGCCTGTTCAAAATGGTGGTCCGAGGTAAAAGCGTCGGCGAGGCCCAATCTGTTCATGACAACAAAGCTGGTGCAATCCGTGAAACTCCACTCCTTATCAAGCCGCTCAACGTACAGTTTCCATGCCTCACCGAAAATCTCTTTGTCGATCTCGACAACTCTAATATTGGCAGAAGTCTGGATAAGTGTGATTATCTGAATAGCCGCCCTTCGAAAAGGGACTCTGCTGAGGGCGTTGGCGATTTCGACAACAATGTAATCGCTCAGCAGGAATTGTCTACGTCCTCTGACCAGCTTATCCCTTGTTTGTTTGGCCTGTTCGTGAAGCCTATCCGATTTGTTGAGGAGCGCGAGCCACGCAGCGGTATCAACGAAAACCGGTCTCTTCACCTTTTCGGTACTCCGTAGAGGTAGTGATCGTGTTGAGCCGCAAGATCGGCAATTCCCGTCTCTATGGATACACTATCCATCTCCGTAAGGGCATTGACCTTTTTCCGGCCCGGCTTTGTTACTGAAGAGGTGAGAATCTCACGTTTGAGAAAGTGCACCAGTTTCAAGATCTTCTCTTGAGCCTCCTGAGGTAACCCTTCCAATTCGTTTATCAGTTGCTGCTTAACGGTCATGACGCCCTCCACTTGCCCTCTACTTCGACCATCCTCTATTATAACATATGTCGCCTCGATAAATAACGCTGAAACGTCGATAGATTTGCGGTCCGCTTAGCGAGAGTCCTGCCCGGCGTCCAGCACCGCCCTCACCTTCTGTAAGAGGACGGGGAGCGATATAGGCTTTTGAAGGAAGTTAAACTTCTTGTCCTCGATGCCTTTATCCAGAAAAACGTCTCTCGTATAGCCGCTTGTAAAGATTACTCTGATATCCGGTGTGATTTTCCGTATCTCGTCATATGCTTCCCGCCCGTTCTTTTTCGGCATGACGGAATCGAGGATGAGAAGATCGATTCTATCCGCCTTTTTGAACTGTTCTATCGCGTCTGCTCCATCAATTGCTTCGACCGTCGCATACCCGTATTCGGTGAGTATTTTGCTGAGGAGCCCTCGAACAGTCGCATTATCTTCCGCAACCAGAATGGTTTCGCTGCCCCCTTTGACGGGGGGCGGCGCCGGTTCTTCCTTTTTGTCGACTTCGCTCACGGCGGGAAGGTAGATATGGAAAGTCGTCCCTATATTCGGTTCGCTGTACACAGTAATATGGCCGTTATGCTGCCTTACGATTCCGTACACCGTCGAAAGTCCCAGACCTGTTCCTTTCCCCGGTTCCTTGGTAGTGAAGAACGGGTCGAAGATTCTTTCCCGCGTGGCCTCATCCATGCCCACGCCTGTATCCGACACCGAAAGACGGGCGTATCGACCGGGTTCACCGTACCCGTGGAGACGCCGGAACTCATCGCCTACCTCCACTGATTTTGTCTCTATAGTGAGGGTTCCACCGTGCGGCATAGCATCCCTGGCGTTGGCTGCAAGATTGAAGAGTATCTGGTGGATCTGGGTTGCATCAGCCATAATCGTGATGTCTTCGGCAGCCGGCAGCGTCTTGATGGCTATATCCTCGGTAAGGAGGCGCTTCAGGAGTTTTTCCACTGAGCGAAGGCTTTCGTTCACATTGATAGGGGTCAACAGTACAGGCTGTTGCCTGCTGAAGGCCAAAAGGCCCTGGGTGAGATGGGTCGCCTGCTCGGCCGACGAGAGTACATGCCCGACGTAGGTCTGCAAAGGATTATTCTGTCCCATCTCCATCTTCAGCAGAGTGCCGTAGCCTGCGATCACAGTCAGAATATTGTTGAAATCATGGGCTATGCCGCCTGCCAGAGTGCCGACGGCCTCCATCTTCTGGGCCTGCCGAAGCTGTAATTCCAGGCGCGTCCTTTCCTCTTCCGACTGCTTCCGCTGGGTGATATCCTCGATGGTGCTAAGGAAATACAAAAACCGGCCGTCTCCGCCGCGCATAATGCTGATCGTGGAAGATCCCCATACAACCCCTTTGTCCTTCCTGACGTATCGCTTCTCCGTTCGATAGAGCGGAATCTTTCCACCGAGGAGATCATTCACGCCACGCGCATCCACAGCGATGTGCTCGGGGTGCGTGATATCCTTGAAGGTGAGCGCAGCCAACTCCTCCTCCGTATAGCCGACCATCCTGCAAAAAGCCGCATTTGCCCTGATGAAACGGAAGTCGGCGCCCGCCATAACCATGCCGAAGGGGCTTCCCTCGAACATTTTTCTAAACTGCTCTCCGCTCTCCCGTGCTGCCTTTTCCATCCGCTTGCGCTCGGTAATGTCCTGGTTTGCGCCGTATCTTTTCACGATACGGCCTGAATCATCCTTAAGGATCCTTGCCCGCGCCAGGATATACCGCACTTCTCCATCGCGACGGATAATACGGTGCTCCAGGTCGGAAACGGATTCCTGGCCGGGTGTTGAAGTGCTTTGATTTACAAATTGATAGAAAAGCGGCCGGTCCTCAGGGTGTATGAACCGTTGCGCATACTCATCCCTCGTCATCCGGTATCCCCCTTCCTGCTCGGCGGTGGTGCCGTAAAATGCATAAAAGGGATCGTTGAAGACGAAGGTGCTTGCCACGGGATCAACCTCCCAGTAGACGATATGCGCAAGGTCCATTGCCTCCGACAACTGAAGCCGGCTGGCGCGCAAGGCTTCTTCCGCCCGCCTGCTCTCGGTAATATCGATAACGGTCCCTGAAACGGCGGGCCGTCCTTTGTGGGCCATGAAAGATCCGAGAATTTTTATGGTAATGATCTCACCGTCTTTCCTGAGAGCTCTCACTTCATATTCAAGATGGTCCACTTCACCGGATAGACGTTTTCGAAAGTTTTCCTCCACCAGCTTTCTGTCCTCAGGGGGCGTCAAATCCAGGGGACTCACCTTATCGATTATCTCATCGTAGGTATACCCATAAATCTCGCACCACCGTCTATTGACGAAACGCAAGAGACCGTCCTGTATGATATAGACGCCCACGAGGGAGCTCTCCACTACGGTACGGTATTTCGCCTCCGATTCGAGGAGGGCCTCTTCCGCTCTCTTGGGCTCCGTAATGTCCATAGCGGTCCCTGAAACGGCGGGATGTCCCTTGTAAACCATGAAAGATCCCAGCACCTTCACGGTAATAACCTTACCGTCTTTCCTGAGAGCTCTCATCTCGTATTCCATATGCTCCGTCTCGCCGGATAGACGTTTCCGAAAGTTTTCTTCCACGAGCGGTCTATCCTCGGGATAGGTCAAATCCAGGGGGCTTACCTTATCGATCATCTCATCGTAGGTATACCCATAAATCTCGCAAAAACGTCTGTTGACGAAACGCAAGAGGCCGTTTTGTACGATATAGACACCAACGATGGAGCTTTCTACCACAGTACGGTAGTTGACTTCCGATTCAAGGAGGGCATCTTCCGCTCTCTTGCGCTCCGTAATGTCCCGTATTGCGCCGACGATGTACTTCTCACCTGCCTTATCAACATACAGGGTCTTTTTCGTGATGATTGTTCTGACATCGCCTTGCGCATAGGTAATCTGCTCCTCGTTGACGTCCGCTTCTCCTGTTTCGAAGACAGCGTCATCATGCCTCCTGAACACATCCGCCTGCTCTTTCGGAAAGAATTCATAGTCCGTCTTTCCGAGCACCTGCTCGCGAGGCCTACCGAACATCTCACACGCCGCATCGTTAACAAACACGAATTTATAGTGCCGGTCCTTAGCGAAGATAGGGTCCCCTACGCAGTCGATAATCGCCCCAAAATACCCTGCGGACATCATTGCGGCCTCCCATTGAGTTGCGCGCACGGTTTGCCAGACCACGGATAGGTCGAGTCTCGCATTCCTGGCTCCACCTGCGGTACCACATACCCGCTCCGTGACAGAACCCTTATCGTTTATCGACAAGAACATATCATATATTAACGTGGATGACTTAATGATAGGGCAATTTCAAGGTATTTACAACCACACCGGGACACGCCCGACTAGGGAAGATGCATCCGTCCCTATGCGAGTATCAGCCGCTGCGGATCGACTTCCTCCCTCAGCGTCCTCAACTCATCATCGCTGGGCGGCGCCGATTCGTAAGCCCGCGATACGTCGATGGGAAAGCTTACATTTGTTGTGATGCTCTCGATGCTTACCCCGGGGTAATACTCGGCGAGGTACATTTCCTTCGTCGTTTCGTGGAATTTGAATAGAGCCACGTTCGTGACGACCGCTATGGGTCCTCCCCTTTTATACCCTGCTTTCTCACGGGAATCGCCGCCTTGGAGCCAGCCAGGACTCGTCAGATAGTCGAGCTTTTCAACAAACTTGCTCTTCCCTATCTGCATGAAGATAATGACCCCGGAGGCGAGCGAAGCCGCATCGCAGGCGCCGCCGCTTCCCGGGAAGCGCACCTTCGGTTTCTTGCAATCGCCCAGGCAGGTGGAATTGAGATTCCCGTACCTGTCGATCTGCGCGGCGCCGAGAAAGGCTACCGAATGGAATTTCCTGTGGCCGACTATGGAAAAGGCATCAATCAGCCCGGAGTTGAGGGCAGAGCCGTCCATGACCCTCGAATCGGCAACCGCCATGGGAAGCTCGTCCAGCGACGGGTCTATTCCACCTGTCTCGAAGAAGACGACCGCTTTGGGGGCGTGGATCTTCTTTGAAACTGTCGCGGCAAGCATGGAGACCCCTGTTCCGGCAAAAAGAATATCGCCGTCCTTGATGAGTCTCCCTGCGCTGATGGCCATCATCTCCCGCTCCGTATGTCCGCCCATTGGCCTGTCCTCCTTACCTCCTGTCGAGTCCGGGCGTATAGCCGATGATCGGGTTTGCCTTGACGTTGATGAGTCCCGCCCCACCTATCTTATCGAGATACTCATCCCGGTTCTTCGTGCTGAAAACCCATTCTTCGAGATATTTCCGGAAAGCGTTGTCGTCTTTTGCCAGGGACTTGTACATGTTCAAATGCTTCGCGTCGTAGTCGTAGAAGAAGCGGCACGCCGTGGGGTGGGCCCCATAAGGCACCCTGACTATCGCGTCGACGAGGAAAGGCGGCAGCGAATTCTGGTCCGGGTCGAGCCTGATGAACGCCTTCGGCACGATCTCTTCACAGGTCACGATAACCGCATCGGCAGACTTGGCTTGCTCGGTATCGGCAAAGGTAAGACCCTTTATCCTGACGGTGCCGTCCTCTCCCGCATACTGTGCATGGACAATGGCGACATCGGGGTTGAGGGCGGGGAGAAGGATGATTTCATCCTTGCCTTCGGCAAAGGGGTTGCTCGTGACAACGAGCTTTTTCCGCGCTACCCGCGCTTCTTTTCTTGTCTCTGGCGCGAATCCTTCCTTATTGACGATGTCGGTTCCCAATCCTGTTCTGCTCGGTATAAATGGGATGCCCAGAGAGCCGGCGAGGAATCGAAGGCTCATCTGGTTGTTGGAATAATCCTCGACTTCTATCTCGCCATTTTCTATTGCCTTTCTGAAGCGGATACATGTCGAGGCAAAGCGGCCGTTGGCGCCATATGCCACTTCCAGCCTCTTGACGCATCCGGCGCCGATGAGCAAATCGAGCGCCTGGCCGTGGGAATGGCAAACGACATGCAGATCTTTTATGCCTTGCCGTATGACCTCATACGCGACGGCCATGGGGTTCCTGCTCACGGTAAACCCTCCGAGGGCCAACTGGCAGCCGTTCTTTATGAATCGCCTGACCGCTTCCTCAGCGGTCATCAATTTATCCCGGATTTCCGGATAACCACTCATGTATATACCCCTTACATCAACGTTCGCAAATCCGTAGATGAGGCTGAAGGTAGCCGGATCGAAGCCTCTGCCGCCCAGGGTCAAGATACCGGGAAGAAAGCCGTAGACCGAGTAATCGGTGAGGAAAAGACCTGTCATGAGCACGAAGACCTGGAGAAAGGTGTAAAGGGCCGGGGGTCTGAAAAGACTCAGGAAGGGTTTCTTTTCCAACTCCCCCCGTGCCTTTGTTGCTTCAAATTCAGGCGATTCGCGCACCCTGAAACGTATGTATATGGCGAGCACTACCGGGGCCAGGCCGGTAAAGAAGATGATGCGCCACCCGTACTGGCCCATTGCCTCTTTGCCCAGCACAGAGGAAAGGCAGAAGAAGACGATGGAGGCAACCACATAACCCATGGGGAAACCGGCCTGCACGAAACCGCCTATCACGCCCCGCTTTTCGCGGGGGGCGTGCTCGATCGCGAACGTGTGGCCCGCCGCGTACTCCCCTCCGAAAACACATCCCATGAGGAACCTCATGACGCAGAAGAGCACGTATGACCAGACCCCGACCGAGGCGTACGTGGGGAGGAGTCCGCAGCACCCCGAAAGCACGCCGACCCCTCCGATCGTGATCATGAGGAGGCGGCGCCTCCCGATCTTGTCCGCATAGTGGCCAAAAAACCCGGAACCGATGGGCCTGGTGGCAAGTGAGATGGAATAGCCGAGAACAATAGTAATGTACTGCCACGCCGCGCTCCCTTTCGGAGAAGCGAAGACCTTGACCAGGATCGGAGCCATAACCAGGATGAGGGCCATATCATAGGCATCGAGCCCCAAGCCCAGGAACTGAGAAACCATTGCCAGCCTGGTATCTTTTGACAGCTTCTTTTTGTCTGACATATCTCACCTCTCTGGAATGTCACACATAAGCGTCCGGTGTCTCCGTGAAGAGACCGCTGCTACCAGCCTGCATATCTTTCTTCTACCTCAAAAAAGGAACATAGCATAACTCGTTTCCGTGATTACGCGAGGGGTGGACCCGATCACGAGCACGAGGATTTCCTCAAACGTCCTGTCCGGCATACTACATTCTATTAGAAAGGTTCTTCGTTGACAATAAAAGAAACATTGCTGAAATATTTCTGTCACTGCCCTCTGTCGCCCCTCCTTGTATCTTTGACGGACATGGCGGCAAAGACACATAATCTTGACGAAAAGCAAAAAGACGAAAGCAGAGAAGGATTAATTCGTCCCGATCATGTATAATAGTGAACTAAAGTTCCTGGAGTGTCTATGCTTGTCTTACCGAAACATATCACCCGCCCTGCGCGCTACCTTGGAATCGAGCCGGGAAGGGTGATGAAAGACGCGGCTGCCGGCGACGTCCGGTTCGCCCTTTGCTACCCCGATGTCTACGAGATAGGCATGTCCTATTTCGGTCTGTTTCTCCTCTACGAGCTGCTCAACAACATTGACGGGGTGTGGTGCGAGCGCTGCTTCGCACCCTGGCTCGACATGGACGAGTATTTGAGGAGGCGGGATATCCCCCTCTCTACCCTTGAATCGCACACCCCTCTCCGGCAGATGGACGCGGTGGGCTTTTCTCTTGGCTATGAGCTGAACGTGACCAACGTGCTCAACATGCTGTCCTTGAGCCACATACCGATCAGGGCCGAAGAGAGAGAAGACGGGCCGCTCGTCATCGGCGGCGGACCGCTTATGCTCAACCCGACCCCCTTCGAGGGGTTTTTTGACCTCATCGTCGTGGGAGAGGCGGAAGGAGTGCTTCCGGAGATCGTGAGCAGGCTCAAGGCACTCAAGGGCGAGCCGAGGGCACAGATAGTCAGTGAGATCGCCGCACTTGCCGGGGTCTATTCGCCTTCCGGGAAGAAACCCGTGAAGAGGCTCTACATTGAGGACCTGAACACGTCCCCCCATCCTGTAAGGCAGCCCGTCCCCATCGTGGGGGCCGTACACAACCGCCTCAACATCGAGATATCGAGGGGCTGCGGGAACGGGTGCCGGTTCTGCGTCGCGGGGTACGGGTACAGGCCGTACAGGGAGAGAGAACCGCAAAAGGTGGCGGAAATTATCGACCGGGCAGTGATGGAGACGGGCTTCGAGGAGATTACGCTGCTCTCCCTGAGCGCGGGCGATTATAGCTGCCTTCCCTCCCTCATCGATTACGTGAGGCGCAGACACCGCAATCTTTCCGTCTCCCTTCCTTCGCTCAAGATAGGGAGCATCACGGAAGAGGAGATCAACCTGCTCGGCAGCGGTGCAAGGGGTGGTTTTACTTTCGCCCTCGAAACCTCGACGGCGGGGCTCCGGGACAGGTTGAACAAGGATATAGAAATTGAGTCTGCTTCTGAGCCGCCTTCCCCTCTTGAAGAAGTACGGATGGAGAAAAGTCAAGCTCTATTTCATGATCGGTTTCCCCTGGGAGCGGGAGGAGGACCTTTTCGCCATCCGGGAGTTGATCAGGCCCTTCGTGAAACAAGGGATCGAAGTCAACCTCTCTGTCTCCCCCTTTACCCCGAAGCCCCATACGCCTTTTCAGTGGCTCCCCATGGAAGAGGAAGGGCGGCTCCGTGAAAAGGCGTCCCTCGTCAAAAGTGCGGCTTCCGGCAGGGGCGTGAAGATAAAGGTGCGGGACATAAAGACGAGCATGGTGGAGGCGTTGATTTCACGCGGAGACGCGCGCCTTGCCCCCCTCTTTGAATCGCTTCACGCCTCAGGCGTAAGGCTCGAGGCCTGGGGTGAATGCTTCAACCCCGGGGTCTACGAGGAGTGGCTCACCAAAGCCGACGGGCTTGCCGCGAGCCTTCTCGGGCCTCGGGAGGAAGCGGCAGTGCTGCCGTGGGATTTTGTCGAGACGGGTGTCGCCAAGCCTTTTCTCTTGTCGGAGCTTGAAAAGGCGCAAAAAGGAGAGAAGACGGGGGACTGCTACGAATCCTGCGCCGGATGCGGCATGTCATGCGGACCTTGCGCATCTGGAGCGTCCCGCGCTGCAAAGAGGGCCGTCTCCCTCCGGCCTCCGGAGGGTGCGGAGGCAGAGACCCAAAATAGCGCGAAGCAGGGGGACGCCTCCTTTACCACCGTCACCATACGGTACGCTAAGGCCGGGCAGGCCCGCTATATGGGCCATCTCGATACCATCGACATCCTTCTCAGGGCAGTCAGATCGGCAGGCATTTCCTTTAAGATGCACGGGAAGTACCATCCCAAGCCCCGCATCTCGCTCTCTGCCGCGCTTCCCGTCGGCATCGAGAGCGCCTGCGAGATGATGGAGGTGGAAGCGGAAGGGAGCGATGTGATCGACGCCACAGCGATCGGCCGCATCAACGCGCACCTGCCAGGAGGCATGCGGGTCCTGGGCGCCGATATCGGTCCCATGCCCGCGGGGAACGGTCATTTCAGCTATCTCCTCGTGGGAGAGCAGGGTCTGGAAGGAGAAGTGACAAAGATTAAGGATTGGGGGACGAGGGCATTTTATGTGTCGCCTGGGCCCCGCATAAAGGAGCTGTGGCTTTCAGGAAATTTCTCGAGAATCGTGAAGGTAGAGAAGAGGAGAATCGATGCCATCCGAGCTGATCATCAACACAACCTTTAGTGAGACAAGAATTGCCTTCCTGGTGAACGGCGTCCTCACTGAATTCTTTATTGAGAGGAAAAAGGACAGGAGTATCGTCGGCAATATCTACAAAGGCAGGGTAGTCAGGATATTGCCCGGGATGGATGCGGCCTTTGTCGACATCGGCCTTGAGAAGTCGGCTTTCCTCTATGTCGCCGATATCGTGGTCGATGCAATGATGTATGAGGAGTTCGAGGAAGTGGGCACAGCGGTAGAGGCGAGCGAGCGCATAGAAGGCGTGCTCGAGGAAGGGCAGGAGATCATCGTGCAGGTGTCGAGAGAGCCCATCGGTCAAAAGGGTACCAGGGTAACCTCGCGCATTACCCTCCCCGGCAGGTTGCTCGTGCTGATGTCGGCGACCGAGCACGTCGGGGTGTCGCGCCGGATAGAGGATGAAGAGGAGCGAAAAAGGCTGGCTTCCATACTCAAGAAAATATGCCCGAAAGGTTTCGGCCTGATCGCCAGGACCGCGTGCGAGGGGAAGAAGGAAGACGAGCTCCTCGCGGACCTCGATTTCTTGCGGCGCATGTGGGAGAGCATCCAGGAAAAAGCAAGGAAAGTGAGGGCGCCTGCCATGCTCCACCAGGACCTGAGGCTCATCTTCCGCGTCATCAGGGACCTCCACGCCCACGCCTTGCGGAAAATAGTCATCGATGACCCTGCCCTTTACAAGAGGGTCGAAGAGTTTCTGAAAGAGTATCTCCCAGAGGAGCAGTGCGAGATCGAGCTTTTCGACGGGAAAGAGGACATATTCGAATCCTTCAGGATCGAGGTGGATATTTCCAAGCTGACCCAGAAGAAGATATGGCTGAAGTCAGGGGGTTATATTGTCATGGACGACACGGAAGCCCTCAGCGTGATCGATGTCAATACCGGCAAATATCTCGGCAAGAAGGGGCTCGAAGATACCATCCTCAAGACCAACCTGGAAGCAGTGAAGGAGATCGCGTACCAGATACGCTTACGGAACCTGGGCGGCATCATTATTGTCGATTTTATCGATATGGAGCGGAAAGACTCCAGGGAGTCCGTGTTTCAGGCGCTGCTCGACGCCCTGAAACGGGACAGGATAAAGACCTTTGCGTATCCGATCAGCGAGCTTGGCCTTGTGCAGTTGACTAGGAAGAGGACCAGGGAAAACATGGTGACCATGCTGACCGAGTCCTGCCCCACCTGCGAGGGGTCCGGCTACATAAAATCGCGGTACACCATATGTTACGAGGTATTGAGAATGCTCCGGGTCTTATGCAGAAAAGGAAAGGTGAAGCAGTTCAATGTCCGCCTCGCCCCCGAGGTAGCGCGGCTCCTCGTGGAGGAAGAGAAGACCTCTTTGGAATATCTCGAAAATAGTTTCGGCACGAAGATTAATCTTATTGCTAATTCTGAGTTGATCATAGATACTTTTGAAGTGAAGGCCGTGCAGTAAGTAGGTAAGATGGCGTTTTGTCGAACTCCTGCATGGAATTGTGAAGCGTGGGAACCATAATAGAACAGCCGCTCCTGTCGCCCGCCAAGGTTAACCTCTTTCTCAAAGTAACCTCGAAGAGGCCGGATGGATACCACAACCTTGTGAGCCTTGTCGATATCATCGACCTCTACGACGTGATACGCCTGGAAGAGGCGCGAAGCGGAGAAGTGGTCGTGAGAGACGACCGTGGCCTGCTGCCCCGTGGTGCGGCCAATACGGTCTACAGGGCGATCATGCTCATCAAGGAGGAGTACGGCGTACGCGCGGGTGTGATCGTCGATGTGGAGAAACATATCCCTCTAGGGCAGCGGATTAGGCGGGGGCAGCGGGAACGCCGCCACGGTGATGAAGGCATTGGTGCGTCTCTGGGGTCTGCCGTATGACACATCCGAGCTTGCAATGATAGGCAGGCGGGTAGGCGCTGACGTTCCACTTTTCTTGTACGGAAAATCGTGCGTCATGAGAGGGGTCGGAGAACGGATAAGCCCCATCGATCTGCCCGTAATATGGTATGTCCTGGTCTATCCTAACGCCGCTGTCAACACCCGGGACGTGTACAATAACCTGAGAATCGTGTTGACAAGAGACGAAAATGAAGTTACATTTTCCGGGAAATTTTCGCGTGTGCGTGATGTTGTGGACATATTGGAGAACGACCTGGAAGAGGCCGCTTCTCTGCTATGTCCGCAAATTAAAACAATAAAGGAGCGGTTGAAAAAGGCCGGCGCCCTTGGTTCGCTCATGACCGGTAGCGGGTCTGCCGTTTTTGGCGTGTTTGAAGATGAAGCAAGTGCACAAAAAGCTTTAGAAGAAGTGGGGGGTCTAGGAATTGCCTTCATAGCTCACAGCGTCTAGAAGGAGACGGAAATGGAAATTACTGATGTGAAGATCTACCCGGTCTGCGAAAAAAAAGTGAAAGCGTACGCGTCTGTCGTATTCGATGAATGTTTCATCATCAGAGATCTCAAGGTGATCGACGGGGACAGCAAGCTTTTTGTGGCAATGCCGAGCAAGAAGATGAAAGACGGCTCGTACAGAGACACCGTGCACCCTCTGAACAGCGAGACCAGACAAAGAATAGAATCGAGCGTGCTCGATGCGTATGAAAGGCATCTCGGCAGGATGAGCTATTGAATGATTGGGGTGTCGTCAAGCGGTAAGACACGGGTCTTTGGAGCCCGCATTCGGAGGTTCGAATCCTCCCACCCCAGTATTTTTTAATATTGCACAGGTTTTCCAGGAGGATGGGCAAGTGGACAAATTGAAGATATTCACCGGCACCGCGCATAGAGAGCTGACGGAGAGGATATGCGCGTACCACGGGGTCAGGATGGGAAAGGCGAGTGTGAGTAAGTTCAGCGACGGTGAGATTCAGGTGGAGATCGAGGAGTCGGTGAGGGGCATGGATGTATTCCTGATTCAGCCCTCGTGCCCGCCGGTAAACGAGAACCTCATGGAGCTGCTCATCATGCTCGATGCCTTGAAAAGGGCCTCTGTAGCGCGGGTAAACGTGGTTATGCCTTATTACGGCTACGGAAGGCAGGACAGGAAGGTGGCGCCCAGGGCGCCGATTACGGCAAGGCTCGTGGCCGACCTTATCGAAGTAGCCGGCGCGACGAGGGTCCTCGCCATGGATTTGCACGTGGGCCAAATCCAGGGTTTTTTCAACATACCGGTGGACCATCTCTACGCGCTGCCCGTTCAGGCTCGACTATTTCAAACATATTCTTCATGAACAGGTAGTGGTGGTTTCCCCTGACGCGGGGGGCGTGGAGAGGGCGAGGGAGTTTGCGAAGAGGTTGGGGGAGACGTCCATCGCCATTATTGACAAACGGAGAGAGAAGGCCAATGTTTCTAAGGTGATGCACATAGTGGGGGACGTGAAGGGAAAGGTCACTATCCTGCTTGACGATATGATCGACACGGGGGGAAGCATTGTCCAGTCCGCGGAGGCCCTGATACGGGACGGCGCAAGCCGTGTGTATGCCTGCTGCACCCACGCGGTGCTTTCGGGCAACGCCGTCGAGAAGCTGAACAAGTCGCCCATACACGAGCTCGTGATCACGAATACCATTCCCTTGAGCGCAAAGTCGAAAGACCTGGAAAGGGTGGCGGTACTCGATGTCTCCCCTATCCTGGGCGAGGCGATCAGGAGGATACATAACGAGGAGTCGGTAAGTTCGCTATTTGTGTAAGGCCCTTCTTTGAGGGGGAGGCTCCATGAGCTTGCTCGTGGAGGGGGCGACGCTAGCCCGGTGACAGATCCTTTCTTTGAGGGGGAGGCTCTACTGGCTTTGCCAGTGGAGGGGGCGACGCTAGCCCGGTGACAGATCCTTTCTTTGAGGGGGAGGCTCTACTGGCTTCGCCAGTGGAGGGGGCGACGCTAGCCCGGTGACAGATCCTTTCTTTGAGGGGGAGGCTCTACTGGCTTCGCCAGTGGAGGGGGCGACGCTAGCCCCAGTAATAGCAGAGTCGGTTAGTTCGCTATTTGTGTAACTATAGGAGGTCAGGTCATGGAAGAAGCACGCATACAAGCGGAGATAAGGGGGGGGAGAGGGAAAGGCCCTGCACGCAAGCTCAGGACACAAGGCGCCATCCCGGCGGTCCTCTATGGCAGGGACGTGGAACCCCTTGCCCTTTCCATTTCGTCGAAGGAGTGGAGGCTCCTTGAAGCCCATCTCAGGAGCAACGCGGTTATCAAGATGGAGTTGCGCGGCGCAGGAAACGTAGAGGAAAGACCGGTGATGGTGAAGGACGTTCAGAGGAGGCCCGTGGGGCACGCAGTGCTTCATGTGGATTTTCTGCAGGTGTCGATGGAAAGGGTGGTCCAGGTTGAGGTCCCCATTCATTTGACGGGTGAGTCGGTAGGCGTCTTCAAGGGAGGAGTGGTAGAGCAGCACCTGCGGACGGTCATGATCGAGAGCCTGCCCGGCCAGATTCCCGAAAAGATCGACGTGGACATCTCGAATCTGGACATCGGTGATTCCATCCATATCAATGAGATTTCCCTCCCCGGGATCAAGCTCCTCGACCATCCCGATGTGGCCGTTGTAGGCATCACCCCGCCTGAGGCGGAGGAAGCGGTGCAGGCTGCCGCCGCGCCGGCCGCTGAAGAAGGGAAGAAGGAGGAATGATCGTTTTTGTTCCTCATCTGCGGTCTTGGCAATAAGGGTGCGACATACCGGTATACCAGGCACAACGTGGGTTATTTCGTCCTTGACAGGTTTTCGGAAAAGATAGGCGTTCCGCTGTCGAAGAAGGTTGCTGGCTGTCTCGTGGGCGAGGCGGAAGGCGTCTTGCTCGCCCTAGCCGATACCTTCATGAACCTCTCAGGCGGCCCTATCTCCGCCTTGATGAGAAAGAGGCACATCCTGCCGGAGCAGCTTCTTGTTGTCCACGACGACCTCGACATGGAGTTCGCAAGGATGAAAATCAGGTGGGATGGGGGCGACGGCGGCCATAAGGGCGTGCGCTCCGTGGCGGAATCACTTCAAACACCCCTTTTCTACCGGATAAAAATAGGGATCGGCAGGGATCCCGTAATGCCGCCCGAGGACTATGTGCTTTCCCGTTTCCGGCAGGACGAGGTGGTTGCACTTTTACCGGTGTGTGAAAAGGCCGGTGACGCCATCAGTCTCTTCCTGGCGAAGGGGGGAGAGAAGGCGATGAACCTGTTCAATAGGTCGTGAAATGGGTTTTTCCTGCGGCATCATCGGGCTTCCGAATTCGGGCAAGTCGACCATATTCAATGCGCTGACCGCGCTCTCCGTTGCGGCGCAGCCCTATCCGTTCTGTACCATCGAGCCGAACGTGGGCATCGTGCCCGTGCCCGACGACCGGCTGGCCCGCCTGGCCGGCCTTACGGGCGCGGAGAAGGCAACGCCCACCACCATCGAATTCATCGACATCGCGGGCCTCGTCAAGGATGCCCACAAGGGCGAGGGGCTGGGCAACAGGTTCCTGGGTCAGATCCGGGAGGTTGACGCCGTCGCCCACGTGGTGAGATGCTTTGAGGGCACAAACGTGCCCCACGTCTACGCCACGATAGACCCGAAAAGGGATACGGAAACAATTGAGACGGAAATCATTATCGCGGACCTCGAGATCGTGGAAGAACGGCTGGGTAAAATAGAGCGCCTGGCGAAAGTATCGAAGGAGAAGCACGACGACGAGCACGGCGTGCTGCAGAAGATGAAGGCGTGTCTGGAGGCGGGCCGGTTCATTGAGATGGGCGGGCTTGCTCCTGTTGAGCGGGAGATACTCCGGTCTTTCAGCCTTATCACCGCGAAGCCCGCTTTCTACGTTGCCAATATCGATGAGAAGGACCTTGAAGCCGCACTTGCGCCGCCTGTTGGCGCGCTTGGCGCGGAAAACGGGCGTCAGGTCGTCGCCATCTGCGGCAAGTTGGAGGAGGAGCTGGCGCTGTTGCCTCCCGACGAGCGGGCAGGCTTCATGGAGATGTACGGCATGAAGGAAGTGGGGATTGAGAAAATCATCAGGGTAGGATACGAGATCCTCGACCTGATCACATTTTACACGGTGGTGGGTAGGGAATTGCGGGCGTGGACAGTCGGGAAGCATACCCCTGTCGTAAAGGCCGCGGGGAGGATACACTCAGACATGGAGCGGGGCTTCATCAAGGCCGAGGTGATCCCCTACGACGACTTCGTGAGGCTCGGCTCGGAGCACGCGGCGAGGGACGCAGGCTTGGCGAGGATCGAGGGGAGGGAATATATGGTGCGCGACGGCGACATACTGCACATCCGCTTCAACGTGTGAGGATGGCGCGTCTTCAGCTCTTTTGAGCTACAACAAAGATCGATTTGGCGTAGTCGATGGAGAGGAATCGAAACAAGAACCCGAAGAGGTAAACCTTCAAGAAGTACCTGTGGAGCGGGGCATTAAAGGAACGGTAGATATGCTTTGTCTCGAAGCCCGCCATTTCGATAAGCCCCGATATCTCTTCATAGGAATAGAAGGTTTTGTGAGAGGCGTCCATAAAGAATCGCCCGGGATTGAATATGTTGGGGACAGAGAGTACGAGCAGTCCCCCGTCGTTTAGCTTCTCTCGCACGCCGGCAAGCAATTGAGCGCCATCCTCCAATTCAAGGTGCTCGATAACTTCAAAGAGGCACACGACATCAAACCTCTCCTGCACCTCTTTGAGGTCATGGAAATCATGCTCAATGGTGGTATCGGTATCCAGACTCGCGTACTCGACGTTAATCCCCAGCCGGCGTATCTCTTCCTTCATCCCCTTTTTCCCGGCCCCGACATCGAGTACTCTCATCCCTTCTTCCAATACCATTTTCAGAAGATGGGACCGTTTCTTGATGAGCGGGATATCCCAGAGAGATCTATACCGTTGGTGCACGCTCATGCGGGAGTCGAAGAGCCTTGACCAGGGGAGACTCCTCGATTTCAGCACACACCTCTGTTTCTGCGGGTCTCCTCAACATTGCTATACCATTCCATTTCGGTCGATAATTTATCACGCAGACGACTTGGCAGGCAAACATTTTGTTGAAGCGCCGGATATTCGATATGGATCCCAAGGCCATCTTCCGCGACGGATCCAAGGCCACCCTGCCCTTTGCCAAGACGTGTTGTCGAATGGACGAGATAACGCAAAAAGCAGAGACACAAAAAAGAGTTGACATGTGTATTACAACGTAGTACACTGACACAGATGAACAGACGACACTCAGCCGGGAAATTTCCTCGCCTCTCCCACTCCCTCAGACCCTCAGTGAGCTTCTTCCTGCTCTCTTGGCCTCCTCGCCATGAAGAGAAGGAGATACGAAGCCTTGTAGCCTCCGCTGGCTGTCCGAGGCCCGCGGAGTTTTCCGGCCACTGCTTCCCCGGCAGTGGCCGGAAGGGGCAGTGATCTTCATAGATTACATGTTTTTCTAGCCTTTTCAATCTGCTTTTCAGCCCCTTGCGCAATTTTCTTGCTAATCTTTGTGAAGAGTTGGTTTACAATAAGGGTCTTAAATAACAATGGGGAACGGTGCGCGTTGCCGTGTTCCGGGGAGAGCAGATGATAGGCCGTTTCATCAGGTCGCAACTCAAAAAAAACAAAGACCTTATCCTCAACGAGGTGAGACACGTTGACGGATTTTTCCAGCTTCTCATGAAACAAAGGAACACCGGGGCTAAGTGGAGCCCTTCGGAGAAGGCGCAACTAAAGCAGTACCTGCGCCGCCTTGTCGGCTACGCGCCTGTGCTCTGCATCTTCCTTCTCCCGGCCGGCTTTTTGCTTATCCCGCTCCTGGCTGAAGTCATCGACAGAAGGAAACGCTCGCGCAGGCCCGGGGAAGGCGAGACCTGAATGAGTAGAGGGCCTTTCGCCGACCCACCAAAGAAACATAGACAAAAAAGAGGAGGGTCTAAGGCGCCAACGACTCCAGCACGCGGCTGAGGTCGGCTCGCACCATTGCCTCGATGCGGTCGCACGCCGCCTCGCTGTCCGCCTCGAACCTGAGCACCAGTATCGGCTGCGTGTTCGACGCCCTTACCAGCCCCCACCCGTCAGGCATCATGACCCGCACCCCGTCCGTGTCCACGATATCGAACCTCTGCCGGTAGTGCTCGGTCATCTTTCTCACCACGTCGAATTTTATCTGCTCGGGGCAGTCGATCCGGATTTCAGGGGTCGACCATGTCGGTGGCAGGTCACTCAAAAACTCGGAAAGCCTCCTACCGTCGCTGCCGAGGATCTCGAGCAGTCTGAGGGAGGCGTAGACGGCGTCATCGAACCCGAAAAACCTGTCGGCAAAAAACATGTGACCGCTCATTTCTCCGCCGAAAAGGGCGCCCGTCTCTTTCATTTTCTGCTTGATGAGCGAATGGCCCGCCTTCCACATGATCGGCCGCCCGCCGCGCCCGGCTATATCGGCGAAGAGGTGCTTCGAGCACTTCACCTCGGAGACAAAAGAGGCCCCCTGGTGCCGGGCCATTATCTCCCTCGCAAATATGATCATAAGGTAGTCGCCCCGGATCACCTTCCCCTCGTTGTCCACCACGCCGATCCTGTCGGCATCCCCGTCATAGCCTATGCCCAGATCGGCCTTTGCCGCGAGCACCGCCGCTCTTAAGTCCTCCAGATTCTCTTCGACGGTCGGGTCGGGGAAGTGGTGGGGAAAGCGGCCGTCCATCTCGCAGAAAAGCGGGGTGACCGCCACACCCATCTCTTCCATGATCGGGACCGCCACAGCGCCGCCGGTCCCGTTGCCCGCGTCCACGACAACCTTCAAACCCCGACGGATGCTGATATTCTTCCTCAAGAATGCGTAGTAATCTTCCTCGATGTGTGGATAGGCGGTGACGGAGCCCGGTCCGGAAGTGAAGCGGCCTCCCTCCACGATGTCCGCTATTTCCTGCACCTCGGGCCCGTAAAGCGTGCTTTTTCCACAGGCCACCTTGAACCCGTTGTAATCGGGCGGGTTGTGGCTCCCCGTCACCATTATGCCGCCTTCCACATCCAGGGTAAAGAGAGAGAAATAGAACAGGGGCGTAGGCACAACGCCGAGGTCTACGACGGACAGGCCCCCTTGCGCCATGCCCTCCATGACAAGGGCCCCGAACCGGTCGGAGCTGAGCCGGCAATCCCTTCCGACGGAAGCCTTTTCCTTGCCCCTCTCCCTCATATACGCGGCAAAGGCGCGCCCTATGTCCCGCGCCAGGTCGTCGCTCAGATCGACCCCGACAACTCCCCTGATATCATATTCCCTGAAAATGTCTCTGTTCATCGATGCCTCTCATCCTTTCTAGAAAGGGTCTTTCAACGTGGACACGGCACGCTTTTATAGGTCCTATAAGACTCATACGACTTATAGGACCTACAGGACCTATAAAAACCCTTCGACAGCAGCGCGCCGAAAGTTTTCTTTGACTTCCCGGCCAGGACCTAAATATTATATGTGAGGCGGCAAAATCTCAAGCCAAAAAGAGGAACTATGGAAAAACAATTCATCATCGACGACATGACGCTCCGGGATTCATGGCGTCTCTTCCACATCATGGCGGAGTTCGTTGAAGGCTTCGAAAAACTCTCCGAGGTGCAGCCCGCCATCACGGTGTTCGGCAGCGCACGGACGAAGGAGGGGGACGACCTGTACGCGAAGGCATACGATCTGGCCCTGACCTTGGGAAAGTATAAATTCAATCTCATCACCGGAGGGGGGCCGGGCGTGATGGAGGCGGTCAACAAGGGCGCCTCGGCGGCCGGTGTAAAATCCGTAGGCATCAATATCGAGCTGCCCTTCGAGCAGAAGCCGAACACCTACATCAACCTTCCCCTCAGCTTCAGGTACTTCTTCGTGAGGAAGGTGATGTTCGTCAAATATGCCATTGCCTACGTGGTGCTCCCCGGCGGCTTCGGCACGCTCGATGAGCTTTTCGAGGCAATCACGCTGATCCAGACAAAGAAGATAAGGTCTTTCCCCGTCATCCTCATGGACAGCGACTACTGGGGCGAGATGATCGCCTTCATGCAAGAGCATATGCTCAAGCGGAACATGATCGCCAAAGAGGACCTGAATATATTCAAGCTCATGGACGACCCTGAGGAGATCGCGGAGTATATCAAGAAGTTCGTGATCCTCTAACCGGGATCTGCGGCCTGCCTTTCGGCCTCTTCCTCCCGGTCGAGCCCTCTAAGTGGCCGCAGGGAAAGGTGTTCTTTTTGTCTTGACACCTTTAGGCGGGCAATATAACATTACAGTCGGAAAATAACAAATCACCCGTGAGGGTGAGACGGAGAAAAGCTATCTGTCATGTGAGATATGAAAGGCAGCGACAAGGCCAGACTCAAAGAGATAATTGATCTCAGCACAGAGATCAGCCGAACAAATGATATCGACATTCTCCTCGATAAGATCCTCACAAAAGCACGCGCCCTGACCGGGGCGGATGCCGGATCGATCTACATAAAAGAAGAGGGGAGATTGACCTTCAAGGCCGCGCAGAACGAGACGCTCCAGAAGCAGTTGGCGCCGGGAAAGAAGCTTATCCATACCCGCTTTGCCCTCCCTCTGGACAGTAGCTCCATCGCCGGCCATGTGGCGAGGACCGGTCATAGTCTTAACATCCGCAACGCATACCGCCTGCCTCGCGATGCATCGTACGTCTTCAATCCCGAGTTCGATAGAATATCGGATTATCGCACCACCTCCGTCTTGACGCTCCCCCTGCGGATCCACCACGATACCTGCGGCGTCCTGCAGCTCATCAATGCGAAGAAGACCCGTGACGGGGCCATCGTCCCTTTCAGTAAGGACTTGGAGCACTACGCACTCTACTTTGCGAACAGCGCCGCCGTCACGGTGGAACGGGCCCAGCTCACCCGTTCCATCGTGCTTCGAATGATCAAGATGGCCGAACTTCATGATCCCAGGGAGACCGGAGAGCATGTGAACCGGGTGGCGGGTTATGCGGTCGAGGTCTATGAGGCATGGGCAAACAAGAGAGGTCTTCCCACGGATGAGGTCGAGAGGAACAAAGACATCTTGAGAATCGCGTCGATGCTCCATGATATCGGGAAGATAGGCATATCGAATACCATTTTGAAAAAACCGGGCCGGCTGAACGAATCTGAATTTGAGGCCGTTAAGGAACACTCCAGGCTGGGGGCCCAGCTTTTTCTGGAGAAGCAGTCGGATGTGGACAAGCTCGCTTTTCTCGTCGCATGCAACCACCACGAGCGCTGGGACGGGAAGGGATATCCGGGACATATAGATGTGCAGACAGGCAGGCCCATCGGCAACCACGGGGAGGAACCGGCCCGTGCCAGGGGAAAACAGGGGGAAGAGATTCCTCTTCTCGCGAGGATTGTGAGCGTCTCCGACGTTTACGACGCTCTCTGCTCGACGAGGTGCTACAAAGAGGCATATGACGAGTCGAGGGCCCTCGATATCATAAGGAGCGAATCGGGGAAGGCCTTCGATCCCGAGGTAGTGGAGGCGTTTTTCGCCGCTCTTCAAAACCTTCCGAATGTCTCGTCACAGTATCCGGAAACCCGCTGAGCATATCGGCAGTTACGCCTCCGCCGCCGGCCTGCACCCGCGCCAGGCTACTCATACTCCCGCTCTACATCCTTGAATATGTCGAGGACGGAGATGAAAATACCCAGCACGAGAGGTCCCATCACGAGACCTATCAGACCGAAGAGCTCGATACCACCGAAGACACTGAAAAATATGGCAAGAAGAGGCATTCTCAGCCGCCCTCTGATGATGATCGGCCTCAACACGTTGTCCACCAGGGTTATGGCGAAAATCCCCACACATAGCAGGACCAGGCCACTGGCGACCTGCCCCTTCAGGAGGAGCCACAACGCAGCGGGGACCCAGATAATCGCGGAGCCCACGAAAGGGAGAAACGATGACATCGAAATAGCGAGGCCCCAGAGTATGGGCGAATGGAGACCGAGAAAGCCGAAGGTTAAAGAGCCGATAAGGCCCTGGGCCAAAGCCACGATGATGCCGCCGTAGATGGTGGAGATGACGATGTCCTTGACCTGCCTGGTCAGCCTTTCCCTGTGCGCCCTGGAGAAAGGCATATATAGGCTTATCCGCGCGAGGAACTGGGGACCGTCCCTCAGAAAGAAAAAGAGGGCAAAGGCCATAAGGACAAAGTGGAGCGCGGCGCCCGCGGCGTCGCCAAGCCGTCCAGGCAAGTATCCGACCACTGTCTTCCCCAGGTCCGACAGGGCCTTCACCGTCGAAGCCTGGAGTCTGGGTCTGGCTGATGTTGAAGAACGAAGCCAGCCTGTCCGTAATCGGCATGATCGACGGATGGCTGAGAAGGCGCGCGGCGCTCTTGAAATCGAAGGTGTCCGGTGAGACATTGCTCAGCTCGACGGTCAACAGGTAAGCGAAATAAGAGAAAGGCCCGAGGATGAGCACACAGACGAACACCACGGTGACGCCCGCGGCCAGTGAGCGCCACTTGCCGTATTTCACGATAAAGTTGTAGACCGGAAAAAACACTATGGAAAACACGGCGGCCCACGCTATGGGGGCCAGAAAGGGCCGCAATATCAGGTAGCTCAGGTACCCGAGCACCAGCACCAGGCCCAGCATCACAAAAATGGAGAATCTATTCTCGCTCACCCCATGCATATCCCGGACAAATTGCCAAAAAAGTGTAATACCGGCCGGAGCCTCCTACAACATACCCTATCTGCGCCCATTATCGCAACCATTCCCTTTGTGTGCGGCCGGCCGCTTCTTGCGCAAGGCCCTGCTCTAGGCACCACGCCTCCGCTTAACCCTGCGGAGCAGGCGGGAGAGTACCACGCAGGGGATGATCAGAATCAAAGGCGCCGGGAACCCCTTGAGGCTCAAAAAGGCCGCTGCGTACACGGGCAGAAGGGCAGTTCTCGCCACGGCCTTCAACGCGGGCCTGCGGGCTATCATGGCCGCATATTTCGGGCTGCGACAATAATACCATTTTACTAAAGCCTTCCCGGGCATGTTTGCCAGGAGGAATCTATCCCTGAACTGCCGCAGTATCCTCACATGTTTTTCCTGATATGAACCGAATGCCGCTGTTGCAATGAAGCATCCCCCGCCTCCGCCGCCGCTACCGGTGACGCTATCCGGATCTCCTGTTGCCGGAGAGAACGTCACCACCACGGTATGGGGGGCAATAACGTTGGCAATCACGTAGGGATCAGCAATAGAGGCAGCCTGACCGTTGTCGGTAATACCGGCGATGGAATAGCCTGAATTCGGGATAATGATAACGGAGGCGGTCCCGCCATAGGCGACCGGCCGGCTCTGTGCGCTTACCGATCCGCCGCCGCCAGAGACCGAGGCCGTGACGCTGAAAAGAGGGCCGATACGTCCTGTGGCGCTGATCACTATATCGTCGTAGTCAACGTACATGCCCCTCCCGTTTGCCGGGCTCGACTGGTTCGACTTGATATCGACATAGATCCATCCCTGGGCCGCAGCAGGATCTCCCCAGGAATAATTTGCATTCGCGACACTGAACTGGTTGACGTTGTCGATCCATAACTCGGCTACACCGTCGGCGACGGCACTACCTGACGTGCCGTTGGTATCCATCCTGATGTGGATCTCGTAGCAGTGCCAACTTCCGTCGCTTGCGGTTCCGTAAATGGATTGCCAGCCGGTGTTGCCGGGATACGACGCGCCGCCGCCCGGCGCCTCCGCATAGACTCGGTAGGTACCGGCCCCGAAATACTCCGGTATAACGGCGTTGCTCGCCGACTGTGTCCAGATATACAGGTGCTTGGCGTAGCTGAGCGGGTTCCACTGGTAGCCCTGCTCATACCGCATATACCACCGGAGCCACAGCCTCTCTTTGAGGCGCGGAAAAGAAGACCTCCGGAAACGCGCTGTGCGCATTGTTGCTGTCTCCGTCCCAGAACCTCAGCCCGTTGCCGCCCAAGCCCCCCGGGTAGTCGGCATCAGGGCTCACCTGGGTATACTCGTTCGACCCGTTCAGGTTGTACAAGCTATTCGCGGCCTCGGCCTCGGCCAAGGTCTGGCCGGCCGGCGGATATATGCCGTCGTTGTCCGGGGTGTTGTAAATATCGGGAAAATTGAACGTCGTCGACCAGGGCAGCGTAACCGGGGACTGAGGGGACTGATACTGCGCGTGAGCAAAGAGAGGAAGAACAGCTATGACAAGCACGAGAGAAAGTCCGATCATCTTCAAGCTACCGGATGTCATGGGACCTCCTTTTGATATGCGTCACTTTTTCATCTTATCTCACTCCTTTTCGTTGTCTTCCGACAAAAGCTACGGTCTATGCGCTCAATCTTAGTGGCAGCACTCAACGCCGCCCCACGCAGGAAAAATCCGGGAATAAGTTGTCCACACTTTGATGTTTCCGTGAAGAACCAGACAATAATAGTATAATGCCCCGCTCTCGCTTCCGCCCGACCGCGCGCAAGAAAAAACGGGGCAATCTTTTAGTGGTCGTCTTTCGTGAGTAACTGCCTTATTGTCAGGCCTATTTCGGCCCGGGTCATCGGTTTCCCGACGACTACTTTCACGCCGGCCTCACGGGCCGACTCCGCATCTACTACGTCACGGTACCCTGTGACCAGGACGACCGGAATATCGGGCCTTACTGAAACGAGCTTCCGCGCCAGCTCGATGCCCATCATATCCGGCATGGTCTGGTCGGTGAGCACGAGATCGTAGTTGTCGGGATTCTCCTTAAAAAGGGCAAGGGCGGCGACACTCTCGCACACCGTGGTGGCCGAGTACCCCAACCGCTCGACCATCTCCTTCTCCAATTCCACAAGGTCGGCTTCATCGTCGACTATGAGAAGACGGCCGTGTCCTTTGAGGACCGAGAGCGGTTGCTCCTTCTCCGGAAGGACCTGTCCCGAAGTTCGGGGCAAAAACACCTCGAAGATCGACCCTTCACCCGGCGTGCTCTTCACCGTGATCGCGCCTTTATGATTCTTCACGATGACCTGCACTACCCAGAGACCCAGGCCGGTCCCTTCTCCCCGTTTCTTTGTAGTGAAGAAAGGGTCGAATACCCGCTCAAGAATATCCCTGTCCATGCCTATCCCCGTGTCGCCGACGGATAACTTGAGGTAGAGCCCGGGGGCCAAGCCCGCCTCCGGTGTCTCGTCCGGGGTGACCGTGACGCAGGAAAGATCGACGGTCATCAGGCCTCCCCTCTGCCACATGGCATGGGCCGCGTTGGTGCCCAGGTTCATGATGATTTGCTGGATCTGTGTCGAATCTGCGAGGGCCGTCGACGGCTCGGCCGTGATATCCTCCAGGATCTTTATGGTCTTTGGCAGCGAGGCGCGCAGCATCTTGACGCTTTCCTTGACCACGGGCGCCAACACGATAGGTTTTAGCTCCTCCTCGCCTTTCCGGCTGAACGACAGTATCTGGGTCACCAGGTCCTTGCCCCGCTGCGCGGCATTAAGGACCCTGCCGAGATGCCGCTTCGCCTTGCTGCCGGTCGCGGCGTCCTCGAAACCGAGTTCGGCAAATCCGAGGATCGCGGTGAGGATATTGTTGAAATCATGCGCGATGCCGGCCGAGAGCGTTCCTATGGCCTCCATCTTCTGATTCTGCTGGAGCTGGCCCTCCAGTTCTTTCCTCTCGGTGATATCCTGGATAATACCCTCGTAATAGAGGATTTTCCCCTCCTGGTCCCTGGCGGCATGGGTGGTTATAGAGGCCCAGTAGACAGTTCCGTCCTTCCTGTATTGTTCGGTTTCAAATGCCCTCACCACACCCTCTTCTTTGATGAGATTCCGATAACGCACCCTGTCTTCCCTGCTCACCCACAACTTTTTCCCGATGTCATCCACTTCCCGCATCATCTCTTCAGCGCTCTCGTAGCGGTGGATGCGCGCAAGGGCGGGGTTCACGCTTATGAGCTTTCCCTCGGGCGTGCTCTGGAAAATCCCTTCTATAGCATTTTCAAAGATACTGCGGTATTTCCGCTCGCTCGCATAGATGCGCTCTTCAGCCTCTTTTCGCGCAAGCGCCATGCCGATGCTCCCGGCAACACCTTCGAGAAACTCGATCATCTCCGGGGTGAACCGATCAGGGCGCCTATCGTTGAGCTGCAACAGGCCTATGATCTCTTCTCGCGATCGGAGGGGAATCAGGGCCATGGACTCGTAGCCTTCGCTCATGCAGCAGGGTCTTGTTCGCTCCTGAAGAGCTTCTTTCAAAGATGCCGGGAGCCCAGCGATGCTGTTCGTCCAGAAACTGCCCGCTTTCGTAAAGAAGGGCAGGGAAGGGTCGGTCCATCCACGTATGATCCTCCCGCACAGGCATTCGAGGCGCGGGGCGCCCACGTTATCGATAACGATCTCTCGGCTCTCGTCCCTGCCGCAAAGGAACCCCTCGGCTTCGAGAAAGTCTTCCGGGAAACCGATAGCTTCGGCGTAGGGGAAATCACCTTCCCTTCTCAGGCGCAGACCGATGGCGTCGATGGCGGTATGCTCTTTCAAGAGGAAAAGGACGCGGCGTATCACGCTCGGGGCGTCATTGGGGCCGTTAAGTATCTCAAGAATCATGGTGACGAGCTCTCGCTGTTTCTCCGCCTCCTTGCGCTCGGTGACGTCCCTCAGATACGCGAGTGACGCGGGCTCGCCCTGGTAGGTGATCCGGGCAGCCGAGGCCTCGATGTATATCGCCGTGCCATCCTTCCTGACCCCTTCGAACTCGTACCTGTCCGGGACTGCTTCGCCCCTCTGTCTCTTGCGATTGTAGCTGACGACCTTTTCCCGGTCGTGAGGGTGGACGGTAAGGTAAAGCGTCTTTCCTACCACCTCTTCAGGGCTGCGGTAGCCGAAAATCTCCAGAAACTTCCGGTTGACATAGATGTGGCGATCCCCCCTGACAAGGGCGACCCCGTCGTTGGAGTTCTCTATCGCCACCCGGTAACGCTCTTCCGACTCTCGCAGCCGCGCCTCGGTCGTCTTCCGCTTCGTGCTATCGATAAGTTGATCCTTGTGCTGCAACTCGAGTTCCACCTGGCAGAGTGCCAGGTCATGGAGCAACTCGGGAACACCCTTACCGGATATCCCCGACATCCTCTCGGGGTTCTTCCTCAGCATCCTCTCGGCCCTCTTATGAAGCGTGCCCCGTTGATGTGTTATGTCGGCCATGTGTATGCCCCCGGGGAAAATGCGACGTAGCGCGCCTGGTGCAGATCAAGCTTCAAGTCGATGGGAAAGGGTACCAAATGAATAAATTATACCAGAGTGGTCTTTTCAGATAAAGGCAAATTATGGAGAGCCCGCATTTCTTGCATAAAGCGTACCCGGTAACTACACTTAAAAGAGGCGATTTCAGGTGGCATACCCGCGAGTGCTCCTGGTGAGGCTTCCGTGCAGGAAGGTTTACCCCATAGGCCCTGTATACGTCGCTGCCGCACTGCGGCGCGCGGCGCCCCTCCTGCCCCTTCAGCCTGCTCGACCTCGCCCTGATCGATCCGGGCTCACGGAAGGGCGTCCTGACGGAGACGCTACGTCTGTTCCGGCCTGATGCCGTCGCCTTCTCGTGGAGAGACGTGCAGGTCTTCTCGCCGCAGGACATGGACGGGGCCATGAGGGACGCATTCACCTTCTTCTACGACCCTTCCCTCTTCCGGAAAGCGCGGGCGGCCGTCGCCGGCCTCTTCCATATTTTCTCTTACCGCAATGCGCTGGCGGGCAATCTCTCTCTCATTCACGAGGCCAGAAAAACCGCCCCATCGGCGCTCGTTGCGGTGGGCGGGCCGAGTATCAGGATATTCGAGGAGCCCCTGCGCCGTCACATGCCCGACTGGATCCGGTTGATTACGGATCTGGAGCAGCTTTTCCCTCTTCTCGGGGTTCCCTCTCCCGTTAACCCGCTTGAGCCGATGCTCGATCTCGAAGCCCTGGAGCGCGTCTTCCCTCAATGGACCGCGTACCGGACCGGAGAAATCGGCGTGCAGACCAAGAGGGGCTGTCCCCACAACTGCCTTTACTGTCTCTACGGCTTTCTCGAAGGCAGGCAAATCCGCCGGAGGGAACCGGACCGCGTGGTCCGGGAGATCGAGGCCTACCACACGAGGTGGGGCACAAGACGCTTCTGGCTCACCGACAGCCAGCTCCTCTCCGACGCGAGCGATGAACAACACCTCCAGGAGGTGCTCGAAGGCATCGCGGCGAGGAAACTCGATGTGTCCTGGTCCGGCTATATGCGGATTAACAGGCTCAGGCCGGGCCTTGCGCGGCTGATGGTCAAGACGGGCTTGGGGGATATCGAAATCGCGCTCAATTCAGGCGCCCAGCCCGTGCTCGACGGGCTCAGGATGGGCTTTTCCGTCGACGAGGTGATGGAGGGCTTTCGCGTACTCCAGTCTGCCGGTTATACGGGAAAAGTCAAAATAGACCTTTCGTTGAACAGCCCCGGCGAAACCCCCGAGACGCTGAGGGAGACGATGCAGGTTGTCGACAGAGTGCGCGGCATCTTCGGCCCCGACCGCGTCACCCCCGTTGTCTTCTTTCTCGCGGTACAGCCGCATACCGGCCTTGAAGAAAAGGCACTTAAGGACGGCTTCCTCAAGAGAGGATACGACCCGATTTCCGTATGGCCGTGGGATATACGCACGCTTATCTACAATCCCCCTCCTCTCGGCAAGATGATAGGCCGCTGCTGCAGCCGAGCCTTCCGGCGTTCGGACGGGGAGAGCGGGGACACGATTCTTGCACACCTGGGGGCTGCACTTTCGAACCAAGGGAGGCAAAGATGGTAGACACCGGGCTGGTCGCCAAAAGGATAAGGGTCTATTTCGGCTTTTCACGGATGTCCCACTCGGTGCTCGATATCGGCCATCCCGGCTTCGGAGCGCTCCTCGTTCTGGGCGGCTTCCCCCCCTTCCCTACCCTTGTCCTCGGGCTGCTCGCGGCCTTTGCCGGGTTTACCAGCGTCTTCGCCCTCAACGATCTGATAGATTTCAAAGTGGACACGGAACGGATCGAAAAGCACCAAAGGGGGTTTACGGACTTTGACCTGGACGTGCTCGGCCTCCGTCACCCCATCGCCCAAAAAGCACTCACTTTCACCCAGGGGCTTACCTGGGTGCTCTTCTGGGGCATGCTTTCCTTAGGCGCAGCCTTCATGCTTAATCCTGCATGTTGCCTCATACTGATCTCCGCTATCGGGCTGGAGATCGTCTATTGCGCCCTCCTAAAAGTGACACACTGGAAGACCCTGCTCTCTGGAGCCATGGTGGGTATAGGCGCCCTCGCGGGCGTTTTCGCCGTGGTGAGAGAGCCGCCGAGGGCCTTTGTGCTGCTTCTCTTTGCCTGGTCCTTCGCATGGGAGGTCGGCGCCCGGAATATCCCTAACGACTGGACCGACCTGGAGGAAGATATCCATCTGGGGATAAAAACCCTCCCCGTCCGCTACGGCAAGTCCGTATCGGCGCGCATCTCCTTTTTCCTGCTCTGCATCACCGTCCTGGTCAGCCTTTTCCTTCCCATTCCCGTCCCCTGCTCGAACCCGGCGGTGTACGAGGCCGGCGCCCTCGCCGCCGGCGGCTTCCTCCTTGTGGGGCCGGGCTGGCGCTGGATGACGGATAAATCGGTGGCCGCGGCCATGGGGCTGTTCAACAGGGCCTGCTTTTATCCGGCGGCGATGTTGGCGGTAGCGGTCATCTCGCTATAATGGTGGGGAACGGCCGGGTTAATTTCGCGCCATGCGAGGTGCGATTGGCGGCGGCTGTCAGGGGTTGGCTATGGCCTGACCGGTCTGAACTTGGGCAGTGTTACCTCTGTCGACACATCTTCAAACACAACCTCGACAGGCATACCTATTTTCAGGTTACCCTTCGAGCATTCTACGACGGTGCTCATCATTCGGACACCTTCCTCCAATTCAATGAGGACTATATTGTATGGCACGTCGTTCTCGAAGCCCGGGGCGGGACGATGGCAGACGGTAAAGGAGTATATTGTACCCCGGCCGCTCGCCTTTACCCATTCGACATCGAAGGAAAAGCATGACGGACAGAAATCGCGCGGATAAAAATGGCATTGGCCGCAGCTCCGGCACATCCGGATCAGGAGCTCATGTCTCTTTGCGCCGTTCCAGTAGTCTTTTGTTTCGCTATGCAGGTAAGGCAATGGTTTCTTGTAGTCTGTTGCCATATCAGTCGACCCCCAGAATTACCGTTCCGCTTGATGCGAGTGACCCCCCGATTCCGTTGCAGAGCGCGGTTTTTACTTCTCGTACCTGTCGGTCCCCGCCTTCGCCGCGGAGTTGTCTGGCTGCCTCGATGAGCAGAAAAATGCCGAACATGCCCGTATGAAGACAGGAGAGTCCCCCGCCGCTCGTGTTCGTCGGCCGTGCTCCGCCAGGGGCCAGCCGCTGGCCTTCCACAAATCGCCCTCCCTCGCCTTTTGGACAGAAACCGAGGTCTTCCAGCTGGAGCAGGACAGTGATCGTGAAAGAGTCGTAAAGCTCAAGAAGATTGATATCGGAAGGGGCGAGACCGGCCATGCGAAACGCCCTCACCCCTGAAGCCTTCGCAGGAGTCACAGTGAGATCGGGCATGCCGGTGATGCTGCGATGGGTATGCGATTCACCGCAACCAAGCACCCACACGGGCCTTTTTTTGAGGTCTTTCGCCCGTTCGGCTGTGGTAACAATCACTGCCCCGCCGCCGTCATTCACCAGACAACAGTCTCGCAGACGAAGAGGGGTGCACATCATAGGTGAGGTAAGAACGTCTTCGATGCTGAGGGGATCGCGCATTGCAGCGGCGGGATTAAGGCTTGCCCATTTCCGTGCGGATACCGCAATTTCCGCCAGTTGCTCGCTGGTCGTGCCGTACTGATACATATGGCGTTGAGTCGCAAGGGCATAAGTCGGAATTGGGACCCAGCAGCCGTAGGGTACCTCGAACTGCTCCTCCGGTTCCTGTGCGGACCCCGTTGCAAAATTCATCGCCATACCCTTCTTGCGGTCCGACAGGCGTGTTTCTGCATAGCAGATAAGCGCTGTTTCGCATAACCCTGCCGAAATAGCTGCTGCTGCATGCTGCACATGGAACTCGAATGCGGCGCCTCCGGGCATCGTGCTGTCCGAATAGGTCGGTTTAATGCCAAGGTACTCCGCGACCATGATCGATTCCATCGTAAGCCAACCGGCAGAGAAGAATCCGTCTATATCATTCTTGGTCAGCCCCGCATCATTCAGGGCGCGATTAGTCGCCTGTGCGATAAGCTGTAGGAAGGTCTTGTTCGGGGTATATCCGAGGTCTGATTCGGCTACACCTACGATAGCCGTTTTCTTTGTCAGCATACCCATACGGTCGACCCTCCCGTTTCTACCTCTCTTCGCTCCATAATAGCGGGACGAAGGGCAACAATTGAACCGCAATGGCTGTTCCGACGGCGGTGTGCCGCCCTGGTTCGCCGGTTGGTGTCAGGCACCCATTCTTTCCAGGACATCTTCGAGGGTTCCCCTGAAAGGACCGGGGGTTTCCATCTTGATCGAAGCCAGGGCCGCCGCAAACTTCAACGAGTCTTCCACTCCATGGTCCAGCCTGCGGACCAGATATGACCCTGTTGTCGTGTCACCGCGACCGGTTCTGCCCTGAGAGTTCCTGTGAGAGAATCTTTCGTAGAACGTCTTGCCCTTATACCGGACGAGCACCCCTTCCGAGCGGGTTATGATAATCTCCGGGCATCCCCATCCTTCGACAATCGCGGCGGCGTGCTCCAGATCGCTGGTCCCGGTGAGTATTTCCGCTTCCACCACATCGAGCTTTACCATGTCGGCGATGCCCGCGATCTCTCGTTTTTCGGGTACATCCCTGAAGTGAATCACGCCGGTCCCGGCATCAACCTGACGCACACAATTCTGCATATCCAGGGACAGCCGAAAACCGCGTCCCTTCAGCCCTCGCATGAACTCCAGGGTAAACTCCCGGTCGGTCAAGGCGCCGAGGTGAGCCGGGCACGGCTCCAGGGGGGGCAGGTCCTCCAAGGAAAAAAACCCGGCGTTCTCGGTCTGGTACATCAGTCTTTCGTCCATATTCGCCGTCGGATGGACAACCCGCATGTGCGTAGTATGGTCGACCTGCTGTAGGTACACGTCGATACCGGCAGCCCTCAGCGGTGCGAGGTAACCCTCGTCTTCCCTAGCCATTTTCGTCACCACAGCTATCCTCTTGTGGCTGCAAGAGGCTGCGAAAGCCCCGAAAAGCGGCGCCCCACCGGGCACACCGCGGGCAGACCCTTCCTTCGCCTCAATTTCGTCAATGGTTATGTGCCCTATGAACACAAGATCATACGTACGCATATCCACCTACCCCGGCGCTGTGACCGACCCTTGAATATCCCTGGGGGAGTTCACCTCCGATATCCTATCCTCGGACATCCCGAGCAAACGGCGTCTTCTTGATAATGAGTACCATCAGAAACAGTGCAAGTCAAGGGGAATGCAAGAAAGCCCGCGCCCAGGAAGGGCCTCGCCGAATGTCTTTGAACACCCCATCTTTTTGGCCGGTTAAGCGCAAATAGCGTGAGCGATCCGGTTTATCTTGATCGCAGCCCCCGATTCAGGGAAAAGGCGAACGAGTACGGTCTGCTTCATGATGGAACGAGTGACAACTTCATCAAAGGGAATGCTGCCGAGATGCCTGGGGGAGAAGCCGAGAAATCTCTTGCACATTGAATCGAGGTGATTGAAGACCTTCAGACCTTCATCGTCGTCACGCACGGAATTTACGATAAGCTCAAAGGACGTCTTCCCACACGTCCGGCACATCGTTTTCATCATGGCATAGGCATCGCTGATGCTGGTCAGGTCCTTGCTCACAACGACAATGTTTCGCGCTGCAAAGAGGTTCAATTGGAGTACCGTGTCGGAAATGCCGGCCCCTATATCGCAGAACACGTAATCATACCCCTCGGATACATGCGTAATGATCTCCTTGAGCTTCTCCATATGCTCATGGAGTGGCTGGGCCATTTCTCTGACGCCGGAGCTTGCCGGGAGGAAGTCGAATCCCGCCTCTGTCCGTATTATTACATCACGGACATCAACATCGCCAAAGATAACGTCTTTCAGGTTCCTGCGCGGGTTTATGCCCAACATGATGTCAATATTCGCGAGCCCAAGATCGCAGTCTACGACAAGGACCCGTGCGCCTTTTTCCGATAAGGACGCAGCGAGGTTTATGGTGATACAGGTCTTTCCCACGCCGCCTTTTCCACTGGCCACAGAAATGATTACAGGGCTATTCTCGGCCACGAGTCTTTCCTCCGGGTACAACGTTATTGATAGTCTGAGAATAGGGCATCTTTTTCGTCACGGTTCACTTCATTGTCCTCGAAAGCAATCTCTTTCCAATTCCCATCGATACGGATTTGGTTCTTGCCGCCCCCTTTCGCCTCATACATTGCCATGTCTGCGCTGCGCACAAAGTCATGCATGCTAGAGGGAGAGAAACAGGTGTACTCCGCAATACCGATGCTCAAAGAGATAGGAGGAGTGCTTCTTTGCTGCATATCGGCCAACCTGTTTTTCAGTCGTTCACCTGTTCTTAACGCATCGGCAACCGACGTGGCAGGCATGATAAGGGCAAATTCGTCGCCTCCGTAGCGACACGGCAGGTCCGTGGACCGGGAGTTATTCTGCATGATTTTCCCGAATTCACCGAGGAATTCATCTCCTTCGAGATGTCCGAAGGTGTCGTTGAGACATTTGAAATTATCAAGGTCGATCATCATTAGGGTACAGGAATGGCCCGTCCTCTTTGTTCTTGCCATCTCAGTTTCGAGTTGCATCCAAAAAAAGCGCTTGTTGCCGAGGCCGGTAAGGTTGTCGATCAAAGAGAGGGACCGAAGTCTTACGTTCTCTTCATGAAGCTCCTTGATCTTTTGGAGGAGGTCGTCTTCCATCCGCATTGTCATGTGCGGCGTTGCCCCAAGTACCTCTTCATCAAAAGGGGCTGACCCGTCGCACAAAATAATCACGGAAACCTGCTTTCCGGCGGTACCTTCCGCTATGAAAGGAGAAGCCTCTTCATGTTCCTTGAGGAGATCCTCTACGGTCTTTCCCTCGTTTCTGCGAGTCAGGTCATTATGACTTTTTCGGGTAACTATCATGTGTCTACTTTCTGCCGATCCCATTGTCCGGACATGCCCCTTCCATCAACGACTTCATGCATTATATATCGACAATTTGCCGACTTAACTAAAGCCGATCCGATGGACGGACGCCTGAACCATCGTCTCGTTCATTGCCTTGTGCCCGTAACCATTTGTTTCTTATGCGAAATCAGACAGATGTTACCCGCTATAGTGTCGCCATGCATCCCTGTCTCTCACTTTCGGCCCGCATCGTGTTATAATAATCACAGCGCAAAGAGGTGGCCCATCCAGGAAGAAGTGTTCGTGATCACATCGATCGTGTTCGATTTCGGCGGCGTCATTGCCGAAGAGGGCTTCGAAGAGGGCCTCCGCGCCATAGGGGCAAAGAACGGACTCGACCAGGCACGGTTCTTTGCCGTCGCCCGCGAGCTTATCTATGAGACCGGATACGTTACAGGCCATGCGCCGGAGCGCGCATACTGGGATGCGGTCAGGCGGGCCACGGGCGTTCAGGACGCTGACGTCGACCTTCGGGAGGAGATTATCTCACGCTTCGTCCTACGACCGGATATGTTAAATGCGGCGGACCTGCTTTGGATGCAAGGCCTGGAAGTCAACATACTGAGCGACCATACGGACTGGCTCGATGAGATAGAGGTGGCCACCGGTTTTTCCCGGCGCTTCGACCGCGTGCTCAACTCCTATCATCTCGGGAAAAGCAAGCGTGAACCCTCCCTTTTTCATGATGTGGCGGCAATGCTCCACAGGAAGCCCGAAGAGGTGCTGCTTATCGACGACAATGAAAACAACGTGAGAAGAGCTGCGGCGCAGGGCTGGAACGCCATGCACTTCAGGCGTGCGGAGAGTTTCAGGAGAGATCTGACCTGTGTGCTGCCGCCTCAGGACGTGGCGGAATGACGCGGGACGCTTATCGCGGGCTTTGGACAGTGCCCGTGTGGCGAGCTTGGTTGAAAGGAATACGACAAGGAGGTTTCCCATGAGAAGAGTATTGACCGGCATCATCGCCCTTTTGTTCCTTTTGTGTGCAATGCCGCCTCTCTACGGAGCGGACGAGAACGAAAGCAGCAAGCTGATGGAAACAACAGGCTCGCCGTACGGGGAGGCGGCATCCGCCCCGTCGCCTGCCGGGGCGTTCATGATCATGGACTTTGTATTCGTGCGGCCTCTCGGCTTCCTCAGCCTCGCCGTCGGCACCGCCGCCAGCATCGCCGCCACGCCCTTCGCCCTTGCGAGCGGGACACCCGGCCCTGTATACAAGAAACTCGTAGTTGAGCCCTTCAATTTCACCGTCCGCCGGCCCCTCGGAGAGTTTTAAAGTCCCCTCCCGTTGAAAGGGGCAACGTAAGCATCGAACATGTAAGGAGCGACGAATGATCAGGACGACGATAGAGAGCATAGAAAGCAAGGTCAAGAATGCTGATTCCATGCGGGAAGAAGATAGGCAGGAGCTTTTGAAGCTCCTGTCGACGCTGGAAACCGAAGTGCTCGACCTGTCAAAGACCCATCCGGAGGAGGCGGAAAGCATCACGGGCTTTACCCAGGTATCGGCACATGAGGCAATCAGGGGTCAAAGAAACGAACAGTTGGTGCACCTCTCGATCAAAGGACTTACCTCATCCATCGATGGTTTCGAGCGCACGCACGAGGAACTGGTCAGGATAGTGAATTCGATTGCTCACATCCTCTCCAACATGGGCTTGTAAGGGAGACGGGCCACCCCTGTGCGTCAGCTTATAAGACTATCCAGATGTCTCACCATCTCCGGGCGCGGCACGGCTCCGACCACACGGTCGACAAGCCTGCCGCGGTTGTAGAAAAAGAGGGTCGGCGTCCCGTTGACGCCTTGCTGGGAAGCGATCAGGTGATCGTGATCGATGTTAAGCGTGGCAAATTTGACACGACCCGCATAGACCGACGCCAGTTCTTCCAGGACAGGCGCGAGCCTCACGCAATGGCCGCACCTGGGTGAGGTGAATTCGACCAGCACCGGCCCCTCAAAACCGAGGACTTCTTTCGCGAAGGCATGGTCGGATATCGGGACCGGCCTGTCGGGAAACAGTCTGGACGGGGGCAGGCCGGCCTTACACCGGCCGCACACGGCCCTGGTGTCGCCCCATCTGTCCCGCGGGATACGGTTTTTTGCCCCGCATTGAGGACAGCGCACGATTATGCTCTCTCGATCCATAGGAGAAATATATTCGCTCTCCACGGGGGTGTCAACAAAGATACCCAGGGAGGGACATGATGGAGCCTGTAATGAGGGGTTGCGCGTCTACTTGTTGCTCTTTGACGCATCGAGCAGGATTATTTCTATCCTTCTGTTCAGGGCCCTGTTTTGCTCGGTGTCATTCGGGGCGACCGGCCGGTATTCCGCGTAGCCCGAAGCCGAGATCCGGCCGGGTTGAAACCCATACTTTTCTATCAGGTGGCGTACCACTTCCGTGGCCCTTCTCGTCGAAAGCTCCCAGTTGGAGCTGAATTCAGCGGTATTGATCGGCACGTTGTCCGTGTGCCCCTCGATCCTTACGTGGTTGTCGCTCTTCTCCAATATCGGGGCGAGCTTACACAATGCGCGTTTCGCCGTCTCTTTCAGCCTCTGCCTTCCCCTCCTCGAAAAAGGCCCTGTCCATTATGCGGATGACAATGCCCCTCTCGTCCCTGAACACCGAAATCTTGCGTCCGTCATTATTCGCGTCCGTCATGGCGGCGATCTGGTTCTCCAGCTCCTTCTCGATCGCCCGGCCCTTCCCTGCCGATCCCGGTGATGGATTGACCACATTCCGACCGTTGGCGCCCCCTTGCTTGAGGACGCTCGATCCCCCCCTGAATATGGCTTTCAGCCGCTCCGTTACCTCCTGATGCCTTTGAGCATCCTGCTTGGAAAACGTATACATCATGATGAAAAAGGCTAAAAGGAGCGTGATGAGATCGGCGTAAGTGATAAGCCATCTCTCAAGGTTCTCGCGCTCATCCTCGCTCCTTCTTTTTCTCATGATTTTTCTCCGGTGCGCTGGTTGGGCAGGAGGAAGGACAGGAGCTTCATCCTGATCACCCTCGGGTTGTCGCCCATGGCAAGGGAAACAATTCCTTCGCTTATTATTTCGAGATAGATCACTTCGTCCTGGTGCTTCGCCTTAAGCTTGTCCGAGATAGGCAGATAGATAAGGTTGGCCATGGCAACCCCCCACAGGGTCGCAATAAACGCCCCGGCAATCGCGGATGCCATGTTCGAGCTGTCCTCCATGCTTCCAAGGGCATGGATAAGACCGAGGACCGTTCCCATTATGCCGAGAGTCGGTGAAAACCCGCCAAGTTTTTGGAAGAACGCCGAGCCTATCTTGTGCCGGTCGTGCATGTAAGACATTTCTATCTCGAGGATCTCCTTGATCTTCGTTGTTTCAAAACCATCGATGGCAAGCTGGATTGCTTTCCTAAGAAAGGAATCACGCACTTTGGGAAGATCCTTTTCAAGGCTCAGCAGGCCGTTCTTGCGCGATTTTTGCGATAACGTGAAGATAAAATCGATCAACGGCAGCGGGTCGAGCTTTTTTTCGAAGAGGATGATTTTGAAGAGCTTCGGGAGGTTGCGCAACTGGTCGAAAGAAGTAGTAATGGTCGCCGCTCCGAAAGTCCCGAAGATAACCAGGATCATGGCCGGCGCCTGGATGAGCGCCGAGAGGTGGCCGCCCTCCATGACAAAGGAGACGAGCACGGCGCCAATCCCCATAAACAGCCCGACAATGGTCGTAATATCCATCGGTTTTCCGCCCGCCTAGGGTATTTGCTTCATCCTCCGACACTCTCTCTCCCTCGAAAAAATATGGCCAACCAAGAGGTCCCGGTCTTTTTCGCTTATGGCAGCGAAGCTTACGGCTGTCTCCCATCCTTCTCCATTCTCTGCCCTCGCGGGGTTGACCCGCACTACCCTGCCAAGCGCCTTGAGGCGTCGGCCCGGAAAGGGCGGCAACCCGATGCGGAGTTCCAGATAGGCTCCTTCCTGCAGTTTCGCGGCGGAACAGTACTTCAGGCCCGCACCGCTTATCGTCACGTCGACGTAGGCGCTTTGAAAGTAGCCACCCCTATTGGAGAGCAACTCAATTACCGCGTCCAGCTTACTGTCGATCTGCTCCAGATAGGCATACAGCACCTTATTTGGAAAAGCGGCGGTCTCCGGCGGCGCGCCCGTCCCGGGCGCCGGAAGACCGGGAAAAAGGTCCGATCCTTTGAGGGTCTTTTCCAGCACCAGGGATTCCTGGCGGCTTACCTCCTTAAATTCCAGAAGCAGACGGTCGCTTATCCTGAAAAATTGGCGTCTTTCAATCTCTGTGCAAGCCACTGCCGATCATCTCCACGAAACAGTCCGCCATATCGGGGTCGAACTGCTTTCCCCTGCATCTCTTGATCTCCGCCAGCACTTCCTCTTTTGTCTGGGCCTTCCTGTACGGTCTGTCCGTCATCATGGCGTCGCAGGTATCGCAGAGGGCAATCAACCTGGAAGAGTAAGGGATGTCTTCTCCGCTAAGACGGTCGGGGTAGCCGGCCCCGTCGAACCTCTCGTGGTGGTACCTCGTTATCCTGGCTTCGTTCGCCAGGATGTCGAAGCGGTTTATGATCTCCTCCCCGTAGACCGAATGGCTCTTCATAAGAGTATACTCATCGTCGGTCAGCCCACCCTTCTTCAGGAGGATCGAATCGGGAATCCCGATTTTGCCTACATCGTGTATGGGAGCAACAATCCGCACTACATCCTTGTCATAATCGGTTGCGCCGAGGGCCTCTGCAAGGAGAAGCGACATTTCTGCGACGCGCCTGCAGTGGCCCTCGGTATACATGTCCCTCCTGTTGATAGCGACGATCAGAGAGGTGAGCGTGTGAAGGACGCCTTCGAAAAGACTTTCGTAAAGCAGTCTGTTTTCGATCTGCGTGGATGCCTTGTCCGCTATCATCCTCAGAAAATCTATGTCGTCCTGACTGAATCCGTTCTTCGCGGCGCGCCCGTTTGACTTACCTCCCATCACGATGGCGCCTACCCATTCTCCCTTTATTATGAGCGAGAAGAATATCTTATTGTCCTTCAGGAAATGTCTCTTCCCGGAGCTGACTTCCGCCATCAACGCCGATGAAATGGGAATATTTTTCTCAATGCCTCCATCCCGCGTTGTCCTGTAAAGGATAAGCTGGCAATTCTCGTGATCCATGATATAGTAGCCGCAGGCGGCCGAATTGAGGACGTCTTTCACCACCATAACGGTTTTTTCATAGATATCGTCGAATATGCTCAGGGAGTTGAATGTATTCGATATATGATACATCTTGGTGAGCTCGGCGATCTTGGCCTGGAGCTGGCGGTTGAGCACCTCGATCTTCCTGCTGTCCTCCAGATCCGACAGGATGCTGTTCTTTTCGAGGAGAAGGTCTCTCTGTTTTCGCACTTTCATGATCCCCAGCAGAAGCTTGTCGATGGAAAAAGGCTTCATCAGGAAGTCGCTTGCGCCCCTCTTCATCGCCTCAATAATCATGTCCGGATCGTTATACCCGGTGATCATCACAACGGCAATCGTCGGGTCCTGAAGTCTTATCGTGTCCAGGAGGGAGATGCCGTCCGTATCCGGCAGTTTTACGTCGAGTATCACAATTTCGACATTTTTACCCGAGAGCAGATCAATGGCCTGTTTTCCCGTCGAGGCCTTGTAGACTTCACAGCCATAGGGAGCAAGGAAGTCCGAGATAAGCTGAATAATATCAGGGCTGTCGTCTACGAGAAGAATCTTGGAACCTTCAATCATGGGATCGGCCTCTACACCTTAAGCCTTACGTGCTATTTGTCTTCCCGTTCAGGAAGGCTGCGTTCATCCGTAGGGAGCTCGTCCGTCAGCCCGCCATCGGCAAAGTGCGCTATCTGGTCTGCGTCCAGCCATTTGCGGTACCTCGATATCTCGAAATAGAAACTCTTCAGCTTATCGAACAGCTCCTTGTTTGCCTTCTTCAGCACTATCTTGTCTTTCGCGTTCTTGATTACCACCTTCAGCTCTTCGATCCTGAAAGGCTTCACCAAATAGTCGAAAGCCCCGGCCTTCACCGATTCTATGGCGCTATCGAGGGACGCATAACCCGTAATAATAATGAATTCCGTTGCGTTATCGCCCTTGGCGATCTCCCTTATCAGCTCTATGCCCGTCATCCCGGGCATGTTCAGGTCGGTGATAATGAGATCGAAAGGCGTTTCAGCGTATTTCAGCAGCGCCTCTTTTCCGTCGGCGGCCCCTTGCGCAAGATAACCTTCTTCCCGCAGATACTCCTCGAGAATGCCTCTGATCTCCCGGTTATCGTCGACTATGAGTATGCTGAACGGCTCATCCTTCCTGGTCATGTCTCCTCAATCTTTGCGTCATGTTTTCGCCTATTCTCTCAAAGAACACCCTTTTCATCCCTTCTTCCGATATGGCGACATTGTCTTCCTCCGGCGGCGTTTCGCACGCGTTATCACCATGACCCATCCTGATCTTCATGTTCTTCATGTACGTCTTGATGACGCTGTTGATCTGGTAGTCAGACACGGTCATAGTCAGCCCTCTAGTCTACTTATCGGCCTGACAACTTAAAACTTAAGAAGGTCTTATGTGGTAGTATCGAAAAAGACGGGCATCGGAGGGAACGGAAACTTTGCCCGGTATCTGCGCACAGCATTCATATTCTTCGAAATATCTTCCATCTGGGCCAGGAGCTTGCGCCTCTCATACTCGAGGCGGGACAGGAGGTCAACCTCTCTTTCGAGACATTCCTTCAGCTCATGGAGAGGGAGGTCGAGCCCGCGCCCGGACCTCTGCACATCACAGATAAGCCTTCCCCTTTCCATAAGCAGTTCGACAAGCCCCTCCCTGCTCCGCTCCTCCTGGGCCTCACGGCTCAGTCTGACGAATTCCCTTGCTATCTCCGGGTCGGCGTCGGTCATCGGTTTTTACCCTGACCCCTGTCCTTGGATGCCGGATGTCGCAAGAACATGGAGGAATCAGCCGTCATGCGCTCCGCGAGCCTCGCGCGAATTCTCTTCATGTGTACGTCTGTCACGTCTCTCATGAGGCCTCTGGCGCTGAGTATCTCTTCCCTGTTTTCCGGTCCTCTGTCTTTGCCCATGCAAAAATATATGCAATACTCATACCATTCTCCCTAAAGCGTGCGTTTCATCACTGGTTGCAGGGTAAGCCCTTCTCTTCTGCGTCCGATAGGCCTCCGCAAAACCCTCCGATATGGTCGCAAGAATCGATTTGCACTCGTCCAGGGTCCCGACGTCGAGGGTCGCATGGACCTCCTGCAGCCGCCTCACGAGATAGTCGTAGAGGAGGGAGAGGCTTCTCGGTATCTCGCCGAGGGACATGTCGAGCGATCCGTTGAGGATCTGGAGGGCTTGAACGATTCGCGTCAGCTCCTCGTACTTCTTCTCGTATTTCTTTTGCGCGATGAGCGTCTTCACTTCTTCGATCTTCCTGGTGAGGGTCTCCAGCACCGTGAGGAGTACTTTCCTCTTGTCGTGCTCGTCGATCATCATGGTGGCGGCGGCGTAGGCGGTGTATGGATTCATGGGGGCCCTCTAGAGCGAACTCGACGACGACTGGCCGGTAGACGTGTTTGTCATTGCGTCGATCGTGTCGGTGAGCCAGGTTTTTGTCGTGTTCGCCTGCTCGATGACCACCTCCAGTTTGTTGTACTGATCCGTTATCGCCTGCGCCTGCTGGGCGCACTGGGCCTCCACCTGCGTCAGTTGTGTGTTGTCCTGGGTGATCTTGCCGCTGATGGAACTCTGCAGGGATGTCAGGACCCCCGTCGTGGGGTCTACGTAGGCATTAAGATTCGTATAAAGGGCAGTGCATAGAGACTTGACGGCATTGACCGTCTCGGTCGGGTTGGCCGAGAGGGCCGCGGAGAACTTGTCGGAGTCGAGGCTCAGCGTGCCGCCCGAGCCGAAGGTGATGCCGATGGACGCGGCCGTCGTGTACGTCGAATTCCCCTGTATGTTCCCGAGCAGCGTAGCGGTTATGGAGTTCTTTATCCCGTAAAGCGTTGGGTTGCCCATGAGCACGTTCGACGTAGATGAAGAAGAAGATGAATTGTACGTATTCTGGGTGTTTATGGCCGAGAGGACGCTGTTCAGGTCGGCAACGAGGGTGCTCGCGCTCGTGCTCAGGCCCGAGGTATCTTGGGTGATATTCAAGTCTATGGCCGTAGAATTGGTGCCCATCAGGGTGAGCGTGACCCCGGGGATCACCCCGGTAACGGTGTTCGAGGCAGAGGTCATGCTGTAGCCGTCAACGGAAAAGGTGGCGTCCTGCCCTGTCTGGATCACGTTCGTCGGCGTACCGTTGGAGGCGAGGCCCAGTGATTCCAGCACGGCTACGAGCCGGTACCGTCCGCCAGGGTTATGGTAGAGGAGCCGGCGCCGGTCGACTGGAGGGTCAGACAGGACTGTGTGCTCGACGTGTTGAGGAGCGAAGCGTCCACGCCTGCGCCCGCGGCGTTTATCTTCGTGACGATATTGGAGAGCGTATCCGTCGATGCCACGGAAACGGTCTTACCGTTGATCACCATATTGCCTGAAAACCCGAGCGCTGTGGTGCTCGACGTTTGCGGATTGGATGCGATCTTTTCGGCAACGGCGAGCTGTGTCACCTTTATAGAATAGGTGCCGGCCGCAATGGTGCCCGTTCCGGTGGTGGCGCTCAGCACGTTGGACGGAGTGATGGAGGAGTCCGCACAGGTGAGGGACCCGGTGAAGGCCTGGTAGCCGCTGGCCGCGTTGAGCTTGTTCGTGCTGATGTAGCTCGTAAGGGCGGAAAGCGTGGTATTGAAGGACTGCCACGCGGAGAGAAGGTTATTCTGGGTTGTCAGGTCGTTGTTTATAGGGGTCTCGGCCGCCGTCAACGCGTTTGCGTTTATCTCGGAAGCAAGACTCTGCCAGTCCGTGTTGCTCACGATGCCGGTAAGGTTGACCGCCGACGACGCTGATGACATCTCATACCCTCCTTCGCTGTGAATAAATGCAAGTTATATGCCGCCTATTACGCGCCCCGGCCCCAAAGAAAGCTCCTTGTCCCCTTTCCTTAAGGGAAGGGGACAAGGAGTACGTGCGTCGCGGTTACTAACCCTTTATGAGGGCGATGATCTGCTGCGGAAGTGAGTTGGCCTGGGAAAGCATGGCCACGTCCGCCTGGGTCGCGATCTGGGCCGAAGTGAATCTCGACATCGCCGCTGCATAGTTCGTGTCCTTGATGGTCGACTCGGCCGCTTGCGTGTTCGTCTGCATGGTCTGCAGGTTGGCCGTCTGGTAGCTGAGTTGGTTCTGTGCGTTGCCGACGGCGCTCTCGGCGGTGTTCAGGTTCGTGATCGCGGTGTCGACCACACCCATGTAAGCCTCCGCGTTGGCCTGGCTCGTGAGGTCACCGGAAAGACCGAGGCCGCCGGCCCCGTGGGTCACGCTCCCCAAACTGACCGAGACCTGGTTGGCCGCGGTGGCCTCGTCGCCCGCCTGGAACATAAGGTTGCCGGCGCCCGCGGTGACGGTGATGGTACCGGCCAGGGATGCCTGGTTCTTGTTCACGGTGATCGATAGGCCGAGGGACGAGAAGTTGATGACGCTTGTGTTCAGGCCGGTCGGCGCGACGTTGCTGACGGTCTGGAGCGTGGTCCCGCCGGCATTCTTGATCGCCACGGTCGTGGCGGTGCCCACTAAGGTGTATGCGCTGGCGAAGGTCCCGCTAAAGGCGGCAACGTTGACTCCGGCAAGACCGGTGGTCGGCGTGTCCGTGGCGGCGAAGGTATTGCCTGTGCCGAAGACGGCGGCCCCGCTGTACGTCGTGCTTGTGTTGATGTTGTCGATCTGGGTTTCCAGGGCGGTCCGCTCATTGTCCAGAGAGGTAAGGTTGGTTGAATCGTTCGCGGAGGACGCCTCCGTAGCGAGTCGCTTCAACTGGGTGAGGATATTGCCGACCTGCTGCATGGCGCCCTGGGCCACCTGGAGCATGGCAGTTCCCTGATTCGCGTTGTTGATCGCTGTCTGGAGCACTGCGGCTTTCGTGCCCAGGCTGAAGGAGATGGCGTAGCCCGCAGGGTCGTCGGCCGCGCTGTTGAGCTGGAAGCCGGATGAGAGCTCCTGGGTCGCCTTTGACAGGGTTGCGGAGTTTGTAGTCAGCCAGTTCTGGGTGTTCAATGAAGAAACGTTCGTGTTGAGTGTTAAAGACATTTCAAACCTCCATGTTTAATTTTTATGTGGCGTCATGCCCTGGTCCGGAAGGATCGCCCTTTGTCGCCTCCTTGTCCTTCCATGATCATATTATCGACGGGTGCGAAAGATACTTAAGGGGAAATCTTGGAAGATGGGTGAGATCTATGCCTTTATCGCGACGGGAAACGAGACGGGATACCCTTCGTTCGGCAGGATCACCTGCAGGAATATGCCCTTTTCCGTATTGACAAGGAGGGGCGAGCGCAGGTTGACATATAACGTCTTTTCCACGTATCTGGCGATGCAGAGGACTGCAAGGCGCCCGATGTCCTCCTCGGTGAGGGACAGGTCCGCGAGGGTATCGTCCTCCACGTCGAAGGTGTATTCCTCGACCGCGTGATAGGGGTTGACGACGAGGAAGGAGATGCCCGAATCGAGGCATCTGAGCAGCCGGAAGGGCGAATCGGCGCCGAAAGCGTCCCGGAGCGCATACTCTTCGCTTTCTTCGAACCCGATGACCCTGCCCTTGAGGAGGATATCACTCATCGTTCGCACTCAGGACCTCGCTGATCGCATCGAGGCCGTCCAGGGCCGATTGCCTATTCGCGTCCCTTATCTCGCCCAGGAGTTCTTCCCGTATGATCGTATATCCCGTGGGCGCTTCTATGCCGAGCCTCAGCTTTCCCTTCTCCGCTTCCAACGCGACGACCCTTATGTCCCCGCCTTTTCCCCGGATCAGGATGGACTGATGTTTTTTTCGCGATATGACAAGCATTCATCCTCTATTTCACGCCGGCAGATAGTTCATTATGCTCAGGCTCTCGACTTTCGACATGGTGTACAAGGCGGCCTGGTACGCCGTTGACAGGGTCGTATAATTGGACACGGCCGACGCCATATCGACATCCACCAGGTTGGAGGACGTTTGAGTAAGGGTGGTGGCGGTGGTCGTATTCGTGGCAAGGAGGCTGCTTATATTCTTCGTGTACGTGCCCACAGAAGCGAGGTTGTTCGAAGTCAGGTCGACGCAGTTGTCGATGTTGGTGGAATCCGTTTGGAGGGCCGTGGTATTGTTGGCTGCGAGGTCGGCACTGAACTGGTTCAGCGTTGCAAAGATATCCACGGTTTGCCCGTTGACCGTCCCCTTGAACACGGTGTTGCCCGAGATACCGGCATCTATGGTAGTGGATGCGTCCACGGCGACCTTGGCCACGTCGTCTGTCCCCGAGAACGTGCCGTCCGCCTGGTAAGGCGGGGTATTCGCCTGTTTCCCGCCGAAGATATAGGTGTCTCCCACCTTCGTGTTTCCCAGGGCCGCAAGCTGGGTGGTGATATGGTTTATCTGGTCCGCGGCAGCGGTTCTCGAGCTTGCGTCTACCGTAGAAGATGACATCTGGACCGCCAATTGCTTGACCGTCGTCAGAAGATCGCCGATCGAGTTGAGCGAAGTCTCATAGTAAGCGCCCTTCGCCTGGAGACTGTTGAGGTTGCTCGCGTACTGGGTGTTCTGGCTTTGTTCGGCCGTGATCTGCATGTTCTGAGCGTAGCTCGTGGGATCGTCAGACGGGACAACCACCTTTTTCCCCGACGCTACTTCGGTTGTGGCATTGTCCATCTGCTCCTTCAGCGTGGACAGGGTGGACGTATAGACCTGGAATCTAAAATTGTCGGTTACTCTCATGCTGTGCTTACCCCCACGGACTGCAACAAGGTTTTCAGAAGGCCGTCGGCGACGGTGTAGAGCCGCGCAGCCGCCTGGTAGGCGTTCTCGTATTGTATGAGATTCGACATTTCTTCATCGATCGACACGCCCGACTCGCTCGCCTGCTGGCCCTTGAGCGATGTCAGGGCATTTTGATTATAGGTGACCAGGTTTGTCGCGCTCTTCACCGCCTCCCCCACTTTGGAGACGACCCCCGCTTCATAGTCGGAGTACGTCGAGCCTGAAAGACCCAGGGTCTGGGTGATGGCGCCGGAGACGTTGAGAGCGCTCCCTCCAGGCACTGTGTCGATCTCCAACTTATAGCCGGCGCTGGCTGACCCCGCCACCTGAGCCGATACGTCCGTAATGTTCGCATTCCCATTTATAGCCGCAGCGATCTGTGCCAGCGTCTGCCCCGAAGTAACCTGAATCGTCTGGCCATCGAGTGAAAAGGAGCCCGTCACTCCTACGCCGGTGGTGGTTTGGGGTAGCGCCGTCGTGGTGAGGGTCTGGAGGAGGCTTGCCGCCGTGGAAGAGGTGTCGAGGGTGCCGTTTAGGACCGATATGTTCTGCTCGCCTGTCGCCGGCGTGAGCACGAGCTGGTAGCCGCCCTGCACCTGAACCACCTTGGCCGATACGTTCGTCTGGCTCGTGATGGCGGACGCGATCGTCGCGAGCGTGTCAGTGGGTGCCAGGGCGACGGCCACGCCGTTGACCACAAGGTTACCGGAGAGGTCCTGGGCGCCGTTCGAACTTAAGACCTTTGACGTCACGCTATCGCCCCCGAGGAGCGTTTCATTCGCGAGGGATGCTATCCTGAGGGCCACATCGTTGTCGGTGGGGTTGGCCGTCGAGGAACTCGCCATCACGTTCTCGGTCCTGATGTTGCCCGAGCTATCCTGGATCTGATCGGAAAGGCCCATGTCCTTCGCATAATTCGCCGTTTCAGGCTGAAAAAAGGCGATGCCCGCACCATCGTTGCCCTGCCCGTGAAAATAGTTCACATTCTGCGTGATGGATTTGGCCAGGCTGTCGAGGTCGCTTATGTAGCCTGGGATCGTGGTGTCCCGTGTGGTGATGAGGGCGCCGAGTGATCCCCCTGAGATCTCGCCCGTGATGTCGACAGCGCTTCCGGACACGCCCTCCAGGCCCACGTCCGTGAAGCCGGTGGTCGAGTTCTGCATCACCGTGGAGCTGGGAGGCGATGTTTCCCTGAACAAGGCTCTTGCCGGTCGATGTGAGGACCGTCACCATGTTGTTGCTCCCCGCCACGCAATTGATATTCATATATCCCGAGAGTGTCTGCAGGAGCTGGTTCCTCTGGTCGATGTAGTCGTTTGCTTCGCTCGTCCCCACCTTGCCCTGACTGATCTCCTGATTAAGGGAGGCGATCGAAGTTAAAGCCGTGTTGGCATCGCTGATGGCCGATTTTACGTCGCCGTCCGCTTGCGTCTGCAGGGCGGTAAGGTTGTTGTACATACCGTTGATAACGGTGCTCAGGCTCTTGCCGTCCGAGGCGACGGTCTGCTTGTCCGTGGTGCTTGTCGGGTCTGTCGATAATGTCTGCCAGTCGTTGAAGAACTGCGTGATGCCGGCGGAGAGATTTGAGTTATCCTCGTTGAAGATGCCCTGTATGCTCGTCAAGTAGCTCTCGGCCACTGTCTGTTCCTGAAGATTGCCGTTCTGGGCCGAGATCGAATTCTGGATGTTCTGGTCGAGGTAACTCTTAATTTGCTGGACAACAACGCCGTTCCCCATGAGGCCGACAGACGCAAGGGTCGGCGGCGATTCTTCCAGAACGGCTTCCTGCCTCGAATAACCCGCAGTGTTTACGTTGGCAATATTATGGGATATGGTCTGGATTACCGTCTGGTTCGCGGAAAGGGCACTCTTCGCGATATTGAGTATGGACAGTACCGACACTACACTCTCCTCGATACCATGACGGAGATGCTCCTTCCCTTTTCATACGAAGTCCTGTTGATGAACTCTATGATCTTTTCCAGAGACGACTTCACATGGTCCATCGAGAAGGAGAGGAGCTTCATATTCTTCTCCAGCGCCGTTTTCACGTCCCTCACCCTTGTTTCTAGCCGCTCCCCGAGGGACCTCCACGCCTCGTTTTCCACCATTACGGCTCGGTCACCCAGGGGCGCAAGGAGCTTCTCCTTCTCGGCCTCGATGTATTCAAGCCGTTTGAGGATCTCCTCCTTTCTGTTGTTTTCCCTGATAATACCCTCAAGAGAGAAGGAGATTATAGCGTCCCTCTCGGCTGTCAAGGCCCCCAGGAATTCCCCCAGCACGTTCAGTTCCTCGTGCTCCAGTCCTATCAGCTTCTCGTCTTCCATGTCACAATGTCTCGTCGAGCAACTGGCTCTTCAGCATGCTCCGTGCCACCAGTACGCCCTTGGCATTGTAGGTCCCCGAATCTATGGCCTGCTTCATACTCGCCACCTTATCTTCGTTTACGTCCGGGAGGGCCTTCACCCGTTCTTTGAGGCTGCTGACCTGGCTCTTCCAGCCCGAAAGCTCGACCGTATCCCCTGTGCCGGCGACGCTTTTAGAGCTGCCCTGGGCGTCGCTCCCGCCTTTCAGAGAGGCCGGCTTCGTCAGGTTGTTCAGCAGGACAACTTGCTTGTCATTATCTATCTTCATGGCATACTACCTCCTACTTACCTATGTCGCCGAATACGCGCAAAACTTTAGCCGCTCCTTGACAGATATTTCATAATTACCTCTTTTATCCCTATTCCCCTCTTCGAGAGGAAGTCGGCCACTTTTTCATAGAAAATCGACATCTCGGTCTCCTCCGCATAGCTCTTCTTGGTGATCTGAGAAGCCTTGCCGAGTTCCTTCAGCATAGTGCCTATGAAGAAGGACTCAAAGCCTTCCGCGGCCTTTTCCATAGCTTGCCGCTTTCGGGCCTGCGTACCCGATGTGGTGCCGCTCTTTGTCAACGCATCGATTTTCGTCGTTCCCGAGTCCATGTGCCGCACCTTTTGCTATATTACTTCAAGCTCCGCATTCAAAGCCCCGGACGCCTTTATCGTCTGGAGGATGATAATGACGTCCCTCGTGGAAACACCTATAGCGTTGAGGGCATCGACGAGCTCCTTTATGCTCGTCCCCTCCTCCATATAGTAGAAATGTCCTTTCTCTTCCTCCACGCTGATCTCCGTCTCCGGGGTGACTACCGTTTGTCCGCCCCTCGAGTGAGGCAGAGGCTGGCTCACATTTTTCATCTCTTTGATCTGAACGCTGATATTCCCGTGGGATATGCCGACCGTCGCAATCCTCACGTCCTCACCGATCACTATGGTGCCCGTTTTTTCGTCCACAACGATCTTTGCCTGGTTATCAGGTTTTATATCGAGATTCTCGATAATGGAAAGGAATTTGACCGGGTTTTCCCTGAGATCCCACGGGACCGTGAGGCTGATTGTTCCCCCGTCCTGGGCAGCGGCGCACCCTTCGAAGGTGTTGTTGATGCGCTCCACCACCTTACGCGCGTTCGTGAAATCCGATCGTTTGAGGGAGATCACCATGCTATCTCCTTTCATGGCAGCGTATTCTATCTCCTGTTCCACGATGGCCCCGTTTGCGATCCTCCCCACGGTGGGATGGTTCTTCTGGATGGACCCCGCCTGACCGGCTGTCGCGAACCCACCCACCGTAATAGGGCCCTGGGCAACCGCATAAGTCTGGTTGTCCCCGCCCCGCAGCGGCGTCATCACGAGCACGCCGCCCTCCAGGCTCGATGCGTCCCCCATGGATGAGACGGTCACGTCGATCTTGTTGCCGACCCTCGCAAAGGGCGGCAGCTCGGCGGTCACCATCACGGCCGCGACGTTATTGATTTTCGTCAGCGTCGGATCCACGATGACACCCATCTTTTCAAGCATGTTCGCGAGTGTCTGCGTGGTGAAGATAGTCTGCACCTTGTCGCCCGTCCGCTTGAGCCCTACGACCAGCCCATAGCCGATAAGCACATTGGGCCTGACGCCGTTCACGTAAGCGATGTCCTTTATTCGCGCCGAAAAGCCCTGGTCGGGAAGACCGAGCAGCAGCGCGCCGCTGAAAAGGACCGCCATAACAGCGAGGCGGGCCGCCCGGAACGGTTTTGCGTTCGACTCAAGCAGTTCTCTTCCTACACCCATGATCACACTCCTGACCGTCTCCCCTGTAAGCCGTTGTGAGCGGGGAGGCCGGGGCACCCACGAAGTGGGTCGCGGCTTGGCCCGGTGAGGGGGCGCTGAGCCCCAACCTAGAACGGCCATACAAAATCGAACAGTCGCGCGGCCCACCCGGGCCTCTGCTTCTCCGCAACGACGCCTATGCCGGTATAGATGACCTTTGCGTCGGCTATCTGCGTGGACGATATCGTATTGTTAAAGGCTATGTCCCTCGGCCTCACGATACCCTGGAGCAGTATCTCCTTCTTTTCGTTATTGACGAATATCTCGCGCTTGCCCTCGATAACAAGGTTGCCGTTCGGCAGCACGTCCATCACCCTCGCGGTTATGCTGGCGGAGAGCGACCCGGCGCGGGTGGTTGAGCCTGTGCCCGTGAAATCGTTATTCGGGGAGTTTGCGTTTACCAGGCTCGCGGTATTCGTCCACGGCCCGTTCGGCCTGTTCTCGAGACCGAAAAAGTTGCTGATGCCCGCAACCGTCTGTGACTTCCTCGTCGTGGCCGTCGACGCGCTTTCCGAGGCCTGAGATACCTCGACGATGTTGATCGTCAAAATATCGCCCACATTCCTCGCCCTCTGGTCGCTGAACATGTCGGTAAGCCTGCCGTGCCAGATGCTTCCGTTTTTCGCTTCCGGCACTGCGGGCTTTTCGGGCGGCGTCCTGTACGTCTTGGAGATGGTAAGGGGCTCGTTGGTTATCTTGGAAGGCTCGATGGAGATGCAGCCTGCCAGGAGGCAGGGGCATATGAGCAAAAGTAAATACCCTTCCTCTTTCTTCAAAATTCCACCACCACCATATCATTTCCCGTCACCTTACCAATGACCTCTTTCCCTGACGGGCTTTTTACTCTCACCAGGTCTCCCAATTTCCCCTTCTCAAGGGCGGTGCCCTTCCCCTGCACGACCAGCCTGTTGTTCTCGGCCTTCATGCTGACCGTTTCTCCTTTTCGTACCGCCACGGCGGACTCAAGGAGTTGACTCGTCACGATCTCGCCCGCCGGTATCTCCTTTTTCGTCGTCTTGCCCACTATCTCCTCGACGCACGCGGGATAATCCGCCCCTACGCCATTGAGAAAACTCTCTTTCTCAACAAGGTCCGCTCGGTGGATCGCGTCGCCCTTCGCGAGGTGGTGCTTTGCCGCGTAAAGCTTCTTCTTCACGAGCACCCTGAAAGGTATATACACGCTCGCCTCCACCCCCGATCTTTCTTCGATTCCGGCCAGACAGATACCGTCGCCATTTGCATCCGGCACTTTAGTGAAGCCCAGGGTCTTCACCCTCACCTCCCCTTTTGCCTGGTGCGGCAAAGAGGCGAAGGTGATCTCAATGTCATTCCCCTGGTACATCTGCCTCACGAACCGGCTCACCTCAGACTCCAGCGTCACTGCCGACGCGCTGCACGGCAGGATGACGATCATGAAGAGACACAGAAGAACAAGTGTGGCTATACTACCCTTGTCTGACATTATTCGCCATCTGCAGCATCTGGTCCGCCGCCTGGATCGCCTTTGAGTTGGCCTCATATGCCCTCTGCCCTATGATCAAGTTGACCATCTCCGTCATCACGTTGACGTTGGACAGCTCGACGTATCCCTGAACGACCGTGCCAAAACCATTCAGACCCGGTGTTCCGGACACCCCGGCACCGCTGGCATCGGTCTGCTGGTAAAGGTTTCCGCCTATCGCGTTCAACCCCCCGAGGTTGGGGAACGTCCACAGGGTCAGGTTGCCTATCTGCTGGAGGGCGCTCTGGTTCGGCACCTGGACCGAGATAGTGCCGTCCGTTGCGATAGTGACGGCCGATGCGTTTGCAGGGATGGTGATGTTCGGGTTGAGCAGGTATCCGTCGGATGTGCATATCCTGCCCTCCGAGTCGCTTTGGAGCGTACCGGCCCTCGTGTATGCCATCTCACCCGAAGGCAACTGAATCTGCAAGAACCCGTTCCCCTCTATCGCCAGGTCTAACTGGTTTTGCGTCTGCTGGTAATCCCCCTGGGCGAACTGCTTTTGCACGGCGGCCAGCCTCGCGCCGTGGCCTATCTGTATGCCTGTGGGGACCTGGTTGCCCTGTTCGGTCTTGGTTCCCTGGAGACGCAGGGTCTGATACATCAGGTCCTGGAAGCTGGCCCTGCTGGCTTTAAAGGCGGTCGTATTGACGTTTGCGATGTTGTTCGCTATCACGTCGAGGTTTGTCTGCTGGACATTCATGCCCGACGCGGCGGTCCATAGAGCCATTAACATGCGTGCCTCCTAAAATTTTCCCAACTCTATCATCTTGCTGAGCGTATCGGATGCCGATTGGTCGATCTTTGTATATGACTCGTATGCCCTCATCACGGAGATCATGCGCACCATTTGGGTCATGATATCAACGTTGGAAGTCTCATACGCACCCTGCTTCAGAGAGAACCCCTCTGCCGGGACTTCGACGTTCTTGTCATTCGTATTGACGAACAAGCTTCCCCCTGCGTTCTTCAGGTCCTGCTTGTTCGGGAAGTCGACAATCTTCAATTTATCCACAAGGATCTTGTCCACGTAAACGGATCCGTCCCTCGTTATGGTGACGTTCTTTCCGTCAATAGTGATCTCGCCCCCGTTCTGGCTCATGACCGGGTCGCCGCTCTGCGTGACCAGTTTCTTATCCACATTAAGGCCAAACTGACCGTTTCTCGTATACATGGGGCCGCGAGACGTGGACACCGCGAAAAAGCCGGTTCCGTCTATCGCCAGGTCAAGGGTGTTGCCCGTCTCGGCGAAGGGAGCGTCAGAAAATTGTGTATAGCTGTCCGGAATACTGACATAGGTTGCCGAAATCTGGTCTGACGCGGCGGCATCCCCGATCACCGTCGAGGTGAAGGCGGGCGCCATTGTCTTAAAGCCTGCGGTGAGCGCGTTTGCGAGGTTGTTCGCGATGATGTCGAGATCCCTCTCGTTGGCCGCTTTCCCACTCTGAGTACTAAAGATGCCGCTCAGCATGCATCATGTTCTGCAAGTGCCATACCGCCATGAAGACAGTTTTGAGTTTTGAGTTTTGAATGTTGAATTAAGGGCATCTCTCGGCGCGACTCGTCACTTCCGCGCTTTGGGAGGGATGGACCTTATTTTCTGAAGCTACGAGAAATTGTAAACGGGGCGAACGAGCAAGGTGGGAAGTTTTTTCCGCGTAGGCAATTTTTTCATATCGTAATCTCGAACCCTTCCGTCCCGTCTCTGATTTTCGCAGTTGCGCGGCCCTTTTGGCCCTCGGGCGGGGGTTCGAGATCAGCGTCGGGCAACCGTCGTCCCTTCTCTCTCTCGCGGTTCTTGTACTTTCTTATATGGGGCGGGTCGTGCCGGCAGGAAAGCGCCCACTCCCTGGCAATGCCATGGATAGTGTTGACGGAATCATGGGAAAAAGGGTCTTTTGCATCCATAGTGGCGTCAGCCTAATTGTTCGCTGCCTTCTCCAATTCCTTTCTGTCGCTCGCGGAAAAAATCTTCTTCAGCTCCAGGAGTATAAGGAGCCTGTTGTCCAGCTTGCCCACGCCTTCAATATAATCGGACTCGATGCCGGCAACGAGAGCAGGGGGCGGCTCAACGGTGCTGTCGGAAATCCTCAGGACCTCGGAGACCGAGTCCACGATGAAGCCGAGCACCATTCCGTCCAGCTCGATGACGATTATCCTTGTGGATTTATCGTAGCTCTTTCCTTCAAAACCCAACCTCTTCCTAAGGTCGACTATCGGGATGATCTTGCCCCGCAGATTGATCACGCCCTCGACAAAGGGAGGGGCATTGGGTATGCGCGTAATATTGATCATCTTGTTTATTTCCTGTACCTTCAATATGTCGACCGCAAATTCTTCGTTATCTACTTTGAATGTGACCAACTGCAGGATTCTTCCATCGTTCATGTTCCGTCCTCCTCTACACGTGTAATCGGACGAAGTCCGAAAAACTTAATGCCGGGCCGTCTTTCGCACCCACGGCTCCGGACGGCTAGGCGCTCTTTCTGTACGCATTCAGGAAGGAAATGTGGCTGACCAGGGCCGACATATCGAGGATAAGGATGGCCTTCCCGTCCCCCCTGATCGTCGCTCCTCCTATCCCTTTGACGTTTCCCAGAAATTCTCCGAGAGGCTTGATCACCACTTCCTCCTGGCCCTCGACTGCGCGCGTCTTGATGCCGATTGTCTTTTCCCCGATATTGCAGATAACTACATACCTGTCCTCGCCGGGCTGAGGCTCACCGGTAAAAACCCTCGCCAGGTCGACAACGGGAATGACCTTGTCCCGCAGCACGAGAACTTCCTTTTTGTCGACAGACTTCATCAGGCCCGCCTCAAGCTTTACGAGCTCCGTGACGGTGTTCAAAGGGATGGCGTAAAGATCGTCGACTACTCTCACGATCAGCGCCCTCATTATTGCAAGCGTGAGTGGCAGTCGCATGGTCAGTTTTGTCCATTTGCCTTCTTCCGAATCGATAGAGACTTGTCCGTTCATCTTCTCGACGTTTGTCTTCACCACGTCCATGCCCACGCCTCTGCCCGAAACACTGCTCACTTTCTTGGCAGTGCTCAACCCCGCCGCAAAAACAAGATTCATGGCTTCGCGGGCCGGCATGGAAGCCAGATCGGCGTCGCCCACTATTCCCTTTTCACGGGCCTTCTTCTTGACATCCTCCACATTGATGCCCTTCCCGTCGTCGAATACCTCGATGATCACGTTGTTGCCTTCGTTATATGCCTTAAGGGAAAGAATTCCCTCCTTGCGCTTCCCTTTCCACTCTCTCTCTTCCGGCGTCTCGACGCCGTGATCGACCGAATTCCTTATAATATGTATGAGTGGGTCGTGCAGGGCCTCTATGAGCGAACGGTCCAGCTCCGTCTCCTCGCCCTCCATAGTCAGTCCGATCTCCTTCTTGAACTCGGCCGACAGGTCCCTTGCGAGCCTCGGCACCTTGTTGAACAGCTTGCTTATGGGCACGAGCCTCGCGCGCATGACGGAGAGCTGCAGCTCGTTCGTGACCACTTCAATGTAATTCGTTATATCGGCAAGGTTATCGAGGGAATTATTTGTTCTGTCGCTCTTCTTTACCATGTTGTTGAGCAGTATGAGCCTGTTCTTGCCCAGCACAAGCTCTCCGGCCAGGTTCATCAGATCGTCAAGCTTTTTGACTTCAATCCTTATGGTGTTCTCTTCTTTATGGGCCTGCGTCTTCTGTTTGCTGGGGGGACTGCTTGCCTGACTTTCAGTCACGGCCGCATCGCAGACGGTGGTCTTCCCCGGCTCCTTGCCAATGTGCGCTCCTTCCTTTTCTGTTGAGACATCAGGCAACACGTCGGCATTGACGGGGGCGGCCTCTTCCCGCGTCTCCACCGGCTTCTTCTTGTCGGGGTCTTTCAGGGCTTCCAGCCTCTCTATGGTTGAAGCGGTGGCGCTCTGCTCGGCGCCGCTTTCCTTTATCTCTTCCAGGAGCGTCTTTATCAGATCCAGCGCCTCCAGGAGGGCATCGGCCACCATGTGGTCCGGTACCATGTTCCCCTTCCTCACCATGCCGAGCACGTCTTCGGCCCTATGGGCAAGGGTCGACAGCGCGTTGAATCCGAGAAAGCTCGAGGTGCCTTTCACGGTGTGAACGGCTCTGAAGATGCCGTTGATAATCTCCTCGTCGGGGTTGTTCTCTATGACGATGATATCCTGGATCGCCTTTTCGGTCAGCTCACCCGCTTCGACGATGAATTCGTCGATGATCTCTCTCATCTCATCTTTTTCAAGAAACTGGTTTTCCATCAGGACCCTCCGCCTAAAAGGCTGTCAATATTATCAAGGAGAACGTCCGGCTGTACGGGCTTGGTCAGGAACGTATTAATCCCCGCCCCGTAGGCCTCCTCCTGCAACTCCCTGTCGTTTGTCGTCGTAAGCATGATCACGGGGAGGTTCAAATTGTAGTACCCGCTTCTCAAGCTCTTGACGAACGATATGCCGTCCATGTTCGGCATGTTCAGATCGACTATCACCAGGTCTATCTCACCATTACTCAGTTTTTCCAGGGCATCCATGCCGTCTTCCGCTTCTTCGGTGATATAGTCTTTTCGCCGCAGCACATATCCAATGAACTTCCTTATAGTCGGAGAATCATCAACAATCAGGATTTTTTTCATCTTTATCCCTTTTGATAGGCAATCGTACCGGGAAAAATCAAGGGTTTAAACCCCCGCGATATGTTGTGCAGGCTCTCCGCGTGCCCGATGGTAAGATAGCCTTTTGGCTTGAGCGATTCATAAAGGTTCTCGATCACCTTCTTTTTCCCTTTTTCATCAAAGTATATGAGCACGTTCCTGCAAAATATCATATCCATCTGCCTATATTTTCGGTAGGAATCGGATTCCATTAAGTTCAGGAAATCCAGGGTCACATGTTTTTTTACCGCGTCGTTCAGCACGTACATGCCTTTCCTCTCTGTGAAATACTTCAGCAGCGCACCTTTATCCGTATTCCTGACGCTGTACTGGTTGAAGATGCCCCTCTTCGCGGATTCCAGCGCCTTCGTGCTTATGTCTGTCCCAAAGATCGTAAAAGGCAGGGACCTGCCCACCTGGCTGCTCAGCTCGAGCATGAGAATCGCCAGTGTATAGGGCTCCTCCCCCGTGGAACAGCCGGCGCTCCAGATTTTTAACCCTCCGTCAGGCCAGCATCCATTTGCATAATTTTTCTGCACGATAATCTTGAATGCATCCAGTTGAGGGGGATTTCTGAAAAAACTGGTCTCATTCGTCGTGACGAGGTCGAACAGAGCGATCAGCTCCTGCCCTGTCTTCTGGCCTCCGTATTTCAGATAGTAGTGGTACTCTTCAAAGGAAGAAAGACCGAGTTCCTCGATTCTGCCGGCCAACCTGCTTTCGAGGAGATACCCCTTGTTCTCCGCAAAGTAGATGCCCGCTTTCTCGTAAACGAAGTCCCTGAGAAGGATAAATTCCTGGTTTGTCAGCATACTTCCTCGGATCGTGAGAGTTTCTCCAGCGCCAGAGTCGCGGCGGTCAACACGTCCTCATCTATGCTCCTCGTGAAAGGTCTTATGTGGGGGATCGCCCTCTTGTCGTGAAGCTCGGAAAGGGCCTTCAGGCTGCCGATCTTGATGAGATTATTCTCATCCTTCAGACCGCCGACAAAAGTGGAAAAGAGAGAAGGGTCTCCAAAGACGGCAAGGGCAGCGAGGGCATGATATCTCGTCCATAAGGGCTGGAGGGGGTCGAGAAATATCTCCATCAACAGTTGCCTGAAACCTTTCAACCTCTTCACGCCGATCACCTTGAGCACCTCGTCCGGGACATCCCCGCTCTTGAGTACCGTCTCGAAGAGGTTAAGATATCTTTCATCCTCAACAAAATTGCCGATCACGCGAATGGCTGTTTGTCGCACCCTTTCGTCGGCATCCCCTATCAGCCTCTCCAGAAAAGGAAAGTTTGCGCTTCCGTCTATGTAAGGGGTAACGGCAAGGTACGTCTTTTTATCTTCGGGGCCGCCGCTTGCGACAAAACCGTTTATCGCCTCCAGGGCCAAGGCCGTATCCAGCCTGAGCAAGGCAACCAAGGCTTTTTTCCTGACATCCGCGAATCCCTTCTTTGCGATAAGCTCGACGTCCCGGGTCAGCTCACGCATGGACATGGCTCCTGCAATTGCCACTGCTTCGGCCTGGATGTGGCCGTCGTCATCCCGCATGGCCTCGCGGATTATTCTATGGCCGTTTCCATCGGTGATCCTGCCCAGTTGCTTCATGATCTCTCTTTTTGCGAGAAGAGATGATGACTGAAAACACCGCAAAAGCACCTGATCGTCGACTTTGCAGCCTACGCCCCCGCATGCCCTGATCACGGACTGCGTGTATTCCTCCACCGGCAGGTATTCTCCCAGGTGAAGGCGCCACACTTCCTGCAGCTCCATGAAAAGGCGCAGGATCTCTTCGTACTCCTCTCCGTCAGGGTCTATATCTTTGAGCACGTCAAGCATTGCCCGGGCCGAATCGGGGTGCTTAAAATGAACGAGCAGATTGATGACTTTCAACGATTTCCTTTTTTCCGTCTTCAGGTAATTCAGGAGATACTGGAGGAGGTCTTCCCCCATGGCCGACACCAGCTTTTCACATATAGGGGCGTCGCCGTGCTCGATGATAATCCTTATGAAAATATGCTTCTTTTCCCTTTCCAGGTTCTGGACAAAATCGACTATCTCGTCCACTATTCTGCCGTCCCCGAAGCCTACCAGAGCCTCACACGCTACAAGCGACAGCTCCCCCCCACGGCGCATAAACACCTCCATGAGTGCCGGCACCGCCCGCCTGTTACCTATCTGCGCCAGACTGTAAATGGCCGAGAAAGCGGCCCATTCCTCTTCCTGCAGCACGTCAAGGAGCACGTCGATCGCCCTCGGGTCATCAAATTCACCGAGGGCCGCTACCGCGGCATTCTTTACGTTCTCGTCTTGGTCACTCACTTTCTCTATGAGGTGAGACAGCGACGACGCGTGTTTCAGGCTCCGCAGCACTTCGCACCCATAGACCCTGATGTCTTCGTTCGGATGATAGAGGAGGCGAATGACCGCATCTATGCCGTAGTTCCCCGTTTTGCGCAAGATATCGAGCACGTCCATCCGCAGGGAAGTATTTTTCTGGTCCAGAAGCTGCACCACGCGCTCTACCAGCTCTTTGCTGGGAGACGATACGAGCTTTTCTATGATCCTGGCCCTGGTGAAATCATCTGATTGCCCCAGCTCGGCGACGAGTCCGCTGAGTACTTTGCCTGTAACTTTTGCTGTCTGCGCCTGTCTCATTGGCCTTTCCTCTATAGTATCCTGACAATCTCCTCGGGCATCCGCTCTATTGGAAGCACCGCGTCCGCCAAGCCGGCGTTGACGACCGCCTTGGGCATACCGTAGACCACGCACGTCTCCTCGTCCTGGGCAATTACATAGCCCCCCTTTGATTTCAGCTCCTTGAACCCGGCCAGCCCATCGTTTCCCATGCCCGTCAAGATCAGGCCTGCGGCGCTCGACTCGTACGCCGTTGCCGTGGTGGCCATGAGCAGGTCGACCGAGGGGCGGTAGATGTACGTATCGTTATTCACCATCTCTACGCTTACCTGCCGGCCCTTCCTTCGTAGCGCGATATGGGTGTCGCCGGGCGCGATCAACGCAACCCCCGGCGTAAGGACCTCCTTGTCTTCCGCTTCCTTCACGGCCAGCGGCGAGACCTTATCGAGCCGTTCCGCAAAAGATTGGGTGAAGAGCCGGGGCATGTGCTGGGCAATCACGATAGGGACGGGAAAGTCCTTCGGCAGGTGTGAGAGAATATACTGGAGCACGGGCGGGCCGCCCGTAGACGCCCCGATGGAAAGTATGCTTCGCTTTACTATGGCACCCGGTGTGATGGAGAGAGAGCGGGCCGGAAGGTGTGCGAGAAAACCCTTCAGGCGGAGCTTTGCCCGGTTCTTTGCAACATTCTTCACCTTGCCGATGAGCTCCTGCTCCTTGTCGGCGAGGGTAAAGTTTGAAAAATCTTTCGCCACGAAATCACAGGCGCCTATGTTCAATGCCTCCATCGTGATATCTGCGTGGTCTCTGGTCAAGGTGCTCAACATAATGACGGGAAGCGGATTGGTCGACATAATGTGCCTCAACGTTTCTATGCCGTCCATTCCCGGCATTTCCACGTCCAGCGTCACTACCTCCGGCTTCAGTTTCTCTATCTTCTCAATGGCTTCAGGGCCGCTCCCTGCCGTCCCTATCACCTCTATCAGAGGGTCCTTCCCGAGTATCCTCGATATGATTTTTGTCATTACCCGGGAATCGTCTACTACGAGAACCTTTATCATACCGCTTAGCATGCCGCTCCTCCGAAGGGGCTTCCGAGGAATCTCCCGATCTCCTTCAGTTTGCCGTAAGCCGTCTCAAAAAGGTCCACGTCGTGCTTCAGCAGGTATTTTTCGGGCATCTCCGATTGCAGAAATTCCCGCTGTTTTTTAAAAAAGGTTTCAAAGTCAATGAAATCCATGTCGAAGTCGGTGTGCATCGCAAGATTATCCGCGAGCCAGACTGTATACAGCTCTCCCCTCTCTCCTATCTCCTCACGAAGATGATGAAACCGCACGCTCTCTACGATCGTGTTCGGTAGGTCCCATGACTCAAGCAACATCGATCCTACGCTTGCATGATCCGTACCAAGAACCACCCTCTCCGCCTGCGGCCTCCCCCAGCCCCTCTGCTCCATCAAAACGTTGATCTTCTGCCACTCTTCCTTGAAGAATTGATAGACGATAATAATGCCGATATCGTGCAGCATGCCGCTCAGATGGGCTGCCTTAGGGCTGCCCAATACGAAGGCGGAAGCGACAGTCTCTGCAAAAACGGCGCAGGATAAGGAATGGCGGACAAATCCCATGGGGTCGAACAAGCTCTCTTCCCCGTCGATCGTCGAGAGGAAGGGCATGTGCAGGATGATGGAGGAAATACCTGAGTGCCCTATTACGGCCACCGCCTGTTCCACGCTTTCTATGTGGTGGAACTTCTCGCTCCCGCAGTAGGCGCTCTTCGCCGCCTTGAGCACCTCGCCCGCCAACGACGGGTCCATATGGCTCACCAGGTCGGACGCGGAACTCCCGGGGTCCTCGATGATCTTCATCGCCTCATCGGCAATGCAGGGGAGGGTCGGCAGGAATTCGATTTGCGCCATCTTATCTCTTATGTAATCAGCCATCGAATCTTTAGTATTATCGGAGCAGGCAGGAGTGAACTTTAGACAATATTCTCCAGGAGCCGGCAGGTGAGATCGCCGCTCCGTGGCGGCGGCTCACCCGGACCTTCGCCGGTGTCAAAAAACAAACGGTTCGCCGTCGTAGGCGCAAACCTGGAGCCGCACCACGACAGAGGTTCCGGGCATGGTGGGGGCCTCGGGGTCTCGGCATGCTTATTGCTTGGCCACTTCATGTCGGGAACGAGATGCTCCAAGCTCTTGGAAGGTGGATCTCTCCCGCAGCGTCCTCAGGGGGCAACCCGCCGCGAAAGGCCCCCGCGTCTGCACCACCCCCTTCCCGAAGAAGAATAGAGTGTTTGTCCGGAACGCCCCGGACCGATTCCACGGAGGTCCCCATGAACGAGAACGGTGCAAAGACCCTTGGCTACCACCTGAAAGAAGTCAAGGCAGGGAGAAGGCGATTCGAGAACGCCTTCCAGAGCGTCTCGAGGATGATCCTCGACAAGAGCGACATGATCGAGAAGGTCGCCGTTAACGGGAAGAACACCTATGATTTCACCATCTTCAGAAGGGGCCAGAAGCACGTCATCGGTATGTTCGACGAGATAAACAGCTTCGTCTCGAGCGTCAAAGATGCGGCAGAGAACGGGTCGTCCCGGGAGATGGCCTTCGTCCTCGTGGGGGAGCCGGGAAACGGGAAGACCTTCTTTGTGGATACCCTCTGCGGCCTGTACCGGAAGTTTCTCGCCCTTGAGGAGAATCGCCGTTTCACCTTCGGTTTCACGCACCTCGACCGCGTCGGCGTCTACGGGAAGATCACGGCCGTCCAGTCACAAACCTTCGAAGACCCCGTCATTCTCGCCATGAACCTCCTCCCCTCGGAGGACGACACGAGGCAGTTTCTCGCAGAGTACGGCGGTTTTTCCGACACCGAGATCGAAAGCCTCTACGAAAACTACCGGCCTTTGGGCGCGTGCAGCGACTATATCATCAACGATATCAGGAACATCACCAACGGCAGCGTGGAAGAGATCCTCGACTTCATCGAGGTCCTTCCCGTACCCTTGAGCGAGAGCCTCGGGACCGTCACGGGCAAATATTCGGCCAAAGACAAGATCACCTCTTCCGCCGTCGACCTCCTCGGCGAGGAGTCGATACAGCGGCTCCTCCACCTTTCCGACCCCAACAATCCTTACCGTTTCGATCTCCGGAGGGGTGCCCTCGCGCGGGTGGCAGGCGGAGGCATCCATTTCAGCGACGAGATCTTCAAGAACAAGAAGGACCTAGTCCAGGTCTATCTCGGGGTCATTCAGAACAGGAACATCGAGATCGATGGGTTCCGGTGGCCCATAGATACCCTGATCATCGCGACGAGCAACAACTCGGAATTCAACAGGTTCCTCGCCGAGAAGGAAGAGGCGCCCATCGTGGACCGGTGCAGGATATGCTACGTGGCCCACAACACCGATTACAGGCTCCAATCCCATCTGACCCAATATGCCATCGGGAGCGAGGTGAAGACGACGCTCACCAAAGAGCGGCTTCACCAGGATCCCAACCTGAATTATGCCGCCTCCGTCGCCGTGGTGCTGACGCGCCTCCCCAGGTCCGAGAAATTGACGCCCCTTGAGATAATGAAGCTGTCTGCGGGGGAGGTGGCGGGTGAGAAGAGCATCAAGACCCTTTCCGAGGTGATCGACATACTCAATCACGAACCGGACATCACCAGGAGGTTCGGGCAGAAAGGGATGGGGCAGAGGGACCTCGGGAGGGCGCTCCAGATCCTCGTGGAGACCTCCGAGACCAACGACGGCCAGTGTATGTTCGCCGAAGACATATTCAAAGCCCTGGAGAAGGTGATCCTCGACTATGTGACCGAGGCCGGCGAGAGGGCCAAATACTTCGAGGACCTCAAGGTGGCAAGGGGGCTCTACCGGGAGCGGATCATGACCGAGATGTTTAACGCCTACATGGATGAACCCCAGGCAATCAAACGGGATGTGATGAGCTACGTCAATATGATTATCGGCATCGACGCCGAGAACCTCGGCCCTGACCGTATGTGGAAATATAGGGACCCCCAGACGGGCCAACTGAGGGCCCTGAAAATCGACGAGAGGTTCGTCCAGAGCGTGGAGGAAAGGCTCGGCCTGAAGACGGAGGAGCAGCGGGAGTCTTTCAGGACATCGGTGAGGAAGATATACGGTCAGAAGATATCGGTCGACCCTGACTACGACTTCATGGACAACATCGAACTCGTCAAAGCTGTGACGGATGTCCGTCTCAAGTCGGACATCGCCGGCGCAGGGTCCCTTATAGGCGCACTCGCCAACCGGACCAACGAGGAGAATCAAAAACTCTACGACCGGATGATCACCACGATGCTCGACAAACTGGGCTACTGTAGAACTTGCGCGCAGAAGACCATGGAGTATTTCTGCACGAGGAATGATGAAAACTGAATACGGCTACGTCCACACCATAGGGTCTATTGAAGACCTCCTCGAGAGAGATATCCAGAGGGAGAAGGACGGGTTTCCTCGGAAGATACGGATCGGCAAGCTCATAAGGCCCGTGAGGGGCGGCAAGGAGAAGGTGGTCGTCGTTCCCACGACCGTAGAAGAGAAGCTCTATCACGACTCGATGACGCCTCCCCAGGACCAGGCAGACGGGTCGGGGGGCTCGGGCGGGTCTGGAGACGGCGAGCAAGGCGATATCGTCGGAGAAGAGCCCATCCATGGGGCCGAAGGCGGAGGGGGTGGAGGGCCGGGCCAAGGCGACGAGGCAGAGCACGAGGCAAAAACGACCCTCTACGACCTCGGCCGCATACTCACGGAGAAGTTTCACCTTCCGAATCTCAAGGAGAAGGGAAGAAAGCGCTCACTCAAGAGGTTCACCTACGACCTCATCGACCGGCACCGTGGTTTCGGACAGGTGCTCGACAAAAAGGCTACCCTCCGGAGGATCGTCGAGACGAACATCGCGCTCAACCGCCTCGTCGATCCTACTGCGGTAGACCCCGCCTCCCTTCTGGTCTCTCCACGGGATTGCGTCTACCGCATCCTCTCGAAGGAGCAGGATTACGAGTCCCAGGCCCTCGTCTTCTTCATACGCGACTACTCGGGCTCCATGTCGGGGACCCCCACGGAGGTCGTCGTGGCCCAGCACGTGATGATTTACAGCTGGCTCCTCTTTCAGTACGAGAGACAGGTGGAAACCCGCTTCATCCTTCACGACACGGCGGCAAGAGAGGTGCCGGACTTTCATACCTACTATAGTCTCTCCATTGCCGGCGGCACGAGGATAGAATCGGCCTATCGGATGGTCAACGAGATCGTGGAGGCGGGAAACCTCGCCCGGGACTACAACATATACGTATTCCACGGCACCGACGGCGACGATTGGGACTCCACCGGGGAACATACCGTCCCAGAGATCCGCAAAATGCTCGCCTACTGCGGCAGAATCGGTATCACCATCGTCGACGCCACCCCCGACAGGGGCGCTCCCACCACGCTCGAACAATACCTGGGAGCCGTCGCGCAAGAGCAACCGGACAAGCTAAAGGTCGATGTCCTAGGAGAAGACGCCGAGGAGACCAGACTCATGGCGGGGATAAAGAAACTTATCTCCTGAAGAGAGGAGCCGCGGGTCATGGAGCTGATAAGCCAGCACACGAAAAGAATCATGGAAGGGTGCAAGGAAAGGGCGCGGGACGCGGGTCTCCGTTTTCAGACGGAGACGCTCGAGTACATCGTCACCAACAGGGACCTCCTGGAGCTCAGTCCCAAGAATATGATCCCCACGCTCTACGACTACTGGGTCCACGACGTGGAAGTCATGAAGGAAAAGGGCAAGTACGAGCTCTATCCCCAGAACCCGTACGAAACGGTGATCAATACGAGGCCGGCCATCTCCTTCTACAACGACAACAACCCGGACTGGCTCAACGTGATGATCTTCTACCACGTTCTCGCCCATATCGATTTCTTCCAGAACAACCTCTACTACAGGCATACGTGGTGTGAGGATTTTGCGGGCCGGGCCCTGTCGGACAAGCGGGCCATCGCAATGCTTCGCTCGGAAAAAGGCCGATGGGTCGACTACGTCATCGAGTTTGCCAGGGGTATAGACAATCTCGTCGATTACTACGGTTATCTCTCGGAAGCAGACGGGTCTGAGGGTACGAATACCTCAACAAGGCTTGACTACTACTTCGACGTCTTTCTCCAATCGGTGAAAAAGGCAGTCCTCACGGAGTATCTCAAGGAGTTGGACCGGTACAACGAAACCGTCTCCCGCTACGGGACCATGGCGGAATCGATCTTTTTCTCCTCGGTCGCTGCGAAATACCCCGAGTTCGAAGCCTTCTTCGTGAAATACCGGAATGGCAAGGAGAAGCGGGCGCCCAGGGATATCATGGGGTTCCTGGAGGCCCATTCACCCCTCCTCCAAAAGGACGAGAATCGGTGGATGGTCACGGTCATGGAAATCGTGCGGAAGACCTCGCTCTATTTCCAGCCTCAGATACGGACTAAGATCATGAACGAGGGGTGGGCGAGCTACTGGCACGACAGGCTCTTCCTGGAAGACGACAGGATCAAGGGCAACGAGGTCGCCTATGCCTGCGTCAACGCCAAGGTAACGTCCCTGCCACGGGTTGGGCTCAATCCCTATGCCCTTGGCATGCGCCTCTTCGCCTACATCGAGGAGACGGCCGCCAAGGGAAGGTTCTCCTACGCGTTCCAGCGACTCACGGGCAAGAAAGAGAGGGATGACTTCGACCGAAAGACGAACGCGGGCACCGACACACTCTTCAAGGTGCGGGAAGATCTCAACGACTTTCTCTTCATCAACACGTTCATCGACCAGGACTTTCTGGACCTCCACAAGATCTTCGTGGCGGGTAAACGGCTGAACGAGCCAAAGGGCGTCTGGGAATACTACATCAAGAGCAGGAAGGCCGCCGACTATCGTGAAATGCTTCTCGATTCCCTGTACCACCCGCCTTGCGTAAATGTCAGCGAGGAGAGATCGAAGGACGGGGTGCTCTACCTCGATCATCGGTTTGAGCAAAAACCCCTCATACAGGAATTCATCTCCAACGCGCTGATGGGCGTCGAATACCTCTGGGGTGGGCCGGTAAAGCTGGAGACTACCGAACTTGTGCCCGGATCGGGCTCGGAGAAGGGCCCCTTCGGCCGTGGGACCGGGCAAGATGAGGACGGGGGCGGGCCAAGGTACGGCACGCGCCGGGTGGTCTACACCATGGACAGGCGAAAACTCGTCAAGACTTTCTTGTGAGAGGGAGGCGCCATGACTGGGGTTGAAGAGGTCTTTACGGACCTGAGCACGAGGATTAACGACCAGGAGCAACGCTCCCCCATGAGACTCACGGAGTTCACCGAGTTTGCGGCAAAACATCCCGATCTTGTTTTCCGCAACGTGTTCCAGAGGATCTGCGACATGGTAATCGCCTTCGCAGGCGAGGGGGTCGATGAATACCCGGACGACCCCGAGTCCATCCGCTACGTCTCCTATGACTGCGGCAAGCTCTTTGTGGAGGGTACGGATCACCCCTTTTTCGCAGACCGGCTTTTCGCGAACAGGCTCATCGGTCACTTTGCCTCTTTTCGACACGGGGCGCAGCAGAACAGAATATACATCTTTGAGGGGCCTCACGGGTCCGGCAAGAGTACCTTTCTCAATAACCTTCTCATGAAATTCGAACAATACTCGGGAACCCCCGAAGGCAAGGCCTTCGAGATCGTCTGGCGCCTCGACAAAAAGGCGCTCGGCGCCACAGCCGACGGGGAAGCCCACACGGTCCTGAGCCGGATCACGGGCCTTGAGGGGACCGCCCTCTCCCCGGAGAAAGGAGGGCAGCGTGAAGGCGCTTTCGCCTTGCCGAACAAGGGTTACCTAGAGGTTTCTTGTCCGAGCCACGATCATCCCCTGCTCATTCTCCCCAGGGAATACAGGCGAGAGATCTTCGACAAGCTCATCGTTGATGAGGAATTCAAGAAGAAGCTCTTTTCTCACAAGCAGTATGAATGGGTCTTCAGGGACAATCCCTGTACGATTTGTTTCTCCCTTTATCAGACGCTCCTCGATCTCCTCGGATCCCCGGCCAGGGTCTTTGAGATGGTCTACGCCCGAAGGTATGACCTCTGCCGGCGTCTCGGTCAGGGCATCAGCGTCTTTAACCCGGGCGACCGAAGCTCGAAATCGACGGTCCTCACCAACGAACTACTTCAGAGCCAGGTGAATCACCTTCTTCGCGACAGCAACAGGGTGAAGTACTTGTTCTCCCGTTATGCCAACACGAACAACGGCATATACGCGCTGATGGACGTCAAGGCCCACAACAAGGAGCGCTTCGCGAGCCTCCACGGCATCATCAGCGAGGGAGTCCACAAGGTGGAAGAGATCGAAGAAAACGTCAACTCCCTCTTCCTTGCCCTGACAAACCCCGAAGACCGGGAGAATATAGGGGACGCCCAGTCTTTCACAGATCGCATCACCTGCATCAAGATACCCTATGTACTCGACTACAATACCGAGGTGAAGATCTACAAGAACGTTTTCGGTGATCAGATCGAAAAGAGGTTTCTCCCAAGGGTGCTGGAGGGCTTTGCGAAAATCATCATCGCGTCGCGACTCAAGGAAGAGTCTGAGGCATCCCGCGACTGGATCGCGGACCCGGAGAAATACCGTCCCTTTTGCGACAGGAAACTCCACCTCCTGAAGATGGATATCTATGCCGGCCACATCCCTCCGTGGCTCCTGCAGGAAGACAGAAAACAGTTCACCTCGAAGCGCAGGAGGGCCATCATCGCCGAATCGGAGACGGAAGGAGACACGGGCTTCTCCGGCAGGGACTCGAACAGGATATTCGGAGAATTCTACAGCATTTACGGCAAGAACGGCTCCCTAATAAGCATGCCGCTGGTCTGCGACTATTTCGGGACAAAGCGAAAGGATCTCACGAACTCGATCCCCGAGGGATTCCTCGAATCCCTCCTCAATTCCTACAACTACACGGTGCTGCAGGAGGTAAAAGAATGCCTTTACTGGTTCAACGAAGAAAGGGTCTCCTGGGACATTCAGAACTACCTCTACGCCACAAATTTTGATCCGGGACGGGTGGAACGGTCTATCTACACGGGGGAGACGATAGATATCTCCGAGGAGTTCTTCCTGGGCATGGAACGACAGATTCTCGGAAAAGGCGTGGACCCTCGCGCAGCACGCTCCTTCAGAAAGGAGACCCAGCACCAGTACGCTTCAAAAATCCTCACCCAGGAGATCATGGTCGAGGGGCTCCCCCTCACAGGCACGACCGTCTACAAATCGCTCCTGGAGCGCTACGTCCACAACCTGAAGGAGAAAGTCATGGACCCCTTCCAGAAGAACGACAATTTCCGCAGTGCCATAAAAGATTTCGGCACCGAGACCTTCAGGACCTATGACAAACGGATCAGGGAGGAAGTGACTTTCCTCATCAAGAACCTTCAGAAGAAGTACCTCTATTCCGCCAAAGGGGCCAGGGAGATCTGCATCTACGTGGTGGATAGCGATCTCGCGGGAAAATTCGCTTCCAACGGTTGAACCGGATGAAACGCTAACGCCCCCCGCAGGCCATTCTTGAAGCTTTTGATCGGACGGATCGGTCTGATCGGACGGATCAAAAGCCTCAAAAAGGACTTGCGGGCCTAACATGATGACAAAGCCAGGCGCGAAAAGATCCCGGCCGGAACTCACCTCTCGAAATGCTTTTTCATAGAGGGCCGCAGGTTCAGTATTGCCTGGCTGTGTATCTGGCACACACGCGCCTCCGTTACCCCCAGTGTCTTGGCTATTTCCTTCATGTTCATGTCCTCATGATAGTAGAGCGAGAGGACCAACCTCTGCCTTTCCGGCAGTTTTTCAAGCTCGGAGGCAAGTATCCTTTCCAACTCGTAGAACTCGGCATACTTCTCCGGACTATCATCGTCAGCAAGGACATAATCGATGACCCTGTCTCTGCTCTCACCCACGGCATCGCTCACATCCTCGATACTGACCACGGAAAGGTTGCCGCAGCTTCTCAGCATGGAGAGGTAGGCATCGAGGTCCATATTGAGCGCTTTGGCCACTTCCTCCTCCTCCGGGTACCTGCCCATCTCATGCTCGAGCTTTCTGGTCACTTCCTGGATTTTCTTCGCCTTGGCCCTGGCGCTCCGGGGGAACCAGTCCCGGGACCTCAGTTCGTCTATCATCGCCCCCCGTATCCGTAAGTAGGCAAAGGTATTGAGCTTTGCCCCCCTGCTGGCGTCGTATTTTTCCATGACCTCCAGGAGGCCGATTATACCGGCCGAGATAAGGTCATCCGTGAGATTGTCGCCCTCGAAACCCCTCGACATCTTGTACGCAAGATGCTTGATAACCGGGAGGAATTCCTCGATGATCTTTTCTCGCTGATCTTTATCTATCTTCGTATAGGCTTTGTTCAGCATCACAGTACCAATCTGTCACATATTCTGGTCAGGGCCTTTGTCGCGGATGTCCGGGGAAAATGCTCTGCCCACAGCTTTTGCTTCCTTGTGGCTGCGCTGATGTTGCCATCCACCGGAATATACCCGAAGAAATCCAGATAGACATCGAGAAATTTGTCCGCCACGGTGACGATCTTTTTGAATATCTCCAGGGCCTCTCTTTCGTCTCTCACGAGGTTCATGATGATATTGAAGTTTTTTTGCCCGGTCTTGCCCCGCAGCGCCTTTATCACTGCGTAGGAGTCGGTGAGGCTCGCCGGGTCGGGGGTAACGACAATGAAGATATCTTCACTTATGGCGTTAAAATACACGACGTTTGACGACAGGCCGGCCGAGGTGTCCACGATGAGGAAGTCATAATCCGGCAGCTCCCTGAAAGAAGAGACGAGTATCTGCCTTTCCTCCATGCTCAGATGGGAAAGCTCGGACACGCCTGATGTGGCGGGAATGATCTTTATGCCGAAGGGCCCTTCGGCAACCACATCGGTGATATGCTTCTTTCCCTCTATCAGATCCCTCACATTGAACTTAGGCACCATGCCGAACATGACGTCGATGTTGCCGAGGGACAAGTCGGCGTCGAATATGTACGTAAGCTGTCCCATACTGGTCAACATGTATGCCATATTGGAGACGATGGAAGATTTACCCACGCCCCCCTTGCCGCTTGTGATGGAAATGGTCTTCCTTCTTCGGATCATCCTGCTTGCCTCGGATAGTGATTGATTCACACGTGCACCTCTATCTCACTATGATAAAATTACTGTTCATTCATCTTTACTATCCCCACGGACTGTATCTTTATCTGAGGAGGAATCTCATTGTGCGAGATGACCGTGATGCCCTGTAAGTGCCTTTCAAGGAACCGCCTCAGTTTTCCTCTTATGATCGGATGTACCAGTAGAATAGGCTGGAGGCTTTTCAGCATTACCTTCTTTGCCTCCTCCCCAAGCTTTTCGACCAATTTCTGGCCGAAATTAAGATCGAGCGCAAGAAGGCTGCTCTGCTCCGAGGTCTGGAGAGCCGCGATTACCTTTTCTTCGAGCGATTTTTCCAGGAGCACTATGTTGAGCACGCCGTCGACGAGGTACGGCTTCAAGATGCTCCGAGCCATCCTCTGCCGCACATATTCGGTGATAAGGTCAGGGTCTTTGATGGAGCCGCAGGAGTCCGCAATAGCTTCCAGTATCGTCACCAGATCCCTGATCGAGACCTGTTCTCTGAGAAGGTTCTGGAGCACCTTCTGGATTACGCCCATGCTGACCTGGTTCTGAGTAATCTCTTCCATAACCTTTTGGTGGGTTGACGAGATCGATTCTGTCAGCTTCTGCGTCTCGCGCCGCGTCATCAGCTCGTGGGCGTTGTTCCTCACGATCTCCGTGAGATGGGTAGCAATGATGGTCGGGTGGTCCACTATCGTGAAACCATCGGCCATGCACTTCTCGCGGTCTTTCTCCTTGATCCAGTATGCTTCAAGATTAAAGACGGGCTCGTGCGTCGGCACGCCCTCCACGGCTTTCTCGTTGCCCTCGGGGCTCATGGCAAGGACATGGCCGAGGAGAAGGTCGCCCCTTCCCACCTCTATCCCTTTCAACTGAATCACGTACTCGCCCGCTTTTAACTGAAGGTTATCTTTCAGTTTCATCGGGGGAACAACGATGCCGAGCTCCATGGCCATCTGCTTTCTTATGGCCCTTATCTTATCCAGCAGCTCGCCGCCCTGCTCTGCGTCCACGATGGGAATGAGCGCGTAGCCGATCTCCAGCTCGAGGATCTCTATGGGCTGGACCGTTTCTTCTTTCTCTTTCTCTGCAGGCTGCAGTTCCGGGGCAGCCGCCTCTTCCTCCTTTTTTGCCTTGTTGATCACGTAACTAACGGCAAAAGTCACGGACGACAGGGCCATAAAAGGCATAAGAGGCATGCCCGGCACTATGCCTATGCAGAGTATGATGACAGAGGCGAGGAGAATCGCTTTGGGCTGCGTAAAGACCTGGGTGACCACATCTCTGCCCAGGTTCGATTCGCTGGCGGCCCTGGTGACGATTATACCTGCTGCCGTTGAGGTGAGCAAAGCCGGTATTTGACTGACAAGACCCTCCCCTATGGTCAGGATGGTGTAGACGCTCAGGGCTTCCGTCACCGCCATGCCCTTTTGCAGCACTCCTATGGCAAACCCGCCCAGTATATTGACGAATACGATAATGATGCCGGCTATGGCGTCTCCCCTGACGAACTTGCTCGCCCCGTCCATGGCCCCGTAGAAGTCTGCCTCGATCTCGACGTTCTGTCTTCTCTTTCTTGCGGCGACGTCGTCGATGAGCCCTGCGTTCAGGTCCGCATCTATGCTCATCTGCTTGCCGGGCATTGCGTCAAGGGTAAACCGGGCGGCGACTTCCGCAACCCTCCCCGCGCCTTTTGTGATAACGACAAAATTTATGATGATCAGGATGAGGAAGACGACGCAGCCGACCACATAATTCCCCCCCACGATGAACGTGCCGAATGCCTTGATGAGCCTTCCGGCGGCCTGTGGACCCTCGTCGCCGCGCAGGAGTATCAGCCTCGTGGAGGCGATGTTCAGGGAGAGTCTGAAGAGCGTCGTGATCAAGAGCACCGAGGGAAAAACCGAGAAGTCGAGGGGCCTGCGTATATACATTCCTATGAAGAGGATCAGCAGGGAGACCGAGATACTCACCGTCAGGAACATATCCGCAAGGAAGGCGTTGAGCGGAATGAGCATGATAAGAATGACGAAGACGACGCTGAAGGCGATCAGGACATCGCCTTTATCCCGTATCTGATTCGCGATCTTTTCCATCACAAAATCCCCTTGTTCCTTTGCTTGTACACCTGGGCAAGCAGCTCCGCGACGATGAGATAGAATGTTTCGGGAATGTAGTCACCCACCTTTACTGCGAAGAAAAGCGCACGCGCCACAGGCTTATTCTCGATGATCGTGACGCCGTGCAACCTGGCCGTCTTCTTTATCTGCTCCGCGACAAACCCTCCTCCCTTGGCGACGATTCTGGGCGCGGGCATCTCTTTTGCCACATACATGATCGCCACGGCATATGTCGTCGGGTTCGTCACCACCACTTCAGCCTTCTTCACGTCTTCTATCATCCTCCTCCGCGCCATCTCTCTCTGGAGGCTGCGCAGCCTCGATTTTACGAGCGGGCTGCCCTCCCTCTCCTTGAACTCCTCCCTGACCTCCTGGTGTGTCATCATCAGGTCCTTCTTTTGCTGCCATCTCTGCTTCATATAATCGAGACCCGCGACGAAGAGGAAGATAATGCCGAGCTTGGTGGCCAAACCAAAACACGTCCGCCCGATATAGCCAACTATCGACACCGGGCTTTGTGCCCCGAGGGAGAGTATGACAGGCAGTTCTTTCATGACCAGCGAATAGACGATATAGCCGAGGATGCCTATCTTGACGACCGCCTTGAGCACCTCGAAGAAGGACCTCCCGGAGAAAAGCTTCTTTATCCCGGCGAAAGGGTTGAGAGTCTCTATCTTCGGACTAAGCGCCTCAAAACTCCACATGAAACCCGTCTGAAGGAACGAAGAGAAAACGCCGATGGCAACGAGCAAGGCAAAGATGGGGACCACTATCTCCAGCCATTGATATGCGGCAAACGAGAGCACGTCCTGGACACTCGCCACGGTAATCTCGATATCCAAATTCCTTACGTAGCGGGAATAGATGGCGAACATCCTGTCGAAACCCCTGGACATGGCGCCATACAGGAAGATGGACATGAAGAGGATGACGAAGCAGGACGCAAGCTCCGGCGACTGCGCCACCTGCCCCTTCTTTCGCGCATCCTGAAACCGCTTTTCAGTCGGCTGCTCGCTTTTTTCCTGAAAGCTATCCGCCATGCCTTTGCCTTTTCCTCACATCACGGACTTGATGATTCTCAGCATGTCGCCATCCAAGCCCCTGAAAAGCCCTGCAATCACGGGAACTATCAGATTGAGGGCAGTCGCCATCATGGCAAGCGTCACCAGGACTTTCATCGACGCACCTTCAATGAAGACGTTTACCTGCGGGATCAGCCGTGCCAGAATGCCTAAGCCGATCTCCATGAGAAAGAGCGTCACGATCACGGGGGCACAGATCTTCAAGCTTGCTCCAAAGAGTTTCCCTGTCGCGTCGATTACGAACTCGAACAGGGCCGGTCTCACCACAATTGCTCCCGGAGGCACATCTTTGAGGCTTCTGGCGATACTTTTCAAGAGGACGTGATGACCATCGATGCCCAAGAAGATCATGGCGGCAAGCAGGCTCTGGAACTGTTCAAGGACCGTCGACTGCGCCATCAGCGTCGGGTCCATCGAACGGGCGAAGCCCAGGCCGGATTGCATGGAAACCACCTCCCCTGCCGCAGTCACCGCGGAGAAGAGCACCCTCACGAAGAACCCCATAGCAAGACCGATAAGGACCTCCTTTCCTACGGCGATCAGAAGGAGAAAGGCATCCCCCTGAAAATCGGGCACCGGCACCGATTCAAAAAGGAGGAAAGCGATAAGCAGAGACAAACCAGCTTTGTAGACGGCGGATATGCTCCTTGATTCAAAAATCGGCAGAAACCAGATCATCGAGACGACCCGGAAGAAGACGAGAACGAATTTCTGTGCCTCCAGAGTTATATCGACCACCGCACCTACCTCACGTAAACCGGGATATTCGTGATAATCTGGGTAGTAAACGCCATGAGAACTTGCAGCATCCATGGCGACAGGACTATGAGACATAGGATGATGGCCAGTATCTTCGGTACGAACGCCAGGCTTGCCTCATGGATCTGGGTTGCCGCCTGGAATATGCTGACCGTGAGGCCGACCACGATGGCCGCGCCGAGCAAGGGGGCCGAGACGAGGAGGGCCGTCTTCAAACAGTCTCTGAAAATCTGGATTACCAGGTCCTGACTCACTAGCGCCTCCTAAAAAAAGCCTTTGACGAGAGAAGCCGTAAGAAGGTTCCATCCGTCAACCAGTACGAACAGCATCAGCTTGAACGGCAGCGAGATGAATATGGGCGGCAGCATCATCATACCCGCCGAAAGCAGGACGCTCGCGATCACCATATCGATAACCAAAAAGGGGATATAGAGGAGAAAGCCTATCTGAAAGGCTCTCTTCAGCTCGCTGATCGCAAATGCCGGCACGATGACCTTGAAGGGTATGTCCTTCTCGTTGGCAGGTCTTTTCAATCCCCCAATGCTCATGAACAGGCCCAGGTCTTTCTCCTTGGTAAATTTCAACATGAAGAGGCTCAGTTCCTGCGACGACTTGCTCAGGAACTCGTCGTAACTGATCTGGTCATTCATAAAAGGACCCAAGGCGGCGGTCTGAATCTTCTCGTAGGTCGGCGCCATGATAAAGAACGTGAGAAACAATGAAAGACCCACGATGATCTGGTTTGGAGGAAGCTGCGGGACGCCCATCGCCTGCCGTAAAAAGGATAGGACAATGACAATCCTCGTGAACGAGCTCATGAGGAGCAGGATTGCCGGGGCGAACGTCAGAATCGTGAGCACGATCACGATGTTGATAAGGTTCTTGTTCCCGTGGCTCCCCACGAGCGAGCCGAAGAGATCGGATTTTACGGGCCCGGCATCCTGGCTCGCCGCCTTGGCGTGGCTCGACCTGGCATAGCAAAGGGAGGGCAACCCCAGCAAAGAAACCATAACAAGAGCTATGAGGAGGAGCCTCATTATAGTCCCTCCTCCTTTTTCCATTCCGCGAGAAGGGCCATTTCTTTTTCACCGACCCCTATGACCAGCACATGGTCCTTTACCTCGATGACCGAGACGAATTTCCGGTATCCGAGGTTAACGGTCTCCACCTTCTGCAGGCCGTAGCCCGCACCTTTAGGCTTAAGGTTCAACCGCCATTTTCCCATATAACGATAGAAGACCATTGTGCCAAACACCATCGCGGCGAGCACCAGCAGCATCTTCACGGCGCTGAGATAGATATTTTCCATTAGCCGAGCTTCTGCACCCTTTCCTTCGGGGTCACTATTTCCAGCACTCTTACGCCCAGTCTCTCACTCGCCACGACGATCTCTCCTTTCCCGACAAGTTTCTCGTTCACGTAAATGTCTGCCGATTCTCCTGCCAACCTGTTCAGCTCTACAATCGACCCCCTTGTCAGTGAGAGGAGATCACCTATGGGCATCCTCGTCCTTCCTATCTCGACGGAGATCTCGACGGGGATGTCAAGGAGACTCTCGATGCTCATTTCCTGACCTTCGTTGTGACCGGTCTGCCGATCCGCGGCTGAGAATTCCTCCATCACTTCCCCCTGTTATTCAACTATCTGCTCTATTTTGACTGCTTTGTTCCCTTTGTAGACACCCATCTTGCCCTTCATCTTGGTCTTGTTCCCGACCCTGATCTCGATCGGCTCATCCACGCTCGTATCGGTGATGATGACGCTGTCCCTCTTTATCTTCAGGAATTCCTCCACGGAAATCTTCTTTTTTCCAAGGATGCCCCTTATGTCGAGGGGTACTTCTTTCACGCGCTCGCGCAGCTTCTGGAGCCACTTTTCCCGCATCTCCAGGTCTTCCCTTGAAGGGGTGGAAATGAGATAGCCCTTTATCGATTCGAGGATGCCGTAGGGCATGCATATCTTCATCCAGCTCACCACGTCTGCAACTTCAATCGCGAACTCGCAAATGACGACCGTTTCCTCAAGGGAGACCATGGTGATGTAGTTGGGGTTTATCTCCGATCTGGAATATCTGCACCGTACCTTGTACACCGGCTCCCACGCCTTTTCCATTTCTGCACAGACGATGTCGACGAGCTTCTTTATCACGTTGAATTCGATTTTGGTGAATTCCCTGCCCTCTATTTTCGGCACGGTAATCGTGTTGCTGCCAAAGACGGTCTCAAGGACGCAAAAAATCAATTTTGCATCGAAGATCACGATGAAGAACCCCTTGAGGTGCTCCGTGATGACGATGTTCATGTTTGTGGGCAAAGGGAGTGTCTTTATGAATTCTCCGTATTCGATATACTGCGTGGGGGCGATGTTTATCTCAACCTCTCTTTCGAGAAACAGGGTGAGAGCCGACCTTAGGGATTTTGACAGCCTGTCGGAAATGAATTCGAGCGACGGAAGCTTGTCCTTCCTGCCCTTCGTATATTTCGCAAAATCCAATATCTGGGCGTTGACCCGCGGCGAAGGCGTCTGTTCGGGCACTGCCTCCACTTCTTCGACGGCGGCCTCGACGTCTCCTTCGGATATGCCCTTCAGCAGTGCGTCAATTTCTTCTTGGGAGAGTAGCTGCTCCATGTGCGCGCTCCTACTGCATGATGATATCGGTGATGTAGACGGCCTTAATGCCGCTGTCCGGGATAAGCCGGTTGACGCCGTCAAATAACTCCTTCTTCATCGCTGCCCGTCCGTTGACGTCCATGAAAACTTCCGGTCTTTTGGTCCCGAGCACCGACAGCACGACGTCCCGAATGACCGGCGTCATCTTCTTGGTATGCTCAGCGGCCTTTTCATTCTTCAGCTCCATGGCCACGGAGATCTTGACAAATCTCTGGGAATCTCCTGAAACATTGATGATAAAGGGCTCGAGCGCTAAAATAGGTCCGATCTCGACTTTCTCCGGTTCCTTGCCCACCTGTTGTTTCTGTGCGTGGCGCACAAGGAGCGTCTTGCCGTAAAAATAGTACCCTGCACCGAGGGCCAGCCCGGCGGCCACGAGACCGATCACCAGGAATTTCAAGGACCCTTTCTTCTTTTTTTCCGGTGGCGCACTTTCCTGGACGGTTTCCTCTATTTGCTCTTCGGCCATATTTGTTTTCCTCTTGCCTGGAAAAAGCAATATATGTGCCAGCGACGGCAGACAAAGGAAGAACGGCTCGCACCGGGGGAAAGGACCCCATGCGGCAAAACGATTCGGCGCGGGACGGCCTTTTTGCTGTTAGAACAAAAACGATTTATGTCACATTCTTGACATACGGGACATGGGAGACATAGGTCTCATAAGTCCTATAGGACCTATTCTTTTAGCCATGAACCAAAACGGGCGGGTGGCATGCCACCCGCCCGTTTTGGCCTTCGTGTTCCTGAAGAACGGCAAATCAGCCGCTCACACGCTTATTGGTTCGGTATGATAGCCATAAGTTGCTGCATAATCGCATCCGTCGTGGTAATTACTTTCGAGTTCGCCTCGTAGGCCCTCTGGGCGACTATCATGTTCACAAATTCTGTCGCCAAATCCACATTCGACCCTTCGAGTGAATTGGAGCTGATCGTCCCGGTCCCGCCTTGGCCCGGGGCGTTGGTGTAAGCGGTACCCGAATCGAGCGTTGCCGAATAGAGATTGCCGCCTTCCTTTTTCAATCCCTGCGGGTTGTCGAAGCTTGCGAGGGTTATCTGGTAAAGCTGCAGGATCTGCCCGTTGTTATACGTGCCCGAGATAGTGCCGTTGTTGCTTACGCTGACACTCTGGAGCACGCCGGGGGCGTAGCCGTCCTGGCCCACGTAGGTGGTCGTCGAGGCGCTGCTGTACTGCGTCGACGAGCCTTCTCCCGACTGTGACCCCATTACGAGGTTGATTTTCTGGTTTGGTTGGGCCCCGGCGAAATTGAAGTAAAGTGCCGTAGGTAACCCTCCCCCCGGGCTCAGAACGCCGCTTTCGTTGAAAGTCAGGGTTCCCGAACCTCCTGAGGCCACCGCATCCCCTGCGGCTGTCGTCACCTGCCATCCCCACGTCGATGTTTGAGCCGTGGCGTTTGCGGACTCCTTCCAGAAATTGACCGTTACCGCGTGGCCTGTACCCAGCGAATCGTACACTGTCTCGGAAGACTGATAGTTTGATGTAGCACTCTGGGTTGCAGCGGACGTGGGGTCAAAACCCCCAAGCGTGAACGTGCCCGTGCTGCCCGTTGAGGTCACGGCGTTCCATGATAACGTGCCGAAGCTGAGAGCGAGTCCCGTATCGACCGCGTTTCCGTGCGTATCAGTACCGGTGAAGTCGGTTACGCTGCCCCCACTGGTCGCCGTCCCCGTGACCACGGTACCGTCCGGCATGGTCACGGTCACCGGGAAACTACCGCTCACCGCGGCACCGGTCACGGCAAATGAATAGGTGCCCGTTTCAGGGTAGGCACCAGTGGCTCCCGCAACGCTGGCGATGCCTGTCCCGGTCGACACGGTGCACGTGCCCTTCCACGCCGAGTCCGACTCGAGGTTGACCACCATGTTCAGGGTCGCCGTTTGCTTCGGCTGGCTCGGCTGTTGGGATATGCTGATATTTCCATCTACCCCTGTGGCCGTTCCGGTGGTCTGGTCTATTACTTTGCCCTGGAGGTAATCGCCATTAGCATCGACCATATTACCGATTTTATCAAGGCTGAACCCGCCTGCCCTCGTGTAGTAATCCGTGCTCTCCCCCGGCTTCTGCACGATAAAAAACCCGTGTCCGCCGATTGCCAGGTCGGTCGCGGAGTCCGTCGTCTGAATCGACCCCTCGGAGAAATCCGTCTGAACGGCGCCCAGGGCCACGCCTGTTCCGACCTGACCCGTGCCGCTCGTGCCTGTTACCGTCTGGTAGAGCACGTCTTCGAACGATGCGTTGCTTGATTTGAAACCCATGGTGTTGGAGTTCGATATGTTGTTACCCACGATGTCGAGCGCCTCGCTGTTGGCCAAAAGGCCGCTGATTCCTGAATAAAGTGACGTGAGCATGCTGTCCCCCTTTCCGTTATTTGGTGAGTCCTAAGATAGCGCTTGTTGCGTACGTCGTCCCATCGCTTGCCACTAGGTTGACCCCGGAGGTGCTCGACTGCACACCGGTTATTTCTCGGTACACCTGTGTGGGGCACGTGACGGACTGGCCGTTCACCGTTGCCGTCGCCCCTGTTACCCTGTAATTCCCGCTTGTATCGCTGTACACCAGGGAATCGCCCGAATTAAACGTCACCTGGCTGGTGGTCCCATCCGATTTATTTGTCAGGTTCAAGGTTATCTGGCTGTAATTGCTGCTCGTCGGGGAGAGCACCACTTCATCCCCCTGCGATATGGACGTGTCGTTTACCTGCATGTAGTCCCCTACGGCCGAGGCCCATTGACTCATGGACCCGCTGCCGAGGCTGGTCGCCAGGTCCGAAAGAGATGTCTGCATGCTCTGAAGCGACTGCACCTGCGTCATCTGAGCCAGCTCCGTTCAACATAAAGTTTCTTATAAGCTAATCAGCGAAAACCAAGCAATAGCTGTTGAGACTCTTAATATTCAAGGAATGATGAAAAATCACAACCGAGCGCAAAGTCCCGGAGATGTAGGTTGGTACAATTTTATACTGAAATTGCAGTATAAAGCTAAATGATTCAGGAAAAACCATTTTGAAAATTGGCATGTTTGAACCTTCCTCTAAGACTTGTAATGTTTGTGGGTCCTGGTCTTCGTGCGACAAGAAGTTATGTCATGAATTGCGTTAATGCTACTCCTTCCATTTGGAGTAACCCTACCAGAATATGCATCAGCAGTAATGCAGTTGTGTAAAGCTTCTGGGACAATGTGAAGATATCCGGAAATCCAATTTGGATAATTTGCTAGGGTAAGAATTCCATGGAGAACATAAAGTGAATCACCGTAAGGGTCGTAACCACAGACAAGCGAAACTGGATTGATACGCTTAAACCAAAATGGTACGAAATCAGGCTTTAATGGTTTGTGATACGTTAAAGCAAATGGACAAACGATTTCCGGCTTATAGGTGGCTCCTAAAGAATCCATAGTTATTCTTGACATAAAACTTGGTAAGCCCTATTTGTTCCCTTTTGGGTA
>CAVYJH010000006.1:0-446459 GCA_963768735.1 uncultured delta proteobacterium | reverse complement strand
AGCAGGCGGTACTACGCGCGATGGTTGCCTGCCCACTCCTCCCCGCATTAGAGTATGGGCGGTTTTCTCACCTTTCGTTTCTGTTCGATTGCATGGGCTACGCTGAGAAGTTTCTTCTTCTCCCAGGGTTTGGCCACGATTTGAAGCCCTATGGGCGACCCCTTGCTGCTGTACCCGGCGGGTACGCTCACCGCGGGGTACCGACAACACCGACGGGGTCACGGTTCCGGATGAACGTCAGAAAGGTGTTTACCTTCTTGCCGTTCAGATGGCACTCGGGCTCCTCACCGATAAGGCAGGCGGGCAGCGGTGTCGTGGGAAGGAGCAGGACATCTACGTCTGACATGGCCGATTCAAATCCCTCCGTTATCTTCCTTCGGTTTTCCCGCATCGACTGGATGTACACATAGCCCGGGACGGGCTCGGCTTTCGGCGTTCCTTTCTGACTCCCCAGTGCGCCTCTCACATCGGGCCCAATCCGGTCCAGGTATTTCTCAATTGTCGCCTGGGGATCAAAGGCCTTCAAATAGTTTTCCATCAGGTATACTGCCTCCGGGAGGACGATATTTAAGCCCGTGGTAGTAGCAATATCCATCGACTTCACCTCCACCTCCCTGACGCTTCCCCCTGCCTTCTCGATTGTTTTGAACACGTTGCCCATCACGTTTTCGATCTCGGGGTCTATCACATCGAAGAAATACTTCTTCGGTACACCAAATTTCTTCCCCCTGATCCCGTTTCTGTGCAATACGTGGTAATTGATGGCGTCCTTCACGACCGCATACGGGTCTCTCGGGTCAGTGCCGCACATTACCCTCAGCATTATTGCGGAATCGACTACCGTCCGGGTTATAGGGCCGATCACGTCGCGGGTGAAGGAAAGATACATCAGGCCTCCCCGTCCTACCCTGCCCGGCGTTGGCCTTAAGCCTACCACCCCGCACAGGGCCGCCGGGATCCTCACCGATCCCCCCGTATCGGTCCCCACTGCCCCGGCGCAGAGTGCCGCGGCTGCTGCCGTCCCGGACCCCCCGCTCGATCCACCTGGGATACGGGAAAAATCATAGGGGTTTCTGGTGGGACCATAATGTGGGTTATTGGTGGTGACTCCGAAGGCGAATTCATGCATGTTGGTTTTTCCGAGAATTATCGCCCCTGCCTTTTGCAGCCGTTCGACCACGGTTGCTGACTGCCTCGGATACCATTTGTCAAGGATAGACGACCCTCCGGTCGTCCTGATGCCGGCAGTGTCGAGATTGTCCTTAACGGCGATGGGCAGCCCGTGAAGCGGTCCCCTGAAGTGTTTGCCCTTCGCCAGCCTGTCGAGCCTTTCGGCTTGCTCCCGCGCCTGGTCGGCAGCAACCGTAATGAATGCGTTTAGCCCGTTCGCCCGCCGAATTTCTCGATTCGCGCGAGGTCGAGTTCCACGAGGTCCCTGGTAGTCGTTCTTCTCCCTTGTGATCTTCTTGGACGGACTCATACAACGGCAGGTCAGCCATGTCGTCTCCCGCCGCCGGGCATGCCCATGACGAGCCGGTGGTGGGTGATGTCGGCGGACAGGCGGCCGCTTCAAGATCCGGCTTCATGACTCGCCTTTGATTCATCCCTTCCCCTGGTTCCTAATCGGTCTCTCCTCCAGTCTGGCTTCGCCCTATTCCATTGATGCCTTTCCGGAGTAGTATCAGCCATCCTCTTTTTCAAGAATCGGCGGAGAAGAACGAGCGGATTCCGTGCGGTGGGCGGTGCCCGAGCCCTTCCATGAGGCGGTAGACAAGCTCCGACCTTTTCGATATATCGAGCTTTGTAAAGACATGTTTGAAGTGGGTGCGCACGGTAAGGGCCGTTGCCAAGTACCGAGGCGATTTCGCCATCAGTGAGGCCTTTTATGACAAACACACATATCTCGGCCTCGCGCTCGGTCAAGGCAAATCTTTTGCGAAGCGCAGCAGGCGTGATCGTGAGGGATGCGCGGGCGACGTTGACGGCGGTGACGGGCGCATGGACCCGGGCGGAGAGGAGTTGAAAATGGAGAAGGAGAAATCGTTCCAGGTCAAACGGACCGTGAGTTTCGTCAGGATGGAGCAGATATGCCCGTACAGGTCGTTGCGTTGGCGAGGCGGCAACTCCTTTTCAACTCCAGCATAACAGTCTTCTTGAACACGACGTGGCCTGAAGGATCGAACAGAAGAAGCCCATACCAAGGTTATCGAGAAGGGAGTGCCAGAAGCCTTCAAGACCGCGCATATGGGTAAAAAGCCGCAGGTTCCGCAGGGCATTCGTAAAATAAGGAAGCGTGATGTCGAGGAGGAGGCATTCCTGTTTGCCGACTGTCTCCTTTCCTCCAATGCGCAGGTCCGCGATGTTTCGGTCGCCGTCATAAGCGTATGCATTTATGCCGTGGTGTAAGCCGTGGTTCAGGAGGAAATCGTTGAAGAACTCCGTTTTCTCCAGTTCTTTCTGCGGCATCACCTCGCACACCCGCGTTGCCCTTTTCCGCTGCTGGAGCAGGGACGTTATAGGATCATGGAACTGAAAATAGCGAGTGTAATGGGCCGCGTTGGAAGGGGTCATGTTGAGGTACACGTCATCCTCGAAGATCTCGTGTTCCGGATTCCAGACATAGGAGGCAATAAAATCGGACTTGAGGAGCTTCATGACATCTTCCAGCACGTCCCTACGGAGCGAGGCACTGTTTCCATCGGTAAAGCGCGTCAGCTTCGTGGTTATCGCCAACAGGAGGTTAATCTCGGCGCTGCTCAGCTCCGAAAGAGCGTAACCCATATTCTCGGCCCCTCGAAGCTATTTTAACGTAAATGTATCTTGTTGTAAACAATACTTTAGCAACAACTCGAAATGCTTTTCGGCTGTGCTTAGTCATGCCGTCTCGAAGAGGCCGCCTGCGGGATCGACTCTATCCCCAATGACCCGGCAAAAATTTGGTATTATCACGACCGGGCATAAAGATCAAATCGCACGCACAGGCAGGCCCTATCGCCTTACTCATCTCCGGAAGTGAACGCGGAGGTGCAATTCAATGGGCTGCTTTCCCTGGCTCCCCCTTTCGCTTCCTCAAGCGTGCCCCGGACTTCTACGAGGTCTGCCTTGCTCTTATAGTACTCGACCCTCGGAGCGGGAGCCGGGTTCATTAGCAGGCGCAGCACGTCCGGCCGCGAGTAGTGCCCGACAGGGTCGCCGGCCGCTTTGGCCAAGGAGATCATGCCCAGATCGACATCGGCGTAAATGATGCCTTCTTCCTTTTCCGGCAAGGGCTTAGCTAATGGTTTACCATCTGGGCCGAATATTGCGGCATAACCACCACCCTCCTGCAAGAGCTGCCCCTTCCTGGGGTCATCCACCAGGACCTCGATCATTTCCTTGGATACCGTGCGCAGGGCACTGCTCCGAAACATTGGCCCTCGGCGGCGTACATTTGGCTTGCGGCGGTATCTGTTCGATTCGGGCCCAAGGGCGTAGGCCAGACCTCGATATAGTAGAAGCTCGAGCCGGAGGCCACGTGGACCTGTTCGTTCTCGGCATACATCGCATACTTCGTAAGGGGCTGAGTGTTCCCAGCAGTTGAGAGCGCCCCAAACGACCCAGTTCCGTGTGTCACGGGACCCCTCCAGGTCGCTGCCATCTCCTTCCCCGAAGATAGTGCGCTCAACATGTGTGGGTTTCAGTTTGCAGCGGGAAGCGACAGTCACACCCCGGTTGTCGATGATAGATTGGCCCATGTACAGGCTCCCTAGCATTTCGCTGTAGCCCGCTACGACGAAAATGTTGTTATCGGCTGCTGCCTGATTGATACGCTGTGCCTCCACACTGCCAGCACGAGGAATTCTCGAGATACCCCTGGACGAACTTATGCCCCACGCCGGTGAATCCAACCAACCCCACCAGGATACCCCGGGCGGCCGGGTTTCGGGGAAGCCTATGAGGGCCGCCCCCCTGGGCGGCTGCTTCTTTGATCAACAATAGGGCCTTGTCAATAAATTTTTCTTAGTTCATATCGACAGGTGCAGCCTGTACAGCAGCCACTTTATACGCTGTCTTCTCCACGCCTACGCCTGCCCTTTTTGTCGGTAGAACCATTTTACATCAAACGGCCGGGCTGGGGAAACACCAAACTGTTAAGGTCTTTTCGGCCCCTGGTGCTGCCGGTTCGGTCCACCCGGGCCGCACTCATGTTTTCATCGGCAGTTTCCAGCTTATTTTTCCGACAGGCGGGTTCGGATTCGTGTTTAGTAGGAGCCGGGTCACATCCGGACGCGAGTAATGACCTGCGGGGTCCGCTGCGGATTTTGGCGATGGAGATCACATGCCAGAGGTGATGTCAGGGTGAGGAGTTACCCCCTGCGACATTTTTGGCCCCGGGGTTTAGCCAGGGGTTGCCCGTCAGGACCAAAAATCATTGAAAAGCCTCCTCCCACCTTCAGCATCTCCCGTTTGTCGGGCGTGTCGCATAGCGTTTTGACCATTTCCGGAGAGACCGTGGCTACTGCTGCGAGGACAAAAACCTGCCCTTCCGCAGCATACATTTGACTCGCGGCGGTTTTCAGCTCCGGCCCGAGGGCGTACGCCATACCCCGATAAAGTGAGAAGCTCGGCCACGACGCGGTTAATGCTGAATCTGTTAGTTCGTGTTATCATCTGGCATACTTCGTGAGGGGCTGCAGATGTCCCCAGGCGAATTAAGTCCCCCACTGGACCTATATCAAGTTCATCTCCGGCTATGCTGCTCCCGTCCACCTTCGCCAAAGACGCTCCGCTCTACGTGTGTCGGCTTTAGTCTGCGGCGAGTGGCCACGACTTTCCCCAGTCCGGTCGATGATCATCTGACCCATATAAAGGCTTCCCCCGGATTTCTCGCTGTAGCCCATAGCCACGTTTATGTTGTTTTCGCGGGCCGCCTCCCTTAGAAGATCCACATCAGGAGAGTTGAGGCTAAGTGAGTTGTCGTGGTAACGTTGGACAAACTGCATCCCCCACGCAGGCGAACCAAGCCAGATCCACCACGGATAGCCGGGAATCCACGTTCTTAGGAAATGCGATGATGTCCGCCTTATGGGCGGCAGCTTCCTTTATGAGCGATATCCCCTTTTTGATATCGTCATCCCGATTCAGGAAGACGGGTGCTGCTTGCACCACCGCCATTTTGAACACCTTCTTTTCCTCGCGTTTTCAAGGAGGTCATAATAACAAGACAACCGACTAAAACTGAAATCATACCCAAGAACAAAGTCTTCTTACCTTCATCATACTCTCCTTTCTCACCTAAATGAGCTTTCCCAGCGTTAGCCCAGCCCAACCTATGACACTTTATTATAGTTAACGCCACCCTGGTATCCCCATTTGTGGGATGGGCCGGAGGACCCGTTCACTTTCTGTCCAACCCCACCGGGTGGTTTCGATGTACGCTATTTACCTACGGTAGGGTATGCCACACGCTAAAGGCAATATGCAGAATGATAAAAACAAATTTATGCAGTTTTCGGCAGGCAATCTACTGTTCTGCGAAGCTCGTCCGCATTGAATCGCAATGGGGGGCAAGCGGGAAACTCGCCGCGAGCCCGTACACCGTGTATCTCTTTCACCTGTCCCTCGTCGTTGCCCTGCAATACGCGTTCGGTAGTGCAACCCTTGGCCACGTTATGAGGTTCTTTTCTTTCTCGTTTCCCTTATCGCGGTTCCTGCCACGTTCGCGATCGGCAGCGTCTTGAGGCGTGCTCCCCTCGTGCGGTCCGTCCTACTAGAGGCGTACGCAAGAGGGAATCGGGGAAGAAATTTCAACCCTGCGGCTTTCAAGCGGCATTCTTCACTCCCCTGAGAAGCCTGCGGGCGAGAAGTAGTAGGTGTGAGCGGTACTCTTCGAACCCCGATGAGTACTTCCTGTTATCCGTGATCCGACGTGTCTTCTGATTCTCTCGCCTTTCGTGACAATGATGACTGCCAAGTGACGCTTACGGTCTGGGAACCCAATGGGAACATGCCAAAGAGCACTTTTTTGGATTTTTGTTGAGGTTTCCCAATCAGGAGGGTAAAATCGGAGTAAATGTGTAATGAGCATAAAGAAAGATGTTCGGTCTCATTGGCCTTATACGGAACGGCGACCATGACTGTGCTGCCTACTGTAATGGCTCAAGGAATCGAAGACGAGCTCACCGCTCAAAGGACTTGGGCATGACCGAGCCGCACAGACCGCTCGTGGGACTTGCACTCGGCAGCGGCTCCGCGCGCGGCTGGGCGCACATAGGCGTCATCCGCGCGCTGGAGAAGGCAGGTATTCGTCCAGATATCCTGTGCGGAACATCAATCGGCGCATTGGTCGGCGCCGCCTACGCGGCAGGTGAGCTGGATCGCCTCGAGAGCCGGGTACTTGAATTGGGAATTGGGGACATAGTCGGGTTCATGGATTTAAGCCTGAGTGGCGGAGTGCTCAAGGGCGATCGCCTGATGAAATTCCTCCGCCGCAATTGGGCGGACCGTTCGATCGACGAGCTCGGAGTGCCGTTTGGTACGGTGGCGACTTCGCTACAAACGGGGGCGGAAGTCTGGCTGCGCCACGGCTCGACTCTCGACGCCGTGCGTGCGTCGATCGCCCTGCCAGGGTTATTCGCCCCGGTGAGATGGGAAGGATCGTTATTGGTTGACGGCGGACTGGTCAACCCCGTGCCGGTGTCGCTGGCGCACGCGATGGGCGCGGATATCGTGATCGCAGTCGACCTCGGGTCCGACATTCTGGGTCGCCGCTTTCGCGCCGCCTCGGCACTGAAAGCCCCGGCAAGCACCCTTCCCAAGTGGATGCGCCAGCTACAGGAGGACCTCGGCGCGCTCGCACCCGGGAAGTCGCCAGACGAGCCCGCAATGCCCTCGATGCTGGACGTCGTAGCCACTTGCATGGACATCGTTCAAGTCAGGATTGCGCGCAGCCGGTTGGCTGGCGAACCACCTGACGTGGTTGTTGCTCCAAGGCTGGCGCGCCTTCGCCTGTTTGATTTTCACCGTGCGAAGGAAGCGATTGAAGAAGGTTATCGCGCGGTGCACAGAGCCGCCCACAGTCTTGAGGTACTCGACGATCGTGCATGGTGAATGTCACGATGCCGAACTGCCGCGTGCAGCTGACGGGCGGTCGAGCGTTGCTTTCTTGCGCGCGTTGTGCCCCCGCCCCGCTGACGGGGATCGTTAACTTCTTGTGGCAATGCGTGATTCTGGGCTTTCAGTCCCCTAACTGAGTAGGTGAAAGCCGCAACTGGATAGACTATTTTCTCGGGCACGGATCGTCTCTATTCGGGTGCACCGGGTGGCGATTGGGGCTTGAATCTCGCTGCTGCGGGGGTACGTCTATCTATGAGGATATTGCGACGGCTGCCAAAACCCCCAATCCTTAACACCTCGCTTCGTTATGAGAAGTAATATCTAAGGTACGGGCACCACACGACATCTCGGGAGGGAACAGATGCCTTACCTTTTGCATGTGGTCAAGGGCAAAGAAAAGCGAGTGGTCGAGGTCTTCGGCCTCCATGGGGTAGCGGCGAAGAAAGCCCTCATCGGCGAGTACGTGGTCACCTACGACCCGAAATCGGAGGAGCTGCGCTATCTCGATTCCATCTCCGGCTACATTCGGAACATCTCCCCTATAGAAGACGAAGAAGTGGGGAGGTTCCTGGGACTGAGCGAAATCGTCTTTCCGAAGTCCAGTATGGAGGCGGGGTGCATAGTCCGCATTCTCTCCGGAGAGTACCGGGATTTTCGGGGGGTAGTCCGTTACCTTGCGGACGGCAAGGTAGAGATAGACGTGATTATCTTCGGAAGGCTGCGGCCTGTCGTAGCTGGACCGAGACGATGTTGCGCCTGACGCGCTTCCGGAGGGGTTCACCCCGTGAAAGGGAGCGGAAGGATAACCGGCTACACGGTGAGCAAGAAGACGATTTCCGTGCAGGATCGAATTGTCGGGAGCGATGGCCGTCGTCGAGTTGGAACGCTACAAGGGCAAGATGAAGACCATTAGGCTCGATACCTTCCAGGTGGTGGGGAAGATCGAATCGATCACCATAAGACAGAAATGTCGGATTCCTCATCCATGCGGCGAGACTCGATTTCATCAATCGCCGACTCTTCCGTCTCATGGAAAAGGAACCTCTGACCATAGAGGTGAGCACGCCGCAGCAGGACAAGCTGCTCTATTTCCTCGAAACAATTGCCAAAAAGCGGAATCAGAAGCCGGACGACCTCCTGTTCGAGCTCTCCTCCTTCAAGAAAAAAGACGGAGACGGACCGGAAAAGACAATCCCGGGGAAAAGATCGGTCTTCGACCTCTCGGAGGCCCAGTCGAGCGTCGTCTTCGATAAGATCAGGAGGCTATCGGCCACCTAATAGGGCGGACCATGTTCGAGACGGTAAGGACGATAATCGCAATTCTCCGGGAAAAGGATCGTCCAGGGTGAGAAGATCATCTTGTCTCTCGATGACCTCTGTCCCATTTGGATCAAATACAACACCTCATTCAAGCCGGCCGCCGTCGTCAAAGAAACTGCGAAAGCAGTATCGGGGCCGGAAGAGATGGCTCTTTCGTCGCCGCCCGGCGAAGACGCGGGCACCGTGGGAGACCGGCCCGCAAGCGGAAAGGCCATTATGACGGTCCAGGCGTTCTACAGCGAGGTGATCGAACCCCACAAAGAAAGCCTCTCGGGCATGCTGGAGGGGATCAATAAAATGATGGAACTCCTCGAGCGATACGGGGATTGCCCCTCGGTCGTCGATACGATCGCCGATTCCGAGAAAAAAGTGGCAACCCGCGTAGGCGACATCCTTTCAAAGGTCACCCTCCGGGACCACACCTTCAACGTGACTCGCATTGCCCTCCGGCTTCTCAAGGACACCTACCACGATCCGGTAGGATACGTCCCTGCCGTGATCATAGCTGCCCTCGGCCACGACCTGGGGAAGATACCTGAACTGAGAAGCCGGGACAAGTACGTGAAGGCGGACCACCCCCCGGCAAGCGTCTCTATCGTAGAGGAGATATTCGAGAACGACAAAGACGCTCACTGGCTCAAGATGGTCGCCAAAGCTATAGGAGAGCACCATCAATCGACGACCGATCCCCTGTCCGAACTTCTCAAGGACGCGGACGGGAAGGCGCGTCAGATGGAGATCGAGCAGGCGGAGAAGCGCGCCTCCCTCACTTGGGAGGAGTGGTTTGACTGCAAAGATCTCCTCCGAAGGGTAGGCGCGATCGTCAACGTGACGCAGACCGGAAGCGCCTTCCGGGCCTTCTCCGTGGATGACACGGTCTACTGCGATCCGACGTTCCTCTACGAGACAGCAGGCGCCATGGCGGCCGAGAGAAGCATCATCGACATCACGCTGCTGCGGGATACCGACAAGGAGAGGGCGGTAAGGAGGATCGTCGAGAGCTTGAGGAAATCGGATGCGCTCACCTCCGAATTGGGAAAAGCCTATACGACTCGCCGATACGAGATCCAGGTCGAGCAGGGAAAGCCCAAGAGGCCGCTCCTCGTGCCGGTCAAGGCAGACGCCTTCGAGAACCGGGCCGAGTTCGAAGAGATCAAAGCGAGTCACCCACCTATCATAAAGGGGATCACCCCGTTATGATAGGCGCCCACTTCATCGACTACCTCAATCCCCTCGCGTATATGTCCCATGCCCAGTACATGTCCCTGTGGCGCACGCTGTTTCAGGCGGTGCTCCAGGGGTTCTGGGCGAAGCTCTTCGCCTCGTCCGCCCTTTTCCTCGCCTTCTTCATTGGTGTCTATAGACAGCGCATAGTTGCAGGGATCCTGCTCTTCTTCCTTTCCGTTGCGATAGCCTACGGCGGATGCATCTTGAAGTTTGTGCTGGGGCTATGAGCCACAAGGACGGCGACAAATCGAACGACATAACTCCGATAGGGGTTGGCGGCTCCATTCGGCCGAAGAGCTTCATCGACGTGGTCTCCATCGTGCAGAACTACTTCCTCGCGGAAAAGCATGGGAACGACCTGCCGGAGAACCTGCTGACCCTCAAGGGCAAGATCGTGATCTCCGAGGTGGGATTCAAAGGGCGCCTTCCTATCCGGCCTGATCAGCATCCTTCTGACACCCTTTTTTGTCGGCGTCATCGAGAGGTGCGTCCCCATCTTCGGCTCCTACGAATTCACCCTGTTCGACCAGGCCTTCGCCGTGGCCCTGGCGCTCAGCTTCGCCATGGGCTACAGCCTCATCCTTGCCTCCATCGGCAGGTACTACATAGGGAAGCTTTCGAAACGGGCCATCAACTGGCTCATGGCGGGATTGACCGTAGCCGGGGCGCTCAAGATCATCATCGCCTTTGTCTTCTACAACACCCTCTACGCCTCGGTGCTCGACGAGGAGCGCGTCGCCCGGTTTCTCCTGTGGTTCTATCCCCAGGTAAGCTATCAGACCCTCAACAGGATCTACCGGCTTTCTCATGGGCGTGAAGCCGGTGCTTCTCACCTCGGCGAGCTTCGTGGTCCTCACCACGTTCCTCATGATCACGATCCCCTGGCTGTTCATCTTCACTGCTTGCAGAAAGACGAGAAGGATGATCGAGCGGGAGAGGATCTGGAGATAAAGGTAATATGTGGATAGGTGTCCGTATCTTCTCCGGGATGCTTCTTTTGGAGACCAGGGGGAACGGCCCATATGACGAACAAGGAGGAAGGTCCATGGCGATTGATTGCATAGGGATAGACATTGGGTACGGATTCACCAAGACGTGCCGGTCGGAAAAGGATAGGCAGATATTCCCCACCGCCGTCGCCATGATGACCAAAGAGGGCGCGTTTGAAGACATGATTCCCGTCGTGGTCAACGGCCGCAGGTACCTGGTCGGAAAAGACGCGGAGAGGGAAGGCGGCGGCTATGACACCCGTCGATCCAGCTTTGTGGCGTCGGACGCCTGGCTTGCGATTCTGGGCCATTGCCTCCGGCTCAACAACTTCTCAAACGGCGACGTCGTGCTGGGCATTCCTCCCGGAATGTACGCGAAGGACTATAACCGGAAGATCGTCAACGCCATAAGGACGTCGGACATAAGGGTAAAGGGAGAGCCCTGCCGGATCGGCGGAAACATCAGGATCATCCCTCAGGGCGCGGGCATATTCTTTTGCCACATCCAGAACTACCCTGACGACTTCCGGAAAAACGTCGCTGTTATCGACGTCGGCCACCACACCTTGGATATGGTCTTTTTCGCCGAAGGGAAATACGTGGAGAGCGCCACGGAGACCCACAAGATCGGCGTATCGCTCGTGCTCGACGACATCGCCAATGCATTCTTGCGCGAGCACAGGCGGTCCATCGGCTTCAGAACCGCCCTCGACATCCTCCGGGGCAAGCAGATCGTCTATATGGGCACCCCTTGCCCCGTCGATGTTCGGGAAGAGGTTAACGGCTACGTGCATCAAATTGACTCGTTCGTGGACCATTATCTGGAGAAGCTTCCCGCTCATCCCGACCTGGGCGTTATCGGAGGGGGCGGCGCCATGATAAAGGACTTCGCGGGCAGGCACGGCCTGCTCGCCGTGAGCGAGCCGGCGATGGCGAACGCAATAGGGTACTGGCACTATGGCAGGAATGCAAAATAGGGAGGCGGCGGTGGCGGAAGATTTCGTCGTCTACAGGGTGCACATCCACAAGGCGAAGCAGAAGGATCTCTACGAGCTGCTGGAAGGCATGCCGAAATCCATCCGGGGGATCTACATCAGGGAAGCCCTGGAGCACTATCGTCTCGCCAAAGGACTTTCGACTGAAAAACCGCAAGGCCGGGATCTCTCCCTTCAAGGGGTTTATGAGCAGGACTTTGGAGGGAGAGGGTGAGCATAGCGTGGACGGGGCAAGGCGGACAGCAGGACCGCCGCCGTCTCGACGGTCCTGAAGGGGAAATCCACGTCCGGAAGATCCGGTTCAAGGAAGATAGGCGCTGTTTCCCTGGTCATGATGTGCCGGCAGGGGTTCTCGCTTGATGGTCCGGCCTGAGGGAGGAATGATGGCAACCACAAGCGTCCAGTGGATCAAGAAACACGGGAGCACGGCCCGGGGAAGGCGTGAATTGATTGCTTTCCTCAAAGGCGAGGCCCTCACCATGAAGGAGAGCATCCTTGCCAATTGCTATCAGTGCACGGGCTTTTACATGGATGGTCGAAAGGACTGTGAGGTTGAAGGCTGCCCGCTTCATGTCTTCATGCCCTATCGTAAGGGCGGCGCCATAAAGGTGAGGAAGGTGTCCGAAGAGACGAAAGCGAAAATGCGGAAGGCGCGGGAGCGGAAGACTCAGAAAATCGATTCTGTTGCCATAGGGTGATGTCGGGAATTGGTTTCAGACCATCGACGGCGGTCGAGTGGACTCAGGGTAGGGGGCAGGGAATGAAGTTTTTGGCGCGAGGCAGGACTGCCTGCCCACGGGGGTTCCGAAGCATGACCAAGGTGGACACACAACAGGAAGCTTGCTGGGAGCATGTCCTTCATGGAAAAGCAGGGGCTGGCAATAAGCAAGGAGCGGGAATGCCTTCAAGCCCGCATTTGATCGAATGCTATGGGCACAGCATAGGCACAACGAATGAATAGGGTCGAACGCCTCAACAAGTATAAGGCAGGCCGGAAGAACCCAAAAGGGCCGGCGAAGAGACTGTACAGCATACCGGAAGCTGCTTTCTACCTCGGGCGGACGGTGGACGCCTTGAGAGAAATGTTATGGGCCGGTAAAATCCCCTACGTGAAGGATGGCAGACGAGTGCTTCTCGACGTGAAGGACATGGACGAATACATCGAGAGAAACAAGAACCGATTCTCCTATTGAGGTTCCCTTGACATATCCGGTCGATAGTTTTACCCTCCTGTTAATGACGCCCGAAGACCTCAAGGCCAGGCGCAAAAGCCGCTAATACACGCCGCAAGCGGCTCTTGCCCGCGCCCTGGAAGTGATCCCATTGACCGCGTTACTCGATGGGAGACGGGTGTCAGGCGATTCCGCCGTTCCTGCATCTTGCCCTTAGATGCCTGGAATTAGAAGGGGGTGAGGGAAAAGCCAAGGGAAAAGGAAAAGACAAAGGAGGCAAAAGATAATGGGCATGATCTACCAGAGGGGTAAGACGTTTTGGGTGAAGTATTACCGCAACGGCAAGTCGTACTATGAGAGCAGCCATTCAGAAAAAGAAAGCGTAGCGAAGAGACTCTTAAAACAGCGTGAGGGTGAGATTGTAGACGGCCGTTTCCATGGTCTACAAGCGGAGAAGGTGAAGTTTGAGGAGATCACGCGGGACCTGCTTACCGATTATCAGTTCAACAACAGAAAATCCATAGTACACGTCCGGATCAAGGTAAAGCACCTTGATGCCTTCTTTTCCGGCATGAGGGTAAACGACATCGATACGCCGGCCGTGAGCCGCTACGTGGTAGCTAGGCGCGAGCAGGGCGCCGAGAATGCGACGATCAACAGAGAGCTTGCAGCGCTCAAGAGGGCTTTCTCTCTCGCCGTGAAGTGTACCCCGCCGAAGGCCCTGCATGCTCCGTATATCGGTATGCTGAAAGAGAACAACACGCGGTCACAGTTTTTTGAGCAAGAAGACTATTATAGGCTGATGGAAGCCCTGCCGGATCACCTGAAGCCTCTTTTCGCCACGTCGTATTTCACGGGATGGCGGAAGGGCGAACTTTTGTCGTTGACCTGGGCGGGTGTGAACCTCTTTCAGAAGCAACTTACCCTTGCGCCGGGCACAACAAAGAACGGGAAAGGCCGTACTGCGTTTATGCCGGGACCCCTCTATGAAATGATCCGGGCACAATATGGCGCCTCGACGCGCGACTATCCGAAGTGTCCCTATGTCTTCCATAAGAACGGCCAGAGGATAGGCGACTTCCGCAAGACCTGGGAGCGGGTGCTAACTGCCTGTGGCTACAAGGCTACGTTCAAGTGCCGGGATTGCGGGGCGATGGTCGAGATCGAGGCGACTGAGAGATGGAAGAAAGTTGGGCCGAGTCTTTACATGGCCGAGGGTGAGGTAAGGAAGGGCAAAAGGGCAGGTTGGCAGAAAGTAACATGCTTGTCATGTGGCTCTGATCGCTTTCAGAAGTGGGGCCGCGTCTTCCACGACAACAGGCGCACAGCCGTAAGAAACCTCACGAGAACCGGCACGCCTGAAGGGGTAGCCATGGAGCAGACAGGGCACCTCACGCGGAGCGTCTTCGAGAGGTACAATATCGTTTCAGAAGGGGACCTTCGAGGGGCAGCGGAACGGCTTACCCGAGCATACGAGCGGAACGCAGAACAGTTACAACAGTTACAAAAAAACGGTGACGGTGACAAAAAGGTTACAATCGGACTGGTAAAGTGACATGACCTGTCAAGGCTATTCAGCAAAACTCATGTGTTTTCAAGGGTTTCAATGGTGCGCCCAGTAGGATTCGAACCTACAGCCTTTGGATTCGTAGTCCAACGCTCTATCCAGTTGGGCTATGGGCGCCAACGCTTTTCAAGAGTATACACCAAAACTGCGATAAAGGTGTGACAAAATTTATCCGTGAGCCGCGATCAGGATAAGGAGCGGCGTATTAAGATCCTCGCCTCAGAAGAATTCCGTTTTTCCGGAGCCGGCCATGGGATGGAGTCTCGGGCGGACGCCTGTGCGGAGCCTTCGGGAGGGTCGAGGCTTACTCCCGGGACTCGGGAGGGTCTGCCGGCGCACGCATCGGATAGCGGCGGGAAAACGCGTGCACTCCCTGGGTGACGGAATCATAAATATGATCCGCGCCGATGGCGCGTTCCACTCCCATGCGCCGCAGCATCTCCCGCACCGAATCCCGCACCCTGGCAAAACAGAGGGTGATGCCGATTCCTGCCAATTCGGCCTGGAGCTTTACTATCATATCGGCCGCCGTGGTATCCACAAAATTGATGGTCTCATAATCCATCAATACTTCCCGCACCGGCTTCGTTGCTTCGCGGATGGCACGTTTAACCTGCTCGGCGCAATAGGTGGCGTTGGCAAAAAACAGGTCGCCGTCGAGCCGGAAGATCAGCAGGCCGGGGATCGTCTTGGCCTCGGGGCGCCGCCGGATGTTGCGGTAGACATCCTGCCCCGGCGTCTTGCCGAGCACCGCAGTGGAAGGATGGCTGGCATGATAGATCAAGCCCGCCAGGGACAACACAACCCCCAGCGCCACGCCCGGAAGCACACCGAGTATGAGCACCCCGAGGAAAGCCGCCAGGGAAAAGCTTAATTCCAGCGTGCTGACGGCACCCAGTCGCTGAAAATAACCAAAATCGAGCATCCTGATCATGGCCCCGACTACGATGGCGCCCAGCGCCGCATATGGCATATTCTTAAGGAGCGGCATCAAAAAGAGCAAAGTGAGGGCTATGAGGATGGCATGGAAGAGCCCTGCCATCTGGGTCTTGCCGCCAGCGCCCATGCTTACTGCGGATTGTGACAGGCTGCCTGCCACTACGAAGCCGGAGCTGAGGCTTGAGCCGAGGTTGGCCATGCCGAGACCCACTAATTCTTGATTGGGATCGATTTCCCCTCCCGTTACCAGGGCCGCTGTCTTGGCAGTTCCCAGTGATTCTGAATAGTTGAGCAGCACGATGGCCAAAGCTCCCTGAATGAGGGTGGGGAGGTGCGAGGGGGATAGGCGCGGAAGACCGATGGGTGGGAAATTTGCGGAAACGACACCCACTATGGCTACCCCCCGCTGGTGTAGGTGAAAAACAGTGACCGTCAGAACGGCGCCGATAACGGCGGTTAAGGCTGCGGGGAATCTTGGCAGAAAGTGCGCCAGGGTTAGCAGCACAAGGATGCTGCCCAATCCCACCGCCAAAGTTAAAAGATGGGTATTCGGCAACTCCTGGGCGAGGGCCCAGAGCTGCTGAAAAAAGTCGCCGGCCACACTTTTCACGCCGCACATCTTGGGCAACTGGGTCATGATGGTGACGAGGGCCAAACCTTGAACAAAACCCTTCATTACCGGTTGTGCGATGAAGTTGGCCAGCCAGCCCATTCGTAAGACACCGAAGCCCAAAAAAAATACTCCTACCAGCAGGGCCAGCGCCGAGGTCAATGCCTGATAATCGGGGCAACCTTGCGCTACCAGAAGGCCCACGGTGTGGGCCGACAACAGGGCTGTGGCAGAATCAGGTCCAACGACCAGCGACCGGGACGTGCCGAACACTGCGTAACCGATGAGCGCCAGCGGCACTGCATACAGACCGATCACGGGACGGACGCCGGCGATACCCGCATAGGCCAGGGCGGTGGGCACCATTAGCGCCCACACGGTGAATCCGGCAATGAGATCATTTCGCAGCCAGCCTACGCGGTAGTGGGAAATCCAGTCCACCAGAGGGACGAATTTGTTGAACGAATAGAAATCATTCTTAGGGTTGGTCCGTGTTTCGATAGCGATCACCTGTCAGAATTATGGGGCACGCTACGGAGCGGCAGCGGTTACGCGGGTATTGCAAGACGGACCTTGGGTCCTTCCCCTACCTCTTCAATGGACCCCAGTGGAAAGGCGTCTTCCCCGAGCGCTTTCAGTCTTGCGAGACTTGCGCTTTCGTCGGCCGCTCCCACTATGAAGACAAAGCCTACCCCCATGTTGAAGGTGGCATGCATGTCGTCATCGGGCACGTTGCCCATTGTTTGCAGGAGCCTGAAAACCGGCGGGACTCTGCGAGGGTCCAGGGTGATAGAGGTGCATAATCCGTCGGGGATTATCCTGGCCACGTTACCGGGAAGACCGCCTCCAGTGATGTGCGCCATCCCTTTTATGGGGAAGTCCGCCAAAAGCGCCAGCATGGATTTGACATAAATCCTTGTGGGCCTCAAAAGTTCCAGGTATAAAGGCTGATCTCCGAGGGCCTCAACCTTTTCGGTAACTTTCATGTGGTGCAGGTCGAAGAATATCTTGCGCACCAGGGAATAGCCGTTGCTGTGCAAACCGTTCGAGGCAAGACCGACCACGCGGTCCCCCACCTTGATCGACGAGCCGTCGATGATCTTTTTCTTCTCCACGACCCCTGTGGCAAAGCCTGCAAGCTCATATTCTCCTTCGGGATAAAAGGAGGGCATTTCTGCTGTTTCACCTCCTACCAGAGCGCACGCGGCGAGTTCGCAACCTGCGCATATCCCCGATAGGACATCGCGGTAGATGGCCTCGTCGACGCGGCCGCACGCAAAATAATCAAGAAAGTACAAGGGTTTTGCCCCAAGGGTGAGAATGTCGTTCACGGACATGGCAACGAGGTCGATCCCGACCGTATCGTGCTTGCCCGCCATGAACGCGATCCGCAGCTTTGTGCCGACGCCGTCCGTTGAGTCTGACAAGCACGGGCTCCGCGTAGCCTTGAGGCACCTCCACGAGACTCCCAAAGCCGCCGATAGGGGAGAGGACGTGCGGGTTGAAGGTGTTCTGGATGCGCGTTTTCAGGCTGCCGATCAGCCTGTCCGCCTTATCTATGTCGACGCCCGAGTCTCGATACGTTGTAGGCAACATGCGCCTCTAATGTAAAATGATCTGAAGTCCGTTGTCAATCGTTTGCGCCGCTCCCAGCATTGTCTCAACGAATTATGTTGGAAAGAACACTTCATTGTATCGTAAAACCGGCGATAAACAAAGTATGTGCGTCAGGAATGCCCGAGGGCTAATACGGTTGACGACGACCAAAACCATGCTGATATTCAGTCATGAGGCAACCTGGACCCGGAGTAGGTGAAGAAAAACTGTTGAGTACCGGAAATGTGAGAACTTTTTTGGTGACACGGGTAAACATAATTTGTAGAATGTAAACAGCAAGCCTGATGGTTTAGAAAGGGAAGGGGGGAAGCAATGCCTTTTGACCTTGACAAGATCGGACAGTTGCTAAAAACGACTCGCCTTGAGAAGGGATTGACCCTTGAAGACGTGTCGGCTGTGCTATTCATCAGGAAGTCGACAATAGCAGCCATTGAATCGGGGGATTGGCAGCGCTTGCCTGACTTCATCTATGTGAAGGGGTACACTACCCAGTATGCGTCTTTTCTGAATGTACTAGACCTCGTCAAACCCGAGCTGACGCCGAAGGATCCGCCGGAGGCGCTGCGAGGGGAGCGGCAGGGTGTGCCCGCACCACGGGAAGGGGTACTCCTGCACCGGCGGGATTTAAGGAAGGTCGGTGTGGTGGTCATGGCCGGCATCCTTATCGGGTTTCTCATTTTTCTGAACGTGCAGAGACCCGGGCGCGTGGCGCGGCCTCCGTATCAGGCGGCGCAGCGCAGTCAGCAGGCGGCCGCGGCGGACCATACGACGCGCCATTACGACCGGAGTGCGGAGAAGCCGTCGGATAGGACGCCTGAGAGCGAATATCAGACGGTGGCCGCGGCGGACCGGTCGGAGAACGCGTACGACCGGAGCGAAGAGAAGGTCGTCCTTGACCCTAAGAAGCTCATGATCGCCTGTCAGGAAAGAACTTGGGTAAGGGTTGTCATTGACGGCTCGGAAAGCAAAGAATTCATGTTGAACCGCGAGGAGGTTGTCATGTTGAGCGCGAAAGAAAGCTTCGATCTGCTCATCGGCAACGCCGCGGGCGTCAAACTGTTCTACAACGGGAAAGATATCGATTTTACCGGAGAGAAAGGAGAGGTCAAGCGCGTCAACCTCTCCTGAAGCGAGCCCTGGGCCCGCGTTTATGCCGCATGCCGAGTCGCATTCGGAAAAAAAAGTCCTATTGAAGAAATGTTGATCGACCTCATTGCCATGGCAGAGGAAAGGGCGAAGGGTGCACCGCATCGATGGTCATTCTCGGCATAGACCCAGGGTTGGCCGGCATGGGGTTCGGCGCCATTACCTGCGGGGGCGCATCGAAGGTGTCTCTGAACAAGTGCGGCTCCATCAGGACTTCTCCCGAGCACCATATCTCTCAGCGGTTATTTCAAATCCATAATGACCTGTGCCGGTTGATGCAGGAGTTGAGGCCGGAGGTCGTCGCGGTCGAGAATATATTCTCGCTGGTGCGGTATCCTAAAGCCGGCATGATGCTGGGCGGAGTGATGGCCGTCATTTATCTGGCCGTTGTCCAGAACGACATTGCCGTCATCGAGGTAACGCCGCGAGAGGTAAAGAATGCGCTGGCAGCTTACGGCGCTGCCACGAAGATGCAGGTCAGGGAAGCGACAAGGCGGGTGCTCGGGATCGGAAAAGTGAAATCTTTTCACGCCGCCGATGCCCTTGCAGTTGCTCTCACGGTTTTTTACAGGAGCTATCGGGGGAAAGATGATATCATACTTGGAAGGGGTGTTGAAAAAAATATACGCCGATAAGATCACTCTGGGCGTCGGCGGCGTCGGGTATGAGGTACTCATCCCGGGATACGTGATGAACGAGATCCGCAGAACCGTGAAAACAGAGGATGCGCTAAAACTCTATATTTCCTTCAACCAGTCGGAAAGGCAGCCGAAACCCGTGCTCGTGGGCTTCAGGACGGAGCTGGACAAGGAGTTTTTCGAACTGTTCATATCTGTGGAGGATATAGGACCCGCACTTGCAATCAGGGCATTGACAAGGCCGGCCCGAGAGATAGCGCGCTCCATAGAAGAGAAGGCGGTAAAGGACCTGAAGCAGTTGAAGGGGATAGGGGAAAGAAAGGCGGAGAAGATTATCGCCGCCCTCAAAGGAAAGGCGGCAAAGTACGCGCTCATCCCCGAAGAGGAGCTGCCCGCGGAGACGCCGGAAGATTTCAAGATAGAGGTCGGGGGCGTGCTGGTGAGCCAACTCGGTCACAAGCCGGGGGAGGCGCGGAAGATGATAGAGGAGGCCATGAAGAGGAGACCTTCCATAAGCACGTCGGAAGAGCTGTTTGAAGAAGTGTACAAGGGCCAAAAGAAATGATATATGACGAATCGGACCAGTCCCTGGAGAAAGAAAGGGAGGAAAAGGCCGGAAATGAAGAGGACTTCCTCAGCCTGCGACCGAGGGCGCTCTCCGAATATGTAGGACAGGAAAAGGCGGTTGAAACCTTAAAGATAGCGATTGAAGCGGCCCTTAAAAGAGGGGAATCGCTGGAGCACATCCTGCTTAACGGGCCGCCTGGTCTCGGGAAGACGACGCTGGCCCATATCATTGCAAACGAGATGAACACAAAGATCGTGACGTCTTCGGGACCGGCGCTGGAAAAAGGGGGAGACCTCATGGGGCTCCTGACGAATATGGAAAAAGGGGACATCTTCTTTATCGACGAGATACACCGGATACCGAAGATCGTCGAGGAATTTCTCTACCCGGCCATGGAGGACTTTGCCGTGGACTTCATATTCGACCGGGGCGTTCATGCCCGTACGCACCGGTATCGGCTCGAGCGCTTCACCCTCATAGGCGCCACGACGAGAGCAGGTCTTCTATCGTCGCCCCTCAGAGAGCGATTCGGCATCGTCAGGGACCTTGATTTTTATCAGGAGCAGGACCTGGTCCGCATCGTGAAGCGGTCAGCCCTTATATTGAAGGTCCCTATCCATGAGGAAGGGGCCTACGAGATAGCGAGAAGATCGAGGGGCACACCGAGGGTAGCCAACAGGCTCCTGAAGCGCGTGCGCGACTACGCTGAGGTGCGGGCTGCAGGCGTCATTACAGCGTCGGTGGCCGTCGAGGCCCTGGCGCTTGAAGGCATCGACGAGTGCGGGTTAAGTGAGCTGGACAGGAAGCTGCTCAAAACCATTATCTTCAATTACAAAGGCGGGCCTGCGGGCATAGAGGCCCTGGCTGCGACCCTGCAACTGGAAACGGACGTGCTCCTGGAGGTGGTCGAGCCCTATCTGCTGAAAATTGGTTTCCTCATACGCACGTCCCAGGGCAGAAAGACTTCCGATAAGGCCAATGACCATCTCCACGTGCCGCGTAGGGCTGCACGCCATGAAAGCACCGGACTTTTCGGGCAGAAAAAGTAATCAGAGGGGGTGCTGAACCCCAATAACCGAGCGAAGCGAGTTGAGCGGGGAGGCTCCGCGAGCTTTGCTCGTGGAGGGGGTGCTGAACCCCAATAACCGAGCGAAGCGAGTTGAGCGGGGAGGCTCCGCGAGCTTTGCTCGTGGAGGGGGTGCTGAACCCCAATAACCGAGCGAAGCGAGTTGAGCGGGGAGGCTCCGCGAGCTTTGCTCGTGGAGGGGGTGCTGAACCCCAATAACCGAGCGAAGCGAGTTGAGCGGGGAGGCTCCGCGAGCTTTGCTCGTGGAGGGGGTGCTGAACCCCAATAACCGAGCGAAGCGAGTTGAGCGGGGAGGCTCCGCGAGCTTTGCTCGTGGAGGGGGTGCTGAACCCCAACTATTGACTGAGTCTCTCCATCTCCTTCAAAGAAATGTCGAAGTTTGCGTGTACGTTCTGTACGTCCTCTGAATCTTCGAGGGTCTCCATCAGCTTGAGCATGGTCTCTGCGCTCTTGCCTTCGAGCTTTACGGATGTCTGCGGAATCATCTCGATCTGCGCTTCCTGATATTTCATGTCGTGCTGATCGAAGATTCTTTTTACGGCCTCAAACTGTGAGACGTCGGTGAGGACCTCAAGCGTGCCCTCATCCTCCTTCACGTCCTCTGCCCCGGCATCGAGGGCGATCTCCATCAGCTTGTCTTCATCCACGCTCTGTTTATCGAAAGAGATATATCCCTTCTTGCTGAAAATCCAGGCCACGCTCCCAGCCTCTCCGAGGTTGCCGTTGTAGCGCGAAAAGATGTGGCGCACTTCCGCGGTCGTCCTGTTCTTGTTGTCCGTGAGGGTCTCCACAAGCACTGCCACACCCGAGGGTCCGTACCCTTCATACGTATATTCTTCATACATCTCGCCGCCTTCAGCCGCGGTCGTGCCTCGCTTTATGGCCCTCTCGATGTTCTCTTTTGTCATATTCTCCGCTCTTGCCTTAACCACGGCAACGCGAAGCCGCGGATTGGCTTCGGCGTCTGCACCGCCTATTCTTGCAGCCGTAGTAATTTCCTTGATCAGTTTTGTGAAAATCGCTCCACGCCGAGCATCAGCGGCACCTTTTTTGTGCTTGATGGTACTCCACTTGCTGTGTCCGGACATAATCGCCTCGATTAAGAGAAATGGTGGGCAGTATAGGATTCGAACCTACGGCCTCTGGTATGTGAGACCAGCGCTCTAACCAACTGAGCTAACCGCCCATCAGGGTAATAGTATAATAAATGCGGAATCAAAGTCAATACAAAGACTTCGGTATTACTTTCCGAACCTTCTCCTTATTGCCGTAAGACCCACGAGGCCCGGACCAAAGAGCAGGAGGGTCGCAGAAAGAGGTACCCGCTCGCCGGTATTGAAGCTGCGGCCGGGCGGGTCGGATGCGTCTGGTGCCCGAAAGAAAGCAGCGGTGAGTACGGATGGGCGTGTTCATGGTGATGGTTGAATCGGAAATAGAAAAGTTCTCGAAGGAGGACGTATAATATTGACAGGGTCTTGAAAGGAATGGAGAGATAACCGAAGGAGGAAAATATATGGCCCGGTTGGACCGCATAACCATCGATCCGGAGATATGCCTCGGCCAGCCGACAATCCGGGGTATGAGAATAACAGTCTCCATAATCCTGAAGCAGATTGCGGCAGGTATGTCCGCAGAGGAAATTCTCGAAGCATATCCCGATTTGGAAAAAGAGGATATCAGCCAGGCGTTGCGTTATGCAGAACTGAGGTTGCTTTAGCGTCGGAAGAATAGCTTATCGCTTCGCCCCCAATGAGGGCGCGGGGCGACATATCATAAATGGCAAGGTGAGGAGAGAATGAGTCCTGAAGACAAGATCATGAGGGAAATACAGGATTTACCGGAGTCTAAAAAGGCAGAGGTGCTCGACTTCGTGGGGTACCTGAAAGCGAGGGCCGAGGACAGGGATTGGTCCGTATTTTCTCTCTCGTCGGCGTTGCGCGGTATGGAGGATGAAAGCCCGCCATACTCGCTCGGCGATCTTCAAGAATCCTTCTGATGACCCGATCAACACCAATACAGAGGGGCGAAAAGCCTTGAGAAAATTGGTGGAGCCGAAGGGGATCGAACCCTCGGCCTCATGACTGCCAGTCATGCGCTCTCCCAGCTGAGCTACAGCCCCACGTCGGGTTTAGTATATCATAGAGATCGGAATTGTCAATAAGTGTGCAGCATACGGCGCCGGTGGGTTGTTTCGTCTCTTATAGGTATTTGCGTAACCAGCCGGGAGTATAGTGGCGCCGGTCGTTGTAGACCGCTCCGATTATCCTGCCGCCCTCCCGGGCAATCTTTTCCTTTACCTTCAGCGCCGCCGGCCATTGCGTCTGCTCCGCTCTTATCACGAGGACAACCCCGTCGCACCTTCCGAGGAGGGAGAACCCCATGGGCGAGACAGCGGCCGGCGGGGTATCGATCAGGATCAGGCCGAACTGCTCTCTCAACCCCTCCCACAAGGCATTGTCGCGGGACATGTCATGGAGGGCGAGGATAGGGTCAGAGTGTGGGGAAAAGGTGCTTATGGTGAGATTTCCCTGTTCCGTCCGGCAGAACGCCTTATCGAGCGGGGCCGGCCTGGAGACTGAGCTTTTCCAGGTGATATTGAAATGTGACGTCGGTGGTCACGTCGCTATATGAAGGCCGGACGTCAAGATCGAGAAGAAGCACCGACTTGTCCAGTTTTGCGGCTGCCGCGAGGGCAAGGTCACGCACTATCGTCGAGCAGCCTTCCCCTGTCTGTGTGCCGATGAATTGGACGACCCGATTTCTTTTCCTGCCGAGGGCCGTATCCATCGCCTGGTAAAGACCCATCATCTCCATGTCGCATTTCCAGTTTGGAGACCCGGATGGAGGGACCAGGGGCATTTTGGCCGTCTCCAGCATTTCCCGCTCGCGGCTGGCATTTTCAAGCGCCTCGTACAGTTTGCTCATTGGGGGGCCTCCATTGTTTCGTGTTTGACGTCCGGGAAGAATACTTCCTGTCCCTCCAGAATGAAGCTCACGTTCTTGATGTGCGGGTTACTCTTCTTTATCCTGCCGAGGAGCAAAGCAATTCGTTTTGACCCCCAGGCGCCGTACACGTCCTGGACCAGAGCGATCATCGTGTCGCCCTTTTTGACAACTCTGGTCACTCCGCTGCCCGTCCTGATATTTGCGGCGACGCTTTCCGGCATGACGGCGTTTACCGGCCTCGCACCGTCTGTACGGGTCGTAGACTGCGAGGGCTTTTGTGTGTCGGCGGGAGGAGAAACCGGCAGCCGCTCCTGTCCGCTGAAGACGGCAAGAGGAGTAGGACCGAGCATGAAAGTGCCCGCGACACACAATCCTGCCATGGCCGCTGCTGTGGTTATGAATCGTGACTTTTTGAGGACCCACCCCCGCCCGCCTTCCATGTCTTTGATGACTTCCAGGACTATAGCGGCGTCGATAGGCATTCTTTGATACGCATAGCCAGTGACCAGTGCATTATCACAAATGATGTTGATGGTCCTGGGTATGCCTCGGGCCCGCTTCGCGATGATCTCCAGGGCCGTTTTCTTGAAAATGCCGTTATTGGCCGCCCCGGCTTTTGAGAGCCGATATTCCATATAGTTGATGCTTTCCTGCCTTGTGAGAGGGGAGATGGCTGCGCGTATGGCCCTCCTTTGCCTCAGCGGGTCTGAGGGACGGTATCCTAAACAGATCCTCCAGTTCCGGCTGCCCGGCAAGGACAATCTGCACGAGCTTGTCCTCGGTCGTTTCGAAATTTGAAAGCATTCTCAACCTTTCCAACGTCGCGATGGGCATGTTCTGTGCCTCGTCGATTACCAGCACGACCGTGCGGCCTTTGCTGTACTGATCGGCAAGGGCGAGGTAGAGCATTTCCGTCATATGGGGGACATTGTCGGGCGTGGGCGTCACCTCGAATTCACGGCAAAGATTGGCGACGAGCGTGGAGAAAGGCACCGCCGGGTCGAAGACATAGATGATCTTGAACCGGGCCGGGTCCGACTGCTTCAGGAACGTGCGGAGAATGGTGGTTTTACCGGCGCCCACGGGCCCCGTGATCGTGACGAAGCCTTTTCTTTCTTTCACGCCATAGATAATGGCCGCCAACGCCTGCTTATGACTCTCGCTAAGGAACAGGAATTCAGGGTCCGGCGTGACGTGAAAGGGTTCCTTGGCCAATCGGTAAAAGTTGAGATACATGTTAGTACACCGGTGCAGTGGCCGGGTAGACGTAGGACGGCGTGGGGATGACCGCGGGCAGCGGGAACGGGATCATGCGACGTATGTACAGGTCTACAAAGAGGTCGACATTGGCGATCTTGGAGCGCGGCACGTAGACGATGTCGAAGGGCATCAGCAATATGTCCTGGCTGCTGTCGCTGTTGTCGCGGGCCTTTCTCATATCCAGAATGGTGACAACCGGTTTCTCCTGCGTCCTGCGTATCACGATCACCTCGGAAAGGCGTGCGGTGTCCTTAAAACTGCCGCACTGAGCTATGGCCTGAAGGGCGGTCAGCGGTCCCATGAGAGGGACGAGACTCGGCCTGATGACCTCTCCGTCGACAAATACCTTCTGCGCGTTGAAGCCGCGCACGATCACCGTCACCTCGGGCCTCTTCAGCTCGGTCGCGTACTTTTTGCAAAGAAAGTCCTCCAGTTCTTGCGTGGTGAGTCCTGCCGCCTTTATCTGCTTGGCGAGGGGCACGGAGATACGGCCGTCCGGTCTTACGGGAAGGCGCTCGTTAAGCTCGGGGTTATAGGCGAACTTGATGTCGAGCTCATCGCCCACCCCGATCCTGTACTCCGGCTGGGATGAAATCCTTGCTTCCGTGTCAAGCAGTCGGTGATCGGTCGTATTAATTGCAATTGGAGAGCAGGCAAGTGGTATACACGCGATTACGAGCAGAAGCGCCAGTCTTTTCACGTCACACCTCCTTGAGTTTTCTGTGTTCGAGCGTTGCGAGGACAGGGACGTTCAGTCTTCTTTCGACGGATTCCGGCGTCGAAAAGGTCCGGGGGAGAAATTCAAAGATGAAGGCGGCGCCAAAACTGAGCGCCAGCGACAAAAGAAGTCCCATACTCAAGACCTTCTGCCTCTTCTGCGCGTCGGGTATAACAGGGACCGACGGCTGCTGGACGATCGTGATATTTGTGATTTTCCGCTCATCCATGTTCTCCGAGATCCGCGCCTCCTCAACCTTTTTGAGATATATCTCATAGTTGGCCTCATTGGCGGCAACCTCTCGTTTGAGGTCTTGCAGTTCTACACTGTTCCTGCCGAATGTCAGGGTCTCGCCGTCCACCTGCCGGACCTGGTTTCTCAGGTTGGCGATCTTGAGCTGGAGCGGCTTAATCTCGGACTCTACCTTGAAGCATTCCGCAGCGCGTAAATTGTCTTCCTGTTCTTTCAACTGCCTTTCTACCACCTTGATGTCGTTCCTGAGGGCGATCAAAGGCTGGCTGTCGTCACGGTATTTTTGGCTGAGTTCCTGTTCCTTTCTACGGAGCAGGTTGATCTGGTTCCTCAGGCTCGCTGGCGCTGGTGAAGTAGACGCCGGGCCTGGTTTTGAGGAATTCCAGTTTCTCCTGCAATTCAGCCAGCCTGCCCGTCTCCTGGGTGAGCGTCGAGTCCACATCGGCCCGCTTGGTGACCAGAGCCTCTCCTTGTTCTTCGCTCGCGAGCTGGTGTTCCTGCCTGAAGCGGCCGAGAGCACGCTGGGAATTCCGGAGCTTCTCCTCGTACGACTTGAGCTGTTCTTGCAGGAATCCGGAGTTGAGTGTACTGAACACCTGCAGGTGGCGGTCTTTCAACCCTTCGACAAGGATCGACAATGCCTTTGCCGCTATGTGGGGATCCTCGTGCTGGAGATCGACCTCGATCAGATTGCTCCCGGCGACTTTTTGCACCTTCATATCCTTGCCGAGGTCGATGGCGGCCAACTCCTGCGCCGCGTTTGCCGAGAGGTTCCTCTGCGCCAACCGGGGGTAGAGCTTGTCGACTCCTATGGCGCTCACCACTTTCCTGGTCAGCTCCCGTCCGGCAATCAACCGCATCTCGGTATTGATGATTGTCTCCGGGGTCGGTCCCGGCGGCCTGGTCTCCCCAACCTCGGAGATAGGGGTGGACTCTCTTCCTGGATTGACCATGATGACTGCCTTTGCGACGTAAGGCCTCGGGATGATTGTCGAGACGCCGTACGACGCAGCGGCTGCCAGACAGAAAAGCCCAACTATCTTGCCTTTGTGTTTAAAGAACAGATTGATCACGTCCCTTGGGCCGAGATTTTGTTCCACGTCATCCTCCTTGGGTGCGTTTCGCGGGTTTCAGGGCAGCCCCTTCTTTTCCGTCGAGGATCCTTCATCGCCTTATCCCTCAGTGTCTTGGCAGCCAAATGATGTCCGATGCCCCCCGCATCATGCGGACCCAGCCGGCGAGATGTGCAAGGGCGGTAAGCAGAAAAGTAGCTATGATGCCTATGAGGCGGTTCTCCGTTTTCCGCATCAGTCCGTATATGGCCACAACGGCCGTGAGCCCTTGAAACCAAAGAAACACTTTGAAGAAGCCGGGGCCGTTGTAAAGAAAGGCACAGGCTGCCGTAGCGCCGACCATGAAAAAGGGAAACGTCAATCTCATCCACTTGTGACTTATGAGGAAGAAAGAAAAGAGGCCAAACCGGAAAGGGTTCGCGCACGCCAGGTTCCTCCGCAGCGCCGTGAGCGTTCTGGCCGTGATCCTTACCTGACGCCTATACTCGCCGTAGGCCGCCGAGACCGGTCGTTCATAGCAAAAAAGCCCTGGATCCATCACTACTCTTTTAGCCGCCCTCAGGACGTCCAAGGGGATAACGAGATCGTTAATGTCATCCTCTCGCAAAGGCCGGAAAAGGCCCTTGCGGACTGCGAAAATGGCGCCGTCGGCCCCCACGCAGGAGCCTGCGAGGCTTTCCCGGCACTTCATCCATCGCTCAAATCTGGAGTAGAGCCCCGTCACGCTGCTCCCGTTTTCCGGCTCCACGTATTCCGTCCATCCCGTGACGGCCCCGACTATCGGATCTTTGAAGCTTCTGACTGCGGTTGCGAGGGCGTTGGGAGGGAACATGGAATTCGCGTCGGTAAAGACACATATCTCCCCGCGGGCGGAGGGGACGACCCTGTTGAGGCACGCTGTCTTGCCCGACCGCGGAAAAACGGCCAGGGTGACGCGGCGGTCCTTCATAGAGGAGACGATTTCGTCGGTCCTGTCCGTCGACCCGTCGGAGACAACGATGATGTCAAGGTCGGCTTCGGGGTAGTCGAGGGCGAGACAGTTTCGCACTTTCCGAGCTATCACCGCCTCTTCATTATGGGCTGAGACGATAACCGTGACTGCCGGTCGTATCTCCCCCTTTTCCCACGGACGACGAACGAGCCGGGAGATGACGAGCAGGGCCGCCGGATATACCGCGAAGGAGTAGACGGTCAAGAACAGGAGTATGAGGAAAAGGATTTCCATGGGTTTTATGAATAGGGGAGATTGAGGGCATCGATCCGATCGGCATCATAGCAGTGCGAGAATCTTGCCAGGAGACCCCGCAGCTCGGGTTCTACCGCTCTTAAGAACCCTTGTATATGAAGCAGTCCGACCTCGCCCTTTCCGACCCTCAGGGAGCGCAAGATGCCCGCCCCTTCCAGGCGCTCTCTTCTTGAAAGAAGGCCCGGATAGCCGTCGAGGAGGTACCCCATCTCCATGATTTCACCTAGACGGCGGCGAGGGAAGATAAGCCCGAAGTCATGAAGCATGACCCAGGTGCATCTGTCCGGCCGGGACGACGGAATTGCGACGAAGTAGGGAGTGCGGGGGCGCATTACCCTGGTGGAGACCATCTCTTGATCGCCGTTCCACCCGATGACGGGGATCCGTTTGACGCCGGAGAGAAAGAGATTGGGAAACGCGGCCCTTTCCTGCAAGTGGTGGAGCAGGCTGTGAACGTGCGTTTCCAGCATAAGGATATACGTGTCCACGCACTGCGCCGCACGGCCGAAAGGCGTGTCGGGACCGAAGGGGGTGAGCGATTTCTCATGGTCGCAGAGGAAGCATTCCGCGTCCTTTCCCCAACCGGCCACGGAGCTTGTGGGATGGAGGCTTCTGAGCACGCCATCCCGTCTCCTGAAAGTTTCAGATATCACGCCCATTTGTGATGGCGTCGTCCTCACATCGAAGAGGGAGCCGCTCTTAAGGTAGCTTTCCATCGATCCGGTCATAGGGAAAGCGGGCATGAATATCGACCCCCGGCGGCCCACAGCCTCCATCAGGGCCGTAATCACCGTCTCCGCCCCGCCCTCGACGTAACCCATCCTGTTCATCGACGCGTGCACGAAAACCTTGTCGCCCCCTTTGATCCCGAGTTCGCGAAACGCGGTAATGAGGGCATTCTTATCCAGGCGGGAGAACAACTTTTCTGCCTGCTTGGCCAGCAGCCTGTATGAATAGCGCAGGCGGCCGTATTTTTGCCGCCCCTCAAGAAACTGACGCATTGAGCCACTCCATTTGTTTCGGATCGTTGTGGTCCGGCCGGACCACGCCGGCCCAGGCGGGCTTATTCGGGGAAGCGAGCTCGAGCATGAGCGCATCGATAAGGAATTTTGTGCTCCAGTTGGGATACTGGTACCTGCAATAATCACCGAACACCGGGAAGGAACCCTTCAATGCGCCCCGCGTGTCAGGCGGCCCCGCTGTATCGAGGGTCCGCCTGAGAAAGCGGTTTACTTTCAGGGCGACATCCTTGTAGGTTTCCGCCCTTGTTATTCCGTAGAGAATTAGCCAGCAGCAACTGAGTTGCGCGCTGCCCGTGAGACAAGACCAGGAGACGGCAGGCTTGAAGCCCGGGAAAAACCGCCCGGCGAGGAATCCGTCTTCCCTGACCATTCTCGCCCATCCATCCGCGGTTTTGACGCATGCCTTCAGCAGACGATCGTCGCGGGAAAACCTGTAGGCTTCCACGAGTCCTCTCAAGGCGTAGCCTATGGTGTGGGTTAACGGTCTGGAAGGGTCGGTGAGACAGCATTTTTCGAACCACCCATCATCCCTTTGACACGTGAGCGCCCAATAGACGTTCCTCAGACCGGCTTCGCCATACCCCCTTCCTGGTTGGAGGCGGGCCGCCTCGAAGAGACCCCACGCCACATGTGTCTCGTATGATTTCTCCCCTGCCGTTGCGAGGGGAGTCGGGTACTTTCGCCAACAGCCATCGGGGTCCTGAGTCTTTACGAGCCAGTCTGCCGCCCGCATCATCTCGTCCCGGTAGGCGTCTCCGAATTCCCGCACCCCGGCTGCCAGGCCGAGCAATATCTGGCCCGTATTGAAAATGACGGGTCTCCCGGGTCGCGAGCCTATGACGCCTCCCTGAAACCCGCCGTCGGGGAGCTGAATAGAGACGAGCCAATCGACCATCCGGCGCGCCCTGGCCCTGGCCTCCTGTTTTTTGAATGCGCGGGCGTAATCGAGCAGGGTGGGGATAATGTACCCGGTGGTTTCGGGATAAGAACTGCCCCAGCCCAGAACGATCTCGAAGTGCCGAGCGACTCCGCCGTCCCCTGATGCCGAGCGGTCCTGCGCACGGAAAAGCCATTGGACCCCAAGGTCGACAGCCCTCTTTGCACCGGGATCGCCTGCCCGCAGATCTCTGAGATCCTTTCGGAATTCTCTTCTGAGGGCGGAAGGCAGTCGAAGATATTCCGCATACGGAGCAATTTTGTCCAGGGTTCTCATGAACATGTCTGGTCTCCTTCACGGATAGACTAGGCGGGTCACTCACGCTGCCGTACAACGGCCTTCAGCGTGTTCCGGGGCAGTGTTGCCGGGTAATGCCTGCTCGATGTAGAGATCGAACCATCTTTGGAACATGAGGGCGGCCCAGATCAGGGTATCGTGTATCTCTCTGCCGGAGAAATGCTCGTCCATAACCTGCGTGATCGTCCTGTAGTTTATGAGGCCGTGTTTGTCCAGGCTTTTCTTGGAGAGCACCTCCAGGGCATAAGACTTTAAATCCTTCTTGAGCCACATGGTCATGGGCCCCACGAACCCTTGTTTGCGGTGGGATAGTATCTCTTTTGGCAGAAAAGGGGCTACCGCCCTTTTCAAGAGGCGCTTCTTTGCGAGCCCCTTGATCTTCATTTCAGGGGGGATGGTGGCGCAGAACTCCAGAAATTTGTGATCCAGGAAGGGAACGCGCACCTCCAGGGCATGGTGCATGCTCATTCTGTCCGTTACCGCAAGGATATCCTCGGGCAGATAGGTTTTCATGTCGCAGTAAAAAGCCCTGTCGAGAGAATCCGCACTGCCGGAGACGCAGTCGCTGTTGAAGTAGCCGGAGATCGTGTCGCGGCATGCCTGGAGATGAGGTCGGAATGCGGCGGGGTCGGAAAAGAAGGTGTTTTCGATCCTGTCATTAAGGATGCTCAGATAGCCATAATACGATTGATCGGCAGGAAGGGATGCCGACCGGACAAAACGCTTCATGTGGTTCACCGTGTAATGTCCGCCACGAGCCTCAGAAAGCGCTTCAACGGCATACCTGATGATGTTTTCCCGGAAAAGGGCGGGTATTCTTCGGTAGAGCCGTCTCAATTTCATCCCCAGATATCGCTCGTATCCCGCGAATGCCTCGTCGCCGCCGAGGCCGGAAAGGGCCACCGTCACATCCTGGCGGGCCGCGCCGCAGACGAAATAGGAAGGAATGGCGGAATCGTCGGCGAAGGGCTCATCGAAGGCCCTGACCAAGGTGTCGATGAGGCTCGATATTGCCGGCCTGACTTCATATTCCCGGTGGTTCGTCCCATACTTCTCCGCCACCATCCGCGCGTATGCGCGCTCGTCAAGGTGGCTGCCCGTGTTCCCGCCAAAACCGATGCAAAAGGTATTGACGGGCCGGGTGCTGAATCTGCTCATCAGGGCAACACCTGCGCTCGAATCCACCCCCCCGCTCAGGAATGCGCCTATGGGCACATCGCTTACCAGGTGGCTCTTGACCGCGCCCGTGAGGAGCGCCATCATCTCTTCGATGGTGCTCGCCTCGCTCCTCTCCCTATCAGGGCAATAGCGGATATCCCAATACTGTCTGAGACGCGCCCGGCCGTCGCGCAGGGTCAGGGTATGCCCCGGTAGAAGCTTTTGTATGTCGGAATAGACGGTCAGGGGCGCCGGAATGTAGGACAGGGAAAAGTAGCAGGCGATCCCTGTATGGTCCATATGCCTCGGGAAAGCCGGGTCGGCGAGGATAGCTTTGATTTCAGAGGCGAAATAGAACCGGCCGCCGTAATCCGCGATGAAGAGCGGTTTGATGCCCAGGCGGTCCCGCGCCAGAAAGAGCGTCTTGTCCGTCCCATCCCATATGGCGAATGCGAACATGCCCGCTAGGCGCTCGACGCACGCTTCTCCCCACTCTTCGTAGGCATGAAGGATCGTCTCGGTATCGCTCCTCGTGGCGAAGCGGTGACCTGATGAGAGCAGCTCGCTCCGCAGCTCCGGGAAATTGTAAATCTCTCCGTTGAAGACAACGCATTTGGTGCGGTCTTCGTTGAACATGGGCTGTGTTCCGCCCTCCAGGTCTATGATGCTCAAGCGTCGGTGGCCGAGCCCTATGCCGGGCGCGACGAAGGTCCCGCTGCTGTCCGGGCCGCGATGGCTCAGTGTCGCGAGCGAGCGCCCGAGCTGTGCTTCGAGAGGGGCATCACCTACTATTCCGAAGATACCGCACATAAGCATCTCCTTTATCTATGCGTTCGACAGCCGTCTCATCGCGCGAGCCGCAAGGCCAGGCGACCGTGCTCCTCGCTCATTGGGTCCCGTGGTTCTGGAGCTTTTGACGAATGTTCTCAGCACTCTGGTTTTTTGCAGAACCATCGCCGCAAGCAAGGAAGACAGAAATACGATAACCGGAAACGCCAGGTCCCGAATGCCGCCGGGCATGCGGTACGCGAGAGGCTTGAAAAAGCCTATAAAGATAGGATGCATGACGTAAATTCCCAAAACATATGGCCCCAGAGACGGGAGGATAGAGCGAGCCCCGAGGGATGGGCGTGCCAGGGCAAGCCATACGCAGCCGGTCCCGAGCGTCATTTCCACGAAAGATTGGACGATAGCGGCGGCGAAACGATCTCCCGGCACAAACGTACGGACCGTGTGCACCGCCACGCCTGCCGAAAGAAGGGCGATGGCCGCCTTCAGGCTGAAAGCGGACGTGGCCGAGGAGAGCCGCAGGCCGACCACGAAGAAGAAGAAAGTGCCGAAGAATAGGGCGCACTTCATGCTGAAAGAAATGAAATAACCGGGGAAAGCCGCGGACACCAACGGGGAAAAGACCCCTAACAGGTAGAGGCCGGCGGTGCCCCACATGAGCCATTTCTCGCGCTTCCATTTCAGCAGCAGTGCAGTTATCGTAGACGCCCACGCCAGGGCCATGAAGAACCATAAGTGGTGCTTTGTGCCCGCGATAAGAAAAACGTAGAGCGCCCCCGCTGCAGGATTCCCCTGCTCTTCGATCGCACTCCGAAGATGCCAATAAGGGATTTTGAGCAGGGATAGCGCGCCGTGTGCCGAAAACATGTGCATGTAGCCCGATATGTCCTGCACGTTGAGCGGGACAACGAGGTAGACCAGCGACCAGAACACAAACATCTTCAGGATGAGGGAAGTCTGGCTGACGTATACACGGCGCATGGCCGCGCCTGCACGAATCTTTCTGCCCCACTGGTACCCGGCGACGATCATGAAAAAGGCAATGGCAAAGCGCATATGGTTTATGAACTTCGCCACCGGCCCCAAAGGAATGTGCGCGCCTTCCACATGGACAAAGATCACCATCATAATCGCAAAAACACGGATGCAGTCAATTGTCGAGTTGCGTCTCACAGATGGCCCCGCTGTGTGTGGATTTTGCCCGTCTTTTCAGTCGCGATCCTGGTGGGACGGATATGGGAGCTTGTCTGGTCTTTTGAAAGCGGTGCAGAGAATCAGGTGTAATTGAAGTCCCGGGCCGGTCGGCCCGGCCCGGGACGGCCTTTTGTTACCTTCCGGTAGCCACCTTGAGATTGTCGATCCAGAAATACTGATCGACCGGTGAGCCGACGCCGATGTAAGGGGCAATGTCGAACTGCGTCCACTGCATATTCGGATATTCCCCTGTCCTGAACATGACATTCTTTTCCTGCATGATGAGTGTGCCATCGTACCAGTACTCTATCAGGCCGTCGGCCACGCCTTTTCCGTTCTGGATGCTGTTGAGGCTCATGTAGACCTCGACGAAGTGCCAGTTGTTCATATAATACGGACCGGGCGTAGGTTGAAAATAGACGCTGCCCGCGTTCCACGTCTTGCCGTTGTAGTACGTCGAGCCAGAGCCGACATAGCACTCACCGGCCGGGTAGGAGTCGCTCGACCCGTTGCAGCCCGCAACGGCCCTGTTTTCGCTGACGTTTAGGAGATTCACGTTAATCTGCGACTGGTTGATGTTTTGCCCGTCCTGGATAATGATGCGTGGTATCCCCGCGTTCTGCTCGATGTAAGTTGCAAGGTAGTTAAAAGAGAGCTCATCATAGTCAGTGTCCTTGGTCGAAAGGAGCATGAACTCATGGGGATGATAGGAAACGCCGGAGCCTACCCAGTTTGTGCTGTACATGACGTGGTAGCCCACGTAGATGGTACTCGTGGGGGCGAAGAGCTTCCTCATGGCCCCGCCGGAAGTCGGCGTGGTCGCGCCTTTCAGGTAGTGAAACTGGGCGGAGCTTGTGCTCCCCGGAATGTGCTGGGCCGTGGTGACCACTACGTCGGTGCTATCGTACCAGCCCCTGCCGGTAAAATTGTTGTCGTTGAAATCCTCCTCGAAGAGGAGCGTCGAGGAGCTTGCGGTCGTGGCCGCGGAAGCGGCTGTCGACTGCGCCGACACGTTCCCCGCGGCGTCATATGCGGCCACCGTGTAGCTATAAGTCGTCGACGGTGTAAGACCCGTGTCGCTGTATGATGTGGCGGCGGTGCTTCCGACCTTTGTGCCGGCCCGGTAGATATTGTAGCCCGTGACGCCCACGTTGTCGGTCGAGGCGGTCCAGGCGAGGTTGATCTGCGTGGAGGAGGCCGCGGTCGCCGTCAGATTGGTCGGGATCGAGGGAGGGGTTGTGTCCGTAGAGGCCTTCGCAGGTGTTGTCGCCGAGACCTGTGCGCACTGGGCCGACGTGTTCCCGGCCGCGTCATAGGCCGCCACCGTATACTTATAGGTGGTGGAAGGCGAAAGACCCGTGTCGCTGAAGCTGGTTTTTGAGGACGAGCCGGCCGGGCTCCCATTCCGGTATACGTTGTAACCCGTGACACCCACGTTGTCGGTCGAAGCCCTCCACGACAGGTTGATCTGGGTGGCAGAGATTACACTGGCAGCCAGGCCTGTGGGTACAGTGGGAGGCTGCGTGTCTTTTGCCACGGTGGTGGTTGCGGAGGCCGCGGTCGATTGGGCCGATTTGTTCCCCGCCGCGTCATAGGCGGATACCGTATAGCTATAGGTTGTATCGGGAGAGAGCGAAGTATCGTGGTAGGACGTGTTGGGTGTGGTCGCGATCTGGACGCCTCCCCGGAAGACATAGTAACCCGTGACGCCCACGTTGTCGGTAGAGGCAGTCCAGGCGAGGTTGATCTGCGAGGAGGAGGCCGCGGTCGCCATTAGACTGGTGGGGACAGCCGGAGGCGTCTTGTCCGCCGACGTCGAGCCGATAGGGCCGATGCGGCTTGTGGTGCTGATCGCTATATCGTCGTAGTCGACGTACATACATGTCCCGTTTGACGGGCTCGACTGGTTCGACTTGATATCGACATAGAGCCATCCCTGGGCGGCCGTGCCGTTACCACCGGAAAAATTTGCATTTGTGACGCTGAACTGGTTGACGCCGTCGAGCCACATCTCCGCTATGCCGTTTGCCTGATTCGTGTCCATTTTGATGTGAATCTCGTAGCAGTGCCAGCTCCCGTCGCTTGCCGTCCCGAACAGGGACTGCCAGCCGGTGTTGCCGCTATAAGACGTGCCGCCGCTGGGCGCCTCCGCGTAAATGCGGTAGTTGTTTGCCCAGGCAAATTCCGGTATGGCGCCATTGCTCGAGGAGCTTCCCGCTGCCGACCATACGTATAAGTGTTTTGCATAGTTAAGCGGGTTCCACACGTAGCCCTGCTGATACCGCATGTACCACCGGAACCACAGTTCCTTCTGGGGAGAGGGAAAGAAGACTTCAGGAAACGCGCTGTGCGAGTTGTTGCCGTCTCCGTCCCAGAACCGGAGTCCGTTGCCGCCCCCGCCTCCCGGGTAGTTGGCGGCCGGGGTCACCTGGGTGATATTCCCGCACAACACATAGGCGGAGCTTTTGGGTGGGGGATACATGCCGTTGTTGTTAGCGGTGTTGTAGATATCGGGAAAATTGAATGTCGTCGACCAGGGCAGCGTGACGGCCGGCGGATATGCATAAGCGTAATTTACCAGAAATAGACATACGAAGCCGCATACCAATAAGACCTTTTTGAAACCTTGCATCAACTTCCTCCTTGTAAGGAAAGCAAAACATTGTGGGCGAAGGAGGTTGGTGCAGTGTTTCTTTTATTAGAACCGGCAAACTCAACCTTTCAAGGGGAATACGAAAATAAGCCTTTCTGATTCGTGATTCCTTCACCTCGGTATCTGTCGTCACACCTGTTGCCAAACACGAGGTGGTATATAACAATACTAGACAGACAATGTCAACGGTTGTGATTCATTAGTTAAATCACAGTGTTGCCGATTGAGGCCTTGCCGGCATCCCCTATTCCTGGGACCGTGCCCTTGAAAGCATCGTTGGAAAAGGTCTTGATATCGTGCTATCCACGGCCGCAAGTCGTGCTCCAGCCGCACATAGGAAAAGGCTTCTTCCGTGAGGCGCCTCCGCGCCCGGCCGTCCTCCATCAGACTTTCGATGGCCCGGGCGAGGCTCGCCTCATCGTTCGAGGGGAAGAGAAGCCCTGTGCCGCCGTGGCGCACTACTTCTCTTATGCCCCGCACATCACTTCCCACAACGGGGACGCCGGCTGCCATGGCTTCGAGGACGCTGACGGGAAGACCTTCCGAAAGGGATGGAAGGCAGAAAAGGTCGAATGATTTGAGTATCTCCGCAATATCATCCCGGTACCCGGCGAAGAGCACCCGGTCTTCCAATCCATGGGCGTGTACGTAATCTCTCACGTCTTTTTCGGAGTTCTCTCCATCGCCCGCATAACCTCTGCCCACGAAGACCAGTCTTGTCCCGGGATGGGCCGCGGACGTGAGCGCGAACGCCCGCAGGAGACAGAGGTGGTTTTTTACGCGGCGAAAGTTCGCGATTGTCCCTAATACAAAGTCATCCGGCGCGAATCCGAAAGCGTTCCGCACCCTGTCTCTGCCCGTGGCAGTTGCAAATTTCTGCACGTCGATCCCGTTAAGTATGGACGTCACTAATTTCTCGTGGTCGGGAAACCGGGCATTGAAGACGTCGCCTATCTCCTGTGAGACGCCGACTATTGCCCCGGTATTTTTGAAAAATACGGAGTTGCACAGGACTTTGTGGATATGCCGGATATCTTCCGCTTCCCCGGCTGAATGCTCGGTGTAGACGATCGTACCCGCGCGTGCCAGCCTGGCTGCGAGCCAGGTGTAGAAGAAAGCGGCGTAGTGATGACAGTTTATGACGTCAATATGGTTTTCCCGGATGATCCTGGAGAGGAGCAGCACGGTTCTTGGGTCCAGGCCGTTTCTTCTGGGGACCTGGAAGAGGGCCTCACTCACGTCGCTGAACCTGTCCCGCAGCGCGCCGCCTTCAAAGCAGGCCACATGGATCCTGAAGGCTGACCGGTCAAGGTGCTCCGCAATGGTGAGGGCCACCTTTTCGGCCCCGCCCGTCGCCATCTGAAGCAGCACAAAAAGGAGGTTGATTTTATTCCGGGTAGGGGTCACCCCTTGACAGAGGACAACTTCTTCTCCAGCTTTCCACTCCTGAAGCTCTGCCGGGAGTTGTCCTCTGTCAAGGGGTGACCCCATTACGGTTTGTACCCCATATCTTTTGGTCCTTGCCCATGTTTTGCCGTTGTAGATGCCCGTTACGCTCAGGAAATCGATGAGGAGCTTCCACGACAGGAAGAGCGGGGTGTACAAGAGGGCCTTCAACGTAGCCGCCCACGACCCCGCGAGGTACACCCCTGTCATGAAGAGGGCAACCTGCCCTCCCATGAGGCCAAGGATCAGGGCCAGGGCAGGGAGCCTGAAGGCGCCGGGGGGCAGGAGCAGACAGAGGATCAGGGTGAGGCACGTCAGGTTCGCCAGCAGAGAATAATTGGGGAAGATAAGGGGAAGGGATGCATCGAGGAGGATCGGGTCCTTTCTCGACAGACCCCTCAGGAATAACCTCGCGCCGAACCTGGCGGAAACATAAAACCTGCCCCGGGACCATCGTAATCGCTGGCTCGTCGCCTGGCTGAGCGATCTCGATTCCTGATGACGGACGACCGCGTCTCTTGCAAAGGCTATCCTGACCCCGTCCTCCGACAGATGTGCCGAGTATTCCCAGTCCTCGCCGATGGTGAATGCCGTCCAGCCCTTCTTCTTGAGCAACGCGGTGGTGAAGCACATGCCGGTGCCCATGAGATGGGAGGAGAGGCCGAGCTTGTATTTTGCGTGATGGTAGAGGAGGTTATTGATAGTCCGCGACACAAAGAGCATGCGGGTGAACCAGCTTTCGTCCCGGTTGCCGATGGAGTTGCAGCATTGGATGGCCTGTTCTCCCAGGTCCAGCAGCATGCCGAGCTCGGTCAAGACCTGTTTGTCCGCAAGGGTGTCCGCATCAATCACGAAGACGGCGTCAAAGCTGTCAAGGGCTATCTGTCGCAAGGCCCATGCGAGGGCGTGCCCTTTCCCTGTTCTTAACCCGTCTTGCCTGACCAGGAGATTGACCGCATGGGCCCTGCAAATATCGGCCGTGCGGTCCGTGCAGTTGTCGGCGATAATAAAGATCCGGTAATGGTCCTGAGGATAGTCAAGGGCATGCAGATTCTCGCAAAGGCCGGAAATGAGAAGCTCTTCGTCGTGGGCAGGAACGAGAACGGCAAATGTGTAAGTCTTTCCGGCGACGCGTTTTTTAGGTTCCCGCACTATCCGATACGCAAGGGCGAGGGCCAGCAGGTAGCCTGTGCTCGCGGCAAGGTAAACCGAAAGCGCGGCGATAAGGAACTGGAGCCCGCCTGTGGCAAAGGATTGGAGATTCATGCGGTCATCGCCGTTTTAGGTTGATGGGCCGTGAGGAGAGATGCATACTCATGCTCTATCCGTTCCCGCCAGCCTGTGATGTCACAACGGGCGGCCGTGAAGTCGAGCGCCGCCCGGCCCAACCTCGCACGAAGAGACGGATCGTGGAGGAGCAAAGAAAGCCCCTTGGAAAGCTCTCGCGGATCTCCGGGGGCGGCAAGCAGGCCGTTTACTCCATGCTCTACCATGAGGGGCACACCTCCGACTGCGCATGCGAGCACGGGAAGGGCGGCCGACATGGCTTCCAGGAGGGCCATGGGAGTGCCTTCGGTCAGGGAGGGGAGGACGAAGATATCGATATTACGGAGCCACTCTTCAACATCGGCTTGGAAGCCCGCAAAGATCACCATGTCCTCAACGCCTTTCACCCTGGTCATCTCCTCGATGCTCCCCCGTTCCTGACCGTCCCCAATGATAAGCAGCCTGAGCCTTTCGCCCCGGCCCTTTAGGATGGCCACCGCTTCTATGAGATAGGCGAGCCCCTTTTCAACACTCAGTCTGCCCGCGTATCCGGCAACCGTTTCACCTTCGCCGATGCCGAGGAGACGCCTGATTCTGCCGTTTTCGCCCGCCGGGATACGGCCGCCGACCGTGTTCGGGATCGTGGCGATCCGCTCAGGACTGATACCTGCCTTGATCAGGTCGCGACGTATGCCGTCCGATACAGCGATTACTTTTTTTCCGAACCTGAGTGCGAGGCAGTCGATGCGGTTGTACAACCGCAGTTTGTTCTCTGTATTGATGAATCCATGAGAGGTAGCGATGTGCGGGAGTCCTGCAATCCGGGCAGCGATGCCGCCGACAATGTCGGCGAAGTAGCCATGAGTGTGGAGCAGGTCCACTTTGTTCGACCTGATTATGGTGAAAACCATCCTGACGGCGCGGACAAGGCGAAAGTAATCTCCTGTCGGTGTCATACCTACGGGGACTGAATGGAAAGAGTAGCCCATGCTTCTCAGCTCGTGTGCAAACCGGGGCTCATCCTCCCACGGACGGACGAAGAGGATCGGAACGATATCGAGTCTCTCTCTGTCCGCGATCCGCAAATAGTTCATGCTTACCCGCTCGCAGCCGCCGAAGGTAATCGGAGTGATCATATACGCTATCCTCGGCCGGTGTGTTTTCGCCGATATCATGTCCACACCCCCTCCAGGGAATCATGGGGGATTGGAGTAAGCGAGCGGTGACCGACCAGTCCGGCAAGGGCATCGAAACCCCAGACAAAGAACGGGAGAGGGTCGGCGGCGCTCCAGTCGTCATAGACGACGGGGCCGGCGCCGGGAAAGAGAAAGGTGCGAAGGAAGCTCAGTTTTCCCTTCGCCAGGCGCAGGGAGGGGAGAAGGGTCCTAAGGTCGCCCCCTAGCCACCGCGTCATGACCCCGTCCCGGAAACTCTCAACCGGCGCGACGTCGCCGTCGATTGCAATCCGGTAGACGAGATAGGGGAAATCGACGCCGGAGGCGATGGCTTGGATAAGGGACCCCCAAAATCGGGGGTTGATATCGATAAGATAGGGGACGCCGCTCTTTCTATCGACAACGAAATCTCCCTGGCAGACCCCATGCCACTCCAGCTTCTCCAGCAACTGTTGGAAGTAGTGTTCGGCCTGCTCGTTATGCAGACTTATGCGAAAAGTGGCCTGGCCGCCACGCGCAGGGAAGTCCCTGACCTGCCTGTAGGCGATCTTTGCCCGTATCCCGCCTTCTTTTGCCAGCATTGCCACGCAGATCGTATCGTGGTCCTCTATCTTTTCCTGGATGAAGAAGCGGTCCCACGGTCGGTCGAGATATGTCTCCTTTTCAACCGCGCGGAGCAGGTCGTCCCTTGAGTCGACCTGCGTGATCCCCCATGCGCCTCCTCCCTGGCCGGGCTTTATAAGGACGGGGAAGCGCAGAGTCCCGGCGATCCCATTGCCGTTTCTCGCCTCATCGATGGAATAGGACCGCGGGACAGGTATGCCGATGTCACGCGCGATCCCGGTCCACCTGTCCTTGTTGTGGGCCAGGAGAATCTTTTCATAATCGGGGAGCACAAGTTTCATCTCTTTCGGAAGGAGATGCCTGAATTTCGCCAGCAAGAACGTTTCCTCGTACACGGGTATGAGCACGTCCGCCTTGAGGCGACGGCCGTGCTCAACCAGGCATTCGATAAACGCCGCCTGATCGCGGAACGGTGAAGGGTAGACAAAATGACCCCTGGAGAAGCGGGATGCAAAAGACATGGCTCGCAGCACGTGATCGGCGGAGTAGACCCTTATCCCCCGTTTCCCGAGGCTCCTGACGATATTGTAGGCAATCCTGCTCTTTGCGTTCGTCACGATTACGGATGACACGTTTCCTCCCTTGCAGACTGCTGCATTGACGGGAGATGGGCCTCCGAGCCCGGCCCTAGCCTATCCATCGCCGTGAGGTGCTCGAAGCTTTCCTCTCGTCTGATGACGCGCTCTTCGCTGTCCGATACCATCACAATGGCGGGACGCGGGAAAGAGAAGTTGGATGCATAGGAAGAGAAGTAGGCGCCGGCGTCCATGATTGCCAGAACGTCCCCGGCCTTCAATTCCGGCAGGTAGAGGTTTTTGAAGAGCCAGTCGGCCGAGGTGCATATCCGCCCCATTACCTGATAGCATCGGTCGGGCCGGGCATGCGGCCGGTCGGCAACGAAGAGCCGGTGGTATTCAAAATCGCAGGGGAACCCCACCGACAACCTGCCGGCGTCGGTTATCGCAAAGGTCTTGCCGTCGGGCCTTTTCTTTATCGTGAGGACCGTGGTGAGGAGTATCTCGCACCTGCTGGTGGCAAATCGGCCTGGTTCGACAAGGAGCCTGGGCAGCAATATGTTCCGGTGCGCGCAAAAGCGCTTGAGGGCCGACGCGATCTCTTCCACGAACAGGCCGATAGGTTGCGCGTCTTCCTGCTTTGGGGAGGAGGGCGGCAGACCCAGCGTGCGGTAGAGGGCGTATTCCACGCCGGACATATTCTTGCTGGTAGGTACGCCAAAACCGCCCCCTATGTCGAGGCAGGCGATCTCTCTTCCCGTTTCCTGCCTGACCTGTGCGATGAACTCCATTGCCCGAAGGGCACAGGACTTATGGAAGGCAGCGTTTTTCGCATTGCTCGCGACGTTGAAATGGATGCACCTGAGATCGAGATAGCCCGGCAGCCGCAAAATTCTCCTGCACGCCTCCATGGCTTCGTCATTCGCGATTTCCATGCCGAATTGTGACGCGTTAAGGGCGAGTCTGAGCCCTACGCCGATTCTCTTTTTCCGCGCTTTTGCCACCCCATAGAGCCTCTCAATCTCCTCGATGTGGTCGACATTGACTGCAAGGACCCCCATTTCCGCTGCCATAGCAATGCTTTCTTCCGTTTTGTTCACGCCGTTGTAGACGATCATGCGGCCTGGGACATTGAGGCTTGCGGCGAGCCACAGCTCAAAGGGGGAAATCACCTCGGCCCCTAAACCCAGCCTATGAAGCTCTTTAAGGATGGCAGGTACGCAGTTCGTCTTATAGGAGTAAAGCGCCATGGAGCCGGGAACGAGTTCTTCGACCGCCTGCTTTATCTCCAGGGCGTCCTTTTCCAGACGTGGGCGGTTTACGACAAAGAGAGGCGAGCCGAACCGGCCTATGAGCTGGAGGACATCCCGCCCGTCTACCGTGAGATGGCCCTCTGCGCTCTTTTCCAGTCCCCAGGCTGACAGCTCGCAGGACTGCTTTTTTGCGGTGTGCTTTATTCGTGCATTTACGAGCAAGGGCGTACCCCCGGTCTTTCCTGAGCCGACAGCTTGAGCAGGACTGTGGGCAGCGCCATGTAAAATACCCAGTAAGGAGAGTACGCCTGGCTCAGGAACATGATTGACGTGACCTGGCCCACAAGACCGATAAATCCCATTTCCGCTATCCTGGTCAGATCTTCCGACGCCCCCGAGCGCTTGACCCGCAGAAAACCGGCAAGTGCCGTGTAAGTCATGGCGATGAACAGCGCCAGGCCCGGGATCCCCGTTTCCGCCCCTACCTGTATAAAGGCATTGTGGGCTGTCTGCCATCTGGGTGTAAGCCCTGCTGCCGATCTCTCGTCTGCGATCGCCTCGCCGAAGCAACCGACGCCCACGCCCGTAGCGGGATGTGACACCATGAGATCGATACCTCTTTCCCAGATCGCCAGCCGCCCGGTTTCGTCATAGTAGTTGTAATCCCCTTCCGGGTTCAGAATGGTGGAATATCGGGAGGTGTCTGCGCCGAAAAGCATGAACAGCAGGCAGGGCACGGCCGCGACCAGAATCACGCCCTTCATCCACCTCGTGACGGCGCCGCTTTTCGATAGCACCGTGAGGACGCATACCAAGGCGAGGGCGATAAAGCCGCCCCGGGAGCCTGTATGTACTGTAAGGAGTAGACCGGAAGAAATGGCGCCGGCCGAGAGCAGCCTGCGGAAATGGCCTTCCCCGGCGAGGAAGATGCACCCGAAGGGCAGGAAGGTGAGGGCAAAGAAGGCGAGATCATTGGGATCGAACATGTCGCCGAAAAAAAGTCTCTCGTCGGTAAGGGATCCCTTGGCCAGGCAATACAAGGAGTAGAGCCCTGCGCCGACGACCGCGAGAAAGAGGACGCGCTTCAGCTTCGCTGCCGAATCGATCAGGGCATAGAAGAAAATGAAGAGGAGCCAGTTGGCCGATTGCTCGACGAAGACGGCGTTAAAGGAGCGCGTCGGGTAGTACGAGAAGGGGATGCCGAGCGTCATTACGACAAGGAGACATGCGTAAAGCCGCGTTTGTGTGCCGGAAAGAATCGATTCGAGTGAGGCTGCCGGGTTTTGAGGCAGAAAACAGAGCACAAGCAGGCAGCTCAGGATGAGCGCGGGCCTGATTGCCTGCAACTGGGGAAAGAAATCCTGGGGCCTGTCGAGAACTACAAACATCCACAGGTAGAACAACCCCAGCAGCCCGGTCAGTTTCTCCGGCGCAGCGGATAGAGGGATTTGAGGGGCAGTCGATTTCATCACGGAGACATCCTTGCGGATAGCCATGAAGAGAGCTCGGCCGTGAGCGCCCTGCGGTCATATCGCCTGATCCCGTCGTGCGGCGCGGGAGACCCATTGTCTCTCATGCTTCTGATAGTCTCCAGCAATTTCTCTTCTATCTCTCCCTGTTTGCGCGGATCGGCAAGGAAGAAATTGGGGAACGTCCGCAGGAGATCTCTCGTGTCGCCTTCGTCGATTATCGCCAGCGTCGGCTTGTTCAGGCGCAGGTAATCGAATACCTTTCCGGGGATTTCCTGCGGCTGGTTCTGGGCGAAGAGGAGAAGGCCCCGGGACTCCTGCAATCTCCTCACACACTCACGGAAGGCCATTTTCCCCGGGAGTACTACGGTGTGGCTCAGCTCGTACTTTTGCACCATGGCTGAAAGCGGGGCGCCGCTGTAATGGGGATCGCCGATAAAGTCTACCCGGACCTCGCCTTTGCCGATAGCGCCGGTGCTGATAAGGTTCCGAAGGGCGCCGAAGAGCGGCTCGGGGTCGCGGCCGAGGTAGAGACTACCGGCATGGGTGAGGCGCATTCCGGGCTGGTGTGCCGCATCACCGGACGGACCCTCGAAATCGCTGTCGTCGTATCCGTTGGTGATCGTGATGACCTTCTCCTTGTCTTTCCGCGGGAGGAGCGATTGAAAATACCGGGTGACGCTGGGGGCCGTGGTGATGATGCCGTCCGCTGCGCTCGCTGTTTTCCCTTCAAGCCACCGTTCGATCCGCAAGGCCGCGTTCGACCGGAACGCGTCGCCTTTCCACTTCTGCATGGTTGTCCAGGGGTCCCGGAAATCGGCTATCCAAAGGGCCCCCGTTATCTTCTTCAGCAGAAGCCCGCCGAGGTGTGCACTCATTGGAGGACCTGAAGTCATAAATACGCCGATGCCGTGTTCCTTCACGATGCGCCTCCCATGGGCAGCTATGGTGAAGATCCAGCCTTGATGCTCGTCCGGCAGGCGCAGCAGGGAGCTGATCAACCTCTTGGAAAAGCCCGGACGGCTCATCTCGTACTTTGCGGTCTTGCCGACCGGCGGGGTTGCGGGCGTGCTCCGGGACCTTATTCCCGAATAGATCTGAAGAGGACCCGGGATTGGGTCGGCGCGGTATATCGTAATCCCCTTGAGCAGGTCTTCGAACTTGGAGGCGTCGCATGACTCGTAATGCTTTTCGTTTACGGTATAGATTATCGGTTCCCAACCGAATTCGGGCAGGTACTTGGCGAATTTTGCCGGGCGGACCGCTCCTATGGCTGAATCGGGGGGGAAGTGGTAGGAGACGATCAGGAGTTTTTTCACGGGTGTCTTTGGAGGCTACAGACTTATCTGTTTTCTGATCACAGGACCCAGGACCGAAGTCAGACTGACGGGCAACCGTTTCCAATATCTGGCGAACCTGTCGAGCCTGTCCCTCCGGGTGGTGAAGGGGGCCGGTGAAGCAGCATTCAAGGAGATGTAACCCCAATTGAGCGGGACAGGAGCGGCGCCCCATTGGGCCTTGAAGCGGTAGGTCCCTCCGTCCGGTGAGGACCGGCCGAAGTCAAAATACCTGAAGCCGTTGTCGCAGGCAAATTCGAGCATGGTCCAGTACAGGAGCATGCTCGGGCTCAAGGCGCTGAATGTCCTGAGGGAGGAAGCCCAGGGGTTCGCTATAGTGTCGCCCAGGCTGATGGTGAGGCTGGCGGCGATCGGCGCTCCTTGTTTCTTCACCAGGAAGATTCTCGCATTCCCGGGGAATTCCTGAAGCACCCGGACAAATAGCTTTTTGGAATGAACGGGAGACCCGAGATCGCGCATATTGATGCGGAACACACGGTAGAATTGGTCGAGAAGCTCCATGCCGCCGACGACAGCCTGGCATCCTGCCTTCGACGGTCTCTTGATCTGACTTCTCAATTTTGCTTTGAAAGAGCCCAGCAGCGCCTCGGACGAGCCGGGGAGCGCCAGCAGCATGCGCACCTTCCGGACGTGAGGACCATGGGTCAAGATTCCGCCCGGGAGCGTGTGGGCCGGGGCTGTTGGGGGCTCGAGGCACCTCAGTTCTATCGTCGACGCACCTGTCCGGCGGGCGATGCCGACGGCTTGAAAAAGCAAGCCCCTCCCGGCATCTTCCGTGCGGGCAAGGAGTCCCCCGCCGTCGAGGAAGGGTACCGACACGAAAGTATTGCCGAAAAGAAGACTCTTCACGTGGAAGAGCGGCAGCACGCCATCAAGTCCTGAAACACCCGTGGCAAGGAGATAATAGGGTGTATGGCCGTAAGTCTTTTCGATCACCTCTCGCCATCCCCACAGGTGCCAGACGCTCGATTTCGGGTTCGCGGCTACGTAGTTGTCCCACGCAGCCTTATCCCCGGTGGTTGCAATACGGACGCTCATCGCGTGGAAGCCTCCCTTATGGTGTGATATGTGATCCGCCCTATCTTTTCGCGCGCAGCCGGGGTAACGCCTGGATGGACGGGCAGGGTGATAAGGCCCCCTGCCAGTAGCCGCGCGTTCCCATAACGCCTTTTATCGTCCAGGCGTTCTTTGAGACCCGGCAACTCATTGAGGGGACAGGGATACAAACCCGCGGCTCCCGTACCCTCCGTCGAGAGGCGACCGAGGAGCCTGTCCCTTAAGGTCCGGTCCCTCACGAGGAGGGGGTACCTGAGGTAGGGGTATGGGTCGGCCAAAGAGAGGGCGTTCCCTGATGCAGGCGGGAGGTTATGCCAATACCAGGACGAATTTTCCTCCCTGATATGTTTCTCTTCTTGAAGAGAACGGAAAAGGAGATCGAGGACCGGTGTAACACGGCTGCATCCTTTTTTCAGAGGGAAGTCCGGGCTGAAGCGGGTCTCCCCGAGATGGAGGAACGGCATCATTTGTGGTATCCAGTATAATCGGGGATCGGACATACAGGAGGAAAGGAGCAGGGCAACGAAAGAAGTGACGCCTCGAACGGAAGAAATTCCGTCCAGTTGTTCGTATACGGCCTTCGCGTGGTCATGGATCTCGGTAGATCCTGTCACCGTGAGGCCGCCGTGGAGGGCACTTATCGGTTTGCCCCGTCCGAAGCTGAAGAACCCCGCATCACCCAGGAGCCCGAGTTGCTTTTCGGAAGAGCCGCACACAGTGTTGCCGAAGGCCTGCGCCGCGTCTTCCACGAGAAAGACATCCCCTTCGCGACAGAGTTTCCCGACGAGATCGAGGGCCGCGGGATAACCGAAGAGATGCACGACTATGACGGCAAGGGTATCTCTTCCGATCTTCTCCTGCAGGTCCTGACGGTCAAACCCGAAGTCCGTCAGGTTTATGTCGACGAGGACGGGTTTCAGACCGGCCTTCAATACGGCTGCGGGAATGGCTGGACACGTATAGGCGGGAATGAGGACTTCCTTTTTCGGCCTTAACGCGGACAGGGCCTTCATGATAAGCCAAAGGGCCGTCCTGCCCGAAGAAACGTACAAGAGATGCTCCGCGCCCAGAAAACTCCTCATCGATTCAATGAAGCTGTCCCCTTGCGGGTTCGGCGCGTGTGTATACGCGCCCACAAGGTTGGGCAGGGAAACCTTGTTTTGTACCGGGGGCAGGGAATAGAGTCTCATGAACCCCATACGCTCCTTTTCGTCGGGATGTCTTCTACGTCCGGAGGGAGGAACTCTCAAGGAGCCGCGCGCTGTCCGGCTCCGCAAGGGCGCACAAAGCCTGTGCAATAGTCTGCACGATACGGTTCCAGTCGTGGTTCCTTGCCACCGTCCTACGTTTCTCCACTTCCTCTTCAGAGCGGGCGGAAGGCGAGAGTGCGGCGGAAAGGGCGGCGGACCAGTCGTCAATCGTCCCGGCAAGCCTCACGACGTCCCGAAAAAGGGAAAGCGACCTGATGGTGGAGCCGACCACGGGACATCCACTCGCCAGGTACTCGTGCAATTTCAAGGGATAGATGTGGTTCGTGTAACTGTTCACGCGGTACGGCATGACGGCTGCGTCGAAGTGCTGGGGGTACGCCGCAAGCACTTGAGGGGATTTGCCGCCCAGGAAGTAGGTGTTCTTAAGGCCCGAGAGTGCTTCTATCCACCGTGCGACCTCTGTTTGTGCGCCATTTCGAGGGCCCACAAACACGAACGACCATTCGGGATGCCTGCGCGCCAGTTGCAGGAGAAGGGACCAGTCGAGCTGTGCCTTGAGAATGCCCGTATAGCCGATCCTCGGTCTCGGGACAGATCGCAGATCGGCCGGCTCCGTGTGGGGGAGTGCGTAAGCGTCGTAGTCCACCCTGTTCGGAACGACCATCGTATGGGGGTTGAGCCCACCCTTCTTTTCAAGCAGTCCCTGGGAATGGACGAAGACCTGATCGACTTTCTTGATCAACCTGGTCTCTACAAGGTCCGTCGGTACTTCCTTCTCGGAAAAGGTATACTCGTCGTCAATGTGATAACAGGCGAGGTTTCCGGGCCGAAGGAGAAGAGCCCTCTCGTACTCGGGTCGCCAGATATAGGTAATCGTTTTCGTGCATCCACTATTTTCAAGGATTTTGCGCGCCTGTCGCAGGCGAAGATCGAAGGACACGTGTGCGAGTAGGCCGGGACGGCTGATCCTTGCCAGCCAGAATGGTGGGGTGTAGACATGAAATCCTGCGGGCTGTGCCCCCTCGTCAACGCGCACGCGCGCCTCCCCTTCCACGTGGCCCTCCGGGATGGAACGGCTCGGATTAACCCAGACGACAAAGAAGTAGGAGGCAAGACGGGTGAGCACGTGCTGGCGCACCTGCCAGTAATCCCCCCATATATCGGGGACAAGGCCGATCACCCCTATGGAGGGGAAGAGGGGCGCGGCGGCAGCCGGTCGAGGCGGCGCGGCCGCGCCCTTTGAGGGGCCTGGGCCTGTTTGCGGCACGGCGACGGCGGGGGAGGCTGGGCGCCGTCTGCGCGCGTGATATTCGAAAATCAGGCCCAGGAGAAAGAGTATCTCCATGCTGCGCCGGAAGCGCTCACCGGCAGGCAGGAAGACATCCGAGAGCGCAAACCTGGAGACCTCGGTGAGGACGCGGCGCAGCAGGTAACGAGGGATGTTCCGGTAGCGGACTGCCCCAGGGGGGGGATCGGTGAACCGCGCCCACCCCCTGCCATAGTTGAAATAGCAGCGACGAAAGACGCTCTTCCCGAGCTTGTCTTGCCGGATGGGGTGGTAGACGACGGCCTTGGGGTAGTAGATTACCCTTTCGTTAGCCGCCATAAAGCGGAAACCTATCTCGCTGTCTTCGCCGCCGATGGTGGTGCGTCCGACAGGACCCAGATCCGTGCGGAACAAGCCGTATTTATCAAAGAGCGACTTTCGTACGAACATATTCGCGCCTACGGGCCTGTCCATTGACGCAACATATTCGCGCTCGAGGTCTCCGTGGTCATGAATTACCAAAGGGCCGCCGAAAACAGGCAGGTTGTTCCTGTACAAAAGCCATCGGGGCATATGGGCCGGTAGCACCGGCATAACCCTGCCGCCGAACATGCCGCAGTTACGGCGGTCAGATGCGTCAAAGGCCGCAGCAAACCATGCATCGTCGAGTATGATATCGTCGTCGGTGAAGACGAGAAAATCGGAACCGGCCTCCTTTATGCCTCTGTTCAGCGCGAAAGACTTGCCTCTAGCGGGCTCGAATATGTAACGGATCGGCATGGCTCTTTCTTTCACGAAGCCGTCGACTACCTCCGCGGTGTTGTCCGTCGATCCATTGTCGACGAACAGAAGCTCCCAGGAGCCGGTGACGGCCGCGCTCTTTGCCCTGAAGTCTGCGAGCAGTCCCGGAATAAGGGGGCCGCGATTAAAGGAACAGATTATGATCGATATACGCGGATTACTCATGGGCGAGTCCTTTCTTTGTTCCCTGGGCCGGCAAGGGCATGCCCGGCCGATAAACCGGGGCGCATCTCAAATCCTTTCGGCAAAGAGCGGTTCCACTTTCGTGAAGAATGTGAAGGCGCACGCGAATACGGCCAGGGATACGGCCGCGCTGTAGAGGACCCACGGGACATCGGGCGCCCGGTGATAGACCGCGACGGCGCCCAATCCTTCAAGGATCGGGGCCAAGGGGTTAAGCAGCAGGATGTGGGCCCATTTTCCAAACATGGATACATCATAGAATACCGGTGTAAAGAAGATGGCAAAAGTGACAATCACCTCCACCAGATATTTTACATCCCGGTAAGAAAGATTGGCCGCGGAGAGCAGTATTGCCGCGCCCGTCGTGAGGAGCACGAGCAGGGCGAGCAGGGCGGGGACCCACAGCACGTGGATGCTCAACCCGATGCGCATGAAAGCCAGCACCGCCGCCAGAAGGCCCGAAGCAGTGACAAGGTCGAACATCTGTGAAAGCATGGCGGAAATCGGAAATATGACCCTGGGGAAGTATATCTTTGTCACGAGATTGGGGTTTCCTATCAGGCTGTTGGTCGAGAAGCGGATGGAAGCGACAAAAAATGCCCAGGGCACTGCCTTCACGGAGACCGCGGCCAGGTCCTTGACGTCGATGGGCACGTGCGACACCAGCGCAAAGCCGGACCTCACGAGTACGCCAGCTCCTACGATGACCATCGGCATAAAGACGGCCCACATGAGCCCGATGACTGACTGCTTGTACTTTACCCGTATGTCCCTCCAGACCATCATGTAGAGGAGGTCGCGGTATTTGATGAATTCCCTGATGGATTCCTTCATGCAGTCTCCTCTTTCCTTTGAATGTTAAAAGACCATTTTTCGGCAATAGTAGCCCTCGGCATAGGTGTTTGCCACGTCCGATTCAATACCCCTGAGCTTCAGGATTGACAGGAACGTCTCTTCCGAAAACCATTTCCTGCTGCTTTGGGTCTTGAAGCACGTCATGATCGTGTCGATCTTCTTCCGGCATGTCTCCGCGTCGAGACCGACAAAGAAGTTCGGGTTACCGAGGTCGCCGTCGTATTTGACAATCTCGTACTCAAGGATAAGATGGTCCCGGAAGGTGTTCCACGTCACCTCCGAAATAAAGCGATGATCCTGGTGCAGATCGGTCCGATTGTGGGTGAGGATCAGGTCCGGGGAAAGGGAGTCCTTCAAGTCTTCAAAGTACTTCTTTATCTTGACCCCCTGGAAGGGGAAAAAGCCGTCCCGGAACGACTTCACGACAATCGTTTTCCGGTACGCGTTCTCAAGGAAGATGGATGCGCTTTCCTTTGCTTCGACCCGTCGCGGTCCGGAGGCGGCGAACACGACCCACCACACTTCTATATCCCTGTATTCCCCGCACAGCCGTAGAACGGCGCCGCCGGCCCCGATCTCAATATCGTCTGCATGAGCGCCGAGGCAAAGGATCCTTTCGGGGTGAGCCGTTTCCCTGCCCGAAAGCCAATCTAAGCATGTGCGACGCCTCCGCGCCGCGTACTCGCCGGTGGGTTTCCACACCTCCCACGGCGCACAGCCGCTATTATACATGTCGGTCAGCACTTGGTGCTCCTTGAAGGTGTCCATGCACCAGTACCCGTCATCACGCTTGTATCCGAGGAGCTGGTTTTTCTCGATCAGCCTTCTGAACGGCTTCTCGACCAGTTCTTCACCGTCTCTGATATATCGAAATATCTCCCTCCTGAATACGAAATAGCCTCCGTTGATGACGGTGCCCGTGTCGGTCACATGCCGGATGTCGTGTATGAGATTGCCATCCCCGAGGGAAACGACGTGAAAGCTCTGCGCGGGTTTCACGCACAGGCAGCATGCTGTTTTGCCGCTCTTCGTGAAGAAATCTATCATGTCCGGCAGATAGAGGTTTGTGAGTCCGTCCGAGTAATTAGCGAGGAAGATCTCGTCCCCGTCCAGATATCTTTCAACCGCCTTGAGGCGCCGGCCGATGTTGGACCGCAAGCCCGTGTCCGCAAAAGTGATCTTCCAGTCCGCGATGTCGCAGTTCTCCAGGCGGAGGTCTTTGCCGCCGTTCAACAAGGTGAAGTCGTTCGAAAGACACTCGTTGTAGTTGAGGAAGTAGTCCTTTATCTTATCGGCTTTGTAGCCGAGACAAAGGATAAACTCATTGTGGCCGTAATGGGCGTAATACTTCATGATGTGCCAGAGTATGGGCCGGTATCCGATCTTCACCATCGGTTTAGGCACATCCTCGGTCAACTCACCCAATCTTGTTCCAAGCCCGCCGCAAAAGAGCACGACTTTCATTGAGCATTCACTCCTTGAGGGAAGAAATTCCTGCTTTAGCCAAGGTTCCATCGACTCTAAATGCCGACGCATAACGTGTGCGCCAATCGGGCCTTCTCTTATTGATAGGCTCTAATCCCCAGTATTCAAAGGGCCAATCTTCTCTTAAATAGGGGTCTCCCTCGTGCATTTCCTCCAATAATTCCAAGAGGGGTTCCCACTGCAGCTCCACTGCAACTTTTGTCCGGACGTCCAGGTCTATCCCTGAGACGAAAAGATACCCCCCGGGTTTGGCCGACCTTGCGATGTTTCGCAGACACCTTTCGGCATCGGCGGGATCCATGTGGCAGAGAAAATTATTTGCCGTAACGATGTCCTGACCTTGCAGGGCATCGAGCATTTTCTCATCCTCGGCGCTTCCCCTGTGCCAGGTGATGCCTTCCTTGAGCCAGGGCTTGATCTCGAGATACTCGCCTTCAACGTCAAAGAACTCGCTGATTTCCGCCTCGCTCATAGCTCCGGTTAGCCGGATGCGGCCCGATTCGGTGTCATGATAGACCCCAATACGAGCAAATTCCAGAATATCCCCGGAAATGTCCACCGCGTCTAAGGATACTTCTCCGTCAGGCCGCGCCGAACGGAGCGCCCACAGAATAGAATAGACCTCTGCGCCGCTGCTGCATCCGAAAACGGCTATTTTCACTCCGGAGCGTCTTGCGTCTTGTCCGGAAACAAGGCGGCGCATCAGTTCAAGTTGTGGGCGGTTTCTGAGAAACAACGTCCCGAAGTTCGACCTCCTCGCGGCCTGCGCACGTGTGAGAGCGAGCAGACGATTGCCGTACGAGACTCCGGGACGGGAGGCGAGCAAGTGAGAAGGGAGACGATGCCAGACGAATCGGCTCACTTCCAAGAGAGAAGCCGCAAGGGATCTTCTTGACACGGTTGCCATTAGCCCTCTGGGGGAATGTCTCATTCTACAACGGCGGTAGGGTAGAGATTGGCGATGCCGAAAATACTCCGGCAGGACTGCACATATATGGTTGCGGCAGGTGAGAGTGCGTCGTAGAGTTGGTTGGTGGCGTGCTCGCCCAGGTAGCAGTTCACATGGTATGTTCCCTGACCGAGATGCAAATTCAATTCGAAGGTGATCCTCTTTGCCTGCCCTTCTTTGATGGAAAAGCCGGAACAGGTGAGCAGCTCCGTTGAGGTTTCGAAAACGGGGTACATACCGGCGTCGTGCAAGGTAAGGGCGATTGAGAGATGCTCATACGCTTTTCCGGCCGTCACATCGATATCGAAGATCGCTTTTTCGCCCGATTCGAATTGAAGCGCTCTCCCGTTCTGCCCACGAAAAGCGGCCCCGGAGATGGATACGCCATCCACCTTCCTCTGTGCGTCCCACGTTTGTCTTCTGTTGAGATGCGCGTTCACGACTTCTGCCGCAGGCCCGCACGCTGCTATTCTCCCGTGATCCAGGAGAATGCATCGATCGCACATCTCCACTATCGCCCTCGTATTGTGGGACACGAATACGACGGTTACGCCCTCTTTCACTACAGATTTCATCTTTTCCGCGCATTTCTTCTGAAATACGTGATCCCCTACGCTCAGCACCTCGTCGACGATCAGGATTTCCGGGTCCACATGCACGGCCACGGAAAAGCCAAGGCGCGCATACATGCCGGAGGAGTAGCGTTTGACCGGGGTGTCGATGAAGTCCTCGAGACCCGAGAATTCCACAATTTCGTCAAACTTCTTCTTAATTTGGTTTTTCTTCATCCCGAGGATGGTGCCGTTGAGAAAAATATTTTCACGGCCGGTGAGGTCTGGATGAAAACCGGCGCCTACCTCGATGAGGGCCGAGACGGCTCCGTGGCTCACTATGCGCCCTTCGGTCGGATTCATTACCCGGGACAATACCTTGAGGATGGTGCTCTTGCCGGCGCCGTTGGCCCCTATGATACCGAGGGCCTCTCCTTTGGCAACCTGGAACGAGATGTCTTTCAACGCCCAGAACTCGTTCTTCTTAAGTGCCTCGCGGCCGAAGCCCTTCAAGATCCTACGGGAAAATGCGGGTATCAGATCCCGGAGGGAGTCATGCATCTCTCCCTTCCTGAATTTTTTCGATACGCGGTCCATTTCAAGAGCCGACTCGGTCATAGTGTCCTCAATTCCTTTCCGCGAGGGGCGGTTGCCCGGCAGCGCTATCTGTCTGCGCCATCAATAACCCATAGAGGCGAAATGAAGTGGTGCGGCCGGGTTCCTCAGACAGGGAGGGTGCTCCTTCGCGGCTTCGTGGCGCGCCGATCATGCCAGGCTCTCCGACAGTGCCCCAGGACCTTGGCAACTATCGTGCCGGGATCGTGCATCATATCCCAGATGAACAACAACGCATATTTGACCAATTCCCGTTTCCTAAGCGAATATCCGATACTCGCGAGCCCTTGTCGATGATATGCCCAAAAGTCGGTGTCGCGATTTCGCAGGTATGCCAGTCCCAAGGACTTAAAGTACCGTTTCTTCACGCGCGTGTAACACTGCGCATACTCATCCTTTTCCAAATAGACGCTGCCATACTTATGCACCGAGACAAAGGCGCCCAAAGGATCGGGGTTGAAGCGGCGGCGGGCAGAGGTTATCGAATCGTTGTCTCTCCGCATAAAAGTCAGGATCTCATGCACGAAGCCGAAATCGCTGTGTTGCAGTATCTCGTAACATGATTCGGTGTCGGGGTGATAGCTCCTTTCAGAAAAGAATGGGGTGCGCTTCCTTGCAATATCGGCGCGAATTAGGAGGGACGTCGGCGAGCCGAATAGATAGATCCCGTCGATAAGATGCCGGCGACAGGCTTCGCGGCCGGACAGCATGTTTCTGGGGAAGGGCAGGCCGCGGTTGCGGACGTCCGGGCCGAAAATGCAGTAGGAGCTTACGATGCCGATCGAAGGTGCAGTCTCGGCCAGGGCGACCATTTTTGAAAGACATTCCGGAAAAATCCAGTCGTCTGCCTGTACCATCTTGCAGTACTTGCTCTTGTCGGATATGATCTGCAGGGCCCGGTTATGGTTTTGAATATGGTTTACGAAGGTGTCACAGTCAACGATCCGGATTCGCTCGTCCTTTTTCGCGTAGCTCCTGGCGATGTCGAGAGAGCCGTCGGTACTGCAATTGTTGATGATTATATATTCATAATTAGTGTAAGACTGGCGCAATACGCTTTCGATGCACTCTGCCAAGTACATTTCCGTGTTGTAAACCGGCGTAACCACGCTGACCAACGGCTTTCCGGCCACGTCACCTCCGCTCATGCCGGCCTCCCCGGGTTATGTTGCCCTCTTGCCTTGCCGAAACTATTGCAGCGAGACCCTGACCCAACCGACACCGGCAATGGTTCCACATCCGGGGTATTATTCGCTCAGGAAATTGGAGAAGATTGCCTGGTATTGCTCGTCCAATGCCACACGGAACGCCTCTGTCTTCCGTCCGATGAGGGACCTCACCTTTTCTGCATTTTCCTCGAGATCGCAAAATTGTTCGATCAACCTGGCGCTCTCTAAACGATTGAAGTCCAAACAGTAGCGGGACAGATCCATCGCAGCCATCAAAGAAGCGCATTTTTGATGGAATGAGATCGAGATAACGGGTTTATTGAGCAGCAACGCCAACAGCGCGTTGTGAAACCTGGTTGCCACCACCACATCGGTTGCCGCAAGCTGTGACAGCAATTGCTCGACGGAAGAGACAGACTCGTCGATAATACGCCCTTCGCCATACGTGAACGACCGCATCTTCATGAGGGCCTTGAATTCTTGCGTAACGGGCCTGTCCCAGATATCGCCGATCAGGAACCTGACGTCATATTCATGGTCCAGCAGCCACTTCACGAAGACCACAAGATTCTCCAGGTAAGATTGATGGATAGCCTTACCTGGGTTATCCGAGCCGTATCTCCAGGCATACGCCATCAGACCGACGCCGACAATGCGTCTCCGCCCGTTGCGAGAGATTCCGCGGGGCAGCGCAGCCTCAGGGAGACTGAATGCCAAATCGGGGTAGACATGGTCATCGTCTGTCCGGACCCCGATGCCTTTAAGATATTTCATTGTTGCATCGTCCCGGTAAGACCGAAAGTCTGCCAGGGAAAGGGCTGACGCAACGAGCCGCCTGCCGAGCGTGCTAAAATTGGGACCTGCCCCGACGCTTATAAAAAGCAGTTTGCACCGGCGCAGTTTTGCCGCCAATGAAAATTTGAACACATTGTAGGGTCCCCAACGGAAAAGGCCGAAAGCGTCCGACAACAATCCCGTTCCCGGCACGATGAGCGCATCTGCGCCCTTCAGCACCATAAAGGCATGAAACCACCCGGACAGCTCGCGTGGTATTCCTGTGAGCACTTTCTCCGCCAACGAGGCCGGTCGATTGTCCCCGCCCCGGTGTGCTGCGTCTACCCCGCCTATCGGAACGGCTGCGACGTTGTGGGTTGTCGCAGTGGTCTCCGGGTCGGTACAGATGCAGGTGAAGTCGGCATCCTGGAAGCGGCGGCGAAGATGGCAAAGGATTGCTTGAAGGGTGCTCTCGTTACCGAAGTTGATCAGTCCGAAGTGGCCGAAAAAGCAAATCTTCTTCCGCCCCATCCCGGTTTCCTTCAAATGCGGCCGCAGCTTCAAGCTGCCCAGCGCAGGGCGGCATTCACGTGGCCGGCGGCGAGCAGACTGCTTCAACCAGGCGATGCGGTTGAAACGCGGTCCTTCGCAGTCTTGGACCGCAAGAAAAGCATTGCGGTAAGTGGCATAGAGTTGCTCCGCGCCCAGCCGGGCGTTCCAGCGCGGCTTGAAGTCGGGCAAGAGACGCTGGATCTTTCCGAAGTCCACCCGATAGGACCGTACGGTCGATACGGGGTTCTTCGCGTACTCAATTTCCGAGCCTGGGACGGTCTCCAGGACGATCTCGGCCAACTCGCGTATGCTGTAATTCTCTTCGGTTTGACCTACATTGAACGCCTGGTTGTGAACTACCTCGCGCGGCGCTTCCAGAACGGCCAGGAAGGCGCGTGAAATGTCCTCCACGTGGACGGTCGGTCGCCAGCCGGTGCCGTCGCTCTTGATATAGATGCGGCTCTTTGTGTATGCCCAGGCTACGAGATTGTTCAATACAAGCTCGACGTTGAATCGCGGCGAGACGCCGTATGCCGTCGCGTTTCGGAGGAACGTGGGGCTAAAGCTCTGGCCGGCCAGCTTCGCCACTCCTTGTTCGACACGGACTTTCGCAATGCTGTAGGGAGCGACCGGATCGAGGCGCGCCGTTTCGGCAACGCGATCGCCCTCCGGCGTGCCGTAGACGCTGCACGAAGAGGAGAAGAGGAAACGTGCCACGCCGGCGTCCTTGGCGAGCCGCGCAAGGCGGACCGAGGCGGCGTGGTTGATGCCGTCGGTAATCGCTGGATTATGGTTGCTCAACGAATCATTGGAGAGCGCCGCGAGGTGGACGACCGCGTCAAACCCCTTCAGGTGGTGTCGCTGGACATCCCTGAGATCCAGCCGCATCTCGGGGATGGGGCGGATGCCCGGAGTGAACACACACCCATAAAAGAGGTCGGTGTCGAGGCCGACCACCTCATGGCCGGCGTCGAGCAGTATTGGCGCCATCACGGCGCCTATGTAACCTTTGTGTCCGGTGAGCAGGATGCGCATAGTGGCTCCTTTTAAAGCTTTCGCCGTGCACGTATAAGTTTGATCGGGCTGAAGTCGCCTAAAGCCGGGAGCCTTCCGGCAGTCTGGTGGATTGGGTGAAAATAATCAGGTTCCACTCCCATCAAGTGGCATCCGGCGGAATAGATGACCCGCGTAGCGAGGAAGTATGAGCTGGAGAAGCTCTCTATTGTCACCGAATCGAATAGCTTGCCGGTTTTCGCCTTAAATACTTCTTCGTCGAAAAAATGGTTGTGCCATCGTACCGGGATTTCCGGAAGTCCCACGGCCAGCCGCATGTGGTTAAAATTCTCTTGTCCCTGGAGAAAGTTCTCTATGCCGAAATAGTAGCCGCCGGGCACCAGGTGCTCCGCAATCTGCATTATCGTGTCGTATTGCTCCTCAGAGGACATGAGATTAATTAGGCTGCGCACGGTCAGGAACACCTCGAATTTCCCGGATTGAATACAGGCAGACAGACGATGCATGTCCCCCACGCGAAAGGACACCGTGCCGAGAGGCGTTTCCCGGGCCAGGAGTTTTTGCCCGGCAAGAGCCAGCATCTCCTCGCTCCAGTCTATGCCGATAAAGCGGATCGTCGGGAAGGCGGCCGCAAGGTTCACGGTCGAGTAACCGTCGCCGCAGCCCAGATCAACCACGGTCGCCCCATGGGGGAGAGACGCATCGGCAATCTTGTCTTTCAGTGTGGAAATTTCCAGTTCACGGAGAAACACATCGTAGGTAGTAGCCTGCGCCGAGGCGGGTTCCGTGATCCTTGCTCGGTCGCTCCAGTATTGCTTGATTTTGTCCGACATCTGTGCATCGTAGAAGAGTTCATCCATAAATATTCTCCTTGAGCAGCTCTTTCAGCCAGGTTTCGCCCCGGAAGTAGTCATATTGCTCTGCGCGAAGTCTATCTGCCAAACGGCCGGGCGGCAGCTCGACGTCGTCATAGGTGAGGACGTCGTCTTTGTTCCTGTCGATCTTGAGCGTGCAGCCCTCCGCCAGGCCTTCCGGGAGGTAACGCTTTTCGCTCATTTCCTCAGTATTCACTGCTTCGCCGTAGGTCATGTACATACCGTAGCTATCAAGGACTTCGCCCGCCTTAAGATCGCGCTTCGCAATTGCGCAGACCTCCACTACGGGCCCGCCCAAAGCCGGGGCAACCGAATCGCGAAACAATACGACCCGTGCGATTGCGTTTGGCGTCTCAAAGTGAACGAGATGATATGGGGAAAAGAAGGAATAGAGCGGCCCTTCACCCATTTTGTAAAGACTCAAATAATGTTGCTGCTTGGGATCTGTGTGCTCTGCCAGGCAGTATACCTTCGTCATTGGAGTACCGACCACGTAATCCACAATGCCGCCGAGCTGACGCAGTTCGTCGATGTCATAGAGCGTCCCAATCTTCGTGATATCGTCGCGGTACTCAAAGCCCCTGGACATCCCTCGCGACTTTACGGCAAATCCTGTTGCGTTCGCCACGATGGTCTGCTCGAAGCTGATCTTCGAGCCATCGGCAAAGCTGGTCACCAGGGCAGGGTTTTGGCCCCACCGCTCGGCAAACCCCTTCTGGGTGGTGGGGTTCCGGTATGGATCCTGGAGACCCTTCACGTTGCCAAGCACCAGCGGCGTGAGCCCGAGCCCTTTGACCCAGCGGTAGAGATTCAGCTCCACGCCGGGCTCGTCCCCTTCACACGCGGACATGATGACTCCATACTTCTTTGCATAAACCTGCAATATGGGGCCGATTGTGGCATCGAGCTCGGCATTCACCAGGACAACGTCTTTCCCGTGCCGGAACGCTTCGAGGACGACATTCGCCCCGAATTCTACCGAGCCGGTTACATCGACCACTACATCGACCTGTTCGGACCTGGCGAGGAGAAAGGCGTCTTGCGTGACCACCGGCTTTCCCGCCCGAATTGCATCCTCCATCTCCGCTTGCGTGGCGGCTTCAACAACGTTCTTGACTCCGGCGTAATGGTAAACGTGGAACGCCCTCTCGGGATGCCTGTTCTGTATGGCCGCCATGCGCATGCCCGGGAAGCTGTTCACGATTTGATTCGTAAGTCCTTGCCCCATAAATCCCGCGCCCATCATAGCGACGCGGATGGGTTTCCCCTGTTCCTCCCGGCTTCTCAAGGCAGTATCAATCAAGACCATGGGTGATTCCCCCCTTCCGCGAGCACATTTCAGATCCCGGCTTTCGGACCGACAGCCGTGAGCGGACGATATATGACGCTCTCGGCCGGCGAAATGCGCATCCGGCGCTTCAGCTCAAACTCGATGTCGTCGAAGAGTTTCCATTCTTGGTCCTTCTGTGATATGACGGACACCGGCAGCGGCCATTGGAGGCCCAGACGGGGGTCGCAATAAGACAGGCCGCTCTCGGCGCCCGGCGCATAAAACTCCCCCACCTGGTAGCTTGTCTCGGTTTTGTCCTTCAGCACCTGATACCCATGAGCAAAGCGTTCGGGAACGTAGAGGCCGCGGTGATTATCTTCAGTCAGGACGACTGCGATGTGGTCGAGATAGGTAGGACTTTCCGGGCGAAGGTCGACAATGATGTCGAGTATCGCTCCCCGCGTGCAGCGCACGAACTTCGTCTCGGCCGCGGGCGGATACTGGAAGTGCATTCCGCGCATTGTGCCCTTCAGATAATTGAAGGCCACGTTCGCCTGCGCGATAATCGGTTTGAGGTCGTGCGCCTTGAACTCATTCTGGCAAAATGCCCGCGCAAAAAAGCCGCGAGAATCCGGCCTGCGCTCGATATCGACGACAAATGCGCCCCGTAATTTCGTTTCAGTGAATTTCATAGCGTTTAGCCCCTCCACTAAATTTGTGTGCTGCATGGTCCGTCGGACCGGGACCGATCTGATTCAGCCGACTCCCGGCCCACCCATACTATTTGATTCACTGAATGATATTTGCTCTTGTCTGCCACATCGAAGGGCACCTATCCGGTGCGGTCCATCTCAGTGTGCTGTCCAGACGCCCACAGGCCAGCAGTTGCTTTATGTGCTCGATGCGCTTGAAACGGGGCCCTTCGAAGTCCTCGAGGTCGAGCCCTGTTTTCCGATAGGCCGCGTAAAGCTCTGCGGCCCCCTTCCGGGCCGTCCGCCTTGGCCGGTAGTCGGGGAACGTCTCGGCAAACTTCGTGAAGTCGGCCCGGTAACACCGTTTATCCGGGCCCGCGTCGCTCGCGAACTCGATACGGCAGTTGGGCACTGTCTCTTTCACGATCTCCGCCAACTCGCTGATCCGGTAATTCTCGCTGTTGCTCCCCACATTGAACGCCCGGTTGTGGACGGTCTCGGGGGGCGCGTTCAGGACTGCCAAAAAAGCGCGCGACACGTCTTCGACATGGACGATGGGCCGCCAGGGGGTCCCGTCGCTTTTTATGTAAACCAGGCCGCGGGTGAATGCCCAGGCAACCAGGTTGTTCAGTACGAGGTCGAAGCGCATTCTGGGGGAGAGGCCATAGACGGTCGCATTCCGCAGGAAAGTGGGGCTGAACGCCGAATCCGCAAGAGCTGCCACATCCCTTTCCACGAGCACCTTTGACTCGCCGTATGGGGTGACGGGGTTGAAGGAAGCCGTTTCCGTCAGCATCCGGTCTCCTGACGCCCCGTAGATGCTGCACGACGAGGAAAAAATGAAGCGGCGGACCCCTGATTCCTTTGCGAGCCTGGCCAGACGAACCGAAGCTTTGTAATTGATCTCGAAAGTAAGCTCTGGGTTGAGGTCGCTCAACGGATCGTTTGACAGAGCAGCCAGGTGGACCACGGCATCGACTCCCCGCAGGTCCGAAGGTCCGACGTCGCGGACGTCCTTCCTGAGGCCGGGCGCATCAGGTCTCGTCTCCCCGAAGACGCACGCCTCATAGAGCATGCTGTCCAGTCCCAGAACTTCATGCCCCTCCCTCAACAACAGGGGGACGAGAACCGATCCGATATAGCCGTGTGAACCCGTTACCAGGACCTTCATTTATCACCTCTCAGGTATGGACAGATTTTTTGAAGAATGGCGTCGCGCGGGCAGGCTACCGCCGTTGGAAATAGTTTGGTGGCATCTTTTACAGAGCGCGAGACGACATTGTTCAATTTAAGTCTCGGGACGGATGACTATGCTGAGTACAATAACCGTGCCAGGCGACCCAGCGCTAAAGATGCCGTCTGTTGCACTTCTAACTAGCAGATATTACATGAGGTGAGCGGTCAGGCCGGTGGCACGACTGTAACGAAACATGTGCCGGGTTCTTTTACAGCGTCCGATTATTTTACAGAGGGCGCGATCGGCCGGCCTTAACGTTTTGAAGGGAGGACGCAGCGAGAAGGCCCCTCAAGAAAAGAGGCGCAGGAAATGAATCGGCAATGTTTGAACGTAGCGCACAGCAGATTAATCCGATGAAATGTGTTGACAAGATTTACTCTGTGGCGGAACCTTTTTGCAATGCCGATATTTTTGATCTTCGGCTGAACAGAGTCGAGCTCCCAGGGGTGAAAGTAAAAAAGATAGCTGCCCTGGGTACTCAGGATACGCTTGACCCCCCACTGAAAGAGGGAGAAAGGCCAAAACCTGAAGTAACCCCCCCCGCCTCAGGGCAGGGTGATCCCGTCAATACTCAGGTTGCTGACAGGGAGCTCGAAAATGCCGTTCCGCGCCACCATGTGGCCTGCCGACGATTCATGCCATTGCCCCTTCATTTTTCCGTAGCGTTTGTTGATGGCGGTATTGTTGTAGCTGGAGTCGTAGACGTAACCGAGCTCTCTCAGGCATTCAAGGACCCTGTCGGTGATCGAGAAGCTGGGGGCACGGTAGCCAAGAACGCGCGTGTCTGTAATGTCTTCGAGGAGACTCTTGCTTCTGTAGAGGTCTTCACGGAGCTTTTGCCTCGACAGCTCGTAAGTGAGCTGGTGACCATATCCATGAGATGCCACCTCATGGCCCCTGGCCTGGATATCCCTGACGACGCCCTTGCATCTTTCGGCCAGCCAGCCAAGGATAAAAAAGGTGCAGCGGATATCATAATAGTCAAAGATATCGAGCAGGATTTTCGTATAGAGACTTACACGGAGGTCGCAAGAATCCCACGTGGCGCGCGGGATAGGCGGACCTCGCATTTTCGACCTGGAACCAGTCCTCGAGGTCGACAGTCATCACTATGGGACCGGGAGTGTTTTTCACGAGGCTCATCACCGGACCTTCGTGCTCCGACATGGGCATCACATCTTGCAGTTTAACGTGACCCTTGTGCAAGGAACACCACCCCTATTGTTTTGAGTATGATCTTGAGATCGAGGAGAAGCGACATGTTCTTTATGTAGTAGACGTCCGCCTCAAGCTTGTTCAGGGCGTCCTCTATCGAAGATGCGTACCTGAAGGTAACCTGCGCCCAACCCGTGATCCCGGGTGTGACATAGTGCCGAAGGCTGTAATACGGGATCCTCTGCTCCAGGAGGCGCACGAACTCAGGTCGCTCCGGCCTCGGGCCCACAAGGCTCATGTCGCCCCTGACAACGTTCCACAACTGCGGCAGCTCGTCGATGCGATAGAGACGCAGCCATTTCCCCACGCGGGTAATCCTGGGATCGTCACCGGCGGCCCATTGGGCGCCTTGGCTCTCGGCGTCCTTTCTCATGGAGCGAAACTTGTATACCTCAAACACCTTTCCGTTCTTTCCCACACGCTCCTGGCTATAAAAGACAGGACCTGGCGAATCCAAATTGATCAGGAGGGCGGTAAGCAGGACCAGCGGGCCGGTGAGGAGAAGCAGAAGACCCGATATCGCCAGGTCCAGAAAACGCTTGACATGACGGATGTATGCTTTATGGAGAATGTCGAACCCTTGAGCGGACAGGAGCCACCCGTCCCGAATGTGCTCCACGGGGACCCTGCCGGTGAGGCGCTCGTACACGTCTGCCATCTCTTCAATTACCGTCCCCTGCATCCGTGCTTGAAGGATGCTCCGGGTAAGGCGGGGTGAGCGGTCTCCGGGAATGGCAAGTATCACGGAGGCGGCCCCGATGTTGCCGGCGACTTCCGTCACATGATCGGTGGTGCCCACTATTTTCTGGTGGACCCTGGCCGCCGACGCACCATCGTCATCCACGAACCCTTTCACGGTGTAAGGCGAGGCCGGGGAGCGGAGGATATTATAGATGGCCAGGCCGGTATCGCCCGCGCCGACGATCAGTACGGCTTTCTTTGCAAAGGTAGTTTGGGAAAGCGTTGAGTAAGCGTAGCGGCAACCGGCAAAGAGGGCCCACAACATGGCCATGTGGAGAGGCTGTCCCCGGATCATGGCATGATCTCCGACAATTGCGCTACAGAGGACTGAAACGGCGCCGCCTAGGAGTATCGCGAATAGGCATCGCTTTACCATGTCTCCGTGACGGAAAGAACGTTCAGCGTTGTACATGTCAAAGATATAGAGGGCAGCCGGATAAGAAACGAGCGAGACCGCCAGAATCGTCAGCAGGGACGATACGGCTGCAACGGCCCCGGTAACGTTCATGGACACCACCAGGCCCGCCGCCAGGATCGAGCCGAGATCGCCAGCGACAAGGAACAACTTCTGCCTGGGAAAACCCTGCAATTCAAGTTCTTTCCCCCTATGGTTCCTCTTATCCACCGCCACACTCGAAGATTCTGCCTGCATAGTAGGCTCCATATCCTAATTCCTTAAGAAGATGAGGCAATTAGGATAGGCTACCGGCATCGGACGGATGCCCGTGGTGCGTGACTCATGAGTCTCTGCCTGTCCTCTGCATGCCCTGATCCTCCCACTGAAGCACAGACCTCCCTTCGCGGACATCTTCATTGCCGGCAGTCGGCTCGTCATAACTGCTTTAGCTTGCAGGACCTTAAGGAGCGCACATGGTGACTGGCCTTGACAGACTGCTTTTGCGCTTGAATCATAGGTGTACAATAAGCATGCCATGCCGCCGCGGTTCTCACACGCCTGGGGCGCCGGTCGTCCAAGTGGTTGAAATCACGGCTAGCTATAGTTTTGGACCGGAAAACTGTGCGTGGATAAGTCTCGTCAACAGCGTGCGTAGTGTCCAGGTCCTTTACACACATCGTGTACGGAAGCAAGGGAGATACGGGGATTTCATATAAGAAATTGCCGGCCGCCACGGTGCAGCGGCTGTCTTTGGCGTTTGTAAAGAACGTTGACGTAGAGAGAAAAACGCAAAGAAAGCAGAGAAAGCGAAATTGAGGGAAGAATTCCCTGCGCCGGGGAGTCTATATGAAAGGTAGGTGAATTCAGTCTTAGAGTGATCGGAGGAGGGGCGATGGCGGACGAGAGTAATGAAATTGTACTGGACGAAATGCCGCGTAGAAGATTGTTGAAAGCTACCGAGGTGGCCGCCTATTTAGGGGTTTCAGCCAAGACTGTCTATCGTTGGTGCGACATGGGACTGATGGAAAGCGTAAGGCTAAACAGGTCCGTCAGGGTATTGCGTGCCTCTGTCGTCGACTTTCTGGGTTACGGAAAGGACGCGGGACTCGGATAAGAGGAGGACGGGACGGATATATCAAGCCCCATGAATGAACCTGTGCCGTAGATGTGAGACCGTCGCATTGCTCTATTTGGGACAGAGGTGATGAACGCTGCGTTTAAGGTCTCTTCATAGTCCGTTTCGTGCCGATCGCGGGTTTTTACAAACTTTACAGACAGCAGCGACATTGACGCCATGCGTCTTAGACACGGCTTTCCACTGGATGTATCATTCCCTCATCGGTGAATTATATGCTTGGGTCAGAAAAGAGTGACAGCATGATCGAACCGAACCCGAAAACGGAATTGCCGCCGAGGACCATGTTAAGGCCCAGCGAAGTGGCGTCGTTCCTGCGTGTCTCCGAAAGGACTGTTTACCGTTGGTTCGAGCTTGGTTTGATCGAGGGGATCAGGATCAACAAGTCCCTGAGAATAACCCGCGGCTCGATCCTGACCCTGTTGCAAAGGTCGGGCGCCGAAAGATAGCAGAGGCGGCAAGGCCGGTGTTTACAGAGGCCGACTGCTATCCCGGGCGGTAGCTTACCTGTCATCGGGACGCCCGCAACCGTTCTGCCTGGTCATCGCCTCCGGCATCACTTCCTTGAGGCTGGTTGGCCGATGTGTCGTGCACGGCTATTACGGCAGCCGCCGTACTTCGGAACCGGTGGCCGGGGTATCCCACGTCCGGGATTTCATTGGAACTGAGTGGCCTCGAATTGCAATGGGTGGAAAATTGCGCAGCTCAAGACCGTATCCTGGGGAGGATCTTGTGGGGGAGAATAACGAGCCGTTAATATTGCTGGTAGACGACGACAATCTGGTTGCTGACCTGCTTTCTTCCTGGCTGATGGCCGCCGGTCTCAAATCGGTAGTGGCATCGAGCGGCCAGGAAGCGATTGACAAATTCAAGGTGATGACGTTTAGCGCGGTGGTGCTGGATGTGGACCTGGGTGTGGACCCTGACGGGTTCGGAGTGCTCGAAGGCATCAGGAGAGAGAATCTGAATATCCCTGTGATAATGATGAGTGGTACGGCAAATGTTTATGTGAGAGAGAATGCGATTCAGAGAGGCGCTTGTGCCTTCCTCGACAAGCCTTTTGATCCCGAGAATCTGCTGCATCTCATTACCTCTTCCACATACGCGGCACGGCCGGAGACGAAATGAGTCCGCTCGTTCTGCGCTTCGCACCCGGGACAATTTCACAAAACGCCGATTCGCTATGCTTGACAAAGACTGTCGCAGCTTCTTGGAGGTGACGTGGATAACCAAAAGTATCGGGACCTGCCTGACAAGACACTCCTGAGACCTAATGACGTTGCCTCGTTCCTCAGCATTTCTCTCAAGACGGTATATCGTTGGCATCGGCTGGGGACAATTCAAGGCATAAAGGTCAAGGGGTCTTTACGGATATACCGGGATTCGATCACGAGATTGGTCAATGGGAACGAGGCTCTTTCCCGTCGATAATCGCGTGAAGCCCCGCTATGTCCGAACAAATGGGAACCGCTGCCGGTAGGTCTGCGGGGCAGGGCGCTCCTAAGTCGTGGGGGAACACCGGTCTGAAGATGCGGCAAAGCCTTCAAATGGGGAGATACCCGTGAGTAATGGCAAAGCGACAAACCGGGTAAGGGTTTTGCTATTTCTCGCGCTCTTCGTGGTTCCCTCGTGCTCCGTGTGCCGCGTGAAGGCAATTGTCTACGCAGAACGATACGCCGCGCAAGGGCATGAGACAAAGGTAGCCTGTTATGCCCTTAACCTCGACGGGCTTCTGTGGGGCGCTTTTGTCTGGAAGAGTCACTGTCAGGCAATGGTGAGAACGGGGGATGGCTGGCTATGGGTCGGAGAATGGGGAGGGCTACACAGGGAGCCCACTTTCATGCCTAAAGGGGAGACTTTCTCATGGACCGTGCAAGAATATCGGAATCTTCTGATAATGCATGGCAAGAGCGTACCGCCGCAGTATGTGGAAAAACGATGAGGGGCGCAAAAGGCCGGATCTACGTCGCCAAGCCGTCTCCGATGTAGCTTAAACGGCCGAAGCAGTGATAATGGCCAAAGGGTCGGGGGCCTCTCTCCGACCCCTTTTTTCTTGACGCATCGAGGCGCTTCTGGTATCCTCCACGTCAGCGGTATGGCAAAGCATGTATTTGTGACACTCCTAGTTGTCTGCTTTTTTCTCCTGGTTTGCCCTCATCAGGCGCGTTGTTTACAAGATGGGGAGGACCGGCCTGCCGACGGAGCGTCTTGTGTGGTTGGTTATGGAAATGGGCTGGGGGAGGATGTTCAGGATGCGCTTCCCGATAGCCCCCTTTTTTCCCGCGTGCCCTGGGGGCAGACCATAGTTAATAAGGATAGAGAAGAAGCGTGCAAGGATGCGTCATGTGGGAAAAACGAGCTTACCGAGGAAGAAAGAAAGATTGTTGAGACAGTACAGAAATCGCTCGCCGCGTCCGGCGTCTCCGATGGTTTCGATATACCTGTTGTCCTTAACGATGCGGTTAATCTCTATATAAGATACTTTACGGGGACCGGGCGCAAAGTCTTTGCACGCTGGCTCGAGCGCGCAAAGAGGTACGTACCTCCGATCAAGGCTATCCTTAAGGAAAACGGGCTTCCCGAGGATCTAGTTTATCTTGCGATGATAGAGAGCGGTTTCAATATGAAAGCCCATTCGCCCGCGAATGCAAAGGGACCATGGCAGTTTATCCACGAAACCGGTGAGCGGTATGGTCTCAAGGTGGATTTCTGGGTGGACGAGCGGTGCGACCTGGATAAATCGACAGTGGCAGCAGCCCGGTATCTGAAAGAGCTTTTTGACCGGTTCGGGTGTTGGTATCTCGCCGCGGCCGGCTACAACGCGGGAGAGCACAGGGTGGAAAGGGCCATTGAGAAACACGACACGAAAGACTTCTGGAAGTTGAGGGCGTATAAGACGTTGCCGAGAGAAACCCAGGAATATGTGCCTCAATTGATCGCCGCCGCGCTTATCGCAAAAGATCCGGAAAAGTACGGCTTTGCCGATACCGGCCATCCCGCTGTCTGCAAGCTGATGAAGGTGGGGGTTCCCGGCGGCGTGGCCCTGGGAAGAATCGCCGCCGCCCTGTCCCTGGATATCGGTGCAGTAAAGGCCCTCAACCCCGAAATCGTGCGGGGTATTACGCCGCCCGACAGGAAAGAGTATCAGATTACGCTTCCTGGAATAGCCGGTCCTGATGAGGTCAAGGAGAGGCTCGACACGGCGCTGGAAGGTGGGAGGCAGGTGGTGGGGGTAGTGAAATACCGGATGAAGAAGGGGAATTCCCTCGCGGGCATACTGAAGCGCTACGGGGTTTCGTGCTCAGACCTCATGCTCGTGAATGAAGGTGGAGATCACGTGACTCTTGCAAGGGGACGGGTCCTCTACATCCCCAGGTTTGCCCCCGGAACGCAGGATGCCGGCGGTGACGTCAGCGTCGCCCTTAATGGGGGCCGCGAGAAGATCGCTTTTTCGGCAGACGATGAAACGGATATCGTTGCCCTGAAGAGTGCCAGAAGGCGCCATATTCCCCTTGACGCGAAGCCGAGACTTGCAAAGCAAGCGGTACATAAGGCTGACCGGCGGCTGTCTCGCAAGGCAGGCAGTGGGGAAGGCCGCGGCGCCAAGGTGCGAAAGACACGGGGCCGCCCTCAAATAAAAAGCTCTTTAGAACATACCACCTCTTCTGTAGGGTGACGGCAGCGCCTTGGTGCATGTTTCCACCGAGTCGTCGGAGCACTTTTTCCCATCTGTCCAACGGGCGCCCGCGAGGATTGCGCCCGATAGGTTTGCCCGTGAGAGGTCCGCGCCGAAAAGGTCGGCCCGTGAGAGGTCGGCATTGGAGAGGTCGGCGTCGGACAAATCAGCCCCGGGGAGGTCCGCTCCCAGCAGTTTGGCGTGTGAGAGATCGGCGTGCAGGAGCCGGACGTGCGAGAGGCTAGCGCCGGAAAGATCCGCGCCCGAAAGGTTTACCCAGGACATGTCCGCTCGCGCCAGCATGGCATTTCGCAAGTTGCCTTGTGAGAGGTCCGCGTTTGTCAGGTCCGCGTCGGACAGGATGGATCCGGATAGTCTGGTGCCGGGTAGACTCACATGGGCCAGCCGGGCAGCCTTGAGGTCGCAAAAGGCACACTGCTTTGTTGTCTGGAGCTTGTCGAGGTCTGCCTGTTTGAACCCGTACGACGCGCCGGAAAGAAGTAGTGTGATGAAGGCAAGGAGGAGAGCAAAGGCTATCGCATTCAGTTTCACGGTGTTACCTCTCCTCAGGGAATTCGCCTTAGAAAGATGAATGGGACACGTGAGCGTTTTAAACGCACGCCGCTTCGATGTTCGCATGACTGTATGTTTCATGGAAGGGGCGTCCGGGACTTCCACTTTGCGTTTATATGACCTGCCATTCTGATACCCTCCCTCTTCAGAAGGATACCTAATAGCGCTGGGTTGGTCAATAGAATTTGTTCAGACGGTTCCGCCATAATCAGTGTAGAGCGGGACTCCTCTTGACCCTTATCAACGTGAAACAATCCGCAAAGTGAAACTACTCGCGAGAACTGAAGGTTTGACAGGGCAGTTGACAAAAGGTTGCAGGGAGAGGGGTGTGCTAATGTGCCGCCTTCTTCCTCTTATCCTGATATTTCTTCTCCTGCCCACACTTTCCTGGGGTACGGCTTGCGGAACCGGTCCCTTCTATGTCTCCTCCGGCATAGGCAGTGACAGCAATAACGGCACATCACCTGTGACCCCCTGGGCGCATCACCCCTGGGACTTGAACAAGACCGGAAACGCGTCGTGTACCCTTGTCGCCGGAAATATTGTGTATATGCGCCGCGGCGATGCCTGGTACAACACCTGTCTTTCTTCTGGTGAATCGGGGTCAGCGGGGAGCACCATTCTTACAACCTCGACAAGTTCATTCTATGCGGTTTCTTCTTCCGACCCTCTTCCAAAGCTGTCGGGGGCCTATGCACCGAGCGGGTCAGGCAGCCTTACATGGGGTCGGGACGGCTCATACAACGACTGGTACGCGACCGTATCTTCTCAGGTCTACACGGTTCTTTGGAATGGCGTTGAACTGACTCCAGTGACGACTCAAGGTCTTTGCCAAAGCACGACGAACAGCTTTAATTCGACTTCAGGAACAGTGTACGTCAACGTAGGCGGCGCAAGCCCGTCAACAGGGATATGCGAAGTCGGAAAGCAGGACTATGTTGTGCTGACAGGCGGGAATTATCAGACATTCTCCTATTTGGATTTCCGGGCGGGCAATACGAGTGTAGGCGGGACAGCGTTCAACAACGGCAGCCAATCGATAATCTTTGACCATGACACGATAGAAGGATACGTGAAATACGGCATCTACCAGTACGGTGGCTCTACTGCAATCAACAGCGGGAATCAGGTAACAAATTGCACGATCACCCAAGAAGTCGCCACCACGGCAGTTGCGGGTATTTACGCTAACGATTGTTCGGCCCCGACGATCACGGGGAATACGATCACCCCCGCCTCGGTCAATACCGCAGCGGCGATCCTAATTTCCAATTCACCGAACGCAACGATCTTAGGAAATGTTACCACGGGTACAACCGCAACGGCCACGTATCGAAATGGCCTGAGTATTCAAAGCGGGTCGAATGGGTTTACCATAGGAAGCATTCTCTCACCGAACACCTTTGCCTATTTGAATCACAATGGAATCATGGTGACAAATAGTGGATCGGGGACAATTTCCAATAACACTATTCATGACGTTGTTTCGTCGGTGACCGGGAACGGAATATGGCTTTACAACTCTTCAGGCAGTACGGTTCAATCGAACCTCATCTATAATTGTGCCTCTGGGAGCTACAACACTGGCCACGGCACAGGCATTTATCTCAGTGGGTCGAGCGGCGGAAATATTCTGGAACAGAACGGACTGTTCTACAACTACATCAATATAGAGCTTGCGGCTTCCACACAAACCGCAGGAAACCTTACGATAAAGAACGTCGCGGCACATGCAACGGTAAACGGCATAGACATAGAGGCCACGAGCAGTAGCGCGGGCGTTTATGAGCAAGTCTACAACAACACAGTGCTTCACAATCCCAGCGGCAGCAACTACGCTCCGTCATGTACGGGTCCGGGAACGCCCGGGGCAGGTTGTACTGGTTATCAGACAGGGTATGTCGGGCATGGGATAGACTGTCAATTTTCCTGTAACCGCGCGAAGTTCGCCAACAATTTGGTATATCTGTTGCAGCCCGGAGCATCCTCAAACTGCCAAGCATTCGCAATAGCAGGGCCATTTGCTTCTATCTACACGGACTACAATTTGCTCTATGACGGAACGGCCGGCAGCAACGGCTATATCGGCCAACTGAACGGAGCGTACTACACAGCGGTACAGCAACAGCAATGGCAATCGGCGCTACAGGGAACTAGTGGTCTTGCCGGTATGGACGGAGCACAAGCACATGCGGAGAGCCACGAGTATATTACCAACCCTCTCTTTACCAACGGCTCAGGTTCTTATTCGCTGGCCTCCGATTTTACCCTTCTGCCTGGCTCCCCCGCCATCAACGCAGGGACGTCGGTGGGATTGTCTACCGACTATGCGGGCAACCCGATCAAGGGACTCCCCGACATTGGGGCGTATGAGCATCAAGGTACATCCCTTTCCCTTTCCCCCGGCTGGAACCTCATCTCCCTGCCCATGCAGCCGACCGATACCGCTGTTTCGATGGTGCTTTCGGGCATTGCCGGCCTTTATCATATAGTCTGGGCTTATCCCGACCAGTCATGGAGGCTCTATGGCCCGACCAACCCTGGTGGGAGCGCCCTCACCACGATGGAGGCCGGAAAGGGATACTGGATACACATGACTGCGGCTGGTACGCTCTACGTTTCGGGGTCCGTTCCCCCAACCTCCATTTCCCTTCTTACGGGATGGAACCTTGTGGGCTACAACGCGGCCTCCTGCGCAGCGCCCTCGACGGCCCTCTCAGAACTCGCGGGGACCCTTGAGATCGTGTGGGCCTATGTCGATCAATCATGGACCGTATATGACCCGGACGATGCCCCAGGCAGCACCCTGACCCAGCTCTGCCCCAACTATGGGTACTGGACCAAGGTCAAGCAGGCAACGACTTGGAGCGGCTGGTAAGAAAGCATAGCAAGGTGCCAGTCGAAATAATCAATCATCTCAACCAATTTGGTACGTATAGCACCCATTAATTATCGATCAAGTATAAACGCGCCCGGCAGGATTCGAACCTGCGGCCTTCGGCTCCGGAGGCCGACGCTCTATCCAACTGAGCCACGGGCGCGACGATTTTTAAAAGTATACACTAAAACTGTAGTAAAATGGAACCGTGATTCGGATTTTCTTGATTAACCGATTCTTGCCTTCTTATGATGGACCTGAGGATGATGGGTCAGAAGAAACGCCCTTCGCCTGATCTCTTGGGTGAGCCAAGCGGGCCGATGGCCGAAAAGCTGCAAGTTGAGCGGCAGAAGAAAGGCGGTGCGGCGAAATTCCTCGTGTTTCTGCTTTTTATCGCCGTGATGGTTGTAACGATCAAGACCTCGGGCGTCTCCCGATATCTGGAGCAGCAGACGCTGAGGAACTCGATCGGGAGCTATGGCGCCCTGGCACCTATGGTATACATCTGTATCTACGCGGTTGCCCCGGCCCTGTTCCTGCCTGGCCTGCCTATTACCATCGTTGGCGGTATCCTCTTCGGGCCGCTGTGGGGCGTTGTCTATGCGATAATAGGTTCCACCGCAGGCGCGTGCGTCGCTTTTCTCGTTTCCCGGTACCTTGCCCGGGAATGGGTCGAGGGACAGTTGAGGAGCCCGCGGTGGAGAAGGCTAGACCAGGGGGTGGAGAAACACGGGTGGAAAGTGGTTGCCTTTACGCGTCTTATACCGCTCTTTCCGTTCAACCTTCTCAACTACGCCTTCGGCCTCACCAAGATAGGGTTTCGGCAGTATGCCGCCGCCTCTTTCATCTGTATGCTTCCTGCGTGCATCGCCTTCATAGTTTTCTCGAGCTCCCTCCTCGATCTGATCCGCGGGAAGGTCTCACTGACGTTTGTTGTCGGTCTTGCGCTCGTTGTCCTCGTTTCGCTGTTCCCCCTATTTTATAGACGTTATAAGAAGAAACGGGGAGAAGAAGACCCGGTATGAGCCAGGGGCCTCACGTCCCGGCAGTGCTATTGGAACAAGCTTATTGCGACAGCTCGCGGATCTCGCTCACGCGGACATGCGGTCGGAGAGCCTCGGCGATCGTCTCCTTTTGGTCGGCGAGGAAGCGCAGGCATACTCCGCAATCGACACTTATGCTCTTCGGCACCGGGATGATCTTGTAGGGTATATTCGCTTCTTTGAGTATCTTCTCCGCCTTCATCACATGGCTGACAGAGTCGAATAGCGCCACCCAATAAGTTATATCCTCTCTCATGGCTTGACGATTCTCCCCGCGGTCGACAAGGCTTTCGCAATGTCGTACATGTTCGATATAGTCCCCGCGCCGGTCTTGCCGCTCAGATCAAAGAAATTCACACAGGTGCCGCAGAGGAGTATCTTCACTCCCTTCTCTTCGAGTGCTTTCAGGTCGTCCACCACGCCTGAGTCCGATGCCGCCAGCCTTACCCCCGTGTTGTAAAAGATCATCATGTCGGGCCGGTTTTCCAGGTCGACAGCGGTGTGGATGAAGGCTTTCATAAGAAGGACCCCCAGATCGTCGTTTCCGTGCCCCATGATGTGTGACGCGATCAGGAATATGGTAGGTCCCGACAGGGCGTGTGGCACACCCCGGGGCTGCGGGTATTCCGGCGATGCATCGCATGCCGTCTCGCTGTCCTGTAGTTTCTTGATGTGGATGCGGAATATGCCGCCTGATTCGTCGGTGACCTGGACCGCACATCCTGAAACCGATGCAAGGCGCTTCACGTTCTCGAGGGCGGTTGTGTTGTCTACCAGGACCGTCACCTCATCGTGTGCATCAAGGGCCTTCTTCGCGAGGATAACCGGTTCAGGGCAGGAGAGTCCTCTTGCATCCACCAATTGAGACATCACTTTCTCCTTATCTTATTGTGATATGCAGCATTTATGTGCGCCACGGCCTCCAGGCCGGCCCGGATTTCATCTTCCGTAGTGGCGTGGCTGAAGCTGAATCGGATCGTCCCCTCGGGGAATGTTCCCAGGGTGCGATGAGCCACAGGCGCGCAGTGGAGTCCGGGGCGGGAGAGAACGGCAAACTGTTCGTCGAGCCTGAAAGCGAGCTCTGACGGGCTTACTCCCGGGATGTTGAAGGAAACAACGGCGGTGCGCCGCCCGGCATCCTGAGGCCCGTAGAGGACCACGCCCGGTATTCCTGCTATCCCGTCCAGGCATAGCCGGGTAAGGCGCATTTCCTTTTCGCGGATGCGATCTACCCCCACGTCGAGGACGAACCGCATGCCCGCGGCGAGCCCCGCGAGCCCTATCGTATTGGGCGTGCCCGACTCGAACCTGTCCGGAAGAAAATCGGGCTGCTCCTCAAATTCCGATGCGCTCCCCGTGCCACCCCGCATGAGGGGCGGTACACGCTGTTCGAGCCCTTTCCGAATATAGAATCCGCCGGTGCCCTGGGGCCCCAGGAGGGACTTGTGACCGGTGAAGCAGAGGATATCTATGTCTGTCCGGATTACGTCGAGGGGAATGCTCCCCGCGGTCTGGGAGGCGTCCACGACAAAGAGAGCCCCCCGCTCGTGGGCTATCCCTGCGAGCGCGTTCAGTGGAAAGAGTACCCCCGTGACGTTCGAGGCATGGGTTATCACGATGACCTTCGTGTTGCTTTTCATGGCGCGCATCGCGTCGCCGGGATCGAGCTCTCCGGCGGGCGAGCATGGGACTACCGACAGCTCAACTCCTTGCCCTTCGAGGAAGCGCAGCGGCCTCATCACGGAATTGTGCTCCATGCCCGACGTCACGACATGATCACCCGGTTTCAGCAATCCTAAAAGCACGCAATTGATCGCCTCGGTGGCGTTCTTCGTAAATGCGATGGAAAGCGGGTCCGGTGAGCCGATGAGCGCTGCGGCACGCTCACGCGCTTCATAGACGACGCGCGCCGCCTCGATGGAAAGACTATGGCCGGAGCGACCGGGGTTCGCGCCGATGGATTCGTTAAAGCGCACCATGGCCTCTATCATTGCGGGCGGCTTCGGCCACGAGGTGGCGGCGTTGTCGAAATAGATGGGCTTCATTGTCTGCACATCTCCAGGAGGGGCTGCGGGATCGTTTATCATCGCCTTGGTCACCCGCGTAGGTGGGCCGCATGGAGCGCGGCGCCGAAGGCCCCCACAATTTGTGGCTCAGGGGGCACAAACACGGGCGCGTCAAGCTCCAGGCCGATAAGCCTGGCTACGCACTCGTTAAGGGCCACGCCGCCCGCAAAAAGGACCTCTTGAGGCCCTGAGACCCGTCTGAGCAGTGCGACGGACCGGCTCACGATGGCCCTGTGGATACCCAGCGCTACTTCATGGCGCGCCGCACCCCGGCTGGTGAGGGAGATCACTTCCGATTCAGCAAAAACGGTACACATGTTGTTGATCTTTTCCGCCTTCACCGCTGACAGGGCCGCCTTTGAAAACTCATCGAGACTGTAGCCGAGGGCGGCTGCCATCACTTCGAGAAAGCGGCCCGTCCCCGCTGCGCACTTGTCGTTCATCTCAAATTTATTCATCTCACCCGTCTCGGTGAGGGAAATGGCCTTCGTGTCCTGCCCCCCGATGTCGAGGACGACCCTGCACCGGGGCAGGATCGCGCCGGCCCCCAGGGCGAAGGCCTTGATCTCGCTGATCACCGCACATTCCAGGAACTCCTTGACGAGATGACGGCCATAGCCTGTGGCAGTGATGCCCTCGTACTCGACCCCCTTGAGAAGCCCGCGGGCCGCCTCAAAGGGGTCATGCGAGGTAAGGGCCTTGCGACTGAAGAGAAGCTCGCCGTCGTCGATGACGGCGAGCTTGACCGTCCGTGACCCTATATCGATGCCTGCCGCCCTCATCTATGCCTCTATCCTCTCACGGAATGCCTCCACACGCGTCTTGATCTGCCCCGCATCCTCCTGGCTGTAATCGGTCTCGAGGCGCAGGACGGGGATGCCCACCTTTTCGAGGTCCGCTTCCGCAGGACCGCTTTCGATTGTATAGGGAGCGCAGAACTGGAGGCTGTAGTGTATGACGCCCTGGGCATTGTATCGTTCGTACATATCCTTTACATGATCGACCCGGGTCGGGTTAGGGGTGAAGACCGCGCAGTCGATCTTGAAGTATCTTTCGGTGATCGCCTCGAGAAGCTCGTCGACCGTGCCACCCTTATCGTCGGTTAGCCACTGCGTGCCTCTCTCGCCCACGCAGGATTCCTCACCCACGATCACGGCGCCGCTTGTCTCGACGATCATGGGCACCTTCCAGTTCGGCACTGCCATGGGACATCCGGACATGAGCACGCGGGTGGTCTTCTTCGGGAAGGCGCCCTTGCCGTCCCTCACACGTGCTTCAAGCTCGTCGCAGAGGGCATTCACGGAAGTCGTAAACCGCACGGGGTCATCGTAGAAGAAGACCTGGTTAACGAGAAGTGCATCGAGACCCGATATGGGTGCGGGATCGGCCTTCCGCAGATCGGCGAGGCGTTTCACGGCCCTGCGTTTTGCGTTTGTCGTTTCTATCGCGCTCTTCAGCGCGTCGGCGGTGATCTTCCTGCCGCTCGCATCCTCCAGCTTCTTCACGAACTTCCGGTACTCGGCCTTGAGCAGGTCACGCCCGGCGTCACTCTTCATCTGGGGGAGGTCGATGACGTAAAGGTCTTTGACCATGGGCGCGAGGACTTCATAGGCCTTTTTCTTGCCGTCGCAGGTATTTTCGCCCACGACGATGTCACTCGCTTCTACGTAAGGGCATACCTTACCCTGTTTGAAGCCGAAAGCAGACTTGATGAGGGGGCAGAGGTTGCGGGGGAGGACCGTCTCGGCGGCCTCGAAATTAAACTCGGCGCCGGCGCAAAGCCCCACGGAGACCCCGTTGACGGCCATGATCAGCTCTTCCGGCACAAAGACGCAGTATGAACCGACCACTATGCGGCCTTCCGCCTTTGCGTCCACGATCTCCTTGATTCGGAGACCGTGCACTTCGCTCATGACGAAGTCGAAGTACTTCATTCCTTCCGGACGGTCCTTCTGGGACAGGAAAATGTCCTGGTAAGCCCCTCCCAGGATGGAAAGGAGCGCATCGTGGGCCTTAAGGTCAAGGCCCAGGTCCAACCACATTTGTGTGTAATCCGACATAGAATCCTCCTGTAAAATAAAAAATCCGGCCGCATAGTTTCTGCGCCGGATTCCAAAAAGGAGGCTCCCTGGCTTAAGGCGGAGAAATTGCGGACACGGTCGTAAGTGGGGACCAGACTGGTCCCCGGCACGCCTGTCAGTCTAATGGAACGAATATCAGTGCTTTTTTACACATAATTCCCTACGCTTTTCCTTTCGGTTTACAACTGTATATAATACTAAAGGGAGAGCGGCACAATGTCAAGGGCGATGAAAATGTTGACATACACCTGCAACACTGTTAGGTTTTAGGAGGCGTAAGCGACCACGAGGGGGTATAAAAGGAATGGATGGAAGGGTAGCGAGGGTGACGGAAGTTCTTGCAAGCTCTCCGAAAAGCTTTGACGACGCGGTGATGGTAGGTTTTAAAAGAGCCTCAAAGACGTTAAGGGGCATAACGGGTTTCAAGGTCAAGGACTGGAGGGCGAAAGTAGAAGACGGAAAGATCGTGGAATACAGGGTAACGTTGGAAGTATTATTTATCCTTGAGAGCTGACGCGGAGCCCGGCGCCTGCCGGGCACCCGCGCAGATGCCACAGGAGAAGCTGCGCGTAATAACGGTACTTCCTCCTGACCGGCTTACTACAGAGGACAAACGGTACCATCGTCGCCGGCAGAAGAAAGAGGAGGGCTTTGCACACCCTCACCAGAATAAACGCGCCGTAGTAGCCTTTTGAATGGTACTTCCTGATGAATTTGTAGAGGGAGATGGAGTATTCTATCCTGCCCCGGATCCAGGATTGCGCTACTGTTTTCCCTTGAAAATGGACGAGCTTCGATGCGGGAAAGAAGACCACCCTGGAACCTGTCTTTCTCGCGCGGAGACACAGGTCTGTCTCTTCCAGAAAGAAAAAAAATCTCTCATCGAACCCATTGAGACGGTCGAGGATCTGCCTCCTCACCATCAGGGCCGCGCCTATCAGTGAGGCCACGTCGAGAGCGGAGGAGTAGGCTCCACCCTTTGTCCTGAAACTGGGGAAGAGGGCCTCCAGCACCGCCTTGGGCACAAGCTCCAGGGCGAGAGAGGGTATCTGTGCGAAGGAACGCTGGGGCCTCATATCTTGATAGACCAACTGCGGCGCAATAATGCCGATTGATGGGTCCTGTTCCATATAGGCGAGCATTTTTGTGGTCTCCCCTTGCAACAGACATGTGTCGGAATTCAAGAAAAGGACGAATTCACCGGATGCGTGCCGGTAACCCATGTTTGCGGCAGCCGCGAACCCCGCGTTTTCGGCATTCTTGACGTAAATAACCCGAGGGAATCTTGAGGTTATCAGGTCTTCGGTCCCGTCCGTGGACCCGTTATCGACCACGATCACCTCTTTTGTTGCGCATGTTATCGATTCGTCGGCCTCCAGCGAGGAGAGGAGCGCGGCAACAAGGTGACTCGTGTTTCTGGTGATGATGATGAGAGAGAGCACGGTATATCCTACCGCACGGTCCCACAGGAGTGCAAGCGTGCCGCTAGCCCCGAGACGCGGTTCCTGTGCGTCCAGCCGCCTATCCCGTCCTGTAAATCCGAACGAAGCTCTCCCTGTCCCTGAATTCCCGCACGAGCGTCAGCCGTGAAACGTAAGCTTTTAAGAAACCCAGCTCCTTCTCGGTCTCTTCATCGACGGTGAGGTACTTCACCCTTTTCTCGGAGATAAGTCTGTCGAGTCCGGCGACGCTTCTCCGATCCTCTAATTCCCGCACGAGGCTCACCGGCTGCCCGTGGGCGTAGAAGGCTATAATAGGGAGGCGTGAGGCTATGACGCTTCCCTGGTCGGATCTGAGGAGAAAGAGTCCCGCCGCTTTGTGCAGGGCCCTGTCGTGGCGGGCCGGCGTGTAAGATTGAACAACGCCGGAGAGGATAATAACAGCGCCCAGAACGCAAAAGATCATGCGCCTCGGCATAAACCTTCTCGCGTAGTCGCTTACCACCCACATGCCTTCGACCGCAAAGACCATACAAATAGGGATAAACTCCACGGAGTATCGCTTCGTCGAATGACTTATGAAGGAGAGACTGAGGATGTGGAACGCGGTCAAGAGGAGAACCAACAGACGATACTTTCCGTCGACCCTCCTATACCCCATAAGAGCGAACAGAAAAAAGAGGGGGAAGAGGGCAACGAAAAACTCATAAGAGACAAAGGGGATGGTGACGAGGAAAGTCCCGAAAGGGACGAAGGGTGAAAGGGTGACTCTCTTGCTCACCATCCAGAGGCCGGTCTCCATGTGCAGGTACCCCAGGTAAAGACAACCGAGGACGCAAAAAGGCAGAAGCAGCGCAACTGTGTCGGTTATGCGTTTTTTCATGAGCAGCAACAGCATTAAGGGAGTAAAAAACACAAGGTATTCGGGTCTCGTGAGGTACGCGAGGACGAGACAAAACCCGGAGACGGCAATGAAGGAGCGCCTGTGGCCCTGCCACCCGACATAGAAACAAAAGACCGTGAGGGTGAAGAGCAGGGTGGCCAGCGATTCAGAGAGCACCTGTCCCGAGTATCTCACCAGATGCGGCTGAAAGGCGAGAAGGAGCGCGACCGCAAGCGCCTTGGTGCCGCTGCCAGACACTTTCCGGCCGAGCAGGAAAGAAAGGTAGATCACGAGCATGCCTGAGACAAGAGAGACCAGACGACCGGAGAGTTCCAAGTCGCGCACGACTAGGTGGAACAGCCCCAGGAATACCGGATACATGGGCGAAAAGACATTGCTCAACGCCTGGCCGAAGAAACCTTTGGAAATCTGATCGCCCATGGTCGCGTAGCTTACGCCGTCCATTTCGATTGCGGTATTATTGGCGAGGATAAAAACGCGGAGCATAAGCGCCGCGCCCAGTATAGCAAGCAAATAGACACGCTGGGCGGAAGCTGTCTTGATCAGGATGGGAACTCCTCGCCGGATCGTTCCAGCACAGTTCCATGGACCCCTACGTACACCACATCTCCTTTGAGAGATTCGCAGGCTATCGCCTTCAGCATGCGTCGTTTATCAAAAGGAAAGCCCCGCGTCACCATGGAGAGGAACCTCAGTCTGTCTTTGAGCGTAACCCGTCCGGGAACAGACAAGTGCAGTTGGAGGAGGATGCGGATTAGCGTTGCCTGATCGACTTTTCCGAAACGGATATCTTCCACATCGATAAGGCGAAAGCTGCCGGGCTCCAGGACAAAGACGTTGCACGCCTTCATGTCGGCGTGGCTGATGCCTTTGCGAAAGAGTGCGGCAAGGAATGAAGAAAACCTTCGGACAAGGCTCAGCCTAGTGGAATAATCCATTGCGTCGTATGACCGATCGAGGAATACATCGAGTTGCTCTCCCTTGCCCGACAGGTTCTCCATGGCGATGAAACCCTTACGTCCCAGGCGCGGTTTTCTCATGCAGAATGCCTGCGCTGTCACAGGCAGTTCCATATATTCGAGTGCCACGTGGTTTCGCCACGCCTTCTTGAGCCTTCCTTTTTGTGCATACACCTTACGGACGTGCTCGGTGTGTCTCTCAACAACCGCCTTTCGGTCTTGCTTGATAACGGAAACGAGCTGCCCGAGACCCCGGTCCTCGTAGCCCTTTATATGAACCCAATCCTCTGTTGCACACAGTTTCGATGTGGTCCTGAAAGCCCGCTTCTTCTTCTGTTCAACCCAGCGCGCTCCGAATCTTTCGATCTCCTTTTCGACCCTGCCCCTGATTTCAGGCTTCCCGTACGCAGTAAAAAAGAGGTCCTTCTCCCCGTCGCTCAGCCGTCCATAGAGACCGAAAAGTATATGACTGAGGTTGGAGGTCTCATCCGCACGGGTAAAGAACCTCTTGAAACTTGTCTTGTGAAGATCGATGATGCATGGACCGGCATCTCCGAAGATGATGTTGCCGGGGTGAAGATCATTGTGCCGGACCTTTGCCGATGCGAGTTGTCTTACCAGGGCGGCAACCCGCGAAAGGCGGCCGGCCCGTTGCTCCACGGTGTCTGAGTCAGCGCATATGTCTCTGCCGTCAACCCATTCCCTGACGCTGTAGGAGAAGCAGCGTCCCTGTCCGTATCCCAGGGGAAGGGGAGTGGGCACCGACCGCTCCCGTAACCGCACGGCGATCTCGTATTCCTTCCGCCCGCGGGAGAAGAACAGGTTTCTCAGAAGGGCAATGGCACCCTCTTCACGGAAGCACTTCACAAAGAGACGGCCGCCTTCGTAGGGCAGCACGAAACGCGGCCTGCGCTCTGCCTCCCTTGGGACCACCTCCCGGATTATCTTCTCCAGACCCTCCGCTTCCAGCCACCACACCACGCCGTTTTCCTCAAAGCGATGCAGCCGGTGAGTCACAGGTCCTCTCCCATGCCCAAGGCCCCCTGATATGCTCTCAAGGTCTCGGTAGCATTGCACTTCCCGATCTCGTCTACCCGTCCGCAGTACCGCATGCTTTCCGAAATCTCCGGTTTTTCCGCGAAATGTCCATATCGTCCGACGCCGTTCCTTCCCACGACAAGGAGGCGAGGCGAATGGGGTCCCTCTAAAACCACTATGGCCCCTTGCGCATATCGACACAGATGCTCTGGGACGGCACACATCTGCACGGTCCCAACAGCACAATTGTCTTGTTGGCGCAGCACTAGAGGTTATCGATCATACCCGCCACACGCGGTCCCCACACTTTGAGGGAATATCTCTCCTCCGCTATCTCCCTTGCCCTTTTACCCATGCGTTGTCTTAAGGAAACATCATGCTCGAGGCGCTCTATGGCCTCGCGCCATTCCTCGATGTGCTCTCTTATGAACCCACTTTGGCCCTCTTCTACGATTTCTCCTGAAACCCCGAAAGGGTGCGAGATGGAGGGGAGACCGGAAGCGCAATACTGTATCAGCTTCAACCCGCACTTGCCGCGCGACCAGATATCATCCCTGACCGGCATTATGCCGATGTCGAAGCTGAGGAGCATCTGTTTCTCCTTCTCTCCCTTCCACTTCTCAAAGACCATGCGCGTCTCCATCGTCGCAGGTGGTTTGTCGGCTACTATCTTAAAGATCGTGTTGTGTGGCGGTGAAGCAAGAATCGGCGCTATGTCGGCAAGGTATCGAAGGGTTGAAGCGCTGCCCATCCAGCCTACAACAGAGGGTTCCGCTAAGACATGGTTCTTTGTCGGATAGTCGGCCGTGTCGACGACGGTGGGTACGTAAAAAACGTTTTCACTCTTGTGCTTCTTTGCCTCTGACTGAAGGAACGCGTTCCCGCAAAAAACACAGTCGGACAGCCCTATCATGCGTCTGAACCTTCTCTTCCTCGTGGAGCTTTCCTGCCCTGTCCCGTACATAATCGCGTCATCAAAATCAAATATGATCCTCTTCCCGAATGTCTTCAACAAGTATTGCTTCACGAGATTCGGAAGGAGTCGCTGCACATAGACAAGGTCCGCGTGGCGAAGAGCCTGTATGAGCACCGGTACCCCTGCCTTTGTGGTGAGGTGACTGATGTCGAATCCTCTCTTCTCCAGATAAGGAAAATATTGCTGGACTCTGTAGCCATTGGGGTTTGCCATGGCGTGAATATGATGAGCCAAAAATAGTATTCTCTTTTTCATATGAGCGATACTGCACGGAATAGGTGTATATGCCGCCTAGACCGTGTTCCTTTCTTGTTTCAGCCTGCGCAGCGGCCCCTTTTCCTCCCGACGCTCCTAATATATCACACTTTGCGCGAATCTGTGCACACCCACGGGGCGGCAGGCCACGCAGACACATTGAGTGGACCCCCGTGAGAGGAATTGACGGTCTGTTGCCCAAAGCGCGATCTCCTCACAAAGCTGAATAGATGAGTTCGTTGGTGCACTTAATAGGATGTCGCCCGATTGTTGAAACGGACGCGTGCCGACGAAAGCCGGCGTCGCTAATCCTCGTTCTGCGTAAGGGCTAGGTAGTAAGCCTGCAAAGTTTCTTCTACGTTCCGGCCGGGCGGATAATGTTCCATCCATTTCCTTGCGACGGTGCGTGCAGCCGCGCGTTTTGCCGGGTCCACATAGAAGGCGATGGCGGCCGCCAGTTCGTGCGCGTCGGCCGGGTCGTTAATCACCTTTCCCCCTTCCTGCGATGTGATCACTTGAGCCGCGCCGTTAAATCTCGTGGTCACCGCCGGCAGCCCGGCCGCGAGGGCTTCGAGGACGGTAAGGGAACAGGAGTCGTAAAACGTCGGATGGACGTAGATATCGGCAGCCGCGTAGTACTGCTCCATAGAGGAGAGGGGACCGGTAAACGTTACCCTGTTCGATAAGCCCAGCTTATTCATCATCCCCCGGTAGCGTTGGGGCCGGCCCCTGCCTGCGACGAGCAGGCGGAAATCGAGCGAGGGGAATTGTCGGGTGAGCAGGGCCAACGCGTTCAGGAGTGTCACGAGTCCTTTCAGGCGGAAATTGTTTCCCGCGAAGAGGAGAAGTATCGCGTTCTCCCCGACGCCAAGTCCGGTTCGCTTTTCCATCCTGTAGATCCGGCGCATACGGGGATGGAAGCGATCGAGGTCGACGCTGTTGAAGACCACGCTGATGCGCTCCCTAGGGTACGCGTAATAGGTGAGGATGTCGGCCTTGACCATCTCGGAGATGGCGATTACGTGACGTACGCCTCCGTCCGCATAGAGACGCCTCTGAAGGTGGATCTCCAGATAATGACGGAGTGAGAGATAGCGTTTGAGAAGTTTGTAGACGTAATATACGGGGTTGCCGATCGACGCAAATTCCTGCCTGAGATATGCCCGCTCCACACCCCCATGGGGGTTGAGCACGGTGACGCCGCGACACTGGGCCACGCCATGGACGATGTCAAAGTGGCGGCCGCCAAGCGCCCGGCCGCCTGCGCGCCATAGGGATAGGGTACGTAGCCAGCGCGGATATTTCCAGACAGGTATCTTGTGGATCAGGTATGGCAGCCCGGTTGTCTGCTCAGCCTCCGTAGCGAAGACATGGACCTCGTGTCCCCTTTTTGCCAGCTCCGTGCAAAGAAAGGAGAAATATCGCTCGCCGCCCCGTGAAGGAAGGAATTTGTCGAGGACGATCGCGATCTTTAGGGGACCCATCTCCTTCTCCCCTTCCATGGCCTATCCGGTCCGCCTACCCAGGGTCTTGATCCTCTCGTAGAACTCTATCAGTTGTTTTGCCTGAAGAGTATAGTCCCACTCCTCAAGGGCAGTCTTCCGGGCTTGAGCCCCAAGGCGTTCTTTCAGCCGATCATCGGTGAGCACTTCTTCCATCCGGCTGGCCAGCAACTGCTCATCGCCTGCCACATAGCCGTTGTACCCGTCCCGCACCAGCTCCGGCAGCATACCCCGGTCCGAGACGATGGCCGGCTTACCCATGCCCATTACCTCCCGAAGGGCCCTCGCAGTGCCGTCGCTCCCCGCCCTCATCATCACAAAGAGGTCGAAGGTCGAGATCATGGAGAAATCGTCCTCGAGCCGATAGCCGGCGAGAATAACATCTTCTTCCAGTCCGAGGGCCGCGATGGGCTTCTTGACGCTCTCCTCTATCTGCGAGCTTCGGCCCACGATCACGAGCTTGACCTTGTCCATCCGCGTCCGGACCGCCTTGAAGGCTTTCAGGACCACGTCATAGCCCCTGTCGGGTTTGAGGCGGCCGATCACCCCCACCACCTTTTCCTCGGGACCGAGGCCCAGGGAGCTTTTGAGGTCTTCCACGGGACCGTCATAGACGTGCACCCCCGGCGGCAGCACGACGCACCTCTCGTCAGGATAGGCGAAGCGCTCGATATCGTGCTCCTTTATCCGCCTCCCGTAGAAAGAAAGGCCATCGGTCCTTCGGAGGAGCGCGGACATGGCGAGCCCCGGATCCAGCCCGTCCCTCTTATGGTCGGTCCTCACGAGGAGCACACGCCGCGGCCTCCCGAAAAGCGACGTCGCGGCCAGTGTATGGTCGTGCGTGAGATGGGCGTGCACTACATCGATCTTCCGCTCCACCGCGTAACGGTAAATTGCACGGAAATCGAAAAGCCAGTCACGGGGTGAGAAGTATCTGTTCAGCCTGAAAGCTTCACAACAGGGGACGTCCCTTTTCCGGGCCTCCTTTTCCACGGTCCGCTCCCGGAAGTCGGCGGGGGCTTTACGAAAGGCGAGAGAGACATCGATCCCCAGGTTTTTCAGGCTCTCGCACAGGGAAACAACGGGCTCTGCCGGGCCGGTCCATTTCCAGTCGCTTAGGAGGTGGAGGCATTTCATCGCGCGTAAAACGCCTTTACCGCCGCAGAGACCGAGACGGCTTCCTCCTCGGCAAGCGTGGGGTAGAGGGGAAGGGAGAGCACCTCTGAAGCGGCCTTCTCCGCCACAGGGAAATCCCCTTTCTTGTAGCCCAGGTGTTTGTATGCCTGCTGAAGGTGTATCGGCGTGGGATAGTGGACAAGGCTGCCGATGGCACGGCTTTTGAGGAACTGGGAGAGTGCGTCCCGGTCGTGGGTCCTTATTACGTAGAGATGGTAGACGTGGTGTGCCCACGGTTTTTCCACGGGGAGCACGACCGGTGTCTCGTCTTCCAGGTCCCACCGGTAGATATCGGCCAGGTGACGTCGCCTTTCGTTTCCTGCGTCGAGCCTTACGAGCTTACACGAGAGGATGGCTGCCTGCAATTCATCGAGGCGCGAATTGAATCCCTCGACAACGTGGAGATGCTTCTCTTCCTGGCCGTAGTTGCGCAAGCGGCAGATCGCGTCGTAGACGCTACGGTCTGCCGTCACGAGTGCCCCCGCGTCGCCGTAGGCCCCGAGGTTTTTCGTCGGATAGAAGCTGAAGGCGGCAGCGAACCCGAAGGTGCCGACTTTCCGCCCTTTGTAGAGGGCGCCGTGCGACTGGCATGCGTCCTCGAATATTGTCACACCGAAGCGGCCGCATACATCGATGATGTCATCCATACGGCAGGGGTGGCCGTAAAGGTGGACGGGGATGCACGCTTTCACGCCGCTCTCGGTCTTGAGCACTTTTTCGAGGGCCTGCGGGTCCATGGTGTAGGTCTCCGGGTCTATATCGCAGAAAACCGGTACGATGCCGTGCATGGAGAGGGCCATAACTGTGGCCACGTAGGTGTTCGGTGTGGTAATAACCTTGTCGCCCGCTTTCAGACCGAGGGCCAGCCCGCCGATGCGGAGCGCGTCTGTCCCGGACCCCACGCCTGCGGCGAAATGCACACCTGTATAGCGGGCAAAAGCGTCCTCAAAGGCGGCGAGCTCCTTGCCCATAATGAACTCGCCGTTCCGGCAGACCCTGTCGAAAACCTCTGCCAGCGGTCCTTTCATCTCTTGGTATTCCCTTTGTAAATCAAAGATCTTTACCATTAATCCCAATACTCCTTCTGGTACATTCGATAAAAATCGGCTGTCTTGCGTATGCCTTCTTCCAGGCTTTTCTTGGGCGTCCAGCCGGTAGTCCGTTTTATCTTGGATATGTCGGCGTAGTAGTCGCCCGGCTCAACCTCTTTGCGCTCCCTGGTAAAGTCGGTGAAGCTCACGCTTCCGGAGCCTACAACCTCCACGACCTTTTGCGCAAGGTCGCGGAATGAGATCGGCACACCGGTGCCGACGTTGAAGACCTCTCCATATGCGTCATCCGCCAGAGCCACGGTAAGCAGGCATGCCACGAGGTCTTCGACGTAAAGGAAGTCTCGGAGTATGCTGCCGTCGCCGAAGACCGGTATCATTTCGTCATCGAGGGCCTTGCGGATGAACCAGTTGAAAACGCCGTACTCGTCGTGCGCCATCTGATGGCGGGGGCCGAAGGTGTTTGTGATCCTGAGGCATACCCCCCTGATCCCGAAGACGTCGTCGTAGACCAGCACCATCTTTTCGGCGGTGAGGTTTGTGACCGCGTAAATGCCCTTGGGGTTTGTCGGATGGTCTTCGCCGACCGGCAGCCTGACGCTTGCACCGTACTCCCCCCTCGTGCCCGCGAAAACTATCCGTGCCGAGCGGTTGCCGGATTTCATGGCTTCAAGGAGCACGAGGGTGCCCCTGCAGTTTATGTCCAGGTCCTGAATGGGGTTTCTCATGCTGTCCACGTGGTTCACCTGTCCGGCCAGGTGAAAGATATAATCCTTCCCCTTGACCAGGTGGTTCATGGAGAGCTGGTTTCTCACGTCCGAGAAGTTGATCCTCACCCGGTTCTCTATCTCCTTCACGTTGAAGAGATTGCCTCCCTGTCGGGGCAGCATGTTGTCGACGATAGTCACGTGAGCGCCGAGACGCACCAACTCTATGGCGAGGTTGCTGCCGATGAACCCCAGGCCGCCAGTAATGAGGACTTGCTTATCCCTGAATCCTTTCATTCTTTTTCTCCAGTTCCCAGAGTTTTGCATACTTCATGAACACGTAGTACATGGTGGAGGCGATGATGATGAGACCCGGAATCCCGTCGCGGAACCCGCCCTTGAACAGGTAGTCTCTCAAAAAACGGTAGAGGGGCCTGCCGATCAGGTGAAAAAGATGAAAAGAATGGTGCGATGCAGCCATGTCCGCTGCAAAGGCCCCCGAATACCGGTCTACCGTGCGGATCTGATGCGATATGTCGTTATAGGGCATATGGAAGTAGTAGTTTTTGAGACGTCCCACCCTGCCTTCGACGTGTACTTTCGCGTGAATGCCCCCGAGCCAGCGGCCCCTTTCCTTCCGGTACAGCCGGATTTCGTGATCGGGGTACCACCCGCCATGCCGGATGACCCTGCCCAGATAAAAATTTTTTCGCCGCACCATGAACCCGTCATATTCCGTCCCCGCCCGGAGCACCTCCTCGATCTCACCCTTGATCGCAGGGGTGAGCCATTCATCGGCGTCGATAAAGAGCACCCAGGGGTTGGCACAGAGGCTCTGGGCATATCCGTATTTCTCCGCCATATCGGTGGTGCAGAGCTGGTAGAGCCGGTCCGTGTACCGTCCTATGCACTCTCGGGCGCCGTCCGTACTCTCCGAATCGACCACCACAAGCTCCGGCGCCCAGCCCGCAATGGATGTCAGGGCCTTCTCTATTGTGGGGGCGTTGTTGTGAGTGATCATGTAGACAGACAACGGGATCATTCCTTTCTTGCCTCCACACGCCCTAACTTTCTCACCAACTCGATTATCTCTCTCGTCGAGTGGTTCTTCGGGTCCCCGACAATGGCGACCTCTCCGCCATAGGAGCGGACTATCTCCCTTTCCGGGACTGTTTCCATGGTGTAGTCGGTTCCCTTGGCATGGATATCCGGCTTCAGCTCCTTTAGGAGGCGCTCGACCGTGGGTTCCCGAAAGGCGACCACGTAATCCACGGCCGCAAGGGCGGCGAGGAGCTCTATCCGCTCTTCGAGGGGCGTGATCACGCTGCTCCTCTTGCCGAGACTCACCAGAGACTCGTCATCGTTGACGCCGACAATGAGGATGTCCCCCAAGGCCCTGGCCGCTTGCAGATAACGCACGTGGCCCACATGGAGGAGGTCGAAGCATCCGTTGCCGAAGACTATCTTTCGCCCTTTACGTCTTTCTTTCGCGACAATGCCGCGCAATTCGTCGATGTCACGAATCCATTGTCCCATAGTCCTCAATCGCCCTCTTCAGCTCGTCGGCCGTTACCACGGCCGTACCCGTCTTCATCACAACGACGCCTGCCGCACAATTGGCAATCCGTGAAGCTCCGTAAAAATCGGCGCCCGAGGCCAGCGCCAGGGTGGCCGCCGCGGCTACCGTATCCCCTGCGCCGGTGACATCGGCGATCTCGTCGCTTCCACAGATTGGTATATGGTATACCCGCCCATCCTTGAGGAAGAGAGCCATGCCCTTGTTCCCCCTAGTGATGAGAAGGGCTTCCACGTCCATAAAGCCGATGATGTGCCTGCCCACCTCGTCTACGTCCGTTTCTCCGTCAAGACCCGCAAGACCGTACGCCTCCGACTCGTTGGGCGTAATCAGGGTAATCCCCTTAAACTCCCGCAGATGATATCTCGAATCGCCCACGACTATCTTGCCGCGGGCCGCGTCTGCCGCGTCAATCCTCATCGTTTTGTCGATAAGCCCGTACTCGTAATCGGAGAGTATAATGGCGTCCACGTGAGGGGCAATCCCCGCCAGTTTCCGCCGCAAATCAGCCCTGAGGGCCGCTGGGAAGGGGGCCTCCATCTCCCGGTCGACCCTAATTACCTGCTGCTTCGATGTATGGGTGTCCCCGGCAAGGATTCTCGTCTTTGTTACGGTCCTGCCGTCATACCTGACGAGCCCTTCCAGGTCGATCTTCTCATGGGCGGAAAAATGCGCAAACAGCTTGTCACCCGCCTCGTCTCGCCCCAGGCAGCTTATGGGATGTACATGGGCGCCAAGGGCCAGCAGGTTGTTAATCGTATTGCCCGCACTGCCCGGCGCGATGCTCTCGTGCTCGTACCTGATCACCACCACCGGCGCTTCCCTCGACAGCTTATGCGGTTTTCCGTAAATATAGATATCGGCGATCACATCGCCGACGACGCAGATATGCTTATCCTTGAACCGGTCTATCAATGCCGGCCGGATGTCCACCTAGAGCACCTCCTCGACCTTGTGAAACACCTCTTCCGGGCTTATGCCCTTCACGCACGCGTGATCGCGGTCGCAGCGCTTCATGTTGCAGGGCCTGCAAGGAATATCCTTGCAGAGGGTATGGGTGAAGCTGCCGGCATACGTCGTGTACCGTTCATCCATGGGTCCGAGGATGACCACGGTCGGCACATGGAGGGCGGCGGCGATGTGGCGTGGGCCTGTGTCGTTACTGACCACCACAGCGGCGCGCGCGAGACATACCTTCAGATCTCTCACGTCCATGGTTCGTACGTCGACGGCCCCCTTGTTCTTTACGCCGTCGTGTATGCGTGCGGCAATCCCTTCCTCGCCCTTGCCGGGGAGCAGGTATACCCGAAAAGGAAACCTTTCGGTGAGCATGTCGGCGAGGCGCGAGAAATACGTGTCGGGCCACCGCTTGGACGGGCCGTACTGGGCGCCGGCGATGAAGACGGCGTAATCCCCCGTCACATCCGAGAAACTTTCGTCGAACCTGCGCTCCTCGTCATCGGTCACCCGCAGCAAGGGTGCTTCCGTGCACCTTGCCACAGAGAGGGCATCGAGGATCCTCAGGTAGTGCTCTACCGTGGGCTCCGGTCCCGAAGGACAGTCTTCTGTAATCGAGTGAAGCATGAGGCTCCTGCTGTTGCGTCCGTAACCTATTCTATTTCGCACCGCGCCGAGAGAAAAGAGCAGGGCCGACCGGAAGGAATGGGGCAAGACCACGCCCCTTTCAAAGCGACCGCTCCTGATGGTGCTCACGAGGTCGAGGAAGCGGACCATATCTTTGCCGTCGTAAAGCATGAAGCGGTCGAAGAGATCGAGGCCGTTGTACAGGTGCATGGCGGAAGGTTTTCCCACGCCCCACAATTCTCCCTCGAGGGCCTGCCTCAGGGAATGGAGGAATGGTGTTGCCATCACCATGTCGCCAAGCCAGTTAGGCAGGTATATGATCGTCTTCCCAGTCACTCCTCACGCCCATAAAACGGTTGTACTTCACCTCGTAATGCTGCTGCCCTCTCACCCGCATTTGCTCATCGGCCCCCTCGATCTCACCGGCGATCGAAGCCTTTTCCACCTGCCATGCCCCTGAGTTCATCGATTCGATCCTGGAGACGATCCCGGCGTACTCGGGGATGTGCGCGTATCCGTTCACGAAGGCGCAGAAGCAGTCCTTGACCTTTTTCACGTAGAGGTTCACATCCGCGCCAAGGTCCATGCAGGTCTCATCGGTGAAATTGTCGAGGTCCGCCATCCGCGCGAAATCGATGGAGCCCGTGCCCTGCGCGATCTCAAAAGCCCTCGTGCCCACAAAGGGGAAAAAGAGGGTCCAACGGAAGCGCCCCGGCTGCAGCTTCGACAGGAGTCGCACCGTATCCTGCACATCTTCTTTTTCCTCACCAGGTAAACCTATCATAACAAAGGCCGACGTGTGAAGGCCAAATTTATGGGCCGCCCTGAAGGCCGCCTCGATATCGCTGTTGGTCATGTACCGGGAGAGCACCGTCCGACGTATCCTCTCGCTTCCGCTTTCGACGCCGAACTTCACTATCCTGCATCCGGCCTGCTTCAGGTAGGAGGCCGCTTCCTCATCGAACATCCTCACGTGGGCGTTGCACACAAAGCCTATCCGGGTCACACTCCGGTATTTCTCAGCGAATTCCCGGAGCCAGTCTTTGTCAAAGGTGAAGAGGTCGTCGTCAAAGATAAACATGCCGATCCTGCTATAGCGCGACAACAGGGAATCAATCTCGCCCACGACCTGGTCGACCGTGTGGCGTCTCATGTAGTCCTTGGGCAGGTGCCCCGAATCTTTGTACACCTTGATAATTTTGTGGTTCAGGCAATAGGTGCACCTGAAGGGACAGCCCCTTGAGGCGAGCAGCCCGACCCAACCATCCTTTGCGTCGATCATCCGCTGGAAGTCGAAGATCTCGTAATCCTTGGGGGGGAGGCGCGATAAATCCGTATACGGCCTCAGGGACTCCAGGACTACGCGCCCGGCTTCCCTGTAGCCCATATTCCGTACCCCCGCCGGTCCCCCGGCCTTGATCGATTCGAGAAACGCCTCTTCTCCCTCGCCCACGCAGATGGAGTCAAGGACGGGTTCTTTGAGGGTCCCATAAGGGTCCATGGTAGGATGGATGCCGCCGAAGACTATGGGCCGGTCGTAATACGTCCGCAGGTCGGCCGCAATCTCCAGGGCGTACTTGTACTGATTGGTGAGGACGGAGAAGCCAATCAGGTCGGGAGCGATCCTCAGAACGTCGCGTTTGATGCGGTCGAGATCGAGGGGATAGCCGAGATCCGCATTTACATTGAGCAGGAACGTCTCGATGCCCTCGGATTTCAGGAGACCCGAGATATAGGATATACCGTAGTTGAAGCCGATCTGGGCATTCAGGTTCGGGTAAATGAAAAGGACGCGCATCAGCAAGCCTCTCTTTTTGCCCAGGCAGCCAGTACTGCCTTCTCGACTTCATCCACAGTGATCGAGCGGAGGCATTCGCGATTTTTACACCTCTTGTCCCTGCAGGGGCTGCACGGTAACTCTTTTCTCACCACCGTATGGCCGTTGCCGTAAGGGCCGTTGACGAGGTGGTCGGTAGGGCCGAATATGGCGACCACTGGAACCCGCGCCATGGCGGCCAGATGCATTACGCCCGTATCACCCCCTATATAGAGGTCCGTCCTTTTGAGGAGGGCAAGGAGCTGCGACACGGTAGTGGCGCAGGCAAGCACGGCACGACTGCCGCCGATTGCCGCAAGGCGACGCGCCTCGCTCTCTTCTCCCGGTCCCCACAAGACCATCATAGTCGCACCCGTGGCGTCACCCACACGTCTGATAAGCTCGCCGTACCGACTGATGCCCCATCTCTTGAACTCGCTCCCTTTGCTGCAGAAGGGGTTTACGGCAAAAATCGGGGCAGCGGCCTTGCCACAGGCAAGGAAGGCGTCGATGTAGGACGCTGCGGCCGGGGGTATTTTAAGGTCTATCTCGGACGAACCCGCCGCGCCGAGCCTGGAGGCTAGCAGCATGTTTCGGTCGGCTTTGTGCATGTGGTTATGGGGCACCGCTGTTTTCTCGTTATAGAAAAGCCAACTCCCTTCCTTGGCCGGCCTCCTGTCAAAACCGATCCTTTTCGTGCTGCGGCTGGTCCATGTGAAGAGTGCGCTTTTAATGATGCCGTGGAAGTCGACGACGGCATCATATGTGTCCCGGCGAAGGCTTGAGCGGAAGGCCGCGAGAGCGGCAAGGGCCGAGTCAAAACGCCCAGCCTGCAAGGACCCGGAAATCTCGCTCCGCGGGAACTCTATGACACGGTCGACAAATGCCTGATGGGCGAGCAGCTCTGACGGGGAGCCTTCGACGAGCCATGTGACGGTTGTCACGGGCTCCGCCGCTTTGATCGCTTGTACCGCGGGCATGGTGAGGAGCACGTCCCCCAGTGAGCTCAGCCTTATCACCAGGATATTACGATGTACCGTCATTCTTGAAAATGTCGATGAGAGGCGGCGGGAGTCTGGTCGGCTTCCTCTCGGCAGTCACACAGATATGCTTGGTTTTCCCACGGACTACGGTTGCTCCGTCTTTCAGGATCTCATAGGTGAAGGTGACGCCCCTGGACTGGATATCGGTGACGCTCGTCCGGACCAGGAGAAGATCGTCGTAGACTGCGGGATTATAGTATTTTATCTCAATTCCGGAGACGACGAGGCGGTAGCCCATCTCTTCCAGTTTCCGGTAAGGAAGGCCTTTTTCCCGCATAAACTCATTCCGTGCCACTTCGAGGTAGACGGGGTAGGCGCCGTAATAGACGATGCCCATCATATCCGTGTCGGCGTACCGCACCCGCAAAGGCACATCCACATAGTCCGTCATAATGCCCTCGAAGACTCGGGCCTCAACATGGACGGGTCCTTCTGGTTCAGCACGTGCATGATGGCCCTTAACGCCCTGCTCTGATCTTCAGGCAGCCAGACCTTTATGGGGAGATAGTTCGAGGCGTGGTTGGAGGCAAAAAAGGTATGGGTCACATTGGTGTTCTTGATCATAATGGCCAGCTCTTTCAACATCTGATAGGGGTCCGGCACGACGAATGTGCCTTTCTCCACCTCTTCGGCCAATCGTGTCCCGGGAACCACGATGACGCTCAGAGCGCCCACATAGTCGGGGTCTATCCTGCTCAAGAACTTGCCCGTTTCCTCCGCGTGTATCTCGCTCCTCTCGACTCCGCCGAGACCGAGGAGGACGGTAACGGAAAGGATGATGCCCGCCTCTTTCACGCGGGCAGCCGCCTCCGCAGTCTTGTCGAGGGTTGTACCCTTGCACACCCTGTCCAGGGTCACCTGGTCGCCTGATTCCACGCCCAGATAGATAATGCCAAGGCCCTTCTCTTTCAGGGCCTTCAACTCATCGACGGACTTAGCGAGGATCGATTTCGTGTTGCCATATGCCCCGATACGCTCGAGTCTCGGGAAGCTCTCCTTTATTAATTCCATAATGGGCATGAGCCGTCTCTGGGAAAGAATGAGCGCGTCGCCATCGGCCAAAAAGACCTTTTTCACGTAACGCTCGTATGCCTTTGCTTCTTCTACGTCTTCCCGGATTTCTTCCAGACTCCTCACCCTGAATTTCTTATCTTTGAAGGAGCCGCAGAAGGTACACTTATTGTGGGAGCAGCCGATTGTGACTTGGAGAATAAGACTGTATGCCTCGCTCGGAGGCCGGTAGATCATGCCTTCGTACTTCATTTTTCAATCCTGTATACCTTCTCGCCTTCCTTTATGAAGCCGATCTTGCGCGCAGCATCTTCGAGATAGCGGTCATCGTGCTGGAGACGGTCTATTTCGCCTTTCAGCACGACATTCTCTTTCTGGAGCGTTTTTATGGAAGCATCCACGGCCCCTATGCGCTGTTTGAGCCTTAGGTAATCAATGACGCCGTTTTCCGAAAAGCAGACAGCAAATAACATGGCAATGAGTAGGGCCAGCAACCCGTACTTTCTCGCCGCATCCTCCAACATGTTGTTATAGTAACGGGTCGGGCGGGAAATGTCAACATAAACGCGGGGGGTAGGGCGCCCTGGTGAATTTCTTGCCATGTACCTGCATCTCTAGGTCGCACGCTAATCCAGCGCTTTTCGCGGTGCCTGATCAGGTAGGAGTATTACGAGACTGTTAATAAGTGATGAAGGCCCTTAACTTCTGACGGCTCGGTCCGACAATTAATGATATGAGCATCAGACCCGGCCTCAGTGTGAGAATCGTCACCGACACAGACGTCATGAAAGAAAGGGTGCCCGTCAAAGGCTCCACCGTGTACGACGTGCAGGAACCTGTCATAATCCTCGCCCAAACGGATCCCCCCATCCTGAAATCGATGCTTCACAAGAAGGCGATCGTCACGTATTTAATAAAGGAAAAGGAGAACGAGGTCCGTCACGGCTTTGCAGTGGAACTCATCGAGTTCATAGACTACAGCCTCAACCCGGGCCAGGAGGTGAAGGCCCTCGTGGTGAAAAAGACGGGGCCGGAAAAGCCTTACAGCGTCAGAATGTCCTATCGCGTGGGCCCGACGGGTGGGAGCAATATCACCATGTCCGTTTTCGCGAGCAGCGTGAATATCATCGACATTTCCCTCGGCGGCGCGAAGTTTACCTACAGCGCACCTCTCGTGCTCAAGTCCTACGATACCGCACCGATCGACTTGGAGATGGGCGGAAAGGTCTATACCCTGGAAGCGCACATCTTGAGAACGTGGCAGGGAGACAATGAAGGCGCCAGACGCAATCTACGGTTCGCTTCGGTGGAATTCGTCAACATTAGCAAGTCGGTGGAACGCGCCTTAACACGCAAAATCAACGACATAAAGCGAGAATCACGACAGAAGGAAGGATAGCGATCCCCTCACCTCAGAGAAGACAGCACGAGCTTCTCGTATTCTTCGCTGTCCCAGCACGAGCGAAAGAAGGGACAGTCCCGGCACCTTTCAATTCTTCCGGCCTCGATCAGGTATTGTTTGCCTGAAACACGGGTAACACCGTTTTTTGTCATCTCGCCGATGCAAGGAGGAATCCCCGACTTGCAACCATGCTTATTGTCACAATTGATACAGTATCCCATCTCTTCCCCGGTAAGTGCCTGCCTCGGACACTGGCGCCTGCCTGCCGTGTAATTGAAAGGCACAGGGCCTTCGGCCATGCAGAGAATATATGTCGCGGACGCACCAGGCCGCAAGAAAGGAAGCCCCCTCCTGGGCCCCTTGCAGGGGAAGTCTCGGAGGAACTTTCTTGGCCGGTCTCTCACCGCATTCCGTCATATTCAATGGCAGGTTTGGGTCACAATACGCATACATGTCACAAATGTCTAGAATTATTAGTAGTTTTCTGGATTACATATGCTTTTATCGTTGCCATTCTTCCACCACCCACATACAATGTTCTAAAAGTTAATCAGTTGAACCACCGGCTACGACAGGGCGGGAAGTCAGCGGGTTTCGGGCATACTCCTTGTGTGCACTGTTCAGACAGAGAACCGGGCTGCGTAGAATCATTGTCATATTTTAAACGAAGGAGGTGAAAAACGCCAACGGTAATCTATGTTCTGGTGGTCGAGTCTGAAAAACAAAGGAGGACACATGAATAGGATCTTGTATGGAATTTCAGGTTTCATAGTGGCCTTGACCCTCGTGGCGGCGGCGCCGGGCATGGCAGGGGCAGTGACGGTTAACCTTCAGTTCGGGGAAGACGCCCTTTCCTTCACTGCGGTTCCTCAAGCCGGTTCGAGCGGTTCTCTGGCGGGTCAGATCGGTGTCGACAGCCTCACGGTCGACGGCAGTTCATACAGTGGATCGGTGAGCGGGACTCTTTCCTTCTCAGGGGTTGCGACCAACTATGTCAACGGCGCCGGTTTCCAAATGTACAGCTTTTCTACCGGCGCCAACGGCATGACGTTCAATGCAACCGTCTACCGCAACGGCCTCCCGTGCGCATTGTCCTTTACAGGGGGCCTGGTTTCGGCGGGTTTGTACGAAACCACTTCCGCCCCATCCGCTGTCGTTGTGACAGGGCCTTTTTCCGGCTCCCTCACCATTTCTTCAGTTCTGGCCGCCTTGTGGGACGTGGGTACCACGTCCGGCGGCTATGGCGGAGTGTATTCCTATCAGGCCAACGGCATTCTCCAGGATGGCAGTGTCCTGACCATCGCCGTAGACCCCAACCCTGTTCCTGCCCCCCCGACACTCCTACTCTTTGCCGCAGGTCTTTTCGGGCTTATGGGGATCAGGAAGCGATCCAAAGGATAAGACCGCGTGTGCCTTACCGCCCTGCTGCACAGGCAGAGACCTTGGCCTCTGCCTGTGCCTTTTCGCGACTTAAGCCAGACACGTCATGGCAGGCTGAACCGTCGAGTCTGCCCGTCCTGTGCTCCTTCGTATAAAATCGAGGACCGTGCGTACATATTCCTCGGGTCGCTGCTCATACGTATTGTGCCCGCATCTCGGGAAGACCGCGAGCTCACCCCGAGCGAGATGCCGGTAAAAGGCAATTGACTGCTCAACGTCGAAGATAGAGCTGCGGTCGGGGTAGAGCACCAGAGTAGGGCAGGGGACTAGGGGCAGGACCGGGCGCAGGTCAAAGAAACACGCGCCATAGGCACCGCCGAATTTCGCGAATTGATCGTACCGGCTTTGCGCATCTTTTCCATGCCAGTCAACCATCTTTGCCTGTAGCGAGGGCTCCAGGCAAGCAAATGTGCTCACCAGTTTTGCGGCGTTCAGCTCCGTCATGGGGACTTCGCTGTAACATTGGGTGCTCGCCGCAGTGAGGGTCGTCACCTCGTCCGGATATTTGATGGAATAGTCCACGCCGATCACACCGCCCTCGCACTGTCCCACGATATGGCACTCCCCGATGCCGAGGCGTTCTTTTAATGCCCTCATCTCCTCGACACTTTCGGGCCGGTAGCGGTCGCTTTCGTAAAACGCCCGGAAACCGTCCCCGCCTTCCGACCGTCCAAAACCCCGTCGGTCATACATTACTACCTTGAAGCCGTGAGCGACAAATTGCGGATAGATGCCCTTCCATATCTTGGCTGAACCGAAGCCGTGATGGAGCAGGACTATCACCTCGCCTTCGCCATGGACTTCGTAATAGAGCCGCAGGCCATTCACCTTTTCAAATGGCATGCGGTGCTCCTTGAGTTCTTTTGCGTTCTTCTTTCGGAAAAAGCGGCGAATGAAAGGGTTGCCGCAAAGAGATACGTACCGAAGGCCGTTCCCCAGAGAAACCAATTGAGACGGTCGACCACCGAGAAAGCGAGGACCAGATAGGCAAAATCGCGGTTGGTAAGGAGAGTCGCCATGAGCCGGATGACCGGATGAGACTGTTTGAGCTCATCAGTCGTCCTCTTCAGGATATAGCGGTTGACCACGAGTGCGCACAATCCGAACCCGCCGAGAAGGATCAAGAGGGCGAGAAGGTAACGCGCGTACCCGGTGTCGCGATAAAGGCCGAGGGCCATACCCGTGAAGACCGCCACGTGGACCACGTTGTCCACGGTGTAGTCCAGAGCCTGGCCAAAAGAAGATTCCTGAAGTTTGAGCCGGGCAACCTCCCCATCCGCTCCGTCCATGATGACGCAAAAAAGAAAGAGCAGGGCCCCGAGCAGGTGCGGCCAGTACCCGGGTAAGGAAAGGAAGAAACCGCCGGCCACCCCGACCATGCCGTTGATGAGGGTGATCTGGTTGGCCGTTATGCCGCTGCGAACCACCCTTTCACTCGCGAAACGTGAGATATACCTATTGAAGTGGCGGGACAAAAAGCTGTCGTCCGCCTTGCTCCGGGAGGCGGAGGCAATTAACCTGGCTTCACATTTCCTTGCTTCCTTTTCGCCCACGCCTATAGAACAGGGCAAACCCGGGACTCCTTCCAGCCGCTCTGCCCGGGACAGCACGGACGGCACGGAAGAACTATCGAAACAGAGGGCGGAGAGCAAGCAAAGAAGCTCGTCGACATCTGAAAGATAGAAACTATCCCCAATCGCCATCCCTTCCCCGGACCAACAGAATTGCCCCCGCCCCACACGAATCGCCACCAGATCGGAAAGAGACTGGTCGACCACGTGACTTGCCTTCATCACCAGGACTTTCATGTCGCCGGGTAGCGCAAGCCCCCGCACCGCGTGCTCCAGGCCGGCACGATCCTCAAAGGGGAGGAAGGCCCGGAGAGACAGAAGGTCGGAGACCACGGCCCGAACGGACTCCACGCGGCCGAGGAGGCAGAGTGGCTCCAGTCCCGCCCTTCGGGCCAGGAGCACGAGCCTGCGCACGGCCGGGACGCCGAATACCGGTACCAGACCTCTTTCATCGAGCACGAGGATAAGACACGCCCTGGGCGTCTCTTTTGCCGATAAGCGCGGCGCTGAGAAAGGAAAACCGGTCATAGAATGAGAAGTATCAATGTTGGCGCCCATCATACGTCCTTCGGTTCATGAGACTCCCTACAGATTCTATTTATACTATGGAGGCGAAATTGTCAATCGGCACTGTGGGCAGGCGACTCCGTTCGCCCTGCGCCACCCATTCGACCGATGGGACCGATCAACTCCCCGAGGACGTTCCACATGCCCTGCCGACACGTGAGTTCAACCTTGCCCACTGCCTCTTGTTCGTACTATAATCACGCGGGGGTGAAATAAAAATGGGCAATGAACCGAACAAGGTTATTTACTCCATGATCGGGGTGAGCAAATACTACGACAAGAAGCCGGTTTTGAAAGACATCTATCTCTCCTATTTTTACGGCGCGAAGATCGGTGTTCTCGGCCTGAACGGGTCGGGGAAAAGCTCCCTGCTCCGTATTCTTGCAGGCATGGATAAAGAGTTCAACGGCGAGACGGTCCTTTCTCCCGGTCACACCGTAGGGATCCTCGAGCAGGAGCCGAAACTGGACGACGCGCAGACGGTGCGGGAGACCGTGGAAGAGGGCGTACACGAGGTAGTAGCTGCCCTCAAGGAATACAATCTTATCAATGAGAGATTCGCGGAGCCGATGTCGGACAATGAGATGAATGGGCTTATCGAGCGACAAGGCAACGTGCAGGAGAAGCTGGATAGGCTGGATGCGTGGGACCTTGACTCACGCCTGGAGATGGCGATGGATGCGCTGCGCTGTCCTCCGGGAGATACGCAGGTCAATGTCCTGTCCGGAGGGGAGAAGCGGCGTGTGGCGCTTTGCAGGCTGCTCCTGCAAAAACCGGATATCCTGCTCCTCGACGAGCCGACCAACCATCTCGACGCAGAGACCGTGGCGTGGCTGGAGCGCCACCTGCAAAGCTATCCGGGCACTATCATAGCCGTGACCCATGACCGCTATTTCCTTGACAATGTTGCAGGGTGGATTCTGGAGCTCGACAGAGGACAGGGTATCCCATGGAAAGGGAATTATTCCTCCTGGCTGGAGCAGAAGAAAAACCGTCTGCAACAGGAAGAAAAATCCGAGAGCGAGAGGCAGAAGACCCTGCAGCGCGAGCTTGAGTGGATACAGATGTCCCCCAAAGGACGCCACGCAAAAGCGAAAGCGCGTATCAGTTCTTATGAGGCGCTCCTCAGTCGCGATATCGAAAAAAGCTCAAAAGAGCTGGAAATTTATATTCCCCCGGGGTCTCGGTTGGGCAATGTGGTCATTGATGCGGATCGCGTGAGCAAGGCCTACGGGGACAATATTCTTGTGGAAGGAATGACTTTCTCCCTTCCTCCCGGTGGAATCGTAGGGGTGATCGGACCTAACGGGGCAGGAAAGACGACCCTTTTCCGCATGATCACCGGTCAGGAGGAACCTGATTCGGGCGCCTTCAAGATCGGAGAAACCGTAAAGCTGGCATACGTCGATCAGGGTCGTGATATCCTCGATCCGAACAAGACCATCTGGGAAGTTATTTCCGGCGGGGATGACACCATCCAGCTTGGCAAACGGCAGGTGAATTCGCGCGCTTATGTAGCCCGCTTTAATTTTTCCGGGGCCGACCAGCAGAAAAAGGTGACGATGCTCTCGGGAGGGGAAAGGAACCGTGTCCATCTGGCCCGCATGCTCAAGGAAGAGGCCAATGTGCTGCTCCTTGACGAGCCTACCAATGACCTCGACGTAAACACGATGCGCGCTCTGGAAGAGGCATTGGAGAATTTTGCCGGCTGCGCAGTGGTTATCAGCCACGACCGGTGGTTCCTCGACCGTATCGCTACCCATATGCTCGCTTTTGAGGGCGACAGCAAAGTAGTCTGGTTTGATGGAAATTACTCGGAATACGAAGCAGACAGAAAGGCCCGCCTCGGCCCCGACGCGGACCAGCCACACAGGATCAAGTACAGGCACCTGACCAGGAAATAATGGAATAATAGGTCGTATAAGACTTATAGGACCTATTATTTTCTGGTTCCGGGAGCGGGCCGGGTAGGGCGTGTTTTTGGCCGGACACCGGCATTCGCGGGCGGCCCGCTCTGCGCCGGTTTCGCTTGTGTCCGGGGGCGCTGCGCCGGCCGCGGCGGGCGCGCAAATTCGGCATCCCGTGCCGGAGCTGATTTGTCATAATCGAAGCCTTTCAGTATGCGGCGCTCGATCTTCTCGCCGAGCACGCGCTCAATGTTCTTGACCACGGGCTCGTCCTCACGGCTGACGAAGCTGAAGGCGTCGCCGGTCTTTGCTGCCCGGCCGGTCCGGCCGATGCGGTGCGTGTAGGCATCAGTTGTATCAGGAATGTCATAGTTGATGACGTGAGATATGCTCAAGACATCGATGCCGCGGGCGGCGATATCGGTTGCTACCAGAATCTGGTACGAGCCGTCTCGAAAACCATCGAGCGCGTCCTGCCGTTTATTCTGCGACAGATTCCCCTGGAGCGAAGCAGCCTTGTACCCCGCCTTCTCAAGCTGTTGCCCGATGCGTTTGGCCCGGTGCTTGGTGCGCGTGAAGATCAGGATGGATTCCGTGTCGGTCTGCTTCAGGAGTTCCATGAGAAGTGCGGTCTTCAGGTGCTGCTCGACCGGATAAATGGCATGGGACACGGTATTTGCCGGGGCCGTATGGCCGACTTTTACTGTGACCGGATCGTGCAGCACTTCGTCCGTCAGTCTTCTGATATCATCGGCCATGGTGGCGGAGAACATCAGCGTCTGGCGCTGATACGGCAAGTGTTTGATGATCCTCCGAACATCGGGCAGAAAGCCCATGTCGAACATCCGGTCCGCCTCGTCAAGGACAAGAACTTCCAGGTTTGTAAGGTTGATTGTCTTCTGGTTAAGGTGATCGAGCAGCCTGCCGGGGCAGGCGACGACGATATCGATGCCGGCCCGCAGTTTCTGAATCTGCGGGTTCACACCCACCCCGCCGTAAATCGTGCAGCTTTTGAGGTGCGTATTGCGTCCCAGTTCTCCGATCGATACGTGAATCTGTTCGGCCAGCTCGCGTGTCGGCGCTATGATGAGGCTGCGCACCTTGCCGCGTGGACCAGGAAGCAGACGCTGCAGAATAGGCAGCACGAAAGCTGCTGTTTTACCGGTCCCGGTCTGAGCAAGACCCATAACGTCCTTACCTGCGAGCACCGGCGGGATTGCCTGTACCTGGATAGGAGTCGGGGTTTTGTAGCCGAGCGCCTGGACGCCTGCGGCTATTGTCGGGTGAAGCTTAAACACGCTAAAACTCATAGGACTTTCCTTATGAAGAAAAATTCAGTAGCTGAAGCAGCATCCGATCGAAGACTGTCGTGTTACGCGAACGTTCTCAGACCTGGTTCGGAAATGACTGCAGAACGCGGGCGGCTTTTGATCATCACTTCATTACTTGAGCCGTAGTATAAACTTATTGCGCGGCGCCGTCAAATCAGACTTTCCACAACCTCCCCGAATGTTGCCGTCGAGAGGGAAGTTATGGTGTTCCCCGGCGCGGAAGAAGCCTGCCGTCTCTTGCCTGAAAGCGACCTTGAGTGCGGAAGAAGCCACGTTTAAGAGGCTATGCATTCCCGCCGATAAGTAATCAACACGAAGTCAAGGTGACTTGATGGCCGACGAAACTATAAAGAACGACGAGCTCCTCGAAGAGCTGGTGGAACTGCGCCGGCAGGTTGCCACGCTCGTGAAAGCGGAGATTGAGCGTACGCAACTGGAGGAAGGGCTCAGAATACGAAAGGAGAAATACCGGGCCATATTTGATTCGATGACGGCGCGAATCTGGCATTTTGACGGAGAGGGGCGGATCCGCAGCGTTAACAGCACGGCCGTGCGGGATCTCGGCTTGCCCGGCGAAGCCGTGGTCGGAAAAACGGTGTATCAGGTCCTCCCCTTTGATCAGGCAAAAAGGATCGAAGCCGACAATAGGGAGATCATCTCTTCCGGGAAGCCGAAGTTGGGGGTTATGGAAGAATACGAGCTGTGCTCCGGGCTAAAGGGGTGGGCCCGGTATGACAAGATTCCCTATTATGACAGAAGAGGGGAGATCGCCGGCGTCATCACCTTTGCCTACGATATCACGGACCGCAAGATGGCCGAGGAGGCACTGCTCGCCAGCCAGCGAAAGCTGTCGGAAGCGATGGACCTCGCGCGCATCGTTTACTGGGAGGTCGATCCGGGGACCGGGGAGTTCATTTTTAACGACCCCTTTTACGCCCTTTACGGCACCACGGCAGAACGGGAGGGCGGCTATCGGATGTCCCGGGAGGAGTATGGCAAGAGGTTCTTGCACCCGGATGATATGCGGATATTTGACCGGATTGCGGAAAAACGCATGGCAAACACGGACCCGGAATTCCTTGACGATGTCGAGCACCGCATTATCCGCAGGGACGGGGAGGTACGCCACATACTGGCGCGCATACACTTCAGCAGGGATTCTGCGGGCCGTGTTACCCGGTACTACGGCGCGAATCAGGATACCACGGATCAAAAGCGCGCAGAGGAGGCCCTGGCCCAAAAGACCGCCTTTCTCGAAGCCCTCGTGCACTCTTCCTGCGACGGGATCTTTGTGGTGGACGACCGGCGCCAGAAGGTGTTCCAGAACCGGCGCTACATGGAATTGAGGAAGATTCCGCTGGAAGTTGCCGATGAGAAGGATGATAATGCACAACTGCAATATGTTTCAGCCACAGCCAAAAACCCCGGACAGTTCGTCGAAAAAGTTGAGTATCTCTACGCTCATCCTTACGAGACGAGCCTGGATGAAACCGAGACCCCCGACGGGACTATCCTGGAACGGTACTCGGCTCCCGTTGCAAAGGACGGTAGATACTATGGCCGCATATGGACGCTCCACGATGTGACCCACCGCAAGAATAGCGAAAAGGCGCTACGTTGGGAAACGACCTTTCTTCAGACCCTCCTGAATTCGTCCCAGGACGGCCTCCTGGTCCTGGACCGCCAGAGGCAAAAGGTCATCGTAAACCAGAGGATGATCGATATGTGGAAAATCCCCGAGGGCAACTTCGACGATGAGCAGATGATCATGCACCTCATGGGCAGCATCGAACATTCAAAGGAGTTTTTTGACACAATCGGTCGCCTTTACAGCCATCCGGATGAGACGGTCCGTCTGGAGCTCGAGCTTAGGGACGGCGTTGTTCTCGATGCGTATTCGTCCCCCGTCGTAGGCAAAGATGATGAGCATTATGGAAGGATCTGGACATTCCGCGACGTTACCGAGCAGAGACGCTACAGAAATATGCTGGAAACTCTTTCCGCCACTGACGGATTGACAGGCCTTGCAAACAGACGGCGCTTTGATGAGACCTTCGAACATGAATGGACCCGCTGCATGCGGGACCAAGTCTCCCTGTCCCTTGTTATCATGGACATAGATTTTTTCAAGGGGTTTAACGACCACTACGGGCATCTGGCGGGAGATGATTGCCTGCGGCAGGTCGCCGATGCCCTGGTTTCCGTCGTCAAGCGGCCGGGAGACCTGGCGGCCCGCTATGGGGGCGAGGAGTTCACGTGCGTCCTGCCGAATACCGACGCGAGCGGTGGCGAGACGGTTGCGTACAAAGTAAGAGAGAGACTGAAAGAGATCGCGATTCCTTACAGCTTTTCGCCGGTGGCCGACCATGTCACCCTGAGCTTTGGAGTGGCCGCCGTGGTCCCTCAAAAGGACCAAGTTCCTTCAGATTTGATTCAGCTCGCAGACGATCTTCTCTACTGGGCAAAACAGAACGGCAGAAATCAGGTGCAGGTCTGGCGGCAGGGCGGAAAAGGCAACCGGCGACACGCTGGTTGAACTTCCGTCCCATCTCGTGTACACTATGCCGTTTGCCGTTTTCACCATGATTTCTATGATCAGGATTCCCCATGCTTTCGGTTGCTAATCTGACAAAGACCTATGGTGCCCAGGTCGTATTCGATGCTGTTTCTTTCACCGTGGGAGGGGGGGAACGTGTCGGCCTCGTGGGTAGGAACGGAAGCGGGAAAACCACGCTGCTGCGGTTGATTACCGGTGAGGAAGAGCCCGATTCGGGAAGCATCAATATCCCGCGCAATTACGCGATAGGTTATCTCTCCCAAACCCTTTCCTTCGCGAAGGCGAGCGTGCTCGGGGAGGCATGCCTGGGCCTGCCGCGAAGTGAGGATGGAACGGACGAGACTTACAAAGTCAAGAGTATCCTTCTCGGCCTTGGCTTCGATGAGGCCGATTTCAGGAAAAGTCCTCCGGAGCTTTCCAGCGGCTATCAGATCCGGCTCAACCTCGCAAAAGTACTCGTCTCGAAGCCCGACCTACTGTTGCTGGACGAGCCCACCAACTACCTGGATATAGTCTCGGTTCGTTGGCTCGGTCAATTTCTGAGGGAGTGGAAGGGTGAATTGATCCTCATTACTCATGACAGGACCTTCATGGACAGCGTGACGACCCACGTCATGGGCATCCATCGCGAGGGCATAAGAAAAATAGCGGGATCTACGCACGCGCTCTATCAGCAGATCCTTCAGGAAGAAGAGGTGTACGAGAAGACGCGGGTTAATGACGAGAGAAAACGGAAGGATTTGGAGCAATTCATCAACCGCTTCCGGGCGCAGGCAACCAGGGCCCGCGTGGTCCAATCAAAGATCAAGGTGCTCGACAGGACAAAAAGCCGCGAAAAGCTGGAGCAGGTAAAGATCCTGGACTTCCAGTTCCGGGCCGCGCCTTTCTCCGGCAAGTGGCTTATGGAGGCGAGGGACCTGCGCTTCTCCTATGATGGCGGACCGGTGCTCATCGACGGCCTCACCTTTGCTGTCGGCAGGCGGGACAGGATAGGCGTTATCGGTAAGAACGGCAAAGGGAAAACCACGCTTCTCAGCCTCCTCGCGGGGGACCTCACACCCGTACGAGGCGAGGTCGGTTGTTCGGCGAACCTCCGGACCGGCTATTTCGGGCAGGTCAATATCGACCGCCTCAGCGGCGAGGGGACGGTGGAAGAGGAGATCCTTCAGGCGACACCAGATTTCAGCCGCGGCTTTGCACGGAACATCTGTGGCTTGATGTTCTTCGAAGGGGATCGGGCTTTGAAGAAGATTGCGGTGCTTTCGGGCGGGGAGAAGAGCCGCGTGCTCCTCGGAAAAATGCTCGCCGCGCCCGCAAACCTGCTTCTCCTCGACGAGCCCACCAACCACCTGGACATGGAGTCCGTCGATTCACTCATTGAGGCTCTCGACGCCTTCGAGGGGGCCGTCATCCTCGCCACCCACAGTGAGATGATCCTCCACGCCCTCGCGGAGCGTTTGATTATTTTTGAGGGTGGGAAGCCGTGGCTTTTTGAGGGAACATACGAGGATTTCCTGGAAAGGGTGGGGTGGCAGGACGAGCAGGTGGGATGCGCTGAGGCCGGGCGGATCGACAACCGCACAGACAAGAAGTGGCAGCGGGCAGAAAAGAAAGAGATGAGACGAATGCGGGCGGCCATTATCGCCGAGCGCTCGGCCGCATTATCGCCGCTCAGCCGGCGGATCTCCGGGTTGGAGAAGATGATCATGGAACTCGAGGAGCGAATAGAGACCGATAACCTCACGCTCGTGCGCGCAACGCAAACCGGACAGGGTAAAACGATCGCGGCCCTTTCGATTTCCATTCACGAGGCAAAAAAGAAGATCGACGAGGTTTTCGTGGAGCTGGAGACGACCTCGAAGGAACATCTTGCGAGGGCAAGAGAATTCGAGGCCAGGCTCAAGGCTCTGGGCGCAGGGGAAGTTGACGACGGACCAGGGTCGCAGGCAGCGCAAAATCGATGAAAAGGAGCTACCATGAGAAAATGGGTATTGGCGTGCGCGATTGTGTTCTTTTCCGTAGGCATATGTGTTGCGGAAGATGCGGTGCTCAAGACGCAGAAAGACAAGGTTAGCTACATCATAGGGACCATTGTCGCAAGGGATGTGCAAAGTCAGGGCCTCGACCTGAATGCCGATCTGTTTATGAAGGGGTTCAGGGATGTCCTTTCCGGCGCGAAGCCGGCAGTAAGCGACAAGGACGCGCAGGAAACGATGAACGCGTTCAGGCATGAGATGGATGCGAAAAAACAGGCGACGAAGAAGAAAACTGCCGAGGAGAACAAGAAAAAGGAAGAGGCTTTCCTCAGCCAGAACCAGAAAAAAGAAGGGGTGCATACCCTGGAGAGCGGGTTGCAGTACAAAGTCATGAAGGAAGGCAGCGGAAGCAAACCGACCCTCTACGACAAGGTAACCGTCAATTATCGCGGCACCTTTATCGATGGGACCGAGTTCGACAGCTCGTATAAGCGGAACCAACCGGCTACCTTCCCGGTCACAGGTGTGATCCCTGGTTGGACCGAAGCGTTGCCGTTGATGAAGACGGGGTCGAAATGGCAGATATTCGTCCCGGCGAAGCTCGCATACGGGGAGGCGGGGGCTGGAGGGGGAGCCATTCCCCCGAATGCCACACTCATCTTTGAGGTGGAATTGCTTTCCCTAGGCGAGGCGTCTCCGCAGGCGGCAGGCACTGCCGGCAGTGCTCCGGGCGGAGCGGACGCGGGGGGCAAAAAGTAATACGCAAACCCTCCTTGCGTTGCTTTTGTGAGCGGGGACGACCCGCACACGGGTACCCCGGTCAGCTTTGCTGATGGAGGGGGTGCTGAACCCCAATAACCGAGCGAAGCGAGTTGAGCGGGGAGGCTCCGTCAGCTTTGCTGATGGAGGGGGTGCTGAACCCCAATAATTGCAGGAGTGAAAAGGTGATCGATGCAGGCCGGGAGTACTCGGCAGAGATAAGCGATATCGCGCTGCCGAGCAGTCATGGCGTCACCCGTCTGGAAGAGATGGTAGTTTTCGTGCCCGGTACAGTGCCCGGTGACAGGGTGCGGCTTCGGATCGTGAAGCTGCATAAGCGATTCGCCTACGGGGAGGTCTTGGTGATCGAGGAAGAGTCGCGCTTGCGGGAACTGCCGCGATGTCCTCACTTCGGCCGCTGCGGTGGTTGCGACCTACAGGCGCTCTCTTATGAGGCACAGCTTAAGGTCAAGGAAAATCATCTCGTGCAGGTGCTGAAAAGGGTGGGCGGGCAAGACCTCGAAGGGGTTGCGGTAGCGAGTATTGTCCCCTCGGTGGACACATTCTTTTACCGGGGCAAAGTGGAGTTTTCCTTTGGCGCGGCGGAAGGGAGGGTCACCATCGGTCTCAGCGAGCGGCCGTCGCCTCTTCGGCCTTCAAGCGGCCGGGTTGTCCCGGTGGAAGGCTGTTTCCTTTTCAGTCCTGCTGCGGGGGAGGTGCTCCCCCTGGTCCGTGAATGCCTCCGGGGAAGCGATGTGACGGCCTACAATCCTTTCACAGGGAAGGGAATGCTCAAAAGGCTGGTGCTGAGGGAGGCGAAGGGGACGGGTGAGCTGATGTGCCACCTCATTGGCGCGTCCGACCTAAGCCGCCTTCTTGGGGATCTGACTTCGAGGCTGCAAAGGGCCGTGCCGCAGCTCAGGAGCTTTTATGCGACGGACGTCGCCACCAGGCTCCTGTGGGGTAAACCGGCGATCGACGAGCTGCTTGCGGGCTTCACTTTTCGTATATACCCCCTTTCATTCTTCCAACCGAACCCAAAGACTGCCGGGAAACTCTATGAACGTCTTACTGCGGTTGCAGGGCTCACGGGAGGGGAGCGCGTCGCCGGCCTTTACTGCGGCGCCGGAACCATCGAGCTTTTTCTGTCCCGCCATGTGAAAGAGGTAACCGGCATCGATTCGGGCAAGGAGAATATTGCGGCCGCCCAGGAGAACGCCGGTCTGAACAAGTTGCGGAACTGCCTGTTTCTAAGGGACAGGGCGGAGAGGGCCGCCCGTCGCTTTAAGGCCGGGAAGATCGATCTCCTCGTGATCGACCCGCCGAGAAAAGGGCTGAGCAGGGAAGCGATCGCCGCGGTCCGCGAGATCGGGGCTTCGATGCTGGCCTACATATCCTGCAATCCTTCCACACTGGCAAGGGACCTCCTCAGTCTGAAAGACGTTTACAGGGCCGGGCAGGTGATCCCCTTTGATTTCTTTCCCCACACCTCCCACTTTGAGGTGCTCACGCTGCTGCATAGAGGGTAGAGCATCGCGGCACGCGGGCAGAGTGCGGGTGGGGCATCACCCCCGGGTCCTACCGGTCGAGTATGTTCCGCACCTTGTGAAGGAGCTCGTTGGGCGCAATCGGTTTCGCGATATAGTCGAGGGCTTTGTCGAAGACACCTTTGTCGAGGACTACGTCGGCCGTATAACCGCTCATGAAGAGCGCCTTGATGTCGTGCCTTATCGCCCGCATCTCCTCGTAGGCTTCTTTCCCGTTCTTCTCGGGCATCACGACATCGAGGATGATCAGGTGTATCTCGTCCTTATGCTCCCTGAACTTCTCTACCGCGTCCCGTCCGTTCACGGCACTCATGACCGTGTATCCCGACATTTTCAGGATACCGGACATGACCGCGCGGATGTCGGCGTTGTCCTCCGCAAGAAGAAGGGTCTCGCTTCCCCCTTTTGCCTCACGAACAACACTTCTCGCTTCCCTCGGTTTTTCTCTCACCTCCGGCAGGTAGATAAGGAACGTGCTTCCTTCCCCCGTCCGGCTCGAGACGTTTATGTACCCGTTATGCTGCTTGATGATGCCGTAGACGATGGAGAGGCCGAGACCCGTGCCCTTTCCTATTTCTTTCGTGGTGAAGAAAGGCTCGAAGATCTTCTCTCGCGTCTTCTCGTCCATGCCGATGCCCGTGTCCGTGATCATGATGAGGGCATAGGCGTCCGGCTTCCCGTAGCCGTAGGTCCTCATGAACTCCTCATCGATCACCACCCGCCCCGTCTCTATCGTGAGCTTGCCTCCCTTCGGCATGGCATCCCTGGCATTGGTGGCGAGGTTGATGAGGACCTGGTCGATCTGCGTCATGTCCGCCCTGACAATGGCATCGTCGCCCAGCCTTATGGCGAGCTCTATGTCTTCGGGCATGAGCCTTTGCAGCAGCTTCTCCACATCCCTGACTATCGTTGAGATCTTGTGGGGTTTCATCTCCATGATCTGCTTCCTTCCGAAGGCGAGCAGACTCTGGGTGATATTGGCCGCCTTGGCAGTGGAGACAAGGATCTGGTCCACATAGACCCGCGAGGGATCGTTCTGCCCCATCTTCATCTGCAGCAGGTTGGCATAGCCCATGAGGGCCATGAGGATGTTATTGAAGTCATGGGCAACCCCCCCTGCGAGGGTGCCGATGGCCTCCATCTTCTGGGCCTGCAGCAGCTGGACCTGGAGGCTCTTACGCTCGGTGACGTCCCTCAGGAAGGCAAGGGAGACAGGCTCGCCCTGATAGGTTGTGAGCGCGGCCGATGCCTCGATGTAGACGGTCTCGCCGTTCTTTCTCAGGCCCTTGAACTCGTAGCAGTCGGGGACCGCTTCGCCCATTTGTCTCCTGTGATTGTAGCTGACGACCCTTTCCAGGTCATCAGGGTGGACGGTAAGGCGATGCGTTTTGCCTATCACCTCTTCAAGGCTGCCATAGCCGAAAATCTCCAGGAACTTCCGATTGACATAAACGTGGCTCCCCCCCCTGAGCAGGGCAATGCCGTCATTGGAGCTTTCGATGGCCACCCGGTAGCGCTCCTCGGACTCTTGCAGCGCCTTCTCGATGCGTTTCTGCCCGGTCGTATCCCTGATCGATTCAATAGCACCCACCACGTTGCCTTCACGGTCGAAGAGAGGTGATGTGGTGCCGGAGAGATAGGCGCCCTTCCCGCGGTATATCTTCGGCACGTAGACCTCCATGGAAAGTTTGCTGCCCTCCCTCTGCACGTGATCGTAGGACTTCTCCATCTCCTCGTTCGCCTCAAGCACGAGATCGATAGCGATGGGCCTGGGCTCTCCGTAAAGGGGGACCGCATATGCGTAATCCCCTTTCCCGAGCATCTCTTCCGCCTTCACCCCCGTCATCTCCTCGATGGCCTTGTTCCATGCCACGACCCGCTTGTCCCTATCGATGACAAAGGTCGCGTCGGGGAGGAAATCGATGATGTCGGAAAGGCGCCGGTGGGCCTTTTGCAGCTCTTCTTCCGCATGCTTCCGCTCCGTGATGTCTGCAACGACAAAGACTATGCTTGCCGAGACATCCTCTGCGTCTACCGGGGCGGCAGTGAGCTGGATGTCCCGTATCTGACCATCCTTGCGCAGAAACTTGGTTTCCGTCACGCCGATCCCGCCGTGGGCGACCTCGGTGCGTACGAGCTCGCCCACGCGGGCGAATTCCTCGTCCGACGCGTAAAAGATACGGGCCGATCCTTCCTCGAGCTCCTTTGAACTATAGCCCGAGCAGCGGGCCATGGCGTCGTTTGCCCAGACGATCACCCTCCCCACGGTTTCAAGGACGATGCCCAGCGGAGAGGCTGACACGATAGACCGCAACAGGGCCTCGCTCTTTTTCAGGGCCTCTTCGGCCTGCTTGCGCTTCGTTATGTCCTCGCTGGTGCCTTCGCAGTAGAGGACTTTCCCATCTTTGTCCCTCACGGCACGGGCCGACACGGCTACCCAGAGGATAGTCCCGTCCTTGCGATACAACTGATGCTCGAAATACTTGACGCCTCCGTCCTTTTCGAGAAGCTGCATGAAGACAGCCCGCTGGTCCGGGTTCACGTAATGCTGGTCGGCTATATTGGTGATGCCCTCCACCATCTCCCGGGGAGAGGAAAATCCCCACATCCTCGCGAAAGCCGGGTTGACGGTGATGAAACGCCCACCGGGGGTGGACTGAAAAATGCCTTCCACTGCGTTCTCGAAGATATTCCTGTACCTCTCCTCACTCTCCCGTAATGCCTCCTCCATCCTGCTGCGCTCGGTGATGTCATTCCCGATGCATAACACCTCAACACAACGTCCCCGGTCGTCCAAGATGGGCTTGTTGGTCCATGCTACCCAGACGCGCGTCCCGTCCTTGCGCATGTTCTCGTTCTCGTTGCTCGCGTAGCGTTCGGGGTGAGCCCCGACGTCAAGGATCATCTGAGCCAGGTCCTTACCCGTACTGTCGGTGGGGGGCACGATCGTCCCCACCACGTTCCGTCCCATGATTTCGTCTTGAGCGAACCCAAGAAATCGCGATGCGTATTCATTGAAAAAGGTCACTCTTCCACTGATGTCCCTGCGAAGGATGATGCTGTTTGCATGCTCCACAAGCTCTCTATACTTCCTTTCACTCTCCTGCAGCATCTCTTCGGCCTTTTGCTGTTCGGTGATGTCGTAGACGGTCCCTGTACTGGCCGGTTTGCCCCTGTAAATTATGCGGTTCGCAAGGACGTTCACGGTAATCGTCGTCCCGTCCTTTCTGACAGACTCTGTGTGTAAACCTGTTCGCACTAAATTCGCCGGTCGACAATTCCGCCATATGCCCCTGAATGACGTGTTTCTCCTTGGGGTGTGCCATATCCATAGGGCCCAATCTATCGACCAGATCCTCGTACGTGTACCCATAAATCTCGCAGAATCGTCTATTGACGAAGCGAAACAGGCCATCCTGGTGGATGTAGACGCCCGCAAGAGAATTTTCCACTATAGTACGGTATTTGACCTCCGATTCGAAAAGTGCCTCTTCGGTCCGTTTGTGATCGGTCACGTCGCGGATAATTCCGGCTACCCCGACAATTTCATCGGCAACCACCACGGGGAATTTGTGGGTCTCGTAGAACTTGTCCCCGACCGGCTCGATCGTGACTACCATCCTCTTCTCGCGAATGGCGAGTCGATCACTCTCCTGACAAGCGACGGCGGTCCCCTCGGGCATAAGCTCGGCATCCGTCCTGCCCAGGATATCGGCCTCGTCCAGTCCAAAGAATGTGGCATTTGCGGAGTTGACCAGTTGGTAACGCAGATCGAGGTCTTTCAGAAAGAAGAAATCAGGACCGGCGTTGATGAGGAGCTGCAGTAGCTGCCGGGAGAGTCTCAATTCCTCCTCCGCCCGCCCGTGCTCGGCTTCCGATCGTTCCAGTTCCTGAATTCTCCCTTTCAGGGCAGATATCTCTTCGGTCAACTCCGATTGCGTCCTGGATGGGTCGTTCACATCATGCCTCCCTAAGGCAATAAATGGCGCAGAAGCAAAGCATGGCTCGAAAAAACATACCATCGCTTGTACTCGAACATCTCAGACGGGCAACCATGTGGGTACATGTTTGGCTCCGCCAATTATATGCAGAGTCCGCATCACGGGGTATGCGCTTCATCACTATTATCGCATGATATCCCTATGATGTTTAGAAGAATTATCCGTTTCGGCTCAAAGCGCCCTTCTCGGTTTTTGGGAAGAAATGACTGGAGGCAACGGTGGGTGGGGGTCAAAACGGATCATGGACCTTTTGCCGGAGTTCGCCTCGCGCCTTCCCCGGCAAAGCCCGCGAGAGTCGATCCCGCGTCCGACAGGGTCACTTCAACTGTGGGTCTATGCCCTGAAAGCCGCATTCCGGTATGTAACAGGTCACGTTAATAAACTCGCAACCGTGATGGCACATGGGACATTCATCAGGCGGCTGCGGCGCCTGCAAGGTATAGCCGCAGTCATTGCATTTCCAATAAGGTGCCGATGCCGTTTCCTTTTCTTCGGTCATAGATCCCTCCCTCCAGCGTGTCTGTGCCGTTCATGCGCTCCCGATGATTCTCCTCTATAGTTTAAGTATGGAAGGATGCATTGTCTATTTCTAAAGAGTATGCACAAACCGGCGATAATACGAATGACTATGCGTACTAAAAAGAGCGCTCCGCTCCTGCCCAATTATCAGAGGTGCTCTCCATGATTGACGATCTCTGGAAAAAGATCGAAAAAGCCATCGAGTTTTTGCCGCCCATGCCGCCTGCCGCAACAGAGCTCGCTGCCGTTCTTTCCGGTGACGACGCGGACCTAGGAACCATAGCGAGGATCATATCCAGAGATCCCTCCATGGCCGCGAATGTCCTGAAGATCGCGAACTCGGCCGCCTATGGCCTGGCCTCGAAGGTTACCGGGATCGACCATGCAATCGGCATGTTGGGAACGAACGAGATAGCTTCACTGTGTATGTGCTACGGAGCCGCGCGCGGCTTGACTCCTCCACCGCGGACCGTCACGGTCGACCTCGACCGGTTCTGGCGTCACTCGGTTGCGACGGGCGTCATCGCCAAGAAGGTCTGGGGGAAACTCGAGGCCGGCCGGGGCGAGCAGCTCTATATCGCCGGCCTGATCCATGATGTGGGCTGCCTCGTTCTCGACAGACTCAGTCACGAGGTCTATGCGGCGATCCTCGACCTGACGCGTAAAGAAAATATATCGGTGCTCGAAGCCGAGCGGCGTATACTCGGCGCCTCGCACGACGTGGCGGGGGGCTTGCTCCTCGAAAGATGGGGCCTGCCGGACATCTTCATCGAGTGCGCCCGCTGCCATCATGCCCCTTCCGGGGCGTCTGGGCCGTACAGAGTCGCAGTCGCCCTCGTATCGCTTGCGGACATGTTGGCGAGGCTCACCCAGCACGGTTTCGATAATGATATGAGCGGCTTGATCATTTCGGAGACCGAAGCGTTCAAACTGCTCGAAAAGACATACCCACAGCTCGCACGCTTCGACGTGGTCAAATTCGTGTGGGACCTTGAACAGGCAAACCGCGAGATAGACGAGATGGAGCGGCTCCACAGGTCGCTGACATAGCGGAACCGGACGGATCGGCCTCCCCCGGTAGGAACGATTTTTGATGGATGGCGCAAAAAACGCGGCCCAAAAAAGAAAAGGGGTAGACTATAAGCCGGATTCTGTCACCCTTACCGGGTCCATGGTCATTTCTCTGGTGGGCTCGCCTTAGGGTGCGAGCCTCGTGCGGCCTACCCGGGTTAAAGGACGGGCCATCCTCACCGTCTCTCGACGGTCCCCTTTTTGGCCTTGCATCGGATGGGGTTTGCAAAGCCATTCAGTCGCCTGAATGCTGGTGGGCTCTTACCCCGCCATTTCACCCTTACCCTCCCCGAAGGGGAAGGCGGTATCTTTTCTGTTGCACTTTCCTTGGGATTGCTCCCAGTCCCCGTTAGGGACCATCCTGCCCTTCGATGCCCGGACTTTCCTCGGGATCGTATCCCGCGACCACGCGTCTACCCCTTTTTTGCTGCCGCATCTTTCGCAAGCTTATCCGCGAACCTGTTTCCTTCTCTCGATATGTAATTTATCTTCACCTGCGCAAAGCCTCGCATCAGGCGGAGCGCTTCTTCGAGGTAGGGCTTCAGCCCTTCGTTTTTGATGCGGTACTTTCCAATGACTTGATACGCAACGAGCTGGGAGTCGGTATACACATTGATCGGCAGCCCCGCCGGCTCTCCCACCTTCCGGAGCGCCCGGACCAGGGCCTCGTATTCCGCCATATTGTTGGTCATCAGCCCCAGATGAACGCTGTCCCTCCAAATCTCCCGCCCGTCTTCGTCATAGGCTATCATGCCGGCCCCCGCAAGGCCGGGGTTGCCGAGGGACGCCCCATCGATGTAGATATGCCATTCTTTCATTCTTCTTCTTCGTAACAAAGGATCCTGTTGCAGCTCGGGCAGGTAAGGGCCTCACTGTTCTTCATCACCTCGATGAAAAGCTGGGGCGGGATATTCATAAAGCACCCGAGACACGTCCCGTGCTTGGCATTCACAACGGCGAGACCGCCCCTTTTCTCTATGAGGACGTTATAGCGCGCCTTGAGGTCCAGGTTTACGTCAGTCAGCAGTTTTTCCCTCTCCTGTTTGAGCTTTGCGACGATGCTATCGACCGTCTTTATCTCTTTCTCCAGCGCCTTGACTTCTTCCTGCACCTCTTTTTCTCTCCTGGTGAGTTCCTTTAGTGAGGACTGATAATCCTTTTTCAGTTCCTCGGTTTTTTCCATGAGAAGAATTATGTCTTCCTCGGTCTTGTCGTTCTCTGTACGCGCCGCCTCCGTCTCCTTCAGAATCGCCTGATACTCTTTGTTGGTCTTTACTTCATGGAGCTTTGCCTCCACCTTTTTGATCTGCGCTTTGTCCCCTTCCAACTCCTGTTCTTTCTTCCGTCTTTCTTTCTCCAGTTCTTCGATGACGTCCTTTTCTCTTGCCAGCCTTTCCTTCGTCTGAGCGACCTCTCTTTGCATCTCTTCGATTCTTTGGGGTGCGAGGGCCCGCTTCTTCTCATTGCCGATAATTTCCGTGTCTATCTTTTGGACTTGGCAGAGGGTTAATAGGTCTTCATTCAATGTGCTCCCTCCTAAAATTCAAAAGGGGTGGCATTTCTGCTCACCCCTTAGGTCTTAATTCTTACGTGAATATCGTTGATTTCGTTACCATTCCCGATTCTCTGATTTTGGGCCCACCTGGCCTCGAACCAGGGGCCTACCGGTTATGAGCCGGTGGCTCTACCAACTGAGCTATGGGCCCGTCTAGGAGATAGCTTATCCGATCAATCCGCCTTTGTCAAGCGAATATAACCCCGTGCAGAAAGGGAAAATGCAAGACGTGCCCATCGTTGGACGCCGCCTCCCGCCGCGACCAATGTACTCTATCATATACAGGTCTCCGATCCTTTCTTCCGCTCTTTTGGGGTTCTGGGGAAAGGTATATGTTTTTTGTCGTTGATTAAAAGATTTTGTCTGGTAAAATAGTAACCGGCAGGTAAATGCATATTTTGAAAATCCTCATGGCACTCAAAAACCCCCCGGCCGCCCTCCTTACGCTGCTGGAAGGCCACCAGGTGGACAAGGCGGAAGAAAGCGATTCGCTCACAGAGCGGGTATCTCGCGGGAATTATCACCTTATTCTGGCAGAATTTGAGGCTGCGGAAATCATTTCCGATATAAAGTCGGCCGACCCCAGGGCAGAGGTCGTGCTCATCGGCGGGGACGGTGAGGAAGGAGTTGAGGCGGTCAAGGGCGGGGCGTATGCGTGCGTCAAGACCGCCGGCGACACGGAAAGGCTTGGCGCTATCGTGGCTGATTTGGCCTCTATGGCCGAGATGCGCGCTGATTTGGCCTCGATAGAAAGACAGACTCGATGAGAAGTGCGAATTTGCCGGCATCGTCGGCAGGAACCCGAAGATCCTCGACATCGTTTCCTTCATAAAGCGCATTGCCCCGTATTATAGGGTTGTTACGATAACCGGCGAGACGGGAACGGGAAAGGAGGTGGTGGCGCGCGCCCTTCATAAACTGGGGAGCCGGCCTGAAGACCCTTTTGTCACTTCTAATTGCGCGGGCTACGTTGAAACCCTGATCGAATCGGAATTGTTCGGCCATCAAAAAGGGTCTTTTACCGGCGCGATTCAGGACAAAGTAGGGCTGTTCGAAGCAGCCAAAGAAGGAGCCCTTTTCCTTGATGAGATAGGCGACCTCCCCCTGTCGTTCCAGCCGCACCTGCTCCGGGTCCTGCAGAACGGGGAATTCCGCCCAGTCGGGAGTCATCGTGTATCCAAGTCGCGGTGCAGAGTTATCGCGGCCACCAGCAAGGACCTTAAAGGGGAGGTCCAAAACAACAGGTTCAGGGAAGACCTCTTCTACAGGATTACCCCGCTTGTGATCCACATTCCTCCTTTAAGGGAGAGGAAGGACGACATCCCTCTTCTGTCTCGCTTCATGCTAAGGCGTTACAGCGAGCAGACGAAGAAGCCGGTGCACGGCATTTCACGACCTGCTCAGGACATCCTGCTCTCCCATGACTGGCCGGGGAATGTGCGGGAGCTGGAGAACGTGATTAACCAGGCGGTGATCATGACGGGCGAGTCCTTTATCGGTCCGAGCCATTTGCCTCCCTATTTGAGGGTGCCTAAGACTAAGCAGACAGGTGGAGACGCAAGCTCTCTCGGTGAGGTCGTGAGGAGGCACATCGGGGCGGTACTCGAGGAATACCGGGGCAACCGGAGCCGGGCCGCAGCGAGGCTGGGCATCAGCCGCCGTGCGCTCTTGAGGAAGATAGAGAAGTATGGGATCAAATAACGGCCCTAGCGAAGAGCCAAAATAGCACACCTTCCTACTCCACCCGTAACTCAGAGTTTTTGCCTATATTTTCGCGTGCGGCAGACACCCGCAGGTGTCAAAAAGAAGACCCTAGAGGTGTCAAAAACGCCCTATTCAGGCATCTAACCCCCAAGATCGTGTAACCTCCTTTTTTCTGTTGGGAGAGTAGTATCCACGGGGGACAGCACAATGGCACAGCATTTGCTTGTATTGATCGTGGCTGCCGACGGTGATGAACGGGCCGGACAGCGGCAGGTTTATAAAATTTATCTTATCAAGGAGGCAGTACATGATGAAGGTCAGTAGGGGAAGCAAGGGCTTTACGCTTATCGAGTTGCTCATCGTAATCGCGATCATCGGTATCCTTGCAGCTATCGCCGTACCGGCATACACGGGCTACACGGCAAAGGCAAAGGTGACGGGCGTGGTCAACGCCTTCAGTGCTATCAAGACAGCGGTGGCGGCAGAACAGGCATCGCTCGGTACCGCCGGTATCGTCGGCGGAGCCAACGAGGCGGCCATCCTTGCGCAGTACGGGATCACCTTGCCGACACAGTACGTAACCGCGGGAACCTGGACCGTTGGCGCCGGCACGGGCGTGATATCGGCAACAATTGCCGGCACGAGCAGTGCTGCTGACGGCCAGACACTGACCCTTACCCCTAACTTTACGACAGGTCGGTGGACGTGGGGCGGCCTGACGGCAGCCTTCCTACCGGCAAGTTAATACGAACGATACAAAACGGGCGGGGGCTCCTCGGCTCCCGCCCGTTTTGTATAGAAAAATTGTAGCAAGAGAAATTATATCAAAAAAAGCTTGCGCTCACGCTACGAATTGTCTTAGCATCTATGCGAGTGATGTGTGAACGGATGAGCACTATATTTTTCCCCCTTCCCGTCGTGAGCGTGCTTTTTTTCGTCCTCGGGGCGATTATCGGCAGCTTCCTGAACGTCTGTATCTACCGGATCCCGCAAGATGCGTCGATTGTGCATCCGGGCTCCAGATGCCCGGCCTGCGCGGCACCCATATCTTTTTACGACAATATCCCACTCATCAGTTATATGGTCCTCCTCGGCCGATGCAGGAAGTGCGAGGCGACCATATCGATGCGATATCCTTTGGTGGAGTTGATGACCGCGGCCCTCTTCGTCGTCTTCTACAGGGTACTGGGTTTATCCCTCGAATTGCCCGTCTCCCTCGTCTTTGCGAGCCTTCTCATCGTTATATCCTTCATTGACCTGGATTATCTGATAATCCCGGACGTGCTGAGCCTCGGCGGCCTCTTCCTCGGGGTTGCCCTTTCTTTCTTCAGGCCTTCTTTTGGTTATATCGACTCACTGGGCGGCGTGCTGTTGGGCGCCGGCCTGCTCTTTGCCGTTGCGAAATCGTATGAGCTTATGAGAAAGAGGGAGGGTATGGGCGGCGGCGACATAAAGCTTCTCGGCATGATAGGCGCGTTTTGCGGCATTAAGGGTGTGGTCTTCTCGCTGGTTTCCGGATCTCTTCTGGGCACTATCGTCGGCCTTCCCCTCATGCTGATCAAGGGCGGAGGCATGAAATATGCGCTTCCTTTCGGCCCTTTTCTCTCTCTTGGCGCGTTGCTTTACGCGATTGCCGGCAACCAGCTTATCCGTCTGTTCTTCGGCATTATTTCAGGATGAAAAGTCTGCGCGTTGTTGAGAGAGCTATGGTAAATCGCATTCTGGAGAAGTTCGACCCTCTTTACAGGCTCGGTTTTGGGAAACCCCGCCAGTTCCTGGGAGTCGATATCGGGACGACTTCCATAAAGGTCTGTCTCCTTAAAACAACGAAGGAAGGGCGCTTCGCCCTATCGGGCCTGGCGTGCAGGTCCTATGACCATGACCTGCTGCATGACGGGAACATCATAGACCGTCCTTTCGTGGCCCGGGAGATGAAAGACCTGCTCCGTGCGGGCTCGATCAGGACGAGAAACGCCGCTTCAGCCCTTTCAAGCTACAGCGTGATTACGAAGAGGGTAACCATGCCCTTTCTTGAAAAGGAGGCCCTCGAGAGCGCGGTAATGATCGAGGTTGAGAATATTATCCCCTTTCCCCTGAATGATATCTATTACAGCTATTACATCATGGGCGCGGACGAAGAAAAGGAACGGATGATGAACCTCCTTATTGTGGCCGCGAAAAAGGAGATAGTCGAAGGTTACATAAATACATTCGAGCTGGCAGGGCTGAACCTTTGCGTGCTCGACGTCGATATCTTTGCCATAACAAACCTGATCGAGCAGATATACGCGCCTGAGAGCCACTCGATCCTTGCTGCGGACATAGGCGCATCGGTGACAAACATCGCTATCGTCAAGGGAGTGAACATAGAGTTTACAAGGGAGATACTGGTGGGGGGGAAGCATGTTACCCACGAGCTTGCAAAACCGCAGAAGCTCGACTACGGCGAAACCGAAGAGAAAAAGCTGAAGGGCAATTACGAGGCGGCAGGGGTGCTTAATGAGTTCGTCGCGAACATATCTTCCGAGATCAGCAAGACGGTCAACTTTTACGTGGCCACAAAACCACGTGAGGTAGTGGGCAAGATATATCTGACAGGCGGGTCTTCTCTTGTTCCGGGACTGAAAGAACAGATCGAGTCGGACACGGGCATAGGCGTCGAGTTTCTCAACCCCTTTCTTTGCCTCGATAATCGCAGCCCCGCGGAGAAAGAGGAAAATCAGGAATCCTTCGTGTCTGTGGCGCTCTCCCTGTCAATGAGAACTAACGAGAGCGTACGATGATAAAGATAAACCTCCTGCCGCAGAAGAGCTACGGGAAACACATATTCCATCCTGATCTTTACATCTTCCCGGTAATACTCGTGCTGACCTTCGCTCTCGTCGGAGGCATCTTCCTGAAAAATAACAGGGATGTGGCGAGGCTGCGGAGTGACGCGGCTGCGCTGCGGCTGCAAGTCGCATCGCTTCAGGGCATTTACAAGGAATTTCTCGCCATGGCAAAAGAAAAGCAGGAAATAGCCCGGAAGATAGCCGTGATAGACAGGATCAAAGAGGGTAGGGCGCTTGCACCCAGGATGCTTTACGACCTTTCGTCTCTGACCACGGACAATCTGTGGCTCAAAAAAGTGAACAAGGTTGAGATGAAGGTCGATATCGAAGGCAGGTCCATAGACAATGAGTCGATTTGCGCCTTTGTGGAAGGTCTATCCCGGCTCTCCTATATGAAGAATGTCGAATTGAAAAGCGTGGAAGACGTGACCGAAGCGGGAACGACGGTCAGGAAATTCATTGTTGCGGGCGGTGCGGGCTCATGAAGCTGAACGTGCGAGGCCTGACGATTCCGGTGAGATACAGGATTGCGCTCGTGTTCCTTCTGCCTGCAGTGATTATTGTCGCTGCCTATTTCCTTATCTTTGATGCGCAGATCCAGGAGAAGAAACGACTCGATGCCGAGGCACAGGGCCTGCGGCAGGAACTCGTCAAGCTCACGGCAATGAAAAGAAGCTTGGAGAAGGCGCGGATAGAATATGCCCACCTTAAAGCCGATCTGCACGACAAGTTGAGACAGATGCCGGAAGAGAAAGAAGTGCCGGCCCTGCTGAGGCAGGTTTCTCTCGCTGCGCAGGAAACGAGGACGCACGTGAAATATTTTGCCCCAAAAGAACCGGTGGCTCGGGACTTTTATTCGGAGCTGCCTTTCGAAATGAAATACGCCGGGCCATATCACAGCATCGGCTACTTTTTCGATGGGGTCCGAAAACTTGAGAGAATTATTCATATCACGAGCTTTTCCGTGGAGGCAAAAGACGCGGGTCCAAAAGGGACTCTTGAAGGGACATGTCTCGCAAAAACCTATGTTTTTCTGAAGGAGCCGTTGCCACCGGCCAGCGGAGGCGCAGCATCGCACACCGGTGCGGGGCGCCCCGGGTACCCGCCAGCAGGTGCCACAGCCGGGTCGCAGCCGGACAGAACAGCCGGCCCTGGAGTAAGAAAATGAGACGGCCGGGAAATAGACTCCTTCACGCGCTATTGCTCCTTTCCATTGTCTCCACTCCCTTTGTCGTAGGCGCAGGCGAAAAGCAGGGGGCGCCGGTCCTTCCCGCCGCGGATATGGACGGTTTTTCCTATTCATCCCAGGACCGGCGGGACCCTTTCCAGCCGGTCTATCTGCTAAAGGCAGTCAAAACGACATCCGGGCAACCGGCACACAAGGAGGGGTATGAGCTCGACGAGCTGAAATTCACGGGCGTGATCAAGGCAGGGGCGGTGATGTTCGCCTTGATGGAAGACACGCAGGGCAAAGGGTTGCTCTTCAAGAAAGGGGATTATCTTAACAAAAACCTATGGGTTTTCGATATCTTGGAAGACAAAGCGATCCTGGCTTATAAGCTTAGAGGAGATATGCACAAGATATCACTCGATATTCCTCGAAAATAGGAAAGGTGACAGATGAAAAGGGTTTCGCTCATTCTCTCTCTTGTCATAATGCTCATGCCGCTGGCAAGCCCGGCGCAGCAGGCAAGCCCGGCGCCTCCGAAAATATCCTTTGATTTTATCGACGCCGATATCAGAAACGTGCTGAGGGTCATTGCAGAGGTCTCAAAGAGGAACATGGTGATCTCCGATGACGTAAAGGGCAAGGTTACCATCAAATTGGAAAATGTCTCCTGCGACGACGCGCTCGATGTCATCTTAAAGAACAATGACCTGGCCAAGGTGGAAGGCGAGAACGTGGTACGGGTCATGACGGCAAAAAAGTTCTACGAGGAAAGAGACCGAGGGGCAAAGGAGAGGCTTGAGTTCGTGCGAGAGAGGGATCTGCGGCAGAGGCTGGAACAGCAATTTGTCACGGAGACTGTCTACGTCAATTATGCCGATATAGCCGATGTGGAGAAGATGATCACGGGCGAGACCTCGGCCTCGGCAAAAGAGATGACGCAGGCGATGGTGCCCGGCGCCCCTGGCGCACCGGGTGCGCAGAGCGCGCTCACCGGGAAGCCCAAGGGCCTGCTCTCACCGAACGGAGTCGTCACCATGGTCAAATGGAACAACGCGCTCGTCATCAAGGACACAAAAGAGAACGTGGCCGAGGTGGTGAGGCTTATCAAAGAGCATGACGTTCCCCCGAAGCAGGTACAGATCAACGCGCGCATAGTTCTGGCTACTTCCACTTTCTCGAAGGAGCTGGGTATACAATGGGGCGCCTCCTACCAGACAAAGGTAAGGGGTGAATCTGTCGGGTCTGCCGGGAGCAAGCAGGTGACGGGGGATTCCAGCGCCACCGCGTACACGGCCCCGACAGGGAATCTGGGCTTGAGGAGCGGGGCCGTTTCGTTCCCTTACAATGTGAATCTGCCCTCGACCATGGCGGCGGGCACGGGAGGGTCGATGGGCGTCTATCTGGGCAGTCTCACCGATTCGCTGGCAGCTCGACCTGGTGCTTTCCGCCATGGAGGCCGCGTCCAAGGGCAAGGTTATATCCAACCCGAAGGTCATCACCTCCGACAACCGTCCGGCGCGCATCACCCAGGGCACGGAAATCCCCTATCAGAGCTCCTCGGCGCAGCTTGGCACCAACATCATGTTCAAGCTCGCAGTACTGCAGCTTATGGTGACCCCCCATCTCATCAAGGACGGGAACATCAGGCTGACGATCGAGGCAAAGGATGACGAGCCCGATTTCGACACGCGCTTTCCCGTGCCCGGGGTCACGAAAAGGGAGGCAATTACCGATCTCCTGGTCAAAGACGGGGAGACCGTCGTGATGGGCGGGATTTATGAGGACAATATAGTCGACTCCACGTCTGGTATACCGGGTCTCCAGAATATCCCCCTTATCGGCCGGCTCTTCAAGCATACCGGTAAGACCGACAACAAGAGCGAACTGCTCATATTCATCACACCCACTCTCCTCAAAGAGTCTTATGCCAAAGAAGGGGGATAAATGAAAAACGTACTGCTGCTACTTGCGCTGCTCGCCATTCCGGCGCTCTGCGGGCCGTGCTTCGCCCTTGACCCTGTGGTAGGAGTGATAGTCCCCCTGAACAGTGAGAGGGTCACCATTACGCAGGGCGATACGGCCGTGGCAAATGTGGGGGAGAGAGATGGGATCATCAAGGGAGATATAGGCTTGGTGAGGGCGGACAGAGGCGGCGCGCCCTCCACTACTACCGCGCGATGCGCGGTTACGGCCGCCAACTACCTGTCGAGCTTGTGTGAACTCATAAACGACAAGAGGGAGATCGATCCGGGATCCTTCATCTTTTTCGACCCCGTCGCTTTTACGGATGCTACCCTTTATCCCGTTACCGTGGCCGTGCTCTCTCACCTCGTGAGGCCCTTTGAGCCGCATAAGCGGTTGCGGGTCTGCCTCTACGGGATATTTGACGAAAGGAATGCGCAAACAGGGTTGTCCGAGGTGATCGTGGGGGAATTCGGCCGTGTTTTTGCCCAGAAGAAACGTATAGAACTAGTGGACAAATCGACCCTGAAAGGGCTTATATTTTATCCTGACAGTGAAAAAACTCTGATCGAGTTCGTGCAGAAGAACATGAAAGGGGCCGACATAGACGCACTCGTCACCGGCACCTACAGGGTAACCGGCAAGAGGATCGACCTGACGGTTGTTGCCATAGACAAAGAGGGGAGCAGCAGGATCGCTCTTTTTTCGTTCCCCCTCGAAGAGAGGTACGCGAGCGCCCTTTCTGCTATTGTCGCGAACCCGGCGGACCCGTCTCACGTGGAGGTCTCGACCTGTCTCCTCTCGCTAACCACCAGACCTTTTGAACCGCCTAAGCACGAGCTGGAGCAATTAATACTCCAGGAATCCGCCGGCAACGCGCTCGTCGAAAGGGTCTTGAAACAAACGGGTTTCAATCTCCTCGCTCCTGTTGAGATAAAGGTGAAGGTGGACGACGAAGCAATCACCATATCCGACAAGCAGGAACGGAAACTCAGCCTGCCCAACGGTGTCCACCGCGTCCTGGTCACTTTCAAGCGCGGTTATTTGTTCAATGAATCACTCCTCTACACCTCACAGCAGGAAGTCAGGCGTGAAGCCCTCCTGGAGCTCAGTAAGGCGAACAACCTGGTGATCGACATCAGGATCAGCCCATTGTTCCGGGAGGACGCTATCGGTCTCGACGTGGGTCAGCGCGTGGATAGCCGGCGCGAGATAATCAAACCTATCTACAAGGTGCAATCGGAGAAGACTATCGAAGTCTTCAAGGACTGACAACGTTAGCGCGTTCTTTTTGACTATGGCGACGGAGAGACTTTCCAAATTGCTTGCGCATAGCGGCATTGCATCCCGGCGCAAATCGGAAGAGATCATTGCGTCCGGCAGAGTGAAGGTGAATGGTGCGACCGTAACAGACCCGGCCCACCCGGTCGATGGGGGCGACGACATGGTCACCCTTGACAATATCCCTGTCAAGCCCCCTGCGGCGTCATGCTATGTCGCCCTCTACAAGCCCCAGGGTTATCTTTCCGACCTCGCGGACATTGAAGGTAAGAACCGCCCCCTCGCACGGCAGCTCATACGCCTCAAAATGCCGCTTTTCCCCGTCGGCCGCCTGGATTACAACTCTGAGGGGCTGATGATCTTTACTAATGACGGGGCCTTTGCAAATCTTGTGACGCACCCGAGGTATGAAGTGGAGAAAGAGTATCACGTGAAGCTTTCAGGGGCCCTGACGCAGGAGGACCTAAAACGCGCAGTCACCGGCCTTCCTCTCGACAGAGGCCGCGTCTACCGCTTTAAGACTATCGCATCACTGAGGAAAGCGGAAAGGAACACGTGGTACAGGGTAACCGTCACGGAGGGGAGATACCACCACATCAGGAGGGTCGCGGAAGCACTCTCGCACACAGTCCTGAAACTCCGCCGTGTGCGCGTCGACGGCTTCACGCTCGGTGGTCTCAAGCCGGGCGAATGGACGCATATCGACCCTCAAGAGATCAAGAGATTTCTCCGGCAGCAGAAGCCATTAGGGGCAGGCGCCTCAGGGAGGGTCGCCCGGTGACATTTTCGGCAAAGGTGAGGGACATTTTCATTGACAGTATTACGAGGTTTTAGCTAACATAATAGCTGACATGGAAAACAAGAGCTATGTGAGATGGGCGGACATGCTGAAGACCATGGGTCACCCCACAAGGATCAGGATAATCGAAAAACTGCTGGAGAACGATCAGTGCGTCAGCAATATCTGGGGCTGTCTTGATCTTCCGCAAGCGACGGTGTCGCAGCACCTGTCGCTGTTGCGGATAAAGGGGATTGTGCAGCAGGAGCGCTGTGGGGCAAAGGTGAAGTATTCGATTAGTGATAGAAACATCGGGGAAATCATTAAATTGATAAAGGAACATGAGTTAACATAATATCCATTATCGGAACCATATCATATCCCCATGACCCGGGAGGCCCGGCCGGACCTGTCATCCTCCCATTGCCTGTCGCCCCGCCCGTTAAACGGCATGGGCGCATTCTCGACTAGAGGCTTCATGAAAGACCCTGGAATAAGCTCGGCAGATATCAACCGGCTCTACAAACAGGTAGAGGGTAAGCTGGAGAGCATCGTCGAGAAACTGCTTGTCTCGAAGATGAATGATAATGACAATATACTTCAGAGCGTCCAGACGATGATGGAGAGAATCTTCATCACCACCGCCATGAAGCTGTCGGCGAACAATATCTCGCAAGCCTCAAAGATGCTTGGCATAAACCGCAACACCTTGAGCAAGAAGCTCAAGGAGATGAAAGAAGCGTCATAGAAAAGATAGGCGCCTAGCCGAGATAACGCACTATAAGATTTCCCAGCTCCCTTGTCCCCATACCCATCTTGCCCGCATCGACCGACCTAACGTCGTTTTTGAGGGCCCGCGCAACCGCTTTGTCGATGGCCTGGGCCGCCTCCGTCTCGCCTATGGAATCGAGCATCATGGCCCCCGCGAAGATCGCGGCAAGCGGATTTATCACGTTCTTGCCCGTGTACTTCGGCGCTGACCCGCCTATCGGCTCAAACATGGAAACCCCCTGAGGGTTTATGTTGCCGCCGCACGCGATGCCCATGCCGCCCTGGATCATGGCTCCGAGGTCGGTGATGATATCGCCGAACAGGTTATCCGTCACGATCACGTCAAACCATTCGGGGTTCTTGACCATCCACATGACCGTGGCGTCCACGTGGGCGTAGTCCGTCTGGATGTCCGGGTATGAAACGGCGACCTCATAAAACGTCCTCTCCCAGAGGCCGAAGGCGTAGGTAAGCACGTTGGTCTTTCCGCAGAGCGTCAGCTTCTTTCCCTTGTTGCGGTTCCTGGTGAGATCGAAGGCAAAACGTATGCATCTCTCCGCGCCCTTTCGTGTGTTTATCGATTCCTGGACCGCGACCTCGTCAGGCGTGCCTTTCTTCAGAATGACCTCCTGCTCCCGCATAAAGTCCTTCGGTATTTTCCCGCACTACGACAAAATCTATGTCCGAGGGCCCCTTGTTTTTGAGCGGCGTCTCCACCCCGTCGTAGAGTTTCACCGGCCTTAAATTAATGTACTGATCAAGCTCGAACCGGATACGCAGCAATATCTCCTTTTCAAGGATGCCGGGCTTCACATCCGGATGCCCTATGGCCCCGAGGAAAAGTGCCTGTTGCGACTTCAACTCCGACAAAACGCTCTCAGGAAGGGTCTCTCCTGTTTTCATATACCTTTCGCCGCCAAGGTCGTAGTAGGTATATTGCAGGACAAAACCGAATTTCTTCGACACCGCGTCGAGTACCTTGACCCCCTCCTCCACCACTTCCGGTCCCGTCCCGTCGCCGGGGATAACGCCTATCCGATACTCCTTCGCCATTCTTCTCTCCTTTGAAACAAATTCCCGTCCACCTTACGGCGAGTTAAGCCGCGTGGAGACCCTTTGCCGTTATCAGTCCGGGATGAGCCGGAATTCCGCCTTGTCGGTATGGGACACAATGTTACAACGCGCCTGGACCCCGGCCCGCGTCCGCAGAGGCGCCGAGAAAAGAAGAATGTTCTCACGCCTGTTCCAGGGCCTTGTGCCCTATGTCCCTGCGATAATACATGCCCTCAAACTCTATGCAACGCACGGCCTCATAGACCTTATCTATCGCTTTCCGGTACGTACTGCCCAGGGCAGTCACCCCGAGCACCCTGCCCCCCGACGTATAGTACTCATTCCCCACACGCTTTGTGCCCGCGTGGAACACCACCACATCCTTTTGTCCCTCAAGTTCGCTGAGTCCCTTGATGAGCTTTCCTTTTTCCGGCCGGTCCGGGTAGCCCCGGGACGCCACCACAACGCACACCGCAACCCCCTCTTTCCAAGCCATGTGCCCCGCCTGCCCGAGATTCCCTTCGGCGCACGCGGAAACTACCGGCAGGAGATCACTTTCCATCTTAAAGACGATCGGCTGGGTTTCCGGGTCGCCGAACCGTGCGTTGAACTCAAGCACGTAAGGGTTCCCCTCCTGAAGCATCAAGCCGCCGTAGAGCACGCCCTTATAGACAATGCCCTCGTCTCGCAAGGCATCCATGGTCTTCTTCATTATCGACTCATCGATGCGTTCTTCCATCGTCCTTCCTATGAAAGGCAGCGGCGTATATGCCCCCATGCCCCCGGTATTCGGTCCCTTATCATTATCAAGCAGCGCTTTGTGGTCCTGCGAAGGAAGCATGCGCCGCATCGATAAGCCGTCAGAGAACACGAGGTACGAAGCCTCTACGCCGGAAAGAAAGCCTTCCACAATCACCTTTCTCCCTGCTTCGCCGTGGATGCGGTCAACGAGCAGCTCTCTGAGAGCCCTCTCTCCCTCCTCAGCGGAATTGATGACGTAAGCGCCCTTCCCTGCGGCCAACCCGTCGGCTTTTACCACGTACGGCGGTGAAAGCCCCTTTATATAGGCAAGTGCGCCGTCGAAGGCGTCGAAGGTCCGAAAAGGGGCCGTTGGTATCCCGTACTTTTCCATCAGCGCCTTTGCGAAAACCTTGCTCGTTTCTATACGCGAGCCCGCCTCACAGGGGCCGAACGCAGGTATACCCGCCCCTTCGAACCTGTCGACGATCCCCGCCGCCAGACTGCTTTCGGGTCCGACGACAACAAGCCCGATATGCTCTTTCCGGGCAAACGCAAGAAGCGCCTCCGTGTCGGTCGCACTTATATCGACGCAAGAGGCTATCCCGGAAATGCCGCCGTTGCCCGGCGCACAGAAAAGCGCACCAATCTTCGGCGATTGAGAAAGCTTCCACACAAGGGCATGCTCTCTACCCCCGCCGCCTACAACGAGAACTCGCATGTTCGTTTTCCGCCTACCGACTTGCCTTGGAAAGGTAGTCGTAAATGGCTTTGTCGTAATCTGAGGTCTTGAAGAATACCTTCTTCGCGAGAAAGAAGCGAAGCTCCTCGGTCGTCTCGCCGTTGTGCGCCTTCATATCCTCCATCACCCGCGGATAGTCCTCGGGGTCCACCACTACGGTCACGTACTTATAATTCTTCGCAGCCGCTCGTATCATGGAGGGCCCACCGATATCTATGTTCTCTATGGCCTCCTCAAAGGTGCACCCCTTGGCCACTACCTCTTTGAAGGGGTAGAGGTTCACCACGATCATGTCGATGTTCTTGATATCAAGGGCCTTCATGGCCTGCTGGTGCTCAGCCTTGTCCCTGATGTTCAGAATCCCGCCGTGCACCTTTGGATGGAGTGTCTTTACCCTCCCATCCATTATTTCCGGGAAACCCGTGTGCTCGCTCACCTCTTTCGGGTTGACCTTCAGCTCGTCGAGGTATTTCTTCGTGCCGCCCGTTGAGATGATCTCGATCTGGTAACTCTTCAAAAAAGGCGCCAGCTCCGCCAGACCTGTCTTATTCGATACGCTGATCACTGCCCGTTCGATTTTCATTGATCCCCCTCGGTATCTTCCCTTGATTTGACGATTTATGATAATTTCACAAGGGGCCGTTTGTCAATAACAATCCACCAGAGCTTTCAGGAACCTTCACGGCGGATGAGGCGTGAGAAAGGCTCTCTTTCCGCTCACGAAGGCTCTCCTTCCCCCCCGGCCACATAGAACCACTCGTTATTGAACCGCACCGGCCTTATCTTACCTTCCTCAATGAGCCTGTCGAGCCCTGCCCTCGCCTCGGTCGGCGTTGCCCCGGTTGCCTGCACTATGTCACTGAGGCTGAGAGACCTCCTCTCGAGCGTCGCGACCAGCGATTCTCGCCACTGCTTTGCCTGCTGCGCCGGGCTCCGTCTTTCGAAGGCCGGAATGATCTCGCATCCATTACCGAGAATATGCGCGACTGATGAAAGCTCCGCGCCATCGAGCCCACGAGCCGCCTCCTCAAGGGGCGGTCGGGCAACTGTATTCAACTGGACCTTGTCCGCTGAAAGCAGGCTCACTATTCGCTTAAACATATCAATATGTTCCACGCCGTCATTAATCCCTTTTATCAACATAATTTCAAGCCAGATCTTGCCATTGTACTCCCCGCGGAATGCTTTTAACCCTTCGACGAGCTGAGCGAACGAAAGCGCGGGGTGTGGGCGGTTGATCCTCTCAAAAACAGTCTCTCCTGTCGCATCGAGCGAGGGGAGCACTACATCGGCCGGTGTGATATCGCTGCGCACATCCTCCCTGAAGAGCAGCGACCCATTGGTGATCACCGCGAGGGGAATGGGGGTCTTCCGCTTTATGGCGCGAATGATCTCCCCGATGTCTGCGCTCAGGGTGGGTTCTCCCGAGCCTGAAAGGCTTATAAAATCGATGCGCCTCCCCTCTTTCACCTTTTCGATCACCTGCTTGACGATTAAACCCGGGTCCGAGAAGCTGCGCCGTTCCACTTCTTTATGCGTTGTCTTGCCGACCTGACAGTATATGCAATCAAAGCTGCAATACTTGCGCGGGATTATGTCCACGCCAAGAGATAAGCCGAGCCTTCTTGAGGGGACCGGTCCGAATATAAATTCCTGCATGTCAATAATCTAACCTATCCGGCCCTGATATTAAAGAGGCCGAGAAGCTGAGACCGGGTTATGGAAATATGCCCCGCAGTTTTGCCGCTTCGGCAACCCGCCCGATGCCAAGCACCAGCGCCGCCGTCCGCATATCCGTCCGCTCTCTGTCCGCGATGGCCTCGACTTCGTGAAAGGCCCTTGAAAGGATGTGGATCAGACGCTCGGTTATCTCCCCCTCCGTCCAGAAGAGCTCCTGGAGGTTCTGGACCCATTCGAAATAGGAGACAACAACGCCCCCGGCATTTGCGAGGATGTCGGGCACGAGATAAATCCCGCGGTCGGACAAGACAGAGTCCGCCTCAGGGGTTGTCGGACCGTTGGCCCCCTCCACAATCATGCGGCACCGCAGCTTTGGCGCGTTCGTCGCGGTGACCTGACTCTCGATCGCGGCCGGCACAAGTATGTCGCATTCTAATTCGAGCAGGTCAGCGTTTGTGATCTCGTCGGCGTCTACTTCCTCTTTTACGAAGCATTTATTGCGTCTCTTGCAGTCCAGCGCTTTCTCCACATCGAGCCCCTCCGGATTGTAGAGGCCCCCTTTGACATCGGAAATACCCAGCACGCGGCACCCCGCCCTGCTGAATTCCCGGGCAGCCGCGCCACCCACATTGCCCGCGCCCTGGATCACCACGCGGCTCCCTGCCAATGAGAAACCGTTGCGCTTAGCCGCCTCTGCCGCTGCTACAAAGACACCGCGGCCGGTAGCCTCGTGCCTGCCTCGCGATCCCCCAAGTTCAAGAGGTTTGCCGGTTACGACCCCGGGGACCGAATGCCCTTTTCGCATACTGAAGGTGTCCATTATCCAGGCCATCACCTGGGGGCTGGTGGCTACATCGGGCGCCGGGATGTCCGTCTCGGGGCCGATAAAGGGCGATATCTCCCAGGTAAAACGGCGGGTCACACCCTCGATCTCATGTTCCGACATCTGCCTCGGATCGCACTCCACCCCTCCCTTCGCCCCTCCGAAGGGGATATTGACCACGGCCGCCTTCCAAGTCATCCACATAGCCAGGGCCCGCATTTCGTCAAGTTCGACGTCGGGATGGTAGCGCAGCCCTCCTTTGAACGGCCCCCGTGTGTCGTTGTGCTGCACGCGATAACCCGTAAATATGCGCACCGATCCATTGTCCATTTTCGCTGGAAAATGGACAATGATCTCCCTCCTGGGATACTTGAGTTTTTCCAATATCCCGGCATCGATGCCGGGTAGATGAACCGATGCCTTCTCGACCTGGCTGATGGCCATGCGGGCCAGATTGACTTTCTCTTCCCTTGCCTCCATATCTTGTCCCCCTGCCGGTTCCCTGTCATACAACTTCTTTTGTACCCAGTGAGAAGTATAATACGGCGCGCCCGCATCGATCAGGGAAAATCATTGTATGCATCGGAAAGAGCGAGGCCCTCTCGGAGGAGGAAATTTAAAAGAACAGCGACAAGGGGCAAAATAAGATGGGGAGAAGATAAGCGACTTGGTATCAGATGGTGATGCTGAGGCCCCCTTTCCTTCCGGATAGGAGGGTTCTCTGGGTATCCACGAATTTCTTGATGAGGATGCGTCTGAAGCCGCCGCTGTTTTCCGCTGGCGGAGTCACTTCGTGCCGGTACACTACGTCCTCGGCGTCCGGCGTGGCCGCCCTGAGGAGCCTGTCTGCGTCGAGTTTTTCATCGGGCACCGCGACGATCGGTGTGGCCAAAGGCATGACAAGAGCCGACCGCGCACCTGTTCCGTTGAAATCTACCTGGAACTGCCTGACGCTCCTCTTTACTCCGGCATCATCTTCTTTGAGATTCGTATAAACAATTCTCATACAGGACCAAAGCCATAAAAAGTCGGGCAGAACGGCTTTCGGCGCACGTTCGAGGACACCAGTGCTCTTGCCATGCCCCTGCCCTCAACTGCGATTTTTCCTCTTACATTACTTTGTAGTGCAGATTGCCCGAAATGTCAATATAAAAATCGCAATTGACATTCTCCCGCTCATCTGTTAACGTGAACAATTGTTCACTAATGAGCAGACGGCCATCACATATTGCGCGAAAAAGAATTCTTGAGGCGGCGCTGGAGGTTTTTGGTGCGAAGGGCTACAAGGAGGCAACCGTAAGGGAGATAGCCCGGACCGCGGGTGTGAGCGTCGGGGGGCTCTATCCCTATTTCGGCAATAAGGAGCAGCTCTACCTGGAGGTGCTGGTGAACGAGACCGGACAGCTTAATGAGCGCATCCGGGGCCTGGAACACCTGGATCCTGAAATCGCCGTCAGGTCCTTTATCGAGGCCCATCTCGCGTACGTAGCCTCAAAGAAGCAGATGGTCTCGCGTCATTTCAAAGATTATGATTTGGAGTTCGTCAAACCCTTCAGCGCCCGTTTCTGGACCTACCAGAAGGAGTTCCTGGAGGCAATTATTTGCAAAGGGGTAGAACAGGGGGTATTCCGGGTCAGCCACTGCGGGGACGCGGCCCTCTTTGTCCTTTGGGTATTGAAGGGCGCCCTCTTTTATGACCTGTCAGGTGCCATAGACCTCACCAGGTCAGGCACTACCCTCTGTCAACTCTCCTTGAGGTTCTTGAGAAACGCAACGACCGAGGAGCCGAGCGCCACCCGTCCTCACCCTTCCCTGCAGACCGGCGACCCCCCGCCCTCGCAACCAGTACCTGCTGAGGCGCAGGCCGAGACCGGCCAATGCGCCGGCGGAGACCGCCGTGCGTAAATGTGTCCTCGCCCTACCGGCCATAGTCCTTTGTTTATTCTGCGTCGGCGCGCGGGCGCAACCCCTCGCCCTGCTCGACGGCCTGAAGATCGTGACGCAGGAAAACCGCCTGGTCAAGATCAGACAGCAGGAAGAGCGGATAGCACATGAAGATACCATCATTGCCCGGTCAAAGCTCCTCCCCAGCGTCAGCACCTCATACAGCCAGACCCTCCTCGAACACCAGCCGGGATTGCATGCCGGATCGTCAATCACGCCTATCGGCGAAAGCAGCTTCTACACCTACCAGCTCGCGGTCCAGCAGATCCTCTACGATTTTGGTGGCGTCACCTCCCTCTATCAGGCCGCCAAATTGACTGAGGAGACAAAACGGCTCGATACAAAAAGAACCAGGAACAGCATTGCCCTGACCTTCACCCTGCTCTACTTCGACGTCCTCGAATCCGAGAAGATGATAGAGGTCGCGGAAAAGGAGGTGGAGAGCCTCGCGTCGCACGCACGGGTTGCGGCAGAGCTATTGAAGAGTGGTTTGATCACTAAGAACGATCTCCTTCAGGCAGAGGTAAGGCTCGCCGATGCGCGGCAGAAGCTCCTCAACGCGCAGAATATGCGAAAGATAAACGGCGCGAGGCTCAACAGCATGCTTGCATGGCCGCTTTCCGCACCCATTCACGTGGTCGAGCCGACATCGCCTCGTCCGGATGCACCGCAGCATGAGGGGGCAGCCGACATAGCCGAGCGGGAACGACCCGAGATGCAGATAGCCGACACCACCCTTAAAGCCCTCATGTATGAAGAAACTGCGAGAAAATCGGATTATTACCCCAAATTTCTCGCCCAGGGCGAAAAGGACTACACGAAGAACAAGTACGCTGCCTATGAACAGAACATGGGGATTACCCTTCTCATGCAGCTCAATCTTTTCAACGGGGGCAGCACGAGGGCTGCCGTGGAAAAAGCGCAATTGGCCCAGTCGAGACTGCGCATCGAGCGTAAGAGGCTGGCGGACGACATCGGGCTCGAGCTGGAGAAGTACTACCTTGACATGATCAATGCGAAAGAAAGCGTCAGGGTCGCGAAAGAGGCAATTTCCCAGGCAGAGGAGAACCTGAGGATCACCCGGACCAAATATGCGGAAGGTGTGGGCATCGCAAGAGATGTGACCGACGCGATCGCCTTGCGCACCATTGCGGAAACAAATTACTATCGGGCCCTTTATGACTCTTATCGATCGGGGGCGGGTTACCTCTATGCTATGGGTAAGAACCTAAAGGAAGTGTACGACCAATGAACTACGGAAAGGAGTTCGGGGGCGCTGAGCCGGCGATATAAATGCTGTTGTGAGGGGGGAGGCCGGGGCACCCGCTTGCGGGTCGTGGCTTTGCCGCTGGAGGGGGCGCTGAGCCGGCGATATAAATGCTGTTGTGAGGGGGGAGGCTCCATGCGGCTTTGCCGCTGGAGGGGGCGCTGAGCCCCAATAATTGCGGCCGGAGAAAAAGCAGATGAAGAAATGGGTCTTTAGGGGGATAGTAGTACTGATGGTTATGGCAGCGGCTGTATACGGCGCCTTTCGTCTCGTGTACTCCTTTTCCCACGAGAGCACGGATGATGCGTACGTGTCCGGTGTGATCGTCCCTGTTTCACCGGAGGTGCGCGGAAGGGTGGTCAACGTCTATGTCACGGATAACCAGCACGTGGATGCCGGGGCGGCCCTACTCGATATCTTTCCCCAGGACTACGCGGATGCGGCTAAAGAGCGCAGCCACGCGGTATCGACGCTGACCGCCGAGCAGGTCGAATTGCGGGCATCCCTGACGCAGAAAGAAAAGGCGCTCGGCCAAACGCAGGCGAGCCTGAGCGCCACAATCGCGGAGGAAAGCCTCGCCGAGAAAGAATTGAAGCGATACGAACGACTGGTAAAAGAGGAAGCGGCCTCGCGCAGCCAGTACGATCACGTGGAGTCGCGCTGGAAGGTTGCCCACGCCCGCTTCGAAGCCGCCGCCGCGGCCGTAGCCGAAGCAGAAGGGGCGATTGAAGCGGCGCGGGCCAGGCTTAATACCCAGGCCTTCAGGATCAGGGAGGCGGAAACGTCGCACAGGCTGGCCCAGTTGAACTTCAAAAGGACGGCCCTGCCTGCGCCTATCTCCGGGAGAATCGCAAAGAAAAACGTCGATCCGGGAAAGTACGTGCAGCCGGGACAGCCCCTCCTCTCCATTGTGGAGGAAAACACGTGGGTTATCGCCAATTTCAAGGAAACACAGGTGGGAAAGATGGCTGTGGGGCAGCCGGTCGAAGTGGAAGTCGACGCTTACCCCGGCATCATCTTCAAAGGACATATAGATAGCCTGCAGCCGGGCACCGGCGCCGCTTTCAGCCTGCTTCCCCCCGAGAATGCGACCGGCAACTTCGTGAAGGTCGTCCAGCGCCTTCCTGTAAAGATCGTCATGGATTCCCCTTTTGATCCTGTTCACCCGCTATGGCCCGGGCTCTCCGTTGTCCCTACTGTCGACGTGGGCCGGAAAACTACTCCCATTCCGTCCGGGCACTAACGTTATGGCCGACCCGACACCTCATAAGTGGTTGATCACCTTCACCGTGGTGACGGCGACCCTCATGGCCACGCTCGATACCAGCATCGTGAACGTGGCCCTTCCCTACATGCGCGGCGCCCTCAACGCTTCCGTCGAGGAAATCACCTGGGTTGCCACAGGATACATACTCTCAGCGGTCATCGTCATGCCCCTCATCGGCCTGCTCAGCGCCAGGATGGGACGCAAGACCTTTTATCTTGTCTCCGTGGGACTTTTCACGTGTGCTTCCATGCTTTGCGCGTTTGCCCGGGACCTGCCCTCCATGGTCGTTTTCCGCATTCTTCAGGGGATCGGCGGCGGTACTCTGATACCCTTATCGCAGGCGGTATTGCGAGAGACCTTCCCTCAGGAGGAACAGGCGACGGCCATGAGTATCTTCGGCCTCGGCATTATGCTGGGACCGGCCTTCGGACCCACTCTCGGCGGCTGGCTCACGGACAACTATTCCTGGCCCTGGATATTTTATATCAACCTCCCCGTGGGCATCCTCAACATCTTCCTGATCATACGTTTCATCGAGGACCCGCCCTATCTCGTCAGGGAAAAGGGAAAGCTCGATGTGGCGGGCCTTTTTTTCATGGCTGTCGGACTCGGGGCTCTGCAGATCATGCTTGAAAAGGGTGAACAAAAGGATTGGTTCGCCTCGAACATGATAACATGGCTTGCCGTTTCGGCTTTCCTGGGTCTTTTGCTGTTCGTGGTCCGTGAGCTCACCGCCGACAAGCCGGCGGTCGATTTGCGTATCCTCAAGGATATTAATTTCAGCTCCGTGAGCCTCCTCAGCGGTATTTTCGGCATGGGTCTCTTTGCAGCCATCTTCATCTTGCCCCTATTCCTCCAGCAGCTTCTCGGGTATCCCGCATACAGCTCGGGGCTTGCACTTTTGCCCAGGAGTGTTGCAATGGCCGTGACCATGCCCTTCGGAGGGAGGGTTTATAATAGGGCGGGGCCGAAGACGTTGATAATTTTGGGACTTTTTATGAACGTCATCTCCTTTTACCAGCTCTCACGCCTTTCGCTCGACGTGGGTTACTGGGAGTTGTTTTTCCCCCAGGTTATGCAAGGCGTCGGCTTCGGGTTTATATTCGTCTCCCTGAACACCGCCGTACTGGCAACAGTGGAGAAGCCCGTCATGGCAGCGGCTTCGGGGCTTTATAATGTGATCAGGCAGGTATTCTCGAGCGTCGGCATCGCCCTGGCCGCCACTTTCCTGGTCCGAGGAGAATACTGGTACAGGGCGGTCCTCACCGAACACACCACCGCCTACAGCGACACCACGTCCGAATCAATACACCGGCTTTCGTCGCTTTTGTCCTATCATGGAGCAAACGCAAGCGGCACCGATATGGAGGCGCTGAAGGTGCTGGAGATGACCGTCGAGAGGCAGGCGGACATGCTTGCCTATAACCATGTGTTCTTTCTCATTGCCGCGATTTTCCTCTTTTCACTGCCGCTGGTCCCCTTCGTCACGCACAAGATGAGAGATGCGGGCGCAAAGGTCATCGCGGAATAATGGATCCGAGTTTTCCTAGCACGCGGCCCGGCCGAAGTCGTCTTCGATGCGGACGATGTCATCCTCCCCGAAATACTCCCCCTTTTGAACTTCGATGAATATCAGCAGGTCACTCCCCACATTCTCGATCCTGTGGAACGCCCCCCTGCCTATGCCGATGCACGCGCCCTCTCCGAGCAGGTGCTCCTGCCCGTCCCTGGTCACCCGCGCCTGTCCCTTCACGATGTACCAGTGCTCTTCCCTCTTGAAGTGCTTCTGATAGCTCAGGCGCTTTCCCGGCAAGACCTCTATCCGCTTCACCTTGAACGCGCCGTCGTCGTCGAGCACTATCCACCTGCCCCATGGGGGCGATGCCTGTTCGTTCTCTTTCATGTCTTCCCCATCATGCCCGGTTTCGAGACCGGAACGCCCGGTTATCCTTTCTTGAAGAGCTTTTTCAGCCTCTCCTGGAACGCCGGCTCCGCCGAAAACTGCGATACATAGAGCCTCTCCCTGTCCAGATGCGACCCCAGTCCGGACATGAGGGAAAAGTTGACCAGTTCTTTCACCTTTCGGGTCGTTTCCGCCGGTAGGGCCTTCAACTCCTCAATGAGGGTAGCCAGTTCTTCTTCAAGATCCCCTTCCTCGACCACGAAATTGACCAGGCCCATCTCTTTCGCCTCTTCCATTGTGACGTTCCGGGACAGAAAATAGAGTTCGTTGAACCGCTTCATGCCCACAAGGCGCGGCAGGAAGATGCTCCCACCGCCGTCGGGAGTCAGCCCTATCCTCCTGTATCCCATATTCATCACCGCTTTTGCTTCCGCAAGGGTGAGGTCGGCCGCAAGGGCGAGACTCATGCCGGCTCCCACGGCGAGACCCTCGACCACGGCAATGACAATGGCCGGGATACTCCGTATGAGACTGATGCTCCTGTTCAGGAAGTCAGCCATGCCATCCACCTGAATCGCCGGCTCCGCGCTGTCCCTGAACTCGATCACGTCGCCGCCGCTGCAAAAGGTCTTCCCCGACCCCCGTATGACGATAATTGAAGCCCCTTGTGTCTCGGCGTTCTTAAGGCTCCGGTGGAGGGCCTCCAGGAGCTCTAGACTCATGGCATTCTTCTTGTCGGGTCTGTTCAAGGTCAGACTGAATACTCCGTCACGATAAGCTTCCGTCACCACATCCATGAAACTCCTCCTTTCCCAATACCTGGTATTCTAATATTACCGCAAAAACGGTCCCTTTTCCCATGTTTTTCTGCGTTTCAGTCTCCTTTTACCCTTTTTAGCACAGCTTGTTCACTCACAATTTCGGCACCCCTTTCTTGATTCCCCTCTCTCACAAGCCTTTCAGAAGGGGAGTTTACGAAAATGCACGGAAGTTGACGGCTTCAGGGGGAGGAGAGAAAGTGTTGAGCTCTAAGTCTTAAGTTTTGAGTGAACGATCGTCGTCGCTGGAACAGTCATTGCGGCTCAATTGTCAAAGGGCAGCGCCGGTTCACGCGTCCTCTGGAAACCGGCTGAAACGGCTCCGGCCTATGGTACGGTGAAGGCGAAGTTGTGGCACTGGGAACAGTAATTCTCCGACTTGCCATGCTGGTGGTGACAGAGATTGCAGTCGAGGCTTGTGCCACAATGGGGAGAGGTATGTGGATTTTTAGGCTTCAGCCCTGCCGTCTCTGCCGCAAGTTTTTCGGCATCATGGCATGTAGTGCACTGGTCCATCTCCACCGCTGCGGGCTTGTTGGTCTCCCCGTGGCACTTCGCACAGGTGACGCCACTCAGCCCGTGAATATGGCTCCCCGGCAACTTCCCCTCCAGCTTTTGCGGCCCTGCCCGGTCGTGACACTTTAGACAGTCTTTGTACGTCATGGCCGTCGTGTCGGCATGGTCGGCGGGGAGCGTCTTTTCAGTTTTATGACACGCCGCACAGTTACCGGCCTTAGCGCCGGTCGGTGTTTTTTCTGCGCCAAAGGCCGCTATCGGTGCATGCACGGAGACAACCAGGACGAAGGCCGCGATTATCAGGCAGCGCAACAAGTCTTTTATCATCTCCATCTCCCTGCTACGAGATCGACTTTCCTGGTTGTGCCGCCAGGCAGCTTTAGCCCCAGGCCTCCTCCTTTGCCGCATTTTTGCCGGCGATGCGACCGAAAACGATGCAGCCGGCCATGGAGTCTCCGCCCAGACGCACGGCTCCATGGACACCGCCGGTAACCTCTCCGGCGGCGTAGAGCCCTTTGACCGGTTTAAAATCAAGACCCGTGACCTGAGCGTTCTTGTCGATGACCAGACCACCCATTGTGTAATGCACTTTCGGCCAGAGCCGCGCGACATAGAAAGGTCCCGTGGCGGTCGGCTTGGCATCCTTGAAGATCATGCAATCAAAATCATCGTCCTGCTTCTTTTCCACAAAGGAGTTCCAGCGGACGACTTCTTTGAGGAACACGTCCAAGGGTATATTGTAGTTTTTGGCTACATCCTCCAAAGTGTCAAACTTCTTGACGGCCCCGTTTTCCATAGCCCCCTTAAGCCTGCTGGGGACGACCTGCTTATTTACGGCATATGAATCGCCCATGATAATGACGGGATGACCGATCAGGATGATGACATCGGCACGTTCCTTGCGGTTCCCCGTTTCCTTGAAAAATCTTTTACCTGTTTCAGGATTGATCATGGGGCCATAGCCCACCATCCGTTCACAGAACAAAGGAACATTGCCGAAGCCTTTTTCATCGGGGCTGGCCCAGGGACCAAGCTGAATCCAGTCCATCTGCACGTTCATGGCGCCGGCCGTGCATGCAGCCAGCAGTGCCTCGCCTGTGGCGCCGGGCTGGTTGGTGGATTCGAACTTGTCAGTGAGACGCGGATCTTGAATCTGACGCAGTTTGAGATCCCATGAAAAACCGCCCGAACATAGAACGACAGCCTTCCGTGCCTTGATAAAAGCCGTCTGGCCTGTACTGTCATCGGGAAATTTATATCCCTTGCGTACCTCTATGCCGCCAATCCGTCCGTCTTTGTCGGAAAGGAAGCGCACCAGCTTTGTACGCATCTGTATTTTCACGCCAAGCTCCTTGGCTTTGGCCAGTTCCTTGCCGGCCAGTTCAGACCCTGAAGAGCTGATCGTTCCATTGGCCCTTTTGACAGAGTGCCCGCCTTGATAGTTGAGCCTCGTGTACCTCGCGCCAAGATACGACTCGGTCCATTCGAGGGCATCTTTGGCATTATAAGCAACCGTCTTAGCCAGTTCGGGATGATTCAAATACTGCCCACTTTTCAGCATATCTTTCAGCATGAGCTCCGGAGAGTCTTCTACCCCGTTTTCCTTCTGCAACTTTGTCCCCGGAGCGCAAAAATCACCGCCGTTGATGACTGAGTTGCCGCCGTATACCGGCATTTTTTCAAGCACGATCACGTTGGCCCCGCCATTTCGCGCCTCAATGGCAGCGGCAAGTCCGGCAAATCCGCTGCCGACGATCACGACATCGTAGGTCTCATCCCACTTTTTAGGCAAGACGCCGCAGGCCGCTTCAGCCTCGCCCGTCTTTACGGCCAGACCTCCGAGGGCCACGCCGGCAATTGCTGCCGTTCCCCCGGTCGACTTCAGAAAATCGCGTCTCGATAGGCCTTTGGGCTCTCTTGTATCTTCACTCACAAACCACCTCCTATTGAAGTATCAGGGAACACCTCTTCATGCGTCTCCATTCAGACCATCAACGCGCGCTTCCCCGCAAAATAACCTTTTCGCCGGCGGTCTCCAAGGTATTATTGGTGATCTCAATGAAGTGTAGTCGGTCCGAGAAAAAGTCAGATGATGTAACCTTGTCCGCCATCCGGGTATCCTAATTTCTTCAAAATTACCACGCGAAATCGACAATGGCAAGGGTAAAATCGAAGCGTAAAATCGAAGCGGTGTAAAATAGAAGCGGCCTGCGATTGTCTCTGCATGCGGTTCAGTGAGAATTGCTCTCTCTGTCGAGATTTTCTTGCATTCTTCGCCTACCAGTGATAAGTGGTAGAAGGCACAACCAAACAAAAGAAAGAATCGAGGGAGATTTTGCAAGGATGATAGATAACAGCACGCCCCACAACGCTTCCGACTACGACAGGGAGATATTCAAAACGGTCCCCTTCTACCGCCTCTTTCACACTGAAGTCATCGATCTGGTCAGAACGCTTCTGCCTCACGCGTCGGTTTGGCTCGACACGGGCTGCGGCACCGGGTACCTCGCTGAGCAGGCCCTGCCCCTTCTGCCGGAGACCCGCTTTCTGCTGGCCGATCCCTCCTGCGCCATGCTCGATCAGGCTCGCGTCAGGCTGGCACGTTTTCCCTCCGCCCGCATTCGTTTCCTCGGGGCCCTCGCCACAGAAGAACTCGCGGGAATAGTTCCCGAGATGCCCCACGTCATCAGCGCCATTCAGTGCCATCACTACGGCGGAGAAGAGGCGAGAAGGCGCGCGACCGAGACCTGTTTTCGGCTCCTTGAAGGGGGAGGACTCTATGTCACCTTCAGGAACATCCGGCCTGAAACGGCCCGGGGGGTCGAGATAGGTCTGGATCGGTGGTCTCATTTCCAGCGCGAGGCCGGTCGCCCGGAACAGGCCGTGGACGAGCATCGTTCCCGCTTCGGGAAAAACTACTTTCCGATCACTATTGCCGAGCACCTGGAGCTTCTGCGGACCACTGGCTTCTCGTCGGCCGAGATTTTTTGGCTGTCTCATATGCAGGCGGGCTTCTATGCACTCAAGTAGGGGTGTGCTCGAAGATCAGTATTTTGAACCTTCTCCTTATTGCCTCAAAACCGACGAGGCCGAGAACACGGGTTAAAACCTGAAGCCCACGTTCGCAGTGAAGAGGGCACCCTGAAGCATGCGATTTTCAATGACGGGAAGACCCCCGATGCTCGTTGTCACCCTTGTGGGTCCTGGCCATAGATATTTCCCTTCAAGGCCAACGAAGACTCGCGGGGTTATGTTATAGGCTACTCCTGTTCCCAGGAACCCTCCCACCAAAATTCTATTGTCGCTACCCGGCGCGCTCAAAGCCGCACCCGAAAAACTTGCCTTACTATTAACGAGATAGGCACCTGGTCCTCCCAGGAAGTAGACCTCAAACTGTTTTGTAACAGGCGCAAATATCTTAATCGCCGCCGTCAGAGGGACGGCATCTACGCTCTCCTTCAGGGAAACACCGGAGCCTAAACCCGATACACTGAACGTTTTGCTTGTACCGAAATAGCCGCTGCTCACTTCTACGGCTAAATGCTCGTCAAATCGGTATCCGTATGCAAGCTCTCCGCTAAACCCCACATCCAGGGTGCTAAAACGACCCTGAGGGTCGAAGACTCCGCCTTTTACCACGACATAGCTCTTGTAATCAGATGATGTTGAAGGCCCTTGCTGGGCATAAAGAGATGGAGAGACGGCGAGAATAGCGATGCAGAGCAGAAGGAACAGAAAAGCAAATTTTTTCGTCACGCGGCACCCCCCACTGGATTACCTGGATTGTAACACAGAAACAGACGGGTAGTCACGAAAAAGTACAAAAAGCACAGGTTTCCTGAACCTCCTTCTGGCCGCTGCAAGGCCGACAAGGCCAGGCCCGAGGAGTAAGAGTGTGAGGGGAATAGGTACGGCCGCTCTCTTACCACCCGCTCCAGGTCGTCGCCTTATTGACCTTTATCCAATAGCCGTTATTCGGGCAGAACTGTGTGAGAGTGCTGCCCTGGGCGTCATTCGGGTCGTATACTGTCCATGACTGACCGGAATAACCCCAAGCGACCTGGAGGGAGGTGGAAAGGCTGGAAAGGACTGTAGAAGAGGCCTTACACGACGCGCCGTCGTAGCCCAGCAGGTTCCATCCCTGAGCTAGCGAAAGGGACGAAGGAGGCATCGAACCGGAAACCGTAAGGGTCTGTGCAGAGGTTGTGTTTATCCAGTATCCCTTCCCTGCCTCCATTGTCGCAAGCTTACTGTCCAGCGGGTCGTTCGGGTCGTAGAACTTCCATGCTTGGCTCGGATAGCCCCAGACGATTTGGTAGGGGCCGGTCATGCCCGAAAGCACCAACGAAATCGTCGTATCCACCGGCTGCACGGGCAGGGAGATGAGGTTCCATCCTGAGGAGAGGTTGTAGTGAAGGATAGACCTGTCAAATGTGGCGGTCACGTTCTTGCCCGCATCCATGGTTATCTGGCACGTGGGCGCCGTTCCCGTGCACGCCTGGGCCCACCCCGTAAACGCTGAAGCTCCGTCCGGCTTAGCCGTAAGAAGCACCGGCGAGTAGGCGCTGTAGCTGCCGCTGCACGCAGCGCCGCTGCACGTGAGACCTTGTGCGGATACGGTGCCTTTGCCCGTGCCCGATTCGGTGACGGCCAGCGTGAAGCTGACCGTGGGACCGGAGGCCGTCATTGAAAGTATCTCCCCGCTCCCCGTATAAATGACGGTACTGCCATCCGGTGTCATCACGGGGAAGGAGTTGAAACCCTGCACGGTCGTTGAGGTGAGTGGCGCGGGCACCGTCCAGTTCCCACTCTTAAGCTCGGTGATCTCCAGGTATGATCCGTTGATGACACCGCCGGATTGCACCGTTCTCTGGTAGACCACCCTCGATCCGATGGAATCGACCGCGGGAGGCGAGTCGTACTGCAAAGTAGGGATGACAGGCGTGTTGGTGAGCTTCACGGGCGCGCCCCACCCGGTCTGAGAGGTCTTCATCGCATAAAGGTCTTGTCCGGTCGCCACGCCTTGCGTGGCGGTCAGGAGCCAGTAAAAGATTGTCTGTCCATTGGGAGATATCTTCGGATGGATGACGGTGGGGGCACTGGTACTTTGCCAGTTTACAAGCCACTGGGGGGTCGACCAGCCCGTGCCGTTGTACTGGGAGAACACGAGGCCGTTGTTCTGCATCCATACAAGGAGGGTGCCGTCCGCACTTAAAGACGGCTGGTAAGCGCCGCCCTTACTGGGGTCCGAAACGAGAACAGGCGTGCCCCACGTTCCGTTGGTGCGCGTGGATACATAAAGCGTCGGGGTATCACTGAAAATATTTGCAGAGGCGTAAACATAGGCAATACTGCCTCCGTCGTAGCTCACATCGAGGAGATAATCGTGCCGGGAAAAGTTGGTTGGCAGCACGTAGGGTGTCCCCCAGCCGGTATCGGTCCTTTCTACCACGTATATGTCATATTGTACCGGGTTGAACGAATCGCCCGTGGCCGTGGCCCCAAGGTACGCGATGAGACTCCCGTTTCCGCTTATAACAGGATGGGTGTACTCGGGCAACACGGCAGAGGATTCGTCGGAATAGTCGACCCCGTTTGAGGCCACCAGCAAAGGTGTTGTCCACTGGCCGTTCTTGAACTCAATGACCTGGACCTGCTTTTGATTCACGTCGTTTGAAGTGCTGGGAGTAGCGAGAAAAACAATCGTTTGCCCGTCGTAGGACGTGCTTGGCCATTTATACCAACTGCCGGCCGTCAACGCAGTCAACGCATTGGGACCCGTCCATCCTGTAGCGCCGAGGACGCTGCCGGCCGGGAACAGCCAGTAAATCAATAGGAGCGAGATCAGGGAAAGGTAGGTTCTTCCGGTACGCGGCATCGTGCACCTCCTGTCGGAAAAGGCGGGGACGGAAATTACCATCCTTCGGCATGCAACGGGGGCTGTAGTTTTTTTACGGAGCGACAGTCGGACGCTGATGCTCGGGCCTTGAAGCATGCCAGATAGTACCAAAAAAAGGGGCTATCCACAACAAAATAGTGCAGCAAAAATCAATAGGTGACAACTGCGGAATTCATCCCTTGCAATGTTGTGCGCAACGGCCTGCCCCCTTGTCTCCAAGGGACATTTTCAGAAACAGTTGGCGGGAGGGAATACTTTAGAATAGTATCTCTGCGAATTCGTCTCTTGCCTACCTAACTTCCGGCATCGATCATCGTGGTACCCCAGGCCGTCGTCCGGCCACCTAAAGCTGTTTAGACGACCTTGCCCCTGAGTTCGCCTATCGTCCTCGATCCGCTGCACCACAGCCCCACAAGGAGTTCCTCTTTGAGCCGCCCCACCTCGCGGATCACCCTTTCCGCCGATTCCTCGGACCATCTCAGGAACGGGAGCGCCATCGACGTGAGGGTCGCGCCCAAGGCGAAGGCCTTGGCCATATCGATCCCCGTCCTGATGCCTCCACCCCCGATGAGATGCTGGTCCTCCCTCAGCCATGTGCGGCTGCTGACGATCGCGTCTCTCGTGCACGTGCCGAGGCTCTCGTAGACCGTATAGTCCTTGCCCTGGATGAGGCCCTCGATCTTCGGCCAATTCGTGCCGCCCAGACCGGCGACATCTATCCCCGCGATCTTTCTTGTGGCCGCCCAGCGCACAATCGATCCCGGCAGGCCGGAACCGACCTCCTTGAGGAATACGGGATAAGGGAAATCGCTGATTATGGCTGCGAGCGCGTCAAGGGCGCCGGTGAAATCGCTCTCCCCGTCGCGCTGAAGGATCTCGTGCAGCGGGTTCACGTACAGGATCAGTCCGTCCGCGCCGATAGACTCGACCGCCTCCGTAAGGTAGTCCCTGCCCTTCTTCGCGTGGACCAGACCAAGATTGGCGAGCAAAGGGACGGTGGGTGCAAACTCCCTCACCAGATATGATTCGGCGCCCGCCCTCTTCTCCAGCATGGGTCGTTCCGATCCCACGGCCATGGCTATCCGGCAGTGCTCCGCGGCTGTCGCAAGATTTCTGTTAATGGCGGCCGACCGGCGGCCGCCGCCCGTGAGAGGGGCGATGAGGAGCGGCATCGAGAGGGTCCTGCCCAAAAACCGGACAGTCGTATCCATGTCCCTCTGTGCAAAGTCCGGCACATCGAAGGCGAGGCCCAGGCTCTCAAGACCCGTGGGGAGACTCGACTCTACCTCGTGGGTAAGACATACTTCTATATGGGTGTCTTTTATGTCGCTATAGGTCCCGGCTGTTGCCTCCACCGGCTACTCCCGCCCGTCTTGCCCGATCAGCCTCAGCCCCGCCAGATAGACGTCCCGAAGAGCGCCCTCGCGGTCGCAGATCGCCCCTTTCTTATCTATGCCGAGATAGCTGACCGTTTCGTGTTCCCCTACGCTGATGGTCCTGAAAAAAGCCTTTGCCGTTGCCTCGCCGCACTGGACACCGATCTCTTTCTTCATCCCCCCCACCAGCAGAAGCAATCCCTTTCTCCCGTTCTCCCCTTCCGGGATAGGCTGCTTCAACACATATTTTTCACACCAGAAGGCCTGACACCTGTCTATCATCGTCTTTGCCTGTGCTGAAAGACCGAAAAAGAAGATGGGAGAGGCAAGGATAACCCGGTCGGCCGCGCGGATCGCATCGGCTATCAGTGCCATGTCGTCGACCCTGACGCAACGTCCGGTCTCGATGCATCCGCCGCAGTCCTGACACGGCCTTATATTCATCTCGTTCAACGTGAACTTTGTCACCTGATGACCGGCGTCCTCTATCGGCCGGATCGTCTCACGCAGGAGTATCTCGATGTTTCCCCCGATCCTCGGCGATCCGTTGAATGCGGCGACTTTCATGTGACCCCCGTCACCTTAGCTTCCCGAAGGTGAGCGTGATCTTTTCGTCTCCGTGCTTACGCTCGACCTCCATGCGTATCTCGATACTGCTGTCCCTGATGCCGACCGCAATCGGCATCTCACCTTTGTCGCTCTCTATGTGGCTGATCTGTCGTGCCGCCTCCATCACCTTCCCCACTATCTCGGCCCCGGGCGTCGGCAGCTCCATGTCCCTGTACTCGGCCTCTGCCTTCACGTAGCCTTTTGCAGTCCTTTCCAGACAAATCTTTTTTACATTGCGGTCAACACCGTGAAGAATCGCCAGAGCAAGCCATTTAAGGGCCGCCTCTTCTTTGTCCGCGTCCTTGCCGAGCAGGGCCATCTCCTTGAGGGGATCGGTCTCGGCGAAGCAATCGCACAACTCCTGCATCTTCTTATGGGGTGTTCCCATGTCTCTCATGACTCAACCTCCATTTTACTCGATTGGTAAGCGTTTTCTCAAGACTAAAAGTAAGCACCCGCACCGGTCCCTGCAAGGCGGATTCTCGCGGACCCTGCCTGAGAGGGCGTCCGGTTGACGATCTTCTATCAGGGGAACTACAGTTATTTAGTGTGTCGGCTAAAGGCGGCGTACGGGTCCGATAGTACGATAGTGTCTGGAGAAAACGCAAAGGGATCCCCATTACGCTCTCGTGGTCGGGGCATTCCAGGGAGATCGAAATGATAGAAAAAATCCTCGTACCCACCGATGGCTCGGAGACGTCCAGAAAAGCAGCGAAGTACGCTTACGGCCTGGCCGCCCTTTCCGGCGGAAGCGTGACGCTCCTGAGCGTCATCAACCGGAATGCCTTTATCGGCAAACCCACCATACCTGCAACAGAGACCCCTACCCATATTGTGGAGCCCCTCGAAGACTACCTGAGACAGGCAGCCGACCTGGATATGCGAGAGATCGAGAAGCTGGGCGAACAAAAGGGGATCAGGACGAATCTGGTAGTCAGGTACGGACACCCCGTTGAAGAGATCGTTAAAGAAGCGGAAAGGGAAAAGGCCGACCTTATCGTGATGGGCTCCCATGGGAAAAGCGCCTTGACGGCCGCTCTTCTCGGAAGCGTGACGTCCGGCGTCATCCATAGGGATATGAAGACGCCGGTCCTTATCGTCCGGCGCTGATAGGTCTTATAAGTCCTTATAGGACCTATCAGACCTATTAAGATCCGCCCCTTTACCTTACTCCGCCCTTATGCGGTATGGCGACGTCTCTCTTGCGTAACAATCCTCAATATTGGTATGATGAACACGTTATCGATCGGGGCGGAGGTTTTCCTTTGTAACCTTTTCGCGCGACCCTCCGACTTATATAACGACGACCGCGTTATCGATCCGGGTACAGCGTTCCCCGGTCCTTTTTTTGCGTGAAATGTTGCTGAAGGGAGTCTGTATGTACCAAAAAGCCACGCAGGCCATCTGCTCCATAACCTGCTGCCTTATGGCCGCCTTCTTTCTCTGCCCCCTCCTGCCGTCGACCGTTTCAGGACAGGCCGTTGCTCCGGGAGAGGTGCTCACCCTCTCCCACGCCATCGAGATCGCCCTCAAGAACCAGCCGACCGTCATGGCCGGCGCCTATACGGTAAAAGCGAACGAGGCCCTTATCGGCCAGGCGCGGTCGGCCTACTACCCGCAGATAAGCGCAACCCCGGTCTTCAGCAGGGTCTCTCCGCCTTCAACGGCTGCCCACGGCCCCACTATTACCACTTCTACGCGGAGCGAACACGGCCAGCGGCGGCGGCGTAGGCCCCTACGATCTCTATACGGGCACCGCGACCGCGAGCCAGATGATCTACGATTTCGGAAGAACATCGAGTCAGGTAAAGATCAACACCCTGACCGCGCAGTCCTCCCGTCACACCCTGACGGCGACGGAGAATACCGTTGTCCTCAACGTGAAGCAGGCCTATTACAACGCCCTTCAAGCCGACCGCAACCTGGTCACCGCCAAGGAGGCCGTCAAACAGCTCCAGGAGCACCTCGATGAGGCCCGCGTTATCTTCCAGGTCGGGAAAAACACACGATTCGACATAACCCAGGCCGAGGTCAACCTGAGCAATGCCCAACTCACCCTGATACAGGCGGAGAACCAGGTGCATCTTACCCGTTTGACCCTCAGCAGCGCCATGGCCGTCACCGATGCGCCCGAGTATCGCCTCGAGGACCTGCTCCTCTACACGAAATTCGAGCTTTCCCCCGAAGAGGCGCTTACTACCGCCTATGAACAGAGGCCCGACCTGAAATCACTGGTAAAACTGAGGCAGGCAGCGGAACAGTCCGTCACGCTGGCCCGGGAGGGGTATCTCCCGCAGCTCAGCGCCAATGGCAACTATTATTACACGGGCACGGATTTTCCTCTTGAAAAGGGCTGGAGCTACGGGATCAACCTCTCCATCCCCATTTTCAGCGGCTTTCTCACCCGCTACCAGGTGCAGCAGGCCCAGGCGAATCTCGGCGTCGCCCAGCAGAACGAGCGCAACCTCCGCCTTACCATATTCACGCAGGTCCATACGGACTACCTGACCCTCCGCACGGCAGAGCAAAGCATCACAACCGCCGCGAACGCGGTGAGGCAGGGGAAGGAGAACGTGGAGCTCGCCACCGGCCAGTACAAGTATGGAGTGGGGATAGCCCTCAACGTGATAGACGCCATAGTGACCCTGGGCAACGCCGAGGTCGCCTACACGCAGGCCCTCGCGAACTACAAGAATGCCCAGGCGTCCATAGAGAACGACATAGGGATGAGATGATGAGAAAGATACTGATCGTGTTGGGAATAGTGGTGCTGGCCGGGATAGGCACAATCGTCTACGTCAGGGGCAGGGACAACGGACCCAAGTTCAAGACAATGCCGATTACCAGGGGCAATTTGCGATCGGTAGTGACGGCGACGGGCACCCTGAACGCCGTCACCACCGTCCTCGTCGGCACCCAGATCTCGGGCATGATCAAGAAGCTCCACGCCGACTTCAACTCTCCCGTCAAGAAGGGGCAGATCGTCGCCGAGATAGACCCCGCGACCTATCGAGGCAGCGGTCGACAACGCGAGGGAGAACCTGGCCCAGGCACGGGCAATGGTCGAGAAGGACAAGGCAAACCTGGCCGACGCCACGAGGATCAGGGACCGGGACAGGAAGCTCTTTGCCAAGGGCTACATCGATGAGGCCGATCTCACCGCCGCAGAAACGGTGCACGACGCGGACGAGGCACAACTGGCCGCCGACACCATAACGCAAAGCAAATGGAAGCCGTCCTTCATACCGCCGAAATCAACCTCGGCTACACAAGGGTCCCCTGCCCCGTCGACGGCGTGGTAGTTTCGCGGAACGTCGACGTGGGCCAGACGGTGGCCGCGAGCTTCACCACCCCCACGCTTTTCACCATAGCCCAGGACCTGACGAAGATGCAGATCGACACCAATGTCGACGAAGCCGATATCGGCCGGGTGAAAGTCCCGCAGGATGTGGAATTCAGCGTCGATGCCTATCCCGACCGCACCTTCCACGGAACGGTGAGACAGATACGGATAGCACCCATCGTCGTGCAGAACGTGGTAACTTATGACGTGGTCATCACGGTGGACAATACGGACCTGAAACTGATGCCGGGCATGACGGCGAACGTCTCCATCGTCGTCGCGAGCAAGGAAGGGGTCCTCAAAGTGCCCAATGCCGCCCTCCGGTTCAAGCCCACCGAGAAGGACGGAGTCGGCTTCCCGGCGGCACCGGCCGAAAAGCCGCCGGCGGCCGTCAGGACCATCCGCAAGGGTTGGAGGAGGCGCAGTACCTCCGGGCGCCGGACAGGAGCCCGCCCCACCGGTGCGAGAAGCTACGGCGTCTGGCTCATGCAAAACCACAAACCTCAACGGGTCCCGATTACCATAGGCATCAGCGACGGCACGTTCAGCGAGCTCACGACAGGCGATCTGCGGGAAGGCCAGGAAGTGATCGTCGAATCCTCGTCCAGGCCCCTAAAGACCCCCGGCACCGGCGGCAGCCAGTCTATGCCGAGGTTCATCAGGTAATGACGCTGATCGAGGCAAGAGGAATCTCAAAGATCTATCCCCTGGGCGAGTTCGACCTGAAGGCGCTCGACGAGGTCTCCGTCACCATTGAGGAAGGGGAGTTTCTGGCGATTATGGGACCTTCCGGGTCCGGCAAGTCCACCTTCATGAATATCGTCGGTTGTCTCGATGTGCCCACGGCGGGGCAGTATCTCCTCGAAAGTATTAATACAGGGGGGCTCGGCAGAGACGAGCTGGCCCATATCAGGAACCGGAAGATCGGCTTCGTCTTCCAGGGATTCAACCTGCTGTCCAGGACCTCGGCCCTCGAGAACGTGGAACTCCCCATGCTCTACGACGGGGTCCCGGCCAGGGAGAGAAAAGAGAAGGCCCTTGCCGCGCTGAAAACGGTGGGGCTCCTGGGTAGAGAGCACCACAATCCTAATCAGCTTTCGGGAGGGCAGCAGCAGCGGGTCGCCATAGCCAGGGCCATCGTGAACCAGGCGCCCATAATCCTCGCCGACGAGCCCACGGGGAATCTCGATACCCACACGAGCGGGGAGATCATGGAGCTTTTTCAGAAGCTTAACAACGACGCGGGCATCACGGTGATACTGGTTACCCACGAGGCCGACATAGCCGCGTACAGCAGGCGGATCATACGGTTCCTGGACGGTCGCCTCGTGAGCGACCGCCTGACTGCGGACGAACGAGGGAGGAGGCGAACCCGGGGTGCGCTCATGATCAGCATCCCCTGGACCGCCAGAATAGCGCTTCGGGCCTTGAAGGTGAATAAGATGCGTTCGGCCCTTACCATGCTGGGCATCATCATCGGCGTGGCGGCGGTGATCGCCATGCTCGCGGTCGGGACAGGGGCAAGCCGTCAGATATCGGAGCAAATGGCAACCATGGGGAGCAACCTTCTCATCATCCTGCCGGGCAGCCAGACATCGGGTGGAGTCAGAATGGGTTTCGGCAGCCAGACGACCCTGACCCTCGGGGACGCGGAGGCCATCCAGAGGGAGTGCCGGGCAGTCCAGCAAGTGGCGCCGATCCACAACGGAACCGCCCAGATCGTCTACGGGAATCTGAATTGGTCAACGGGCGTCCTGGGAACGACAGGGGGCATAAACACCGTCAGGGACTGGCCCGTCGGCTCCGGTCGATCCATCACCGACGAGGATGTGAGAAGCGCGACGAAAGTGGCCCTCCTTGGCCAGACCGTCGTCGACAACCTTTTCGGCGGCATCGATCCTCTCGATCAGATCGTGAGGATCAAGAAGATCCCCTTCAAAGTAATAGGGGTAATGGCGATAAAGGGACAATCGGTCATGGGCCAGGATCAGGACGACACGGTCTTCGTTCCCGTGACTACCGCGCAGAAAAAGCTTTTCGGCACCAATTTCCCCGGCATGATACGACAGATCATGGTCAAGGCGAAGAGCGCGGAGGACCTCGATCCGGCCGAAAAGCAGGTCACGGAGTTGCTCAGGCAACGGCACCACCTGGGCGCGAAAAAGGATGATGATTTTTCCGTGAGGAACCTGACACAGATGATGCAGGCTGCGGAAGAGCAAACAAAGGTGATGACCCTGCTCCTCGGCGCAATCGCATCGGTCTCGCTCCTGGTGGGCGGCATAGGGATCATGAATATCATGCTTGTGTCCGTGACGGAGCGGACGCGGGAGATCGGCATAAGGATGGCCATAGGGGCCAAGACGTGGGATATCCGGCTTCAGTTCATCATGGAAGCGATCATACTCTCCCTGATCGGAGGTACCGTCGGCCTGATCGTCGGAGTGACCGGCTCTGAGATACTCTCCATGGTGGCCGGCTGGCCGACGGTTGTTTCCCCTTTCGCTGCCGTGCTCGCCTTTGCCTTCTCCGGGGTGGTGGGCATATTTTTCGGCTTCTACCCTGCCTACAAGGCGTCCCTGCTCAACCCGATCGATGCGCTGCGCTACGAATGACCGAGGCGCGCCATCCGACTCGAAGGCGTTGCCCTCTCGCTATCGTCTTCTTTTATGAGACAATTCTTGCGTCACAAGACATTGTCTTCTTTTCTAAGACACTTCTCTTTGTAATGCAGCCTCTCCCGCAGGCAGTTGAAACCGCGCAGAGGCGCGGCAATATTATGTGAGAAGCCCCAACCCCGGCAAGTCAGACCCTGGCATATTTCTTGTACCCTCAGAAAGCGGCGAACGAATAGTTCCGCAATTTTAGAGATTATGCAAGGAGGTAATTCAAATGCCCAGGGGAACGGTGAAGTGGTTCAACGATTCGAGGGGTTTTGGATTTATTAACGGAGAGGACGGCCAAGTCGTATTCGTGCATTATACCGCAATACGGGAGAATGGCTTCAAGTCGCTTACGGAAGGTCAGGCGGTCACCTTCGAGGTCGTAGAAGGACCCAAGGGCATGCAGGCAGCCAACGTAGTCAAGCTCTAATAACGCATAAGCCTACGAAAACAGGCCCCTCTATCTCCGGGGCCTGTTCCTTGAATTCGCGCATTAGTCTTGCGACCGCAAAACTCTACCACTCCATCGATACTTGAGATATACTACATGGAACGCCGCAGGATTCTCGTGAGGAGGCGAGCATGAGCCGTGAATATGACGACGACGAAAGGCCCTCGTGGCGTGATATAGACAAGAAGAGGGACAGAAGCAGTCACGTCGGCGGGGAAAAGCAGGAGCGGAAAGAGCCGGCTGCGGATAGATGGAACACCGGGCGCCACAAGAAGGCGCTCGAAAAACTATTCCTGGGGGAAAAGGGCACCCTTGAGCATGAAAAGTTCCACAAGAAGATCCACAAGTCCTACGGCGCTCCGACCTTTCCGAAAGCCGTCCGCGAATATGTGGAAAAGTACGGGCCGCCCGACGATGTGTCCACCCTGCTGATCAGCCTTGATACGAAGGACGTTCCTCTCATGCTCCTCATCATGGAGAAGCTGGAGCAGGTCTATACAAAGGCATCCAACCGGGAAAAGGAGGACATCCGGAGGAAGCTGTCAATCCTCTCCCTCACCGACAGGTCGCCTGAGATAAAGGAAAGGGCCTCCGAGATTAGCGATCGGATAAAGGCATACCCCTGAGGGGTCGGCGCGCCTCTCTTGCCCCTCTTATTTATATTGACTCCAAATTTTGACCCGTGATAAAGTGCAAATGCGTACGGGTGAGTGGCGAAAACTTTCCGCTACGGGGGAGCATACCATGGATAGTGTTTACATACATATCGGGGAAATGCTCGCGAGAAACGGAAGGATGTATCCGAACGATGTTGCGCTCGTCGAGCGTATACCGGCCAGCGGCACACGCTCGCAGATCACATGGAAAGAATTTGACGACCGGGCCAACAAGGTCTCGAACGTGCTCTTCGAAAAGGGCATCAGGAAAGGGGACAAGGTCGTCCATTTCATGAACAATTCCATCGACTGGCTCGCTGCCTACTTCGGGATTGTGAGGACCGGGGCCTGGGTGGTGCCCCTCAACTTCCGTTTTACCGCCGAAGATGTGAACTATTGCGCGGATGTGGCAGAGCCCGAGCTGATGATCTTCGACCAGGAATTCGCGCCCCGTATCGATGCGGCGAAAGATGAGCTGCCCGTCAGGGACTATATCTGCGTGGGAAGCGAGCCTCCGGCCTATGCAGAGAGCTTTTCGGCCCTCGTCGACCGGGCGCCGGCGAGTCCCCTCCCGACCCCTATCACTTTCGACGATCCCTGCGGTCTTTATTTTACCTCGGGTACCACGGGACAGCCCAAGCCGATCCTCCTTACCCACAGGAATATGGTGTGCGCCTGCATCACGGAAAACGTCTCACCACCACCAGACAAAGAAGGACAATTTTATCCTTATGCCCCCGCTCTACCATACGGGGGCGAAGATGCATTGGTTCGGCAGTCTCATCGTGGGTGGGCCGGCGGTAATCCTGAAGGGTATCTCGCCCGAATGGGTGCTCGAAGCGGTGAGCGAGGAGGGCGGGACTATAGTATGGCTCCTCGTGCCCTGGGCGCAGGATATATTGGTGAAGCTCGACAGCGGGGAGCTGAAACTTGAGAATTACAAGCTCGACCAGTGGCGGCTCATGCACATAGGCGCCCAGCCTGTTCCGCCCAGCCTGATCAAGCACTGGAAACGATATTTCCCCGAAATGGAGTACGACACCACCTTCGGTCTCAGCGAAGCGACAGGACCGGGCTGTGTCCATCTCGGCATAGAGAACGGCCATAAAGTCGGGGCGATAGGGAGGCCGGGGTTCAACTGGGAAACCCGCATCGTCGATGAGCAGGGAAACAACGTGCCCGCAAGGAGAACCGGGGGAGCTTATCGTGAGGGGTGACGGTGTCATGAGGGAGTACTACAAGAACCCTGAAGCTACCTCCAAGGCCCTGCGGGACGGCTGGCTCTATACGGGCGATATGGTCAGGTCCGACGAGGACGGTTTTATCTGGATCGTGGACAGGAAAAAGGACGTGATCATCACGGGAGGAGAGAATGTCTTCCCCGTGGAAGTAGAAGATTTCCTCCATGCGCACCCGTCGGTAAAAGATGCGGCGGTCATCGGTCTTCCGGACGCGCGGCTGGGCGAGATCGTCGCCGCCGTCGTGGAAGTCACGCCCGGAAAGGAGCTGACCGTTGAGGAGGTGCTCGCGTTCTGCGAGCCTCTCCCCCGGTACAAGAGGCCCAGGAAGGTGTTTCTGGACCACGTGCCCCGTAATCCGACAGGCAAGATCGAAAAACCTAAGCTGAGAAAACAGTATAGTGGAAAGGAAGAGGCGTTTAAGATCTGACGGCCTTGTTCGGGCAGAACTATTGACTGATTATTCTTCTCCGTTGGAACAGACCATTAAGTACCAGTTCAAGGACCGCGAGGTGCTCGCCCAGGCGATCACACACTCTTCTTTCGTCAACGACAGGAAGGGGATGGGGAAGTCGGAAAACGAGAAGCTGGAGTTCCTCGGGGACGCCATCCTCAACACCGTCACCAGCATCCTCCTCTTCCGGAAATACAGGGAAAAGAACGAGGGTTTTCTGAGCAACGCCAGGTCCTGCCTGGTAAACAGGGTCATGCTGACGGAAGTTGCCCGCATCATCAAGCTGGACGAGCATATGTCCTACGGAAACGGAAAGGCCCACCTCCCGCGCCGATTCAAAGGTCCTCTCGAATATGCTGGAAGCCCTCATCGGTGCCGTCTACCTCGACGGCGGGTTCAGGGTGGCTTTCCGTGTGATCAGGCGGCTGTTCCAGCCGTACTTCGATGAAGCGAAGCTCCAGGAGAAAAATCCCAAGAATGCGCTTCAGGAGTATTCGCAGAAAAAATGGGGCATTCTCCCGAAATACCGGCTTACAAGGAAGACAAAAGAGGGCTTCAGTATTTACGTCTACGTGGGCAAAGAGCTGAAAGCAAAGGGTGTAGGCAAGAATAAGCGGGAGGCCGAGCAGAGGGCTGCCAGTCTCCTGCTCGAACAGATCGAGTCTTCATGATCGTGCCGCTCTTCCTGCCCCACTTCGGGTGCGGGCAGCGTTGTACCTATTGTAATCAGGACCACATTACCAATAGCGAAAAGGGGGGCAAGCTGGAGGACCGCGTCGCCGGGCTGCTCGGTCCCCGATCGACCCCCGTGGAAGTGGCCCTTTATGGGGGAAATATGCTCGGACTCGGCCGGACGCGGCTTGAAGGGCTCTTACGCCTCTTCGAGCCCTATCGGGACAGGGTCGCCTCCTTACGCATATCGACGAAGCCCGTGGTCCCCGGCATGGAAGTCATAGCTCTCCTCAAAAAATACGGCGTACGGACAATCGAGCTTGGCATACCGACCTTTAACGACGATATCCTTGCCGCCCTAAAGAGGGGACATACCGCCGATAACCTCTTCACCACCTATCGCATGCTGCGCGACGAGGGGTTCGAGACGGGCCTTCAGGTGATGGTGGGCCTTCCTGGAGAGACACCGCGGGATGTGCGCGAGACGGCGAAGGCCGTCACCTCCCTTGCCCCGGCGTTCATCAGGATCTACCCACTCCTCGTGCTACGGGATACCGAGCTTTACCGGGATTTCGAGAGCGGCGCCTTTTCTCCCGATACCATCGAAAGCGCCCTCGCAAAAGCGGCCTTCATCTCTACGACCGCATGGGCGCACGGCATCAGGACCATAAAGATGGGCCTCACGGAAAATGACGTGCTGAAGGAAAAGATCGCCGCCGGCCCCTTTCATCCCGCCTTCGGCTATCTCGTGAAATCAGAGGTCTTTTGTCTTGCTCTCCTGCAAAAGTGCGCCGCCTCTGCTATTCGGGGCAGCGTGCGCCTGGCGGTGCACCCCAGGGACGTGGCCCACCTGACCGGTCATAGGGGTTCCAATCTTGCGAAGGCCAAAGCATGCGGGATATTTGCTACATGGGAGGAAGACAAGACGCTTGAACAGGGCCATTTTGTCATCGAGTCCTCCGGCAAGAAGGTGCAGGGGGGCCTGGCCGACGCCCTTACCACGATCTCCTTTTGAGGCCGGACACGCAGCTTGCAATTAGGCTGAGAAACGGCATATAATTGCTAGCGCGCGCAAGGAGGCATTGCATGACCGATGGACACATTTACAAGCTCTTCGACGAAGAGCTGAGGGAATTGAAGGAGAAGATCCTCTTCGAGGGCTCCCTTGTCGAGAAGGCCGTACGCAACGCGGTCAAGGCTTTGATGGGTAGAGACTCCGAGCTTGCGCAGCGCGTGATCGAAGATGACGACCTGATCAATACGAAGGAGGTCGAGATAGAGGAGTTTTGCATCAAGCTCCTTGCCTTGAGACAGCCCGCGGCAAAAGACCTCCGTTTTATTACTACCGCGGTAAAAATCAATTACGACCTGGAGCGCATGGGAGATATGGCGGTCAACGTGTGCGAAAGGGTACTCGACCTCAACCTGGAGCCGCAGCTCAAGCCCTATATCGACCTGCCCGAGATGGCCGAGCTTAGCCAGAGGATGGTCAAGGAATCCCTCGAAGCCTTCGTGAAAGAGGACGTACAGCTTGCGTGGAAAGTGACGAACGAAGATGAAAAGGTGGACCAGCTCACGGAACAGACATTCAGGGAGCTCCTGACCTACATGTCGGAAGACCTGAAAACCATATCCCGTGCCATGAGGCTGCTCCTGATCGCCAAATATCTTGAGCGACTGGCCGACCATGCGGTCAGTATCGCCGAGCTGGTCATCTTCCTCGTGGAAGGCAAAATAATCCGGCACCGTAAGTCTTCTGAAAAAATATAGCATGAGAATTGCGACTACCGGCTTGCTGCTCCTTTTGGTCACGCTGTTTCTGCCCGGCTGCGACAGCCGCAACGGGAATCTATCCAAGAGCAACAAATCCACGGTGACCATAGCGGGGTCTACGTCGGTGATGCCCTTCAGCGAAAAGCTCGCGGAACATTTCAAGATAGAGGAGCCCCGGATCACGGTCGATGTGCAGGGCGGGGGTTCTTCGGCGGGCATCCAGGCATGTATAAACAGGACCGTCGATATCGGCATGTCGTCAAGAGAACTGAAAGGGGACGAGAAAGTCCTTAATCAGATCGTCATATGTCATGACGGCATAGCCATTGTGGTTCATCCCCGAAATCCTATCAAAAATATAACCCTGGAACAGATACGGGCCATCTACGGCGGACGCTTGCGGAACTGGAAGCAGCTCGGCTGGATAGACAGGAATATAGACGCCGTGACCAGGGAAGAGGGCTCGGGGACAAGAGGCGCCTTCGAGGAGCTTGTCATGGGCAAGACGGATATCCATGACAGTACCATGGTGCAGGATTCGAATGGGTCGGTGAAGGAAGTCGTTGCCACCGACCCTTACGCCATAGGCTTCATCTCGCTCGGAGTTGTCGACGCCAAGGTAAAGGCCTTGCCGGTGGACGGCGTAGAGCCTAAAGTGGAGAACATAAAGACGCAGAGGTACCGCATGGTAAGGCCGTTTCTCTATCTCACGGCGGGAGAGCCGGAAAGAGCGGCGTCCCTCTTCCTTGCCTACGTACTCTCGAAGGACGGCCAACTGATATTGAAAAAAGAGGGCCTCGTTCCCATCAATGAATAGAAGATTAGCAAACAAAGAGAACGCGATAAGACTTGTGCTCGTGTTGTTCGCCCTCTCGTCCCTTCTCTTTCTCTTCATCATCTTTATCTTTATCCTGAGCGAGGGGGTGCCCCTCTTCTTAAAGGCAGGGATAAAGAACATCGTGACGGGCACCAGGTGGGCGCCCACAAAAGGGTTTTTCGGCATATTCCCCATGATCGTCTCTTCTTTCATGGTCACCATCGGCGCCCTCGTCCTGGGCGCCCCCCTGGCCCTCGGCTGCGCCACGTACCTCTCGGAATATGCGGGGAAGAAGACCAAGATAGTGCTGAAGCCGTCTCTGAGCTCCTCGCCGGAATCCCCTCCGTGGTCTACGGGTTCCTCGGCGTGGTCTACATCGTGCCTCTCATTCGCGACTACATGGGGGGCTCAGGTTTCTCGATCCTTTCCACCTCTCTCGTGCTCGGGGTCATGATCCTGCCGACGATCACGAGCATCTCCTTCGACGCCCTTATGAGCGTGCCCGCCGCCTATCGCGAGGGGTCTTTGGCCATGGGCGCGACCAAGTGGCAAACGGTTTACAAGGTCGTCCTGCCCGCGGCGCGGTCGGGCATCCTGGCGAGCTTCATACTGGGCATGGGGAGGGCCATCGGGGAGACCATGGCCGTCATCATGGTCGCGGGCAACGCCCTCAAGATCCCGACGAGCCTCCTCGACCCTTTGAGGACCTTGACGAGCAGTATCGCCCTTGAGCTGGCTTATGCCACGGGAGACCACCGGCGCGCCCTTTTTTCCACGGGCGTCGTCCTGCTCATTATCATCATGAGTCTCAACTTCGTCGCCAACTTCTGGGTGAAGAGGAGGGTCGCCAGATGAGGATCAACCCCCGGCTCATCGACAAGGTCATGCGCGGCGGTCTCACCTTTCAGGCCCTTTTTACGGTCGCCATCCTCGTCGCCATCATCCTCATCATATTTATCAAGGGGTTCCCCTATGTCACTCCGGAATTCATCTTCTCCTATCCCGAAGACATGGGCAGATTGGGCGGCATCTTTCCCTCCATAGTAGGCACGCTGTTCCTGGGCCTTCTCTCCATCGCCTTTGCCACACCTCTCGGGATCGGCACCGCCATATATCTCACCGAATACACGAAAGAATCGAGCCTCACGCGCTGTATCCGCTTCGGCGTGGAATCGCTCGCGGGCATACCTTCCATCATCTACGGCCTTTTCGGTTTCATCTTTTTTGTCATAAAACTGCGGATGGGCTGGTCCCTCCTCTCCGGCACCCTTACCATCGCCATCATGGTCCTGCCCACCATCATCAGGACAAGCGAGGAGGCCATCAAGGCGGTGCCGAACAACTTGAGGATGGTCAGTTTCTCTCTGGGCGCGACCAAGTGGGAAACGGTGACGCGCGTTATCATCCCCTCCGCGGCCCCGGGCATTCTTACGGGCATCATGCTCAGCATAGGCCGGGCGGTGAGTGAGACGGCAGCCGTTATCTTCACGATGGGCAGCTCCCTCAGGCTGCCTACGAGCATCATGGATTCGGGCAGGACCATGGCGGTCCACTTCTACATCCTCGCCAGGGAAGGCATTTCCCTGCAAAAAGCTTACGCAACCGCCCTCGTCCTGGTCGTTTCAATTCTCGTCATCAATATTCTGGCATACTACACCATGCACAAAATGATCTCGAGGTACTCCTGATGCCCAACACAAAGATACGGGTGAGGAATCTCAGGCTCTGTTTCGGGAAGAAAGAGGTCTTGAACGGCATCGACCTCGACATCTATGAAAACCGCGTGGTGGGGCTGATGGGGCCTTCCGCGAGCGGGAAGTCCTCTTTCATTTCCGTCCTCAACGGCATGATCAACTTCGAGGACCACACCCGCTTCGAGGGGCAGGTCCATATCGACGGGTTCGGCCAGCTCTCCGGGAAGACCGACGACGTGGCGCTCAGGAAAAAGGTGGGGACCGTCTTCGCCACGCCCATCCCCCTGCCCCGCTCCATTTTTGAGAACGTCGCCTTCGGAGCGAAGCTGAAAGGTGTGAAAAAGCGGTCCGACCTGAATGCCCTCGTCGAAGAAAGTCTCAAGAAGGCGTTTCTCTGGGGCGAGGTAAAGAACAGGCTCTCGGAATCGGCCCTGAAGCTGTCGGGCGGCCAGCAGCAGAGACTCTGTCTTGCCCGCACGCTTGCGCTGAAACCGGACGTGATCCTTCTCGATGAGCCCTGCTCCGGCCTCGATCCCATCTCGACGGCAAAAATCGAGGAGGCGCTCTCGGAATTAAGAACGGACCACACCATCATCCTCGTCTCAAACAACACGAAGCAGATCGCACGGGCATCCGACTTCGTCGCCTTTTTTTATATGGGGAGGCTGGTCGAGTTCGGTCCCACCGTAAGGGTCTTCACCAACCCCGAGCAAAAGCTGACCGAAGACTATGTCCTGGGGAAATTCGGATGAGCGAAAACGTTCCGGCGGGCAGCAGGGCCGCGCTGCGCACTGAAGAGGTCAACCTCCATTACGGCCTCTTCCACGCGCTGCAGCACATCGATTTCCAGGTATACCGGAATTCGATTACGTCGCTCATCGGCCCCTCAGGATGCGGGAAGTCGACCCTGCTCCGCTGCTTCAACCGGATGAACGACCTGGTGGAGGGCGTGAAGATAGACGGCCGTATCCTGATCGATGACGCGCCTTTGGAGACTTTCGACATCATCGATCTGAGGCGGAGGGTCGGTATGGTCTTCCAAAGGCCCAACCCCTTCCCTTTCTCGGTATATGAGAACATGGTGTACGGCCTGGCCATCCACGGAATAAAAAAGAAGAGACACCAGGAGATCGTGGAGCGATGCCTCCAGGCAGTCGGCCTCTGGGACGATCTAAAAGACAAGATGAAACAACCCGCCCTCCTGCTGTCCGACGAGACCAAGCAGAGACTCTGCATTGCGAGGCTCCTGACCATAGAGCCGGAGATCATCCTCCTCGACGAGCCCTGCTCCGCTCTCGACCCTATTGCGACGATGCGCGTCGAGGAGCTGATGATCGAGCTGAAGCGGGATTACACGATCCTCATTGTCACCCACAACATGCAGCAGGCTGCCCGTGTATCGGATTACACAGGCTTCATGCTCCTAGGCGAGCTGCTGGAATTCGGCACGACCGAAGAAGTCTTCACGTCGCCCAGGGAGGAGAAGACAGAGGAGTATATCACGGGCAGATTCGGCTAATCCTCATGGGGCGGCTGGGATCTTTTCGCGCCTGGCGCGGTCGCCGGGGCGTGTCCGGGTCGAACAATCGAAGGGGGACACCCCTCCGAAAGCAAGAGGGCGAGAGGAGTGTCCCCCAACCCGCTCCGGCTCGCCATCCCTCGATCACGGCGGCTATCATCGAAATTTCCTCCGGCAGCGGGAAGGGAGCTTTGCTTGCGCGTATAGCACCTGCAAAGTGCACACTTCCGGCCTTTCAAGTCGAGCGAGGAATGCAATCCGAAAGGTGCCGAGAATATCTTTCCTGCATGGTACGATTTTACTCTACGATTTATCTTGACATGAGTTAGACACTGTTTTAACATAGCCCAAAATATGACAAAGCCAAACCGCGCGCCAGGGCCGGAAAACCAACTGGCCTCAGAACCCGCCGCCCGTGACCGTCTTCAGCCAGACGGCCGGGCTGACCGCGCCGGCGCGCAAGGAGGAAACATATGAAACGGCGGTCTTCCACGTGTGGCCTGAGGCTGATGGCTCTGTGTTTCTTGCTGAGCATTGCTCTTGCCTCGCAGGCCGGCGCCGCCAGCGTCATCGACTTCAACGACGTCGACCAAACCGATGTGCTCATCGAGCTCCATTTCTGTCGGGAGCCTGACTTTCGCGCAGAAGCAAGGCTATGCCGACATGTATGTGTGGGACGGCACCAACCCGAACAGCAATGGGACGAATAACCTGATATTCGGGGGAAGCAATTCTAGTATTCTCAAAGTTACCAGAACGGGGGGTGGGCCGTTCGATCTGCTAAGCGTCGACATGAGCATTTCCCAGAACGACAGCAATACAACCGAGACCATCTATGTCAACGGGTCTCCGATATACCTTCGTCAGGGCATGCGGACCTATACGCTTAACCTCATGGGCGTCACGGAAGTGGACTTTACCGCGATCGTTCCCTTTTCAGGCACAACGCCCTATTGGCTCATGGACAATGTTACGTACAATCCAACTCCTGTTGCCTCCGGCCAGTCCACAATCTCTCTTTCCCCTGGCTGGAACCTCATTTCCATTCCTGTACAGCCTGCAGACGCCTCTATAGCCTCCGTGCTTTCGGGCATAAGCGGCTCATATTCCGTCCTGTGGGGCTATCCGGACCAGGCATGGAAGGTCTACGACCCGAACGACTCCGCAGGCAGCACCCTATCCACGATGGAGCCGGGCAAGGGATACTGGATAAAAATGACTTCTGCAAAAACGCTCTCAGTCTCCGGCCCTACTCCCTCCGCCTCCCTTCCCCTTCTTTCCGGCTGGAACCTCGTCGGCTATAATGGACCCTCCGCGGACGCCGCATTCGCCCTCTCCTCTTTATCGAGCCTCCAGTTAGCCTGGGGTTATCCGGCCGGTTCGTGGCAATTCTACGCCCCTCAGAACGCCCAGAACACCCTGACCCGGCTCAGGCGAGGCGCGGGGTACTGGGTCAGGGCTAGCCAGGAGGATACCTGGACGCTGCCTGTCAAGGTCCATGCCGACTGGACATGGGTTTCCGGGAGCAATACGGCCGCTCAGGCGGGCGTTTACGGCACGAAGGGCACAGCGGCTTCCGGCAACGTCCCGGGGGCGCGGTGGCGCGCCGTTTCCTGGACCGACACGCAGGGCAACCTGTGGCTCTTCGGCGGCGTCGGCTACGATTCTATCGGGACGCCCGACGAGTTGAACGACCTTTGGAAATTCGACGGCGCGAAGTGGACATGGGTGTCGGGAAGCAACATGGCCGCTCAGGCGGGTGTTTACGGCACGAAGGGCACAGCGGCTTCCGGCAATGTCCCGGGAGCGCGCAATAGCGCGGTTACATGGACCGACGCGCAAGGCAGCCTTTGGCTCTTCGGCGGGCAGGTCTTCGACTCCGGCTACCTGGGCCAGCGGAACGACCTCTGGAAATTCGACGGCGCGAAGTGGACATGGGTGTCGGGGAGCAATGCGGACAATCAGGCGGGCGTTTACGGCACGAAGGGCACGGCGGCTTCCGGCAACGTCCCTGGGGCGCGGATGAACGCCGTCTCCTGGACCGACGCGCAGGGCAACTTCTGGCTCTTCGGCGGCAACGGCTTGGATTCGGCCGGCACGCCGGGCAACCTCAACGACCTCTGGAAATTCGACGGAGCGAAGTGGACATGGGTGTCGGGAAGCAACACCGTGAGTCAGGCAGGCGTTTACGGCACAAAGGGCACAGCCGACCTGGCGAATATCCCCGGGGCGCGCGAGGGCGCCGTTTCCTGGACCGACGCGCAGGGCAACTTCTGGCTCTTCGGCGGCGAAGGCTTGGATTCGGCAAGCGCGTCGAGCGAGCTCAACGACCTCTGGAAATTCGACGGAGCGAGCTGGACCTGGGTGTCGGGAAGCAACACCGTGAGCCAGGCAGGCGTCTACGGCACGCAGGGCACATCGGCGCCGGGGAACGTGCCGGGGGCACGGTATCAGGCCGTCTCCTGGACCGACCCGCAGGGCAACTTCTGGCTCTTCGGCGGCAACGGCTTGGCCGACGCATGGGGCGACCTCAACGACCTCTGGCGGTACTAACCGTGAGGCAAGGGGCGGGGGAACTTTGGAGACGGGAACTTTGGGGCCGTGGTTTGACTCTGCACGTTCTCATTCCCGTCCTGTCGGCCCTTCCGCTGCTATCTCTTGTCCTTGTTTAGAGAAAATGCCGCAGGATTGCAACAACTATTCGATGAGAAAGATGGCCTTCACTGGTATCGACGTTAGTCTCGTGGCTATGAAAAGAATCTCTTGTAGTCATCGTGGCCGCCGATCCAGAACCATGTTACCACATCATTTTCGAGAATGCCGATGGCTCGATACCCGAGCGATATTCGAACGGACCACACCTTTTCGGCCGTATTCATGCACTTGAAATGAAGAGACGGATGGGAAAGGGTTTGCGATGCGTAGGCGGTCCAGGAAGAAGGGGGCGTGGCCGATTTCACAGGTCGTTATGGTTCAACGGCTTTGACAGGCCCTCCGCAACTTCCTTCTTTGCCCGCTGAGCAGCCGTCATAACATGAATTGAGGATGAGGAGGGAGGAGAGAGCCAAAACTTCCTTAGTCTTCACCTATGATGCGTGATAAAACTATGACAATTTCCGGCGGCAATGGGCGGAAGTCATTCTCTTTGACGGACCCAACCGAGTTGCCGGGGTTCAAGGAAGGTCTGTGTGGATAACGGTAGGCTGCAAAAGCTATTTGGCGTTGGCCCGATAGGCGTAGTTATCAGCCTTATCCTTTTGGCCGCAGCTATGTGGACGGATCGCTCGCTGGGTCGTCCGGAGATCCTGAAATACCGGTTCCCAATGGAAGCTCTCGGCGCTCTATTGGTCTGCGCCGGATTGGTCCTTCACTTTTGGACAGCGTACGTCCTTCGGAACTGGTGGGCCAAGACTCAATTATGCACAACCGGCCCCTTCAGGTGGTTTCGTCATCCAATGTATGCCGCCTGGATCACCTTCATATCCCCGGGCGTCGCCGTGTATCTTAACTCCTGGATTCTTCTCCTGTGGGTCGTGTCGCTCCACCCGGTCTGGCACCGGCTTGTCATCCATGAGGAAAAAATGATGTGCCAGCGTTTTCAAGACGAATACCGTGCATATGCTCAACGGACGGGACGGTTTATTCCTCATCGGGGCAAGGGCGCCTTATAGATTATCACTCTCTTCCTCACGTGGCGGAGGTATCGACCTTGCCTTTCGCCCATCCAAGCACATCAATGCTCGATTATAAGCAGTAGCCTTGAAGCACGAAGGCTCCGGCACAGCCGAAGGTTCGTATCCGAAAAATGGCAGCAACGTCGTCTTCCCGGCCCTCGCCTCCTTCCTTAACGAAAAGTCTTTTTCTCCAAAGGAAATCCTCGATCGTGCAGCGGCAACCCCCGTAGCCGGCGTCCTCCCCGGGCGCCTTCCCTTGCCGTCCCGAAGGTACCGTCCAAGAGCTGAGAAAAGGCGAGAAGTAATCAACACCCGGTGAAATGCGAAAGGATGACGGGCATATTTTCGTGATGCTCCAGGATTAATCGATTTTTTGCTCCTTATACACAGCGTCTTAATAAAGCACCCGTATCATTTGTCTGAGGAATGGATAGATGAAGGAAGCCTGTGTCGGCAGATGAGAAGGAAGGAGGGAATACGGCGACGGGGTAAAGTTCTGCAGCTTCCGGCATCTAGGCCGGTCCAAAAAGCCTGTAACGGAGGAGACATGACCATCGATACGATATTCAAGGAGTTTGTCGAGGAAAAGGGTCTCAACCTCTGCGTGCTCGATCTCGGTTCCCGGGAATACAGAAACTTGGTCGAGGCATTCAACAAGGTCAAATTCAGACTGGAGGCCGAAGAAGAAGCCCGAGAGCATGCGAAGATAAGGGCGAGGCTGATGCTGAACGAGCACTCTGAAACGGAGGACCTCCGCAGCTGCCGTGCGCACCGTCCGAAGAGCCGTGTGCGTTTCGCCGGATCTCAGCCATGGCCGATAACTTTCCTGCTCATGACTTTCAAACCGGACGGATAGATTCACTCTGTACCCTGGGAAGCTCAAGAAGGCCAACGTACGGAAGGGAAAAGGCCCTATGGCCCTAGGCGGGGAATAGTCCGGCCCATAGCCACCGCGCAACCGCCCGGTAATCGGCAGTACCCGACGAATCAGGCGCATACAGTGCTGCCGGCAGACCAAAGCCTGGCGCCTCCGCCAGGCTGACGTTCTCTCGAACGACCGGAGCCACCTTACCCGGGAAGGCCTTTTCGATTTCGCTCACTATCTCTCTGTGTATCCGGCGCCTGGGATGGGAGCGGCACACGATGATGGCAAGCAGTTCGAGGGCACGGTTATCCTTGCGCACCGAAGCGATGGTCTCAACCGTCTGGCGCAGGCTCCCGAGAGCCAGACGGTTGGCCTCAACCGGGATGACCACGTGGCGGCTCACTCGCAGTGCGTTCAACGTGAGCATATCCAGGCTGGGCGGGCAGTCGACGATCGCGAGGTCCCATGGCCCCTCGGTCCTCGCAAAGCACCGGTGCAGGAGCTCGGTTGCGAGCACACCGCTGAACCTCTGCCTTGCCTCGGCAAAGACCGGACCCGCCGGCACGAGGGCCAGCCTCTCTACCCCGGTCGATACGACGGGTAGGGCCACGGCGTTCTGCATGGCATAGAGAAGCCCGCTTCCGTCGTCCTGTATCCCGAGGTGCACCGTGGCGCTGCCCTGTGGGTCGAGATCGATGAGGAGCACTTCCTTCCCTGCTTCCGCGAAGGCATGGGCTATGTTCACGGCCGTTGTCGTCTTTCCTACGCCACCCTTGTGGTTTGTCACCGACAAAACGCAATCCATCTCACACGCTCCTTTCGAGGCGTAGTGGAGGAGGCATCGACCTGCGTGCACCCCGTACAATCATGCCACAAAAGCGATGCATCCGGCAAGCGACAATCGAAAATCATTGGGGTTAGCCGTCAAGGGTAAAGCGGGCGTTTCTGCATCTCTTCTGCCTTAGGCGATTCCGGTACGTGCGCCCGGAATCCATTCGTTCATACTGCCAATCTCATGCTCGGCAAGCAATTGCCTGTCCAAATGAGCCCATTCTATACTGGTTTTTCTATTTGTTGTTGTGTGCCACGAGGGCCATCCCGGCCCGCGAGCATTGCCGTCGATTTCACGATTACCTCCCGCCCTCAAAAATGCATAGCGAGAATATTCTATCCCAGGATCGTGAATGTATCGCGTCCCGCTTAATTGCGGGTTAAGGCAAGGCTTTCACGCTTAACGAATATTTAACAAACTCTTTATTCCCAGCTAACGTTTAGCTGGTTTAATACCACCGTGATGGCCGGTTCGGCGGAGGGAGAAAAAGGCCGATGAAAGGGGTACACGCTGATCTGAATAATGTTGTCGAGACAATAGGGACGCGCCTGGCGCCCGAGGGAGCCTACGAGTACAGATGGGAACTATCAGACGAAAGGCTCACGGTTCTTCTGGACCCGGCAGAGTTGGGGAGCGCCGTCCTGACTCTCCTGCTTACCGCGACGGAGATCGTCTCTGAAGGGGGCTGCATAGTTATCTCCACCAAACCGTTGACTGTGCCCTTTCTCAGTTCGGAGGCAGGCGACAGTCTGTGGCGCATGTATCCTTCTTTCCTTCATGGTGTATCCTCTTTCCTTCTGGAAACCCAATAGAAGAAGTCTGGATACTTTTGAGTCGGCTCGGGAGATCGTCAAAGGACACGGCGGTTGTCTCTCGATAACCTCATCGACGCCTGATGGCGTGGCATTTCACCTCTATCTGCCCAGGCTCATTCCCGATGCCGGTGGAGAGGAGTCGCACGATGGACGCCATCTGGTACTGGGCACCCCCACATCGGTACCGAGCAACGCTCGGACGCCGGCTCACTACTGAGGAAGCAATTGCACCGTCTGGCACCTCAATTCATTTCGGCAGAGGAGGCTCATGAACTTGCATGACGAGATAGCGTTGACCGCATATGGGCTTTGGGAGAAACGTGGAGGAGACCACGGAAAGGATTGTGATGATTGGCATCAGGCAGAGGATATCGTGAAGGCGCGCCACCTGAAACCTGAACAAGCATCGGGGATGTCCTCCAAGAAGGGCTCGAGAGCTGAAAAGGCGGCCCCGAGAGAGAACGCCGGGACTGCGCCCAAAAGAAACTCGAAGGCCCGATAGCGGAAACCTCAATGCTTCCCGTTCTCGACAAGCGCCCGTGACCGGCGGGCGGCCGGAAGCAACTTGTCCGCAGGTGATGGGTCAAGTTCAAACACAAAGGGAGCACAGGCAATGGCAAAAGGAAAGGTCAAATGGTTCAACGAGTCGAGGGGGTATGGTTTCATCACCCAGGAGGATGACGAGCCCGTGTTCGTTCACCACTCTGCTATCCAGGGTCACGGCTTCAGGACCCTGTGTGAGGGGCAGACCGTTACGTTCGACGTGGTGAAAGGCCTCAGATGGGCCCAGGCGACAAATGTCGTGACGGAATAAGACCGGTTTCGGTCTGGGAAATCAGGAAACCCACCAGGGCGAATATTTGCGGGAAGCACAGTCAACCATGGTGTCCTTGATCGAAAGGGAGTGCTTCGGCGAAGGGTCGCTTGCCAGGGCCGAATGCCCGAGGCAGGAGAGCTCCGATGCAGCTACAAAGACCGGCAGGGCTCTGCGGGGTCGTCATAGAGGAGACGGCGTCACTTTGATGAGGGGCGACAAGCATCTATGCGTCAACAAGCAAATTGTCCACATGCTCGGGTATGCCACCCGGAGCGAATTGGTGGGAAAACCGGTATCCCCCGCCATACGTCAGAACAACTGCGATATGGTTGCCACCTATGTCCGCATGGGGAAAGACGGGGAACCTGGGCCCAGCCGCTATGACTTCAGAATAGTTACGAAGACGGACGTCACGCAGGATGTCGAAGTCTCTGTGGCCCCATCAACCAAAATGCGTGTAACGGAGGGTTTGTGAACTATCCTGACCTGCCCCAAAGATCATCTCTTTTGGTGGCTGAAGCCGCATGCTTCTTTAGTGTCTCCCAGACGACCATTCGCCGCTGGTATCATGCGGGTTTGATAGAGGGAGCACGGGTGAATGGGTCTCTCTGGATTGATCGGAAATCTCTCGTGGGACTCATCGATTCTAATGGACGCAACGAGCAGACGAACTGCAGAGCCTGATCGGCGCGATCAGGGTTTAGGGAGGGCAAAATGGGGTACAGAGGCAGAATGCTGGTCATGGATGATAATGAAACGGTCCGCGAGATTATGAGGGAAACGATCACGCTCCTGGGCTTCAGGGTGTCGTGTGCCCGGAACGGGGAAACGGCGTGCAAGGAATATCTCGACGCGATGGCCGCCGACCCGTTCGACCTCGTCCTTCTCGACCTTACCGTTCCGGACGGCATGGGAGGAAAAGAATGCCTGGACAAAATCAGGGCAATCGATCCGAACGTCACCGCGATCGTCTTAAGCGGTCAATATGATGACGAAGCGATGTGGAACTTTGCTTCCTATGGGTTCAAGGACCGGTTAGATAAGCCCTGCACCATTGACAAGGTGGAGACGGTAATCTCAAAGGCGATGGGGTTCGCATCGGAGACGGGAGCACAACCATAGGGCCGGTAGGGGCTTTTTCCCTGCTACCCTTAGCCCCTTAACAGTGGAGTTGTTGTTTTCTTGGCAAAGAAATATTTTTGAGTGTCTGTAATGGCCAGGGAGAGAACGCTTTACAGCACATCTGAGAGGTGTCCAACTTTTTTGTGGGAGGCTATTTCCAGCTCGTCCGGGTTAGGGGTGTGGTTTTGCGGGATGGGAATATATAACGTTGTTTCATTACGTTGCGTTGCTGCTGTAAGATAGCTCTTTCTACATGCGGTAATCAGCAGGACGCGAAAAAAGGCAGAGCTATTCACTGAGCCTGCCCTTTGTGCTGGGTACACAACGCTACCTCTTGAACCTTCCTTATAAAGTGACGTAAGTGCGGCACTCAGGGTAGCGGGCGCACCGGACGTATCCTGACCTTTCTTACTCTTGAAGAGGTACATAGACTGTCCACAATGGGGGCACAGCGGTCTGTTTCTGGGGAAGATCCGTTCGCGGCCCGGCACGAACTGTCTATTACAAACAAGGCAGATGTACCTCTGGGCGCCCCGGGCATGTCCGTACGTATAGAGCGCGGAAGAATTGCACACGGGGCAGACGATCTCTATCTCGCCGGTTTCATCCACAGGGGCAGGATCGGCTCCTCCCGAGGATAATCTTCCCGGCCTGCCGCATCCCTGCGCCGGAGGATCTCCTTGACCTTTTTCGCCGCGAATATGGGCAGGAAGTCCAGGGCAGCGAGGGGGACGGGCGTAAGCAAGTAAATAACTCCGACCCCCGGAAAGAAAAATGGGCGCCTACGTCCCCCTATTCCCGCTTCCACACGGGAAAATAACCTTCACCTCTTCAGAGACAGGGTCTACTGCTGTAAACTGTAAAGATATATTTACATGTCTGAAATCTTTACAGTCGCTGCCGTCAACGTCCAAACCAGGAATCCTTGCCATAGAGCCCTTTTGCCTGCCCTCTATTGTTCAGGTTTCTTTCACCGACCCGATTCCACTTTCTCCTGATAGGCATAATCTTGCCTGCCTATCGTCTGGCACTGCTCTTGCGACCAATTGCTGGGGCGAGCCTTGGCGGTAGTGAACAAATAACGGGTAGAGAGTCCAAGGAGGTCGGGGAGGAAACAAGCCGGTCTTGCGGCGGGGAGAAGGAGATTCCGGGGATAGGAACACGAGGCGCATGAATCTATTCAAGGAGACTCATGTGAGAAAAATAGCTTTGGCGGCGGCATGCATTGTATTCATCATATTATTGGGAATCGGTCCGGCCAGGGCGCACTCGGTCTACACCACCCTGAACGTTCCGGGCGCCGTGCTCACCTACGCCAGCGGCATGAGCGGGAATACCATCGTGGGGCAGTATGAGGACACAAACGGCGTGTACCATGGGTTTCTTTACAAAGGTGACCTTTTACGACGCCTGCTACCTCGCCGTAGCCGTCAAGACCGGTGCAGTTCTTGTAACAACGGACGAGGAATTCGTGAAAAAGATGGGCAAGGGAGAATCGCTCGCGGCGTTGAAAGACCTGGCATAAGGATGTCCCTCAAGCCCCCCGTTCTCCGAGGTCGAAGGAAATGGTTTGAATATCATTCCTGCAGGGGGTACAATCACTCTATAGTCCACGGGAGGTTTCGGCCATGAGATACTCGGAGGCCAAGCAAGGAAGGGTTTTCGTCATCCGCCTTGAGGATGGCGACGTTCTTCATGAAAGCATAGAGGCCTTTGCCCGGGAGCATGAAATTCAAGCGGCGGGGCTGATTGCGTTGGGGGGAGCAGATAGGGCGAGCGCTCTGGTAGTCGGACCGGAGGAAGGCCGGAGCAACCCTATCGTGCCGATGGAGCATGCCCTTCGCGATGTTCATGAAGTGGCAGGGGTGGGTACACTCTTTCCTAACGCGGAAGGTCAGCCTGTCCTCCATATGCACGCGACCGCCGGCCGAGGCGACGAGGCGGTCACAGGGTGCGTCAGGCTGGGGGTTCGCGTGTGGCATGTGCTGGAGGTAGTGCTCTGGGAGCTTACCGAAACAACGGGCCGCAGGGTGTTTGACCCGAGGGTTGGGTTCGAGCTGCTCGAACCATAGTGTTTGTCCGGCATTCAGTCTCTTTGCTTTCTTCCGGCCCAGCTATCGCAGGTCAGGCACGAAACCGCGGCGCGCCGTATTCTCCGTCACCACCCTGGGATCCATGAAATGGAGCAGGTAATCCGCTCCGCCGGCCCTCGTGCCCAGGCCCGACATCTTGAAGCCCCCGAAAGGTTGGCGCTCCACGAGGGCACCCGTTATGTGCCGGTTCAGGTAGAGATTTCCTACCCTGAAGGCCCTTCTCGCCTGCGCCAGATGACGAGGACTCCTGCTGAACACACCCCCCGTCAGGGCAAAACGGGTCGAGTTGGCCCACTCGATCGCCTCCTCGAAGCTGGCGACCTTCATAATTGCGAGAAGCGGTCCGAATATCTCCTCCTGCGCGATCCTGTGCTCGGGCCGTATGTCACCGACAATGGTGATGGGAACATAGGTGTCCCCCGAGGGCGCCCGGCCAGCGTACAGAATTTTCCCCTCCTCTCTCGCAATATTGATATATTCGAAGATCGTAACCTGCGCCTGATGGTCCGAGACCGGTCCCAGAAAGAAGGCCGGGTCCTCAGCCGGTCCACAGGCGAGCGAGTCCGCCGCCTTCACCAGGCGGTCCACGAACATGTCGTAGATGGACCCGAGGACGATCACCCGGGAGCACGACGAGCATTTCTGCCCCTGAAAGCCAAAGGCTGAAACGAGTATGGCTGGGATGGCTTCGTCCAGGTTCGCGTCCTCATCAATAATGATTGCGTTCTTGCCGCCCATCTCGCAAATGACCCTTTTCACGTATGCCTGCCCCGGATGGACTGTTGCCGCCTTTTCCATGATCCTGAGGCCCACCTGGGTGGAACCGGTGAAGGCGATGGTGCTCACCGAGGGATGGTCGACGAGGTACTCTGCGATTACCTCGGTCCGGCCGGGCAGGAAGTTGAACACCCCCGGCGGCAGGGCCGCAGCGCGGAATGCCTCGACCAGTTGATGGCCAATGACCGGCGTAAGGGGAGAAGGTTTGTACACCACGCAGTTACCGGTGACGATTGCCGCCGACACCATGCCCGTGCTGATGGCGAGGGGAAAATTCCACGGGGCAATGACGACGGTCACGCCCCTCGGCTCATAGAAACAGTGATTGAGCTCACCGGGCGGCGATGGCGAGCTTTTGGGGCATGCCGAGGCGGGCCATCTCACGGCTATAATACTCCAGGAAATCTATTGCCTCAGCCACGTCCGCCGAAGCCTGGTCCCACTGCTTGCCGATTTCGAGTACCTGCCAGGCCGCCAGCTCGTGGCGGTGCGCGGCCATCCAGGCAGCAGCCCTCGTGAGGTAGCCTGCCCTCTTCGATGGCTCCGTCTCTCGCCATGTGTCAAAGCTTCTGTGGGCGGCCCCGATCGCTGCCTCTGCCTCCTCCCTCCCCGCCTGGCACACGAAGGCAATCTCCTCCTTTGGGTCGGCAGGATTGACCGAGGCGACTACATCCTCGGTTATCCGGTCATTACCGTCGATGAAGAGGGGGCATATCATATCCCGCCTCTCGCGCACTGAGCCAATCGCCTTCGCGAAAAGCTCCCGCTCCTCCCGGTCCGCAAAATTCGAGGAGGGGTAGTTCCCGAAAGGCACCTCTTCCGATCTGCCCGCGCCCGGACCTGGCTGCGACCTCGCGGCCTGTCCCTCTCCGGCAGCTTCGGTAGGATCCCGAAGGAGCGCCGCCGCATCCGTCTCTTCGGCAAACATCAGCCGGAGGAAGCCCTGGTTGGCGGTGTTTTCGAGGAGGCGGCGCACCAGATAGGCCATCCCCGGAACTATCTCGCCATAGGGACAGTAGAGTCTCACTCGTCCGAAGCCCTTCAGGAGGACTCTGCGGATGGGCTCGGCCATACCGTAGAGCACCTGGAACTCGTACCGATCATTGGGGACCGCAAATTCACGCGGCCATTGTGAGAGCGGCGGCGATCGAGCGGATATTGTGAGAGGCGCAGGCAAGGTACGCGACATCGTGGTTCCTGAGGATCAGACCCACGTGGCGCTCGAAAGCGGCATCCGTCTCGGCCTTGCTGCCGTAAACCGGTATCTCCCATCCATTCTGCCGCGCCCTGAGTATCTCATAGTCCCAGTACGCGCCCTTGACCAGCCGGATGGATACAGGGAGCCCCTTTTCTCTGGCCCACCCAAGAAGATCGGAAAGATCGCGGTCCGTGTCGCGCAGGTACGACTGGATCGCGATCGAAAGGTGGGCATACCCAGCGTACTCCGAGCGCAGCCTCCTGTACAACTCCAGGAACATATCCTTGGAAATATAGGACTCCATGTCGATGCAGAGCGCGCCGCCGACCTCGATCACCCTCTCGTAGACAGGTCTGATCCGCCTCAGCATAACAGCCACGGAGCCCTCGAAATTCTGAGGCCTGGTCTGTGAGTACAGAGAACTCGGCTTGAGGGACAGGCTGACCTTGGGCGCGACACCCCAATCAAGGCCGTTGCCGTCCATCTGCCCGCCCAGCGACCGCCAGGACCGCTGTTCTCTCTCCAGACGGTCGAGGAGAACCATGTAGCGGCCCACGTACTGCTCCACCTCATCCTCACTCACCACGGCCTCGCCCAGGACATCTATTGTAAACGCGCAGCCCGCGCTGCGGATCTTCGACAGGCCCGCTACCGCGTCCGCGGCGTGTGCCCCCACGATGAATTGTCTCCCGAGTTTCTCGATACTGTACCGGATCATCCCGGCCAGGAACGCGGTGGCCAGCCGCCCTCTGCCGGAGGCGAGCCTCAGAGCCCAACGCAAAGGCGCCGGCACGCGGCCCTCCTCCTCATCAAAATACTCGGTTATGTGCCGGGCGAGCGACGCCGGCGTCGTGAGGGCCGGAAAGACATCGACGAAGCGGAGCATAGAGGTGCGAAACTCGTCCTGCCTCAAGGCCCAGCCCATTATCCTGCCAACCCATCGTCCCTTCTCGAAAAGGGAGGGTTTTTCCCCTTCGAGCATCTCAAGCAGTTCCTTGCCCTTCTCGATGCTCCTGTCATTCAATGCCTGCCGCTCCAATCCCCCTCCTTTTTTTCTCCGTCTCAACCGGCTTCTTCAGTAAGTATAAAGTCCAATGTGGTCATTTGCGCTCGCTATCGCCGTCTGCGCCCCTATTTCGTGAAAAGACTGCATGAAGGCCGATGGGTGCACAACGTCACTCTATCGCTCCTTCGTCTTGGTGACGTGGGCCGGAGGGTTTTGGCAGACAGACAGTTCCCCGTCATAGGACCTCGGGGGCCGAAGGGGAGATAAGTGAAATGTGGGTCGTCACGCCCTTTCCGGGCCAGGTTGCAGATCGCTTGGTGGGTGGGCTTTAAGATGCCGGCTTATTGCCGCGCCTGCCATTATCGGGCGGCGGATGGTGTCTCCAAGCCGTACTCCGCTTGTGGCGGCAACCTATTGTTCCGCGCGGTACACCTTGCACGGGACTCCTCTCAGGGTGACCGCGCCGGTGGCCGGATCATAATCGGGACCATCGGGAGTCACCATGTTCAGGTTCACCGTGTGCCATCCCAGGTCATCGTCAGGCTTTTCCGGCTGCCACGACCCGAAGGTGGCGATAATCGCTCTAGGATCGACCTCTTTGTTGAAGGAAAGTTTCTGCCTGCACGATCCGACCTTCGTTTCGATGACTACCCAGTCTCCATCCTTCAGACCGGATTTCTCCGCGGTCTCCGGGTTCATCTCCACCACGGGGAAGGGCCGCATAGTGCGGATGGAAGAGACATGATAATAGGAGGAACCCATGTAGACCTCCTCCTTCCCGTTCGTCATAAGGAGAGGGAATTCCTCGGTAGGCTTCGGAGTGAGGATCACGGACTCCTCCCAGGAAGGCATGGGGGAATAACCCATCTTTTCGAGTCTGTTTTGAATAGATTTCAATCTTCCTCGACTTCGTTTTGTAGAAATTCTTTTCATATTCCCGCTCGGGAAGAAGCGTCCTCTTCTCGTCCTTGAACCGGCGGAAAGTCATCCCGATGGGCTTGAGCATCTCGTCCAGGCCCTCCTCGTCATCCTCCCAAAAGTCTTCTCCCATGCCGAGCCTTTTCGCCAGTTCGTTGAGCATCTTTGTATTGGGCCAGCATTCACCGCGCGGCTCCACCACCTTCGGATGGGCTCTAAGCTCCTCGTACCATCCCGGCCAGTATCCCAGCTCATCGCATTCCATGCCCCATGCGGCAGGGAGGACGATATCGGCGAGAACTGCGGTCGGTGTCATGAACAGCTCAGGGACTACGAGGAAATCGAGTTTCATGAGGGCTTTGTAAGTTTTCCTGGAATCAGGGTAGCTCACCAGGGGATTGGTAAGCACGAAGTAGACCGCCTTGATGGGGTACGGCTTTTCTTCCAGAATGGCGTTAATCATGGTGTGAGACGGAATGAGTGCCATACGCTGGGACATCTTGAACCGGTCCCCCAGGATCTTGTCCGTCTTTCTCGGATATTTGTTCAGGAGATAGAACCGACCGAACCTCATGGATCGGCCGGGAGTGATGTAGATATCACCCCCACGAATATTGAGGTTGCCCGCGATGCCGCGCATGATAGACAGGGCGCGGACTGTCTGAAAACCGTTGGCCTGCATATCCAGAGCGTTTCCGCTCTGGATTTGAGCGGGCTTGGCCTTCGCGTAAAGCCGGGCAAACTCTTCTATCCGGCTCCTGGGGACCCACGTCGTCTTCTCCACGTCATCGAGGGTGAAGGTGGCCACGTGCTCCCTCAGCTTATCAAAACCCACGGTCCAGTTCGCGACCGTCTCCTTATCATAAAGCTCCTCTTCGATCATGACCTTGATGACTCCAAGGGCGAGGGCGCCGTCGCTTCCCGGTCTTACCCTTATCCACAGGTCGGCAACCCTGGCGAGATCGATCTTCTGGGGATCAACTACGATGAGCTTTGTTCCTTTCTCAAGAAAAGTCTCAGTGGCTTCCCTCCTCATGCCTCCCGAGGTATGGTTGTTGTTTACCCCCCAAAATACCATCAGCTCCGGTCTGTTGTGATCATCGGGCACGCTGCTCCAGCCGTAGGTGGCCATCTGGCCTTGGAGAGTCGCCACCCCGCAGAACCATGCGGGGGTCACCACACTCGGGGTCCCGAAAGCCGAAGCAAACCTTTGGGCAAAAGCAAACTCCATGCCTTTCGGCTCTCCGAGACCGAAGGCCACCGCCTCAGGGCCATACTGTTCCTTTATCGAATTGAATTTGGCGGCAATAGTATCCAGAGCCTCATCCCACGTAATGCGCTGCCATTTGCCTTCCCCTCTGGCTCCGGCTCTCTTCATGGGATAGAGAATCCTCTCCTGGTGGGAGAGCACCTCGGGTATGATAAAACGGCCTTTCTTTACCGGGCACTGTTCGCTCGACAGGCCGCTTTCCATGTCGGGCTCTATATCGACAAGTTTGCCTTCCTCGACGACCGCCCTGATGCTGCAGTGGCCGGGGCAGACGTGGCAGAAGGTAAAGACTTCGCGTCTTTCTTTTGTTCCCGGCCGGGAGTGGCTTGCATGCATGGCGCCTTGCTGGGGATGCATGAAGGACTCCATGACCGGATCGAACCTTGCCTCGCCCGCGACCCCTTCCATGGTAATGATATTTGTGCCGTCAGCATCAACCGCGAGAACCAGGCATGAGGGGACGATCTTCTTGTCCATGGAGACCGAACAGGCGCCGCATTCACCTATGCCGCACCCTTCCTTGGTCCTCAGGAACTTGAAGTCATTTCTCAGGACATCGAGGAGGGTCTGGTTCGACTCCACGGACAATCCGCGGCGTTCCCCGTTTACCGTCAAGTGAATCCGGTGTTTCATCTCCTTCCCTCTCCCTCAATCCAACTTTTTGGCCGGCCCACGGGAACCAGTGCGTTGGGTGATCATCTCTGAGATGAGACGGTTTACACCGTCTCTTACCATTACCTCTACAAGATGCCTTCGATAATCCGCTTTTCCACGAATATCATCGATAGGCGACGACTCCTCCGCCGCTGTTCCCGCGGCCCGCGCCACGAGATCACTTTTTTCCGCGTTCAAAATCCGGCCCCTGAGAAGGCCCTCTGCCTTCCTGGCACGAAGGGGCGTGGGACCCACCGCACTCATGGCTATTTTCACGTCCCGGCAAAACTGACCGTCCACGGTCATAAGCACACTTACTCCCGCCACCGCCACATCCACTCTCCGCGAGCCGTGCTTCAGGTGTACGCCGCCAGTACGGGGCGCTAATGGGGGTATCTGTATCTCCGTGAGAATTTCGTCTGCACTAAGAACCGTCTCTCCGGGACCGGTGAAAAACGTCTCCAAAGGGACTACCCGTTCCCCTTTGGAGCCCGTCAGTTTTACCTGCGCCCCCAGAACGAGAAGTGCCGGCGCGCATTCCGCGGCTGGAGAAGCGTTGCACAGGTTGCCGCCGATGGTCGCGAGGCAGCGCACATGGGGCGTTCCCAGTACGGACGCGGCTTCTCCCAAAACGGTGAACTTCTTCATTATCAACGAGGAAAGCGAAAGATTCCGAATGGTGGTCAGGGCGCCTATCCTTAGTCCGCCGTTTTCGTCATACGTGATATAGTCCAGGCCGGGGATCTTCTTTATGTTGACGAGATTGCGCGGCATTGCCCGCCGGTGCTTCATCTTCACCATCAGATCGGTCCCCCCTGCAAACACGCGTGCCTCACCCTGAAAGGCAAAGAGGCGTGCGCACGCTTCCTCCGTGGTTTTACACGTGAAATATTCAAAACTTGGTAAACCGAGCAACATACGACGTCTCCTTTTGGATCCGGCGAACTTGCCTCTTCCTGTATTGCCGCGGCCGCCCTTTATCCTCTAAGCCGCCCTTATCAGCCTTTCATCTCAAGGAGCCGACGCTTATCCACCTTTCCCTGTCCCGTCTTGGGAAGTTCCGGTATAAACACGATGAGTCTCGGCGCCTTGAAGCTCGCCATCTTCCGTTTGCAGTGTTCCCTGAGCTCTTCAGCCATGGCATCCGACGGCGCAAGGCCCTCCTTTAGCGCAACGAAGGCCTTTGCCTTCGCAAGACCGTCCGCGTCTCTTACGCCGAGCACAGTACATTCCCTCACCGCCGGATGCTCGCTGAGACAGGTTTCGATCTCCAGGGGCGCCACATAGACCCCGCTTACTTTGATAAGGTCGTCGCCCCGGCCGGAGTACCAGTAGTATCCATCCGCATCCTCACGGAACAGGTCGTTAGTATTGACCCAATCGTTCCCGAGAAAGGTGGTCTTGGACTTCTCGTGTTCCATATGGTAGCACCAGCCCGCTGAGTCGGAGCGTACCAACAGGACGCCGGTTTGGCCCGGAGGCACCTCGTTGCCTTCCTTGTCGACGAGTTTCACTTCAAGGAGAGGCGTGAGCCTGCCGGAGCTTCCCGGGATCACCTCCCCCGGCCGGTCCATGAAGTACCCCATGTTCAGCTCCGCGGAACCGATCACGTTCAGCACCTCGATCTTGAAGAAGTCGGTGAACTCCCTGTAAAGCTCCCCGGAAAGGGCCTCGCCCGAGGCAAGGCACAGACGGACGCAACTCAGGTCGGCCGTCTGTGCCTTTGGGCTCTGGAGCATGGCCCTCATCATGGTAGGAACGTTCACGAGGAGGGTCGGTCTGTATCGCTCGATGAGGTCGAAGATCAACTCCGCCGTGGTCCGTTCCGGAAAGAGGGCTACGGCGGCGCCCGCCCTGAGCGGCCAGTTCATGCCGAGATCACGCGCATAGTGGAAGAAAAGCTTCGGGACCCTCAGGACGATGTCGTCAGCCGTCACCTTGACGATGTCCTGGTAGGATTCGAAACTGATTACCCCGTCGTGGTGCATGTGGGGCACCCCCTTCGGCTTGCCGGTGGTTCCCCCCGAAAAGTTCCAGAAGGCGATATCGTTTTTGTCCGTGGCTTCGGCCTCCAGGTGGCTGTCCACACCGAGGATCAGTTTGCCAAGGGCATGTTCCTTCTCCCCAAGCTCGGGCAGGTCCTCTCCGGCCACCAGAATCGCCCGGGGAAACCTCGAGTTTCTCGCGCCTTCCCGGACGGCCGCGAGCGTAGTCCGGTCGACAACGACCACCTTCGGCCTCACGTAATCTAGAAAATACCGATAGTCGTCATGCCTCAGGTAGGTGTAGGCGTGGGTGGCAACGGCCCCGATCTTCATGATCGCAAACCAGCTCGCCACCCATTCGGGGGAGTCCTGTAGCACAAGCAGGGCCCTGTCCTCAAGGGACACGTCGAGCCCCTTGAGCACGTTCCCGATCTCGTTCGTGAGGGTTATCAGCTGCTCGAAGGTGTACGCCTTGCCGTCGTAGTAAAGGGCGGTCTTCCCGCCCCTCTTCCTATCTAGATTCTCTTCCAGATAGTAGGTGGTAAGGTTGAGCCGATCGGGGATCGCAAGGCCGATATCAGGACCGCGCTTCATTATGCTACCTCCCTGAGAAACCGTACTCTTGCCACCTCCTCAACACCTTCTCCATCGTCTCCGGATCGTCCTCAACTTTAAGCGGCTTTTTCTGCCACTCTACGGGCGTCGTACAATCCAGGATGATGGCGGAGCCGATATCCTTGGCTCCCTCGGGCAACGCAGGATCGAAGGGTGTCGCCCTTATCTTGTTGATGATTTGTGTATCGTCCACGGGGCTATAGCGGACTGCAAGGGACCACCAGACGCCCGCGAGGTCGTCGGCCGCCACGTCTTCATCGACCACGATCACACCCTTCGTGTGGAAATGACCGGTAGGGCTTGCGAGTACGGCATGAGCGATGCGCTGGGCCTGGGCGGGGAACGTACACTTTGCGGAGACGATGGCCCACCATCGACCTGCCGCCTCCGGCGGCATGTAAACGGAGCGAATGCCCGGAACTTTCATCATCTCCAGGTCGGCCCACAGGAAGGCGGTACGGCCAACCGTGTTGGCGATATGGGTATCACCGACGGGCCGCCCAACCGTGCTGGCAACAAAGATCGGCTCCTTTCGACGGAGGATCCGCTTTACCGTAAAAAAGGGCTTGGGCGTCCCGGCACCGCTCGCGCCGTAGAAGCCGGGATATTCCCCCAGCGGTCCTTCCGGACGGAAGTTTTTCGGCTCGAGCTCGACCTCCCCCTCCAGAATGATCTCCGCATTGGCGGGCAGCATCAGACCTGTATAGTCGCTCCTGAAAACCTGAACAGGGTCGTTCATGATCCCGCCTATTACGTCGTATTCGCTCATCCCTTCCGGCACCATGTTGGAGGCGGTCAAAAAATGGATCATGTCGCAGCCGCAGTAGGCGGCGGCAAGCATCTTACTCTTGCCCTGCTTGCGGGTCTTCTCCATGTGAAGGTACCCGTGCTTCGACTTGATCCACATGTTTGCGCCGATGTTCTTTTCATCCAGCAGCTGTCCACGGTATGTGCCGATGTTCGTCCAGCCCGTTTCCGGGTCCTGCGTCACCCAGTTGAATGCCAGGCCCAAATACCGCCCGCCGTCTTTCGGGTACAAGCGGGGTGAGGGGAGATCGAGGAGGTTTACGTCCTTTTCCTCTATCACCTGTTCCATGACCGGGATATTGTCCTTTACCTCGACCGGAGGTACCAGTCTTTTCTGGACCATCACCCGCATCCACTCCTTCGCTACGTTGCAGATCGAGGTATCGGCCGGCAGGCCGCAGGTGAGGGCCAGTTTCTTGGGAGTCGTGATCGTGCTTATAAGGACAGGGATATTATGTCCCCTGACGTTTTCAAAGAGCAAGGCAGGACCGTTCTTCCTTTCGTTCAGTGTCGCAACATGACCGAGCTCCAGATCATAGTCTACCTCCGCCTTTATCCGAAGCAAAACTCCTTCCTTCTCCAAGAGATCGATCCATTCCCTGAGGTCTTTCATAGTCTCCCCCCTTCGTACGTCTTTATTTTTGTGAGGAACTATCCGAGAGCGGAGATAACAATTTCACCTGCCGTCAAGATGCTATCTGCTTGACCAAAAGCTCGATAAAACCGTACACGTCCGCCTGCCTTTCACACCCGCGCAGGCCCATGCCCTTTGCGATCTGTCCGTACACCTCGATTCTCTCACCCCCGTCCCGCCCAAGCAGCTGGTTTGGATTCATGCCCAGCCGTGCCAGATCATTCCCGATGGCCGTCCGGAAAGACGAGGCATCCCGTGTTTTCTCGCCCAATCCATCCTGCCTGGTGCGATCGGTCTTGTCGTACTTTACATACTCTATCTTGCCGCCGGTCTCAAAAATGCCTTCCCATCGCTCTGTTTCGGATGAAAAATCGTAGGCCCTCATTCCTTCGGGACCTGCCACAAGGATACCTTTCAATTCACGGGGCATTCGCCTTACGAAGAAAAGCTCGGGGATTTCTTCATCCGACTGGAAGGAGAGTCTACCCAGGTCCTCTATCCGCCGGATGACATAGTACCTCAGCAGCTCCACCTTCTCCGCGTCGAGGCCAAGCACTTCCTGCCAACCGTCCCATTGAAGAACTACGTAATGTTTGGAGGCCGCCACGAAGCCCGCTGGAGGACAAAGGCCCAGCTCGACCAAGGCCCGTCGGCACTCGTCGCCGACCTTGCCCATATCTACCGCTTTTGTCGATCCATCTTCGTACTCGACTACGAGCCGCTTTGGTTCATTCATGATTTGAACCCCCTCACGATCTCACTGATCTCCGAAAAATGGCGGATGGTGAATTCGGCGTTGGAAGGGGCGTGGAAGATGAAGCCGACATACTGAATGGCCTTAAAGCCCCTCTTCTGGGCCGGCGTGATATCAGACCATTCCTTGTCTCCTATCATGACGGCTGCTGAAGGCTCGATGCCCCGTTTCCGCAAGTCTTCGGCAAGAACGTCGTAAAGATCGCCCTCCTCTTTGGACGTGCCCTTGTATGACAAATCTACCTCACCAGTCCGCAAATCGATCTTTCCCTGAGGAGAGATGAGCTCGTCAAAGTACTCAATGATGTTCTGGGCCTTCAGGAAGCTGCTCACCATGTCGGTCCCGATGGGACCGAGCGTCCTCTTCAGCTCGGCCACGATCGAGACCTCTATCCCCTGGTCTCTCAGGTATCGGACCGCATCTACTGCGCCATTGGCCACTTTCAGGTATTTCTGTTCAATGGCGGAAAAGACCTGCGCCGCGTCGGGACGGTCGTCAAAGACGTATGTTGCTATTTCGGGCCTGTGTTTCTCCTTTATCACCGAATAGGACCCATACCTCTCTTTCATAAGCCGCCATCTCTGGCACCTTATATCCACAAGCTCCGGTTCTCCCAATTCTTTGCTCGTATCACCGATCATCCAGTACGTGCGCTCCGGGGAAGAATCCATGAGTGTCTGGCCAAAGTCGATTCCGACCCATTTTGCGGCGATCGCCATAGCGGGCCCTCTCTTTTCGATATTCAAAATGCCTGATGTTGTTCCTATGCGAAAAAACTCCGTAGTGCCGAAGCGAAAATCGCAGGTATTCGCTGAGCCGGGACACGCTCCTGTGATGATGCCGTCATATGCCACAAGTGCGACCTCTTCCATAAGATAATACGGGCTGGGCGGCCCGGCACCGCCCATCGCATGATTACAATTGTACCTGGTCTATTTTCTTGAGCAATTCATATTTTCTCTTAACATGTGAACCCCAGGTACATGCAAAATTGCTTTTCTCGGATATAGGGGTGTACAATGGAATTGTGAAGGTTCCTCATGTGAATCTTGACCAGCTTGTCACGTTCTATTTCGTAGCCAGGGAAAGAAGCCTCACCCGGGCCGCTGAAAAGCTCTGCGTTACCGTACCGGCGGTGGCGAAGCAGATGAAATCTCTAGAGGCCTTTTTCGGTACAAAACTTATTGCAGTAAGACAGAAGAAGGTCTTTCTTACGAGCACAGGGACGCTCCTCTTTCCTCATGCGGAAGAGGTCTATTTTTCGGCTCTTAACGCCGAAAGCAGTTTACTCAGTGCCAAGGATAATCTCAGGGTCGGCGTATCCTTCGCCCTGACCTGCCGTGTCTTGCCGATATTGGATAAGTTCAAGGAGGTGTGCCCGTCGATATGCGTTATCCTGAAGGAGGGATCTTCGACCCAACTCCTATCGGAATTACTAGAGTTTCAGCACGACATTTGTATCGTCGTCACGCCCGAAACGGTCAGTAGCGAGCTACAGGTAGTTCGGGTTCCAAAGCCGAACAAGATGCTGCTCGTGGCTGATCCCCAGTCACCTCTTGCGAAGAAAGAGCAAGTAGATTGGGAGGACCTCAACGATTACCCCCTGGTCTTACACGAGGGATCGTTGACGCGCGAGTTGATCCTCGACGATCTCCAGAGCAGGGGTGTGCACCCTCGCATCGTCGGATCCCTCGATAGTACGGAAGTGTTAAAAGAACTGGTGAGGAAGGGCTTCGGCGCCACGTTCACCTTGCTTTGGAACGTCGCCGGTGAGCTTACAACCGAAAAACTGAAAATCATACCTATGAAGGACGATGGGGGGGTGGAGGTCTGGATTGACATAGTGACCCACAAGAGGGTAATTCAATCGCCTGCTTCCAAGGCCTTTCTCGGGCTGGCCGGAACCGAGCTCGGCTGTGCCTTTGATCCGGAGTAGGTCCACCTATAATGGGTCTGTGAAAAGGAGGAGATGCCGGGGCAGGTTTACCGGTTTGTTCTATATAAGGGACAACTTCCTACCGTCTCCTCAAGTGGAAATCGCTCCCCTCGAACACGAGGATCAAGACGATGATCAACACGATTAACTCGACAGGGCTCATGTTAAATCATATCCTTTTCCATAATTTAATCATTATTCGAGAATTGTCACGACATCAGTCATCCAGATCCGCCATCGCATCGGACGCCTTTAAGGACCCGAACATGAGGAACACTTCAGATAAATATGCAGGGACAGGATTAACCATCAAGAAAGGCTAAGGCTTGTCTGGGAGGTCGACAGATTCATCGTTCGAAAATAGAGAATCCCCTCGACTCTCCTTCTCCGTAAATCGCCCGATCTCGGCTCTCCATTCTTCTGCGCATTCCGGACAAAAGCCGTGGCTAAAAACCGCATCGGTATGTTCGCTGATGTAAACCTCCAACTGATTCCAGTAACCCTTATCGTCACGGATTTTCTTACAGGAGGCGCATATGGGGATCAGCCCCTTCAAGGTCTTGATCTCCGTCAGTGCCTCCTGGAGCTTTGAGATTAGCTTCCTCTGCTCTTCCTCTTTTTTGCGCAACGCGTCCTCGGCCTGTTTGATGCGTACGACGGACGAAATCCGCGCGAGAAACTCCCTGTTGGTAATATCCTTGATCATATAGCCATCCGCTCCGACGTCGAGTCCGTCGGCCTGGCATTCCGACGAGACTCTATCTCCCGACATAAGCATGATGAAAGTACCCTCCAGTCCCGGCTCGGCTTTGATCCGCCTGCACACCTCGACGCCTGTCACGTCGGGAAGCACGACATCGAGGAGCACGAGATCGGGATGGTGTGTTCGCACAGCATCCAGGCATTCATTCCCTGTAGTGGCTTCATAAACCTCGTACCCTTCGCCTACAAGAAGGGTTGTGGACAGCAGGAGGACGCCGGGATCGTCGTCAGTAACGAGTATCCTGCCCTCACGTCGCATTCTCAACTCCTCCATAAATCCTCCGGACATGTGCGGTGAATCGGGCTGTTTCTATGCTCGCATTGCCCCCGATTGAGGAAGAGTACTTGCAATCTTCTTTCGATATTCGAGCCACTCCAGGAGCCGGTGCGCTCTAATGGCATAATCCTGCGATACCCCGCACTGGAATCCGCATGAAGGACACGGGTTGCAGACGTTCGCTCTCATCCTGTTGAGTTCAATCGCGAAGGTAGTCCCGCACTGTGAACACCGCAGTGTGTTCGCCGGCTCATCCATAATTCTTCACCTCCCGTAATTTCGTTTTCGTCCGGGTCTTTTGATTTATTGCAAATGCAGTGCCCTGGGGCGTAGAGGAGTAAGTGATCACATACACGCCGTTTTTCAAGGGAAAGAGGTCGAACGTGACGTCGTGCTGATCTTGCAAAAAGGACGATCTGTCCTGAAAGAGAGACGGATGTACCGCGCAAAAGCCGACCTATGCCGGGTGCGCACGTGTGAAGAAATCAGTGCTTCGAAAGATGTGTTCTTTGTGCTGATTCCTGTTGATTTGGCGGTCCCAAGAGAGTAATCTCGTATGAGAAGGCCATTCAGTAAGTGCCTTCGGGCAATAGAGCGCCTCTGACGGAGGCACAGTGAAAGTGTGGCATGCCGGCGTGACAGTTCACGCATCAACGATTATTCACCCAGTCCGGCAAAACAATTTTTAACGAGCGACGACAGTATGGCAAAAGGCTATCTGAAGACGATCTACGCGCTCTCTTCGGTTCGGATGAAGAAGAACCGCTACCTGGCGCCCGGTTCCCAGTTTCTTATCCTGTCGATCGCTTTGCCGGGGTTCTCCTTCATCGTTCACAACCTTTAGCGGCACCCGTCTCCTCCCCGCTTTCACGCAAGGAGGTGCACCATGAAGTGCCCGAAATGCCAATGTGACAACCGCGCGGAAGCGCAGTCTTGCCTAAAGGGCGGCCAAAGACTCGAAGTCGCCTGTTTGCAGTGCGGCAAGAAGCGAAAACGGAGAGCCATAGAGATTGAAGACTTTCGACGCAAGAACAGGAGTGCCTAGGTGAAAATCTCATCTCAGCGTAACAGGACAGTAGGCCGGAGAGCCGAGGACTTCTCTGTAAGAGAGAGCATCGATCATCAGCGCCTGCTTCTTTATGTAGGACAGATCATCACTTCGGAAATGAACCTCGACCTGCTGTTCCCGTTGATCATGGAACAATCGAACAGCATCATGGGTACCCAGAGGAGCTCCGTATTCCTCCACGACGCGAAGTCCCACGAGCTCTGGTCACTTGTGGCAACGGATATCAAGCGGAATGAGATACGCCTTCCGGACACCTACGGGGTAGCCGGGTGGGTTTTTCAGCACCGGGTGCCCGCAATCGTGAACGATAGCTACAGCGACCCTAGATTCAACCCTGAGGTGGATCGAAAAACCGGCTTTCATACGAGGAACATCTTATGCGTTCCTTTGATAAACAGAGAAAAGGCATGCATCGGGATACTCCAGGTACTCAACAAGAACAAGGGCGATTTCGATGACGGGGATCTGACACTGATGATATCGATGTCTCATTACGTTACCATTGCCCTTGAGAATTCCAGGCTTTATGAAGAGTTGAAGTCGATGAACAAGGCGAGAGAAAGGGTGATCGACCATCTCTCCCACGAGCTGAAGACACCCCTTTCCCTTATCTCCGCAACCGTAAGCAGCATCTCGAAAAAGGTGGATCAGGCACAGATGGGCGGACTGGAGACAAGTGTCGCCCTTGCGGTGAGAAATGTGAACCGCCTGCTCCGTCTCCAAAAAGAGATCACGGACATCCTCAAGGGATCCTTGGAGGAGAAAGCTCGCATCACCACACTGATCGAAGACGCGCTGAGCCTCGTAGAATACGAGACGGACATACACGAGGGAGATAAGAGAGAAGTGCTGGAACTGGTCCGCCGGCGCCTGGAAGCGATTTACAGCATAGAGGATGACACAAAAGAAAGGATCGAAGTTCCCGCCTTTCTCCACTGCCTATGCAAAGACGCACTCAAGGCAATGGGGGAAAGGGAAATAGAGATCGTAAAGAATTTCGACGGGGAAATAGAGGTTTTCATGAACAGGAGTGTTCTGGAAAAGGTCTGCTCGGGTATACTGAGAAACGCGATCGAGAACACGCCCGATCGCGGACAGGTTGAGGTATCTGCAAAACCCGCGGGCGATAGCGTCTCCATACGCTTCCGTGATTACGGCGTAGGGATCACCCCTGAGAACCAGAACCTTATCTTCACGGGCTTCTTCCACACCCTGGATACGAATTACTATACTTCCAAAGGACCTTACCAGTTCAATGCGGGCGGGACGGGCGCGGATCTTCTCCGGGCAAAGGTATTTTCTGACCGCTGCGGCTTTAGCATCGAGTTTGAGAGTACCCGGTGCAGGCATATTCCGGAGGACACGCAGCTTTGCCCCGGAAGGATATCCGAGTGTCGGTTTGTGAAGGGAAAAGCGGAATGCCTGTCGACAGGAGGAACGATCTTTTCCTTAACGATCCCCCTCGCAGCAACAGGGAGTACATGATTTTATGAGCGCGAACGGCGGCAGTGTCACTCTGAGCGCTTACGCCGGCGCGTTCAGCGAAAGTTGAACTACACGCCGGCACCGGGCTTATACGTGTACGCGCCCTTTTCCCCATTACTTGTCACTATCAATATGTGGGGCGTCTTCAGCCATGCCTCGTCCACTTCCACGCTGAAGTCGTTCGGTTTTTTGTCGTCCAGCCTTCGGGGCTTGGCGCCGGGGGCGCCTGCCACCTCTATCTCTGCCCCTCCCGATAGACGGGCACCCTTAATGGCAAGGGTAACCTTCCCATCCGGCCCGACCTTCCCGGGCGTGACATGGATTATCTCGGGTCCCGTTCGCCAATCCGCCCGCTGTGCGTCGGCATTGACAACTGTCATGTCGTGATCTTTCTCGTACCAATCATCCTCCGATAATGCCAACGTCACCTTCAGCTCTTTCGCGAACCCCTTGGGGTCATCCGGGTCGTCTGCCATCACCTGGACGTTTTCCTTGAGCTGTTGGACACCGTCTATCCAGACAAAGGCATCCTTCGAGAAATGCTTGCCCTTGACGCTGAGGAAGATGCTTCCTCCCCCCAGCGATACCTGATCGATAACCGGCCCCGCGCCGCGTACGAGCTTTCCGCCCAGGTAGCTCGCGGAGCTAAGCCCCATCAGGGCCACCAGCTCCGTCGGAATATCGGGCAATCCCCCGGCTGCGCCGGCGGTCGTCATGCTGACCTGCAGGAACATACCGATGGCGATTGCCGTCCAAATGACCTGCTGAACCCGGTCAAGGGCCAATACCCCGCCGTGCACCACCAAGTCGGACACCGACGGGTTGATCTGCCCTGCGCCCTTCGATCCCATCCCTTTCTTGGCAGCCTGTGCCGTCACCAAGGTGCCCAGGCTGATAAGGAAGGTGTACGCGCCGTTCCCTATCAGCGGAAAGCCCCATACCTGCTCGACAAATCCCCGGGTGTAGTAAACATAGAGGTAAGACCATGCGATAACGATGAGCCAGGCGAGGAACTGAGCACGGGATAGGCTGTATGTTTGGTTGTCCACTTCCAGGAGAAGCATCGTCAGAAAGCTGTAGCGCTTCTGGCCCGGAGTCGGTTTGTACCACACCTTATAGACAAAGTAGATGAGCAGTATCAAGACCGCCATGGGCAGCGACGCCCAAAAGTATATGTACGAACGATGCACCACCGTCAGTTTTGGCTGCTTCCGCAGCTCCGCGCCCAGAAAGGATACCCGAACCGGGTACGGTGGTCTTGCTTTTTCGGCGAAGCTGCCCGGCACCTGTACCTTGAGGTAATCATTTTGAATGTCGGAGATTGTGGTCTCTTTATTGTCGCCGACGGCGACCTTGAGGTCGGGCGTTGTTACCCCGTGCGGGATGGGCCCGTCGAATTGAATGATTATCTCATCGCCGGCGATCACCCCGCGGCACATCTGTGCGGGGGTCGCCGGCTTCTCGTTTGCTTTCAGTCCAACGACAGTGGGCATCACGAAAATCGAGCCGGTCACGTTTAAAGGCTGTTTGGGGGACAGTGCCGGCTTTGGTGTTGAAGAAGCGGGGGCAGGTTCCTTATCCTTCGAAGTTGCCATTTGCGCGTGCCGCTTCTTTCCTTCCGGAGGCGCCACGGTCACCGCAACCTCCTGGCCCCCCAGGGGTGTCTCCGGCCCCGGGGTGACCGTCACTGTTGTCTTATCCGCCAACTGGGGCTTGGAAGTCGCTTCCTTGTTCCCGATTTTGATGGATAGGGGCCTGACCGGCTTATTGAAGATGAGGGTCGCTTCGCCATCCGGCTGGACGACGGCAGGCTGAACCTTGCTGATGGTCAATGGAGCGTCCGCGGTGCCGGACGCAGGGGAAGTGCCGCCCAGGACCTCCTGGGGAACTTCGAAATAACAGGCAAACAGGATAAGGGCCAACACTATTCTGCCCGCACGTATACGCTTCCCCGGAACGTCCGATCTTTCGCGGACCCCTTCCATTCCCGGCGATTGAACGTTTGTCATGTCTGCCTCCTGTTGCGTGCCCCAGGTATTGGCCACCAGTACGCGTCTTCGCAAGCATGTTGTTTTTCACAAACACCACGCAAAGTGTAGTCTACTAAAGTTGTCGCTCTCACATCACCTACCTATATAGGTAGGGGGGCCATTTTCCGGACGTGGTTCCTCACGTTCACCCCTGTATCCAAAACCCCTTGTCTTCAAGCGCCTGGTCGAATCAATCGCGGCCTCGTTGCCTCCCGCCTGTAGACGGCACAAGTGCCCGAGTTGAGGGGCTGAAAAGAGGAGAGCCGGCGATGGACGGCGCAAAAAACGCGCGGAAATGAAGCCCCTTGCTTGAAAACCCCTGCGCAAGAGAGTAGTATTGGCTATCGCGGAGACGGCTTAGAGGCGCTTTCGCGAAAACGATGAACGTGAGGAGGCTGTCGTGGCACATGCGCAAAAGGGCAATGGGGGTGAAGGCGGCACGGCCGGCGTGAACCTGCCGAATCCAAGGATCTTCAGGTTGTTCGGGGCATTCGTCCTCTTTTTGTTCCTCCTCGCTATCGTGTCGAAGGGTTCCGGTTGGCTTGTCGACTGGCTTTGGATGAAGGAGGTCGGCTACAGCCCCCTCTTTTTGCGCCTCATCCGGATAAAGTTCCTCCTCTTCGCGGCCGCCGCAGTGCCGGTATTTCTCTATCTCTGGATCAACCTCAAGATAGCAGCCGGCAGGCAAGAGGGCGGCTTCCTCCGTGTGCAGGGCCCGCAAGATGCGGACATCTACGAATTCCGTGCAAAACCGCTGAAGATCGGTTTGCTTGGCTTCTTCGTCTCCCTGGTGCTCGCGCTTTTCTTCGGCCTCGCCTTTTCAGCGGACTGGGATACTTTCATCAGGTGCCTCTGGGGCGGTTCTTTCGGCCGGCTTGATCCGCTCTTCGGCATGGATATCGGCTTCTATATCTTCCGTCTCCCTGCCCTTGAAGCGATACAGAAGAGCCTCGCCGTCCTCACATTCCTTGCAATGCCAATCACCTTCCTCGGTTACTTGGCGAGCCGGCAGGTGGTGCTGAGTGCCGCCTCTTTCAAAAACGGCCGGATGTTCGCCCACGTGTCTATCCTGTTCGTCTTTTTTCTGCTTGTATGGGGCAGCGGCTACTACCTCGACATCTTTGGGCTGCTCTACGAAAAGCGGGGGGCAGTCTTCGGGGCGGGCTACACGGACTACCACGTCGTGCGGCTCGGTCTCTGGGCCATGGTCGCGGCCACAGCACTCCTCGCTGCCGTTGTCCTGATCAACCTCAGACAGAGGAGACTCGCCGTCGTCATCGGAGGCGTCGCGGTCTATCTTTTTCTTATGATCGTCGTCCTGGGCATCGTTCCGGCCGTGGTCCAGTCGTATATCGTTCAGCCCAACGAATTGGCCCTCGAAAGACCCTACCTGGAGCACAACATCAGGCTTACCCGGCAGGCCTACCAGCTCGACCGCGTGGAGGAGCGCCCTTTCGGCGCCGTCAACGATCTTTCACTCGCCGCGGTTGCCCGAAACAACGATACGCTCAAGAACGTCCGTCTCTGGGACTGGAAGCCCGTGCTCCAGGCGTTCAAACAGACCCAGGAGATGCGCCTTTACTACAGATTTTACCAGGTGGACGTCGACCGTTATCTCTTCCCTGGTGAGGGGTACCGCCAGGTGGTGGTTTCGGGGCGGGAGCTGAGCGAGCAGGTCTTCCAGCAGGCGCGCACGTGGGTCAACCAGTACCTGGAGTTTACCCACGGCTACGGACTAGCCATGTGCTACGTATCGGAGACCACGGAAGGGCACTTGCCCCGCATGGTGGTGAAGGACCTTCCACCCGAATCCCCGCTCCTCAAGATCACCCGGCCGGCCATCTACTATGGAGAAAACATGGCCGGCTACCGCATCGTAAGAACAGGTGTCGAGGAATTCGATTACCCCCAGGGGGATAAGAACGTCTATACGAGATATGCGGGCACGGGAGGCATCCCTCTCAACAGCTTCTGGAGAAAGCTGCTCTTCAGTTGGGAACTCGTGGACGCGAACATCCTCGTGTCAAACTACATCACGCCGGAGAGCAGAGTTCAGCTCTATCGGACGGTACGCGAGCGGGTCAGCCTCATCGCCCCTTTTCTCTCCCTGGACCCCGATCCTTATCTCGTGGTGAGCGAAGGAAGGCTTTTCTGGATACAGGACTGCTACACAACCTCCTCCCGCTATCCCTATTCCGACCCGTACACGAGCAGGCTCAACTACATCCGCAACCCGGTCAAGGCCGTCATCGACGCCTACGACGGCTCGGTCTCTCTCTATGTGAGCGACCCCGACGACCCAATCCTGTCCGCTTACGCACGGGCCTTCCCCGGTACCTTCAAGCCGCTCAGCCGGCTGTCGGAAGACCTGGCGAGCCACATAAGGTACCCGGAAGATATATTCCGCATCCAAATCGACAGACTCATGACGTACCATATGACAGACCCGAGGGTTTTTTACAACAGGGAAGACGTCTGGGCCCTGCCCAGCCAAAAGCACGCTGCCGAGTCCGCCCCCATGGACCCGTACTACACGCTGATCAGGCTGCCGGGGCAGCAGAAACTGCAGTTCTTGCTCATGCTCCCGATGACGCCCTTCAAGAAGGAAAATATGGTAGCCTGGATAGCGGCAGGCTGTGACCGTCCGGATTATGGAAAGCTCATCACCTACCGCTTGCCCAAGGACCGCCTCATCTATGGTCCCACGCAGATCGAGGCGATGATCGACCAGGAGCCGACCATCTCCCAGCAATTGTCCCTGTGGGACCAGAGGGGGTCCCGGGTGATCAGGGGCAACCTCCTCGTCATCCCCATCGAGAACTCTTTTCTCTACGTAGAGCCGGTCTACCTCATCGCCGAGGAGGTGAATATCCCGCAGTTGATCCGGGTGATCGCCGTTTATGGGAACCGCGTCGTGATGCAGCCCAGTCTCGACGAGGCGATGAAGGCCGTTTTCAGCGGTATCCCCTCCGTCGCCGCGGGGTCCGTGGGAACCCCTGCGCAAGGGACAACGTCTATGCAGACGCGGCCCTCAGAGGATGCCCTGGTGCGGGTGCGGAAAGAATTCCAGCAGGCGCAGGAGGCATTGAAGCGCGGGCAATGGTCCGAGTTCGGCCGGGCGATGGATGACATGAGCAAGCTCTTGGGGAAATAGCGAAAAGGATGTCTCTAGGCAGGGCCGTTGGCCGACCCTGCCCGCGGTGCGAGGTGAATAATACCTAATACTTCACTTTGAGCCGGCGTTCCCTGAGTTACCGGGATAGACGGGGGGTCTGTTACTCCTGCATCCCACGCTGCTGCATGCCGCAAGGCTCAACCCCATTACCACTATCAGACCTACTGCACACACTCTCAAAAGCCTCATGTGTCACTCTCCCCATGCATCATCAATTTACGTACATTGCACTGCCAACAGGGAAACACGCTTCTCAAAACACGAAGAGATCGAGCCCGCCCAACATATTCATCGTCGCCCCGGTCATATATGCAGCCTCATCGGAAGCCAGATAGACGACCGCCCCGGCAATCTCCTCGGGCGTCGCAGGCCGGCCTATGGCGGTCTTCTTTTCAACCTTTTCCAGCACCGCCGGGGGCAGTTTTGCAGTTGCGTCGGTACTGCTAATGCCGACCAGCACGCAGTTCGCCGTGATGTTGAACCTGGCGCCTTCCAAGGCGACCGACTTTGCCAGACTGATCAGCCCCGCCTTGGCCGCCCCATAGCTCGTCTGCCCGAAACCGCCCAGGACACCCGCAACAGACGTGATATTCACGATCCGTCCCCACTTCGCGGCACACATGTCCGCCCATACTTCCTTGATGCAGTAAAAGGCGGAGTTGAGGCAGAGCTTCACCTCATAATCCCATTCTTCTATAGTCGTCTTGGCGATCGTCACGTTATGGTTCATCAGGGCCGCATTGTTGACCAGGATATTCACCGGGCCGAGCTCGCTCTTTATCGCCGCGAACCCTTTCTGCACGTCGGAATAGTTGCTCGCATCCATCCTTACGGCCAGAGATCTCCTGCCCATTGCCTTTATCTCTTCGGCTACCGATAGTGCCCCTTCCATATGGTTTAAGCCGCTGAGTGCAACATCGGCACCCTTTCTCGCAAGTGCAAGGGCCGTAGCCCTCCCGTTGCCCAGCGGCCTAGAGGCGCCGCTTACAAATGCAATTTTCCCTTCCAGCGACATACGCACCCTCCTTTGTGTGGTTCTTTGCTCCCCGGCTTTCCCCATGCGCGCCATCTTACGCAGCCTGTGGTCCACAAGTCCATACGGCCATCTCACCTGCGGGCCGGGAAAGCACGGAAGGCCCATCAGGCCGCCTGCGGCCGATGAGCCTTCCGTCAACATGCGTCGGATTCCTTGCTTTACTTCTTTATGGGCTGGAACGCGAAAAAGACGCGCTCCGCCATCACCGTACCCGCCCTTCCCTTTTCAATAGGAAACGCGGGAACGTCAAATACGACCAACTCCACCTCATCGCCCCGCTGCAGGGTGCCTACCGGGCAATTGACTATCTTGCTGATCATCCTCTTCACCGGACCGTCAAACTGGATGACGGCATGGATCAGGGGTGATTCATATCCAAGGGGGACGCCCTTCACCTCTTCGGACAGGACGACGACCTTACCCTTCTTGGGCAGGTCCACATATTCGAGGTTTGTCGAGTAGCAGGCCGGGCAAATGACGCCCCTGGGAGGGAAGGCAATGTGACCGCAGTCCTTGCACTTCGTCGTGGTAAACCGGCCCTGTTTCAAATTTTCATAAAACGGCCATACCATATTGAACTCTTTAGCCTCTAAAGGCCAAAGGTCCATCGATACCGGATAGAGATTGTCAAGTATTGGGATTCCTACTACGGACATTTGTCGACCTCCTTATTTTACTGGTTCCAGCCCATATATGAGGATGGTATGCTCGGCGTTTGCTCCGCTCAGGTTGTGCGTGAGACCGATGTCCGCGCCTTTTACCTGGTGGCGTGCCCTGCCCTGGAGCTGCTTCATGATCTCGATGCCCTGTCTTATGCCCGTTGCACCGAAGGGATGACCCACGGCCAGAAGGCCGCCGTCCGTATTGATGGGGACTTTGCCGCCGATCTCGATCTGCTTCGAGCTGCAGAACGCCCCACCCTCACCTTTCTTGCAAAAGCCGAGGTCTTCCACTTCGATGACTTCCGAAATGGTAAAGCAGTCATGCGTCTGGGCGACTTTCACGTCGCTGGCGGAAATCTTTGCCCTCTTGTATGCCTTCTCCGCCGCTACCCTGGTGTGCTTCCAGTCGGCAAGGTGTTCGCCCGGGAAATTGACCGAAAGGCTGGAGAGCGACACCTGCGCGCAACCCCTCAGATAGGCAAGGGGTCTATTCGTGTATTTCTTCGCAATTTCATCGGTCGTGATGATGCATGCCGCCGCGCCGTCCGTAATTGGGCAGCAATCGTACAGTGTGAGAGGTGGCACTACCGAAGGTGCGCCCATCGCCTCTTCCAGGGTCAGGGTCTTCTGCATCTGCGCAACAGGGTTATCGGCCGCGTAGTTGTAGTTGGCCACGGAGACGGCCGCAAGGTCTTCCTTCTTTGTCCCGTAGTGGATCATATGTTCCTGTGCGGTCAATGAGAAAAATGGCGGCGGCAAGCCCATGCCATGGGTAGCCTCCCAGTCATGGTCGACGGATGCGAGCTCGCTGTAGAAAATCTCCCATTTCTGGGGTGTGTACAGCTTTTCGCCGCCGGTCACCATGACGATATCCGCATTTCCTGACTCGACAAGTCCTTTTGCGAGAATGATGCCCGTGCTTCCGCCTGCGCAAAGCGTGTCGCATCTCGTGCAGATGGATGTCGGCTTCAACCCGAGCCTCTCGGCGACCACCGGTGCGGTGTTGACCTGGAAAGAGCACCTGCCTGCGTATGACGTTGCCACAATAAGGCCGTCTATGTCCAGAGGCTTAAGCCCCGGTATATCATCGAGACAAGCCTTGCCAGCTTCCTGGAATAGGTCCATAATGTGGGCTTCTCTCACACCCCACTTACCCTGACCGCCTCCCAATATTACTGCGTTTCTCGACATGAAACCCTCCTTGATTTCGATCTATTTGCCCTTAAAGACCGGTTTTCTCTTCTCTATGAACGCCTGGAATCCTTCTCTCCCATCCTCGGACAGGTAGGTAGTGACAAAGCACTCATTCTCGAACGTGATCGCCGTGGCGAGATCCATGCTCATGCCGTTATCGATGGCGCTCTTCAGCACGCTGAGGGCTACCCTCGGCTTCGCTGCCAGCTTCTTCGCCCAGGCCTTTGCCTCGTCCAGCAACGCTTCTTTTGCCACGACCTTGTTGACGAGACCTATCCGGTAGGCTTCATCACCGCTCACGGTTTCACCCATAAAAAGCAGCTCCTTTGCCTTGGCAACCCCTATAAGCCTCGGGAGTTTCTGAGTACCGCCGCAACCCGGAATAATACCCAGGTTGATCTCCGGACAGCCGATGTTGGCGTCGGGTGAGGCAATCCTCAGGTCACAGCAAAGGGCAAGCTCGCAACCGCCGCCGAAGACAAACCCGAAGACCGCGGCGATCGTAGGTTTGCTCATGCCCGCAATCTTGTCGGCGCATCCCCTCGAAATCCTGCCGAAAGCGTAATAGTCAGGTACACTCTTCCCGGCCACTTCCTTCACATCGAGGCCGGCCGCAAATGCCTTTTCGCCTGCGGCTGTCAGCACGATCGCCCTCACCGACTCGTCCTTTTCGAGCTCGTCAAAAGCGTTATAGAGCTCGGTGTATGCCTTGACGTTCAGCGAATTGACGGGCGGTCTGTTCAGCTTAATGATTGCAACGGCTTCATCTTTTTCAATGAGCAATGTTTCGTACGCCATATCGCCCCCCCTGACTACTTGTTATAGTCGTACCATCCTGCGCCCGATTTTCTCCCGAGCCGACCCGCCTTTATCGTGTCTTTGAGGATCCTCGGCGCCACCCACTTCAACTCCTTGTTGTGGTTCTCGTAGAAGTAATTGACGACGTTGAGGAGGATATCGACGCCCGTCAAGTCCATAAGCTCGAAAGGTCCCATCGGGTAGTTGAGTCCCAGTTTGGCGGCCTTGTCGATATCTTCTTTCGACGCCACGCCTTCCTGAAGGAGGCAAATAGCTTCGACCAGGTGCGGGACCATCAGTCTGTTCACGACAAAGCCGGGTATATCCGTCTTCACTTCGATCGGTTCCTTGCCGAATTTTTTGGCCAGGTCAAGGGAGACCGCCACGGACTCATCGCTCGTGTAGTAGCCCCTGATCACCTCGACAAGCCTCATGAGGGGCACAGGGTTGAAGAAGTGCATTCCCAGCACTTTGTCGGGTCTCGTCGTTGCCTTTGCGATCTCGGTGATCGACATCGACGAGGTATTGCTTGTAAGGATAACGTCCTTCCGCGTAATCTCGTTCAACTGGCTGAATGTCTTCTTCTTTACTTCCATGTCCTCGAAGACGACCTCGACGACGTAGTCGGCATCCTTCATGTCCTCGATCTTGGTTGTGCCCTTGATCTTCCCCATGATCTGCGCCTTGACGTCCGCTGTCATCTTGCCCTTTTCCACGCTCTTTGCCAGAAATTTGTCGATATTCTTCAAACCGTTCTGCACAAACTTATCCTCGATATCACTGATGATGACATCAAAGCCTGCCTGTGCAGCGACCTGGGCAATGCCATTGCCCATGGTACCCGCGCCAACAACACCGATTGTCTTGATTGTAGCCATACATACACCTCCAGAATTTATGAGATTAGCAATTAAATCGCGCCTTAGATGTAACTATATAACTATAATGAAAGAGGGATGTCAATTGTTATTTCTTGCACAAGCTCTTTTTCACCTCGATAGGGCCACGTTTCCTTGAAATCACTAGGTGCTTCGGCCATTGCGATAGAGATGCCCTATGTTCATAATAGTGAATATACCGCCCTTGAGGTGTTTTCGTATTGTCTGCATCGGCCCCCGTCAGATATACTGTGAAGCATGGGAACAGCGTAGGGCTTGAAACAAACAACGGTATTTCCTGCTCTTAGGGGGTAAAGGCATGGAACAACACGGCGAAGAGATTATTGGAAAGGTGATGGCCTTCCAGCAAGGCAGGATAATTTTTACCGCTGCCGAGCTTGATGTGTTCACGCGCCTTGACAGGGCCGCAGCTACCGCTGCCGCCCTGTCACAGGAGCTGGGCTGCGACGGCAGGGCCATGGAGCGGCTGCTCAACGCCCTCGCCTCCATGGGCCTCCTTCAAAAAGAGGGAAGCCTTTTCGGCCTGTCGGACCAGGGGAAGATGCTCTCTTCCGGACATCCCGAGAGCGTCCTGCCCATGGTCCTCCATCTCAATGAGTTGTGGGAAAAGTGGAGCGGGCTGACAGGGGTTGTACGGACGGGCAAGCCGGTGAAAGGAGCCGGAGGGGAGAGGGGAAAGGCAGACCTCAGGGCCTTTATCGGGGCCATGCACGCGATAGGCCGCAGCCTTGCGACGGAGATCGGCCGGGCCTTCGATGCGGGCCGGTTCAGGCGCCTTCTCGATATAGGCGGGGGGTCGGGGACTTATACGATCGCCTTCCTTCGACGCAACCCAGCCATGACAGCCGTCCTCTTCGACCTTGCCCCCGTCATCCCCATGGCCGCGGAAAGAGTCCGGGCAGAGGGGCTGAGCGACAGGGTAACGCTTGCTGCAGGAGACTTCTCCAGGGACGAACTTCCATCAGGGTGCGATCTCGCACTCCTTTCTGCGATCATTCACCAAAACAGCCCTGCCCAGAACCTGGACCTCTACAGGAAGGTTTTTCGCAGCCTTAAGCCCGGCGGCAGCATACTCATCCGCGATCACATTATGGACGAATCCCGTACGCTGCCTCCCGGCGGCGCGATTTTTGCCGTCAATATGCTGGTCGCCACGGCCGGAGGGGATACCTACACCTTCAGGGAGATCGAGGAGGACCTGGAAGAGGCCGGATTCGCCGAGGTCTCTTTAGTCCGGCAGGGCGGCGAGAAGATGGACGGCCTGGTGGAAGCAAGGAAAGCGGGGTAGCGAGCTTTTGTGAGGGGGGAGGCTTCATGAGCTTGCTCATGGAGGGGGCGCTGAGCCCCAACCTCGCTGGATGGCCTGGTAGAAGCAAGGAAAGCGGGGTAGATCACTCCTTCGGCAGTCGCGAAACCAACATGGTGATGAGCGCGTCACCGGCGTGAGCTTCCTTGAGACCCGCGAGGCCCACCACAAACCTCCCTGACCGGCGCAGCACCACGCCCTTGTACAACGGGTCGATCGCGCGCAGCAACACAGCGCCTTCTTTCTCGCCCGCGATCTCTGCCTTGACACTCGCTCCCTCAAGGTATTTACGGTACTCATCAAAGATCCGGCGGGCGGCCTTTTCCGACGCACCGAACATGACGACCGACTTAACCCGTTCCTCCCCGAGCATGACCTCTGCGGTCACTCCCCGTCCGAAGAAGCCGTGGCCGAGAAGGCCGACGGGATAGTACCGCTCGGTCAAGGGGATGGCGCCTGACACATTGAGGAATCCGAGCTCACGGGGCTTTTCCTCACCCGGCGGGAGGTTGCGGGAGACCGCCTCAGCGCACGACCGAAGGCTACCCGCCGACGCGGGCACTGCGCCCGAGGCTTCGATTCGCACAAAGTAACGGTCCTGGTAAAACATCAGTTGCGCATCATCGATAAATCCTTCCGCGCCCAGCTTTATCTGCTGCGCTGTCGGATCGCGATACGACGCGAAGATGCCGAAGGCGTCCAGCAGCGATCCCATCCTGAAGATCTCGGCCACAATCCCGTCGCCTTTGCCGCCCGGCCGCGCATACATCGCCACGGCGGCCTGCTTGAACCCATAGGGCAGATAAAGCTCCGCCTCTCCGTCGATGTACTTGTAGAGGCTCTCGGGGGTGTAGGTTGCCGCCTTGCCGTCCATCGCCCATCCCGACGCGCATGTCGCCGGAAGCGACGCCTCAACCCCCGTCTGTCCGGCACACAACGGACAGGCAACGGACAGGAAAGCCACCAGAACGGAGATAACGCGCATCATGCAAAAAGGCTCCCTGCCTGACGCATTTTCCCGGCGATGTCCAGACCGTGCACACAGCGGGCAACACACAAGGTACAGGTGGAGCAAAGGCCGGCACCGCGGGCTTCAGAGAAGGTGGCCTTGGCAAGACCATACTCTCCGTAGCCCTGGGCATACATGAGGGCGCGATTGACAACGCTGATCCCCACCCCCTTCGGACAGGTCGGCTCGCACTTCGCGCAGAGCCTGCAGTAGTAGCTATCTACGGCCAGGCTATATCTTTCCACGATGCGCGCATCGGCGCTCGTCAGCTTCATTCCCATCACGGGCATCATCTGCTTCACGTGCTCCAGGGTCTTCACCCCCGCGATCACGGTAGCCACGTTGGCATCCTGGAGCACCCATTTCAACGCGGCGGCGGCCTGCTCGGGGCTTATAGGTTTGGCTTCCTCCCTTCTATAACTGCCTGCCTGGATCTTCATCGCGATCACGCCGACGCCGGCCCCTTTGGCCTTGGCGATAGCCTGCTTCACCGAGGGCTCCGACTTCATATTGTAAGCCACAAGCACCGTGTCGAAGAACTTGTCCGGGTCGTCCACCACGGCGTTGATCACGTCCGCCTGGTTGGTGTGGGTCGTCACGCCGAAAAACCTCACTTTCCCCTGCTGTCTGAGCTTGAGGTATGCTTCGCGGACCTCGGGGATAAATGCCCGCTTCGGGTTATCGAGGCTATGGAGTTGGATGAGATCTATGTGGTCCGTCCCAAGGTTTTCGAGGCTTGTCTCTACGTCGGCGATGATCGCACCCCTGGTGTTGGAATCAGGCTTTGTCTTTGTGGCGACATACACCTTGTCGCGGACCCCCTTGAGCGCCCTGCCCACGACCGCTTCGCTTTTCCCATTGAGATAGCGGCGGGCAGTATCGATATAGTTGATCCCCATATCGATGCCCGCCCGTATCACTTCATAATCAGGGATCAACATGGCGCCGATGCTGAGCGTCGTCACCTTAAGCCCCGTCCTCCCCAGGGTCCGGTAGACAAGCGTTTCGGCCGGCTCGGCCCGGCCTAGCCCCCCAGTCCCGCAAAAGCCAGGGAAGCAGCCGCACCCGTCATCCCTGCCTTGAGGAAATCCCTCCTGTTCATCCCGCGCGCGCCATCCCGGTTCTTCATATTAGTCTCCTGATATCGCGACATTATGTGTCCCTATCGCCAATATACACCGCTCTCGCTTCCCGATCAAGCGGGCGGAACCGCCTTTTATCTATTGAACTGGAATAGACGGTGTGCTACTCTTTGCCATGCGTATTTTGGCCGTTGATGTCGGAGAAAAGAGAATCGGCACCGCCCTTTCCGATGCGGGAGGCAAGATAGCGCAGGGCTTAAAACTCCTTGCTTCATGCGGGTCCCTGGCCGGGAACATCGGGGCGCTCGCAGAGCTGGCCCGCGAGTGTGAAGTCGACCGGGTGGTTGTGGGTCTGCCGAAAAACCTCGACGGCAGTATCGGCCCAAAGGCCCAGAGGATCATCGCGCTCGCAAAGGGCATCGGGGAAGCCTCCGGCGTACCCGTGGATCTGTGGGACGAAAGATTCAGCACGGATGAGGCGCACAGGATTTTTGACATGGCATCCATCAAGAGGAAAAAACGCAAAGGCGCCATCGATATTATGGCTGCGCAGATCATTCTTCAGGGGTATCTGGATGCCCAAGGGCAGCAATAAGCCTCTTATTGCCCTCACAATCCTGATATTCGCCATCGCGTTCCCTTTCCTCTGCGCCACTGTGCCACGAGGAAGCGACGCCGCACCCGGGAGTTTTGTCGTGAAAAGAGGAACAAAGATAGGTGCTATTGCCCATGCCCTTAAGAAAAAAGACCTTATCTTTTCCGAGTATCTCTTCCTGTTTTGCTCTCTGGTGGTCTATAATGGCAGGATAGTGGCCGGGGAATACGAGCTCTCACCCAACATGTCGACGTTTCGGATAGCGAACAAGATGGCCCGTGGGGAGAGGAAGGTCTACACCCTGAAAATCGTCGAGGGTTACAACCTCTATACGATAGGTGAGGCCATTGAAAAGGCGGGGATCATGGACGCCGAGACGTTCCTTCAATTGGCGCACACGCCGGCGTTCCTTAAGTCCTTGGGCATCGCGTCCGATTCGCTGGAGGGCTACCTTGCCCCGGATACCTATTTTTTCAGCAAAGAGACGGGGGTCGATGAATTCCTGGAGAAAATCGTCCAGAGGACCTTCAGGTTTTTTCAAAAAGAGGATATGAAAAAAAGGATGCATGAGCTGAACATGGATATGTTCCAGGTACTGTCCTTCGCCTCGATCATAGAAAAGGAAGCACGACTGGAGAAGGAAAAACCCATTATTTCGGCCGTTTTCCACAACAGGCTGCGGCTCGGGATGACCCTGGACGCAGACCCGACCGTGATCTACGGCCGGGAAAGCTTCAACAGGGACCTAAATAAGGCCGACCTCTCCGCCGAGACGCCGTACAACACTTACAGGATGAAAGGGTTGCCGAAGGGACCCATATGCAGCCCTTCAAAAAGTTCGATCGTGGCCGCCCTCTACCCGGGCCAAAACACTGCGCTCTATTTTGTTTCCAGAAATGACGGAAGCCATGTCTTCTCCGGGACGGTGCAGGAGCACAACCATTTCGTGGCGCTTTATCAAAAAAACAGGAGCAGAAAACAACAATAGAAATAAAAGGAGGGATTCTATGGAAAAGGATGTAGCAGTGATCGGTGTCGGTCAGAGCTCATTCGTACGGGGGTACGAAGGCTCCATCCGCGAGCTGGCCTTTGAGGCTTTCAGGGAAGCCATGCAGGATGCGGGCATTACGCAGAAGGACGTCGATGCCTCCGTCTTTTGCTCGGCGCCCGAGTACGACAAGCAGAGGTCGCCGGCAGGGGTGCTCGCGGAATATCTGGGCCTCATTCCGCAGCCCACGTTCTATGTCGAGACTGTCTGCTCGTCGAGCAGCACCGGCGTAAAAGTCGGCTACAGCATGGTCAAAGCGGGACTTCACGACATCGTGGTCGTCGTCGGCTTTCAGAAGATGTCCGAGATCACCTCTGCGGAATCTCAGGAGAGGATGGGCCGGGGCGCGGACATCCAGTGGGAGGCGCCCTTCGGCACGATGATGCCGGCTTACTACGCGATGTACGCCCAGGCTTACATGGCAAAGAACGGTCTCACCCACGACGACCTCCGGGATGTGAGGCTGAAGTCCGCCACCTACGGCACCACAAACGAGAGGGCCGTCTACAGGAAAGGCGTTAAGGCCGCAGATTTCGACGCGAACAATCCCGAGGCAAAAATGGCCGGTCCCGTTGCCTGGCCTTTGAGAGTCGGCGATTGCTGCGCCAATGCGGACGGCAGCTCATGCATTATCCTCGCGAGCAAGGAAAAGGCCAAGGCCCTTTCCAAGAAGCCCGTCTGGATTATGGGCATAGGCGCTGCCTCCGAGGCGGTCAACATGGCGGCGAGACCCGAGTTCGCGAAGGGACTCAGCGTGGGCTACGGGGCAGCGGCACAGGCGTACAAGATGGCAGGCATCACCGCCAAGGACGTCAAGGTGGCTGAGGTGCACGATTGCTTCACGATTGCCGAGATCATGGCGTATGAGGGTCTGGGATTCGCGCCCATGGGAGATGGCAAGCAGTTGATCCGGGAAAAGGCGACATATAAGGAAGGCAGGATACCCGTAAACGTCGACGGCGGCCTCCTCTCAAAGGGCCATCCCATCGGCGCCACAGGCGGCTCACAGATACGGACAATCGTGCTTCAGCTCCGCGGCGAGGCGGGTCCCATGCAGGTTCCGGGAGATCCCGGCATCGGCCTTGTACACAATGTCGGCGGCGTAGGTCTCTACGGCAACGTCACAATATTCGGGAGGTGAGATATGGGTTTCGAAAAATTCGGAAGAAAAAGCTTTACCGCGGTAACAAAAACAGGAAAATTTGTCGATCTGCTGATTGAGGGCAAGGTTGAGGGCACCGTCTGCACGAAGTGCGGCGCCAAGTTCTTCCCGCCCAGAGCAGACTGTGTGAATTGCTTCTCCAAAGAGATGGATTGGTTTGAAATGCCGAAAAAAGGCACGCTTGAGACTTTCACTACCGCCTATTACGCCCCCTTCGGCTTCGAAGCCGACCCGCCCTACACCATGGGAGTGGTTGATTTCGACGGCGGGATCAAGCTCTTCGCCCGCATCGCAAAAGAGATCAAGGTCGAAGACGTAAAAGTGGGAATGGATGTGACGATCAGGCCGCTTCAGTACGACGACGGCCAGATCTCGTTCGAGATTGCAAAGGCATAATACGACTGCACCAGGCAGCATAGAAAAAGGGGCTTGCACGCAAGCCCCTTTTTCTCTCGCATTCTTCCCGAACCGGCTTGGTATTAAGGGAAACAGCCCAGTTGACAGGAATGAATCTTGATCTTCATCTCGTTTATGAGGTCGCCAACCTCCTTCGGGGACACACCCATATCGCGCGCTATCCCGAGGGCCTGGCTGCACGAAATCCTGCCGTCCTTAGCCGCTGACTTGATTCTCTCCACAACCTGCTCTTTTTCCATAGGCTACCGTCTCACCCTTTGATACACGTAATAGTGTGGGGTGAGTGAAGGGGTTCGAACCCTCGACACCCGGGTCCACAGCCCGGTGCTCTGCCGCTGAGCTACACTCACCATTTATGTTCAATGTTTAGCATATGCGGCACCAAAAGTCAATTCCGGCCGGCGGGCCGGCCGGGTTAATTTCGCGCCTTTCGCCGTGATCGTAGGCGTCGCGAGTCCTCACATACACCCACAGTATGCTCCGGCTCGCGACGCCTACGATCACGGCAAAATCCATCGAACTTTCCTCCGGCCGCAAGAAAGACCTTAGATTTGAGTGGGGACACCCCTCCGAAGGACGAGAGGCGAGAGGAGTGTCCCCACATCCGTTACTGACGAGTGGCTCGATAGTCTGAGGCGCCGATTACCATGAGAAAGACCCATCATACTGCCCAAAAAGCAACTTTCTGTGAAGCCTTACGTAGGCGACGAGAGCAGGCTCAGGGGAGCTTGCGTGAATTGTGAAGCGAGATTCTCTTGCACCTTCTCTGGCAATCGGGTAAAATCAGGATCAGACTCACTGGTACCGGGTTGCATTCAAAGGCCCATTGAGGCGGCGACGAGGAGCCGACGCAGGCGTACGCCGTTGTACGTCAAGGAAAGCGACGAGGAACCAACAAAAAGGGGGCGAAGAAGGCGACTTGGTATAAGGCCCAAGACCGATTCTGGCTTTTTCACTGCCATAGGACGGGTGATATGAGAGTCAGATTTACCCTATTTCCTGTCAAGCAGACCACCGTCCTTCCCGTCAATTACACCTACTTCCTTACGGGCTTGATCTACGATATCATCGGGGCGTCCTCGACGGACTACTCGCCGCGATTTTCCTTGCATTTTGCTGTTGCCGTGGTAGTGTTTATTTCGTGCGGGAATTCCTGTTGAGGAGGGCAAGAAAATATTCATGAGCAGTAGTGTACGAAGACGTGTCCAAGATGAGAAGGGCAGGATCTATCAACTCAAAATGACAATCGTGGGGAGTAAGCCCGCGATCTGGCGGCAGGTTCTGGTGCCGGGCGGCATCACCCTGGCCGACCTCCACGAGGTAATGCAGACTGCCTTTGGGTGGACCAATACGCATCTCCACCAGTTTACCGTAAAGGGCGTTTTCTATGCCGATAAGAGCCCCGAAATGGGGGTGGATGAGTCGGAAGATGAAGCCCTGGTCCGCCTCCAGGATATAGCGCCGAAAGCAAGAAGTTCATTCAAATACACCTATGACTTCGGCGATGACTGGGAGCACAAGATCACGGTAGAGAAAATTGTCGAGAAAGATGGGCGGTTCTCCGGCAGCCCCGTCTGCACCGACGGCGCCCTCTCCGGCCCGCGGGAAGACTGCGGCGGCGTATTCGACTACAACAACATGCTCGCGTTACTGAAGAACCCCGACCACCCGGAATACGAAGAAATAAAAGAATCGCTGAGCGACTATTTCGATCCGGAAGAGTGTGACCTGGAGCAGATAAACAAGGATTTGAAGAGGGTGAGATAGGGGCTGGCAAGGGCTATTGTACCGGCAAGGGAATACCGAAGTGCTGAGAATTCAACCAAGAGCTGTTAAAGAAATCGATGGTATCAGGCCCTTTCAAAAAGCGACCCTTGGCGCTCTTCGCTCGACAGTCGCTTTGGTTGTGGTGGAGGCTCCCGTTGGAGCCGGCAAGAGCTTTATTTTGCGTCGCGTTATCGAAGACGAACGATTCCGCAATAAGCCGATAGTCCTCACGTATCCTACAAAGGTGTTGATGACCGCCCAAGTCAACGCCCTCAAGAGAGAATTCGCCGGTATCAGGCATTGGCCTGATGATCTTGACGTCGAAGGAGGAATCACACTATTCGAGTATTCATCCGATGCTCTTGTGCGGCATATTAAAACGAGTCCGGATCTGCTTCGGCTCGACAAGAGCGAGTTGCTTAATACTGTCCTCCGAAACCATCAGTTTCACTCGTCCAGGAACATCATTGTCACTACTCCGGACGTACTTCATCTAATAAAGAAGGGTTTTTACAGAGGATCGCATCGGATCGAAGCCTTGTTGAATAAGGCTTTGGTGTTCTTCGATGAATTTCATCTTTATGCCAACCTGAAGAATTTTGCCCCTCTCATTGAGTGGTTGATTGATTCGATTGCCGACAAAGTCGTGTTTCTTTCAGCCACTCCAACGATAAGCTCTGAGATTGAAGAACTGCTGCAAAAACATTCCCATGAAATCATAGATTTTGGTGCTTCGGTTGGAGGACCAAACGACAAAGTTTTTAACTATCCCCTCAGATTGCATATTGACGAATGTCGGTATACCAAAAAAGACGTCCTGCTCGACAGACTTAGGCACCATATCCCCTCGCTCCCCAAACCCTTAGCAGTAATATTTGATTCCGTTTTTCGATTACGCCATATAAAGCCGGCCATTGAAGCTGAATTTGGTAGAGATCTACGAGTAATGGAGTATAGTGGAATGAGGAAAGACGAAGCTGTTTTTCAAGGCAACATGGTACTGCTTGGAACCTCATCGATAGAGGTGGGTGTGGAATTTCCTATCAAGAGTCTGATAACCGAAGCAGCCTATTGGACATCGGCGATTCAAAGGCTTGGCCGCGTTGGCCGGCTTGAAAGCGGAGAAGCCGTGCTTTTGACTAAGAAACGCTTTGAGCCGTTTATCAAGAACAGGCAAGAACTGAGTCGCGATGAGTTGGAAGAAACTGTTTTAAAAAGAGCTATGAAAGAAAGTATCGGAGCAATGGTCTCAGGAGAAATGTTCCGAGGCGACAATTACCCCTTTCTCGTAGTGGATAAAGCCTCTAAGCTGCCAATGCCATATACTGAAGCCATTTTTGCGATGTTTGATATAGACTCTGACTTCGTATCAAACTGGCGAAATTTGGATCGGGCAGAAAAGGCGGCTATCCTTAAGGACGATTACGGACTTCCTTCCCATATCGTTGAAGATGTGCTGATCAGGGACATGCTTTTCCCTTTTTGGGGGGTTGTCAGCGGCAGGTTGAAGGCCGACTATGACGATGTGGTGCCCGAAATGGAGGGCGGAGAATTGAGAATCTACCTCACGGATACAGGCAAGAGTTTCTACTTTAGCAGCGGAGACGCGAAGCCATGAATTGCGGGAAAGCGGCGATGCTCACCATGTATCAAGTACAAGCCATACTTCGGCCACAAACGACGCACCTGGGAAAGAGCGTGGGCCAAATGCTATGGCTCCACTCGTTTTCGGTGTGGTCAACCCTCTCGAAACTGGCAGCCCGAATCCCGAGATTCACCGACAGGGAGCGTGTGATATTGGAAGTGTCCGCACTTGTCCACGACGTGGGGAAGCTGCGCGCAGACAATCAGGAGATTTTGCAGGGTAACCGGCAAGGCAAAGTAAGACACACCGCGAGTAAAGAGGAAATAAGAGACTATCTTTCTCCCTTCGTTGCCGACGGAACGATCGGCCTCGGGGATGGCGACATAGAAAGAATATGGGAATTTGCGCTCCACCACGGTATTTCGGAACAACAGCAAGCGGAAGCCCAGGAACCGGCCTTTGGCATTTATACCGAGGTGCTGCGCTACGCGGATTGGCTTGCATCGATGCGGAGTCCGAACATGGAAACCATCAGGCAAATCCAAAATGCACTTGACGGTGTACTCAGGCTCACGGTGTTTGCCCTGGGACGCTACCCTTCTCCATCGACATACTATTTACTTCAAGACGCCTGCCACCATTATCGTGACGCAGGCTGGGAGATCCTTTCAATATACGATAACAGCGCCATTTTTGTGGGTGATGCAGCATTGAACGTTCCGGATAAGAGCAGCATCACAAAATCTTTTGCCGACAAGCTCGTGAGCAAGTCCTTTGAGGATGTTTCAATACGGATCACGTTTATGCGGTACGAAATACTCAGCGGCGAAGCTAAAGATGACCCCTACGGGTTCTTGACCTCGAAACGCGGTTTTTACGAAGACAGGCTCGGGGACGTTGACGCAGCCCCTGTGCTGTTCTTGAAGACGTTGATCGACCTTTATCGGAACGCGGACAAGCTGACCACCAAGGTCAAGCAGGCACTCCCGGTTCTTGAGATGCTAAGCAAGGCAGGGGGAACTAACGGCATCACTCAAGCAAAGCATGAATGGAACCGGAGGCAAAAAACAAACGTGGAGTGGCCATCCACGAACGCATTTATCATCGATGTATTTAATAACGTCTCTGTAGATGACGTGTTGTTGGACGCTAACGGGAAGACAGGCAGGCAACTGAGAGATTTCACATCGACAGAATTATTCGGCATTCTTCAGGGTCTGGCTGCCAAGTGCTTTCCTGAGAGTTCCAGCGCGGGTCTCGAAGAGAGTATAGCGGGAATTGTTTCCATGGAAGAGGAGCAGGACTTTGAGGATGTAGCGAAGAAGGCACTACACAAGTATAAGCAATACAAAGCGTCTCGGAGACCGTCCAATTCCCTTTGCGAGCAGTGCGGATTCACGCAAACGAGACAGGCAGCAGCATCTCTGAGTTTCCCCAAATACAGCGGTTTCACCCAGGTTAACCCGAGGCCGGAGTCAGATGCGCCGCGCATGGTATGCCCTCTCTGTATCTTCGATGCCCTTCAATCACGAAAAGGCCTGAAGCCGGGCAAATCTCAGGTCTACGCGAGGGTGACCACGAGGATCCCCGAATTATGGCAAATGTACGGCGACTTGAAACACCGACTTGACCGGCTTCTCCAGGCCCTCACAAATGTACGGGAAGTGCAAAACCTCTCAAGGACAGAGTTCTCCGACCTGCCGCTTCCGCCGAGTCTCGCGCTCCCCATCCTCAAGACGTACAAAGAAACCATAACCGACGTTCCGGTCCACACCGAGTTCGGAGCCCTGTTCCCTTTGGAACGGGTAAACAACGACGCAAGCCCTAAAGACTTGAGGGCAAAGTATCTTGCCTTCTTTGCTCTTCTCAACATGATGGGCTTTGAAGCACACATTGGGCTGGAAGAACAGGAGGGTCTTTTCGGAGAGAAGGTATTTGAGAAACGAAAAGGGGATTGGCAAGCCATATACTATGAAGGGCTTATAGTTGCAATCCTCGCAAACACAAAAGATAGGAGACATAGGAATAAATTCATTTTTGAAAAGCGGAATAAATTCATTTTCATTCAAGATCTATTGAGAACAAACCCCGGTATGATCTTATTGAGATTAGAAGAAGCGGGCATGAGCGACGAATTCTTCGAGAGAATCATAGTGTTTTTCATTCGGGCGGATATGCCAAATGCAGAGAACAAAGGGGGTGTGTGGAAAATGAAGGAAATATTACAGGATGCAGCGTTTTTTGCGGAATGGATTCCCAAGTTTTTCTGGACTCAAAAGGATTACGATTCATGGAGAACGGGAGGTTCGAAGTACGTTGTCACGAAACCAGTTGACAGGGCTCTCAACGCCATAATGCAGGGGGATGATTTCGAGGAAGCTTACGCCAAGTTTCTCACGGGTTTGAAAGAAGATATAAGCGGAGATAAGACAAAAGAGGGATCAAAGGCTACTATCGACGTAAAGGACCTTGAGTCTGTTTGCAGGCAGAGCAAAGGAGATATTTCAACGATACCAGGCCTTGAGAGACCAGAATATAACAAAATTCATTCAGGCAAAAAATGGACTGCGCTCAGCAATCTATATAGTAAAACGATATGAAAACCTAAAGGAGGTCATAAGGAATGAATCTGCTTAATCAACCCACTCTGCTATCAACCGGTACCTACCTCCAAGTACCTGTCAAGATAACGCTTCTCGATGAGGCGATCATCCGCAGCAACGAAGCAGAGGAAGTCTTGACCTTTAAGTACGAGAAACTCGGGAACCGCTTCATAATTCCCTGGCGGAAGATCAAAGGAAAGCTAAGGCGGCTGGTATTGGAAAAACAGAGAGGGCTGGGGATCGAGTCCCAATGCGCGTTAAAAGATGACCTGTGCATGAGATGTCCGACCTGCTTTCTGTTTGGTGGTACGGGTGAAACCAGTTCCGCGAGCGTTCCGTACAACATACTTTCTCGGGTGTACGGAGAAACGTTCATATCCGAAACTGAAGTTAAAGATATCACCCCCTATACCGCCAACGCGGTGAGAGAAAAAGATTTGACCACTGGGCAGGCGCTTATGAGCATCGTTACCGTTCCAAAAGAGACGGTCTTTTATGGTGTGGTTACGCTGAAAGACCCCACACCGGAAATGGTGTCAATTCTGGTCGACAACATTGAAAGGTTTTCGAGAATCGGCGCCAGGAGTGTCGAATGGGGGAGGGCACAGGCCAAGATCGAGGGCTATTATCTTGCGGATAGAGAAGCCTTGAGCGCATATTTGAAACTCTCCAAGGAATCTCAGCCTGACGTGACGGGATTACCCGCAGGTCTGACGCTTCCCGGCATAGATGCTGCTTACAGGACTTTGGACGAACAGGTGAAGGCGCTTATCAATTCCCTTACCGGGAGCTGAATATGGAACTTTTCTCATTCAGGATCAAGCTCATCGACCCTGTGTTCTTCGCCCGTGAAGGCATCAGCGGTGCTTTCACACCGCCATATCTCCATGCGACTGCCCTTAACCACGCCATAACGTGGGCGATGGGCAAGAAGAGAGACGACCAATCATATTTGATGGCGGATCAGTACGGGGGGAGAAATACGCCCCGTTACGAGAGTTCTCTTATTGATAACGATTTCTATTTTACCCCGGCAAGGATAGTCGGCTCACCTAATTACTACACGGAAATAGTAAAGGGGGATGGAGACAGGGCGATCCAGATGGGTTACGGTATAACCGAATTCGAGGGAAATAGAATTCGAAGAAGATTCCATAATGAACTGTTGAAAGCGTACCGAATATATTCCTTGGCACCGGAGTCCGTCTTCGAGGGATATATGCTATCGCCATCTCGTATCGATAGTATGCCCGAACTTATCCGCCTCGGAAGCTTCCGGGGGGTTGCGTCTTTGGAATTGAGTTCGCTAAAAATCATCGGCAGAGAAAAAAGAAAATACTGCGACCATCCCGTAGACCCACTCGTTAGCAAGGTTATTCGGGGTGTGCCCGTTCCGATGCTTCCATACCCTATCGTAGATCAGGCAATGGCTGCGGATGTGTTTGAATTCAGAAAGCATGGACAACGAGCCTTTGTAGCCTCCGTATTTAATGAAGATCATAGAAGGGTAACACCGGAAAGATATAGCGCGACAGTCGTCATATGAAACTATGAGAATTAGGACCTATAGTACATTTATTAAGACTGACAAGCCAGTTGCCGGCTATGCCAACGGTCTCAGGGGTTTCATCGCGGGCGGGCATCTGCAAACGGCCTTATTCCATAATCATTTGCCGGGCAACTCGTTCATCTACACTTTCCCCAGAGTTTTATATCATATAATAGACGGGTACCCACTCATTATCGGCATCGATGAAGGCGCTGATGCAGTGAAATTGGCTGTGCCTCCTATGAAGCAAATCATGCTTAACAAACAATACTATAACGTGGTTGAAGTGACAGAGAATGAAGTGGAGGCGGAATTCGGAATAACCGCTACTTCGGTGCCTTACTCCTTCCTTACCCCTTGGCTTGCCCTCAACCAGCAGAACTATGAGAAATACCAGCGGTTGGGGACCTGGCCGGCGCGGAAGGCCATGCTGGAGGCTATTTTGATCGGCAACCTCATCTCCATGTCGAAAAGTCTGGGCTACACCGTGCCGGGGCCGCTCACCGCTTCAATCCACAAGATGCGGGAGGTCAAGACGTCGCTGAAAGGCACCCCTATGCTTGGCTTTCTCGGTGCGTTTTCGGTAAACTTTGAGATACCCGACTACTGGGGCATAGGCAAGTCGGTATCGCGGGGGTTCGGGACTGTGAAGCGGGTAGTCGGTGAAGGAGGCGCACATGCTGCCACAGAAGGAACTTGATAAGGCCGTAGAAATTGCAGAGAAGTACGGAGTAGGGAAATTGTATCTCCTGGGGTCCGCCCTGAGCGAAGAGCCTGAAAAGGCCCATGACTATGACTTTGCAGTGGACGGCGTGCCCGAGGGGGTTTTCTTCAAATTCTATGGCGAGTCTGTACATGGCGATGCCAAAGAGCGTCGACTTGATAGACCTTTCCGGCGAGATGAATAAGTTCAAGAGCATCGTGGTAAGAGAGGGAAAACTCATATATGAAAAGAGAGCAGCTTAGGGCCTATTGCGGAACCATATTGAAACTATAGACCAGATATGAACAAAGAAGATTTCCTATCCGTAAAGGGACTAAAAAGGGACACGATAGACTTACTAGAATCTGTTTTCTCGGGGGGCACGGTGAAACGATGTCCGGATAGGCGCGGCATAACGGAGCACCCATGAATGAGCACGATCGTCAAATCGCGTTGGAATTTAAACATCGGCTTTCTCGGGCAGTGCCTCTGCTGGACTACAAGGTTTTCGGCTCTCGCGCCAGGGGCGACGCACATGAGTACTCCGATATGGATGTATACATTAAGGTCGAACGGCTGGACAAAGATCTGAAAGAGAGAATTCGCGATATTGCCTGGGAGGTTGGTTTTGAGCACCTGATTCATATTTCACCGCTCATTTTTACCAGGGAAGAGGCCGAAGATTCTCCGCTTAGAGCGTCTCCCATCGTTGAGAGCATTGCCGAAGAAGGGGTAGAAGTATGACCGACAAAGAGGCGCTCTATCTGTACAGACTCCAACAGGCCGAGGAGACCCTTCGGGATGCGGAAAACATGCTCGCAGAGCGGCTCACTCCGAGATCAATTGTCAACAGGGCCTATTACTCCATGTTCTACGTGACGTTGGCCCTCTTCATAAAGACAGGGATAAACCCGAAGACATCTAAGCACAAGGGTATCATCTCGCTGTTCGATCAGGAATTCGTGAAGAGCGGGCGAATAGAGAGGCGCTATTCAAAGATGTTCCATAATACCTTCGACGAGAGGCTGGAAAGCGACTATAAGGAACTTTTTGCCGTATCCTTTGAGGAAGCCGCCAAATATGTGAAGGAGGCAAGGGAGTTTTTTGAACGGATCAAGACGGAACTGGTGGGGTGACATCCCCTAATCCCCGGATGCATCGAAGGGTGGCGTCATGCAGCTCGTGATCAATACATTCGGCTCGTACCTGAGGAAAGCGGGAGATTGTTTTCTCGTGAAGAACGAGGACAAGGTAGTGGAGATATCGGTGCGAAAGGTGGAGAGCATCATGATTACCACCAGTGCCTATCTCTCGACCGACGCCCTGAAAATGGCAGTTGAGAACAATATCGACGTGGTATTCCTCGACCAGTTCGGCGACCCCTATGGCCGCGTGTGGCATTCAAAGCTGGGCAGTACCGTCCTCATCAGAAGGAAGCAGCTTGAAGTGGCCAATGAGAAGGAGGGCTTCGAACTGGCGAAGGGCTGGATTATCAGAAAGATCGAGAATCAGGCGGATTTCGTGCAGCGCCTTAAAAAACCGCGCCCCGAGAAGGCGGCCGTTCTCGACGACTCGCTCCGGAGTCTGAAAAGGCACCTGGAAAGCATCAAGGGCCTTTCGGGCACGATTGAGGAAAGGCGAGGCACGGTGATGGGGTACGAGGGGGCGGCGGGAAAAGTCTATTTCGACGCGCTGAGCTTCGTCGTGCCGGAGCGGTTCAAGTTCGAGGGCCGCAGCAGGAGCCCCGCCAGGGACGAATTCAACGCCATGCTCAACTACGCGTACGGCGTCCTCTATTCGCTGGTGGAAAAAGCATGCATCATCGCCGGGCTCGACCCCTACGTCGGGTTGCTCCACACGGACAACTACAACAAGAAATCCCTCGTCTACGACCTTATCGAGATGTACCGGATATTCGCGGAGGAGACCGTCACCTTTCTCTTCAGCGGCAGAAAGGTAAAGGTAGAGCATTTCGATGAAGTAAAGGGAGGCTTCACCCTTAACAAGGAGGGCAAGGCCACACTCATTGAGGCCCTCAACAAAACATTCGATGAGACGGTGCGCTATCGAGGCAGGAATATTCAGAACCGGCACATTATCCAGTTCGACTGCCACGCCATAGCCAACGGCCTCATCGGAAAAGAGGCTGCGCCATGATGACGTGGGTCGTGTACGACATATCGAATGACAGGGTGCGCGGTCGGGTAGCCAAGATGTGCAAGGAGTACGGCCTCTACCGCGTGCAGAAAAGCGCCTTTCTCGGCGATCTGAACAAGAACGAACAGGACGAGCTTTTGCTCAGGTGCAAAGATATTGTGGATGGAGAAGACGATTCGGTCTATGTGTTCCCCATGTGCGACGAAGACTATCGCAAAGTGCGCATCATAGGCAGGCCGTTTGACAAAAAAGTGGTGGCCGACGAGGTAAAGGCATTATTCATATGACCGATTCAGCTATCATCGCCGCATCAACCGAGCCGTCCGGCATCCACATCACCGCGTCGGTGCTTCTTGAGTACCTGTTCTGCCCCCGGTTCATCTACTTCATGAACTGCCTGTGCATCGACCAGAACGAAGACAAGCGGTACAAGGTCCAAAAAGGCAGGGAGGTCCATGAGGGCAAATTGAGGATGAACATGGGCTACCTGAGAGGCAAAATAGGATGCGTCGGCAAGGAGACGGACGTGTATATGTCCTCCGACAAATACCGGATTCACGGCATTGTGGACGAAGTGCTGACGCTCGAAGACGGGACGATGGCGCCCTTTGACTACAAGTATGCGGAGTACCACGATAAGGTTTTCAGAACACAGCGCTATCAGTCCGTGTTCTATGGCCTGCTGATCAGCGAGAATTACGGGAAGGCGGTCAACAGGGGGTACGTGTGCTACGTGAGAAGCAAGCACCTGCTCAAGGAGATAGCAATCGGCGAGAGGGATTTTGATGAACTCCGGAAGATGGTCGCCGAGATCATCGACATTACACAAAAAGGGTTCTATCCGAAGGGCACAAAATCCAGGAACTCCTGTATCGACTGCTGCTACCGCAATATCTGCGTGTAGGCGCACCGGGAATGGCGCGTTCTTTGACAACTTAAGTTGATCGGCCGACGCAGGCTCGATCAACGGATGGTGAACAGAAGGAACCTCCGGCATGGTGGTAATTTATTGACGCCGGATAGGGGTAAAGTCGCAAAACCTAGGCGGGGCAAGGGTTATTGCCCCGCCAGAGGGATGAAAAGAGGGCGAAAAAAGATATGTTTTCGGCGGACATTCGAGAAGAATTCGACGAAAAAGAAGGCTTGATAAGACCGCAAAAAACGGCTAAAATAGGGCATAAACAAGACTGAGTCTGTCCCAAAGGCCATTCCAGAAAAACAAGGATTGAAACTTCCAGATGGTCTTTTTTCTCGCGATTAAGCTCGGAAATGTCCCAAAGGCCATTCCAGAAAAACAAGGATTGAAACTCAGGATTGTTGCCCTTATTATTTTGTTCTATCTGGTGTCCCAAAGGCCATTCCAGAAAAACAAGGATTGAAACCCTCCTTGGGAGTCTTGTATTCTGCACCGTGCGCCTGGTCCCAAAGGCCATTCCAGAAAAACAAGGATTGAAACCCTTTAAGGGTCATAGAATAGTAGTTGTCGGCGAGATTGTCCCAAAGGCCATTCCAGAAAAACAAGGATTGAAACACATTTTGCCGGCTTGGGTCCATACTGTTAAGGTCGTCCCAAAGGCCATTCCAGAAAAACAAGGATTGAAACTCCGCACCCTGGGCGCGGGCCGCATGCCCTCGGGCGGGTCCCAAAGGCCATTCCAGAAAAACAAGGATTGAAACTAAACATGTGACAAACGATTTCGGTGGAAGCAAATGGTCCCAAAGGCCATTCCAGAAAAACAAGGATTGAAACTTCATAGCCCAAGCGGTCAGGCGACTATTGCTTCTTGTCCCAAAGGCCATTCCAGAAAAACAAGGATTGAAACGTCCGATCATGTTTGGTTTAGGTCCCATTATTTCGCGTCCCAAAGGCCATTCCAGAAAAACAAGGATTGAAACCTACCAGAGAACGGGCGATTATTAGGCAGGCCGAGAGTCCCAAAGGCCATTCCAGAAAAACAAGGATTGAAACAAAATCCTACCGCCTCGTTCATTGGCGGGATAGCCCGTCCCAAAGGCCATTCCAGAAAAACAAGGATTGAAACTATGCCTCTTGAAGGGCTGTTGTCTCTCCGTAGGAGTCCCAAAGGCCATTCCAGAAAAACAAGGATTGAAACTGACCTCCTGTATAGTGCCTGCGGCATCCTGCATGTGTCCCAAAGGCCATTCCAGAAAAACAAGGATTGAAACTGTGCTCCGAAAGTTGCTCGATGGTATGAAACCGTGTCCCAAAGGCCATTCCAGAAAAACAAGGATTGAAACCGAAAGAATGGAAGGACGCCCAGGATAATCTAGTGGGTCCCAAAGGCCATTCCAGAAAAACAAGGATTGAAACAGATCGGAAGGGAAACAGCCCTCGGCAGGCCAGGAGTCCCAAAGGCCATTCCAGAAAAACAAGGATTGAAACTATCCCTTGCCGATGACGACTTGGTGGCGCTGACCGCGTCCCAAAGGCCATTCCAGAAAAACAAGGATTGAAACTCTGGTAGTCGGCTGGCTGTCCCATGAGGCCGATGAGTCCCAAAGGCCATTCCAGAAAAACAAGGATTGAAACTCATTTTATCCTCCTCCCCCGGTTCAGCATTTCTGGGTCCCAAAGGCCATTCCAGAAAAACAAGGATTGAAACACTTCGTCTTCCTGATCCCGAGGCTGCCGGATGACCGTCCCAAAGGCCATTCCAGAAAAACAAGGATTGAAACGAGAGACGGTTGAGTCTATGAGGGCACAAGGATGCAGGTCCCAAAGGCCATTCCAGAAAAACAAGGATTGAAACTCTCTATGCCGCCCCTACGCAGATGGATCACAGCGTGTCCCAAAGGCCATTCCAGAAAAACAAGGATTGAAACTTCTTTTTCCGTCCTGGTCAATGATCCAGTACAGGTGTCCCAAAGGCCATTCCAGAAAAACAAGGATTGAAACCTCTCGAATCATCTTCAGCCGGTTCATCTTTGGATCGTCCCAAAGGCCATTCCAGAAAAACAAGGATTGAAACCGCTGTTCGTTGTCCCATTCCTCAATTTCTGTCGGTGTCCCAAAGGCCATTCCAGAAAAACAAGGATTGAAACTGGGACCCATGGACGCTAACGGCATGACAGAAATTGTCCCAAAGGCCATTCCAGAAAAACAAGGATTGAAACACTCGATGGCTCAGACTGTGACCGTGCGTTGTGCGATTGTCCCAAAGGCCATTCCAGAAAAACAAGGATTGAAACTAGTCCCATCCCCATGGGCGCGACGGCTTGTATCAGGGTCCCAAAGGCCATTCCAGAAAAACAAGGATTGAAACCCCAGGTTTCCCGTTTATATTCTGTGTCAAACAGTAGCGGTCCCAAAGGCCATTCCAGAAAAACAAGGATTGAAACCCCTTATAGCGTGCGTTAAAGCCCGTATATTGGCGGTGTCCCAAAGGCCATTCCAGAAAAACAAGGATTGAAACTGCGCTTCTCGTTGGTTAGGCCTAGGCCCCGGGTAGTGTCCCAAAGGCCATTCCAGAAAAACAAGGATTGAAACACCTGGACAGCGCTCTCGGTGAAGTAGAGTTCAACTTCGTCCCAAAGGCCATTCCAGAAAAACAAGGATTGAAACATCCCGAAGACGCAGTCTTCCTGGAGGAATGGATTCGTCCCAAAGGCCATTCCAGAAAAACAAGGATTGAAACCCAACGGCACAGCCGCGATACCGGGTCAGCCGGTCGAGTCCCAAAGGCCATTCCAGAAAAACAAGGATTGAAACCCGATGCGGACCTGGCCATCAGCCATTCGATATTTTGTCCCAAAGGCCATTCCAGAAAAACAAGGATTGAAACCCAACTCAGCACGATGAGTGCAGCCTTTGCCGAGGTGTCCCAAAGGCCATTCCAGAAAAACAAGGATTGAAACTTTCTCGGGGGCCGAAGCCCCCGGTGATGACTGGAGGTCCCAAAGGCCATTCCAGAAAAACAAGGATTGAAACTAAGTGATCGAGCTGCCGTACTTCATACGATGGCCCGCGTCCCAAAGGCCATTCCAGAAAAACAAGGATTGAAACTATATGGATATAATGTTCATAATCTATTCGCCGGCAGGGTCCCAAAGGCCATTCCAGAAAAACAAGGATTGAAACCTCGTCTATATCGGCACGGGAGGGTGAGGAGTTTACCAGTCCCAAAGGCCATTCCAGAAAAACAAGGATTGAAACTCTCTCACGACAGGATTGGATGGCGCTTCAAGCCGGGGTCCCAAAGGCCATTCCAGAAAAACAAGGATTGAAACTTCGTAAAACCGACATAGTCGGTGCGCTGTGTTTTTGTCCCAAAGGCCATTCCAGAAAAACAAGGATTGAAACATGGTGGTGACGTCGTCCGTGGCAAAAGCCGTGTTGAGTCCCAAAGGCCATTCCAGAAAAACAAGGATTGAAACATAAGGTCCCGAGCCCTATTCTTTACAAACCATTCGGTCCCAAAGGCCATTCCAGAAAAACAAGGATTGAAACTAATGATGTCCATATATATATTATCGTATTTTTGTGTCCCAAAGGCCATTCCAGAAAAACAAGGATTGAAACCTATTTTGTAGTAGGGGTCGACGCCGGGTCTGCTTAGTCCCAAAGGCCATTCCAGAAAAACAAGGATTGAAACCATATGTTCAGATCCTTAAAGAGCGGGTCGAGCCCGTGTCCCAAAGGCCATTCCAGAAAAACAAGGATTGAAACTGTTTCTTATCGGCGTCTATATTACGAGATGGGTATGTCCCAAAGGCCATTCCAGAAAAACAAGGATTGAAACAAAAGTCCGCGGTGTACAAACACATCCATATAGGCGTCCCAAAGGCCATTCCAGAAAAACAAGGATTGAAACTTCTGAATCAGGGCACGGGCGCCCAGGGGAGCGTGAGTCCCAAAGGCCATTCCAGAAAAACAAGGATTGAAACCCTGGGGTACTTCTATACGGATGAATGGGAGAAATTAGTCCCAAAGGCCATTCCAGAAAAACAAGGATTGAAACCCTCGAACTAGGGAGGCGATCATGAAACGAACGGCGTCCCAAAGGCCATTCCAGAAAAACAAGGATTGAAACTCGGCAGAATCGGTGGTCTCCGCAAAGGTGAGCGTGTCCCAAAGGCCATTCCAGAAAAACAAGGATTGAAACTAGATAGTTCGATCCCACCACGGGGCACGGACCCACGTCCCAAAGGCCATTCCAGAAAAACAAGGATTGAAACTCGTACAACTCATACTCCATCCGGACAGTCACGTCCGTGTCCCAAAGGCCATTCCAGAAAAACAAGGATTGAAACGCGGGTTCATCCCAAAAGCTCCGACATGTCGTGGCCGGTCCCAAAGGCCATTCCAGAAAAACAAGGATTGAAACAAATGCTGGCACCTCCTGGGCCACGAGACCGCGCCGTCCCAAAGGCCATTCCAGAAAAACAAGGATTGAAACCTCCTTAGCTGCCTCCGAAGGTAAGCGATTAGACATGGTCCCAAAGGCCATTCCAGAAAAACAAGGATTGAAACTTCGGAAGACTGTGCGCTTCCCGGCCTTCCGATCCGTCCCAAAGGCCATTCCAGAAAAACAAGGATTGAAACCTCTGATGGTTGCCGTGAAGGTGATCATCTTCAGTTGTCCCAAAGGCCATTCCAGAAAAACAAGGATTGAAACTCCGTGAACTGCGCCTGTTTTTGTTGTTCTTCTTGGTGTCCCAAAGGCCATTCCAGAAAAACAAGGATTGAAACTCTGCGTTGACGACCTGTCCGGTTTGGAGTATCTCCTGTCCCAAAGGCCATTCCAGAAAAACAAGGATTGAAACCATGTTATCTATACAGTTCCTATTGGGGAGCCATCGTCCCAAAGGCCATTCCAGAAAAACAAGGATTGAAACTCCAGGTTATCGTGCCGCCCATGACGGAACATGAGGGTCCCAAAGGCCATTCCAGAAAAACAAGGATTGAAACTGATCGATCTTTTCCCCTTCACGGAGGGTCATAATAACGTCCCAAAGGCCATTCCAGAAAAACAAGGATTGAAACCTGTCTCCCTCATCGAAAAGCTTTTTTCTGAGACCGCGTCCCAAAGGCCATTCCAGAAAAACAAGGATTGAAACTCCAGCCTTCTTCTATTTTCAGCGCCTCCGCATATGTCCCAAAGGCCATTCCAGAAAAACAAGGATTGAAACTCGGTCAAATATTGCGTAATCAGATATTGCCCAACCGTCCCAAAGGCCATTCCAGAAAAACAAGGATTGAAACCTTTTCAAAGAGTGCTATGCAATGGAAAAAATACAGTGTCCCAAAGGCCATTCCAGAAAAACAAGGATTGAAACTCGGAACTTGATAGATGTAGGGATAGTTTTTCTGTGTCCCAAAGGCCATTCCAGAAAAACAAGGATTGAAACTCGGCTTCAAGGTCTCCCCCGAAAGCACCGATACTAGTCCCAAAGGCCATTCCAGAAAAACAAGGATTGAAACTTTGTCTATCGGTTTTTCTATTCGCCACTTCCTGCGTCCCAAAGGCCATTCCAGAAAAACAAGGATTGAAACGGAGTACTCTTGGGCTTTAACGATGTCCTCAATTCTTGTCCCAAAGGCCATTCCAGAAAAACAAGGATTGAAACCTGACAGCAACTTGATCTATGACTTGACACAGACCGTGTCCCAAAGGCCATTCCAGAAAAACAAGGATTGAAACTGATTGATCGTGATAGAGGGCGCCGAAGACCCGCCTCGTCCCAAAGGCCATTCCAGAAAAACAAGGATTGAAACTAGGTCGTCACGACACCCTCCTTTACTATGGCAGCGTCCCAAAGGCCATTCCAGAAAAACAAGGATTGAAACCACATATCCCCACGGGACAAAAGATCGCGTCCGGCGTCCCAAAGGCCATTCCAGAAAAACAAGGATTGAAACAGTTTACCTGCCCACAGGGCCTTTCTTTCCCGATCGTCCCAAAGGCCATTCCAGAAAAACAAGGATTGAAACAAGCCGTCATCGGTTGGTCGAAGTCGAGGCTCTGGGGTCCCAAAGGCCATTCCAGAAAAACAAGGATTGAAACCGACCAGCTCGTTCTCTTTCGCGTTGGGGAATACGCGTCCCAAAGGCCATTCCAGAAAAACAAGGATTGAAACTCTCAACACTCATGGCACCCGCAGCGCGGCCATGCGGGGTCCCAAAGGCCATTCCAGAAAAACAAGGATTGAAACACCTTCCTTCTATCTTGCTAGAGAACCCGGTCCAGTGTCCCAAAGGCCATTCCAGAAAAACAAGGATTGAAACTTTTAAGGGTGCTAGCCTGAAATCAAATCAAGAGGTCCCAAAGGCCATTCCAGAAAAACAAGGATTGAAACCCCCTGCCCCGTGTAGATGTTGTATGGCGCCGACTTGTCCCAAAGGCCATTCCAGAAAAACAAGGATTGAAACCTAAATCCAACTCCGCTTCCAACGGGCACGAAGGTGTCCCAAAGGCCATTCCAGAAAAACAAGGATTGAAACACAATTTTGCCTGTGAGAGAGAACAACGTTATTTCAGTCCCAAAGGCCATTCCAGAAAAACAAGGATTGAAACTTTGGGAAAAAGAGCACGGCCCAGTGCCGAAGGGGTTTGTCCCAAAGGCCATTCCAGAAAAACAAGGATTGAAACAAAAGGGCCCAAAGGGACGTTCTTCACCGGCTTCACTTGCTGAGCCGCTGACCCCAACCTATACATTTATCCATCAATAACCACTCGCACGCGAGGAATGCAAGAGAAACTTGAAGAAACACATTCAGCCGTGCGAACATTCAGCCGCTCGATTGCAGGAAGAATCAGATAAACGCTGTTGGCAAACAAGGAAGAGCCTACAGGTCCTTCAGATTAAGTTTTGGAACGTTCCCGAGGGCCGCGTCCTGCAATCCTTTCTTGACGCTTTCCAGAGCTTCAGGGTTTTCATACAGCCAAGTTTCGGGGAGAGGATCGGGGTGATGGGGAGAATAACCTTTCTCGATTTTTTCACAGCTTCTCACCCCTGGTTGCCAGGTCTCGTCGGAGACGCTCAGCCGCCGAGCTTGCGAGGTTGGCTGGAGTGACTTGTCGGCTGAAGTTTCCTTGGGGCAAGCCGAACAACTTTGTGGCCGGAATTAGCCTGAACGGCCCGCAAGTCAGCGCAGATTGCAGGGAGATTGCCCTGGAACTTTCGCGTATGCTCCATTCGGTACTTCCGCACTTCCTCAACAATCGGGTCTTTCATTTGTCGACCTCCAACAGTTCTTCAGACGAGCAGATCTCAGGGCATTGGTATCCCTCGCCTTCGACAATTTCCCTCACGGTCTTCCTGATAAAGGGGTTGTTTAAATGGGCAAAATTCCAAGTGATGATAATTTCCATCCCGTTGACGGCTGCTACTGCGATGTGGAGAGCGTCTTCGGGGTATTCCGCAGGTACGCCTTTCAGAAGAATTATCTTTTCGGCGAGAGATCGGGCCTCGTCGTCTATGTCGAGCATAGGGAAGGACTGAATGGCCGTAAGCCGCGCCTGGGCTTGTCCCTGGTCTCCCCTTTTGGCTTCTTCAAACAAGAGTTCCGTACCAGGCCCTTCGGGTTCGCGGTGAACTACCCTCTTTCCGTTTATACTATTGCACAATTCGAATATAATTCATAGAGAAGAAGGAAGCACTGCTCGACAGTCCTGCAAAGAGTGAAAAGCATGACGGTGGAGCAGTTGAAAGCGAAGCAGACAATGAATGGAACCTGCGACGACGGTAGCGTCTGTTCTTTAAGGCCGAGACGATTTTTGATGGATGACGCGAAGTCGCGTTCGTCCCGCACCGGAGTGTACATTTTGGTACATGAGGATTCGGGACGAACGCGACGACAAAGTCAGGCGCGAAAAGCGGCCGGCCGTCATCCGCCAACCGCTGACCTGGAACGTAGTACTTGCGGCGGGGCGTGCCATGCATTACTCTTCTCTTGTGAGATGATGCGTTATGCGGGAACCCTCAGCGGAGCGCCCTGCTCGCAGCGCCGGGGAGCATGAACGGCTTTACACGACGATGACCAGTGCGTTTTCAGGGAGGAGAATATGGACGTCTTTGATGCGATAAGCCGGAGAAGAAGCATCAGGGCTTACAAAGACACGGCGATCGAGGAAGGAAAGCTGCAAAGGGTGCTCGAAGCCGCGCGCCTTGCCCCATCTGCGAGCAACCGGCAGGAATGGAAGTTTGTCGTGGTGCGCGATCCCGAGAGCAGGGCGATACTGGCCGGGATGACGTACGGTCAACGGTGGGTGGCAGAGGCACCCGCGATCATCGTTGCCTGCGCGACAGAGGGCGCATCCGTAATGACGTGCGGCCAGGCAACGCATACGGTCGATCTTTCCATAGCGTGCACAATGATGATACTCGAAGCATGGGAGCAAGGGCTGGGCACGTGCTGGCTGGGGACCTTTAATGAAGGCGAGGTCAAAAGGTTTCTCGATGTCCCGGGCCATATGCGGCTAGTGACGATGATCCCGATGGGCTACCCGAATGAGGCGCCTCTTGCGAAACCCCGGAAGGCCCTCGACCAGATTACGTGCTTCGACAAGTTCGGGTAGAGCATGTCGAATGATCTTAACTACAAGCGCAGCCTCACCATCGTGTACGGGGATGTGGCGCTGGAGCCGTACGGCACCATCGATTGCGAGAGTCCCGACAGGGTATGGACGATCTTCTCGCATGTGAAGGACCTTGCCTATTTCGTCGAGCCCCTGCCCTGCCCGGTGGCCGATCTTCTCCTGTGCCACACCGAGTCCCTGATCGCGTCCGTCGAGAGGGACAGGCTCGTCTTTCGGGCGGCCGCGTCGGCTGCGGGAGGGGCGATACAGGCGGCAGAGCGCTCGCTCGTGGGGCCCGCCTTCGCCCTTGTCAGGCCCCCCGGTCATCACGCGGGCCGGGCCTTCAACGGGGGGTTCTGCTTCTTCAACAATATTGCCGTGGCCCTCAAAAAGCTCCTCGCATCGGGCGCCATCCGATCCGCCCTGATCGTCGATATAGACCTCCACTACGGCAACGGGACGGACGATATCTTCGAGGATGACGACCGCGTGGAATTTAGAAACATCTCTGCATCGGAAAGAGCCGGCTTCTTCCATGATCTGGATGAGGCCCTGGCCGATGCCGCCCGTTATGATATGGTCGGGTGTTCCGCGGGCTTTGACACCTACGTCAAAGACTGGGGGAACCTCCTCTTCACCGAGGACTTCAGGCGGATAGGCGCGATGCTCGCTTCCTCCAACGCCCATTTCTTCTCCGTCCTCGAAGGCGGATATTACGTCGAAGACCTGGGGAAGAACGTGCGCGCCTACCTGGAAGGCATCCGCTCCGGTTGATCGTAGCGGCGGTTCTTGCCGCACCTTTCGTTGTGCGCCTTGCAGATTATGGCGTTACCCTGGTTCAGTAAGGGCATGGGATGCGCTCTCTTACGAAGGATGGGGTTGCGGGCAAAACGGGGCGAAAAGGAGAATCAATTCGTCTCATTCGGCGCGCGTGGCAGGTTTCCCGGACGGAGTCCCTTCAACTTGAGCCCGAGTTGCAGCCTTCCCGACACGTTATATTTTCTGAAAAGTCTGTTGCAGTGCGACTTTACGGTGGCTTCCGCAATCTTAAGCTCCCTGGCGATCTCCTTGTTGCAATAGCCTCTCGTGATAAGCTCCGCTATCTCCGATTCCTGTCTCGTCACGTTCTTTTTCACCGACATGGCCTGGGTAAGGATGTTTTTGATAGTCAGGTGGTCCAGCCATAGGTCCCCGGAGGCAACCACTTTTACGGCCTTCTTCAACAGTTCTCCGTCGGCCTCGGCACAAAGAATTCCCGCTATCACGCCTTTTGAAATGAGCCCTATAAGCTCCGCGTCGATCAAGAACGGTTCGCCCCTGCTTTCCACCATGATAAACTTGGCGCTGAAGCCGTCCTCGATCAAAATGTGGCGGGGTATGGCAAAGAGCGCAGGCTGGTCGATGAGGACGACGTCGCTTTGAAGTTCGACCAGGCCCTGAAAGCCGGCGACAGGTTCCGGCTCGCCGGTAATCACTATTTCAGAATCTCCCTCGACCAGTTTCCGCACCCCTTCACAAAAGAGACGATTGCTCGACACGATGGCAAGCTTGATTGTCATCATCCCCCTCCTGGTCTTGAAAAGACTCTCATTGTCGTATTTTGCTGCGTGAAAGAGAAAACCGTCCCCGACGTGTAAATGCTTATGAATGACTGTCACAAATACTTACAATAATCATGCCACATGCCCACCTGCATGCCCCTCATGCTCTTCTCTCTGATTTCTTCAGTCTATACGCGGGTATTACCCACAACGTGCAGACAGGGCCCGACCTGCCCGATGTCTTGCTCAATGAGATAATGTCTCGTTACATGAGTCAAAGGTCTCGCACCGTAAGACAGACCTCAGGGAAGCTGGGCAACAGGCATTGCCTTGCTCGCGGGGCCTTCGTCCCACAGGATGATCTTCTCCGGTAGGGTTTGTGCCATCAGGTTAAGCCGTTGAAGCCCCCACGATCCTCCTCCGGCGAAAATCGCCTCCATTGCCTGCGTGGATAAAACCTCTGGAGGGGCGCGCAGATGCGACGACGCTTCAGCCCCATCAAAAGGGAGAGGTCTTTCCGCAGTGGGAACAGCCGGAAGAAAACAGAGAAGAAGGAGAAAGATTAACAGACGAAGAAGGAAATGGATAGCATCGGCGGCTCTTACCCCCATGTCCTGATATACCTCCTCTCTGCGTCAAGTACGCGCATCCTCACCTCAATGACAGACTATCCTGACGAGCAAGGGGCGTGCCAATGTCAACCAGTCGATATTATTAGCGATATTGTTGAGGGGAAACCGACGGGTGTAAACTTTTGGCGAATAGGTGTAAAGAGGCCGATGCACCCGGACCCCTTCGCGTAAAAGGGCAAGAGCCGTGCCTGAGGCAGTCGACTAAGGCTTCCGGACAATGCCTCCGGTTGCGTGGAGGGGAAAAGAAGGGGTCTGATATACCGCCTGGGCCGTGGGTAAATAGTGTTAAGACTTTTGTCGATCAAAGCTTATTCACCTATAGTTATGCGACCCGGCCTTCGTTGTGCAACCTCTGAGTCGTTGACAGACTTCCGTGGACCAATTATCCTTGTCTCAGACACACTGCTAAAAGGAGTGTCACCGTGCGTTTCAGTCCACGAGTTGAAATGAAGCTCCCGGCCGAAATCGAAATAGGCGCCGAGAAAAAGGACATCCTCATAGTAACCCTTGGCCTCGACGGCGCTTTCGTGAGGAACTCCATCCCTGCTTTCGACGGAAAGTCCCTTCCCAACGGGTTCGTCATACGTTATGAGCTTCCGCAGCAGGGCGTTCTTGAGCACGCCGCTAATATCGTGAGAAAGGAGGCGGACGGTTATGCCCTGTCTTTTTGTGATGTTGCCCGGGCCACAAAGCTTAAGCTCTGGCAATATATTGTCGACAACCTTATTCCCGCGGGCGTGTGCCTTTTCTGCGGCCAACGTTATACGGTCATGCCGCAGGTCTGCAAAAACTGCGGCTGGGATCTGATGATCGAGAAACAGGGATACTTTGAATACCATGAAAAGATGGTAGTGGTCAAAAGGCTTGAAAACAGGGTGAAGGAGTTGAAATTGGAACAGTTGCAGAAACTCGTCAATTTCGTTGATGGCGACCTGCTGAAAGTCGGGATCACCGAAGAGATGCAGAATTTTGTGGGCACCAGCCCTCACATGCTTGAGATATTTTCCAAAATACGGAAGGTGGCAAAAACCGAGCTGTCCGTATTGATCCTGGGCGAAAGCGGCACAGGCAAGGAGCTGACGGCCCTTGCCATTCACGAGAGGAGCACAAGGAAAAACAGGCCCTTTGTCACGATCAACTGCGCCGCGATACCGGAAAACCTGCTGGAAGCGGAGCTTTTCGGGCATGAGAAAGGCTCCTTTACCGGGGCGTATGCGACCAAAAAGGGAAAAATGGAATCCGCCGACGGAGGAACCGTATTTCTCGACGAGATAGGCGAGATGCCTATGAGCCTTCAGGCTAAACTATTGCGATTCCTTCAGGACAGGATTGTGGAGCGAGTGGGCGCGACCAGCGGGAAAAGGGTGAACGTCCGCGTCATTGCAGCCACCAACTGCGACCTTGACCTCGCGATACAGGAGGGCAGATTCAGGAGTGATCTTTACTACAGGCTCGACGAATTTGCGATCAATTTACCTCCTTTGCGAGACCGTGGCGACGATATCGTGCTCCTCGCCAAATTCTTCCTTAACAGGTGTTCGGCCGAGATGGGGTTGACAAAAGCCTTCACAAAGAAAGCCCTCGACGCCATAGAATCCTATAGCTGGCCGGGTAACGTAAGAGAAATGATCAACAAGATACGCCGGGCCATAGTCATGTCTGACGGCACAACCATCAGCGTCGCCGACCTCGGCATAAACGGCGCAAAAGCAATTACATCACCGGGAGTTGTCCCCTTGAAGGAAGAGGTTAATCACGTGGAGGCGCAGAAAGTGAAAGAGATCCTTCAACTTTGCAGCAACAATATCTCGAAGGCAGCCAAGCTTTTGAAGGTGAGCAGGCCGAGCCTTTACAGCCGCATCAAAAAGTACAATATCGATACGTCAGGCATACAGCCCCATTCCCTGTCGGCCAAATAAGCGCCGGCGCCTTTCTCCCCGTCTCTTTGTTCGTTCGGTCGAGCGCACGTCGAGAGATACGCCCGACATCGAAGGGGCTTCCACAAGGTTTCTCGTGTGACGAAATTGTGGTCGCTAAAGCGTCAAACCGGGTTTGATCCCTAAAATACGGAGGACGGCTCAGGAACCGGCCGCTTCTCTTCGCAATTTCGATAGCAAGGCAAAGTGCATTCTTTCTTCGTCGATGATAAGATCTATTGCTTCGATATGCCTTGCGCCCACAAACCTCTTGATCTCCTGATAATAGAGAATTGAGTCCGTCTCCCGCCGGATGGCGAAATCGAGTGCTCCCGTGATGCTGCTCGCTTTTGCCAACTGCGCGATATTCGGGTGGTCCTTGAACACGGCCTTGCCGTCGATAAAGTCTCTCAGATACGCGAAGTACTCTCCTTCATATGTTTCAGGCGGCCGGTAGTCGCCAAGGCCCGACAACAGCCTTTCGAAGGTCTTCCTGTGCGCTACTTCTTCCTTTGCCAGCCGTTCGAACAATTCTTTCACAGGCTGATCGGTAACGATCCCTGCTGCCTCCCGGTAGAACTGCTCCCCGTTCTCCTCTATCCTGATGGCAAAGTTAACGACGTCGTGAACATTCATCTAACAATCCTCCTTTCAGCATAGCGCACACTCTCAATCCGCCGCCGATCCGAAACAGAGGACCCTGCGCCGGTCTCTTCGACTACCTCAATGTCACTTTCACCGTTCCCGCCACCCCTTTCTTCGGATCGGCGGCGAGGACACTTACCTGCCCACCGGAGGGAAGCGTGGCGACGATCTCAGCTAGGTTACCCGTGTTGCTCACCGTCCTGCCGTTGATCTTCAGGATAATGTCTCCTTGTTCGAAACCGGCTTGGCCGAGCGGTCCCTTAGGCTCGACCGAGGCGATCACAACCCCCGCGTTTTCATCTAAACCCAGCTTCTCCGTTTCTTTAGCCGTGAGATCACGAAATGATCCGCCTAGCCGCATATTTGCAGACGCGGAAAACGCCTTTGCCGCGTCGCTCATATCTCCTACGGCAATGATGAGATCCAGCCGCTTTCCGCCTCTCAGCACCGTCACCTTCACGCGGTTGCCGATCGGCGTCAGGGCGACCGCGTTCTGGAGCGCCCCCGCATCGAGCACAGGCCTTTCCTGGTAGGCGATAAGAACATCCCCTTTTGCAATGCCCGCCCTGTCCGCCGGCCCTCCCTTAACCGTCGCGACCACGAGCGCCCCTTTCGCGCCCTCCAGTCCGAGAGACCTGGCCTTCGTCGGCGCCAACTCCTCCATGGTCACCCCGAGCCACGCCCGCTCCACTTTGCCGTGAGCAATCAACGTCTTTCCTATGTGGAGGGCGATATTGCTCGGCACGGCAAATCCTATGCCCTCCGAACCGCCCGATTCCGTCGCAATCGCCGTGTTGACGCCGATCACTTGCCCCCTCAAGTTGAGCAAAGGGCCTCCGCTGTTGCCGGGGTTTATCGGCGCGTCGGTCTGTAGAAAATCCTGATAGCTGGTCGGATCCAGGATGCCGCGCCTGTGCTTGGCGCTGATGATGCCCTGCGTCACCGTCTGGTCGAGACCCCGGGGATGACCGATGGCAACGACCCACTCACCCACCTCCAGTTTGTCCGAATCACCAAAGGAAACAGCCGGCAGGGGCTCAGCCGCGCTGATGCGGATGACCGCCAGATCGGTTTTGGGATCGCCGCCCACGAGCTTGGCGGGATACCTGCTGCCGCTGGAGAGCTGGACCTCTATCTTTGTGGCGCCTCCCGCGACATGATAGCTCGTGAGAATATATCCCTGGCTGTCGATGATCATGCCCGACCCAAGTCCTCTTATCTCTTCCCGGTGTGTTTTCGGCATCTTTCGGTTACCGAAAAATTGGCGGAAGAAGGGGTCCTTTTCAAAAGGCAGCAGCGGGTTCGGCACCTCTTTGCGCTCGGTCACCTCAATGTGGACCACGGCGGGGATGTTCTTCTTCGCCACGTCCACTATTGCCGTCGCCAGATCAGGCGACGCCCCATATCCGGGATGGACGCCTGCGCCAAGAAGCAGGGTGAGGAATAGCAGCGCAATGACAGCCTGATCTCTTACTGAAAGAAACCTTGTGATCGATGAGTGGTGATGGTGCACGGCCTCCCCTTTGCAGTTGCTGCACGTCAGCGTTGGTCTCTTGCGGTCACTTTGCACCCGGTCAGCCACGGCTTTTTCGAAAAGTGAGGATCGGATGCCTGTCTATATAGATAAGACGAAAATCGCCGGCCGTCAAGGAAAATTGGGCGCGAATGGGGCGCTATTCCGCGTTCGCGCCCGACTCTTCCGTGGACCCCCGCTCCGGTCCGACGTCGGGGACAAGGGAATACATGCTGAGGAGGTCTTTGATAAGCTGATGTCTTTCCTCCAAGGTCAGGCCAAGATAGAACGGTGATTCCATGAGGATGTTTACCATGTGTCTCACCGTGCGATCATTCATGGCTCCACCTCCCTCTATGATTAGTTTATGCAAGTTTTGTGCCAGTCTGTCGCAGAACCCCCATCCGCGCAATAGCACCTTTCTTTGCAGAAGAGACTTCACCCGCATGTAAATAAAACCGACGGGCTTTCGCACGGCCGCCTCTCCTGCAACGAGGTAAAAACCGTTCGCCCGTGAAAACAAACAGCCCGACCGTCTCTCAAGAAAGCGAACATGTAAAGAATGTGGGAATTGTAAAGAATACCGACCATCTCAATCCGCACCCTCGACCCGCCATCAAGAATAGCCAAACAACTCATTGGACCGGATGAAGATAGGCATGGATCCGGGGGATAGAAAAGGGGGATAGAAAAGGCTTGCAATTAACCCTTCGGACATGGTACAGGAGGACAAGCATACTCATCTGGGCAGTGGAGGGAGACGACATCCGGGATCTGAAACATGTTGGGCAAAAAGCCGTCATGGTGATGCCGTATGATATTCCATGAGGCACAGGGGACCTGCCTGTGACGGCCTGGTCAACTAGGGGATCTGCAGGGGACGCATCGCTCTGATGGAGCAACATGTATCAATTATTCCACATACTTTCTCACGTTTTATGAGAAACTGCATTAGCTAAGGAGAAACTGTGAGGAGATCTGGCAGGCGGGTGGGCGGCACACCTCCGGGGAGGAAAAAGGGCGCATGAAGTCCTTTCTGCTCGCGGTCCAGTTCCTCACCATCATCCCCATATCCGTAAAAGGTGAAGTGACGCAGCGGGATATGGCCCGCTCCGCCGCGTTCTTTCCGTGGGCCGGGGGCTTGCAGGGGATCATCGCCGCTTGTGCGGCTCTGATCGCGGTCCGCCTCTTCCCCCCCACTCTCGCAAGCGGCCTCGTGCTCCTCGTGCTGACCATCGTCAACGGCGGCTTTCACCTGGATGCCCTTGCCGACACCTTCGACGCCATTGCCGTCAAATCGACAGGCGACGGAGCGCTGGACCGGCAGAAAAGGCTTTCCGTCATGAAAGACAGCGCAACGGGCGCGATAGGCGTGACCGCCATCGTGATGACCCTCCTGGTGAAATACCTCTTCATCAGCGCTCTCTTCGCGAAATACGGCATCTGGGAGACGGCGTATCTCCTCTTCCTGATGCCCGTCTTTTCAAGATGGGCCATGATACCCACCCTGTTCCACGGTCAGCCAGCGGCCTCCGGTGGGCTCGGCAGGATCTTCATTGAAGGAATGGACGGACGGACGTACCTGCTGTCGTGGCTCCTGCTCGCCGTCGCGACACTGGCCGCCACCTGGCTTTGTCCATCCCTCTCCCTGGCGCCGGGCGTAGCCTTCCTCTTCCTTCCCTGCCTCTGCCTGTATGCATTCAGCATGCTCTGGGTCTATTTTTGCAACCGGAAATTCGGCGGCCTTACGGGGGACAACCTGGGGGCCGCAGCCGAGATAGCAGACCTGCTCTTTCTTGCAATAGCATTCCTCTGGTTTTAAGGAGACGAAACCTGACATGACAAGACTTTTCCTCATACGACACGGGAACACGGTGGACGAAGAAACGAAGAAGGTCTATAAGGGGAGGACCGACATACCCCTTTCCAGGACCGGCATCTTGCGGATACACGGGGCCGCGTCCTTTCTCTCCGCATTCACGCTGGACCGGATATATACGTCAACCCTTTCACGGAGCATCGACAGCGGGAGGATCATCGCGACCAGTCAGGGGATCGATATAGAGAAGTCGCCGGCCTTCGACGAGGTGGACTTCGGGGTCTGGGAAGGCCTGAGCTTCGAAGAGATCAGGGAGCGCTATCCCGAAGACCTACGCCTGTGGCTCAAGGACCCCGGAACCTACCCCCCGCCTCAGGGTGAATCATTCAAGAGTGCGCGAGGGCGGAGCATGAGCGCCTTGCGGAAGATCATCGCGGAGCACACCGGGCATCAGGTCGCCATCGTCGCCCACGCTGGGATACTCAGGATCATGATCTTCGCCCTCCTCGACATGAGACTCCACAGGCTTTTCAGGATGGGCCAGGGGTACGGCTGCATCAACATCATCGACGTCTACGAAGACGGTGTGGTAGTGGCGGATCTTCTTAACTTCACCTATTATAAGGTCCCGCAAAACCTCCCTGAGGGTTGACCCCCCCCTTCCCTGCCTCCGGCCCTTTCCCGCCAATTTCCGCTACGTTCCTCCTCCCGCCTAGTCGAGCGCGTTGACGGCTTTCCTGATCCTTTCGATGCCCTTCTCGATGATCTCCATCGATGTCGCGAAGGAGAGCCTGAGATGCCCTTCTTTGCCGAACTCGGTGCCCGGCACCACGGCCACGTGGAAATCTTCAAGGAGTATATCCGTCCACTGGGCAATAGAGGTGACCCTCTTCCCCTTGTACGTCCTGCCTACGAGCCCCTTGAAAGAGGGAAAGACATAGAAAGCGCCCTTGGGGTTGAAGCAGCTCACCCCTTCCGTACCGGTGAGCCCCGCGACAAACACGTCTCTTCTCTTCACGAACTCCCTGACCATAAAACCGACGAAGTCCTGTGGGCCGCTCAGGGCCGCTATCGCCGCCTTCTGCGATATGGAGGCGGGGTTGGATGTGCTCTGGCTCTGGATATTGCTCATTGCCTGGATCACTTCTCTGTTCCCGGCTGCGAAGCCGATCCTCCAGCCCGTCATCGAGTAGGTCTTGGAAACGCCGTGGGTGATGATGGTCGCCTCCTTGATAGGCCCGCCCAGAGATGCGATGCTGGTGTGGCTGTAACCGTCATACACGAGCTTCTCGTAGATCTCATCGGAGATGAGATAGAAACCGTGCTCCACGGCAAGCTTGCCTATCTGCTCAAGGTTCCGCAGAGAGTAGACGGCGCCGCACGGGTTGGACGGGTAGTTGAGGACGATCCCCCTGGTCTTCTCCGTGAGATGCCCTTTCACCATCTCCGCAGTGAGCTGGTATTCCTCCTCCTCGTGGGTCTCCACGAAGACGGGCGTTGCCCCGGCAAGCTCGATCATGGCGGGATAGGAGACCCAATAGGGCGTGGGCACGATAACCTCGTCGCCTTCCTGGAAAACCGCCTGAAAGAGATTATAGAGCGCGTGTTTCCCGCCGCACGTCACGATGACCTCTTCCCGCGTGTACTCGAGGTCGCTGTCTCTCTTGAACTTGGCAATGATGGCGTCCTTCAGCTCCTCCATGCCGGCCGCGGGGGTATATTTGGTAAAGCCGTCCATGATTGCGTCTATAGCGGCCTTCTTGATGTGATTCGGTGTATCGAAATCTGGCTCGCCGGCCCCAAAGCCGACGATATCGAGGCCCTGCGCCCTGAGCGCCTTCTCTTTCGCCGCGATGGCGAGCGTGGGTGATGGTTTCAAAGACCTTGCTCTCTGTGAGATCATCAGAACTCCTTTGGCTTCGCGAGGATCTCGCGTACCTTTATCTCAAAAAATCTATTCGAAGAGTCGCTTTTTATGAGGCATGCCGTATCCGCCCCCTGACCCGTGCCCGCGACTGCAATAACGTCTCCAGGCGGCGCCAGGCCCGCGTCGCACGCCATGGCAGCGATCTCCGCACACACCTTGATGCCTTGACCAAGCATGCGGAGGGTCGACGCAACCAGGTCCTGCTGCGAGTAACCTGTAAGCCCCCTGATGGCGGTGCCGAGGCTGCGCAGCACCATTGTCCCCGTGAGCACCCTTATCCCGTGGGCGGTCAGCTCGTCCCTGAGTTCTGCCGGAAACTCCTGCCCTCCCGGGGTCTTGAATCCTGTATTGTGGGTAACCACGACAATCGTGAAAGGCTGCTCGGGGAAGCGCTCCATCAGCATACGGGCAGTATGGCCGGTGGTCGAGGCGACGATAATATGCGTCACCCCGTTGTCTCTCGCATAGCGAAAGGCAAGTTCCAGGGTCTTTTCCGTGTTCGCGATGCCGGCCGCCTCGAAATACATAAACCCCTCCAGTGAAATATGTCCACTTATTTATACTATATCCTGCCACCTTGTCAACCGGGACGGATGGGGATGGGTAAGAAGTTAGAAGAAATATGAGACGTGCTCTGTCCGGTCCAAAGTCAGCCTACTTGATGAAATCCCGGCAACTTTCGCAAATTTCGTGACATCCTACGTTAACGTCCTTCAGGTCCTTCAAAAGTTCCGACTTTAGCGTATAGCCCGGACCAAAAGCGGAGTGGGTGTAGTCAATACTTATGGGTTTTACCCTGTCAAAGAGTCCTTCTTCAATAAGAAACGTCACACCTCTCTCCGTGAAAACCTTATCATTTTCCTTTTGCTCATCGAGACCCATCACGAGATAGGGACCTCTAAACCCTCCTTCGGTCATCAGGATTCTGATGGTGCGAAGCCCTTCGCGTCCTTCCAGGAACTGTTTGATCTTTTCAGATGCTTCTTCGCTTACTTCGAACATGCGGAACTCCTTGCCGTAAATTTGGTATTCTCCTTCGCGCGATCACCGCACGAAATTAATGTATGCGTTGTCCGCCCCTCGTGCAAGGACACTCGTCGGCCGCCGCAATAAGGAACCGGGTCGCACGCGCGTAACGCTATCGTATCATTACTATTGCCGTGTCTTCAGCCGGTCCGCGCCGGCGCGAGTGTGGGGTATACAGTTGACCGAATTGAAATATGTCCTTAGGCGTGAGAAACTGCAATCGGGATAAGCATGATCACAAATACTATTCGTGAAGATGTAACCTATCCCGACAAAAACCCGACTTGTCATGAAGAAGATTCGCAGCGGGAAGCCGAACAAGCAGGCAAGACAGCAAAGGGAAAACAGAATATTAGCCCATCAGCACAGTATCGATATCTCACATTGCGTGATTAACGTGAAAAGCAGCTATGTCGCCTTACCGTCAGGTTTGTACCCTGGAGCAGCTTCGCTGATACTGTGCCTGGTTATCTGCCTTTTCTTTGTCCCCTCCCTAGTCTTCGGAGGTCCGCCCTTTGTCACAGACGACCCGGAGACGCCGGAATGGCACGGGTTCGAGATCAATAATGCGCTCACCCTGCAGCAAACAGGACATGATCGTACCATGCAGATGCCGCTTCTTGACATCAACTACGGCTACAAACCAAACGTGCAACTCAAGGTTGAATCTCCTTACCTCTATGCCAGCCCGGAAGGCCAAAAACAGCCACCAGGGCTACCAGACACGCTCGTAGGCGTCAAGTGGCGCTTTTACGAGCAGGATGAAAAGCTTTTCCTTCTGGCCACCTATCCTCAGATCGCCTTTCCGGCGGCTGTCGGGAACAAGGGCCTGGGAGACGGCAAACCCTCGTACCTGTTGCCTCTTGTGCCACAGAAGACGTGGGGTGAGTGGACGCTTTACGGCAATCTCGGATACTGGATACAGACAGCGAAAGATACGCGGGATTTTTGGTACGGGGGCGCCGTCCTCAACAGGAGAATCAGCGAGTGCCTAGAACTGGGAGTAGAGCTGTATACCAATACCGCCACGAATGTGGGTGATCCCTACGATACAGGCTTCAACCTGGGCGGCACGTTGAAGTTGACCGAGGGATATAACCTGCTCTTTTCAGCCGGCCGGAGCCTGCGCTACGGTCCCGACCTACAGTGCTATATCGCCCTGCAGGTAGTCACCGAGGGCTGGACCAACGAAAGACGAAAGTAATGTTGGTCAGCGGCCGCAAGAGAGACTGACGGGCCGGGAAAGCCTCGACCAGCTTGCAGGGGCTCATAGGTCAATAATTCCCGGACAGATCCCGAGGAATAGACGCCTGCGTTGCTGATGACCACGTCTGCATGACCGAACGCGTCGATCGCCGGCCACCGATGATACGCCGAAGAAGCAGTTTCATGTTTTAGAAGATGTCTTAGGTCAAGAATAAATGTCCATTCAGCGGCCGGTCCGTGGAAGGCCACGAGGTGACGTTCTCCGTGATGGAGGGTCAAGAACGGTTTGTTTTATCGCCGACCGGTGGCAGAAAGGGAAATGCCCTTATGTCCCCCCTCTATTCCCTTATTGCATTGATGACGGCGTCGCCTCCTTATTGATGCTTATATGCCGCAGCGGCTGCCGCCCAACTCCCGACCGGCCCTGTCACGTTCCAGTCCCACGATACGGTTCCTGTCGTGGCGTTGTACATGATGCCCCATCCCGCAGCGCAGTCATCGAGGGTGTAAGGTGGTTCCTTGGCGTCCAGGGTATTGATGTTGTACTGGTTCGCGGCGGGAGAATAGATGGTCGTCAGGGCATAATTCAACTGAGCCATGACCGCGACGAGGAGGCCGTTCGTTGTCGAGGGCGTGATGAGGTTCGGGATGGAGAGATATGAGCCGGAAGTCTGGTCCCCCGTCGTAACGGCCGACCTGTCATAGGGGGCCGCGGCCGCTCCCGCGACATCGAGAAGGATGATATCGTGAGGATATCCGTAGGTCACCGGCGCGTTCCCCGGACTGTTGAACGTTACCGTCAAGTCTTGTGTACCGGCGCTCTGGTTTACGGAATCGAGCACATCGGCGTACTCGACCATCCCGGGCGCCTTTTGCGATGCGCGCTTGGTCCAGCCGCCCCTTGTGCTCGATATGCCCGAAATCCCATCTCCTGAAGGGGAGAGGCAAATTTGCAGGTTCCCCGTCGTGACGAACTGCTTCACCTGCGCCGAGGTCTGAGCAATATTTCCGCTGAGAATCACGTGCTGCGCGGCGACGACCCTGATCCCCGTTCCCGAAACGCCGCCTTGCGTGTTGTTAGGCTTGAAAGCTACCGCTGCCGTGATGTAATTGGCATTCGTGCCGCTGTCGTTGAAGGTCGGATCAATTGAGTTGGCAGAGTTATACACGAGGTACTGTATGGCATGGCCATCCGCACTGTTCACGCCGCCGGGCATGAAAGACCATCGCGAAGGAGAAGTGCCTGCCGTAAAAGATACATTCGCAGGACCTTTTCCGGAAAAGGCGGGCGTACTGAGCGAATTCTGGAAGGCCACCTGGTAGATGAAATCACCACTTTGCGCAGGTGTGAACGATCCCGCCGCGATGGACGAGCCGCTCACCACGGCACCGATAGTCTTGTCGACGGCCGCCGTCGCAGAAATCCCGGCTATCTCGGTCACTTTGACGACCGTGTAGCTGGACCCCGCGCCGCCGAAACTGACGGCGATGTTCCTCGTCCCGGCCTTTACACCCTGGGCTACGTAGATACTCACTTGTTGACCATGTGTCTGGTCCTGCACGTTCTTCGCGACGGCATACGTATTGCTGCCTCCGGGGGCATCGTCCTTAATACCCGATACCTGGATGGCGTTGTTAGCCGTCCACTGCCAGAAGATCGCTACCACGAGGCAGTTGCCGGAGATGGTGGGATTAGGCATTGCGATAGTCTTCCCCGTTACCTGCGCGGAGCCGGCCATGTTGGTATCTACGTGTTGGACAACAGTAGGAGCGCCGGCGCCCTTCCCTCCCTGGTCTACCGTACTGCTGCCGGAGACCCAGGTCCAGTTTGTCCCGGCGAATTCCCACAGGTCATTGAGGTCTCCCTGGTTCCCAGCGGAATCGTAGCCCTGTCCCCCAAAGAACCAGAGGTCGCCCTGGGCATCGGTCCAGGAAACAGAACCAGACCGTGCCCCCGGGACATGCCCGGGAGCCGCGACGCCCTCGGTACCATAGCTGCCCGCCTGACCGCCCGTAGTGCTCCCCGACACCCAGGTCCAGTTTGTCCCATTGAATTTCCACAGGTCATTGAGGTAGCCATAAGTGCCGTTTGAATCGTAGCCCTGTCCCCCGAAGAGCCAGAGGTCGCCCTGGGCATCGGTCCAGGAAACAGACGCCCACCGTGCCCCCGGGACATTCCCCGGAGCCGCGACGCCCTGCGTACCGTAGCTGCCTGCCTGACCGCCCGTAGTGCTCCCCGACACCCAGGTCCAGTTTGTCCCATTGACTTTCCATAGGTCATTGAGGTAGCCATAATTGCCGTTTGAATCGTAGCCCTGTCCCCCGAAGAGCCAGAAGTTTCCGTGGATATCGGTCCAGGAAACAGAACCCGACCGTGCGCGAGCGTTGCTCAACGCAGCGAGAAGAAAAAACAGCGCCATCAGTATCCCCAAACACTTTTTCATAGGATGCCTCCTCGCATGATGATTGTGCCTGTGCCTGGGAATACCTTGTTCCCGGCTAATGAGCACATAGCTGTACCCAAGTCTTATTGCTTTCCGTCCAACCCACGCGGATGGTTTGGCTTTTTGGATGCTGCTTATTCCGTAAGTATGTATGAAACCAATGTCAAGACCCAACGCCCTCTAAGCCTTGGCTTCAGGGCGGGGCCAAACGGGCTTGGGGGGAAGTAATTGACACGTCCCCCACCGTTCCCCCCGGCGCAGATCGTCAACCGGTCGCAGCGAACCTGCAGTGGATTGCGATCTCCCGCAGCGCTTCCCGTAAAGAGAGGTTTTCCTCAACTGGGCTTCCTCCTACCTATATGGGTAGGTGATTTGAGAATGGAAACTTTGGTAGATTGGACTTTGCCCAATGTTTGTCAAGAACAACGCTATCCCGAAGATACGTACTGGAAAAGGCTGGGACGAAGGCGCTTGATGCCATGGGATAGGAGAGAGTATCGACGGTCCTCTGGTCGCATGATTCCAACTTCGTAAAAGGAGACACGAATATGACAACTACTGAAATCAGTTCCAGCAATGCAATCGGCGATAAATCGCAAAGCCTACAGACCTTCACCCTGTTGGACCTCCAGCAATATACACAGGAGAAGGCGTACGCGACCACGGCCAGTAAGGATTTCCACCTGTTTTACGTGGGTCGTGACAATGTTCACGACATCCTCAAACATGTTCTGTCTCGCGTGAGCGTCTCGTTGTACCTCAACATGTTCGGGTTCGACGACGAGGAACTCAACGACATCCTGATGGAGAAAGCTCTGGATCGACAAATCAGCATGCTGATCACTTTGGACAAGAGCCAGTCGGGCGGAAGACATGAGAAGGCACTGCTCGACGCCGACAAGGCAAAGAACTTGGCAGCGTTCAACACACACTTTACCGTCGGCGAGTCCCTCACCCATCAGATCAGTCACACCAAGGGCTTCGTGGCCGATGGTAAGGTAGGCGGCGAAGGCTCAACCAACTGGTCGGCCTCGGGCGAGGGCACCTTTGTCGGCACCTTTGTCGTCGCCGGCGGCCCGGGCTACACGGCACAAAACAACACGCAGACGATATTCACCGACCCTGACACCATCAGCCGCTTTCAGGCACAATTAATTGCGGAGCACTTGGTGGCGCAAAAACAGCAGGCAGCCACAAAATGAGTGGGGGTGAGTGAGCTTGGGACGTTGATTCCCAATGTTCAGTGCTTCTTATTTCCGTGCGCGCGGTCCTGCTCTGCTTTCTTTCTCCGAAACAAGTCACGCCGGGAAATGACGTCCGCGAAGTTGCCTGCAGGAGGTGATTAACTTGCCCTTTCTCAAAGAATTGATAGCAAACACAAAGGCCTTTCTTCACAAAACCTGTTCCATTCAAAAGGTCGAGAAGGCGTGGAAGAACATCGTCCTACTGCTCAAGATCGCTTTTGCCCTTATTCTTATAATATGGACCTGCGTTCAAGTCCCTCGCGTTCTCCTCACAGTGCGCAAATCGATCGTTCTCATGCCCCTGGCGACCGTTTCTCCCGACAAGCAGCTCCAGTCGCTTGGCGAAGCTTTTTCTCAAACGTTGGAAATTGAATTGAATAATGTCGCGCAAACCTTCAACAAGAACATCTGCGATATTGGAGAATTCGGCTTCCTCAACAAGGACGACAAAGGGATACCCACAGTTATAGGCGATAGGGAGGCGATGGAAGAAATATCTGTCGAAAAATTCAGTCCGTCTTTGCCTGTTTCCTTCGGAAGGCAATCCCTTTCGATTTCGACAATATTCGAATACCTTACGTCCCTCTTCAGGTCCGAATACGGCAAGGCCAGAATTACCGGGACCATCGAAAAATATGATAAGGAAGTTAGGCTATCCATCCAAAAATCTCCTTCAGGCGATGGCGATACGCCGATAACGATTACTCGCTCCGTGAACAGCGCGTCGGACCTCTACGATTTGGCCCGTGAGGCATCGTTTAACATCCTGCGCACTTTCTCGAACAAGACAATGAATATTTCATCTTATCAAATGCTTTACGAGCGCGTAAACGGCTTTAACGATTTAAATAAATACTCGGTGAGCGGAAACAAAGACGATCTTGCATCCGCTGAAAAGCATTTTTCGAAGGCCGTATCCAATGGAGAAAAATCAGCGTACGATTGCTACAACCTCGGAGTAATCGCCTATGAAAAAGCCCGGAAACAGAAGCACAGGGAAGAAAACATACAGGAGGCGATAGAGCGCTTCAAAGAAGCGTTGCGTCTCGATAAGAAGCTTGCTCTTGCCCACGCGGCCCTTCTGAAAATCTACTCGATCGAGTATTTTAGATACGCAAACAGGAAGTACTTGAATGAGGTGAGGCAGTACCTGGAGAATAAAAAGGAAGTAGATGAGCTTATCAAGAGTGAAAAGAACAAGAATATCAGAGCGAAACTCTATTATGCCTTGGGTGTAGCCTGCTACGTCACCTCCCAACCAGATCATGGTATTAGGGATTACACGGAGGCTATACCCTCTGTGCCAATATAAGTGAGACACTTCCCACCCAATAGTTTAGACTCTGAGGGCGGGAAGGAAAGAACGATCATGGAAGAGAAGAATTCAGTGATGGCACACCCCAAGGCAGTCCCTGATCCGGAGGTGCCGGAGAAGACGGTGCGCCGCAAATTCACGGCGGCGTATAAGCTCCGTATCCTCAAGGAGGCGGACAGACTGTACCGAGCCCGGCCAGATCGGAGCCCTCCTGCGCAGGGAAGGTCTCTACTCGTCGAGCCTCACCTCGTGGCGGCGTCAGGTTGCCCAGGGCCTCATTCCCAAAAAGAGAGGACCTGCTGCGCAAAAAGCGGATCCCCATGTGCGCCGTATTACCGAACTGGAAAGGGAGAATGAAAAACTCGCGCATAAGCTCAAGCAGGCGGAGCTCATCATCGATGTCCAAAAAAAAGTGGCCGAGCTGCTCAAGGGGTCCAGCGAGGAGAAGTCATGAACATTACCGCGTCGCTTGCCCATGAAGTGGGTATCCGCCCGGCGTGCAACGCCCTCGACGTATCCCGTGCGGGCTTCTACCGATGGCAGCACCCACATGAGAAAGAACCCTCATGCCGCCTCTCCCCTTTGGCTCTCTCCTTCGAGGAACGGAATGAGGTGCTCGATATCCTTCATACGGATCGCTTCATCGACAAGGCGCCCCGGGAAATCTACGCGGCCCTTCTCGATGAGAAGAGCTATTTCTGTTCGGTGCGCACCATGTACCGGATCCTTGAAAAAGAGGATGAGCTGAAAGAAAGGAGAAGGCAGGTATCCCGTCCCCGGTATACAAAGCCGGAGATCCTTGCAAGAGCGCCCAACGAAGCGTGGAGCTGGGACATCACGAAGCTCAAGGGGCCGGTAAAGTGGACCTACTTTTATCTCTACGTGATCCTCGACATCTACAGCCGCTATGTAGTGGGGTGGATGGTGGCCCACAGAGAGCTCGCCGCCCTTGCCCGTAAACTGATCGCGGAGACCTGTGCCAAGCAAATGATCCAACCGGATCAACTCCTGATCCATGCGGACAGGGGGTCGAGCATGACGTCAAAACCCGTTGCCTTGCTCATGGCCGATCTTGGCGTCACCAGGAGTCATTCGAGGCCCTCGGTCAGTAATGACAATCCCTATTCCGAATCCCAGTTCAAGACAATGAAGTACCGACCGGAATTTCCGGAGAGGTTCGGCTCCATCGAGGATGCCAGGGCTTTTTGCCAGACATTCTTCCCCTGGTACAATAACGAACACTACCATCTGGGGTTGGGTCTTCTCACCCCCGAGGATGTCCATTATGGAAGGGCGTCCAGGATCATCGAAGGTCGTAAGGACGTGCTGCGAGCTGCCTACGAAAAACATCCGGAACGGTTCAAGGGGAGGATACCGAAACCGGCGTCGCTGCCTGACGCCGTCTGGATCAACAAGCCATCGTCCGGGAGCGATGGCGAGGTACACTAAATACTTGCTGGAAGTGTCTCATTTTCATTGACACGCTCCGATACGCCTCGAACCCAACTTTGCAGAGGCTCACAAAGAATTGGGTGACGCCTATTTCTTAGAAGGGAAATATGACAAGGCCGAGAAAGAGTATATTGAAGCGGAAAAGGATGGGGCAAAGGGGGTTGCCCTGCATTTTTGTATTGTCTACGATGCCAAATCGGAGTTTGACAAGATGGAGGAATACTGCTCCAAGGCAGAGGGCTTCTCGGATGGAAACGACAGAGGAGAACACGGAATAGGCCAGGCGTCAATGTTGCTTGGATACGCCCACATTCAGAAAACGCTCTTGGGCGATGCCGGAAAAGAAGAGATGAGCAAAGCAGCTAAAAAAGAGATCGAAGCCGGAATCATCGAGGCAGCGGCCGGGACTGCGAAGATGGCGACTACGGACGATAAGGATCAGACCGAGCAGGGATATCTGTACCAGGCTTACGGTTACGCCGCCCTCGGCGATAGAAAAAACGCTCTCGATCTTTTGCATCGGGTAAAATTGCTTTCAAGCCCCATGCACACCAACTATTATTTTTACGCCCAGGAATGCGCTGAGGTATATAGTGCTCTCAACATGCTCAGGGAAGCAAGCGTCTTCCTGAAGGAATCCTTTCAAAAGAACTGGAGTCAATCGATGAAGTGGTATGATTCCGGGAAGGACAAGCCGTCGTTGTCGCCCCTTCTGAAGAACCTTCGCCCATATGTTCGTATTCATCCGGAAAAGAAAACAGTAGAGTGTAAAATCTGAGAAGGCAAAGGAGGCGGATGCGCCGTGAAAAGATTGATGATTTTAGGGGCAGTGGCATTGATCTTCACGTTCTGTTCCGAGATAGATAAGCTCTTCGTTTCCCGCCCTGACGCCCGGGGGTTCGCCCTGGGCGTTCAAGTCGCCGCGGCGGAGGAAAAGAAGGCGCCGCCTCCGCCGCCCGGCCCAGGATACGATGAAAGAACTATCGGGCAGGCAAAGTCCCACGATAAGGGCAAGGCGGCAAAACCAAAGGCGCCGGCAAAAAAGGCCGGGAAGTTCGGGACCTCGGCGCCCCAGGCTGCTCCCCCTCCTCCGGGTCCCGACACATAGGAAGACGGCGGCTGAAAAACCATAAGGCAACTTTGAAGAAGCAGCAGGGGTCAGAAAGCAGCAGGGCTTAGCCCGTGACAAGGAACAATCGGAAAGCGACACCACGCAGGATGGCCTATATCATGGAACCTTTTCTAAAATTCCTGTCCTCGGTCAAGGTGCCCTCTAATGGGTGACCCGTAACCCCGTGACCCGCTCCAACCCCGCCCTTCGGGCGCGTGGGGCCGGAAGAGGTCCTGCCCGGGCTTTCTTCCTGCAAAGGTAGATTTTCCTCGACCGAGCCGATAGCGAATCTTAGAATCGGTAACGATCACTGCAACGGGGAGCATGAGCTATTCGTAAAAGGGCCTCGCTCACGCAAATCTTCAAAACTGCTCTACTTTGATATGTAAGGCCGTGGCACCTCGGGCCATGACGCGGTCCGCGGTGGCGATCGTATCTGCCTGCATCTCCATGGCAATAGCGAGGTGCAACGCATCGAGGGTTCTTAAGGGTATATCCTGCAGGAGGGTGAGGAGGTTTGTCGTCGCGAGGGCAAGCCCAGACGGGAATGGATGACAAAGGAGAAAGCCTTGGCGTATGTCTTCCTGGAGTGTCGCAAAGACCTGCCCTTCGAGGCCGATATCAATGTGCTTTTCACGTCGGTGCCTCGCCAGGAGTGAGCGCATTTCCACGACCGTCAAGTCACTGATTGCAACGGGCCCGTTCGCCCGTATGTAAGCCTCGACCTCATCGGACCGAGCTTCCCTGAGGTACCATTTGGCAAGGGCGCTCGTATCGAAATAGACGTTCATCGTCCTTCCCTGTCCTCTCGAATAAGTACCTGGCTTTCCGTCTTGACCGGCGCCATCTTCATACGGAGTTCCTTGTGCGAGGGAATGACTCTCTTTCCGCCTATGGCTGTCACCCGGCCGATGGGTTTCCCCCGGCGAGTAATGGTAATCTCTCCTTCTTCTTGAAGGAGTTGCTCAAGGTGAGATAACGATTGACGGGCTTCGCGTATAGTCAGTTTCTTCATAATACACCTTCCCCGGTTATATGTGTCACCTGATGCATTATTGTAGCACATAATCACGATGGCGACCATAGCCAAGGTCTTTAGGATCTCTGTCAGTTTATGTGGGGCATGGACAGCGCGGATAGCGTATAATGAATGCACCAATGCTCGGGATCATGTGCTGCAATACTATTATGGTATCGCAATCACATATGAAGTGATCCGGCAAGAATGGAGGTCCTCATGCTTTTGGAATACGTCGATGAAGCAATGGCCAAGGCAGTATACGACAAACTCGAAGACGGCACTTATTACGGGAAGATTCCCAAGTTCCCTGGAGTTGTCGCGTTGGCAGACACGCTTTATAAGTGCGAGCGTGCGTTGAGATCGGCTTTAGAGGGCTGGCTTATCGTAAAGCTTCGGCACGGGGATGAGCTGCCGATTATCGGAAAACTCAATCTCAACTTAAAGACCTCCGACCGCAGAAGAACCGCTGCCAACACACCCCAAGGCGCCCCTTGTGTGAATCCCGTAGGGGGTGTACACTAAGTAAATAAATGTTATGAGATGAAAGGCTCTCATGGTAATCGTTCAATCGAAAAATGATGTTGCCATCAGGCTGACTCGCGAACGCTGGACCCATATCGTAGAGCGCCACCCAGAAATGGACGGTCAGAGGCACCAGGTTCTGGAGACAGCGTCCACCCCTGAAATCACTGCTGTCCAAGATAATCCAAAATCGGTTACGCTCCCCTTATAGAACAAGGCTTTTGGACGGGTAATTCCCTTGATCCCGGATTAGGTCGGTGTTTTTCCGGTTTAGCATATGCGCCCCTGCTGTCCAATATACTATAGTCCCAGCGCGAGCTGCTCCCCCGCCGAGACTATGGGCGGTACCTCATAGGGGCTGTCGATCCATGCCCACAGGTCCCTGTACGTGAAGAGGTTGTATCGCAGCATGGCGATAAGGTTGGAAAGGGACCACGCGAAGCGCGAGCTGAACTTGAGGTACTTCAGAAGGAGTATGGCGATCAACGCCGTCCATATCTGGATCTTGAGCGCATTGGGTGAAGTCCCGACGAATGTCTTGATCTTGAGGTTCTGCTTGATAGTCTTGAAGAAGATCTCGATCTGCCAGCGGTCCTTGTAGACGGCGGCGATGGTGGTGGAACCGAACATGAGATGGTTGGTGAGAAGAACGATAACTTCTTTGTTCTCCTCGTCCCACACCTCAATCCTTCTCAAAGCGAAGGGGTAGCGTTGCTTCGAGTGATAGGCGTTGAAGGTGATGGTCTGATCCTTGAGGATGTTCCGGTTCTCGGGGACTGCCTTTTCCCCTACTACCGTATAATCGGCATTTCCCTTCTGCCTCGTCACAAAATAGACCCCTTCCTTCGTCCAGCGGGCAAAGAGGGCATAATCCGTATAGCCCCGGTCACAGGCCACGATGGATCCCCTCGGGAAGCAGAGCTCCTTTGCGATGTTGATCTCATGGACATTGCCTTCCGTGATATGGGCAAAGACAGGGAGATAACCGTCGTGGTCGAGCAGGAGGTGGAGTTTGACGGCGCCCTTGGTCCGGCGGAAAGTGGCCCAGTCGAAAAGGGAGGCGCAGAGGTCGATCACCGAGGCGTCCAGACTGAACAGCTTGTTCTTGAAGCGGAACTTTTTCCCCGGTGCGATGGCCGCACACTTGCCGAGAAGCTGATAGAACACGTGCTCGTAGAGCTGCCAGGGGCGTTTCTCATTCGCGTAGGAGAGCGTAGACCGGGAGGGCGCTTTTTCTATACCCAGATGCCTGAGCTTACCGAGGCAGCTTGAGAGACCTCCGGTGATCTCCCGCAATGAGCGTGCCTGGCCCAACTGACAGAAGAGCATGGCGACGAACTGGCCCCAGCAGGTAAACCCCTTTGCCCCTTTTTCGCTCCTTGTCTCCTTTACCGCCGAGTAGAACTCGGTCTTCGGGAATATCTGTAGAATCTGGCCGAATATGCTGCTAAACTGGTTCATGGGTGGCCCCCTCAGGTGTTATTTTTTCTGCCGATCAAATTTTACCTGTTCGGGGTCGCCCTCGGAAAGTTATTTTGGACAGATGTGCCCTGAAATGATTCAGGAGGGGGATTTCGGCGAATATCTGGCGATAAGATTTTACGATGAAACCCCTCTTACATCCAAGTTCTTGGTCGTTGTGTATAAGGAAGTCGCAACAACGGATGGATTTATTCTCACGGCATACTACTCAGGCAAGCCTTCCGAGAGGAGACGAATATTATGGAAGCAATATAGATCCTTGAAAAGAAAGAAAACCTCGACTGGGATTATGACGAAGAAGCTGATGTGCTGTACATTAGCATAGGCAAACCGCAGAAAGCTCTCGGCATCGATATTGGCGATGGGGCAATCGTCCGCTACGTTGAAGCGACGAATGAAGTAGTGGGCCTGACCCTCATCGGCATGAAAGAACGGCTCCTGAACAGCCTGAAAAAAAACTGACGCAAGCAGCAGAAGCGCCAAATACGGAAGATTGGGGGAGAATACACTTTCAGCGGCAAACCTTTCAAAAAACCGTTGATCGTGATCGAAAGAGACTCCGCGGGCTTAGGGGGGTTACGGGGTCAACCCCTGACAAGGGACAATTGGAAAGAGACGGCACACAAGATAGCTGATATTACAGGTCTTTTCTAAGATTCTTGTCCTCAGTCAAGGGCTGACCCCGTGCCCGCAATTACGCGACAGCGAACAGGGCGGCGAAATGGGTCTTGAAAAAAGGAAAGAGGAATGTGTGATTGCAAGACCAAATGCACCTCAGGATTAAGACTGAAATGACAGCCGTATCTTGCCGACCAACTTAATTCCCATTGATACACGATACGTGCGGCTATTTTAAGCAAAAATGGAGACCACAGGATGAACCAAAAGACTGATGCCAACGCTGACTATGCGCGATTGATGTTCGAACACTCGGATCAGCTAGAATGCGAAAGCGACCGTGGAGCAGTGATTGTAGGCGCCGCCTTAATGGAGGAGGTATTGGAGGACTTACTAAAAGCAAGGCTAATCTCTTCACCAGAAAAAAAGGGTACCCTTTTTGGTGCTTACGCTCCCCTCAGTACTTTCGCGGCAAAAATAGACGTCGCCTATGGGGTGGGTGTGATAGGGCTAGCTACTCTGAGAAGCCTGCACTTGATTCGTAAGTTGAGAAATGATTTCGCTCATTCATCCTTAAGGATAACGTTCGAATCAGATGACGTCCAAAACAAACTTAGGGAGCTTTTCAAATTACACAAAGGTCCATTGGAGGTTCTTTGGGAGGTCATCAAGCAAAAAGGTCGTCCGGAAGTCGACAAAATTGAAAAGTATATGGGATCGAACCAGGGCATTGATAAACTAGTGGCGCTTCTTGGTTGGCGAGGACTGTTCGAAATACTAGTTTCCGACGTAGCTGCACATCTGAAGGCACACTGCCAGGACATTGAGACGCTGGCATGATCTAGTGGAGGTTCCGAGGGGGAGAATCAAGGGCTCGGATAAAGTCTTCTGCACCTCACTGAATGGTTTCAAAAGCTCTTTCGACTCTTCTCGCAATCTCAACCTCGGATACGCCTTCTGGTTTTCTGGCGGGATGCCTTATTTCGACTAGTTTTGCACTAAAATTATCATTTAGAATTACTCCCTTTGCTTTGATGACTTCGCTGGAACCCCGTGAATAGTTGACTGAAAAGCGCCCCTTGTATGTATCGTTGAAAAACCAACCCTTGAGCCAACCTCCTGTCATGAATACAATCCTTTCGGGCTGATATTGAAGCAGCTCAAGCTCAAACAGTCTCCGGCAGGCTTCCAACTGAATCTCGCAAAGCGGATTGGATGGGTTGCGACCACCCTCTCCTGGTGCGACCTTACAGAGGTTACTGTAGATAAGATGAGAAGGCCACTCCTCCATGTCTCCGGGCACAGCAATCAACCTATTGGCAAGCAGTCTAGCCACGCGCCAAAAGCCTGATTTTGTGTAGTCGTACGGTGGATTTGTCTTGCCGCTAACCCAATCCATGGGGCAAACTCCCCCCGGAGGGCTGTCAGCGCGAGCTTCTTCGATCAATCGTTTTCTCGCGCCCGGCTCCAACAACTCCTTGCATGGCGGAGTGAAGGCGGTCCACCCGTTTGCAGCCTGCCCCACAATCATTAGATTTCTTTTGGACTTTGTCCCCTTGGCTGGCATATATAAGGTTACTTCCTCCTCGATGAACGATGATCTTTGCTGACCGACCTTGAGGAGCATTTCGTCAACGATCGCTTCATACTCCTGGTTCATCTTGTCATCCTCCTTGAACTTCCCGCATTTATCCTAATCGGGTCTTTCCCATTTCAGAACGCAAGAAGATCAGATAGGTTGAGGGACACCCATTGAACTATCAATTTCTTGCTAACATGACGAGTGCACTCGACGCCGCATTCTGCCCGTCCGACGTGTCTAATCCGGTACGAACGGTAATCGTGAACCGCGAGGCCTCTATCGGAGATATTCTTCGCAGGTGAATTGAGAAGGCCGCTTTCCGCACCGGGTCATTGTTGATCCCACCCCTCGCCCTAAATCTCTTCCGCAAGGAAAGAGGAGCCCCAGGCTTGCGATACAGGGCTGCTGACAATCGGTGCCTTACCCACCAAAATTCCGGCATCGATCATGGCCGCACTCGATGCCGGATCGGTTGGATGGCGGCATGGAGGGATCGATGAGGTTTGGATGTCCTGCGAGGATCGTTGAGCGGAGCCGTACTGCACGTACGGCGTAGCCTCACGACCGGAGCAGGGCGCCAAAGATCGCGATCCCTCCAAGCCACCGCCCGGCCGCCCTTAAGTGAGCGTCTGTGCCGTCACCTTCATCACCCGTGTCGTTGCCCCTGTTACCTTATAGAGGTTGCTCATCCTCTCCCCCACAATCCAGATGATGTCATTGCCCGACAGCAGCAGCGGGATCCGCCTGCGCCTGTCCGCCGGCACCTTCTTCGCGATGAAATAGTCCTTCACCTTGACGCTCTGCTCCATGCCCAGCGGTGTGAACCTGTCCCCTTCGCGAAATACATCCATGGGAAGTTGGTACAATGTGAACTTTCCAGGCCATATAGAGGACGTTGGCGGTAGAAAAATGGAGCTTACCAACCGAAAGAAGGGCCTCGGACTCAATGCAACGCAAGAAAACATCGTCTCTGCCGAGTTACCCTCTGATCCGAACCCTATGAACTTCGACAACGAGCAGCTTCCCTTTGTAATGGGAACTGTCCGGGAAAGAGCGCAAATAGACCCGCAGCCTTTCCATAAGCTCGTGAATGGCCTCCGGATGATTTCTGACCTGTAAGGCGATGATACCGTTGTATGCATCCGGCGGGTACGCCACGATGTCAGTGAAATCCCCGTTGAGGGAAATCAGGATCGCATCCGTGTCCTTTGCTTTCGTGATAACAGCAATGTCGGGAGAATCCGGAGGCATCAAGTCTCTCAATCTGATGACTTCTTGTCCCATGTGTCGTAGCGCTTCGATGATCTCGGTAGAAACGCAGTGGTCGGCCAGGAACTTCAGCCCCATCAGACGGCGACCTCGTATTCGGTGAGATCACGGGCGTAGTCGAGGCACGCAATGATATGCTGTTTCTCAAGCTCCGGGAATTCCCCGATAATCTCCTCTACTGACTTGTCGGCAGCCAGATATCCGAGAATAAGCCCCACGGGTATCCTCGTTCCCTTGATGCGCGGCTTACCCCGGAGGACGTCAGGGCTGCTCACAACGTACTCTCGCCAATTGGCCTGCATCTTCGCCTCCTTTCGAAGCAACTCTACCTCGAATTCTATCACAATTCCGCAGTCTTTGATATTGTCCGCCCAATTTCCTAAACCCCATGGTACGACCGGAAAACGACCTTACTCAGTTCACCTTTAATGGGCCTGTCGACCTCAAAATCTTCCGGGAGGTGGGGGTCAGGTCTTGTTTTTTGCATCGTTTGTTCCAAGAGATGGAGAGATGCAAAAAAAGACCTGCCCTCACCCCACCCCTCTGCTGCACATGAGAGGAGCCCCAAGTTTGCCGTGCACGGCTGCTGACAATTGGTGTCATCACCCGCCCCTAGGTGAGCGCACATGCCCGCGCCGTTACTTTCATCACCCGCGTCGTTGCCCCGGTTACTTTATAGACGTCGCTCATCCTCTCCCCCACCACCCAGATGATGTCATTGCCCGACAGCAGCAGCGGGATCCGCCTCCGCCTGGCCGCCGGCACCTTCTTCGCTATGAAATAGTCCTTCACCTTGACGCTCTGCGTCATGCCGAGCGGCACGAACCTGTCCCCCTCGCGGAAGGTCCTCACGGTCAGACCGGCTATCCTGCCCGCATCAAAATAGGCGGTATGCCTGTCTTCCGGAAATGTCTTCGGCCTCTCATCCTCAAAAGAGACGTCAAGCGTCACACCGAGGAGTGGAAACGCATTACTCCCCGGCCCGACCTCGAAGGTGTCGGCAACCGGCGCAGCCTCGCCCTCTTTTGTGAATATGAGTTCTCCATATGCCCTTTTTACCTTTATCCCGCCGGGGAGCGTAACCATGTTGTTGGGTCTCTCCGAGAAAAGTGATTTTTCGACGAGGAGCACGTGCTCGCGCAGCGCGATAAACCTGGGGGCGAGCCGGCCGAGCAGGCGGGAAACGACCCTGAACCTGATTTCCGGCTGAAGGTCCGAGAGCACCCCGACCCCCACCCTAAACCCCTCCCCTTCAGGCCGCACAATTGCCGGCGCCTCAAGGATGGCTGCGGCTTCACCATCGAACACGGTGTTCACCGATGCAATGTCCGTCAGAAGGGAAAGGACCTTCTCCTTGAACCTTGGGTTAAGCTGCTCCATGAGCGGCACTATCCGGCTCCGTATGAAATTCCGCTCGTACTTTTCCGACAGGTTCGATGAATCTTCCCGGTAGGCTATCGAGTGCGCGCGCGCAAAGGCGGCGATATCCGGCCGGTAGGCTCGCAGGAGCGGTCTTATGACGCGGCCTCTTTTTATGGGGATCGAAGCGAGGCCGGAAAGCCCCGACCCCTTGACCACCCGCAGCAGGAACGTTTCCACCTGATCATCACGGTTGTGGGCGATTGCGATCTTCCGGTAGCCGTGGGCCGCGACCGTCTCTTCGAAATAGCGGTAGCGTATGTCCCTGCCCGCATGCTGCACCGACAGGCCGTTCTTACGGGCATAGCCCCGGACGTCCGCCCGCAGGACGTGGCACGGCGCCCCATACCTGTCCGCAAGCCCCCTGACAAAAGCCTCGTCCCCGAGAGACTCCTCGCCACGCAACTGGTGGTCGATATGGGCTACGGCCAGACCGAAGCCCATATCCTCTTTGATCCTGTCGAGCAGAAAAAGGAGCGTCGAGGAATCGATCCCCCCGGATACCCCGACCAGCACCGTATCGCCGGGGTCAATCAGCCCTTCCTGCCTGATGACCCGCCGCACGGTCTCGTCGAGCGCTACCAAGGCCGGTTACGAGCAGGAAGAACAGCTTGGGGACGAGCACCCCGAACAGCCGGAACCGCCGTTTGAGGACATCTTCAATTTGCCGCCTGTGGAAAACCCGAAGGTGGACATTTTCTTCTTGGGGCTTCTATTGCCGCACTTTGGACATTCTACAGGCTCGTCTGTCCTGAAGACGATGCATTCAAAATCGTCTCCGCAGTTCTCACAGTTGTATTCATAGATAGGCACTTCCTTTTCCCTCCTTGTGCTGCCCCGCCCGCGCCATCTCTTTCGCGAGGTCCTGCAGGAGATCGCGAAGAGACTGCGCGTAGGTTCCCACCTCTGTATGCTCCTCTATCGGCATCGCCAGGGCCTCCTCGGCGAATATCTTCGCCATGGAGTACCTGTTTTTGAAGTAACAGTTAAAGGCCGAGGTGTAAAGAAAGAAGAACCTCGCGACCTGATTTCCGCGGTCCAGCTTGGTCGCCTTCTGAAAGAGACTCCTCGCGACCTGATAGTATTCGCTCCTGAGATAGCTGACGGCCGCCTTGAAGATGAGTGTGACCCGGCCCTGGTCGTAGATATCGTCGAGCATGTCCTGATAGCCCTTCTTCCCGTACATGCCTATGAACGACCGTTCGTTTTCGAGCAAAAAACGCGGCAGCAGGTAGTTGTTCCTATAGATCTTCACCAAGTCCTTCACCTGTTCCGTCAGGTCCTTGAGCAGTGTTCTCACTTCCTTGAGACCCTCGTTCAACCTCTTCTGGGCCTTCATGATCAGCGCGTCAAACTCACGGATCACCTTCTTTTCGGCCGGGGTCAGCTCTGGAGAGCTGATGAGCATGTTGTACTGGGGCTTGTAGTATTCGAGCTGGTAGATACACTCCCGGAGCTTCATGGCCTCGTGAAAAATGTAGCCTACCGTGATATCGAAGAATTTCTCTTTATACGCCGCCTCGGCGGCGTTCCTGAACAACTCGTGGCACATCTGCTTGAGCCTGTAGAGGCAGCTTTTCCCCCTGTCGTCGACAAACTCCTCGACTTGCTGGAAGGTGAGGGTCCCCCTCTTATGCAAATCCATGCAGTGGCAACATGTCTTGTAAAGGCAAATAGACTCATTAATAAGATCTATCTGCTTCTTCTCTATGTTCAGGTTTGTCACTTTCCGCCGCCCATTCCTTTTCCCGTAATTGGTGCTCCTCAGCTACGGGACCCGTCCAAAACTTTCGGGACGCGTTCCTTTTCCTCATATTCACTCACGAGCCGCCGCAACTCCTCCCCCTCGATGACCTCTTTCTCAAGGAGAACTCCGGCTATCTGCTCTAGAAGCTGCTTCTTATCGCTGAGCGTCTCTTTGACCTGTTCGTAGGCATCCTCGATTATCCGCCTGATCTCGTTGTCTATCTCCCGGGCGGTCTCCTCGCTATAGTCCCTGGAGTGGGTGTCGGGACCAATATCGAGGAACATCGATTTCCTCTCCTTTTCGTAGGTAATGTGACCTATCCTCTCGCTCATCCCGAATTCCTTGACCATCGATTTCGCGATATCCGTCGCCTTGGAAAGGTCGTCATGGGCACCCGTCGAGACTTCCCCGAAGGTCAGCTCCTCAGCGACCCGGCCGCCGAGAAGGACGGCGAGACGATCAAGAAGTTCCTGCTTCGTCATCAGATAGCGGTCCTCCGTGGGCCGCTGCATGGTATAGCCAAGGGCCGCGATCCCCCTCGGTATGATGGAGATCTTGTGCACCGGGTCCGACGTCTGTAAAAGCGACGCCATCAGCGCGTGGCCTGTCTCATGATATGCCACGATCTCCTTTTCCTTTCTGTTCATCACTTTCTTCTTCTTCTCAAGGCCGGCGAGCACCCGGTCTATGGCTTCGTCAAACTCCACGGTGGTCACCGCAGACTTGCCCTTCCGTGCGGTAAGGAGGGCAGCTTCGTTCACCAGGTTGGCGAGGTCTGCGCCGACGAAGCCCGGTGTCCTTGCGGCTACCAGGGCCAGGTCCACATCGGGGGCGATTTTTACCCCTTTAGCGTGCACCCGCAGAATCGCCTCCCTTCCGTTGATATCGGGCCTGTCGACAAGCACGTGCCTGTCGAACCGCCCCGGCCTCAGAAGGGCCGGGTCGAGGATCTCCGGCCTGTTGGTCGCCGCCATGATGATCACGCCCTTTTTTGTGTCGAAGCCGTCCATCTCGGCAAGAAGCTGGTTCAGCGTTTGCTCCCTCTCGTCGTGCGACGCCAGCGGGTTCAGGCCACGGGCCTTGCCCAGCGCGTCAAGCTCATCGATAAAAATGATGCAGGGCGCCTTTTCCTGCGCTTGTCCGAAGAGGTCCCTCACTCTCGCTGCCCCCACGCCGACGAACATCTCAACGAAATCCGATCCGCTCATACTGAAGAAGGGCACTTTCGCCTCTCCTGCCACTGCCTTCGCAAGAAGCGTCTTTCCCGTGCCCGGCGCTCCCACGAGGAGGATACCTTTCGGTATCTTGCCCCCGATACTCAGGAATTTCTCAGGCGTCCTCAAGAACTCGATGATCTCCTTCAGCTCTTCCTTGGCCTCTTCGACGTCGGCCACGTCTTCGAAGGTGACGGTTATCTCGTTCTGCCCCAATATTCTGCTCCGGCTCTTGCCGAAATTGAGCACGCTGGAGGGCGCCCCGCCCATTCTCCTCATGAGGAGGTTCCAAATGACAATGATGATGACAAAGGGCAGGATCCAGGAGATGATCCCCTTGAAAAGCTTATTTTCATACTGGCCGCTGAACTTGACGTTGCTCTTCTGCAGGTCCCTGACCAGGTCCGGGTCGTCCACCCTCGCGCTCGTGAACTTCACGGACTTATCACCCTCCTTGACGTTCCCCTGAATACCTTCGTTGCTTATGACAAGGTCGCTGACCTCCCCCTTTGCCAAATCCTGTTTGAACTCGCTGTAAGAGATGGTCTTTACCTCTGTATTGGACAGATAGCTGTTGATGATGATGATGGCGATGAAGGCAACGATAAAGTAGAGAAAAGTGAAATTTCTCGTCTTGTTGTCCTTGTTGGCATCGGTATTGCTCGGTTTCAGGTCAAGAAAGGGGATTTTTCTGCCGCTCTTTTTTTTGACTCTTCTCTTCGGCATGCTAAATTCTACCAGAAAACACTCACTTTTGAAACACCTCCTTATACTCGCTTACCCTCCTCTTTTAGGGAGAATATCGTTATTCGCCCGCTCATCGTCAATTATGGCGCCCCGGCGGTCTTTTTTAGCGCCTCGTACAGCACCCCATACCTCGCCCCTGCTGTGCTGACCGTAAACTGCGTGCCCCCGAAGGCAGCGACGATCTCCTCCATGAGAACCACGCCCTGGGGAAGAAGGTCTTCCCTTCCCGGCTCCATCCCCGGCAGGCCCTTTCGCTCTTCGACGGTCATGGATAAGAGGCGTTCTCTCCACGCGCGCAGCGTCTCAAGGGCTATAACCATGCCGTGCACCCGCTTCTTGTCGAATGCCTCAAGGCCGACGACTATCGCCGCCAACGTCGTAACCGTGCCGGCCATGCCGACGATGGTCCGGTTGTCCGACCCGATCCGGGTGGCCGGATGGCCGGCCACCTGCCCCCTCACAAAACCGGATAGATGCTCCAGCTCATCGGCGAGCGGCGGGTCGTGGCCGATAAAACGCTCCGTCAATTTCACCGTGCCCACGGGAAGCGACACGTAGTCCAGGAACTCATGCCTCGTGCCTTGACTGAGCTCCGTGCTCCCCCCGCCGATATCGACGATGAGAAGCTGCTCCCCGCAGATTTGTGGGTCATCCTTCACCGAGAGATACGTGTAATACGCCTCCTCGTACTCGCTGATCACCCTCACCCTGATCCCGGCCCGCTGCCACGCCATCTCGACGAATTCCTCGCGGTTTGCAGCCTCCCGCAGCGCGGCCGTTCCGAAGCAGTCCGGGGTCTCCACGCCATAGTGGTCGAGGATGCGCCGGTAGTCAATGAGGGCGCCTACGGTCCTCTCTATAGCGGGCCGCATGAGCCGGCCCGTCGCAAGCAGACCTTCCCCTAGCCGCGTGATCGTCGAGGCGTCATATAGCTCGACGAGTTCTCCGCTCGATTCCATCACGAGCAGGAGCACGGCGTTCGTCCCGATATCGATAGAGGCATATCTCATTTGACAAAGCCAGGAAGAAAGTAAATAATTACCGGGTGGATGTCAATGAGCTGATCGCTTTTTTTGCCGGAGTAGGCTCGTTCTTTAGCCCCTGCGTGCTTCCCCTCGTCCCTTCCTTCCTCATCTACATATGCGGCGTCACCGTGCATGATTTCAACGACCTTTCCGACAAAGGGGCCAGAAAGAGGGTGCTTTCCCACTCGGTCTCCTTCATCCTCGGCTTTTCCTTTGTTTTCATCCTCCTGGGCATCTCGTCTTCCTTCCTCGGGACTCTTTTCTCCGCATCTCAGAGATGGATCATGATCGGAGGGGGCGCACTGCTCATCGTCATGGGTCTCAACATGCTCGGCCTTTTCAAAATCCCCTTCCTCAACCGGGAAAAGATAATCAATGTCTCAAAGAAGCCCACGACCCTGTTCGGCTCCTTTATCGTGGGCGTCACCTTCTCTCTCGGGTGGACGCCCTGCATCGGCCCCGTGCTTGCCTCCATCCTCATCATCGCGGCAACGGACAACTCGGTCCTGGGGGGGGTGTACCTGCTGGGCATTTACTCGCTCGGCCTCGCCATACCCTTTTTCGTCTCCGCGGTGCTCGTGGCCAGGCTGATGAACCTCATGCGGCGCTTCGGCTACGTGGTGAGGTACACTTCTTTCGTCCTGGGCGCGCTCCTCGTAGTGCTGGGCGCGCTCCTGGTCACAGGTTATTACACGACGGTTACGAAACTGATAGGCTAAAGACGCGGCCTCCCATGACTCAGTGCGTTCCCGTGACAAAGAGCCGGAAGAAAAGCCCTAATCCAGCATCGGACTGTTCTCATCGTCACGTCCCGCGTCCATGGCCTGCACACGTTCTATCTCGCGCAGCTTCAGTCTGATGAGCACGATGAGCACGATGAGCCCAACCCAAAAAAGGGCGAGGTTCACGTAGATGGAGGCCCGGTCATATGCCGAAGGGGGAATGAGAGCGATCTTTTCTTCGGCGAATGCAACGTGGCCGGGGGCAAGAACGCACCCGAGGATCAGGAGGAATTTGCTCACGCGCCGCTCCTTTTCAACTGAAATACCCCACTATCGTCATGACGACGAAATAGAGCAGGTAGCCCACGCCGATGGCGGTAAAGAGGGGGCTCCTCTCCCCCAGGCTCGATTTTTTGTCCAAAAACGGCACAAGGAAGAGGAAAAGGATTGCAAGGCCGATGAAGACGATGGCAATGGTTTCCCCGTTCATGCCGGCCAGTGTGCCGGGGAAGAGCTTCAATGTCTGAAAGAGGAACAGGAAATACCACTCCGGCTTGACGCCTTCCGGCGGGGGAGCCAGGGGGTCCGCCTTTTTTGCGATATCGGGAGGCAAGAGCACGGCCAGGGTGACCACAATACCGAGCACAATGAGCCAGATCATAAGGTCGCGGTAGAACACGTTGGGAAAGAAGGGGACCTGTCCCGGTTTCTTCCCTTTTTGCGACAGGGGCACGCTCATGCCGTGGAACTGGACCAGGAGGAGATGGACGCCGAGGACGGCTATGATAAGCAGGGGGAGGACCGAGATGTGAAAGGCATAGAAGCGGGTGAGCGTCTCCCCTGTCACATCGATGCCACCCCTCAGGAATGCCTTGATCCAGGCGCCGAAAATCGGGAGGTTTCCTGCGCCGCCCGTGGCCACGCGGACCGCGGCAAAGGCCCTCTCGTCCCACAGGAGGAAATACCCCGAGAGACCGAAGAAGATGGAGATGCCAAGGAGGAAGAACCCCGACACCCACTGGAGCTCCCTGGGTTTTCTGTACGACTTCAAGAGGAGCGTGGCAAAGATATGGACGAACATGACGAAGATCGTCAACTGGGCCCCCCAGTGGTGGAGAGAGCGGAAGAACCACCCCATGTTCAGCTTCGTCACGATATCGATGACGCTCTTGTGTGCAACCTCGAAGTAAGGGATATAGTAGAAGGCGAGGGCAAGCCCCGTGAAAACCTGGATAACGAGGAGAAAAAGGACGATGCCCCCCGTATAGTACCACATCCCCCTGCTATGGACGGGAATGAGCTTCTTCTGCGCCGCCGCCCCCACGCCGGCCACGCCGCAGCGCTCTGTGAACCACTCTCTAAGCCTTGGGAAGCTCAACTTTGACCCCTTTTCTGTAGACGATCAGCTTCCCGGCCTCTACCCTGTAATCGAAGAATTCCAGGGGCTTGGGCGGCGGCCCTTCCACGTTCCTGCCGTTTTCGTCGAACCAGCCCTTGTGACAGGGGCAGTAAAACCGACGCCGCTCCGGCTTGTAAACGATATTACACTCCATATGGGAGCAGACGCCCTTGAGTGCCACTATCCTGTTGTCGCCCCTCTTGAAGAAGAGGCCCACCTTGCCCCCCCATGCAAAGGCCTTGGTGGAATTTGCGGGTATGGAAAGAAACTCTTCGGGCTTCAGGATGACGAAATCAGGCTCCTTTCCCAGTGTGGGGAAGGCAAGCCTGTAGAGGGCATAAAAGCTGCCAAAGCCAAAGGAGGCAAGCCAGCCGCCCAGGAGGGCATTGAGGAAGGTCCTGCGGGTGACGAGGGAATAATCAATCTTCATGGCCGCATAACCCAAGGGCGCGCTTCAGCCGGTATTTCACCAGCCTCTTTCTGAGTCCCACGATCGCGTCCGTGGGCCTCACGTCCTTCGGACACGCGTCGATACAGCGGAGAAGCGTGTCACATCCCCAGACGCCCCGGCCGCTATTTACCGACTCCAGGAACCTGTCGGGTCTCTCGTCCCTGGAGTCGAGCATGAACCTTTGAAGCTTCGCCAGGGCCGCCGGTCCCATATAGTCAGGCTCCCATCTCAGCACCTCGCAGGCCCCGCAACAGCAGGCGCAGAGTATGCAGTTGACGAACTGGTCGATCCGTTTCCTGTCGTCCTCGCTCTGGCGGATCTCCTTCTCAGGATCGGGACTGCGCCTCATGAGATAAGGCTTGACCTGTTCGTACATGGTCCAGAAGGGCGTCAGATCGACCACGAGGTCCCTGATGACCTCGAAATTCGGGAGCGGCTCCAGGATGATCGTTTCCGAGTTGCACGAGGTCACCTGCGTCCTGCAGGCGAGGTCGAGCCTGCCGTTGATGACCATCGCGCAGGAGCCGCAGGTGGCCGCCCTGCACGAGGACCTGAAGGCGAGCGTCCCGTCCAGCTCGTCCCTGATCCTCATGAGCACCGTGAGGACGGTGAGCCCGGGGATCACAGCCACACGGTACGAGGAAAAAGCGGCCCTTTCCTCCGGTCTCTGCGCATCGTACCGCAGTACCTTGAAGGTATAAATATCGCTATTCAATAGGTCCTCGCCATGGGCTGGTACCTCGTGATGACGGGCTCCCTGTAAGAGATGGAGAGGTCCCCCGTGGCCGCGTTTTTCGTCGCCAGCGTGTGCTTCAGCCAGTCCCCGTCGTTCCTCTCCGTGAAGTCGCGCCTGTAATGGGCGCCCCTGCTCTCCTGCCTGAGGAGGGCCCCGAGGGCGGTGGCGTGGGCGACGTCGATCATCGACTCCAGCTCCAGCGCGCCGATGAGTTCATAGTTCATGTGGAGCGCCGGAGACGAGACCCGCACCGATTTGTACCTCTCCCTGATCGCGAGCACCCTCTCCGCACCCTTCTCAAGCTCTTCCCCGGTCCTGAATATCCCCACGTACTCATCCATGGTCTTTCTCAAATCCTCCAGGACCTTGAAGGGCTTCTCCCTCCCTTCGGCCGACAACTTCCTGATCTTTCTCTTCGTCTCCTCTTGCTTGTCCTTCACCACCCTTTCGGCGGGCGTTACCGCGTGACTGCTCAGGAAGTCGTCGATGCTCAGGGAGCAAAGCTTTCCGAAGACGATGGTATCGAGGAGCGAATTTCCGCCCAGCCTGTTCCCGCCGTGGACGCTGACGCACGCGCACTCCCCGGCGGCGTAAAAACCCGACACGACCGTCTCGCCACGGGCGTTCGTGTCGATGCCCCCCATGGAATAGTGCTGGCACGGCATGATGGGGATGGGCTCACGGATGGGGTCGATGCCCGCAAAGTCGATGGATATGCGCCTTATACCCGGGAGTCGGTCCAGGATCTTCTTCTCTCCCAGGTGGCGGAGGTCAAGGTGGACGTACTTGCCCAGCTCGTTCTCAAAGGCGTTGCCGGCTTCGATCTCGCTCTGGATGCTCCTCGAGACGATATCCCGTGGCGCCAGTTCCATGGCCTTCGGCACGTACCGCTCCATGAAACGCTCGCCCTTGTTGTTGATGAGGTAGGCGCCCTCGCCCCGGCACGCCTCCGACATGAGGATGTTCGTCCCCAGGAGGGTGGTGGGATGGAACTGGACGAACTCCATATCCTTCATGGGCACGCCCGCGGCATACGCCATGCCGATGCCGCTTCCGTTATTGATGACGGCGTTGGTCGAATGGTAGTAGATGCGGCCGTAGCCGCCGGTTGCGAAAAGGGTCGCCTTCGAGAGGACCGGCACGACGACACCCTTCACCTGATCGATCAGGACCACCCCGTGGCAGACACCCTCCTCCACGGCAAGGGCGGTCGCCACGTGTTCGGAGTAGACATGTACGCCACAGGAAACGGCCCTCTCGTAAAGGGTATTGAGGAGCACGTGCCCCGTCAAATCGGCTGAATAGCAGGTCCGAGGGTACCCCGCCCCGCCGAAGGGACGCTGTGCTATGGTGCCGTCGGGGAACCGGCTGAAAGGACAGCCCCAGTGCTCCATCTCGTAGACGACGTTGATGGCCTCGCGGCACATGATCTCGACGGCATCCTGGTCGGCCAGGTAATCGCTCCCCTTGATCGTATCGAAGGCGTGCTTCTCCCACGTGTCATCCCTGCCGTCGGGATTGTTGGCGAGGGCAGCGTTGATGCCCCCCTGGGCCGCGATGGAATGGGACCTGATGGGGTGCACCTTGGAGACGAGGGCAACGTCGTACCTGTCGCAGAGCCCTAGGGCCGCCCTCAAGCCCGCCAGGCCGCCCCCGACAACGATCACATCGTGATGGATCATGTCACGCCACTCTGGTGTAGATAAAGACCAGGGCCGCCGATATGACGCAGCCGAGCACGTTCGACAACCAGAAAAGCCGCTTCTCCTTCTTGTACCCGAGGTCGATAGCAATCGTTCTCAACCCGTAGAGGCTGTGGAAGGTAAAGAGCACCAGTATGAGTATGTCGACCACCGGGTTCCTGTGAATCCCGAGGGCCCAGTCAGGCTTCTTGTCCTTGGTGTAGAGGAAGTAGCTCGAAAAGATCTTCATTCCCAGGAGCACTATAAGCAGGAGGCCGCTCGTCCGGTGAAACAGCCAGATAAACATTATCCTTGGTATCATTCCCTCTTTGGTTTGTCAAGCTGTTTTTTGGAGATGCGGGAAAAGTGTCGTCAAAATGAGAATGATGAGCTAATATAGAAGCGAGAGGCGGATGCAACGACCGCGCCGCCCGAGTCCAAAGGAGGAGGCTATGACAAACATGCTGAAAGAGATACGCCCTGAAGAGGTAAAAGACAATCCTTTCACGCTGATAGGCAAGGACGGAATGCTGGTCACGGCGGGTGAGCCCGCATCCTTCAACACCATGACAGCGTCATGGGGAGGACTCGGCGTCCTCTGGGGAAAGAACGTCTGTTTCAGCGTGATCCGGCCAGTTCGCTACACGTACACCTTCATCGAGCGATCGGACGCGTATACGCTTTGTTTCTTCGAGGAGAGGTACAAGGACGCGCTCACGCTGTGCGGGACAAAATCAGGCAGGGACACGGACAAGGTCGCCGCGACGGGGCTGACTCCGGCGCTGGATGACGGACCCATCTATTTTAGGGAGGCCCGCCTTGTCTTTCAGTGCAGGAAGCTCTACTTCCAGGACCTCATCCCCGCAAATTTCAAGGACCGCGCCCTAGAGACCTTTTACCCGCAAAAGGATTACCACAGACTCTATGTGGGGGAGATCACGAGGTGCCTGGCCCGATAGACGCTCGTCAGGCGTTCGAACGTTCCTCGAAGTTTTTTCCTTGACGTATTAGGGAGATCGTAATAATGATATAATGATATTGTATACTAAGTAGCAATGGCGAAGGGGCCACATGTGCCGGAACGTCTGCGGAGGAGCCGGCGACATGCGGGTCCTCCGGATGCGCATGTCCCAAAAGCCGACCGCAAAAGGACTACCCCCGTGAAGATGTATATGGACGGGGTCGAGTTCATGTGCCCACCGGCAAGAGAGTGCTTGCCTAGCCGGGCTTTAAGGAGAAGCAGGGTATGAATGCAGTGACTCTGATGTTTGTTTCATTATGCGTTTTCGCGCTTGCCTATCGTTACTACGGCTTGTTCATCGCCAACAAAGTGCTCAAGCTGCAAGGGAAAAGAGCAACTCCCGCCGTCGCCATGGCGGACGGCCACGATTATGTGAAGACTAACAAATATGTGCTCTTCGGCCATCACTTTGCCGCAATTGCCGCGGCGGGTCCGCTCCTTGGACCGGTGCTGGCCGCGCAGTTCGGTTATTTGCCCGGGGCGCTCTGGATCATCATCGGGGCGGTAGTGGCGGGCGGGGTCCATGATATGATCGTGCTTTTCGCTTCGGTGAGACATAAAGGGCAGAGCCTTTCGAAAATTGCCGAAAGCGAAATAGGCAAATTTGCGGGATTGGTCGCCTCCTTCGCCTTTCTTTTTATTCTCCTTCTCACTCTGGCCGGTCTTTCCATTGCGGTCGTCAACGCCATGTTTGAAAGCGCGTGGGCAACGTTCACTGTCTTCGCCACAATGCCGATTGCGTTCATCATGGGAATTTACCTGCATGTGATACGCCTCGACGACGTAAGAGGGGCAACTATCATCGGCGTTGTGCTTCTCTTCGTGGCAATCCTTGTCGGCCCTTATGTCGCGGCAAGCCCGACGTGGTCTGCGATATTCCGCCTCTCGAAGCAGCAGATATCTCTTATCATACCGCTTTATGGCTTTGTTGCCTCGGTGCTTCCCGTCTGGATGTTGCTCTGTCCGCGCGACTATCTTACCACCTTTCTGAAAATAGGAACCATCGGCATGCTGGCGGCCGGGATAGTGATCATGCGGCCCTATTTCAATATGGCTGCCTTGACGCCCTATATCCACGGCGGCGGTCCGATCATTCCCGGCTCCGTATACCCCTTTATCATGATCACCATCGCCTGCGGCGCCTTATCGGGATTCCATGCTATCATCGGTACGGGGACCACGCCGAAGATGATCGCCAACGAGCGGGACGTATTGTTTATCGGCTACGGTGCGATGCTCGTTGAAGGGTTTGTGGCTATAATGGCGCTTATCGCAGCGTGTGTTCTTGTCCCCGCAGACTATTTCGCTATCAACGCGGCACCTCTGGTGTACGCAAAACTGGGGATGGTTCCGGTCCACCTTCCGCAACTCGCGTCAGAGGTCGCGGAAAAAGTTCAGGGGCGTCCGGGCGGCGCCGTATCCCTTGCCGTGGGCATGGCCTACATTTTTTCCGCTATTCCCTTCATGAAGGGATTAATGTCCTACTGGTACCACTTTGCCATCATGTTTGAAGCCGTATTTATCCTCACAGCCGTTGACACGGGCACACGAGTGGGAAGATTTCTGCTGCAGGAAATGATCGGTCAGATCATCCCGAGGTTTCTGGAAAAACGCTGGATACCGGGCATCATCATCACAAGCTTTCTCTTTACAGGCGCCTGGGGCTACCTTGTTTTCACGGGTGATATCACGACGATCTGGCCGCTCTTCGGCATGAGCAACCAGCTCCTTGCCTCCAGCGCCCTGATTATCTGCACGGTCATGCTCCTCAGGATGGGGAAATCCAGGTATTCAGGGATCACTGCCATCCCGGGCGTCGTCATGGCCTTTACCACGCTTTACGCGGGGTACCTCAATATCACGATGAATTATCTGCCCAAGGGAGACTATCTCCTCGTCGTTCTCTCGATTATAATTATGGCTCTTGTATGTATCGTGTTTGCCACAGCAGTGAGGCGCGTGTATGATCTGGCGCAGATCCGGCAGCCGGTTACTGACAGGTACGGTGATTCCGTCATGCAAGAAGTGATAGAATAATACGCAATAGTCGACGAAACGCCCCTGGGAGAGAGGAGATATGAACGCAGTACTTGTGCTTGTCTTGGGTTTCATCGTCTTTTTTATCGGCTATCGCTGGTATGCGGGTTACATCGATGCACATATCATAAAAGCCGACCGGAAAAGGACCACCCCCGCGAACATGTATATGGACGGGGTCGAGTTCGTGCCGACAAGCAAGAGCGTACTCTTTGGCTATCAGTTCAAGTCTGTCGCCGGGGCAGCGCCGATCATCGGCCCTATCATCGCCATACAGTGGGGCTGGCTCCCCGCGCTGCTCTGGATACTGGGCGGCGCCCTCTTTATAGGCTGGGTTCAGGACTATTCCAGCGCCATGATGGCGATGCGCAACGAGGGCGCTTCGTTCGGGGGCTTGAGCCACAAACTTATCTCCCCCAGGGCGAGAATCATCCTCCTCTCCTTCCTCTACTTCTATCTCCTGCTCATCGCAGGCGCCTTCGGCAATGTGGTCGTGAGCACGGCCGTCTCACTGAAGGCGGCCCCCATGGCATGGCTCTTCCTCACCGTGAGCGGCGTCATGGCGGGACAGATGATCTATCGCTGGAAAAAGGATATCCTCCTGACGACCGCCGTCTGTGTCATCATCGCCCTCATCGGCGTCTGGCTGGGCACCGTAGCCCCTTCCGATTCGATCATAGGGGGCGGCCTCGCAAACAGCAGGCTGCTCTGGGCGCTGGCTGCGGTGGTCTTCTGCTATGTGGCCGCGGTACTGCCGATCTGGAGATTCTCTTTGCCCATCAATTACGTCGCGTCGTATATCGTGTTCCTCGGACTCTTTTTCGGAATGATCGGGGTCTTTGTGCTCCATCCCAGTTTTACGCTCCCCGCGGTCACCACCTTTTCGATAAAGATCGGTCCTGTGTGGCCGATTATGTTCGTTACCATCGCCTGCGGCGCGATATCAGGCTGGCACAGCTTAGTCTCCAGCTCGGGGACGGCCCGCCAGCTTGAGAACGAGCTGGATGCGCGGCCGGTGGGCGCGGGCGTGATGTTCGTGGAGATGATGCTTGCCTTGTTTGCCCTGGTGATAGCCGGTACGATCTATGCCTCGCCCGCGGAATACGGAGCGGCGGCAGCCCAGGGGCCGGGCGCCATTTTCGCGACGGGCGTTTCGAAGTTTCTCGGCGTCCTGGGCCTGCCCCCGGCCATCGGCAAATCGTACGGCAGCGTCATGATGGTGATCCTTGCCATTACCATCATGCAGCTCGTCTTCCGGTTCATGCGCGTCGCCACGGCGGAGCTTTTGGGCGATGTGAGTCCCCTCTTCAGGAATGCCCATGTCGGCGCCTTCGTCGCCGGCGGCCTGACCGTCATCCTCGTTATGACCGGGTGGTGGCAATACTTATGGGTGCTTTTCGGAGGGGCCAACCAGCTCATGGCCTCGCTTGCACTCATGCTCATCACCGCGTGGCTCATGTCGGAGGGCAAATCGTATGCATGGGCATTCTACCCCATGATCTTCATGTTCGTGACGACGATAGCCGCCCTATCTTACACGTCCTACACGCTGCTTTCGAACGTGGCGAAGGGGATGGCGAAAGGCGAAGCCCTGGTGGGCAATACGCTCATGGGTCTTGTCGGTTTCTTTCTGGTTGTCGCGGCGATTGCCCTCGGGCTCGAAGGCGCCGGAGGCATTCCGAAGATACCGGGCCGCATGGCCGGGGCTTAACCGGAAAGTCGCTGTGAAAGTGAGAAAGGGATAGGTTTTTCGGCAAATCAACGCTTCAGGGAGGCGTCAGCATATGGACGACGATGGTAAGAAAAGCGGCATATTCAGATCGATAAAAAATTTCGTGTATGGCGCGGTCGCCCACGATTCCGCGCGCACCGCGCTCAAGACAAAGGCGGGCATGGAGCACCTCTTCACCCTGATCACCGTGGGCGACATGCTCGGCGTGCCCATCCTTCCGCCCTACTATTCTTTAAGACTCCTGCCCTATATGGTCCCCCGGATTCCTGCGTGGAAGAGGAAGATGTTGAGGGAAAAAGACCTGACCGACGGTCTGGTGTAAATTCCGCAAGAAAGGGGCGGGGCGGTCGTTTACAGGAGGTGCGTTATTTCTCTCGCAAAAATATTTGACCGGCACCCGGATAGACGGTACATCATGTTCGGGGGAAAAGGCGGGCTCGGAAAAACCACCCTTTCAGCAGCGACCGCGTACTACCTGGCAAGTCAGGGGAAACGTGTCCTGGTTTTCTCCGCCGACCCTCAAGCCTCCCTGAGCGACATTTTCGAGAAGGATATTTTCGGTAAGGGGCCGACGGAGATCATCCCCAATCTCTATGCCCAGGAAATCGACGCCCACCGGAAGATAAGAGAGTACCGGCAGGAGATACGGCAGAAAATCCTCGACATGTACGGCATGGAGGCGATCCCCGAGGAGATAGAGAGCTACATCCAGGCCGCTGCTATCGAGCCGGCGATGGAGGAGAGCGCGAGCTTTGATGAGGTGGTCGATATCGTCGTCAAAGGCGAGTACGATTATTACGTCTACGACCTGGCGCCCCTCGGCCATGCCCTCTACTACCTGAGCATGGCCTCTGTGCACGATGCATGGATAGGCAAGATCACCGGACTTCGACAGCAGATGCGCGAGTACGACCAGGTAGCCGCCGTAATGCGGCGCGAAAAGGAGATGGATGAGGACGCGATACTGAACGAGCTGCTTTACATAAAAGAGCGCATCGACAAGTCCTCCGGCATCCTCACCGATAAGACGAAGACGGCCTTCTTCTTCGTGATAACCGCGGAGCAGATGATAATCTCCGATACGGTCAAGGCAGCAGAGCTTTTTGCACGGTTCAACGTCCCCTTGAGCGGCTATATCATTAACCGCGTGCTCTCCGGCTCGTTGAGAGAACAGGATATCCCCGAGTACCTGAAGAACAGGCTCTCCATGCAGGAACACTACCTCAAGGTGATCGACGAGACCTTCTCCGGACAGATACTGGCGTCCGTCCCCGAGATGGAGAGGGACGTGACGGGTCTTGCCATGATAGAAAAACTTGCGGCAGCGATGTTCTGAAGGGCTTACGAGCGTAGCGACTTGAGCGGGGAGGCTCTGAGGCCCTGCCGAAGAGGGGGCGCTGAGCCCCAGTAATTGCAAGAGAGGCTGGCGGCAGCCGTATTCTGAAAAAGGGAGGTCGAGACGTGGACGCCATCGGCATAGACAACGGTATCACCGTGAGCATGAGACAGTTCATGGAGGATAATCCAGGGCTCAAATACATTTTCTTTGGAGGAAAGGGCGGCGTGGGCAAGACCGTGATGGCGGGTGCTGCCGCCCTCTGGTCCGCAAGAAAAGGGAAGAGGACCCTCATCGCCTCCACCAATCCCGTGCACAGCCTGTCGCACCTCTTCGGACAGGACGTCTTTGGCAAACCCGTGATCGTCTGCAACGAGGAACGGTGCCATGCGCTTGAGATCGATACGCGGGGCACTATAGAGCGGTCGAAAGAGGAAATCAGGGAAAAGATGAACTGGTTCCTCAAATTCGCGGATATCGCAACGAACGCCGAAGATTTTGTCGAATTGTCCACCATGAACCCGGCCTTCGAGGGATCGGCCATGTTCGAAAACATGATGGAACTCATCTTGAAGGATGAGTACGATTTCTACGTGTTCGACACTGCCCCTGCGGCCAATGCGCGGCAGCTTCTCGGTATGTCCAAAGTCTACTCCCTCTGGGTGAATAAAATGCTGAAGAGCAGAGAAGAGGCGAAGTCCCTGCGGGAGGCGCTCTCCTTTTCGAAGAAAGCCGAAAAAGACCACCTGATGGATTACCTGCTCAGCTTCAAGGACAGGATGGCGTCCGCCCACACCCTCCTCACGGACGAGGCGCTCACTGCCTTCTTTTTCGTGACTCTTCCGGAGAGCCTCCCCATCGCGGTGACCACCAGGTTCATAAACTGGCTCGATGAATTCGGCATACCCGTCGGCGGCGTGATCGTCAACGGCGTGATGCAAAAAGCCCAGGTACATGACAATACGGCCGAGTTCGTGCGGAACCGGATAGCCATGCAGGACGAGCACATGGCAGAAATACGGAGCATCTTCGGGGATAAGGTGAGGGCGATCGCGCCCCTCTTCGAAACGGAGGTGAAAGGCGCGCCCATGCTGGAGAGGACGGGCACGTACCTGTTCGCCTGACCGCGCGCGCAAAGAATAGGTCCTATAAGTCTTATACGACCTATTCTTTTTTTGACAATTTGCAACCTGCGGCCCCTTATGATACATTTGGCGTGGAGCACCTATGAAAAAAGGAAAGGTCTACCTTGTAGGAGCAGGCCCCGGAGATGTCGGGCTCCTCACCTTGAAAGGGTTGCGGTGCCTTCAAAAGGCAGACCTGATCGTCTATGATTTTCACATCAACCCTCAGATCCTCAATTACGCGAGAGACAACGCCCAGTTTGTCTACGCCGGCAAGAGGGGCGGACACCACGAGATGTCGCAGGACGAGATAAACCGGGTCCTCGTCGACCGGGCAAGGGCCGGCAAGCTTGTCTGCAGGCTGAAGGGAGGCGACCCATTTGTCTTCGGCAGGGGCGGCGAGGAAGCGGAACTGCTCTCACAGGAAGGCATACTCTTCGAGGTGGTACCGGGCGTCAGCTCCGCCGTGGCGGTCCCCGCCTATGCCGGCATCCCTCTGACCCACCGCAGCTACGCGTCTTCCTTCGCCGTCGTCACGGGAAGCGAGGCGGCCTCCAAGCTCGAAAGCAGCACGTACTGGTCCGGCCTCGCCAAAGCCTGCGATACACTGGTCTTTCTTATGGGGGTAAAGAACATAGAGGCCATCACCCGCAAATTGATCGAGCATGGCCTGCCTCCCGCGACGCCGGCCGCCCTCATCCGCTGGGGCACCAGACCGGAGCAGCGGACGATAGTCGCGCCTCTTCAGGAAATCGCGCAGACCGCCAGGGACAGTAGTATCCATCCACCCGCCGTTATGATAGTGGGAAAGGCGGTCACGCTGCGAGACACCCTGAAATGGTACGAAGAGAAACCTCTTTTCGGCCGCAGGGTGCTCATCACCAGGGAATACACGCTCGATTACGAGCCGCTCGAGGAGCTTGGGGCCGAGGTCTTCGAGTTCCCCACCCTGCGGATCGTGCCGCCGGAAAACTTTGACGAGGCCGACCGTGCGATCGAGCAGCTTCACACCTATAACTGGCTCGTCATCACGAGCGCAAACGCCTTCAAATACTTTATGGAAAGGCTCCTGGAAAAGGGCCTGGACCTTAGGGATTTGAAGGGCATGAAGGTCTGCGCTATCGGGTCGAAAACCGCTGCCGCGATCGCGCGGCTCGGACTGAGAGTTGATCTGGTCCCCGATGAATTCAGCGCCGAAGGACTGACCGATGCGTTTATGGCGCGCTCCGGTAAGACCGGCGACCTGACAGGGCTGAGTCTGCTGCTGCCGAGAGCGGCGGGCGGCCGGGAGCTCTTTCCGGAAAGGGTGCGGCAACTCGGAGGAATGATCGACGCGCCCACAGTTTACCGCGCGGTGAGGCCGGACAAGCACGGAAAGCGGCTGCAGCGGTTCATGTCCGAAGGCCGCATATCCATCGCCACTTTCACGAGCGGAGCCGCCTTTAACAATTTCTATGATATGCTTGGAAAAGAGCGATCTGTTTTCCTCAAAGACGTGACCATCGCGGTAATCGGTCCGGTCACAAAACGCGCGGTGGAGAAGAAGGGGCTGAAGGTAGCGATCATGCCGTCGAAGGCGACCATCCCCGCCATGGTAGAAGAGATCATAAATGGGCGTCACAACGGCGGTAGGAGTCTTTCTTCATGATCGGACGGCAAGTACGAGTGCAGATTCAGTGGCGCGCAAGATCGGACCGGATCGTCTTCGTACGTCGAGCCTCTCATGCCGCGCAACGCCGAAGATGCGTCAGACGCCGCCGTTGCGCCCTATGAGTCCAGGGCCTCCCTCAGCTTCTGGCTCAACACGCCGATGGTGAAAGGCTTCTGGATGAAGCTCTTACACCCCTGCTGCATGATTTTTGTCACCTGCCGGTCAAGGCTGTAGCCGCTCGAAAGCGTGACCACTACCGACGGCTTTATGCATCTGAGCCGTGCCAGCGTCTCTTCACCGCCCATGTCGGGCATGACAACATCAAGGACAACGAGGTCAATGGCGTCATGGCGCTTTTCATAGATGTCGATGGCTTCCTGGCCGCTTCGTGCAATCAGCACGGAATATCCGAGTACTTCAAGCATATCCTTGCTCACCGAGGTGACGGCCTCTTCATCGTCCACGAGGAGGATCGTCTCTCCGCCCTTTTGCACCGGCATGGCCCCCGGGGAAGCATCGCTCACATGCTCCGCCGTTTTTTTCGATGCGGGCAGGTAGATGCAAAAGACGGTCCCCCGTCCTTTTTCGCTGTGTACAGTGATAAGCCCGCCGTGCACCTTGACTATGTTGTAGACGGAAGCCAGCCCCAAACCGGAGCCTCTGCCCCCCTTCTTCGTGGTAAAAAAAGGCTCGAAGATCCTCTCTTTGGTTTTTTCATCCATGCCCTCGCCCGTATCCTCTACGGAGATCTTCACATATCTTCCCGGCTTCAACGAGTAAGGCCGCACAAATTTCGTATCGAGCACCACATTTTTTGTAGTCAGAGAGAGCGTCCCCCCTCCGGGCATGGCCTGCGACGCGTTCAAATAGAGGTTGAGGAGCATCTGTTCGATCTGCCCGTCGTCCGCGTCCACGGCAGCCAGATGCCCTTCGTAGTGTGATTTGATGACGATTTCCTTTCGCGTGCGGCCGAACATCTCCGAAGTCCTTCCCATAATCGCGTTTATATCCAGCGTCCGGACCTCGTACTTGGCGCCGCTTGCAAACCCGAGGAGCTTTCTGGTCAGGTCGGATGCGCTTTTCACCAGATCTTCGATCCCTTTCAGTTTGCCATATATAGGATCGGCCTGGTTAAGCCGGTGCAGGAGGAGAGAGGTATGGCCCTGTATGCCCATGAGGAGATTATTAAAATCGTGGGCAATCCCTCCGGCCAGCGTTCCTATGGCCTTTATTCTCTCCGACCGGATGAGCTGCGTCCCGAGCTTTTTCTGATCGGTTTTATCAAGCAGCAGCCCAAGAACGGCCGGATCACCCCGGTCCATCGTGGGCGCAGCATGCACCTCGAGGTAGACGGCCTGCCCGTCCTTTCTCTTTCCCCGAAACTCATACTGCATCGAGGCGGCATCGAAGGGCAGCCGTTTATCGGCCTCGTCTTCCACGGGACCCCATTCCTCGGGAAAACCCAGGTCCTCAGGCCTCTTCCTATCCACAATCTCGTCGATGGCGTAGCCGAATATATCGGCCATCTCGCAGTTCACGTAAGTGAAGAAGCCGTCCCGGATCAGAAAGACGCCCGCCAAAGACTGCTCTGTGAGGCATTTGAACTTGCTTTCATATTCAAGGAGGGTCTGCATGCGTCTCGCATGTCCGTCTCCCCCGGCCCCATCCGGCCCTGGGGCGAGCCGTGCCGCTTCACGTTCCGTGGCGGCGATCTTACTGCATGCACGAGTCGGTTCATCCGTCAGCGCCGCTTTCGTCCTGCCGTAATCGTCCATATTCCAGCCTCGAGTTTGACTTACACCAGTCGTTCAACACTACGCCGAAAACTACAGCAGCAACATCTGCGAGGCACTTTTGCCTCTGCTCTTCTGACCGTCTATTATGTTCTTGCATATATTTGACATCCGGTCAAGAATATAGTGCAATTCTTAACAAAAACGCGCCAAAAATATTGCGCGGCTGCTTCCGAATGATTGTAATACGATTGTAATTCACATCCTGCTTCAGGTGTGGTATCTATATTCGCAAGCTCTCGGGTTACTCTGTTTTCGAGAGGTGTAAAAGAACCATGCGACTGCCAAGGGTTTTGCCCGACAAATTCAGCACGCGCCTGTTCCTCGTGACCTTCCTTGCGGGCCTTATACCGGTCATCATTTTTGTCTTCCTCATCGATATCTACGGTAGCCGCATCGAAAAGGAAATCACGAGGATTATCGAAGAAGGCCTCGACCGTGACATGGCCAGGAGTGAGGTCATGCTGCGGGAAATGGGCGAGGCCTCCGTCTTCGCCAAAGTAAGCGACATCGCCCAAGAGTTGGACATGGTCATTCAGACGGTGCCGTGGATGACCGCGACAGACCTTCAGAGGGACAAGAGATTCAGAGAAGTGGCGGTCCAGACAGTGGGCCGGACGGGCTATACCTTTGTGTTCGACTCGGATACCGCCATCATCCGCCTGCACCGGGACTTGCGACTCGAGAACAAAAACCTCCCGAGCGTCTTCCGTCATCTGCCCGAGCTGCAGAACATACTGGAAACGGGTATGAGGGGGACAGGAACAGCCTACGGATATTACCAACTGAAGGCCGGGGACGGGAACATCATGAAGAGGTTCATCTATATCATCCCCCTGCACAACCCTACGGCTGACGGTGCCCGGTTGAGCGTTGCCGCCACCATCAACGTCGACGACTTCCTGACCCCCGCAAAACAGGCTGAGGCCAGTCAGAACGAGACAAAACGATTTCTGATCCATGCCTCCAAGACCGTCCTGGAATCCTTCAGACATACGGGTCTCCTCTCCATGGGGGCCGGCATACTCACCGTTTCACTCATCGCCTTTTTTGTCATGGGGATCTATCTGTCAAGGGCGGTAACCAGGCTCAGGGAGGCAACGGCCAGGGTCAATCGGGGCGACCTCTCGACGCCGGTAAAGCCGTCGGGCTCGGGCGAGGTAGCAACGCTCATCGACGATTTCAACAGCATGGTCGATAAGCTTGCGGCGACCATGGTCTCAAAAGACCTTTTACAGACAAGCGAGGCGAAGCTGAAGCAGGCGAATGCTGAGTTGCGGCAAGAAATTGCGGATCGCGAGCGTACCGAAGCGGCACTCGCCGCCGAGAAGGAGCGTCTCAACGTCACCCTGCGCTCCATCGGCGAGGGCGTCATCACTGCGGACAGCGAGGGGCGGATTGTCCTTATCAATAACGCGGCGGAAAAACTGACCGGTTGGCAACAGGTGCAGGCCTCGGGGCAACATCTCTCACAAGTCTTCCGTGTAGTGACCGAAGCGCCCGGCGACGGGGGGAAACCGAAGACGTGTCCGCTGCTGCGGGACAGGCACCGGAGCCTGGTTTGAGCCAACAACTTCTTCTTGCGAGGGACGGTACGGCAAGAACCATCGCGGAAATGAGCTCGCCTATCCGGGACACGGGAGGAGGTATCCTGGGGACAGTAATTGTTTTCCGCGATATTTCGCCGGAAAAGCGGATGGAGGAAGAGATTTTACAAGTGCGCAAGCTCGAGTCCCTTGGTGTCCTGGCAGGTGGGATCGCCCACGATTTCAACAACCTTCTTGCGGTCATCCTCGGCAATATCTCCTTCGGAAAGATGTTCCTCAAAAAAAAGGAGAATAAGGTGTTCGACCGGCTCATCGAAGCAGAGAAGGCCTGTATGCGCGGAAAGGAGCTTACCTATCAGCTCCTCGCCTTCGCGCGAGGCGGCGAACCGTTGCGGCGTACAATGGCAGCGGCGGAACTGATAGAAGATTCCGTCAGATCCTGTCTGGACGGATCGGAGGTGTCCGTCTCTTTTTCGTTCCCCGGAGACCTTCCTCTCCTCAAGGTGGATGAAGGGCAGATGCGGCAGGTCATACAGAAGATCGTCAAGAACGCGGACGAGGCTATGGGCAACAAGGGTGTACTCCAGGTAGAGGCGGCGCACATAACGCTCGGCCCGGGCAATCCCCTCGCACTCAAACCTGGGAGCTACGTATGTATATCCCTGCGGGACGAGGGGCCGGGAATAGCAGGGTCCGACCTCCAGCGCATATTCGATCCCTACTTCACCAAGAAGGATTTGGGCAATGAAAAAGGCACGGGCCTCGGCCTGAGCATCTGTTACTCTATCGTCAAGGACCATGGCGGCTCGATCACCGTTGAATCCGAGCAGGGGTTGGGGAGTCTGTTCCGGATTTACCTGCCCGCGGCAGAACCGGAAGGGGAGCCTCTGCCGGGCGTGCCCGCGACAGCGATCAGCCCGGTCCCAACAGCCGAAGAAGCTGAAGGGAGGAAGGGCAGGCTCCTATTCATGGATGATGACCGGGGCGTGTGTGACGTGATGGTCGAGATACTCGTGCACCTGGGATACCATGTCACGTTTGCCGGTGAGGGTCTCGAGGCAATCGAGCACTACAAGGAGGCCCTTCGGACCGGCCGGCCATTCGACGTGGTGATTGCGGACCTCACCGTGCCGAGCGGCATGGGGGGGAAGAACTGATCAAGGAGCTTCAAAACATCGACCCTGGGGTCAAAGCGGTCATTTCCAGCGGCTATTCCAACGATTCCGTGCTCCGCGACTTCAGGGAGCACGGGTTCCGGGGGTGCGTGCTGAAACCTTATAAGATCGAGGAGCTTTGCTCGGTGCTCGACAGCGTGATAAGGGGAACGTAAAAGCAAAATTATAGGTCTTATAGGTCCTAGATAGAGGACCTATAAGACCTATCAAAGAATCAAGGGGCCGGAGGAGCGCTATGAGCCGCGAGCCCTGTGCTCTCCTTCAAGACACAAAACTCCGCCGTATTAGTAAGGCCCATGCAGGCCTCGATTGCCTCGTCCACCCGCTCGATGAACTTGAAGTGCATGTTTTCCTTTATGCTTTCCGGCACTTCTTCCAGGTCCTTCTCATTCATTTTGGGCAGGATCACGTTTGTTATGCCCGCCCTGCGGGCCGCGAGCACCTTCTCCTTGACGCCGCCGATAGGCAGCACCAGTCCGCGCAGCGTGATCTCACCGGTCATCGCCACATCGTTCCGTACGGGCCGGTCGGTGAGGAGCGACACGAGGGCAACCATCATGGTGATGCCGGCAGACGGCCCGTCTTTGGGTATGGCCCCGGCAGGCACGTGTATGTGGATGTCATTCTTCTCGAAGAAGTCGTCGGGTATGCCGAAATCCTGCGCCTTGCTCCTTATATAGCTCCACGCCGCCTGGGCGGATTCTTTCATCACATCGCCGAGCTGTCCTGTCAGAAGAGGCGGGTTCCCCTTCCCTTTCATCTTCGTTGCCTCGATGAAGATAATGTCTCCGCCTGTAGGGGTCCAGGCAAGTCCTGTGGCGACACCGGAGTACTTCGTCCTTTCTGCCACCTCGGAGTAGTGTTTTATGGGCCCGAGATATCTGCGGACGTCCTCGCCCCGGACGACCGTCTTTTCCGTTTTCCCTTCCGCAACCTCCTGTGCTATGGCCCTGCACACTGCCGCGATCTCACGCTCCAGGTTCCTTACCCCGGCTTCCCTTGTATAGGAGCGGACAATTATTTGGAGCGCCTCATCCTCGAACTCCACGAGCTCGGCCGTGAGCCCGTGCTCGCCAAGCTCCTTTGGAATGAGGAACTCCCTGGCGATCATGATCTTTTCTTCTTCGGTGTAGCCCGGCAGCTCCAGAACCTCCATCCTGTCTTTCAAGGCAGGCGGTATGGGGTCGAGGATATTCGCCGTGGCTATAAACATCACCTTGGACAGGTCAAAAGGCACTTCCAGGTAGTGGTCGCTGAAAGAAAAGTTTTGCTCGGGGTCGAGAACCTCCAGGAGTGCGCTCGACGGATCGCCTCTGAAGTCCATGCCGATTTTGTCGACTTCATCAAGCATAAAGACGGGGTTGTTCGACCCCGACTTCTTTATCCCCTGGACCACCCTGCCGGGCAGGGCGCCCACGTACGTCCTGCGGTGGCCCCTGATCTCGGCCTCGTCACGGATGCCCCCGAGGGATATCCTCATGAACTTCCTTCCCAGGGCCCGGGCGATCGACTTCCCCAGGGACGTCTTTCCTACCCCCGGTGGCCCGACAAAACAAAGTATAGGTCCCCTCATATCCGTCTTTAACTTCCTGACCGCCAGGTATTCGAGTATCCTCTTCTTCACCTTTTCAAGGTCGTAGTGGTCTTCGTTGAGGATCCTCCTCGCGTCCATAATATTGAGATTGTCCTGCGTGGAGTAAGACCACGGCAGGTCCACGAGCCAGTCAAGGTAGGTCCTTGCCACCGTATACTCGGCAGACATGCTGCTCATCTTCGATAGTCTGTCGAGCTCCTTTTCCGTCACCTTCTGCACGTCGGGCGGCATATTCGCCTCTACCATCTTCCTCCGAAGCTCGTCTATCTCCGTATACCGCTCGTCGGTCTCGCCAAGCTCTTTCTGGATCGCCTTCAGTTGCTCCCTCAGGTAGTATTCTCTCTGGGTCTTATCGATACCCTCTTTGATATGAGACTGAATCTTGCTGGAAAGCTCAAGGGTTTCGAGCTCGCGGTTGAGCATGACGGTGACCTTCTTGAGCCTCTCCTTCAAATCGATTTTCTCCAGCACCTCCTGCCTCTCGGCAACGCTGATATTGATCGTCGAAGCGACAAGGTCCGCCAGGTTCCCGGGGTTCTCTATCTTTGTGGCGATCTGGGAAAGCTCCGACGAAAGATAAGGAGCTATCTCCACCGCCTTCTTGTAGAGATTCTTCAGGTTGATATACATCGCGTCGATCTCTATATCCTTCTGGTACTCTTCAAAAATGGGAAGGATACGGGCCCTGAAATTGGGTTCCCTTTGGGTAAACTCAACCAGCTTGAACCGCGCAAGCCCCTGGACCACGATCCTCTGGCTCCCGTCCACCATCTTCACCATCTTCATGATCGTAGCAACAGTGCCTATGGTAAAAAGATCTTCCAACTCGGGATCTTCTATATCAGGGTTTTTCTGTGTGAGGATAGCGATGAGCCTGTCCCGGCCCATTGCCTCGTCGATCAACCGGATTGACCGCTCCCTGCCTACCACCAGGGGTACTATCAGATCGGGATAAGCCACCGTGCCCCTCAAGGGGAGCACAGGCACTTCTGCGGGTATGAAGAGCTTATCCTTCACGGTCTTATCATTCTTAAAGCCGATAACCATTGATACCTCCCTACTTTTTGACGTCTTCGAACTCAACGTCAACCACGTCGTCATTGCCGCGGCCGCCCTGCTGAGAGCGTGCCTCCGCCTGTGGTCCCGCGTCGCCCGCCTGCCCCCCAGGCTGCTGCGAAGCGGTCTGCTTGTAGAGCACCTCCGCGAGTTTATGGGAAGCCTTTGTCACCTGGTCCATGGCAGGTCTCATTCTGTTCACGTCACCACTCTTTACGGCATCCTTGGCTGAGTTGAGAGCGTCCTCCACCGATTTCGCTTCTTCGGCGCTTATCTTATCCCTGCTGTCGTTGAGCGTCTTTTCCGTTCCGTAGATGAGGTTGTCAAGCTGATTGCGCAGATCGACCTCTTCTTTCTTCTTCTTATCCTCTTCCATGTGCAGCTCGGCATCCTTGACCATCTTCTGGATGTCGGCCTCACTCATGCCCGTCGATGCGGTGATCGTGATATTCTGCTCCTTTCCGGTGGCCAAGTCTTTGGCCGACACGTGGAGGATGCCGTTCGCATCGATATCGAAGGTCACCTCGACCTGGGGCATGCCCCTCGGCGCAGCGGGAAGGCCGACCAGGTGGAATTTTCCGAGGGTCCTGTTTGCCGCCGCCAGCTCACGCTCGCCCTGGAGCACATGTATCTCGACCGTCGTCTGATTGTCCTCCGCAGTAGTAAACACCTGGCTTTTCCGTGTAGGGATGGTGGTGTTCCTCTCGATAATCTTTGTCATCACACCGCCGAGCGTCTCGATGCCGAGCGACAGAGGCGTCACGTCGAGGAGAAGCACGTCCTTGACTTCTCCTGCCAGCACGCCTGCCTGCACGGCCGCGCCGAGCGCCACCACCTCATCGGGATTGACCCCCTTGTGCGGCTCCTTGCCGAAGTACTGCTTCACCATCTCCTGCACCTTGGGTATGCGGGTGGAACCGCCGACGAGGACGGCCTCATGCACATCCGACGCCTTCAATTTTGCATCGGCGAGCGCCTTCTTGCAGGGCTCCATGGTCCTCTGGAAGAGGTCATCCGATATCTGCTCTAGCTTGGCCCTTGTAAGCCTCATATTAAGGTGCTTGGGCCCCGTCTGATCAGCTGTAATAAAAGGCAGGTTGATCTCCGTCTCCATGGTCGTTGAGAGCTCGATCTTCGCGCGCTCCCCCGCCTCCTTCAGCCTTTGCAAAGCCATCTTGTCGCGGGAAAGGTCGATCCCCTGCTCCTTCCTGAACTCATCCACGATCCAGTCCATAACCCTCTGGTCTATATCGTCGCCGCCCAGATGCGTGTCGCCGTTCGTCGATTTCACCTCAACCACGTTGTCGCCTACTTCCAGGATCGAGATGTCGAACGTGCCGCCGCCAAAGTCATACACGGCGATCGTCTCGTTCTTCTGCTTGTCCAGACCATAGGCAAGGGCGGACGCAGTCGGCTCGTTGATGATGCGGAGCACGTTAAGTCCCGCGATCCTCCCCGCGTCTTTCGTTGCCTGCCTTTGGGAATCGTTAAAATAGGCCGGTACCGTAATGACCGCGTCTTCCACGGGCTGTCCCAGATAGTTTTCAGCGGACTTCTTCAGTTTCTGCAGTATGAAGGCGGATATCTCCTGGGGCGTATAGGTCTTCCCTCTTACCTCCACCCTCGCCACGTCGTTCCCATCGCTTACCAGTTTATACGGTATGCGCGACAACTCGCCCTGTATCTCGCTGTAGCGGCGGCCCATGAACCTTTTTATCGAAAAGATCGTATTTTCAGGGTTTGTGATCGCCTGCCGTCTCGCGACCTGACCGACAAGGATTTCCCCTTCCTTTGTAAAAGCTACCACGCTCGGGGTAAGTCTGCTGCCTTCTTCATTGATGATGACCTTCGGCTCCCCGCCCTCCATAACGGCGACCACGGAGAATGTGGTTCCGAGGTCGATTCCGATTACTTTATTCGCCATAACGCTCCTCCCGGGTTTTTAGTCTCCAAAAAGACAATCGTAATATAATCCCCCCTCTGGAGCTTGTCAAACTCCCGTCCCGCCGGTTCGCGCTTCATGTCTATGTCTTTTTGTGCGGTGAAGCGGGCGGCCGAAGAAGCGTACGGTGCCTGTCGGCCTCATAATGGCACGATGGTTCTGTATACGCTCGACAGGAAGTGCCCTTGAGCCGCGTGACCACCCCTTGGGAGACTCGCCGCCGAGGCGAGTTTTGATGCAGAGCGCGAAATCGCCTTCGGCCCGCACCGGAGTGTACCCTTTCGTACACGAGGATGCGGGGCGAAGGCGATGACAAAGCTGTAATCGAAGGGGGACACCCCTCCGAAAGCAAGAGGGCGAGAGGAGTGTCCCCAAACCTTTTACCCCATCACGCCTCGAAGAGGGTGATAATGGGATACTCCTTGATCCTCAACACCCCGTCCAGCGTCTTGAAAGAATTCCGGACGGTCTGCTCGATCTCGGCAAAGCTCGTTCCCCTTATAAGCAGCACGATGTTGAACCGGCCCTCCGTATAGTCGCAGTTGACGACCTGGTTGTTGAAATAGAGTGTGGGGTAGATCGCCTCCATCTTCTCCTTTTCCACTTCGAGCATGACATAAGAAGATATTCTCTGCCTGGCTGTCTGGCTCGCCTCGCTCTCACCGTCATCCCTGCCAAGGGCCTTGTCCACGGACCCGATGATATTTACCACGTTGTCCCCGAACATCGGAGTCCCCACGGGCAGCAGAGATACTTCTGCGACACCCCGGACGGCCTTGATCTCTTTTTCTACCATCTCGTTGATCCCGTCGAAGGTCGGCGCCTGGAGCAGGAGAACGAGGTCATAATCGCCCCTGACGGCATCGCAGTAAAGCACGTTCTCGTGGAAGTAGAGTTTACGGTATGCCTCCAGGAGATGGGCGTTGTTGTCCATGGAGACCATGGCATACATGCTGACCGATTCCTTCTTCTCCGTCCCTTCCCGGGGCGTCTCCTCAGCGGCTCCTGCCGCCTTCGGCTCCAACTCGTCGAGTATCCGCGCAAGGTCATCCATGTCGAAGGGCTTCTCCAGGTACCCATCGGCCGCCTTTGCCTCTTCTGCGATTGCCTCGCTGCCGTGGCCGGTAATGATGATGACGGGAAGCTGCGGATAGTTGAATTTTATGACCTTCAGGAGCTTGAGACCGTCGATGTCGGGAAGCCGGATATCGACTACCGCGCAACTAAGGGGAATGCGCTTTCTCCTGAACGTCTCCAGGGTGTTGAGCCCTTTCATGCCATTTTCACACGGCTCGGTCTGATAGCCTTTCTGCATGAGTCCCATGGTAACGCTTCTCCTCAGGGATGCCTCGTCGTCGATCAGCAGCACATTCTTTTCCATGATATCTCTCCTTTCAATTATTTTCTGTCTTAACCGCACACCCCCTAACATAGCAAGAGTGGTGCCACACAGATAATGCTATTCATTTCCGATAGTTAAACATTACTGTGCTGGGTAGGAGAGTCCAGGAGCGATAAGGAAATGGGTGTTTCATGTGGCAAAACGCCTGCCGGGGCGGCTTTCTTCAGGTGTTCACATTCTTCTCGCTTGCCAATAATGCGGATCCCCTTGTAAGACAAGGGTTTTCCTCTATAAAGAATCTTTATAGCAAAAATGCATGCGAAAACGCAGCGAGAGGTACCGTCTAGACGCCCTTCCGTCTCAGAGTACGGTCGAGACTCCACGCGCCCCCTCCTGCAGCAGCCAGATAGAGGAAGATGAAACTCCAGAGCGCGGCGAGGTCGCCTCCATTCAGGATCGGCCAGAAACCCTTCGACGCATGCACCATGAAGTAGGCGACCGCCATTTGGCCGGACAGGATGAACGCCGTCGGTCGGGTAAAAAGGCCCAACAGGACGAAGAGCCCGCCGAAAAACTCGATTACGCCGCCCAGTCCCATGAACGAGAACACCGGGAACGAATGCATCTGAGGCGTCGCAAAAACACCGAAGAGTTTCTGGGCCCCGTGCTGCATGTAAAGAAACGCCGCAACGATCCGCAACACGCTAAGGAAGCGCGCCGACCACCTCTCCGCAAAAGAATTCCCATGGGCCATAAGTCTCTCCTTTCATATGTGCTTCGGCAGTTATCCCCCTAAAATCGTCTAGAGGCGGAACAAGGTGGACTATCAGCCTCCGTATCGAGTCTTACTACAAAAAGATAATCGGTGCGTTACAAAAAAACCTGTCCCCGGCATCCGCACGTTCTGAACTTTTTCAAAATTACTCTGCCCTCTCGGTAGTAGGCGCTATGCGTAAGGTCGTTTCGCACCCGCAGGGATTATTTCACACGTGAGGACCCAGATCCAAGTTGCTTTGCCGGCTTGCACAGCGCTCCTCGGCGTTGGCTTGCGCGGCAAGGCGCGAAATTGGCCGGGCCGCCCTATTCGCGAATTTGGTCGCGAATTTGGTTGTCGCGAATTTGGTTTGCCCTGCCGGGCCGCCTATGGTAAAGTATTTCCCGGCTCTAAAAATTATTTCGGACAAGCCCCCATGCGTGTCGGTGTGTATATGCTTCCCTCAGGCGGCGTGCGCCGGCGCGTGCATGTCGGGGCGATGACGGCCGCAGTATTCGGACCAAGGAGACTTGATGCCTATAGCCACGATCATACCTATTGAAGACGAGATGAGGCGGTCCTATCTGGACTACGCCATGAGCACCATTATCGGCAGGGCCCTGCCTGACGTCCGGGACGGGCTGAAGCCGGTGCACCGGAGAATACTCTTCGCCATGTACGAGCTGAACAATATGCACGACAAGCCGTACAAGAAATCGGCCCGCGTTGTCGGCGACGTGATCGGTAAGTACCATCCCCACGGCGATCAGGCCGTCTATGACGCCATCACGAGGATGGTCCAGAGTTTCTCCCTGAGATACCCCCTCATCGACGGACAGGGCAACTTCGGCTCGATAGACGGGGATTCGCCTGCCGCCATGAGGTACACGGAGGTGAGGCTTTCCAGGATCGCCGAGGAGATACTCGAGGATATAGAAAAGGATACGGTTGCCTTTAAGGTCAACTACGACGAGTCGCTGAAAGAGCCGGTCGTCCTACCCTCAAGGGCTCCCAACCTGTTGATAAACGGCTCCTCGGGCATTGCAGTAGGCATGGCGACGAATATCCCGCCTCACAACATGACCGAGGTGATCGACGGCACCATCGCCTACATCGACAACCCCGCGATTACCATCGAGCAGTTGATGGCGCATATCCCCGGCCCGGATTTCCCTACCGAGGCGCTCATCTATGGCAGGAAAGGCATCAGAGACGCCTACGAGACGGGAAGAGGCCACATCCTCCTGCGGGCGACGACAAACATCGAGAAGAGCAAAAAGGACGGCCGGGAATCGATTATCATCACGCAGCTCCCCTACCAGGTCAACAAGGCGCGGCTCATAGAAAGTATTGTCGAGCTCATAAGCGATAAAAAGATAGAGGGCATATCGAATATACGCGACGAATCGAACCGGGAAGGCATCCGCGTCGTGATCGAGCTGAAGAAGAACGAGATCGCGCTGCCCATCCTGAATAAGCTCTACAAGCAGACGCAGCTTCAGACCACCTTCGGCATCATCTTCCTCACCATCGTCAACAACCAGCCGAGGTATCTCAACCTTAAGGAGATGATCGGCGAGTTTGTCAATTTCAGGAAGGAAGTGGTGACCAGGAGGTCCAGGTTCGAGCTGAACAAGGCCTCCGACCGCCTCCACATCCTCGAAGGTCTCAAGGTGGCCCTCGATAATATCGATCGGGTGGTCGCCATCATAAGGCAGGCGAAGAACACCGAGGAAGCGAGAAACGGGCTCATCAGCGCCTTCCAGCTTTCGGAAAAGCAGGCCCAAAGCATCCTCGACATGCGCCTTGCCCGGCTCACATCCCTGGAGCGCACGAAGATCCTGGACGAGCTGACGGCAACCCTGGAAGAAATCAAACGGTTAACAGCCATCCTTCAGGACGAGTCGCTCCTCATGAATGTCATCAAGACGGAGCTTAAGGAAGTCAAAGATAAATACGGCGACCAGCGGCTCACGGAGATCGTGGATGAGCTGCCCGAGATCACCATAGAGGACATGATTAAGGAAGAGGAAGTGGTGGTGACCATCACTTACGGGGGCTATATAAAAAGGACCCCCCTCGATCAGTACAAACAGCAGCTCCGCGGAGGCAAGGGCAAGATCGGCATTTCGGTCAGAGAAGACGACTTCGTCAATCAGACTCTATATCGCCTCGACCCATTCTTACATCATTCTCTTCACCTCGGCCGGCAGGGCCCACATCAGGAAGGTCCACACCATCCCGGAATCGCAGCTCTCCTCCAAGGGCAGGCCGGTGATCAACCTGATCAAGGCGGAGAAGGGCGAGAAGATTACGGCGGTCACCCATGTCAAGGATTTCACCGAAGATAAGTTCCTCTTCCTCGCGACACGCAAGGGACAGGTAAAAAAGATGAGCCTGAGCCTTCTGAAAAACGTGAGGTCTACAGGCATTAAGGCGATCGAGCTGCCTGAAGACGACAGCCTCATGGACGTGCTTCCCCTCGATCCCGGAAAGCATGTAGTGCTCGCCTCGAAAAAAGGCATGGCCATCAGGTTCCGGGAAGAAGATATAAGGTCGATGGGCCGGTTGGCTTACGGTGTGCGGGGCATACGCCTCAGGAAGAACGACGAGCTTGTCTCGGTCGACGTGGTGACCAACGAGTGCTCGCTTTTCACCGTGACGGAAAAGGGGTTCGGCAAGCGCGTTGACTGCGCGGAATACAAGGTCCAGGCCCGCGGCGGTATAGGTGTGATAAACGTCAAGGCTGAAAAGAAGAACGGCGAGGTGGTGGGCGTCAAGCAGGTCGCCCTGAATGACGAAATCATTCTCGTTACCAATACGGGCAGGACGATCAGGTTCAACACAACGAGCATTCCCATACATTACCGCGGCGGCCTTGGAGTCAAGCTGATGGGGCTTAAGGACGATGAGGAAAAGATCAGCGGCCTAGGCGTGATCAGCGAGGACTACAGCGACAGGTAAGAAAAGCGGATGAGTAAGTCTTTAATAGGTCCTATTTGTCCTATAAGACTTATAGGACTTATTAAACGAACCGGCGAGGAGATAAGGATGGGTAAGGAGCAGGCAGGATGGACCTAGCCGTCATCGGTGCCGGGGCATGGGGGACCGCCTTCGCTTTGCAGCTTGCGGCAAGAGGCCACAAGGTCGTCCTCTGGGTCTATGAGCCCGAGCTGGCGCGCGTGCTCAGGGACACCAGGGAAAACACTTACTACCTCCCGGGCTTCCGGCTGCCGGAAGGTATAGAGTTCACGGACGACCTGCAGGCGGCCGTCAGATTCTGCCCCCGATATCGTCATCGCCACACCGTCTTTCGCCCTCAGACCTACCCTCCGGAAAGTCTCGCCCAGCCTTGCGGGCAAGCGCATGCTCATCCTCACTAAGGGCCTGGAGAGGGAGACGCTGCTGCGCATGACTCAAGTAATTGACGAACTCACGGAGGTAAGCGCGTCGGCCGCAGTGCTTTCGGGCCCTTCCTTCGCAAGCGAAGTGGCCGGGAGGCACTTTACCTCCGTCGTGATCGCGGCTTCCGTCAAGGAGCTCGCGGTGTATTTCCAAAACATCAGCCATAACGACCGGTTCCGCGTTTACACGAGCCAGGACGTGGTGGGGGTGGAATTGGGGGGGTCCCTGAAGAACGTGATGGCCATCGGGGCAGGGATCATCCAGGGACTGGGCCTCGGACACAATGCCCTTGCCGCCTATATCACCAGGGCTCTTGCCGAGATAAAGAGGCTCGGGAAGAAGCTGGGGGCGCATGAGACCACATTCATGGGGCTTTCGGGGATGGGTGATCTCATCCTCACCTGTACGGGCCCTTTGAGCAGGAACAGGATGTTTGGGGTAGAGCTCGCCGGAGGCAGAGACCCCCGGGAAGTGATAGCGTCTCAAAAAAGCGTGGTTGAAGGCTTCTATACCATCGAAGCCGCGTACAGGTTCTCGGAGACCCTGCGCGTGGACATGCCCGTTACAGCCGAGCTTTACCGCATCGTGTACGGCGGCAAGGACGTCAGGACCTCCTTTGACGATATCATCAAGAGGGACACAAAAGAGGAAGACGCCTGAAAGCGCAAGGCGCCTCGAATGTCATGTCCTACCGAAAGCCCAAGCCGAGCGCCCTCCGGCGACACGCTATTCAAAAGAAAAGTCGAGAAACAGGTGTTCGTTATCGCCGCCGTTATGGAAGGTGAAAGGCAGTGAGATAATGGGCAGCTTGGTGATAAAGTTGATCTCCACGTTCTCGCCCACGACGACAGTGGGCAGCGCGGCGCTCAGCTTGTACCCCAGTGTCTCGATCTGCACCCTCGCCTGTCCGGAGATGATATTCGTCAACTCGCCGATGGCATCGATAACGTCCGACGTGACGGAGGGAACATCTTCGTCGACCATCTTCTTGTAAATATACATGGCGCCCTTCCTGCTGAAGGCGAGACTGAACGTACCCTTCTTGTCGCCGGCGAACCCTATCACCCCGGTCACCTCTCCCGAGGTGTATCTGTCCTTCTTCAGACTCGGTTTGCCCATGGCGATGTCGAGCTGTACCATCGTCTTAAAGACGTTCTGAACCGCGGCGAGATATGCGTTGACAAACCCTGCGTCCATAGGCCGCCCCCTATTGTTGGCTCCTCGTCCTTGCCACCGCCTTCTGAATTGCATCCTGGAGTTTGTCGGGCGTGAAAGGTTTGACGATATAGTTGTCGACGCCTCCCTTGATCGCCTCGATCACGCTGTCCTTTTGCGCCTCGGCCGTAACCATGACAAAGGGGATTTTCTTGACGGATTCATCGTCTTTGCACGCCTTCAGGAACTCTATGCCCGTCATCTCCGGCATTATCCAGTCACTGACTATCAGCTCGAAGTCCCCTTCCTTTTTCAGTATCTCCAATGCCTGCTTTCCGTTCTCGGCCTCTGTGACGTTCGTGATGTCTATCTGTCTCAGCACATTCTTCACGATTTTTCGCATTGTCGAGAAATCATCAACTACCAGCGTCTTCATTCGCATTCTCCTCTCGCACGCTTCGCTTTTTCCGACCGGGAAAGACCGCGCCCTATACCCCCCACCGATCTTTCGCATAACAAACCGGCGCATGTCCGGTTTGTGTCTTTCACCGCTCACACCGTCTGTTTCTTTATTCGGCACAATCCGGCATTACTTAATACCCCTTCGCACTCGGAGGAGCGAAAAACGGATGGAACAGCTTTTTGCCGCGGTCCGCGTATGCCCTGGCAGAGGAAAACAGGCGCGTCCCGGAGGCGCTAGAGCACACTGATCTTCTTTTCCTGCGAAACGAGAAAGATCTTGATGCCGAAGGAGTCCATAACCGGCTTCTCGGCCTCGAGGTACTTGCGAAAAGTGGGCGTATCGGAAAAACCTATCGCTATCTGATCCCCCGGGATAAAGTGGTCCGGCATGCCTATTTTCATCGCGCTGTATACCCCCCTTGCCACACATCGCAGCACCTGGGATTCCGTATAGTCCGCCTCAAGCTTTCCCCTGCCGGCTTTAGAGTGGGCAACACCCGCCACGCCGACAAACATTTTTGCCTTTGATTCGGGATGATAGGCGATGATATCGACCCCCCGCCGGTCCGTAGTCGATTTCTGCAATATCGTGTAACCACGGTCCAACAAGTACAGAGAGATAGCCTCCGTCACCTCGTTTTCATCAAGCATCTACGCTCCTCCAGAGGTTTCCCTGCGCACGGGGGTAAGCGGGTGCGCCCGTCAATTGTCCCTTTTCCGGCCTCTCGCACGCCTTAGCCACACTCGCCACACATTATAAATGCTCCCATGGCCAAAAACAATCTAAAACAAGATCCGGCGAAAGCCCCGGGGCCCGGAGCTTATGGCCGGAATTATGAATGCTCTGGAACAATAGCGCTTTTTTGGTTATACTATCTACTGACTACAAATATGGCAAAAGCCAATCGGTTCTTGAAAGCATGCAAAAAGAGGGTAGGACGCGGCGCATGAAAACGATGGTGCTCCTCGTCAACTTTGGCGGTCCTGAGACGGTCGACGACGTGCCTCTGTTCCTGAGGAGGCTGACGGGCAGCGTAGCGCCCCGGGCCGTGGAGGAAGCGCTCGTGGAACGATACCGGGCCATAGGGGGAGGCTCGCCCCTCGGGCAGATCACGAGGGAACAGGCTGCCCGCATCGAAGATGCCTGCGGCCGTCGGGTCCCCATCAGGTGTGCCTACCGATATACCTCTCCCACGCTTGAAGAGATGATAAACGAATGCTACAAGTCCGGGACAGAACGGATAATCTTCTTCGTCATGTCTCCCTACTACACCTCAAGGACGGTCGGCGCCTACATAAACGCGGTGGAAGACTATCTCCGCTATTTTTCCCTCACCTCCTACCGGCCCGAAGTCACCTTCATCCATAGCTGGTACAATGAGCCGCTTTTTATCGACGCCTGGGCCAGCAGGATGCGCGAAGAAGCCCTGCCCGAAGAAGGTTTCTCTCTCTTTTCGGCCCATAGCCTACCCCGGTCGCTTCAGGACGAGCCCTATATGTCGCAGGTGGAGGAGACGGTTGCAGCTGTCGCCGGACGCCTCAAGCTGTCAACCTATGCCATCGGCTGGCAGAGCGTGCCCCGGGATGCACACGAGCCCTGGATCGGCCCGTCCGTCGAGGCCGTGATCGACGGGATCGCGGGAACAACGTCGAGGCTTACAGAAATACCCATCGGGTTTGTCGCCGACCATTTGGAAACACTGTACGATATGGATATCGCCCATGCCCGGTATGCGCAGGCGTTGGGCATCACCTTTTCGCGAGTGCCCTCCCTGAATACATATCCGCCTTTTATCGCTGCCTGTAAGGCCATACTGGAAAAACATCTGCAGGGAGGGCAATGAAGAAGGTCGCCATAGTCGGCAGCGGTATCTCTGCATTGGCGTGCGCCGTCGCTCTTAAGGAAGAAGGCGTCGACTTCCTAGTCCTTGAAAAGGGCCCTGCGGCAGGGGGGAAGCTGCTCACGGAAAAGGTGGACGGGTTCGTGGTAGAGGCAGGGCCGGACAGCTTCCTTCCCGAAAAACCATGGACCCTGGAACTCATCAGAAAAGTCGGCCTCGAGGATCATCTCCTGTGTACAAACGAAGAGCACAAGGGAACATACATCTATTCCCGGGGCAGGCTTCACCGGCTGCCGGAGGGCGTCATACTCATGGTGCCGACAATGCTCATGCCGCTGGCCCGCTCCCGCCTGATCTCCCTGCCCGGTAAAATCCGCATGGGTATGGAGGCATTCATTCCGGGAAGAAAAGACGGGTCCGACGAAAGCCTCGCCCGGTTCGTTACCCGGAGGCTCGGCAGGGAATGTCTGGAGAAGATCGCAGAGCCCCTTGTGGCGGGCATCCACACATCGGACCCGGAGGACATGAGTGTGAAGGCCGTATTTCCCCGGTTCCTTGAAATGGAAAAGAAAAGCGGCAGCCTCATCAGGGCAATGGTCAAAACCATGAAGAAGGCCGCGCCCGTCACCAACACCACGAAGCTGACCTATTTCATGTCCTTAAGAGAAGGCATGCAGCAGCTCGCGGACCGGTGCGTCGAATTCATAGGAGAAGAGCGGGTCCGCACCTCGTGCGCGGCCACGCAGGTCCGGTCCGCACCTCAAGGGTACGAGCTGATCGCCGGGTCCGAGCGGATGGCCTTTGACGCGGTCGTCCTCGCCACGCCTGCGTACGTGACGCAAGATTTGCTCGGCAGCATGGCCCCTGTGCTTTCCGACAGGCTTTCTTCGATTGCATGGTCCTCCACGGCAACTATTTCCCTCGCTTTTGCCGCGCATGACGTCCCGCCCCGTCTCCCGGGCTTTGGGTTCATTGTCCCGCGCGTGGAACAGAGACGGATCAACGCAGCCACCTGGAGCTCGATAAAGTGGTCCTTTCGCGCGCCGCCCCGCTGCCTCCTCATCAGGGCTTTTGTGGGGGGCGGGCAACACGAGGAGCTGGTCTCCTACGAAGAGAAGGACCTCGTGGCTGTTGTCCGGCAGGAACTCAGAGAGATCGCGGGCATTAAGGGGGAGCCTCTCTTCTCACGGGTCTACCGGTGGGCGCGGAGCATGCCCCGCTACACGGTGGGTCACCTCGATCGTATGGCTGCCCTCGATGACGCGCGGAAAGCCGGCCACCCCGGGCTCGCGCTCATAGGATGCAGCTATCGCGGCATAGGCATCGGGGACTGCGTCAAGAACGGTTTCGAGGCAGCGCAAGAGATCTCGGCTTTTTTGCAAGGGCTGGGCAGCCCGCAGCGGATGCACCTATAATTGCCGATGATTTGGAGGTAAAAGACATCATGGCAAGACAAGGCACGAGAATTCTCCTCGTTTACCCGCAGCACCCCGACACATTCTGGTCGTACAAGTACGCGCTCAAGTTTATCTCGAAAAAGGCGAGCTCGCCGCCCCTCGGACTGCTCACTGTGGCCGCCATGCTGCCTGCGGACTGGGACATTAGGCTTATAGACACCCAGACAGCACCACTTGAGGAGAAGGACATCGAGTGGGCGGATTACGTATTTATCAGTGCCATGTCCATCCAGGAGAAATCCGCAAGGCTTGTCATTGCCCGATGCAGGGCAAAAGGCGCCAGGACGGTTGCGGGCGGACCCCTCTTTACCTCAATGCCCGACGCATTCCCCGATGTCGACTACCTGGTGCTCGACGAGGCCGAGATTACCCTCCCCCTCTTTCTGAAAGACCTGGAACAGGGGTGCCCCCGGCACGTGTACCGCTCCGACACCTGGGCCGACATCGGTCTGACGCCAAGCCCCAGATGGGACCTGATCAATATAAAGAAATATGCCTCGATGAACGTCCAGTACTCAAGGGGCTGCCCGTTCAACTGCGACTTCTGCAACATCACGGTCCTTTTCGGGCAAAAGGTGCGCACAAAGGGCAGGGGGCAGATAATCGCCGAGCTTGACGGGCTCTTGCGGGCCCGTTGGAAAGGAAGCGTCTTTTTTGTCGACGACAACTTTATCGGGAACAAGGCAAAATTGAAACAAGATGTGCTGCCGGGTATCATCGACTGGATGAAACAGAAACGCTACCCCTTTGCATTCGCGACGGAGGTTTCCATCAACCTTGCCGATGACCGGGAGTTGATGGAGCTTATGGTCGAGGCGGGATTCGATACGGTTTTTGTGGGCATTGAAACCCCGAATGAGTCCAGCCTTGCCGAGTGCCAGAAGCTCCAGAACGAGAACCGTGACCTCATGGCGTGCGTGAAGACGATACAGAGGGCCGGATTGCAGGTCCAGGGCGGCTTCATCGTAGGATTTGACAACGATCCGCCTTCCATCTTCGACCGCCTGACCCGCTTCATCCAGGAGAGCGGCATAGTCACCGCGATGGTGGGTCTTCTCAACGCACCCCGCGGTACCCCGCTTCACAGACGCCTGGGAAAAGAAGGCCGGCTCTTAAGCGAGATTACCGGAGATCACATGGACCTGTCCATAAACTTCATTCCGAAAATGAACATGGAAGTCTTGATCGGCGGTTACCAGCGGATCCTCCGCACCATTTACTCCCCCCAGTGCTACTATGACCGGGTAAAGCTGTTCCTGTCGGAATATGCGCCCGGCCGAAACAAGATATTTCATTTCCGGGCCGCTTATGTGGCCGCCTTTCTCAGATCGGTTCTTTTCCTCGGTATAATCGGAAGGGAGCGCATAAACTACTGGAAGCTCCTGGTGTGGTCGCTTTTCAGGCGCCCCCGCCTCATGCCTCTTGCCATACAACTCGCTATTTGCGGATTTCATTTCAGGAAGGTGAGCAGCGAGAGGTCCCCGCATCGGCCGGACCTCGGCGTCTATTGACGAGGTAGTGCGCGCATGCGCGGCTTAAAAGGCATGTTCGACCCGTCGACGATTGCGATCGTCGGCGCGACGGAGAAAGAAGGGAGCGTCGGACGCGCCGTCCTCGGGAATATGCTTCTTGCCGAAGGCAGACGGATTTTCCCGGTCAATCCGCTACGGCAGAGCGTCCTCGGAATCCCCTGCTTCAAGAAAATAGCCGATATCCCGACTCCCCCTGATCTCGCGGTAATTGTCACCCCTGCCGCCATGGTCCCCAATGCAGTCGAACAATGCGGCCGGGCAGGCGTACAGGGCATTGTCGTCATCTCGGCAGGCTTCCGCGAGACGGGAGAACAAGGACGGAAGCTGGAAGAGCGGATCGAAGAGATACGAACAAAATACGGCGCCCGCCTCCTCGGGCCAAACTGCCTGGGGTTCATCAGACCCGGCGTCGGCCTGAACGCCACGTTCGTCAAGACCATGCCGCCGCCGGGAAAGATCGCCTTCATCTCCCACAGCGGCGCCCTCGGCAGCACCATAATCGACTGGGTAGTAGATGCAGGGGTAGGGTTGAGCATGTTTGTCTCTCTCGGGTCGATGCTGGACATCGACTTCGGCGACCTCATAGATTACCTCGGCGACGACCCGAAAACGAAAAGCATCATGATTTATATGGAAGACGTGGGACGTGCAAAGAAATTTATGAGCGCCGCGAGGGGTTTTGCGAGGGCCAAACCGATAATCGTACTGAAGCCTGGGAAGTTCAAGGAGGGGATTAACGTCGCCCTCGCCCTTACCGGCGCTATGATCGGCGACGACATGGTGTATGACGCGGCCTTCAAGCGGGTGGGCGTGGTCAGGGTGGACGCCATAAGCGACCTTGTCAATTGCGCGGGCGTCCTCGACTTGCAGCACCTCCCGGCCGGGGCAAGGCTTGCCGTCGTCACCAACGCGGGCGCCCCCGGCACGATCGCCGCCGACTGCCTCATCGGTCAGGGAGGGGCGCTCGCAAAGTTATCGGCCGACACAATCTCCCGCCTCGGCTCCGTCCTTCCGAAGGTCTGGAGCCACGGTAACCCTGCCAACGTGTGCGGCGATTCCGACGTAGAGCGGTATATTAGTGCCCTGACCATCTGCCTGGACGACCCGGGCGTCGACGGCGTGCTCCTCATCTATACACCCCAGTGGCCGGCACTGGCAGCGGCCCTCGCCGAGGCGGTAGCGACAGTCGCAGGCCAGGCCCAGAAGCCGGTCATCACGACATTCATGGGGGCGAACTCCGTAGAGGCCGCCCGCCGCATCCTCATTCGTCGCCACGTCCCGACCTACGATACACCGGAAGAAGCCGTCAAGACCTACCTCTACATGTACACGTACCAACGCAACCTGGAATTGCTCTACGAAACGCCTGTCGAGCTGTCTCTGGAGCAGGAGCCCCCAAGGAACAGCCTCAGAGCGCTGATCAGGAGTATATACAGAGAAGGGCGGAAAGTCCTCACCGAAGAAGAATCTAAGAGGTTCCTTGCCAGCTACAAAATACCCTGCACTCCGGTACGCGCAGCCGGCGACGCAGAGGCCCCCGAGGATGAGCCGGAGTACAAGCTTATTCTTGGCGCAAAAAAGCATAAGGCCTTCGGCGCGGTCATACTCTTTGGCATGGCGGGCGCCGCCGCTGTGGTCTTGAAGGATTTTTCAACCGCCCTTCCCCCTCTCAACCAGACGCTCGCAAGACGGCTCATCGAGGAAACGAAGGTCTATAAAGCAATGGTCGCCTTCAAGGGGCGCGAGCCTGTCAACTTGATACGGCTGGAACAGATCGTTGTCAGCTTCGCCAACCTCATCACCGATTTTCCTGAGATAGACGAAATGGACATCAACCCCCTCACTGTTGTCCGGGGCGAGCCCCTGGCCCTTGGCGCGCGGATCGCCATCGATCCGGACTGTCTCCACTATGACCTGCCCTACCCCCATCTCGTCATAGCCCCGTATCCCACAAAATATATCATCCCTTACACACTCTCCGATGGCCGACAGGCTCTGCTGCGCCCCATCAGACCCGAGGACGAGCCGCTCGAAACCGAGATGCTCGCATCACTCTCGCCCGAAACAACACGGGGCCGGTTCTTCCAGTCCATCAAGAATTTGAGCCACACGGAGATGACGCGCTTCTGCAACATCGATTACGAGAGGGAAATGGCGTTTGTGGTCGACGTGCGGGAAGGAGGCGCCAAAAAAATCGCCGGGGTTAGCCGGATCATCATCGAATCGGACTTCAGGACTGGGGAGTTTGCTGTGCTCGTGCAGGACGCGTATCAGAACAAGGGGCTGGGCCGAAAGCTGCTGGATATGGTGATCGGCATCGCCCAGGAAAGAAACCTGGAGATGCTGTACGGCATCGTGTTGAGCGATAATTTCCGCATGCTCGACATATGCCGCCAAACAGGCTTCAACCTGGAGCGCCTTGAAGAGGGGCTTACCCGGGTCGAATTGATCCTCAAGTGACCGCAACATCCATGTTACCATCAGTCCCACATCCTTAAACCCGAGCTATCATCAGGCGCGACAGGCTTCCAACACCGAGGCCGTCGTTCCGGTTCCTGAAGTACCTTCCATTGATCTCTTCCTGCCCCATATCCTCGACATGTCCGAAGCCCATGGCCCGCAGGTCTTGCACGAGCAACCTGGGGTCGAAGAATGCCTGCCACGCCTCTCCGGCCGACGCCACCCGCCGGGCAAGCGCCTCGAAGCGCGCCCGTTGGGCAGGGCTCAACAACGACGGGGAGATCATGTAGTCGAAGACGACCCCGCTCCCCGCCGGCGCCGACGCAATGAAGCGCAGTGTCGCCCTCACTGCCTCGATCGCCAGGTATTCGGTGACGCCGAGCCACGAAAAAAACGCGCCTTTGCCCTGGTCGTATCCTGTTCCTCGCAGCCCTTCTTCGAGTCCCTGCGCGTGGAAGTCGACCGGCGCCAGCGCGAGATCGGCCGGGAGCGTGATCCCGACCTCCTCCAGGCGCGCCCGCTTCCAGGTCTGCGTCGCAGGATGGTCGACTTCATACACGCGCAGCACGCCCCTAGGATACGGGCTTCGATAGGCAAACGTGTCAAGCCCCGCGCCCAGAATGACATACTGGTCTATGCCCCGGCGGAGGGACAGACCGAGCTCGTCTTCCGCACAACGGCTGCGGGCGGCAACGAAAGCTCGCACGTAAGGCGCAAGCGGCGAAGGGTCGAATTGACGCGGATCAGCGCGTAATGCCGCCTCGCCCTCTCTGCCGATGATGCGTAGCGCAAGAGGGTCGTCAAAGACCTTCGGATCGTCAAGGAGCTGATGTGCTGCGCGTCGCATGGCGACGCGCTGGGCTGTTGCACTCGGCCGGTCTTGTTTCATTGAAATCATCCTCCTTGACGGTAAGATTGTCGGTCACTGCTTAAATACCTTCATAACAATAAGCTTAGCTTAGTAACATTAGGATGTCAAGCCAAGGCTGCGCGGAACGTCAAAAGGGGTTCATGTCCATATTTAACTGGTGCTATGCCTCTATTGCAGACGAGCCCCCATTGGACAACCGCTTAATTCACCATCACACATTTCACTTGACACCTATATACTAAGAAGGTATGCTTAGCGTTATGCGCATGTCTCAAGGGCCATCCACCACTGCAACCAGTGCGGCCACTCAGTTGCATCGCAGCGCTTTGCGGCTGTTCCGCGTCCTGCGGGCTGCTCGGCAGACAGAAGGGTTGACCCTCTCGAAGGCCGGCGTTCTGGGGTATCTGTATCGGGATGGCGTGACAACTTCGACGGAGTTGGCGGCCTACCTGCGCGTTAAGCCGCAATCGCTCACGCGCCTGCTCGCCGATCTCGAGCAAAGCAAGCTCATCGTCCGCCGGTCGAAGGGTGAGGACCGTCGGGAGAACCTGCTGGACATCACGGAGGCCGGGGCCAAGATGCTCATCGAAGACATTCGCGATCAACGGGTGAGGCTCGCCGAAGTGATAGACAAAGAGCTGACGCCCGCCGAAAAGGAGCTGCTCGGCATAGCCGCGGGCCTTATGGACCGTATCGCCGAAATGACAGAGACACAGATCGCGCCCATCGGCAATTCGAAGCGAAGGAAAGCATGACAGATCAAGGCATTCCGCGGCAGGCGTGCCGGCGGCCTTGTTCTCCCTGTCCCTAGACGTCCAGGTTTCTCACGTCCAGGGCGTTCTGCTCGATAAAGGCCCTCCGGTTCGGCACGTTGTCCCCCATGAGCATGCTGAATACCTGCTCCGCTTCCGAGTCGGGGTCCACTTTCACCTGCATCATGTGCCGGCGCTCGGGGTCCATGGTGGTGGCCCACAACTGCTCTGGGTTCATTTCGCCAAGGCCTTTGTAGCGCTGTATGGCGAGCCCTTCCTTGCCTGTATCTATAAGGGTCTTCAGTAGGTCCCGGGGGGTGCAGGCAGCAAAGGGACCGTTCTTAGTCGACACCTCGACGGCCTGTTCATAATACGCTGCAACTTCCCGGTATACCTTCGCGGCCCGACGGTATTCGGCGTCCGCAGCCAGATCCTGATCGATACGAAGCGGCCCGAGGCCGTTTCGCTCGACCTCGATATAGAACAGGTCGTGTTCCGGATCTTGTCGGAGGGCGGCCGAATACGAGGCGGGAAGCAGGCTGATCATCTCTTCGAGCCGGTCGCCGGTCTCGAAGTCGCTCCTTTTCATAATTCCCGCGCGGAGCATGGGGAGCACAATGTCGCTCCCAAACCCTTCCCTGGCGATCGCCCAGAGGGCTTTGTCGAACCGGAAGACATTGAGAATATCCTTTTTGAAACGGTCTTCGGGCGCCGGCTCGCCGTTCAATGTGCAAACGGCTTTTTCGACTCCGCGTTTCAGCGAAAATTCTTCCAACTCATCATCGTCCTTAAGGTAGACCTCGTGCTTCCCCTGGCCCACCCGGTAAAGGGGAGGCTGCGCGATATACAGATACCCTTTCTCGATGACCTCGTACATTTTGCGGAAGAAGAACGTGAGGATAAGCGTGCGGATATGGGCGCCGTCGACGTCCGCATCCGTCATGATGATCACCTTGTGGTAACGGAGCTTGTCGATACCGTTCGAATCGACGCCAAGGGCCAGATAAATGGACTTTATCTCATTGTTGGCGAACAGCTTGTCTTCCGAAGCCTTCTCGATATTCAGTATCTTCCCTTTCAGCGGGAGGATGGCCTGGGTCGCCCTGCTTCTGCCCTGTTTTGCGGAGCCGCCGGCCGAATCTCCCTCCACCAGGTAAAGCTCGCAGAGGGCGGGGTCGCTTTCCTGGCAGTCCGCCAGCTTGCCCGGCAAGATTCCTGTGCTCACGGCCGATTTTGCGCGAATCAGCTCCTTCGCTCTCTTCGCCGCTTCCCTTGCCCGCCTGGTTTCAGCGGCCTTTGCGATGATCGCCTTCACTGTGACCGGATTGTCATCGAAGAAATCGCCGAGCCGTTCGTTCACGATCGACTCGACCAGGCCCTTGATCTCACTGTTGCCCAGCTTGGTCTTCGTCTGCCCCTCGAACTGCGGGTTGGGGACGCGTACATTCACCACCGCCGCAAGGCCTTCCTTGAGGTCGTCGCCGGTCAGCGTCTCGTCCGGTTTCAGCAGCTTCCGCGCCTGCCCGGCCGCGTTTACCGACCTGGTGAGGGCGGTTTTGAAGCCGGTGACGTGGGTTCCGGCTTCGTGGGTATTGATGTTGTTGACGAAGCTGTTCATCGTCTCTGCATACCCGTCATTATACTGAAACGCTACCTCGAAAAAATCGAGGGGCGGCTTCGAGCCCGTGATGTAGACGGGTTCGGGGAAGAGGGCCGTCTTGTTTGCGCCGAGATACGTCACGAACGCGGCGATCCCCCCGGTATTCTCGAACTCCTGCATCCGCTGGTGGTGCTCGTCGACAACCTTCATGTGAATCCCGTTATTCAGGAATGAAAGGTCGCGCATCCGGTGGAGAAGCGTCTCGAAATTAAGGTCGATGGCGTCAAAGATCTCGATGTCGGGAAGGAACCTCACCTTGGTCCCCGTCCGGTCCGTTTCGCCGACGACCTTGAGGTCGGTCTTCTTGACGCCGCGCTCATACCGCTGGAAATAGACTTTTCCGTCCCGCCTCACCTCGACTTCGAGGTATTCCGCAAGGGCGTTGACCACGGATAGGCCGACGCCATGAAGCCCGGCAGAGTACTTGTACGAATCCTTATCGAATTTTCCGCCGGCATGGAGTTTTGTAAGAACGACCTCCAGGGCGGAGATGTCCTCCTCTCCCGGCATCCTGTCAACGGGTATGCCTCTCCCGTTATCCTCAACGCTTGCGCTCCCGTCCTTGTGCAGGGTCACCGTGATCCGGTTGCAGTACCCTTCCATGGCCTCGTCCAAGCCGTTATCGACCAGCTCGTACACAAGATGATGAAGCCCTTCGATGCCCGTATTCCCGATATACATGGAGGGGACCTTCCGCACGGCGTCGAGGCCCCCCAGGATTTTGATGTTATCCGCTCCGTATTCCATATGACCGTTCTCCTTACTCTTGTAGTGTGCGGTCTGATTATACCACAAGAAGGGGGTCGACTGGCAGGTTTCTTGATCGTTTGTTGACAGCGTTTTTCTTCTGGGGTACAGTATCTCAGAAGTCCGACCACAAATGCGGCGATATGCAATAAGGGCGGGCGCGAGGAGATCATGACGGAAATCAAGTTCGGCGGCAGGGGAGGCCAGGGGGTGGTAATTGCGGCCCAGATCATGGCAAAGGTATTCTTTCTCATGGGGATGTACCCGCAATGCTTCTCTGTCTTTGGTGGCGAGCGGAGGGGCGCTCCTGTCGCAAGCTTTCTCAGGGTCGACGAAAAGAAGATCTTCCTCAAGTGCGAGATCAGAAGGCCGGATCACCTGATCTACATGGCCCCCGACCTTGTCGACGAGAAGGAGATCGAGGCCACCCTCAAGCCCAACGGCATTGTTCTCATCAACAGCGCCCTCACCACGAACGAGTTTGCCGGTTTACGGAACGTTCACCTTGGCCTTGTGGACGCCCTTTCCGTGGCCGAGGAGGCCGGATTGGGAAGCACAATAAATACCGCGATCCTCGGCGCCTATGTTCGGACTGCTCAAAACGTATCGATGGAACACCTGGAGGCGGCCATACGGGATACGGTTCCAGCCAAGGCGGACGAGAACGTCGCTGCCGCGCGACGGGCCTACGACCTTACCCGGCTCGTCTCCTGAAAGCACAAGGAGCGAAAGAGATGGATCGGCACGGAATAACCATTAAAGATATCGAACCGCTGGTGCCTTTTTCCAGGGGATCGACGGAGATATTTCTCACGGGATGCTGGAGCCCCAGAAAACCGATTTACGTGGAGAAGACTTCGCCATGCCGGCAGGGCTGTCCCATAGGCAACGATATAGCGAGGGCCTTTGCCTATGCTGCCAGAGGCGAATACGATGAGGCCCTCCGTATTTATCGTCAGGAGAACCCGCTTCCCGGGGTCTGTGGAAGGGTCTGTCATCACCCCTGTGAGGCGGAATGCAACCGGAAGGATTTCGATGAGGCGATAAATATCCGTGGCTTTGAGCGCTTTCTCGCGGATCATGGAACGGTGGACATAGGCCGGGAATTGCCGCACCTGTTGCGGGCGGAAAAGGTCGCAGTTATAGGGTCGGGACCTGCGGGTCTCAGCGCTGCCTACCACCTGGCGAGACTCAGGTATCCCGTCACGATCTTTGAGGCCATGGCAGAACCGGGAGGGATGCTCCGGTACGGCATCCCTGCATACAGACTCCCCAGGGCGGTTCTACGCAGGGAGATAGGCTACATCACACAATGGGGAGTGCACATAAAGACCGGCGTCAGGGTCGGAGCCGAAGGGCGAGGGCAGTTCTCGCTTGCCCGTATCAGAAGGGATTACCAGGCCGTCTTCATCGCCGTGGGCGCTCACAAGGCGATGCGGGTCGGCGTGGAAAGGGAGGAGCTTCCGGGACTGCTGGAAGGGATCGGTTTCCTACGTGGTACTGCCTCCGGAGAGAAGCGGGAGATAGGCAGACGCGTGGCGGTAGTCGGCGGAGGAAATACGGCGATGGACTGCGCGCGGACAACGAGACGCATGGGCGCGGAGGAGGTGCGGATCGTCTGCCCCGAGATGCCCGCTCTGGCCGAGGAGGTGACAGCGGCGCGACGTGACGGGGTAAAGATAGAGCCTCCCTCCATACCGACACACATCATTTCCGAAAACGGCAGGGTCTCAAGCCTGGAGTGCGTCGCTACGAACCTAGAGACCGGCCCCGGCGGAGGGGTTGAGTTCGTCCCTCTCAAGGGCTCGGAATTCGTCGTTCCCGCGGATACGATCATTATCGCCGTGGGACAGACCCCCGAGACCGATTTCTTGAGTGAATCGGGGGTGACGATAAACGAGAAGGGCTTTATCGAGATCTCCACAGGTGCCGCGTCAACAAGCATAGAAGGCGTCTTCGCGGGAGGGGACGGCGCAGGCGCAAAGGGCTTTGTGGCGGATGCGATTGCGAGCGGAAAGATGGGCGCCCTGGCGATTTCCTGCTTTTTCGAGGGCAAGGATACGAAAGGAGAGCTCGAGAAGCATTGCATCGGACACGGCCCGTCTTTCTCCTTTCACCACCTCATCGACCCCGAAGACAACCGGATCGATCTGAAACGCATCGTCAGCTACGACCGGCTCAACACCGTCTGCGTGCCCCACGCCTCACGGAATCAGCATACTGAAAGGCTCGGGGCAAAGCAGGGCCCGGGCACCTTCAGGGAGGTCTCCTCCGGGCTAGCCAGCGCGCCGATGGAGGCCGAGATATCCCGCTGCTTCAAGTGCGGAACCTGCACCCGCTGTGACCTCTGTTTCCTGCTGTGCCCTGATATTTCCATCACCAGACGGGGAGAGGAGGGATACGGGATAAGAACGGACTTCTGCAAGGGCTGCGGCGTCTGCGCCACCACGTGCCCGCGTTGCGTGATAGAGATGAGGGACACCCCGGACTCATCTCACGCGGCAGCAGGAGGCGGCCGGTGAGACAACTCCTGGCGGGGAATTACGCGGTCGCCGAAGCCGTGCGTCTGGCGAGGGTGCAGCTTGTAGCGGCCTATCCCATTACGCCTCAGACCCCCATATATGAAAAACTGTCGGATATGGAGAACGAGGGAAAGCTCACGGGTATCATGATGCGGACGGAATCGGAACATTCAGCTATGGCGGCCTGCATAGCCGCATCTTTGACCGGCGTGCGCACATTCACCGCGACTGCGTCTCAGGGGCTGGCACTCATGCATGAGATGCTCCACTTCGCCTCGGGCAACAGGGTCCCCATCGTCATGTGCAACGTGAACCGCGTGATCGCCGCCCCCTGGGCTTTCGGGAGCGACCAGTCGGACAGCCTTTCCCAAAGGGACACGGGATGGCTCCAGTTTTACTGTGAGGACGCCCAGGAGGCCCTGGATACGGTGATCCAGGCGTACAGCATCGCAGAACAGGCGCTTCTGCCGGTCATGGTGGTCATCGACGGTTTCTTTACCTCCCACTTCATCGAACCCATAGACATACCGGACCAGGCATCGGTCGACGCCTTTCTGCCTCCCTTCAGTGTGCCCACGAGGTTCAACGTCGAGGACCCGGCATACGTGAACAATGTGGTGAACCCGGAGCAGTACATGGGCTACAGGCAGCGCAGCTTCGAGGACATGGAAAAGACGAGGCCCATAATCCGCGAGGCAGATGAACGGTATCGGCGCATAATGGGACGAGGCTACGGCGTCGTGGAACCGGTGAGCTGTGACGCTGCCGAGATTGTCCTCGTCACAAGCGGCGCCATGACGAGCACCGCCCGTGTGGCGGTTGAGTCCCTTCGGGCGAAGGGCCTCAGCGCGGGCCTGCTTAAGTTGAAGGCATTCAGGCCTTTCCCTACCGAAGAAGTGCAGGAGGTGCTGAAAGACGTGCCGAAGGTCGCCGTGCTGGATCGGAATATCTCTCTCGGCAAAGAGGGCATCTGGTGCCAGGAATTGAAGGCTGCCTTATATCCCCTTGCGCGTCCTCCCAAGGTATACGGCTTCATCGCTGGTATCTGCGGGGCAGATGTCTCTCCCGATATGATCGAAGGCATGGTGCTCCATGCGCTCAATCGGGCAAGACCGGAACGGGTGCCTACTTGGGTGAGGAGGGACGGATGAAAACAAGGAACGATGGGATAATGGAACAAGAATTCATGCGCCCCGGACATATGGCGTGTCCCGGCTGCGGGGAAGCGAGCACCATGCGGCTTGTGCTCAAAGTCCTGGGAGAAAAGACGATCGTCGTTATCCTGCCTTCCTGCGTGGGTGTGATCAGCGCCACTTTTCCCAACAGCACCTTTGCCGTGCCCTGTTTTCATTCTGCCTTTGAGATTGCGGCGCCGACCGCAGCGGGCATTGCGAACGCGCTGAAGCTCCAGGGGCGGGAGGATGTGACGACACTGGCCTTTGCCGGTGATGGAGGGACCTTTGACATCGGGCTCCAGTCGCTCTCCGGCGCTGCGGACCGCAACGACAACTTCATCTATGTCTGTCTGGACAACGAGGGGTACATGAACACAGGCATCCAGTCCAGCTCATCGACCCCTCAGAACGCCTGGACCGTGACCAGCCCCGGAGGCAGAAGGGGAAGGAAGAAGAAGCTCATGCAGATCATCGCAGCGCACAGGATGCCGTACGCAGCAACCGCATCGATAGGCCATCCCTACGACCTTATGGAGAAGGTCGGGAAGGCTAAAGGGATAAAGGGCATGAAATTTATCCATACCCTTACGCCCTGTGCTACGGGATGGCGTATGCCCGAGGACCTCTCCGTGAAGGCGGCCCAGCTTGCCGTGGAAACAAAGCTTTTCCCCCTTTATGAGGTAATCGATGGCTCCGAGTACCGGATTACCCACCGGCCCCAAGGCCTGCCGGTAAGTGAATATCTGAAGATCCAGGGGCGTTTTCGCCACTTTACCAGGGACGATGTGGACCGTCTCCAAAGGGAAGTCGATGAAGACTGGGAGCGCCTGCTGGCCCAGGCAACGATGAAAGGTTGTGTGTGATGAGAAAGAAGCTCGTCATAAAAGACAGCCCCACCATTCGGAAGAAGGTCTATAAGCACGTGCGGGAGCAGATCCTGAGCGGGCAGATCGCCCCTAAGGAACGGCTTATCGAAGCGAAGATCGCCCAGGACATAGGCACCTCCCGAACGCCGGTGCGCGAGGCGCTGCACAGCCTGGAAATGGAGGGGCTTATCGAATCGGTCCCCCGTATCGGTTACACGGTGAAGGCTATGAGCGACAAGGAAGTGGTGGAGCTCTGGGAGATCCGGTGCCTCATCGAAGGGCTGGCTGTCCGCTGGGCCGTGGAGAAGGCCGGGGGAAAACTGGTGAAAGAACTGAGAAAGAACATTGCCCGGGCCGAAGAACAGGTGTCCCGCGGCAACCTCGATATCTTTGTCGAACTGGACGGCCTGTTCCACGAGACTATCGCGCGACTGAGCGGCGGGCAGCGTCTTCTGGAACTTACACAGGCACTGCGGCGCTATGTCCTGAGGTACAGGATCGAGAGCATCTACCTGCCCGACGTAGCCCTCCGGGCTATTGAGGGTCATAAAGAAATACTCAGGGCCATCGAAAGGGGCGACGACATGGAGATTTCGCTGGCCCTGAAGAACCACCTGGAGCAGTCGAAGAGGGACACACTGAGATATGCCTTTGAGAAGGCATAGTGTTGAGTTTTGAGTTTTGAGTTAGGGTACCTACTTTTCCAAAACGGTCGAACTCAACACTCAACACTCAACACTCAACACTCAACACTGTCTTTGTGTTTGCGCCTCGAACACGCTCAATATAGACCTTCTTACGTCGCTCCAGAGCACAACCGGGTCTTGAGCCGAAGAAAACGCCAGTTGCGGATATTTTTGGAGGTTTTGGGCCGCCAGTGCCCCCGCTATTTTGACGCGCGCCTCCTGTGTCGTCCTTGACGCCTGCCGGAGGATTTCCTCGGGTATGCCTATCTTGATACGGAGCGACCCGATATCCGTTTCCCATGAGACTTCACCCGGCTCCTGCCCGCCGGTCTTCCCCGTAGGTTCTTTCGTGCTCATGTCTTCCGCCGCTTCGCCAACGGTGGGTGGAATAGCACCGATTTCGGCCTGAGGCTCCTGCGCCACAGGCAGCCCTTCCATAGAACCGGCGCCGGGCCGACGGAAGTCTTTGTCGCCTATTCCGCGCTGCCCTTTCGGCCGCGCGACCGAACTTGTCAGCCTTTGAAAACGCCGGCCTATCTGGTTCAGCACCTCCTCATCAACGACACGAAAACCGTTTGTCTCTCCCGCCTTCATGCAGAGCTTGCATATCTTGTTGACGAGACGCGGTACCCCGTGCTCCGAATGCTTCCAGAGCGCCGCAATGGCGCTGTCGGTAAAGAACATCTCGTCGCTGCCCGCGAGACGCAATCGTGTCTGCACATAATCCCTCAGCACCTCGGGAGACTCCATTTTTTCTATGCGGTTGTATGCACCTATCCTCTGGAAAAGGTTTGCCCTTCGCGGGTGTTCGAGTCTTTTCGCCAGCTCCATCTGGCCGGCCAGTACAAGGGTAAAGAGGTTCCGGTCGTCCTCCTGCATATTCGTAAGGAGGCGCAGGCTTTCAAGGGTGGCGGGCGAAAGGGCATTCGCCTCATCGATAAATATGAGGACTTTCCTCTCCTGGTCCGCTGTTTCGAAGAGGAGCTTGTTGAATATTTCGAGAAGGTCTGCCTTTCGGCTGGTGCGACAGGCTGTGCCCGTGATTTGACCCACTATATCTTTCAAAAGCTGTATGAACGTAGTGGCAGGGTTCGTAATCAACGCGATGCGGTATTGGTCGCGGTCGAGGGCATCGAGGATGAGCCGAAGGGAGAGTGTTTTCCCTGCGCCCACATCTCCTACGATCACCGCAATACACTCTCCGCCTTCTTCTATGGCAAAGAGCGTTTCAGCTACCGCAGTCTCCACGGAAGTGTGGGACTCGACGTACATGGAGGGATCGGGTACGTTATCGAAGGGTGCTTTTTGCAATCCCCAGTATTCGTAGTACATGCGCTTCCTCCTCTACTTATGTGGGGAAGGGACGGGCCTCCCTTTCCATCTTTCCGGACACGTCGAGGCATCGTCCCTCGTCTCGTCCGTGGCTACACTGCGGCTCAGGTACTCGATTACATCCTCAACCGAGAAACGCCTGAGCCTGCCGATCCTGTAGCTTTTCAACACACCGGCCCGGGTAAGCTTCGACACGGTCCGGCGGCTAACCCCGAGCATTTCGGACAGTTTCCTGGAGTCGAGCAATCTCGGAGGGAAGGCGTCGGGCAAGTGCAAATTGAAGATGATCGCGTGTGCCTCGCCTCCGTAGAGCTTTTGAAATTGTCTGTTCGATCGGATCGCCCCGGCCTGTTCCGGCGTTAGCCTGATCGAAAGTGCCTCCACCGGCATAGAGGCGCCTGCGGCCCGCGGCCCCGTCGGCAGCCCCAAACCTCCGCCATATCGCTCTTTCCTGCGCTTTACGATACAGATCTTTTCCATAGCCCTCCTTCCTCGCCATCAATCGTTCCGGCGCTACTTTTTTACAAGGGTTGTGGCGCGAGTGAAGTGCCCTTGTCGCGTGCCATCAACCTTCATATGAGGCAACGCGAACGAAAGCACCTAGTGAGGAGTGCTACTCTTCCGCCTGGCAACCCTGCTGCCATATTCCCGCGTGCGCCCCGTTGGCTTGCGCGGGAACTTAGACCAGTGGCTTTGCGTCCCACCCTTTCGAGTGGTTTGCCCTTTTCAGTCTTATAATGTTATACCTTTGTCAGGCCCTTTGTCAAGAACTTCTTGCAGACAACCTCTTTGTCCACCCCATAAGGCTTGTCAGAAGCTCACCGATCCGCTTTCTGGTCGGCTCGTCGATGAGCCTGCCATTGTCGTCGATCTTGTCCTGCGCGAACGGCACCATCACCTCCGGCTGGTTGAGGGGATACATATTCAAAAACACACAGCTTTGTCGGAGGTGATACTGGGCCCTCGCCGTGGCGATCATGCCGACGGAAGCGCCCATAATCGCAACCGGCTTACCGTCGAACGCGCTGTCGCCATAAGGCCGTGACGCCCAGTCCATGGCGTTCCTCAGCACACCAGGCACCGTATAGTTCGCCTCCGGCGTTGCGATCAGCAGGGCATCGGCTGCCCTGATCTTTGCCTTAAACACCTTCACGAGCTCGGGCGGCTGCCCTTCATAGTCCTGGTTGAAGGGGGGAATACCTTCCAGATCGAAGATTTCGATGTCCATCGAAGCAGGGGCCGCCTCAACGGCCGCGCGAAGGAGCGCCTTGTTGAAAGAGGCTTTACGCAGGCTGCCGGCAAATCCGAGAACTTTCATCGTTCCTCCTTATAATTGGGAATAGAGGACGGGGGCTTCCCGCCCAGGTTTATCGGGATTTCTTTTCCGACCCTTGCAAGTATAATCCGGCCCTCCCCTCCCGGCAAGCAGAGGCGGTTTACAGCCCCGACCCACCCCTATCGACGGAAATCTGCTACACTATAGGCATGACAGATTTTTTGCCCATGTCGAAAGAGGAGATGAAGAGGCGTGGCTGGGACGTCCTTGACGTGATTCTGGTCACGGGCGATGCCTACGTGGACCACCCTTCGTACGGTACCGCCGTAATCGGAAGGGTGCTCGAGGCCGCAGGCTACCGGGTAGGCGTGATCGCCCAGCCTGACTGGAGGAGCGTCGAGCCCTTCACACGCCTCGGTGCACCCAGGTTATTTGTCGGCATCACCGCCGGCAACCTCGACTCCATGGTCTCCAACTACACCTCACATAAGAAACCGCGCCTGCGCGATGCCTATTCTCCGGGAGGCACACCGGGTCTGCGCCCCGACAGGGCCACAATCGTCTACACCAACCGCGTACGCGAGGCCTTCGGCTGCATTCCCATCATCCTGGGCGGCATCGAGGCGAGTCTTCGGAGGCTCGCCCACTACGATTGGTGGGACAATAAGGTGCGCAGGTCGCTCCTCCTCGACTCAAAGGCCGACGTCCTGGTGTACGGCATGGGGGAGGCGCAGATAACCGAGATCGCCGCAAGGCTCGGCCGTGGTGCCGAGCTTACGGGGATACCGGGCACGGTCGTTGTGAGCAAGACCCCGCCCCTCGCGGCCAATGCGATGGAGATCCCGTCCTATGAAGCGGTCAGGGATGACAAGGATGCCTTCAACGAAGCCTTCAGGCTCATCGTGCAGAACCAGGACCCTTTCCGGGGAAAACTCCTTTTTCAGCGGCATAACGACCGCTTCGTGATACAGTTCCCTCCCGCCGCACCGCTCCCCGAGCAGCGGCTCGACGCCATTTACGAGCTACCCTATGCAAGGATGCCTCATCCCTCATACGGCAGCGAAAACGCTGTCCCCGGCTTCGAAACGACCCGGTTTTCTCTTATATCGCATCGCGGCTGCTGCGGCGCATGCAGTTTTTGCTCCCTTTCCATGCATCAGGGCAGGATCGTACAATCGAGGAGCGTCGAGTCGATCCTCCGGGAAGCGCGGACAGTCTCCGGGATGAAGGGGTTCAGGGGGACGATTACGGACGTGGGCGGGCCGACGGCCAACCTCTATCAGGCCCGGTGTCCTCTCTGGACAAAGGCGGGCGCCTGCGCGGAGCGGGACTGCCTCGTGCCCGAAAAGTGCACACGTCTTAAGCCCGGCTATGGTGAGGCCCTCCGCCTCTACAGCGCAATCATGAGCTTGCCCAAGGTGAAGCATCTGTTCCTGGAGAGCGGCCTGCGCTACGACCTGCTCGTTCACGAAGACGCGGCCGCCTATTTCGAGCACATATGCCGGTATCACATAGGGGGCCAAATGAAGGTTGCGCCGGAGCATTCGGTAGACCGGGTGCTGCGGATCATGAACAAGCCGGGTTTTCACGTGTACGAGCGCTTCGTGCAACGCTTCAGGGAATTGCGCGAAAAGACGGGAAAGGACGAGTATCTCGTCAACTACTTCATCAGTGGCCATCCGGGGGCCACGCTCGCCGACGAAGCAGCCCTTGCGTCATACCTGAGGCAAAGGGGCATGAGGCCCGAGCAGGTGCAGGACTATACCCCCCTGCCCCTCACCTTGTCTGCGTGCATGTACCACACTGAAAAACACCCCCTCACCGGGGAGAAGCTCCACGTCGCCAAATCTTTTCAGGAACGCAAGGCGCACCGCGCCTGCATCCAGTACGCCGCCCGGCCCCCTGCCGACCGTCCGGAGAGGGCCACCGGATTTGCGAAGCCCCGCCCGCCGAGAAAACCGCCGACATTCTCGCGGTAAGTGCGCCGGCAAAGACGGGGCTTCGAGGCCGACCTGGTGTCACGACCCGAACAAGGTCCCCAGTCGCATGAGCAATGTGAGGTCCCCTTCAACCTTATACTTTCCGGTCATGAACGCCGACTGACCGTTTATCTCGCCTCTTGATACGGCAAGCCAGACGTCCGCCGGCGACTTGACGATCACGTCCGGTTTCTCGTGGGGCCCGTCGGCGTAGATGCAGCGGCCGTCCGCAATGCTCAGGTGGGCCACAAAATTCTCCGGGCCGCTGATCTCAAACTGATAGACCGCCTTCAGCGCCCCGGCCGCCTCTTTCTTGAACCCGAGGGGCATCGTCTTGAGCAGCTCCAGGCAGGTTGCAGCCGACTTCGGTCCGGAAGGCCGCTCCGTTGCCTCCCCGGCCTTCTCTCGCGCTCTGCCCGTCTCTTTGGCAATCATGCTCCTTATCCACTCCTTTCGCAGCTTCTCGTCCACGGGGGGAGCAGAGAAGCTCTGCCCGATATACGCCCTCGAACCCTTCAAAGAAGCCCGATTCCTGCCAGTGCTTATAGTCGTCTCGCATAAACTCCTTCTCTCGCTCCACGAGGTCCCTGATAAAGAGATAGAAGAAAAGGTCGTTCTCGGTGGCGGGATATCGCCGCTTTTCCTTGATGGCCCTTGCAAGATCCAAAGCCAGGTCCTTTGCCCTCGCCTCCACGAGATCGATCCCCAGAAAAGCGCCCGGGGCCGTTGCTATTGCCGTGAGGCTCCCTATCGAGAAGGCCCCGTACGCCCTGAGCGTACCGGCCAGATACTCCGCAACCGCCGTCTCCCCCATCCCGCCCGATACGCTGATCGCCATACCCGGTTTCCACGAGGCGCGGGGTTTGTGCCCGTATGCCAGGGACCGGTCGATAAATGTCTTCATCTGGGCCGTGACATGCCTGAAGTAGACGGGCGAGGCAAGGATCACCCCGTCGGCGCCGAGCACCTTCCCGACGACCTCCGCATGGTCGTCCTGTCTCCAGCACTTTTCTTTCTCCAGGCATACGCCGCACCCGACGCAATACTCGATGCGCTTGTCCGCAAGGAAGACCTCGTCAACATCTATCCCTTCCTGCGCGAGAACGGGTTCCATCATCCGCAGCATCAGGCTCGTGTTGCCTATCCCCGCATGGAGCGAGCCGTTGATCGCCACAACCTTCAATCGATCCGACATAACATCCTCCTTATTGGTCTTTTGATCTATTGCATGGACAGTGTGAGCACCTGTTCCCTCTGTGCCGCCGGCAACGGGCTCAATGCCGATCTTTCGTTGACGACGCATGGCCTTGGAGGCCGTAGGTACCCCGGCCTTATCACGGGGCCTCCTCGTCCTTCAAGGTCTTCGCGGCAGCGACACGGTGTTGGAAGACCCGGTCAATCACATAGTTCCGTAGGGTTCTCGCGCCTCTGGTGAGCTCGGTCGTTACCCGCGCATCCTGGTCATCGGGCAGGTGCCCGGTCAAGCGTCGGCGCAGTTCCATCTCCCGGTCCACCAGTTCATTGGCAAGGACGGCATAGAAGGCAAGGTCGGAAGACCCAAGACCCTGGGTAAAGGCCCCCGCGTAAGTCCTGCCCGCCTCAATATCATCCTGTCTGAAAGAACCCTTTTCCAGCGGCATGAGCAGGCGCGCTTCCAATAGCTCCGAAACCTGCGGCGACGTAAGGCCCGTGGCCTTCCGAAATGCCTCTTCGTCGAGGACCTCCCCAACGGGCGTGCCGAAGACGACCCTGTTCAACTCGATGAGCGCGTTCGTCTCTTTTCCTTCATCCCTCAAGAAGAGCAGTTTCTTGATCTTTTCAAGGGGAAAGGCATACGTGGACTGTATTGACTTCACATACCTTGCCCGGTCGATGCACACAGGGTCGTAGAACGCCATGTTCCTGCTTGTCCTGACCGGCTCCGGCAGCAACCCCTGTGCCACATAGTGCAGGATTGTCGACTTCGGCAAACCCGTTGCCTCGGTCAGATCTTTCATGCGCAAACCTTTGTTGGCGCGACCCGCAGAAGGCTTCTTCATGCTTGTCTCCCCTCCCCTGTCCGGCCGGTCGTCTCATTCCCGGCATCTGAGATAACTTTATATCATCAAGTGTCACGTGTCAAGTAGTACTTTTCACTATTTTCTTTCAGCTCGGATTATTGCGGTGTACCCTGCCCTCACCCCCTATCGCTCCTTGAACTTGCGTCGTTTATCAGGTTTAATTATTAGCGATGAAGGAAGAGGAGTCGATATATCAGGTTTTTCGCGACCTGGCCGCGTTCATCAAGACGCACCCTGCCGACGCGGTGGAAGTCCGGGGCCCAACCCGCCAGGTTGCCACGCCCACGCCCGGCCCCGTACAGCCGGACGAATACGACACGTTCCTGGCGGCCATGAAGGATGTGAGGAAGGTGGACCGGGATAACGAAAGGGTCCGGGGACCGGCGAGGGACGCTGCATCAGCCCGCCCCCGCGACCCGGAGACGCGAATCATGGGTGAGATACTCAAGGATTCCTCCCCATTCAACGTGATCAATCTTCCCGAGTATATGGAAGGCTACGTGGACGATGTAAACCCCCTCATCCTCGAGAAGCTGCGGAACGGGGAGTTCTCCATCCAGAAGGTCCTTGACCTCCATGGCCTCTCCGCGCAAGTCGCGTGTGACACATTCCACGCCTTTTTGAGCGAGGCGGTGCACTCGCGGCTGTGCTGCGTCAAGGTCATTCACGGCAGGGGCCTGCGGTCCAGACATGGGCCCGTGCTCAAGGAAAAGCTGAAGGAATGGATCGTCCGGGCAATGCACAGGAAATGGGTGGTCGCCTTTGCAAGCTCCGGAATGGCCTGCGGCGGGCCGGGGGCGACAACGATATTGCTCAGGGCAACACCGCAAAAGAAAAGGCTGCACGTTATCGGCTAGGGACGGCCGAGGCCGCGGCCGGGCGTCCCTTATAATTGTCTTTCAAATCTGAGGCCCATCTGTTATAAGAGAGGAGGAGGCTGATAATGAAACAAGTCGGAATAATGGGTCTGGGAAACATGGGGGAATCGATCACACGCGCCCTCCTCGGCGCCGGCCTTCCAGCGGCCGACATCCTTTCTTTTGAGATAAAGCCGGAAAGAACGCTGACGGTAACCGGTGCGTATGGCATCGGCACAGCGGTCTCACCCCGGGACCTCGCGGCACAATGCCGCTACCTGATACTCGCGGTGAAGCCCCAGGACGCGAAAGCAGCGATCATCAGCCTCGCGCCGGCCATAGACGAGTCTCGGATTATCATCTCCATCATGGCGGGCATCACCACGTCGAGCATAACCTCCATGCTGGAGAAACCGGCCAAGGTAGTAAGGGTCATGCCCAACATCGGCGTGGCGGTAGGCGAAGGCGCCTTGGGCTTGGCGGCAAATTACCTGCTTACGCCGGACGAGCTGGAATCGGTCGCAGCGCTGCTTGCGCCGCTCGGCCGTATCGTCAACGTAAACGAAGAACAAATGGACGCGGTAACCGCCCTCGGCGGCAGCGGCCCCGCCTTCTTCCTCTCCTTTCTCGAAGCCATGATCGACGGGGGGGTGCGGATGGGGCTGCCCCGGGACAAGGCCCACGCCCTTGCCCTTCAGACCGTGAAAGGCACCGTGGCCCTGCTTGAAAAGGAGCACGGCCACCCGGCCTTGCTTAAAGAGAGGGTCACTTCTCCGGGGGGTACAACCATTGCCGGCCTCGTCGTCCTCGAAGAAAAGGGCTTCAAGGGCATTGTCGTAAGAGCGCTCGAAGCCGCCAGGATGCGCGCGGGGGAGCTCTCCGCATAATGGACAACGAATACGCAAGCAAACGGCACCAGATGGTCCAGACGCTCATCCAACAGAGCATAAGGGACCCAAGGGTGCTCGACGCCTTCCGAAAGGTCCCCCGCCATCTTTTTCTCGATGAGGCGCTCTGGCCTCAGGCATACGACGACCACCCCCTCCCTATCGGCGAGAAGCAGACCATATCGCAGCCCTATATGGTCGCCGTCATGACCGAGGCGCTCCAGCTCAAGGGGACGGAGAAAGTGCTCGAAATCGGCACCGGCTCAGGCTACCAGGCAGCCATATTGGCCGAGTTGGCCGACCGTGTCTACACGATCGAGCGCGTGCCCGCCCTTGCAAAGAGGGCGCGAAGGACGCTCGACCTGCTCAGGTATACGAACATCGTCACCCGCATCGCGGATGGGACCGAGGGATATCCCGAAGAGAGCCCCTTCAGCGCCATTGTCGTCACTGCTGCTGCCCCTGACGCCCCCGACCCCCTCCTGAAGCAGCTCGACGCCGGGGGAAGACTGATCATCCCTATCGGCGACGAACAACTGCAGGATCTGATACTTTATGTGAAAGACGGGGAGGACCGGTACCACGAGGAAAACTATGGCGGCTGCAGGTTTGTCAAGCTGATCGGCAAGCACGGCTGGACAGCATAGAGTACATGCCGATATGAAAGAGGCCGGAAGCCCCAGGGGGAATCACCATTCAACGCTGGTGGCATCCGGCATCCTGCTCAGCCGCATCGCCGGTTTGCTGCGGGATCGTGTGTTCGCACACTATTTTGGAAGCTCTGACGCGGCCGACGCCTTCAGGGCCGCGTTCCGCATCCCAAATCTCCTGCAAAACCTCTTTGGCGAGGGTGCACTCTCCGCCTCCTTCATCCCCGTATATGCCAATCTGCTTGCCCGTAAAGCGGAAGACGAGGCGGACAACGTCGCCTGCGCGGTGTTTTGTCTGCTCACCCTGGCAATGTCGTGCCTGGTTCTCGTGGGCATACTCGCCACGCCGCTCCTGACCAGCGTTATTGCGCCGGGATTCAGCGGCGCCAAGCTCCAACTGACCATCAGTCTGGTGCGCATTCTGTTCCCCGGCGCCGGCCTCCTGGCCATCTCGGCCTGGTGCCTCGGCGTTCTCAATAGTCATCGGCGGTTCTTCATCTCCTACTCTGCGCCGGTTGCGTGGAACGTGATGATGATCGTCTCATTGATCGGGTTTGGAGGTCGCCTGGACCAGTTCGCGCTCACGAAGATCCTTGCGTGGGGATCCGTGGCGGGCAGCGCCTTGCAGCTCGGGGTGCAATTACCCCAGGTGCTCCGTCTCATTCATCGGTTCCGCTTACTTATCGGACTCACCATGGAAAGCGTTCGGACCGTGGTCCGCAACTTTGCACCGATGCTCGTCAGTCGCGGCGTTGTGCAGATCAGCGCATACATCGATACGCTGCTGGCAAGCTTCCTCCCGACGGGCGCCCTCGCCGCGCTCGTCTACGCTCAAACCCTGTACACCTTGCCGGTCAGCCTTTTCGGCATGTCCGTCTCCGCCGCCGAATTGCCCGCCCTGTCCAGCGCCCTCGGTGAAGCCCATGAAGTCAGCGCCTATTTGCAAAATAGGTTGAATGCCGGTTTGCGTCAGATCGCCTTTTTTGTCGTCCCCTCCGCCATGGCGTTTCTCGCTCTCGGGGACGTCATTGCCGGGGCAATCTACCAGACAGGGAGGTTCGGGCACCGGGACTCCGTGTACGTCTGGGCGATCCTGGCAGGGTCCGCTATAGGTCTCCTGGCCACCACGCTCGGCAGACTGTATGCGTCGGCGTACTACGCGCTGAGGGATACGCGTACTCCCCTTCGTTTTGCCGTCCTGCGGGTTCTCCTGACCGCTGTGCTGGGATATGTGGCGGCCCTGCACCTACCGCACTTCCTGGGTCTTAACCCCCGGTGGGGCGTCGTGGGTCTTACCGCATCGGCCGGGCTCGCCGGATGGCTGGAGCTGGCGCTCCTGCGCCATGCGTTAAAACCCCGTATCGGCACTACCGGCCTACCCTTTTCCTTCACAGGCAAATTGTGGATCGCGGCCGCATGCGCGGCCGCTGCCGGCTGGGGACCCAAACTGATGACGCAGTGGAATCATCCGATCACCTGTGCGGTAGTCTGCCTGGGATTGTACGGCGTCGTCTATTTCGCCATGACGGCGGTATTGCGCGTGCCGGAGATGGGGAGCCTGATCAAAAGGGCCAAAGGTTGGGCGAGGGGCGGTCGGACGACGGCATGATCGAAATCGCGATCTTTGGCGCCCTGCTCCGGTCGTGAGGCTCCAGCGTACGTACAGTACGGCTCCGCTCAACGATCCTCACAGTGCATCCGAATCTCATCGATTCCGATCATGCCGTCGTCCACCCGATCCGGCATCGATTATGGCTGTACTCGATGCCGGATTTGACTGGGCACTGGTCAAGGGAGTTTTTCACCGTCACAGACCGATACGTTCGTCAGGGGTGTGACGCGACCGGATATCTGCACTATCACCAGGAGCCAATAAATATCTGCATATTGGCCGGGAATGTAGCTTCCTTCCACACGAATCTCCCCGGACGTAAATGCCGCCCCTAACGTTTAAGGGTACCCCAGATTACTATCAAACGGAAATACTGCGCACAGCACCTGCTATTCGTCGCATCCGACTAAACCAGTGCCTTCCGATATTACCGCCAAATACGAGACTGGCAATGAACTACCCCGCAGCAAGCTGCGAGGTAGTTCATTTTGTCCAGTGTTGGTGCGGTCTGGTGTAAGCCATAAAAAAAAGCGAGACCATTGTATGACCTTGCCCGTGCTGTTTCAAGCTCGAAAGGGCCACTTCGCGAACCTCCTCCTGATGTCCATAAGACCCACGGGGTGACTACATGGCCGTGAATATCGTAACATACAAAATGTGCTCGTCGCCTCTGAGATTCGCCACCTGGCTTATGCACTCGAACCCTTCTATCTTCCTTCAAAATCAACAAGGCTTGGAAAGGGACTGCGCCCGCCCCTCCAAGTTCCAAGAATCTCCTTACTGGTATATCCACACAGTCGTTTGCGTTCTCCAGAATGCATCCTGCGCCTCAAAATCCAAGGCTGCTCCTGTCGGCGTGTAGCCTGATGCCGCCGGAACCACTATAGATGCCGATGTCTCGCTCATCAGCGGCTGCATATCGTAGTTATCGTGGTTCGTGCTGCCCCAGTAGCCAAGCGAGGCCCACAGATTCGCAGGCGGTCCTCCCACAGGCAGCGTGTAAGAGAAGGTAAGCGTGCCGCCTATCTTGGCGGCGGACAGGGCGTGAGATGTGACGCCCAGGGACGCAAAATACGCGTCGCTCAACTCGGACACAAGCAGAGGCCGGCGCGGGAGGACGGCCGTTCTCGTCTCGCGGACCGTAGTGCCGTCGGATGCATAAAAGGTAAAAGTGTAGAGGGCATTATTGGGTATAGACTGAATAGCCGTATCGCTCATGACGTAGATTCCGGCGTTATCACAGGGGAGCGTCGGCGTTTGATACGCACTTTCCATAAATAGGTTCACCGGCTCGCCGGCAGGTTTACTGTATGTAATTCCGCCTGGAGGCAGCCCTGGGCCTGTTATTCTTAGCGACTGAAGACCGTTGTTCCCCTTGTCCGCCGGCCAAAAAGCGATGCCGCTCCACCAGGAAACAGACCCGTCCGTGTTGATGATCTTCCAGGATCCCGCAGTCATATCTATTTCGGAGTAATACCCGTTGCCCCTTATTTTCCATTGCCCGCCCTCTTTGGTGAAAACGGTCCCTTGGGTAGCATAGTAGCCCGCGTATCCTATCGATCCATCCGACGTATGAATTTCGAAAAATACCCTATAGTCGCTTCCAATTTTCTCCAGTATCGACAGGTTTGTCATGCCTACGATGCTCGGCGAATTGGCGAACGACTGAGCAAAATCCGCAATGTCTTCGGTCCTGTTCAACCCGTCATCGACGCCGTAGCTTGTGGCGAAATAGGGGTCCACGTCAGCCGGGGTCAACGCAGCCCCCTTGCCGTTAATTAGGGTTGCAAGAGCCGACAGTTGCCCTGCTATAGTCTGTAAGTCCGTAACGGTCTGATAAGAGGGGACGCTTGCGGAGGCCAGGCTCTGGGAGGGCGTTGAGAGACTGGTCACGGGCGCGGATGCGATTGTCGTGTTGGTTGTTTTGTCCAGCACCGTAACTGTCCCCGAGCTCGTGTTCAAACTGACGCTTACCACGTCGAAGACCGCGTCGAGCCCGTTATGATTAGGAGCATAAACGCCAGTCAGGGGGTTGACGTTAGCGCTGTAAGCGTCGAGCAGGGGCTTCAGCATGTTCTGTATGTCGGTAACTGCCTGGGCCAGATTTACCTGGGTGATGGGGTATTGCGCGGGGTTACTATATACGCTTGACGGATCGTTCACACCTGCTGCTGCCGCGACCGCCACGTTGGTGAGCGGGTTGATGTTCGCCGTCCCCGCGCCTGTGGCGGCTGAATAAATATCGAAAACTTCGCCACCGCATGATCCTGTGGCTCTGAGGTAGAATGGCGCCTTCAGGCCTGTCACATCAAAGGAAAAGCTGCCGTCGGAACCTATGGTGACCGGCCCTTTAATGACCCCGGCCGAGTCCTTGAGGTAAACCAATCCCGTGATGGCTGCCCCTGCGGCTGCCGTCCCGCTTACACTGCCCAGCGCCCACGTCGCCGCCTGATTGACGTCGATCCAGTAGCCCGCACCCGGACAGAGCAATAGGAGGGTGCTTGAGGAGGAGTTTGCCGGGTCGTAGAACTCCCAACCTTGAGAGGGAGAGGGGTAGCCCCACAGGACTTGAAGGTTTGTCCCCAGGGCGGTAAGGCCCGTCGAGGACGTCGAAGGGGCCGCGCACGAAAGCCCGTTGTACCCTACGAGGTTCCATCCGGAACTGAGGGAAATAGGGGAAGGAGAAGGCGCAATTCCGGAGACGGAGAGCGTTTTCGCGGATGTCATCTTTATCCAGTAGCCCATTCCCGCCTGCATGGTCGTAAGGGTGCTGCCGGCCGGGTCGTTGGGATCGTACACCTTCCATGCCTGGTTGGGATAGGCCCAGACCACCTCATAGGCACCCTTGATGCCCGAGAGCACCGAGGTGATGGCGGTGATAGAAGGCTGCAAGGGCAGGGAGACGAGGTTCCAACCTTGGGCAAGGGATATTGTGTTGGCTGATTGGGCGCCCGCAACGGAGAACAATAGAAACAGCAAGATCGCCGTTCCGGAAAACATGGCTCGAAAGCTCTTCATAATCGATCTCCTGTCAACTTGGTTGTATCTGACAGCTTAGCGGTCTTACTGATGAACGGCAGAGATGGGCGACTGAGACCCCTTCGTTTTCCGTGCCACCCTCACGGATGGTGTGTCTCGTTCAGAATACTAGAATGGAGTTAATGTAAGACAAAGCAGAAAAATAGTCAAATGATTTTATTGTTAATAACAACTGTTCATTTTCAAGACCAGCGAACCCCTCGCTGCGCAAATTTTGCGAAAATGGACAATGGGTGGTACTATCCGCCTGGAGTTCTCACTTAAGACCTAAGCTCGCAACCCCCTGCCTTTCTTAAGAAGGAGAATTGCGAAAATGGACAAAGCGATCAAAACCGTGGAACTATGGAACTATGGGGGGCAACGGGGACGCTCTTCACGCCTTTCACTTACCGGGCTGCTGACCCCCAGCCTTCATGGGCATCCCGTTACCAGCGACTTTCCCAGTTGGAAAGCCTCTGACAGGCAATCTTTCTTCTTCGCGATTTCGCCCTTGCGAGTAACACCGGGAACAAGGATTTGACCCGCAAGATTCATTTCCAGGTACGTGAAGCTCTTTTGAAAGAACGTGACGAGACCGGCCGCCGTTTCGGGATCGTCGTCCTCGAACGGAACCGCTATTACTCCCCTCTTGCCTTTCACCCCCGCCCTGTTCTTGTCACAGTTGAAATAGACAAACCGATCAATAAAACCCTTCATTAAAGCCGTTGGGCCGTACCAGTAGACGGGCGTGCCGAATATAATGACATTGCTCTCGATCACTTTGGGGTAAAGGCCGTTCATATCGTCCTTCTTTGCGCATTTCCCCTTTTTCCAGCAGACATGGCAACCGTTGCACTCCCGGATGTCAAAGCCACTGAGAAAGAGCAATTCTGTGGCAGCCCCTTCTTTTGCGGCCCCGTCGAGGATAGTGTCGACGAGAATATGGGTATTCCCCTTTTTTCGGGGGCTTCCCACAACTCCGAGGATTCTATTTGTTACCATTCTCCTTCCTCCTCGCCGGTCTGCGCTTGCTCTTTATTAGGCTTGGCTAATGAGGGAGATTTCTGCGAAGCGTACGGTTGGGTTGTTTCACCGTGTACGTTCTCTCATTCGCCAGACCAGTCTGTCAGCACTTCGACTGCCATCTTCTTATCCTCCATTATCAGAGAAATGCCGGAAAAGTGCAACAACTATATTCAGGGTTTCGGTGAGAAAGAGGGTATTCATGGGCACCTAGTGAGAAACTGTCTTTCGGGAAGGAGCCCGCAGAAATCGCCCTTGCCATCTTTCGCCCATTCCTGGACGGGAGGAGTTACCGCCTTCACTTACTACTGCTTGCTCCTGGTCTTCTAAGTGAGCTGAAGAACACCATGTGAAAGATGTAATAACGGGCCCAGGGTTAAGGGGTCGACGGGAGGGGTCGACGGGGACGTTCTTCACCGCTTTCACTTGCTGAGCCATCGACCCTAGCCTAAATATCACTTACCACTCGTAGCCGAAGAATGCAAGAGAAACTCGACCCTTATCGACTTCAGAAAGCAGCCCGCAGAAATCGCCCTTGCCATCTTTCGCCCATTCCTGGACGGGAGGAGTTACCGCCTTCACTTACTACTGCTTGCTCCTGGTCTTCTAAGTGGACTGAAGAACACCATGTGAAAGATGTAATAACGGGCCCAGGGTTAATCGGCAGGCTTGGTTAAGTCCGTAACCACGCTATCGGCATTAAGAGCGCCTTCCGGATAGGGTGCGGCTAAAGGTAATAGGCGAATGAGCAGAATGGCCATCGGCTCTTCGTTGGACCTCTCGCGGATCGGTACCGGCACTGCGATTCCGCCGATCATCAAAGGAAAGGAAGTAGTTTTAGCCGATTCCACAATCTCAGTTTTAAACTTGATCGGAAGGAAATGGGTCCTGCCTTCTTCTTTTGTCAGGCGCGCAGCACGCAGAAGCGCTATTTCAGCAACACGTCTTCTGTTTGTGGCTTTATTACCCGAGACCACAACGCTGAATTCGTCCTCACCGATGCGCTTGTCACGGTATCCGTAACCCGTTCCCCATAAAGGATCAGCCTTTGCATAGGTTGTCGGTCCGGTGCATCCTGACATCAACAGGCAGGCAAATATAATTATCGGGCCGCCGAGACCGGCTATGACAGCCGCGCCGTTCATGGCCTTTTCGCAGAATCATTGACCCGGTCCTTTTGCGGCCTCGACGGAACGCAGTCGATCGAGGAAAGATGTTATGTTGGCGCGGATCGAACCCTCATTGGCAAGCTTCAGCCGATTAATGCCTATCGAGGAGTCCTTCAGAGTTGCGCGGTAGGAGGCGGTAACGATGTCGTCGTACAAAGCCCTGTTATCGCTGTTCCGGATCAATTTGTAGCGTACAACTGAGCTTACAACCATCGTGTAACCGCTAACCGGCTGTTTCAGCTCTATCAGAAACGCCTCCAGGCTAAACGACGCGCTTGCCTCTGAGGACGCGTAAAGGTCGTATTGTTCAAGGGACAGGTGCAAAGCCTCTCTCATCTCGTCGTCGCCCACTTTCGAGCCCAACAGAGGATTGGTTTTCTCTCCGCCACCAACTTTCGTGATGGTAATCGCACGACGAAGCGTGGCGTCAAAACTTTCACTTCGAAAAGCGGTAGACTGCGGGACCATGCCACCGGGCTGCGCGGCAGTTGCACAGGAATTCAGCACGCACAGCGCAGCAATCAGTAGGATGTACTTATAGACATGGCTCAAGTCGAATCCCTCCTATGAAAAGAAACAACATTATTCGCCCGGACAGCGACCTCCGATATCGGGACCCATGTAGCCCCAATACCATTCCCCATCAGCAAAGTCCCATGTTTCAATCGGTCTTTCTCTCGTAGGTTCTTTACCTGGCCGAATGATTGAGATATCGGCGACCAATACGCACCGAAGGAAGCGTAAGTCAGAGCATCTGCACACTTTAGATAAGCCAGCCTGCATAGTCGACTTGCTTCGTGGTTCGCTGTCCGCGTCCCGGCGGAGGTTCTTCTTAAATTGTTCAAGTGTTATTCTTTCTCTTATGGCCGGAGATGTCATGGCATACCGAGCCGCGATATCATTGTTCCCCAAAGCATTATGGAACTCAGATATGCGTTCGCGCAACCGCCCTTCGTTGGGTGCCTTAGTGGTTATGGGACGAACGTCGGCACAAGCGACAAGGAGGGAAGCACTTAGCGCCAAAGCCAGCACAACCAATGATAATCTGGAACTGAATCTCATAATCTGACCCGACGTACCTCATCGAATACCGCTTGAAATATCGCACAATTCTTAGGTTGAATCAAACAAATAATACAGGAAGGAGCCCTCCGACGTTTCCCCGGCAAGGTCTTCAAGATTACATCCCAGGGGCCACCCTCTGTGCCAATATAAGTGAGACACTTCCCACCCGATAGTTTAGACTCTGAGGGCGGGAAGGAAAGAACGATCATGGAAGAGAAGAAGTCCGTAATGGCACACCCCAAGGTAGTCCCTGATCCGGAGGTACCGGAGAAGACAGTGCGCCGGAAATTCACGGCAGCGTACAAGCTCCGTATCCTCAAGGAGGCGGAGAGCTGTACTGAGCTGGGTCAGATCGGAGCTCTTCTGCGCCGGGAAGGTCTCTATTCGTCGAGCCTCACCTCGTGGCGGCATCAGGTTGCCCAGGGCCTTATTCCCAAGAAGAGAGGACCTGTCGCACAAAAGACTGATCCCGGCATCCGCCGTATTGCAGTGTTGGAACGGGAGAACGAAAAGCTCGCGCATAAACTCAAGCAGGCAGAACTCATTATCGACGTCCAAAAAAAAGTGGCCGAGTTGCTCAAGGGATCAAGCGAGGAGAAGTCATGAACATCACCGCGTCGCTTGCCCACGAAGTGGGTATCCGCCCGGCCTGCAACGCCCTTGACATATCCCGTGCAGGCTTTTACCGGTGGCAGCATCCACATGAGAAGGAGCCTTCATGCCGTCCCTCTCCTTTGGCCCTCTCCTTCGAGGAACGGGATGAGGTACTCGATATCCTTCATGCGGATCGCTTCATCGACAAGGCGCCCCGGGAGATCTACGCGACCCTTCTCGACGAGAAGAGCTATCTCTGCTCGGTGCGCACCATGTACCGGATCCTTGAAAAAGAGGGTGAGCTGAAAGAGAGGAGAAAGCAGGTATCCCGTCCCCGGTATGCAAAACCGGAGATCCTTGCAAGAGCGCCCAACGAAGCGTGGAGTTGGGACATCACGAGGCTCAAGGGTCCGGTAAAGTGGACCTACTTTTATCTCTATGTGATCCTCGACATCTATAGCCGCTATGTCGTGGGGTGGATGGTAGCCCACAGGGAACTATCGGCCCTTGCCCGCAAACTGATCGCGGAAACCTGCGCCAAGCAAATGATCCAACCGGATCAGCTCCTGATCCATGCGGACAGGGGGTCGAGCATGACGTCAAAGCCCGTTGCCCTGCTCATGGCCGATCTTGGAGTCACCAGGAGCCATTCGAGACCCTCGGTCAGTAATGACAATCCCTATTCCGAATCTCAGTTCAAGACCATGAAGTACCGGCCTGAGTTCCCTGAAAGGTTCGGTTCCATTCAGGATGCCAGGGCCTTTTGCCAGACATTCTTCCCCTGGTACAATACCGAGCACTATCATTTGGGATTGGGTCTTCTCACCCCCGAGGCTGTCCATTATGGAAAGGCGTCCAGGATCATTGAAGACCGTAAGGACGTGCTGCTGGCTGCCTATGAAAAACATCCGGAACGGTTCAAGGGGAGGATGCCGACACCGGCGTCACTGCCTGACGCCGTCTGGATCAACAAGCCATCGCCGACGAGCGATGGAGAGGTACACTAAATATTTGCTGGAAGTGTCTCATTTTCATTGACACGTTCCGCCACGACCTCCCGGCGCCATGATTACCCCGGCAATCTTAAGAAGAGCGTTGATGCCGTGATGGATGCTCACACTTCAAGGAACGGATAGCCGGAGCTATCCGTTTATTTATCGATGTCCTCCCGCCACACCTCCTTACAACCTATCGATACGTTGGAGTTCTTAAGGAGATGAAGATACAACTTTTCCTTAAATTCCCGGTCGCTATCATAGTAACAGAAGTTGTCGTTAGGCATCAGACCTTTGTTGTCCCATGCATCGATCAGGCTGCAAGTGCGCAGGTAGGCGGTGAACTCGTTTTGCCAGAACTGGCGGCAGAGTTCGGGCCGTATTTTGACATTTTTCAGGTGCCTGGGGATTCGAAAAACTTCGGTGTTCGGCCAGACAGCCAGCCATTGCCGGTAATGCAACATCTCGTGGTCGAAGGCGATCATGATTTCCCGAACATCGCTTTCGCTCTCGGGGCAAAGAAGCAGGTCAGGATCGAGACTCAAAACCAGGTAACAGTCCCTTGTCTTACCGCTCTCCACATTCACCCGCATTGTTTCCACTGCTATTTCTTTAAGACCTATCAGGTATTGGGAGCTAAAAAGCAGGGAAATTCGATTTTCGGCGATGAGTCTGTTAAGCTCCCTGACGGCTGTATTTGGATGCTGCTCAACTATCAGCTTGAGGGCTAGTCGCAGACGACTTTCCAGCTCCCCGGCCGGAATCCGGCAGGTGAGCTTTTGTAGTTCGGCAGTCAACTCCTTTAACTCCGGCTTGATCGGAATAATGTCATAAGGATCTACCTCCTGGGCCGGCTAATGCTGGCAAAGACATAGCAACAGGCATGATATTAGCACGGCTAGGTTTCGCATAACCACAATTCTGAGAACTCGCGCTTCAAAGGCATCTACGATATGCCCGCAGCGTTTCTCACCTTTAGGGCTGAGGTATCGGGCGCCATGGTGCAATAGTATATTTTCCAACGCCGAGTGGTATACGTCAATAGATTCCCCAATGCGGAGGCGCACACAAATTCCAAGCCGAACAAATCCCTGAAGACCTCAGTGACTTTTCTATAAGGCATCCCTATCCGATACCGCAAATATATAGCGACGGACTTCGCCACCTGCCCAATAGGGGCGTTTCGATGCTCATCCTCTCCCCCTTGAACCACAGACCGGCGACAAATGAGTTTAGGCCACGGCCCGTGAGGGCCTGTCGAACAGCGAATGGTCAGGCTAACCGCCGGATGCCGGGACATATAGATGGTTAACGTGCGGGAGCGATATAATCTCCTTATCCGGCAAAGAGTTAGAGACCAGGTGGGATTTTTGCGCCCATCATTTTCTTTCGGTTCAACTTACTCCCATCCACTATAAAAGTTCCATCGCCAACTGCGTGAACAGTTCGCTTCTCCTTTCGCGAACTATCAAAGGACGCCGCAACGCCTTCGAGGACCACGATATTGTGCTTTTTGACGATGTCGACAACTTTACACTCGATATTCGCCAGGCATTCTTTTATCAAGGGCGCTTTGACATGCTTTCCCTTCATGGGGGTCAGCATGAACTTTTGAAATTTGTCTGTATCAGCACCGGAACATGTTCCCACTCCAATGACTGTATCAAGCATGTCAACGGTGGGAATTGAAATAACGCACTCTTTCGTTTTTTGAAGAGCGGCAAAGGAATAGTTCCAGGGCCCAGTGGTCATGGCAAATATCGGGGTAAAATCCATTACCATGGTCCACGAAATCGTCATTATGTTGTTCTTATTTCCGTCATTTGTCGTAACGAGAACGACCGGTCCGGATTCCATCAGCGTGAACGCCTTGCTAATCTCCATTTCTTTCATGCGCCCACCGCCGGAAACATAACACAATTCGACCCGTACACGAGAAAATCCAACTGAACTCCTACCGCTTAAGAGTGCTTTGCTGCGTCACCATATCTCATGTTGGAACTGGCGATACTTTCGAATTAGCTCAAAGTCGCCTGCGTTTGAAGTGATCAGTCGTGCGCCATATGACCGTGCCGTCAGCGCTGTGAGCACATCGAAGTGGAGGTCGCGAAGCTTGCCTGGAAGAAAACCCGTGTCCGCATGAATTTTCCCAAGGATCTGGCTTGATTCCAGCCAGTTCTTCTCGGTCGGCGTCAGAATGGGATGATTCTTTTCCAACTGTCGGAGAAATGCCCTTTCGGCAGGCTTCGTCGTTCCCCGCCAGAGCTCGGCCAATACCACCGCTGAGGTCCTTATAAGCCCCGTTAAAGATTCTATCCGTTCTTTGTGGCAGCCGGTACGCAGGTGATCGACAAAAACCGACGTATCAAGGATGACGAGACCACTCACTCAAGGGCCTCGAAGGTGAGCTTCCCCGCGTGTTTTTCCATCAGATTCATAAATTTCTTGAGCGCCACGATCTCCTTGAGCGCAACATGTACCGCCTCGGTCCTGCTTTTTACTCCCAATATCTTTGCAGCTTCGTCTGCCAGGTGAGTATCCAGCCTGATCGATGTCATTGGTTTTGCCATCGTGCACCTCCCTACCTATATATACATACTACCACATTTGTATATACTCAACAAGCACGTGGGTCAGAGATCTGCTTTAGGCGAACCTTTACCTTCGAGGGAGAGGCATTTCCCCGCCAATAGCATTCTTCAGCATTCTTCGCCCGGTGAAGAAAAGTTGCGAGTGTGGGAATGGTAGGTGTACTCGGTAAGTAGCCTTGATGATTACCGATGTACGACTTCACAACTCCTCGCCTCCGGCCTTTCAATCCTGTTAAGGAATGCCGGTGGTAAGGTGCAAGACCTTCCGATGCCCACTTTTTCGGCACGATCCATCGACTAGAGAACATACACCGACGATTTTATCTCACCCTCGTCCTCATAGAAAGATGTAGAGTCGACTCGCTTTCGTTGTTGAACTGCAGCCGTCGTATACGGACTAGGACATTAGGATAGATGGTCTTGGCTATCTTTATGTGGGCGTGTTCTGCCCGGAGCATCCTTTCTTCCATGACTCCGATTTCGAAGGCAAGTTCGTCCAGTTTGTCCTTCAGTTGCCTTCGAGCCTCGACGAGTTTCTCGTAGGTCTCCTCATGTCGTTGCCACATCGACGAGCCCTGTGCTTTGTACCGTTCAAGGGTTCCGGTGCCGATCTCTATCACGGACAAACTCGCTTCATGCTTCGTCCGTTTTTCCTTCAATCTATCCAGCGTTGCCTTTTGCATGGGATTGAAGCCTACTGTAAGCTCGGTGCGTACGCCTGAATCGGCGCCAACGGTATTTGCGTGGATGAGGTTCGTTGCTGATATGTGGCCACCGAAGATCAAGCCCTTCCCCTTGGTCACACTTACCTGATCGCCTGCCACGAGGTCGGAATGGAGAACCTCCTGGGAATAAATGCCGGCACCTGCCTCCACCGCGGCCTGTTCGATGAAGAGGGCTCCCACGTTTCCACCGGCTTTGACCGTTTTATTTCCTCTGCCCCGTATGCCGCCCCTGACAAGGACGTCGCCTCCTGCCTCGACGTAGCTATCTTCCACAACCCCATCTATCTGAATGTTTGCGGTAGCCTTTACGGAGAAGCCGGAGAGGACGCCGCCCGACACCCTGACGCTTCCGGTAAAATCCACGTTGCCTGTTTTGTAATCTATGTCTCCGTCGATAATGATGATAGGCTCAACAGAGACCTTGTCAAATAGGACAGGCTGACCATCAATATTGGAAACTAGTTCGAGCCCATCCTCGAAAAGCCTCGTATTCTTGCCTGGAGACAGTTTCACGTCCTTCCCGGGAATAGCCCGAACGGGCTTGCCGGTCACGGTCATTCCATCCGCTCCCGGAATTGCAGAGGTCTTTCTTGCCAGTATGGATTCCTTATAGACGGATACGACGCTTTCGAGGTCCCTGTAGTCGATTCTGTTGTCGTCTGTATCTTTTGGCTTGAGGGTCGATCCTTTTCGGAAAAAGTATTCTATTGTGGCATCCGCTCCGTTGACAGGATCTTCTCCACGGGCGATGAGGAGTTTGCTGCCGTAGTTGGCATCTGCAAGTGCTTGTCTTATTGCGGTCTCGTCGACGCCGACGGCAATCGATTTTTCTCTCAGCGCCTGTTCAACATCCGTGAAATCCGGTTCCTTGCCGCCATAGGCCGGCTCAAGGAGCATATAGGCCTCCATCTCTCCCGCCGCCACGGTGACGACGACCCGGCCGTCCTTTGCGTGGCCGATCTCAAAGGGTTGGTCGAAAAGCTGGTTCTCCAATGCCTTTGCGATCGCCGCCTCGTCTATCCAGAAAGGTACATTTTCGGCCTTTGACGCGTTCAGTACCTCTTCGAGCGTGGGCAGTTCCCCTTGGGAGGATAAAACTGCGTATGCCTTGCATTGTGCTTCGTCTATGGTAATTGTGATTATCGGATCGGCCACCGCGCCCCTCGCGTATTCGGACTTTCCCGATTCGCTGGAGTCAATCGTTGCCACTATGTCTGTTATAATCATTACCATCCGGATGTCTGAACTTCAAGGAAAATCTCTCACTCGATCAGATCCTCTTCAACCTCGCCACAAATGCAAGGGATGCCATGCCTGGGGGGGCGATCTTTCGATAGAGACTAAACTCGTGGAAATGGACGATGGGTTTGTCGGAATGCATGGCCCGGTCAGGCCCGGCAAATACGTGCTCTTATCCGTTTCCGATACGGGGACAGGCATGGATGAGAAGACAAAGGAGAAGATTTTCGAGCCCTTTTTCACCACGAAGGAGTTAGGCAGAGGGACAGGTTTGGGCCTCTCCACCGTATATGGCATCGTGAGGCAGCACGACGGCCACGTGACGGTCTACAGCGAACAAAACACCGGGACCACCTTCCATGTATACCTTCCTGCACTATCAGTGGCGACCCCGGAGGAAACCTCCGTTGCGCAAGAAATCAGAGGAGGCACGGAGTCCATCCTGCTGGCCGAAGATAACGACGACGTGAGGCGTCTCATGAAAAACATCCTTGTGGGATACGGATATTCCGTCACAGAGGCTGTCGATGGTGAAGACGCGGTCAAGAAATTCTGCGGCTGCGAAAGAATGGACCTCGTGATACTCGATTCCGTAATGCCCCGGATGAACGGGAGGGCGGCCTATGATGAAATCAACAGAAACAATCCTCTGATCAAGGTGCTCTTCACCAGCGGATACACAAAAGACATTGTCCTGCGCAAAGGCATCGAGGACAGGAGATTCGACTTTGTCTCCAAGCCCTTGGCACCGCGCGACCTGCTGAAAAAAGTGAGAGAAGTGCTCGATAGGTAACAAGACACAAATCCCGCACACACCTTCCTGAATTGATAACCATCGGGCTTCTCTTGCATTCTTCGCCTACGAGCCGTAATTGATAGATGCGCAGGCTGGGGTCAACTGCTCAACAAGTGAGCCGTTCTTTTCACTTCCTCACAGAACCAGTAACTTCTCAGTAATCCGCCGCCCGTACGGTCCGGCCGAAGACAATCGTATGAGCGGTCAGGGGCCTGTTGGCTTGAAAGGCAGGGGCAGGCTCCTGTCCCTGCCTTTCATAACACACCGGATCGGTTCTAGTTTTTGAATCTATTCCTCATTGCCGTAAGACCTGCAAGGCCGGGGGCCAAAAGCAGGACTGCCGGGGGGAGGGGTACAGAGCCCGGGGTGGCGCCACTGACGGGTATGAGTTCCCCTCCGCCCGTCAGGTTATAAATCTTGTCGTTCAGGTACGCGTTGCCCGCTGCCGATGCCAGGTAGTAGATGTTCAAATCGGACCCTGTAGCCTCGCTGATGTTGGTCACCTGTCCCGAGTTGAGCGTCACCCCCAGGATGGTGGTGACATACTGTGCGTACCGGGATGTGCTGTCGGCAGTAAGGGTAACGGAGCCTCCCCCTGTGATGGAGAGGGTGCCCCAGGCGAAATTGTTCGTGTATCCCCCCATTATAGCCCCTTTGTCGGTCCCCATAAGGCGGAAAACGTGGTTGCCGGAGCCCGTGAGGGCTATCGTGGAAAGGCCTGTATCCCACTTCGTGTTCTGGGTGCTGTTGTTCAGGAAACCACCCGTTATGCTCCAGTTGTCGCCGATCCCGCCCTGCCAGTAGCCTGTCGTATCTATATTCGCATTCCCCGCGATAGAGGTCGTGCCGGGGTCGGACAAGTACGAGCCGTGCTCGGTGTAGCCGTTTGCGAAGGTCACCTTCGTTTCTGTCAGTTTGAATGTCCCGTAGTTCGTGAAGGCGCCGGTAAAGACGGCCGGGCTGTAGGCCACCTGCACGGTAGCACCGGTCTGGTTCAAAACGTCGCCGTTGACCGTCGACGACCCGCCAGTAAGGGCGACGTTCCCGCTGTTGGTCAGCCCGCCCGTGCGGAATACGCCGTATCCCGAGATCACGCCGGTGTTGCTCATCGCATGGCCGTTATTGTCGAAGATGCTGTTGTTGAAGCTTATCGTCCCTGCGTTGCCTGCTATGCCGGTCGTCGCTATGAGCTTATTCCCGGAGTCGACGTTTATCTGGCCGCCTTTGTTATTGACCAGGCTCTGGCCGCTCAGGGTCAGATCGCCCCCTCGCGTCTCTATGATGCCCGTGTTAGCGATGCTGTTGCCCACCGTGCCCTGTCCCTGGATAGTGCCTGTATTGGCGATCGCGCCGCCCATCAGGTGGGAAGAGGCGCCCGTGAGGGAGATGAGGCCGCCGTTCGCGAAGGCGCCGCTCACGTTCGTATTGCCGCTTACGAGAAGTGTGCCCGCGCTGTTGGAGAAATTTCCGGTTATGGATCCGTTTCCTGCGATGACACCTCCGTAGCTGTTATCGACTGTGCCCGGGCCGATCATGCTGCTTCCGTTCAGGTTTATCGCGCCCTGGTTGGACAGTTCTGCATAGTAGGAGGCGAGGTTGAGGTACTTACCTGGCCCGGCGAGGTCGATCTCGTTATAGTTCACGTTTGAGCCGACGTTAGAGACCGTCAGATTGCCCGTGAGGTGGAGCACACCCTGGTTGACGAATCCCCCGCTGCCGCCTATCGTGCCGTAGCCCGACATGTAGTTATAGTTAGCGAGCGCGCCACTTCCCGTCAAGACGCCGCCCGCCAGGGTAATGGAGCCGTAGTTGGCGAGACCCGCGCCGTTCAGGGTGATCGTCCGCCCCGCCCCTATCGTCAGGTCTGTATAGTGCTCCATGCCGTTGCCAGCCGTGAAGTCCGCGTTGAAGTTGACGACGCCGTTGTTGACAAGGCGGCCCTGGAAGTCACCGCTCGTGTAATTGAAGGTGCCGCCGTTCTGTAAGTCCCCCTGCACCGTGCCGCCGGTCTGGTTGAAGACTGCGGCGTTCAGTGTCCCCCCGTTCTGGCTAAAGGCGCCTCCTGCATTGAGGGTTATGGCTCCTGCCGTGAGGGTGCCACCCATGAGGTTATAGGAAGAGCCCGTGGCGGTAAGGGTCTCGGCGATGACGACGCTGCCCGTGGCCGTATTCGTCCCGCCGGTTTGCGTGAAAGTGCCGGTGCCGCTGTAGCCGATGTATTCGTTATTGGCCGAGAGCGACCCCGTGCCGGAGAGTTTGTACGCACCGGAGGCGGCAGGGGTAGAGCCGGAGGCGCCGTTGTAGCCGAGGATAAAGTCTTGCGTCACCGTGTTCGTGCCGGCCGAGTGGTCGTAAAGACCGCTGCTGCCTCGGTTATAGCCAACGTACATGGACGTGTTCGTCTGGTTCGCCCCGCCGGTTTGCGTGAAAGTACCGGTGCCGATGTAGCCGATGTATTCGTTGTTGGCCGAGAGCGACCCCGTGCCGGAGAGCTTGTACGTGCCGGAGGCGGCAGGGGTAGAGCCGGAGGCGTCGTGGTAGCCGAGGACGAGGTCCTGCGTCACTGTGTTCGTGCCGGCCGAGTGGTCGTAAAGACCGCTGCTGCCTGGGTTATAGCCAACGTACATGGACGTGTTCGTCTGGTTCGTCCCGCCCGTTTGCGTGAAAGTACCGGCACCGCTGTCGCCGATGCATAGGCTACCGGCCGAGAGCGACCCAGTGCCGGAGAGCTTGTACGCGCCGGAGGCGGCAGGGGTAGAGCCGGAGGCGCCGTTGTAGCCGAGGATAAAGTCTTGCGTCACCGTGTTCGTGCCGGCCGACTGGTTATAAAGACCGTTGCTGCCCGCATTGATGCCCACGTACAGGTTGCTCGCCTGGTTCGTTGCGCCGAGTTGCGTGAAAGTGCCGGCGCTGTTGCCGCCGATAACCTCGGAGTAGGCAGACAGGGGCTGGTTTTGGCCGTAAGCGCCTAGCTGCAGCGTGACGTTTCCCGTCCCTGCAGCGTCGATGGTCAGCATACTCAGGTTGAGGGGAGAGTAGTCACTATAATAATATACCGTGGTGTTACCCGATGAACCCGGCCCGTAAAGGAATACCCTGTCTCCGCTCACCGGTTGTCCGGTGCTGCCCGTACCGTCAGACTGGGTGTTCCAGCCGTTATTATCATTGAACCAGTCAGTGCCCCCGGCGATCCAATACCTGTCGGTTGCTTCTGCCGGTCCCGCCTGACACATGATGAGGGCCGCGCAGATCAGTGCGAAAATGACACTCCCTTCTCTTCTCATCCCTTCCTCCCCTTTTGAATTTGGTCCTCTCCCCTCTCCCGCAATACGGGTGAATCACGGCCAGCAAGACCTTCTGTGGACCAAGAAAATCCCGCGGTGCGGCCATCTGGCTGTCCTGAAATCCCTGCCTGGGCGAGAGGCATGAATAACACTGTTTTGCATTAGTCTATCACGCGACCCGCAACGGAGGTGTAACGGATTGGAATTATTTTCCCTGTGTCGAAATATGCATGGACATCGGCAATGAAAAGGCCCGGGCTTGCAAAGGCAGGAGGCGAGACTTTTACTTATCGAGCAGGAGGCTCGTGAAAATTTCGGTGGTCTGGCGCGAGGGCTTGAGTCCGAGGATCGAGGAAAGAGCGCGTTCACAGCGGCGGTATGCTTCCGTAGCGCGGTCTTTCCGACCGAGCCTCAGGTGGCAGGTCATCAAGCGCCGGTAGCACTCCTCCGAGGCTTCGTCGATTCGGAGAGCTTTCTCATAATACTCCGCCGCCGTCTCATAGTGCCCCGTCCGCTCCAGGCGGTCGAGTGTAGTAAGGATCAGGCGAAGAAATTTCTTCCGGAGCTCGTCGCGGAAAGGGGCGATCCAGCGGTACTCCGTCTCATCGGGGAGAAAGCTGCCCTTGTACAGGGAAAGCGCTCGTTCGATGGAATCGATGGCGCCTTGAGGTGCGCCGTCCGCTTCCGCCCCGCCGCTCTCTCGTCAGCACGGCCTCCCCACGGTCAACGATCCGCTCCACCGCCCACGCATCCACCCAGCAGTGGCGAGGGCTGAGCCTTACGTTTCCGTCCCTGGACTCGACGGCCTCCATGTCGCCGAGCATCTTCCGCAGCCGGGAAAGGGCCATCCTGAAGGAGCTGCGAGCGAGGTCGCCCTCCGCCTCGGGCCACAGGGAATCGCATATCTGGTTCTGGCTCACGGCCTGTGTCCGCGTCGCCATCAGCATTTTCAACAGGGATAGAGGTTTCTTCTGCACCTTCCCGGAAAAGCTTAGGCGCTTCCCATCCCTTATTACCTGAAAGGCGCCCATGGCATATATTTTCACGGTCCACGGCCAGTTCTCCAGATGGATGGGTGCATTGCGACGGTTTAGACCGCGCTTACTGATGATGTTTTGCACGTAATCCACCTGGATTCCCGCCTCCAGGGCCTTCTCAAGAAGGCGGACCGTTGCGGCAGGATCGTCGTAATAACCCAGAAGGAAACCCTGTTCGCAAGCCAAGTCGAGGGTCTTGCGGAGCGACTGAAGGCCTCCGCTCTCGTCGCCCCGCTCGAAGGCCCGCTGGGCTTCATGGAAGAAGACCTTTGCGGTAAGACAGGCATTGCCGAGGCGGGCCGCTGTCGCCGCGACCTCGGCAAAGTGGTCGTCGGCCTCGCTGCGCCTTCCGAGCCTGTGGAGGACCTGGGCAGCCATCAGGTGAGAGACGCCCACGGTATAGGGACTCCCCACCCTTTTCGCAAGATCGAGAGTCAATTCGGCGTGGCCCAGGGCCTGGTCGAGGTCTCCCCGGATAAGAGATGCCCGCGTGAGGTGACAATAGTAATTGGTCTTCTGCCAGGGTAGGCAGTAATCGACGGAAGGCGCCATCATGGCGAACCACTTCTGCGCGCCTTCCAGGTCGAGGCAGTCGAGGAGGCCCACGACGGCCTGCATGGAGAACCAGAAATCGTGGATGTGAACGCCCGTCTTTTCTGCGAGCTCCAGACCCGCCTCCACGGCCCCGATCAACTCTCCGTAGGACCCGGCTTGAACACAATAGATTGCCTCCGCCGCCCGGCCGAGGATTCGAGCCAGCGGGTCGGCATTGCTGGGATGCGGCCAATTGCTTCAATATGCTCAAGAAGTATAAAGAGCGGCGGACATCGTTGATGGCGTAATAGAGAAACAAGCGCAAGACAGCGTGCACCTTCGGACCGAGGGTCGCAGCCGTTTCATTGAAGGCAAGCACCCGCGCGGCCAGGGCTTCCATCTCAGGGCGGTGGGTCTCCCTGAGCGCCAGGGCGACGACCATGCTGGTGATGACCCATGCCTCGGTCTCCTCGTCCGGGAAGGAGCCGATTCCCGGCAGAAGGCCGTTCAGGACGGAAAACCAGCGATCCAGGGCGCCAAAACCCTCTCCCTGGTGGACAATGGCGTTGATGGCGCCGAAGGCCGCCATGACAGACCCCTGGGTATCGCCGCCTGCCTGAAAGAGGGCAAATGCCCGCTCGAAGGAAGAGACGCTCCCCGATGCGACAAAGGGCGTGGCAGGCCATCCCGCTAAAGAACAGGAGCCATGGGTTGCTGCCGGCCACCTCGCCGGGGAGGCTGTCGAGCCACTCCCTAAGAAGGGCGTATCTGCCCTGCTTGAGCAGCACCGGGGCGTGAGCGACGATCACGGTCGCAGCGCTGGCCCAATCCTGCGTCTTGAGGAGCATATCTACAGCATCCTCCACGGCGCCGGATTCCTGCAGCAGCCCGGCCGCCCTTCGCCTGAGGGCGGCGATCTCTTCCGGCATCATGGACTCCTCCGCATGGGAAAGAAGAAATTCCCGGAAAAGCGGGTGATACTGGTAGACCGGCTCGGGTTGGGCGTCCCTGTGGGTGAAATAGTGATTGCGAAAAAGGCGCGAAAGCATCTCTCTCGAAGCCGGCTCTCCCGTGAGCTCTTCTGCCGCTGACGCCGTCATGCCGGGGAGAAGCGCCGTCTTTTGGAGAAAGACCCGCGTTCTCTCATCGGTTTTGCTGAAAACCTCCTGGGCAAAATAGTCGAAAATCTCCTGGGGGGCCCGGCCGCACGATACGGCCTCGTGGGCGCCCCCCATCCTCATGCTCTCAGTCATGAGCACAAGCCCCGCAGCCCAGCCCCGCGTCCGTTCGTAGAGTTGATCGTACGCGGCGTCGGATAAGTCCGCGAGACCCTTCATGCGCACTATTTCCCTGGATTCGGAGCCGGTAAGACGGACCTGGCCGGCATCTACGAGACGGACCTTGTCGTTCGCGAGAAGCCGGGCAAATTCGGGGGAGGATTCTCGCGGCTCACCACGATGCCGATAACGCCGTCCGGAAGGATATCCAGGGCTGTGCTGACGATCCTATGGACATCCGACCCTGGGGGGACACGTTGATAGTTGTCGAAGACGAGCGCAAAAGGGGGTTTCAGGCGGCTGTAGAACATTTCGAAATAGCGCAGAGCAAAGGTTTCCCAGCCCAGGAGGTATTCGGGCGTGAGAAGGGGCAAAGCCGGCCGTTTTTTCGGAAATGCCTTTTGCGCTGCCAGACGCATGTAGTAAAAGAAGGTGGTGATATCACCGTCCCCTTCGTCCAGCCCGTACCACGTGCAAGGCAGACGCCTCTCGGCGATATAACCGGCGGCCAGGGTGGTCTTGCCGGCCCCCGCCGGGGCGGAGATCCAGACCACCGGGTGACTCCGGCGGGCGGCGTCGAGCGCTCCATAGAGTCTTTGCCGGTGTGCGACACCACTGATGCGGGGATGGGTGATTCTTGCGACCTGAATGCCCATTCCAAGCAATCCGATTTCTTGGCAGGCATCGGCCGAAAAACCTGCCGCTTCCGGGACGGCCCGGGGAAACGCGCTGCCGGGGGGAGCTTTTTTCGGCATGAAGCAAGTATATCATTTAACCTACCGGGGTCAAGATTATTTTCGGGAACAAATTATTTTCGTTGTCGGCGTGCCCTTCCCGTCCGGCGAACGAAGAGGCCGTTCGGGGTCTGCCGTCGGATTGGATCCATCTTCAATGATAGTTGTTGAGCCCCGCAGAAGGTCATGCACATCGGTAGCAGTGGAGGCGGTTGGCCCGTTCTTCCCGCCGCCCACCGCGGCCCCACCATGAGGGGCGAATGCCTACGCACGAGGATCCAAGAGCTCGTCAACAGCAATACCGCCCTCGGAGGGTTCTACCGGCCACATCCGCGCCCGTCTCGGCGCTCCAAAGGCCATCACAGCAACGGCTCATAAGCTGGCGAGGATGGTCCAGACCATCTGGAAGACCCGTTGACATAACCGTCGAGTTTCTCTCGCATTCTTCGCGTACGAGTGAATTGATAAATGGGTAGGCCGGGGGTCAACGGCAAGTGAAACCGGCGAAGAACTTCCCCCTCATCCCCAGAACCCCGCAATTATGGCTGGAAGTCTGATTGCAATTTGGGGGACTATTGGTCTGGGCGCCTACTGCATTGCTGATCAGGGAATCGGCCTAAAAGGCCCGGCACATGACCGTATCGGCTTGCGCCGGGAACAACGGGCCGACGGCCTCTCCGGCCGGGAATGCGCTCCGAGGTATGGGGCATTATATTGGGAAATAGGCGAGGATCAAATCAAGCAATGAGGAGGTAGGTCATGGGCAGGATTATCAGTATCGGTGTCATGGTGCTCTTGACGGTGAGTGTCGTCTCTGCGGCCGGCATCATCGCGAAAAAGGCGGGTCCCTATTCCGTCGAGATGAGTATGGACAGAAATCCACCGGTGGCAGGGAGAAACAACGCGGACATAACGGTGAAAGATGCCTCGGGCAAAGCCGTGATCGATGCAAAGGTGACCGTTGACTATTCCATGCCGGCCATGCCCGGGATGCCGGCCATGAATTATAAGTCGGAGGCGGAGTTCAAGGGCGGGATTTACAGGACGGTGATCTCGCCTTCCATGGCGGGGTCATGGAACATAGCGGTTAGGGTGAGCCGTACGAGGGAGAACGGATATGGCCAGGTTTACCATCGACGTAAAATAACCCATGCGGGAGCTACCTATGTCATCCTTTGCAAGAAAAATATGGAATCGCGCAACGCTGGCGCTGTCGTTCATCCTGCTCCTCTTCTGTTCGTTGACGGTACCTCCCCGAGCCCTCTCGGCCCCGAAGGAAACGGTCAGCCTCAATGACCTCCTGGCCGAAGGGCTCAAGAACAGTCCGGAGATCCTCGCAGCCCGGTCGCGGGCAGAGGGAGCAGGCTACCGCATCCCCCAGGCGAAGAGCCTGCCCGATCCCATGTTCATGTTCGGGTATCAGAACGAGGGATTTCAAGCGCTCACCATAGGCCGACCGGAGAACCCCAATGCCATGGGCATGTCCTCCCTTTCCCAGCAGTTCTATTTCCCCGGAAAAAGGGCGCTCAAAGGGGAAATGGCGACAAAGGACGCCGAGAGCATGGCGGCCCTTTACAATGGAGCGAGGCATAGGGTGGCCGCACAAATAAAGACCGTTTTCTACGACCTTTTTCTCGCACATAAGACTATGGATATTCTGGAAGAGAGGACGGGGCTCTTTTCCAGGATCGAAGATGCCGCGCAGGCACGATACGCGTCCGGCACAGGCATGCAGCAAGAGGTTATCATGGCCCAGACGGAGAAGTATATGATCCTGGAACAGGAGGAGATGCAGCGGCAGCGGATCCAGGCCCTTCAGGGTATGCTCAATACCGTGGTGGGAAGGGGGGTGAACGTGCCCCTCGGCAGACCGGAGGAGCGCGCCTCCACCCCCTACGCCGTCACCCTGGAAGAGATCCTCGGTATGGCGGCGGATCGCTCACCCGAAGTCAGGTCGAAGAAGAAGATGGTGGAAGAGGCAGAGGCAAAGGTAAGATTGGCCAGAAAGGAGTATTATCCCGATTACACCGTGGGCGCGAGCTATTTTCCAAGGACCATGGGCTTGCCCGACATGTGGAACCTCACCATAACCTTCAACCTTCCCATCTATCAAAGAACGAAACAGAAGCAAGCGGAAGCAGAGGCCGAGGCGGGCCTCTGGGAGGCCAGGCGGGAGCTTGCGGCAACGGAACTGATGGTCGCATCCAACGTGAGGGAGAGCTTCTCCATGGTGCAGGCAGCAGACAGGCTCATGAAGCTGTACAAAGAAGGGCTGATCCCGAAAACAAACCAGGATGTCCATCTGGCCTTTTCAAGCTATGTGGGCGGAAGGGTCGATGCCCTCACCGTGATCACGCGGATTAAGAACCTTCTCGACTATGATCTCCTGTACTGGAACCGGTTTACGGAGAGGGAAAAGGCGATCGCGAGGCTCCACGCCTTTGCTGGCATGGAGGAGATGGTTCAAGGTCCCGACCGAGGGGCCTGGGCTCGGGGGAACGAGGATTCCCCGTCAGGAGAGACACAATGAAGAACCGGAAGATAATGGCAGTCATTGCCGGGGTGGTGGTCGTTGCGGCGCTCATCGCCTATTTTTCGAAACCGGGCTTTTGGAATAAGGGCGCGGGGAACCCTGTGCCGGCCTCCACAACAGGATCTGGGGAAAAACCAGGGTCCACGCCCGGGATGGTGCCCGAAAAGCCGTCTTCCTCCCGAGAGCCGGCCGACGAGGCCCAACCGGAGACGCCCACCGTTGAGATACCGCCCGAGAAGCAGCAGCTCATCGGGGTCAAGACGACAACGGCCCAGGTGCTTCCCCTCACGAAGACTATCCGCACGGTAGGCCTCGTCGAGTACGACCAGAGGAAGCTCAACACGATCAACACGAAAGTCGAGGGTTGGATAGAGAAGCTCTACGTCAACTTTACCGGTACCTATGTGAAGAAGGGCGACCCGGTCGCGGACATATATAGCCCTGAGCTGTGGGCAACGCAGCAGGAGTTCATCAACGTCGTAAGATGGGCAAAGGGGGCGGGCGCGAAAAGGAGCCCATCTGTCGGGAACGTCACCGATGCCGAAGGCGCACCGGACGTAACTGCGATGATCGACCGGGACGCCCGGTCGCTCGTTTCGGCGGCGCGCCAGCGCCTGAGGCTGTTCGATATCGACGATGCCCAGATCAGAAAGATCGAGGAGAGCGAAGAACCTATCCGGACGCTCACCATTTACAGCCCTTACAACGGCTACGTCCTGCAGAAAAACGTGAACCAAGGCACGCGCGTGATGCCGGGAGCCGGCCTCTTCGACGTGGCGGACCTTTCCACCGTATGGATCACGGCCGACATTTACGAGTACGAGATGCCCCTCATCAAGGTCGGGAACAATGCCGTTGTACAGCTCAGCTACTTCCCCAGCAGGCAGTTCACGACGAAGATCGACTATATCTATCCCACACTCCAGGGAGAAACGAGGACATTGAAGGCGAGGTTCACCGTGCCCAACGAGGGGGGCCGCCTGAAACCCCAGATGTTCACCAACGTGGAACTCAGGATCGATCTCGGCAGAAGGCTCGCAGTCCTCAACGACGCGGTCATCAATACGGGCGTGAGACAGATTGTCTACGTCGACAAGGGGGGTGGCATTTTCGAGCCCAGGGAGGTGGTGACTGGCGTGCAGACCGGGCACCTGGTGGAGATCATCGCCGGTCTCAAGGTAGGAGAAAAGGTGTCGTCCTCGGCCAATTTTCTCATCGATTCAGAGGCGAAGCTAAGGGGGGTCGAGCCGCTGCAGCGAAAGACATCTACGGGCCAGTTCAAAGGGAGCCCGCAGTGATAGCGAGAATCATCGCATACAGTGCCGGGAACAAGTTCATTGTCTTTCTCTTTGTCTTCTTTGCCCTCGCCTGGGGCTACTTTGCAATCAGGAACATGCCACTCGATGCGATCCCCGACCTTTCCGATACCCAGGTCATCATCTACACGGAGTGGACGGGGAGGAGCCCCGACCTCGTAGAGGACCAGGTGACGTATCCCATCACCACCACGCTGCTCGCCGCCCCGAGAGTCCAGGCCGTCCGGGGGTTCTCCTATTTGGGCAGCTCCTTCATCTACGTGATCTTCGATGAGGGGACTGACATCTATTGGGCGAGGAGCAGGGTCCTGGAATACCTCCAGGCGGTGAGGAACAAGCTGCCGGCAGATGTCAATCCCGTGCTCGGCCCCGATGCCACGGGCCTCGGCTGGGGTTTTGAATATGCCGTGGTCGATGAGAAGGGCAATCTCGACCTCTCCCAACTCCGCTCTCTCCAGGACTGGAACCTGAAGCTCGCCCTGGAGAGCGTGCCCGGTGTCTCCCAGGTGGCGAGTGTGGGCGGCTTCGTCAAGCAATACCAGATTACGGTAGACCCGAACAGGCTCCTCGGGTACAACGTTCCCATCACGAAGGTGATGGAGGCGGTACGGCGAAGCAACCTCGACGTGGAAGGACGGGTGCTCGACTTTTCAGGGTTCGAGTACATGATAAGGGGACGGGGATACATTAAGCGGGTCCGGGACATCGAGAACATCTCCGTCGGCGTTTCGCCCCAGGGGACCCCCATCTATCTGAAAGACGTGGCAAATGTCCAGCTCGGTCCCGAGATACGCCGGGGTGCGGCGGAGCTCGACGGCAAGGGCGAGGTCACGGGTGGCATCGTCATCGTTCGTTTCGGAGAGAACGTGCTCAATGTAATCGACCGGGTCAAGGAAAAGATCAGGACGGATATCGCGCCATCGCTCCCCCCAGGCGTCAAGATCGTCATCACTTACGACCGGTCGGATCTGATCAATCGCTCCATTGCGACGCTCAAAGAAGAGATCGTCAAGCTCGCCATCGCGGTAAGCGTGGTCTGCCTCGTCTTCCTCTTCCATCTGCCGAGTGCGCTGGTGGTCATCCTGACCCTGCCCGTGGCCATCATCATGAGTTTCATCCTCATGTACTATCTCGGGGTTACGTCGAATATCATGAGCCTCGCCGGCATCGCCATCGCCATAGGCGCCATGGTCGACGCGTCGATCATCATGGTGGAGAACGCCCACAAAAAGCTGGAAGAATGGGAAGAACAGGGCAGGCCGGGGAAGAGGACAGACGTGATAATTCACGCGGCCCAGGAGGTGGGCCCGTCCCTTTTCTTCTCCCTCCTCGTCATCACGGTGGGCTTCCTCCCTGTCTTCACGCTGCAGGGCCAGGCGGGCAGGCTCTTCAAGCCCCTGGCGTATACGAAAACTTTCGCCATGCTCTTCGCGTCCTTTTTGGCGGTCACCATGACGCCTGTTTTGATGACCCTGTTCATCAGGGGCAGAATCCGGTCTGAGGAGAGAAACCCGGTGAGCCGCTTCCTCCGCTGGGTGTACGAACCCGTCGCGGGCTTTGCGCTCCGCTTCAAGAAGACGGTCATTATTGCCGCCATCCTCGTGCTCGTCGTCTCCATATACCCCTTCACACGGCTCGGCTCGGAGTTCATGCCGCCGCTCTATGAGGGCACTCTCTTCTACATGCCCGTCACCGCGCCGGCGGCGTCCATATCGGTAGCCACCGAACTACTTCAATTACAGGACCGTATCCTCAAGGGCATCCCCGAGGTGGAGAGTGTCTTCGGCAAGGCGGGCAGAGCCGAAACGGCAACCGACCCCGCACCGCTCGAAATGTTCGAGACGGTGATCAACCTGAAGCCAGAGTCCAGGTGGCGACCCGGCATGACCGTGGAGGGGCTGAAAGACGAGATGAATGATGCCCTCACCATACCCGGCGTCTCCAACTCCTTTACCATGCCCATAAAGGCAAGGCTGGACATGCTCGCCACCGGCATCAGGACCCCTGTGGGTATCAAAGTCCTGGGACCCAATCTCGATCAGCTTGAAAAGATAGGGCTCCAGATCGAACACTACATGAAATCGATCCCTGGCACGAGGAGCGTCTACGCGGAGCGGGTGACAACGGGTTATTTCCTCGATATCACCATGAAGCGTGAGGAGGCTGCCCGGTACGGCCTCACGGTCCAGGATGTACAGGACGTGATCGAATCGGCAATCGGCGGCATGGACCTGACGACGACCATCGAGGGCAGAGAGCGGTATCCGGTGAACGTCCGCTACGCGAGGGAATTACGAGGAAACATCGAGCAGTTGAAGAGGGTGCTCGTGCCCATCGCCCCCATGGGGGGCCCCGTGCAGGCTTCCCCGGAAGGCGGCGTGGGCGGCGGAGCGCAATCGCGATCGGGGTCAGCCAACCCGCAATCGGGCCGCGTGCCCCTCGCGGAGATCGCCGACATCAGGGTCGTACGCGGGCCGACAAGCATCAAGAGTGAGGAGGGGCTCCTTGCGGAGTACGTCTATATCGATTTCTCGGGGAGAGACGTGGGGGGATATGTGAACGAGGCGAAGAAGAGTGTCGCCTCCCTGAAGATACCCGAAGGCTACCGCCTTGAGTGGAGCGGCGAGTACGAATACCTGGTGAAGACCCACGAGCGCCTGAAACTCGTCATCCCCCTGACGTTCCTGGTAATCTTTGTTCTCATCTACTTCAATACGAAGTCGGTGACAAAGACGGTCATCGTCCTTATGGCGGTGCCTTTCTCCCTCGTGGGTTCGTTCTGGTTTCTCTACCTCATGGGCTACAACATGAGCATCGCCGTCTGGGTGGGGATCATTGCCCTCGCCGGCCTTGACGCGGAGACGGGCGTGGTCATGCTCCTCTACCTGGAGCTTGCCCATTCCGAATGGGAACGGAAGGGCAACCTGAAAACGATAGTCGACTTGAAGGATGCTATCATGCACGGCGCCGTCAAGAGGATAAGGCCCAAGATCATGACCGTGGGCGTGATCCTTGCCGGTCTTATTCCCGTCATGTTCAGTCACGGCGCGGGGTCGGACGTGATGAAGAGGATCGCGGCGCCCATGGTGGGCGGCGTGATCACCTCCACCATCCTGGAACTGGTTATCTACCCCGCCATCTATATGCTGTGGAAGGGGAAGGTGTTCAAGGAGCGGGAAGCCTATCGTAAAAATGGAGAGATAGGATACCTCAGGCAAGAACGCTGATCCAATGTCTGCCGGTTGATCGACAGCTATATGGGGTCGGTCGCCCTGCCCCGCACTCACACCTATTTTTTGTAGAACCGTACCCTGCATTTCAGCCCCGCCGGCAGGCCAAGGCTCGGGTTCGGCACCTGGACCCTGATTCCGAAGGTGCCGCTGGCCGCATCCACCACCCTGTCCACTATCACCACCCTGCCCGTATATGTGCCGCCCACGGGCGCCTCGGGCCTCACTTCGGCGAACATCCCCTTGACTATCGACCCGTACCGTCTTACGGGCACGACCACTTCCACATTGAGGGGGTCGATCTGCGCTATCGTCAATATGGGCTTGTCGCCCACGTATTCGCCGGCCGCCAGATCCCGCTTCACGACGACGCCGTCCACGGTGCTGCGGATGTTGCGCATTTCGAGCTTCGCCGTTGCTTCTTCGAGCAGGGCCTCTCCCTTCTTGAAGTCCGTCTCGATCTCGTCGTTTTCGTTTGCCGAGATCTGTTCCTTGGCAAAGAGGTCCTTGTTGCGGTCGAGCTTGCGCCTGGCGAATCCGACCTGCACCGTCGCCAGCTCCACGTCGGCCTTCTCCACACCCGCGCGCAGCTTCGCCACAACCTGCCCCTTTTTAACGAGGTCACCCCGCTCCACGAGCACCTGGTCTATGATGCCCGGCACCTGGCTGCTGATCTTCACTTCGAGATAAGGCTCTATCATGCCCTCCAGATAGTCGGAAGAAGGGGCCGCGGCGGCGCAGAAAAAGATAAGAAGAACGGCTGCCATGCACGATACGACACGAAAACGCCTGTTCATAAACCCTGCCCTCTCTACTCCCCCGAGCCCGAAAACGAAAGAAGGGTGCCCATCCGCTCGTCCTGCTTCAGAAGCTCGTGCCTGGCGCGCGCATGGACCCGCTCCATCTTTCGCTGAGCATGTAATATAGCGATTTTCGATACAGGTGTCCAGAGAGAAGACCCGGGACGCACGAGGTGCTTCGCCACCCATCCGAAGACCCCCGCCCTTCCGCCTTCGAGCAGCGAATCCTCCATGGAAAGGATCGCCTCGAAGCTGCCCCGGTCTCCCTGGCGGCCGCACCGGCCCGCGAGCTGCCGGTCGATCCTCCCGGCTTCATGCCGCTCCGTGAGGATCACGTGCAGTCCGCCGGCTTCCGCGACGCCCGGGCCCAGCTTGATGTCGGTGCCGCGCCCGGCCATGTTCGTCGCTATGGTGATGGCCCCGTATCGGCCGGCCTCGGCGACAATCGCCGCCTCCTCTCTGTCGTTCTTCGCGTTGAGCACCCGATGGTCCAGACCGGCTTCAGCGAAACACCTGCTCACTTCCTCGGATGCAGCGACCGAACGTGTCCCGATAAGGACCGGGCGGCCGCGCCCGTTCAGACCCTCGACCCGTTCGAGCACGACCCGCCTCTTCTCTGCGGCAGACGGCACTATGACGTCAGGCACGCGTGTGCGCCTGAGGGGTTTTTCGGTGGGTATGCGGCTCACGGCGAGGCCGTAGACCGACCAGAGCTCCCTTCTCACCTCCCATGCGGTTCCCGTCATACCGCAAAGATGCAGGTACCGCCGGAAGAAACGCTGGTACGTGATGCGCGCCATCGACTCCACCCGGCGCGTAAGCTCGCACCCCTCCTTGATCTCGATAAGCTGGTGAATACCGCGCTCCCATGAGCGGTCGGGCATGAGCCTGCCCGTATACTCATCGACGATCTGCACCTTTCCCTCCCTTACCAGGTAGTGGATGTCGGCCCGAAAGAGGTGCAGCGCCCCCAGCGCTTTGCGTATGGTCTCGTCACGCCTGATCGTGCCCGACCAGAGGGGCCCGAGGGGGGCCGAGGCCTTCCGGACCCGTTCGAGCCCGGCATCCGTGAGGTCTATCCTGTTCACGTCTCTGTCTACGCGATAGTCGGTGCCTTCGTCGAGCTTTTGGGCGAGCGACATGGCCTGCCGCAAAAACGTCTCTTCCTCCTCGCCCTTGCCTGAGCCGGAAATGATAAGGGGGGTGCGGGACTCGTCGATGAGGAGGCTGTCCGCCTCGTCGCAGATCGCGAAATGAAGTCCCCGGAGAAGAAGGCGGTCCTCCCGCATGTCGTCGGAGTACAGGTATTCGGCCTGGAGGCGAAGCGCATCCGTCATCTCTCCGAGCGTCAGCCTGTCCCGCAGGTAATCGAAGGCTAGCTCCTTATTGTCGCAGTAGGTAATGTGACAGCGATATGCAGCCTGTCGCTCCTTCGGCGTCTTGCCGTGGATAACACAGCCCACACTCAGGCCGAGGGCCTCGTAAATGGGACCCATGGTCTCGGCGTCACGGGCCGTGAGGTACTCGTTGACGCAGATCACGTGGACCGGGATTCCGGCCAGCGCCGCCGTGCTCGCAGCAAGTGTGGCCGTAAGCGTCTTGCCTTCTCCGGTCTCCATCTCCGCCACCATGCCCTTAAGGAGGACAAGGCCGCCCATAAGCTGCGTATCGAAGTGGCGAAGGCCGATCGTCCTTTCCGAGACTTCACGGACTATAGCAAAGATGTGCGCCACAAGCTCATCGCGAAAACCCCTCTTCCGCACTTCGAGTCCCAGGCGCGCCGCCTCTTCCCTCAACTCCAGGTCGCTCATCTGCGACACGTGCGGCCCGTATCCCGCGACTGCCGCCGCAATCCACCGGGTCCTGCTGCACGAGCGCACGAACCGCGCCATAGGGGCGACGACGGCCCTGCCGGCACGGTCGACAGCCGATGCCCTCCGGTCTCTCTTTTCAGGCCGAAGGCTTCTGGTTGCGGGGGGATGGGAAAATGGATGGCGCCCCATCGTGCGAGACCTACACGTTCAGGCGCCTGAGCAGGACGCGGCGGATCGCTCTGTGCCATCGCGTGGAGAGCGGTTCCGGGGTGTGGACGAACCGCACAAAGACCCTCTCTCCGATCCCTTCTGCTTTTGCGCCGGGGAGAACGATATCGAACTGGAACAGCTTCTCGAAGGCCTGGGGGTTCCGGGACTCCTTCGGATCGAGGGCCACCGAGCCTCCCCCCTGGACGCTCAAGGCCAGGCTGGGCAGGTCCTTTGATGCGGCCGGCACTTCCCGCGCGATAAAGCCGGGGACGACCGAAGGCAACGATTCCACAAGACGGGCTTCCACCTTGCGCGTCCGGTGCCTGATGTGCTCCACATCCGCCTGGTTGACGATCACCCTCACAACGGTCCTGGAAAAATCGACCACGTAGCCGAGGGGCGCACCCCTGTGCACAAACCTGCCCGGCCAGTCCTCGGCCTGCGGCAAGAGAAAGTTTCCCGAGGCCGGGCTCCGCACGATCATCTCGGACATCCTCTCCTGGGCGCGCACCAGCTTTGCATGTAACGCGGCCCATCTCATCCTTGAGTATCTCCGTCTGCGTGCGGTCCGTCATGAAGCTGACCCGGAGGCGCGCATCCACCTCCCGCAGGCCGGCCTCGAGCACTCTCATTTCCGCCTGCAGGTCGGGGGCATCACAGAAGAAGAGCGGGTCGCCGCGGGATACGCGCGCGCCGGGACGGGCGAGGACTTTCACGATGAAGCCGTCCGCCCCGGCGAAGACCTGAGACTCCTCAGGCACCCATACAACACCCTCGGTCACCGTAGAGGAAGGGAGGGGAAACCAGAGGACGAAGGCCAGGAGCGGACAGAGCGACGGCCCCTGCAATAACGGCAACGCGCGACGCGCGCTCCCGCATTTCGTTTGCCACGCGGCGGATGACCTTGACCAGGGGGAGAACGATCATGCTAAAGGCGGCCCACAGGGCGAGGAGCACGCCCAGAGCGAAAAACTTTCCGGCGATGAACAGGAAAATAGTGACGGAGATGAAAATACGATAGGCAAAAGACGCGACGGCGTAAATACAGAGCCAGGGTCTCTCTCCGGGAGCCTGCAAGGAAGATACGCTATCCTTTATGCGGAGCAGATAACGCTTGATCAGATAACCGAGGTATTTGTTCGCCCTGTCTGCCAGATTGGGGATCTCGAGGTAATCGGCGAGAATATAATAGGAATCGAAACGGAGCAACGGGTTGCCGTTGAGCAGCAAGGTGGAGAGTCCGGCCACGAATATCACGTTGTAGGCGACCGCGCGTACCGCCCCCGGTTCCGCCAGCACCCAGACGATGACCGCAAGGGAGGCGAGGAAGACATCGACCATGATCCCGGCCGCGCCGACGAACATGCGCCTACCCTTCTCAGGGAACGCGGAAGACCATGAGGCGTCTACGTAGGGCAGGGGCATAAAGACGATGAGCATCACACCCATCTCATGGACCTCCCCACCCCATCTCTTTACCGCATACGCATGGCCGAATTCGTGAAGAAGCCTCGACAAAGGATAAATGAAGGCAAGGAGAAAAAGGTTTTCCGTGCTCAGCACCCGGTCGGTAATGTCGCTCGACAGCTCCTGCCAGTGCATGCCCAGAAGAAGGAGGGCGGCCGCAAAGACCGCGGCCCAGAGCACGACGCCCGTCCGGCTCAGGAGGGGACGTGCAAGAAAAAGGCTCCTCTCGAGAAACGAGTTCGGGTCCCAGATGGGAAAACTCATGGCGGCCGGCGAGCGGGCCCTGGCTATCCACCGGTTGCTCTTCTCCTCTCTGCTTCTCCTGCCAAGGTCACGGATGTCGGGCGGCTTGTCCGATTGGAGCGCGTCGCTCTGATGGAGGTAGGAAAGCAGGCTGATCACCTCATCCTGTGTCGGCATGTCATCGCCAAGACGCTCGCAGACCGCCTCCCAGATGTCCTGCATGGAGCGCTTGCCGTCCATGAGGCCCACGATGGAATAAGCTTCCCTGGAAAACCTGTGGAAGCGCCCGGTGGAATTGTCCTGGAGGATGTACCAATCCCTGCCCCGGTACACGTGGTGATGGAACTGCGTGTGACTGCGAAGACGGGGCTTCAGCTCCGCAACCCGGTACCACGATTGGCTGAACAGGCTTTTTTGGGCAGTGGGATTCTTCAAGGCCGCCATGACCAGAACCAGAGCCGGAACCAGTTGCGCAGCTTGAGCGTCCAGATGGATATCAGTTTTCGCCGCTCTACGGATATCTTACCTATGCCTTCCATCCCGGGCCTCAACGTGCCTGTTGCCTTGTCGAGGCCCGCCTCCACCCGGAAGCAGTTCTTCCCCTCCAGGGCCGTGGAGATGGGCGTGATCTTGCGCACGACGAAACCGAAGGTATCGGGAAGCGCCGAGAGCACCAGGACGCCCCTCTGACCCTCCCGGACGTGCGCTATTTCAGCCTCGTTCACTTGAAGGATGAGGCGGTAGCCGGAAAGGGGCGCAATCTCGAACAAGAGATCCCCCTGCTCTACCGCGGAGCCCAGTTTCTGGCTGAGATCGCCGCTGAGGAGGAGACCGTCGAAGGGAGCCCGTATGGTGGTCCGCTGCAGTTTGATGTCCGTCAGGTCGAGCTGCGCGATGACCTGATCGAGCTGGGCCTTGACTACATTCGCCTTCGCCCTGTCGTGAAGTGCCACGGCCTCCTGGTGCTGCCGCAGGAGCTGGCTTTCCTGACCGGCCAGATTCGTCTTTTCGAGGCGCAGATCGCGCTCGTCGAGGGTGCATAGCACGCTTCCCTCCCGCACCATGTCCCCGTGGCGCGCGTGCGCCTCCCTGATGTACCCTTTGAAGGGCGCCGCAATGGTACGGCGCACCGAGCCTTCAAGGGTCGCGCTCGCAGTGATCCGGTATTCACCGGTCGCAAAACTGAAAAAAACTATCAGCGCCGCGAGGAGGAGGATGACAAGTTTTGCCCCCGTATGGCCGGGGCCGACCAGGCGCTTCAGTCCCCGCTGCGTCGCGCCGTACATCTGCCTGACAAGGGGAAGGCTTTGAATCCTCTTCCCTTCCAGGGCCGGGGCTGCGAGGGCGAAGACGCTCCTGCACACATTCACGTCATCCGCGCTGAAGGGTGTCTCTCCGGCTCTTTCCAGCGTAAGGGCGCCGTAATAGCGCTCGTTGCCGTAAAGAGGGATGGTGAGCATTGCCTTCACCCCGTACTGGCCTGCAAATGCTTCGTGGTTCCGTACGATGAGGGCCGTCGCATCACGAGGCGGCGGATAGATGACTTCAGATCCCTGTTGAATGGCTTCGTCCATTACCGTGCCCAGGGACCGCATGAAGCTTGTCCGCTTGTCGAAAAGGGCGCTGTGGGATACGGCCTGGATGCGGACGTCGTGCTTCTTCACGAAACCAAGGCTTACCCTGTCACAAAGGAGACTGGCAGTGACGCCCGTGACGAAGGTCATGCAGGCCTCATCGAAGTCTTCCTCGGAGAGGACGCCGGCGAGCAGGTCGATGGCCGAGCGCAGGCGCGAGATGACCATCCCGTCTTCCCGCGTCTGCCGCCGTCGAAAAAACAGCTCCAGCAGGGGCACGCCCCATTGGAGGTGCTCCATGGCGGACCTGAGCTCCTCTTCCGAGGAGACTGCAACCTCTACAGCCGCTACGCCGTGGAGCTGATTGTCAAAAAGCAAGGGGCAGGCTATCCCGTACCTGTGGAAACGACCCCTTCGAGCCTTGTCCGTCTGCCCGGCATCGGGCGGCTCAGGCAGCTCGGTCAAAAGGGGCCGGCCCTCTTGAAGGACCCTTTCTGCGACCTCGGCGAGCCGTTCCCCATCCGAATCGGGAGCGGCCGACCAGAATGCAACCGGCGTAAACGCTTCGGCCGCCTCCTCCTTCATAACCAGGATAGACTGAAGGGTGGAGCCGATCAGGGAGGACTGAAGGGTGAGCCAACTCCGCGTATACTCTTCGAGGCCCCCGGCTCCGGCTATAACCGCCCATAAGGCGGACCGTTCTTCCTCGCCGCTCCCCGCGCCGAGCCGCTCTTCACTCAATGTCGTGTCTCCGGGCACGGAGGGGCACTCGATAACCACACGTCTTCACGCTTCTACTCAACTCGTGTGTAAAGGCAGGGGTTGCCGACTTTCTATCTCGCACCCGCCGCATCGATATCGAGTGCACCAAACCGCGCTTCGTAGTCGGCAACAATCCGGTTAAGGAGGAGTGAAAGACGCTTTGCGGCATAGGCATTGAGAATGACGCGATCGGTCAACTGGACCACGAGCTCGTTCTGGCCTGTCTGCCATGTCTGGTTCGTACCGAAGAGGATGGTCACTTCTTCCCGCGTGCTCGACACGTTGCAGACATTCGCATAAGACGTCTTCAGGTTCGCATCGTCCCAACGAATCCTGATAGTTCCATCCTGTTTCGGGGCATCCTGTTTCGTTGCGGCGTCGTCTTCCTTGTTGTTTCCCTGTGTCATCGGTTCTCCTCCTCTTACTCTTCCTTTATTTGCCTGCGTCTCGCACGCGTGCGATGCTATTCTAACCGATAAAGGTTCCACACATCAATTTATTTAGCGGTCTTATCCACCCATCCCGGTCCGGTCGCCGGTCTTTTTAACCACGTCTCCGCCGAACCACGGCAGAAAACGGCGCCTTCTTTGCTCTTCTTTCAGTTTCTTGAACCCCTCCCGGTTCAATCTGACCTCCCTGCCCGCATGCCAGGCGGTAGCCGTGCCAAAGGCCATAAAGCCCTCTTTCACATCACCCCTTCCATCATCGGTCCCAAGGTAGGCAACTTCTCCATCCGGATCGACCTGTTGCCCTCCCTGGTCTTCCCCCTGGGGCGGCTGGGTTGATTCGTCCTGAGGACCGGGCGTCGTCGCCGGCTGCCCTTGCTGGTTTTGCGGTTGTCCACCAGGCCCCGGAGGCGTCGATGGCTGCTCCGGGGGCTGGTTTTCCTGCGGCGGGGGCTGGTTCTGCTGCCCGGTGCCTCCGGAAGGCTGCTGGCCGGACGACTCACCCTGGACGCCATAGGAACCAGGATGGCTCGACTGCTCTTGTTGCTGTCCCTGCAGATCTGTCGAGGCCACGTTTTGGCCTACTATGGGGCTATTGACCTGGAACTCCGTGCCACCGGGCACGCCTGTCCCGAACGCGGCCTGCCCCCCAAATGGCGTTGCCGTCAATTCTGTACTTGATTGACCGTTCGAAGCGCTGTAGACGGAAGAGAGCGGGCCGGCGAGGGGATCGTCGCCGAACCAGAAGGAGGCGACCTCCGTCACGCGACCGCCCACGATGACAATGTACGCGAACCGGCCGATCATGATGTCGGTTGTGAAGCTCCCGATGAACGCACTGTTGCCGATGCCCCCGATCATGATGTTCTGTCCGCCGCCGCCGCTCAGCAAATCGTGTCCCCCGGATCGGAGGTCGATACTCCATACGGTCTCCGTATAGCCTGCCCAGGTGACCTTGCCGCCGGCCCCGAAAATGATGTCGTTGCCCGTACCGCCGTAGAGGCTGTTGTTACCGGCCCCTCCTATGAGGATATTGTTGCCTGCTGCAACGCGGATCGTATCGTTCCCCCCTATGCCGTTGTTCGTGGAATAAACGGCTGCCGCTGAACTGCTGCCATTGGAATAGACCTGGAAGAAACCGACCTGTGATTGATCGGCCGCCGGCAGATCGCCGGCCGGCTCGAAATCTATTTCCCCGGTGTGGCCGATGACGACGCTCGCGCTCGAATTGCCGGGCGACGTGACGCCTCCCAGGGTAATCATATTGTCGCCGAACCCGCCGAACACGTAATTGTTGCCGTTGCCCGCGGTGATCACATTGCTGCCGCCGGTGCCCGCGTTTGTTGTCTCCACGGCGCCCAGCACGCCGGGCGACTGGTACTGCACCATGCCGTCGTCGCCGAAGATGATGTTGCTGCCGTTGCCGGCAGTGAGGGTATCCGAGCCCGAGCCTCCGAAGATGATGTTGTTGCCTTTGCCGGCAGTGATCGTATTGTTCGGTGCCAGCTCCGGGTCCGTTGACTCGATGAGGCTTGCCGTACCCGATGAGAAAAACTGGACAAGCCCGTCATCGCCGAAGATGGTATTGTTGCCGTTGCCTGCGGTGATACTGTCCGAGCCCGAGCCTCCGAAGATGATGTTGTTGCCTTTGCCGGCAGTGATCGTGTCGTTGCCGCCGATCCCTGGGTTTGTTGTCTCCACGGCGCCCAGCACGCCGGGCGACTGGTATTGCACCATGCCGTTGTCGCCGATGATCGTGTTGTTGCCGTTGCCTGCGGTGATCGCATCTGCTCCGGAGCCCCCGAAGATAATGTTATTGCCGTTGCCTGCGGTGATCTGCTCGTTCTCTGCGAGCTGCGGGTCCGTCGTCTCGATCAGGCTCGCCGCGCCCGATGGGAAGAACTGAATGGATCCGTCATGGCCTATGATGATGTTGTTGCCATCGCCTGCTTTGATCATATCCGAACCTGTGCCCCCGAAGATCGTGTTGTTGCCGTTGCCTGCGGTGATCGAATCGTTGCCGCCGATCCCTGGGTTTGTTGTCTGGATGGTACCGAACACACCGGATGACTGGTATTGCACCATACCGTTGTCGCCGAGGATCGTGTTGTTGCCGTTTCCGGCATGGATAGTATCCGCCCCTGCGCCTCCGAAGATGATGTTGTTGCCGTTGCCTGCGGTGATCGTGTTGTTCCCGCCGATAGTCGGGCTCGTGGTAGCGATGGAACTGCGAACGCCCGAAGAGTAATAATCGATTGCGCCGTTGTCACCGATGATCGTGTTGTTGCCATTTCCGGCATTGATGGTGTTGTTCCCTGCGGCGCCGATAATAATATTGTTGCCGTTGCCGACGGTGATCGCATCGCCCCCGCCCGCGGTAAGCCTTGTGCTCTCGATGCTCGTGACAACGCCGGCAGGCGCGGCGGTAATCTGCCCGTAGCCGGCGATGATGGTGTTGTTCCCGTCTCCGGCATTGATGGTATCGCCAGCCCCGGCGAGAATGATGTTGTTGCCCGCCCCTGCGGTTATGGTATCGACGCCGGTGATCTGCGCGTCGTTCCTCGTCTCGATCAAGGTGGCGGGGTTGTAGAGGTTGTCGTTCTGATAATAGGGCACATCCGTATCGATCGTCGCCGTCTGGCCGGGCTCAAGGCTCGTGCGCTCGGCAAGGCTGAGCCCGAGCCGAGTGATCAGGTCGCCCGCGCTATCCGTATAATCTATGAGGCCATCGTGGCTGAGAATCGTGTCCCCTCCCTGGCCCCCTGTGATCGTATTGTCTGCTTCTCCGCCGAAAATAATGAGGGGCAGGGTCGAGGCGCTCGCATGGACATCGTTGTCGTCCCCCTCTTCCATGTTGACGACGAAGAGCCCTTTCACCGTATTAGTCAGGTCGATGGTGACGCTGTTGGCTCCCGCTCCCGTATTGACGACGGTGACGGTCTGGCCGTTGCCGGGGTCAAGGGTACCCGTAACGTTGAGGTTGCTCACGTTTCCGAGGAAATATTCGACGGAATCCATGTCGTGGTAATCGATCGCTATGCCCGCGCCCAGCCCGAGCCCCGTCAACGTCATGCCGCTTGAGCCCTGGCCGAGGAGCGTCCCTGTCCCGACGGATGCCGGCGCCTGGTCGTCGTAGATGTTCATTACGTTGACCAGCTTGGCTACATCGACGAAGTACGTGTCGGAAAGGCCGTTGATTGCGTAGCTGCTCCCATTGCTCGGAAGGGTCGTCCATTGCGACGATATCTCGGCCGGGTCTTGCAGGCTAAGTGTCGTCGTCGAGGCCGATACGGTGACGCCCGTGATCCTCCAGAAGCGATCGAGGCCGCTGCCGGAGACGATCTCGATGGTCTGGCCGGCGAACTGGCTCACTTGGGTGAAACCGAGGGCTGTTGCCTTCGTCTGAAGGTCGGCCGTCTCGACCGTCATCGTGTCCGTCGTCGCCCCCGCGGCGCCGGTTCCGGAAAAGGCCACGACTGTGCCGTCCCTGGACGGGACGTTCGTCTCGCCGGGCAGCATCACCGGGCTTGTGAAATCGACTATGCTCCCCGGGCTCGGACCTCCTTGGATGGTGAGGTTGCCCCCGAGGGAGCTGAGATTGTGCGACGCGGGGGGCAGCGACGCAAGGTTAAGATAGACGACGTTACCGTCCGCGTCCCTCTGTCCGGCGTCCACCTGCAAACCGGCCGGCAGGGTGCCGCCGACAACAAACGTGGCGTTGCCGAGGCCGCCCCAGAGCTCGACATGCGCCGCCGAGGGCGTGCTCAGGATGTAGAAGATATTGTCGCCTGCCCCTCCATCGACGATGAGCGTCTGGATGTCTTCGTAGTTGATCGTCCTGCCGACGCCGTAGATGGCGTTATCGGTGATGATGAAGTCGTCGTCGAACTCGGTGCCGATAAGCTCCAGCGTATTCTGGCCGGTGCCGCCGTCAATCTCCAGGTCGGCATTCGCCACGTAGCTGATGTTGTTCGTGTTGGTCCCTGTCGTTGACGCGCGACAGGACCGACGATTCTGTAACGAAAGCCTGGATGATGAAGGTGTCGTTCCCCGCTCCGCCGACGAGGTCGAGGTTCGCCAGGTTGCGAAAGACGGAAAATGTGTCGGTGCCGGCACCGCCGAGTATGGTGGTATCGTAGCTGACGCCGTCGCTGAGGTAGCCCCTGGTGGTCAGGGTCGTCGTGAATACGTCGTCGGGGGCTATTTGCGCATCGGCCGCATCCCGTGGCGATTGGAAGATCTGACCGACCTGGAACGTATCGGTCCCGCTGCCGGCGCAAATCAACGTCTCTGTCCGGTTGTCGTCGAGGGTCGCCGTATCGTTGCCGTTCCCCGTGTTGACTATGAGGTTGCTGATGGAGGCCGTGTAGTTAATCCTCTCTACGTCCGCGCCCCCGTTAAGTGCGGCGACGAAGGCGTAGCCCGACGGGTCCGTGCTCGCCCTGAGAAGCAGGTTTTCCGCCTGGTTTGTGCCGTAGATGTTGAGGGTATTGCCTGCTGCCGGCGCCGTCGAGGAGAGCTTGATCGTATTCGTATCGACGACGACCACGTAGTAGACCTGCCCGTTCTGCAGGCCGCCGATAGGCGTCCCGCCGCCGTCCTCGTACATGACCGCCTCGCCGTTCAGGTAGCCGTGGGAGTCGTAGGTGATCGTATTGTTCGCAGTGTTCACCTGCGAGGCGCCGAACGTATGCGTCGGGGTCGGGGCGGTGAGGGTGTCCGTCCCCGTGCCGCCACTCGTCAAGGCGATGGGGATAGGAGTCGCCTTCAAGGCGTTCTCGAGGGTAAGGGCCAGTTGTATGGTATTCTGACCGGTCACTATCACGTAGTAGACCTGCCCGTTGTCGAGGCCGCCCACGTTGCCCGAGTTGCTGCCGCCGTTGAGGTAGCGCACCATCTGGCCGGTGAAATATTCCTGACTGGCATTGTCAATGGTAATCGTGTTGGCTGCAAGGTTGACGGAGCCGCCCGCAGTCGTGGCCGCGGGGTTGAACGTCTCATCGGGGGTAGGCGCGGCAGAGCTCCTGCCCCATGCCTGTGCCCTGGCTGCAAAAACCGACAAGGGTCGGCGTCGCCGCTGTGTCGGTCACGTTGATGATAGAGCCACCGCTGCCCGCATAATCGACATTGACGGTATTGTTGCCCGCCCCACCGTCTATGTTCAGCGTATTGCCGACGGCGCCGGTATTTGCCTGGCCGCCTATGTTGACGGTGTCGTCCCCGGAGCCCGCCTCGATGGTCGTCGTAGGCACATTCGCGGGAACCCCGGGCATACTGACCGTATCGTTGTTCGGGCCGCCGAGGATGAGGAGGGAGCTTGCCGTGATGGTCCCGTCGACCTGTATGTTCACGCCCACACTGGAAGAGGAGTCGCCCTGGATCGTCATCGTCGTGGCCGCGCTTATTACGCTATTTCCGCGCCGGAGGTGAAATTGCCTCCGGCAATCAGCGTGACCGAGCTTGTGTCGCTCTTGATCACGGCGCTCGGCAGCCCCCTGGAGGGTGGTCCCCGCGACGATCAGGTCTTCGCCTGCCGTGAGCGAGACGAAACTGCCGGTCGACTCCAACGTCACGCCGCCCTCGACCGTCAGATTGCTGTCGGCCTCACCGGGCGTGCCGGAGGTATAAGTAATATTGCCGGCTGCCGTCGTGCTGCTCGCGATAACGAGGGGGCTGTGGGTCGTAACGATCCACCGATCCCCCGGCCACCATGCCGGGGTCACTCACGTTGCTCAGGTTGGTTACCTGGAGCGCCCCCGTGTTCGTCAGCCAGATGCTGCCGGTCGTGGATTTGCCCTGAACCAAGGCCGCCGAGACGCCCTGCGGTGTGACCGCGCTTATCGGGTTTGTCGCTTGCCGATATCGCCGTCAGCGAAAAGGTAAGTCTCGCCGGAGGTGATGTTGGTCCCGCCCGTCCCGTTCAGGATCTCGCCGACGGGGGCCGAGATGAAGGCCGTCCCCGCCGTCGTCTGTACCGTGTTGAGGGAGAGGTTGCCCGCCGTCTCCGTCACGTACGTGTTCGTGCCGCTGGAGGAGGTGAGGTTCCCCGAGGCCTGGATGGCGAAGGCGACTGCGAGGCCGCCGCGCGCCACGTTGATGGCCCCGCTGTCGGCCTGGAGGTCGATGTTGTCCCCTATTGCGACAGGCTCCTACGCCGCCCGAGGCGTCATAGAGGTTGACCGCCGCCCATAAACTTACATCGCCGTTCGTCGAATCGACAAGCTCCACGTCCATATCGCCCGACACCTGGTGCAGAAAGATGCCCTGGGCCGCGTGTGCCGTGATCGTCCCGCCGGAAAGATTCGTCTCGATGTAATTCGTGCGCGTGCCGATGCTACCCCCTGCCTGGAGAAATGCCGATTGGGCGCCGATCTTCCGACATTCGGGCGATCGTTGTCGCCGTAAGCGTCGAGGATCGAGCCGGGGGTAGTGAGGTATACGTCGGCGACGCTGTAAACGTCTGCAACCCTTATGTCGTACTGGGTCTCCGTGATGTAGATGTCCTCCGATGCGCTCGCCGTGAGAGACCCGGTCGAGAGCCCTACATAGAGCGGGTTCGAGGAGGTGCCGATGCCACCGTCTCCCCCTTCGAGGATCGCGTTGCCGCCCGCGACGATTACTGCGTTGGAATCGCGTCCTCGCGTCCGTCAGGCTCTCCTTCGCCTGAATCCTCGCCTCGCCGCCGGCCGTCACGCCTTCAAGGCTCAAGCCGCCCGAGCGTGCCCACGTTGACGTTCCCGGTCGCGCTCAAAAATGACAGTGCCCGTGGCGACGACGTCCACCGACTTTATCTCGTTCACTTGGAGACTCTGCGGCATCGGAAAGATTGCCCCCGTTGCTCAAGTCTATGACGCTCCCGGTAGCGTTGCTGCCGGTGTAGAACGTGATGTCCTCCGGCTCCGCGGCGGCCAGGGCCACCTTCGTGGCGGTGGGGAGGGAGTCGGAGAGGGGCAGATTGATCGTGACGGTCCCGCTGCTCACGCCGATGCTGCGCCGACGAGGCTGAGGTATATATTGCGCCCCGTGATATCTGTCGCCGTGCCGTACAGGGTCGATGTCAGCGTGTGCGGCTGAAGGATGCTCGCGCTGAAGGAATTCTGCAACTGGCTCTGGCTCCACGCCGCCCGTTGGCTCAGGACCGCGCCGTCCGATAAGTAGTTCCCGGTCCCCGTGATGGTACCCAGGCCGAGAGCGTTGCCCGATTGTGCGTCCGTGGCGGAAGCGGCAAGGCTCAACTCGTCGGGGTTCGAAGCGCTCTTGATGACGTAGTACGTGTTGCCGTTCACGAGGTTGCCGTTCGCGGCGCCGGGAGCGCCGCCGTCCTCAAAGACCACCGCCTCGCCGGTAGTGAAAGCGTTGACGCCGACGTCGATGACATTCCCGGAGACCGCGGAAGCGCCGAAGGTTTCGTGCAGCTTAGGGTCGTTCGACGTTGTAGGAGAAGTTCGGGTCGTAGATGCCCGGGTCGTAGTGGTTGCCGCCGGAGTCGATATTCCCCACCTGTCCCCATGTCTGGTTGAGCGTGTGGTACTCCTGGGTCTCCTGGTTTTGCAGGGTGGTGATGGCGTTGCTCACATAAGTGGTGAGGGCCGCGCCGCTGAGGCCCTGCGCCTGCCCCTGCTGCGTGTAGTACGCCGTGTAAGCCGTCTGCTGGGCAGCAGAGAGGGTCACCGTTTGAGTGTCGCTATACGGCATATACCGCTCGAAGGTGACCTGCTCGCCGTTGGTGAGCGTGCCGCCGATACGCCGGATAGCTTGATCGTGCCGGCCACGCTGTCGATGGTCGATGACGAGGAGTCGAAGGTGACGTAGCTCCCGTTCGAGTCGTAGAGGCGCTGCTGGGCGTCGTCGCCTGCCGCCGTGGGTCGCTTGAGGCCGTCACAGCGGCGTATGTGGGCGTCCCCTGGGACGGGTCGGTCGTGGAGAGCCATATCATGCTCGGGTCCGCGCCGTCCACCACCACGTAATAGGTCTGCCCCTGGGTAAGACCGCCGACGTAGTCGTCCGACTGCTGGTTCCGGTAGGTCCAGTACGTCTGGTAGTCCTGCGTCTGTCCTGCCTCGTAGGCGTTGATCGTGTTGTTTATGCTCGTCTGCGCGGCCGTGCCCGTCGCCTCCATCTGGGTGTACATGTTGAGGAGCTGGTTCCATGTCCTCGAGTCGGTGACCACGTTCGTGTTGGCGTTAGTCAAGGTTCCCGTTGGGCACCTCCACCCTTACGTCACCCGGCGTCGTGATGTCGTTGACCCGCAAATCGCCCGTCACCTCCCTGACGTAGACGTTGCCGGCCGCCGTCGCCGTGAACGTGTCGTGAGTAGCATCGCTCCCGGTGTCGAGGTAGATGGGAAGCGCGTCGGATGCCGGGCTGTCGTATGTGCCGCTCGTGCCGAAGGTGCCGATGTTGCCGCCCGTCGCGGTCAGGGTGATCGCCCCGCCCTCTACAAGCGATGAGGAAGAGGCGGCATAGATGCTCTCCGCCGCCTTGAGCGTGACGTTGCCCGCGGTCTGGGAGGTCGTGATCGCGCCGATGTTCATGCTGCCTGAGGCGTCCGTGAGGTTGATGTCCCCTGTCGTGCTCGTCGCGTTCAGCACGCCGGGTGCCGTATTGTTGGGGTTCGTGAGGTTGACGCTCAGGGCGCCGCCCGCCCCTATGCCGGAGGCGGCCGTGAGGGTGATGTCATAGCCGCCTATGGAGTCCGTCGGGCCGCCCGTCTCGATCTGGCCGCCGGAGGAGATGATGCTTGTCGCGCCTGCCGCGTCCTGGATCGTGCCCTCGACGATGACGCTGCCTTGCGACGTTACCGTGACGCCGCCTGTATCGCTGCCCTTGAAATTGATGTTTATCGGCTGGCTGGCCTTGATGCTGCTCATATAGACATCTTCGTACCCGGTTTCGGTCGTCGTTGTCTGGGTGTAGGTCGTCTTGCCGTACCACGTCGAGTCGGTTTGCACGGGCCCGTATTGCGTGTTGCTGCTCGTGGTGATATTGCTCTCCGCTGAAGGTGAAGGGGCTCGTATTGCTGTCGCTTGTCATGTAAGCGCCCGGCTGCAGCGTCAGGCCGCTGGTGTTCTGCGGTAGTGGAATTGACGATATTCGACGGCGAGTAGAAGGCGCTGATGCCGAGCCAGGCCGACGTGCTGTACGTGTCGGTCGTCGTCTGCAGGAAGGTCTCCCCCTCGGTCCAGTCGTAGCGCTGGCCGGAGGCGGGGGTGTAGACGTGCGCTTCGCGTGAGGGGGGCGGCGTTGAGCACGGTCGGCGACGAGGGATCCGCGATTTTCGTATGGCCATCGGATTCGAGGTAATAGCTCTGCACGGAGACCTGACCGTTCTCCCGTGTATACTCCGTGGTGAGCGGCAGGACCTGGCCGTCGATCGTGGCGGTGTACTCGGTGTCGGTGATCAGTAGCTTACCCGCCACGTCGTGCCCCGTATCGACGTTGTTTGTGACGATGGCGTAGGACGTGTTGTTTGTTATGTTGACGGTGCCGTAGCCGTCGAGGACGTTGATCTGGCCGCCGCCGGTGCTGACTATGTCCCCGTAGAGCTGCATGTAGCCGCCCTGCACGCTCACCGACGCCAGATCGATCTGCTGCGTCTGGGCGTTGTAGTATGCGTTTATGTTGTCCTGCGAGCCGTCGGTCGTCAGCTTGAACAGCTTCCCGTCGGTCGTCGGTAAGGCCATAGGAAGCCTCCAGGAGTTGGGCATACCACGTGCTGCCCGCCTGCTCCGCCGCATAGACTGTGTTCGCGTGGCCGATCTGGGTCGCCGCGCTGCTCCCTATAGTCACCGTCTGGTTCGGCTGACCGCTCTGCACGATGCCGTCGATGTTGAGGTACTTGGCCGCTATGTAGACGTTGGCGCCGGAGACGATGCTGCCCGTGGGCTGCGGGTTGGTCGTGGCAGAGGTGATGTCGTTCTGAAGGGTGGAATCGGTCGCTTCGGATATTCCGTTTTCGCCAGTCGTATACGGCCTGAGTCGACCACTGCTGCCCAGCCCGCCTGGGCGCCGGGGTCTCCACCTGTGTTGCTCAGGACATCGCTGTAGTTCTGCACGTAGCTGCCGCCGGCGGTTATCGTGACGGTCTTCGCATCGAGGTTCCCGTCCGACGTGACGCCCCCCGCGCTCGTGACCGTCACCGTGCCGAGGAGGTTGCTGATGTCGCCGGCGAGGTCTATGCCGGGCGTCTGAGCAGCCCTGGTAATCTGGACTGGATCTGACGTGATCGCTGGCGTCGAACTCGTTCGTGATCGTAATCGTGGGCTCCGTCGAGCCGCTCCCGCCCGCCACGTTGAGGACGGCGTGAGTCCCTGCCGAGACGCCCACCGTGCCCGTAAGGCTGGTAAGGGCGTTATAGTTGAACATCACCTGGCCGCCCCCGCTGTCCGGTATGGTGATATCTTCGATGCGGAGGTTGTCCGGGCTCTTGTTGTCGATCGTGACGGAGACGTTGCCCGAGGCGTCGAGTGTGCCGTTGACCGTGAGGGCGCTGCCGTTGACGTTGATCGTCCCCTCCTGGGCCCAGATGTCGTTGACGGTGATATAGGGCACGGCGTAAGACGAGTAGTACGAGGGTCTGCGTTGAGCCCTGGACCGTCGTCGTGAGGCCGAGTTGCTGCATCTCGCTTTCCACTAATTCAACTGGCTCTGGTAGGCGCTCGCCGGCCATCGTCCCGGCATAGACGGATGCCAGGTTGCTCCAGTAGGTGTATTCCATCATCAGGTCGTTCGCTTCCGACTCCGTGCTCGTAGTGAAAGTGATGCCGCCGGTGGACGAAGGATCGACCGTGCCGTCAAGGTCTATGATGAGCGTCTGCTGGTCATCGTATGCCCACTTCAACGGTGCCGTTTACCGTGACCGTCCCGGTGGTCGTTATGGTCTGCGTCCCGCCCTGCATCGTGTCGGGGATGGGGGTGCCGCCCAGGGCGCTGTTGATCGCGCCGACGAGGGCCGTCATCCAGTTCTTGCCCGTGCCGTAGCCCAGCACTATATCCGTCCCCAGCGTCTCGGCCGTGAGGTTCGCGTCCCTGGCCGTTTTCAGGTCGCTGCCCGTTCCGATGGTAACGGTGTTGTTTTGCACGACCTCGCCGTGGGACTGAAGCTCTGAGATGGGTATGGCGGAGGCGTTAAGCTCGTCGCCGTGGGACGTCACGTTGAAGTAGTTATCCGTGCCCAGGTGGTTCTGACCGGCAAGGAGGTTCAGGTTGCCGAGGGCCGTCACGTCGGTATTGGTCCCGACGTTGACCGCGTCGTTTTCATGCATGCGCGCCAGGGCGTCAACGGATGCGGCGGCGGCCAGGCCGTAAGTGTGCGCTTTCGGCTCCGAGTCGAGTATGCCCTGGGTATAGCTCTCCACATCGAGGTCCCCAACAGTGGAAATGGTGTCGTTGTCGCCTATGCCGGCCGTGGCGTTGTTCGTATCGGCCCGTATCTCGCTCTCCGCGCCCGCGCCGTCGATGAGCCCGCCCGAATCGATATCTACCGAGTCGTACGCCTCGACGTCGTTGTACGCGCTTACCACAAATGCGCCGGGGTTGGAGATGCTCCCGACGACGGAAATGTTCGCATAGTTTCCGATCGTGGCAGAGGTGTTGTTGGCGATGTCCGTCTGGCTCTCCGCCGCGCTGCCGGCGATGACGCCGCCGGAGCCCGCCTGGACGTCCCATTGGCCCTGGCCCGTCGGCACCATGTTCTTCAGGGTTGTGCTCGTCGCCGCCACATCGAGGGACTTCGTCAGGACGTTGGTGTAGTCGCCGATCGCGGCGTCCACTGTCGTGTTAATGCCGTTGTAGCCGGAAGCGCCGCTGCCCCCGACCAGAGACGCCTCAACCGAGTCCGCCTGGCTGTCGAACTGTGCCGTGTGGCTCGCCGAGATCGTAAGGGCAGTCACGTTGAAGGCTCGTGGCGTTCGAGGGCGATGTCGCGTCCGCGATGTACGCCTTTGTCGTGCTGGTGTCGTAGACCGTCGACTGGGCACCGGAGCCCGCGATGAGGCCGCCGCTGCCGGCCGTCGACTGGGCGAGGTTGATGTCGTCGCCTGTGGCCGATATCGTTACCGACGGGCCCGCCGCCTTGTTGTACACGACTGCCTCGCCGGCATAGAGGCCGCTGCCCGGCCCCACGTAGATCGACCCGTCGCTCGTATCGAGGCCCGTTGTAGGGTCGAAGGTGACCGTAACGCCGCCTACCGCCGAGTAAGGCGTAAGGGTGTGGCCCGGCCCGAAGATAGTCGGGTCGCTCAAGGCTATCGTCACCGGGACATCGGCCGTCGCGTTCTCGAAGCTCGTGGCGAACTTGACGCGGGTCGGGTTGATGAGCCGGAAGGACTGGCTCGATCCCGTGGCCGAGGCGCCGTTCAGCGTGGTGACCGGGTTGCCGCTGCTGTCCGTCAGGGTCACGTAGCCCGGATGGGCGGCATCAGTGGTTACGGTGTAGACGGCCCCGTTGGTAAGTCCGCCTATGGCCGCGTAGGGGTTGCCGCTTCCGTCGCTGCCGGTGGTATAGACCACCTTGTCGCCCGTCTGAAGACCCGTTTCCGTCCCCAGGTTTATCTCGTCACCGCTGATGGCCGTCGCCGGGTCGACGGGCACCGTATCGTCAAGGACGATATAATAGACGCCGCCGTCCGTGAGGCCGCCTATGGCCGTGCCGGCACTTACCGTGACGCCCGTCCCCATGTAGGCCAGGGTCTGGATGGTGCTTTCCGCATCGGCCGAGTTGCCGCCCCCGGCTATGAGACCGAAGGCGTCGCTGTTGGCGACGGCCAACTGGTCTGTGTCGTTCGTCGCGGTTACGGCAATCGCGCTGCCTATGGAAAGGGTCGTGTTGTTCGCTATGTAGCTTGTCACCGTGCCCGAATTGGTGGCGCTGCTCACCGTCGCGTCGACGGCCACGAGGCCGCCCGTCGAGCCGGTGGCATTCGCATATGCCGCGTACTGGCCTGAAGCTTCCGAGTCCGTCGCCTGGACCGTCAGATCGGCCGCCTCGATAGTGCCGGCCGCATAGGCTCGTGACGGTGGGATCGGCCGTGGCCGTAGCGTCCGATGCGCCTGCCGCGAGCGCGCCGACGGCAATGCCATAGGCATCAGACTCCACCTGCGGCGTCGCCGTGGCGCTTATCGTCATGGCACCGGTGATCTGGACATTCGTATCGCTTCCCGTGTAAGCTTCAACAACAGGCGCCGCATACGATGTCGCCGCATTATCGGTAAGTGCGCCTATGCCGCCCGAAAGCCCCCATACCTCTGACGTGATCGTCGCCGTTGATGCCGCCTCGATGGTGAGGCCGCCTACAGTCATGCCCGGCGTTTTTCCTACATCGACGTACCCCTTCGGGACCCCGAGGTCCCCCCATAGGGCCGCGTTGCCGTAGTTGGCCTTCGTCAGGTCCATAAGGGTCGGGGTGCTGCCCAAATACTCGTAGCGGTCTCCCGCGTTGCCTCCGTGCGTATAGCCCTGGAGCACATCCACCGTCTCGCCTGGGCTGACGAGAGTCTGACCCGTATCGCCGGTGTTGTAATCTGAGGGATTGGCGAGCGATGCCTCGGTGGAGCCGCCTATGTTCGAGGTAACAACACTTGCCCCTGCGGCAACCGTCCCCAGGCTTGCGCCCAGGGCGATGCCGCTCTCCGTCTCGTTGCTCGTCGCCCCGATTGTCACGAGGCCGGCGCGGTCAATGCCGGTCCTTAAGGTATGGGACGTCCCCGACACGTAGGCGAGCGTGTTGTCAGTGATGTTGTTGGTCACCACCGCGCCGCCGAGGGCATAGCCGAGGGCACCTGACAGGGAGAGGGCCAGCGAGTTGATGGAGCCCGTGTCCGTCGCTGTGACGTTGACGGGGCTTGAGGCCCCCGCCTCTATAGTCGAAGCGCCATCGATAGCGGCGGTAATGTTATTGGTTATCGTATTCGTCGTGGCGGACGCGTTGAGCGCCGCGCCCAGAGCTGCGCCGACGCCTGCCGCAAGGCTCACGATCTGCTCGCCCGATACGGCCTCGACCGATACGTCGGATCCGGTCGAGGTGACCGTGGAGTCCGTCACCGTCGCGCTTATCCTATTCCCTATGGTGTTGGTGGAGATCGCGGCGCTCCCCGCCGCGATGCCCGCACCCGCGATGCTTCCGGCAAAGGAGAGAATGCTCCCCGTCGTCGGGCTTCCGCTCGTATGGCTGTTGCTGCTGAGGGCGTTTGTCATCGTGTCGACCACGGTCGTTATCGCCGACGCGTAAGCCGGTATGCTCTGGGGCGCCGTGTCCTCCGCCTGGACGAGCACCTCGCCCCCCGCCTTCACGGTGGAGCTTGCGATCGATGCCTCCGTGGTGCTGCCGATGGTGTTTGACGTGACTGAGGCCTGCCCCGCGACGCCGCCCGCGCCGGAGAGACCGGCCGCCAGGCTGCGGATGACGTCGGAGGATGTCGCCGTCACGTCGGTCGCGCCGCCCGAGGTGACGGTCGATTCAGCGATGGTCGCCTCGACCGTGTTACCTATATGGTTAAACGCGGTCGATGCACCGATGGCGCCAAAGAGGGAGGCCGAAAGACCGATGGCGATGGAATCGATCGTCGAGGTGTCGGCTGCGCTGAGAGAGACGGCGGCCGATGTCGAGCCGGAGAGCCCTCCCGCATTGACCGTGGAATGTGTGGCGCCATCATTCTCTATCGATGCGGTGATCGTGTTGTGGACGTGGTTTATCGTGTCTGAGAGGTTCCCCGACACGCCCCCCGAGACGGCTACGCCGCCGACAAAGGAGAGTATACCCGCATCCGAAAGGGCGGTCGCCTTGACGTCCGATCCCGTTTCCACGTCCGAGCCGACGATCTCGGCATCTATGGTATTCCCTATGTCGTTATCGGCCGCCACCACATTGCCGCTGATCCCCGGTCCGAAGGATACGGCGAAGCCCAGGCCGAAGCCCGTTATGGCGGAGGTGTCCTTGGCGGAAAGCGCGAGCTGCCCGCCTGCCCGGACGGTGGAGTCAGTCACCGTCGCGGAGACGGTGTTCGCGATCTGGTTGCCCATGAGGTTGGCGCTGATCGCCGCCGTGCCTGCCAGAGCGAAGCCCGCCATGGCGGCGACGATGGAATCGTTGGTCAGGGTCGTGAGGGTGATATCGGCGGCTGAGTTGGTGATAGTCCCGTTGCTTGCGACCCCGGCCCTGACGGTCGATGAGGCTATGCCTGTTTCCACCGTGTTCATTATCTCGTTGCCGAGGACCGCCACGCTGCCAGCCACGCCGCCCGCCCCGGCTACATTGATGACGAGGGCGAGGATGTTTGGAGACGACAAGCTTACAGGAGAATTGCTCGTACCCGATGCGTATTGAGAGTGATCGTCCGATGCCTGCGTGTTGCTGCCCGAAATCCAGGAGTCTATCGGAGCGATCCAGCCCGGGCTGGAAGGCGCGGCATCGGTGGCCGAAAGGGCGATTGTCCCGCCCGCCGTCACGGCGGAGCCTTCGATCAACGCTTCAACCGTATTCGTCACGAGGTTTCCGACGACAGTCAAGCTGATGCCGATGCCGCCGGCGGAAGCGCCGATGACAAGGGTACGAATCGTGGCGGAGGATTCGGCGGTCTGGCTCAAGGTAGAGCTTGTCTGGACCGTCGAGTTCTCGATGTTCGCCTCTATGGTGTTGGCGATGACGTTTGCCGCAGCTGTCATGGCCCCGGCCGCACCGCCCGCCGCGACGCCTAAGGCGATGGCGTCGATCTGGGAGGCGTCATTCGCGGTGAGGCCGATCGCCCCGCCCGCGTTCACGGGCGAGCCCGATGTGCCGCTATTGACGATGAGGACCTCCGTGGTATCGGAGATGACGTTCGCCGTAAAAGAGAACGCCCCGGCAAAGCCGCCCACCCCGAAGCAGAGCGACAGCCCGAGGATGTTCGCCCCCGATTCCGCGTCCAGGGTCAGCGCTCCGCCTGCCGTCACCTGTTGGGCGCCGGAAATCTCGGCTTCCACGGTGTTCGTGATGACGTTTGCCCCGATGAGCGCGGCGACGGCTACGGTGCTGCCGGCAACGCCGATCGCGAGCGACATAATAGACGACTCATTCTGGGCGGTGAGGCCTGTCGAGCCGCCCGATGCGACAGTAGAGCCGCCGGAGATGGTGGCCGCGATCGTGTCGGCGATGACGTTGCCGAACCCCGTTGCGTTGACGGCGACCGCGCCGGAGCCTGCCACGCCCACCGTTGCCGCCATGATGGCGTCGCTCGACGTGGCGGTAAGACTGACGTTCGCGCCTGGGTTCGTGATATTCCCGTTGCTTGCGACACCCGCCCTGACCGTCGAATCGATGATGTCGGCCCTGACCGTATCGATGATGACGTTGCCCGCGATCACGCCGTTTACTGCCACTCCGCCCGTACCGGCCACACTTGCGACAACGGCCAGTATGTTGCCGGAAGGGGCGATAATGGATCCGCTGAAAGACCCGCTGAGCGTGCTTTGGGGGTCGTTGGGGGTGTTGCTCGTATCCTGGAAGGGAAGGCCCTGAGAAGTCCAGTCCGGGATGAGGCTCGGCGCCTCGTCGTAAGCGGAAATGTTCACGCTATTCGCCGCGCTGACCGTCGAATTTGTCACTTCGGCGAGGACGCTGTCGGCGATGCCGTTGCCGATGGCCGTGACCTGGACCGCAAAGCCGCCCGAGGCGGCCACGCCCAGGGCAAAGCTCCGGATGACTTCCGAGGCCTGGGCGGTCATATCCAGGCCGCCCGTGGTGGTCACAGTCGAGCCAACAATTTCGGCCTCTATCGTGTTCGCGATGACGTTGGCCGATAGCGCCACTCCCACGGCCCCTCCGCCCGTGCCCGCTACACTTACGGCGAAGGCGTCGATTTCGGATGCATCCTCGGCAGTCAGGGTGACATCGCCGCCGGCGGTCACGGGCGACGCCGTTGTCCCGCTATTGACGATAAGGGCCTCCGTGGTATCGGAGATGACGTTGGCGGCAAGGGAAACGGAGATAGCGGCGGCACCCGAGCCGGCCACGCAGACGGACAACCCCAGAATAGTCGCCTGGGACTCGGAGTCGAGGTCGAGGGTCGTGCCCGCGTTCACCGTGGAGTCGGTAACTTCCGTCTCTACCGTGTTCGCTATCACATTGGCGGCCAAAAGGGCGCCCACGGCGACTGCCCCCGTAGCGGCGACGCTCACGCCAAGAGATACGATGTTCGATTTGTCCTTGGCGCTCAAGCTCATGGCGCCGGCCGACTTAACGGTGGAGCCGCCCGAGATCGTGGCGGCAGTCGTGGTGGCGATCACATCGCCATACCCCGTTGCGTTGACGGCTACGGCGCCGGAGCCCGCCACGCCCACCGTGAGGGCCATGATGGCATTATGTGACAGGGAGGTCATGGCTAACCCGGCGGTCGAGCTGGGGATGAGAGAACCGGAGGTGGTGTAGCCGGCCTTGACCGTCGAATCGATGATGTCCGTTCTTACCGTGTTCACGATCACGTTGCCCGAAAGGACGGCGTTGACGGCCACCGTGCCCGTCCCCGCCACGCCCACCATGACGGCCAGTATGTTGTCGTCGGCGGGGATGGGCGAGTTCTGGGTGGCGTTCGATAGTGCGATCGCATCGGCTGCCGGCAGAATCCACCCGGGGATGGCGCTGGGCGCTTCGTCCTTGGCCGATATGGAGATATCGCCCGTTGCTATGACCGTCGAATCCGTCACCTCGGCAAGGACACGGTTTGCGATGGCGTTGCCCATGGCCGACACCTGGACGGCGAAGCCGCCCGACCCCGCGACGCCGACGGCGAGGGCCCGGATGATCTCTGAGGACGTTGCGCTTTCGGTAAAAGTCGAGCCCGTATCCACCGTAGAGCCGGTGACTTCCGCCTCTATCGTGTTGACGATCACGTTGGCCGAGAGCCCGGCCGCTACGGCCCCGCCGCCTGAGGCCGCCACGCCGATGGCGAGGGCGTCGATTTCGGATTTGTCGTTGGCGGTGATGGAAAGGGCCCCGCTCGCGTCTACGGAATAGGAGCCGCCCGCGTTCTCGATCATCGCCTCCGTCGTGTCGACGATGACGTTCGCGGCGAAGAACACCTGAACGGCCGCCCCGCCCGTTGCCGCAACACCTCCCACGAAGCCGTAGATGGTTGCCTGGGACTCCGCGTCGAGGTCCAGGGTCGTGCCCGCGTCGACCGTAGAGGCCGATATGATGGCGTCCACGCTGTTCGTGACGACGTTCGCGCCTATGATGGCGGAGACGGCGGCGCTGCCCGAGGCGGCAACGCTCAGAGCCATGGAGTTGATCTGCGACTGGTCCTTCGCGGTCAAACTCATCGCGCCGCCTGACTTCACTGTGGAGCCGCCCGAGATCTCCGCCTCGGTGTCATCGGTGATCACGTTGCCGAAGCCCGTCGCCTGGACGGCCACGCTGCCGGAGCCGCCGACGCCGACGGTGATCGCCGTAATACCTGCACCCGATGTGGCGGACAGGCTGACGCCTGCGTCGGGGTTCGTGACATTGCCCGATTGGTCGACGCCGGCCAGGACGGTGGAGTCCGCTATGTCGGCGTCCAGGACGTTGTGCACGATGTTACCCGAAAGGGCCGCGCTGACCGCAACAGAGCCGGAGCCGGCGACGCTCACCATGACGGCAAGTATATTGCCCGTGAGGCTAATGGGTGAGCCCGCAAGGGCGTTGGTTAAAGCGGTCTGCTGGTTCGACGTTGTGCCCGTGAGGTCCCACGAGAGGAAACTGGGGGCCACGTCTTCGACCGAGACGCTCACGTTGTCATCTGCTTTCACGGTAGACCCGTTGTCAATCGCGGCGGTGACCGTATCGCCCACGTAATTGCCGAGGGCGGTGACCCCGACGGCCACATTGGCGGCGCCCGAGACACCCACAGCCAGCGCCCGTATCCGGGACTCGGCCTCGGAGTCGAGGGTGACCGTCGAGCCGGAGCTGCCGAGGTCCTTCCAGAGGGTGGCATCTTTGTAGTCGGCCTGCGTCAGGTTGACAGAGGTCTGGGTGGCGCCCACGTACTCGTAGCGGTCTCCCGCATTGCCCCGACCCGCGAAACCCTGGAGCACGTCGACCGTGTCCCCCGGCTTTACGGTCGTTTGACCGGTGTCTCCGCTATTGTAGGTCGAGCCAGCGTTGACTGTCGAGCCGGAGATCTCCGTCCCTATAGTGTTGGTGACGACATTGGCCGCCGCGGCCGCCCCGCCTGCTGCGCCGCCCGAGCCTGCTACGCCTATGGCGAGGGCATCGATGCTGGAGGTATCCGTGGCCGAAAGGCTGACCGCGCCCTTGCCCGAAGGCGCGTCTGTTGTGTTGACGGTCGCGTTGCCGGAGATGCTCGCCTCTACGGTGTTGTCGATTATGTTGACCGCCACAGCCACGCCGGCTGCAAATTTGCCGCCCCCCGAGCCTGCGAGGGTCAGGTTGCGTACCGTGCTATTGTCCGTCGCGGTGAGCGACACGTCGTAGGCGGTCACCGTGGAATCGTCAATATTGGCCGTTACACCGGACTTGAAATCGCTCGTGCCGGAGGCAAGGCCCACCGCAGCGGTCCCGGCGCCGGAGGCCGCGCCGGCGACTATCGTCGCAATAGGGGCGGTAGTGGCGCTGACATCGACATCGCCTGCGTCCGCTGTCACGTGGGCGTTGTCGAGGATGGAGGCATCGACGATGCTGCGTATGAAGTTTATGGAGATCGAGCCGCCTATGGCCACCTTGCCCGCTCCTGCCCCGCCTGCCGTGACGTCCACGAGGCTCGGTTCGGACATGGCCGTCACGTAGACGTTCCCCGTAGTCGATTCGACGGTGGAGCCGTCGATATAGGCGCTGACCTGCGCCTGGCTGCTTGAGAGGGGGTTTTCCGGGACATTAAGCACGGGGTCTAAGGGGTCGCCGCCTATATAGTCATAGGCAAGGGCCGCGCCGACGGCAGCGGTCCCGGCTCCGGCCGCGCCGAGAGTGCCCGTGTCGAGCTGGCCGCTGTCCGTCGCAGAAACGGTAACGTCGCCGTGGCCGGTCACTGTGGCGTTGTCCTTGATGTACGCTTCGACCGTGTTGTCTATCCAGTTGAGGGAGATGGCCGCGCCCGCCGCAAACTTGCCCGCGCCCGAGCCCGCGACAGTCACGTTGACGATCTGGGAACCGTCGGTGGTGGGGAGGGTCACGCCGCTGCCCCCCGTGTCGATCGTCGAGAGGCTGGCCGCGGTTGTGGGAGGTGCGAATCCCGCGGTGACGTTCACTTTACCAGCGCTGGACGTGACGGTCGAGCCGTCGATATAGGCCTCTATCGTATCCCCCACGTCGGCGAAGGAGATCGCCGCGCCGACGGCTACCTTTCCGGAGCCGGCGAAGCCGCCGGAGACCACGATCATGGTAGTGCTGTCGCCGGCGTGGATGGTGACATCTCCCGAGGCGGTGATGGTCGAGCCGCCTATCACTTGGGCTTCCACGGTATCGTTCAACTCATTGACGCTCACCGAGCCGCCGAGGGCGAACTTGTCCCCTCCGGCAGCGCCGAGGGTAACGCTCACGAGAAGCTCATTCGCGTCAGCCTCCACGTCTACTGCCGAGGTCCCGGCAGGCAGCGCGGATTGAGCGACTGTCGTGCTTAGCGTCGAATCATTGACGAGGGAGGTGACCGTGTTGTAGGAGAGGTCGACACCCACGGCCGCCCCTATCGCTGCCTGGCCGGTGGAGACGGCAACGCCGCCCGTTATGGCGACGGCGGTCTCGCTGTCTTCCGCCAGGACCTTCACCGCGCCTGCAGCCGAGACATCGCTCTTCACAGTGACATTCGACACTGTCTGCTGGACGACTTCCGCCTCGACATTACTCTCCAGTATGTTGATGTCGACTCCGCCGGCGATGGCAAGCTTCTTCGCACCGGCCCCTGCGACAGCCACGGAGACCACCGTGCCTGTCCTGTCTGCAGTTTCGTTGCAGGCGCCCGCCGAGGTGACACCTGAGCGGGCAACCTCTGCAAGGACATTGTCCTGAACGATATTGAGGCCGATCGCGGCGCCGAGTCCGAGGTTCTTGCCGACCGCGATGGCGCCGGAGAAGGCGTAAAGGCCCGTCGAATCGGTCGCGTTGATGGTTGCGTCGCCCGACGTGGTCGCTCACGGTGCTTCCCGCGATGTCGGCCTCCACCGTGTTCTCCGTGTAGTTGATCGTGACTGTGCCCGCTCCTGCATACCCACCCGAGCCGCCCGATCCTGTGGCTACGCCCGCCGAACCGGTCACCGCAACGATCAGTCCGTCGTCGGTTGCGTCGTCCGCGATGCTGCCGGCCGACAGGCTCGTCATATTCGATATCTCGGCCTGGGTCGTGTTGTTCTCGTAAGTGAAGCCGATCCCGACGCCGAAGCCTGCCTTGCCGCCGAAGCCGCCCGAGCCCGCCACAGCCACGAGGCCCGACGAGTCCTCGGCATCGAGAGAGAGGGCGCCGGTGACACCCGCGCCTGCAATGTTCCTCAGCTCTGCCTCGGTGGTGTAGGTGATGACGTTGACGCCCGCAGAGCCGGCAACGGCAACGCCGTCCTTGCCTGTGGCCCCGGCGAGGCCTGCAGCTATGGAGACGGTCCAGCCTTTCCGCTTGGCATCGATACTGAGATCTCCGGCCACCGCCAGGCTTGCCGCGCTGTCGACTATTGCCTCGGTATTCCCCGACAGGATGTTGATCGCTGCCGCGCCCGCGATGCCGGTAGACTTGCCGCCGGTCTTGCTGCTCGCATAGGCGACGGAGCCCGCGAGGGTGACCACGGTCGTGTTGTTCTCCGCGTCGAGGGAGAGGCCTCCCGATTCTTCACGGTAAAAGCGCCTGTGTCGCGCACGTAGGCTTCGGTAGTGTCGAATACGAGGTTGACTGCCAGCCGAGCCGGAAATGCCGACGGCCGATTTCGATTCGCCCGTCTCGACCCGCGCCGCTCTTGGTGGTAGAGGCGATATTGCCGCTCAGGCTGCCGTTCCCCTTGGCCTGCTTGAGGACGGCGCCCCACTTGCTCTGCCAGGTCGGAGAGGTCCTGGTTGCTCTGCTTCGTGCCGTTGGAGCCCTGGGTCCCGCCCGTGCCCGGGTTGCGTTCCCCCCTTCCCCGTCCTTCGACTGCTCGGGGCTGTTCGACGACACCGATCCTGCTATGGCAAAGGCGCCGATAAAGCCGCCATTCGTGGCATCGATAGCGACGTTGCCGCCCGAGGTGAACGAGCCGAGGCTCGCGGTGGCCGTCTCGCCGTCGATCGCGCCTATCGCCGCCTCTGTGGTGCGGCCCACGAGGTTGACGGCCCCCGAAAGACCGACTGCCGTCTGGTCGGAGACGGCCACGCTGCCCGCGATGCTCACGAGTACGGTCGTGTCGTCTGCATTGACTTTCACCGCAGGCGAAGTCGAGTCGGTCGAATCGACATGGCCCGAGCCGACCGTCACATAGGCGCCCGAGTCGATCTGGGCGATGGTCGTGTCGAGGACGGAGTCGAATTCGACGGTGGCGTTCAGGGCCAGCTTGTCGGCCTTGCCGCCGGACCCGACGAAATTGACGTCGATATTCGTCGTGTCCGCCTCCACGTCGAGGCTGTCGGCATAGAGGGTCACCCCGTTCTGTATCTCGGCGGTCACGTTCCCGGTGTTGAGCTGGATCATGGCGCCGCCGCCGATAGCCTTTGCCCCACCGCTCGCGCCGTAGAGGGGCCTGGAAAAGACGGGCACCCACGATTTTTCCGTGTTCAGTTCAACCCCGGGCATACTGAAGTTCCCGGTGATGTTCACCATCTCGTTTGCCCCGTCCGCCGTCACCACCACCTGCTGCTTGCCCGTAGCGGAAGATGGGTGCTGACGATTGTCCTGGTTGATCTTGGCGCCGCTGTCTATGGTGGCATTGGCGGTATGGTCGAGGAGCAACACCGCGACGGAGCCTGCGATCTGGGTCTGCTGTCCGCTTGTAGTAGCCGTAGGTCCAGACGTTTATCAGGTTGTCATCGATGCCAAGGGTGCTGTCGAGATAACCCTTGAGGTTCTGGACGAACGTTTGGCCCCCTGCTCGGCCGGGCTGCCGAGGTCCTTCCAATCGGACGTCGTTTAGTCGGTCTGGGAAGGGATTATGGTCGTTCCGGCGCCCTGCATACTCGTATCGGTCTCCCACGTCGCCGTCGCCCGGTGAACCCCTGGAGCACGTCGACCGTTCGCCCGTGAACGGCAGTGAATTCCAGTTGTTCGTGCCGGTATGGTGGCCGAGTTGTTGCCCGAAAGGAAGGGGGAGATGAGGTTCCAGACTTCAAGGTTGCTCGGATCGATCTCGTTGAGCGACTCCGCGTGGACCGTGAGGCTGTCGCCCGCATTCACCGTGGTGTTGCCCGCGATATAGGCGTACGCGTCGTCACGGTTGAGGCCGACCGAGACGGCAAAGGAAAGGCCCGTCTTGGTCTGGGGCTTCTTCGTGGCATCCGTGTCGTCCTCCGCATCGGAGGAAGCGGAAATGCTCGGGGAGTCGGATATGGTCGAATGTGACGGTGACGCTGCCCGGTGAGCTCACCGTCGCTACGTCGCCGGCGTGCGCTCCCGTCGCCGATACGGGCGGTCGAGTTATTGTAGACGTCCGCGACCGTGACGCCGGCGCCGAAGTCGAACTTGTCGGCCTGGCTGGGGTCGTCGGGGAACTTGTTTTTGAACCATTTGACGACCGTGGAGTTGCTGATCCATTTATCGAGGGCGCTGTCCGTGTAAAGCTTGGTCGCGCCGTCGGTTATGGGCTTGGTGATCTTGCTCTCGAGCACCCGCCTTGTACTGTCGGACGAGGTTTTCGCCCGAATTGACGCCCGCCCCGACCCCGCGACATCGCAGATATGCTCGGACTGCGTCTGGGTGGTAGTCGCTCACATTTATGTCTGCGGCAGAGGCGGTGCCGTCGAGGTAGGCGTTCGTCTGCTCCGTCTCCAGGCTCAAGAGCGAAGGCAATACCCAGCTTGCCTTTGTCGTCGCTGTTGGAAGTCGCTTCGGCCGTATGTCGTCCGTCCTCCTGCCCTTCGATGTTGAGGTCCCCGCCTATGGTGAGATTGGCGTGGGCGTCACGTCCGCCGTTGCATTCGAATTGACTACGGTGACCGCTCCCGACGCATTATATCCCTCGATGGCCTTCGCCTTGACCTTGACTTCGGTGGTGTTATTGGCTGCCGCCTCAATGTTCGCCCAGCCCGCTGTCGTCACCGAGCCTGCAATGGTGACGGTGGAGGTGGTATCGACCTCGCCGTAGGCGACGCCCAGACCGAATGCGATGGGGGAGGCCTTGGCCTCCGCCGTGGCCAGTGCTGCCCGCGGCGAAATTGGTGGCGTTGATCTGCGCATACTGGCCCACGTCGACCTTGGCGGTCGCTTTCGATATGGTAACCGCCACAAAAAGGGACAGGTTTTCCAGGCCGCCGATAATATCGTCCACCGCGCTCTGCTCCTGGGATGCCTTGATCTTGAGGCTGCCCATGATGTCGAAATCCTGGAAATCGCTCTCCGTGAAATAGTGCTGGCTGTCCCCGTGGCTTCGATCGTGACCTGGCCCCCTTCTATGACCGTGTTCTTCGTAAGCCCGATATTGACCTCGGCGTCCACGTTGTCGATGTTGGCGAAGCCGGTCGTAAAATGCGCCCTGTCGTCGAGAGCGTTGATAGTGATGCTGCCGCTCGAGATAGACCCGATGGCATCGAGGGTCGCATTGTCGATATTGATGGTGTAGCCCTGGATTGTGATGCTCCCTGCACGTGCCCGAGTTGCCGAAGAGGCCGTCGGCGCTCGTATCTATCTCGTGGCCCGAGATGGTAACCGTGTCGGCTTCGATGGCGATGTTCCACCCGGATCCTTATAGTTGAGATCGGAGCCGAGGGTGTAGCTGCTGCCGTCATCGAGAGTGAGGGTGGGCATGGAGGTGCTTGCGCCCGCATTCCAGTTGACGTATTCCAGGCCCCCCTGAGAATCGGAGCTGCTCACTCCAAGGAGCACCACGTTGTTCGTGCCTGTGCCGCCCGTTATCGAGACCTGTTGCTGGATGCCCCCTATTACCTTTAGGTTCGAGACGTTGACGTCGAAGGTGCTCGCGCCTTTCGATCCCTTGAGGGTATCGGTGCTTCCGCCCGACACGAGGGTAACCGAGCCGGAGAAGCCGGAAGCATCGAAGGTATGGGCAACATTGGAGTTGCTGTTCGTAAGTATGGCGTTCCCGATGTTCGAAAGGGTGTCTTTGGAGTGGGAGTTGGTCGTCAAGGCGCTGTCGGTGAGGACCATGTCCGCGTCCTGGGTCTCGACGAGGGTGTTGCTCCACGCCCCGGCAAGGCCCGTCATGGTGTCATCGCCCGACCCGCCGATGAAGGTATTGTTCCCAAGAGAGCCCTTCAATGTGTCCTTGCCCGAACCCGCAACCAGGGTGACGTTGCCTGAAACTATGGCCGAGCCCGTGAGGACCCCGGAGGTGCCTGTGCCGGCTATGCCAAGATTTGTCGCAGCGACAGAGCCGGCGCCGTTGGCGACGTTCAGTGTGCCGGAACCCGTGGTGGAATCGGTGATGACGATTGACCCGGTCGCGCTGAGGGTCGCCGTGAGAGGATTGAGCGTGCCCGAATCGTCGGCCTTGTTGATCGCCACCGCATCAATGGCGTTGAGCACGTCCTGGATCGTTTTGGCGCTGCTCAGGTCGACCGATACCTTGGTGCCATTGATCAGCGTGATGCTGAGGGAAGGCGAAGCCCCTATGCCGGCTCCATTATTGAGTGACTTCAAGGGTGGTACCGGTCGATAAGCCGTCGAATGCCGGATGCGTCGAGGGTATCGCTCCCTGAGCCTGGTCGGTGAGGACGACGTTCTGTATGTTGGTGAAGACGTCCTTCTGGGAGCCGCTTAAAGACAAAGAGCCGCTGTATTGTGAGCCGTTGTAGGTCACGGCCCCGCTGGCGATAGTCATGCTGCCGCTTTGCGTCTCGATGAGCGTGTTCGTGCCTCCGCCACCCGTAATCGCGTCATTGCCCGTGCCGGCGATGAAGGTGTTGTCTTCCTCGCCGCCGATCATGGTAGTTGAGCCGCTTCCCGCGATGAGGGTGTTGCTCCCTTCCCCACCCGAGAGGATCGCGGTCCCGGAGAAACCGGACGCGTCTATCCTATCGCCTGCAATGATCCCGTAGAGGTCGGCGTTCTGGATGTTGTTCATGGTGTCCGCAGCTTGAGCTGCACCGGCCGTCGACACCACCAGACTGGCGCTTCCGCCGGTGAGACCCGAGCCGTCAACGCTCAGGCCCGATGCGCTCGAGCCTATGGCCTCTCCCCCGAGGTTGCCGGTGAAGGTGATGTTCCATGCGCCGGGATTGCCGGTGACCGCCACATTTCCGGTGCCGATGTTGGATAAGGCCACGAGGTCGGCCTGAATCACGTCTGCAGTGGCGTTATAGGGAATGGCTATGGTCGTCTGACCGTCGAAAGTGAGGGTAAAAGTGCCTGTAACCCCGTTGCCGATAGTGAGGCTCTGCACCTCGTTCGTGCCCAGCCCCATGGTGAGGGTCGGAGTCGGTGAGCACGTAGGGATGGTCGCCGACTTCGAGAAGGGTGTTCTTGCCGCCCGAGCCGCCGTTGATCTGGTCGCCAGCCCCTGTTCCGACGGTAAAGGTGTTGTTGCCCGCGCCGCCATAGGCTGTCGCCATTGCCGTCGCCCGCATAGAGGATATCGCTGCCCGAGCCGCCTTTCAGGATGTCGCTGTTTCCGTCGCCCGACATTGAGGTCAACGCTCCCGCGTGAAAGCGGAGGCATCCATGACATCGACTGTTGCCGTTGCCGGCGGTGAGGGTGGCCTGCTGCACCGCTTTCGCGGGAGTTGCGTCGGTCACGCTTATGCTCGTTCCAGACCCCGTCAGACCCGATCCGTCAGCCGTTATTGTTCGCGCCAGTCCGGCAAGGCTCCCGGTGAAAGTGACCGTCCATGCCCCGGCCGAGCCCGAAACCGCCACGTTGCCGGTGCCGATGCTCGAAAGGCCGGTGAGGGCTGCCGCCACCTGGGCGGCCGTTGCATTGTAGGCGACGGCCGTGGTCTGGCCCTGGTAGGTGAGGGCAAAGGATCCCTCCCGTCGGTGTCCCTGTCAACGTGATGTTCTTAACGGCGTCCGCATTGAGGTAGTCGTAGCTCGTCATGCCGTTGCCGGCGATCTTCAATTGGCTGTCGGTGAGGGTGAATTGATAGGTAGCGTCTCCCCTCGTCTCGACGAGCGTGTTGTTGCTGCCCCTGGTGTTGATGGTGACACTGCTGCCGCCGCCGATGTAGGTAGTGGCGCCCGCGCCGCCGTCCAGGGTAACCGTGTTGTTGCGACCGTCGAGCGTTACCGGCGCCGAGACGATGGACCCGCCGGAAAGGGTCCGGGTGGAAGAATTCCATGATGCGTTCGCCGCTCGTGAGACCCAGACGATCCCCGGCGAGGGAGCCGTTCATGTTGACCACGCTCAAGCTGCCCGAGCCACCCGCGGTGTCGGTTAAATTGATGCCGGTGCCGGTCGAATTAATGGTCGCCACAAGGTTTGAATTCGCGCCATTGAGAGCCGAGAGCACGTCCTGCACTGTGTCGAGGTTCGATAGGTCGATGTCGACCTTGACTCCACTCATCATGGTAACCTGGATATCGGCCGTGACCTCGGCGATAGATGTTCCTATGAGGGTCGAGCCGTTGCCCATGGTCGCGCCGCTCTGGTAGAGGCCGAGGTCGGATGCCGCGTTCGAGCCGTTCAGGGGCGTGACGCTCGACGGTTCCCCCTGCATCGGCGCTGTCGGTAAGGACGATGGAGTCGCCCTTCTGGGTGTCGATCCCCACGCTGACCCTTGGCCCCCCATAAGTAACTTCCGTTACGGTCGCGGCTCCTCCGATCAGGTTTGAGTCTGTCTGCCGTTATCGTTTGAGGCATGTTTGCGAGGCTGCCAGTGAACGTGACGCTCCATGCGCCGGCGTTGCCGGTGACAGCAACATTGCCGTTGCCGATGTTCGAGAGGGCGACGAGGGCCGTCTGCACTTGCGCGGCCGTCGCATTGCAAGCGATGGCGCCCGTGTCCTGGCCGTCATAGGCGATGGCGAAGGTCCCGCCGGTCACGTTCGAGCCAAGGGCAATGCTTTCGACCTCATTTGCTTTCGGCGCAGCGTTGGTTATGTCATTGAAGACATCTTGCAGGGTCTGAGCGCCTGTGAGGCTGACGTTGAAGGTGCTGCCGTCGGTCAAGGTGATCCGGAAATCATTCGTGCCGCTGCCCGCGATTCTCACCCCTGTCCCGTCATTGAGCGTCGAAAGCAGCGTCGACCCTGTCAGGTAAGGGTTGGTCGCGTCGGTCGTGCCCAGGCCCCCGCCGTTGAGCGCGGAAAGGGGCACCGAGGAGCCGTCGTCGAGGGTGGTGGTGCCGGAGAAGGTCGACGCGTCTATCACGCTCGTATGGGCCCCGCCGGTCAGATCGGCGGCCGTTATATTGGTAAGAGTCTCGTTCTCGAGGAACGTTGCTGTTGCTGTTGACAACCTTGAGGCTGCTATCGGTGAGAGTGATGGTATTCGCGTCCCACGTCTCGACCACGGTGTTCGTTGACTGAGCGCCCGTGCTGCCTATGATCGTGCCCACTCCGCCGTTCGCAAAAATGTTGGCGCCCTCGTTGCCTGCCGCAACCGTGAGGATGCTGCTCACTCCATTGCCGATGAGGTAATTGGCTGAGAGGCCGCCGGTCACGTTCTGGAAATCGCTTATGCCCTGAGTGCCTGTGGCGCTATCGATGACCGAGGAAAGGTTTGCCTCGACCGGGCTCGTATACGCGGAATAGTCGAGGGTATTCGTGCCGCCGACGCCGCCGTCGAGGGTACCGTCGAAGGTCGCCTGGTCCGCAAAGACGAAGTCGTTGCTGCCCGAACCGCCGACGATGCCCTGAACGTTTGAGACTGTGGTGAGGGTATCGGGATTGCCGGCGTTGCCGTTCGTCACGGAGACCGTACCGTCCGCATTGATCGTCACGGTGAGGTCTTCCGTGACTCCCGAAAAGTCGAGTATCGAGGTCCCGGCCGCGCTGTCGCTCGACACGGTGGTGCCCGTGCCCCAGCCGTTCCGGAACTCGAAGGTGTCGGACCCGTTGCCGACGAGGGTGTCGGTGCCGCCGAGGCCATCGACTATAGAGGTCCCGGAACCCGCGGTGATCGTGTTGTTCCCCGAGTTCCCGATGAGGATATCGTTGCCCTGGCCGCCGGTGATGTTCTGGATATTGGTGATGCCCCCCGTGCCGGTGGCGCTTCCTGCCGCGACCGTGACGCTCGCGTTCGTCGCCTCATCTGCGTCGGTCGTGTAGGCTGACCCGGAGAGGTTGACCATCACGCCTGTCGTATAGGCCGAGTAGTCGAGGGTGCTCGTGCCCGAGCCGCCGGTGATGGTGCCCGTGAAAGCGCCCTGGTCATCGAAGGCATAGGTATCGTCACCGGCGCCGCCATAGATGGCAGCCACGTTGGCCACGCCGCTTGTCGGACCTGCCACGGTGTCGGTGCTGTTGTCGCCTCACCGATACTGTGCCGTCCGCATGGATGGTGAAAGCAAGGTCTGTGTCGGAGCTTATCTTCGAGAAATCGAGAGTGTTCGAGGCCCCGCCGCTTATGGTGAGGCTGCCCCAGGCGTCATTCGCGGAGGTGGTGTCCCCGAAGACATAGTCGTTGCTGAGCTGGCCGCCTTTGACGATGTCTATGTTGCTGAATCCCGTCGTACCCGTTGCAGTGCCTGCGGTAAGATTGATGGCTACGGCGCTCGTATAAGCGGAATAATCGAGGGTATTCGTGCCCGCTCGCCGCCGTTTATCGTGCCGGCCAAGACCGCGCCGTTATTGAATGACGAAGCTGTTGTTTCCCGAGCCGCCGATCAGCCCTTCCGCGCCTGCGACGTTGCTTACACTGTCGCCCGCGCCGTCCGTGACCGAGACGGCCCCGTCTGTGCCGATGGTGAAGGTCAGGTTGGACGTGACGGCGGAAAAATCGAGAGTGTCCGTACCGCTCGAATCGGTGACGCGTGTCGGTCCCCCAGGCGTTCGAGAACTTGAAGGTGTCGGAGCCGCTGCCGCCCACGAGGGTGTCGCTTCCGCCCCCACCCGTGATGATGTCGGTGCCGCTGCCGGCGATGATCACGTTGTTGCCGGCATTGCCCGTGAGCGTATCGTTGCCCGAGCCGCCTGTGATGTTCTGGATGTTGCTTATGCCTGTTGTGCCCGTGGCAGTGCCTGCAGCGAGGTTCGACCGTGACGGCTGTCGTATAGGCGGAATAGTCGAGGGTGTTCGTGCCTGTCCCGCCGTTTATCGTCCCGGCAAGGACCGCGCCGTCGGCGAAGACGAAGCTGTTGTTGCCCGAGCCGCCGATGATCGCCCCGACGCCCATTATGTCGGAGATGGTGTTTTGGGCGTTCGAGACGGAGACGGTGCCTTTCGCATTACCGGCATTAATGTCGAAGGTGAGGGCGGACGTCACGGCGGAAAAGTCGAGGGTCTTGATGCCCGTCGTGTCTATGGTGTAGGCGCTCCAGCCGTTCGAGAAGGCAAGGGTGGTGTTCGCCGTGGACGAGCCGACTATGCCGGTGATGTTGCTGACGCCCTGGGTGCCCGTTGCCGTACCCGCCCCGAGGTTGGCCGTGACGGCCGTCGTGTAGGCGGAATAGTCGAGGGTGTTCGTGCAGCCCGTGCCCGTCCCGCCGACGATGGTACCCGCAAAGGCAGCGCCGTTGTCGAAGACGAAGCGGTTCGTACCCGACCCCCCGATGATCTTTTGCATATTGGCGACATTGTCCAGGGTGTCGCCGGCGCCGTCCGTCACGGAGACGGTGCCGTTCGCATGGAAGGTGAAGGTGAGGTTGGCCGTGACGCCTGAAAAGTCGAGGGTGTTTATCCCGGTCGTGCCCGTGTCGGTGACGCCGGCGTTTCCCCAGCCATTGGAGAAGACGAAGGTATCGTTCCCGCTCGTGCCCGTCAGGGTCGCGTTCGGGTTCTGGGACGAGCCGTAGTAGTCTTGGAGGAGATAGTTGTATCCTGCCACGGACGTGGCCGAGAACAAGGGCGCGGCCGTCACGACGCCCGTTGAGTAGTCGAGGGTCCAGTCGCCCTTGGCGCCGCCACCCAGATTCTCCGTGGAAGCTGCGACAACCGTGTGGGTGGCTGCCGCAAGGTCGTTCACGAAACTGGACGCCCGCCGGGGTACCCGCGACGTCGCATGCGTAGAGGAGGATATCGGCGCCCGGCGTAAGCGATGCCTGCCACCCGGAAATCTCCGCCGACCTGCTCTGCAGCGACTCGGCGTCCAATGCTGAGGTCCCGAGGGTGACGAGTCCCTGGGCACCGTGGGAGAGGATATAAACGGCGCTCACACCCTGGTACTGCGAGAGTACCTGGGTGATCTGGTCAATGCCGTCTTTGTTCGGGTTGAGGACGACGATCAGCGTGCCGTTGTCGTCGATGGCGCCCGTTGCTGTAGATGTAATCGCCGCCCTGCCCTGCCCTGCCCTGTTGGCATTGCCCCGGACGATATCCTGGATGAGCTGCGTGTAGTCGGTGACGGAAGGATCGACAAAGACGATCTCCCGGACCGGCTTTTGGGAAGATGCCGTAAACTGCGCCCCGGCCTGTCCCGGAGATGTTGCGTGAGCCTGCGTGATTGCGGGAGAGGCTGCGGCCGCGTTCGATACCGGGGAAGCCGCTTGTTTCGCCGCCCATGCCTGCTGCGCCTCTGCAACGTTCAGGTGATAGCGGGGAGATATCGACGCCACCTTGGCGTGTTCGTCTCCTGCGCATGCTGCGTCAGCCCGGAGTCCCATCGCACGTGGGCAGGGGGGAGCGGCCGCGTCGGTCATCTGTTTGACCATGTGGGAAGCAATGACGCCGCCCGCCGACGGAAGAATCCGCCTTTCCAGCATCTCGAACTGCATTGCCCGTCGCTGCCGCTTCTCCTGCCGCTTCACGGTTTTTCCCGGAGAAAACCTTTCCTTCAATCTTCCAAGCATGGAACTTCCTCCATACTACAATGATAACGACAAGACCCTTCTCCCTGCCGTCATCGTCACTGCAGCCACTCGTTGACCGCGGTGAGATCGGATTCCGACAACGTCCCGACAGCCTGCTTTAACTTAAGATTGCTGACAATGTAGTCGTACCGGCTCTGAGCATAGTCCCGGCGATAAAGATAGAGGTCTCTGGCCGCATCGAGCACCGCAAGACTGGCATACATCCCTGATCTGTAGCCCTGTTCCTTGGCTTGTACAAGCACGGTCTGCGCTTCCACCGATTTCTTGAGGGCGCCTGCCCTGCTCAACGCCGTCTTCACACCGTTGTAGAATACATTGACCTGCCGGACGGCGGCCCGTTTCTGCTGCTCCAGGGTCTGGCGTCCCTTCTCGTACCGGTCACCCGCCTCCCTGGTCTTGGAGGTGATGACGAGCCCCTCGAAGATCGGCACGCTGAGCGTCAAGGTGACGTCTTTTGTGTCAACCGTTGCGCCGCCGCCAAAGAGCGAGCCGCCCATATCATTCCGGTAGTACCGGCCCATCAGATCGAGGCTTGGGTAGTGGGCCGACTTTTGGCGGCTCACTTCCGCTTTTGCCACGTCGACGTCGTACTGAGCGCTCTTGACCTTCAGGTTCTGTTCCATACCTACCTTCACCCAGGCTTCCGCATCCTCAGGGTCAGGCGGAACGAGAGGCAGCTCCTCCCTCAAACGGTTCACTTTGACGACGGTCGTACCGGTGATCTCCGCTATGGCCTGAAGTGCGTCGCGGTAATCGTTCTCCACTTTCACGAGTTGTGCATTCACCGAGGCAAGGCGCGCCTGCGCATCGTACAGGTCGGTGACCGGGGCCAGGCCGGAGCTGTAGCGGGTCTTTGCCCGCTCGAAGAATACCTCTACGTCCTTCTTTTCCGCTTCCGCAAACGCTATGCCCTCGTTGGCCGCGAGGGCCGATAAGTAAGCCTGGGCAACCCGTATGATCAGGTCCTGCTTTGCGATCTCAAGGTCCACGTCTGCCCGCTTCGACAGCTTCTTCGCCTGTTGCACCTCTACGAACAGGGAGTACCGGAAAATGGGCTGGACCAATTTTGCCGTATATAACTTGCTGTCATAATTGGCTTTCCCCGACGCAAATACCTGATTGGAGCTATGCACTATATCCTGGTAGGTCCTGCTGCCCACGCCTTCCAGGCTCACCGCAGGCATGATGTGCCCGTGCGCCTGTTTGAGGCTTTCTTTCAAGGCAAGGCGCTCATACGAAGCCCCCTTGAACTGCGGGTCATGGTCGATGGCCAGCCTGTAAAGGTCGAGCACGTCCTCGCCGTAGGCCGCCTTGCCGGCCGGTACGAGGATGGCCGCCAAAACCAGAAGGCAACAGATGTGGAAGAGAGATGGATGGATTGACTTATGCTTCATAGATGGGCCTGCCCCTTTCCGCACCCAGCTCATCCCCTGTCCTTAGCAAGTCCGGGGCTTATCGGGTGCGTCTGTTCGGTGGTCGTGGGAAGTTTTAAGACTAATCGGTCGTCCTTCGACCTCTTTCATAAGAAACCTTCAGCCGAATAACCTTCATGCTGAAATGCATGAAAAACGACATCACAACGTACGGAGTATGAAGGAAGTCCCCTGGGCTGTTTCCGGGTCGGGCCGGGTAATGGAACCTCCCCTCCTTCTCGCACAAGATATGTGTACGTTATACAGATGTTCGTATACGTATGTCAACTGTTTTTGGCGATTTTTGGCGATTACTTTCGACAATTTCTTGCGAGGTCGGGAACGCTTTAAAAAGGTGACCTATCTTCTATCCTATTTCGAAAAATCTTGCTATTTGATGGCGAAGGCAAAAAAATAGAGGGCGCGAGATCCGCAACCCCCTGAAACACTAATGAGATAAAAAAGCTCCCCGGGCAGGACTCGAACCTGCAACCTACTGGTTAACAGCCAGCCGCTACTGCCGATTGAGCTACCGGGGAAACGATTACAGTAAACACGAAAAACGGCAGAATGTCAATACTAGTCTTCAAATACAACGGTTTTAAACTTCTTCTTGCCCACCTTGAAGGTGAGTCGCGGGCTTTCGATCGAAAGGGATTCCGCGGCCACCTTCACGAGTTGATCCTCCTCCGCAACGTAGACGCCTCCCTGCTGGATGATCCGTTTTCCTTCGGAGGTGGACGAGACCATGCCGATCTCTTTGAGGAGTCCGGGCAGCCAGACAGGCTCGCTCATCCTTTTGTGATAGACTATCTCCGTCACCCCTGGTATCTCCCCCTGGCTGTGCACCTTCTTCCAGTCGTTCTCCACCTGAACACCCGCGCCCGACCCATGGAAGCGCTCGACTATTTCCCGTGCCAGTTGCATCTTCGCATGCATGGGATGGACGCTTCCCCTCGTTAAGCCGTCCTTTAATTCGCGCAGCTCGTCGAGAGATATATCGCTCAAAAGCTCATAGTACCTGAGCATCAGCTCATCGGAAATGGACATAAGCTTCCCGAATATCACGTCGGGCGGTTCGTCTATGCCCACGTAGTTGCCGTAGCTCTTGCTCATCTTATTCACGCCGTCGGTGCCTTCGACAAGAGGTACCGTAATCACCGCCTGCGGCTCCTGGCCATAGGCTTTCTGGATCTCCCTTCCCACGAGCAGGTTGAAGATCTGGTCGTGGCCCCCAAGCTCCACATCGGCCCGGAGCGCGACCGAGTCATATCCCTGCACAAGGGGATAGAGAAATTCGTGAACACTGATAGGAAGGCTGTTCTGGTAGCGGCTTCTGAAATCCTCACGCTCAAGCATGCGCGCGACCGTGTACTTGGCGCACAGCCTGATCATGTCCCCCGCGTTCATCGCTTCCATCCATTCACTGTTGAAGCGTATCTCGGTCTTTTCGGGATCGAGGATCTTGAACACCTGTCTCTTGTAGGTTTCCGCGTTCTCCATGAGCTGTTCCCGCGTCAGGACTGGCCTCGTCTCGATCCTGCCCGTCGGATCGCCTATCATGCCCGTAAAATCGCCTATAAGAAAGATTGCCGTGTGGCCCAGCTCCTGAAACTGCTTCAGTTTCTGCAGCACCACAGTGTGGCCGAGGTGCAGGTCAGGCGCCGTCGGGTCCATACCCAGCTTTATCCGCAAGGGGCGCTTTGAAGCTTTGGCCGCCACCAGCTTCTTCTTCACCTCTTCGACGCTGATCAGGTCAACCGCCCCGCGCTCGATGATCTCCATCTCTTTCTTGAGGTCCATGGTCAGGCTATTTTTTCCCTTATCCTTTCTACGCGCAGGCAATGTCTTGTCCTCGCGTCTACGGTGATCATCACGCCCTGCACTTCGATGTCGCCCTTCGCCACCTCGTATTTTTGGGGCAACTGGGTGATAAACCTCTCAAGTACCGCCCCCGTGTCCATGCCTATGACCGAATGTGCAGGCCCGGTCATACCCAGGTCTGTTATATAGCCCGTCCCCCGGGGCAATACCTTTTCATCGGCGGTCTGCACATGGGTATGCGTGCCCACCAGGCACGCAACCTTCCCGTCGAGAAACCAGCCCATAGCGATCTTTTCCGACGTCGCCTCGGCGTGGAAATCTACAATGACAGGCGCGTTATCCACGTTTGTCGAAAGGAACTCTTCCATCGAACGGAAAGGGCAATCGATGCTCCCCATAAAGACCCGGCCCTCGATGTTTGCGACGCAGATGGCCTTGCCGTTCTTCCGCACAATTGTAGAGCCGAACCCCGGCGTCCCCGGGGGGTAGTTCAACGGTCTGATGACGCGCTGCTCCGCCATGAGATAGGGTATGATCTCCCTCTTCTTCCACACGTGGTTGCCCGTAGTGATCGCGTCCGCGCCCGCTTCGAGCATCTCCATTGCCAGGGCGGGGGTAATGCCCAGGCCACCGGCCATATTCTCGCCGTTGATAACCTTGAAGTCTGCGCGGCTTTCTTTCAGAAACCTGGCTGCCGCCTGCCTGCCCGGTTTTCCGATGACGTCGCCGAGGAATAGGACTGTAATAAGCTCATCGGGCATATTCTACCGCTCTCGTCTCTCTTATCACCACAATCTTTATCTGGCCGGGGTATGAAAGCTCTGTTTCCACCTTCTTGGCGATATCCTTTGACAAAAGGAAGATGGCATCATCGCTCATCTTCTCGCTGCTCACCACGATCCTGATCTCCCTACCCGCCTGGATCGCATACGACTTCTCAACGCCGTGGAAGCTCGAAGCGATGCGCTCCAGCTCCTCCAGCCTTTTGATATACGATTCGAGCATCTCCCTCCGTGCGCCGGGCCGCGCCCCCGACAGGGCATCTGCCGCCTGCACGATCACATCGACGAGATTGACCACGGGAACTTCTTCGTGGTGCGCCAGTATTGCATGGATAATATCTTCACTCTCCCCGTATTTCTTCGCCAGATCCGCCCCAATCGCGGAATGAGAGCCTTCCACCTCGTGGTCGACGGCCTTGCCGATGTCATGAAGCAAACCCGCCCGCCTCGCTTCCTGCACGTTAACCTTCAGCTCGGCGGCAAGGATGCCGCTGATGAAGGCAACTTCGAGCGAATGCTGGTAGACGTTTTGAGAATAGCTGCTGCGGAATTTCAACCTGCCCAGCAGCTTCACCAGTTCCGGGTGGACGTTATGCACGCCCGCGTCAAAGACTGCCTGCTCTCCGGTGGTCTTAAGCTTTTCTTCCAGCTCTTCCGCCACCTTCGTCACGATCTCCTCGATCCGGGCCGGGTGTATCCTTCCATCGCTGATCAGCCGCTCTATCGCGATGCGCGCAACCTCCCTTCGTATAGGGTTGAAGCAGGAGAGGATCACGGCCTCGGGCGTATCGTCTATGATGATATCGACGCCGGTGGCCGCCTCCAGCGCCCTTATGTTCCGCCCTTCCCTCCCTATGATGCGTCCCTTCATCTCTTCGTTCGGCAGGGTCACCACGGAAACCGCGTCTTCCGCCACGTATTCGCCCGCATAACGCTGGATGGCTACGGCGAGTATCTCTTTGGCCTTCTTGTCCGCCTTTTCCCGTGCTTCTTCCTCTATCTTCCGGGCGATCTTCGTACCCTCATACCGCGCCTCATCTTCCATCGCCTGCATGAGCATTCTCTTCGCATCCTCGGCAGTCACCCCGGCTATCTCTTCCAGCTTCTCCCGCTGCTGCTTCAGTGTCAGCTCGGTCTCGCCTATCCTGCTTTCGAGGTACGCTTCGCGGCTGGCTAATCTGCTTTTCCTTCTTGCCCAGCTCCTCTTCCTTTTTTTCGAGGGTCTCCATCTTTTTGTCAAGGTTTGCCTCTTTCTGGGACAGTCGTCTTTCCGTGTTTTGAAACTCGGCTTTTCTGCTCTTTGATTCCTGCTCCAGCTCATTCCTTGCCTGGATGACGATATCCTTGGCCTGGATCGACGCCTCCCGCTTGACGACGTCGGACTCCTTTCTTGCGTCTTCAAGGATTTTCTGCCCTATCGCCTCGTATTCGCCGGTTTTCTTTTTTTGAACGAACCGCGCCGCCAGGTATCCCGCAACGATACCTGCAATGCAGAGTATGAGAGAAAGTATTATGTTCAAAGTCCCCCCTTCAGTAGAACCTGAAGGGACAGCACGAGGGTCGAATTTTCTAAGTCACGGGCGACAAGTTACCTCAACCTCCGAAAAATCAGAAAACTATTTATATTGATCTGCTGCTTCCCCGTTGCTGCCCCTAAAGAAGAGCCCCGCGATGCCGTGTAAACAGTAAGTCTTGAACCTCTCAAAATAAGTGGGCGCCTTTTTCTTGCTTCACGCGTCTCGCACTAAGACGAGCATGCAGTCTGCAATAAGAGAAGGCTCCCCGCAAAGAGGTGTTGGCTCGAAGTTTACCATTTATCACGCACACCGCAGGGAATCTATATGTTTTCAACCTTTTTCAAAAGCCTCAGCGTGTTGTCTTCGACTTTCTCGAACCGCTCCTTCATATCCATGTAGTTATCGGCAATCCTCATCATTGCCATGATAACAGTATTCAGTGTGTTTACGATCCCAAATTCCTGCGCCACCGCCGATATTTCCTGATCGACGACCTGGGCGATTTTCCTGATCCTTTCCTCGTCATCACCCACGAAAGTAAACGACTGATTGAGAATGGTGACTTCCACTCTGGGCAAAGCTATGCTTCTATCTTCTGAATCTTTTCCAGAATACCCTTTACCTTCTCCATAACCAGGTCCTTCTCGCTCTCAATCCGCGCCGCCAGCTCCCTAAGCTCCCTGTTCTCCGCCTCGAGGGACTCCATCCTGCGCACGTGCTCCTCTTTTTCCTCTCGCATACCCTTATATGCGGTGAGCAGGACATCGATCTTTTCCTCTAATTCTCCAAGCCTGTTATCGCTAAATAGCTGTTCCATGCCTGAATACTTAATCTCTTTTCTGTTCGAAAGTCAAGTACAAAAGGCACGCCTTGATGAACTGGTCGATGTCTCCGTCAAGCACGCTTTCTGCGTTATGCACCTCCAGTTTTGTGCGGTGGTCCTTAATGAGCTTGTAGGGATGGAGCGTGTACGAGCGGATCTGGCTGCCCCATGAAATCTCTTTCTTCTCCTTGTTCAGCAGGTCCATCTTCTCATCCTGTTTCTTCTTCTCCAGCGCATAGACCCTTGACTTCAAAATGGCCATGGCTATGGCCTTGTTCTTGTGCTGCGACCGCTCGTTCTGGCACTGAACCACTATGTTGGTCGGGAGATGGGTGATCCGTATAGCCGATTCCGTCCTGTTGACGTGCTGCCCCCCCGGTCCGCTCGCGCGGAAGGTGTCGATCTTCAAGTCCTCATCCCGGATGTCAACCTGAATGCCCTCCGGGATCTCCGGATAGGCGTAGACCGAGGCAAAGGACGTGTGTCTCCTGGCATTCGCGTCGAAAGGCGAGATACGCACGAGGCGATGAATTCCGTTCTCACACTTCAGGTAGCCATAGGCATATGCGCCTTTTACCAGGAACGTGACGTTCTTGATGCCCGCCTCTTCTCCGGGCAGCAGGTCGACAACCTGCGACTCGAACCCCTTCCTCTCCGCCCACTTGAGGTACATCCGCAGGAGCATTTCCGCCCAGTCCTGGGCCTCCGTCCCTCCCGCCCCGGCATTTATATACATGATGGCGCTTTCCGCGTCATTTTCCTCGGCGAGCATCCGCTCTATCTCGAAACTGTTAAGCTCGGCGTCGAGTGTCTCGACCCGGCGCTCCAGCTCGCCGATGTCTCCGGGGTCCCCTGCCTCCTTTGCAAAGTCGCTCAGGATAAGGATCTCCTCCAGCTCCGTCTCCTTCGTCTCCCATCGCTGCAACTCGTCCTGCAGCCTGGCCCTTTCCCGGAGCAGCTTCTGCGCCTTCTCCTGATCTTCCCAAAAGTCTTTTTGCGCTAGGGTTTGATCGTACTCGCTGATGCGCGCTTTGAGGGCAGGCGCGTCAAAGATAACCTCTAAGCGCCTGCATGCGGTCGATAAGCGTGTCCGTTCTCGCTTTTATGTCATCTATCATGGTTGCACCATCATCGTAAAGTTATGAGCCTGGAAAACGCCTTATTCCTCGGCCTTGGTGAGGTCCTCGAACTTTATATCCAGCCCCAGGACCGCTACTATTTCCCCGGTCTCGTCCTGTATCGGGCCTGAAACGGTGATACAGAGGGCACCGGTTATCCTTGAGGTGTAGAGGTCCGTCACCCATACCCTGCCGGTCGAGAGCGGCTGGATGAACCAATCCCTGTCCGAGAAATCTTCATGCAGGTCTATCTTGGCGTATTTTGCCCTGTCCACCGCCTGGGTGATGTTCCTGGTGACCTTCACTCCTTCCGCGTTGACTACATAGCCAAACTGTATGTAAGGGTACTCGGCCACGAGTCCCTTGAGGAGCCCTTCCTGCCGCTCGGGCGCCATGCTCTTGATATCTTCCTCTTCGATATAGCGCTCGATCAGATGGGCGGCCATGTCGTGGGCCCTCTTCTTCAGCATATCGAATTCGGACGGGAAGACTTCGGGCATGTACCTGCGGACCATATGCTCCATCTCCTCGTCCGACATGGCAGTCACCCTGCCCTCCTCGTACTGCTTCAGAATCCGCTTGTTTATCCTTGCGACGCCCGGATGGGTCTTTTCGATTGCATCCTGGCCGATCAGGGCAAAATGCGAATTGATCCAGTGGGCTATACCCGCAAGGCCCGATTTGTCGGTGAGGTTTATCGTTATCGGCCTGTTGAGTATTCTCTTCGTGTCAAAGGCGGCGTATATCTCCTCGTTCTTTGCGAGCCCGTCGATGTGGACGCCGGCGGACGTCGCATTGAAATCCGAGCCGACAAACGGTTGATTTCGGGGTATATGGAGGCCCACCTCCTTCTCGAAATAATTCCTCATCTCCGTAATCACCTTGGTATCGATCCCGTTGTCGTCGCCGACGAGGGAGATGTACTCCATGATGAGCGCCTCTATGGGGGTATTCCCCGTTCTTTCCCCCATGCCGAGAAGGGCGCCGTTCACGAACGTGCACCCATAGAGCCACGCGCTCACCGCGCCGACCACTCCCCTGTAGAAATCGTTGTGTCCGTGCCATTCCAGGCAATCGGAAGGCACACCGGCATCATCGATCATGGCCCTGATGATCTTCCCCACGGAGCGCGGCAAGGCTGCCCCCGGGTAAGTAATACCGAGACCGAGGGTGTCGCACAACCGTATCTTTATGGGTATCTTCGCCTCTTCCGACAGGGACATGAGGGCCTGCGCAAAGGGCACGCAAAACCCGTAAATATCGGCCCTCGTCACGTCTTCGAAATGGCACCGCGGTATAATGCCGGCATCGAGAGCCGCCTCGACGACCTTCAAATAACCCTTGAATACCTCGGCCCTCGTTTTGTGGAACTTGTAGAATATGTGATAATCGGAGATGCTCGTGAGCATACCCGTCTCTTTCAGGCCGAACTCCTTGATAAGCTGCAAGTCCTCCTTGGTAGCCCTGATCCACCCCGTAATTTCCGGATAACGATATCCCTTTTCGAGGCATTTCGCCAGTGCTTCCTTGTCTTTCTCCGTGTAGAGGAAGAACTCCGATTGACGTATTATCCCGTTCGGCCCGCTCAACCGGTGGAGCAGGTTGAAAATGTCCTCGATCTGCTTTACGGAGAAAGGAGGTCTCGCTTGCTGGCCGTCCCTGAAGGTCGTGTCCGTGATGAAGATCTCATCCGGGGGATCTATCGACTCGATCTTGTGGTCGAAACTGACCCTTACCATGTCGGTATAGGGGAACACGTTCCGGAAAAGCTCGGGCTCTTCCACGTCGATGAGCGGGAACCTGCCGCCCTTTACCGTATTCTTGAAGATAAAACCCTTCCGCTTCTTAGCCAACTCCTCTCCTTAGCAATCATTGGGGCTCAGCGCCCCCTCCATCGGCAGAGCCGTTGGAGTGCTCTCCCCCTCGGCTCGCTTCGCTCGGTTATTGGGGCTCAGCGCCCCCTCCACCGGCAGAGCCGTTGGAGCCTCCCTGCTCGGCTCGCTTCGCTCGGTTACCTCTCGTCTACCTTCGTCACCCTCAGCCGCAGGTCGCTGAGCTGCCTCTGTTTGACCGGCGCCGGGGCGCCTGACAAAAGGCACGTGCCCTTTTGCGTTTTCGGGAACGGGATCACGTCCCTTATGCTGTCGAGGCCCAGGAGCATCATCAGGATGCGGTCGATCCCGAAAGCAAAGCCCCCGTGGGGAGGCGCGCCCATCTCCAACGCTTCGAGGAGAAAACCGAACTGCTCGACGGCCTCTTCTTCCTTGAAGCCGAGCAGTTTGAACATCTCCATCTGCTCCTCTTTCCGGTGTATCCTGATGCTGCCCCCGCCGATCTCCGCCCCGTTCAACACGAGGTCGTACGCCTTGGCCTGCATCGATTCGTAGTCGCCGTCGAATCCCTGAATGCTGCCTTTAGGCGACGTAAACGGGTGATGGCGGGCAACGTACCTTTTTTCTTCCGCGCTATATTCAAAAAGCGGGAAATTCACGACCCACAGGAAACAGTCGTCGCCCTTCCTCACGAGGTCGTATCTCTCTCCGAGATAGAGGCGGAATCTTCCCATGATATCGTGTACTTTAGCGCGCGCATCGGCCATAATGAAGACCACGTCGCCGTCCGCGACGCCGAACGCCGCGTCTATGGCAGCGGTTTCCTCTTCTTTCAGGTACTTCACTATGGGCGACACGAGCTTTCCCGCATCCTTGCGCATCCAGATCAGGCCGCCCGCGCCGAGCGTCTTCGCCGTATCGACGGCAGTGTCGAGGTCTTTCCGAGAAAGGGTCCGGGACTTCAGCGCAATGCCCTTTATGGCCCCTCCATTGCCCACAACGTTCTTGAACACGCCGAATTCAGTCGACCGGAACAACGGGGTCAGCTCTTCCATGGGCAGATCGAACCTGAGGTCGGGCTTATCCGTCCCATAGCGCTCCATCGCCTCGGCATAATCCATCCGTCTGAAAGGACCGGCCAGGGGCGTCTTCTTTATCGATTCGTAGAGCACCGCCATGGCGCCTTCAACTAACGCGATGACGTCTTCCACGTCCACAAAGCTCATCTCCAGATCGAGCTGGGTAAATTCCGGCTGCCGGTCCGCCCTCAGGTCTTCATCCCTGAAGCATCGCGCCAACTGGAAGTATTTCTCAAAACCCGCCACCATCAGTATCTGCTTGAAGAGCTGGGGCGATTGCGGAAGCGCGTAAAACTGGCCCTGGTTCAGCCTGCTCGGGACGATGAAATCGCGGGCCCCCTCAGGTGTGCTCTTGGTGAGAAAAGGTGTCTCGATCTCGAAAAAGCCCTGCGACGACAGGTAGTTCCGCACCGCCATCGCCGCCGCGCTCCGCAGAATAAACGTCTCCCGCACCTTCGGGCGGCGCATGTCCAGGTACCGATATTTCAATCTGAGGAACTCGTTCGGCTCCTCTTCGCTATCGACTTCGTCGACCTGGAAAGGCAGGGGCTTGCAGGTGTTGAGCACCGTGAGGGTGGAAACGAGCACCTCGATCCCTCCCGTGGGGATATTGGGGTTCTCCGTACCTTCGGGCCTCACCGCTACCGTGCCCTCGATGCGGATCACGTACTCCTGCTTGATCTCATGCGCTTCCTTATGGGCAGCAGGGGCTATCTCAGGGGAAAAGACCACCTGCACGATGCCGCTTACGTCCCTCAGATCGAGGAAGATAAGACCGCCGTGATCGCGTCTTCTGAAAACCCATCCCGCCAGCTCCACACCCTTGCCCACGTCGGCTGCCGCAAGCGTTCCACAGTACCTGTTTCTCAAAATTGGACCTCCTGGAAAGCCCTTTAGTATAGCCGAAGGGGGAGGGTCGGGTCAAGGGGCAGGCCCCAATCAATGGGTTGACAGGCTCATGCATGTGGATCATAATAGCTATTAGAGTACACATGAGGGAAGGTGGCCATGAAAACCGTGCAAATGACCTTGGATGATGACTTGGTAAAAGAGGTCGACCTTCTTGCAAAAGAACTGAACACGACAAGATCGGCCCTCACGCGGGCGGCACTCCGAGCGGCAATAAAGGATATCAGAACAAAACGCCTCGAGAAAACGCATCAGGCCGGATACGAACGCCACCCGGTAACAAAGGAAGAGTTCGGCGTGTGGCACAACGAGCAGGCCGGGGTGAAGAGTGAAACGGGGAGACATCCGGTGGTATACATTCAAGCCTCCCGACAAAAAGCGCCGGTACTTGTTCTGACTCGCAATTCCGCCATCGGGTATCTTAACGAAGTCACAATAGCTCCGATCACGTCCACGGTGAGGAACATCCCAAGCGAAGTCCGTCTGGACGAAAGCGATGGCATGCCCGGGGAGTGCGCCGTAAACGCCGACCACATTCAGACTGTGCCGAAAGATCGGATCGGGAAGCTCATCACTGCCCTGCCGCCCGAGAAGCTCGCGGACGTCGGGAGGGCGGTAAGGTTCGCGCTCGATCTTTAGATGTGTGGCGGCCGGGTTAATTTCGCGCCCGCCTATGTACGCCTCCGGGCGCCGGCCAGTCGATTTCGGCACCTTTCATCGAAATTTCCTCCAGCCGAAAAAAGAACCTTCTTCGCATCGTCAACGCACATCTCCAAGGCCATGTGCAGCATTGTTCTCCTGATTTTGAGAAATCGTCACAATGATGTATTATTTCCGTGGAACTTGATGCCGATCCTCTTCAGCTTTTTGACTTTCATCCGGGGAAGTAAACCCTGCAAGTGGTTTAACGTGGATTGGGTTGGCCGACTTTCGGACCTGGGCGAGATCATAGGAGCCCTGAAGTTGAAGCCAGCTTTCCGGGCTGCGGCCAAAAGCCTGTGACAGCCTCACGGCCATTTCGGGGGAAATACCTGCGTGCCCGTTCAGCAGTAACGAAAGAGTCTTGCGGGTTATGCCAAGACCTTCAGCGGCTTTTGTGACGGTCAGGCCAAGAGGTTTGATGCACAGGTCCCGTATAATCTCACCGGGATGCGGGGGGTTCTTCATAGTCATAATTCATTACTCCTTAATGATAGTCAATCAAATCAACATCGGTAGCCTGGCTGTTCTCAAAACGGAAGATCACCCGCCAATTACCCGAAATAGACACCGAATAGAACCCGGTGAGGTCTCCCTTTAGCCGATGAAACCGCAGGCCAGGGATATTCATATCTTCAGCGACAAACGCGCTATCAAGCAAAGCAAGGATTTGGCGCAGCCGTTTAACATGCGCCTGTTGCACTCCCTTTGTCCGGTCGTCGTAATAGAGGGCGGCCAAGCCTTTGTGTTTTATGCTAACGACCATAAATAATATAACCCATTACGTAACAGGTTACAATAGCCTTGTCAAAAACGCCATAAAAATCTTGCGTGGCACCATGGTCACCCTCCACGTTCCTACCGCCCTTCCCTACTGTATCCTGAATCTGTTTCTTATCGCGAGAGCGAAGAGCGTTGTTTGAAGGGGGATGAGCACCTTAATGGCAATCCTCACGAAATCGTTCAGAGGGGTATATCCGGGCCGCGGCTCAAAGGTCGTATACCGGAGTACGCCGGCGAAAAGCTTTCCTTCCCCGCCTCATCTGTGTAACAGATGGGGACATCTCCGCACCAGCCGTTATGTCCCGACGTCTTGCAGCAGGGCATGGTAGATCCTCCGGAGATACGATCGGGGCTATGACCGGCTATGCACGAAACAATGCCTCATTTTCTCGTGCCTGCTTCCCCGTATCTCCGTCGCGTTATCGAATGAAAACACGTACCTATCACTTTCATCAACTCGACAAAATAACACCGTCCCCTTGGCCCTTCCGTTGGAAATGGTCCGGGGTTAGCCGTAAGCATCCTTGCGGTGCTTGATTGTGAGGATATAGACAACATAATGTGCCGTATCCAATTCGTAGACAATCCGGTAGTCGCCCAGTCTCAGAGAAAACTCTCCTCTGTGATTGCCGACGAGGGGCTTTCCCTCCCGTGGAGAATCGACGAGGGACTCGACTTTCGCCAGGATTCTCGTTGCCAGCCTCCTGTCGGATCGAAGCAGATACGCGAAATCGGAGTCGGCCTGCTCGGAAAACTCAATAGAATACGTCATGGAAGGTCGTATTTCTTCTTGAGCTTTTCCAGCGATATCGTTTTCCCGGCCTTCACCTGTTCTTTGGCCCTGACAACGGCATCCCTCTCTTCTTTCTGCGAAAGGAGGTCGAGGGTTTCCATCAGCCCCTCGAACTCTTCACTACTCAGGATAACCGCTTTGTCAGTCCCATTTTTTGTGATGGTAAACCGGTCGTATTTCTCCTCCACCTCTCTCACGATGGCGGAAAGGTTCTTTTTGGCCTCGGCGAGAGGAATTGTTTTACTCATGGCAGCGCTCCTTGCGGATATTTGTTATGACCATAATTATAGTCTAAATGCTGAAGCAGCGCAAGCAAGCCGAAAGCGGTATTCCAGCCGCTTTATTCCCGAACACCGTGTTCATTTTCCCGCAATTACGGGCAGATTTCAAGGCAAAATATAGGGCGATCCGGCGACCTTCGGTGCGTGTGCGAAAAGCAGCGGATGAAGCAACGGCCCGACCGCCCTCCAAAAATAACAGCATCCCCCTTGGTCTTCCCAAATGGTGTCTGTCATGTGGCTTCATTTTGTGCTAGACTATAGGATATATGGCATAGGCAAGGAGGTACGGGCATGAAGCAAATAAAGTATATCGTCTATCAGGAAGACAAGTATTTTGTTTCGCAGTGCCTGAATGTGGAGGTATCGAGCTTCGGTGAGACCATCGACGAAGCTATCCGGAATTTGAAAGAAGCTGTTGAGCTCTATTTCGAGGACGAAAAGGAGGGACTGGAGTACCACTCCATCGGCTCAACGCTGATCGGTGAAGATGTAATAAATGCCTAAACTTCATCCGTCGAAGGAAATTATACAAGTTCTCCTGAAAAATGGATTTCATTTCGTTTCTCAGAAGGGCAGTCACAAGAAATTCAGGAACGGGCCCAGGATCGTAATCGTGCCCGATCCAAAAGACGAGATCCCTTATGGCACTTTTGCCTCAATTGTGAAGCAATCCGGATTGAAAAAAGAGGACTTCGAATGAGCGCTCCGTCTGTCGTCCCCAAGCCGGCGACGGAGACGGGGAGACCGTGAGTTTTAATCCACGCGCAGGCGTGCGGCAAGATCGCTGTGACCCGACTGGCCCCGAAAGTACCTGAAAGCGTTTGATAGCATCCGTATCAATGGCGCATGGCTGATATGCTTCGAATTGCGAACCCCCCGGCTGCAATACTCTCTTTCAATGTGTTAGCGGGACGGAGGCACAACGCAATGTATAAAACGATGTCCCTAGCGCCCTCTCGGTGCGGGCTGAACACGATCTCGCCCTGCATCAGAAATAATTCCGGCCTGGGAAAGAACCTCCTCCCCATCGTCAATGCACATTTTTGAGATCATTTTTTTCTGTTCTTGCCGGTCTGTAAGTGGTAAAATCACTGAGGCTCTTATCCTGGTTTGACAGGAGAAACGCTATCCACCTTACCGTCGCGCGATTGGGTTTCACCCTCACAGCCTTGGAACCCCTCATCTTGCCCCCCTACAAGGGCTCGACCCTGAGAGGCGGTTTCGGCGCTGCCTTCAGGCGCATCGTCTGTGTCATCAGAGACAAGGAGTGTGCGGACTGCCTCCTCAAAGGCAAGTGTGTCTACTCCTATATTTTCGAGACGCCGCCGCCCGCCGACACGGCCGTGATGCGGAAGTACGAGGCGGCGCCCCACCCCTTTGTCATAGAGCCGCCTTTCGAGAGAAAGCGCGTCTACAGGCCGGAGGAAGCACTCCCCTTCGGCCTGGTCCTTATCGGCAGGGCCATCGACTATCTGCCCTATTTCATCTACACCTTTGACGAGCTTGGGAAAACAGGGATCGGCAAGGGCCGGGGGAAATTTGAGCTGAAGACAGTCACCAGTCAGGAGTCGTTGGTCAGGAGTGAGAAGCCGGAAGGTGAGATAATTTACGATTCAGCGAGCAAGATATTGCAACATTTCAGGACCATAGACCTTCCGCTCGATGTAAAAACGGGCCGCGGCCGAAAAAAGACGCGCCTGACCCTCTCTTTTCTCACCCCCACCAGGATTTCCTACAGCGGGAGTATTACGCCCGATATCGAGTTTCACATGATTATCAGAAGCCTTCTGCGGAGAATCTCCCTCCTCTCCTACTTTCACGGCAACGGCGACGCCACCCCGGCCTTTGACTTCAAGGGGACCATCGAAAAGGCTAAGGCGGTGGAGATGGTCGAAAAGAGTCTGCGCTGGTACGACTGGGAGCGGTATTCGGCAAGGCAGGAGCAAAGAATCAACATGGGCGGGTTCGTGGGCGAGATCACGTGTGAAGGGGACCTGCGGCCCTTCATGCCGCTCATAAAGGCGGGAGAAGTGCTCCACGTGGGCAAAGGCACGGCCTTCGGGTTGGGGAGGTATCGGGTGGAGCAGTCATCAGTCAGGAGTCAGGAGTGACGAGTGACGGCCGTCCCTTCGGGACGAGGACGAGAGGCGCGTCGGCCGGGTTGGGGACGCACGAGCTTTCGGGTCCTGGATAGAGGGAAGAGGTCATTGACAAACAGATAGCAACAGGCTACAAGGTGAAAGGGATTTTATGGATAAGAAGCTGCAAGTTGCCTATTGGTTGGAATCTGCCGAAGACGACTGGAAGGTTGCGGGTCACCTCTTCGAAAAGAGAGACTATACCTATGCGCTTTTCTTCGGCCATTTAACCATTGAGAAGATTTTGAAGGCAGTTTACGTTGATCGACGCAACGCTGTTCCACCTTTTACCCATCGGCTTGTACGGATTGCAGAAGAAATGGCTCTGGACCTGACGGAAGCGCAATTGGAACGGCTTGAAATAATAACAGATTTTAACCTGGAGGCAAGATATCCTGACGAGAGCTTTTCTTTCAGAAGAAAGTGCAACAGGCAATTTGCTGAACAGCATTTGGAATACATCAGGGAGATGAGACAATGGCTCATGAACCAAGTTCGGAAATAGCCGGCGTGGTGAGGAAATACATCGAAGAGCTTGAGAAACATCGAATTTACGTTTCGCAAGCCCTCATATTCGGCTCTCATGCAAAAGGAACAGCCAACAACGACAGCGACATCGATGTAGCACTAATATCTGAGGCGTTTACCGGGGACAGATTCGAAGACCGCAGAAAGATAGTTCCCTTGAGGAGAAACATCGACACAAGAATAGAGCCCATTCCGCTGAAACCCGAAGACTTCAACAATGGAGGCACACTGATTGAAGAAATAAAGCGGACAGGAATCGTGGTCCTTAAGAGAGACCTGTAATAGGAAGACCTGCGGCATTCCATGCCGCTCATAAAGGCGGGAGAGGCGCTCCACGTGGGCAAAGGCACGGCCTTCGGGCTGGGGAGATATGAGGTGAACCGTGAATAGACGTATTGAGTATGCTCACAGGAATGGAGCTGTTCGGCAAGTAGTCTTGACGTTTCGACATTACAACCCTCAATCGGAGCGTAACACTGTGGCCCTTGGGGGCCACAGAAAGAAGAGGAATTTATGAGACTCCTACTCAACACGCTGACACCTGTCTGGACGGGCGGGCCGGAAGGTTTTTCTGACAGACTAAGGGAGACGGGTATAATCGGCAGCCTCAGATGGTGGTATGAACTGATAACCCGGGTATGCGGAGGGGCGGCGTGCGACCCAACGAACGATTCCCCCGACGTTGGAAGATGCCCCGCAGGAACCTACGAAGCGAAGCAATGGTGTGATGCGTGCGAGTTTTTTGGAAGCACCGGGCTGAGAAGGAAGTTTCGGCTCTCCATTGATGGAGGACGCCAGGTATATGAACAGAAGGAGCAGCGAGCCTCTATAAATGTGAAACCGCAGCGGGGGAAAGTCGCCAACCACGGGTGGTTCGAAGGGGCAGGGCTTGTTACCGACAGTGGAAGACCCCTGAATTTGTCCGTGAGTGCCTTGAGCGGAGGAAAGCAAACCGAACTTGCAGTAAGCGCCCTCCTCCGATTTGTCTCCACATGGGCCGGCATCGGCGCCCGTCTGCAGCACGGCTATGGGGTTGTGGAGATTGCGGAGGGCGAGACCCCCGAGCCGGATATGGACAAGCAGCTTGAGGCCCTTGTCGGGCAAATCAGGAAGACAAGACCGAGTCGAAGGATCATTGTATCCGGGCCGACCATGCCCTCCTTGAGCAACTTCTTCTTTGCAAAATATCGCTTGAGCAACCTAACACCAGGGTGGCGGAACCTGATCGATGGAAAACCTGTGGAAGGGCAACAGGCTGCACGATTCGATGAATGGCACAAGACCCACGAATCAGCTATTCTCGCGCCTGCCTTGAAGAACCAGTTACGTTTTGTGCTGTTGAAGGGGAATCTTTCCTTGCAAGAGAGCCTCTTCGGATTTGCGAGACCGGACCGAAAGCAGGCAGCAAGGTTGGTTGTTTCGCACGCTTATCCGGTTCAAAACGATACATATGAAGTGCGCGTATGGGGAGAAGCCGGGGACGCCGGGACAAGAGACAAAATCTACTCGGGACTCTCAACCCGCAATCCATATTGGACGGATGCCACCGGCAGTAACTCGGTGTCGGTAACCTGTGCAGAGTGGAGAGAGATGGGCGGGGCTTCGTCCAGATGCAGCCGCACCTGTACCAGCCCATGCACCGATGGGGTTTCGCTACTGCGCTGCCTGCTCATATGACGGGAGGAAGAATGGACGACTTTTATCAAACACACGTGACGGGGCCTGACTTCGTGCGCTGGTGTGGCGTTTTGCGCGATCTGGAGGTCAAAATCGCGGAGTTCAAGGGGGCAAAGGCCAAGGCTGCGACGGCTGAAGAGCGAAAAATTATGGCAAGGAAAGAACAAGAAGCGAAGGCGGACCTTGACAAAGCCGTTGAGAAGCTTTTCAATGCAAGCCTGCTCGCAGGCAGTTCCCCTCTTGCCTGGATAACCAAGAATCGGCTCTCGGGTGTAACAACGGAGGAATTGCGACAAGCAGGCCTGAAACAAAGCGCTGAAGCCCTCAAAGGGAGATGGAGGAAGGAAATCATAGAAAGGGGAGGCCTTAAAGCCAACAATCTTCTGCAATCTTCATCGCAGACCTGGGGTCTGGACAGACTCCTCACCCGCTCGGTGACGTCTGTGCCAAATATGTCGCACTTCCCACCACTTTCTTTTTTCCTTACGTTCGAGTTCTCTCTTCAAAAACCCTATCTGTCTAAGGACGATGAATTGTCGTATATGTGCGAAAACCCTGTCAAGAAGGAGAAGGTTTCGGGGGTCCCCATGATTTCCGCGAGCACCTGGAAAGGGAATATGCGGTGGACCGCGATGAAACTGCTCACCGATCAGCTGTCGGATACTACGAGGTTTAACCTTCAGAAAAGCCTCGAATGGCGAAGCCGGCTCGTGAGGCTTTTTGGACACGAAAAGGAGAGAGTCAAGGATTATCTTGATGAGACCATCGCCGAAAAGCTTCCGGGTGGCTCGACTAAAGCAAACAAGACATCGGTCGATGAAGGCTTCGACCGGCTCCTTCTCGAAAAACGCTACAGGCAACAAGGGGTAGACGGCAGAAAGGGAAGGCTTACCTTCTTTCCAACCTTTTTTGACCGATTAGGACTCGAAATTATCAATCCCCACGATCGGGAAACCAGAGCCGGGAAAGTACCTGTCTATCTCGAAAGTGTTCCTTCAGGCGCGAAAGGAAGCTTCAAGCTCTTGTATGTTCCTTTTGACCTTATAAGTCGGGCGGGAGATTCCTCATCACGACTGGAAATTGTCGAAGATCTGAAGCTGGTCTATGGTGCACTCGGGGCCATGATGATCACGTACGGTTTTTCCGCAAAAAAATCGACTGGGTACGGCAAGATCGACGGTAGCATCGCCGGCGCCTTCGACATGTCCCTGGGTGCAATGGCGGGCAGGAATGGCGGGAACGGCGAAAGCGGACGGGTCAACACTTTTTCGGATTTCACGCAATTGGAAGGACTCATGGACCAGACAATCAGGATAATCAAAGGTGAGAAGCGCGATGATAAATGAACTGCTGGCCTGTCGTCCGAAGGTCCTTTTTATAGAATTGGCGGGTTTGCTGCACGATGTCGGAAAGCTGAGCAGCCGGTTTCTTGACTACAGACAGACATGGCATCCGAGGCCGAACGGTTATAACGAGGACCCTCATGACCAGGAGTTTCTTGCACATGAGACGTTGTCGGTTCCAGATGCTTTCCAACGAGAAAATCTCAATCTTGGTCTTTTTGAACTCGTCGAGCCTGACTTTTCGATCGCGAAGGCGATCAACCGGCACACCGGCAAGCCATCCGATGCCGACTTGATAACCCGCATGCTGCAGGCTGCAGACGGCATTGATTCCGCCTTTGACCGCAATAATCCGTTATGGAGTGCCGAGCAGATCAAGGAAAAAGGCCGCGTCTTCCGATCAAGCGTCTTTGGCTTTGAAGGCGGGGAGGCAGTTGATTTTGCAGCGCAGGACAAGGCGCGGAAGGAACTCTATCTGTCTTTGAACAAAGGCAACAAACTGTCATCGTACCTCGACACATTCACCTATGATGGCCGGCTGCAAATTCATAAAGCGATAAGGCGGGCACTGGAGCAGGGCCTTTCCGATACTACAAGGCCTCAAAACGACACAAACCTATGGGAGCATAGCTACGCGGTCGCATCGATACTGAAGGCATTGACAGTTCATAACCTTTTCGAGAACGATAAGACCAGCATGATGCTCGACTTCCCGCAGGTTAGTTTCGGCGTACTCGGCATCGGATGGAACGGCATGGCTTTCCTGTCGTATGGCCAGAAGATCCGCGACATCCTGGGCCGCAAGAACGTCATCGATGAAATTCAAAGGGATCTGAGGAAGCTGTTTGAATACACGTACCCAATCGGCAATGAGATTTATGCGGACGACGACGGCATATATTTCGTCGTGCCGACCCGGATAAAGGAGACCCTTCCAACAATATGGTTGGCAATTGAAGAAGGAATCTATAGACGCATAGCGGCGCTTTCCAGAGGAGAACTGCAACCATATATCGCCGATTCCGTTTCGGAAACAAATACCTTTACCGCCCTGGTCATGGCGGTTGACGAGGTAAAGACAAAGGCTGCACGCCGGTTCGACAGTTCGTCCCCGGGATTTCACTACTTCTCCCCATATTGGGTGAATTTCGCGCCGAGCAGAACGGTTTGTTCTCTTTGCAGACTGAGACCCGCAGAGGAAGACAGCGAAGGGAAACTTTGCGAAGTCTGCAGAGAAAGAAGGGAAGGGCGGTTTATCGAGTACAGTCGAGCGAATCAGGAAACGGTATTCCTCGATGAGATCGTCGACGAGAGCGGGGCTGCTGTGATTGCCGCGCGCTTTGTACTCGATGACTGGCTGAAGGGCGATTTTATACGGAGCCTCTTCGTTACCGAGGCAAAGGGGATAGAAAATGAGATTAAGTATCTTGGGAAAGTAAAGCAGTTCGAGGCTGATGAACTGGAGATCAAGGCGTTTTTTGATAAAGCTGAAAACGATTACGGACCCTTCGACTACAGGAGGATCACGGCCGATATTGATGCAATCAGGGAAAACAACCCGCCGGAAAGGGCCAGGCATACTGCGTTCCTCTATGATAGAAGGGTAGTGAAGGGGTCAATTTTTCGCGATGCGGGTGGCATCCGCGAAAGATGGGCCAGCCTCTATGAGCCCGCGAAGAAAGAACATGGAGACACGATCAGCCTCAATAACGTCCTCAACGCAAAAACTCCGACGGCATCGACGATCCTGGATGTATGGAACACGACGCTTAAATTCTTCAGGGAGACGGTTACGGAGGAGCTTCCGAGCTCGCTCTCGGGCCGCGCAAGACTCCGGCTTGGCCTTAAACAGAGCCTGGACGGCCGGGAAAGAGGTACCTTCACCGCAACTATAGAGGATACCGGAGAAACGTTGGAGCTTCTGCGCATTGACCGGAGGACGGTGGAAGTTATCGGAAAGATCTTTGAAGCGGAAGTGTCGGAGAAGATATGGAACAGGAGAAGTATTAAACTTGCGCGGAAAGACGGAACAGTCACATACTTCGAGGTCGCCGCGTGCATTCCCGGGCATCGATATTTTCCTTGCCGCACATTTACGATCTCTCCGAACCTGTTTATGGCAATCGTTCCTTCCCGGAAAGCAGTCGAAGCCTCAGATCGCATGTACAGCAAATACATCGACCGGTTCGGGAAGGTGATGGGTAGACTGCCTTTCAGTATTGGCAACATATTTTTCGAGAGGAATATGCCGTTGTTCGTGGTAATTGACGCAGCCAAGCGCATGGTTGAGAATTTCGATACTCTCGCGCAAAAAGAGCACAAAATCACCGGTTTGGTCGCAAGAGATGCCAAACCCAGGAGCGTAGAGACCGAAATCGAGTTCTCATCCAAGCTGGCGGGGCTGAAAAGGACCATCACGTGGAATGTGCCTTGCCTCTTAGGCAATGGAGAACCCGACTATTATCACCCGCATCAGGTCATTAAGCCAACGGGCCGGGATCTCGCTTCCGAGCGGCGCACGTACTTTCCCACCATAGCCGGTGCGGTCATTCACGTGAATGAGATAAAAGAGAATGACACGATTATCTTTTCCCCCAACTACTACGATTTCCATCTCCTCGATTCAAATAGACGAAGATACGATTTGAATCTGGACAGCGAGTGGCGGCGCAACTCAACCGTGGCAAGGTTCAGATCAAGGCCCATGCTCCTGGACGAGTTGAGCCGGAAGGTCCTCTATCTCTGGAGAAACGTGTTTACGAACGGGCCTTTTCAGGATATTACCGATTCAAAACTTAGAAACCTGCAGACCTTGTGGCTCACGAAGTACCAGGAATGGGAGGTAAGCCTGGAAGAAAAGGAAGCGGCGGCGTACAAGACCTGGAGTGCCTTGGTGGTAAGCTCTCTCGATAAGGAATTTGGCGCCAGAGACCCGCTGGTTCTTGAAATGATTGAGAATGGCACATTTTTCGATGCTCTTGAGCTTTTTCTCGGCATTCTAAAAGACCGTATAGACGCTAAGAAGGGAGGAGGAGGAAATGAGCAGGCCGTTTGAACAGAAGAGATATTACATGTTGGCAATAGACCCTATTCACGTGGGCACGGGCGGGTACAGGCTCGGGAGGGTCGACAACACGATCACGAGAGAACCGGGCACTGATATCCCCAAGGTCCCCGGTTCGAGCTTGGCGGGCGTCTCCCGGTCTTTTACCGCCATGAGACCTGAGGTGAACAAGTACCCCGGCTGTGCAGGGAAGGGCGACCCTCAGGGCAGCACGCACTGTTGTGAGCCGAGTTGTCCGGTATGTGTCGGATTCGGGTTTTCCAACGGAGTTACGAAACAGAGCTTTCAGGGATTGGTCCAGTTCTCCGACGCGAGAATTCTCTTCTTTCCCGTGAATTCTATGTTGGGGCCCGTGTGGGTGACGTCCACGGCCCTTATGAAGGAACACGGGCTCGGCGTGCAGTTAAGTGAATGGACGCGATTCAAGTATTTTGGTCTGGCCGCGGACAAGCTCAATTTCGGCTGGATGATGCTTGAGTCCGATGGCTCATCTAATATGGGCCAGGGTTTTAATCACGTTCCTGGGGAGGTACGGGAACGTGCGTTCCTTGTCTCCGACCGGCTTTTCTCGCGTATCGTAAATGACAACCTTGAGGTGCGGACATCAGTAGCCATAGATCCGTACACCGGTGCGGCAGAGGATAAAGCCCTGTTCACTTATGAAGCGATACCGAGGATGACTGTCCTTTGGTTCGATATCACCTATCAAAAACCGGAATACTTCAGAGTGGGAAGGCCGGACGGTAGGATTGTCGTACCCCCGATTATGGACCTGGAAGACCCATTCGGACGACCTGACGCTCTTCCTGATCAAATCGCCTATATTGCCAAATACGTCGAGTTGGGCATGGAGTACGTGGAATTCCTTGGATTGGGCGGCATGAACACGCGGGGCTTCGGCCGGGCGCAGATCATTCCGGAGGTGCTCTGTGAAAAACCTTGACCTAGAGTGTGCGACCGCGTCTGAACGGATTATCCAGTCTATCAGCAACGCCGGAAAAAAGGAGGCGCAAACCTCCATTACCAAAACGCTGGGGATATTGCAGGAGAATGGGATATACGGATTCTACCTCTATCTGAGGGCAGAGGGCCAGAATTTGCACGCGGCCATAGAGCAAGAGTCAAAAAACCTGCTGAAAGTAGTTTTCGCTGAACTCGACGTCTCTCAGCCGGGAACTGCCGTAGCAAAACAAGTTTTGGCATCGCCGGAAAGAACGCTAATGGCTAAAGACCTCCTCGAACGTACCCTCGTCTACGCCCGATACCATGCTAAAGCATTAGGAGAACAGACGTGAGCTGGAGCGCTTATCGACTTGTCTATCAGGCAAAGAGCCCCATCCATATCGGCTGGCATACGTTGGGGTACATAAATCTTACCCGCTATTACATCCCCGGCCGAACCATGTGGGGGGCGTTCACGGCCAACCTTACCCGAACATATGGAGAACCGGGCGTGGGTGACTATGATACGTTCGGCACACTTCTCAAGACGGATGTATTGGTGAGCTACTTCTACCCTGCCCTGAATCCGGATAGACCGATGATGCCGAGATTTGCCGACGGCGGGTTATCCTACGGTGACATGTGCGCACACGATTTCGAGAGGTCCTTTATAAAATCCTTCGGTCAGACAGCGATCTTACCTGAATCGAATACGGCAGAAGACCAAAGCCTTCATGAATCGGAATTCATCGCTCCTATGGTCGAGGATGAGGTCAAAGGTCAACGCCGGGTCTATTTCGTAGGGTATGTGTTCATCAAAGAAGGTGCGGCCATATTCTCGTCGGGCATAAACAAGGCCGTGGGCTGGGATGGATCGGCGGCCAGTCTCAAGAATGCTGTTTCCGAGGTCTTTGTGGGTGGCGACAGAAAGTATGGTTGGGGTAGGCTTGTTCTCGATGACAACAGAACTGAAGCCAATCCAGCGAAGTTCTTCATGGGAACGAAATTGGGTACTGAGGGCACGGTGCCCTCAGGTACGGTCCCACAAGGAACACCTATCCCGGCTCATCTGCCGGTCGATACCGGACTCGCCCTGAAGGGTGATATCGAACCGCTTGTCAGCCGGGAATGGAGTAACGAAGGCCCTGGTCAAACCATAAGAGCTTTCAGCAACAACTTGTACTGGATGCCAGGATCCATTTTGGAAGAGACTGACTCTCGGCGAAGGACTTTCGCTATAGGGCCGTACGGTATTTTGACCCTTGAGGACAACAATGTCTCAAAACCTTCTTAGTCCGAGACTCTTTTTCCGTGATGTGCTTGTCAACTTGATTTCGGGCCTGACTGGGGGCGCCTTGGTGGGGATAATCTCAGGCCACTTGTGGTTGGGGTTGCTCGCTTTCTTCCTGATCGTTCTAGCCCTACAACGATAGTTACTAATCTTTGTCCTTGCACTACGATGATTATTCTGCTATTCTCTCGAAAACGATGGAGAGGAGGCAGCCTATGCTACCCGAGTGCAGATGCGAGACCGATCCATATCCGATTCCCAAGTTCGACCTCGACAGAAAGGACATCAAGGATCTCATTGAGGAGTTGAAGGGGTTCCATGAGCAGTTTCGCGACTGCTTTTCGCGTCAGGAGCCAAGGGATAACTTCTTTCAGTACATGGTGGGGCAGTTGAGTCAGGTTGAGCGGAAATCTATCGAGCCGATCGCGTTGAGCGTCAAGGATGCTAAAGTCCGGGCGATGCAGTTCTTCGTCAGCGATGTTGTCTGGGAGGACGATCATGTCATCTCCATTTATCGTAGTATGGTAGGCGAAGACATGGGAGACCCGGACGGGGCCCTTATCTTCGACGAATCTGGTTTCGTGAAGAAGGGAAACGATTCGGCCGGTGTCGCACGACAGTACTGTGGCAGCATCGGCAAAGTAGAGAACTGCCAGGTCGGCGTTTTTGCAGCATACGCATCGAGGCACGGGTATGGTCTGCTCGGCAGCAAGCTCTTTGTCCCTGAAAAATGGTTTGCCGATGAATATGCCGAAAGACGGACAAAGTGCAGGTTCGCTGAGGATCTTGAGTTCAAAACGAAACCGCAGCTTGCGGTCGATCTCCTGAAGGAGATCGTCAAGGACGGACAAATTCCGTTCCGCTTCATCGTCGCCGACAGCACCTATGGAAACAGCCCCGACTTCATTGATGCCGTGGATGGACTTTTGGGCGTTACGTACTTTGTGGCCATGCCTGACGACACGCTCTGCTGGTTGCGACGGCCGCTTGTGGTGAAAAAGGAGTACCGCTTCAAGGGAGAAATCCGCTCAAAGCTTCGTCTCAAAGACGAGAAGGACCCTGTGTCGTTCGAAACGTTTGCCAAAAGCCTCAACAACTTCTTCTGGTACCGGCGAAAGGTTTCGGAAGGAACCAAAGGGCCTATCGAATACGAGTTCACCAAGAGGCGGGTAGTTCTATCCCGGGGTGGTCTTCCGGGCAGGGAAGTGTGGCTCATTATCAGAAGGACCCTCGATGATTCCCCGACGTATTCCTATTTCATCAGCAATGCGGGCTTGAGCGCCCGCCTCAAACTATTCGTATGGCTGAGCGGCATTCGCTGGGCCATCGAGCAGTGCTTTGAGGAAACGAAGACGGAGCTTGGAATGGACCAGTACGAGGTGCGCAAATTCCCCGGCTGGGTCCATCATATGATGACCTGCATGCTGGCCCATTTCTTCCTCTGGCACCTCAAGCTCAGGTTGGGGAAAAAAAGCGCCAGCCATTACTCTGTCGCAGCTTAGGATTTTGTTGAAGGTGGTTCTGCCCATGCGGCGTTATGACGCTACAGCCTGTATCGCCCTGATAGCCTGGATACAGAAGAGGAACCATATGGCTTACCTATCACATAGGAAACGGAAACTGGCTCATGCATAACAAATATCGTTGTAGGGCTAGTCCTCTTTTTTGCCTGGCTGAGAAGCAAGTATGAAAGGATGATCAAGTTCGTGCTGTCTGGCGACGTAGGCTACTACTATAGCTTCGACATGGAGGAGAATCGGAACGTGTGGCAAGAAGCGGGGAAGTCTTTCTATTATCTCGGGATCAGCGCGGACTCCATCATGGAGCAGTTGAGGCGATGGATTGACGAGCATCCCCTTTCCGAGTACCGCATCCTTCTTAGGAAGCCCGACAGCGACTCACTCAGGAAGCAGGAGGCTTTCGAGAAGGGCCACGGCCTTGACGTCGAAATCGACGCGCTGCCTCCGGACGTACGGAAGGCGATAGAAGAAGCGGCCGTAGCCACGAGCGCGCGAATCAAGAGCGCGATCGCGGTCCTCAAGGACAACACCGCCTTCAGCAAAGACGGCCGCATCGAGATAAAAGTCTATGATGAGTTTTCTCCCTCCTGGATGTACATAATTGACAACCGAAAGGCCTACGTGGGGATACTGGAAAAGGGTAAACGGGGAAGCCGTTCACCGGTCATGATAGTCGGTAAGAACCACCGTTATGCGGGTCCCTTCGATTTCTTTCATAACAACTGGGAAAGGCTCTGGAATGACGCCACACCTGCGTGATGGGGCAGGCGGCCGCGAAGGGTTTTACAATGCTTTTCTCCGGGTCAAAGAGAATCATGGCGGCGCCGGGGTGGATGGGGTGACCGTGGAACAATTCGAGGGCAAACTCGATTCAAACCTCGACCGTCTGGTCAGGGAGATCGAGGGCAGAACCTATGCTCCCCTTCCGCTCCTCAGGATAATCGTGGACAAAGGGAATGGCGAAGGGAGAGACCTATCGATTCCTGCGGTGAGGGACAGGGTCGCCCAGACCGCAGTCCTTGAAATCATCGAGCCGGTACTTGAGAAGGAGTTCGAGGATTGCAGCTTCGGCTACCGCAAGGGCCGGTCGGTGAGGCAGGCAGTCGACAGGGTGCGCCAATGCCATGAACAGGGATTCCGATGGATTGCCGATGCGGACATAGACAGCTTTTTCGACGAAGTGGACCATGCGCTGCTCCTGACGAAAATCAAAAGATACATCGTGAATCCCGGCCTTCAGCAACTCATCGCGCTGTGGGTAGGGGGAGAGGTATGGGACGGTAAGTCGGTCCAGGCCATGAAAAAGGGCATTCCGCAAGGTTCTCCCATTTCACCGATCCTCGCCAATCTTTTTCTCGACGAGCTTGACGAGTCGATGCTTGCCAAAGGCTACCGGCTCGTGAGATATGCCGATGATTTTATCATCTTGTGCAAGACGCCGGAGAAGGCCCGGGAGGCGCTGGAATGCACGGAGACACTGCTTGAGAAACTGTCGCTCAGGCTGGGAGAAGAGGTGGTGACCGATTTCGACCATGGGTTCAGGTTTCTGGGGGTCACCTTTGTCCGGAGCCTGGTAATGGTGCCCTTCGACAAGGACCCCAAGCCCCACAAAATCCTCTATTACCCGCCGCCCCTCGACATGGATGTGTACTTCCTCAAAAAAAGGAAGGGCTGGTAGCATGGCAAACGTCTACATCACCGAACAGGGTGCGGTACTCCGCAAAACGGGCGACAGGCTTATCGTGGAAAAGGATGCCGAGGTGCTTCTCGACGTCCCCTGCGACAAAGTCGATGCGGTCCTGATTTTCGGAAATATCCAGTTCACCACGCAGGCGGTGCACGAACTCTTTCAGCACGGTATAGATATGGCATTATTGACAAGGACGGGAAGACTCGTAGGGAAGATAACCTCTCCGGCGGGTAAGAACGTGGAGCTGAGGATTACGCAATTCGCGAAACACATGGACGAAGCCTTCAGGCTTACGCTGGGCAAGACTATCATTGAAGGTAAAATAAGCAATTGTCTCAATATAATGAGAAGCTTTTCCTACAATCACCCCGAGAAAGATCTTGTGGAACGGATGGAAAGTATCAGATCGCTCGCCGGGACAATCAGCAAGGCGCCGACGATTGACTCACTCATGGGCAGTGAGGGTTCGACGGCCCGGACATATTTCGAAGGCTTCGGCAAGATGATTCTTGGTGGTTTCGTGTTTGAGGGCAGAAGGAAACACCCTGCCCCGGACCCGGTCAACGCGCTCCTTTCCTTTGGCTACACGCTTATATTCAACGAAATGCTGGGCCTTCTGGAGGGGATTGGGTTCGACCCGTACGTCGGCTTTCTCCACGCTATCGAATACGGCAGGGCGTCCCTCGCCTCCGACCTCCTTGAAGAGTTCAGGGCGTCGGTGGACCGGTTGACCCTTTCGCTCATCAACAACAGGGTCCTCAAGTCTGAAGACTTTTATAAGAACCCGAAGGGCGAGGGCGTGTATCTCACGAGAGATGCCCTCAAGGAGTATTTTGCCCAGTACGAGAAATATCTCAACCGGGAATTCACCCACCCCGACACAGGTGAAACCTCCACGCTGAGGAAGTGCTTCCGGCTGCAGGCGGAGAGGCTGGCGAGTTTCGTCAAAGGCGGCGAAGCATACAAGACCTTCAATCTTGAGGTGTAGCATATGTTCTATGTGGTCTCCTATGATATTTCCGATGACAGCAAGAGGGGTAGGGTGGCAAAAGTCCTCCTCGATTTTGGGACCCGCGTGCAGTATAGCGTCTTTGAGTGTATAATGGATGACGAGGCGCTGGCGAGGCTGGAAAGCAGACTCAAAGACCTTATGGCCGACGACGATAGCATGAGAGTCTACGGTCTTTGTGCGCGGTGCGAGAAGACCGTCACCATTCTGGGAACCGGAAAGGTGACAAAAGACGAAAATGTCTATATCTTGTAGGTAGTTAACGGACGCTTTGAAAGAGGCGAAAAGAGGGGTAGGTTACAGAATTCGCATAAGCCCTTGAAACGGCCGGATAAATCGCTCTTTGACAACTCGAAACAGGCGAGCAACGGGGGCAGGAAAATGTGGAAAACCGGAGGTTACAGGAAATGGGTCCATAAAGCATTGCGGCAGAAGGGTTTCCGGGCCCTGTGTCAGAAAGAATCCCTTGATGAATAAAGGATTGCGACTTGAATGATTGGGCCATTCTTTACACACCCTGTTATACGTCAGAAAGAATCCCTTGATGAATAAAGGATTGCGACGGCGCCTCGCGCGTGGCCCTGGAGTGGGGAGCTGCCAGTCAGAAAGAATCCCTTGATGAATAAAGGATTGCGACACACCACTGTCCATCCACGCCCCGGGTGATATTCTCCCCAATGAGTCAGAAAGAATCCCTTGATGAATAAAGGATTGCGACCCACAACAATAATGACGGACGATTTCGCCGTCTACAGCGGAGTGTCAGAAAGAATCCCTTGATGAATAAAGGATTGCGACTTGCCTGATACTCCGATGGCGCCGAGTATTATACATACTTCCGTCAGAAAGAATCCCTTGATGAATAAAGGATTGCGACGACCTATGTCAATATAGGCGGTTTCACCTCCGGCAACGCGCTTTACGGTCAGAAAGAATCCCTTGATGAATAAAGGATTGCGACATTTCTGTCGGTATGAGATAGGGTTTAGAGTTGACATCGTCAGAAAGAATCCCTTGATGAATAAAGGATTGCGACTTTTTCCGCCCGCTACAGCTTGATGCCGGCGATGCCGAGCGTCAGAAAGAATCCCTTGATGAATAAAGGATTGCGACTCTCAAGCACTCGATAACCGAAGAATAACCTCTTCATTATCCGTCAGAAAGAATCCCTTGATGAATAAAGGATTGCGACGCGTCACAGGAGACGGGAACGGATCGGGACTCACTGTCGAGTCAGAAAGAATCCCTTGATGAATAAAGGATTGCGACCCTTTTACGTGGTCCCTCGCGATGTTCATCTCGTTTTTTTGCGTCAGAAAGAATCCCTTGATGAATAAAGGATTGCGACATTGAATTTATCGCGCCATTCCGCCAGGGTTTGGCGGGTGACGTCAGAAAGAATCCCTTGATGAATAAAGGATTGCGACTCCCCTCCGGCCTGACCACGGAGGAGCAGCAGAGGTGGGTCAGAAAGAATCCCTTGATGAATAAAGGATTGCGACTGACATAGAGGATGTTACCTTCCCAGCATTCAGGAAGGCTGATGGGGACGTTCTTCACTGCTTTCACTCGCTGAGCCGTTGTAGACGCGCCTGTCGCTTTGAAACGGTAATGCTGGAGAGAAAAAGGGCAATAGATGAGACCAGTTGTAGGTGGCGGCGATAACGTCGGTCTGCTCGCGTCTCCCCAGACTATTCTCTCCCGATCAAAATCCCCTCAGGCAATACATGAATCGGCAACGTTCACCGCTGGAGCGCCGCGACCAAAGGTGGCACCACCAGGAAACCGCGCACCCAAAGGTCTGTTTGCGTCCAATCGACCACCGGGACCCGAAAGCGATCGCAGGGAAAGTAACCTCGTCTGAGCCTAACACTGCCCCGTGACATCTTCGGCATCTTCTCACTTCTTGGTCTTCATCTGTTCGGCCAGTTCCGCGAGATTTGCCGTCAAATCCCACCAGCCTTCCTTGAACGTGGCCTGACCGTGGCCCATCATGGCTGCGCCAAACCGGACCGAATTCGCATAGAAAAGCCACTGTCGAACCCACTTCTGCTCGATGGGCTCGTCAAAAGGGTTGGCTTTGTCTGCAAGCTTCATATCCCACGCGCGGGACAGGAGCAGAGTTGCTGTCTTCACCATCTCGTCCGCTTCCTGCACCGAAGTATCAAAGTCGGCAAAATGACCTTTGATGAAACTGCCCGAGTGGCAAGACTGGCAGATTTTCTGCATCTGACCCTGCCGTTTCGCCTGTTCTTCCCTGTCGATCAGGAACGCAGAGGCCGGTTCTCCGGTGAACGCGGTGGGCAGCGGCAGGCCGTCCCCGTTCTTGAGGAGGTAGGTCTTCCCGCTCTTTGGCTGGGGATGGGAGTAAATGAGCCCAAAGAGGCGGACCCACGGCCGGGCTCCGAAGTTGTGGTTCCTTTCAGCCACAAGGGAGCCGTCAGGATTGGAGAGAAGACTGTTGTGGCAGGTGGCGCAGGTCGGGGCAATAAAATCCCTGCCCGCAGCCCAGGGAACATTGTCAAAGTTGTACGCCTGCTTCGAAGAAAAGAAAATGTTTCCATGCTTACTTTCCTGATAGACATTCCAGGCAGGCACATCAGGGTCGATGTGACACTGGCCGCACGTGTACGGCTGTCTCGCGACGGAAATTGCGAAACGGTGACGCGGATGACAGGAGGTACAGGCCCCCGAGCTTCCGTCCGGGTTGCCGCGACCTACACCCTGGTTCGGCCAGTTCGTCAGGTCGGGGAACTGCATGTCGCCCACGTCGGTGGCCCTCGTCACGAGTCCCTTCACGGTCACCTGGGACCCATGGCACCCATAGCAGGTCGCATTCAGGGTGGAGGCCGAAGGCTTATCGCTCATCACCTGTGTGCCTTTCAGCCGCTTGACGCTGCTCACCGTGTCGACAAGCGCTTGGAATATCGGATTCTCATCGAGGTTGGCACGGGCATTGGCCTTTTTCCCCTCGCCATACTGATCGGCCTCAGTGGTGTGGCACGTCTTGCAGTCGTTCGGTGACACGACGACATTGATCTTGTAGTCGGCGTGTACGAAATTGTCCTTGTGGGCCCCCGGGTTCAGGCTGTGGCATTCGTAGCAACCAACGGCCACCGTGCGGAGGGCTTCAGGGACCGCTTTGGCAGACATCCGCCGTTCAGCCTCCGGTTTCTTCAACGCCGCGTCGGGTGTCGTCTTCGCGTGCTTGCTCGCCAGCCAGTCCTGGACGAGTCCAGGGTTAAGCGAGGTATGGCAATCGATGCAGGCCTTTGTCTCTTCGCTCAGGGGGACGGTCGAAGCGCCATTCTCCGCACCCGGGGTCTGTGTGACGGAGAAGACGGCTAAGCCAAGTGCGACGGCGAAAAGGATCAAAATGCGCTTCATAAGGCACCCCTCCATTGATGTGCTACGGTATTCAGGCTCACGGTAATCTATTATTGATAGTCTACCGGGCCGATGAGTTGAGTGCAATCACTTTGCACGGCCGCCTATAGTGGTGCCGGGGAAAATGATAGTCTTCGTGATAAAGCGTACGCCAACAGACGCAGTTTACCGTCGGTATTTCAATTACGTTACCCCTTACCGTCCCAGCCGAGGCAATATGGAGCTGGGCGCCCGACCACTGTGCATAGCGTCATGTCAAGAAAATTCTGCACCATGTGAAAACAAATTCTTGCACCTTACAAACGGCATTCTTTGCTTGGCTTAAATAGCCGAAGGCGAGGACTCTGCTATACGTAAAGGTTCTTTTTCGGCCGGAGGAAATTTCGATGTTTTTTGCCGTGATCGAGGGGGCGCGAGCCGGAGCGGAGGATGGGGGACACTCCTCTCGCCCCCTTGCCTTCGGAGGGGTGTCCCCCCATCCATTTTTCGACTCGCGGCGCCGATGAGATGACGGGCGAAAGGCGCAAAATCAGCGCGGCCGTCCCCGACGACGACAAAAGGCAGGTCACTGCTTGAACGAGCGTCTGGGTGGATGTACATTGAAGAGGGATGACGCCCGTTACGGACGAGTTTCTCGAAGAGATGACGAGGAAGATTGTGGAGACAGTAAACCCACGACAGGTGGTTCTGTTCGGCTCCAGGGCGCGCGACGACTCGCGCTCCACGTCCGACATAGACCTGTTGGTAGTAGAAGACGAGCCCTTCGGCCCTATCCGCAGCCGTCGTAAAGAGATGGCAAAGTTGTGGCGGGTTTTGTCGGAGTTCGATGTGGCCAAGGACATTCTTGTCTACGCATTCGAAGAGGTTGAGCGGTGGAGGTACAGCCGCAGTCACGTCGTGGCGCATGCGTTCAGGCACGGCCGGATTCTCTATGAAAGAAACTGATCTCACCGGGTGCCGGTGGCGCCGGTCGAGAGTCAGGCGTTAGTCAGGAGTGAAAAACGAGGGGACACATAGCGGGGCCTCAGCGGGATGGGGAGGGGCTGTCACTCGCACCGATCCGGCTCGATTACCCCCAAAGGTTTCCAAAAGGAGAAATCTCAGAGGAGAGGAAGAGAAAAGCCTGATTCCCGCATCCCGGCGCCTACGGGGCATGGCGCTTCAGACCGTGTATGCAGTCGAAATGGCTATCCAACGTGAATAACGACAGTTCGTGCGTGAGGGCGATGGCCGCAAGAAGAACGTCCGACAGGGGCAGGTTGAGCCCCCTGCCCTTCAGCGACCGGGAAAGTGTACCGGCAAACCCCCACAGATCTTGCGACATCTCGACGTAGTCCAGGCCCGAGAGAAGATCGCCGATCATTTCTTTTTCCTTATCCGACCTCACCCCTTGAACAAGCTCGAAAATAACGATCCCGGCCGTCACGACGCGACCGGTTCTGATGAGGTCTGCGAGGGCTCCACTTGCTGCCGTCTCGTTTCGTAAGAAATCGATCCACACGCTCGTGTCGACAAGCACGCCCCCGTCTTGACCTCTACCTTCCAAGGCTCTCCTCCCTCTCCCTCTGCGCCTCCAGCTCCCGCGCCTCTTCGGCTTCCCAATCATAGTCAATCTGAATCTTTCCTCTGAGGGCAATCAATTCCTCGATTTTCTTCCGCCTCACCAGTTCCTTCAGGGCAATAACAATCGTCTCCGTCTTGGTCTTGGCCCCGGTTGCCTCCTGAGCCTCCTTCACAAGCTCATCAGGTATGTTCAACGTTGCACGCATATTCATCACCTCCAATGTATGCATCTATTGTATGCTCTCCTATCCCCGCTGTCAACTGTAGCCAATTGCCGCTTTGCGGTTGCATAAGTATAGCAAAAAATAGTAACCTTGAACTGAGATGGGAGCGCACGTGATAGTAAGGCAAATGGAAGTGGGACGGATGGGGGTGTTCGCCTACCTTGTGGGGTGCGAGAAGACAAAAGAGGCTCTCGTGATAGACCCTGCGGGCGATGAGGATCGGATTCTCCAGGAGGCGAACAAAAAGGGCCTGAAGATAAAATACATTGTCAACACTCATTCCCATGTGGACCATATACTGGGCAACAAGCGTATGCAGGATTTGACCGGCGCGACGATCGTGATTCATGAGAAAGAAGCCTATGCGCTTACTCACCAATCCCCGCAGACGCTGAACATGTTCGGAGCGGAGCAGTCTCCTCCCGCGGGCAAGACCGTAAAGGAAGGCGACGTGATAACCGTGGGCGAGGTAAGCCTGTCGGTCATTCATACCCCGGGTCACTCCCCCGGAGCCATCTGCCTTTACGGTCACGGTCTCGTCTTTACCGGCGACACGCTGTTTGTCGAAGGTGTCGGCAGAACAGACCTGGGAGGCGGTTCCTATGAGATGCTCGCTTCCGCAATCCGCAACAAGCTCTTTACGCTACCCGATTCGACCGTTGTGCTTCCCGGCCACAACTATGGCAGTGCGCCGAAAAGCACCATAGGCATGGAAAAAGTCAACAATCCGTATGTGGGCTCCCGTTCGTAACCTCGTCATACTAGGCTAACGCCCCTGTGGCGGAGGCGCCTGAAGCGGCACATACCCAACCCCCGGAGGGTTGTAGGTGTCGGTCCCCACGACCGCGTTGGAGCCGGGCTGTCGCCAGTAGTAGCTCTTATTCTGGCTCCATGCATTAATGGTCTCGCCCGTGGCCGGATCGTAGAGATCGACGGTGCCCCGGCGCGCGTTCGCGTCATTGTGCATCGCCTCATCGATGCCCCGCTGCCTGTTCTCCCACGACTTTATCGTGGCCGAGTTGTCCAGGGGGTTGTTCTTTGGACGGATGACCGTATTGTTCCCGTTTGCCCCGGCGGCGTTCGTGAGGACTATGCTCTTCGCGATCCTGGGCAAGAAGGACCGGGCGTTCGCAAAGTCGCTGCTTGCCGCCTGGTAGCCAACTACCATGGCGTCGTTCATTCCGTAGTAGTTGGCCACACCCGACTTGATCACGGCCGTCACGGGCATGCCCCGGACCGTGTAAGAGACAGTGGCCTCGATGAACTGCCACACCTGATAAGACATACGCTGGGGCGGCAACTGCTTTGTAGAGATGACGCGCACGTTGGTACAGCCGGTGCTGCTGAGCATCCACATAAGAAAATTGGAGGGCGTTCTGCTCCCTCTCGTTCTGAGGAGGCTCGCCAGAAAGGCCGAGTATCTCCCGTCCGGCGATGTGAGAGTGACGCCGGCATTTGATTCGCTGACGCGCCAGCCCGCGGGGCTTGACCATCTGAAGTACTGTCCCTGCTGGGGCTGAAGGGAGGGCGAATATGCCTGTGCGCAGGCGATTCCGGAGAAAAAACAAAAGGCCGTGAGGACGAAAAGAGCCGCTGCCAGGACCGTGAATCCTCGCCCGGGCCGAAACGCTGCCGAAAGTTGCCGTGACATCATGATCTTGCCTCCCCCTGTCACCGATAGCCCGAGGGCAGTGCCATGTCCGGAGCGATCATTGCCCCAGGGCATTCGGAGATCTTGCATCTTTAGGTAAAGTATAAGCAGAAGGGCAGGAAAAAATCGAGCAAAACCGGAAACGTCATTAGTTCATCCATCTGCCGCTTAAGTCGTATACCTGCGCACCGATAATCATATATGATGCCCAAAGCGGCTGCAAGAGGGAAGGGAGAGGGTCTTCGCAAGGCAAAAGGTGCGGCGGATCTCACGAGTGGCCAATCTTTCCTCCATCGTGCACGACCGGTTACGTTCGTCGCTCTCGGACGAATAGAACCAGAAAGCAAAAAATAACGAAGGAGGCTGTAAGTGAAAAGAATCGGTACGTATTTCATCATGGCAGCGGTCTGTTTTTGTCTTGTTCTTTCACAGGCGCACGCAAGGGACTTGAAGGTGAGTCTGCCCTTTCCCCTTCCACCCCTTGTAGAGTCGAAGGACAAGGGGATTCTGGTAGACCTGCTGAAGGCAATGGCGGAAGAATACAAGGACGGGAAGATTACCTGGGAGCTTTTCCCTTTTGCGAGGTCCATGGAGAACGTTGAAAAGGGCAAGGCGGATTTCCATATGCCTCAGTTAGTCAACCCAAAAATCGGCCCCGATAAGCTCCCGTTCCAGTTTTCCTCGGAGAAGATATTCAGGGTTGTCTTCGCCCTCTACACAAATAAGAACAACAAGGAGATCAACCCCAAGAACGTAAGCAATTACAGAATTGAGACCGACCTTGGCGTCATGGATTTCTTCGATTTCAAGCCCGTAGGGTCTCCCGACATCGAGGCCAGCCTGAAGAAGGTCGATATGGGCAGAATAGACGGCTGGATATTTGCCATGCCCGAGTCGGATATGGCTCTGAAAAAGCTTGGTCTCAAGAATATCAAACGGTGGGAATATCAAAAATATGACGTGAGGATAGTATTGACCAAAGGCCCGCAAGGCAAGGAGACGGACAAGATACTCTCCGACCTCATCAAGAAGTTGAAGGCCAATGGAAAGTATCAGAAGATCATGGCACCCATACTGGACCAGAAATTCGACGACTGGCAACAATAGACGGAGTGTCGTGCCAGGAACTTGACTCTGTCCGGGTCTGCCTTACAGGGAGACCCGGACAGCATGAGCAAAGGCATGGGCGCCTATGAGGAAATCGGCCGGAACAAGGAGGCGTCCGGTGAAAGCAGTCCCGGCACACAGCCTGGCGCGGGCTGTCAGATGCGCTTCCAGCGATAGTAACGTTCGTTTGCCATAGCGAGCATGGGCCGGTCGCCGGGGCGGTCGCCGTAGGCATAGATGTAGTCAAAATCCGACATGTTATAGCGCTCTTCGATCCGCCTGACCTTTTCCCTGCCGCTACAGTTCTTCGTAAGAAACCTCCCGGAGATCCGCCCGTCTTTCACTTCGAGCATCGTTGCGATCAGATCCACCTGCCGGGCTTTGCACCACTCTTTCAGCCAGAGGTCTATGGAGGCCGTGACGACGACCACGGTGTCGCCTCGTTGCTTGTGCCACTCCATTCGCTCCAGCGCAATTCTCCTCACGATCTTCGGCAGCTCTTCCCGGGAGTATTTTGACGCCAGTTCCTCGAATTCGCGGGCATCCCTGCCGCCGAAAAAGAAGATCGACATCAGCTCTTTCGCACGCCAGGCCGGTATCAGGCCCAGAAAAAATGCGGCTACCACGGGGGTAAGGCACGCGACGCCGAGATAGAACCTTGTGTGCCCCACCGCGTACTTGATGAAATCGGCAAAGCTGTCCTTAAAGCTAACCGTCCCGTCAAAATCAAAAAGCGCCAGTGCCATTAAGAACTCCTCCAGGCAGCTCCGGTCGTTCACGCAAAACTCAAAACTCAACACTCAACACGTTCTTCGGGTGACGCCTAAAATATGCCCGCGTTGACGCCCTCGGCGATTGTGCTGCCAAGCTCGACGCATCGCGCCAGCATTTCTTCGGTTACTTTGCCTTTGCAGACGATCGGTTTCTGAACCATTTTCAAGCGATACCCTTTGCAGATCCGTTCGATGTGGCTCAATGCGAACGATCCGTCGTTGCCTGCGCTGATAACGATGCTGAAAGGTTTCTTGTGTACGGCTACATCATCCTTCAGCTTTTCATATGTTCTGTCGAAAAAGTCTTTTATTGCGCCCGCCATGTACCCAAAGTATTCCGGGGAGCAGATGATGACGGCGGCGCACTCTTTCAGGTCCTGGGCGACGGTGTCCGAGGCCCGCTTGAGGACTGCCCTCGCATTGGCGGTGCAGTCCACGCCCCGCGCGACGGCCTTGGCCAGTTTCTCGGTGTTTCCCGTTTGAGAATGGAAGAGGATCAATACGTCTGCCATACCGAACTCGGGTTAAGGTTCACCAAAGTTTTCTTTCACCGTCTCCTCAAAATATTCCCGCATGGCTTCGGAAAGCGCACCGGGTTCCCCCTTCGCTATGTCGCCCATCCTTACGTAGAGGCTGCGCAAGTCCTTCAGGACCGTAATGACCGGCCGCACCTTATTCAGATAGCGTTCTTCTGCCGTGCCTCCGCCCCGAATGGCCTCTATCACGGACTCCGCCGCCAACACCCCGCTCTTCAGGGCAGAGCCGATCCCCTCCTGAGTGAAGGGCAAGAGCATGCCCGCGGCGTCCCCCACCAGCACGATATTCTCCCTGGCAGGGAGGAAAGAGCCCTTCAGGAGGTCGTCATACAGGTCGGCAATCACGCAGCCGTCCCGCCAGACCGGCCTTGCGTCGGGGGGGAAGCCGAAGGCCCGCAAGATTTCCCTTATATTGTCCTTTAATTCTCGTATATTGCCCCCCTCGACGAGAAAGAAACCATCTTTGTAATTAACGTCAAATCTGGGGAAGGGAGAGCAAAAGGGATAGAACCAATGGAACCGGTCTTTCGGGATCGACATCTCTTCCCGGTAGCACTCCCGGTATGCCGGTCTGTAACGGACCCTCACGTCGGGCCTGATGGACTTCCTGACCATGGATGCCGCACCGTCCGCGCCGATGACGCACCTCGCGGAGAGCTTCTCCCTCTGCTTGTCCTCCTTTGCAAACTCGACCGCGTAGCCCCCTTTATCGCGGACGATAGCGGTTGCCCTCGCCCCGTCGATACACACTGCGCCCGCCTGCACGGCCTTTCCGGCCATCCAGTAGTCCAGGTGCTTCCTCCAGGCAACGGGGATAGGGCTTATCAGCTCCACGACGTGCTCTGTCCCCACGTGGAGGGTCATGCCGGTATAGTGGCCGGGGTCGCCCAGGACTTCAGCCGGTATATCACCGAAGTGCTCCTTTGTCAGGTTTCTTGCCCATGGCCCCAACACGATGCCCGAGCATACCTTGTCCCGGGGAAGCTTCTTTTTTTCCAGGAGCAGGGTTTCCAGCCCGGCGGCCGCGCATACCTTTGCCGCAATAGAGCCGCCCGGACCGCTGCCTATCACGATAACGTCCCATGCCTTTTGTTCCATGCCGTCCCCCAGTGATGACATCATCGATTACTGCCTAGAGCCCGCGCACCTCTCTCTGCCTGCGCGGTACCGTCTTCCGGTACACATGCGCGGGATAGCCGAGCATAATGGCGCTATAGATATTGCGCGCGTCGGAGACCCCGAGGCGCCGCGCTATCTCCTTAGAAATGCCGGCCGCCACCAGGAAAAGGCCTGCCCAGCACGTGCCCAGGCCCAGGCTCTTGGCAAGCATCTCCATGTTCCTCGCGGCAATGGCGCAGTTCTCGTGGACTAGGCGGTTGGCTCTATGGCCGTGAACAACGATCACGGCCGGGGCATTCCGAAAAACCGTGCCTCCCAGTTCACCGCTCTCCCGCCCGGCCTTGAACCTCTCATAGTACAGGATGGACTGTTTCATGGTTTCCTCTCCATACCTGATGCGTGCCAGTCCCCGTCCGATGCCGCTGCCTAAAAGCTTCATCTTGTCCCATAGGACCCCGATCACCATGCCTTCAAGCTCCGACAGCAGTCTCCGATCCTGGATGATGATGAAGTTTTCCGTCTGTGCGTTTGATGCCGTTCCCGCATGGGTGCCGACCTCGATGAGTCTGCTCTATGAGCTCTCCGGGCACAGGTTTTTCTCTGAATGCCCTGGTGGATCGCCTCGACAGGAGGAAGGCCCTCATGGCGTCGGGGGCGATTTCAACGTGCGGCCCCTCCTCGAACTTGTCCGCGGGCAAGTCTCCATGAACAATGGCGCCCGCGGGACAAAGAGCGACGCAGTGGCCGCAGCGTTGGCAATATTCGAGATGCCTCACCTGCGCCGTACGGCCGCCGTCAGGGGCCGGGACCATCATGAAGATGCCCGTCGGGCACTCGTCGGAGCAGAACCCGCATCCAGTACATTTTTTCACGTCTATTTCTATCATCTGCCACCCTTCTCTCTTTGGTTGTCTCTCCCGCCCCTGTACCCGGCGAGGGTCCGGAGATAGCCCCTTATTAACAGTCTCATTATCCTGACAACCCCAAAAAGGGGAGAGGCACACCTCTCCGACGCAGACATCGCGAAGCGACCGGTAACCAATGCCGGTGGACTTTGAGCGCTCCCGAAGGGATGTCCGTGGGATGCCCGTGCCCGCTCAGGTTCTCTCCATCCCACGGACAAGCTCAATGGACGTCCGCGCAGTGGTCGGGAGCGTAGCGTCGTCGCGGCGGGGAGCGTGTCGCCTCTCCCCTCGCTGCAAGACAATCCTATTATGAGACTGTTAATACCTTGTTCCTCCGTGCTTCGACGGTCGCTAGTTGTACTATTACATAATTTTCCTTTACTTTGAACAAAAAACATCCTAATGATATTGGCTCGGTCCTGAAATAATCGAAAAGAGGTTTCCATGCCAAAACCAGCATTGAGAGTAGAGAAAATTCCGCCTTACCTTTTTGCCCGGATAGACAAGAAGAAAAATGAGGCACGAAGCAGGGGCATCGATCTCGTCGACTTCGGTATAGGCGACCCGGACATTCCCACGCCTGCCCATATAGTGAAGGCCATGCAGGAGGCAGTCGCCAACCCCGCGAACCACAGGTACCCGTCCTACGAGGGCATGCCTGCATTCAGGCAGGCGGCAGCCGACTGGTTCTTCGGCCGGTTCGGTGTACGACTGGACCCCGACACAGAGGTGGTGGCGCTGATCGGCTCAAAGGAAGGGATAGCACATCTGCCGTGGGCGTACCTCGAGGAAGGGGACACGGCCCTCATCCCGTCTCCCGGATACCCGGTCTACAAGATCACCACGCTGCTGGCCGGCGGCACCCCTCACATCATGCCTCTCAAAGAAGAGAACGGGTTCGAGCCGGTCTTTGAGAGCATACCCGACGAAGTGAAGAAAAGAGCGAAGATCTGCTTCCTCAACTACCCGAACAACCCGACCGGCGCGCACGGCAGCGACGGGCTTTATGAAAAAGCGATCGATCTCGCGCGGGCACACGACATCCTCATCTGCCATGACGCGGCATACAGCGAGATAACCTATGACGGCTATAGGGCAAAGAGCATCCTCCAATTCGACAGGGAGAAGCGGTATTCCGTTGAATTCCTCTCCCTCTCCAAAACCTACTGCATGACCGGGTGGAGGATCGGCTTCGCCGTGGGCAACAAAGAGGCCATACAGCACCTCGGGACGCTCAAGACAAACATCGATTCGGGCGTATTCCAGGCCATCCAGCAAGCAGGCATAGCGGCGCTGACCGGCAGCCAGGCGTGTGTGGCCGCCCTGAACGAAAGACTGACCGCCAGGCGGGACATGGTGGTGAACGGCCTCAACGACAATGGAATAAAGGTCCGTAAGCCCCTCGGCTCATTATACATATGGGCGCAGGTGCCGGACGGTTACACGTCCGCCGCATTCGCGGAGACGCTGATCGAGAAGATCGGGGTGGTCGTCACGCCCGGAAGCGGGTTCGGCGAGGAAGGAGAAGGCTATTTCAGGATGTCTATCACCCTGGGGGAAGAGCGCATCCGTGAAGGGATCAGCCGCCTTAAGGGCCTGCGGCTTTGGGCCGGGTCAAAGTGATGGAGAAGCCCTGAAGGAGAAAAGCATATCAGCCTTTCGCCGCATGTTCTTTGAAAAAGTTCGTCAGGAATTCTCCGTCTTTCGGTGAAAGGTCGAACTTGAAGAGGGCTTCCTCGACCAGGCGGTACATCGGCCGTCCCGGTTGTTCCTGCAAACTTGCCGAGATCCACTTGACCGCCCTTCTTAAGTCTTCCCCTTCAGGCAATGGATAGGTCATCTTTGTCTCCTCCCCTTTCTCGCATCTATGAGGCTGCGTATAGATAATAGATCGAAACGCCTTTTTTCGCAAGCCGACGCTTCACCCCGGCCCCGGACTGCCGCGCTGCCGTGATTGATTAGTCTCTTTGTCCCGTATATACTATGGCTTATTCACACAGGTTTGTGCCGGGAGGGCTCGGGTGACGGGCTACAACGAACTGCTGGAACGGGCGCGCGCTGAAATTGATGAGATAAGCGTCGGGCAGGCGCATCAGATGCTCCGGGAAAACGGCGAAAAGGTGCGGCTCGTCGACATCAGGAGCCGCAGCCATATGGCTCTGGGCTACATCAAGGGCGCGGCGCTTATCCCCGCCGACGAGCTTGAAATGACGGTTCACCATCTGCTTCCCGACAAGGGCGCGCCTGTGCTGCTCTATTGCGAGTCCGGTCACCGTTCCGTCTTCACCGCCCTTTTCCTCAAAGACATGGGCTACACGCTCGTGTCGGCCATGGCCGGCGGTATGACGGCATGGAGGGAGGCGGGCTACGAGATCGAAAACGAGACGCTCCTCACGCAGGATCAGCTCACCCGCTACAGCCGGCAGATGCTCCTTCCGGAAGTGGGCGTGGAAGGACAGATCAAGCTCCTGAACGCGAGTGTCCTGCTCGTCGGCGCCGGGGGTCTCGGCTCGTCGGCCGCGCTCTACCTTGCGGCCGCCGGGGTGGGTACCATCGGCATAGCCGACTTCGACCACGTGGAAAAGAGCAACCTCAACCGCCAGGTGATCCACGCAAGCGCCAATGCAGGGAAACCGAAAACGGAATCCGCGAAGGAAGGGCTGAGCCGCATCAACCCGGATATCAGGGTCGTTACCTTTTACGAGCGGATGACGCCGGAAAACATCGCCGGCATTCTCAAGGACTTCGATATCCTCCTCGACGGCTCCGACAATTTCCAGACCAAGTACCTCCTCAACGACGCCGCATTCTTTGCGGGAAAGCCCTATATCTTCGGCGGGGCCGTGAGGACGGAGGGGCAGGCCGCGGTCTTTTTCCCCGCGCAGGGGGGGCCGTGCCTGCGCTGCCTGCTGCCTCAACCGCCCCCACAGGACCAGGCGCCGACCTGAAGCGAGGTCGGGGTCCTGGGCGTCGTCCCCGGACAGATCGGCCTCGTGCAGGCCGCGGAAGCCCTTAAGCTCATACTCAAAAAGGGGGAGCCCCTTATGGGGAGGTTCCTCATGTACAGCGCCCTTGAAGCCGACTTCAGGACAATTGCCGTCGGGAAGAGTCCGAATTGTCCGTTGTGCGGGCCTGAGCCGACCATTACCACCTTGAGCGACTGTTACGGGGCCGCCGCCAGGCCCTGTAGCACGCCCTGAGTAAAGTTTGCCGGCCGGGCCAATTTAGCGCCATGCATCAAAAATCGCCTCGGCCCCGACAAGCTGCCGGAGGATCGGAGGCGGGGCGGTACACCGGCGTGGGGTGCGGCTATCCTTGACCTTCACTCTCCCCCTGTGCGTATTATAATTGCGATAAGGAAAAAGGAGGATACCAATGGCAGAGAAGAAAGAGATCGGAACGGACAATATTTGCTATCCCATGCCCTGTTCCCTGGTGGGCGTCAACGTCGCCGGTAAGGCCACCTTCCTCACTGTCGCCTGGTTCAGCATGGTCAACTTTAAGCCACCCTATCTCATGCTCGCCCTAGGCAAGGGCCACTATTCCAACCCGGGCATCACGGAGAACGGCACGTTCAGCGTCAATATCCCCTCTGTCTCCATGGCGGAGGCGACCGACTTCTGCGGCATCGTCTCGGGGAAGAAGCACGACAAATCAAAGGTCTTCGAGGTCTTTTACGGAAAACTGAAGACCGCGCCCATGGTCAAGGAGTGCCCCTACAACCTGGAATGCAGGCTCGTGAAGAACGTAGAGCTGCCGGGCGACGAGCTTTTTATAGGAGAGGTCGTGGCGGCTTACACCGACGAACAGTTCATGACAAGCGGCGTGCCCGACCTCGTAAAGATGAAGCCCTTCATACTCTCTATGGCGGATCGCAGGTATGTCGCCCTGGGAGACGAGATAGGCAAGGCGTGGGAGTTGGGCAAGAAACTTCTCAAGAGGTGAGGAACGGGCAGACCGATTATGAACGGCTTTAGTTCACAGAAGGCTCTTCGTTTTACGGAATCCGTGATCAGAGAGATGACGCGAGTCTGCCTCGCCCACCAGGGGATTAACCTCGCCCAGGGGTATCCCGACTTCCCTGCCCCCCAGAGCATCAAGGAAGAGGCCATCCGTGCCATACAGGAGGACGTCAACCAGTACTCGATTACATGGGGGACACCCCGTCTGCGCCGGTCAATAGCCGACAAGTGTGCCTCCTACAATGGCATATCTGTCGATCCGGAACAACAGATCACCGTCTGCTGCGGTTCCACGGAAGGCATGATCTCGTCCCTTGTCGCCATGGTAGACCCGGGGGAGGAGGTGATTATTTTCGAGCCCTTCTACGAGAACTATGGTCCCGACACGATCCTATGCGGTGCCTTTCCCCGCTTCGTTACCCTTCATGAGCCCGATTGGAGCTTTGACGAGAAGGAATTGACCGCTGCCTTCAACAACAGGACTAAAGCCATAATTATCAATACGCCCAATAACCCGACAGGCAAGGTCTTTACAAAAGAGGAACTCCAGTGTGTTGCCCGCCTTTGTCAGAGATGGGGAACGGTCGCGATTACCGACGAGATCTATGAACACATCCTCTACGATGGGGCAAGGCACGTAAGCATGGCAGCGCTCCCCGGCATGGAGGACCGCACGGTGACGGTTAATTCCATTTCGAAAACCTACAGCCTTACCGGGTGGCGCGTTGGATGGGTCATTGCGCCCTCTTCCGTAACAGCCTCCATCCGGAAGGTCCATGATTTCCTCACAGTCGGAGCACCCCATCCGCTCCAGGAGGGGGCCGCCTTTGCGCTCACCATGGATGAGACTTATTACACTCGCCTTGCAGAGGGTTACAGCGAGAGAAGAGACCTGCTGCTCTCAACCCTCCAGGAAGTGGGGTTTACCGCCTACAAACCCTCCGGAGCCTACTATATCATGACCGATCTCGGTCCATGGGGATGGAAAGACGATGTCGAGTTCGCCCTTGAACTGACCGGAAAGGGCGGAGTAGCCACCGTGCCCGGCAGCGCCTTCTACAGCCGCAAGGAACTGGGCACCGGGAAGATACGCTTCTGTTTTCCCAAGAAGATCGAGACCCTCCAGGAAGCTGCCGAACGCCTGCGCAGATTTCACCCATAGTGTAAGATGACCCCGCCACCCCCGGCCGCTCCACAAATAAGAATTCCTTGACATTGAAACTCATCTCGGGTTTAATGTGAATAGTTCTTCACATTAGTATGAGAGAAAAAAAGAGCACCCACATAAGAAGAGAAGAAATCGTCCAAGCTGCCTTTAAAGTATTAGGCAAGGGCGGGACCGGATCCCTCACTATTGCCGCTATCGCTGAAACGGCCGGGATGAGTGAAGCCAACATTTACAGACATTTCAAGGGCAAAGACGCCATCTATTCTGCGCTTGTGGACTTCATAGGGGCGTCCGTCATGGGAAAGGCGGCAACTATTGCGGCGGGAAGCAGGAGGCCTATAGAGAAACTGGAGGCTATCTTTTTTTCCCATATGGCCCTTATCGAGGAGCACCCGGGAATGCCGCGCCTGATCTTTTCCGAGGACATCCGCCTCGACAATAGAAAGTTGGGGGAAAAGATATCCTTGCGATTACGAAGCTATGTGGAGACGCTGGCCGGTATCATCGCTGCGGGCATTGATGAGGAAAACTTTCGTCAAGGCCTGTCGCCAAGGGAGACGGCGCTGACTTTTCTCGGGTTGATCCAATCGACGGCGCTCCGCTGGACTATCGGCGCTGAATCCTTCGACATCAGGGTGGAGGCGGGAAAACTGTGGAGCAATTTCATGCAGCTTGTGTGTTGATTTCTTTTTGCCCTATATGTGAATATATATTCACATAACCCACTAAGGAGGTATCTCAATGAAGAAGACAGCCTTCGTCCCGTACTTCATGCTCGTGTTCGCGCTTCTTGGAATGGCCATCGCGGCGTATGACTGTTATATGATCTACACCGGTCGATTGTTGTGGTGTCCCCCTCCCATCGACGGATGCAATACCGTGGCCTACAGTCCGCATGGGCGCATCTACGACGTGCCGATAGGGTATTTCGGCCTCATCTTTTATTCGGTCATGTTCGTGCTTGCGGCACTTCTTGCCTTCGCCTCGTCCTCGCGCGGTTTGCGCGTAGTGGTGCTTTTCTGCACTGCCCTAGGCGTGTGCGGTTCGATAGGCTTCATGTATATCGATCTCACCCTCATCCACGCCTTCTGCATTTACTGTTTGATATCCACCATTCTGACACTTCTTCTGCTCCTCTTCGCAATCGCGGCCTCTAGAGTGTTGGCGGGAGGCCATAAGTGGACCGGCAATGGAGAGTGGCCGAGAGGACCCAACGACTGTGTTGAGTCAAAAACGTAGGAGAGGGATCTTGGAAGAGAAGGTTTCAAAATGACGAACGCAACGCATAGCCCTCAGGTATCCGTGGCAGACGAAGGGATCTGACAGCAGTTCCTTGAATGGCCGCCGAGCGCTCCGCCAGTCGAAGCACCTAAGGCATTGTTTGATCACTACCAATCCCGCCTGGTCTCTAACGGCGCTTCCGCTACGGAAGCAGACCGCCGGATGGTGTACTTTGAACTGGAATTCATCATTCACCTGTCTTGGGTCTCAGGGCGGCTGAGGACCCTACCCCCATATGAGGGCCTTCATTGCTGCTTCGCGTAGTCCACCATACCTTGAAAATCGATTATCACGACAGGCTCGTCGCCGACGACCCACGCGTCGTGTCCGCTCCCCAGCATGGAAACCTCTCCCGCCTTCACGTCCCTTTCTGCTCCGTCATCGGTCTTTATGTGAAGTGTGCCGGAAAGGTGATACTGAAAGTGTGGGGCCTCACAGCTTTTTGTCTTGGCCATCGGCTTGAGCGATTCCGACCATCGCCATCCAGGTTCGAGCGTTGCCCGTCCAACCATACGCCCGTTGACATCGACAAGTTCGAGCTTGCCCTTATCAAATGTCCTTGCCTCATCGGGAAAATCAAACGATTTTACTTCGATACTTTTCATAAGTCCCTCCATTTCATGCTCAATTTGCGGCATAATTACTTCCAGGCATAGTCCCGATAATCTAATGTAGTTCGTCTCATACCCACTTTCAATTGCCGAACCTGTTTTCGCCCACAGGAACGACCCGTGACCACTCCGCAAAGCAAAAAGAACTTTATTTTTTTCGGAACTTGTACATTTCCTTGACATCGCCTTTTGTCCGTATTACATCGTAACCATAAGGTAATCCGAAAAAGCTACACCATCCGTGAGGGTGGGAGAGGAATACACCGGCCTGGGAGGCAGTAGGATGTCATTCAGCGGTCAGGCAGCCGGGCCGCGCCAAAAACATACACTACCGGACAAGGGGGAAGAAATGGGTGGTAAAACCTTGACACTTTTGAGGAGTAGGCTTCTGATACGTGGGTTATTTTGCCTCTTTATGGTGCTCTCTCTTGCAAGCCCGCCGGTCTGGGCGGCCGACAACGTCGCCGCCACATGGAACGGAGGGCTCGGCTTCTGGAACACCGCGGTAAATTGGGATATCGATGTTGTGCCGAATAACAGCAGCGATAACTACAACGTGTTCGTTCCCCAAAACACGGCCGTGGTCAACCTCGACATTAGCCCCACGATCAACAACCTGACCATCGGGAGCGGGGCACAGGTTAACATCCAGAACAATTACGCTCTTGGAGTGTCGGGAAGCCCCGGCTCGGCAAGTGCGACCATCACCAACAACGGGCAGATGTCGATAAACTCGACAGGCAACTACACCGATCTGATCCTGCACATCGATACGACCCTCACCGGCAACGGCATCCTCATGCTCGGCGATAGCCCTAACAACCGCATATACGGCACAAGCGGCAAGACGCTCACCAACGATACGAACAGCACCATCCAGGGAGCAGGCCAGATCGGGGTGGGCTATATCGCTCTGGACAATAAGGGCACCATCAGCGCAAACCTGAACTCGGCCAATCGTCTGGAGATATCCGGAGCGCTCGGGGTTACCAACACGGGAACCATGCAGGCAAGCAACGGCGGTTTCCTGAGGTTATCTAACGGTACCTTTACGAACACCGGGGGTCTTATCCAGGCGCTCACCGGCTCCGTGGTGGAACTCAACGGGGCCGCGATCAACGGGGGCACACTCGCCACGTCCGGTTCCGGCATCATACAGAATCTCAACACCGCAACGCTGAACGGGCCTATCGCCCTCAACGGGACATTTACAGCGAATAACAATACCACAACCTATATTGCCGGTACCTTCACCAACAACGGGCAGATGTCGATCACCTCGACAGTCAATTACACCGATCTGTACCTGAACGACGATACGACCCTCACCGGCAACGGCACCCTCACGCTCGGCGACAGCCCTTACAACCGCATATACGGCGTAAGCGGCAAGACGCTCACCAACGATACGAACCACACCATCCAGGGAGCAGGCCAGATCGGGGTGGGTTATATCGGTCTGGACAATAAGGGTACCATCGTCTCCAATGCGAGCAATACGCTGCAAATCTATCCGGGGTCCCCGGGAGCAACGAACTCGGGGGTAATGAAGGCAACAGTAGGCACCCTCCAATTGTACGGAGGAACATTCACCAACACAGGCATGATCCAGGCATTGAACGGCACGACGGTCCAGATGGACGGGGGCGCCATCGTCAACAACGCAGGCGGAACAATCACCACGAGTGGTGCGGGCTCGACCATCGAGATCAAGAACGGCACGGTAAACGGTGGGACGTTGACGATAAACACAGGTGGAAACCTGAACGTGACGGGTGTCGCTACGCTGAACAATCTCCTCAATTTTACGAATAGCGGCACCTTCACCATGGCCAACAATAGCACAACCTATACTGCCGGCACCTTCACCAACAACGGGCAGATGATGCTGAGCTCGACCGTCAATTTCACCAATCTGTACCTGAACGACGATACGACCCTCACCGGCAACGGCACCCTCACGCTCGGCGATAGCCCTAACAACCGCATATACGGCATAAGCGGCAAGACGCTCACCAACGATACGAACCACACCATCCAGGGAGCAGGCCAGATCGGGGTGGGCTATATCGGCCTGGACAATAAGGGTACCATCAGCGCAAACCTGAACTCGGCCAATCGTCTGGAGGTATCCGCAGCTGTCGGAGTTACCAACACGGGAACCATGCAGGCAAGCAACAGCGGTTTCCTGAGATTATCTAACGGCACCTTTAATAACAGCGGGGGTCTTATCCAAGCGCTCACCGGCTCCGTGGTGGAACTTAACGGGGCCACGATGAACGGGGGCACACTCGCCACGTCCGGTTCCGGGATCATACAGAATCTCAACGCCGCAACGCTCAACGGGCCTATCGCCCTCAACGGGACATTTGTAGCGAATAACAATATCACAACCTATCTTGCCGGTACTATCACCAACAACGGGCAGATGTCGATCAACTCGACAGTCAATTACACCGATGTGTACCTGAACGACGATACGACCCTCACCGGCACCGGCGTCCTCACGTTCAGCGATAGCCCTTACAACCGTATATACGGCATAAGCGGCAAGATGCTCACCAACGATACGAACCACACCATCCAGGGAGCAGGCCAGATCGGGGTGGGCTATATCGGCCTCGACAATAAGGGTACCATCAGCGCCAATGCAAGCAATATGCTGCAAATCTATCCTGGGGCCCCGGGAGCAACGAACTCGGGGGTAATGCAGGCAACAGTGGGTACCCTCCAATTGTATGGAGGAACATTCACCAACATAGGCATGATCCGGGCATTGAACGGCACGACGGTCCAGATGGCCGGGGGCGCCGTTGTCAACAACGCGGGTGGAACAATCACCACGAGCGGTGCGGGCTCGACTATCGAGATCGGGAACGGCACGGTAAACGGTGGGACACTGACGATAAACGCAGGTGGAAACCTGAACGTGACGGGTGTTGCTACGCTGAACAATCTCCTCAATTTTACGAATAGCGGCACCTTCACCATGGCCAACAATACCAGAACCTATACTGCCGGTACCTTCACCAACAACGGGCAGATGATGCTGAGCTCGACAGTCAATTACACCGATCTGTTCCTGAACGACAATACGACCCTCACCGGCAACGGCACCTTCACGCTCAGCGATAGCCCTTATAACCGCATATATGGCACAACCGGCATGACGCTCACCAACGATACGAACCACACCATCCAGGGAGCGGGCCAGATCGGAGCGGGCTATATCGGCCTGGACAATAAGGGTACCATCATCGCGAATGCAGTCTCTTCTCTCAACATCCAGACGGACAACCTTTTTAACAACCAAGGCACCTTAGCCGTCCGTCCGGGAAGCACCATGAACGTAATCGGCGGCTACACACAGACGAGCGGCCTCACCTCGGTCGCCGGGGCTGGGATTCTCAACGCCGGTACGAGCGCTATCGGGATCAACGGGGGCATACTCTCGGGATCCGGAACGGTCGTCGGCAACGTGACGGTTGGTCCCAACGGTACGGTGCATCCGGGCAATTCGCCGGGCGTCCTCACTATCACCGGCAACTACACGAACACGGGCGTCCTCGCCATCGACATCCTCAAGCTGGCAAACACAGCGATGGCGGGAACGGACTTCAGCCAGCTCCAGGTGACAGGTAAGGCCGCGTTGGGCGGCACCGTGCAGATCAACCTCCTTCCCGGCGCAACGCTGGCCGCAAACGAGGAGATTGACATCCTTCACTCTGCCGGCTTGAACGGGACGACCTTCACCTCGCTCACCGCAACCGACGCGTCCCTTTTTACCTTGGTGTATTCGGGTACGGACGTCTTCCTCGAAGCAACACGGAACTACACTAACCCGGTTCCTCTGCCTCCCAGCCTGCTGCTGCTCGCTCCGGGCTTTGTGGGACTGGCAGCAATAAGGAGGAGGTTCAAGAAGTAACTTGAGGTTCGATTTATCGGGAGGGCAGGGTCAGCAAAGGGCCCTGCCCTTTCCATTTCTCCTGCTTTCACTGTCTGAGATCAGTAACGTAGTTGACTAACCCGACAAAGAACATAGCCGAATCAGGCGCATGGAAGGGCATGCAGTGCCCCCTCCCGAGGATCTGGATCAATTCTTCCTGGCGTCAGGCCCTATTCGCAGTGAGCCATTCGATTCCATCCTCAAAGGAAGTGAATGCACTGACTCGCAAGCCTCTGTTTTGGGCGCAGAGGGCAAAGAACTCTGCGTTGTTAAACCCTTCTGACGGACAAAGAACAGCGGTCCTTCGAGAAAAGGTCTTACGAAGATTGCTCAGCTCAACCGCCAGGTACCAAAGGCCGGTGACGGAGATTTCCACCTGCGCCTTTCGCGTGTCCAGGATTATTTCATAGTCGCCCAGAGAAGATGCGGCCGACGCGATCTCCGCAAGCAGGTTCTTGCTCTTTTCGAAATCGAGCTTTCCTTCCGGCGCCGCTTTGACGAAGTCGCGCGCGTGGATAATTCTCACATCAATTGCCATCGTTACCTCCTCTCACGTTTGTTCGCGTCTCACACTACTACACGAAGGCGGTACTTTCTACCATCTTACTCCTGCACGATAGAGGAGACAAGAACGAAATGTGAGTGACATGCAAGGTGAGAGCTTCTGGATGGAAACTGCTTAACACGCTATTCACCCGGTATTCACCCGCTATACGCGCACTCTTCACCCGGTATTCACCCGCTATTCGCGCGTTATTCGCGCACTTTCCATGGCCCTGAAACACGGGCAAGGTAAAGTGGTACCGGTTCACACAACAATAAGATCTGGCATGGCATCGGTGCCGCGTGGACACTTCCAGGATAAGGGGGTGATAGGCCCATGGAGAGGCCGTGACGTTGCGGATGGGTAGGCCGGGTGCAATCGGTGCGCCTCAAAGCCTCAATTGGTGTCGAATATGTTCAAGTGAGAAAAAAAGGAGACAAACAATGAAAAGGATCATGTTTCTTGTAATGGCGTTTGCCCTCGTCATGGCGCTTGCCGCGCCCGCGAGTGCGGATTACACGTTCACCAGTCTTTCTTTTCCGGGCGCCGCCCGCACGAGCGTCTACGGCATAAGCGGGAACAACATCGTAGGGTCTTACAGCGGCGGTAACGGCTTTCTCTATAACGGCACCACGTACACCACCATCGATTTCCCGGGCGCGAAATCAACGACTGCCTACGGAGTAAGCGGCAACAACGTCGTAGGGTCTTACAGCGGCGGTAACGGCTTTCTCTATAACGGCACCACGTACACCACCATCGACGTTCCCGGGGCGTCCTCCACTACCCCCTGGAGCATGAGCGGCAACGACGTCGTAGGGTATTACCAAGACGCAACCGGGACTCACGGCTTTGTCTATAACGGCACGAGCTATACCACCATCAACAACCCGGGCGGCGGGGGAGCCTATGCCTTAGGCATAAGCGGGAGCAACGTGACCGGATATTATTGGACCGCAACGGGATACCAGAGCTATATCTATAACATGACAAGCGGCACCTACACGCTCCTCGGCGTCCCCGGCTCGAATGGCACCTTCGCCGAGGGCATGAGCGGGAATAACGTCGCAGGGGGCTACTACGACGCGATTTACAACATGAACGGCTTTGTCTACAACGGCTCGACTTTCACCACTGTCGACGTTCCCGGCGCCGCGAGCACCGTCATCTACGGCATAAGCGGCAACAACGTCGTGGGTTTCTACCTCGATTCCCTCGGGGGACAGCACAACTTTGTCGGTATCGCCTCGGTTCCTATTCCTTCGGCCCTGCTTCTCTTCGCCCCAGGCCTCGCCGGCCTCGCTTCGTTCCGCTTCAGCAGAAAGAGCAGGCAGCATAGGTCATAAACAACATTAATGGAGGAGACAGTGAAAAAACTTTCGCACTTACTCGTAATATTGGCAACGCTCGCTCTCGTCACGGCTTTCGCGGTGCCCGCGCGTGCGGATTACAATTTCACCACCCTCGATGCCCCGTCCGCCTTCTCCACTGACGCCTGCGGTATAAGCGGCAGCAACATCGTGGGATATTACCAAAACGCAACAGGGACGTACGGCTTTCTTTACAACGGCACGAGCTACAGCACGATCAACGCCCCGGGCGCTTACAACAGTGGACAATCGGGAACCTATGTCTTCGGCGTAAGCGGGAACAACATGGTCGGCATTTACAACGACGCAACAGGGACGGGCCACGGCTTCCTCTATAACGGCACGAGCTACACCACCATCAATGTCACGGGCTCGTCCTACACTACCCCCTTCGGCATAAGCGGGAACAACGTCGTGGGGTATTACGCCGACGCAACGGGCCACACCTACGGTTTTCTCTACAACGGCACGAGCTACACCACCATCAATGTCACAGGCTCGATCGCGACCTATGCCTTAGGCGCGAGCGGGAGCAACGTGGACGGATATTATCTCGACGGAACGGGTTACCACGGCTTTATCTATAACGGCAGCACCTACACGACCTTTAACATGCCCGGCACAAACTACACCTTCGCCGAGGGCATGAGCGGGAATACGGTCGTGGGGGGATTCTACGATGCAATCTTCAACCTGCACGGCTTTGTCTATAACGGCTCGACTTTTGCCTCCGTGGACGTTCCCGGTGCCACGGCCACCCTCGTCTATGGCATAGACGGGAAAAACATCGTCGGTTTCTACGACGATTCCCTCGGGGGAGAGCACGGTTTTGTCGGCTCGCCGGTTCCTATTCCTTCGGCCCTGCTTCTCTTCGCCCCCGGCCTCGCCGGCCTTGCTTCGTTCCGCTTCAGCAGAAGGGCCGGGCAGCATAGGTCATAAAACAAACCATTCTGGAGGAAATAATGAGAAGACCCTCACAACGACTCGCAATACTGGCGGTGTTCGCTATGTTTGTCGGCGTCTCCGTCTGGTTCGCTCCGGGTGCCTTTGCGGACAATACCTTCACCATCGCCGTCATCCCCGACACGCAGAACTATGTCGACAATACGAAGACGCAGCCTGCCAGCACCCAGGAATTCAATGCGGAAACGGAGTACCTCGCAAACAACAAGACCTACCTTAACCTCGTTTTCGTCACTCACGTGGGAGACGTGGTCCAGAACGGCGACGGCACGAACGGTACGCCGGGCAATACCGTCCCCTACGGCGGCGGAGTCGAATGGGACCGGGGGCTGGCCGCGATGCAAATCCTGGCTGACGCCGGCGTGCCTTTCGGCATGTCCATTGGCAACCACGACTACGACAACTACGCGTACACCACAGCCAGCAACAGCCCGCTCGTCAGCACGAAGATGTGGGTCAAATATTTCGGCTCCAAGTCGTCGTTGTTCGCCGGCAAGTCATGGTACGGCGGCGCCTCCGACAACCTGTCCTATAACCCGGGTCTCTCGAGCTACCAGACGTTCCGGGCAGGGGGCAAGAACTTTCTCCACATCTCCCTGCAACTGGAGCCGAGCGATGCGGTCCTGGCATGGGCGCAGGCCGTGGTGAGCACCCACCCGGGTTATGCCACCATCGTGACGACCCACTCATACCTTAGCCCCCCTCCAGCGGGGGACATGAGCCCGCCTTTGGCGGTTACCGCCTCGCGCAATGCCGCAGCCTACCTGACAACCATCGGCTCCTGCACGGGCGCCCCGCAGGGCGCCACCTCTCCGGGCGGCTGCAACAGCGCACAGCAGGTGTGGGATAAGTTCATCAAGAATAACGACCAGATATTCCTGGTCCTCTGTGGCCACTCGTGGAATTCCCCGGTCAACGGGATTTCTCAGGGGGAGAACATCCGCATCGACAATAACCTTGCCGGCCACCCCGTCTATCAGGTGCTGACCGACTACCAGGGTAACCTCACCGCCCACGACGGCTCGATACCGACGGCCAAAACTCTCGACCCCGGCGGTGATGGCTGGATCCGCCTCATGCAGTTCAACATGGACGCCGGCACCATCCACTTCAGTACCTATTCACCCGTCATGAACAACGGCAGCGGCAAGAACGCCGGCCTCAGCGGCGAGAAGACCTTCAACCAGCCGGCGGCATTCTCTGACTTCTGGGAAGAGCCGATGCCCATCCAGGTCCTCAACGCCTCTTCGGTGTCGCTACCCGGCAACCCTCAGTTTCTCAACCCGGGTCTTTCAGCACTTGCTCCCATCAAGAGGCAGTAGCATTAAGTTCAGACTTTCTTAATTCACAAAGAGGCGGGGCACTAAAAGGCTCCGCCTCTTCTCTCGTGAAACCCTAACGCAATGGTCGTGGTCCCGTTATACTCATACCCTCGGCGGCTTTCCGGACAGAAGTGAAGGAAGAGCGCGTTATATTCTCTGACGAGGACTGCAAGGCGCGCTCGCCACTGCTCGGGGCTATCGCCTCTGCTGGATGCCAATCAACGGTAACTGGGAAACGCATGCCTCGATCGATATCACCATTGCCTCCCGAAACGTGTGAGGTTAACGAATATTTCACAAAACCTTGATGAAGACGCAACAACCCTGGGGTAATCTCCTTATGCCAGCCTGAAGTATTCATTATGATAAAGAGAATCATTATTTCACTGCGGAGGGAAATATGAAAGACTTCGGGATTGTCTGTCTTTTTCTTGCTCTTGCCGCGGCGATTCCGGCTCTTGGCTTCGCCCGCGAAATCCCGCCTTTTGTCTCGACCGACTGGCTGGAGCAGAACCTCAACAATCCACGACTGACGACGATCGATATACGGGAGGGCGAGGAGTATCATGAAGGACACATTCCGGGCGCCGTCAACATGTTTTTCGGCTACTGGATCATAGATAAGGATAAACTCCAGCTCGAACTGCCAGCGGACGATTACGTCCTTGCCCTAATAGGCGCCCTGGGGATAAAACCTGATTCCCTGGTCGTAGTCGTAAGTTCGGCTGACAACGATTACAGCAGGGCCAATGCCACCCGTGTGGCATGGACCATGATCACCGCGGGATTGAAGGACGTGGCCGTTCTCGATGGGGGCAATGCCAGGTGGCTGGAGGAGAAGAGGAGCGTCTCCATCGGGCGGGTTGCGCCGAAGGCGGTGGAGTACAAGGCCAGGGTCAACAGGGCAGTTGTTGCCTCAAAATCCTATGTGATGAGCAAGATAGGAAAATCGACCATCGTGGACAACAGGGACGCGAATCTCTATTTCGGCGTAGCCACAGAGCCTTTCGCGCCGAGACCGGGCCACGTAAAGAGTGCCGTCAATCTGCCCGCCCCCTGGGTATATACCAAGGAGGGAACATTGCTGAGCAGAGACGACATCGCGGCGATGGCCGCCAACGTCATAGGGACGGACAAATCGAAGGAGATCATAGTCTATTGCAATGTGGGCGATTTTAGCTCCACGTGGTGGTTCCTCCTCACCCAGATGCTCGGCTACAAGAACGTGTTGCTTTATGACGGCTCGGCGCAGGAATGGGCGGCAGACCCGGAGGACCCGATGACCGTCTATAGCTGGCGCTAATAAACCACGCTGCATCAAAGCCGCCGGGGCACGCTCTGACTGTGAGGGACGCTCTTCTTGAAAAACAGCCAAAGGATAGCCCAAGGTGGACCTTGTTCGGAATCCATCCAAGTACGAAGATATTAACAGGGCCAGACTACCCCACAGGCCATAGGTGAATGGCTGGCTATGCCGGTAAAACCGTTTTGTGAGAGTCGCCGCATGAAAGCTGAAATTATAGACAGTGACCGTTGATTTGTAATGACAATGGCGTTACGATGTGCTATGGTATCTTTGATGGAGGCTCACATGTCAAACTCAAAACCGACCGCACGCCGCGACACCCTCAATCTTCGCATCAAGCCGGATGATCGAGAGCTGATCGACCGCGCCGCCCAACTCACCGGCAAAACCAAGACCGACTTCGTGCTCGAAGCCGCCCGCCGCGCGGCCGAGGATGCGCTGTTGGACCGCGCTCTGTTTGTTGTTGGTCCCGAAGCCTTCGACGCCTTCCGGGCGCGCCTCGACGAGCCGCCGCATCCGAATGAGAAGCTGCGGCGGGCGCTTCAGACCGCCGCTCTCTGGGAGTAGGCGTGCCGCTCTCCGCACCGGAGCCGCTTGCCGATAGGCACGAGCTATCGGAATTCTTCTCAGGAATTCCTTCACTCGACGACTGGCTGAAGCGCCGCGCGCGCGGCAACCAGGCCAGCGGTGCGACCCGCACCTTCGTCGTGGCAGAAGGCCATCGCGTCATCGCCTATTATGCCGTCGCCTCCGGCGCGATCAGCCTCGGTGGCGCGCCTGGCCGGTTCCGGCGCAATATGCCCGACCCTATCCCCATCGCTTTGCTCGCCCGTCTCGCGGTAGACAGCGCCTGGCAGGGACGTGGGTTGGGACGGGCGCTGTTCCGCGACTGCGCCGCGCGAATCACCAACGCTGCCGACAGCATGGGCATTCGAGGCATCGTCGTTCACGCCATCTCCGAGCAAGCCAAAGCCTTCTATCTGGCCCTCGGCTTCGAGCCGTCCCCGCTCGATCCCATGACGTTGATGGTCACCCTCGGCGACGTGCAAGCGATCCTTGGAGCACCGACCGGATAAACAGGGTGGCAGCACAACCAGGTCAGAGCAACGCTGGGGGATGTCCCCCCTATGCCCCTCCTCCAAAGTTTCCCCTCCAGGTGAGCCGGATTGTCAGGGACGAACGGCACGGTATACTACAATGAAAGACCTGGCCCCATTGTCTTTCCACACTTCTATGCTTCGCTTCTTGCCGCGGAAGGGATAACAGCCAACTCCATCACACCGGGGCCGATCGCTACAGGGATGGCTGCCGCTTTACCCGGCCTGCATCCGGACCTTGTGCCGGTCGGGCGGTTCGGTACCGTGGAAGAAGTGGCCGCCGTGGCGGTGATGCTCTTTCATGACGGTTATATTACTGGTCAGACCATAAACATCAACGGCGGCCGGTACATGACTTGACAGTTCCTGTTATTGATGTTTTTGTTTTTCTTCTTATTTTTGTTTTTCTTCTTGCACGGCACGCTTTCAAGTGGTTAGACTAGTGGTCATAAGAGCCGAGTGCGGCACCAGGTGTCCTAACCGGGGAGGGCAGTTCTTTAAGGTGATTCAAGCTGAAGAGATTCTAAATGTCACAATTTCAATTACGCCCCCTCTCGTCCCCTCTCTTCCCCTCACTTCACCTGGGTACCCGCTTGAGTAAAGGTGATAAAAGTGCCTTTCTTTGAGGTACCTATCCGGACCATGCATCGTCCCATTTTCCTAACTCTATCTAATGAAGGTCCGTTTGTTTTCACCGTTTCTGGCTCGCATGTATTGAGGGACACCAGGAAAGTTTCTATTTTTTCAGGAGTCAACGCTTCCGCAGAAGACGTAACTAATTCGTTTGTCTCCATCTCAAGCGCTATGCCGACCTTGGCCCCAATAATGCTATCAATAAAGGCCTTGAGTACTTTCTTATAGTCCTTCACCTCAATGATAACTGGCGCAATTCTCTCTGCGGCTATTTGCTGTCCCCCAGCCAGTTCCAGAAGCCTCACAACATCTGCGTGGCCCTTGTTTGACGCAAGCATGAGGGCCGTACGACCATTCTTGTCCTTGGCGTTCACATCCGTGTTGGCAGCGATGAGAGCCTTCACTACCTCTATGTGGCCTTTAACTGACGCTAAGAAGAGCGCTGTAGCGCCATCTTCGTTCTTGGCATTTACGTCGGCTCCGGCCGCAATAAGAGCCCGTACCACTTCTGTGTGGCCTTTAATTGAAGCCGCCGTAAGCGTTGGTATGGCGGCCTCTTTAGTCTTGGCGTTCACATCCGCGTTGGCAGCGATGAGAGCCTTCACTACCTCTATGTGGCCTTTAACTGACGCTAAGAAGAGCGCTGTAGCGCCATCTTCGTTCTTGGCGTTCGCATCCGCGTTGGCTGCAATAAGCGCCCACACGACCTCTCTGTGGCCACTATTTGACGCAAGCATGAGCGGTGTCCAGTTGTCTTTCTTCTTGGCGTTCACATCGGCGTTGGCAGCAATAAGAGCCTTCACTACCTCTATGTGGCCACTATTTGACGCACTCATGAGCGGTGTCCAGTTGTCTTTGCCCTTGGCGTTCGCATCCGCGTTGGCTGCAATAAGCGCCCTCACCACCTCTATGTGGCCCTTGCTTGACGCACTTATAAGCGCTGTAGTGCTATTTTTGTTCTTGGCGTTCACATCCCCTCTGTGCCAATATAAGTGAGACACTTCCCACCCAATAGTTTAGACTCTGAGGGCGGGAAGGAAAGAACGATCATGGAAGAGAAGAATTCAGTGATGGCACACCCCAAGGCAGTCCCTGATCCGGAGGTGCCGGAGAAGACGGTGCGCCGCAAATTCACGGCGGCGTATAAGCTCCGTATCCTCAAGGAGGCGGACAGCTGTACCGAGCCCGGCCAGATCGGAGCCCTCCTGCGCAGGGAAGGTCTCTACTCGTCGAGCCTCACCTCGTGGCGGCGTCAGGTTGCCCAGGGCCTCATTCCCAAAAAGAGAGGACCTGCTGCGCAAAAAGCGGATCCCCATGTGCGCCGTATTACCGAACTGGAAAGGGAGAATGAAAAACTCGCGCATAAGCTCAAGCAGGCGGAGCTCATCATCGATGTCCAAAAAAAAGTGGCCGAGCTGCTCAAGGGGTCCAGCGAGGAGAAGTCATGAACATTACCGCGTCGCTTGCCCATGAAGTGGGTATCCGCCCGGCGTGCAACGCCCTCGACGTATCCCGTGCGGGCTTCTACCGATGGCAGCACCCACATGAGAAAGAACCCTCATGCCGCCTCTCCCCTTTGGCTCTCTCCTTCGAGGAACGGAATGAGGTGCTCGATATCCTTCATACGGATCGCTTCATCGACAAGGCGCCCCGGGAAATCTACGCGGCCCTTCTCGATGAGAAGAGCTATTTCTGTTCGGTGCGCACCATGTACCGGATCCTTGAAAAAGAGGATGAGCTGAAAGAAAGGAGAAGGCAGGTATCCCGTCCCCGGTATACAAAGCCGGAGATCCTTGCAAGAGCGCCCAACGAAGCGTGGAGCTGGGACATCACGAAGCTCAAGGGGCCGGTAAAGTGGACCTACTTTTATCTCTACGTGATCCTCGACATCTACAGCCGCTATGTAGTGGGGTGGATGGTGGCCCACAGAGAGCTCGCCGCCCTTGCCCGTAAACTGATCGCGGAGACCTGTGCCAAGCAAATGATCCAACCGGATCAACTCCTGATCCATGCGGACAGGGGGTCGAGCATGACGTCAAAACCCGTTGCCTTGCTCATGGCCGATCTTGGCGTCACCAGGAGTCATTCGAGGCCCTCGGTCAGTAATGACAATCCCTATTCCGAATCCCAGTTCAAGACAATGAAGTACCGACCGGAATTTCCGGAGAGGTTCGGCTCCATCGAGGATGCCAGGGCTTTTTGCCAGACATTCTTCCCCTGGTACAATAACGAACACTACCATCTGGGGTTGGGTCTTCTCACCCCCGAGGATGTCCATTATGGAAGGGCGTCCAGGATCATCGAAGGTCGTAAGGACGTGCTGCGAGCTGCCTACGAAAAACATCCGGAACGGTTCAAGGGGAGGATACCGAAACCGGCGTCGCTGCCTGACGCCGTCTGGATCAACAAGCCATCGTCCGGGAGCGATGGCGAGGTACACTAAATACTTGCTGGAAGTGTCTCATTTTCATTGACACGCTCCGTCTGCGTTGGCAGCGATGAGAGCCTTCACTACCTCTGTGTAGCCCTTGCTTGACGCACTTATAAGCGGTGTCCAGTTGTCTTTGTCCTTGGCGTTCACATCTGCGTTGGCTGCGATAAGAGCCTTCACCCTCTGTGCCAATATAAGTGAGACACTTCCCACCCGATAGTTTAGACTCTGAGGGCGGGAAGGAAAGAACGATCATGGAAGAGAAGAAGTCCGTAATGGCACACCCCAAGGTAGTCCCTGATCCGGAGGTACCGGAGAAGACAGTGCGCCGGAAATTCACGGCAGCGTACAAGCTCCGTATCCTCAAGGAGGCGGAGAGCTGTACTGAGCTGGGTCAGATCGGAGCTCTTCTGCGCCGGGAAGGTCTCTATTCGTCGAGCCTCACCTCGTGGCGGCATCAGGTTGCCCAGGGCCTTATTCCCAAGAAGAGAGGACCTGTCGCACAAAAGACTGATCCCGGCATCCGCCGTATTGCAGTGTTGGAACGGGAGAACGAAAAGCTCGCGCATAAACTCAAGCAGGCAGAACTCATTATCGACGTCCAAAAAAAAGTGGCCGAGTTGCTCAAGGGATCAAGCGAGGAGAAGTCATGAACATCACCGCGTCGCTTGCCCACGAAGTGGGTATCCGCCCGGCCTGCAACGCCCTTGACATATCCCGTGCAGGCTTTTACCGGTGGCAGCATCCACATGAGAAGGAGCCTTCATGCCGTCCCTCTCCTTTGGCCCTCTCCTTCGAGGAACGGGATGAGGTACTCGATATCCTTCATGCGGATCGCTTCATCGACAAGGCGCCCCGGGAGATCTACGCGACCCTTCTCGACGAGAAGAGCTATCTCTGCTCGGTGCGCACCATGTACCGGATCCTTGAAAAAGAGGGTGAGCTGAAAGAGAGGAGAAAGCAGGTATCCCGTCCCCGGTATGCAAAACCGGAGATCCTTGCAAGAGCGCCCAACGAAGCGTGGAGTTGGGACATCACGAGGCTCAAGGGTCCGGTAAAGTGGACCTACTTTTATCTCTATGTGATCCTCGACATCTATAGCCGCTATGTCGTGGGGTGGATGGTAGCCCACAGGGAACTATCGGCCCTTGCCCGCAAACTGATCGCGGAAACCTGCGCCAAGCAAATGATCCAACCGGATCAACTCCTGATCCATGCGGACAGGGGGTCGAGCATGACGTCAAAGCCCGTTGCCCTGCTCATGGCCGATCTTGGAGTCACCAGGAGCCATTCGAGACCCTCGGTCAGTAATGACAATCCCTATTCCGAATCTCAGTTCAAGACCATGAAGTACCGGCCTGAGTTCCCTGAAAGGTTCGGTTCCATTCAGGATGCCAGGGCCTTTTGCCAGACATTCTTCCCCTGGTACAATACCGAGCACTATCATTTGGGATTGGGTCTTCTCACCCCCGAGGCTGTCCATTATGGAAAGGCGTCCAGGATCATTGAAGACCGTAAGGACGTGCTGCTGGCTGCCTATGAAAAACATCCGGAACGGTTCAAGGGGAGGATGCCGACACCGGCGTCACTGCCTGACGCCGTCTGGATCAACAAGCCATCGCCGACGAGCGATGGAGAGGTACACTAAATATTTGCTGGAAGTGTCTCATTTTCATTGACACGTTCCGTCACTACCTCTGTGTAGCCTCCAGCCGACGCCGCAATGAGCGCTGTTATGTCTGTATCTTTGTCCTTGGCATTCACATCCGCGTTGGCAGCAATGAGAGCCTTCACTACCTCTGTGTAGCCTCCAACCGACGCCGCAATGAGCGCCGTAACGCCATCTTTGTTCACCGCATTGGCATCCGCGTTGGCAGCAATGAGTAGCTTGACCCGCTTGAGGTCACCTGAACGAGCCGCATCAAATAATTCTCCCCCAGCGGCCCAGGAGGACAGTGGCAAGTCGACCAATGTCAGACATACGACCAGACAGATAACTTTCACCCACTGAGTCATTTTCCATTTAATCATAAAGTTTCCCTTTCTACTTTCTTGGAATCCCTGGCAAATCGTAACAGTTTAGTCCCCCTTCTGCGCCATGCCTGTCAGCTTGTGTTCTGATACAGGGCAGCCTGGGCCTTGGCGGTATTGGACGTGAGAAGAATTTGGAGAAACTCTAGTGGATTTCTTCCCTGCCTGAGTGCGGTAAGTACAAGGCTGGGCAGGATACTATGCGTTCTTAGTCCGCTTATGGATCGAGTGCCGAACATGATTTTCCGAAAGATCACCAGAAAGCGGATCGACTGCTCCGCTTGATTGTTTGTCGGCTGCACCCCGGGGTAGCGAAGAAAGGTGAAGAAGTTCTTGCGATCCTTGATGAGGGAGACTTGATCAGTGGGTGAAAGTTATTTCGTGTCTGGTCGTATTGTCTGACATTGGTCGACTTACCGCTTTTAGTCCTCCTGGGCCGCTGCCGGAGACGGAGGTGACGGCTGGCTCAGAGTCAATTTTTTCTAGGCGAGTCAATAGCTAACTCATTGCTGATCCAACGACGGTGACCAGATGCAGGTGAACAAACAGATGGCGTGTACAGTGCTGACAATCGTCAGATTGAGAGAGAGGCATCAGTTTAAGGAGGGCTACAACTCAGAAGGTAAGATGAAGGACTCTCATTGCTGCCAACGCGAATGTCAATGCCAAGAAGACAAAAAAGATAAACACAAAGACATAACACAGCGCTCCATTGACTCGGGCGTCGCAGCTGGAGCTACCCTTTAGCGGGAGGTCAGATGACGGAACGTGTCAATGAAAATGAGACACTTTCCACAAATATTTAGTGTACCTCTCCATCGCTCGTCGGCGATGGCTTGTTGAGGCATCCAGACAGCATCAGGCAGTGACGCCAGTCTCACAGCATCCTCCCCTTGAACCGTTCCGGATGTTTTT